>NZ_JACJUD010000001.1 GCF_014174475.1 Aquipseudomonas ullengensis
CCAGGCCGGCTGCTTCGAGTTTGAAATCTGTACTGAATGATCTTCTGGTCACGCAAACACCTCATGGCTGGGCGAAGCTTAACGCCCTATCGGGGTGTCCAGAATCATTGAGCCACAACACCCGCACACTCTGCCCCCTCGCCCCTTTGGGGAGAGGGTTGGGGTGAGGGGCGGAGTCTCGGCTAGGCATGACCCGGCCCTGAATCTCAGCCCCCTCACCCTGCCCTCTCCCCAGAGGGGAGAGGGTTCTGTCCCGAGTGGCTGGCAGGCGTTATGCCAATCAACCAGCGACGAGATGGCTGGCTTCTCACCCTCAATCTTCAGCGGAGCGGAGTTCCGATACAAACCTCCACAACTCGCACACTCTGCCCCCTCGCCCCTTTGGGGAGAGGGTTGGGGTGAGGGGCGGAGTCTCGGCCAGGCAGAGTCCGCTCATGGACCACAGTCCTTCATCCCCCAAAAAGAGCAAAAGATTCTGTCGGCACTGCCCCAACAAAAACGCCCGCTATTCAGCGGGCGTTTTCATGTACATGGCAGTCAGCTCGCCCAGGGCGGCGGCGGTGGCTCGTCACGGGGCGCATCTTCGGCGTTGCGCATGGCCTCCAGGCGTTCCTGCTCGGCCAGGGCGGCGCGGATCTCGCGCATCACCGCGTCGACATCGGCCTCTTCCTCCGGCTCGTCGAACTCGCCGGTGAGCTCGCTCTCTGGGGTCAACTTGCCTTCCTCGAAGAGCGCCCACATCTCCTTGGCGTACTTGGTGAAGCGCAATTCTGGAGCGAACTGGCCGAAATATTCGGCCATGTTGCCGACATCACGCTCAAGCATGCTAAAGGCATGGTTGTTCGCCGCCGCATCCACCGCCTGCGGCAGGTCGATGATCACCGGGCCATGCGGGTCGAGCAGCACGTTGAATTCCGACAAGTCGCCGTGAACCAGGCCGGCGCAGAGCATCTTGACGATCTCGCCGATCATGAACGCGTGGAATTCGCGGGCATCTTCTGGCAACAGGTCGACATCGTTAAGGCGCGGCGCGGCATCGCCGTTACCGTCGTCGACCATTTCCATCAGCAGCACGCCGTCGAGGAAGTCATACGGCTTGGGCACCCGCACCCCGGCGGCAGCGAGACGGAACAGCGCCGCCACTTCGGCGTTCTGCCAGGCGTCTTCCTGTTCCTTGCGGCCGTACTTGCTGCCCTTGGCCATGGCGCGAGCGTCGCGGGTGTTGCGGGTCTTGCGGCCTTCCTGGTACTCGGCGGCCTGACGGAAACCGCGCTTGTTGGCCTCCTTGTAAACCTTGGCGCAGCGCAACTCGCTGCCGCAGCGCACTACATAGACCGCGGCTTCCTTGCCACTCATCAGCGGACGGATCACCTCGTCGATCAAACCATCATCAAGCAGGGATTCCAGGCGTTTCGGGGTCTTCATTGCGCGGGCTTAGGGTCCTGTCGTCAGGTGTAGATTAAATGTTGCCGTTATACGGCAAACTGCCAGCGCCGCCCAGCGGCTCCCGTCATGCGGGCTGTAAGCTGCGACGCAGTGCCTCGATGGCATAGCGCACCTTGGCCGGCTGCGCATCGCGGCGCGGGGTGACGATATGGATGCCGATCGGCGCCTGCTTCCACTCCGGCAGCAGCACCAGCAAGGCGCCGCTGGCCAGTTCGGCGCGGATCTCCAGCTCCGGCTGGGCCGATACGCCCATGCCGGCCAGGGTGAACTGGCGCACCGAGAGGATGTTGTTGCACGCCACCCGGCTTTCGATACGCAGGCGCTGCTGCACCCCGCCCGGCCCGTACAGGGTGATCTGCTGGGCGCGGTCGTGGTTCAGGCTCAGCCAATCCAGCCCACTCAACTGCTCGGGCCCGACAATCGGCCCGCAGCGCGCCAGGTAGGCTGGCGCCACGCACAGGCGCATCGGCCAGTCGCCCAGCGGCCGCGCCACCAGGCTGGAGTCTTCCTGCTGACCAACGCGAATGGCCAGGTCGATGCGCTGCTCGATCAGGTCGATCTGCTCGTCCTGGAAGAACAGCCGCAAGCTCAGCCCTGGATGGGCACGCAGCAAGGGCGCCAGGGCATCGGTCACCAGGTGGCCGGAAAAACCCACCGGCGCGGCGATGCGCAGTTCACCCACCGGCGCGTCGCGCAACTCGGCCAGACGCTGCTCGGCCTGCCCGGCGAGGGTGAGAATCTGCGCGCAGCTCTGGTAGAAGCTGGCGCCGGCTTCGGTCAGGGTCAGCTTGCGGGTGGTGCGGTGCAGCAGGCTGACCTGGGTGTTCTGCTCCAGCTTGCTGATCTGCTGGCTGACCGCCGAGGGGCTCATGCCGAGGGCCTCGGCGGCCGCCACCATCGAGCCCTTGTCGACCACCGTGGCGAACAGCGCCATGCGCTTGAGCTGCTCCATTGTTAAGCCCTGCTTAATTGTTCAAGGCATTTAAGCCTCTTTTTCTCGGGTTTATCCAGCTGGGATTATTCACCCATCGAAACCTACCGAGGATATCCCCATGAAAATCGCCCTGATCGGTGCCACCGGCTATGTCGGCGCCACCCTGCTGGAAGAAGCCCTGAACCGTGGCCACCAAGTCACCGCACTGGTTCGCCACCCGGAGAAACTGCCGCAGCACGAACGCCTCAGCGCAGTCGCCAGCGACGTGAATGACGTCGCCGCTCTCAGCGCCCAGCTACGTGGCCACGACGCTGTGCTCAGTGCCTACAACCCCGGCTGGGACCAGGCCGATATCCGCGCGCAGTTCATCGCCGGCAGCCAGGCCATCGTCGCGGCGACCAAGGCCGCCGGCGTGCGGCGCCTGCTGGTGGTCGGCGGCGCCGGCAGCCTGTATGTGGCACCGGGGCTGCAGCTGATCGACACGCCGAACTTCCCGGCCGAATACAAGGAAGGCGCCGAGGGTGCGCGCCAGGCGCTCAACCAGTTGCGCGAGGAAGATGAGTTGCAGTGGACCTTCCTCTCCCCCGCCGCGCTGCTGCAGCCCGGCCCGCGTACCGGCCAGTTCCGCCTCGGCGGCGAGCAACTGCTGATGAATGGCGAGCAGCCCGGCAACATCTCGGTGGCCGACCTGGCCGTGGCCCTGCTCGATGAAACCGAGCAGCCGCAGCACATTCGCCAACGCTTCACCGTCGCCTACTGAACCACCCCGCCCTCACCCACAACGGGTGAGGCGCCCCCATGATCCCTGGAGATTGCATGAACACTTTCAACGCCTCAGCCCACGTCACTACCGATACCCCGGCGCGCTACATCAGCCGCCTGTGCAAACACTTCGCCCACAAGATCCCGGTCAGCTTCGACGAGCAGCAGGGCCGCATCGAGTTCTCCGTCGGCCTGGCCCTGCTGCAAGCCGATGAACAGGGCCTGACCCTGCGCGTGGAAAGCACCAGCAGCGAAGACCTGGAGCGCCTGCAAGGCGTGGTAGCCAGCCACTTCGAACGCGTCGCCTGGCAGGAAGCGCTGCAACTCGAGTGGCGCTGATACCTGGTGGATAGCCGCACGATGGCCGCACGATTTCTGGCGATAGCAGTGTGCCATCGCCTATGCTTGCGACTCCTCGCCAGGCTTTATCCCCCAACATGCCCAACCGTCTCGCACCGCTGTTCCACCGCCAGCACGGTCTGCGCCAGCGGCGTATAGGCCGCAGCTTCTTTATCAGCATGTCCCTGGCGTTACTGCTGGCCATCGGCTTCAGCGGCTGGAGCATCCTGCGCGACTATCAGTCCAGCACCGACCAGCAGCGCCGCAGCATGACCTCGCTGTCTCGCGCGCTGGAGGGTTACACCAGTGCGTTGCTGCAACAGAGCTACGAGAGCATCCGGGTTGCTACCCAGGAGCTGAGTAATCCCCAGGTCACCGCGGCACAGCCCGAGCGCATCTACGCCGTGCTGCACGACGCCATGCGCTACGACCCGGTGTCCAGCCAGCTGTTTGCCATCGTCGATGAGCAGGTGTTTATCGTCGACCTCGAGGGCCAGCCGCTGCACAGCCAGGAGCTGCAGCGCCAGCTCGCCAACCTGGCCCACACCACGCAGCAGGAACCGCTGCATAACCCGCTGGCCTGGCCCAATCAAGATACCTACCTGCTGCCGCTGATGATCACCCTCGGCGGCGACACGCAGAAACCGCTGCGCTTGGGCGCCCTGGTGCCCACGGAAAAATTCGGCCGCTTGCTGGAACACCTCGGCCTTGAGCAGGAGATGAACGGCGGCCTGCTGTCCAGCAGCGGCGTGGTGCTCTACCGCACACCAGAGCCGGCCAGCCACATCGGCCACGTGCTGCCCGACGACTCGCCTTTGCGCCGGCAACTGGGCACCAATAGCACCTCCAGCTTCGTCGCCGCCTCAAGCCTGAAAAACATCCCCTCCCTGTATGCACTAACTCCGTCGCCGCGCTTTCCACTGTATGCGGTGATTGGTGAAACCACGGACAGCTTCCATGGCCCCTGGCTGCACCGTAGCCAACTGACCCTCGCGCTGCTGGCCGCCAGCCTGCTCCTGCTGGGCCTGGCCGCCATGCAGCTGCGCCGCATGATCCGCCAGGTCAGCCAGGACGAGGAGTTCTACCGCCGCCTGTTCAGCGATGTGAACGACGGCCTGCTGCTGGTCGATAACGAGGGCGTGATCAGCACCGCCAACCCGGTGGCCGCGCGCCTGTTCGGTCTCGTTGACGTGGAGCAGCTGTACGGCAACAAGCCTTCGCAGATGTCTCCCGAACACCAGCAGGACGGCCGCCTCTCGGTGGTCGCCGCCAACCTGATGCGCGTCGCCGCACTGGACGGGGAAATCCAGCAATTCGAGTGGCGCTTCCTGCGCCAGGACAACCAGCAGCCCTTCGACTGTGAAATGCGCGTGTCGCTGTTCCACTGGCATGGCGAGGCCCTGCTGCTGTGCGTGGTGCACGACATCACCGAACGCAAACGCTACCTGATCGAGCAGGAATTCCTCGCCACCCACGACAGCCTCACCCACCTGCCCAATCGCTATTGGCTGGTGCGCCATATCGAGGAGCGCGTGCAACAGGTCGAGGACCCGCGCTTTGCCGTGCTGCTGCTGGACATGAACCGCTTCAAGGAGGTCAACGACACCCTCGGCCACCAACACGGCGACCGTGTGCTGACCGAGTTGGGCGAGCGCCTGCAGGACTGGCTGGGCGTGCAGAACGCCAGCGTGGCGCGCCTGGGTGGCGATGAGATGGCCATCGTCTCCGCCTACCTGGCCGACCAGACGGCACTGCACAGCCTGTGCACCGGTATCGCCCAGGTCATCGCCCGGCCCCTGGAGGTCGATGGCATCCACCTGGAATTGTCGGCCAGCATCGGCGTGGCGCAGTTCCCCGAGCACGGCACCAGCGCCAGCGACCTGCTGCGCTGCGCCGACATCGCCATGTACCAGGCCAAGCGCGAGCGCCGCGAATATGCCCTGTACCAGCGCAGCTCCGACAACTACACCCCCGAGCGCCTGGCCCTGCACACCCAGCTCGGCCGAGCCATCCGTGAAGGCGGCCTGTGCCTGCACTACCAGCCGAAGATCCGCCTGAGCGACCGCCAGGTGATCGGCTTCGAGGCCCTGCTGCGCTGGCCGCACCCGGACAAGGGGATGATCCCGCCCAGCGAGTTCATCCCCCTGGCCGAGAGCACCGAACTGATCCACCCGCTGACCCGCTGGGTGCTGGACGAGGCGCTGGGCCAGTTGCGGCGCTGGCAGGAGCAAGGCCTGGGCACCTGCCTGGCGGTCAACATCAGCACTCACAACCTGCTCAATCCGCACTTCCTGCCGGAACTGGCCGGGCTGCTCGAACGCCATCAGGTGGCTGCCGAACTGCTCGAACTGGAGGTCACCGAGGGCGCGCTGATGGAAGACCCGGAGCTGGCGCTGCGTAGCCTGCAGGCGATCCGCGAGCTGGGCGTGAGCCTGTCGATCGACGACTTCGGCACCGGTTACTCCTCGCTGGCCTACCTCAAGCGCCTGCCGGTGCAGGTGCTGAAGATCGACCGCACCTTCATCTCGGCCATGGTCGAGAACGCCTCCGACGCGGTGATCGTGCAATCGACCCTGGCCCTGGCCCACAACTTCGCCATGCAGGTGGTGGCCGAGGGGGTGGAAGACGACGCCACCGCCGCCGCTCTCACCCGCCTGGGCTGCGACATCGCCCAGGGCTATCACTTCGGCCGGCCGATGCCGGCGGCCGAGGTGGAACGCTGGCGCACTGAACGCGCTTGAGTGCATCCCCGAATCTGCTCCCGGTCTTTTCCTGGCCTGCCCGGCGGCGCATCGCCGGTGGATAAGCAGAGCGTTATCCACCCTACGTAGCATGACGGTCCGCACAGGCCTGCCCTTACTCCCATCGTCCTCGCGCAGGCGGGGACCCAGGATGCTGCAAGCAGTGTGCAGATACGGGGAACGCGGTTGCCGCCGGCCACTGGCTTACTCCCCTTCGGGCCAGCGCGTCAGGGCGTAAAGCAGTGCGCTATCCCAGAACCTGACGACCCGCGTAGGGTGGAAAACCGCGCAGCGTTTTCCACCACCTGGCGCCAAGCGACTCAGCTGGCCGGTAAGGTCAACTCGATGGTTTCCCCCAGCGACTCGTCCAGGCGCTGCAGCTCGCAATGGATGGCTGCCGCATCATCGGCCAGGCGCACGGCAATGGAGGCGAACTCCTGTTCGCTCTCGATCAGCGCCAGCACCACCGACGGATCGAAGCGCGTGCCGCTGGCGGCGCCGATCTGCTGCAGTGCTTCGGCATGGCTGACCGATGGGCGATAGGGGTGATGGCTGGTCAGCTCCTCGTAGCAGCCGACCAGCGCCATCAGCCGCGCCGCCAGGGGGATCTGCTCGCCACGCAGGCCCTGCGGATAGCCGCTGCCATCCCAGTGTTCATGCTGGCTGTAGACAATGTCGCGGGCGTCGCTGAGAAAGCCTGTGCTGCTGCCGAGCTTGGCCTCGGCGGCCAGCAACGCATCGCGCCCGGCTTCGGCATGGCGGTGCATCAACTGCAGGTCGGCGCCCTGTAATGGTACCGGGCTGAGCAGGATGCGATCCGGCAGGACCAGCTTGCCAATGCCATGCAGCAGCGCCGAACGGCCCAGCTGGGCCAGGCGCTCGCCACTCAGCTCGTCGGCCAGGGCCGGCTGCTGATAGGCCAGGGCGGTGGCCAGGGTGGTCATGTAGGGTTCGATACGCGACAGGTGTTTGCCGCTGGGGTTGTCGCGCATGGCGGCGAGGCTGGCCATGGCCTCGATGGTGACCTCCTGCAGGCGCTGCATGTCGCGGGTACGGCGGCGCACTTCCAGTTCCAGGTACTCGCTCTTGTCGCGCAGGAAGTCCGCGCTGGCCTTGAGCTGCAGTTGCGCATGCACGCGGGCGAGGACGATCGGTGGGCTGATCGGCTTGGTGATGTAGTCCACCGCGCCGAGGTCGAAACCCTGCTGTTCATCGGCCACTTCGCTCTTGGCCGTGAGGAACACCACGGGGATGTCCGCCGTGGCCGGGTTGACCTTGAGCAGACGACAGACTTCGTAGCCATCCATCTCCGGCATCATGATGTCGAGCAGGATCAGGTCCGGCTGCTGGCTGCCGGCGGCAATGCGCAGCGCCTTGACCCCGCTGCTGGCGACCTTGACCCGGTAGCTGTCCATCAGCAGCTCGCTCATCAGCTCCAGGTTCTCTGGCGTGTCGTCCACCACCAGCACCAGCGGCTGGTCTGATCGATCAAGTATTTGCTCCATTACCCACCCCATTCAAAGCGTCAGTTGTCGCCGGGTCGCCGCTACCTGCAGCAGTTCCAGCGCACGTTCGAAGTCAAAACCACGTACCGCTGCCGCCAGCATCGCATAGTCATGAGTAAAGGCGCTGCGCAGCAGTTCAGCCTGCTCGTCAAAGACTTTTCCGGCACGCGGATTGTCCTCGGCGAACAGTTGCTGCAACTGCCGGCACAGCTGCTGCAGCTGCTGTTCATCCACCGCCGAGACGGGCTCTGCAGCGGCCGGCGGAAATTGCGCGCGGATAGCGCCAACCAGGCTGGCGAGGCTATGTTCCAGCTCCGCCAGCAGCGTACCGAGTTCCTCATGGCGAGCATCCTTGATCGCACTTTCCAGGGTCGCTGCCTGGGCCGCCAGGTCCAGGGCACCGAGGTTACCGGCGAGCCCCTTGAGGCTGTGGATCAGGCGTTCGGCGCTGTCGCTCTCCCCCGCCGCCAGCGCGCTGCGCAACTGCCCGGGGAAGTCCGCCTGGCTGGCGGCGAATTTGCTTAGCAGGCGCTGGTACAGCTCAGGCTTGCCCAGCACCCGGCGCAGGCCGCTGGCCATATCCACTCCCGGCAAGTGCCAGGCGGGCGCGGACTCCGCAGCCGGCATGCCCTCCAGCAAGGGCTCATCACGAATCTGCAGCCAGCGCCCGAGGGTACTCCACAGCTCGCTGGGGTCGATGGGTTTGCCCAGGTGGTCATTCATCCCCGCCGCCAGGCAGCGGTCGCGGTCGGCGGGCATGGCATTGGCGGTCATGGCGATGATGGGCAGCGTGGCGAAGCGCTCCTCGCGGCGGATCGCCTCGGTGGTGGCGATGCCATCCAGCACCGGCATCTGCATGTCCATCAGCACCAGGGCGTAGTAGCCGTCGGCATGGCTATGCAGCAGGTCGAGGGCGATGCCGCCGTGTTCGGCCTGATCGATAAGCAGACCGCTTTCCTGCAGCAGCCCGCAGGCCACTTCCCGGTTCAGTTCGTTGTCTTCCACCAGCAGCACGCGCTGGCCGGTGAGGTTCGGCACCTGCTCGCCCACCAGCAGGCGCCCGTAATCCTGGGCACTGCCGACGCCACCCAGGCTGCGAATGACCGCATCGAACAGCAGGGAAGGATTGAGCGGCTTGAGCAGCACATCCTCGATGCCGATCTTCTGCGCCCCCAGCATCACGTCCTCGCGGCCATAGGCGGTGACCATCAGCAAGTGCGGTGCCGGCTCCAGGCCCAGTTCCAGCACCCGCCGGGCGACTTCCAGGCCATCCATGCCCGGCATCTGCCAGTCGAGCAATAGCAGTTCGAAGGGCTGGCGCTGCTGCGCCGCCAGTTGCACCCGTTGCAGGGCAGCCTTGCCCGAGTCCACCGCCTCGCTGCGAAAACTCATGCTGGTCAGCAGGTCGTTGAGCACCTGGCGGGCACTGTCGTTGTCGTCCACCACCAGCACCCGGCGCCCGCGCAGGTCGGCCTGGGGCAGCAGCACCTGGGCCTGCTCGACGGCGATGCCGAGTGGCACGCGGCACCAGAACAGGCTGCCGCTGCCGACCTGGCTTTCCACCCCGACCTGCCCGCCCATGGCCTCGGCCAGGCTCTTGCAGATGGCCAGGCCGAGGCCGGTGCCGCCGTATTTGCGCGTGGTCGAGTTGTCCGCCTGCTGGAACGACTCGAACAGCCGGCCCATCTGCTCGCTCGTCATGCCGATCCCGGTGTCGCGCACACCGACGTACAGCAGCAGCTCGTCGCTGCTGCGCTGCTCGGCGCGCAGGATCACCTCGACCTCGCCGCGCTCGGTGAACTTGACCGCGTTGTTGGCGTAATTGATCAGGATCTGCCCCAGGCGCAGCGGATCGCCCACCAGGGTCTGCGGCAACTCGGGGTCGAGGTTGAACACCAGTTCCAGGCCCTTGCTCGACACTTTGTCGCCGATCAGGTTGGCGAGGTTTTCCAGCACCTGCTGCAGGTCGAAATCGATGTGTTCGATGGTCAGCTTACCGGCCTCGATCTTGGAGAAGTCGAGGATGTCGTTGATGATCCCCAGCAGGTGCTGGCCGGCCTGCTGGATCTTGCTCAGGTAGTCGCGCTGGCGCGGATTGAGCTCGGTCTTCAGGGCCAGGTGCGACATGCCGATGATGGCGTTCATCGGCGTGCGGATTTCGTGGCTCATGTTGGCCAGGAAGTCCGACTTGAGCTGCGCCGCCTCCTCGGCCAATTCCGCCGCACGGGCCTGGGCTTCCTCGACCTGCTTGCGCTGGGTGATGTCGCGGCTGACACCGACCAGGCCGAGCAACTGACCCTGGTCGTCGTGGAAGGTGGTGCGCAGGGTGTCGAAAATCACCCGCCGGCCATCCGGGTAGATGGAAAAGCCCTCGCTCTCGTAGGGGCCGTTCCAGTTCAGCGCCGTGCGGTCATGCTCGGCGCGGCTCGCCGCCCACTCGGGATGCAGGAACTCTGCATCGCGCAGGCCGACGACCTCCTCACGACTCTTGCCGAACAACTCGGCGCAAGCCTGGTTGATGCCGACGTAACGGCCCTCGCCATCCTTGAACCAGATCGGATCGGGGATCGCATTGATCAGCGCCACCAGGGTGCTGCGCTGGCGCTGCGCCTCGGCCTCGGCGCGCTGGCGCTCGGCGATCTGCACCGCCAGACGGCGGTTCCACCAGAGCACAAACACCACAAGCCCCAGCAGACCGAGCAGATAGGGCCAGCCGACCTGCAACAGGCGCCGCCAGTTGAACGCGGTGAGCGGCGGCAGCCAGCGCTCCTTGATCGCCTCCTGTTCAGCGCTGCTGATATCCGTCAGCGCCTTGTCCAACAGGTGATGCAATTGCGGCAGGTCGCGGCGCACGGCAAAACGGAACTCGCTGCTGGACAGGCCACTCTCGCCGCGCACTTCCAGGTTGGTCAGGTTGAGCTCGCGAATCTGGTAGCTGGCCACGATCATGTCGCCGACATAGGCATCCGCACGCCCGGACGACACCGCCCGCAGCGCCGCAGCGGTGTCGTTCACCTCCAGCAGCTGGATGTTCGGCACGGCATCATGCAGCGCCTGCTGCAGCACATAGCCCTTCTCGATGGCCACGCGCTTGTCCGCCAAATCCACCAGGCGCTGCACGCCGACATCGCCACGGGTGAAGATCAGGCTGCTACTGGTCAGGTAGGGCTCGGTGAACGCCATGAAACGCTCACGCTCCGCCGCCTTGGCCACCGACGGCAGCACATCCACCTGGCCACTATTCAGCGCCTTGAGGGCAGCATCCCAGTTGTCCACCAACACCGGTTCGAAGCGCAAGCCCAGACGCCGGCCGAGCGCCTCCAGGTAGTCGCCGCTGAGGCCGCGATGGCGGCCCTGCTCGTCGATCACGTCGAATGGCGCCCAACCCGCCCGCTCGACCCCCACGCGCACCATCGGATGCGCCTTGATCCACTGCTGCTCTTCCTCGCTCAAATGCACGGCAGCCGGCGCGGCGAGAGGCAACAGGCAAATCAGCAGACAACAGAGGCGCAGCATGACGAGGTCCTTTCGACTACGAGGGCGTCTTGAGCTTAGCCAAGCCGTTTGAAAGTCATCTGTGGATTGGCAGCCCCTGGGCACTGGTCGACAATCCCCCCATGCCGATTGAGGACACCGCCATGCTCGACCACGACCTTTGCTGGCAAGCCGTCTGCGACCGCGACGCCACGCGTGACGGCCAGTTCGTCTTCGCCGTACGCAGCACCGGCATTTTCTGCCGGCCGAGTTGCCCGGCGCGCCGGCCCAAGCGCGAGAACGTCAGTTTCCATCGCGATGCGGACAGCGCCGCCGCGGCCGGCTTTCGCCCGTGCAAGCGCTGCTCGCCCCTGGGACAGAGCCCGGCCGAGCAACTCGACGCCCTGGTGGTGGCCGCCTGCCAGTTGCTGGAGCGCAGCGAGCAACCGCTGACCCTGGAGCAGTTGGCCGCACGCATCGGCCTGTCCGCCTCGCACCTGACTCGTGCCTTCAAGGCCCGCACCGGGCTGACGCCCCGGGCCTGGAGCGAGGCGCAGCGACGCCAGCGCCTGGATGCGGCACTGCCGCAGGCCGAGTCGGTGCTGCAGGCCGCACTGGACGCCGGCTACTCCGGCACCCGTGCGCTGTACCAGCAGGCCAGTGCGCTGAGCCCCGCTCAACGCCGCCACAAGGGCGCCGGCGAAGTCCTGCGCTACGCCATCGCGGCCTGTCCGCTGGGTTTGTTGCTGCTCGCTGCGAGCAGCAAGGGCGCCTGTGCGCTGCTGTTCGGTGACGATGAAGCCAGCCTGGAGAGCGAACTGCGCCAACGCTTCGCCGCCGCTGACCTGCAGCGCGACCAAGCCGGCCTGCACGACTGGCTACAGCAAGTACTGGCGCAGATCGACGAACCCAGCCGCGCCGCACACCTGCCCCTGGACATGCGCGGCACGGTCTTCCAGCAACAGGTATGGCAGGCCCTGCGCGGCATTCCGGCCGGGCAGACGCGGCGTTATGGCGAACTGGCCGAACAGCTCGGTAGCCACGCCCGCGCCGTGGCCCGCGCCTGCGCCAGCAACCCGCTGGGCCTGCTGGTGCCTTGCCACCGGGTGATCGGTGCCAGCGGCAGCCTCACCGGCTATCGCTGGGGCGTGCCACGCAAGGCCGCACTGCTGAAGAAGGAAGGCGAATAGCTCGCTCCTACCGGTGTTTCCAGCTTGCGATGCGCGCCCTTCAGGCCGAAGCTATGCGGCTTGAAGGAGCCCCACCGATGAACCTCGCCGAATTGACCCAACGCCTGCACGCGATCCGTGATCGCAACGACTGGCGCCCGTTCCACAGCCCGAAGAACCTGGCCATGGCCGCCAGTGTGGAAATGGCCGAGCTGGTGGAAATCTTCCAGTGGCTCAGCGAAGACCAGTCCCGCCAACTGCCCGCTGAAACCCTGGAACACGCTGGCCAGGAAGTCGGCGACATCGTCCTCTACCTGTTGCTGCTGTGCGCCGAACTGGGCATCGACCTGGAACAGGCGGTACGGGCCAAGCTGACCGACAACGAAAGGCGTTTTGCCCAATGAGCGATCGTCACTTCGATGAGCTGGCGACGCGCTTCGCCGAGAAGATCTACGGCGGTGCCAAGGGCGCGATCCGCCTCGCCGTGCTCCAGGCCGACCTCAAGGAAGCCCTGCCAGAACGCCCGCTGCGCGTGCTGGATATCGGCGCCGGGCTTGGCCACATGTCGCTGTGGCTGGCCCAGCGTGGCCACACCGTGACCCTGGCCGAGCCGGCCGAACCGATGCTGGAAGGCGCCCGCCAGCGCTTCGCCGAGGCCGGTGCCAGCGCGACCTTTATCCAGGCGCCGTGGCAGGAGCTGCTCGGCCAGCTCAACCAGCCCTACGACCTGGTGCTGTGCCACGCCGTGCTGGAGTGGCTGGCCGAGCCGCATGCCATCCTGCCGGTACTGCACCAGCTCACCGCCCCCGGCGGCTGGCTGTCGCTGGCGTTCTACAACAAGGACGCGCTGGTCTACCGCAACCTGCTCAAGGGCCATTTCCGCAAGCTGCGCAAGGCGAGCTTCGCCGGCGAAAAGCAGAGCCTGACGCCGCAGCGCCCGCTCGACCCGCGTGAGCTGGCGGCGCAACTCGACGGCCACTGGCAGGTCGAAACCCAGAGCGGCGTACGGGTGTTCCACGACTACATGCCGGTGGAATTCCAGGCCAAGGCCGAACTCTCCGACCTGCTGGAAATGGAGCTGGCCCACCGCCGCCATCCGGCTTTTGCCGGGCTGGGCCGTTACCTGCATTGGGTTTGCCGGCCGATATAGAACCGTAGGGCGGGTGCAACCCGCGAACCCCTGTCGCGCGGATTGCACCCGCCCTACGCCAACCTTCTCCGCCCATGACCGGAGCCTCCCATGAAAGCCCGATCGCTGTTGCTCCTGTTGCCACTGCTGGGTGCCTGTCAGAGCAGCAACCCCTATGTCGCCGACTCGCGGCCGCTGCCGCCGGCCCCGCTCAATGCCGCCAACCTCTTCGACCGCAGCGCATACCCGAGCGCGCCGCGCGATTACGGGCAATACCGCAACTGGAGCTGGCGCAATGGCCAGCTACCAACCGGCAGCGCCTGGGCCGACAGTGCCTTGCTGGCCGAAGCAGTGGGCAACGGCCTCGACCAGCGCGGCCTGCGTCCGGCACAGAATGCCGCAGCCGACCTGCAGGTCAGCGCCGACCTGAGCCTGGAGCGCCGCCAGGTCCAGGTGCGCGACGACTACGGCAGCTACTACGGCAACGGCCCCTATGGCGACCGCTACGGAATGTACGGCAGCGTGCCGCTGGTGCGCAGCTACGAGGTGGAAGTGGCCGTGGTGCGTATCGACCTGTTCGACGGGCGCAGTGGCGAACCGGTGTGGAGCGGCAGCGCCGAAACCCAGCAGGACGGCAAGCAATCCGAGCGCGCCGATGCCCTGCGTAAAGCCATCGCCGATGCCCTCGGGCACTATCCACCGGAATGAAAACAGCGCTTGCCGGATGTACCGGCATGCGCTTGCATAAAGGCTCTACCACGGAGGTTTCGTCATGTTCCGCCGCTTGCTGTTAATACCGGCCCTGCTGTTGCTCGGCGCCTGCCAGACCAATCAAATCGACCGCGATTTCGATGCCAGCCGCGACTTCGCCGGCTACCGCAGCTGGAGCTGGCAGGAGCCAGGCCTGCAGTACCGCCCCGATGACCCACGGATCAAGAGCGACCTCACCGAGCAGCGCCTGCGCGAAGCGGTCAGCCAGCAACTCGACCAGCGTGGCCTGCGCCCCGCCCAACCCGGCAGTGCCGCCGACCTCAAGGTGCAAACCTGGCTGATCATCGACCAGCGCCAGGACCAGGTCAGCACCAACTACGGCGGCGGTTACTGGGGCGGCGGCTGGGGTGGCTACTGGGGCCCACCGCTCACCGAGACGCGCACCGTCGACTACAAGGTCGCCACCATCCAGATCGACCTGTTCGACGGCAAGGACGGCAAGCTGGTCTGGCGCGGCAGTGCCGAACAGCTGGTGCGCCAGTCTCAGGCCAACCCGAGCGAGCGCGAAGCGGCGATCCGCGCCACGGTGGGCAAGGTGCTCAGCCAGTACCCGCCGCAATGAATGACCAATTGCTCAGCCATCGCCCCGCCGACGAGGCGGACCTGGCCGAGGTGGTGGGTTTCGTGCGCAACGCCGACGAGCTGTTCTACGCATTCCCCCGCGCACACTGGCCGCTGAGCCGCGAGCAACTGCTAAGCGCCTACCACGAACGCCAGGGCAACACCCTGGCCCTGCTCGACGGCCGCGCCGCTGGCTTCGCCAACTTCTACCAGAGCCAGCCCGGCGAGTTCTGCGCCCTGGGCAACCTGATGATCGCGCCCTGGGCGCGCGGCGCCGGCGTCGCGCAGTACCTGATCGGCGTGATGGAGCGCCTGGCCGAGCGCGACTTCCAGGCCCGCGAGCTGCGCGCCTCCTGCTTCAACCACAACAGCGCCGGGCTGCTCCTGTATGCCCGCCAGGGCTACCAGCTGTGCGGCGTGGTCGAGCGCAGCCGCAACGACCAGCGCGTGGCGCTGCTGCAGTTCAGCAAAAGCCTTAAAAGCTGACCCTCCGACCAAGTAAGCCCATACTGTCGCCCCTTTTTCCCGTGGAGACAGCCATGCCCAACTGGTGGCTCCTCGCCCTGCCCCTGATCGCCGGCACCTTCATGCCGCTGCAGGCGGGCATCAACGGCCAACTGGCCAAACACCTGTCCAGCGTCCTGGCCGCCGCCCTGGTGTCGTTCCTGGTCGGCGGCTGCGCGCTGCTGATCGTGGTTGCCAGCCAGCGTGACCTGCCCAGCCTGGAGCTGCTCAAGAGCCTCAGCTGGTGGCACTGGAGTGGCGGTCTGCTGGGCGCGTTCTTCATCGCCACCGCCGCCTACTCGGGGCCGCGCATCGGTGCCCTGTTGTTCATGGTGCTGGTGCTGGCCGGCCAGTTGGGCATGGCCCTGCTGCTGGACCACAAGGGCTGGGCGGGCTTTCGCGAAGCACCGATCACGGCCGGCAAGGCCGCCGGAATGGCGCTGATCATCGGCGGACTGTGGCTGATCCGGCGCGGCTGAGCAGTGATGGCAATTAGATGGCAGATCCGGCTATGCTGAGGTCGGCCGTTTTTGTGATCACAGCACATGCCCGATTCCGCGATACCCCATCAGCCACACACCTTCGCCCTCTGGCGCGAAGCCCAGGACACCCGTGTACGCACGCGCCTGGGCGGCATCTATTACCTGCTGGCCTGGCTGCTGAGCTGGCTGTTCAGCACTGCGCCCAGCGACATGCTGCTCAGCGGCCTGCTCGGTACCGCCCTGTTTACCCTGCTGCTGGCGCTGCGCTGGCTGCACCGCCTGCCACAGGAGGAAAGCGATAGCTGCCTGCGCGCCTGGATCGACCGTCACTGGAGCCTGATCCTCGTCACCTCGCTGGCCTGGGGCCTGGCCCATGCCTGGACCCTCTACAGCACACAGTTCGAACCCTCGCGGCTGATCGCCACCCTCAGCACCGTGGCCTTCAGTACCGCCATGGCCTTCAGCTTCTCGATGCGCAAGGGCCGCTGCATCCTGGCCATGCTGTTTCTCTACCTGCCGGGCCTGGCTGCCCTCGGCCTGCACTGGGAGACGCAGCAGGCGCTGCTGATCACCCTGGCCTTCTACCTCAGCTACCTGCTGCTGGCGCTCAGCCGCAGCCACCGCGAGTACCAGGCGACCCTGGCGCTGGAGCAGGAACTGCTCTACCAGCGCGAACGCTTCGACCAGCTCAGCCGCACCGACAACCTGACCCAGCTCGGTAACCGCCTGCAGTTCAACACCCTGTTCCCGGTGCTGGTCGCCAGCGCCCAGCGCGTCGGCAGCCCCCTGTCACTGGTGCTGCTGGATATCGACTTCTTCAAGCGGATCAACGACGAGTTCGGCCACGCCCTCGGCGATGCCTGCCTGGCTGCGTTCGCCGAACGCATGCGCGCGACCTTCCGCCGCGACAGCGATGCCCTGCTGCGCCTGGGTGGCGAAGAGTTCGCTGTGCTGATGGTCGACACCACGCTGGAACAAGCCCGCGAGCTGGGCGAGCAGTTCCGCCAGGAACTGTCCAGCCACGGCCTGGAGGTGCAGGGCCGGCACCAGCCGCTGACCACCAGCCTGGGCGTGGGCTGCTTCGACAGCGCCAACGACGCCAGTTCCGCCGCCTTCTTCAAGCGCGTCGACGATGCGCTGTACCGCGCCAAGGCCAATGGTCGCGACTGCCTGGTGCTGGCCGATCTCGACTGAAAGCCGCTGCGTCCATCCTTAGAGGCGAAACCGCCCCATCTGCGCCGCCAGGTCTTCGGCCAAACCGAGCAGCACGCGGCAGTTCTCCCGGCATTCGGTGACTTCGCTGGCCGTGGAGTGCGCCAGGTCGGCGATGCCCTGCACGTTGCGGTTGATCTCCTCGGTCACTGAACTCTGCTCCTCGGTGGCGGTGGCCACCTGGTGGTTCATGTCGCTGAGACGGTCCACCTGATCGGCAATCGACTCCAGCGAGCGCCCGGTGCTCTGGCTGGCCTCGACCCCGGTGCCGGTGGCCTGCTGGCCGGCCTGCATGGAGCTGACCGCCGCCTCGGCGCCCTGCTTGAGGCGCAGGATCATCTGCTGGATCTCGTCGGTGGACGCCTGGGTACGGCTGGCCAGGGTGCGCACCTCATCGGCCACCACGGCAAAACCGCGACCCTGCTCACCGGCACGCGCCGCCTCGATGGCCGCGTTGAGTGCCAGCAGGTTGGTCTGTTCGGCGATGCTGCGGATCACCGTCAGCACCTGGTCGATGGACGCCACCTGGGCAGCCAGCTCGCCCACCGCCTGCGCCGCCGTGCCGATTTCGCCGGACATGCGCTGGATATGCGCAATCGAGCCGCCCACTTCACGCCGCGCGGTGTCGGCCTCGTCGCGCGCCGACTGCGAGACTTCTGCTGCATTGCCGGCGTTGCGCGCGATCTCCTGCACGGTCAGGCCCATCTCGTGCACGGCGGTGGCGACCAGGTCAGTCATGTCCTGCTGCTGGCCCGAACGCGTGGCCGTGTTGTCGACCACCTTCGCCACCAGGGCCACCGAACCGCGCAGGCGTTCGCTGGTGGCCAGTACCTCGCCGATCAGCTGGCGCTGGCCTTCGAGGAAACGGTTGAAGCCGCGAGCCAGATCGCCCAGTTCGTCGCCGCGCGACTCGTCCAGACGGCGGGTCAGATCACCACCGCCACCGCCGATTTCCACCAGCGCACCGGTCACCCGACGAATCGGCCGCACCAGGCCACGAGCCAGCAACACCACCAGCCCCAGGCAGAGCAACGCCACCGCCGCACCGATCAACGCGGTGACCAGTAGCGCCTGGCGCGCTTCGCCGTAGACCTGTTCTTCCGGCAGCTCGGCCACCAGTTGCCAGTCCAGCGACTGCAGCGGCAGCGACATGGCCAGATAGGCCTCGCCGTCGCGCTCGAAACGCAGCGCCTTGCCAGTCTGGCTGCCCAGCTCGCGGGCCACCTCGGTGCCAACCAGTTCGCCCAGGCTGCGCTTGTCGCTGATCTGCGCATCCGGGTGCACCTTGACCTGGCCCTTGCCATCCACCAGGTAGACCTTGCCCGCCTCGCCCAGGTGGAAGCCGCGCACCAGGTCGGACATCGCACTCAGGCTCAGGCCCAGGCCGCCAACACCCAGGGTGCGGCCGCCCACCTCGATGCGCTGGTTGATGAACAGGGTCGGCACCGCGGTGGTCTTGTCGATGTCGACATCCAGCGAGCGCGCCTTGCCGCTGTCGACGAAGTCATAGAACCAGGCATTTTCCGGCGCCCGGCTGAGGGTGCGGTCCAGGCCATCGCCGGTGTAGTAGTGGCCGGAGTCCACGGCCACCATGAAGGTGGTCAGGGCCTTGTTGGATAGCTGCTCCTGCTTCAGGTAGCGCACCATGGCCGCCTGTTGCGCCGGGTCTTCGCCCACGGCCAGCCAGTCGCTGACCATGCTGTTGCCGGCGATGCCGCGGGCGGTGGTCAGGGGCTCGCTGAGCACCCGTTCCAGGTCATTGCGCACCGCTTCCACGCGCGCCGGCAGCTCGCCGTTGACCAGGTATTGCTCGACCTGGCGGTTGGCCACGCCGGAGTAGATGAAGATGACGATCAGCACGCTGACCATGAGCGCCGCGCCCATGCTGAGGATCAACTGCCACTGGATGCTGCGTCGCCAGAAACCCATCTCGTACTCCTCGACCGCTATTACGGGTGCGGGCCGATTACGGCCTGCGCTGTTGCTGTATCGACCAGGTTCCGGCCTGGCTTGAGGCGACTGGCCATCATTGATGGCCGCTGTCTGCACGATAGCTCAGCAAGCGTCATGCCGACCGCCGCGCGCGCCTATAATCGGCGCTTTCCCGGAGCCTCCATGTCGACACTGCGCGCCGCCTGGCAACATCTACCCACCCACCGCCGCGTCTGGGCCCTGGCCCTGCCGATGATTCTCTCCAACCTGTCGGTTCCGCTGGTGGCGCTGGTGGACAGCGCGGTGGTCGGCCACCTACCCCAGGTCCAGCAATTGGGCGCGGTGGTGGTGGGCAGCAGCCTGTACGCCATGCTGGTCGGGGTGTTCGGCATCCTGCGCATGAGCGCCACCGGCTTCGCCGCCCAGGCCTATGGCCGTGGCGATGGCGGTGCGCTGCGCCTGGTACTGCTGCAAAGCCTGTTGCTGGCCGGCGCCCTGGCGGTGGCCATCGGCCTGCTGGCGATCCCCCTGAGCGACGCCGCCCTGCACCTGATGCAGCCGTCGGCAACCCTGGATGCGCTGACCCGCGAGTTCTTCCACACCCGCCTACTGGGCCTGCCGGCGACCCTGGCCTGCTCAGCCCTGGTCGGCTGGTTGCTGGGCACGCAAAGCGCCCGTGGCGCGCTGGCCGTGCTGCTGAGCACCAACCTGCTCAATGTGGCGCTCAACCTGTGGTTCGTCCTCGGCCTGGACTGGGGCGTGGTCGGCTCGGCGCGCGCCTCGGTACTCGCCGAATGGTGCGGCGCGCTGGTCGGCCTGACGCTGGCCTGGCAGGCCCTGCGCCGCCAGCCTGGGCAGCTGCAGCGCGAGCAGCTGTACCGCTGGCACAGCTGGGTCGCCCTGCTGGCGGTTAACCGCGACATCCTCATCCGCACCCTCGCGCTGCACCTGGTGTTCTTCCTGATCACCGTGCAAGGCACCCGCCTGGGCGATGCCACGGTGGCAGCCAACGCCCTGCTGCTCAATGGCCTGCTGCTGGCCGCCTTTGCCCTGGACGGTTTGGCCCAGGCGGTGGAGGCGCTGTGCGGGCATGCCATCGGCGCCCGGGACCGCCTGACCCTGCAGCGCTCGCTGGTGGTCGCCGGCGGCTGGTCGCTGCTCGGCAGCCTGCTGTTCGCCCTGCTGTTCCTGCTCGGCGGCCACTGGTTCATCGACCTGCAGAGCGACATGCAGCCCGTGCGCGCGGTGGCGTACGTCTACCTACCCTACCTGGCTGTGTTGCCGCTGGTGGCGGTGTGGAGCTACCTGCTCGACGGCCTGTTCATCGGCGCCACCCGCGCCCGGGAAATGCGCAATGCCATGCTGTTCAGCGTGACCCTGGCGCTACTGCTCGGCTGGGCCCTGCGCGGCCTGGGCAACCACGGCCTGTGGCTGGCCTTCCTCGGCTTCATGCTGTTGCGCGGCAGCAGCCTGGGCATCATCGCCTGGCGCCTTGGCCGCCAGGGTGCTTGGATTAGCAGCACTGCTGATGGAGAAAAACATGCTCAGCCCTCCGGTCCCCGTCGATGAAAACAGCCGCCAAGCGGCGCTGGACGAGCTCGACCTGCTCGACACCCCCGCCGAGCATTACCTCGACACCCTGGTGCGCCTGACCCGCGAACTGTTCCAGGTGGAAACCGTGCTGATCAGCCTGATCGACCGCGACCGCCAGTGGTTCAAGGCACGTATCGGCCTGGAGGCTATGGAGACTGGCCGCGATATTTCCTTCTGCGGCCATGCGGTGGCGGCGCGCAGCCCGCTGGTGATCGAAGACGCCACCCAGGACCCACGCTTCAGCGACAACCCACTGGTCAGCGGTGCGCCGTTTATTCGCTTCTATGCCGGCCAGCCGCTGTACAGCCGTAGCGGCCAGCCGATCGGAACCCTGTGCATGCTTGATCCGCAGCCGCGCGGGCTAAGCCCGCAGCAGCGCTTCCACCTGCAGGACCTGGGCACCCTGGTCGAGGGTTACCTGCAGTTGCGCAGCATGAGCCAGCAGACCCAGCGCCTGCGCCAGGCGGTGGATCGCGAGCAGCGCAAGGCGCTGATTGACCCGCTGACCCAGCTGTGGAACCGCGCCGGCCTGGCACAATTTTTCCCGCGCGAATACGCCGCCGCGCGCGATGCCGGCCTGCAGCTGGGCGTGGTGTTCTGCGACCTCGACCACTTCAAGCAGGTCAACGATCAGTTCGGCCATGCCGGCGGCGACCAGGTGCTGTGGGAAAGCGCCCGGCGCATGGCGGCGGCCCTGCGCCCGGATGACCTGCTGGTACGCCTGGGCGGCGAGGAATTCGTCGCCCTGGTCAGCGTGCACGACGAAGCCGAGCTGCAGCACATCGCCGAGCGCGTCCGCAGCACCATCGGCGCCACCCCGATGAGCATCGGCCAGCAGACCCACAACCTGACCATCAGTATCGGCACCGCCCTCACCGCCAGCGGCGAGAACCAGAACGCGGTACTGGAGCGCGCCGACCGCGCCCTCTACAGTGCCAAGCAACAGGGCCGCAACAGAACGGTCCATGCCAGTGACCTGACCTGAGGAACAGCCCATGGCCGACGCCATTGCCGCCAGCCTGCATTACCTGTCGATTTTCGTCCTGTTCGCCCTGCTGACCGGCGAGCACCTGCTGTTCAAACCGGTGATGGAACTGGAGCGCGCGCGCAGCCTGCTGCGGGTGGATATCGCCTACGGTGCCTGCGCCGGGCTGGTGCTGGTCACCGGCGCCGCACGCGTGCTGTGGTTCGGCAAGGGCCTGGACTACTACCTGCACAACAGCCTGTTCCACGCCAAGGTCGGCCTGTTCATCCTGATCGGCCTGCTGTCGATCATCCCCACCCTGACCTTCTTCAACTGGCGCAACGACCTGCTGGCCGGCAAGGCTCCGCAGATCAGCCCGGCGGTGGCCAGGCGCACGCTGCTGGTGATCCGCCTGGAGCTGTTGCTGCTGGTCTGCCTGCCCTTCCTCGCCAGCCTGATGGCCCGTGGCTTCGGCATGATCGCGCCCTGATCGGCGCGGGTTCAGCAGGCACAAAAAGCCCGGCAGATGCCGGGCTTTTTGTGGGTTATGACGTAGGGCGGGTGCAACACGCGCCACCCCAACTCGCGGGTTGCACCCGCCCTACCCGCCTCAGGTCGCCAGGTAGGACGAGCGGGTCAGCCCCAGGCGCAAGGCATCCAGGTACTGGGTGCGCTCGCGGGCGGTGAGCTTGGCGCTGGCCACCTTGTCGCGGTAGTAGGTCATCAGCTCCTCGGGCGACAGGTGCACGTAGCGCAGCATGTCCTCGATGGTGTCGTGGTTCTCGATACCGGCGTGGTACGCGCTGCCGTCGGCGTTCTGGTAGATGTTCACCGAGTCGGTATCGCCGAACAGGTTGTGCATGTCGCCGAGGATTTCCTGGTAGGCGCCGACCAGGAAGATGCCCAGCACATAGTCTTCACCCTCGCGCAGCTCATGCACCGGCAGGCTGGTCTCGATGCTCTGCTCGTCGACGTACTGGCGGATCTTGCCATCCGAATCGCACGTCAGGTCCTGCAGCACCGCACGGCGCAGGGGCTCTTCGTCCAGCCGGTTGAGCGGCAGGATCGGCAGGATCTGGCCGATGGCCCAGGTGTCCGGCAGGCTCTGGAATACCGAGAAGTTGCAGATGTACTTGTCGGCCAGCTTGTCGTTGAGCTCGTCGAGCACCGCACGGTGCGAACGCTGGCGCGCCTTGAGCTGGTTGTGCAGGCGACGGCAGATGGCGAAGTAGCACTGCTCGGCCAGGGCCTTCTGCGGCAGGTCGAGCTTGCCGGCGGAATACTGCGCCGCCACTTCCTCGATGAAGTGAGTGGCGCGCCAGTAGCTCTCGGCGACCATTTCCGGGTCGGTATCACCGAGCAGCTCGATCAGCGCCTGCAGGACTTCCGGCTGCTCGACGGCGGGGTCGATGTGCGGCACGTCGTCGTTGTGCTTCTCCACATCGGTGACCTGCACGACCAGCACCGCATGGTGCGCGGTCATCGCCCGGCCGCTCTCGGAGAAGATGTGCGGGTGCGGAATGCCCTGGCGGTCGCAGAACTCCTTGAGCATGTCGACCACTGTGGCGGCGTAGTCGTCCATGTCGTAGTTGATCGAGCTGGCGTTGCGCGAATGGGTGCCGTCGTAGTCGACGCCCAGGCCGCCGCCCACGTCGATGTGATCGACCGGCAGGCCCAGCGAACGCAGTTCGCCGTAGTAGCGGATAGCCTCGCGGAAGCCCTTGCGGTAGTCGGCGATGTTGGCGATCTGCGAACCCATGTGGAAGTGCAGCAGGCGAATGCCCTGGTCCAACCCGGCCTTGGTGAAGCGCTCGACCACCGACAGCAGCTGCGCGGCCGACAGGCCGAACTTGGACTTCTCGCCACCGGTGTCGGCCCACTTCGAGGACGCCAGTGAAGACAGGCGCACGCGCAGGCCGATCTGTGGGGCAACCTTCAACTCGGCCGCCTCCTCGATCACCAGCTGCACCTCGGATTCCTTCTCGATCACGATGAAGACGTTGTGGCCGAGCTTCTGCCCCATCAGCGCCAGGCGGATGAACTCGCGGTCCTTGTAGCCATTGCAGACGATGGTGCCGCCCTTCGGCGCCAGCGCCAGCACGGCCATCAGCTCGGGCTTGGAACCGGCCTCCAGGCCGATGGAGACGTTCTGCGTGGCGATGATGTTTTCCACCACCGCCTCCTGCTGGTTGACCTTGATCGGGTACAGCGCGGTGTAGCGATTGCCGTATTCCAGGCGCTCGATGTTGGCATCGAAGGCACCGGTCAGCTGACGCACGCGGTGCTGCAGGATGTCGGGGAAACGCACCAGCAGCGGCAGCGACAGGCCACTCTCGCGCAGGCCATCAAGCTGGGCGTAGAGATCGATCGGCGCGCTGTCGGGGCCGTTCGGGCGGACTTCGACGCGACCCGCGTCGTTGATCGCGAAAAAGCCGGCGCCCCAGTGGCGAATGCCATAGACACTGCGACTGTCGGCCGCGGTCCATTGGCTTCCGTCATCTTTGCGTGTACGTCGTGCGGCCATCGAGGTCTCCCTGTTGCGAGTCAAACTGTCACCGACGGCGACAGGTTAGAGCGGATAAATGACGATTGCTGGCTCCGGCCTGCGATAAGCCGACAGCCCAACCCAGGGGTTGACCCCCGAGCCTGTGCAGAAGTTTAGGAAACGCCCGGCTAGCCGCCGGACTTCTTGGCCTTGAAGCCGCGCTTGGTCAGTTCTTCGAGAAGCAGGTCGACCATGTCACCCTGGATCTCGATCACCCCGTCCTTCAAGCCGCCACCGCAGCCGCAGCGCTTCTTCAGCGCGCTGGCCAGCTCCTTGAGCGGCTCTTCGGCCAGCGGCACGCCGCTGATGGTGGTGACAGTCTTGCCGCCACGACCCTTGGTTTCCCGGCGCACACGGGCAATGCCGTCACCAGCGGGGATCAGGGTTTTCTTGCAGATGCAGGCATCCACTGGCTGGCTGCAGTCAGGGCAGTGCCGACCGGCGTCGGTGGAATAGACGAGACCGCTCAGGGCGGAGAATGAAGCAGCTTTCTTGACCACCGGCTTTTCCTCTTGGGTTGGTCAGGATAGCGACTGGCTGACAGTCGTCAGCCGCGAGGCCCCACTCAGGCAGGGGCTGCGCATTGCGATCAGCGGCACCTAGCCTGGCGCTAGCTCGCGAGATCGCAACAACGAAAGCCTGATCATGGGTCAGGCCCTCTAAAGGTGGCGCAGTGTAAGGGCAAAAGGCCGGCGTGCTAAGTACGAGATTGCGCCATTGCTCGACGGATTGGCGACGCCGTTCGGCATCTCGCACAAAGGTGTTTTGGAATACTGCACAAAGCCAGGTGCCACTAGGGCTGGACCCTGCTTTGTAGGAGCGAGCTCTGCTCGCGAACGTTGGCGCGCAAGAGCTTCGCGAGCAGAGCTCGCTCCTACACCCCTGGGGTGGCCAGGTAGCGCTTGAGCGCTTCCAGCGAGTCCGGGCAGAAGGGTTTGTCTTGTGCGTCGCGCAGCGCCTGTTCGGGGGAGATGAAGCACGCTTCCAGCACCTCTTCCGGCTGCAAACGCAGCGGCGCATCGGAGACGGCAGAAAACACCGCGCCCCACAGGCGATTACCCGGCTGATCGAAGAAGAAGCGCCCGTGCTCGCGCAACGGCACATCGACGATACCCAGCTCCTCGGCCAGCTCGCGCGCCGCCGCCGTGGCGTAGCTCTCGCCTTCGTCGACCATGCCACCGGCCGCCACGTCCCAGTAGCCGGGATAGACCGCTTTGCTCAGGGTGCGCCGGTGCACGCACAGCTCACCGGTGGAATTGAACAACAGGATGAAGGTGCCACGACCGATCAACCCGCGCTCGCGCAACTCGGCACGCGGCAGGCCGCCGAGGGGTTGGTCCTGCTCATCGACCCAGGCAATGCGCGAGGCATCGGAGGCGGCACGGTGGGCCGCCTCCTGCGCGGATATCGGCACGCCTCAGCCCTGGGTCAGCAGGGTGCGCAGGTCGATGATCGCCGCGTTGGCGCGGGAGATGTAGTTGGCCATTACCAGCGAGTGGTTGGCCAGCACGCCATAACCGCTGCCGTTGAGGATCATCGGGCTCCACAGCGGCTCCTGCGCCGCCTCCAGCTCGCGGATGATCTGCCGCACGCTGACGGTGGCGTTCTTCTTCGCCAGCACGTCGGCGAAGTCGACCTCGATGGCCCGCAGGATGTGCGACAGCGCCCAGGCCTGACCACGGGCCTCATAGAAGACGTTGTCGATCTGCAGCCAGGGCGTTTTCACCTCTTCCTCGCTGACCGGAACCGCCTCACCCTCAACCAGCGGCTTGTCCGACAGATCGGTGTTCAGGCGTACCCGGCCAACGCTGGCAGACAGGCGCTGAGACAACGAACCCAGGCGCGTGGCGACATCGCCCAGCCAGTTGTTGAGGTTGTCGGCACGGGCATAGAACTGCGCATTCGGCTGACCTGGATCGGCCAGGCGCGCCAGGTAGCGGTCCAGCGACTTGATGCCTTCGCCATATTCGGACTCGGACGCCGGCAGCGCCCAGCTCTTGTTGTCGAAGTTGAAGCGCGGCTCGGCCTTGGCCAGGTCCGGGTCTTCGGTGGACTGCGACTGCGAGCGGGCGAAGTCCTTGCGCAGCGCGCGGGACAAGTCGCGCACCTGTACCAGCACGCCGTATTCCCAGCTCGGCATGTTGTCCAGCCACAGGCCGGGCGGCGCCAGGTCGTTGGACAGGTAGCCACCGGGCTTGTTGAGCAGGGTGCTGGACACCTGTTTCAGCGTCTCCACCGTGGTGTAGCCGCTGACCAGCTTGCGCTGGGCCTGTTCGGCCGCCGCCTGGGCATTCTGCTGCACCGGAAACAGCTCGGGCTCCTGGCTCCAGAACCAGCCGATGCCCATTGCACCGAGCAGGTAAAGGGCCAGCAGGGTACCCAGGGTTCGGCTCAGCCACAGGCCACCGAAGTAGCTGCGCGCCCCGTCCACGGAGTCATCGACGTTGTCGCGCAGATCGCCCGCACGCTTTTTCCAGTCCAACATGGCAGTGTCCTTGATTACGTTCCTTTGACTATCCGACCCGCGATGGAGCCGGGAGTTGCCGGCTTGCACTATAAGTGAAGCGCGCCCGGTACGCAGTGGCCAACTCCAGTATCCTGCCGGCAAAAGCGGGCAAAGCAGCCAAAAGATGGAAATCTGGCGTCAAATGACCGATGGTTATAGCGCTTAATCCGCCCAGTGGTAGCATCGAGCCATCATCCAGCCGGCAGGCTGGTCAGAGAACGACTGTAGCCATGAACGAACACGAAGATCCCAGCCGCGACCGCCTCAAGCAGCATTTCGCCAAACGCGTGATCTACCAGGCCCGCCAGCTTCTGGAAGTCTGGCAACGCCTGCAGCAGTGCGAATGGAGCGCCGGCATCATGGCCGAGCTGACCGAGGCCAACCTCGGCCTGCTGCGCTATGCCGAACGCTTCGAGCAGGACGTGCACATCCACCTGGCTCGCTCCATCGGCAACTGCCTGGAAGCGGTGGAAGGCAATCGTGGGCGCCTGACCAGTCATCTGATCACCGAACTCAACCTGCTGATGCAGCGCCTGTCGCGCACCGGTCTGCGCCATGGCGACCAGTTCGAGCAGACCTTCCTGCCGCCACTGCGCAAGCCGGTGTACCTGGCCCTGCAGGATCTCGACCGCAGCGAACGCCTGGCCCAGCAGCTGGAATTCTTTGGCCTCAGCGCCCAGGCCCTGCCCAGTGCCGAGGCCTTCCGCGCGGCCATGGCCGAGCGCCACCCGGCGGCGATTCTGATGGAAGTGGACTTCGCCGGCCCCGGTCGCGGCCTGGAGCTGGCCAGCGAGGCCCAGCAAGGCCTGGAACAGAAGCTGCCGCTGCTGTTCTTCAGCCACGACGACACCGACACCCCGACCCGCCTGGCCGCGGTGCGCGCTGGTGGCGAAGAGTTCTTCACCGGCAGCCTAGACGCCTCGAGCCTGATCGAGCGCATCGAGATCCTCACCAACGTCATGCACTACGACCCCTATAAAGTGCTGATCGTCGACGACTCGCGGGCCCAGGCCACCCACACCGAGCGCGTACTGAACAGCGCCGGCATCGTCACCCGCACCCTGACCGAGCCGATCCAGGCGATGGCCGAGCTGGCCGACTTCCAGCCGGACCTGATCATCCTCGACATGTACATGCCCGACTGCCACGGCACCGAGCTGGCCAAGGTGATCCGCCACAACGACCGTTACGTCAGCGTGCCGATCATCTACTTGTCCGCCGAAGACGACCTCGACAAGCAGCTCGATGCGATGAGCGAAGGTGGCGACGACTTCCTCACCAAACCGATCAAGCCGCGCCACCTGATCGCCACCGTGCGCAACCGCGCGGCACGGGCGCGCAACCTGCGGGCGCGCATGGTGCGTGACAGCCTCACCGGGCTGTTCAACCACACCCACACCCTGCAGCTGCTCGAAGACGCGCGTTTCCGCGCCCGCCGCGATGGCCAGCCGCTAACCTTCGCGATGATCGACATCGACCACTTCAAGCGGGTCAACGACACCTACGGCCACCCCATGGGCGACCGGGTGATCAAGAGCCTGGCGCTGTTTCTCAAGCAGCGCCTGCGCAAGACCGACCACATTGGCCGCTACGGTGGCGAAGAGTTCGCCGTGGTCCTGCCGGACACCGACGCGGTCACCGCGGCCAAGGTGCTCGACGAGATCCGCCGGCGCTTCGCCGAGATCCACTACCCGGCGCAGCAGGGCGACCTGTCCTGCACCTTCAGTTGCGGAGTGGCCGAGCTGACCGATGGCATGGACATCAACACCCTGTCCAAGCAGGCCGACGAGGCTATGTACCTGGCCAAGCGCGGCGGACGGAACCGGGTGGAGATTCACCTCAGCTAGAACGTGAACCAGGTCACCCTGTCACGATCCTGCAATCAAACCGCAATAACCTCGGCAGCACCGTTTTCCGTCGTCCGGTGCTGCCTTCCATGCGTCTCAAACTGCTGACCAACCTGTCTACCGCCCTCCTTGTCACCGCCTGCCTGGCCCTGGCCGCCACACTCTGGTGGTCGGAGCAGGCGCTGGAGCGCCCCTACCTGCTGATGCAGCGCTACCTCAGCCTGTCGCAACAGTTCCAGCACCAGGTCGCCGGCAATATCCAGGACTACCTGGCGCGCGGCGATGCCCTGCGCCACAAGCAGGCCAGCCAGGCCATCGGCGAACTGGAGCAGGCACTGGATGAACTGCCGCCAGACCTGGCCAGCAACCTGCGCCCCAGCCTCGATGACCTGAGCCGCTTCACCGCCGGCGAACTGCTCGCTGCCGGCAAGCTGGCCGGTGACCCGCAAGGCCTGCTGCTGCAAGCCGAACGCGAAATGGCCGGCGTCCTCGAACAACTGGCCGAGTACGCCCACACCGACAACCCGGCCGCGAGCGCCTACCAGGCCCCGTTGTTCGCCGCCGCGCAGCACCTGACGCGCCTCGCCCACGCCCGCGACAAGCTGGTGAGCAGCGGCCGCAGTGAACTGGCCGACGACCTGCAGCGCGAGCTGACGGCCCTCGGCCAGCAAGCCGCCAGCCTCGACGCCCTGCCCCTGCTGGGCGTGAGCGCCAGCAGCGAGTCAAGTAGCAACAACTTTGCCGCGATGATGGGCCTGGCCAGCGACGACACCCAGCAACAGGCCGAGGACAAAGGCATCGCCCTCAAGCGTGAATTCGCCAGCCTGCTCACGCGCTACCCCGGCGAACTGGCGCGCACCCGCACGCTGATCGAGCAGCGCAGCGGCCTGGCGCGCAATACCGAGGAAAAGGTCGCCAGCCTGCAACAGGCGCTGGCCGCCCTGGAGCCCGCGGTGCTCGCCGAGCACGGGCGCATCCAGGCGGAGGTGCGCCTGATCCAGGGCCTGATGATCGGCCTGATCCTGCTGATCGCCCTGACCCTCGACCAGATCCAGCGCCGCCTCAGCAACGTACTCGGGCGCCTGGCGCCGGCATTGTCGCAATGGGCCGCCGGCGACTTCGCCGACGACATCGCCCTGCAGGTGCGTACCCGCGAGATGCACGACATCGAGGACTCACTGAACCGCCTGCGCCGCTACCTGGTGGAGCTGGTCGGCACCATCCACCAGCACGCCGGCGAAGTGGCCGGCAGCAGCCGCACCCTGGCCGACCTCAGCCAGGGCCTGCACGGCGGCGCCGAGCGCCAGCTGGCCGACACCGCGCAGATTCGCGATGCCCTCGGCGAACTGGAGGGCACCATCGCCCAGGTCGCCACCGATGCCAGTCACGCTGCCGACGCCAGCCGCTCGGCCAGTCGCGCCGTGGAGCAGGGACAGCGGGTGATCGAGCAGAGCCTGGCCGGCCTGCATGAACTGGTTGGTGAAGTGCAGGGCAACGCCCTGTCGATCGAGCAACTGGCCGCCGAAACCGACACCATCGGCCAGGTGCTGACGGTGATTCGCAGCGTCGCCGAACAGACCAACCTGCTGGCGCTCAATGCCGCCATTGAAGCGGCACGCGCCGGCGAGATGGGCCGTGGCTTTGCCGTGGTCGCCGAGGAAGTGCGCTCGCTGGCCCAGCGCACCAGCGGCGCCACCGAGGAAATCCAGCAACTGATCGCCCGCCTGCAACTTGCTGCCCAGCAGTCGGTAGCGGCCATGCGCGCCCAGGTCGAACATGCCGAAGCCACCGCTGGCAAGGCCGAACAGGCCGATGGCGCCCTCGACGAAGTGGTGGTGTCGATCCGCACCATCGCCAGCATGGCCGAGCGCATTGCCGAAGCCACCGCCCAGCAAGGCGGCGCGGCCAGCGAGATTCGCGATCACAGCGAGCGCATCCACCGCCTCGGCGGCGACAACCTGGCGCGCATCGGCGAAGGCCGCCAACAGGGCGAACAGCTGTTGCTGCTCGGCGGCCAGCTGCATACGGCAGTGCAGGCTTTCCGCGTCGGCTAGGTCGCTCAGCATTGAATGGCGTCACCACGGCGCATCTGTCCGTGGAACGATTCAGCCTGAACTCCCAGGGCCTCTCCCCTCACCCCAGCCCTCTCCCGGAGGGATAGGGGGTCCGTCCGAGGTATCTCCAGGCTCAGCGTTCAGCCCCACGTCGATCAAGCCCCCTCTCCCTCCGGGAGAGGGCTGGGGTGAGGGAGCGGCAGTCATCACAACCCCCAAGAACCTGCTCACCACGAATGGCGACCTCCGGTCGCCTGGCAATATCCGCTGACACCCTGCGGCATGCCGTCTTATGGGGTCGGCCCGCCGACTTGGGTATGATGCCCGCCAAGTCCGTTGTGCGAGCCTCCCATGCACCGTCTGCTGCCCCTGCTCCTGTTGCTGCTCACCCTGCCGGCCATGGCCGGGTTGTTCGACAAGTTGCCCGACGCCCCCCTGGGCGCGCCCCTGAACAACAGCAGCGACTTCCTGCCCGTGCGCGAGGCCTTCCGCCTGAGCCTGGTGGAAAGCACGCCGACCTCGGTCAAGCTGCGCTTCGTCGCGGCCGAGGGCTACTACCTCTATCGCCACCGCTTCCAGTTCCGTATCGAGCCCAGCGACCTGACGCAGGGCGAAGCCGTGCTGCCGGCCGGCAAGCCCAAGCACGACGAATACTTCGGCGACGTCGAGGTGTATTACGGCATCACCGATGTCGAGCTGCCGCTGAACAACAGCTACAAGCTGCCGTACACCCTGCATGTCACCTACCAGGGCTGCGCCGACAAGGGCCTGTGCTACCCACCGGAAACCGAGCGCCTGGAGGTCGAGGGCAGCAACCAGGCCGCGACGAATGAAGCCACCTCCGCCACCCCCAGCGTAAACGCCACATCGCCGGCGACCGCATCAGGCTGGAGCTGGAAGGAGCTGGCGCTGTTCTTCCTTGGCGGCCTGGGCCTGGCCTTCACCCCCTGCGTGCTGCCGATGCTGCCGATCCTTACCGGCGTGGTCCTGCGCGGCCAGCCTGGCGGCCTGCGTAGCCTGGTGCTGGCGCTGGCCTACGTGCTGCCGATGGCCATCAGCTTCGCCATCCTCGGCGCGCTGATGGGCCTGTTCGGTGCCGAACTCAATCTGCAGGCCCGCCTGCAATCGCCCTGGGTGCTGGTGCCCTTCGCAATTTTCTTCGCCCTGTTCGGTGCGGCCAGCCTGGGCTTTCTCGAACTGCGCCTGCCGCAGGCCATCGACGGCCCGCTGCAACGCCTGAGCCAGCGCCTGCGCGGCGGCACCATCCTCAGCGCCGCTGCGCTTGGCGTGCTCAGCAGCCTGCTGGTGTCGCCCTGCGTCTCGGCCCCGCTGGCCGGCGCGCTGCTGTATATCAGCGCCAGCGGCGACGCCCTCGGCGGCGGCCTCAAGCTACTGGTGCTGGGCCTGGGCATGGGCACGCCACTGGTGCTGTTCGCCGTCGGCGGTGGCGCGCTGCTGCCGAAGTCCGGCAACTGGATGATCGGCGTACGCAACCTGTTCGGTGCGCTGCTGATGGCGGTCGCCGTCTGGCTGCTCGAGCGCGTAGTGCCGGGCCCAGTCGCCCTCGCTTTGTGGGGCCTGCTGGCCGCTGGCGTCGCCCTGTGGCTGGGTGCGCTAGAACTGACGCCGAAGACCCATCACCAGAAGCTGTCTCAGCTGATCGGTCTGCCGCTGCTGATCTACGCCATCGCCGCCTGGTTCGGCGCCCTGCAGGGTCACAACGACCCGCTGCGCCCGCTGGGTCAGTCGGTGGTTGCCAGCAGCAGCGTACAAGCCGCACCGGCCAGCGCCACCTGGCAGACCGTGACCAGCCCCGCCGAGTTGGACGCCGCCCTCGCTGCGGCGAAAAGCGCTGGCCAGCCACTGCTGCTCGACTGGTACGCAGACTGGTGCATCAGCTGCAAGGTGATCGAACGCGAAGTGCTCACCGCCCCCGAGGTGACGAGGCAGTTGAACGGCCTACGCCTGATCCGCTTCGACATCACCGAAAGCAACCCGGCGCAGCGCGCGCTGCTCGACCGCTACCAGCTGTTCGGCCCGCCGGCGATCCTGTTCTTTTCGGCAAAGGGTGACGAAATGGCCGATCTGCGTGTCGTAGGTGAAATCGGCGCCGCCGACTTTGCCCAACGCCTGACCCAGGCCGCTGCCCGCCAGAACTGAAACGCTTCATATTCTTGCAGCAAATTTCGGCCATCGTGTTGCCTACTGCTGGCAACTGGACAGTTCCCAGCGCATTCGGCATAGTCCCGGCCATTCCCAGGTCATAACAAGGACAAAGCCCATGGCTACCCTCCTGGTGCTGCACGGCCCCAATCTCAACCTGCTGGGCACTCGCGAGCCCGGCGTCTACGGCGCCACCACCCTGGCGCAGATCAACCAGGATCTCGAGCAGCGCGCCCGCGCTGCCGGCCATCATCTGCAGTACCTGCAGAGCAATGCCGAGTACGAACTGATCGAGCGCATTCACGCCGCGAAAGGCGAAGGTGTCGACTTTATTCTGATAAATCCGGCGGCTTTCACCCATACCAGCGTCGCCTTACGTGACGCATTGCTGGCAGTGAGCATCCCATTCATCGAAGTGCACCTGTCCAACGTGCACAAGCGTGAAGCTTTCCGCCATCACTCCTACTTTTCCGACGTTGCCGTGGGAGTGATCTGCGGCCTTGGCGCCAGCGGTTACCGGCTGGCCCTGGAGGCCGCACTCGAACAACTTGAACGACCCTGACCTGACTGGGAGTTGAACACCTATGGATATTCGTAAAGTCAAAAAACTGATCGAACTGCTGGAAGAGTCCGGCATCGACGAGCTGGAAATCCGTGAGGGCGAAGAGTCCGTACGCATCAGCCGCCACAGCAAGCAGCCGGCCTACGCCCAACCGATGTACGCCCCGGCACCTGCGCCGGTCGCCGCTCCGGTTGCCGCACCCCCCGCTGCCGAAGCAGCGCCGGCCGCCGCCAAACTGAACGGCAGCGTGGCTCGCTCGCCGATGGTCGGCACCTTCTACCGCGCCGCCTCGCCAACCTCCGGCAATTTCGTTGAAGTCGGCCAGAGCGTGAAGAAAGGCGACATCCTGTGCATCGTCGAAGCGATGAAAATGATGAACCACATCGAGGCCGAAGCCAGTGGCGTGATCGAATCCATCCTGGTGGATAACGGCCAGCCGGTGGAATACGACCAACCCCTGTTCACCATCGTTTGATGCACGGGGAACCTGCGATGCAGAAGCTGGAGAAAGTCCTGATCGCCAACCGTGGCGAAATTGCCCTGCGCATCCTGCGTGCCTGCAAGGAGCTGGGCATCAAGACGGTGGCGGTCTACTCCACCGCCGACCGCGAACTGATGCACCTGGGCCTGGCCGATGAAACCGTGTGCATCGGCCCGGCACCTGGCGCCAAGTCCTACCTGAGCATCCCGGCGATCATCAGCGCTGCCGAAGTCACCGGCGCCACGGCGATTCACCCGGGCTACGGCTTCCTCGCCGAGAACGCCGATTTCGCCGAACAGGTGGAAAACTCCGGCTTCGCCTTTATCGGCCCGAAAGCCGACACCATCCGCCTGATGGGCGACAAAGTGTCGGCCAAGGACGCCATGATCAAGTCCGGCGTACCGGTAGTACCCGGCTCCGAGGGCCCGCTGCCGGAAGACGAAGAAACCGCCCTGCAGATTGCCCGCGAAGTGGGCTACCCGGTGATCATCAAGGCCGCCGGTGGCGGTGGTGGTCGCGGCATGCGCGTGGTGCACAAGGAAGAAGACCTGATCAAATCGGCCAAGCTGACCCGTACCGAAGCCGGTGCAGCGTTCGGCAACCCGATGGTCTACCTGGAGAAATTCCTCGGCAATCCGCGTCACGTGGAAGTCCAGGTGCTCTCTGATGGCCAGGGCAACGCCGTGCACCTGGGCGACCGCGACTGCTCGCTGCAGCGCCGCCACCAGAAGGTGCTGGAAGAAGCACCAGCTCCGGGCATCGACGAGAAGGCCCGCGCCGAAGTGCTGAAGCGCTGCGTCGATGCGTGTGTCGAGATCGGCTACCGCGGTGCCGGCACCTTCGAGTTCCTTTACGAAGATGGCCGTTTCTACTTCATCGAGATGAACACCCGCGTACAGGTCGAGCACCCGGTCACCGAAATGGTCACCGGCATCGACATCGTCAAGGAGATGCTCAGCATCGCTGCTGGCAACAAACTGTCGATCAAGCAGAGCGACGTGGTCATCCGTGGCCATTCCCTGGAGTGCCGGATCAACGCCGAAGACCCGGACAACTTCATGCCCTGCCCCGGCAAGGTCAAGCACTTCCACGCCCCGGGCGGCAACGGCGTGCGCGTCGATTCGCACCTGTACAGCGGCTACTCGGTACCGCCGAACTACGACTCGCTGATCGGCAAGCTGATCACCTATGGCAAGGACCGCGCCGAGGCCATGGCCCGCATGCGCAACGCCTTGGACGAGATCGTGGTCGACGGCATCAAGACCAATATCCCGCTGCACCGCGACCTGGTGGTCGACAAGGGCTTCAACAAGGGCGGCGTGAATATCCACTATCTCGAAAAGAAACTCGGGATGGATAAGCACTAAGCCCACGACCTGCTGCGCGTCGGCGATACGGCGTTAAAAGCAGCCTCGGAATGCTCATTTACAGCAGTAAACTGCGCTTCCTCGGCTGCTTTTGCCTAGTCTCGCTCTAGCTCGCAAGGTCGTGACTAGATGCATCGACAAGGGCTGCCCACGGGCGGCCCTTGTCGTTTCCGGCCGGCGCCTGCGGTGGCAGCCGACCCGCCCCTCAAGTAAGCTGCGCGCCCAATTGCACCCAGCACCACATCGTTCTCGAGGTTTGCCATGCCCTGGTTACAAGTCCGTCTCGCCATTACCCCGGAACAGGCGGAGACCTACGAAGACGCCCTACTCGGCGTCGGCGCAGTCTCGGTAACCTTCATGGACGCCGAAGACCAGCCGATTTTCGAGCCGGATCTGGGCACCACCCCGCTGTGGTCGCACACCCACCTGCTGGCCCTGTTCGAGGCCGATACCGACCCGGTCAACCTGGTCGCCCACCTCGAGCTGCTAACCGGCGCCGCGTTGCCCGAGCACCTGATCGAGCACATCGCCGACCAGGACTGGGAGCGCAGCTGGATGGACAACTTCCACCCGATGCGCTTCGGCCAGCGCCTGTGGATCGTGCCCAGCTGGCACGCCGCACCGGAGCCGGATGCAGTCAACCTGCTGCTCGATCCGGGCCTGGCGTTCGGCACAGGCACCCACCCGACCACCGCGCTGTGCCTGGAATGGCTGGACGGCCAGGAGCTGAGCAACAGCAACGTACTGGACTTCGGCTGCGGCTCGGGCATCCTCGCTATCGCCGCCCTGCTGCTCGGCGCGCCTCACGCAGTTGGCACCGACATCGACATCCAGGCCCTGGAAGCCTCGCGTGACAATGCCTCGCGCAACGGCATCGACCCAGCGCGCTTCCCCGTCTACCTGCCCGCCGATCTGCCCCAACAGCAGGCCGATGTGGTGGTCGCCAACATTCTCGCCGGCCCGCTGGTGGCACTGGCGCCGCAGATCACCAGCCTGGTCAAGCCGGGCGGTCGCCTGGCGTTGTCCGGCATCCTCGCCGAGCAGGCCGAGGAAGTTCGCGACGCTTACCAGGACGCCTTCGACCTCGATCCGACCGCGATCAAGGACGGCTGGGTGCGCATCAGCGGCGTACGCCGCTAGTTCCGTAGCATGCAAGCTTGTGTTTTCCGCCCTGTGCTTGGGTAAACTAGCGCCTCGTTTTACCCGGACCGCCGCATGACCGACAGTTTCGTCACCCAGTGCCCCCATTGCCGCACCAGCTTCCGCATCAGTCGTGCGCAGCTGGGCGCAGCCCATGGCGCGGTCCGCTGCGGGGCCTGCCTGCATGTATTCAACGCGGCCCAGCAGTTGCTGGTCGATCAGTCCCGCGCGGTCAAGCCCAGTGCGGAAACCGCTACTGCGCCGGCTCCGGCGGCGCCACGCCCAGCAGCGGTGCAACCCGGCGCCACTGCGCCCAGCCGCCCCGTGGCAGCCACTGCCCCGACAAGCAAGCCGAGCGCGCCGGCAGCAAGTGCCGAGAAGAAGCCCGCCGACACCCTGTGGATTCACGACGATCTCGACCTCGACAGCCTCGACCTCGACGAAGAACTGGCCAAGCTGGAAGAGCAGGAAATGCAGCTCTCCCAGGACTTCCTCGCCATCGACCGCGCGCCCAAACCGTCCGAGCGCCTGTTCACCCCGCCGGAGCCCGAGCGCGATCGGCATGACGAAAGCTGGGCCGAGTCGCTGCTGATCGACGAAAAGCCTGCACGCAAGATCGAACCCGAACTCAAGGCCGAACCGCGCATCGATGTGCCGCCGGCTCCTGCGCCGCGCCCGATCCCGGCATCCTTTCCGCCACCGCTCGACGACCTTCCGCCAGCGGCGCGCCGCGAACCCAGCTTCGCCCACGCCCAGCATCCCCTGCCGGACGAAGAGCCTGCGCTGCGTGACGAACCGCCGCTCAGCACCCTGGCCGAGCCCGAGGACGACGATGAGATCGGCGATGCCGACTACACCCGCCTCGCCAACCCGACGCAGCCGAGCCGCAGCGAACCTGGCCTGCGTGAAGACAACCTGTTCGAACTGGCCGAAGAGCCCCTGCAACTCGACTGGCAGGAAGCGAAGAAACCCTGGGGCCGCTGGATCGCCTGGGGCCTGCTCAACCTGCTGACCGCGACCACCCTGGCAGGCCAGTACGTGTCCTACCACTTCGAGGAACTGGCCCGTCAGGACCAGTACCGCCCCTGGTTCGAACAGCTCTGCCCGGAGTTCGGCTGCAGCCTGCCTTCCAAGGTCGATATCGAGCAGATCAAGAGCACCAACCTGGTGGTCCGCAGCCATCCGGACTACATGAATGCGCTGATGGTCGACGCGATCATCTACAACCGCGCACCGTTCGCCCAACCCTTCCCCCTGCTGGAATTGCGCTTCGCCGACATCAACGGCCAGTTGCTCGCCAGCAGCCGCTTCAAACCCAGCCAGTACCTTGGCGGGGAGCTCGCCGGCCAGGCGGAAATGCCGCCGCAGACGCCTATCCACGTGTCCCTGGAGATCACCGATCCAGGCGCCAAGGCGGTCAACTACAGCCTAAGCTTCCACTCCCCCGAGTAGCCTGAACGCGGCGGATTTCCAGCGTTTGATCGATTCGACCCGACCAACGGCGGGAAGCCGACGACTGTTCATAATTTGTTCAAAACAACCTTTATCCGGTCATCGAGAGCGGGTATCATGCCCTCCCTTTTTCGCACTCCAATGAAGCCGTTTTGAGACCAGGCAGGCCACGCCTTTCCCTGACGTCTTCGCAGGCCCCAACAACAGGGAAGATACCGGTGGTACGCATCGGCCCGTACACGCTGCCCAACCCGTTGATCCTCGCCCCCATGGCGGGTGTCACCGATCAGCCGTTCCGGCAACTCTGCCGGAAGCTGGGTGCGGGCATGGTGGTTTCGGAGATGGTCACCAGCGACGTGCGCCTGTGGAACAGCCGCAAATCCAGCCTGCGCATGATCCACACCGGTGATCCCGAGCCCCGCTCGGTGCAGATCGCCGGTGGCGATCCCGAGATGCTCGCCGAAGCGGCCCGGCGCAATGTCGAAATGGGCGCACAGATCATCGACATCAACATGGGCTGCCCGGCCAAGAAGGTCTGCAACAAGGCCGCCGGCTCGGCCCTGATGAAGGATGAGGAGCTGGTCAGTGCGATCCTCGACGCCGTGGTCAAGGCGGTAGACGTACCGGTCACCCTGAAGATCCGCACCGGCTGGGACCGCTCGAACAAGAACGGCATCACCGTGGCCAAGATCGCCGAACAGGCCGGCATCAGTGCCCTGGCCGTGCATGGCCGGACCCGTGCCGACCTGTACACTGGCGAGGCCGAGTACGACACCATCGCCGCGATCAAGCAGGCGGTGACGATTCCGGTGTTCGCCAATGGCGACATCGATTCGCCGCACAAGGCCAAGGCAGTGCTCGATGCCACTGGCGCCGACGCTCTGCTGATCGGTCGTGCGGCGCAAGGGCGCCCGTGGATTTTCCGCGAGATCGCCCACTACCTGGCGACCGGCAAGGAATTGCCGGCGCCAACGCTGTACGAAGTCGAACGGATTCTGCTGGAGCACCTGGCCGCCCTGCACGCCTTCTATGGCGATGTGATGGGTGTGCGTATCGCCCGCAAGCATGTCGGCTGGTACCTCGCCACCCTGCCAGGCGCCAGGGAGTTTCGCGCCGAATTCAATCGTCTGGACGCTACGGACGCGCAATGCACCCAGGTTCGGCAGCTCTTTGCCGAACAACATAACAAGGGAGAAGGGGCAGCCGCATGACGAGGATGACCGAGCCTTTTTTTGATGAATCAGTTTTTGATGGGGCAGTACCCGTGAGCGACAACACCAGCCTGAAGCAGCATCTGACCACGCCGAGCGAAGAGGGCCAGACCCTGCGCGGCAGTGTCGAGAAGGCGCTGCACAACTACTTTGCTCACCTCGAAGGTGCTGATGTCACCGACGTCTACAACCTGGTTCTCAACGAGGTCGAAGCGCCTCTGCTGGAGACCGTGATGAACTACGTCAAGGGCAACCAGACCAAGGCCTCCGAGCTGCTCGGCCTGAATCGCGGCACCCTGCGCAAGAAACTCAAGCAATACGATCTGCTGTAAGCCACCGAATGCATGGAAAAGGGCGACCCCGCAAGGTCGCCCTTTTTTACTGATCTTCCCGCTCTGATGGACTCTGCAATGACCGACCAGACCACCCGCCTCCCCGTTCGCCGCGCCCTGATCAGCGTCTCCGACAAGACCGGCATCCTCGAGTTTGCCCGCGAGCTCGTCGCCCTGAATGTGGAAATCCTCTCCACTGGCGGCACCTACAAGCTGCTCAAGGACAACGGTGTGGCCGCCGTGGAAGTCGCCGATTACACCGGCTTCCCGGAGATGATGGACGGTCGCGTGAAGACCCTGCACCCGAAGATCCACGGCGGCATCCTCGGCCGTCGCGCCCTCGACGGCGCGGTCATGGACGAGCACGGCATCAAGCCGATCGACCTGGTCGCGGTCAACCTCTACCCGTTCGCCGCCACCGTGGCCAAGCCGGGCTGTGACCTGGCCGACGCCATCGAGAACATCGACATCGGCGGCCCGACCATGGTCCGCTCCGCCGCGAAGAACCACAAAGACGTGGCCATCGTGGTCAACGCCGGCGACTACGCCGGTATCGTTGAGTCGCTGAAAGCCGGCGGCCTGAGCTACGCCCAGCGCTTCGACCTGGCGCTGAAAGCCTTCGAGCACACCGCTGCCTACGACGGCATGATCGCCAACTACCTGGGCACCATCGACCAGAGCCGCGACACCCTCTCCACCGAAGAGCGCGGCGCTTTCCCGCGCACCTTCAACAGCCAGTTCATCAAGGCCCAGGAAATGCGCTACGGCGAGAACCCGCACCAGAGCGCGGCGTTCTACGTGGAAGCGCAGAAAGGTGAGGCCAGTGTCGCCACTGCCGTGCAGCTGCAGGGCAAGGAACTGTCGTTCAACAACGTGGCCGACACCGACGCCGCGCTGGAATGCGTCAAGAGCTTCGTCAAGCCGGCCTGCGTCATCGTCAAGCACGCCAACCCGTGCGGCGTGGCCGTGGCCCTGGACAGCGAAGGCGGCATCCGCCAGGCCTATGAGCTGGCTTACGCCACTGATACCGAGTCGGCCTTCGGCGGCATCATCGCCTTCAACCGCGAGCTGGACGGCGCTACCGCTCAAGCGATCGTCGAGCGTCAGTTCGTCGAAGTGATCATCGCGCCGAAAATCAGCGCCGAGGCCCGTGCTGTGGTCGCCGCCAAAGCCAACGTACGCCTGCTCGAGTGCGGCGAGTGGCCGGCCGAGCGCAGCGCCGGCTGGGACTTCAAGCGCGTCAACGGTGGCCTGCTGGTACAGAGCCGCGACATCGGCATGATCAGCGCAGACGACCTGAAAATCGTCACGAAGCGCGCACCGAGCGAGCAGGAAGTGCACGACCTGATCTTCGCCTGGAAAGTGGCCAAGTTCGTTAAGTCCAACGCCATCGTCTATGCCAAGGGTCGCCAGACCATCGGCGTCGGCGCCGGCCAGATGAGCCGCGTCAACTCCGCACGCATCGCCGCGATCAAGGCTGAGCACGCCGGCCTGCAAGTCGCCGGTTCGGTGATGGCCTCCGACGCCTTCTTCCCGTTCCGCGACGGTCTGGACAACGCCGCCGCCAACGGCATCACCGCGGTGATTCAGCCAGGCGGCTCGATGCGCGATGCCGAAGTCATCGCTGCAGCCGACGAAGCCGGCATCGCCATGGTATTCACCGGCATGCGCCACTTCCGCCACTAACCGTGGCGCGGCCGCGCTGTAGCAGGCGTCTGCGTCGTTGCGGACGACTTCGCTAATGCTCATTGCCAGTCGGCAACTGCGCTTATCGAAGTCGTCCGCGCCTCGCATCCACCCGCTCCATCACGGCCCGATAGTTTGTTAGAAGCAAGATTTTCGTAGGGTGGATAACACTTTGCTTATCCACCAAACGGGCCACCGGCCCGCCTCCACAAGGAGACAGACATGAACGTATTGATCATCGGCAGCGGCGGTCGTGAACACGCCCTGGCCTGGAAAGTGGCGCAGGACAAGCGCGTCAGCAAAGTCTTCGTCGCCCCGGGCAACGCTGGCACCGCCACCGAAGCCAAGTGCGAGAACGTCGCCATCGACGTGCTGGCCATCGAGCAGCTGGCCGACTTCGCCGAGAAGAACGTGCAGCTGACCATCGTCGGCCCGGAAGCGCCGCTGGTGAAAGGTGTGGTCGATCTGTTCCGCGCGCGCAAGCTGGACATCTTCGGCCCCACCGCCGCCGCCGCGCAGCTGGAAGGCTCCAAGGCCTTCACCAAGGACTTCCTCGCCCGCCAGCAAATTCCGACGGCCGACTACCAGAACTTCACCGAGGTAGAGCCGGCCCTGGCCTACCTGCGCGAGAAAGGCGCACCGATCGTGATCAAGGCCGACGGCCTGGCCGCCGGTAAAGGCGTGATCGTCGCCATGACCCTGAGCGAGGCCGAAGACGCCGTGCGCGACATGCTCGCCGGCAATGCCTTCGGCGAAGCCGGTTCGCGCGTGGTGATCGAGGAATTCCTCGATGGCGAAGAAGCCAGCTTCATTGTCATGGTCGACGGCGAGAACGTGCTGCCGATGGCCACCAGCCAGGACCACAAACGTGTTGGCGATGCCGACAGCGGCCCGAACACCGGCGGCATGGGCGCCTACTCGCCCGCCCCGGTGGTCACCGCCGAGGTGCACAAGCGGGTGATGGACGAAGTCATCTACCCGACCGTGCGCGGCATGGCCAATGAAGGCAACGTCTACACCGGCTTCCTCTACGCCGGGCTGATGATCGACAAGGCCGGCAACCCGAAAGTCATCGAGTTCAACTGCCGCTTCGGCGACCCGGAAACCCAGCCGATCATGGTGCGCCTCGAAAGCTCCCTGGTGCTGCTGGTCGAGGCCGCACTGGCCAAGGCCCTGAACAAGGTCGAAGCCACCTGGGACCCGCGTCCGACCGTGGGCGTGGTGATCGCCGCTGGCGGCTACCCGGCCGACTACGCCAAGGGTGATGTGATCGAAGGCCTGGACGACGCCGCGCAATTCGACGGCAAGGTATTCCATGCCGGCACCGCGCTGAACGCAGCCGGCGACGTCGTCACCGCGGGCGGCCGCGTACTCTGCGCCACCGCCATCGGCCGTACGGTTGAAGAAGCGCAGCAACAGGCCTACCGCCTGGCCGAGAAGATCCGCTGGAACGGCAGTTTCTACCGCAACGACATCGGCTACCGCGCCATTGCCCGCGAACGCGGCGAAGGCTGAGACGTCGACAGCCCCCTTTACCCGCCGGCAACGCGGATAAAGAAGCGGTAAATCCCCTACAAAGGCAGCCCTATGGCTGCCTTTTGTACAGTTGCCATGGCTATAATCCGGGGATTCACCACGAAGGGACTTCGCTCGTGCGACGGCTCAGGATCGCCACAGGACTGGTCGCCAGTCTGCTGCTCTGTGTTTTCTGTCTGGCAATGGCGCCAGTGCAGGCCAGTACAGCCAACACCGCTGACGCTGCGGAGAATTGGTCGATCCTGCTGGACAAGAGCGCGCGCATGACTTTTGCCGAGGTCCAGTCGCAGACCTCGCGCTTCCAGCCCCTTGATCGTCGTGCCATTACCTTCCCCGCTTCACCCCAGGCCATCTGGCTGCGCATCGCCCTTCCCGCTTACCAGCAGCCGCATTGGCTGTGGCTGTTTGCCCCACGGGTGCAACACCTCGACTACTACCTGCTGCACGGTGACCAGCTGGAGCAACAGCTGCAGACCGGCGAAGCGCTGCCCCTGAACACCCGTCCGCTGCCCTCGCGGGCCTACCTGTTCCCCACGCCGAATGACGGCCAGCCGCGCGTCGCCTACATGCGCCTGACCTCCAACCACGCGCAGATGCTGTGGTTCAAGGCCATCGACCAGGCGGAGCTGGTCACCCAGGAGAAACCCGCCTACCTGTTCGGCGCCCTGCTCGGCGGCCTGCTGCTGCTGGCGCTGTTCAACCTGCTGCGCATGGCCTACTCGCCCACCAGCAGCAACCTCTGGCTGGCCGGCATGCACGCCACCCTGGCGCTGTCCGCCACTTGCAACCTCGGGCTGCTGGCGGTGTGGTTGCCCGCACAGAGCTACAACCAGTCGCTGATCGCCGACATTTCGGCACTGGTCACGGCGTTCTGCCTGACCAGCTTCACCCTCAGCTTCTTCCGCGGCACCGCCAGCGAACGTCACCCGCTGCGGCACCTGCTGCATGCCGAACTGCTGGTGCTGGCCTGCGTCGCGCTGATGATTCTGTTCACCGGCCTGTTCTGGCACAGCTGGCTGGTCTACAGCCTGGTGATCATGACGTCCGTCAGCGTGCCACTGGTGGCCTTCGTCCACTGGCGCGCGGGTTATAGGCCGGCCCGTCTGATCCTCGCCGGCATGCTGGTCTTCTGCATCGGCTTCGCCGCGCTGATTCCGGTGCTATTCGGTTTCGACCAGCTCAACCCCGGCTGGCTGGTGCTCTGCGTATTCAGCCTGGCCATGCTCTGCGGCCTGCTCCTCAGCATGGCCCTGGCCGAACGCCAACAGCAGTTGCAGGACGACACCCTGCAGCAGCGCACCAGCGAAGCCGCCACCAGCGCCGAGCTCAGGGCCAAGGCCGAGTTCCTGGCCAAGATGAGCCACGAAATCCGCACCCCGATGAACGGCGTACTGGGCATGACCGAGCTGCTGCTCGGCACCCCGCTGTCGGCCAAGCAACGCGACTACGTGCAGACCATCCACAGCTCCGGCAACGAGCTGCTGACCCTGATCAACGAGATCCTCGACATCTCCAAGCTGGAGTCCGGGCAGATCGAACTGGACGACGTGCAGTTCGACCTCAACGCGCTGATCGACGACTGCCTGGATATCTTCCGCGCCAAGGCCGAGCAGCAGCGCGTCGAGCTGATCAGCTTCATGCAGCCGCAAGTGCCACGGGTCATCAGCGGTGACCCGACGCGCCTGCGCCAGGCCCTGCTGAGCCTGCTCGACAACGCCTTCCGGCAGACCGACGAAGGCGAGATCCTCCTCGTCGTCGCCCTCGACAGCACCGGCAAAACCCCGCGCCTGCGCATCGCCGTGCAGGACAGCGGCCGCCCGCTGGACGCCCACGAGCGCGATGCCCTGCTCAACACCGAACTGCACAGCACCGACTTCCTCAGCGCCAGCAAGCTCGGCGGGCGCCTCGGCCTGATCATCGCGCGCCAGCTGATCCGCCTGATGGACGGCGAATTCGGCATCCAGAGCGGCGGCGCCCAGGGCAGCACCCTGTGGCTCAACCTGCCGCTCGACGCCGAACGCCTGGAACACCCCACCGCCGACCTCGACGGCCCGCTGCAGGGCGCGCGCCTGCTGGTAGTGGACGACAACGAGACCTGCCGCAAGCTGCTGGTGCAGCAGTGCAGCGCCTGGGGCCTGCAGGCCAGCGCGGTGGCATCCGGCAAGGAGGCCCTGGCGCTGCTGCGGACCAAGGCGCACCTCAAGGAGTTCTTCGACGTGGTCCTGCTCGACCAGGACATGCCGGGCATGACCGGCATGCAACTGGCGGCCAAGATCAAGGAAGACCCCAGCCTCAACCACGACATCCTGCTGGTAATGCTCACCGGCATCAGCAACGCGCCGAGCAAGATCATCGCGCGCAATGCCGGGATCAAACGCATCCTCGCCAAGCCGGTGGCCGGCTACACCCTGAAGACCACCCTCGCCGACGAACTGGCCCAGCGCAACAGTGGCAGCCCCGCGACGGTGCTCAGCCCGGCCAGCGATAGCGTGACGGTGCCAGGCGACTTCCGCATTCTGGTGGCCGAGGACAACAGCATCTCCACCAAGGTCATCCGCGGCATGCTGAGCAAGCTCAACCTGCAACCGGATACCGCCAGCAATGGCGAGGAAGCCCTGCGCGCCATGCAGGCGCAGCAGTACGACCTGGTGCTGATGGATTGCGAAATGCCGGTGCTCGACGGCTTCAGCGCCACCGAACAATTGCGCGCCTGGGAACTCCGCGAGCAACGCAGCCGCACACCGGTGGTGGCCCTGACCGCGCACATCCTCAGCGAACACAAAGAACGCGCACGCCAGGTCGGCATGGACGGGCACATGGCCAAACCGGTGGAAATGTCCCAGCTGCGCGAGCTGGTCGCCCACTGGGTCAGCGAAAAACAGCGCCGCGACCAGCACAACGCCCTCACCTCCTGAGCCCCTTTCGGCAGTGGCGCCCGCTATGCTTGCGCCATGCCTTTTTGACGAGTTCTGCCCATGCTCTCCCTGTTGTTCACCGTCTACCTGAAGATGCTGGTGCTCTACAGCCCGTTTTTCGTGCTGTCCTGCTTCATCAGCCTGACCCCGGGATATAGCGTCAAAGAGCGCAAGAAGCTGGCCTGGAAGGTCGCCCTCGGCACCCTGATTTCCAGCGTGTTGCTCTACCTGTTCGGCAAGGCCATCTTCGAGATCTTCGGCATCACCGCCGACGCCTTCCGCATCGGCGCCGGTTCGGTGCTGTTCATCTCGGCGCTGGGCATGGCCCAGGGCAAGTCCGCGGTGCAGTCGGACAACGTGCAGCAGGACGTGACCATCGTGCCGCTGACCATCCCTCTGACCGTCGGTCCCGGCACCATCGGCGCGCTGCTGGTAATGGGCATCAGCCAGCCGGAGTGGGACGACAAGCTCGCCTCCATCATCGCCATAGCCCTGGCCAGCGTCACGGTCGGCCTGGTGCTGTACCTCTCCGACCAGGTCGAGCGCCTGCTCGGCCAACAGGGCCTGCAGATTCTCAGCCGGTTGATGGGCCTGTTCGTCTGCGCCCTGGCCGCGCAGATCATCTTCACCGGGATTCGCGGCTACCTGCTGCCATAGCGCGGCGGCGCAGCGAATCCCGGTCACTCGCGTTCCACCCCGCCCCGCGCCACAAAAAAGTGCAGTTCGTCGACAAAGCTGCCCCAGGCGCCTTTTTGCGCACCACTTGCGTGCACGGGTCTTCTCGGTGTGATTCAGCGAGGATCGAGGAACCCTTTAAGGTCAAGGCTTTACGACGCTTGGCACGGATGCTGCCAAAGGACTGACGACCCCTGCGCTTGTTCGCCGCTCCTGCAGTTCGCGACCAGGCCCCCGGTTTCCCTCAGTTGCGCATGGAGCCCTAACAAGATGAAACGCCGTCCACTGTTGAAATCTACCCTCGCTGCCAGTGCCCTGCTGCTCAGCGGCCTGTTCCCCTACAGCCTGCAAGCTGCCGAGACCATCAAGGTCGGCATCCTGCACTCGCTGTCCGGCACCATGGCGATCTCGGAAACCTCGCTGAAAGACATGGCGCTGATGACCATTGATGAAATCAACGCCAAGGGCGGCGTCAATGGCAAGAAGCTTGAGCCGGTCGTGGTCGACCCGGCTTCCAACTGGCCGCTGTTCGCCGAGAAGGCACGCCAGCTGCTGACCCAGGACAAGGTTGACGTGGTCTTCGGCTGCTGGACCTCGGTGTCGCGCAAATCCGTGCTGCCGGTGTTCGAAGAGCTCAACGGCCTGCTGTTCTACCCGGTGCAGTACGAAGGCGAAGAAATGTCGCCGAACGTGTTCTACACCGGCGCCGCGCCAAACCAGCAGGCCATCCCGGCCGTGGAATACCTGATGAGCGAAGACGGCGGCGCCGCCAAGCGCTACTTCCTGCTGGGTACCGACTACGTCTACCCGCGCACCACCAACAAGATCCTGCGCAGCTTCCTGCACAGCAAGGGCGTGGCCGACAAGGACATCGAAGAGGTCTACACCCCCTTCGGGCATAGCGACTACCAAACCATCGTCGCCAACATCAAGAAGTTCTCCGCCGGCGGCAAGACTGCGGTGATATCCACCGTCAACGGCGACTCCAACGTGCCGTTCTACAAGGAACTGGCCAACCAGGGCATCGAAGCCACCGACATCCCGGTGGTCGCTTTCTCCGTTGGCGAGGAAGAACTGCGCGGCATCGACACCAAGCCGCTGGTGGGCCAACTGGCAGCCTGGAACTACTTCCAGTCCGTGGACAACCCGGTCAACACCGCCTTTGTCGACAAGTGGAAGGCCTATGCCAAGGCCAAGAACCTGCCGAACTACCAGACGGCCGTGACCAACGACCCCATGGAAGCCACCTACGTCGGCATCAACATGTGGGCCCAGGCCGTGGAGAAGGCCGGCAGCACCGACGTCGACAAGGTTCGCGAAGCCCTGGCTGGCCAGACCTTCGCCGCGCCAAGCGGCTACACCCTAACCATGGACAAGACCAACCACCACCTGCACAAGCCGGTGATGATCGGCGAAGTCCAGGATGACGGTCAGTTCTCCATCGTCTGGCAGACCGAAGGTCCGCTGCGCGCCCAGCCGTGGAGCCCGTACATCCCCGGCAACGACAAGAAACCGGACTACGCGGTTAAGTCGAACTAAAAGCCAGACGCCCCTCCTCCTTGAGGGGCTGAGGTGAGCGACGAGGTGCCCTGAAGGCGCCCACCCCTCACCCTAGCCCTCTCCCGCAGGGAGAGGGGACTGTCCAGCGTGGATCGGAACGCCCCTGCACACTGGGGCTCCGTCCTCCTTCCCGTCAGGAAAGGAAGTCGGCCGCCAATGCTGACGTGCTCTTCTCCCCTCCCCTCCTGGGATAGGGGCGGGGCCGCCCAGCACAGCCAAGGACCCTGAAATGCCCACTGCCCTGTACCGAATGCTCCTGTCACTGGCGCTTCTGCTGTCATTGACCGCTCATGCCGGTGACGCCAGCGACTTCGTCGCGGCCAACCCGACCCAGCAGGCCAAACTGCTGGAACACTGGGCCGCCGAGCCCGATCCCGCTCGCTTGCCCCTGCTCGACGCCCTGCAACAAGGCCGCGTTGGCAGTGACAGCAGCAAGACGCCCTACTTCGAACAAGACGGCGCCTGGCAAACCGCCGATGGCCCGGCACGCCCCGACGGCACACCGAAGAAACTACGCCTGAACAACCGCCTGCGTGGTTTGCTGGCCACCACCCAGGCCAGCCATCAACTACTCGACGACGCCCCCGCCGTACGCCTGGCCGCCGCCCAGTTGCTACAGAAGAGCGCCAAGCCGGCGCAACTGCCGCTGCTCAATGCACGCGTCACCCAGGAGGCCGACGCCAGCGTGCGTGACGCCCTGGCGCTGGCCCTGGCCAACCTGCAGTTGGTCGATCCGAACCCGGCCATCCGCCTCAGCGCCGTGCGCCTGCTCGGCGAGACCGGCGAACCGCTGGCCCGCACCCGCCTCGAAGCGCTGCTCGATCCCAGCGTGGAAAGCGATGCCGGTGTGCGCACCGCCGCCGAAACCAGCCTGGCGCAGATCAAGCGCCGCCTGCTGATGGGTGAACTGCTCGGCCAGGCCTTCAGCGGCCTGTCGCTCGGTTCGATCCTGCTGCTGGCCGCGCTCGGCCTGGCCATCACCTTCGGCCTGCTCGGGGTGATCAACATGGCCCACGGCGAGATGCTGATGCTCGGCGCCTACACCACCTACGTGGTGCAACTGAGCTTCCAGCGCCTCGCCCCCGAATACCTGGCGCTGTACCCGCTGGCCGCGCTGCCGATTGCCTTCTTCGTCACCGCCGCCATCGGCATGGCCCTGGAGCGCACGGTGATCCGCCACCTCTACGGCCGCCCGCTGGAAACCCTGTTGGCCACCTGGGGCATCAGCCTGATGCTGATCCAGGCCGTGCGCCTGGTGTTCGGCGCGCAGAACGTCGAAGTGGCCAACCCGGCCTGGCTGTCCGGCGGCATCCAGGTGCTGCCGAACCTGGTGCTGCCCTACAGCCGCATCGTCATCATCGGTTTCGCCCTGTTCGTCGTGGCGCTGACCTGGCTGCTGCTGAACAAGACCCGCCTCGGCCTCAACGTCCGCGCGGTCACGCAGAACCGCAACATGGCCGCCTGCTGCGGCGTGCCCACCGGGCGCGTGGACATGCTCGCCTTCGGCCTCGGCTCCGGCATCGCCGGGCTCGGCGGCGTGGCCCTCAGCCAGATCGGCAACGTCGGCCCGGACCTCGGCCAGAGCTACATCATCGACTCCTTCCTGGTGGTGGTGCTCGGCGGCGTCGGCCAGCTCGCCGGTAGCGTGATGGCCGCCTTCGGCCTCGGCGTGGCGAACAAGATTCTCGAACCGCAGATCGGCGCAGTGCTGGGCAAGATCCTGATCCTGGCGCTGATCATCCTGTTTATCCAGAAACGACCCCAAGGTCTCTTCGCACTGAAAGGACGGGTGATCGACTGATGAACCAGCCACTCGCAATCACCGCCGCGCAAAAAGCCGGCCCCAAACTGACCCTGGCCGTCGGCGCCGTGGTGCTGTCCATCCTCCTGGCCATGCCGCTGCTGCACCTGCTGCCGGCCGACAACCCGCTGCAGGTCTCGGCCTACAGCCTGACTCTGGTGGGCAAGATCCTCTGCTACTGCATCGTCGCCCTGGCGCTCGATCTGGTCTGGGGTTACGCCGGCCTGCTGTCGCTCGGCCACGGCCTGTTCTTCGCCCTCGGCGGCTATGCCATGGGCATGTACCTGATGCGCGAAAGCGCCGGCGACGGCCTGCCCGCGTTCATGGTGTTCCTCTCCTGGACCGAGTTGCCGTGGTACTGGTACGGCACCTCCAATTTCCTCTGGGCCCTATGCCTGGTGGTGTTGGCGCCCGGCCTGCTGGCCCTGGTGTTCGGCTTCTTCGCCTTCCGCTCGCGGATCAAGGGCGTGTATTTCTCGATCATGACCCAGGCCCTGACCTTCGCCGGCATGCTGCTGTTCTTCCGCAACGAAACCGGTTTCGGCGGCAACAACGGCTTCACCAACTTCCGCAGCATCCTCGGCTTCGACATCACCGCACCCGGCACCCGCGCCGTGCTGTTCCTGTGCACCGTGTTGCTCTTGACCGGCAGCCTGCTGCTGGGCTGGAAGCTGGCCAAGAGCAAGTTCGGCCGTGTGCTCACCGCCCTGCGCGATGCGGAAAACCGCCTGATGTTCTGCGGCTACGACCCGCGCGGCTACAAGCTGTTCATCTGGGTGCTGAGCGCCGTGCTGTGCGGCCTGGCTGGCGCGCTGTACGTGCCGCTGGTGGGCATCATCAACCCCAGCGAAATGTCGCCGACCAACTCCATCGAGGCCGCCGTCTGGGTCGCCCTCGGCGGGCGCGGCACGCTGATCGGCCCGCTGCTCGGCGCCGGTATCGTCAACGGCATGAAGAGCTGGTTCACCGTGGCCTTCCCCGAGTACTGGCTGTTCGCCCTGGGCGCCCTGTTCATCGTCGTCACGCTGTTCCTGCCCAAGGGCGTGATCGGCCTGCTCAACAAGAAAGGAGAGCAATGATGCGCGCCACGCCGGTCCCCGACTTCATGCTCGAGCCCGCCTACAATCCCAACCAGGACGCCGGCACCAGCCGCGAGGCCGTCGGCCTCGGCAGCGCGGCGGCCAAGGGCCTGGATGTACGCCACGGCACCATCCTGACCCTGGAAGGCATCAACGTCAGCTTCGACGGCTTCAAGGCCCTGACCGACCTCAACCTGTACATCGGCGTCGGCGAGCTGCGCTGCATCATCGGCCCCAACGGCGCCGGCAAGACCACCATGATGGACGTGATCACCGGCAAGACCCGACCCGACAACGGCCACGCCTACTTCGGCGAAACCCTCGACCTGACCAGCCTGAGCGAGGTGCAAATCGCCCAGCACGGCATCGGTCGCAAGTTCCAGAAGCCCACGGTATTTGAGGCGCTGTCGGTGTTTGAAAACCTCGAACTGGCGCTGAAGACCAACAAGTCGGTATGGGCCAGCCTGCGCGCGAAACTCTCCGGCGAGCAAAGGGCTCGCATCGAAGAAGTGCTCACCACCATTCGCCTGGAAGCCTCGCGCCAGCGCCCGGCCGGGTTGCTCTCCCATGGCCAGAAGCAGTTCCTCGAGATCGGCATGCTGCTGGTCCAGGACCCGCAGCTGCTGCTGCTCGACGAGCCGGTGGCGGGCATGACCGACGCCGAGACCGAGTTCACCGCCGAGCTGTTCAAGTCGCTGGCACGCAAGCACTCGCTGATGGTGGTGGAGCACGACATGGGCTTCGTCGGCTCCATCGCCGACCACGTCACCGTGCTGCACCAGGGCAGCGTGCTGGCCGAAGGCTCGCTGGAAGACGTGCAGGCCAACGAACGGGTGATCGAGGTCTACCTCGGCCGCTGAACCGCGAGTGGTGGATGGCTGCGGCCATCCACCCTACTTCGCAAAACCGTGGGAGCGGCTTTAGCCGCGATGCTTTTTTAGCCTACAGGGGTATCGCGGCTGAAGCCGCTCCCACGACTGAAAACAGGACATCGACATGCTGCAAGTCCAACAGCTTCACCAGTACTACGGCGGCAGCCACATCCTGCGGGGCCTGTCGTTCGAGGCCAAGGTGGGCGAAGTCACCTGCCTGCTCGGCCGTAACGGCGTGGGCAAGACCACCCTGCTCAAATGCCTGATGGGCCTGATCCCGGCCAAGCAGGGCGCGGTGAACTGGGAAGGCAAGCCGATCACCGGGTTCAAGCCGCACCAGCGCGTGCACTCGGGCATCGCCTACGTGCCACAGGGCCGCGAAATCTTCCCGCGCCTGACGGTGGAAGAGAACCTGCTGATGGGCCTGTCACGCTTCCCCGGCAGCCAGGCCAAGGAAGTGCCCGCCTTCATCTATGAGCTGTTCCCGGTGCTGCTGCAGATGAAGCAGCGCCGCGGCGGCGACCTCTCCGGCGGCCAGCAGCAACAGCTGGCCATCGGCCGCGCGCTGTCCAGCCAACCGCGCCTGCTGATCCTCGACGAGCCCACCGAAGGCATCCAGCCCTCGGTGATCAAGGAGATCGGCGCGGTGATCAAGAAACTCGCCGAACGTGGCGACATGGCGATCCTGCTGGTGGAGCAGTTCTACGACTTCGCCGCCGAACTGGCCGACCAGTACCTGGTGATGAGCCGTGGCGAAATCATCCAGCAAGGCCGTGGCGAGACCATGGAGGCCGATGGCGTGCGCGGGCTGGTGGCGATCTAACGGCCCCACGCTCCATCGACGGCAAGTACGGAGCGGCATAGACATGTAGGGCGGGTGCAACCCGCGTGATCCGCAACGCGGGTTCCACCCGCCCTACCCCGTCGTTCCCGCGCAGGCGGGAACCCAGAAATCCCTCAGCCAGCACAGTGAGGCAGGAATCCCTGCGCTGCCGGTAACTGGATTATTCCCCTTCGGGCCAGCGCAAGCGCTGTTCAGCGATGGAGCTGCTGTCCCGCCTTCGCGGGGATGACGGAGCTGCACATAACGCTCCCGCGTAGGCAGGCTCACCCGCTACCGCGTTGCCGGCTCTGGTGGATGGATAAAGCGCCATCCACCCTACGGTGCCTAGTGCCTGATCGTAGGGTGGAAAACCGCGCAGCGTTTTCCACCACCACCACCACCGCCCGTCACTGCAACGAATCCACCAGGAAATTCAGCCGCGCCGGCTGCTCGCCCTCCAGGCTGGGCAGCTCGGCCTCGTCCTTGAGGTTGACCCCGGACAACTGCCGGCGGCAGGCCTCGCGCATCAGGTACAGCAGCTTGTGCGCGGCCAGGCCGTAGCTCAGGCCTTCCAGGCGCACGTTGGAAATGCAGTTGCGATAGGCATCGGTGAGGCCAACCTTGGGCGCGTAGGTGAAGTACAGGCCGAGACTGTCCGGTGAACTCAGGCCGGGACGCTCGCCAATCAGGATCACCACCATCCTCGCCCCCAGCCGTTCGGCCACCTCGTCGGCCACCGCCACTCGCCCCTGCTGCACCAGGCACAGCGGCGCCAGCGACCAGCCGTCATCGGCCATCTGCTCGCGCAAGCGTTCGAGGAAGGGCTGACTGTGGCGCTGCACGGCCAGGGCAGACAGGCCATCGGCGATGACGATGGCCAGGTCGTAGCCGTCGGCATGCTGTTCGCGGTGCTGGTCCAGGCGCTCGGCCGAGGCGGTGTCCAGGCGCCGCCCCAGGTCCGGGCGCTGCAGGTAGGTATGCCGGTCCGGTGCAGCGCTGTGCAGCACCAGCGCCTGCTGGCCGTGCCCGGCCAGTTGCGTCATCAAGGCAGCGGCATCCAGCGGCAGGTGCACAGCGTCGCGGGCCTGGGCATGGGCGAACTGGAAATCCAGCTGCGCGCCGGTCGGCAGGCTGGTGCCGGCACGGCCTAGGGCGATACGCGCCGGGGTCAGGCGGCGCAGTTCCTGCCAGGGGTTCTCGATGGCGCCGATCAGTGAGTTGTCATCATTCATCTGCTGATTCCTTGTGTCACCTACGCGGGTTTCACCCGCCCTACTCCAACACCCTAGGGCGGGTGAAACCCGCGATTCGGCCTAGCCCAGCCGCGCCAACGCCTGGCGAAACGCCGGCGGCAGGCTGCCGCCCAGGCGTACCTGGCCATCGCGCTGCTGGAGGATTTCCATGCGTTCCAGCCAGGCCTCGAATTCCGGCGCCGGGCGCAGGCCGAGGGTCTGGCGCACGTACAGCGCATCGTGAAAGGAGGTGGTCTGGTAATTGAGCATCACGTCATCGGAACCGGGGATGCCCATGATGAAGTTGATCCCCGCCACGCCGAGCAGGGTCAGGAGCATGTCCATGTCGTCCTGGTCGGCTTCGGCGTGGTTGGTGTAGCAGATGTCGCAGCCCATGGGCACGCCCAGCAGCTTGCCGCAGAAGTGGTCTTCCAGGCCCGCGCGGATGATCTGCTTGCCGTTGTACAGGTACTCGGGGCCGATGAAGCCGACCACGGTGTTGACCAGGAACGGCTTGTAATGACGGGCCACCGCGTAGGCGCGTACCTCACAGGTCTGCTGGTCAACGCCGTGGTGGGCGTTGGCCGACAGCGCGCTGCCCTGGCCGGTCTCGAAGTACATCAGGTTGTCGCCAAGGGTGCCGCGCTTCTGCGACAGCCCGGCCTCGTAGCCTTCCTGCAACACCTGCAGGTTGATGCCGAAGCCGGCGTTGGCCGCTTCGGTGCCGGCGATGGACTGGAACACCAGGTCGACCGGCGCGCCGCGCTCAATGGCGGCAATGGAGCTGGTGACGTGGGTCAGCACGCAGGCCTGGGTGGGGATCTCGTAACGCTGGATGACCGCATCGAGCATCTTCAGCAGATCGCTCAACGCGCCCAGGCTGTCGGTGGCCGGGTTAATGCCGAACATGGCGTCGCCGTTGCCGTAGAGCAGGCCGTCGAGAATGCTGGCGGCGATGCCGGCCGGATCGTCCGTCGGGTGGTTGGGCTGCAGGCGCGTGGACATGCGCCCGCGCAGGCCCATGGTGTTGCGAAAGCGGGTGACCACGCGAATCTTCTGCGCCACCAGGACCAGGTCCTGCACACGCATGAGCTTCGACACGGCGGCGGCCATCTCCGGGGTCAGGCCGGGGGCGAGTGCCCGCAGCGCGGCCTCGTCGGCCTGCTCGCCAAGCAGCCAGTCGCGAAAACCACCGACGGTCAGGTGGCTGATCGGGGCGAAAGCGGCGGCATCATGGCTGTCGATGATCAGCCGGGTGATCTCGTCGCTTTCGTAGGGAATCAGGGCTTCATCGAGGAAGCGTTTGAGCGGGATATCAGCCAGGGCCATCTGTGCCGCCACGCGCTCGGCGTCGCTGCTGGCGGCCACGCCGGCCAGGTAATCGCCGGAGCGTGCCGGGCTGGCCTTGGCCATCACCTCCCGCAAGCTATCGAAGCGCCAGGTCTGGTGACCGACCGTATGAACAAAAGCAGCCATGGGCGAGCCTCTTATGGATAACAGCCACGAGGCTCGAGCAGAGCACAGGTGAGTCGATTCGCGAGAATGGCCAGCATCCGCTGCCAAGAGTAGACCTTGCAAACTTCGCGCACAGCGGCAAGGCCCGCGTGTTATCGCGGCCACAGGGCGGCCCGCGCCGGCCATTGCGCCACAACGGTGCGCGACGCAAGGGCGGCGCCCCAGCGCAAGGCAGGGATACTCGCGCGAGCGGAACGCATACGTGTGGCAGCACGACGCCAGGTCGAGGCATGACTATTGCTTTGCTTGAGTACCGGTTTGGGGCCTCGCGAGGGGACAAAAATCAGGTCAATACGCGAGATTTACGGGCTGTTCAGTGAGCCTTCCTAAGCCGCTTTTTCGCTTCACTACCGACCCAAGACAGATCCTGAGCCGATGCAACCCCTTGTGAGCCCGATATACACTGGCGCAACGCTCGCCCCGGCTGGATGCCTTTCATGACTGCCGCACTGCCCTCCGCCGTATTCACTCCCGCCTGGCACGCCGAACTGGAGCTGGCCTACGCCCGCCAGCAAGACTGGACGCGCCCGGTATTGCGCCGCCACCTCGGCCCGCTGCGGGTGCAGAAACACCTGCATGCCGAAGGCCCGCAGGTGTGCCAGCACATCATCGTCCACCCGCCTGGTGGTATTGCCGGCGGCGACACCCTGCACATCAGCGCCACGGTTGGCGACAACGCCTGGGCCCAGCTGACCAGCCCCGGCGCCGCCAAGTGGTACCGTGCCGCCGGCCCGGCGCAGCAGCGCGTGGAGCTGCGCGTAGCGCCCGGCGCCACCCTGGAATGGCTGCCGCAGGAAACCATCGTCTATGCCGGGGCCCAGGCCGAACTGCAGACCACCATCGAGCTGCACGGCGATGCCCGCCTGCTCTACTGGGACATGGTCGCCCTCGGCCGCCCAGCCTGTGACGAACGCTTCGCCAGCGGCCACTTTCAATCCCACCTGGACATCCGCCGCGACGGCCAGCTGCTGTGGCACGAACGCCAGCGCATCGCCGGCGACGACGGCCTGCTCGACTCGCCCATCGGCCTGGCCGGGCAACCGGTATTCGCCACCCTGCTGGTGACCGGTGACGTCAGTGCCGAGCTGTTGGAACGCTGCCGTGAACTGCCCTCGCGGGTACGCGGCAACCTCAGCCAATTGCCCGGCCTGCTGGTGGCCCGCTGCCTGGCCAGCGAGGCGCTGCACGCCCGCGCCTGGCTGATCGAACTCTGGCGCCTGCTGCGCCCTGAACTGCTCGGGCGCGACGCCGTGCCCCCACGTATCTGGAGTACCTGATGGACCTTTCGCCCCGCGAGAAAGACAAGCTGCTGATCTTCACCGCCGGCCTGGTTGCCGAGCGGCGCCTGGCCCGTGGCGTGAAGCTCAACTACCCGGAAGCCATGGCGCTGATTTCCGCCGCCCTGCTCGAAGGTGCCCGCGACGGCCGCACAGTCGCCGACCTGATGCACTACGGCACCACCCTGCTCGCCCGTGACCAGGTCATGGAAGGCGTGCCGGAAATGATCCCGGAGATCCAGATCGAAGCCACCTTCCCTGACGGCACCAAGCTGGTGACCGTCCACCAGCCGATTGCGTAAATACCGTAGGGCGGGGGCAACCCGCGCACCCCGTTCGCGGGTTTCACCCGCCCTACGCGAGGAACCGAGATGATCATTCGAGACGCGACCGAGGCCGACCTGCCGGCCCTGCGCGACATCTACAACGACGCGGTGCTCAACACCACGGCGATCTGGATGGACAACACTATCGACCTGGCCAACCGCCAGGCCTGGTTCGCCGCCCGCGCCCAGCAGGGCTACCCGATTCTGGTGGCCGAGAATCCAGCCGGCGATGTGGTCGGCTACTCCTCGTTCGGCGACTGGCGGCCCTTCGACGGTTTCTGCAACACCGTCGAACATTCCGTCTATGTGCGCGCCGACCAGCGCGGCAATGGCCTCGGCCCGCTGCTCATGGCGGCCCTGATCGAGCGCGCCAAAAGCTGCGGCAAACACGTGATGGTCGCCGCCATCGAGAGCGGCAACGGCGCCTCGATCCGCCTGCACGAACGCCTTGGCTTCATCACCACCGGGCAGATGCCGCAAGTGGGCCGCAAATTCGGCCGCTGGCTGGACCTGACCTTCATGCAACTGATCCTCACCCCGGAGCGCAGCGCACCATGATTCCCGGCGAATACCAGATTCAGGACGGCGAGATCGAGCTCAACGCCGGCCGCCGCACCCTCAGCGTGACCGTAGCCAACAGCGGCGACCGGCCGATCCAGGTCGGCTCGCACTTCCACTTTTTCGAAACCAACGACGCACTGAGCTTCGACCGCCCCGCCGCCCGTGGTATGCGCCTGAATATTCCGGCCGGCACGGCGGTGCGCTTCGAGCCGGGGCAGAGCCGTGAAGTCGAGCTGGTCGACCTGGCTGGCGAGCGCCGCGTGTTCGGCTTCGCCGGGCGGGTGATGGGCGATCTGTAAATTTTGAGGCGTCTGCTATGGCCTTATCGCGGGCAAGCCCGCTCCTACATGTAATCGCATTCCCTTGTAGGAGCGGGCTTGCCCGCGATAGTGAGCGCAGCGAGCGGCAGCAAACCCAATTGAATCTGAAGGCGAACCCATGAAAATTTCCCGCCAAGCCTACGCCGACATGTTCGGCCCCACCGTCGGCGACAAGGTGCGCCTGGCCGACACCAACCTATGGATCGAGGTCGAAAAAGACTTCACCGTGTACGGCGACGAAGTGAAATTCGGCGGCGGCAAGGTCATCCGCGACGGCATGGGCCAGAGCCAGCTCTGTGCGGCAGACGTGGTCGACACAGTGATCACCAACGCACTGATCATCGACCACTGGGGCATCGTCAAGGCCGACGTCGGCCTCAAGGACGGGCGCATCAAAGCCATCGGCAAGGCCGGCAACCCGGACATCCAGCCGGACGTGACCATCGCCATCGGCGGCGCCACCGAAGTCATTGCCGGCGAGGGCATGATCCTCACCGCCGGCGGCATCGACACGCACATCCACTTCATCTGCCCGCAGCAGATCGAAGAAGCCCTGATGAGCGGCACCACCACCATGATCGGTGGCGGCACGGGCCCTGCGACCGGCACCTTCGCCACCACGGTCACGCCCGGCCCGTGGCACATGGCCAATATGCTCAAGGCCGCCGACGCCTTCCCGATGAACATCGGCTTCACCGGCAAGGGCAACGTGTCGCTGCCCGAGCCGCTGATCGAGCAGGTCAAGGCCGGCGCCATCGGCCTCAAGCTGCACGAGGACTGGGGCACCACGCCCGCGGCCATCGACAACTGCCTGAGCGTCGCCGACCAGTACGACATCCAGGTGGCGATTCACACCGACACCCTCAACGAGTCCGGCTTCGTCGAAACCACCCTGGGCGCATTCAAGGGCCGTACCATCCACACCTACCACACCGAAGGCGCGGGCGGCGGCCATGCCCCGGACATCATCAAGGCCTGCGGTTTTCCCAACGTGCTGCCCAGCTCGACCAACCCGACGCGGCCGTTCACCCGCAACACCATCGACGAGCACCTGGACATGCTCATGGTCTGCCACCACCTCGACCCGAGCATTGCCGAGGACGTGGCCTTCGCCGAAAGCCGCATCCGCCGCGAGACCATCGCCGCCGAAGACATCCTGCATGACCTCGGCGCGTTCTCGATGATCAGCTCCGACAGCCAGGCCATGGGCCGCGTCGGCGAGGTGATCACCCGCACCTGGCAGACCGCCGACAAGATGAAGCAGCAGCGCGGCGCCCTGCCGGGTGACGGCCCGGGCAACGACAACTTCCGGGTCAAACGCTACATCGCCAAGTACACCATCAACCCGGCGATCACCCACGGCATCAGCCACGAAGTCGGCTCCATCGAAGTGGGCAAGTTCGCAGACCTGGTGCTCTGGCGCCCGGCGTTCTTCGGCGTCAAGCCGACGCTGATCCTCAAAGGTGGCGCGATTGCCGCCAGCCTGATGGGCGACGCCAACGCCTCGATCCCGACGCCGCAACCGGTGCACTACCGCCCAATGTTCGGCAGCTACGGCGGCATGCTGCACGCCACCAGCCTGACCTTTATCAGCCAGGCCGCGTTCGACCTCGGCGTGCCGGAGCAACTGGGTCTGCAGAAGAAAATCGGCGTGGTCAAAGGCTGTCGCGAGGTGACAAAGGCCGACCTGATCCACAACGACTACCTGCCGAGCATCGAGGTCGACCCGCAGAACTACCAGGTGAAAGCCGACGGTCAGCTATTGTGGTGTGAACCGGCCGACGTGTTGCCGATGGCGCAGCGCTACTTCCTGTTCTGAAGCGCGCGCAACCCACGCTGCCTCTGGCCGGCCACGCGCCGGCCAGAGTCGGATAAGCTGTGGTATCCGCCACTCGATCATCAGTCTGGAATCATGACCATGAAAGCCCGCCTGGCTTTCCTCAGCCTGCTCTGCATCTTCCCCGGCCTGGCGCTCGCCGCCGACCCGATTACCGTGGCCTGGCGCAACAAGGCGCCCTATCACTATGTCGAGCAAGGCGTCGAACAAGGCTTTTTGCTTGAGCGTGCGCGCCAGGTATTCGCAGCGGCCGGTATCGAAACCCAGTTCGTCCAGCATCCGGCCAAACGCATCTGGCACAGCTTCGAACAAGGCACGCGCAATTACTGTTCATTCGGCTGGTACCGCCTGCCCGAACGCGAGCGCATCGCCCTGTTCAGCCAGACCTTCCACACCGATGCGCCGCAGATCGTCCTGGCCAGCACCCGGGCGCTGTCAGCCATCCAGGCGCACCCCAGCTTCGCCGACCTGCTGCAGGACAAACGCATCACCCTGGGCCTGCTCGATGGCGTGTCCTACGGCCCCAGTCTCGACCAGCTGATAGCCGGCAGCGCCAACCACATCCAGCACGCCACCGTCGAACCCGCGGTGATGATGCGCATGGTCGCCGCCCACCGGGTCGACTACATGCTCGCCGACCAGGCCGACTGGGATTACCTGCACGAGCATAAGACCGGCCTGGACGGCATCGTCGAGCAGCACTTCGCCGACATGCCGGCGGGCCTGGAGCGCTTCATCATCTGCAGCAAGGACGTCTCGCCAGACGTGATGACGCGCATCAACCAGGCGATTACCCAGCTGCCCCAATAGACCTCAGCGCAGCTGGCTGTCCTTGCTGCCCCGCCGGTTGTAGCCGCTGGCCGCCTGCTGCGCCTTGTCGTGCGCGCCCTGGCAGGCCACGCACAGGCGTACGCCAGGCACGGCCTGGCGCCGCGCTTCGGGGATCGGCGCATCACATTCTTCGCAATGACTCAGGCTTTCGCCTTTGGGCAGCTGGCTGCGGGCGCGGGCAATGGCGTCCTCGATGCTGCTGTCGATCTGTTCCTGCACCGCCCCGTCGCTGGTCCATCCACCGGCCATGGGCACCTCCACCTGGCTAGTCACTGTCCCTTGTAGATATGCGCGGCGCGCGCAGCATTTGCAAGCCGACACCTGGCCCGGCTGCCGACCGGCCGGCACGGAAAAAGCCTACAGAACATGGCGAAGCACCCGACTTCGCAACGGCCCGGCAATCGCCACACTGGCGGTTTTACTTCTGCGAAGGATCGAGCATGTGCGACTTCAGCACCCGCTTACGCCCCTGGCTCTGCGCCCTGCCGCTGATACTGCTGCAGGGCAGTGCACTGGCTGATGTCGCCCCGGCGCCGGTCGAGCCGAATGTGCTCGATATGGAGCGCTTCCTGCTGCTCTACCGCGCCACCGGCGATGAACGCTTCATGCAGCGCCTGAACCAGCATGGCGAACAGTTCCAGCACGCCATCGCCGGGCGCAAAGACCCGAATACCCTGCACAACCTCTGGCTGACCTACCAGGAAAGCGCGCAACGGGTGCACCAGGCCTATGCAGTGCGCGAGCTGGACCTGGATAGCGAACTCGACCAGGCGCTGCAGGTCTCCGGCTTGTTCAGCGCCTTCCTCCCCCAGGCAGAAACCGCCACAGCCCCGAGCCTCGCCGACAACCTGCGCCAGCTGGCGCGAATCAAGGCCGCGCTCGCCACCCAGGCAGCAACCGCCAGTGGCTCGCTCAAGGCCAGCGCCATCAGTGCACGAATCGACCGGCAGCTCGGCGCCCTGGCCCGCAGCGATGCCGAGCTGTACGCCAGCATCATGCCGCGCTGGCGCTACCTGCAACTGACCGAGCGCAACGGCAAGACCCTGCTCTATCCGTTCAACGCGCAGATCGAGTTCATCCTCGCCAGGCTGCAGGCGGCCGAGCCACGGGGCGCCAGCGAGCGGCTGCAGCTGTAACGGCGGACTACTCCTTCACATCCATGTATTCACGCGCCCAGACGATGTAGTCCTCGGGCTGGGTGTACTTGTGCGACAGCTCGGAGGCGCTGAGGTCGGAGGTGCCGGCGGTGACCTGCCGCTGCTCGCGCAGGCAGTCGTAGGTGGCCTTGATCGCGGCGAAGTAGGCGGCGTGGCCGTCCACCGCGATGCGCACGCCGAGCGAAGCCAGGCGCGCATCGTCACGCAGCGACGGGTTGCCGTAGGTGACCAGCATCAGCGGCACGCTGAGGTGCTCGGCAATCAGCTCCAGGTGTTCGAAATCGCGGATGCCGACCATGCAGATGGCATCGGCCCCGGCGGCCTGGTAGGCCTTGGTGCGGTTGATCACTTCGCTGACATCGAGCACGCCGGCATGGGTGCGGGCGATGATCGCCAGGTCCGGGTCGACCCGTGCCTCCAGCGCCGCGCGGATCTTGCCGACGCCCTCGCCGACGCTGATCAGGTCGGTGGACTTGCGCCCGAACTGGGCCGGCAGCAGGGTGTCTTCCAGGGTCAGCGCGGCGATGCCGGCACGCTCCAGTTCGACCACCGTGCGCATCACGTTGAGGGCGTTGCCGTAGCCGTGGTCGGCGTCGGCGATCACCGGCAAGCGCGCCACGCGGCCGATGCGGGTGGCCTGCTCGACGAACTCGCTGAGGGTGATGAGGGCGAAGTCAGGGGCGGCCAAAACTTGTAGTGAAGCTACAGAACCGCCCAGGATGCCCACTTCGAAGCCGAGGTCGGCGGCTATCCGTGCGGACATCGGATCGAACACCGAAGCCGTGTGGTAGCAAGCGTTGGCGCTGAGCAGCGCACGGAACTGGGCGCGGAGGTCATGGTGCGAGGTTCTTTGCATGGGATGCGCTTCACTGAGGTCGTGGTCGGTTCTGTCGGGCAATTATGTAGCAAAACTACAAAACCAGTCATGTAGTAAAACTACATTGTTAGCCGATCAGCCTTGCATTCAGCTTTCAGCCCGCACTCTTCGCCCCGCGAAGGCTCCGCAGGTTGGGCCTACAAGTCCGCCGGCAGCTGCGGGCCGACACCGGCGCCCGTCAGCAGGCCATACGCCATCCACAGCACCAGCGCGGCGTAGACCAGGCGCGGCAGCCAGGTCGCCAGTTGTTCCTGGAAACTGGCCAGCGCGGCCGACTCGCGACTGGCATAGCTGAGCAGGGTTGCCGGCAAGCTGCCGCTGGCTTCCCCCGTGCGCACCAGGCCAAGCAGCTGCGCCTGGCCAGGAAACGTCAGCGGCACCAGCGCCTGGGCCAGTGGTGCACCAGCCTGTACCCGTTGCTGCAGACCGAGGAAATCGCGCCGCAGCTGGCTGTTACGCAGCGTCGCGGCGGCCTTGGGTAGGGCATCGAACATCGGCAAACCCGCCTCCAGCATCAACCCCAGGCTCTCGAAGTAATCGCGCAGGTTGCGCCGCGCCAGCATCGGCCCGAACAGCGGCAGGCTCAACAAGGCGCTGTCCACGCTGCTGGCCCGCACGGCGCTGGCCGGTCGCTGCAGGTGTTGCAGCAGGCTGCGCCCCAAAAACAGCAGAGCGCCCAGCATCAGCAAGGGTTGCACCACGCCCCACAGGTATCCGAACAGGCTCAAGCTGCCGCCAACCAGCGCGGGCAACGGCTGGATCAGCAGCGCCAGCAGCAACACGCCAGCCGGCATCAGCAAACGCGACTTCAGCGCCTTGGCCTGCGCCGCCTGGTGCCCGTAGGTGTCGGCCAGGCGCCGGTACAGGCGCGCGGGACTGCCAGCGCTCTGCGCGGCCTGCAGCAAGGTGACTTCCAGCGGCGAGAACAGCCCGGCCTTCTGCCCCGCACTGGCCAGGTCGCGGCCCTGCGCCAGTTGCCGGGTGGTCGCCTCGATGCGGGCCTGGGTGGCCGGGCGCAACTGCAAGGTGGCCAGGGCTCGATCCAGCGGCAAGCCGGCCTGTTCCATCGCGGCCAGTTGGGCGAAAAGCACGGCGCGTTCGTTGAGGTCGAGCACGGCGGACGAAGATGACGACATGCGGCTTATCCCGAAAACGATGGGCGCAGTGTAACGGCTGCGCTCAGCGCTGAGCGGCGCGGCTGTCGAGCAGGCCGGCCGGCAGCGGCAGGTCGCTGAACCAGCGCTGGTAGATGCGCGTAAAGCTGCCATCGGCCTTGATCGCCTCAAGAGCCTGCTGCCAGCGCGCGACCACTGCCGGATCGGTGGCCTGGGAGAAGGCCAGGAAAGACTGGTGCTGGAGGAAGCTGAACTGCGCCTCGATCTGATCCGGGCTCATCCCTTCCAGCGCCAGGAAGTACGGCAGGGCGATCTCGCTGGAGACGATCAGGTTGATCCGCTGGCTCTTGAACATGTGCATCATCTTGTCCGGCGAGGTCACCGTGAAGATCGTGTCGAAGCCCTGGCCCTGCAGGTATTCCAGGCTGTACCACTGCCGTGGCAGCGCCAGCCGGCCGAGGCGCCGGGCATCGTCCAGGCTGTCGATGCGCAGGCCGGAGTCACGCCGAGCGTAGAAGCGCGTACGGGTTTCCATCAGCGGCCCGACCCACTGGAACAGCCCGTCGCGCTGTTCCAGACGGACCACGGAGAACAACCCGCTGTTGGCCTGCTGCCGGGCCTGGGCGTAGCCGCGCGTCCACGGCACCAGTTCGATCTTGATCGCATCGCCGGTGCGCGCGCTGAGCAGTTGCACCAGCTCCACGGAAAAGCCGGCGGGCTGGCCGTCGCGCATGAAATTCAGCGGGGGGTTTTCTTCGCTGTAGAGCAGCAACTGCGCCGCCTGTAACGGCTGCCAGAACAGCCAGGCCAGCAGCGCCAGGCCCAGCGTGCCAATCCGCGTTTCCCCTCGCCCCATCATCGACCCCGCAGCGCCGCTGGCTGGCCAATCTGCGGCAACCAGCGTTGGCGGAGCGCCTGCAGGCTGCCGTCACGGCGCATGCCGTCCAGTTCGCGCTGCCATTGAGTGACCAGAGCGGCATCGGTCTGCGGCGAAAAGGCGATGTAGTAATCGGAGTTCATGAACGCCAGGTGCGCCTGCACCTCTTCCGGGGTCAGGCCGCCGGCGGCCAGCTCCTCGCGCAAGGTGAGATCCTCGGTGGCGATCAGTTTGACCCGTCCGTGCTTGAGCATGGTCACCATCTGTTTCGAGCTGGGTACGCCATAGAGGTTGGTGAAGCCCTTCTGCTGCAGGGTCTCGTAGGTGTACCACTGCTTGGGCAGGGCAACGGTACCACTGTGGGCGGCGGCGTCCAGGCTGTCGATGGTCAACTGGCTGGACTTCAGCGAATAGAAGCGCGTGGAGCCCTGCAGGATCGGGCCGACCCATTGGAACTGCGCTTCGCGCTCGTCGGTGCGAACCATGGAGAACAGCGCGGTGTCCGGCTCGTGCTTGACCAGGTGATAGGCGCGGGTCCAGGGCAGCAGCTCGATGTGTGCCGCCTGGCCGGTACGGTGGATCAGCTCCTCGACCACCGCCACGGCGTAGCCGGTGGGTTTGCCAGCTTCCATATAGCTGGTTGGCGGCGCCTGTTCGGTCAGCAGGCGCAACTCCGCCGCCGCCAGATTCGGCAACAGCTCTACCACCAGCAGACCGACAAGCAGCCATGCACGCATGTTCGTCACCCTCCCCGTCAGCACAGCCTAGCCCATCTGGCGCAGGGGCTAATGCCGGATCAGGGTTGCGCCAGGAGCAGACGGATCGGCGCTGCGTCGATGTTGCCCTTGTCGATAAACAGCGCTGCCAGCTCGGTCAGGCGTGCGCCAGGCGGCTGGCCATGCAGGTAGGGATAGGCTTGCTGCAGCAGCGGGGCAATTGTCCGCAACAGCAGGGCGGTGAAGGGAAGCTATTTATCCCGTTCAGCGAATTTCCAAGGCTTCCTGCAGCAAATCTAGCACTTTGCCATCACCCTGACGCCGATTCATTCGCCGGCCCCGACCTGTGGCATGCGATTGCGCGAGCACACTGCGCCGCTCTCGCATAAACTGCGCGGCCGTTTTTTCCCGGAACCGCTGCAGCATGAGTTTTGATCTTCCCGCCAATGCCCTGGGCATCGATTTCGGCACCTCCAACTCCACTGTCGGCTGGTGGCGCGCAGGCAACGAACCCTTGCTGGAACTGGAAGACGGCAAGATCACCCTGCCCTCGGTGATTTTCTTCAATACCGAAGAGCGCCGCCCAGTCTATGGCCGCCAGGCGCTGGACGAGTACCTGGAAGGCTACGAAGGGCGCCTGATGCGCTCGCTGAAAAGCCTGCTGGGCTCCAAGCTGCTGAAAAGCGAGACCACGGTGCTGGGCAGCGCCCTGCCGTTTCGCGACCTGCTTGGCTTCTTTATCGGCGAGCTGAAAAAGCGTGCGGAAACCTTCGCCGGCCGCGAGTTCGAACAAGTGGTGCTGGGCCGTCCGGTGTTCTTCGTCGACGATGACCCGGTCGCCGATGCCGAGGCCGCCAACACCCTGCTCGGCGTGGCGCAGAAGCTCGGCTTCAAGGATGTGTCGTTCCAGTTCGAGCCAATCGCCGCGGCCTTCGACTACGAACGCAGCATCCAACGCGAAGAGCTGGTGCTGATCGTCGACATCGGCGGCGGTACCTCCGACTTCTCCCTGGTGCGCCTGGCTCCGGAACGCCGTGAACTGACCGACCGGCAGAGCGACATCCTCGCCACCGGCGGCGTGCACATCGGCGGCACCGACTTCGACAAGCAGCTCAGCCTGGATGGCGTGATGCCGCTGTTCGGCTACGGCAGCCGGATGAAGAGCGACGCCTTCATGCCCACCAGCCAGCACCTCAACCTGGCGACCTGGCACACCATCAACGCCGCCTACGCGCAGAAGGCCCAGCTGGCGCTGAAAAGCATGCGCTACGACATCGTTGACCCGACCGGCATCGACCGTCTGTTCAAGCTGATCGAGCAGCGCGCCGGACACTGGCTAGCGATGCAGGTGGAAGACAGCAAGATCGCCCTGACCGAGCGCGACAGCCACCGCATCGACCTGGCGCGGATCGAGACCGACCTGGAAGTGCTGCTCGACCGCGCGCTGTTCGACCAAGCCATCGATGCCCTGCTGCAACGCATCCGCGACGGGGTCGAGGAGCTGCTCAAACGCGCCGGGGTCGGCCATGGCGAGATCGACACGATCTTCTTCACCGGCGGTTCCAGCAGCATCCCGGCCCTGCGCCAGAGCGTCGCCGCCCTGCTGCCCAACGCCCACTCCACCGAAGGCAACAGCTTCGGCAGCATCGGCAGCGGCTTGGCCATCGAGGCCCATCGCCGCTACGGCTGATCGGTCCGCCGGAAAGATCGCGACCGACGTCGCTGCGCCGGGTGATACAGGCGCGTTATGGTAGGCACCTCATCCTCTGTGGAGCCTGCCATGCGCGCCCTTGCCACCTGCCTGACCCTGACCAGCCTGCTCGCCCTCACCGCCTGCGACGGCGGCGCCACTGCCACCAATGCCGCCCTGCAAGCCGAGCAGGCCAAACAGGCGCAGCAGCAGATGAACCAGCTCAAGCAGCAGATCGACGACGCCAATGCCAAAAACCAGCAGCGCCTGGATCAACTCGAGCAGCAAAGTCAGTAAGCGCCTACGCGGCTAATGGTAGGGCGGGTGCAACCCGCGTTGCCGGGGACGCAGGTTGCCCACTCCCTACATGCCGGACTTTTTAGCTGGTCTTCCCCGCGCAGGCGGGGAACCAGAAACCGGCAACTCCCTGCATCACCGCGCCGGATGCTCCTGGGTCCCCGCCTGCGCGAGGACGACGGGGTGGGGAAATACCTCCCGGGACGCGGGTTGCACCCGCCCTACATGCCGTACGGTAGATGTAGGGTGGATGACGCTCTGTTCATCCACCAATGGCCCCGCTCGGTGGATCGGTGAAGCGTGATCCACCCTACGGTGTTACCGAGCCCGATCGCTCCCACGAACTCGTCTGACCCTTACTTGCGCGGCTTGATCTTGGCGCAGTGATCCTGCTCCGGCAGCGCGGCGGTGTACCACACGTAGTCGGCGCTGCCCGCCTCCACCGGCTTGCCCACTTCCGCCAGCACCAACACCGCCGTGCCCTGCCCGGCGCCGAGGTCGGCCAAGTGCAGCGGCACGCCCAGGTCCTTGCGCACATGGAAGGCGCCCGCCAGCAGCACTGCCGGCTGTGGCGCGGCCAACAGGCGTTCGGCCATGCGCCGGTCACGTTGCTGCTGCACGGCGAGCATGGCTGGCAACTGGCTTTCCGGCAGCAGGCCGCAGTGCGACTCGCGGATATCGGCGAACAACGCATCCTGCACCGCTGCTGCGGTGGAAACCCCGCTCGGCAATGTCGGACGCTGCTGGTAAATGCTCATGATCTCGCTGCGATCAAGGTTGGCCGACAGCAGCGGATACGGCTGGCGCAGCGCCTCGCTGACCAGCGCGCCGTACACCGACCAGTCCCAACCCGGCTGCCAGGCCAGCGCACCGATCAGGTCGACCGGCGCGGTGCCGGCACGGCTCTGCGCCTGCACCTCGTCCACCCGCGCCTGCTGGCTGGGGGTGAGCATTTCCAGCAGCAGACTGCCCTGCGGCCGACGCGCGGCCAGCTCACGCAGCAGCCAGAGCTGCAGGGCGTGATGGTCCGGGTTGTCGTGTTGTTCACCCACCAGTACCCGCGGCGCCACGGCCAGGCGCTCGACCAGTTGCTGCGGGCTGAGCAGCTCGCCGCTGGACAGGTCGCGGATCTGCCCCAGTTCGGCAGCTTGACGCCCCTCGGGGCTGAGCCAGGCCGGTGGCGGCGCCACGTCATGGGACTGGCAGGCGGCCAGCAGGGCGATACAGCAGAGCAATACAATTCGCATCATTGGTCCTTTATCAAATCGACAACTGTAGGAGCCAGCTTGCTGGCGATCGGGACGCCAGGAGCGGCTGCGGCCTGGCGATCGGGTCGCGCACCGCTGATCGCCAGCAAGCTGGCTCCTACAAAAAAACCTGAGAGTCAGCGCGCCACGATCAGCGGATGACCGCGCTCCGGATGCTGCTGGATCAGTACCTGCAGGCCGAATACCGCCTCCAGCCCCGGCGCGTTAAGCACCTCGTCCGGGGTGCCCTGGCTGTGCGGCAGGCCGCGTTGCAGCAGGAGGATGCGGTCGCAGTAACGCGCCGCCAGGTTGAGGTCATGCAGGATCACCAACACCGCTGCGCCCTGCCTGGCGAACTCGCGCACCGCCTGCAGGATGGTGTGCTGGTGCAGCGGGTCGAGCGCCGAGGTCGGCTCGTCGAGCAGCAGGTTCTGCTCCTTCGCCCCCGGCCACAGTTGCGCCAGCACCCGTGCCAGGTGCACGCGCTGGCGCTCGCCACCGGACAGCGCCAGGTAACTGCGCCCGCGCAGGTGCTCGGCGTCGGCGGCGTGCAATGCCTGCGCGACGATCTCGGCATCGCGCACACGGCCGCTGTCATGGGGCAAACGGCCCATGCCGACCACCTGCTCGACGCTGAAAGCAAAGCTCAGGGTCGAGTTCTGCGGCAGCACCGCCAGGCGCCGCGCACGTTCACGTCCGTTCCACTCGGCCAGCGGCCGCCCGCCCAGCGACACCGCACCTGCGGCCAGCGGCAGCTCGCCACTCAGCGCGCCGAGCAGGCTGCTCTTGCCCGCCCCGTTGGGACCGAGCACGCCGAACACTTCGCCGGGGCGCAGCTCCAGGTCGATATCGGCCAGCACCGTGCAGCCACCGCGACGCACCACAAGATTTTCTGCGCGCAACATCAGGTGCGCCCCCGTACCAGCAGATAAAGGAAGAACGGCGCACCAATCAGCGCCGTGACGATACCGATCGGCAATTCCGCCGGCGCCAGCAACAGCCGTGCGATCAGGTCGGCCAGCAGCAACAGGCTGGCGCCCGCCAGCAGCGAGGCCGGCAGCAGCACGCGGTGATCCGGGCCGACCAGCAGGCGCATCAGGTGCGGCACCACCAGGCCGACGAAGCCGATCAGCCCCGCCGCTGCCACGGCCGCGCCGACACCCAGTGCCGTGCACAGCACCAGCTCCAGCTTGACCCGCTCCACGTCGAAACCCAGGTGACGCGCCTCGGATTCACCGAGCAGCAGGGCATTCAATGCCGCTGCCCGCCGGGGCAGCCACAGCGCCACGCCCAGCGCCACCAGCAGCAGCGGCCACAGGCGCTGGTAACTGGCGCCGTTGAGGCTGCCGAGGTTCCAGAAGGTCAGACTGCGCAGGGTCGCGTCGTCCGCCAGGTAGGTGAACAGGCCGACACCGGCACCGGCCATGGCGGTCATCGCCACCCCGGCCAGGAGCATGGTGGCGACGTTGGTCTGCCCATCGCTACGGCCGAAGCGGTAGACCACCGCGGTCACCGTGAGCCCGCCGAGAAAGGCGCAAGCCGACAATAGATACGGCGCGAACTGCGGCGACAGGCCACCCAGGTAGCTGCCGCCGACAATCGCCACCGCCGCGCCGAGGGCGGCACCAGCAGACACCCCGACCAGGCCGGGATCAGCCAGCGGGTTGCGAAACAACCCCTGCATCGCCACCCCGGACAAGGCCAGCACGGCGCCCACGGCCACACCGAGCAGGCTACGCGGCAGGCGGATCTGCCCGACGATCAGCTCGGCCTGCTGCAGCCCCTCGCCATCCAGCGGCAAGCCGAACAGACGCAGAAACGCACGCAGGGTCTCGCCCAGCGGCAAGCTGACAGGGCCTAGGGCCAGGGACAGCCAAAACGCGAACAGGAGCAACAGGCCCAGTGCAATAAGCAGTGGGCGTGGGCGAATCACAGCGGTCATCGGGAGGCTTCGGCGGTCAGGGCTTGCGCAGCAGGATAAAAGGCTGCGCAGAGCACGGCCAGCCCATCCGGCAAGCGCGGGCCCAAACCACCCACTAACAGGGTCGGATCGAGCGACAGCAGGCGCCCGTTCTTGGCCGCCGAGGTCTGCGCCAGCGCCGGGTTCTGCTCGAGCATGGCGGCGCGCGCGGCGTCACCCTCGAGGCGACGGTCAGCAATGATCACCACCTCGGGATCGAGCGCCAGCAAGGCTTCGCTGGATATCGCCTTGTAGCCGTTGTGCTCGGTGAGATTGCGCCCACCGGCCTGCTCGATCATCCACGCGGCCAGGGTGTCCTGGCCGGCTGCCATCGGCCCGTTGCCAACATGGCCGAGCAGCATCAGCACTCGCGGCGCCGGCTGCTTGGCTTGCGCCGCGCTGACCCGGGCCGCTTGCTGCTGCAGGCGCTGGCGGTAGTCAGCGATCAGCGTCGCCGCCTGCGCTTCGACACCGAGCAGCTGACCCAGGCGGGTCAGGTTGTGCTCCAGGGTCGGCAGGGTCGGCTTGGCGGAGAGCTGTTCGATCTGCACCCCGGCTGCCTTGATCTGCGCCAGCACGGGAGGCGGGCCCATCTCTTCGCTGCCGAGGAGGATGTCCGGGCGCAGGGCGAGAATGCCCTCGGCCGCCAGCGCACGCTGGTAGCCAATGCCGGGCAGGCTGCGCAGCGATTGCGGATACAGGCTGGTGCTATCGACCCCGACCAGGCGGCTTTCGCCGCCCAGGGCCACGACCCATTCGCTGAGCGAGCCGCCGGCGCTGACCCAGCGCTGCGGCAGGGCCTCGCCGGCGATCACGACATGACTGAACAACAGGCCACTGCACAGGGCCAACAGACGTGTCAGGCGCATGCTGTTTCTCCTCAGAGGGCCAGGGCTACGGCGGTTTCCGCCAGGGCACGCCAGTCGGTACGCTCCGGGATGCCCGGCTTGCGTGCGCCAAACAGCTGCACCACCAGTTCGCCATCGGCGTCATAGGCTTCCCAGCTGGTGATCACACCGTCGCTGCTCGGCTTGCGCACACGCCACAACTCGGTCACACCAGTGGTTTTCAGGTGCAGGTTGAATTCCGGGTCGAGCACGTTGAACCAGGTGTCCATCCAGCGCAGGTTGTTGACCGGGCCGGAGTGGATCTGGATGCAGTGCTGGTTGCCGACGAACACCATGATCGGCACTTCACCGCTGGCCGCGCCTTCCAGCAGCGTGGGCAGTTCGGCGGTAGCCAGCGGCTCGGCCCACTCGCGACCGGCCAGGCGCAAGGCCTGGGTACGGGCCACGTCGTGGCGCTTGAGCATGGCGAAGAAGTGGTGGGTGTCCTTCAGCTCGGCCCAGTCGGCACGCAGCGCGGCGGCATCGACGTCGGCATCGGCACGCGCTGCCTTGCGCTCGGCCAGCGATTGCAGGTCCAGCTCGCCGCTCTGCTGCTCGGCGCGGTAGCGCTCGACCAGCGGCTCCCAGGCGGCCAGCTCGCTGTCTTCGGTGAGGAACACCTTGTGCACGGCCACACCCTGGCGGTCGAACACCTGGATGCTGCGCTGGGTGCCGCGCGCGGTGTCTTCGGCAACCGCAAACACGCTGGCCCAGCCACCGAGGAACAGGCGCAGGTCGATGTCAGCCGACACCACCAGGCCCATCTGCCCATTCGCCATCACCGACACGTCGCGGTAGTAACCCTTGCGCTCATGCACGCAATGCTCGTTGCGGGTCAGCGCCATGATGTAACCCAGCTCGCCGAGTGCCGGCAGCAGTGCGGCCCATTCCGGGCGCAGGCGCTGGGCGTCGACGCCGAGGCGGCTGGCGGTCAGTTCGCCCTCGCTGACGCCGAGCTTGGCAGCGGCATCGCGGGCACGCAGGCCGGACTGTTCGGCGCGCAGGCGCTGCCAGTCCTGGTACAGGGCGCTGGCGTTGGCGGAGGTGTTCGAGTTGAGGCTGTTCATGGTTCTTTCCTTTCGATAACAGGCCTGCGTGGCCTGTGCCCGTGCGAGCGGGACGACTGCTTTTTCGAGGCGAAAGATTACACGAACAAGAGTCAAACTCCAATGCCATTGATAATGATTTGCAATTGACAACAAGTTTCGATTACCGTGCGCCCCGCCAAATTCACCCGGCCATCAAGAGCCGACCGCGGGAGTAACGTCATGTCCACACCACCCTTCGCACTGCGCCCATGGATGGCGCTGCTGTTGCTGAGCCCAGCCCTGGCCTTTGCACAGACCGCCGACACCAAGGACAGCTCCACCGAACTCGCTGCCACCCAGGTCACCGGCGCCGCGCCGGAAGAAACCCTGCCGACCAGCACCGAAACCACTGCCGAGACCCTCGACAAGCGTTTCATCCGCAGCTTCGACGACCTCTCGCGCCGCTCCGAGCCGGGCGTGAACTACAGCCGCACCACCGAAAGTATCAACATCCGCGGCCTCGATCGCGACCGCGTGCTGACCACCATCGACGGCATCCGCGTGCCATGGATGACCGACGGCGCGCGCAGCCAGGGCCCGACCGGCGGCGCCCAGGGCGGCCTCGACTCGATCGACTTCAACGGCCTGTCCTCGGTGGACATCGTGCGCGGCTCCAACTCCAGCGTGGTCGGGTCCGGCGCCCTGGGTGGCGCGGTCGAACTGCACACCCTGAACCCGGAAGACCTGCTGCGCGAAGGCAAAGACTTCGGCAGCCTGGTGAAAACCGACTACGACAGCGCCGACAACAGCTGGGGCCTGAACGGCGCCCTGGCCGGCCGCTATAACGACACCAGCTGGCTGCTGCAAGCCGGCCAGCGTCAGGGTCACGAGCTGGAAAGCGGTGGCGACGACAACACCTACGGCACCTCGCGCACCGAGGCCAACCCGGCCGACACCGATCAGCAGAGCCTGCTGGTCAAGGTGCAGCAGCGCTTCGACGGCGGCCACAAGGTCGGTTTCACCGGCGAGTTCTTCGAGCGCACCAACGACATCGACACCCGTACCAATCAAGGCACCAGCTACCTGCTGGGCGAGAACAGCACCGAAGAGAACAACAAGCGCGAGCGCCTGTCCGTCGACTACGACTACCAGGCCGAAGACAGCAATGGCCTGATCGATACAGCCCACGCCGTCGGCTACTGGCAGAAACTGCGCCGCCACGACGACCAGAACGGCATCCGCACCGTCACCGACTCGCGCGCCAACGTGCCGGACTCCGTTTTCCAGATGTTCGGCCTGCCGGGCAACCCGTACAAATACCCAAGCGGCGCCTTTGGTCGTGACAACCAGATCGAGAAAGAGCTGTACGGCACCTCCGGCAACGTCGGCAAGACCCTCGAGATCGCCGGCCTGCCGAACAAGCTGACCCTGGGTGGCGAGGTCTACCAGATCAACACCGAACAGGTGTCCGAAGGCTACGACAACTGCCTGGACGTCACGATCGACGCGAGCAACCCGATGTACATGGGCCCGGCCGCCTGCGACTTCCTGCACACCAACCAGGCCGACATGCCGAAAGCCGAAGGCAGCCAGTGGGCGGTATTCGCCACTGACGAAATCAGCTTCGCCGACGGTGTTTTCAAGCTGACCCCCGGCCTGCGCTACGACGCCTACAAGCAGGACCCGCAAGCCACCAGCGACTTCGACAACAACGTCAACCCGGCGAACGACGACACCCTGCAAAGCAGCAAGGACCACAAGCTCTCCGGCAGCCTGCTGGCCACCTGGCAGGTCGCCGAGGAAGCCATGCTGTACGCCCAGTGGGCGCAAGGCTTCAAGGCACCCGACGCAACCCAGCTGTACATGAACTACGGCGCCGAAGGCAGCTACCTGCGCGCGGGCAACTCCGACCTCAAGCCGGAAGAAAGCAACGGCTACGAGATCGGCGCGCAACTGGGTAACGACAAGCTGGGCGGCTCGCTGAGCCTGTTCGACAACCACTACAAGAACTTCATCGACGACGACGTTGCCCTCAGCTCCGCGGAAATCGCCGACCTGGGCCTGGATGCCGCCAACTACCCGTACGGCGTGACCCGTACCGAGAACCGCGCCAAGGTGCAGATCTACGGTGCCGAAGCCGCCGCTCACTGGGAGTTCGTGCCGCACTGGAAAGTCTGGGGCTCGCTGGCCTGGGCCGAAGGTGAAGACCGCGAAACCAACCAGTACCTCAGCTCCGTGGCGCCGCTCACCAGCACCCTCGGCCTGAGCTACGAGCGTGACAACTACGGTGCCGACCTGATGCTGACCGCCGCAGCGGCCCGCGACAAGGTAGAAACCGACGGCGACTTCGAAGCCCCGGGCTACGGCGTGGTCGACCTGACCGGCTACTGGAAACCCGCCATTCTGGATGGCGTGAAACTGCAAGCCGGCGCCTTCAACCTGCTCGACAAGAAGTACTGGAACGCCCTGAACGTGCCGACCAGCACCCTGGTACAACCGGACGACTACTACAGCGAAGCCGGCCGCAGCTTCCGCGTGTCGGCGTCCTGGCAGTACTGAGACGAGTAACACCTGCGCACGGATGCGCGCCCTACCCTATCGCCATGCAGGTGCGGGATAATCCCGCTCCCTGCGTGGAGATACCGATGAAGCTTCTATGCGCCCCGGATGAACTGGTCGAAGGCCAGAGCCGGGGCTTTTCCGTTTCCGAGTTGCAGTTGCTGGCCGTGCGCCGCGACGGCCGCGCCTATGTCTACCGCAACCGCTGCCCACACCGGGGCCTGAGCCTGGAGTGGCGGGCAGACGACTTCCTCGATGCCAGCGGCAGCATGCTGCAGTGCGCCCATCATGGCGCGCTGTTCCTTATAGAGAGTGGCGAATGCGTTACCGGCCCCTGCGCCGGCGAATCGCTGCAAGCGATCGATTGCCACGAGGATGCCGCCGGCATCTGGATCAATCCGTAGGGTGGAAAACCGCGTAGCGTTTTCCACCAGCGCTGCGCATGGGCAAGGTGGATGAATAGAGCCTCATCCACCCTACAACAGCACGTCCAGGCGCCGTGCCAGGCGTATTTCTTGTGGCGTGATCTCGGCGCCATAGGCCAGCACCTCGACGCCCGCCGCCTTGGCCAGGCGCAAGCCCGCCGCATAGGCCGGATCGATTTCCTCGGCCGCGCGCACCGCCTCGATTCCCGACAGGTTCACGCAATACAGCTGCACCGCCCGCACGCCCTGCTGCGCCAGCAGCGCCAGCTCGCGCAGGTGCTTGGCGCCGCGCGTGGTCACGGCATCCGGGAACGCCGCCACGGGGCTGCCAGGGAAGCCCAGAGTCACACTCTTCACCTCGACGAACACCGCGCCCCCGGCATAGTCCAGGCGAAAGTCCGCCCGGCTATTTTCCACGCCATAGGCCACTTCGCGCTTGAGCCCGTCGAAGCCCTGCAACTCCGTGATAACTCCGGCCCGCAGCGCCTCTTCGACCAGAGCATTGGCCCGCGCGGTATTGATGCAGGCCAGCCGCCCGTGCGGCGTCTCGCCCAGTTCCCAAGTGCCCGGCAGCTTGCGTTTGGGGTCGTTGGAGCGACTGAACCAGACCCGGCAGCCCTCGCTCATGCAATTGAGCATCGAGCCGGTATTGGGGCAGTGAATGGTCAGCAGCTCGCCGCTACTCGTCTCGATATCCGCCAGGAAGCGCTTGTAGCGACGCAGCAAACGGCCTTCTTCAAGGGGCGGATCAAAGCGCATCGGGATTCCAGGTCTTCAGCCCACGGGCAATGCGTTCGACTGCCTGCTGCAGGCGTTCCAGGTTCTGCGTGTAGGAAAAGCGCACATGGTGCCCAGCCTGGTGCCGGCCGAAATCCAGGCCCGGAGTAAAGGCCACATGCTCGGTCTCGATGAAGTGCTGGCAGAAACGGAAGGCATCACCACCGAAGGCGGAAATATCTGCATATAAATAGAAGGCACCTTCCGGCTCGACGGCGATGCCGAAGCCCAGCTCGCGCAGCGCCGGCAGGAGGAAGTCGCGACGCCGCTGGAATTCGTGGCGGCGCTCCTCGAGGATCGCCAGGGTCGCCGGTTCGAAGCAGGCCAGCGCGGCCTGCTGGGCCATCGACGGCGCGCTGATGTAGAGGTTCTGCGCCAGTTTCTCCAGCTCCGGCACCGCATTCTCCGGCGCCACCAGCCAGCCCAAGCGCCAGCCGGTCATGCCGAAGTATTTGGAGAAGCTGTTGAGCACGAAGGCGTCATCGTCCACCTCCAGCACGCTGGCGGCATCACAGCCATACGTCAGGCCGTGGTAGATCTCGTCCACCACCAGATGGCCGCCGCGCTGCTTGAGCGACGCCGACAGCGCGGCCAGCTCATCCTTGTGCAGCAAGGTGCCGGTGGGGTTGGCCGGCGAGGCGACCAGCGCGCCGACGCTGTCAGCGTCCCAGTGCCGCTCGACCAGTTGCGGGGTGAGCTGGTAACGGGTATCCGGGCCAACCGGCACCAGCTGCGCGGCGCCTTCGACCAGGCGCAGGAAATGGCGGTTGCACGGGTAACCCGGGTCGGCCAGCAGCCAGTGCTTGCCCGGATCGACCAGCAGGCTGGTGGCCAGCAGCAATGCGCCGGAACCGCCAGGCGTGATCAGGATGCGTGCCGGGTCGATGCTCACCCCATAGCGGCTGGCGTAGAACCCGGCAATCGCCTCGCGCAGTGGGGTGATGCCGCGCGCCGCGGTGTAGCGGGTATGCCCGGCCGCCAGCGCAGCCTGACCAGCGGCCACGATGGGCGCCGCGGTGGTGAAGTCCGGCTCGCCGATCTCCAGATGGATCACATCATGGCCGGCAGCCTGCAACTCATTGGCCCGTGCCAGCAGGGCCATGACATGGAACGGTTCGATGGCGCGACTGCGCGCACTCCAGGGCTGGGCCATTGGCCTTCCTTTATCAATACAAAAGAGGGATTCTAACTAACTGCCCTGCACAGCCGTAGCAGCTTCGACAACCGGGAGTGGCGAACCCGGGATCGATCTGGTAAGTTCGCCCGCTTGCAGCCGCAGGCCCGGCCTTGCCGGTAAAGGAACAGATCCTGCGCAAGTGGATCAGAGAGAGTGAGAGGCGGCCATCCATGCCCACCAAAGCGAAACAAAGCAGTAGCCAGTTGGTCCGTGGTTTCGAGCCCTATAAAGAGAAAAAGGGCGAGGAGTACATGAGCGAGCCGATGCGTGCTCACTTCACCGGCATCCTCAACAAGTGGAAGCTGGAGCTGATGCAGGAAGTGGATCGCACCGTGCACCACATGCAGGATGAAGCAGCCAACTTCCCGGACCCGGCCGACCGCGCCAGCCAGGAAGAAGAGTTCAGCCTGGAACTGCGCGCCCGTGACCGCGAGCGCAAGCTGATCAAGAAGATCGACGAAACCCTGCAGCTGATCGAAGACAACGATTACGGCTGGTGCGATTCCTGCGGCGTCGAAATCGGCATCCGCCGCCTCGAAGCCCGCCCGACCGCGACCCTGTGCATCGATTGCAAGACGCTGGCGGAAATCAAGGAAAAGCAGATCGGTTCCTGATTCCGGACGGGGCGCTTAGGCGCCCCGTTGCATTTCAGGGCCCCGATCAGTGGACTGGCGCTCGCCAGCCCATGCGGATAGCCTCCCGCCCATGAGCGATTCCACCTATATCGGGCGCTTCGCCCCCACCCCTAGCGGCCATCTGCATTTCGGCTCGCTGGTTGCCGCCCTCGCCTCCTACCTCGACGCCCGCAGCGTCGGCGGGCGCTGGCTGCTGCGCATGGAAGACCTCGACCCGCCCCGCGAAGTGGCCGGCGCCCAGGACGCGATTCTGCAAGCCCTGCAAACCTACGGCTTCGAATGGGATGGCGAACTGGTACGCCAGAGCGACCGCCACCCCGAGTACGCCGCGCTGACCGAGCGCCTGTTCAGCCAGGGCCTGGCCTACGCCTGCACCTGCTCGCGCAAGCAGCTGGAAAGCCATGGCGGCGTCTACCCGGGCATCTGCCGCAATGCCGGCCACGATCCGCACGACGCCGCCATCCGCCTGCGCGTGCCGGAACTGGAATACCGCTTCACCGACCGCGTGCAGGGCGAGTTCCGCCAGCAGGTCGGCCGCGAAGTCGGCGACTTCGTGATCCGCCGCCGCGACGGCCTGTATGCCTACCAGCTGGCCGTAGTGCTGGACGACGCCTGGCAAGGCATCACCGATGTGGTGCGCGGCGCTGACTTGCTCGACTCCACCCCGCGCCAGCTGTACCTGCAGGAGCTGCTCGGCCTACGCCAGCCGCGCTACCTGCACGTGCCGTTGATCATCCAGCCGGACGGCCACAAGCTCGGCAAGAGCTACCGCTCGCCGCCGCTGCCCGCCGACCAGGCCCCGGCCCTGCTGCTGCGCGCCCTGCGCGCCCTCGGCCAGCAACCGCCCGGCGAACTCGCCAGCGCCACCGCCCGCGAGCTACTGGACTGGGGCATCAACCACTGGGACGCGACGCGCATTCCGCGCAGCCGCACCCTGGCCGAAGCGCAGTTGCGCTGACCAGCCGTGCAGGGCGCCACTGCGTAACAGCTGCCGCCTGCACGGCGAATCCGTTACCATCGCGGCAAATCCGACACGAGAATCGGCATGTATATCTATCGGCTGGTGCTGATATTGGTAGTGGGGATCTACCTGTTCTCCCCTGCCATCATGGACTGGTGGATCGACCCCAACGGCGCCTGGTACCGCCCGTACCTGCTGTGGCTGATCCTCATCGTGGTGACATTTATCCTGCAGAGTCAGCGTGATGCCGATGAACTCTGAGCGGTCTCGAGGCGCAGGCGATGACCACCCTTCATATTTCCGCAGAGCCAGCGCGATGCCGATGAGCTCTGAGCTGCTATCCGCCCTTTATTCCCATTCGCTGAGTCGACGTGATGCTGACGAGCTTTGACCTGAGTCAGCTGATCTTTATCAGCGCGGCCTACCTGCTGCTGCTTTTCGGCGTTGCCTGGATCAGCGAACACGGCCTGATCCCGCGCTGGGTGATCCGCCATCCGCTGACCTACACCCTGTCGCTAGGCGTGTTCGCCAGCGCCTGGGCCTTCTACGGCACGGTCGGCCTGGCCTACCAGTACGGCTTCGGCTTTCTCGCCAGCTACCTGGGTGTGACCGGCGCCTTCCTCCTGGCACCGGTGCTGCTCTATCCGATCCTGCGCATCACCCGCACCTATCAGCTGTCGTCGCTGGCCGACCTGTTCGCCTTCCGCTTTCGCAGCAGCTGGGCCGGCGCGCTGACCACACTGTTCATGCTGATCGGTGTGATGCCGCTGCTGGCCCTGCAGATCCAGGCGGTGGCCGACTCGATCGGCATCCTCACCCGCGAACCCCTGCAGAACCGCTTCGCCCTGGCGTTCTGTGCGCTGATCACGCTGTTCACCATTCTCTTCGGTGCCCGTCATATCGCCACCCGCGAGAAGCACGAAGGCCTGGTGTTCGCCATCGCCTTCGAGTCGGTGGTCAAGCTGTTCACCCTCGGCGCCATCGGTCTCTACGCGCTGTATGGCGTGTTCGGCGGGCCGAGCGAGCTGGAGCTGTGGCTGGTACAGAACCAGGCCGCCCTCAACGCCCTGCACACGCCCTTGCAGGAAGGCCCCTGGCGCACCCTGCTGCTGGTGTTCTTCGCCTCGGCCATCGTCATGCCGCACATGTACCACATGGCCTTCACCGAGAACTTCAACCCGCGCGCCATCGTCAGCGCCAGCTGGGGCCTGCCGCTATTCCTGCTGCTGATGAGCCTGTCGGTGCCGCTGATCCTGTGGGCCGGGCTCAAGCTGGGCGCCACCACCAACCCCGAGTACTTCACCCTCGGCCTGGGCATCGCCGTCGGCAACAAGACCCTCGCCCTGCTGGCCTATGTCGGCGGTCTGTCCGCCTCCAGCGGACTGATCATCGTCACCACCCTGGCGCTGTCGGGCATGGCACTGAACCACCTGGTGCTGCCGCTCTACCAGCCGCCGGCACAGGGCAACATCTACCGCTGGCTGAAGTGGACACGCCGCGCGCTGATCATCGCCATCATCATGGCCAGCTACGGCTTCTACCTGCTGCTCGGCGCCGAACAGGACCTGGCCAACCTGGGCATCGTCGCCTTCGTCGCCACCCTGCAGTTCCTCCCCGGCGTGCTCTCGGTGCTGTACTGGCCGACCGCCAATCGCCGCGGTTTCATCGCCGGCCTGCTCACCGGTATCGCGGTGTGGGCGGTGAGCATGCTGCTGCCGCTGGTGAGCAACCTGCAGGGCATCCACCTGCCGCTGTTCAACATCATCTACATCCTCGACCAGGAGAACTGGCACCTGGCCGCGACCAGTTCGCTGGCGGCCAACGTGCTGGTGTTCACCCTGGTCTCGCTGTTCACCGAAGCCAGCAGCGAAGAGAAAAGCGCCGCCGAAGCCTGCACCGTGGACAACGTCCGCCGCCCACAACGCCGCGAGCTGGTCGCCGGCTCGCCCCAGGAGTTCGCCACCCAACTGGCCAAGCCGCTGGGCGGCAAGACCGCGCAGAAGGAAGTGGAACAGGCTCTGCGCGACCTGCACCTGCCCTTCGACGAACCGCGGCCCTATGCCCTGCGCCGCCTGCGCGACCGCATCGAGGCCAACCTTTCCGGCCTGATGGGGCCGAGCGTGGCGCAGGACATCGTCGAGACCTTCCTGCCCTACAAGAACGGCAGCGAAACCTACGTCAGCGAAGATATCCACTTCATCGAGAGCCGCCTGGAGGACTACCACCTGCGCCTCACCGGCCTGGCCGCCGAGCTGGATGCACTGCGCCGCTTCCACCGCCAGACCCTGCAGGAATTGCCAATGGGCGTCTGCTCGCTGGCCAAGGATCAGGAGATCCTCATGTGGAACCGTGCCATGGAGGAACTCACCGGCATCTCCGCGCAGCGCGTGGTCGGCTCGCGCCTGGGCGCCCTCGACCAGCCGTGGAAATCGCTGCTGGAGGACTTCACCCGCCAGCTCGACGAGCACCTACACAAGCAGCACCTGAACATGGATGGCGAAATGCGCTGGCTCAACCTGCACAAGGCGGCCATCGACGAACCCCTGGCGCCGGGCAATAGCGGCCTGGTGCTGCTGGTGGAAGACGTGACAGAAACCCGCGTGCTGGAAGATCAGCTGGTGCACTCCGAGCGCCTGGCCAGCATCGGTCGCCTGGCTGCCGGCGTGGCCCATGAAATCGGCAACCCGGTCACCGGCATTGCCTGCCTGGCGCAGAACCTGCGCGAGGACCGCGAGGACGACGACGAAATGGTCGAACTGAGCGGGCAGATCCTCGACCAGACCAAACGCATCTCGCGCATCGTCCAGTCGCTGATGAACTTCGCCCATGCCGGCCAGCAGCAGCGCGCCGAATACCCGGTCAGCCTGGCCGAGGTGGCGCAGGACGCCATTGGTCTGCTGGCGCTCAACCGCAACAGCACCGAAGTGCAGTTCTTCAACCTGTGCGACCCCGACCACCTGGCCAAGGGCGACCCGCAACGCCTGGCCCAGGTGCTGATCAACCTGCTGTCCAACGCCCGCGACGCTTCACCGCCGGGCGGCGCCATCCGCGTGACCAGCGAAGTCTCGGAAATGAGCGTGGTCCTGCAGGTGGAGGACGAAGGCACCGGTATTCCGCAGGCCATAATGGATCGCCTGTTCGAACCCTTCTTCACCACCAAGGACCCGGGCAAGGGCACCGGCCTGGGCCTCGCACTGGTCTATTCCATCGTGGAAGAGCATTATGGGCAGATCACCATCGACAGCCCGGCAGACCCCGAGCGCCAACTCGGAACCCGTTTCCGCGTTACCCTGCCGCGCTTTATCGACACGACGCCCGTAGCGACCTAAGCAGTGACCTGAGATCGTCGAGAGAGAATCAATGCCCCATATCCTCATCGTCGAAGACGAAACCATTATCCGTTCGGCCCTGCGCCGCCTGCTGGAACGCAACCAGTACCAGGTCAGCGAAGCCGGCTCGGTACAGGAAGCCCAGGAACGCTACAGTATTCCTGGCTTTGACCTGATCGTCAGCGACCTGCGCCTGCCTGGCGCCCCTGGCACCGAGCTGATCAAGCTGGCCCAGGGCACGCCCGTGCTGATCATGACCAGCTACGCCAGCCTGCGCTCGGCCGTGGACTCGATGAAGATGGGCGCGGTCGACTACATCGCCAAACCCTTCGACCATGACGAAATGCTCCAGGCCGTGGCGCGCATTCTGCGCGACCATCAGGAGGCGCGCCGCGCCACACCGAACGAAGCCGGCAAGCCGGCCAAGGCCGCCGCCAATACAGCAGTCGAAGGCGATATCGGCATCATCGGCTCCTGCGCCGCGATGCTGGATATGTACAGCAAGATCCGCAAAGTCGCCCCGACCGACTCCAACGTGCTGGTCCAGGGTGAATCCGGCACCGGCAAGGAACTGGTTGCCCGTGCCCTGCACAACCTGTCACGCCGCGCCAAGGCGCCGCTGATTTCGGTGAACTGCGCGGCGATTCCGGAAACCCTGATCGAGTCGGAACTGTTCGGCCACGAGAAAGGCGCCTTTACCGGCGCCAGCGCCGGTCGTGCCGGCCTGGTGGAAGCGGCGGACGGCGGCACGCTGTTCCTCGACGAGATCGGCGAACTGCCCCTGGAAGCCCAGGCCCGCCTGCTGCGTGTACTGCAAGAGGGTGAGATTCGCCGGGTCGGCTCGGTGCAGTCGCAGAAGGTAGATGTACGCCTGATCGCCGCAACCCACCGCGACCTCAAAACCCTGGCCAAAACCGGCCAGTTCCGCGAAGACCTCTATTACCGCCTGCACGTCATCGCCCTCAAGCTGCCGCCACTGCGCGAACGCGGCGCCGACGTCAACGAAATCGCCCACTCTTTCCTCGCCCGCCAATGCGCCCGCATGGGCCGCGAAGGCCTGCACTTCGCCCACGATGCCGAGCAGGCAATTCGGCATTACCCGTGGCCGGGCAATGTGCGCGAACTGGAAAACGCCATCGAGCGTGCGGTGATTCTCTGCGAGAGCCCGGAGATTTCCGCCGAGCTGCTGGGTATCGATATCGAACTGGATGACCTGGACGACGATTTCGACGGCGCCGCCAGCCCCGCCACCAGCAACAACAGCCATGAGCCGACCGAGGACCTGTCACTGGAGGACTACTTCCAGCATTTCGTCCTCGAGCACCAGGACCACATGACCGAGACCGAACTGGCCCGCAAGCTGGGCATCAGTCGTAAATGCCTGTGGGAACGCCGCCAGCGCCTGGGCATTCCACGCCGCAAAACCGGCGTGGCGACCGACTCCTGAGCCGTTACCCGCGCGACCCACGGGCCGCGCAAAGGTTCCGCAAGCTGTTACCCCTGCAAATATTGCGTAACAAAGCCGGGTTCATCGGTAACGGAAACCCGGCTTTTTTGTGCCTGCCGTTTACCACTGAAAATCGTAAGTGACTGAAAACAAAGGGCTTACAAAAAACTGGCACGGGTTCTGCTTTATCTCTTGCACAACAACAATAACAAGCTTGAACCCACACAATAAAAATAAGACAGAACGACTCCAGCACAACAAAAACAACATGGCGGAGGCGCAGCTAACTGATTCTTTTGGAGAGGATTTGCCTTTGGGGTTCGCCCCACGACCAGGCTGAGAACAACAAAACTGCTCTAAAGCAGCGCCTGAACTGGTTGGGTCACGGAATGATCATGGCAGCATCAGCATCCAAAGCAATCCGTTTGCTACTGGTACCCGAATTGGGATACCAACAACGGGCTGAACAACAAAAACAACAGGCCCGCTATAACAATAATAATAAAGCACGCACCTACTTGGGGGGGAGCTTCGGCTCCCCCAGTAGCTTTACCCCCAATCCCCGTTTTAATTCACCATCCCCCCTCCCAGTGCTAGAATCCGCGCCAATCCTGCGGTCTCTTGCGTTCCCGGCCGCCTATACCCCCAGACAGTGCCGCCCATGCTGAAGAAGCTGTTCAAGTCTTTTCGCTCTCCCCTGAAGCGCAACGCCCCTCATCACAGCGCCCCGGAAGTTCTAGGCCCTCGCCAGCATTCGCTGCAGCGCTCCCAGTTCAGCCGCAACGCAGTGAACGTAGTGGAACGCCTGCAGCATGCCGGTTACCAGGCCTACCTGGTCGGTGGCTGCGTACGCGACACGCTGCTCGGCATCCACCCCAAGGACTTCGATGTGGCCACCAGCGCCACCCCTGAGCAAGTCCGCGCCGAGTTCCGCAATGCCCGCGTGATTGGCCGCCGCTTCAAGCTGGCCCATGTGCACTTCGGCCGGGAGATCATCGAAGTCGCCACCTTCCGCAGCAATCACCCCCAGGGTGACGAGGAAGAAGACAGCCACCAGTCGTCTCGCAATGAAAGCGGACGCATCCTGCGCGACAACGTGTATGGCAACCAGGAAGACGACGCCCAGCGCCGCGACTTCACCATCAACGCCCTATACTTCGACGTTACTGGCGAGCGCATCCTCGACTACGCCCGTGGCATGCACGACGTACGCAACCGCCTAGTGCGGCTGATTGGCGACCCCGAGCAGCGCTACCTGGAAGACCCAGTGCGCATGCTGCGTGCAGTACGTTTCGCCGCCAAACTCGACTTCGATATCGAGAAGCACAGCGCCGCACCGATCCAGCGTCTGGCACCGATGCTGCGCGACATCCCCTCCGCGCGCCTGTTCGATGAAGTGCTCAAGCTGTTCCTCGCCGGTTACGCCGAACACACCTTCGAGCTGCTGGTCGAATACGACCTGTTCGCCCCGCTGTTCCCGGCCAGTGCCGCCGCACTCAAGCGCAACCCGGAATACGCCGGCAAACTGATCCGCCAGGCCCTGGCCAATACCGACGACCGCATTGCCCAGGGCAAAACGGTCACCCCGGCCTTCCTCTTCGCCGCCCTGTTGTGGCCTGCCCTGCCTGCCCGCGCCCTGCAACTGCAGGATCGTGGCATGCCACCGATTCCGGCCATGCAGGAAGCGGCTCACGACCTGATCACCGAGCAGTGCAAGCGCATCGCGATTCCCAAGCGGTTCACCATCCCGATCCGCGAAATCTGGGACATGCAGGAACGCCTGCCGCGCCGCAGTGGCAAGCGCGCCGACCAGTTGCTGGAAAATCCGCGCTTTCGCGCCGGCTACGACTTCCTCCTGCTGCGTGAAGACGCTGGAGAGAAGACCGACGGCCTGGGCGACTGGTGGACCGACTACCAGGACAGCAACGACAGCGAACGCCGCGGCATGATCCGCGACCTCGCCAACCGCCCGGATGACGAAGGCGCGCCTGCCGCAGCCAAGCGCCGTCGTGGCGGCCGCCGCCGTCGCGGTCCGCGCACGGACGCTCCGGCCAGCGAATAAGATGGAACGGGTCTATATCGGCCTGGGTAGCAACCTGGCCGAGCCGCTGCAGCAACTCCGTGCGGCCTTGGCGGCGCTGGCCGCGCTGCCAGGCAGCCAACTGGCTGGCGTGTCGTCCTTCTATGCCAGCGACCCGCTCGGCCCGCCGGACCAGCCGCGCTACGTGAATGCCGTCGCCGCCCTGGATACCCGCCTGCAACCGCTCGAACTGCTCGACGCCCTGCAGACCATCGAACGCGAACAGGGCCGCGTACGCAAAGCTGAACGCTGGGGCCCACGCACCCTCGATCTGGACATCCTGCTGTTTGGCCAACGCTGCCTCGCCGAAGAGCGCCTGGTCGTACCGCACTACCACATGCACGCCCGTGCCTTTGTGCTGTATCCGCTGGCAGAGATCGCTGCCGACCTGCTGCTACCGGATGGCCGCCCCCTGAGCGAGCTGCTCGCCGCCTGCCCATTCGCAGGGCTGGAGCGCCTGCCCGGCTAGCGCCCCCAACGCAGGTAACGCCGTAACACAGCGGTAACACCCCACGATTGACTTCATGCACCCTCATCGGGACTATAGGCGTCCCGTTGCCCCGCGGCGGTGCAAGCACCGCGCGCAGATGAGGAAGATTTCATGCCTGATACAACCATAAGCACCCTGTTGGGCCTCAAGCAGAAGAGCGAGAAAATCGCCATGCTGACTGCCTACGACGCCACCTTCGCCCAGGCTGCCTGCCAGGCTGGTGTGGATGTGCTGCTGGTGGGCGACTCCCTCGGCATGGTCCTGCAGGGGCACGACAGCACCCTGCCGGTCAGCCTCAACGAGATGGCCTATCACACCGCCGCGGTGAAGCGCGGCAACCAGGGCGCACTGATCCTCAGCGACCTGCCCTTCATGGCCTACGCCACCCTTGAGCAGACCTTCGCCAGCAGCGCCGTCCTGATGCAGGCCGGTGCGCACATGGTCAAGCTGGAAGGCGCCGCCTGGCTGGCTGAGCCCATCCGCCAACTGGCTGAGCGCGGCGTACCGGTGTGCGCGCACCTCGGCCTGACCCCGCAGGCGGTCAACGTCCTGGGCGGCTACAAGGTCCAAGGCCGTGGCGATGCCGCCGCGCGCCAGCTGCGTGCCGACGCCATGGCCCTGGAACAGGCTGGCGCCGCCATGCTGCTGCTGGAATGCGTGCCCAGTGAACTGGCTGCCGAGATCAGCCAGTCGGTGAAGATTCCGGTGATCGGTATTGGCGCAGGCTCGGCCACCGATGGCCAGGTGCTGGTCCTGCACGACATGCTCGGCCTGTCCCTGACCGGTCGCGCACCGAAGTTCGTGAAGAACTTCATGGAAGGCCAGCCAAGCATCCAGGCCGCCCTCGCCGCCTATGTAGAGGCGGTCAAGAACGTCAGCTTCCCCGGCGAAGAACACGGATTCTCTGCATGAACACCGTCAAGACCGTACGTGAACTGCGCGCCGTCGTGGCCCGCGTACGCAGTGAAGGCAAACGCATCGGCTTCGTGCCGACCATGGGCAACCTGCACGAAGGCCATATCGCCCTGGTGGAAAAGGCTAGCCAGCGTGCCGACTTCGTGATCGCCAGCATCTTCGTCAACCCGCTGCAGTTCGGCCCCAACGAAGACCTGGCGACCTACCCGCGCACCCTGGTCGCCGACCAGGAGAAACTGGTCGCCGCCGGCTGCCAGCTGCTGTTCGCCCCCGATGTGGAAGAGATGTACCCCAACGGCATGGGCGGCCTGACCAACGTCAGCGTGCCCGGCGTGTCCGAAGGCCTGTGCGGCGGCAGCCGCCCCGGCCACTTCGATGGCGTCGCCACCGTGGTCACCAAGCTGTTCAACATGGTGCAGCCGGACCTCGCCATCTTCGGCGAGAAGGACTTCCAGCAACTGGCGGTGATCCGCGCCCTGGTGCGCGACCTGAACATGCCGGTGCAGATCATCGGCGAGCCGACCGCGCGTGCCGAAGACGGCCTGGCGCTGTCCTCACGCAATGGCTACCTGAACGATGAGCAGCGCGCCGCCGCCCCTGCCCTGTACCGCACCCTGAATCAGCTGGCGGATGCGGTGCGCCAGGGCGAGCGTGACTTCGCCCAGCTGGTCACAACCGGCAAGGCCAGCCTGGAAGCCGCCGGCCTGCGCCCCGACTACCTGGAAGTGCGCGACAGCAGCACCCTGCGCCAGGCCGGCGCCGACACCCAGCAGCTGGTGATCCTGGCCGCTGCCTTCCTCGGCAAGACGCGCCTGATCGACAACCTGGCTTTCGACCTGTAAAGCCCGCACAGCACAGTCTTGAACCCCTCCGGGGGTTCGGGCAAACTCTGCCGCCGCCGCATTCCGAGAAGGGACCCGCCATGCACGCCATCATGCTCAAGGCCAAGCTGCACCGCGCCATCGTCACCCACGCCGTGCTCGATTACGAAGGCTCCTGCGCCATCGACGGCGAGTGGCTGGACCTGTCCGGCATTCGCGAGTACGAGCAGATCCAGCTGTACAACGTGGACAACGGTGAACGCTTCACCACCTACGCCATCCGCGGTGAAGAAGGCTCCAAGATCATCTCGGTCAACGGCGCCGCCGCACACAAGGCCGGCGTCGGTCACCGCCTGATCATCTGCGCCTACGCCCACTACAGCGAAGCCGAGCTGGCCAATTTCCAGCCGCGCGTGCTGTACATGGGCGCCGAAGGCGAGCTGAGCCACACCAGCAACGCGATTCCCGTACAGGTCGCCTGACCCAGACCCGTACCGCTACACTTCAAGCCCGGAACCTTCCGGGCTTTTTTACAGGCCATTGAAAACGTTGGCGAGGCAGCCGAGGCTAGGCGAGAACAACCGAAAAAGCGCAGTTTACGAGCTGTAAATGAGCATTTTGAGGTTGTTCTCAACGACGTATCGGCAACGCAGATAGTTTTCAATGGCCTGTAAATGCTCGACAGCACACCGGCCACACAACAAGGAAACAGCCGCTCATGGCGTACCACCAGCACCCGCTAGACGTCACCACCCTGCCCGCCTGGGAGGCCCTGCGCCAGCATCGCGAGGCCATGCAGACGTTCAGCATGCGCGAAGCCTTCGCCAGCGACGCCAAGCGCTTCAACCAGTTCTCCATGAGCACCTGCGGCCTGTTTCTCGATTACTCGAAGAACCTGATCACCCCGCAAACCCGCGATCTGCTGGTCAACCTGGCCAAGGAAGCTGGCCTGGAAGCGGCCATCGAAGCCCTGTTCAACGGCGAGCAGCTGAACGCCTCGGAAGGCCGCCCGGCGCTGCACACCGCGTTGCGCCGGCCGATCGGCGACTGTGTCAAGGTCGACGGGGTCAACGTGATGCCCGACGTGCATCGCGTGCTCAACCAGATGACCGATATCGTTGGGCGCATCCACAGCAACATGTGGCGCGGCTACAGCGAGAAAGCCATCACCGACGTAGTCAACATCGGTATCGGCGGCTCCTTCCTCGGTCCGCAACTGGTTTCCGAGGCGCTGCTGCCGTTTACCCAGCACGGCGTGCGCTGCCATTACCTGGCCAATATCGACGGCAGCGAGTTCCATGAGCTGACCGCCAAGCTGAGCGCCGAAACCACCCTGTTCATCGTTTCCAGCAAGTCCTTCAGCACCCTGGAAACCCTGAAGAATGCCCAGGCGGCGCGCACCTGGTACCTGGCCCGTGGCGGTACCGAGGAGAAGCTCTACCGCCACTTCATCGCCGTGACCAGCAACAAGGAAGCGGCCATCGAGTTCGGCATCCGCGAGAAGAACGTGTTCCCGATGTGGGACTGGGTCGGCGGGCGCTACTCGCTGTGGTCGGCCATCGGCCTGCCGATCGCCCTGGCCATCGGCATGTCCAACTTCAAGGAACTGCTGTCCGGCGCCTACAGCATGGACAGCCACTTCCGCAGCACCTCCTTCGACAAGAACATGCCGGTACTGCTGGCCCTGCTCGGCGTCTGGTACGGCAACTTCTGGGGCGCGCAGAGCCACGCCATCCTGCCGTACGACCACTACCTGCGGAACATCACCAAGCACCTGCAGCAGCTGGACATGGAATCCAACGGCAAGAGCGTGCGCCAGGACGGCAGCCCGGTGAGCACCGATACCGGCCCGGTGATCTGGGGCGGCGTCGGCTGCAACGGCCAGCATGCCTACCACCAGTTGCTGCACCAGGGCACCCAGCTGATTCCGGCCGACTTCATCGTGCCGGTGGTCAGCTACAACCCGGTGGCCGACCACCACCAGTGGCTGTACGCCAACTGCCTGTCGCAGAGCCAGGCGCTGATGCTCGGCAAGAGCCGCGAGGAGGCCGAAGCCGAACTGCGCGTGAAGGGCGCTGGCGAGGCCGAAGTGCAGCGCCTGGCGCCGCACAAGGTGATCCCGGGCAACCGTCCGAGCAACACCCTGGTGATGGAACGGGTCAGCCCGCGCCGCCTGGGAGCGCTGGTGGCGATGTACGAGCACAAGGTGTTCGTACAGAGCGTGATCTGGGGCATCAACGCCTTCGACCAGTGGGGCGTGGAGCTGGGCAAGGACCTCGGCAAGGGCGTCTACCAGCGCCTCACTGGCTGGGACCAACCCGCCGCCGAGGACGCCTCGACCCAGGGCCTGATCGACTTCTTCCGCGGCCGTCACCGCGGTTGACCCCGCAAACTCGACACCCTGTGGCTTAAGAAAAACGCCGCGACTCTCTTGCAGGGTCGCGGCGTTTTTTCTTCTGCGCGCGAGCAACTCGCTCCTACGTTCAGGCCCCGGCCACCGCTACCTGACGGCAGGCAAACGAGCGCATTAACGGGCCACTACTTGAACCAAGCACCTGCTTGGGAGCACCCTAGCGGCATCGCGGCCACACAAAAACAAGGACCCCGCCATGTTCGAAATCAGTGCTCATCCGGTCAAGGACGCCGTGCGCCAGCGCGCGCACCTGAACAACGACGACTACCAGCGCCTCTATCGGCAGTCCATCGAGCAACCGGAAGCCTTCTGGAGCGAACAGGCGCGGCAGTTCCTGCACTGGTTCAAGCCCTGGGACCAACTGCACAACAGCGACCTCGTCAAAGGCGAGGCGCAGTGGTTCAAGGGCGGCCAGCTCAACGTCGCCTACAACTGCATCGACCGCCACCTAGGCGAGCGCGGCGAACAGCTCGCCATCATCTGGGAAGGCGACAGCCCCAGCGAGTCGGCGCACATCACCTACAACAAGCTGCACAGCCATGTCAGCCGCCTGGCCAATGTGCTCAAGCAGCGCGGGGTGAAGAAGGGCGACCGGGTGTGCATCTATATGCCGATGATCCCCGAGGCGGCCTACGCCATGCTCGCCTGCACGCGCATTGGCGCGGTGCACTCGGTGGTGTTCGGCGGCTTCTCCCCGGACGCCCTGCGCGACCGCATCCTCGATGCCGACTGCCGCACCGTGATCACCGCCGACGAGGGCGTGCGTGGCGGTAAGTACGTCCCGCTCAAGGCCAACGTCGACAAGGCCCTGCAGAGCTGCCCGGCGGTCAGCACGGTAGTGGTGGTCGAGCGTACCCAGGGCGAAATTGCCTGGGTCGACGGCCGCGACCTCTGGTACCACGAAGCCCTGCGCGAGGTGTCCAGCGACTGCCCCGCCGAGCCGATGGACGCCGAAGACCCGCTGTTCATCCTCTACACCTCCGGCTCCACCGGTAAGCCCAAAGGCGTGCTGCACAGCACCGGCGGCTACCTGCTGGGCGCGGCGATGACCCACAAGTACGTGTTCGACTACCACGAGGGCGACATCTACTGGTGCACCGCCGACGTCGGCTGGGTCACCGGACACAGCTACATTGTCTACGGCCCGCTGGCCAATGGCGCGATCACCCTGATGTTCGAAGGCGTGCCCAACTACCCCGACGCCTCGCGCTTCTGGCAGGTGATCGACAAGCACCAGGTCAACATCTTCTACACCGCGCCCACCGCCATCCGCGCCCTGATGCGTGAGGGCGAAGCGCCGGTGAAGAAGACCGATCGCTCGAGCCTGCGCCTGCTTGGCTCGGTCGGCGAGCCGATCAACCCGGAAGCCTGGGAGTGGTACTACAACGTGGTCGGCGAACGGCGCTGCCCGATCGTCGATACCTGGTGGCAGACCGAGACCGGCAGCATCCTGATCACCCCGCTGCCCGGCGCCACCGACCTCAAGCCCGGTTCGGCGACCCGGCCGTTCTTCGGCGTGCAGCCGGTACTACTGGACGAACAGGGCAAGGAAATCGACGGCCCCGGTGCCGGCGTGCTGGCCATCAAATCGAGCTGGCCGAGCCAGATCCGCAGCGTCTACGGCGACCACCAGCGGATGATCGACACCTACTTCAAGCCCTACCCCGGCTACTACTTCACCGGCGACGGCGCGCGCCGCGACGAAGATGGCTACTACTGGATCACCGGCCGCGTGGACGACGTGATCAACGTCTCCGGCCACCGCATCGGCACCGCCGAGGTGGAAAGCGCCCTGGTCCTGCACGACGCCATCGCCGAGGCCGCCGTGGTCGGCTACCCGCATGATCTCAAGGGCCAGGGCATCTACGCCTTCGTCACACCAATGACAGGCGTCGAACCATCCGACGAACTGAAGAAGGAACTGCTCGGCCTGGTCAGCAAGGAGATCGGCAGCTTCGCCAAGCCGGAGCTGATCCAGTGGGCGTCGGGCCTGCCGAAGACCCGCTCGGGCAAGATCATGCGGCGCATCCTGCGCAAGATCGCCTGCAACGAGCTGGAGAACATGGGCGACACCTCGACCCTGGCCGACCCCAGCGTGGTCGACAGCCTGATCGGCCAGCGCCTGAACCAATAGACACTCTGCTCATCCACCACCGGCCCGCACGGTGGATCGATAAAACGCGATCCACCCTACGCACTGAACCCGTAATCCCGTCGTCGGCCAGGCACGCGCCGACGCGGCATACCATCTGTGTAGGAGCCAGCTTGCTGGCGATCTCCCGACCGCTCGCTGATCGCCAGCAAGCTGGCTCCTACAGGCGGGCGCCCTTTATCGAGTCTTCACCATGGAATTCCTCCGCCGCCGTATCGAAGCCCAGGTGCTTAGCCTCAGCGGCATCGTCCTCGGCCAGATCGACTTCAGCCAGCCGCCAGGCGACCCCGGCCTGTTCGGCCCGGATTCGGTGTGCTGGCGCGTGCACGGCGACTTCACCAGCATGATGGTCGGTGGCATCAGCGCCCTGCTCCTGCAGGCCCTGCACCCACTGGCTCTGGCCGGCGTGTGGGACCACTCGAATTTTCGCGAAGACCTGATCGGCCGTCTGCGCCGCACCGGCCAGTTTATCTCCGGTACCACCTTCGGCTCGCGCCGCGACGCCGATTGGCTGATCGACAAGGTGCGCACCATCCACCTGCAGGTGGTCGGCACCGCACCGGACGGCCGTCCCTACGCCGCCAGTGATCCAGCACTGCTGACCTGGGTCCATGTGGCCGAGGTGTCGAGCTTTCTCGCCGCCCACCTGCGTTACCGCAACCCGCAACTGAGCGGCGCCGACCAGGACCGCTACTACGCCGAAGTCGCGCTGATCGCCGAACGCCTGGGCGCCAGCAACGTGCCGCACTCGCGCGCCGAGGTGGCAGCCTACCTGGCCGATATTCGCCCACAATTGCTGTGCGACGAACGCTCGCGGGAAATCCTCCGCATCCTGCTCAACGCCCCTGCGCCCAGCGCCCTCGCCGTGCCGGTGGGCAAGCTGCTGATGCAGGCCGGTATCGACCTGCTACCCGGCTGGGCCCAGAGCCTGCTTGAGCAGCGCATCGGCTCCGCGCGTAGCCGGGCTATCCAGGCCGGGGTGAACAGCCTGGCGCCGATCCTGCGCTGGGCCGTACGCGGCGGCGCCATTCACCATGCCCGCCGGCGCCTGGGCCTGCCGCCGCGCGGCTGACTGCCCGGTTCGGGTGGTGGTCGCCACCCATCGCGCTATGCCACCATAACGCCCCTGATTTTGTCCCCCGTTCAGCAAGGAAATCGCCATGCAAGACGTCGTCATCGTTGCCGCCACCCGTACCGCCATTGGCAGTTTCCAGGGTGCACTGGCCAATATCCCGGCTGTCGACCTGGGCGCCGCGGTCATCCAGCGCCTGCTTGAGCAGACCGGCCTGAACGGCAGCGAAGTCGACGAGGTGATCCTCGGCCATGTGCTCACCGCCGGCGCCGGGCAGAACACCGCGCGCCAGGCCGCGATCAAGGCCGGCCTGCCCAATGCCGTACCGGCGCTGACCCTGAACAAGGTCTGCGGCTCCGGCCTCAAGGCCCTGCACCTGGGCGCCCAGGCCATTCGCTGCGGCGATGCCGACGTGATCATCGCGGGCGGCATGGAGAACATGAGCCTGGCGCCCTACGTCATGCCAGGCGCGCGCACCGGTCTGCGCATGGGCCACGCCAAGCTGATCGACACCATGATCCAGGACGGCCTGTGGGACGCCTTCAACGACTACCACATGGGCATCACCGCCGAGAACCTGGTGGACAAGTACGCCGTCAGCCGTGAAGAGCAGGACGCCTTCGCGGCCGCCTCGCAGCAGAAAGCCGTGGCAGCCATCGAAGCCGGTCGTTTCAACGATGAAATCACCCCGATCCTGATTCCGTCGCGCAAAGGCGACCCGGTCAGCTTCGCCACCGACGAACAGCCCCGCGCCGGCACCACCGCCGAATCCCTGGGCAAGCTCAAGCCGGCCTTCAAGAAAGACGGCAGCGTCACCGCCGGCAACGCCTCCAGCCTCAACGACGGCGCCGCCGCCGTGCTGCTGATGAGCGCCGCGAAAGCCCAGGCCCTCGGCCTGCCGGTGCTGGCGAAGATCGCCGCCTACGCCAACGCCGGCGTCGACCCGGCGATCATGGGCATCGGCCCGGTATCGGCGACCAAGCGCTGCCTGGAGAAGGCCGACTGGCAACTGGCCGACCTCGACCTGATCGAAGCCAACGAAGCCTTCGCCGCCCAGGCCCTGTCGGTCGGCAAGGAACTCGGCTGGGACGCGGCCAAGGTCAACGTCAACGGCGGCGCCATCGCCCTCGGTCACCCGATCGGCGCCTCCGGCTGCCGCGTGCTGGTGACCCTGCTGCACGAGATGATCAAGCGCGACGCCAAGAAAGGCCTGGCCACCCTGTGCATCGGTGGCGGCCAAGGCGTGGCCCTGGCTCTCGAACGCGCCTGACCCGCCGCTCCTACGGGAAACACGCCGGCCAAGAGCCGGCGTTTTTCTTGGTAAACTGCGCGCCCTTTTACCGAGACGCCGCGCATGTCCTCTCTCGATCAGGCGCTGCGCGCCGCCCTCGACACCCGCCAGCCCCTCCTGGCCGAATTGCACAGCCAGGGCACCGACTGTTACCGGCTGTTCCATGGCAGCCAGGAAGGCGCCTCCGGCCTCACGGTCGACCGCTACGGCCCGCAGTTGATGGTGCAGAGCTTCCACCAGCCGATCGAACTGGATGCCCTGCAAAGCATCCAGCAGAGCGTCCACCTCAGCCTCGGCGAGGAACTGCGCCTGGTCTACAACGACCGCTCCGGCGGCAACTCGCGCATCGACCGACGCGACCCGGTGTACCAGGCCACGCCTGAAGCGCTGGAAGACCTGATCGGCCACGAATGGGGCCTCGACTACCGCGTACGCGGCCGCCATCCAGGCCAGGACCCGCTGCTGTTTCTCGACCTGCGCAACGCCCGCGGCTGGGTCAAGGCCAACAGTGCCGGCAAGTCGGTGCTCAACCTGTTCGCCTACACCTGCGGCGTTGGCCTATGCGCGGCAGCCGGCGGCGCCAGCGAGGTGGTCAACCTGGACTTCGCCGAAGGCAACCTGGCGGTAGGCCGTGAGAACGGCGTACTCAACTCGCAGCTGCCGACCATGCAGTTCGTCCAGTCCGACTACTTCCCGGCCATTCGCCAGTTGGCCGGCCTGCCCATCGCCACGCGCCGCGGGCACAAACTGCCGAGCTACCCACGCCTGGAGCAGCGCCAGTTCGACTTGGTATTCCTCGACCCGCCAGCCTGGGCCAAAAGCGCCTTTGGCACCGTCGACCTGCTGCGCGACTACCAAAGCCTGCTCAAGCCGGCGATCCTCGCCACCGCTGCCGATGGCACCCTGGTCTGCTGCAACAACCTCGCCCGCGTGGCCATGGACGACTGGCGCGAACAGGTGCTGCGCTGCGCCGAGAAGCTCGGCCGCCCGGTGCGCGATTGCCAGGTACTCAGCCCCGCCAGCGACTTCCCTTCGCAAGACGGCCAGCCGCCGCTGAAGATTCTGATCCTGCAGTTCTGAGCCCATCTGGCATCACTGCGATGGCCCCGATTCAGAATTGCCATGCCATACTTCCGGGCATCTCAGCCTGGAAGTTGAAGTCGCGCCATGCCCAAAGGATTGAAACGCGCCACGAGCGCACTGCTGATCGCCATCGCCCTCTACGGCCTCCTCGGCTTCCTGATTCTTCCGGGCATCGCCCTGCGTATCGCCAACCAGCAGTTGGCCCAGCTGGCCACCGTGCCGGCGCATCTGCAGCGCATCGAGCTCAACCCCTTCAGCCTGGAGCTGCACCTGTGGGGCCTGCATATCGGTGAGCCCGAGAAGGCGCAGGTCGCCTTCCAGCGCCTGTACGCCAACCTGCAGTGGGACAGCCTGTGGAGCGGCGCCCTGCACCTGGGTGATGTCGAGCTGGAAAAAGCCCACGCCGAGGCGCTGTTCGCCAAAGACGGCACGCTCAACCTGACCCAGTTGTTCAAGCTGCCGCCGAGCGCGCCAGCGCCTGCCGACCAGCCTCCCAGCGAGCCCTTCCCGCTGCGTATCGAACGCATCGAGCTGATCGAGAACGGCCTGCACTTCCAGGACCTGCGCCCCAGCGAGCCCGTGGAGTTCGTCTACGACTCACTCAACCTGGAACTGAAAAACCTCAGCACCCTGCCCGACGACAATGCCGACATGAACCTGGTCGCCATCGGCCCCCATGGCGGGCGTGTCGACTGGAGTGGCCAGGTCAGCCTGACGCCGATCGCCTCCAGCGGCCAACTCAAGATCACCGACGGCAAGCTCAAGGGCATCTGGCCCTATGTGCGCGATGCCGTGCCGCTGGTACTGGAAGACGGCGTGGTCAGCCTCAGTGCCGACTACGTGCTGAACCTGACCAAAGGCACCGAGCTGCAACTGAACAACGCCAGCGTCAGCATCAGCGCATTCGCCATCAAGAGCCCGACGGACAAACCGCTGGCTCGCCTGGAGCGCCTGGACATCAGCGAAACCAGCCTGGACCTGGCCAAGCAGCAGGTCATCGTCGGCAAGATTCGCAGCCAGAAACTGGAAACCTGGGCTGCCCGTGAGGCCGACGGCCAGCTCGACTGGCAGAAGCTGCTGGCCAGCCAGCCGGCCAAACCAGCGCCTGCACCGGCCGCAGCTCCGGCTCCGGCTCCGGCTCCGGCTCCGGCTCCGGCTCCAAACGAGGGTGGAGCCGGTTCGGAACCCGCACCAGCCCCCAGCGCCGCCCAGCAAACTGCCGCGACGCCACCCACAGCCGCAGCCGCAGCCGCAGCCGCAACCAGCGCTGCGACAGCCACTCCAGCAGCGCCACCAGCGGCGGATGAGCCGAGCAAACCCTGGCAGGTGATCCTGCGTGACGTGCAACTGCGCGACTACCAGGTTCACCTGGCCGATCGCGCGGCCGGTAGCCAGGAGGTGAAGCTCGACCTGGCTCCGCTCAACCTCGACCTCAAGGACTTCGACAGCCTGGGCACCTCGCCTTTCGGCCTCGCGCTCGACACCGGGGTGAACAAGAGCGGCCAGATCAAGGCTACCGGCCAGGTCCAGCTGCAACCGACCACCGCCAAGCTGCAACTGGTCACCCGCGACATCGACCTGCGCCTGGCCCAGGCCTATATCAGCCCGTTCGTGCGCCTGGAGCTGCGCAGCGGCCAGCTCGGCAGCGACCTCGCCGTCGACCTGAAAAGCGTCGAGCCCCTGGCCTTCAGCATCGGCGGTCGCGCCGAGGTCAACCAGCTGCATACCCTGGACACCCTCAAGGAGCGTGACTTCCTCAAGTGGCAGCAACTGGTGGTGGAAGGTCTCGACTATCGCCACGGCCAGGGCCTGGTGATCGGCCAGGTCAACCTGCAGCAACCCTATGCACGCTTCATCATCAACGAAGACCTGACCACCAACGTCAACGACCTGATGATCCCGCAGCCGGCAAGCGCCACGGCCAATGCCAAGGCAGCACCCGCCGACAAACCCCTGCCGATTCGGATCGGCGGGGTCAGCATCAAGGATGGCTCGGCCAACTTCGCCGACTTCAGCCTGACGCCCAACTTCGCCACGGCCATCCAGCAGCTCAACGGCAAGATCGGCACGCTGGACAACCAGAGCCCGAAAGCCGCCAGCGTCGACATCAAGGGCAAGGTCGACAAGTACGCGCCGGTCAGCATCAAGGGCAGCCTGACCCCGTTCGACCCGATGAACAGCCTGGATATCGCCACCAGCTTCAAGAACGTCGAGCTGACCACCCTCACGCCCTACTCCGGCAAGTTCGCCGGCTATCGCATCCGCAAAGGCCGGCTCAACCTCGACCTGCATTACCAGATCGAAAAGGGCCAGCTCAACGCCGACAACAAACTGCTGCTGGAAGACCTGCAGCTCGGCGAGCGCGTCGACAGCAAGGACGCGGTTGACCTGCCGATCCGCCTGGCCGTGGCGCTGCTCAAAGACACCGACGGCAATATCGAGATCGCACTGCCGGTGCAGGGCAACCTCAATAGCCCGGAATTCAGCGTCATGCCGATCGTCTGGCAGACCCTGCGTAACCTGGTGCTGCGCGCGGCCCAGGCGCCGTTCAAGTTCATCGCCGGACTGGTCGGCGGCAGCGACAGCGACCTCAGCCAGGTGCAGTTCGCCGCGGGCAGCAGCGAACTGGACGAGCCGGCGCAGAAAGCCCTCGACACCCTCTCCTCCGCCCTCAAGGAGCGTCCGGTCCTGCGCCTGGAAGTCGAAGGCATGAGCGCCCAGAGCAGCGACGGCCCGCTGCTCGCCGCCCAGCGCCTGGAGCGCGAGTACCAGACCACCTGGTACAAGATGCTGCAGCGCCGCGGCGACAAGGTGCCGGCCGAACCCAGCGACCTGGTGGTCGACGAAGACGACAAGGCCGTACTCCTCGAAGGTATCTACCGCTCGCGCCTGAAGCAGCAGCCACCGGCCGAATGGGCCGAGCTGGCGGATGAGGAGCGTGGCGCCAAGCTCAAGGACGCGGTGCTGCAATCCTGGGGACAGAGCGATCTGCTGCTGCGCCAGTTGGGCCAGGCCCGCGCCGCCAGCATCAAGGATTACCTGGTCGAACGCGGCGGCCTGGAAGACCAGCGTATCTACCTGCTCGATGTCAGCATCGCCGAGGCGCAGGCCGATGGCAGCGTGGCCACCGCCCTGCACCTGGGCAGCCAGTGATGCAGCGCCTCGCCCTGTGCGCGGCGCTGCTGGCCAGCGGCCTGGCCGAAGCCTCGACGTTGCGCTGCGGCAGCAACCTGATCAACGAAGGCGACCGCGCCTTCGAGGTCGAGAAAAAATGTGGGCCGCCGACCCACCGTGACCAGGTTGGCTACACGCTGAGCGGTTACGACCGCCGCGAGTACAGCATCGAAGAGTGGGTCTACGGGCCGAAAAACGGCATGCTCAACATCCTCACCTTCGAAGGCAATCGCCTCAAGCGCATCGAGACCCGCCGCGCCAACTGACAGTTGCCAGGCGCCGGTGTAGGCTGGCGCCATCACCCCGCAGTACGACCGACCGCGCCATGGCCAGACACCTCCTTCCCCTGCTCTGCCTGTTCCTGGCAACCGCTGCCGAGGCCGCCTCGACGCTGCGCTGCGGCAGCGCGCTGATCAGCCTCGACGACCTCTCCAGCGAGATCCAGGCCAAGTGCGGCAACCCGGTCAGCCGCGACAACCTGGGCTACCGCGAAGTCGTTGGCTACTACGGCTATACCAGCGAAGTGCTGGTCGAGGAATGGATCTACGGCCCGCGTAACGGCATGTATTACTACCTGCGCCTGGAAGGCAATCGACTGGTCAAGATCGAGAGCAAGCGCAGCAACTGACACCCCCGGGCGGAGGCCCGGACAACCCAGCCCGAACAAGGACGCTCACCATGCACAAGCTCATCCTCGCCACCCTCCTCAGCCTCGCCACCTGCACGGCCCAGGCCTCACTGCGTTGCGAACATGGCATTGCCAGTGAAGGGGACCGCACCGCCGAAGTCCGCATCAAGTGCGGCGAGCCCGTCAGCCAGGGCCTGACCGGCTACACCTACGACGAGAATGGCAACCGCGAGTTCGCCCAGGAAGAGTGGGTGTACGGCCCCAAGGGCGGCATGCTGTATTTCCTCCAGTTCGAAGGCGAGCGCCTCAAGCGCATCGAGAGCCGACGCAGTAACTAACCCTCACCGGCGACACGGAAGTACGCGATGCTCATCATCCCCGCCGAACACCCGCTGGACTGGAAACGCCCGCCGGTCATCACCCTGCTGCTGATCCTGCTCAACACCCTGATCTATTTCGGCTACCAGGGCGGCGACAGCGAACGCCGGGAAACGGCAATACACACCTACCTCGACGGTGGTCTGCTCAATCGCGAGCGGGCGCTGTTCGTCGACGCGTTCAGCACGCGCGAAAAACTCGATGTGGTCGAACGTGAACAGCTCGACGGCCTGCGCCGCCAGCACCTGGCAACACTGATTCTGTTCGACCTGGAGTTCGAGCATCAGCTGCACCAACGCGCCGACTACCAGGCTGACGCCGCCTGGCAGACAGCCCGCGGCAAAGCCGAGGCTGCGCGCGACCTGATCAGCAGCATGCGTTTCGGCTTTATCCCGGCCAAGTTCAGCGTCCAGGGGCTGTTCGGCGCGATGTTCCTGCACGGCAGCTTCGACCACCTGCTGGGCAACATGCTGTTCCTGTTCATCTTCGGCTTTGCCCTGGAAATCGCCCTCGGCCGCGCCGTCTACCTGGGCATGTACCTGCTCAGCGGCGTCGCCTCGCACTTGCTGTGGTGGGCGCTGGATCCGGCCTGGGTCACCGGCGTTGGCGCATCCGGGGCCATCTCCGGCCTGATGGGCATGTACATCGGCGTGTACGGCCTGCGCAGGATCAACTTCTTCTACTGGCTCGGCCCTTTGATCGGCTACTTCAAGGCACCGGCGTTGTGGATTCTGCCGGTGTGGATGGGCAAGGAGCTGTACGGCCTGTTGCAGGCCGAAGGCAACACCAACTACTACGCCCACCTGGGCGGCCTAGGCGCCGGCTTTCTCGCCGTCTGGCTGCCGCGCCTGATTGGCCGCCTCAAGGTGGATGAAGCCTACCTGCACAAGGAAGACCCGGACGCACCGTTCAAACGCGAACTGGCGGCACTGGACCAACTGATCGGGCGCTTCGCCCTGGACCAGGTCGCCGCACGTGGGCTCGACCTGCTGCAACGCTATCCGGCCCGCCCGACCTTGCTGGATCGCCTCTATCCGGCCGCCAAGGCGCGCCAGGACAAGGCCCTGCTCGGCGCGCTGCTCAAGCAACTGTTCGCCCTGCCCGATACGCCGGCGATCAAACCCTTGCTGATACGGCTGGCCGAAGACAGCAATGATGCGCAGCAACCGCTGCTGCAGCACACGGCCGTGCGCCTGCACCTGCTGCAAAAGCTGCTCAAGGCCAGCGAAGGGCCACGCGCGCTGGCCATCTGGCGCAGACTCAGCCAACTGCCGCAGCCAGCCAGCCAGCTCCCCGCGCTGACCCTGCAATTGGCCAAGCAACTCGGCCAGCGCCAGGACCTGGGTGCAGTCAGCGAACTGACGCAGTACCTGCGCAAGGTGTTCCCGGAGGCCGAACAGACCCAGCAGCTGATTTTTTACCGCCAGCACCTCGGTCGCTGATCCGCCCTGAAACAACATCGGCCCTGAAACAACAAAGCCCCGCTGGGTTTAACCCGCGGGGCTTTGTTGTTCTGGCATCCCTGCCAGGGCGCGTGTATGCGCCAGATGACTTACAGCTTGCTGCTGAAATCGCGCACTTCATCCTGGGCTTTTTCCTTGGTCCAGCCGTAGCGCTCTTGCAGCTTGCCGGCCAGGTATTCGCTGTGGCCTTCGACAACATCGATGTCGTCATTGGTCAGGTTGCCCCAGCGCTCCTGGATGCGGCCACTGAGCTGCTTCCATTTACCTTTGATCACGTCAGCGTTCATTAGAACGTCTCCTGCGCAAGGCCTCGCCAGCCGAAGGCTGGCGGGGCGTGACTGAACTTACTCGGTGGATTTCAGGCCATCGGCGGAAACGGCATGTACGCCTTTGATGGTCTTGGCTTTTTCCACGGCCAGGTCGCGCTCGGCATCAGTGGGTACGACACCCGACAGGGAAACCACGCCCTGGTTGGTCTCGACCTTGATATCCAGGCCGCTGATATTGGCGTCGGCGAGGAAGGTGGATTTCACCTTGCTGGTGATCCAGGTATCGGTGACCGCATCTTCCGCTTTCTCGGTCGTTTCGCTGGCGGCCAGCTGGATCGATTGCACGGCACCTTGTACGCCGAGTTCATCGGCAAAGGCGGCGTTGCCCAGCGGCAGGCCGAGGGCGGCGGCAGTAACAGCGGCAAAGGTCCACTTGTTGAAAGACTGTTTCATGGCGGTCTACTCCTGCTTCTTAGGGAAAATCTGCAGCACGGTCCTGGCTGCAGTCTCAGCAGTACTATCGCAAGCCCTGTGCCAGTCTTTTTTGAATGAATAAATCCTTTACTATCAATAACTTATAAAAAACAAAAAGCAGCCATTGCGTGCAGAATGCCGATTGAGCGCTAAGCAGGCCATGCAACTTGCACGAAAAACTCAGGCGCGAGCAGCCAGCCTCGCGATGATGGCCTCAAGGTTGCCGACTTCACCCAGCAACGGTGACTGGGGATAGCGCGCACGAATGTAGCCGAGCAGTTTCTGCGCTGGCTCGAGCTGCCCCAGCCCCTCGGCAAAGCCGCGCGCGGCCAGCAGGTAGGCCCGTGGGATGTGGGGATAGTCGGGGAAGCGACCGTGCAGGTTGCGCAACAGGCTGAGGCCTTCGCGCGTCTTGTGCCGCTCGATCAGCGCTTGCGCCACCCGCTCGCAGACCTGGGCATCCTCGGGCAGATAATCCGCCTGCAACTGCCGTGCATTGAGCAGCGCCGTGGCGGCCTGCGCCGGGTTCAGGCGCGCCGCCAGGGGCAGATAGTGAGCCAGGTGACGCAGGCAGCGCTCACGGGCATTCAGGCCGAAGAGCAGTTGGTGAAAGCGTTCATTGAGCTTGAGGTCATTCGGCGCACGCTCCAGCGCCTGGGTCAGTACCTCCAGCGCGGGCCCCGTCTGCCCCTCCTTGACCCGCACCTCGGCTTCGGCCAGCGCGCGGCGGCGCAGGTAGTCGTCCAGTGGGTAGCTGGGCAAGCCGCCCTCTTCCGCCACCGCATAGCCCAGAGCGCCCTGATACTGGAACACCGCGTAACCCATCATGGCGCACATCACCACGCTGAAATAGCCGAACAGCAGCGCCGCAATCGGCATCAGCACCACTCGCGGCAGGCCGCTGGAGAGCATGTAGACCACCGCATCCGGCGACTGCCAGAGGATGAACAGGAAGGCCCAGAGGATCAGGTAACGCCAGCCCATGGCCTTGATCACCGTGCCCACGTCTTCCGGGTTCAGCGCTGCGCCCAGGGTCTTGTCCAGCGCCAGGCGGATGATGCAGGCCGGGATGACCAGCTGCACACTCAGGGTCACCGCCCAGAACAGCGCCTCGCTGTCGAAATCCTGTACCAGCCAGATCAGGCCGAAGGCGATGAAGAAGATCACCAGCAGGCGCCAGAACAGGCTGTAACCCTCACTGTCGAGCGCGCTACCCAGGGTTGGTGCGTCGCGCCCGCCCAGGCTGGCCGACTCGATCACGCTCTGCAGGTATTTGGTCGCCACGCTGAACAAGGCCAGCCAGAGCAGCTTCCAGCTCGGCATGAACAGGCTGGCCAGGCTCAACAGCGCGGCAAATGCCAGCGGCGCCGGTTGCAGGGCGTAGCGGAAGAACTGCGGGATGCGATCCCAGAAGGGTTGCGCGCTGTTGGCCGCGCCGAGAAAGGCCAGCTTGCCGCGGCATAGCGGGCAGGTCGGCGTTGCATCGGGCTCCTCGGCGCTGAGGGGAATACAGCAGTTGCCGAAGTCGCGCTCGCAGGGCCTGCAATGCCAGGTGGCCGGTTGCGCCGGGTGGTAGCGGCAGTAGGTCTTGTCCATCGCCAAACGTCCTTGTGAGTACTACACAGAACGCCATTGTCCGGGCAAATCGCAGGCAAAAAAAGAGGGCCCGCAAGGGGCCCTCTTTTTTACTGCGAGGCTAGGGTTTAGACACCCGAAGCCTTGGCTGCAGCAACGTCCTTGATGGACAGCTTGATACGGCCACGGTTGTCGACGTCCAGTACCAGCACTTCAACTTCCTCGCCTTCTTTCAGCACGTCGGTGACTTTCTCTACGCGTGCATCGCTGAGCATGGAGATGTGCACCAGGCCGTCTTTGCCCGGCAGGATGTTGACGAACGCGCCGAAGTCGACGATGCGCTCAACCTTGCCGACGTAGATCTTGCCGATCTCGGCTTCCGCGGTGATACCCAGTACGCGCTGACGCGCGGCCTCGGCAGCTTCCTTGGTTTCGCCGAAGATCTTGATCGAGCCGTCGTCTTCGATGTCGATCGAGGCCTTGGTCTCTTCGCAGATACCACGGATGGTCGCGCCACCCTTGCCGATGACGTCGCGGATTTTGTCCTGGTCGATCTTCATCGCGATCATGGTCGGGGCGTTAGCCGACAGCTCGGTACGCGACTGGGCAATGACCTGGTTCATCTGGCCGAGGATGTTCAGGCGCGCTTCCAGGGCCTGGCCCAGGGCGATTTCCATGATCTCTTCGGTGATGCCCTGGATCTTGATGTCCATCTGCAGCGCGGTGACGCCATTGGCGGTACCGGCAACTTTGAAGTCCATGTCGCCCAGGTGATCTTCGTCACCGAGGATGTCGGTCAGAACAGCGAACTTCTCGCCTTCCTTGACCAGACCCATGGCGATACCGGCAACCGGCGCCTTCATCGGCACACCTGCGTCCATCAGGGCCAGGGAAGCGCCGCAAACGGAAGCCATCGAGGAAGAGCCGTTGGACTCGGTGATTTCCGAGACTACGCGGATGGTGTACGGGAACACGTCGGCAGCAGGCAGCATGGCCTGGACCGAACGGCGGGCCAGACGGCCGTGACCGATTTCGCGACGGCCAGTGGCGCCCATGCGGCCACATTCACCGACCGAGTACGGCGGGAAGTTGTAGTGCAGCATGAAGGGGTCTTTACGCTCGCCTTCGAGGGTGTCGAGCAGCTGTGCGTCGCGGGCGGTACCGAGGGTGGCAACGACCAGAGCCTGGGTTTCGCCACGGGTGAACAGGGCCGAACCGTGGGTTTTGTCCAGTACACCGACTTCGATGTTCAGGCCGCGTACGGTACGGGTGTCACGGCCATCGATACGCGGTTTGCCGTTGACGATGTTCTCGCGCACGGTGCGGTATTCGATTTCGCCGAAAGCGTCTTTGACTTCACCGGCGGACGGCTGGCCTTCTTCACCGGAGAACTTGGCGACGACCTGGTCTTTCAGCTCGCCCAGACGACCATAACGCTCGTGCTTGACGGTGATGGTGTAGGCCTTGGAGATTTCGTCGCCGAACTCGCCACGAATGGCGTTCAGCAGAGCGGTGTTTTCCGGCTTGGCTTTCCAGTCCCAGGTTGGCTTGGCGGCTTCGGCAGCCAGCTCGGCAACAGCGTTGATCACAACCTGGAATTCGTCGTGGGCGAACAGTACGGCGCCCAGCATCTGGTCTTCGGTCAGCTCTTTGGCTTCGGATTCAACCATCAGCACGGCGTCTTTGGTACCGGCTACGACCATGTCCAGGCTGGAGGCCTTGAGTTGCTCGTAGGTCGGGTTCAGCAGGTAGCCGGTTTCCGGGTGGAAGGCCACGCGTGCGGCACCGATCGGGCCGTTGAACGGGATGCCGGAGATCGCCAGGGCAGCCGAGGTACCGATCATCGCAGCGATGTCCGGATCGGTCTTCTTGCTGGTGGAGATCACGGTGCAGATGACCTGCACTTCGTTCTGGAAACCTTCCGGGAACAGCGGACGGATCGGACGATCGATCAGGCGCGAGGTCAGGGTTTCTTTTTCCGAAGGACGCGCTTCGCGCTTGAAGAAACCACCGGGGATCTTGCCCGCGGCGTAGGTTTTTTCTTGGTAGTGCACGGAGAGCGGGAAGAAGCCTTTGCTTGGGTCGGCAGTTTTGGCGCCGGTTACGGCGACCAGTACAGCAACGTCGTCGTCAACGGTGACCAGCACTGCGCCGGAGGCTTGACGGGCGATACGGCCAGTCTCGAGGGTAACGGTCGATTGACCGAACTGGAACTTCTTGATTACCGGGTTCACGGTGTTTTCCTTCTCTATTGTTGCCTTGGGGAAACTGGTGGAGCGGGGGCTAAGCCCCTGAAAACCTGTTCAGAACCGGGCTCGACAGAACCGGGTTGTGAACGGGTTTTAAGCATCTCGCAAGAACCAAAAACAGGTCCTGCAGAAAGCCAGAAGCTGGAAGCCCCAAGCCTCGGTCGGTTAACCCGACTGCGACTTATGACTTCCAGCTTCTCACTTCAGGGGTACGTCTTAACGACGCAGACCCAGGCGACCGATCAGGGCGCTGTAACGCGATACGTCTTTACCCTTCAGGTAATCCAGCAGCTTACGACGCTGGTTAACCATACGGATCAGACCACGACGGGAGTGGTGATCTTTACCGTTGACCTTGAAGTGGCCTTGCAGCTTGTTGATGTTGGCGGTCAGCAGGGCAACCTGCACTTCCGGGCTACCGGTATCGCCTTCAGCTTGCTTGTAGTCGGTTACGATTTGGGCTTTTTCTTCAACGCTCAGTGCCATGGTAATGGGCTCCTAGAGTGAACAGGCCAGGGACTATTCCCTGTATTAAAAAGTGAGGGGTGACCGTGCCTGTTGACAGCCATCCTCATACGCCAGCAAATAAATCCGCTGACGGTTTCGGTCATTCCGACCGAATCAGTCGACGCGGCGCAATGCGCCCGTCTTCGCTCACTTCACCGATACCGATGAAGCGACCATTGTGATCCTGTACCCGTACCATGCCGAACTTCGGCGCGTCCGGTGCACGTACCGGCTGACCATGCAGCCAGTAGTAGGAGCTGTGCTCGCTGAACTGCAGCAGGGGCCAGTGTTCCAGGCCGCTGTCCGACGGCAACAGGAAGCGATCCAGCGCCTCATTGCCACCTTCGGCATGCACCTGCTCCAGCTCTGCCAAGGTCACCGTCTGCGCCAGGCTGAACGGCCCGGCCTGGGTCCGCCGCAACTCGACGACATGTGCCCCGCAGCCCAGAAGCTGGCCGATATCCTCAACCAGGGTGCGGATATAGGTGCCTTTGCTGCAGCCCACGCTCAGGCGCAGGTGCGTCTGTTCGAGGGCCAGTAATTCCAGGCGCGCAATAGTAACAGAACGCGCCTCGCGCTCCACTACTTCGCCAGCGCGGGCCAGCTTGTACAGCGGCTGCCCATCACGCTTGAGGGCCGAGTACATCGGCGGTATCTGACTGATTTCCCCGCGAAAACGCGGCAGCAGTGCCTCTACGTCATCCCGACCGACGGTCACCTCGCAGCGCTCCAGGACATCGCCCTCAGCATCGCCAGTCGTGGTGGTCACGCCCAGCTGCGCCACCGTCTCGTAGCCCTTGTCGGCATCCAGCAGATACTGGGAGAACTTGGTCGCCTCGCCGAAGCACAGCGGCAGCACGCCAGTGGCCAGCGGGTCGAGGCTACCGGTATGCCCGGCCTTCTCGGCATTGAGCAACCAGCGGACTTTCTGCAGCGCGGCGTTGGAGCTGAAACCGAGCGGCTTGTCGAGCAGGATGATGCCGCTGACATTGCGGCGGATACGTTTGACCTGGGCCACGTCAATCGTCCTGGTGCTTGCTGTCTTCCGTAACGGCGCGCTCGATCAGAGCCGACAGGTGCACACCGCGGGAAATGCTTTCGTCATAGTTGAAATGCAGCTGGGGCACACTGCGCAGCTTCATCGCCTTGCCCAACAGCATGCGCAGGAAACCAGCGGCGTCATTCAGCACGCGCACGTTCTGACGGATCTTGTCCGGGTCGTTCTCACCCATGACGGTGATGAATATCTTGGCGTGACCGACGTCACGACTGACATCCACCGCAGTGACGGTGACGAAACCCAGGCGCGGGTCTTTGACTTCACGCGGGATCATCTGCGCCAGCTCACGCTGGATCTGGTCGCCGATACGCTGGGTACGGCTGTATATCTTTGCCATTTTCTTTACCTCTCCCGCAGGCTGCGCCTGCGGGTACAAAAGCGGCAAACGCCCGGCCGCGCTATGCGGGGCCGGGCGTTGCGTGTTGCAGCTCGCTGCTTACAGCGTACGAGCCACCTGGACCTTCTCGAACACTTCGATCTTGTCACCGACCTTGACGTCGTTGTAGCTCTTCACGCCGATACCGCACTCCATGCCGGAACGCACCTCGGACATGTCGTCCTTGAAGCGACGCAGGGATTCCAGTTCGCCTTCGAAGATCACCACGTCTTCACGCAGTACGCGGATCGGACGGTTACGGTGCACAACACCTTCAATGACCATACAGCCGGCAACCGCGCCGAACTTCGGCGAGCGGAACACGTCACGCACTTCGGCGATACCCAGGATGTTCTCGCGAACATCGCTGCCGAGCATGCCGGTAAGGGCTTTCTTGACGTCTTCGATGATGTCGTAGATCACGTTGTAGTAACGCATATCCAGACCTTCCTGCTCGACGATCTTGCGCGCACCGGCATCGGCACGCACGTTGAAGCCGAACAGAACAGCATTGGAGGCCAGCGCCAGGTTGGCATCGGACTCGGTGATACCACCGACGCCGCCACCGACCACACGCACTTGCACTTCTTCGTTACCCAGGCTGCTGAGCGAGCCTTGCAGCGCTTCCAGCGAACCACGGACGTCGGATTTGAGGACGATGTTGAGCGTCTTCTTCTCTTCCTGGCCCATGTTCTCGAAGATGTTTTCCAGCTTGCCGGCATGTGCACGGGCCAGTTTCACTTCGCGGAACTTGCCTTGGCGGAACAGCGCAACTTCACGGGCCTTCTTCTCGTCGGCGAGCACGCTCATCTCGTCACCCGCATCCGGGGTGCCGTCCAGGCCGAGGATCTCGACCGGGATCGATGGGCCTGCTTCTTTGATCGGCTTGCCATTCTCGTCGAGCATGGCGCGGATACGACCGAAGTTCGAACCGACCAGGATCATGTCGCCCTGACGCAGCGTACCGTCTTGTACCAGCACGGTGGCCACCGGACCGCGGCCCTTGTCCAGGCGCGACTCGACCACGACACCGCGACCTGGGGCCGACGGCGTGGCTTTCAGCTCGAGAATCTCGGCTTGCAGCAGAACGGCTTCCAACAGCTCGTCCACACCCGTACCGACTTTCGCCGATACCGACACGAACGGCGTATCACCGCCCCACTCTTCGGAGGTCACACCGTGTACCGACAGCTCGCTACGGATGCGATCGAGATCGGCGCCCGGCTTGTCGATCTTGTTCACGGCAACCACCAGCGGAACCCCAGCAGCCTTGGCATGCTGAACCGCTTCAACGGTTTGCGGCATCACGCCGTCGTCCGCTGCAACCACCAAAATCACGATATCGGTGGCCTTGGCACCACGGGCACGCATCGCGGTAAACGCGGCGTGGCCCGGGGTATCGAGGAAGGTGACCATGCCACGCTCGGTTTCCACGTGGTAGGCACCGATGTGCTGGGTGATACCACCGGCTTCGCCGGCAGCGACCTTGGCACGACGGATGTAGTCGAGCAGAGAGGTCTTACCGTGATCAACGTGACCCATTACGGTCACGACTGGGGCACGGGAGAACGACTCACCTTCGAACTTCAGCGACTCGGCGAGTTGGTCTTCCAGGGCATTCTCGCTGACCAGCTTGACCTTGTGGCCCAGCTCCTCGGCGATCAGCTGGGCAGTTTCCTGGTCCAGCACCTGGTTGATGGTCACCGGGGTGCCCATCTTGAACATGAACTTGACGACTTCAGCGCCTTTAACCGACATCTGCGCAGCCAGGTCGGCCACGGTGATGGTTTCACCAATCGATACGTCGCGCACTACAGGTCCTGTCGGGCTCTGGAACCCGTGCTGGTTACGCTTCTTCAGCTTGCCCTTGCCACGGCCACCACGACGGAAGCTGTCGGACTCTTCGTCGATGGTGCGCGGTGCAACACGCGGAGCAGGAGCCTTTTCCTTGACGGTCGGGCGATGCTGGGTGGTTTTGCGATCCCCACCACGACGATCGGCATCGTCGTTGCGCGCTTTTTCTGGGCGACGCGGTTCTTCTTTCTTGCGATCCACAGCAGCCGGGTCAATCGCGGCAACGCTGTCCAGCGGCGCCGCGACAGGCGCGACCGGAGCCGAAGCCACGGCATCAGCCGGAGCAGCAGCAACTTCCGGCTGCTTGCTGGCCTCTTGCGCGGCACGCTGACGCGCGGCCTCTTCGGCTTTCACGCGAGCGGCCTCGTCGGCTACGCGCTGCTCTTCAAGCTCGCGCTGCTTCTCGGCTTCGATCTCGTCAGGGCTGCGCTTGACGTAGGTTTTCTTCTTACGCACTTCCACGCTGATGGTCTTGCTACCAGCGACTTTCAGGGTGGTAGTGGTTTTGCGTTGCAAGGTGATCTTGCGCGGCTCTTCCAGTTTCTCGCCGTGGCTGCTCTTGAGGTGGGCAAGCAAGGCTTGCTTCTCATTGTCGGTCACAACTTGCTCGGCACTGGTGTGCGGCAGACCCGCCTCACGCATCTGCTGCAGCAGGCGCTCTACCGGTGTGTCGACCACTTGGGCCAGTTCTTTCACCGTGACTTGCGTCATGCACTTCTCTCCTCAGGCCGTAAAACTTACTCGAACCAATGGGCTCGGGCGGCCATGATCAGCTTGCCGGCACGCTCTTGGTCGATGCCGTCGATGTCGAGCAAGTCGTCGATCGACTGCTCGGCCAGGTCTTCGCGGGTGATTACGCCGCGGACCGCCAGTTCTTGCGCCAGGTTCTTGTCCATGCCTTCCAGGGACACCAGGTCCTCGGCAGGCTGGGCATCGGCCAGCTTTTCTTCGTTGGCGATGGCCTTGGTCAGCAGACGATCTTTGGCACGAGCACGCAGCTCGTTGACGATGTCTTCGTCAAAACCATCGATGCTGAGCATCTCTTCCATCGGTACGTAGGCGATCTCTTCCAGGCTGGTGAAGCCCTCTTCGACCAGCACCTGGGCCAGCTCTTCGTCGACTTCCAGCTCGTCGATGAAGTTCTGCAGGATGTCGCCGGTCTCGGCTTGCTGCTTGGCCTGGATGTCAGCTTCGGTCATCACGTTGAGCGTCCAACCGGTCAGCTGACTGGCCAGGCGCACGTTCTGGCCGCCACGACCAATGGCCTGAGCCAGGTTGTCTTCGCCAACAGCGATGTCCATGGCGTGGGCATCTTCGTCAACGATGATGGCCGCTACTTCAGCCGGTGCCATGGCGTTGATCACGAACTGCGCGACGTTGTCGTCCCACAGCACGATGTCGACACGCTCGCCACCCAGCTCGCCAGAAACAGCCTGAACGCGCGAGCCACGCATGCCGATGCAAGCACCTTGCGGGTCGATACGCTTGTCCTTGGAGCGGACCGCGATCTTGGCGCGTGAACCCGGGTCACGGGAGGCTGCCATTACTTCGATCAGCTCTTCAGCGATCTCCGGCACTTCGATGCGGAACAACTCGATCAGCATCTGCGGCGCGGTGCGCGACAGAATCAGCTGCGGACCGCGGTTCTCGGTGCGAATTTCCTTGAGCAGGGCACGCAGACGAGCGCCGACGCGGAAGGTTTCACGCGGGATGATGTCTTCGCGGGCCAGCAAGGCTTCGGCGTTGTTGCCCAGATCGACGATCACGCTGTCGCGGGTGACCTTCTTCACGGTGCCGGAGATGATCTCGCCAACACGCTCGCGGTAGGCATCGACCACCTGGGCGCGTTCGGCTTCGCGAACTTTCTGCACAATGACCTGCTTGGCAGTCTGTGCAGCAATGCGACCGAACTCGATGGACTCGACTTTCTCTTCAATAATGTCGCCGATCTTGGCGCCCGGCTGTTGTGCCTGGGCCTCTTCCAAGGTCAGTTGCGCCGCCGGAATTTCATGGTCGGCATCGTCGACCACGGTCCAGCAACGGAAGGTTTCGTAGTTACCGGTGTGGCGGTTGATTTCCACACGCAGTTCGACCTCATCGTCAAAACGCTTCTTGGTCGCAGTCGCCAGCGCCAGCTCCAGCGCCTCGAAAATTACACCGGCCGGCACACCCTTTTCGTTGGATACCGACTCTACAACCAGCAGTACTTCTTTACTCATCGTACGCCTCGTCTCTCGCAATCCATTGGATCCTGCGCAATCCGCACAGCTCTCGCGGGATCCGCGTCTCAATCAAACCGGGGAATAACGTTGGCCTTGTCGATCTGATCGATCGGCAACAGGAATTCGTGGTCATCCACCAGCACCACCACGTCCTGCTCCTCCACACCGCGGAGAAGGCCCTGAAAGTTGCGCCGTCCTTCGAAAGGCGAACGCAGCTTGATCTTCACTTGTTCGCCAACATGCTTGGCGAAGTGTTCGAGGGTGAACAGCGGCCGGTCCATGCCGGGAGAAGACACCTCAAGGGTGTATTCGCTGCTGATCGGATCCTCGACATCCAGCACACCGCTGATCTGACGACTGACTTTTTCACAGTCTTCCACCAGGATGCCGTTAGCGTGATCGATATAAATACGCAGCAGCGAATGCCGCCCCTGGGATATGAATTCCAGGCCCCAGCACTCGTAGCCGAGAGACTCGACCACCGGAGCCAGCAGGTCCTGCAACTGTTCTAGCTTGCTCGACACCCGAAGCCCTCCGCGCATGCCGTAGAAATAAAAAATGGGCGAAACGCCCATCCATCGTGCCACCTAGCCACAAGGCCGGCGGCGGACTGTCCAGCTAACAAAAAGCCCCTGAAAAGGGGCTTATCTACTACTGGTTGCGGGGGCTGGATTTGAACCAACGACCTTCGGGTTATGAGCCCGACGAGCTACCAGACTGCTCCACCCCGCGTCAAAGCTGGGCGAAGAGTATACGGTCGTTACCCCGAAGGGTCAACCGAACCCCCACGAACAGCAAGGCCCGCACAGAGCGGGCCTTGCTGAATATGGTACCGAGGAGGGGACTCGAACCCCTACAGCCTATGGCCACTACCACCTCAAGGTAGCGTGTCTACCAATTCCACCACCTCGGCAAAAACGGGTATTACTTCTGCTCTGGAGCCTGAGGTACGCCGGACTGATCGCCCGCCGCTTTTGGCTCTTCGAGCACCGGAACATCGCTGACCGGTTTGTTTTGCTCTACTTCAAGCACCGCCGGATCCGGCAAACCTACTTGAGTCAGATTATCAGCTTTTTCTTTAGCAAAGAACGCTAAGCCCAAGCTGGTAATGAAAAAAGCCGCGGCAAGTATAGCAGTAAAGCGACTCAGAAAGGTAGCAGAACCTTGGCTACCGAATACGGTGCCCGAGGCGCCCGCACCGAAAGAAGCACCCGCATCAGCACCCTTGCCCTGCTGCAGCAATACCAGTGCAACCACACCAAGCGCACCCAGCAAATGGACAACAACTACGACTGTTTCCAACATTTCTCAGTTTCCTGCTGCGCGACAGATCGCGCCAAACTCATCCGCATTCAGAGAGGCTCCACCAATGAGCCCCCCATCGATGTCCGGCATCCCGAACAATTCGGCAGCATTCGCAGCTTTCACGCTGCCGCCGTACAAAATCCTTACACCGCGCGCTACATCAGCACTCTCTGCAGCCAACTGCGCACGAATAGCAGCGTGCACTTCTTGCGCCTCCTGCGGCGACGCAGTCAATCCAGTACCTATCGCCCAGACCGGTTCATATGCCACAACCGCTTGCGCAAAAGCACCCACACCCAACTCTTCGATCACACTACCCAGCTGCCCAGCAACAACCTCAAGGGTCTTGCCCGCCTGGCGCTGCTCCAGCGTCTCACCAATGCAGAGTACCGGAATCAGCCCGCAGGACTGCGCAGCAGCGAACTTGCGACTAAGCAACTCGTCACGCTCACCCAGAATCAAGCGACGCTCAGAATGCCCAACCAACACCAGCGCACAACCGGCATCAGCCAACTGACTGGGAGCAACCTCCCCCGTCAAAGCACCCTGCATCGGCTCAACCGCGCAATTCTGAGCACCGACAGCAATCGACTTGCCATCCAGCCCCTGAATCACCTGATTGATGTATAGGCATGGCGGCATGACCGCCACCTCGACACTGCTCGGCAATGCCAGATGACGTAGGCCTCTAATCAGCTCTGCGACGCTGGCGCGGGTACCGTGCATTTTCCAGTTACCAGCTACCAAGGGGCGACGCATGCCAGACCTCGTCGATCAAAGTGGGCGCAGATGTTACCCAAGACATTATTCACTGGCAAGCCGAATCAGGCGCAAACTTCAGTGACCACTTTAGCCAACTCCTCGGCATAACCGCGGACCTGCGCCTCGTCATCCCCCTCAACCATCACGCGCACCAACGGCTCGGTGCCGGACTTGCGCAATAGCACGCGACCACGGCCCGCCATACGCTCGGTTACGCGAGCACAGGCATCTATAACCGCCGGATGTTCGACAGGATCGACACCACCCGCAAAGCGCACATTGATCAGAACCTGCGGGCACTTGCGCAACGCCTGCCGAGCCTGCGCCAGGGTCTGCTCACCACGCTTGAGCGCCATCAATACCTGCAGCGCAGCAATGATTGCATCCCCCGTGGTGGTGTGCTGACAACAAACCAGATGACCGGAGTTCTCGCCACCCAACTGCCAGTCACGCTCACTCAGCTCAGCCATGACGTACCGATCACCAACCTTGGCGCGCACAAATGGGATCCCCAACTCGGCCAACCCCAACTCCAAGCCTAGGTTGCTCATCAGGGTTCCGACCACACCGCCGTGCAACTTGCCGCGCGATTGCAGATCACGGGCAATGATGTAGAGCAGCTCATCACCATCAACTACCGCACCGGTATGGTCGATCATCAGCACACGATCGCCATCACCATCGAAGGCAACACCAAGATCGGCCTGCTGGGCCAGCACTTCCGCCTGCAGCGACTCGACATGAGTCGAGCCACAGTTGTCATTGATGTTCAGCCCATTGGGCTGTGCCGACAGAACTGAAACCTGAGCACCCAACTCACGAAATACACTCGGCGCCACTTTATAAGCCGCGCCATGAGCACAATCGATCACCAGTTTCAGCCCGGCAAAGCTGGTGCTGCTCGGCACACTGCTTTTACAGAATTCAATGTAGCGGCCGGCCGCATCATTGATCCGCGAGACCTTGCCCAGCTGCGAGGAATCGACCACCGTCATCGGCTGATCGAGCAACTCCTCGATCATCAGCTCCACTTCGTCCGGCAATTTGGTGCCTTTACCAGAAAAGAACTTGAAGCCGTTGTCGTAATGCGGATTGTGCGAGGCGCTAATGACAATACCTGCCTCCGCCTGAAAGGTTCGGGTCAGGTAGGCAATCGCCGGCGTAGGCATCGGCCCGAGCAGCATCACATCGGCACCCGCCGCAACCAGCCCAGCCTCCAGGGCCGACTCGAACATATAGCCGGAAATCCGCGTGTCCTTGCCGATCAAAATGCGGCACTTTCCCTGCTTGCGAAAGGCCATGCCCGCCGCCCAGCCCAACTTGAGAATAAAGTCAGGAGTGATCGGGAACTGACCAACAAGGCCGCGAATACCATCAGTGCCGAAATATTTTCTGCTCATGGGAACTCCAAACTTTCTTATTCTGCGGCGTTCACGGCAGCGATCATGCGCACCGCATCAACAGTTTCCGCCACGTCATGCACCCGCAGTATGCACGCACCCTTGGCAACAGCCAGCGCAGCCAGCGCCAGACCACCAGACAAACGCTCACCCACCTCACGCTGCAGCACCTGGCCGATCATGCTTTTGCGTGACACCCCGACAAGCAGAGGGCGCCCCAGCTCCAACAAAGCATCCAGATGCTTGAACAGGCTCAGGTTATGTTCCAGCGTCTTGGCAAAACCGAATCCAGGATCAAGCAGCAACCGCTCGACAGCAATTCCAGCCTGAGCACAGGCAGCCATACGCTGCCCGAGAAAATCCGCCACCTCAGCAACTACATCGCGATAAACAGGATCCCGCTGCATGGTTCCCGGCTCGCCCAGCATGTGCATCAAGCACACCGGCAAGCCCGTCTCGGCCGCCGCCTGCAATGCACCTTCGCGCTGCAGGGAACGCACATCATTGATCAACCCTCCACCAAGACGAGCACCCTCACGCATGACAGCAGGCGTCGAAGTATCCAGGGAAATAATCACATCGAGTTCAGCAGCAATCGCCTCAACGACCGGAGCGACGCGATCGAGCTCTTCCTGAGGAGAAACCGACTGAGCACCCGGACGAGTCGATTCGCCACCCACATCGATCAGGGTAGCGCCAGCCGCCAACATCTCAGCAGCATGGCGCACCGCCTGATCGCGGACAGCAAAGCGACCGCCATCGGAAAACGAATCAGGAGTGACATTCAGAATACCCATCACATGCGGACGGGAAAGATCGAGAACCCGACTGCCACATGGCAGCCGGGCTGGGTATTGCGGGGAAATCATGTGCGACCTTAGTGCTCGCCCGCCGGACCACCAATCGGTGTTTCCGGCCGATCGACTTGCTCTTTGGGTGTCGGCGGCGTGCCGGACCCATCCTGCCAGTCGCGAGGTTCGCGAGGCGTGCGGCCTGCCATGATGTCGTCAATCTGATCGGCATCGATCGTCTCGTATTTCATCAGCGCATCGGCCATGGCATCCAGCTTGTCGCGATTGTCTTCCAGGAGTCGCTTGGCAGTCGCATAGCAACCGTCGATCAGGCTGCGCACCTCGTCATCGATCAGCTTGGCGGTCTCGCCAGAGACGTTGGCCTGCTGGCTGCCAGCACTGCGACCAAGGAATACCTCACCCTCTTCCTCCGCATACATCAGCGGGCCCAACTTCTCGGACAGGCCCCACTTGGTCACCATATTCCGCGCCAGACGAGTGGCACGCATGATGTCGTTGGACGCACCCGTGGTAACCCCATCGAAGCCCAGCGTCATCTCCTCAGCGATACGTCCGCCGAACAACGAGCAGATCTGACTGACCAGCGCGCGCTTGGACAGGCTGTAGCGATCCTCCTCCGGCAGGAACATGGTCACGCCCAGGGCGCGACCGCGAGGGATGATCGACACCTTGTAGACCGGATCATGCTCAGGCACCAGGCGACCCACGATGGCGTGGCCCGCCTCGTGGAAAGCGGTGTTTAGCTTTTCCTTCTCGGACATGACCATGGACTTGCGCTCGGCGCCCATCATGATCTTGTCCTTGGCCAGCTCGAATTCCTTCATCTCGACCACGCGCTTGCCGCCACGCGCTGCGAACAGCGAAGCCTCGTTGACCAGGTTGGCCAGGTCCGCACCGGAGAAGCCCGGAGTACCACGGGCAATCACCGCCGGCTCGACGTTATCGCCCACCGGCACCTTGCGCATGTGCACCTTGAGAATCTGCTCGCGACCACGGATATCCGGCAGCCCCACGACCACCTGACGGTCGAAGCGGCCTGGGCGCAGCAACGCAGGGTCAAGCACATCCGGGCGGTTGGTGGCGGCGATGACGATGATGCCGTCATTCATTTCGAAGCCATCCATCTCCACCAGCAACTGGTTCAGCGTCTGCTCACGCTCGTCGTGACCACCACCAAGACCGGCGCCACGATGGCGACCGACAGCGTCGATTTCGTCGATGAAGATGATGCAGGGCGCATGCTTCTTGGCCTGCTCGAACATGTCACGCACACGGCTGGCGCCTACGCCGACGAACATCTCAACGAAGTCGGAGCCGGAAATGGTGAAGAACGGCACCTTGGCCTCACCCGCAATGGCCTTGGCCAGCAGGGTCTTACCGGTACCGGGCGGACCAACCATCAGCACGCCACGGGGAATGCGACCACCCAGGCGCTGGAACTTGCCCGGGTCGCGCAGGAACTCGACCAGCTCACCAACCTCTTCCTTGGCCTCGTCGCAACCGGCGACGTCAGCCAATGTGGTTTTCACCTGATCTTCGGACAGCAGGCGCGCCTTGCTCTTGCCGAAGCTCATCGGCCCACCCTTGCCGCCGCCACCGCCCTGCATCTGACGCATGAAGAACATGAACACGGCAATGATCACCAGAATCGGGAAGCTGGCGACCAGCAACTGGGTCCAGATGCTCTGGCGCTCAGGCTGCTTGCCGACGATCTCGACATTGTTGTCGATCAGGTCCTTGATCAGGCCACGGTCTTCGATAGCCGGGCGCACCGTCTCGAAAGCGGTGCCATCGAGGTTCTTGCCGCTGATGATGTAGCCATCCACGGTCACCTGTTTAACCTTGCCTTGCTGAACCTGCTGGATGAACTCGGAATAGTTCAGCTTGCCGGACTCGCTCGGACTGGAGAAGTTGTTCATCACGGTGACCAGGACGGCCGCGATGATCAGCCACAGGATCAGGTTCTTTGCCATGTCGTTCAATTAGCTACCCTCTGAAGCGAGCCTCGTCCTGAAACGCGCTTCGCATAACGGCTTGAGATATACCCGCCTAACTTACTACACAACCCTGCCCCTGGCAGGTGCCGTCTGTAACCCTTTATGAGCCCTGTCGCGCCTCATCCGACCAAAACGCACAACTGCAGTTCCAGTCTAGGCCTCGCGACAGGAGCGCGCGAGCATGCATTGCTCAGCTACCAATCAAGCTCTTTCAGGCCCAGCACCAACTCTCGACGGCACGTGGCGCGGACCTGCAAGCCAGCCTCACACCATTCATATTGGGGCCATATTGAAAATCACAAGGCCTGGCGGACATCAGCCAACGCCTGCTGATCTTCAAGCGGACCGTAACACCGCTATGCGGCCGGTCGTGATTAGCTGGGCGCGTGCCGGCACGCTCGGGTAAACTACGCCGTTTTTACAGTTCAGAAGATATCTGGAGCCTCGGTACGCGGAGCCAGTTTTGGCAAAAGGGATGGAGAAACCGCGCAATGCGGTCCCCTGACTTTCGCCAAAGCAGCGCAAATGCAGTCCGTCTCCGACAGCTTCCCAGTCGCAGGATCAGATCATGGCGCTTACCAACGAACAGAAGAAACATTTCAAATCGATCGGCCACCACTTGAAACCGGTGCTGATCGTCGCCGAGAACGGCCTGACCGAAGGCGTGCAGGCCGAGCTGGAGCGCGCGCTGAATGATCACGAGCTGATCAAAGTACAATTCCGCATCATCGAGCGTGACGACCGCCGCGCCATGATCGAAGAGCTGGGCAAGGTTGGCCGCTGCGAACTGGTGCAGATCATCGGCAAGATGGCCCTGGTCTACCGCAAGAACCCCAAGGCCAACAAAAATCTCTCCAACATTCACCGCCATCAAGCCTGATAGCGGTAGCGCCCGACCTTAGCGACCGCTACGCCCCGGAAGGGGCTGCAGCACCAGCACCAGCCCGCACAGCGCCACCACCATGTAGCAGAACAGCAGCCCGCGTTCGGCACCTGGCTGCCAGTGGCGCACGGCAAAGAACACCGCAACCATCCCTAGCACCACCAGCAGCAGCTGGCCGCGCAAGTCGCGCCAGAGACTGGCCAGCCCTTCGGCCTGAGTCAGCACCAGCGCCTGCAGCAGCACACAGAAACCCGCAAAGCCGATCAGCAACGGACTGAGCGTGGCATTGATAGTTTCCACCAGCAGTGGCGCCAGGCCGATCTTCTCCAGCGCCGGCAGCATCACGAAGTGCAACAGCCACAGGCCACCAACCCAGAAAGTCTGGGCCAGCTGCCAACTGATCGCCCCCGCGCGCGGCGGCTGACGCTTAAATATGGCGGACTTCGACAATCTCGTACTCAACCAGACCGCTCGGGGTTTTCACCACCACCACATCACCCTCGTCCTTGCCCACCAGGGCACGGGCGATCGGCGAGCCGACGGAAATCTTGCCCAGCTTGATGTCCGCCTCATCCTCACCAACGATCTGGTAGGTGACGCTTTCATCGGTCTCGCAGTTGGCGATTTCGACAGTGGTACCAAAGATCACCTTGCCGCTGTGAGCGATGGTGGTGACATCGATAACCACGGCATTCTGCAGACGGCCTTCGATATCGCGAATACGCGCCTCGACCATGCCTTGCTGCTCGCGGGCAGCGTGGTACTCAGCGTTCTCCTTGAGATCACCCAGCTCACGGGCGGTGCCGATGTCCTGGCTGAGCTTGGGGCGCACGACCTTGGTCAGGTGCGCCAGCTCTTCTTCAAGGGCGCGAGCGCCCTCCACGGTCATTGGGTATTTGGTCATGCCTTGATTCCTGCATGCAGGTCCTGCAGACGGCGCACAGCCTTTTCCGGGCCGAATTTGAGCGCTTCACAGATCGCCTGACCCGCCGCGATGGTGGTGGTGCAGTAGACCTTGTGCTGCAGAGCGTTACGACGAATGGAGTAGGAGTCAGCGATCGACTGACGACCTTCGGTGGTGTTGATGATCAGCGTGACTTCGTCATTCTTGATCATGTCGACCACGTGAGGACGGCCCTCGGTCACCTTATTCACCCGGCGTACCGGCAGGCCAGCAGCCTCGATCACGCGGGCGGTGCCGGCGGTGGCGACCACTTCGAAGCCCAGGGCAACCAGATCGCGAGCGACCTGCTCGACGAACGGCTTGTCGTCTTCGCGAACGCTGATAAATGCGCAGCCGGAGTTCGGCAGGATCTCGCTTGCGCCCAACTGAGCCTTGGCGAAGGCCTCGCCGAAGGTGTCACCGACACCCATGACTTCACCGGTGGACTTCATCTCTGGACCGAGGATCGGGTCAACGCCTGGGAACTTGGCGAACGGGAACACCGCTTCCTTGACGCTGAAGTACGGCGGGATGATTTCCTTGCTGTAGCCAGCCTCGGCCAGCGATTTACCAGCCATGACGCGGGCAGCCACCTTGGCCAGCGACTCGCCGACACACTTGGAGACGAACGGTACGGTACGCGAAGCGCGCGGGTTCACTTCGATGACGAAGATGTCCTCGCCCTGCACCGCCATCTGCACGTTCATCAGGCCAACCACGCCGAGCTCCAGGGCCATTTTCTTGACCTGTTCGCGGATCTCGTCCTGGATATGCATCGGCAGCGAGTACGGCGGCAGCGAGCACGCCGAGTCACCGGAGTGCACGCCGGCCTGCTCGATGTGCTGCATGATCGCGCCGATCACCACGGTCTCGCCGTCGCACACCGCGTCGATGTCGACCTCGATGGCGCAGTTGAGGAAGTGGTCGAGCAGCACCGGGCTGTCGTTGGACACTTTCACGGCTTCGCGCATGTAGCGCTTGAGCTCGTCTTCCTGATAGACGATCTCCATCGCGCGACCACCCAGCACGTAGGACGGACGCACCACCAGCGGATAGCCGATGATCTTGGAGTGGGCAAGGGCTTCGTCTTCGCTGCGCGCGGTGGCGTTGGCCGGCTGGCGCAGGCCGAGGCGCTGGACCATCTGCTGGAAGCGCTCGCGGTCTTCAGCGCGGTCAATGGCGTCAGGCGAAGTACCGATGATCGGCACACCGGCTTCTTCCAGGGCACGGCAGATCTTCAGTGGGGTCTGACCGCCGTACTGCACGATCACGCCTTTCGGCTGCTCGACGCGGACGATCTCCAGCACGTCTTCCAGGGTTACCGGCTCGAAGTACAGGCGATCGGAGGTATCGTAGTCGGTGGAGACGGTTTCCGGGTTGCAGTTGACCATGATGGTCTCGTAGCCATCTTCACGCAGCGCCAGCGCCGCGTGTACGCAGCAGTAGTCGAACTCGATGCCCTGGCCGATACGGTTGGGACCACCGCCGAGAATCATGATCTTGTCGCGGCTCGACGGATTGGCCTCGCACTCTTCCTCGTAGGTCGAGTACATGTAGGCGGTGTCGGTGGCGAACTCGGCGGCGCAGGTGTCGACGCGCTTGTACACCGGCAGCACTTTCAGCTTGTGACGGTGGCTACGCAGGTTCTTCTCGGTCACACCGAGCAGCTTGGCCAGGCGCGAGTCGGAGAAGCCCTTGCGCTTGAGCTTGTACATCAGGTCGCGGTCGATCGAAGCGAGGCCGAGGGTCTTGATGCGCTCCTCGTCCTTGATCAGGTCTTCGATCTGCACCAGGAACCATTCGTCGATGTTGGTCAGCTCGAAGATTTCCGCGACGCTCTTGCCGGCACGGAAAGCATCGGCGACGTACCAGATGCGGTCGGCGCTCGGCACGGTCAGCTCGCGACGCAGAATGCTCTCGGCTTCCGGGTCGGTCAGGTCGAGTTTCGGATCGAAACCGGCGACGCCGACTTCCAGACCGCGCAGGGCTTTCTGCAGGGACTCCTGGAAAGTGCGACCGATGGCCATGACTTCACCCACAGACTTCATCTGGGTGGTCAGGCGGGCGTCGGCTTTCGGGAACTTCTCGAAGGCGAAACGCGGGATCTTGGTGACGACGTAGTCGATAGCCGGCTCGAACGACGCAGGCGTGCGACCGCCGGTAATGTCGTTGCTCAGCTCGTCCAGGGTGTAGCCGACAGCCAGCTTGGCGGCGATCTTGGCGATCGGGAAGCCAGTGGCCTTGGAGGCCAGCGCCGAGGAACGCGACACGCGCGGGTTCATCTCGATCACGACCATACGGCCGGTGTTCGGGCAGATGCCGAACTGCACGTTGGAGCCGCCAGTTTCCACGCCGATCTCGCGCAGCACCGCCAGGGAGGCGTTACGCAGGATCTGGTATTCCTTGTCGGTCAGGGTTTGCGCCGGCGCCACGGTGATCGAGTCACCGGTGTGCACGCCCATCGGGTCGAAGTTCTCGATGGCGCAGACGATGATGCAGTTGTCCTTCTTATCGCGGACCACCTCCATCTCGTACTCTTTCCAGCCGATCAGCGATTCGTCGATCAGCAGTTCGCTGGTCGGCGACAGGTCCAGGCCGCGGGCGCAGATCTCCTCGAACTCTTCACGGTTGTAGGCGATGCCGCCACCGGTGCCGCCCATGGTGAAGGACGGACGGATGATGCACGGGAAGCCAACCTTCTCCAGTACGCCGTAGGCCTCTTCCATATTGTGGGCGATGCCGGAAACCGGGCAGGCCAGACCGATGTCTTTCATCGCCTTGTCGAAGCGCGAACGGTCTTCGGCCTTGTCGATGGTGTCGGCGTTGGCACCGATCATCTCAACGCCGAATTTTTCCAGGATGCCGTGCTTTTCCAGGTCCAGCGCGCAGTTCAGCGCAGTCTGGCCGCCCATGGTTGGCAACAGCGCGTCCGGGCGCTCCTTCTCGATGATCTTGGCCACGGTGGACCATTTGATCGGCTCGATGTAAGTGGCATCCGCCATGGCCGGGTCGGTCATGATGGTGGCCGGGTTGGAGTTCACCAGGATGACGCGGTAGCCCTCTTCTTTCAGGGCTTTACAGGCCTGGGCACCGGAATAGTCGAACTCGCAGGCCTGGCCGATGACGATGGGGCCGGCGCCGAGGATCAGGATGCTTTTGATGTCTGTACGTTTTGGCATGTTTCTTACTCGAATCCTTGGGTCAGTCGGCAGGCTTAACGGCGCTTGGCCATGGCTTCGATGAAGCGGTCGAACAGCGGAGCTACGTCATGTGGGCCGGGGCTGGCTTCCGGGTGGCCCTGGAAGCTGAAGGCTTCCTTGTCGGTGCGTTCGATACCCTGCAGGGTGCCGTCGAACAGCGACTTGTGCGTAGCACGCAGGTTGGCTGGCAGGCTCGGCTCGTCCACGGCGAAACCGTGGTTCTGGCTGGTGATCATCACCACGCCACTGTCGAGATCCTGTACCGGGTGGTTGGCACCGTGGTGGCCAGTGCCCATTTTCACGGTCTTGGCACCAGAGGCCAGGGCCAGCAACTGGTGACCGAGGCAGATGCCGAATACCGGAATTTCGGTTTGCAGCACGTCCTTGATCGCCTGGATCGCGTAGTCGCACGGCTCGGGGTCGCCAGGGCCGTTGGACAGGAACACGCCGTCCGGATTCAGTGCCAGCACGTCACTGGCTGGCGTCTGCGCCGGCACCACGGTCAGGCGGCAGCCGCGGGCTACGAGCATGCGCAGGATGTTCCATTTGACGCCGTAGTCGTAGGCAACCACGTGGTACGGCAGCTCACTGGCGGCGACTTCCGGATGGCCGTCATCTTTCAGGTTCCACACGCTGGAGCGCCATTCGTAGCGCTCGGTGCAGCTGACCACTTTGGCCAGATCCATGCCTTTAAGGCCCGGGAAGCTGCGCGCCAGTTCCAGCGCCTTTTCCTCGGTGGCATCGTCACCAGCCAGGATGCAGCCGTTCTGCGAGCCGGTTTCACGCAGGATGCGGGTCAGGCGACGGGTATCGATGCCGGCAATGGCAACGGTGCCATTTTCCTTGAGGTACTCGTCCAGCGGCTGCTTGTCGCGCCAGCTGCTGGAAGTCAGCGGCAGGTCGCGAATGATCAGGCCGGCAGCCCAGACACGGCTCGACTCGGCATCTTCCGGCGTGGTGCCGGTGTTACCGATGTGCGGGTAGGTCAGCGTGACGATTTGCTGGGCATAGGAAGGATCGGTGAGGATTTCCTGATAGCCGGTCATGGCCGTGTTGAACACGACCTCACCGATGGTATGGCCGTCGGCCCCGATTGCTTCACCACGGAAAATGCTGCCGTCGGCAAGGGCGAGTATGGCTGGCTTAGTCAAGAAGACCTCCCTTAGATCTGAAACTTGCACAAACGCAGGTTGTAAAAAAGCGGGATGACGTATTGACCGTCACCCCGCTTCTTTATCTGATTCATTCTGCGTTACTTTTAGTGGACACACTAAAGCAGGAAGCTTACAGGAAAGTGCCTTTTCGGTCCACCGCCTGGATGGACCGAAACGCTATCGTAGAACCGACTCAAAATCTCGCGAGCTAGGGCCAGGCAAGGCGAAATCGGGCGAAGAAGCGCACTTTACGAGCTGTAAATGAGCATTCTGAGCCGATTTCAACGCAGCATGGCCGACGCGCAGCAGATTTTGAGCGGGCTCTCAGCTCAGCCCCAGCACATCCTGCATGTCATAAAGCCCGGCTGACTGGCTTTGCAGCCACAGGGCCGCACGCACCGCACCCTTGGCGAAGGTCATCCGACTGGAGGCCTTGTGGGTGATTTCCACGCGCTCGCCGTCGGCAGCGAACAATACGGTGTGATCACCGACCACATCACCAGCGCGCACCGTGGCGAAACCGATGGTTTCGCGCTCGCGCGCACCGGTCTGGCCTTCGCGACCGTAGACCGCGACCTTCTGCAGGTCGCGCCCCAGGGCATTGGCCACCACTTCGCCCATACGCAGCGCGGTACCGGACGGCGCATCGACCTTGTGCCGGTGGTGCGCCTCGATGATCTCGATATCGACCTCGTCACCCAGCACTCGAGCCGCGGTATCCAGCAGCTTCAGGCACAGGTTGACGCCGACGCTGTAGTTGGCCGCGAAGACGATCGGAATGTCCTTGGCCGCTTCCGCCAGCAACTGCTTCTCTTCGACGCTGAAGCCGGTGGTACCGATAACCATGGCCTTGCCGGCCTGGCGGCAGACCGCCAGGTTCTTCAGGGTGACCGACGGATGGGTGAAGTCGATCAGAACATCGAACTGATCGAGCACCGCGCTCAGGTCACCCGCAAGAATCACGCCGATCTTGCCCAGCGCCGCCAGTTCGCCGGCGTCGGCACCGATCAGGCTACTGTCCGGACGATCCACCGCGGCGGTCAGCTGGGCGCCTTCTGCTTGGTCGACCGCCTCGATGAGTATCTTGCCCATGCGCCCGGCGGCGCCCATCACTGCAATACGTCGCATAGCCGATTCCTTAAATGTCGCCGAAGAAGCGCTTCACGCCGTCGAACCAGCCACTGGCTTTGGGCGAATGGGAGCTGTCGCCTTCCAACGACTTGCGGAACTCATCCAGCAGCTCGCGCTGGCGCTTGTCCAGGTTGACCGGGGTTTCCACCGCCACCTTGCACAGCAGGTCGCCAGCACCGCCGCCACGCACCGGGGCCACGCCCTTGCCGCGCAGGCGGAACAGCTTGCCGGTCTGGGTGCCTTCCGGGATCTTCAGCTTGACCCGGCCATCCAGGGTCGGCACTTCCAGCTCGCCGCCCAGCGCCGCGTCGGCGAAGCTGATCGGCACTTCGCAATACAGGTGCTTGCCGTCGCGCTGGAAGATCGCGTGCTCGCGCACATTGACCACCACGTACAGGTCGCCCGCCGGGCCACCCATGCTGCCAGCCTCACCTTCGCCCGACAGGCGGATGCGATCACCGGTATCGACACCCGCCGGCACCTTGACCGACAGGGTCTTGCTCTCTTCCACGCGACCCTGGCCGTGGCACGAGCCACAGGGGTCGGTGATCATCTTGCCGTTGCCGTGGCAGCGCGGGCAGGTCTGCTGCACCGAGAAGAAGCCCTGCTGCATGCGCACCTGACCGATGCCGCCACAGGTGGTACAGGTCACCGGGCTGGTACCCTTCTTCGCCCCGGAGCCATCGCACGGTTTGCAGTTGACCAGGGTCGGCACACGAATGGTCACGGTGGTGCCGCGCACCGCCTCTTCCAGATCCAGCTCCAGGGTGTAGCGCAGGTCACTGCCACGCTGGGCGCCGCCACGCGAGCCGCCGCCACGACCACCACCGAAGAAGTCGCTGAACACGTCGCCGAAGATGTCGGAGAAGTTCGCCCCGCCGCCACCGAAGCCGCCACCGCCACCCATCTGCGGGTCGACACCGGCATGCCCGTACTGGTCATAGGCCGAGCGCTTGCTCGCATCGGAGAGCACTTCGTAGGCCTCGTTGGCTTCCTTGAATTTCTCTTCCGAAGCCTTGTCGTCCGGATTGCGGTCCGGGTGGTGCTTCATCGCCAGGCGCCGATAAGCCTTCTTCAGCTCGGCTTCGCTGACGCCGCGCTCCACACCGAGCACTTCGTAATAGTCACGTTTGGCCATACATCTACACCTTTAAATTCGTCTGCCCCAGACACGCCAACGCGGGAGCAAGCTCCCGCGCGGCGAATCGCGCCTGTCGAAGCCAGGCTTCGACAGGCAAGGACGGAGGTAAGCCGTGGCTTACTTGTTGTCCTTGACCTCTTCGAACTCGGCATCGACAACATCGTCGGCCGCGTCCTGAGCATCGTCCGCACCCTGAGCAGCAGCGCCCGGCTGCGGCTGTTCGGCGTACATCTTCTGCGCCAGCGGTGCAGTGACTTCGGACAGGGCATTCATCTTCGCATCGATGGCCGCCTTGTCGTCGCCTTTGACTGCAACTTCCAGCTCGCCCAGTGCTTTTTCGATGGCCGCCTTCTCGTCGGCAGTCGCCTTGTCGCCCGCCTCAACAATCATCTTGCGAGTGGCGTGAACCAGACCATCGCCCTGATTGCGGGCAGTGACCAGTTCCTCGAACTTGCGGTCTTCCTCGGCATTGGCCTCGGCGTCACGCACCATCTGCTCGATTTCTTCCTCGGACAGGCCGGAGTTGGCCTTGATCACGATGGACTGCTGCTTGCCGGTGGCCTTGTCTTTGGCGCCGACATGCAGGATGCCGTTGGCGTCGATGTCGAAGGTCACCTCGATCTGCGGTACGCCACGCGGCGCCGGCGGGATCTCGGCCAGGTCGAACTTGCCCAGCGACTTGTTCTGCGCGGCTTGCTTGCGCTCGCCCTGCAGCACGTGAATGGTCACCGCGCCCTGGTTGTCGTCGGCAGTCGAGAACACCTGCGACTTCTTGGTCGGAATGGTGGTGTTCTTCTCGATCAGCGCGGTCATCACGCCACCCATGGTTTCGATACCCAGGGTCAGCGGCGATACGTCGAGCAGCAGCACGTCTTTGACGTCGCCAGCCAGAACGGCGCCCTGAATCGCAGCACCGATGGCTACGGCTTCGTCCGGGTTGACGTCCTTGCGCGCTTCCTTGCCGAAGAACTCGGCGACTTTCTGCTGCACCAGCGGCATGCGGGTCTGACCGCCGACCAGGATCACTTCGTCGATGCTGCCAACGTCCAGACCGGAGTCTTTCAGGGCGATGCGGCACGGTTCGATGGTACGAGTAACCAGCTCTTCAACCAGGGCTTCCAGCTTGGCGCGGGAAATCTTCACGTTGAGGTGCTTCGGACCGGTGGCATCGGCAGTGATGTACGGCAGGTTGACGTCGGTCTGCTGCGCGGACGACAGCTCGATCTTGGCCTTCTCGGCAGACTCTTTCAGGCGCTGCATGGCCAGCGGATCGCCTTTCAGGTCGATACCGGACTCTTTCTTGAATTCGTCGACGAGGTAGTCGATCAGGCGAATATCAAAGTCCTCACCACCGAGGAAGGTGTCACCGTTGGTGGCCAGCACTTCGAACTGGTGCTCACCATCGACTTCGGCAATTTCGATTACCGACACGTCGAAGGTACCGCCACCCAGGTCATAGACGATCACGGTGTGGTCGCCCTTGCCCTTGTCCATGCCATAGGCCAACGCAGCCGCGGTCGGCTCGTTGATGATGCGCTTGACCTCGAGACCAGCGATGCGGCCTGCGTCTTTGGTGGCCTGGCGCTGGCTGTCGTTGAAGTAGGCCGGCACAGTGATGACCGCTTCGGTCACTGGCTCACCGAGGTAGTCTTCGGCGGTTTTCTTCATCTTCTTCAGCACTTCCGCGGAAATTTGCGGCGGCGCCATTTTCTGGCCCTTCACTTCCACCCAGGCGTCACCGTTGTCGGCCTTGGCGATCTTGTAGGGGACCATCTTGATGTCTTTCTGTACGACTTCTTCTTCGAAGCGACGACCGATCAGGCGCTTCACCGCGTACAGGGTGTTGTGCGGGTTGGTCACGGCCTGACGCTTGGCGGACTGGCCTGCGAGGATCTCGCCATCGTTGGTGTAGGCGATGATGGAAGGCGTGGTACGCGCGCCTTCGGCGTTTTCGATGACCTTGACGCTACCGTTTTCCAGAACTGCGACGCAGGAGTTGGTAGTCCCCAGGTCGATACCGATGATTTTGCCCATTTCACTCTCCCGAAACTTTGTCTTTGACCTTGGTTGCGCGGCCCGTTGATTGGATTGGCCGCGCCAGCACTAAATCGCTTGTACTAATAGATGGGGCCGAAGCCCCGAATTTCAAGCCTGCTCGTCAATCGACGGCAGCGGAGCGCTCGGTGCCTTGCTGACCACGACCATGGCCGGGCGCAGCAGGCGACCGCTGAGCAGGTAGCCCTTCTGGAACACCTTGAGCACGCTATTCGGCTCGACATGGGTGCTTTCTTCCATGGCCATCGCCTGATGGTGCTCCGGATTAAACGGTGCGCCGTGCGGATCGACCGCCTCGACCTGATAACGCTTGAGGGTGTCGTGGAACAGCTTGAGGGTCAGCTCCATGCCTTCACGCACAACCTTGATCGACTCGTCGCTAGGGCTGGTCAATTCCAGGCCGCGCTCCAGGCTGTCGACCACTGGCAGCAGGTCGTTGGCGAATTTTTCCAGCGCGAACTTGTGCGCTTTCTCGACATCCTGCTCGGCACGGCGGCGCACGTTCTGCAAGTCGGCGGCCACGCGCAAGGCTTGATCCTGCGCAGCAGCCAGCTGCTCTTCGAGCGATTGCACACGCGCAACCAGATCCTCGCCAAGCACCGCCTCGGGCGCCGGATTGTCCTGCGGGTTCTGCGTATCGAGAGTCTGTTCGTCAGCCATTGGGTCCTCCTGTAAATACAACAGCGGGTCATGGCCCGCTCTTCTTCCGCCTATATGGGGCCCAAACACAGGCTTTCAAGGGTTATTGTCAGGACAAAACAAAACACTGTATAAATAGCCAGCACAAAAAGCTCAAAGCCTCGCGAGCTAGAGTCAGGCAAGGCGAAACTGGGCGAGGGCGCGGAGTTTACGAAAGGTAAATGAGCAGCCCGAGCCCGGTTTCAACGCAGCATGGCCGACGCGCAGCAGGCTTTGGACCGTTAACTTTTGGGAGCGATCTCCATGCTGGCGCACCTGTCCGTACACAACTACGCCATCGTCGAACACCTGGATCTGGAACTGGCCCGCGGCATGTCGGTGATCACCGGCGAAACCGGCGCCGGTAAATCGATCATGCTCGACGCCCTGGGCCTGGCCCTCGGTGATCGCGCCGACAGCGGCGTGGTGCGCCCCGGCGCGGACAAGGCCGACATCCTCGCCAGCTTCGACCTCGACGACATCCCCGAAGCCCGCACCTGGCTCAGCGAACGCGACCTGGACAACGATGGGCCATGCATCCTGCGTCGAGTCATTACCAGCGAAGGCCGCTCGCGCGGCTATATCAATGGCAGCCCCTGCCCGCTGGGCGATCTCAAGGCGCTCGGCGAGCTGCTGATCGACATCCACAGCCAGCACGAGCACCAATCGCTGCTCAAGCCGGACACCCATCGCCGCCTGCTCGACGAATACACCGGCAGCCAGGAGCTGGCCCGCCAGGTGCAACTGGCCGCCCAGCGCTGGCGCCAGACCCGCCAGGAGCTGCAGCGCCTGACCTCGACCAGCGACGAGCAGCGCGCACGCCACCAGTTGCTCAGCTACCAACTGGAAGAGCTGGAAAACCTGACCCTCGGCGACAACGAACTGGAACAGCTGGAGCAAGAACACAAGACCCTGAGCAACGCCGAACAGCTGCTAGGCGCCTGCCGTCAGGTTCTCGACCTGTGCAGCGAAAGCGATGCCGGCAACGTGCTGTCCGCCCTGACCGCCAGCCTCAATCGCTTGAGCGCCTTCAGCAGCCAACCCGGCGCCTTGGGCGAAGCCAGCAACCTGCTGGCCAGCGCACAGATCCAGGTAGAAGAAGCAGTCGGCGAGCTGAACCGCTTCATCGACCACTTCGACGCCGACCCGCAGCGCCAACAGATCCTCGAAGAACGCCTCGACGCCATCTACACCCTGGCCCGCAAGCATCGCATCCAGCCCACCGAGCTGGGCGAGCTGCAGCAGCGCCTGCTGGAGGAACTTGAAGGCCTCAATGCTGACGACCAAGCCAGCGAACGCCTCGGCGAAGAACTGGCCGCCTACGCCCGCCATTACCAGGAGAAAGCCAGCGAACTGAGCGAACTGCGCCAGCAAGCCGCCACGCTCCTGTCCGCCGCCGTGCAGGATGAGATGCAGAGCCTGGGCATGCCGGGTGGGCGTTTCAGCATCCAACTGCAGGGCAGCAACGCCGAGGAGCCCCAACCCTACGGCCTGGAGCAGGTCGAATTCCTGGTCAGCGCCAACCCCGGCCAACCGCTGAAGTCACTGGCCAAGGTCGCCTCCGGCGGTGAGCTGTCGCGCATCAGCCTGGCGATCCAGGTGATCACTGCGCAGACCTCGCGCGTACCGACCCTGGTGTTCGATGAAGTCGACGTCGGCATCGGCGGCCCGACTGCCGAAGTCGTCGGCCAGTTGCTGCGTCGCCTCGGCGAACGCGGCCAGGTGCTGACCGTCACCCACCTGCCGCAGGTTGCCGCCCAGGGTCACAACCACCTGTTCGTGCACAAGCAGCGCGGCAGCGAGGAAACCCGTACCGCCGTGGCAACTCTCGACACACCGCAGCGCATCGAGGAAGTGGCACGCATGCTCGGCGGCGTCGACCTCACCGAAGAGTCGCTGCAGCACGCCCGCAAGATGGTCGCCAGCGCGCAGAGCTGAATGCTGCACGCACAAAAAAGGCGCCCTGCGGGGCGCCTTTTTTATTCAGCTCGAATCACTTGCTCTTCTGGCGAACGTAGAGCACCAGATTGTGATCGACCAGCTCGAAGCCATGCTTCTTGACGATTTCCTTCTGCAGCTTCTCGATCTCCGGATCGAAAAACTCGATGACCTCGCCACTGTCCACGCAGACCATGTGATCGTGGTGGCCGCCATCAGCCAGCTCGAACACGGCATGGCCGCCGTCGAAATTGTGCCGCTCAACCAGACCAGCAGCCTCGAATTGAGTGAGGACGCGGTACACGGTGGCCAGGCCAACGTCTTCGCCCGCTTCCATCAATGCCTTGTATACATCCTCAGCGCTCATGTGACGCTGGCCGGAGCTGGCGGAATCGAGCATCTGCAGGATTTTGACGCGCGGCAAGGTGACTTTAAGGCCAGCTTTGCGCAGTTCGCTATTTTCAACCATGGTCAGCTTTCTCTTGGTTGCTGCTTCGCAGCTCCCGTTTATGCGGGTATGATCGGGGTTTACTTTGCCTAGCCAAGATAGTGGAAGTCACCCACCGATGCAAAACACCAAGCTCCTGCTGTCCAGCCTCACACTCGTGGGTCTGCTCGCACTCGCCGGCTGTTCATTTCCCGGGGTTTATAAAATCGACATCCAGCAAGGCAATGTCGTAACGCAGGACATGATAGACCAGTTGAAGCCTGGAATGACCCGCCGACAAGTGCGGTTTATCATGGGTAACCCGCTGATCACCGACACCTTCCACGCCAATCGCTGGGATTACCTGTACAGCATCCAGCCGGGCGGTCGTCAGCGCTACCAGGAACGCATCAGCCTGGTATTCAGCGGCGAAGACCAATTGATCGGCCTGGCCGGCGACTTCGTCCCGGGCGTCAGCCGCGACCAGGCGATCCTCGGCGAAGACGGCAACACCACCGCACCGCAGACCGAAAGCCAGCCGCAGGCCGAAGAGCCAGCCAAGCCAGGTTCGCTGCAGGAACAAATTCAGCGCGAAGTGGACTCCGCCAAACCGGTCGCCGTACCGATTCCGGAACCCCTGGAAGCCAATCCGCAGTAAACTGCGGATAGAAAAAAGCCCGGCACTGCCGGGCTTTTTTATGCCTGCTGTTTATTACTCAGACTGTGCCGCGCGCTGCTCTGCTGCACGCGCCGCACGCTGCTTGCGCACTTCCTTCGGGTCAGCCAGCAACGGCCGGTAGACCTCCACGCGCTCGCCCTCCTCCAGTACACGCTCCTCCGGCTTGCTCAGCGCCTTGCCGAAAATACCAAGCGGTGCAGTTGCCAGATCCAGACCGACGAACTGCACATCCAACCCAGAACGCAGAGCTGCATCGCGCGCCGTGCTGCCGACCGGTAGCTCCAGGCCCACCAGTTTCTGCTCGCCAGCCAAGGCGTACACCACCTCGACCCGCAAAACCGGCTTATCCATAGAGCTGCTTGGCCCGCTGACAGAAGGCATCGACCATGGTGTTGGCCGCCTGGGTGAACAACGGCCCCAGCGTGGCACGCACCAGCGGCCCGGCGTAATCGAAGGTCATGTCCAGGCTGATCTTGCAGGCTTTTTCGCCCAGCGCCTTGAATTCCCACACGCCCTGCAACTGGGAAAACGGCCCCTCTTCCAGCTGCATCTCGATCGACTTGCCCGGCACCAGACGATTGCGGGTCATGAAGCGCTGACTGATCGAAGCCTTGGCCACGGTCAGGCTGGCACGCATCGACGCCTCGCTCACCTCCAGCACTTCGGAAGCCGAGCACCAGGGCAGAAACTGCGGATAGCTGGCCACATCATTGACCAGATCGTAGAGCGCCTGCGCCGGATAGGGCAGCAGCGCAGAACGTTGAATTCGGGTGCTCATCGGTTCTCGCGTCCTCAACTACTGCGCCTGGCGGGCCAGAACCAGGGCGCCAGCCGCAACGAAGCGCGCATTGTGCGGAATTCACCCTGCCCCCTCAAGCACAGGCTGTCGCCAGCGCGGCGCCGACTCCCTATAATGCCGCGCCTATGGCTAAGCAAAAGAAACACCCTACGGGGACCATCGCGCAGAATAAAAAAGCGCTGCATGACTATTTCGTCGAACACAAGTTCGAGGCCGGCCTGGTCCTGTCCGGCTGGGAAGTGAAAAGCCTGCGCGCCGGCAAGGCGCAGCTGGTGGATAGTTACGTGCTACTCAAGGACGACGAGGCCTGGCTGATGGGGTGCCATATCACCCCGCTGAAGACCGCCAGCACTCACGTCATCGCCGACCCCACCCGCACGCGCAAGCTGCTGCTGAACAAGCGCGAGCTGGACAAGCTGTTCGGCGCGGTCCAGCAGAAGGGCTACACCTGTGTGGCTCTGTCGATCTACTGGAAGGCGCACCTGATCAAGTGCGAGATTGCCCTGGCCAAGGGCAAGAAGGACTTCGACAAGCGCCACACCGAGAAAGAACGTGACGCCGACCGCGAAGTGCAGCGCGCCATGCGCACCAAGGGCAAGGACGACTAAGCCCAGCCGCCAGGGTCAGGTGCCCTGGCGCCGCTGTGCTCGCTCCATCCGCTTGGCTTCCTGCTGCGCTTCGTTGAGCACTTCCTGTACATAAAGAATGTGCCCGTGGGAAATCTCCCGCGCCGCTTCCGCTCGCCGTTCGACAATCGCCTCGAACAACGCCCGATGCTGCTGCATCAGCATGTCGCGGGTCTCGCTGCGCTGCAGGTACATGCCACCGATATTGGTCACCACGTTGTGCTTGAGCAGGTCGAACAGGCCGCGAATCGTGTGCAGCAGCACCGCGTTGTGGCTGGCCTCGGCGATAGCCAGGTGGAAACTGGCATCAGCCGCGCCCTCCTGCTCACGGGTCGCCTTGCTGCCCGGCGCATAGCAGGTTTGCAGGGTTTCGAAGGCTGCGCGCAGGCGCTGGTGATCCAACTCGGTAGCACGCAGCGCCGCGTAGTAGGCGCAGGAACCTTCCAGGGTGTGACGGAACTCCAGCAAATCGCGCTGCGCATCGGGATTGCTTTCCAGCAGATGCAGCAACGGATCGCTGAAGGTCGAGCCCAGCTCCGCCGCCACATAGTTGCCGCCGCCCTGGCGACTGACCAGCAAGCCCTTGGCCACCAGTTTCTGAATCGCCTCACGCAGCGACGGCCGCGACACACCGAACTGCTCGGCCAGCGCGCGCTCGGCCGGCAGCCGTTCGCCGGCCTTGAGGGTGCCCTCGAGGATCATCGATTCCAGTTGACTGACGATATCGTCCGACAGGCGGCGCTGCCGAACCTGACCAAATCCCATATCCCTTTCCACCCCTTGCAATCCGCCGTTCTGGCGCACGTTTTGCCGCTGATCGCAGCAGCCTAACCAGCCCACCCGGGCACCACAAGATCGACCGCCACCCGAGCCGTTCGACCAAAGTCGTAGCGCGCAAAATTGACAGGCCAACAGGTGCGCTTTTACCCTGACTCGTCGGTTTTGTAAATTGGTATTACCAATTTATCCAGCCACTTGCACCGCTCGACTAGGCTGCCTCCCGCCACAAGCAGGACCGCCAGCCCGAGCACTATCGGCACCTCCAACAACAATTAGGAGCCACCCCAGATGCAAACCTGGCAACAACTCTATACACCGCTCGGCAGCCTCGGCCTGTCCGCCCTGGTCGCACTGATTCCCATCGTGTTCTTCTTCCTGGCCCTGGCGGTGTTCCGCCTGAAAGGTCACGTCGCCGGTAGCATCACCCTGGCGCTGTCGATCATCGTCGCCATCTTCGCCTTCCAGATGCCGGCCGACATGGCCTTCGCCGCCGCTGGCTACGGCTTCGCCTACGGTCTGTGGCCGATTGCCTGGATTATCGTGGCGGCGGTATTCCTCTACAAACTGACGGTCAAGAGCGGCCAGTTCGAGATCATCCGCAGCTCGGTGCTGTCGATCACCGACGACCAGCGCCTGCAGGTGCTGCTGATCGGCTTCTCCTTCGGCGCGTTCCTCGAAGGTGCTGCCGGTTTCGGCGCACCGGTGGCGATCACCGCCGCCCTGCTCGTCGGCCTCGGCTTCAACCCGCTGTACGCCGCCGGCCTGTGCCTGATCGCCAACACCGCGCCGGTGGCCTTCGGCGCCCTGGGCATCCCGATCATCGTCGCAGGCCAAGTCACCGGCATCGACGCCTTCAAGATCGGCGCCATGGCTGGCCGCCAGCTGCCGCTGCTGTCGATCATCGTGCCGTTCTGGCTGGTGGCGATGATGGACGGCTGGCGCGGCATCAAGGAAACCTGGCCGGCCGCACTGGTCGCCGGCGCCAGCTTCGCCGTCACCCAGTACTTCACCTCCAACTACATCGGCCCGGAGCTGCCGGACATCACCTCGGCGCTGGTCAGCCTGGTGTGCCTGACCCTGTTCCTCAAAGTCTGGAGCCCGAGCCGCGCAGCCGAGCCGGAAGTGGTCGGCGTGTCGGCCGGCGGCGCCGCGATCGTTGGCGGCTTCGGTGGCCAACGCAGCACCACCCCGTCGCCGTACAGCTTCGGTGAAATCCTCAAGGCCTGGTCGCCGTTCCTGATCCTCACCGTACTGGTCACCATCTGGACCCTGAAACCGTTCAAGGCACTGTTTGCCGCGGGCGGCGCGATGTACAGCACGGTATTCAACTTCGCCATCCCGCACCTCGACCAACTGGTGATCAAGACCGCGCCGATCGTCACCGCTGCCACCGCCATGCCGGCCGTGTTCAAGCTCGACCCGATCTCCGCCACCGGCACCGCGATCTTCTTCTCCGCGCTGGTCTCCATGCTGGTGCTGAAGATCAACTGCAAAACTGGTCTGACCACATTCAAGGAAACCCTGATCGAGCTGAAATGGCCGATCCTGTCGATCGGCATGGTGCTGGCGTTCGCCTTCGTCACCAACTACTCGGGCATGTCCAGCACCCTCGCCCTGGTCCTGGCCGGGACCGGCGTGCTGTTCCCCTTCTTCTCGCCGTTCCTCGGCTGGCTGGGCGTGTTCCTCACCGGTTCGGATACCTCTTCCAACGCCCTGTTCAGCTCGCTGCAGGCCACCACCGCGCACCAGATCGGGGTCAACGACACCCTGCTGGTGGCGGCCAACACCAGTGGCGGCGTGACCGGCAAGATGATCTCGCCGCAATCGATCGCCGTGGCCTGCGCCGCGACCGGCATGGTCGGCAAGGAATCCGACCTGTTCCGCTTCACCCTCAAGCACAGCCTGATCTTCGCCGCCTTCGTCGGCCTGATCACCCTGGCCCAGGCCTATGTCTTTACTGGCATGTTGGTGCATTGAGGAGCTGCCTCCGCGAATGCGCAGGCAACGATCCGTCATTCCCGCGCAGGCGGGAATCCAGCCAGGCCAGCTACGGCTCCTCTGGATCCCCGCCTTCGCGGGGATGACGATTGAAAACTCGATCCACCGGCACAACGACCAGCCCATAACGATGAGACACCCATGATCATCTCCGCCTCTACCGACTACCGCGCCGCTGCCCAGCGCAAGCTGCCGCCGTTCCTGTTCCACTACATCGACGGCGGCGCCTATGCCGAGTACACGCTGGGGCGCAATGTCTCGGACCTGGCCAGCATCGCCCTGCGCCAGCGGGTGCTGCGCAACATGTCCGAACTGAGCCTGGAAACCCGCCTGTTCAACGAAACCCTGTCCATGCCGGTGGCGCTCGCCCCGGTCGGCCTGACCGGCATGTACGCCCGGCGCGGCGAAGTGCAGGCGGCCAAGGCGGCAGCAGCCAAGGGCATTCCCTTCACCCTGTCGACCGTCTCGGTGTGTCCGATCGAGGAAGTGGCACCCGCCATCGACCGGCCGATGTGGTTCCAGCTGTACGTGCTGAAAGATCGTGGCTTTATGAAGAACGCCCTGGAGCGGGCCAAGGCCGCCGGCGTGACCACCCTGGTGTTCACCGTCGACATGCCCACGCCCGGCGCGCGCTACCGCGATGCCCATTCCGGCATGAGCGGGCCGAACGCCGCCATGCGCCGCATGCTGCAGGCCATGACCCACCCGTCCTGGGCGCTGGACGTGGGCCTGCTCGGCCGTCCGCACGACCTCGGCAATATCTCTACCTACCGCGGCCACCCGACTGGCCTGGCCGACTACATCGGCTGGCTCGGCGCCAACTTCGACCCGTCGATCTCCTGGAAGGATCTGGAGTGGATCCGTGAGTTCTGGGACGGCCCCATGGTGATCAAGGGCATCCTCGATGCCGAAGACGCCAGGGACGCCGTGCGCTTCGGCGCTGATGGCATCGTCGTATCCAACCACGGCGGCCGTCAGCTCGATGGCGTACTGTCCAGCGCCCGCGCCCTACCAGCCATCGCCGACGCGGTGAAAGGCGAACTGGCGATCCTCGCCGACTCCGGCGTGCGCAACGGCCTCGACGTGGTGCGCATGCTCGCCCTCGGCGCCGACACCGTGATGCTCGGCCGCGCCTTCGTCTATGCCCTGGCCGCTGCCGGCGGTGCCGGAGTGAGCAATCTGCTCGACCTGATCGAGAAGGAAATGCGCGTGGCCATGGTTCTTACCGGCGCCAAGTCGATCAGCGATATCAGCGGCGATTCGCTGGTCAAGGAGCTCTGAATCATGTCATCGATCAGCCGCGACGCCCTGCTCACCAGCCTGCGCGAGGTGGTCGGCAGCGACCACGTGCTCACCGACGAACAGAGCACCCGACGCTTTCGCAAGGGTCATCGCACCGGTGAAGGCGGCGTGCTGGCCGTGGTCCGCCCCGGCACCCTGCTGGAACAATGGCGCGTGCTGCAGGCGGCGGTCGCGGCGGATCGCATCGTCATCATGCAGGCCGCCAACACCGGCCTGACCGGCGGCTCGACCCCGGACGGCAATAACTACGACCGCGAGATCGTGCTGGTCAGCACCCTGCGCATTACCGGCGTGCAGCTGATCAACGACGGCCAGCAGGTGGTCTGCCTGCCCGGCGCCACCCTCGACCGCCTGGAGCAGGCCCTGGCGCCCCTGGGCCGCGAGCCGCACTCGGTGATCGGTTCCTCGTGCATCGGCGCCTCGGTGCTCGGCGGCGTGTGCAACAACTCCGGCGGCGCGCTGGTGCGTCGCGGCCCGGCCTATACCGAACTGGCGCTGTACGCACAGGTGCGGGAAGACGGCACGTTGGAGCTGGTCAACCACCTCGGCATCGAGTTGGGCACCAGCCCCGAGGAAATCCTCACCCGCTTGCAGAGCGGCGATTACAGCCCGCTGCACGTGCGCAACGATGGTGCCGCCAAGGCCTCCGACGCCCGCTACGGCGAGCACGTGCGCGACGTTGATGCCGACACCCCGGCGCGCTTCAACGCCGACCCGTCGCGCCTGTTCGAAGCCTCCGGTTCGGCCGGCAAGCTGTGCCTGTTCGCCGTGCGCCTGGACACCTACGCCAAGGAAGCCAGCTCGGTGTTCTACATCGGCAGCAACGACCCGCACGACCTCACCGAGGTGCGCCGCCACCTACTCGCGCACCTGCCGCGTCTGCCGATTGCCGGCGAATACATCCACCGCACTGCCTTCGACATCGGCGAAAAGTACGGCAAGGACACCTTCCTGGTGATCGACAAGTTCGGCACCGCCAAGGTCCCCGCCGCCTTCGCCCTGAAGAGCCGGGTCGATGGCTTCTTCGAGCGCTTCGGCCTGCGCGGCGTGGCCGACAAGGTGATCCAGGCGCTGATGAACCTGCTGCCTAGCCACCTGCCGCAGCGCATGCGCGAGTACCGCGACCGCTTCGAGCACCACCTGCTGGTACGGGTATCCAACGACACCCTGGAGCAGACCCGCGCCTTCCTCGCCGAGTACTTCGCCAACCGCAGCAGCGGCGCGTTCTTCGAGTGCGACGCCGAGGAAGGACGCAAGGCCTTCCTGCACCGCTTCGCCATCGCCGGCGCGGCGATCCGCTACCGCGAGGCGCACCGCAGCAGCGTGGAAGACATCGTCGCCCTGGACATCGCCCTGCGCCGCAACGACCGTGACTGGGTCGAGACGCTGCCGACCGAGATGGAAGAGCAGATCATCCACAAGCTCTACTACGGGCACTTCTTCTGCCACGTGTTCCACCAGGACTACATCATCCGCAAGGGCGTCGACCCGCTGGCGATGGAGCACGGCATGTGGGCCCTGCTCGACGAGCGCCGCGCCGAGTACCCGGCCGAGCACAACGTCGGTCACCTCTACGTGGCCAAGCCGGCGCTGGCCGGTTTCTACCGTGAGCTGGACCCGACCAACGCCCTCAACCCCGGCATCGGCCACACCTCGAAGCACAAACACTGGGGCGAGTGCTGCGACGGGCACTGACAGCGCCATCCGCTGCTCGTCGGACGCGCAGGCGAGCAGCGCTTCTATACTCAAGGCCTCCATCCCAACTGCGGAGGTGTCCCATGCGTCGCATTCCCCTGATCCTCGCCCTGACCCTGTTCGGCACCGGCCTGTTCAGCGGCAGCCTGTGGGCCATGCACTGCCCACAGGACATGGCCAAGATCGACCAGCTGCTGAAGACCGACCCACCGGCCGACCCGGAAGTGCTGGCGGAAGTGAAACGCCTGCGCGCCGAAGGTGAAGAACTTCACCAGGCCGGGGATCACAGTGAGTCGATGAAGGTCCTGGCCGAAGCGCTGAACCTGTTGCAAGCCAGCGAGTAACGCGGCGCCGCCCAACCAGACTGGGTGGGCGGTGCCGCTTTGCGGCCTGGCCGGTCTGCGTCAGCCGTCTTGCCCAAGCAGCGACAGGGCCATCCAGCGCAAGCGTTGCAGATCCACCGGCTTGAGCATGCAGGCCTGCGCGCCCTTGCTGCGCGCCTCGGCCAGCAGCACTTCATCCGCGGCCGCACTTACCACCATCACCGGCACTCCCGCCAGGCGCGGCTCGGCGCGCATCCGCTCGAGCACGGTGAGGCCGCTGCCATCCGGCAGGTTGAGGTCGAGCACCACCAGCGCTGGCGTCTGCTGATCCAGGACCGCGATGGCTCGCCGCACCGAGCTGACGCCCTGCACCTCGGCGATATCGCGCAAGCCTTCCTGCAGCACGCGCATGCAGGCCGGGTGATCCTCGATGCACAGCACCGGCGCCAACTGCGCCTGCACGGCCGGGCTGTCAGGCGCCTCGACAGTAGCGTCGCCCTGGCTGGTCGGTGCCGCCGCGCTGGGCAGGTCGATCCAGAAGCGGCTGCCGGTGCCTGGCGTGCTGGCGAAGCCCATCTCACCATTCATCAGGGTGGCCAGTTCACGACACAGCACCAGGCCGATACCGGTGCCGGGAATGTTCGAGTTCTCCCGACCCAGGCGCTGGAAAGGCTGGAACAACTGGCCCTGCTGCTGCTCGGTCAGGCCCGGACCGCTGTCTTCCACCCACAGCCGCACGCCATCCGGGCGCACCTCGTAACCCAGTCTGACCAACCCTTGCGGCACGTTGTACTTGAGGGCGTTGGACAGCAGATTGAGCAACACCTGGCGCACCCGCCGCACATCCGCCAACACGTACAGTTCATTGCCGCCAGATGCCATCACGTGCAACTGCTGGCCGCGCTGCAGCACTTCCGGCTGGATCAACTCGGCACAGCCATTGAGCAGCGTGCTGACCTCCACCGGTTTGAGGTGCAGTTGCTGGCGCCGACTCTCGATGCTGGAAAGATCGAGAATGTCGTCCACCAGAGCGGTCAGATGGCGACTGGCGAGCACGATCTCCCGCGCATAGTCGCTCTCCTGCTGCGCCTCGGGACGCTCCTGGGCCTCCAGCTCGATCAACTGGGCAAAGCCGTGGATCGCATTCAACGGCGTGCGCAGCTCATGGCTCATGCTCGACAGGAAGCGACTCTTGGCCTGGCTGGCGGCCTGGGCCTCCAGGCTGGTCCGGCGCAACTCCTCCTGCACCAGCTTGAGCCGGGTAATGTCCACGTGGGTGCCGGCCGCTCGCAGGGCACGGCCCCGCTCGTCCCGCTCGATCACTTTGCCGCGGCTGAGCAACCAGACGTAGTTGCCGCTCTTGTCGGCGTAGCGGTACTCAGCCTCGAAGAAATCCTCGCGACCATCCTCGGCCATGCTCAAGCGCAGATGGCGGATGCGCTGCAGGTCATCCGGATGCACCGGGCGGTTGAACTCGGCAAACGACAGGCAATTGTCGCGCAGGCCGAAGCGCGTCACGAAGCGCTCGCTGACGCAGATGGTCTGGCTCTGCGCCGTGACATCCCAGAGGCTTTCCGTGGTGCTTTCCAGCACCAGCTCCAGGGTGCGCTGTACCTCGAAGCGGCGGACCTCGCTGGCCCGTAACTGCTCCCCGGCGAGCTGCACTTCCGTGCCCATCTCCGCTAGCTCGCGAATCGAGGTGGCCGGCACCACCGGCTGCGACTCACCCCGGCCGAGGCCGCGCATCATCTCGACAATTCCGGCGATCGGCGTGGCCAGCTCATGGCTCAGGCGCCGCGAGCGCAGCCACATCCAGCTGCCGAATAAGAGATAGAAGAACACCAGGCCAGCGATCAGCAGGTAGCCGATCCGCAGGTATTGCTCGGCCAGGCGATTGGTCTCATGGAAGATGTTCGCCTCATCCACCACCAGCAACAGCCGCCAGCCGGTCTGCGGGATCTCACTCCAGGCCATCAGCTGGTTGCGCCCACCCAGCTCGACCTCCTGGATGCCCTGCGCGCGCGTGGCCATGGCACTCAGCAACGGCTGCAGGCCAGGCTGGCGATCGAGTTTGAAGTCGGCCGGTTTGAGCACCTCACGGCGTACTGCTTCGGCATAGGAATACTGGGTCAGCTCACGCACCCCGAAGTCCCGCTCACCGGCCTGCGGCAGCGCCATGATGCCGTTGTCGCGGCTGACCAGCAGCGCATACCCCTGCCAAGGCACTTGCAGGTTGCCGATCTCGGCGAGCATCTGGCCCACCGTCACGTCCAGGCCGACCACCCCCTCGAGGAAGTCATCGCGCAGCACCGGCGCCACCGCCGACATCATCCAGCCCTGGCCAGCCGGATCGAGGTAGACATCGGTCCACACCACCTCCTGCTTGGGGTTGTGCTGCTGGTCCGCCAGGTAATAGAAGTTGTACTGCGGGATGCGCATATCGTGCGGGTACTGCTGCAGCACATCGAAGAACGGGTAGATGCGGTTGTAACTGTCCCAACTGTTGAAATACACCGCCGCCACCAGCGGGTCAGCCTGCTTGAGCGAACGCATCAGCGGGTCGACCTGAGACAGGCGCAAGGCCTTGGCGCGGTCCTGCTGCTCCGGCGGCGTGCTGCTGGCATAGAAGGACGCCGCGCGGCCGTCGTCGCTGCGGCTGTAGTACACGCCATCGGTGGTCTGCGCGTGACGCTGGTGCTCCAGAGCATCAGGCACGTAACGACGATCCTGCAGGGCCGCGCTGACTGCATCGCGATAGATACCGACCTGAGCCTCGATGGCCTTCAGCCGGCTATCGATCACCTGCCCCTCGCGCTGCACCGCGCTGCTCAGGTCCTGCAGCGCACTGCTCTGCAGGTAACCGAGCTGGGCCGAGCGAATCGATTCGTTGGTATAGAGGTAGACACCAATCAGCACTGACTCCACCAACACCAGGGGAATCAACGCACTCTGCAGGAAGGCCCGCCAGATCCAGCGGCGCAGAGGCTTGTTCGGTGCAGGCGACATGCCGGCGCTCCTTGAACTTGTGAGGGTCGATGATGACACGCCCGCGCGGCCTGCGCCCGGGGCTGGCGGTATTCTAGTGGCAGAACAGCGGTCGACGCTGCCCGACCTTTGCCGTAAACTGCGCCCGTACCTTGCAAGACTGTAATTGGGGCCGATTAGGATTCGACGCCGGTAACAAAACTTGAGGGGCATGCCGAGTTGGTAACAGAACTCGTAAATCCACTGTTGCAAATTTATAGTTGCCAACGACGACAACTACGCTCTAGCCGCCTAAGTGCCGCTAGCTGTCCATAGGGGATGCCTGTAAACCCGAAGATTCTGGACAGTCAGATAGAACAGGATCGCCGCCAAGCTCGCTGCAGGTGTAACGGCTAAAACTTATGCAGCTCGCTCCAAGCGCCCTGCCACTCGGGCCGCGCGGAGTTAACTCAATAGAGATGGCTACGCATGTAGAACCGATAGCGGCGAACTGGCGGACGGGGGTTCAAATCCCCCCGGCTCCACCAAATGCAAGTTTCCACATGTTCCCACATGACCGGAAACACCCCTGAAAAGCCCGCCCAGTGCGGGCTTTCTTGTTTCTATATGCTCCCGTACGCTCCCCTATAGCATTGCTTGCCGTGTATGCCTGTGTGTATGCTTCTAGAAATATTGAACCCGAGGCATACATACAATGAAGCGTAGCGAGATCAAGCGCCGCCCATTGGCTGACACCGTACTCGCTACCCTTGAGCCCGAGAGCTCCGTGTACCGGGAGCTGGACGGCAATGGCCTGTATTTCCGCGTCAAGCCGAACGGGCAGAAGTCCTGGGAGCTCCGCTATAAGAAGGCGGACGGCAAGTGGTCCTGGTTGGGCATGGGCGGCTATCCCGAGGTGAGTGGAGCGCTGGCTCGCCAGAAGGCCGCGAAGCTGCGCGACAGTACGGCGAAGGACGGGAGCGTGCTGGCAACCAAGCGCGCCATCCGTGTCGCCGAGATTGAGGCCGCCAACAACACCTTCGAGCACCTGGCTCGCGAGTGGTACGCCGTCAAGTGCAAGACCTGGACGGAAGGGACGGCGGTTCGCACCATCGGCGCTCTGGAAAAGCATGTGTTCCCCGTGTTCGGCAAGCGACCGTATACCGGCATCCTGCCGATGGAGTGGATGGAGTTCCTGCGCGGCATGGAACAGACCGGGATCGTTGAGCAGACAAGCCGTGTACGTGGCATGTGTCGGGAGATATATGACCTGGCTCGCGTCACTGGCAGGGCAACGCACAACCCGCTCGAAGGGCTGCATAAATTCCTCCTGACCAAACCGGTGGAAAATTTTGCCCATGTATCCATTGAGGAGCTGCCTGCTCTGCTCAGAGCCATCCGCTCCTACCCCCATGCACCCGATGTGCGCATAGGCTTGCAACTGCTGACGATGCTTGCCTGCCGCCCATCCGAGTTGCGTGAGGCGCGCTGGGAGGAGATTAACCTCGATGCTGGCCTCTGGCTGATCCCTGCAGAGCGAATGAAGCGCCGCCGTGAGCATCTGGTGCCACTGCCAACGCAAGCTGTTGCCCTGTTACGCGAACTGAAAAATATAACCGGCAACTATTCGCTGCTGTTTCCAGGTCGAGGTAATACCACCAAGCCACGCAGCAATACCGTGTTCCTGATGGCCCTGCGCCGTCTGGGCTACGAAGGCCGCCAGACCGGTCACGGCTTCCGCCACTTGGCCAGCACCATCCTCAACGAGAACGGCTTCGACTCGCAGCACGTTGAGGCCCAGCTTTCGCATGTCAAGGAAGGTGTCCGGGGCGTCTATGACAAGAGCACCTATCTGGAACAGCGCAAGGTGATGATGCAGTGGTATGCCGACCACCTGGATAAGCTAGCTAGTGGCAATTTGTTGGAATTCAAACGCGCTTAACAGCTCACCAATTCGTCTAGGGCAGCCCCTGGAGCGCCCCTCCTGCCCCCCGGAATAGCTAAGAGATGGATAAGTTAATCAACTCCATGGAGTACATCGATATCGGCATGGCATGCCAATGGTTATGCCATCTGACCGAGTCCCCTTTTCCTCTGCCCAGCAGAGCACTCATGGAGCTGTGCGAGCGTTATGCGACACCTATTTACATTGACTGCTCTGCACTCGAAGGCGTCATTGCGCCGAGAGTTGGAAGTAGATTTGTGATGCAGCAAGTCATAGGCATAGGGCATTGCCAAGTTGACTCCCCTATCAGCGCCTACGAGGCCTTTGAACCACATAGAAGTGGTGGGATTAATGTGTCTGGGCTGGCTGTTGCGCTTTCAGATCGGGAAGAATCGGAACTATCGCACGTTGACTCTTGGACACTGACGAGCCAAGAGGGCAGACCATTCCTTTTCAGGCCGGACGATATAAAACGATTGGCATCGCTTCTCAAGCCTGACCAAGACGAAAACGCAACCCAAAGCCAGGTTCAGTCAGAAGACACCGCTACGCTGGTGAGTTCGAGAACCGAACAACGCCTGACGCGTATTCGTCAGTGGTTTGGAGAGCAGCGAGAATACAACGCTGCTCAGTTATCCAAGCCAATAGCTGGTCTTCCGGGAGCTAGAGATGCCTGCTGGCAGTGGCTTACTCATTCGGGATTGACGGCCCAAGGAACACTTTTCTGTGGCTCATCACAACAAAACTCTGGGAAAAGCAAAAAATTCATCAGCGCATGGAACGCTTTTCTCAAAGAAGTGATTACTGACTAGACCCAAAAATTAGGTCTGGTGGTCTAGTAGATTTGGGTCTAGTCCGTCATCCGAAAGTGCGCCCCGTAACCCATACGGAGGCGCTCAGATGCACCCTACCCACCCCACGATTGACCAAGCCCTTATCCCCCAGACCGAGGTCTGCAAAGCTATTGGCCAGACCCGCTCCGGGCTGGACAAGCTGCGCAAGAAAGACCTGACCTTTCCCAAGCCCATCAAGTTCGGCAGCAGCCGCCAGGCTACGGCCTACTATGTCATCGCCGAACTGAACGCCTGGCTGGCTGCAAAAATCAAAGAGCGTGACGCCTAATGGGCCTCGCTCTGCGCTTCACCACGCGTGACGTTAGCAACACCGAAATGCTGTTCCGCGACAAACTCGCAGCCACCTTCGGCGCGATGGATTGGCATCCGGTAGCGGATGGTTCTATTCACCGCTTCTATGTCCCCGGCGACAAAGCCGGGACGTATAACGGCTGGTATGTGCTGTTCGCCGATGGTATCGCCTCGGGCTGCTTCGGTAGCTGGAGGGGCGGCAGCTCGTACACCTGGAGCAGCCGCAAGCCTGCCGATCCGCTGGAGGCCCAGCTGATCGGCCAGCGCATAGCGCAGGCCAAGCACCAGCGGGATGCGGAGCAGCACCAGCGCCAGCAGGCTACCGCCGAGTATGCCAATCGGCTGTGGCGTGATGCTCGCCGCGCCGCCCCCGACCACCCCTACCTGGTCGCCAAGGGCTGTCGCCCGTACAACCTGCGCCAGCAGGGTGACGTGCTGCTGGTGCCGCTGTACCACGCAGGCGAACTGGTGAACCTGCAACGCATCGGCGATGACGGGAATAAGCGCTTCCTCTCCGGTGGCCGTGTGAAGGGCTGTTACTCCCCGCTCGGGATCATCCGCATTGGCCAGCAGCTTTACCTGTGCGAAGGGTGGGCAACCGGCGCCACGCTCCACTCCGAAACCGGCCACCCGGTCGCCTGTGCGATGAATGCCGGGAACCTGCTGGAGACTGGTCGTAACCTGCAACGCCGCCACCCGGATGCGATGTTGATCGTGGCCGGCGATGACGACCGCTGTACCACCGGCAACCCCGGCAAAACCGCCGCTATCACTACTGCTGCCTCCCTAGGCTGTGGCCTGATCCTGCCGCCTTGGCCCGCCGATGCCCCTCTAACCCTGACTGACTTCAATGACCTGCGCCAATGGCAGGAGACCCAGGCATGAACGCACCCTTGATCCCAGCGCCTACCTATCCCAAGCCGCTGCCCCTGCTGCCTGAACTGGAAAAGTCTGCGCCGTACCCGATTCATGCATTGGGCGAGCTGATTGGAGGTGCTGCCCAGGCCATCGTGGAGGCGGTGCAAGTTCCCGCTGCCCTGGCCGCTCAGTCGGTACTGCCCGCAGCTGCAATGGCCGCCCAGGCGCACGGAAACGTCTTGCGTGGGGGACAGCAAATACCGTTGTCACTGTTCGCTCTGACGGTTGCCGAGTCGGGCGACCGTAAGTCGGCAGCTGATCGCCTGGCCTTGCAGGCGCACCAGCAACACCAACGCGAATTGCTCGAGCAGTACAAGGCTGACGCCAAGGAGTACCGCGATCAGCGCGACGCCTACCAGAAAGCCCGCGCCAACATTCTCGACAAGGCCAAGGGAGACCCCGAATCGGTGGCCGATGAGTTGGGCAATCTGCTGGAGCCTGAAGCCCCGCCGTCGCCGTTCATTCTCTCCGAAGAACCGACCCTGGAAGGGCTGCAGAAGTCTCTGCTGCGTGGTCACCCTTCCCAAGGGCTGTTCAGCGACGAAGGCGGGCAGTTCTTCGGCGGTCATGCCACCAAGCCCGAGAATGCGCTCAAGAGCGTGGCGGGTCTGTCAAAGCTGTGGGACGGCGCGCCGATCAGCCGCACCCGTGCCTCCGATGGGGAAAGTGCGGCTCGCTATGGCTGCCGGCTGAGTGCTCACCTCATGATTCAACCCATCGTTGCCTCTGAGGTGCTGTGCAATCCGGTCATGCAGGGGCAAGGCTTTCTCGCTCGCTTCCTGATTGCCTGGCCGGAGTCGCTGGCCGGCACCCGTTTCTACCGTGATGCCGACCCAACCCGAGCCCCCCGGCTTGGTCGCTTCTGGCAGCGCATGGCCCGCCTGCTGGCGCAGGAGCCCATCAAGGATGAGAACGGTGAGCTGACTCCGCTCATGTTGGTGATGGAACCTGCCGCTCAGGAAGCGTGGATTGAGGAGCACGATGCCATCGAGCGCCAGCTTGGCCATGGCGGCGACATGCAGGAGATCAAACCGACCGCCGCCAAGGGGGCCGAGAACCTTCTGCGTATCGCGGGAGTGTTCGCCGTGATCGAAGGCCACCAGGCCATCACCCCCGAACTGATCGAGCGTGCTGCCGTTCTTGTGCGCTGGTATTTGGCCGAGGCGCTGCGCCTGACCAATCCAAGCAAAATTGATCCGCAGCTGCTCCAGGCTCAGCGCCTGCTGGACTGGCTGATGACTAATCAGTGGCATAGCTTTGATGCCCGCACTCTGCAACGCGAAGGCCCGCCCTTCATTCGCAAAAGCGCCAAGCAGCGCGACTTGATCTTGGCCGTGCTGGTGGAGTACCGCTGGCTGAGCACCGCCGATGGCAAGACGTTCAATTTTGCCCCCTCTGCGACAACTGCGACTTTTGCGACAACCAGTGCCACTCAAGTCCAGGAGGTCTGCGACACGACTGCGACGCGTTGCGACAACGATTCCCCGGCGCAGAGTTTGTCGCAGCCTGTCGCAACTCTGTCGCAATCGCCAAAGCCAGCAACCACGGGGTTTGTCGCACAAGTCACACATGTCGCAGCACCTACCAAGTTCCGGGGTGAGGTATGAGCACCATCGAACTGCTGGGGCACGTCCTTGCTGAAGGCATCTTGCTGGTGCTGGAGGATGGGCATCTGACCTGGGAGGCTGACCACGCCCCCTCCTGTGAACTGCTGGAGGAAATCCGCGCTCACCGTCTGGAGATCATCGAGGCGCTGAGTGAGACGAACGATCCTATGAAGTGGCTGGCCAGGCTCGCCGTCCTGCTGTGCTGTACGCCGGACTACTTGCTGGAACATAGCTCTGTGGATCATCACGATTTGGCTGAGCAATACCAGCGACCGCCGTGGCAGGCGGCCCGCCTGATTCGCACTGACCCGAATTGGATCCTGCCCTCTGAGAACTCCGCGTGTGCCCACGAGCGTGATGCACCCGCCGGCCAGCCAGCTCGTACCTGGCTTCCTGCCCGCGATGCCTTCCACCATCACGCCTTGGGCAACTGCCCATACTGCTATCCCCCCCTGGAGCGCTACTGCACGGTAGGTGCCGATCTGCATGCCCGCTACGACCATGAGACAAGTATCTTGGAGGCCAGCAATGAAGAAGGTTGAGCGTGATCGCAGCATCGCACTGACGCCTGCCAAAACTACCGAGCAAGAAATGGTATGTACCGTAACTAGCCCGGAGTGTTTGAGCGCTTCGGTGCTGACGCTATGCCATAACATCGATCACTCGCAGATCGATGCAATGGTTAGCGAACTCAAGCAGCAGACGGCGGCCATTCACGCCGACGACCTGTCCCGTGCGGAAAGCATGCTGATTGCTCAGGCTCACACCTTGGATGGCTTGTTCGCCAAGATGGCCAGCAAGGCTCTTGCAGCTGGGCACTTAGAAGTAATGGAACGACACTTGCGCCTGGCATTGAAGGCCCAGAACCAGTCTCGGGCCACCCTGCAAACCCTGAGCGAGATCAAGGCGCCGAAACAGATCGCGTTCGTGAAGCAGGCCAATATTGGTAATCAAGTACAGGTGAATAACGACGTTAGCCCTGCGCGCTCGCGCGCGAAGAAAAAACCAAAAGAGCCAAACGAACTATTGGAGGTGGAGCATGGCAAACGGTTGGACACCCGAGCGGCGGGCTCGGCAAGCGGAGCTGATCCGGCAGTGGCGCCCGTGGGAGCAAAGCACCGGGCCGGTCAGCGCTAAGGGAAAAGCACGGGCTGCGCGTAATGCCTGGAAGGGTGGTGTCAGGCCACAACTCCGGGAGCTGGCGGCAATACTCAAAGAGCAGGAGCACTGGCGGCGGGAGTTGCTGTAGACCCGCCGCCTCAGATCAATCGCTGCCGTGCTCGCACGCAAGGCTGGAAGGACACAGACGAGTCACCCAGCCAGTCTCAAATGCAACGAGGTCAACATTGCGAGGGGCTGAGCTGCATCGGGTCCAAGTGTCAGCGCCTCAAACATCCGGTGCTTGATGACAAATCATTGATCAAATCGCCCCGAGATAGGCTTGTTACCCGACTGCCCCTCCAGCCAAGTTCCGTAGTCAACTGTGGTTCCTTGTAGCAGCCAACTGGTGCGACCATTGTCTGCCCGCCCCAATACCACAGCAGCGGCTGCGCTAGGGCTTTTAAACGCCACATCGCGGGTGAATGCCCAAAGCTCATGATTTCCATTGGGCTGAATGGCGCACTCGGCTATAAGCTGGGCATGCAGCTCAGCATAATTATGAGATACGCCAATCCATTCGGAACGCGCCTTAGAACCAGCCAATACGACAAATGCCTCGCCCATCTCGTAGGCACTGGCCATCAGGCCGTATTTGCTTTGCTTGAGCTCAAATGCGGCATTAGCCTCTGCTTGCGCTTGAGCCGCCAACAACTGAGCTGCCTGCTCTGCTTTGTTCAGCCGATCCTCCAGCCTCCAGTGCTGCTCCAGCAGCCCTAGAAGGTTAGTCTGTCGTTTCTCCATCACGGCAACGGTCCAAGCATCGTGCTGCAGCACCTGCGTCGTCAGCGCAAATGAGCTGACACCGCCCTTGGTGAAGTAAGCAGTCTTCTTTTTACTGAACTCATAGTTTCTGGCCGCACTGTTTTTCCTACGGCTTAACAGGGCAAGATTGCCCAAGCGGTGTACCCAGTGCTGATGCTTCTCAGGCTCCTTGACCCACTCACGCCACTGACTGGCAGTGGCAGGCTGCTGGGGCATTACATGCTCAACACTAACCACGTCGTGCTGATAACTCGCACTTCCATCGGACAACAGTGCATCCAGCCGTAATAGCAGGACAGCCAACGCTTTCGAAGAATGGGTCTCGTAGAGCGAGCCATTGAGCGCTGCGTAAGCATCCCCCTGCTCCAGGGGGGACAATTGAAGTGATGAAGAGTCCGGACTCAGGTCATCGCCCTTTTCAACAGCTTCGGTCAACTTGGAAAAACGCTCGATGCGTTCGTTGACACCGATCTTCCGCACCAGCATCGAATAGGCCAGACGCTCCAGGTCGTTGAAAAAGGCCAACAGCGCCTTCGGATCGTCATGATGGCGAATGTAGAACGCCAAGGCCGGTGGCACCCAGTCCTTGAACTCCAGCCGGTTCAACCATCGCAAGTGACCATTGATGGTTTCTGCCAGCTCATAGCTGGCGTAATCGGCATCACAGATCACGGCGTAGGCTTGCGCCATTGGCACCAGAACCTTGTCCATGAAAGCTTGCGGCTGTGACGCCTCAGTAACGTGGGCACGGAACTCTTTGAGCAACGTCCCTTGTGGTTTGGCCTTGCGGTAGATCATGCGGACATGACTGAACAGTTCGCCGAATCGGCTCCGACCCAACTCCTCTTCCTGATTCTCCCAGCGGGTGGTGTACTCATCACGCAGCTTCTCAGGCAATGCGCCGATGATTTCCGCCTTGAGAATGTCCGTAGCGCTAAGGTCCAAGCCTCGACTGTTGAGCACACCGAAGATTCGATAGGCCGAGTCAAGGTCAGGGGTGGATACCACTACCAGGAAGCAGCGCGTAACAACGAACTGCACCAGACGGATAAGCTCGGTCTGATCGAGCTTTGCGAGCTCCCTCAGAAAGAGAAGGGCATTGGTACGCAGACGACTCTGCGCGTCCGGCAATGGTTTCTTGAGGTCCGCTAGATTGGCTAGCCCATCCTCATGCTGCACATACTCTCGAAAGAAATTACGGTCCCGCTCACGCAGAGAAAGTCGATAGCTCGCATCTGTGGCTGATACGACATCGCCCATTTCGTAGATGCGCTTAGTGATGCCCGCACGGACTCCCGAGTCCTGCACTGTTGCCCGAATGGCAGACAGCAACAAGGTCAGTGTCGTTAGACGCTGCTGGCCGTCCACCACCGTTGAGTCAGGTGCAGACTCCTTTTTAATTAGCACAATGCTGCCGAGAAAGTAGGGCACGGAATCGCTCAAGGCCCCCGGTGCATCTCGCAATGCGCTGAGTAGATCATCTAAGAGCTCCTGGGCCTGCTCATCACCCCAGGCGTAAGGACGCTGGTAGCCAGGAATGGTAAAGGCGTAATCGTCGCTAAACACTTTTGAGAGTGCTTGTTCCTTTGCGCTGAGAGAGTGACTCATAGTTTTCCTATTGATTACCGGTCTTGCTCATCCGAGGGAGCGTCAGGCGCTCGCTGCTAAGGCTGGCCGCTTAAAGCCTTCGGAGATGCTGAAAGCCGTTCGTAAACCTGGCTTCCAAGCCATTTTGAGATCAGCTCCTGCAATTCAGGCTTGCTCATATAATCGGCAAACAGCTCCTCATTTAGCTCCATCCGCTCGATAAACAGGGATTCAAGCACCTGCCTGAACACCAGCTGGAACTTGTCGAGCGAATTGACTTCCGCAGCCTTTTGCAGGGATTCGTTAAGACTTGCCGCCTCCGCGATCTGGTCAAAGAAGAGTTGATCTGCTTCGTTCAGCTCGCCACCAAAGCGCTCGTTGATGGTGTCAATGAGCCGCGAAAGGGCTAAATGTTCTTCGCGAACCATGCCTGACCCAACCTCGCGCGGGCCATCCAGTGGTTTGGCATAGCCCTCGTTGAGGCTGATCGAGCCTTCGCTTATCTTTTGCAGCCTGTAGTAATCGAGCTCGACCTCTTCATCGAACTGATAGCCTGGCCCGCTCTTGCGCTTGGGCAGCTTCAGAGCAAGGTGTCGCAGATAGGTGAAGAGCTTTTCCAGATCGCTGTCTTGGTAAGGAATCACCTGACTCAAGAAGCTGTATAGATTGCGGAAGGCTTGCAGCTTTCCGCGCCAGAGTTCTGCCTCCTCTTCCTCGGAAACCTGAAACTGCGCAAAACGCGTAACCGCCCGGTCAAGAATCGCGTTCATGGTTTTATGGTCGCTTGGACTCTGGCGGCGCTTCGGGGCGAAAAAGACGCAAGTGAAGTCAGCCACCTCGCCTTGCAAGTAAATACCGGAGGCATCGAGCTCAGCCTTCACCTCGTACAGCTTGTCAGGGTCGACCTCTTCCCCCATCACAGAGCCTTCGTAGTACTGGCGGAAAGCCTCCTGAATTTCGCGAGGATCATTCACGAAATCCAGGACGAAAGTATCATCCTTGAGCGGATGGGTACGGTTCAGACGCGATAATGTCTGGACTGCCTGAATGCCTGAAAGACGCTTGTCGACATACATAGTATGCAGTAGCGGCTGATCGAAGCCGGTCTGATACTTCTCGGCGACCAACAGCACGCGAAAATCCGGTTTGGTAAAGGTTTCGGGCAGATCCTTTTCTTTGAGCCCATCGTTCATTTCGACTTCGGTGTATTGCTTTTCCGGGATTTTGTCGTCTTCCACGCTGCCCGAAAACGCCACAAGACTCTTTATTGGATACCCCTTTTCCTTGATGTAGCAGTCGAATTCCTGCTTGTAACGCACCGCCTCCAGTCGCGAACCCGTCACCACCATGGCCTTGGCATGACCTCCGATCTTGTGGCGGGTGAAATGCTGAAAGTGCTCCACCATCACTTCGGTTTTCTGGCCGATGTTGTGCGGATGCAAACGCATGAAGCGAGCGAGTGCTTTGGCCGCTTTCTTGCGTTCAACGCTAGGGTCTTCTTCTGCCTTCTTGATCAGCTTGTAATAGGTCTTGTAGGTGACGTAGCTCTTCAGTACGTCCTCGATAAAGCCCTCCTCAATCGCCTGCCGCATCGTGTAGCGATGGAAGGGCTCACCATTACGACCAAAGATTGCCAGCGTCTTGTGCTTGGGAGTGGCGGTGAAGGCAAAAAAGCTCATGTTAGGCTGCTGGCCGCGTTTGGCCATAGAACGGAACAGGCGTTCGAGATCGGCTTCACCTTCTTCCATAGCCATTTCCAGCGCCTTGTCGCGCAGTTGCGCGCCACCCAACACGCCTTTGAGTTCAGTGGCCGTTTCGCCCGATTGCGAGCTGTGCGCCTCGTCAATAATGACTGCGTACTTGCGCGTGGGCAGATGGCTCCGGCTCTCCTCGTTGCGCTCCTCATTCAGCCTGGCCAGCTGTGCCGAGACGAACGGAAACTTCTGCAGGGTCGTGATGATGATGGGTACGCCAGCTTCAAGCGCCTCGGCCAGCTGGCGCGAATCCTCATCGATTTTCTGCACCACACCTTGCCGGTGATCGAACTGGTAGATGGTGTTCTGCAACTGGCGATCCAGCACCACCCGGTCGGTGATAACTATCACGCTATCGAACAGCCGCTCATCCTGTTGGTTGTGCAGACTGGAGAGGCGATGTGCCAACCAGGCAATGGTATTGCTCTTGCCGCTGCCTGCCGAATGCTCGACCAGATAGTTATGCCCGACACCCTCGCGGGCCGCTGCCTCCACCATCGCGCGCACCGCCTGCAACTGGTGGTAGCGTGGGAAGATCAGGCTTTCCTTGCGCACCTTCTTGCCTTCGTCCGTGGTCTTTTCTTCCACACTCAGATGCAAAACACGGGCGAGCAGATCAAGCAGGCTGTCACGCTGCAGCACCTCTTCCCACAGGTAGGCGGTCTTGTAATTGCGACCATCCGGATCGGGAGGGTTGCCAGCGCCGCCCTCAAACCCTCGATTGAAAGGCAAGAAGTAGGTGGAAGTTCCCGCCATCCGAGTGGCCATGTGCGCCTCCTCGGTGTCCACCGCAAAATGCACCAGGGTGCGTTTGCTGAAAACGAAGATCGGCTCTCGCGGGTCGCGATCATGACGGTACTGACGAATGGCGTTGGCGGCCGTCTGCCCGCTCAAGGGATTCTTCAGCTCCAGCGTAACCAGAGGAATGCCGTTGACCGACAGCACCACGTCCAACGACTTTTCACTCTTCGGACTGAAGTGCAGCTGCCGGGTCAGCCCCAGCCGGTTGTCCTGGTAGCGCGCCTCCAGCTCCGGGTTCAAGCCGTGGGCCGGGCGAAAGAAGGCGATGCGCAGCGTCTTGCCAAAGCACTTGAAGCCATGGCGCAGGGTCGCCAGCGCACCATGGCTATCCAGCCACTTGACCAGCGATTCCACCACCCTCGCCTCGGTCTGCTCGCCGTGCAAGGCCTCCAGTTTTTCCCACACCTTGCCTTGGGTGGCACGGATGAAGGCCAGAGCCTCAGCGGGGAAGATCGCCCGCTCGCGGTCAAAGTCCTTGCCGTCAATGCGGGCATAGCCGTTGGCCAGCAGAACCGCTTCGATAGCGGTTTCAAAGGCGGCTTCGGAGGTGGATTTCATACTGCGATCCTTGCGATTCGTTTTTCCAACCAGAACACCATGACCTGAGCAAACTCCGGCAAATCACCGGCCTGAGTGCCATCCCACCTCTTCAGTTCTTGCGCTGCGTTCAGGGTGCCCTTTCCCAGCCGCTGTTTGAACGCGTCGAGAACGGCCTTGCGGTTGCGTACAAGGCGAGAGCTGTTGAGGTTGAGCACTTTGTTCAAGCCTGTGTTGATGGCTTCATCATCAGACTGAATGCGGCCATCGCCCAAAAACTTGATCTGCCGCTCGATAGGATGGGTGGGATCACACACACTGAAGCACAAATCATCATTGCGTTTGCGTGTGTCGCAGTGATGGTTTCGCTCAGGCTGGCCATGACCACCAAGACAGGCACCGTGTAAGTTGCTGAAGTCGATCTGCCTTGCTTGGTGACGCGCTTGACATTGCCAGTGCTCGATCTTCATGCACTCGGGCGTGGCGCGGATACGCGACTGGCAGTAACAGCACAAGCCACGCTGCTCAGCCACCAAGGCCTGCCGCAAGGCCTCCTTGTTGGCATAGTTGTCGTAGTCGGCATGCGGTTGCTTCCGATGTTGGGTCAGGCTGGCTGGTTCCGGCCCTTTCTGGATGGTTCGCATTTACTCGCTGCCCTCCAGAAAGTGGATCAGCGAACTGGCCCTCGTCAGCTCGGGTTCGTCTTCGCCCAGCTTGCGCTCAAGGACCACGATTGCGGCACGGGCCTCGTCGAAGCGCTCCTGGTCAATCAGTTTGAAGAGGGCTCTAAGTTCAATGTCTATCAGCCGGTTGCGAACAGGAGCGCCCATGAGCTCCTGCAAGATGCGATTTGAATCAATGCCATACGCTTCAGTTGGAATGGTAACGCTCACATTGCCATCAACGTACTCCAGAAAGCGCACACACCGCGCCTCAACTTCACCAATAACCTGCGGCGAATGAGTAGTAACCACAAACTGGCAACTCTTGAAAGTATCGCGCAGCCGTGGAAGCACCTCTCTTTGCCATTTGGGATGTAAGTGCAGTTCAACCTCATCAATCAACACCAACGCCTCACCTTCCGCGATGGGATTTTGGCTATTCGGGTTGGCAACAGCTAGACGACGGGTGAGATCGAAAACCAAAGCAATCAAGCCTCGCTCTCCGTCGGATAGTTGCTCCAAAAAAAGCTGCTTTCCAGCCCTATCGCCATTAACCTGTTCATCAAGAGCTGCGCTTTTAATGACGGAGTAGCGAGGCGGACTGCCCTCATGAAACCAAAACTCCTTGATCTGGGGCATGAGGCCAGTGATTGCTTCTTGGAGATGACTTAGGATACGCGAAGCGTGTTGGCTGTCTTTTCTAATAATCCGAGACGAGTTCATTGCACGGTGCCACTTTGCAAACTCGTTGAGGGATATTTCAAGCTGCGTCAGAGCTTTTGAGAAAGCGGCAGACTGCTTAAAAGGTAATTCACCCTGTAATTTTGGAGGCAGCCTCGAAAGCAAACGGTGCGTCGAATAGTAAGTAACCAACGGCTGTACAGGGCTGCTTTTGAAGTACCGCTTTAGTCGTGCTTCTGACTCATGGGTGTCGGTAAATAGCCAGTTCAAGCGCTTCTCGAAATCACCCTCTAATCGCTTATCTATCCAGGAAATAGCATTTTTCAAATTCTTGTAATTTGGCAAACCCTTTTCTAGGCTAGAAAGCTCCTTCTTCATCAAGGACTGTTTGTGTTCAAGAGACAGCTTTTCATTTCGGTCAAGATCCTCCTTGGAAAGAAACACGATCAGCGACGCAGCCTCCAAGTCATCACTTCCCATTTCTATAATGCAGGATGACTTGCCTTGTTGGATGTCAGAGTTGCGTATTGGCAGCGGTTTCTCTCTGGAAACTGTAAACTCCGGTAGGGCATGGGAATACGCGATAGCGATTGCCTGCAGGATCGTTGACTTACCGACTCCATTAACCCCTGCAATCACAGTCATGTGCTCGTCAAAATCGATATCCAGACGTTCAAAACCACGAAAGTTTGTCAGCCTTAAATTTTTCAGCTTCAATTTTTCATCTCCCCCAGCGGGATCTCGCCCGTGACGGCGGCGGAGATCAGCGCGGCACGGTACTCAAGAAGCAAAGACAAAGAAGAAGAAACTTCTCTTGCCATTGTCTGAAATCGCTCTTCTGCGCGCTGAAGGCTATTAACTATCTCAGTCTGCTCAGAAGCGGGGGGCAGCGGCGTCAACCAATCCAACACGTGGCCTTGTGAGACCTTCACCATCGATCCACTTGAGCCCCGTGCATCACGACGAATCTGAACACGTGCTTTGGCTGTAATTAGGAAAGACGTCAGGTACTCGGGAAGAATCTTTTCTTCCTGAACCCGAAGCCTGTAAATCAGGTCTGGAAGTAGCAAGTTCGGCTCGTCGTTTTGGACGCATGCAACGTCAGCCACAAGCTCCGGCGTATTTCCCCGAGTTATGAGCACATCCCCTTTGCGAAGCGCGAGGAACTGATCTTCCTCTTCCGCCGCACGGAGCGCCTTGTTTTCTTCCCGGTTGAATCGACCTTTTGAAACGGCACTCAGTTTCAATACGCCTAGCTCGCCAGGTCCCGCCTGGGTGTTTGCCGCGACTGGAGAACTACCTTGATCCAGCCGAGCAGCAATGAACTTGATGCGACACAGCTCCCAATGCGCCGGAATCTCGCCCAGCCACTCCTGACCAGTTGGTTTGAGCGGGGCGTCAGGATTGAGGCCACGGGTGACGGCATGACTGACAAGGGCGGCGTGCTTTTCATTCAGTAGCGATAGCATGCGTTCCTTCTCGGCAATCAGATCATCGATTCGGGCGGTTTCGCGATCTAGGTAATTGGCGATGAACGCTTGATGGGCCGATGAAGGAAGTAATATTCGTTCCTCATATACAGATTCCCGATTAAGCCCGGGGATCGCTGCTTCTTGAGAACCTTCATCCAAACCCAGAGTCTGCAGCCCCCAATATAGCCATCGAAGATTCGTGGTAGTAAGACGCTCATCGACGAAGAAGGTCGTGTCTGAAGCGAAGCAGCCCATAGAAGCCCAATTTACTTTCCCGTATGACCCTTTGCGCCCCAACACAATGGCTGGCACTTCGGTATTTCTCGCAGCTGTGGTTGCGTACTGTCCATTCGACCCATATACGGGCACATCACCGGCGAACTCTTCTTCCTTTGGCAATGACTCGCCATACCCGAGGCGGCAGATAAACTTCACTCGAACTGCGGCTTCGTTCACTCCGTCACCTCCCGCAGCAAGCTCAAAATCCGCTTCTCGACCTCAGCCAGCTCTGCATCGATCTCGGCCAGCGGCCTCGGCGGCTGATACTGGAAGAACACGCGGTTGAAGTTGATTTCGTAACCCACCTTGCCGATGCCGCCATCCTGCTCGTCTAGCGTCTCGCGGTCGATCCAAGCGTCGGCCACATAGGGGCTCACCTCGCGCAGCACGTAGCTAACGATGTCCTCTTTCAGCGGAATGTTCTCGGCATCCTTCAGCGCCGGATCGGGCTCGTATTCCACAAGGGTGTTGCCCTCGGCGTACAACCCCAGCAGGCCATACAGCTCACTAGACTCCAATGGAGGCAGTGCCTGCTGCGGGAACAGTACAGAGCTGACGGAAACCTCGCCCTTCTTGTGGCGCTTGACGATGACCGACGCGGCATCGGGATCGGTCGTGGTGAAGCACTCGCGGAAGATTTTCTTCTGCGCTGTGCCCTTGGCACCCTTCGTCCAGCCTTCCACATTGCGAGGCAGATGCTTGAATACCTGCTGCACCTCATCCCACACCTGGTTCCAGTCGAAATGCGGCTCGCTGCCAAGTCGCTCCTGCACAGCTTGCAGGGCGTCGTACAGCTCGGGGCAGGTATTGAGGAAACGTTCACACGCCTCATCATTGATCTCAAAGCGCAGGCGAAGGGGGCGCAGCACGGTGATGCGGCGGTAGCCGAAGTCAATGTTGTCGAGAACCTGAGCGGTAGCACGTTCGCTCCACTTCTGACCTTCGGGTGCCTGCTCTTTCGGCGCCGACTCACGCCACTCCAGGGGCTTATCGTCCTTGTCCAGCCTTACCCAATACTTTGCGCTTGAGCTCGAACCATGCTCACGGGTAATGGCATCAATGGCGGTCTGCTCAAGGTAGCGGCGCTTGTCGCCCAGGCTGCGCCTCATGGGTGTGTAGCGTTCGCGTGCGTCGATCAGCTGGATCTTGCCTTTGCGGCCAGCTGCCTTTCGGTTGGTCACCACCCAGACGAAGGTACCGATGCCGGTGTTGTAGAACATCTGCTCCGGCAGGGCGACGATGGCTTCGAGCATATCGCGCTCGATGATCCAGCGGCGAATGTCGCTCTCGCCACTGCCCGCGGCACCAGTGAACAACGGCGATCCGTTAAACACGACCGCAGCGCGCGAGCCGGGCAGATCCTTGTTGCCCGGCTCGTAGTCGGCAAATTTGCTGATCATGTGCAGCAAGAAGAGCAAGGCCCCATCATTGATGCGCGGCAACTTGCCCTTGTAACCTCGGAAATCGGGCCAACGGTCGATCTCTTTTTTCTCGGCTTTCCAGTCCACCCCAAACGGCGGGTTAGCCAGCAGATAATCGAACCACTGCATGTCGGCAAAGCGATCATCGGTGAGCGTGTTACCGAGTTCGACGCGACTATCCTTCTGGCCCTTGATCAGGAGATCGGAGGCCGCCACGGCGTAGGAGCGCGGGTTGTAGTCCTGCCCGTACACCTTCACGGTGGCCTGCTCGTTGTGAGCACGTATCCAGTTTTGGGCCTCGGCCAGCATACCGCCCGTACCGCAAGTTGGGTCGCAGATGGTGACGATAACGCCCTCTTGCGTGAGCACGTTAGTGTCGGGCTCCAGCAGCAGGTTGACCATCAACTGGATGACCTCGCGCGGGGTGAAGTGATCCCCTGCTGTTTCATTGGCTGATTCGTTGAAGCGGCGGATCAGGTCTTCAAACAGCAGTCCCATGGTGATGTTGTCCACGCGACCGGGGTGCAAGTCGATTTCAGCAAACTGGGAAACGACCTGATAGAGGCGGTTGGACTCTTCCAGCTTTTCGATTTCTTTTTCAAAATCAAAACGCTCAAAAATCTTGCGGACGTTCTCCGAAAAATTGTTGATGTAGTCAGTGAGGTGACGAGCAATGTTGTCCGGATCGCCCTTGAGCTTGTAGAAGTCGAGCTGGCTATGGTTGTGAAAACCTAGCGCCGTGCCGTCTTCGTTCCTGGCAACCTCGTTCAATACCCGGTCCACCAGTGCGGGCTCTTTGCCGTTCAGCGCTTCGTAGCGGGCAAGGACGAGTTGCTTGGTGGGCGCCAGCACTGCATCGAAGCGGCGCAGCACGGTCAGCGGCAGCATCACGCGTTCGTACTGCGGCGGGCGATACGGGCCGCGTAGCAGATCAGCGACGGACCAGATGAAGTTGGCGAGTTGTTGAAAGTTTGCGCTCATAGGTGCGTCTCGATGTAAAAAAGGTGTTTGGAACGGCGATAGGCCGCGACTTAGTGGGCAGAGAGTCCGGCGCTCTGAGTTTTTATTTCGGCTCGTCTACGCCACCAACTCCATCATCGGCACCACCCGCGCATACCCAGTCGTCCACCTCAGAAAGCTTGAATTTCCATAGGCGCCCCACACGATGCGCGGGCAACCCTCGATGCGCACGCCAGCGGTAAACAGTGTCTCTGGCCACACCCAAGTGCTGCGCGACCTGATCGACGGAAACCCATGGTTCAGCAGTCATAATGGCCATGCCTTCCAATTAAAAGCGTCTCAAGTAGCTTAAACTGGATGAAAGTCTAACAGGTCGACAAACTGCTGCACGGCGAGGAAAACATGGTCGGCTCCAACGCGGGATACACCAGCGTAGAGAAGCGCCCGGAACATGAAGGCCGGTAGGTGACCTGGCGATCACTACCCGCCGCAAGCTGAGTAAGCGCAGCGCGCTGTACAACGCCAAACGCAAGATCGAGAAGGCCAAGACGCAGGTACGCGCCAAGGTCTAGCACCCGTTCCGGGTGATCAAGCGCCAGCTCGGTTATGTGAAGACGTGCTTCCGTTGCCTAGTGAAGAACACGACGCAGTTGGTGACACTGTTCGCGCTGTCGAACCTATGGATGGCACACCGACATTTACTGGCGAATGCAGGCGCCACCCAAGGCGACCGGAGCTATCGTCACACCGATGACACCAGGGCGACGTAGTACTCAATCTAGTTAGTGAGCACAGGTTAGTGAGCTGGTTAGCGCTAAATCAGTTACCTGGGAATCGGTCTGTTAGGAAACGGGACCGCAAACCAAGGTCCGGTAGTGGACACCCTGCCTCGCAAAGTAGGGCGCCGATTCAGATGCTTTTCGAGGTTCGGGGCATCAGCCAGGTATCTATGGAAATGTGCATTTCCAGAACCAACGGCGAGAAGGAAAAAAGTCCGCATGGGACGCTGAGTGTCTTGGGAAGTGCTTATTCGATCAGCTTGGCCAGAAAAATATTGATCAAGAGGCAAGCAAACGAGGCGCAAGACAGGCCAATAGCCGGCATCGTGTATGCCAGCATGTATGCCTGTCGTTTTTCCACATAGAAAAAACCCTATAAAACATTGTGTTATACGTTCAGTTCAAAAGACCCCGGCAAATGCAAGTTTCCACATGTTCCAACATGACCGGAAAAACCCCTGAAAAGCCCGCCTAGTGCGGGCTTTCTTGTTTCCGCACACGCCTTGACGCCTACACAGCATTCCCCGCCGTGTATCCCCACATGTATCCCCCTGCAGCCAACGTGCGAATAGGTCTGCTCTTACTGAACAGGCTGGCATGCCCCCTCGGAGCTGGGTGAGGGGTGCCAGTTTTCGACCGTGGTGCTGGCCTTTGTCTGATCACGACCGCACAAATCGGGCGTTAATCGAACAGGCTTTCAGGCCATGACAGGCACGTAGCGACAGCCCGCCAGAGCCAATGCTGCAAGGCCTGGTACGCCCGAAACCGGTTCACGCAGCCTTCCACCTCTCCCCTCTGCACCTCCATGCAGCATTCGGCCAATTGACCAAACTAACCATTTGGTACATTTTTATTTCAAAGGCGTCTTGCGCCTGCAACAACCGCACAACAACAAACAAAGGTCATTGCAATGAATCACACCCTGCTGGTGCTCAACGGCCCGAATCTCAACATGCTGGGCACACGCGAGCCGGCGACCTACGGCCATGAAACCCTCGCCGACATCGGCCAGCTGTGCCAGCGCACGGCCAGCCAGCACGAGCTGAAACTGGAGTTTCGCCAGACCAACCACGAAGGCGAGCTGATTGACTGGATTAACCAGGCGCGCGGTCGCTGCGCCGGCATCGTGATCAACCCGGGGGCTTGGACCCACACTTCGGTGGCGATCCGCGATGCGTTGGTGGCCAGCGAGCTGCCGGTGATCGAGGTGCACCTGTCCAACGTGCACAAGCGCGAAACCTTCCGCCACCACTCGTTTGTTTCCGGCATTGCCCTCGGCGTGCTGTGCGGCTTCGGCAGCCACGGTTATCGCCTGGCCATCGAGCATTTCGCCCACCTGCTGAAAGCCTGACGCCATGCCCCAGACCACCCAGAAAGCCATCCTCGCCGGTTTGATTGGCGCCGGTATCCAGGCCTCGCGCACCCCCGCCCTGCATGAGCACGAAGGCGCTGCCCAGGGCATGCGCTACCTGTACCGGCTGATCGACCTGGACGCCCTCAAGCTGGACCTCAATGCCCTGCCCGAGTTGCTCAAGGGCGCCGAGCTGATGAGTTTCACCGGCCTCAACATCACCTTCCCCTGCAAGCAGGCGATCATCCCGCTGCTCGACGAGCTGTCGGACGAGGCGCGCGGCATCGGCGCGGTCAACACCGTGGTACTCAAGGATGGCAAGCGCGTGGGTCACAACACCGATTGCCTGGGCTTTGCCGAAGGTTTGCGGCGTGGCCTGGGCGATGTTGACCGGCGCCGCGTGGTGCAGATGGGCGCCGGTGGTGCCGGCGCCGCGGTGGCGCATGCCCTGCTCAGCGAAGGGGTCGAGCAACTGACGGTCTTCGAAGTCGACCCAAGCCGCGCCCAGGGCCTGGTGGACAACCTCAACGCCCACTTCGGCAACGGCCGCGCCCTGGTCGGTGTTGACCTGGCCGGCGCGGTGGCCGCCGCCGACGGCCTGGTCAACACCACCCCGGTGGGCATGGCCAAGCTGCCCGGCATGCCGCTGCCGGCCGCGTACCTGCACGCCGGCCTGTGGGTGGCGGAGATCATCTACTTCCCACTGGAAACCGAGCTGCTCAAACACGCCCGCGCCCTCGGCTGCCGCACCCTGGATGGCGGCACGATGGCGGTGTTCCAGGCGGTCAAGGCGTTCGAGCTGTTCAGCGGCGCGGTCGCCGATGCCGAGCGCATGCAGGCGCACTTTCACAGCATGAACGGCTGATGAATGCGGCCGTGGCGTCAACCGCCATGGCCCGCCGCCCAAGGCTGAAGATCAAGCCTGCAGGTAGCCCAGCACGGCCTCGCAGATCACCTGTTTGTGCCGCGCCTTGAGCGCCGCGTCTTCGGCCAGGTCGACCTGGAAGATATGGCTGAAAGTGTGCCGATTGGACACCCGGTAGAAACTGAACGAACTCATCAGCAGGTGTACGTCCACCGCCTGCAGGCCCGGACGAAACACGCCGCCGGCCTCGCCCCGGCGCAGGGTCTCGTCGAGTAGTTGCAGCACGTTCTGGCTCATCGCACGGATGGTGGAGGATTGCTTGACGTTCTCGCCGTAGTGGATGTTTTCGATGCAGACGATGCGCACGAAATCGACGTTGCGGTCGTGGTGGTCGAAGGTGAATTCCACCAGCCGGCGGATCGCCTCGCGCGGCTCCAGCTCGGCCAGGTGCAGGTGGCCTTCGGTGCGGCGGATATCGCCGTAGAGCTTCTCCAGCACCTCGACATACAGCTGTTCCTTGCTGCCGAAGTAGTAGTAGATCATCCGCTTGGAGGTCTTGGTGCGCTCGGCGATGGCATCGACCCGCGCGCCGGACAGGCCCTGGCTGACGAATTCGGCGATGGCCGCACGTAGGATGTCCTCGCGGGTTTTCTCCGGGTTGTTCTTGCGGCCCTTGCGCGGGACGTCGAGCGCAGGCTCGAGCAATTCGGTGGTCATTGTCATGGGCTCACGGCCAAGTCTGATGGCGCCGATTATGGCCGTGACGCCAGACCGAAGGAAGACGCCCGCGCCGCGGCGTGCACCCGGCTGGGCAGCCACCGGCGCAGCTGCCCGGCCCGGCACTCAGAGCCGGGCTTGGCGCGCCACTCCGCTGCGGCTCTTGGCCATGGCCGCCAGGCGCACCGCAACGTTGGCTGCGCCATAGCCGACGTAACCGTTCTTGCGCTGGATGATCTCGAAGAAGAAACGCTCGTCGAACGCCTCGGTGTATACGTGGAACAGCTCGCCGCCCTGGGCATCGCGGTCGTACAGCACGTTGTAGTAGGCCAGCTCGCTGAGGAACTCGTCGTCGAAGTCGAAGCGCGCGGCCAGGTCGTCGTAGTAGTTCAGCGGGATGTCCAGCAGCGGCACGCCGGCATCCTTGGCCCGGCTGACCTCGGCAAAGATGTCCGCACAGGAGAAGGCGATATGGTGCACGCCCGAACCCCGGTAGCTGGACAGCGCATGGGAAATCGCCGTGTTGCGGTTCTCCGAGACATTCAGCGGCAGGCGCACGCTGCTGCAGCGGCTGCGGATGGCGCGGCTCTTGACCAGGCCGTAAGGGTCCGGCAGCACCACTTCGTCGTCTGCCTCGAAGTCCAGCAGGCTCTTGTAGAACAGCACCCAGCTGTCCAGGCTGTCGGCCGGCAGGGCCATGGCCATATGGTCGATGCGTTGCAGGCCACCGCCGGCAGCGGCCTGGCTGTCGAGCATGAAGTCGCTGTCGTAGATGGTGCGGCCCGGCTCGGCGGGTTCCACCAGGTAGATCAGGCTGCCGTCCGGCGCACGCACGGCCGGGATCTCGCGTTCGTTAGGGCCGACCAGGCCACGGTAGGGCTGGCCCTTGAAGGCGCGCGCGCGCTCCAGGGCCGCGGCGCCGTCCTTGACCCGCAGGGCGGTGGCACACAGCGACGGGCCGTGGGCCTCGAAGAAGCTGTGGGCAAAGGAATACGGTTCGGCATTCAGCACGATCTTGATATCGCCCTGGCTGAGCAGACTGACAGCCTTGGAGCGGTGCTGGCCGCTACGGGCAAAGCCCAGGCGCTCCAGCCAGCCGGCCAGCTTGGCGCCTTGGGCCTCGTCCACGGCGAATTCGAGGAACTCCACGCCGTCGTAGCGACTGGCCGGCTGTGGGGCGAACAGCAGCTGCGGATCAGCCGGCAGGGCCGCTTCCTTCTCCAGGCGCTGGCGGGTTTTCTCCTCCAGATACAGCAACGAGCGCAGGCCGTCGGCAGCATTGGCCCGTGGCGGCGCGGCGCGGAAGCCGTCGTTGAAGATCTCCAGCGACAGCGGGCCGTTGTAGCCGCTCTTGAGGATGGGCGCGAGGAAGCCGGCCAGGTCGAACTCGCCCTGCCCCGGGAAGCAGCGGAAGTGCCGGCTCCACTCCAGCACGTCCATGGCCAGGAGCGGCGCGTCGGCCATCTGCACGAAGAAGATCTTGTCGCCGGGAATCTCGGCAATACCCTGGGGATCGCCCTTGAGCGACAGGGTATGGAAGCTGTCCAGCAGCACGCCGAGGGCCGGATGATCAGCCTGGCGCACGAGGTTCCACACCTGCTGCCAGGTGTTCACATGGCGCCCCCAGGCCAGGGCCTCGTAGCCGATGCGCAGGTTGCGAGCGCCGGCGCGCTCGGCCAGCAGGCGCAGGTCGTCGACCAGGATGGCCTCGTCGCCGAGGGAGTCGGCCGCCACGTTGCTGCACACCAGCACCAGGTCGGTGCCCAGCTCCTGCATCAGGTCGAACTTGCGCTCGGCGCGGTCGAGGTTCTTCGCCAGGCGGTCGCGGCGGCAACCTTCGAAGTCACGGAACGGCTGGAACAGGGTGATGGCGATGCCCAGATCGGCGCACATCTGCCGCACATCGCGCGGGCTGCCGGCGTAGTAGAGCAAGTCGTTCTCGAAGATTTCCACGCCGTCGAAACCGGCAGCAGCAATGGCTTCGAGTTTTTCCGGCAGGGTACCGCTAAGGGAAACGGTGGCAATCGAACGCTGCATGCTTCAGCTCCTGTTGGGTGGTGTGCACCACCGGCGGCGGTGCACTCGAAGCCTCTGCAGCAGCTTGCCCAGGACAGGTTGGCAGGCACACGAAGCGGATGCAGGTCAGGCTGAAATGATTATTCGCGCGGGCGTTTCCTAGGGCAAACTAAAGTGTACGAACCAGTTAGTTTTACGTTCGATTATCGAACAAAAGGCCGTTTATCGAATTGACGCTTTTTCGATCAGTGCGCAACATCGTTCTCACGTTGCCATCGCCGCAGGCCAACTTGCCTTGCCAGCATCTGTCGGTGAAATGCAGCAGCCACCCAAGCAATGCCATAACAATTTCAAGAATCAGGTAACTGTCCATGCGCCCAAGCAACGCTCACCCAGCCCACGCCCCCACTCGCCATCCCTCGTCTGCGCAGCCCAGAGCGCACGCAGCCGGCGCCTGAAGCGCCCGGCAGTTCGCAACCAGCAGGCCCAGCTCGCGCGCCCTCACCTGGCGGACAGATTCCACCGAGGTTGAGGCAACTGCTTTCCCGAGCCGGACCAGAACGCGTCAAAGTCACGACTGCGGGTATCGCCCATGCAGTCTTTGATCGGATGGCCACACTCATGATCCATGCGCAAAGCTCCTCCGCCACCGCACAGGTCGCCGCCTCCCAGGGCGGTATCGGCAGCAAGATTCGCGGCGCCTTCGCCGTCGGCAAGACCCGCTGGGGCATGCTCGCCCTGGTGTTCTTCGCCACCACCCTGAACTACATCGACCGCGCCGCACTGGGCATCATGCAGCCGATCCTGGCCAAGGAAATGAGCTGGACGGCGATGGACTACGCCAACATCAACTTCTGGTTCCAGGTCGGCTATGCCGTCGGCTTCCTGTTGCAGGGCCGCTTCATCGACAAGGTTGGTGTGAAGCGCGCCTTCTTCCTGGCCGTGCTGTGCTGGAGCCTGGCCACCGGCGCCCACGGGCTGGCCACCTCGGCAGTCGGCTTCATGCTCTGCCGCTTCATCCTCGGCCTGACCGAGGCCGCCAACTACCCCGCCTGCGTGAAGACCACACGGACCTGGTTCCCGGCGGGCGAGCGGGCGATTGCCGCCGGCATCTTCAACGCCGGCACCAACGTCGGCGCCATGCTGACCCCGGCGCTGCTGCCGCTGATCCTCACGGTCTGGGGCTGGCAGGCGGCCTTTATCGCCATGGGCCTGCTGGGTTGCGTCTGGCTGGTGTTCTGGGCACTCAACTACTTCAACCCGGAAGAGCACCCCACGGTCAAACAGAGCGAGCTGGACTACATCAACCAGGAAGCCGAGCCGGAAGCAGCCAAGGTACCGCTCAGCGCCATCCTGCGCATGCGCGGCACCTGGGCGTTTGCCGTGGCCTTCTCGATGACCGCGCCAGTGTTCTGGTTCTACCTGTACTGGCTGCCGCCGTTCCTCAACCAGCAGTACAACCTGGGCATCAGCGTCACCCAGATGGGCATTCCGCTGATCCTGATCTGGCTGACCGCCGACTTCGGCAGCATCGGTGGCGGCATCCTCTCGTCCTGGCTGATCGGCCGCGGCATGCGCGCCACCTCGGCTCGCCTGCTGTCGATGCTGGCCTTCGCCTGCACCATCGTCGGCGTGGTGTTTGCCGCCAACGCTAGCAACCTGTGGGTCGCGGTACTGGCGATTTCCCTGGCCGTCGGCGCGCACCAGGCCTGGACGGCCAACATCTGGAGCCTGGTGATGGACTACACGCCCAAGCACATGATGAGCACGGTGTTCGGTTTCGGCGGCATGTGTGCGGCGATCGGCGGCATGTTCATGACCCAGATCGTCGGCCACGTGCTGACCGCCACCAACAACAACTATGCCGTGCTGTTCACCCTGATCCCGACCATGTACTTCCTCGCACTCACCTGGTTGTACTTCATGGCCCCGCGCAAGCTCGGCGCGTAATCCCCGGGAGGCCTGCGACAGGCCTCCTGCCCGGCCCCCACGCTCACCGACCTGCAGCACGCAGACCGGGCCTTGCCCGCCCTGGAAAACAACAATATCGAGGCACGATCGACCATGAAGCACCTGCGCAACCGCACCCTGTTTGCCGCCCCGCTAAGCCTGGCAGTAGGCCTGGCCGCCCTGCCCGCTGTCGCCGAAGGCGGTTTCAGCGAAGACGCCAAGGTCAGCCTGAATCTGCGCAACTTCTACATGAACCGGAATTTCGTCGGCGACTCGGCGCAGAACTACGCCGAGGAATGGACGCAGAACTTCATCCTCGACGCCCGCTCCGGCTACACCCAGGGCACCGTCGGCTTCGGCCTCGACGTGCTCGGCCTGTACTCGCTCAAGCTCGATGGCGGCCGCGGCACCGCCGGCACCCAGTTGCTGCCGGTGCACGACAGCGGTCCGGCCGACGATTTCGGCCGCCTGGCCGTGGCCGGCAAGCTGAAGCTGTCCAATACCGAACTGAAAATCGGCGAGTGGATGCCGGTGCTGCCGATCCTGCGTTCCGACGACGGCCGTTCGCTGCCGCAGACCTTCCGGGGCGGCCAGCTCACCTCCCAGGAAATTACCGGCCTGACTCTTTATGGCGGCCAGTTCGACGGCAACAGCCCGCGTGACGACGGCAGCCTGGAAGACCTGTCGATGAACGGCAAAACCGCCTTCACTTCCGACGAATTCAACTTCGCCGGCGGCGAATACACCTTCAACGACAAGCGCACCCTGGTCGGCGTCTGGTACGCCGAGCTGGCTGACATCTACCAGCAGCAGTTCTTCAACCTGGTACACAGCCAGCCGCTGGGCAACTGGGTACTCGGTGCCAACCTGGGCTACTTCACTGGCCGGGAAAACGGCAGCGCGCGGGCTGGCGAACTGGACAACCAGACGGTCTACGGCCTGCTCTCGGCCAAGACCGGCAACCACACCCTCTATGTCGGCCTGCAGCAGCTCAGCGGCGACGATGCCTGGATGCGCGTCAACGGCACCAGCGGCGGCACCCTGGCCAACGACAGCTACAACAGCAGCTACGACAACGCCGAGGAACGCTCCTGGCAACTGCGCTACGACTACAACTTGATCGGCTGGAACCTGCCGGGCATGACCCTGATGACGCGCTATATCAGTGGCGACAATGTGCACAGCGGCAGCGTGACCGATGGCAAGGAGTGGGGCCGTGAATCAGAACTGGCCTATGTGGTGCAAAGCGGCGCCTTGAAGAGCCTGTCGCTCAAGTGGCGCAACTCGACCCTGCGCCGCGACTGGGAAGGCAGCAAGAGCTTCGACGAGAACCGTCTGATCATCAGCTACCCCTTCTCGCTGCTGTGAAACCCGCCGGCGGCCAAGTGCAGCCATTGCCTTCGGCCGCCCCTCAACGCCCTCCCGCTCAGAGCGCCTCGATGCGGTTGCGGCCATTTTCCTTGGCCCGGTACAAAGCCCGGTCGACGCGCTCCAGCATGCTGTGCAAGCCTTCCTCCGCGAGAAACTGGGTGACACCGAAGCTGGCCGTCCTGCGGCAGACGGTGTCGAAGTCGAAGCCGTTGATGCGCTGCTGCAACGTGCGGGCCGCCGCCTGCGCCTGCTGCTCATTGGCCTCCGGCAGGACGATCAGGAACTCCTCGCCCCCCAGGCGACCAACCTTGTCGACTGACCTGACGTTGTCGCGCAACAACGCCGCGAACTGCCGCAAAACCGTATCGCCGACGGTATGCCCATGCGTGTCGTTGACACTCTTGAAGTGGTCGATGTCGATCAGGATCAGGGAGAACGGCGTGCCGTAACGGTTGGCCCGGGCGACTTCCTCGGCAAAGAACTGGTCGATCCGGGCGCGGTTCCACAGCCCGGTCAGGCCATCGATGCTGGCACTCAGGGCCAGGCGGCTCTGGTTGAGGAACATGGTCTTGTGGGCTTTCTCCAGCACGAAGGCACTGAGAAAGCCAAAGGACACGCACGCCAGAATCCACACCAGATGAAGGCGCTGAACCCCAGGTTCCAGGGAGCTGCCCAGCGTGACCGCGAGGATCAGCAGCACCGAAATGGACGCCGTCAGCGTAGCCTGACGCAGCGCCAGACCCGAAACGGTGAAGGTCCACATGAGGTTCAGGTAGATCTCGGGGACGTAGTAGGCGAAATCGCCCTGCTGGCTGTTGAAATACAGGTTCGCGGCTACCGCACCGATGGGGGCTGTGCTCAACAGCCACAACATCGGTCGATACCAGGCGCTGTAAAAGCTCATCACGCCAACGGCCAGCAGCGCGGCAGACACCAGAACACCGTGTACGAAGAGTCGCAGCCCTTGCTGCTCGCCGGCCACATTCTGCTCCGTGGCGGCATAGATCAGGTACAGCACGGTCGTCAGGAACGCGACATAGCGGATCTGCGGAACCCTGGCCTGCCGGTACCAGGCGACGAACTCCTCGCGGGCCGTTTCCGGAATCCCGTACAGCGGATCCAATAAGCGTTTCAGCGTACTGATCAACGTCACCACCGCCCCTGTCAAATGGCCATCATGCTACAGGATACGACGTTGTGCATTGCCGGATGTAGGGGCCTGGAGGCCATTTTTGCTTGGCTTCGGTCTGGGGCTGGGTAGGAAATCCAATAGCGCGATGACGGCCGCAGCGGCCCTCGTGATGCAATGCCCTCTCGACCGCTCGCCCCCAGGCAGCTGGCCTATCCCTCGCCAGGCCTGCGCAAGCGTTAGGCAGCACTGCCCTGGCTGTGAGCGGTGAACCCTATGCAACACATAGCCGGAGCATGGCTCTTATGCCCGAGTTAAGGGCCACGTCACCCGGCTCAGAAGCTCGACCTGGCGCTGGGCTCCGGCTCGGAATGATGAACCCGACAACCCTTGCGGTTGCGGATTTCCTCGTCGCTGGGACGCTGGGGGTCAAACTCGAATTGGCCGTCGTCGTAGAGCACCAGATAGCCCCAGTCGAGGTGCATTTCTTCTTCGCCCGGCAGGGGTGGCTTGGCCCACCAGGGCTCGCGGCTGACGATCGTTCTCATAGGGCGGTTCCCAGGCAGCAACGCGGTGTCTGACACCTATACCCTAGATTCTTCTGCCCAACTGTCATCTGCCATGCAGCCCACTAGCGAGCGCCACACAGTTCCAGCTTGCGACGGCGCACCAGGGTCTTGGCCACGGTCTGACAAATCGGCGCGCCGGTGAACGTGGGCAGCTCGCGGTACAGCCACTGGCTGGTATCGCCCTGGCAAGTGACTTCGCCGGCCTCCAGCTTGATGTCACGCACCAGCTCGCGAATCGCGCTGTGCAGGCAGGCCTTGGACTGCATGGCCTCGCGCTCGATGGCTCGGTTGACCACCAACTCGCCGCCCCGGTGCAGGGTCAGCAGCAGCTTGCCGTCCGGACGCGGCTTGATAGCTACCTGGTAATCGGAAAATTCAGTCGACAGCTCTTGGTTCAGATTGTTCATCAGGCCACGCTCCCTTAGTTAGAGCAGTAACCATTGCAGTGCCTGTGCCAGCCACCGAATAAAAATATCCCCTTATATTTCAATATCTTGGAATAATCACCTGCCCATCGACGTGTGCAGAATGCACGATGCGGCTTAGGGGCATTGCAAGCTGCACGCCGCTCTGCCGGCATCAGATGGTAAATGCCACACAACAAAAGGCCCCGTGAACCAACTGGTTCCGGGGCCCCGGATAAAGCGCCCGTGACTTACGCCAGCTCGGGCACCTTGGCGATGACCGGCAGCTTCAGATAACGCCGGACGTCCGAATCCGACTTCAGGCTATCGTCGAGCAACTCGACGACGAACGCCAAGCCGATACCACCGAACAGTCCCACCACCAGCACACCGATCAGCACCAGCCAGAGCTTCGGGCTGACCGGGCGATTGTTCACCGCCCCCCAGTTGACCACCGAGACGTTGCCGATCTTGGCCGCTGCCTGGGCCGAGAGGTAACGGGTTTCCTCGGTTTTCTCCAGATACAGCTGGCGTGAGTCGCGCAGTACATCGAGCTGCTGAACCAGCCGCTTGTACTCGGCCTCGTGGGAGTTGAGGTCATTCAGCCGCGCCAGCGTCTCGCGCTCCAGTTGCGTCCAGTTTTCCAGGGCCTGGCGCGTCCCGGCAAGCAGGGCATCGCTTTGCAGCAGGTCGTCACGCAGGCGCGCATGCAGCGGGTTGATGCCTTTCTCGGAGGAGGAATAGCGCTGGGTCTCCTGGCTCTTCAGCATGCGCTGGACCACCGCCATTTCCTCGCGCACCGAACGCAGGCGGGGGTCGGTAGGCGAGAAGCGCTCGACGATATCGGCCTCCTTGCGTTGCAGGTCGGCAAGCTGCTTGTTCATCTCGCTGATGGAGAAGTTGTTGGCCGACTCGGCGCCGGACAACTGAGCCGTAGCCGGCACCGACGCGAGCTGCTGCCTGAGCACCTGGTTCTGCCGGTCGGCCTGACCGACCGAGACCTGCAGCCCGTCGATATTCTTGCGGATATCACCCAGGCGCTCCATCTGCTGGCTACGCTGCTTGTCCACATCGACGATCTGCTTCTCCGAACGGAAGGTGTCCACGGCCTTCTCGGTGGCAGCCAACTGCGTATCGAGCTGGCTCAGTTGATCGGTGAAGAAGCCCGCCTGCTCGCGCTGGTAGATGCGTACCCGCTCGCTGAGGTATTGCCGGACCAGGGTGTTGACGCCCAGGGCAGCAGACTCGGGCACCTTGCTGCGCAGGGAAACCTCGATGATGTTCGAGCTCTTGATCGCCTCGGCATCGAGATCCTTGAGGAAGCGGTTGATGGCCTGCGCTTCCAGCGTGCGATCCGATGACAACGGAAAAAAGTAGTCCTCAAGGCCTGTGTACACACTTTTCGCCATCTGCACCCAGCCTTTGGGGGCGTACCACGGATGGTTGATGTCGATCCCTGGGAACAGGCGCTGCGGCGTCGCTTCCGCGACTACTTTCTGCGCCAGATCGACGCTGGTGAGAATGCTCGACTCGGAGTGCAGCTGCTCCTCGCGAACCACCGACATCATCGGCGTGCGGAACTGGCTGGAGGGCAGCGCCGGCATGTAGATGTCTTCCTGGCCGATACGCACCAGCAGGCGCGCGGTGGATTCGTAGGTCGGCGACACCAGCTTGAGGCCGGCATAGCCACCCACGACGGCGGCCAGGAAGAAGCAGCCAACCACGAGTTTGCGCTTGAACAGGATATTGAGAATGTCGCGGATGGTCATTGAGCGTTCACCTGCTTGGCTTTATTGCGAAATACATCAGCGGCGGGCCGCTTGCTACCGTCGGCGCGGTACAACCCGAAGGTGCCAATACCGTCAGGCGAGGGATAGTCCTCAAGGGAGAACCAGTAGATGCGTTGCACGTTGGCGGCGAGATCGCCACGCACACCTTTACCATAAGGTGCACTGCCCAACTGCTGCTGAATGAAGTCGAGGGTGGCAGTGAGGCGCTGGGCCTGCTCCTTGTCGGTCACCCCCAAACGGTGATCGGCGACGAAGTAGCCCATCTCCGTGACCCAGATCGGCTTATCGGCATAGCCCTTGAGGTTCATCATCAGTTGCAGGTTGAACACTTTGCCCATATAGCCTGGATCGTCGTGACTCCCCACCACGCCAAGGGCAGCGTAGTCGCCATCGTCGCCATCCATCTCATCGGGGTCGCGTATGCCATCCCACCAATCGAAGAGATAGGGATGCACAGCCATGATGTCGAAGGTTTCGCCGTACTGCGGGTCTGCCTCCCATAGTTGCCAGAAGAAGATCAGGTCGGGCTTGGACAAACCGGCATGCACCAGCTTGACCTTGTCCCGTAGCCCGGCAGTCTCCTGCTGCACCACGCGCATCAGTTTGACGAAGGCGGCCGCATCGGGTTTCGGCCCCCAGAAGTTCTTGATGTTCGGCTCGTTCCACACCTGCCAGTAGACAATCGGCGTGAACGGTACCTGGGCATCACCTCCCGGGCCATAGCGCTGGATGGACGCCTTGAGAAAGCGCGCGTAGTCGGCAAACGCCTCATCCGCCGGCGCCATTTCATAGACCTCGTCGGGTTTTGACTCGGTACGCAGCGCCCACTTCGGCGCGTAGTGGACGATCGGCAGCAGTTCGATCTTCTCCGCCTTGGCCACCCGCACCAGCGTATCGAGCGACTGCCAGTTATAGGTGCCGCGCGTCGACTCGACCTGGCGCCACTCCCAGTCCAGGCGCACCTGGTTCACGCCAACCGCCTTGGCCTGCTTGAAGCGCTTACGCAGGCTGGCTTCATCGCCCGGCCCCCACATGGAGTTGATCCCCAGGGAGAGAGGCTCAGCCCGTACCAGCGGCACGCTCAGCAGCAGGCAAAGCAACACCAGCCCGCGCAGCAAACCGCGCTGTAGATGGAGCGAGAAACACGCACTCATCAATTGTCTCCGTCGTCATTCTCTTCAATGATGTAGTTGACCCCGAAGCCGAGTTGTACACCTTTGAACAGCACCAGATCGGTAATGTACTGCTGCACCCAGCGGTTACCGTTGGCGATCGGCGAACGCGGGATATAGATAATGTCTGATGGGGTGAGCGCTACCTGAGTATCCGGACGACCGGCAGCGATAGCCTTGTCACTCAGGTCCAGGTGGTAAGGCATCGGCTCGCCGTTCTTGCCTTTGCGGATCAGCACGATGGACTCCATGCTGGCCGTCGGCAGCGTGCCACCGGCACGGTAGATCGCCTGCATTACCGACATGCCGCCATCCAGCGGAATGACCTGCGGCACCGCTACTTCACCGCCGACGTAGGCGCGGAATCCCTTGAATGAGCGCACGATCACCGAGATCGACGGATCCTTGAGGTGTGCCGCATATTTCTGCGTGAGCAGGTCATCGACCGCCTTGGGTGTCAGGCCGGCCACCTTGATTTCGTCGATCAGCTGCATGCTGATGTAACCGTCCGGGCGCACCTTCACCTGGTCGTTGAGTTCCTGGGTGTAGAAGAACTTGATGTCCAGGTCATCACCCGGACGAATGCGGTACTCCAGCTCAGGTACCACGCCGTCGCCATCCATCAGCGGCAACCCATCGGGGCCCGGCATGTGATCGACCTTGATCGACGTGCATCCCCCCAGCAGCAGAGCGCCCAACAGCGCTGCACCTCGCACCCAACCCTTTGCCCGCATACGCGAATATCCTCTCGCCAAGAAAACCATGTGTTGTTGTCCGCGCGGGCTCACAGCCAGCGGTAGAGCCATTCCGGGATGAAGTTCAAGGTCCGGTTGAGTACCAGCCCCAGCAGTTTGCCGCCGCTTTCTTCCAGACGATTGGCCACGTACTGGGCGACTTGTCGGCGCGTCTTGTTGGCTTCGGCCACCAGCACCACACCATCCATGCAGCTGGCGGCGATCATCGACACCGGCGACAGGGTCGGCGGCGGCATGTCCCACAGCACCAGCGCGAAGCGCTCGTGCAGGTGCGCGAACATCGCCTGGGTCTCGTCGTTACCGATCCCAAACAGGTGCAGGCAGGTGTTCAGCGACAGGTTTACCTTGGCCACCGCATGCCCCGGCACGCAGAGACGCTCCAGATCGCCATCGAGCACCTCGCCGTCGCCAGCACCGGCACTGACCTCGACCACCAGGATCTGGCCGAAGGCTGCTGCCAGCTCTTCCGCGGCCTGCTCGGCGATGAAGCTGGTGCCGACCTTGCGCGCCACACCGACGATCATCAGTTGATTGAGTTGACGCTCACGGGCTTCTCGCAAAACCCGCGCCATCAGTTCCTGCATCGGCAGCGACAGACGGCGGTCTTCACCGAGCAGATGCAGAGGTGCCTGTGGATTGACTGCGTTCATAGACGATTTCCTGATTCCCTACGCCTTGGAAAGGCGCTTACCAATTTCGATGACCGGTTTCTCGAGCAAAATATGGGTCAGCATCCCGACTGCGACGATGGTCAGTCCACACAGGATTATTGCGACCCAGGCCAGCCCGTCAGACAGGTGCAAATGCGGATAGAGCTTGCCGAACAGGGCGAGTACGAAGGGGTGGCTGAGGTAGGTCGAGTACGACGCATCACCGAACTGCACCATCCAGTCGCGCCTCTTCCACTGGCGCCCGGCATCGCGCTGGCTCTTCTCGAGGTTGAGCAAGGCCAGCAATAGCATGCCGTAGGCAAAGCCAAACGACAGGACTCGGGCAGGCAGCTCCTCATTGATCAGGCCCGACTCGGCGTAGCGCATGCCGAGCCCAAGGAACATGGCGCACAGCAGCAGCGGCAGCTTCCAGCCAAGCACTTGAGCCTGGGTCCAGAAGCGGTAGATGAACGCACCGATGGTGAACTGAATCATGTACAGCGAGAGGATGTGGAAGTCCCAGAACTGTATGCCGGCATGCTGTTGCAGGAGCCACTTGCCCAGGGCCAGCACGCTCAGGGTCAGCATCACACCGTACAGCCATTGCACCGGTAGAAAACGAGCAACCAGGAACACCGTGGCGTAGAACACCAGTTCATGCTCGACCGTCCAACCGACGAACAGCAACGGCAACCCGGCCTGCGGCAGCATCAGCAGCGAACGCGCGATCGAGCCCCAGTCATGCACCCCTGAGCCCATGGTCATGGCCGGGTTGTACAGCCACAGCCCCAGCACCAGGCTGGTGAAGAACACGTACATCGGGAAAATCCGGAAGAACCGGCTGAGCAGCCAGCGCCGCGGTTCAAAGCGCGTGGTAAAGGTGATGTACGACATGATGAAGCCGCTGATCACAAAAAACAGATCCGGCGCCGAATACCCGACCAGAGCCGAATAGGTGGTGTGCACGTGCTCCCAGCCCGGCAGCTTGCGGGCGATGTCCTCGACGTGGAACACCAGCACCATCAGCACCGCCAGCCCACGCAGGCGCTGCACGCTGAGCAATTCGCCCTTGTGCACCACGGGGGTGGCCAGGGCCCGACTGTAGATACCGACGAATTCGCGCAAAATCGCTGTCATGTGCGTGCCAGCAGCAAAAGCTGCGCCTCCCTTTTAACGGTGTTGATGGAAATTTCACTGAAACTGATAGCGCGACACATCCCGCTCGGGCAGTCCCAGAAACGGCACGCGCCGCTCAGTTGGACGACCTGGCTGCAGAACAACCGCGAACCGACGCGCCCAAAGCTGGACTGCAGTTTCCTTGCACCTCGACGCATCATGAGAGCAACTCCTTGGCCATCAGACCTGGCTGGGTGTGCTGCGGGGTAACGCGTCGGTAGAGCTGTTGCAAGGTATCGATATGGCCACCCCGGGTATGACGCTCGGCCACCAGGGCACGGGCTGCCTGCCCCAGGGCGGCTAATGACTCGGCCTGATCGAGCGCACGCTGCAAGCCAGCCGCCATGCCTGCGACAGAAACACTGGCGGTCAGGTAACCGGTGCGCCCGTCCAGTACGTAATCGGGAATCCCGCCCACGGGGAACGCCAGCACCGGGGTTTCGAACGACATGGCCTCGATGCCCACCAGCGGACCCGGGTCATCCCAGACCGAGGGCAGTACGAACAGATCGGCACGGCGGTAATAGTCGGCAAGCTGTTCCTGGGGCAGCCACTCGATGAATTCGATGCGCTCGGCAATGCCATGACGCTCGGCCAGTGCCTTGGCTACCGACAACCGTGGCCCGGAGGAAATCGCGGTGAAGTGCCAGGCGCCACGCAGCTGGGCAAGCGCCTTGACCAGCACCTCCAGGCCCTTGCCTTTTACCGCCTGGCCAGTGAACAGCAGGCGCAGGGGACGCTCATGTCCGGGCAGCCCCGGTGCCTTCGGCGCCCCCAGCGACGTGCGCCCCAATGCCTGCTGGTCGAAGCGACTGAAATAGGGCACCACGTTGACGTCCGGCTCGGCGAAGCCATTCAACAGCAGCACCCGACGCATGTGCTGGCTGCCCACCACCGACGCCGAAAATTCTTGGTAAACGGCACGCTCCGCCAGCTTGGCGGGCAAGTCCTGCAAACCCGGCAAGCGTCCACCTGGGCGCGGCGCGCCAATCAGGCAGCCTTGCAGTGCACAGCTCCACCCCAGCGGGCGGGTGCAGCGATCCCCGGGAAATCGCCGGCGGCCACGGCGCAGGCACATCGAGGTGTAGTCGTGAAAAGAACGCAGCAGCGGCACGCCCAGGCTCGGCAGGGCCTGCAACAGGGGCAATACGCTACACAGATGCAGGTGCAGCAGGTCTGGCTGCCAGTCACGCAATATCTGCACGGCGCCCAGCAACTCGTAGGGCTGTTGGAAACCATTGGCGGTCAGCGCTAGCAGCTCCACGCCGCGGCAATCGAGAAACTCCGGCACCTCGCCACCGCCATGGGCCAGGCCCACGGTTTCGCCGCGCTCAGCCAGGGCCCGGGCTAGCTCCAGCACGTAGTTGGGCAGGCCGCCGATCGTCAGGGTCTCCACCAGCAGCAGGATTCTCATGCCCGCACCTCCGGCTCGCTCGCCTTGAGGCCAACGGCGTCGGCGCGGGCGTCACTGATACCCAGGCCAAGCAACAGCACCAACAGGAAATGCATGTTCTGCAACAGCAGCATGTCCACCGAGGCAAACACCATGTAGGCCGCGAGGGTGCCAATGGCCGCCAGGGTGAAGACCGCCGCGTCGTCACCACAGCGCTCGCGCCAGCGCCTGGCCAGGTGCCGCGCCACCGTCAGCAGGAATGCCAGATAACCGAGCAGGCCAACCAGCCCGGTATCAGCGAGAATTTCCAGATAAGTGTTATGGGCATGTAGCGATGGATAGCCGAGATCAACGTTGAGGGTTACGCCGCGGGCAAAGAACTCGTCACGGAAATTGCCCAAGCCGACGCCGAACAACGGGTTGTCCTTGAACACATCGATGACCACACCCCAGATGATCAGACGGTCGAGCACCGCCTCCGGGCGACCGGGCACCAGGTCGGCAATGGTGCCATCCCAGTTCGGCAACATGGCAATGGTCAACACCCCAGCCAGGGCCGCCAGCACGCCCAGCATCACCAGCCAGCGCAGCAGGCGGGGGCGGATCACCACCAGCATCACCAGCACCAGCGCCAGGGCGCCCAGCAGGCCGCCACGCGACTTGGTCGCCGCCAGCCCGCCCAGACACACCAGCAGGCAGAGTCCCGCCAGCAGGCGCAGCCCCGGACGCGGCGAGATGAACAGGTGCGCGATGGCCACGCTCATACTCATCACCAGGTACATCGCCAGGCCCTGGGCACCGCCAAAAGAACTGCCGGCACGGCCAGAGATATCAAAGGTATGGCGGATCTGCGCCATGTCACCTTCGGGGATCGGTACCGGGATACCCAGCATGCCGGTCAGCCGCGTGCCATTGCTGGCCAGTTCGTAGAGACCATCGATGGCGAACAGGCACGGCACCAGTAGCATGGTCAGGGCGGCGAAACGCCAAAACGCTGGCTGCGGACGGAAGATCATCAGCAGCACCGGCAGCACCATGAACCATTCGACGATGCGCAGGATCTGCTTGAGGCTGTTGCCCTGAGCAATCGAGCCGATCTGCGCCAGGCAGGTGGCAATCAGGAACGGCGTGATGGCCCACACCAGCAGTGGCACGCGCCACCGCCCCAGATGCGGCGCCTGCTCGCGCTGCAGCATGAACGGCCAGAGCAGGCACCAGAGCACCAGCAAACCGTCAGTGGCATTCAACGGCAGGCCAGCAAAGGTCTTCTGGATCGGAATGGCTAGGCTGATGACAAACGGCACCATCAGCAGTTGCGGCTGCTTGCTCAGTGCCAGCGCCGCGCCCAGCCCCACACCCAGCGCCATGCCTGGCAGCGGATAGAGGGTGGTCAGCAATGCCAACAGAAAACCGAGCGGCAGCGCCAGCAGTACGCCACGCCCCGTGACATCCGAGCGCTGCAACAACGAATTAAACGCCATGCCCGGACACCTCCGGGCCAAATGGATTCAAGGCGATCACCTGGAAGTTTGAGCGCAGCACTGCCAGCGAAGCGGTGCGCCGCTGCGGCGACAGGCAATGCACAGCGGGCCGCACGCTGGCCGCCAGCATCGCCAGGTCGGTGAGCAACTTGAGCAGGCACACCTCCCACAGCGCACGGTGCTTGCGGTACAAGCGATAGCGGCTGCGCCGCAACTCGTAACGCATGCGCAACGCCGTGGCACTCAACTGCGGCGTAGCACGCTGGCCACTCGGCGCACGCCCGGAAGACTTGCCACCGTGATGCAGCACGCGCACCTCAGGCAGCAGCCACAACTGCCAGCCTTGCTGGCGGATACGCACGCACCAGTCGACGTCCTCGTCGTACATGAAGAAGCCGTCATCGAGCAGGCCGACATCACGCAGCAAGGCACCTCGCAGCATCATGCAGGCGCCATGCAGGCGCTCCATCGCCACCGGTGCCTGCTGGCCTTGCGCCGGGTACTGCGGGCCATGCAGCGCACGACGTACCATCTCCGTCAGGCTCGGGAAGCGGCAGGGGTAATCCTGATCCTCGCCATCGTCGGCATTCACTACCCGCGCACTGACCGCGCCGACCTGCGGATTGTCCTGCAAGGCACGCAGCAGGCCATCCAGCGTGCCCGCCTCCACCAATGCGTCGCTGTTGAGCAGCAACACGTAATCGCTGCTGCACTCGCGTAGCGCCAGGTTATTGCCGGCAGCGAAGCCCAGGTTGGCACCGGCGTCGATCAGGCGTACATCGGTGTGAGCCGCACCAATACGCACCAGGCTGTCATCGCCCGAGGCGTTGTCGACCACCACCACCTCGAGCGCGGCAAGGCTGGGGGCGAAGCGCTTCAACGAGTCGATGCACTCGATGACCAATTGCGGCGTCTTGTAGTTGACGATGGAAACACAGAGGGACGTCATCGGCTGGCGTCCTTTTCCAGGCGTAACCGCTGGCCCAGGGCTAGGCAATAATCACGCAACTGCGCGGCCTCGATGCCGTGAATGTCGTATGCCTGAGCCGTAGCGGACAGGTCCAGCCAGAAGGGGTCGTGCTCACGCAGGTTGCTGACCAGCAACTCGCCTTCGCCGTAGCCCTGGATCAGCCATTGGGCGATACGCCCGGTCGCCGTCCCCTGCCCGGCGCCCAGATTGAATAGGCCCGGCCGAGGCGCCGCAGCAATGCGGGGCAGCCAGGCAGCGAGAGACTCCACCGGCAGGAAATCACGTTCGATGAAGGGGCTCATATCCAGCACGATGCGCCCTTGCTCGCTGAGGCTGCGCGAGGCCATGGCGAAGAAACTCTGGCGCCCGCCACCCAGCTCATAACCACAGACATTACTCAGGCGCAGCACCGTCAGGCGCGGGCCGAGCAGGCCTCGCAGCGCCTGCTCGCTCTGCCACTTGGCCGCGCCATAGAGGTTGATCGGCTGCGGTGACAGTGCTTCATGCAGGCGACCGTCCGCGGCGGCGGGGCCATAGACCATGCGCGAGCTGAGCATCAGGTAATTGATCTGTGGATAGTCGCGCAGCCGCTCGGCCAGTTGCAGGTCGATATCACGCGCCACACTGTAGGGCTCGCGCTTGAGAACAGGATCGAAAGCACAATTGATCAGGCAGTCGACCCCATCCAACCAGGCGTCTTCGGCCAGGGCGGTGCGCCAGTCGAGAAAGCGCCAGCTCGCAGTGTCCGCCCGCGCCTGCAGCGCCCGGCCAATGAAACTGCTGGCACCGACCACCGCCACCGTCATGATTCACTCCAGAAAAACGCGTGCATGCTCAAACGTCGCCGCCAACTTATCGGCAGATGCTGGTAGCGCTGCCCCAGGGCGAAACCGAAGTATTTGCCCAGCGTACGCAGCGCGATCCTGCATATTTCAGCCAGGGCGCTCTGCCGCCAGGCGACGGCCAGTTCGGCGCGAACAAAACGCAAGCCCTCGCCCGAAGCAGCCAGGCGCACGCGACGCAACTCGTCGTCCATGGCCATCAGCGTGCCGATATCGAAATAGCGTTTGAGCTCCTGGAGCACGCTGTAGTCATGGCTGTGCACCGCCATGGCCAGCGGTTGATAGCAGCGGGCATAGCCGTGTTGAAGCAGGCGCAGTGCTACTGCCATGTCCTCGCCCAGCGGCAGCTTTTCGGGAAATCCACCAACGGCCTCCAACGCACTCCGGCGGTAAGCCGAGAAGGAGTTGGAGCAGAACACAGCCTTGATCCCACGCACTGGCAAATCCGCCAGCGTGGTTCGATCGGGCTGTGCCGAATAATTGAATTCGCGCGCGAAGCGCTCGGACAAGGTCGCCTCGGCACGTGGCAGTTGCCGACCATAGACCAGCGCCACCTGCTCGTCGGCGAAAGGTTGCAGCAGTTGCGCCAGCCAATCCTCGCCACGGGGACAAGCGTCCTGCGTCAGGTAGACCAGAAACTCGCTATCGGCACACAACTGCAGCGCCAGGTTACGGGTCTTGCCGTGCCCGAAATCGCTGCGTTCGATGCCATGCACCTGATGCCCGGCCGCTGCCGCGAGGGCAACAGTCTGGTCGCGCGACGCGGAATCGATGAACAACACCCGCTGCGGTGCCCACGGCAATGCGGCGATGGCTGCCAGCAGCGCCGGCAGGTAGCGCTGGGCGTCGAGGGTGAGAATCACCACGCTGGTCCGTGCGATCGGATCAAAAGGCATTCTTGCCTCCGAAGCCGCCCAGCACGGTCTTGGTGACGATCCACAGGTCGAGCTCGACAGACCAGTTCTGGATGTACTGGATATCGTAGGAAAAGCGCTCGGTCAGGTGCTCTTCGGTAAAAGTGTTGCCACGCAGGCCGTTGACCTGTGCCCAGCCGGTTATGCCGGGGCGCACCTTGTAGCGCTCGACGAAATCCACCACCACCGCTTCGTAGATCCGATCACCAGCCTTCACCCCAGGCGGATGCGGACGCGGCCCGACCACCGACATATGCCCCAGCAGTACATTGAGGAACTGCGGGAACTCATCGAGGCTGCTGCGCCGCAGAAAATCACCGACGCGAGTGACCCGGCTGTCGCCTCGGGCAGTAAGACGAATCTCCTTGTTCGCCCCATCGGGGTCGAAGCTCATGCTACGAAACTTGTAGATGCCGAACAGCTGGTTGCGCAGGCCATAGCGCTGTTGCCGGAACAGTACCGGCCCTGGCGACTCGAGTTTGATTGCGGTGGCGATCAGCAAACCGAACGGCAGGAACGCCAGCAAGGCACAGGCCGAAAAGCCGATATCGAAAAGCCGCTTGAGCAAGCGCCCTTCGACCGGCAGACGGTTCATGCCCAACAGCATCATCTTGTGCGGCCCCTGCTTCGGCCAACCGGCAAAAGCGTGGCGCAGCACAGGCACCTCCGGCGCCAGATACACACTGCCCAGGCGCGCGCGCAGCAGAGACGCCAGCTCGTTGACCCGCTCACCAGCACTGTTCGGCAGCGCGATCACCACGCCATCGATATCGCGCGGCAACTCTTCCAACTGCGAGGTGTTACCCAGCAGTGGCACAGGCAGACTGGCAGGATCGATACGCGACTGGCGGTCTTCGATAAACCCGATGACCTCGATATTCGGCTCGCTGAGCGCCATGTGCTGGGCAATCGCCACACCCTGCTCGCCGGCGCCGACAATGACCAGACGCGTCTTATGATCCCAGCTGCGGACCAGGCGCTCCAGCAGCAAACGGCCGCCCAGCGACATCACAGCCACCAGCAGGAAGAGCCCCAGCAGAAACAGCGGCGGCAACCCATGCTGCCCGGCCAGCAGCACCAGCACCTGCAGCACGGCAATCGCCACGCCCGCATTGAGCAGTGAACTCACCGCTTTCAGGGCGCGCTCAACATGCGGCTGGCACAAACCACCGTAGACGCGTACCGGCATCAAACCGGCAAACAGGGTGAGAAATACCGCCCACAGCTGCAGGTCTGCCGCCGCTTCCGCCTGTACGGCAAGCGCATAGACATAGAGCACCGCGACTGCCAGGAAACTGCAGAGCGCATGCACCAGCCGCAGCAACAACAGCTCTACGCCGGAAAGGGCCGCCGCATCGAAGCGCCGCACACCTTTCGGGCGAGCCATGCCGCTACCAGGCAAACGCCGCACTCGCTCCTGCCGGGCTACCTCTATTGCCCCACTCGGATCCATCGTTGTCATCTCCCGAGTCACTCCGATCCCTGGAAAACCATTCGCACCTGAACCCCAGCCACCGCAGTCACGTGGTGGCTTTCAGTTCCGCCGCGTTTCCATTGGCGGCAAGCATTGCCAGCGTCTGGGTAATGGCCTGTACCTCGGGGGTGCCGAAGAGTTCGGTGTAGCGATCCAGGTTGTCGCGATACCAGTCGACCAGCATGCCGAGGTCTTCGCGCAGGCTGTGCTGGGGCTTCCAGCCCATGCTCTGGAGCTTGCTCCAGGAGATCGAATAGCGCGCGTCGTTGAAAGGCCTGTCCGGTACGAAGTCCACCAACTGATCGACGCTGCGCCCGAAGTGCTCGCACACCAGCTCGGCCATCTCTAGGTTGGTGTATTCCTCGGTGGTACCGATGTTATAGGTCTCACCGACCGTACCCTGCTCGGCAACGAACAGAACAGCACGCGCGAAATCACGGGTGCTCAGGTAATGGCGGCGGTTGCTGCCATTGCCATGCAGCGGCAAGCGCCGCCCGGTGAGCAGGTGACAAATGAAGCGGGGAATGATCTTTTCCGGGAACTGGCGAATGCCGTAGAGGTTGTTCGCCCGGATGATCACGATGGGCTCGTGATAGGACTGGATATAGCCGCGCAAAATCATTTCTGCGGCAGCCTTGGACGAGGAATACGGGTTGGTCGGACGTAGTACATCGTCCTCCGCCGCCGCTCCGCTCATCACTTCGCCATACACCTCATCGGTGCTGACATGCACCACTTTGGGCACTCGCTCCTGGCGACAGGCTTCGATCAGCGCATGGGTACCCAGCACGTTGGTGCGGGTGAACTCCAGGGAGTTGCCGAAGGAGTTGTCGACGTGGCTCTCCGCTGCGGCATGGATCACCAGGCAGGCGCCCTTGACCACCCGCCGGCACAGATCCAGATCGGCAACGTCGCCCACCAGAAGCTGAGCTCGGTTGGAGAACACGTGGTGGGAGATGTTTCGCACGTCACCCGCGTAGGTCATCTTGTCGAGGACCACCACACGGGCATCCGGATACTTCTGACAAGCTTCATCGACGATATGCGAGCCAGCGAAGCCGGCACCACCGGTAATTACGATCTTGCGCATAAACAACCCCTCCCCTCTGCACCGCGAAGTAACTTCGCAAGCCCAGAGCGATGCACTCGAATTTAATTAAAACAGTGGGTTAATCGCATACTGCAACTCACCCCACCACGACCCCGCCCTAACAATAAATTGACGCCATAAATAAGCACTTGAGCTTCAAATGGCTCGCTATGCTAGCGGGAAACCACCCGCCCCCAGAACAGGAAAAACAGCACGGCCAGCGCAGCAAAATTCACGCCACCATAGAATGAGCCGAGCAGGGTGGTTGTCAGGTGAGGCCAGAAAATCGCACTCAAAAACAGAAGAGCAAACAAAGCGGACGCATGATAAATCAAGTTTGTTACAGGCGCCCTTACTGCCAGCAGAGCCAATTGCAATGGCGCAGAAAGAGCAACTGCAACCATTCCAAAACCCATATAAAAAAGCGCACTCGCACCCTCGCGATAAGTTTCGCCATACACAAAAACAAGTAAGCGATCGCCCTCAACGGACACCACCAGCAGAAAGAAAACTGCTGGCACGAGAAACAGCATGGAAACACGCAAGATCTGCCTGAAAAAATCTGCCGAACTGACCTCTCGGTAACTCGCCATAAGTTTCGGTCTGAAGTAATTGGTCAGCCCAACCAGCAGCGGATTCATCAAGTTTGTCAGCGCCACACAAACCGCGAACACCCCAGCATTCCTGGCACCACCTCCCGCAAGAGCCAGCCACGGGTAGAGCTGAATGCTGGCGACATGGCACGCCGTCCCGAGTACCAGCCAGCGGCCGTAGCCAAAAAACTGCATCAGCCATCCAGCCATCTCGGCGACTGTCGACACGTGCCCAGCAAATACCCCCCGAACCAAAAAAACCAAAACAGGCAGCAAAGCCGCCACGCCTATCGCGACAAAGGCACTATTGGCGGATAGCTCATTAAAGCCAGCCAGTAGAAGAACCAGTACAAGCTGTAGCGCACAAGAAAGCAGATCTTTCAGGAGCGCAGACGTCAATTTTCCAGCGACATACAAATGGCGCCTAACAAACTCACGCAACACCAAACCTATTACCGCGAAAGGCAGAGTGAAAACCAACCCGCGCAAACTCTCAACGCCAAGAGCAGCAGCAATAACAATAAGAATGCAGACCAACAACCCAACCAGGAAAGTACCTAACAGTCCCGCCCTTAAAATGCCGGACTGATGTTTGTCTTCATGAGAACTGAAATAGGTATAAGGCGTTGCGACCAATGTGTCGCCAAGACAAATAACCAAGAAACAAAATGAATACCCAAGCGCGAAAAGCCCCAACTCTTCTTGCCCTGCTGCTCGCGCAATTATCAACCCAGTTACAAAACTTCCAACACTCTGCGCGCCCTGACCCAACAAAACGAAAACAGCGCCCCCCACTCTTTCGCGCAACGAAAGTAATTGCCGCAACACCCCCATAAGAGCTCCAACAGCAGATCAGCAAAAATAATTTGGCAGCGTCGGATTTTTAGCCTATTCCCCCAGCACCAAGCCTGCCCCTGATGATGGCGAAATGACATATTTTGTCACTAATGGACACTGTTCCTGCGAATGAAGAACCACGCCGCCGCTCCTTGGCAAGGCACGCACGCCAGCGCCTGCCATATCGAAGTGCAGCCGCATCGTCGCTTCGCCGACAGCATAGAAGGCAGAATGCCAGCAGGACAACGGGGCAGCGATGCATGAGCCGCAAATATGGCGGCCAATCATCCGGCATCAGGGCCAAAGGCCGCCCTAGCGTTGGTTTTGGCTGGCCCGTAATAGTTACGGAGCCCGGAGCGGCGGCACCGCTTGCCCAGGCTGACGACACGCGTCAGCCCTGGCACCCCGTCAGAACCGCCAGATCATCCCGCCACCCAGCACATGCAGGGCGCTGTTGGCGTACTCACCGGAGACCGAGCCACCGGAGCGGCTCTTGGTTTGCTGCACGTCCATGTCACCCAGCCAGATCAGCGTGTAGCTCATGGTCAGGTCGAGCCCTTCTTCCAGCTCGTAGTTGAAGCCGGTGGCCAGGCGCCAGGCTTCATTCATCGGGTTGTCCACGGTGCGGTCGTCATCCTCCACCGCCGAGCTGTCGTAGCCCACGCCCATGTTCCAGCGCAGCTTGCGGCTGATCTGGTTCTGCGCACCGACAGAAACGTGCCAGGTGTCCTTGTACTGGCGGTCGACGCCCGTACTGGTGCCTGCGGCGTTGGTGTCGACCTCGACGCCGATCTTGCCGAACTCGCTCCAGTCCTGCCAACCCACGCTACCGAGCAAGGTCCACTGGCTGCCCAGCTGATAGGACAGGCTGGCCAGGGCGGTTTGCGGCACGCTCATGTCGAGCTGCAGCTGGTCAATACCCACTCGGTTCAGCGCCAGGTTGAGCAGCGGGTTGGTGATGTCCTTCAGCTCCGGGCTGTCCTCGAATTCCAGATCGATCTTGCTGGTGTAGGCCAGGCCCAGCTTGGTGCGCTCGTTGAGGTTGTAGAGCAGGCCCAGGTTGACGCCGGCACCCCAGTCTTCGTCCTTGTAGCGCAGCTGACCGTCATCGGCGTTGCCCAGGCCCAGCACGTTGTTGTTGACCGCCACTTCGGTGCGGAAATAGCCATACATCAGGCGTGGGCCGAAGCCGAGCGAGAGGTCGTCCGTGACCTGGTAGGCGAAGGTCGGCTGGAACGACACGCCCATGATTGCCGACTCCTGGGTGAAGTAGCGCCCGGCCCAGTCGTCGTCGTAGTCCAGCGCCAGGCCGAAGTTGCCGTACATGCCAAAGCCGATGCTGGTGCGCTGGTCTTCCAGTTGGTGGCTGATGAAGAAACTGCTGCCGGGGATGTACTCCAGCGAGTTGCCGCCCTCGTTGCCGCCGAAGGTGTTGTCATCATCGCGGGAGAACTGCAGGTCGCCGAGGATCACCTGGGCGTTGACGTTGACCTGGGTGCCCTTGAGCTGGCTGATGCCGGCAGGGTTGTTCATCAGGATGCTCGGATCGGTGGCCAGCACCGCCGCACCCGCGTTGGCCAGGCCCGTCCCCTCCTGGCCCGCCTCGTAGATCATGATCCCGCCGGCCCAGGCCTGACCGGCCGTACCCAGCAGCCCGACAACCCCGAGGGCCAGGGCGGAGAGTTGATGGCGGGCGCTGAGATTGCAACGCAAGTGCTTGGCACTCATAGGGTCTGCTTCCTTAACCAATTCTGCATTTGGCAGCACTCGAACAAGCCTGCCTGTTGATACGAAACCTGTGAGCTGGGCCGGGTGGCCCGACGTCGGATAGTACGGCACACATCAGGTGTAAATGGACTAAACCAGCAACAGCTTAGTCAATATTTTCCAGCGGCCAACCTGCATGGCAGAGCGGCGGCGAGGCGTTCGCCTCACTCGGCCCGGGTCGACTCAACGCTGACTGCGAAACGCCTTGGGCGACTGGCCGCTGCAGCGCTTGAAGAAGCGCGAGAAATACGCCGGCTCGGAGAAGCCCAGGCTGTCCGATACCTGGTTCACCGTCATCGCCGTGTAGACCAGGCAGCGCTTGGCCTCCAGCAACAGGCGCTGGTTGATCAACTGCAGCGCCGACTGCCCGGCCAGGCGCCGGCACAGGGCATTCAGGTGCGCGGCGCTGATGCCCAGCTCGGCGGCGTAAAACTCGATCGGGCGATGCTCGCGAAAGCGCGCTTCGAGCAGGCGGGTGAAGCGCTGCAGGTGCTCGCGCCCGCGATCCGGCGTCTGCGCCTCGGCATGCGCCAGGGCCAGCGAACGGCGCCCGACCCACACCAATAACGCACTGATCAGCGACTGCAGCATCAGCTCGCGCCCCGGCTGCTGCTCGCTGTATTCCTGGGCGATGGAGTCGAACAGCGCATCCAGGTAGCGCTTCTGCCCCGCCACCGGGTAGCAGGCAGCACGCGCCAGCGGCGGGCTGTCGAGTACCGCTCCGAGCTGCTCCACCAGCGGCAGCGCCAGGCTCAGCACAAGGCCCTGGATGTCCTGGGAAAAACGGAAGCCGTGCACGCTGAGCGCCGGCACCACCTGCAGCGAGGCCTGCCGCACGGGATGCACCACGCCCTCCACTTCCAGCTCAGCCGTGCCGCCCTGCACATACAACAGCTGCACCAGATCGCCATGACGGTGCGGTTTGATCTCCCAGTCGTGCTGGCGGCTGCGCTCGGGGATCGACTCGCAGTGGATCAGGTCCGGGGTCGGCCAGGACGCTGTCTCGCCATACAGCTTGAACACCGGCACGGCGCTGGCGGGTGTTTTATGCATGGCGACATGACCCTCGAAAAGTCCAGAAAGATAATCCGATAGTGCCTTCAACCCCATCGACTATCCACCAAAAATACAGGCGACTTCACACCAAGCCCGGACCAGAGCCACCCGCGCAACGGCCCACTAAGGACAATAACAATGAAGACCCAAGTCGCCATCATCGGCGCCGGCCCCTCTGGCCTGCTGCTCGGCCAGTTGCTGCACCAGGCCGGCATCGACACCATCATCATCGAACGCCAGACCCCCGACTACGTGCTCAGCCGCATCCGCGCCGGCGTGCTGGAACAGGGCATGGTCGACCTGCTGCGCGAAGCCGGCGTGCATGAACGCATGGATAAGGAAGGCCTGGTGCACGACGGCTTCGAGCTGGCCTTCGACGGCCGCCGCGAACGCATCGACCTGCACGGGCTGACCGGCGGCAAGACCGTGATGATCTACGGCCAGACCGAGGTCACCCGCGACCTGATGGCCGCCCGCCAGGCCAGCGGTGCCAAGACTCTCTACGGCGTCACCGACGCCCAGCTGCACGAGCTGAAGGGCGAGAAACCGCACGTTACCTTCACCCTCAACGGCGAGAGCGTGCGCCTGGACTGCGACCACATCGCCGGCTGCGACGGCTTCCACGGCGTGTCGCGCCAGTCGATCCCGCAGGGCGTGCTCAAGGAGTTCGAACGGGTTTACCCATTCGGCTGGCTCGGCGTGCTGGCCGACACCCCGCCGGTCAACGAAGAGCTGATCTACGCCAACCACGAACGCGGCTTCGCCCTGTGCAGCATGCGTTCACCGACCCGCACCCGTTACTACGTGCAGGTGGGTAGCGAGGAGAAGGTCGAGGACTGGTCCGATGAGCGCTTCTGGGACGAACTGAAAAGCCGCCTGCCGGCCGACGACGCCGCCCGCCTGATCACCGGCCCGTCGATCGAGAAAAGCATCGCGCCGCTGCGCAGCTACGTGGTCGAGCCCATGCAGTACGGCCACCTGTTCCTGGTTGGCGACGCCGCGCACATCGTCCCGCCCACCGGCGCCAAGGGTCTCAACCTGGCCGCCAGCGATGTCAGCACGCTGTACCGCATCCTCCTCAAGGTCTACCGCGAAGGCCGCACGGACCTGCTCGAACGCTACTCGACGGTGTGCCTGAAGCGCGTCTGGAAGGCCGAGCGCTTCTCCTGGTGGATGACCTCGATGCTGCACAAATTCCCCGGCACCGACGCCTTCAGCCAGCGCATGCAGCAGACCGAACTGGACTATTTCGTTGGCTCCGAGGCCGGCCGTACCACGATCGCCGAGAACTACGTGGGGCTGCCCTACGAGCCTATCGAAGACTAATCGGCCTGCTTGCCGGTGCGCCCACGGAGGCGCACCGGCCTTTCAATCTCACTGGAATTGGTATTCCAGCCCCGCCCCCACATACCAGGAACGTCCCGGCGCGGCCTCGTAGTAGCGGCCATTGCTGTCGCCGACGATCACCGAGCCGACGTACTGACGGTCCAGCAGGTTGTCCAGGCGTACTAGCTCATGGAACGTCCATGGGCCGGCTTTCTGCTCGAAACGCGTGCGCCAGTTGAACACCGCATAGCTCGGCGCGGCCTTGGCCTCGTTGCGATCCTCGACGTAGACCTTGCTGCGGTACTGGCCCTCCAGCCCCATGCTGATGTCCTCGCGCGGCTGCCAGACCAGCTCGCCGAACAGGCTGCTGCCCGGCACGCCAGGCAGGTGGTTGCCCTTGTCGATGGTATTGCCGCCCGCAACGAAGTCTTCGTTGTAGGTGGCCTCCAGGCGGGTATAGGCCAGGCTGGCTTCCCAGCGCTCGCTGAGCCGGCTCTGTACGCCCAGCTCGAAACCCCGGCGCAGGGTCTTGCCGGCGTTCTGGTAACTGGTGCGCCCGTCGGTGGCGCTGGCCACGACGATCTCGTCGTCGCTACGGATCTCGAACAGCGCCGCGTTGATGCGCGTGCCCTCGCCCACCTTCGCCTTCAGGCCGATTTCGTACTGGGTGCTGGCCGCCGGATCGAGGTCGAAGTTGAAGCCTTCCGCCGCGCCGGGGGCGTAGGCCATTTCGGCCTGGGTCGGCGTCTCGAAGCCTTTGCCGACGCTGGCGTAGCCATGCAGGTTGGGGGTGAAGGCGTACATGGCCGACAGCGACGGGGTGAACTGCCGGTAGGTCTTCGAGCCACTGGAGTCGCCGTTGGCCAGGTAGTGGTCGTCGACATCCATGTCCATGCTGCTGTAGCGCACGCCGGCGTCGAAGGTCCAGTCCGCCAGCTGCCAGCGCGCCTGCAGGTAGGGGTCGAGGCTGGTGGCGGTGTCCTGTTCGTCACGGCGCAGTTCGCCCTTCACGCCGAGCTGGTCGCCGCTGAAGTTCTGGTAGCCATGGCGGTCGTCACGGCTCTGGTCATAATCGAGGCCGCTGGTGAGCGTCAGGTTGCCGGGCACGCCCTGCAGCGGCTGAATCCAGCGCAGGGTGCCGCCGTGGAAGCTGCGATCGAAGTCCACCACGCCACCGCCACGCTGGCTGTTGGAAACCACGGTTTTCGGGATGGACAGGTACTGCACCACGCTGCGCTGGCCGGCATAGAGGTTGACCTGCAAGGTGGCGTCGCCGATGTAGCGCTCGTAGTTCATCCCTAGCTGCTGGTGGTCGATGCTCTTGCGCGTGTTGTATGTCTCGGCCGCCGCGGCCACCGAGCGCGGGTCATGCTGGTAGGCGTCCCAGGTCTGGCCCAGCGGGTCCTCGGTGCCGTTCTGCTCCAGGCTGCTGAAGATCAGCGCCATGCGGCTATCGGCATCGGGCTTGAAATTGACCTTGGCGAAGGTCTGATCACGGCGGGCGGCGCTGTGGTCGCGATAGCCGTCGGTATCCATGCGCGAAGCATCGACGAGGAAACCGGCCTGCTCGTTACCGCCTTCGCTGTACAGATGCTGCTTGCTGAAGCCATCGCTGCCGACGCTGGTTTCTGTACCGACTTTCGGCGCGCCATAACCATCGCGCGAGAACATCTGGATCACCCCGCCGGCGTTGCTGCCATAGATGGTCGAGGCAGGGCCGCGCAGCACCTCGATGCGCTCGGCAACGTCGAGATTGAGGGTCGCCGCCTGCCCCTGGCCGTCCGGGGTGCTGGCCGGAATACCGTCGCTGAGCAGCTTCAGGCCGCGAATGCCAAAGGCCGAGCGCGCGCCGAAACCGCGCGAGGAAACCTGCAGGTCCTGGGCGTAGTTCTGGCGGTTCTGCACCACCAGGCCGGGCACTCGCTGCAGCGCCTCGGAGAGGTTTACCCCCAACTGGCCGTTGCCGAGCTGCGGCTGCTGCACGCTGTCGATGGCAAACGGCAGGTCGAAGCTGGACACCGGCGCATAGGTGGCGGTGACCACCAGGCTCGGCAGTTCAGTGCTGCCCACAGGCGTGGCGCTTTCCGCGCGTGCGGGCAAGGCATGGCCCAGGCCCAGCAGTAGCAGCGGCAGCAGGTTGAGCACCCGGCCACCCGGCCCGGCCGAACAGGGCGTCAGGGCAGCATCGTCGCCCGTCCTCGCGACAGGGACATCGCCCAATCCTGTCGGGCACCACTCGGAAAAGCGGCCAATACTTGCCAGGCTGGCGGACGGCTTGCCCGCCCGATAATCGAACACGCGCATTCTGTACCAACTAGTTAATTAGCAAGCTAAGAGTATAATCGCAGCACTCAACAGCGAGATACACGGCATGAAGCAACTATCGCAGGCCTCTGGCCTTGGCAGGTTCATCCTGATCGGCCTGGGCACCGTCATCGCCCTGCTCGGCATCGCCCTGGCCGCCGGCGGCGTCCGCCTGGTCATTCTAGGTGGCAGTTGGTACTTCTTCATCGGCGGCCTGGCCATGACCCTGGCAGGCCTCCTGATCGCCCTGCGCAAGCCGGCCGGCGCCTGGCTGTTCGCCGCATTCCTGGCCGGCACCGCCATCTGGGCCGTGCTGGACACCGACCGCAGCTTCTGGCCGATGTTCTCCCGCCTGTTCATGTTCAGCGCCATCGGCCTGGTGGTCGCCCTGGTTTACCCGCTGCTGGTTCGCGCCTCCGGCGGCACCGGCGGGCGCGCTGCCTACGGCGTTGCCGGGGTCATGGCCATTGCCCTGGTCTGGGCGGTGGGCAACATGTTCGTCGCCCACCCGAGCGTACCGGCCAGCGGCAACGGCCCGGGCCTGACCCCGGTGGACCCGGCCCACGCCCAGAAAGACTGGGCGCACTACGGCAACAGCGAAGGCGGCAGCCGCTTCGCCGCGCTGGACCAGATCAACCGTGGCAACGTCGACCAGCTGCAAGTGGCCTGGAGCTATAACACCGGCGACGTGGCGATCAGCGACGGCAACGGTGCCGAAGACCAGCTGACCCCGCTGCAGATCGGCGACAAGGTGTTCATCTGCACCCCGCACAACAACCTGATCGCGCTGGATGCCGACACCGGCAAGCAGCTGTGGAAGAACGAGATCAACGCCCAGTCCAAGGTCTGGCAGCGTTGCCGTGGCCTGGCCTACTTCGACGCCACCCAGGCCATCGCCCAGCCGACCCAGCCGAACAGCTCGCCAGTGATCGCCGCCAGCGTGCCGGCCGCTGCCAACTGCCAGCGGCGCCTGCTGACCAACACCATCGACGCCCGCCTGATCGCCGTCGACGCCGACACCGGCGAGTTCTGCCAGGGCTTCGGCAACAACGGCCAGGTCGACCTCAAGGCCGGCCTGGGCGACGTGCCCGACTCTTACTACCAGCTCTCCTCGGCACCGCTGATGGCCGGCACCACCGTAGTGGTCGGCGGCCGCGTCGCCGACAACGTGCAGACCGACATGCCGGGCGGCGTGATCCGTGGTTTCGACGTGATCAGCGGGCAGATGCGCTGGGCCTTCGACCCGGGCAACCCGCAGGACAAACAGGCCCCGGCCGACACCAACAGCTACGTGCGCAGCACCCCCAACAGCTGGGCGCCGATGTCCTACGACCCGGCGATGAACACCGTATTCCTGCCGATGGGCAGCCCCTCCACCGACCTCTACGGTGCCGAACGCACGGCGCTTAACCACAAGTACGGCGCCTCGATCCTCGCCGTCGACGCCAGCACGGGCACCGAGAAGTGGGTCTACCAGACCGTGCACAACGACCTCTGGGACTTCGACCTGCCGATGCAGCCGAGCCTGATCGACTTCACCAAGGACGACGGCAGCAGCGTGCCCGCGCTGGTAATCGGCACCAAGGCCGGGCAGCTCTTCGTGCTCGACCGCGCCACCGGCCAGCCGCTGACCAAGGTCGAGGAAGTACCGGTCAAATCCGCCGGCATCCCCAACGAGCAGTATTCGCTGACCCAGCCGAAATCCGTCGGCATGCCGCAAATCGGCGCGCAGACCCTAACCGAGTCGGACATGTGGGGCGCCACCCCGTATGACCAGATGCTGTGCCGCATCGACTTCAAGAAGATGCGCTACGAAGGCCTTTACACCGCCCCGGGCACCGACCTGGCGCTGAGCTTCCCCGGTTCGCTGGGCGGCATGAACTGGGGCAGCCTGTCCACCGACCCGGTGCACGGCTTCATCTTCGTCAACGACATGCGCCTAGGCCTGTGGATCCAGATGATCCCCTCGGCCAACCAGGGCCAGGCTGCTGGCGGCGGCGAAGCGCTGAACACCGGCATGGGCGCGGTGCCGCTCAAGGGCACGCCGTATGCGGTGAACAAGAACCGCTTCCTGTCGGTCGCCGGCATCCCCTGCCAGGCTCCGCCCTACGGCACCCTCACCGCCATCGACATGAAAACCCAACAGATCGCCTGGCAAGTGCCGGTCGGCACCGTGGAAGACACCGGCCCGCTGGGCATCCGCATGCACCTGCCGATCCCCATCGGCCTGCCAACCCTCGGCGGTACGCTGTCCACCCAGGGCGGCCTGGTGTTCATCGCCGGCACCCAGGACTTCTACCTGCGCGCCTTCGACAGCAGCAACGGCGCAGAAATCTGGAAAGCCCGCCTGCCCGTCGGCAGCCAGGGCGGCCCGATGAGCTACGTGTCGCCGAAGACCGGTAAGCAGTACATCGTGATTACCGCCGGCGGCGCGCGGCAGTCTCCTGATCGTGGCGACTACGTGATGGCCTACGCCCTGCCCTGACCATCAGGCCGGATGAGCGCATCCCCACGCAGAGGGGATGCGCCCAGCTGCTGCACAAGCTCCCCAGCGACGGCGCTCGCCTCACTGGATGATCTTCAACCCCGACGCCTCAGCGCCACTGGCGGCCCCAAACAAACGGGCATAGCCCAGCGTGGCATTGGCATGCTCACGCATGATCGCCTCAGCCCGCGCCCCTTGCTGGCCAAGCAGGGCATCCACCACCGCATGGTGTTGCATGTGGGCAAAATTGAAACGGCGGTATTCCTGGGTCAGGTTGTCGCGATTCACCGCCAGGGCGCTGACCGAGGCAAACGGCAAATGGTCATTGCGCGCCAGTGCCGCAGCGATAGCCGGATTGCCGCTGGCCTCGACAATGGCCTGATGGAAACGCTTGTTGATGTCGTGATAGTCGGCGAGATCTTCTTCGCTGACATAGCCCTTGGCGAACAACTGATCGCCCCGTACCAGGCACTCCAACAAGACCTCGCGCAGCGCCGGGCTAATTCCGCGCTCGGCTGCCTGCCGCGCGGCCAACCCCTCCAGCACCCCACGCACTTCCACCGCGCCAGCCAAGCCTTCGGCCGTTACCTGGCGCACGGCAAAACCACGCGCACCCCGGCGGATCAGCAAGCCCTCCTGTTCAAGCGCACGAAACGCCATCCGCACCGGCATGCGCGAAACCCCCAGGCGCTCGGCCGTGGGAATTTCGGCGACACGCTCGCCGCCCGACAACTCGCCATCGGCAATCATCTTGCGCAAAACGCTCAGCACGCGCTGCCCTGCACCGCTCATAAAAAGCCCCAATTGGATCCAAGAAAAGCAGTGTACCTGCTCTCTCGCTGCCGGTTATAGCGCCATTCAACCCTGCAAATCTGTTCGATTACCGCCCAACCATGGATCCAGCACAAGGAAAGACAATAGAAAACAGGGCCGATTAGCCATAGATTGGATCCAATAAAAACAAAGCTTCAAGGAAATCCCATGTTCCCGAAAAACGCCTGGTATGTCGCCTGCACCGCGGATGAGATCGCCGAGAACCCCCTGGGCCGAAAGATCTGCAACGAAAAGATCGTGTTCTATCGCGGCCAGGCGGGGCGGGTAGCCGCTGTCGAAGACTTCTGCCCGCACCGCGGCGCGCCCCTGTCGCTCGGCTTTGTTCAGGATGGCCAACTGGTTTGCGGCTATCACGGCCTGGTAATGGGCTGCGATGGCAAGACCGTCGCCATGCCGGGGCAGCGCGTGCAGGGCTTCCCCTGCAACAAGAGCTACCCGGTAGAGGAGCGTTACGGCTTTATCTGGGTCTGGCCCGGCGAGCCCAGCCTGGCCGATCCGGCGCTGATCCACCACCTGGAGTGGGCGGACAACCCGGACTGGGCCTACGGCGGCGGCCTGTTCCACATCCAGTGCGACTACCGGCTGATGGTCGACAACCTGATGGACCTGACCCACGAGACCTATGTGCATGCCTCCAGCATCGGCCAGAAAGAGATCGATGAGGTCGCCCCCAAGACCCGCGTCGAAGGCCACGAGGTCATCACCGAGCGGCACATGGAAAACATCATGGCCCCGCCGTTCTGGCGCATGGCTCTGCGTGGCAACGGCCTGGCCGACGACGTGGCGGTGGACCGCTGGCAGATCTGCCGCTTCAGCCCGCCCAGCCACGTGCTGATCGAAGTCGGCGTGGCCCACGCCGGGCACGGCGGCTACCACGCTCCGGCACAGCACAAGGCCTCGAGCATCGTGGTCGACTTCATCACCCCGGAGACCGATACCTCGATCTGGTACTTCTGGGGCATGGCGCGCAACTTCCAGCCGCAGGACGAGGCGCTCACTACCAGCATCCGCGAAGGCCAGGGCAAGATCTTCAGCGAAGATCTGGACATGCTCGAACAACAGCAACGCAACCTGTTGGCCAACCCGCAGCGCGCCCTGTTGAAGCTCAACATCGATGCCGGCGGTGTGCAGGCGCGCCGCATGCTCGAGCGCATCATTGCCGGCGAACAATCGGCCCAGGCGGACGGGAGCGCTACATGATCACCGTCACGATCAGCGCCATGCGCCTGGAAGCCCGGGAGATCCTCAGCCTGGAACTCGTGCGCCCCAACCGCGAGCCATTACCGGCCTTCGAGGCTGGCGCACATATCGACCTGCATCTGCCCGACGGCCAAGTGCGCCAGTATTCCCTGTGCAACCCGCCTGGTGAATGCCAGCGCTACTGCATTGCCGTGCTCAAGGATCCAGCCTCCCGTGGCGGCTCGAAGTGCGTGCATGAATCGCTACGCGTCGGCCAACAGCTGCAGATCAGCGCACCCCGCAACCTGTTCCCCCTGGTGCAGCACAGCGGACGCAGCCTGCTATTCGCCGGCGGAATCGGCATCACCCCGATCCTGAGCATGGCGCAATACCTGAGCCAGCAAGGGGCCGACTTCGAGCTGCATTACTGCGCTCGCTCGGTCGAACGCACCGCCTTTATCGAGCTCCTGAATCAAAGCGCCTTTGCCCAGCAGGTGCACCTGCATTTCGACGATGGCCCCGAGCAACAAAAGCTCGATGCCAGCCGCCTGCTCAGCTCGCCAGAGCCCACTGAACATCTATACGTCTGCGGCCCGAACGGTTTTATGGCGCATATTCTGGACAGTGCCCGCGCCCAGGGCTGGGAAGAAAACCAGCTGCACCGTGAATACTTCAGCGCTCCAGCCAGTGCCAGTGCCGGCGACGGTAGCTTTGAGCTGCGTATTCACAGCAGTGGTCAGGTGCTGCTGGTTCCGCCACACAGCTCGGCGCTGGAGGTCCTGGAAGCGGCCGGCTTCGATATCCCGGTCTCCTGCGGCCAGGGCATCTGCGGTACCTGCCTGACCGGGGTACTGGAGGGCGAGCCCGAGCACCGCGACCTGTTCCTGAGCCCGGCAGAACAGGCCCGCAACGACCAGTTCACGCCCTGCTGCTCCAGAGCCAAAAGCAACTGCCTGGTGCTGGATCTTTGATCCCCAGCTTCGGCCCGCCAGCGAAAGACAGAGGCTGATCATTCACCAACCTGTGTGAGCGGCGCCCTTGACCGAGCGGCGCCACAAGCCCGGAGAAGAGTGGCTCGCCACAATCAACTCAGGGATCCAGCGGATCAAACTCGTTCACATGGGTCACTTGGGTTTGCAGTCGCCCTAGCAGGTTGATCAGCGTGTCCACCTCCTCTGGGTTGAGGTCGCCGAGCAACCGTCGCTCGCGCTCCAGCGCCACCTTTAGCACCCGGTCGTGCAGGGCAAGGCCTTCGGCGCTAAGGCTCACGGTGTTGCGTCGCGCGTCCTGGCTGTCGACCTGGCTACTGACGTAACCGGCCTTTTCCAGCAGTTGCAGCGAGCGGCTCACCGCGCTCTTGTCCAGGCCAATGGCCTGAGACATGCGATTGGCGGTGATGTTGTTCTCCACCTTGAGCATGGCCAGCAGGCGCCACTCCACCACACCAATACCGAAGTGCTTGCGATAGCAGAGCGACGCGCCCGTCGCGAGCTTATTGGCAAGCAGGTTGATGAGCGCAGGGATGTAGCGGCTCAGGTTTAGCTGTGTGGGTTCGGGCATGAAAGGTGGCGCCTTAAGAAAGAAATGGTCCAAGTAATTTAGTTGACACCGCAACCAATTGAAGTGATTCTACGGTCAACCAAACTCTGTGTCTGCTGTTCGTCATCATATGCGACAGCTCGACCTGACAAGAATAATGAGTAGGTAGCGCCCATGAACCGCCTCGATAGCCGCCATCCCCCGCGCCACCCTCCTGCAGCGCAGCTGCTGATCTAGCTCACTCAACAATCCCCATTTCACGTTTTGGCCACTTTGCTGTGGAGGGAGAAGTCATGCTCCAGGTTCTAGTCAGCCGCAAGATTGCAGTGGCTGAAAGCATTTGCAGTTTCGAGCTGTGCTCGCTCAACGGTGAACCCCTGCCCCCGTTCACGGCTGGCGCGCACATTGATGTACAGACGCCCGCCGGCGCGACCCGCCAGTACTCGCTGTGCAATCACCCCGAAGAGCGCCATCGCTACATGATCGGCGTGCTCAAAGACCCGCAATCGCGCGGCGGCTCCCAGGCCATGCATGAGCAGGTCGAGCAGGGCCAGACCCTGACCATCAGTGAGCCACGCAACCTGTTTCCACTGGCAGCGGACGGCAAGAGGCACTTGCTGTTTGCTGGCGGCATCGGCATCACGCCCATGCTCGCCATGGCCTATGAGCTGTCCCAGCGCGGCGTGGATTTCGAGCTGCACTACAGCTTCCGCACCCAGGCCAGTGCGGCGTTTCTGGATGTGCTGGCCGAGGCCCCGCTCGCCCGGCACGTGCGACTGCATGACAACGCCGCCGCAACACAGCTCGATGCCGCCACCGTGCTCGCCGCCCCCACCCCAGGTACACACCTGTACGTCTGCGGCCCGAGCGGCTTCATGAATTACCTACTGAGCACCGCAGCGAGCCAGGGCTGGCCGGCCGAGCAGACGCACCGCGAATTCTTCGCGGCGGCCCCGATCGAGCACGACGGCGACCAGCCCTTCGAAGTGGAACTGGCCAGCTCTGGCCAGACCTTCCACATCCCGGCGGACCGCAGCGTTTTCGAGGTACTCGACGAGGCCGGTATCGAGATCGAAACCTCCTGCGAGCAGGGCATCTGCGGCGCCTGCATCACCCGCGTGCTACAGGGCACGCCAGACCATCGCGACCAGTTCATGACGGACAAAGAGCATGCCGTGAACGACCGGTTCACCCCCTGCTGCTCACGCGCCAAGACCCCACGTCTGGTCTTGGACCTTTGACCCCACAACAACCCAGCCACCGGGAGAAGTCCATGAGTGCTTCCAACCAGACCCTGGCCTACGAGGTTTCCCCTCCGCCAGCACTACCCACATTCCCCCTCGACCAGTGGTATGTCGCCGCGCTCGGCTGGGAACTCAACGACAAGCCCGTCGGGCGCACGCTGCTGAACAAACCGGTGGTGCTGTTTCGCACGGCCGATGGCCAGGTGGCGGCCCTGGAAGATCGCTGCTGCCACCGCGCGCTGCCACTGTCATCCGGCACCCTGGACGGCGGCGGCCTCCGCTGCGGCTACCACGGCTTGCTGTTCAACGCCGCCGGCAAGTGCATCGAGATTCCCGGCCAGGAGAAGATCCCGAGCAAAGCCAAGGTGCCGATGTACCACGTGCAGGAGCGCGATCAGATCGTGTGGATCTGGTTCGGCAGCAGCGCGCATCCCGAGCCCACCTGCGAGCCGCCGGCCTACGACGTGCACAGCAGCGGCAAGTACCTGTTCGACGGCGACGTGTACCACTACGACGCGCCATACCAACTGATCCACGACAACCTCATGGACCTCAGCCACCTGGGCTACGTGCACCTGCGCACCATCGGCGGCAACGCCTCCATCCACATGGAAGCGAAGATGACAGTGGAGAGCGAAGGCGACGTGGTCAAGGTTGTGCGCCACATGCCCAACTCCACCCCGCCACCCACCTACTCCGCGGCGTATCCGTTCAAGGGCACCATCGACCGCTGGCAGGAAATCGAATTCCACGTCAGCCACCTGCGCATCTGGACCGGTGCAGTGGACGCCAACACCGAGTCGCTGGATGACCCCGAGCGCGGCGGTTTCCACATGCGCGGTTTCCACGGTGTGACCCCGGAAACGGACACCACCAGCCACTACTTCTGGACCATGGCCACCAACCCCGAAACCAACCATGACGAGGTCAAGGCCAAGGTCATCGAACAGACCGCGCTGACCTTCGACGAGGACAAGGTGGTGATCGAGGCCCAGTACCAGAACATGTGCCGCTTCGGCGAGCGCCCGATGATCGATATCCATGTGGATGTTGGCGCCAACCGCGCCCGCAAGATCATCGAGAGCCTGCGCCAGGCGAACGGCGCCTAAGAGCCTGTTCAAAGGCTCGCGAGCTAGAGCCATGCAAGGCGCTACGTAGTAACAGCCTCCGGCTGGTCAAAACGGCGAGGAAGCGGAGTTTACGAGCTGTAAATGAGCATTCCGAGCCAGTTTTTAACGCAGCAAGGCCGACGCGCAGCAGACGTTGAACAGGCTCTAAGCAGCAAGCGTGTGACTACCCACCCCGCGCGCCGCTGGCGCGCTTTCAAGGAGTTCCTATGAGTGGCAATCGTGGCGTCGTTTACCTCGGATCGGGCAAGGTCGAAGTGCAGAAGATCGACTACCCGAAAATGCAGGACCCGCGCGGCAAGAAGATCGAGCATGGGGTGATCCTCAAAGTCATCTCCACCAACATCTGCGGCTCGGACCAGCACATGGTGCGCGGCCGCACCACCGCCCAGGTCGGGCTGGTGCTGGGCCACGAGATCACGGGCGAGGTGATCGAAAAAGGCCGTGACGTCGAGCACCTGCAAATCGGCGACCTGGTTTCGGTGCCCTTCAACGTCGCCTGCGGCCGCTGCCGCTCCTGCAAGGAACAGCAGACCGGCGTCTGCCTGACGGTCAACCCGGCCCGCGCCGGTGGCGCCTATGGTTACGTCGACATGGGTGACTGGACCGGCGGCCAGGCCGAATACGTGCTGGTGCCCTACGCCGACTTCAACCTGCTCAAGCTGCCCGATCGCGACCGGGCCATGGAGAAGATCCGCGACCTGACCTGCCTCTCCGACATCCTGCCCACCGGCTACCACGGCACCGTGACTGCCGGTGTCGGCCCGGGCAGCACGGTGTACGTGGCCGGTGCCGGCCCGGTTGGCCTGGCCGCTGCCGCCTCCGCCCGCCTGCTGGGCGCCGCCGTGGTCATTGTCGGCGATGTAAACCCGGTGCGTTTGGCGCACGCCAAGGCTGTGGGTTTCGAGATCGCCGACCTGTCCAAGGACACCCCGCTGCATGAGCAGATCGCCGCACTGCTGGGCGAGCCGGAAGTGGATTGCGCCGTCGATGCCGTGGGCTTCGAGGCCCGCGGTCACGGCCATGCCGGCGCCCAGCATGAGGCCCCGGCCACCGTGCTCAACTCGTTGATGCAGATCACCCGCGTGGCCGGCAAGATCGGCATCCCCGGCCTGTACGTCACCGAAGACCCGGGCGCGACAGATGCGGCGGCCAAGATCGGCAGCCTGAGCATCCGCTTCGGCCTGGGCTGGGCCAAGTCCCACAGCTTCCACACGGGCCAGACCCCGGTGATGAAATACAACCGGGCGCTGATGCAGGCCATCATGTGGGATCGCCTCAACATCGCTGAAATTGTCGGCGTGCAAGTCATCAGCCTGGATGACGCACCCCGTGGTTATGGCGAGTTCGACGCCGGCGTGCCGAAGAAATTCGTCATCGACCCGCACAAGACGTTCAGCGCCAGCTGAGTGACTTCGCCGCAGGGGCAATGCATCGCCCCTGCGGTAAACCCCAAGCAAACTTTCCGAGGATTGCATTAGTCAGGCATAACGCTATTCAACTGGAGAAACAGCCACTAAAAAACAACAAATTGATAAGCAAGAAAGTTACACCAAGCCCTATCGAAAGTATCAATACCACGGCAGTGCCAAGCACGCTCATACGCCCTATAAACAGCCATCATTCATCTATAGCGAATGATGCGTACTTTATTGTTTCGCAAATAACAAAGATCTTTAACTCATCAGAATTAAAGATACCTCCTAGATAGAAAATGAATTGGCCGCACCACAGGAAAAGCCCCAGCCTTCCTAGCGCCCGAGCGCCAGTTCCAGAAGCGCTGCGTTCGGCGCAACTCACCTGCTGCGGTTTAACCAGCAGGTGAATTTCGCGTTCCACACACAATGAATCAAATGGCAAAGTAGTCCGTATTCTCTGCTCATTATTGCGTGTCGCCTGCATTGAAACGGGCCATTACTTCATCAACAAAAACAAATCGAAGAGATGGATGTAATTCAATGAACCTAAGCAATCTAGCAATATCCATTGCCAGAACGGGCATGGTCACTGCGCTGGCAATAACTGCCCCCGCATTCGCAGGCCAATCCAAACCGGCATCTCCCCAGCCGGATTTCGGCCCTAACGTCACTCTATTCACCCCGCAAACCCCGCTGAGCGAGATCAACGCAAAACTGCTGAGTTTTTCCTCAGAGCCCGAATTCAGTCAGAACCGGCATGCCGTTTTCTTCATGCCTGGGGTCTATGGCAGTGATGCGGGACAGAACGATCCGGCTACCGCCACGGGCATCGTCAACGCCGAAATCGGTTACTACACGGCGGTGTATGGCCTGGGCCGCTCGCCGGAAGATGTGCTGATCAACGGCGCCCTGCACGTCGAGCCGAAGCAGGAAAACCCCTACGGCAATCCGCAGGATGATTCCCTGGAATCGAACTCGCTGACCAAGTTCTGGCGGTCGATGTCCAACCTGACCATCAACCCCATCCAGCGCCCCGTGGGCGACGACGCGCTACTGCCCTATCCCGAGGGCATCGCGCCACCGAATACCCTGCGCTGGGCCGTATCCCAGGCCGCACCGCTGCGCCGGGTCAACATCCTCGGCAACCTCGAACTCAGTGGCCACTACGGGGCCTATGCCTTCGGCACCTACATCGCCAACAGCCAGGTACAAGGCTCGGTGATCAGCGGCGACGGCACGATGCAAAAGGCCCAGGCCCACTGGTACACGCGCAACAGCACGATCGGCCAATGGGATGGGCGCGCGGTCAACTACCTCTTCTCCGGCGTGATCGGGGCGCCTGCCAGCAATTTCGCTGCGAACGGCATTACCAACCTGCAAGCAACGCCGGCATCGCGCGAGGCGCCATTCCTCTACGTCGACGAACGCAAGCGCTTCAACGTCTTCGTGCCCCACGCCAAAAGCTACGCGTCCGGCCATGACTGGGAGGTCTCGCCGCAGGCGGGCAAGCAACTGCCGATCCAGACGTTCTATATCGCCAAGCCCAGTGACTCGGCGGCCACCATCAACGCGCAGTTGCGTCAGGGCAAGAACCTCATCGTCACCCCTGGCGTGTACCAGCTCAGCGAAGCCATCAAGATCAGCCGCCCGGGGACCGTGGTACTGGGGCTTGGCTATCCGTCGCTGACGCCGACAACCGGGAAGTCCGCTATCGAGGTGGGCAATATCACCGGGGTGATGCTGTCCGGCCTGATCATCGATGCCGGTCCGAAACAGTCCAACGTGCTGGTGAAAGTCGGGCAACCCGGTAGTTATGCCGGCGAGCAACACGACCCGACCACCCTGAGCGACGTTTACGTTCGCATCGGTGGGCCGCAGCTCGGCAGCGCGAAGACCAGCGTCGAGGTCAACAACAGCAACGTGATCCTCGATCACAACTGGCTGTGGCGCGGTGACCACGGCACCGGAACAGCCTGGGGCGAGAACAAGGCGGACCATGGCCTGATCGTCAACGGTAACGACGTGAACGCCCTGGGGCTGTTTGTCGAGCACTACCAGAAGAACCAGGTGATCTGGAACGGCGAGCGCGGCCGCACCCTCTTCTACCAGAGCGAGATGCCCTACGACCCGCCAAGTCAGGCCGCCTGGATGAACGGCAGCAAGCAAGGCTTTGCCTCCTATGTGGTCGCGCCAGGAGTGAAATCCCACGAGGCCACTGGCCTGGCGATCTACACCCTGTTCGTCATGGGCCAGGACATCTTCGCCTCCAGCGCCATCGAGGCGCCGGTATCGCCGCGGGTGAAACTGCAAGCCATGACCAGTTCGGTGATCGCCGGCTTCGGCGGCATTCGACACGTGGTCAACGAGGTCGGCCCGACTGCCTCGGCCGCCGCGCCGAACGGTGCGATTTACCGCATGACCTCAGTGATTCGACTGGACGCGTTCCCCTCGACAGCACAAAAGAAAAAGCACAAGTGAGCTGACCAACAGCCTCCGCCAGACAGCAAAAACCCGCCTCCCTGGATGCGGGCTTTTGCACGCCTGCAGAACGCCATTTCAAGGCAAAAACGGGCGCTGATCGCCCTCAACCTGGCATCCGATATTGAGCAAAAAAATACGCCCGCCTATCGTGCCAACGGCTCGCCACGATGGGCCTCGGCGACCCTTCACAAGAGGGTCGCCGATCTTTCCAAACGCGTCTGCCACGGTCTGCCGGCTACCCGCCAGACAGAACCGGGCCTGGGCTCGGTATGAGCCCGGACGACGCATCCCGCATGAGCCAGAATAAAAAGGAACACGCCATGCACCCAAGACAGGCATTGTTGGCTTTATTGCTCTGCCCACTCCTGGCCTTCGCCCAAGGCCCTGCTGAAAACCTGCAAAGCATTCGCTACCTGGCCTTCAGCACCACCAGTCATCTGTTGCTGCACTACAACGCCACGATCGGCACCGCCGACCCGCGCTATGCCGAGAAGTACCGTGACGACCTGCAGCAACTGAGCGCACAGCTGCAACAGATCCCCTCGCCCGAGCTGCAGAAAGCAGGCGAAGACCTGAAAGCCCGCATCACCGACCTGGAGCGCCAGACCGGTGACGATGTCGATCTCTATCCCATCTGGATCAACCCCATCCTCGAGGCACAGGCCAGCCTCGACGCCATGGCGCAAAAGCTCTACCAGGCCAGCCCGCCTACGGACACGGCGACGCAACGGCTGGACAGCCTGACCCTGAACACCCAGCGCCTGCTGCTGTTCTACCAGACCCGCGCCTTCGGCTCGCTGGCGGTGTACATCGACGAGTTGAAGCAGGGTGCTCCCGAGAACCTGGACCAGGCCATTGAGCAAGACTTCGCCACGCTGCATGGCAGCATGCCCGGTGAAGCCCAGGAACTGGCCAAGCTGCAGCGCAACTACCACTACATCCGCCGCCACCTGCTGCAACAACAGGGGGAATTCGTTCCCGACAGCGTGGCCTTCTACCTGGAGCAGATCAGCTCAGGCAGCCAGGAAATCGCGAGCCGGATATGAGCACTCTTCCCTGCGGGGTCGGGAGCTAGCCAGCACAGACTTCGTGCACAGGCGACTTCATTCACCCCGCCTGCTGCGGCATGATCTGGGACCCATCACCGCTGGCCTGGCGCGCCTCGACGCCCAGTAAGGACTCCTCCGCATGACCGGCAACGCCGCCGCGCCGCGCCTCAGCCCCGCCCAGCTGCGCAATGTGCTGGCCGGGCTGATGCTCGCCCTGTTCATGGCCGCCCTCGACCAGACGATCGTGGCCGTGGCCCTGCCCGATATCGCTCGCAACCTGCCCGGCAGCGAACTGCTGGCCTGGGTGGTGTCCGGCTACCTGCTGGCGATGACGGTGAGCACGCCGATCTTCGGCAAGCTGGGCGACCTGCTCGGGCGGCGGCGCCTGCTGGCCGGGGCCATTGCCCTGTTCGTGCTGGCGTCGCTGCTTTGCGGCCTGGCCCAGGACATGCCGCAACTGGTGCTTGGCCGCGTGCTGCAGGGCATCGGTGCTGGCGGCGTGCAGGCCATCACCCAGGCGCTGGTCGGTGACCTGATCGCCCCCGCCGAACGCGGCCGCTACCAGGCCTGGTTCAGCGGCATGTTCGCCCTGGCCAGCCTGATCGGCCCGCCGCTGGGTGGCCTGTTGAGCAGCCAGTGGTCCTGGCGTTGGGTGTTCTGGGTCAACCTGCCGCTGGGCGTGCTGGCCATACTGCTCAGCCTGCGCAGCACCGCCGGCCTGGTCGAGAAGCGCCGGGCTGCGCGCATCGACTACCTGGGCAGCGCCCTGCTGATTCTCGGCCTGGGCAACCTGCTGTTGCTGATCAGCCGCCTCGGCCAGCAGCCAAACTGGCAAACCGCAGAGAACGGCCAGGCCCTGCTGCTGGCCGTGGTCGGCCTGGCATTGTTCATCGTGCAACAGCGGCGCAGCGCCGAGCCGCTGATCCCCCTCGGCCTGCTGCGCATCCCACCGGTGCGCGCCGGCTGGCTGCTGCTGTTCTTCGCCAACTTCCAGGCCGTCGGCCTGGCCGTGCTGATCCCGCTGCATGCCCACAGTGCTGGCGGGGCCGGCGCCAGCCAATTGATGGCCCTGGCCTTCGGTGCGCCACTGGGCGCCTTTATCGCCGGCAGCCTGAGTGCGCGCCTGGGCCGCTACAAGCCGATGATTCTCTGCGGCACCCTGCTGATGCCCATCGCGCTGGTGCTGCTGGCCCTGCTACCGAACGACCAGGCGCTGCTGCAGATACCCGCCCTGCTGCTGTGTGGCGCCGCCCTCGGCATGCAGTTCCCCACCTCGCTGGTGGCGGTACAGAGCGCCGCGCCGGTCAATGACTTGGGCGTGGCGACGGGTGTCTGCGGGCTGTTTCGCGGGCTTGGCGGGGCGTTGGGAGTGGCGTTGCTGTCCAGCCTGCTGTGGCACTTGCTGCCGGGCTTCGATGCGGGGGCACTGTCAGAAACCTCCGGTAGCGTCTCGGCACTGGACGACAACTTGCTACGCCAGGCCTTCCGCACCCTGCTGCTGATCGATGCGGGGATCGCCGTGCTGCCACTGCTGATCGCCCTGAGCCTGGAAGACCGCACCCTCAGCCGGCGCCTGAGCTGAGGGCGGCGCCGCTTGGGTAGGAGCGAGCTCTGCTCGCGAAGCTTTTGCGCGGCGAGCCTAGCCCACATCGGAGCAACGCGGGTTTCACCCACCCTACACGGAGTCTTTTTCAACTCGTCATCCCCGCGAAGACGGGGACCCAGTAGCCGGCAGCTCCGCGCATTCCTGCATCACCGAGCGGGCTAAAGCCCCTCTGGGTCCCCGCCTTCGCGAGGACGACGGAGGTAGGGGGATGCCTTACGGTAATCACCCACAGCTATGTAGGGTGGATAACGCTCCGCTTATCCACCATCACGTACAGACAGGCAGCTTCATCCGTATTGGATTGACGAATATTTCCAACCCGTCATCCCCGCGAAGGCGGGACAGCAGCTTTATCGCTGAACAGCGCTTGCGCTGGCCCGAAGGGGAATAACCCAGTAGCCGGCAGCTTCGCGCACACCTGCATCACCGAGCGGGCTAAAGCCCCTCTGGGTCCCCGCCTTCGCGAGGACGACGGAGTAAGAGGGGCACTACGGGCAGGGCCGGTGCAGCGAAACCCGACAATCCGAACCCATGACGACGCTTACTTGGACTCGCGGTAGTAACCCACCGCCACCAGGTAGTGACCGACCTTGCGCAGCAGCGCGTGCTTGTCTTCGACCTTGCCGGTTACCGGGTTCTTCCAGCGGTAGTCGTAGCCACCGCTGTCGGCCTTTTGCATTTGCGCCAGGATCGGCGTGCCAACCGGCTTGCCTTCCGGGTCCTTGATGGTGGCGAAGTTCACCCCGATCAGGCGCAGGTTGTAGCCGTGGGCGACATAGCGCTGGGTTTCCAGGTCGACGACGAAGACGTACAGGTCATCCTCGCGAAAATCCGCCGACAGCTCGTTGATCGCGCGAATGCTGTTCCCCGCATCTGCCGCGATGGACTTGGCCGCACGTGCCAGCAGTTCTTCGGCCTGCTGCGGCGTGGCCCGTGGCAGGTAGTGACCGACCGCGATGATGCGTTCGCCCACCCGGCGGAAGAACACCTGCTTGCGCTCCACACGGCCGTCCGCCCAGTTCTTCCAGCGGTACTCGGCGCTCTGCACGCCGGCGTCCTCGCTGGTGCCCAGGGCTTTCTGGAAGGCCTCTTTCAGCTCCGGCGCCAGCACCTTGGACACGTCACGGCCAATCAGCACCGCCGATGGCCCGCCGCTGGCGAGCATCATGCCGTGGGTGTCGACGACGAACACGTAGCGGTCCTCCTCGATGAACTCGCCCTGGCGGCTGAAGGCGGCCAGGGAGGCATCGCCCTGCACCTGATAGTAGTCCACCGCCCGCTCCAGCAGCTGTTTGGCCTGGTCGGCATCGGTGCTTTGCGCCTGGTCGGCATGACAAACCTGGCTGATGCTTAACGACAGCGTAAGCAGGTAACCCAGAAAGCTGAGGATGCGCATGGTTGGCGTACTCCGGTAAGGGCAGTGGCCGGGCACAAGCGCCCGGCAAAAGGGAAATGTCGCGAACGACTACGCCACAGTAAAGCTCAAGGCGCAGGCTTCGCTAAAGGCGGGAAGACCACCCCGACTTGCTTGGCGTAACCCATCCAGGCCTGTTTCAAACGCTGCACAAGCTCTGGCTGGGTGGCGGCCAGGTCGTTATTTTCGCCGCGATCGCGCGCCAGGTCGAACAATTGCCACTGTGGCGGCTGCGGCGCATCGCCAAAACCGACCTGCGGACGCATGCCCAGCAGCTTGAGGTTGCCCTCGCGGTAATAGGCGTTGCCGAACAGTTCGCCGGCCAGCGCCTGGCCCTCATGCGGGCTGCCCTGCCCGGCCAGCAGCGGCAGCAGCGACTTGCCGGTGATCGGATGCTTGTCCGCCTGGCTGGGCAGCGGCAAACCGGCCAGGGCGAGGAAGGTCGGCGCCAGGTCATCGACCCGCGCCACGCCGTTCTCGCGACCCTGACGTTGCAGCGCCTTGGGCATGTGCACTAGCGCCGGCACGCTGATGCCGCCTTCGCCGGTGGTGCCCTTGAACAGGTGCAGCGGCGCCGCGCTGACTTCCGCCCAACGCAGGCCGTAGTCGATCTGCGAGCCGCGACGGCCAAGGTTGGCGTAGCTGTTATCGGTATTCGGCCCCACGGGGTAGAACTGCGCGTGGTTTTCGCCAGCCGCGCCGTTGTCGGACATGAACACGATCAGGGTGTTGTCGTACTGCCCGCTGGCGCGCAGGTAGTCGAGCAGGCGACCGATGTTGTGGTCGAGGTTGTCGACCATGGCCGCGTAGATCTCCATCTTGCGCGCCTCGACCTTCTGCTGCTCGGCGCTCAACTGAGCCCACTGCGGCAGCTTGGGATTGGCAGGCAGCGGCTGCGCCGGCTGGAAGTCCGCCGCCAGCAGGCCGAGCTTTTTCATCCGCTCGATGCGCGCCAGGCGCACGCTGTCGTAGCCCTGGTCGTAGCGCCCCTGGTACTTCTGCAGGTAGGCCTCGGGCGCCTGCAGCGGCCAGTGCGGCGCGGTGTAGGCGGCGTAGGCGAAGAACGGCTTGCCGTCCTTCGGGGTGTTCTGCAGGTAGCCGATCAGCTTGTCGGTGTAGAAGTCGGTGGAATAGAAATCCTCCGGCAACTCCACCGGCTGGCCGTTCTCGCGGTAGTTCACCTGCTCGATCTTGGCCGGTGCCGTGGCGGCCGGTTTGAAGTGCGCCGCGCCACCTTCGAGCAGGCTGAACGACTGCCCGAAACCACGCTTGTCCGGGCCTTGGTCGGGCGCCAGGCCGAGGTGCCACTTGCCCGCCATCAGGGTGTGATAGCCGCCCTCGCGCAGCAGCTCGGCAATCGAATAGCTGCGCTGATTGAGGTAGCCCTCGTAGCCCGGCTTGCCGCGCTGGAACGGCTGCAGCCCCTCGGCCATGCTGCCCAGGCCGGCCAGGTGATTGTCGGTACCGGAGAGCAGCATCGAACGGGTCGGCGAGCAGGTCGGCGCGGCGTACATGCTGGTCAGCTGCAACCCGCTGGCGGCCAGGCGATCCAGTTGCGGCGTGCTGATCTCGCCGCCGAAGGCACCCAGGTCGGAGTACCCCAGGTCGTCGGCGACGATTACCAGAATGTTCGGTCGGGTATCGGCGGCCACGGCATTACCGGCCACCAGCAGACCGAGCAGCAGGGCTTGAGACAAGGAATTCAGGCGCATTGCAACCTCTCTTGTTGGATGCCGCATGCTACGCAGTCACCGCGGCATTCGTGTCCATCGCCAGCCGGCAACCCGCAGATGCGCGCCGCCGTCGGATAAAACGCCCACACGCCTTTCGAGACCCAAAGCCTGGGTATCCGCGTGGGCGAAACCAGTGGCTGGCGGAGCATGGCTCCGCCGGCCGTTACTCTTCGAAAATCGCCACCGCGCGGACGAAACCGGCCGAGGCGTGTTTGATCTTGTAGGGGAAGCACGAAACCTGGAAGCCGCTGGCCGGCAGGCTCTCCAGGTTGGCCAGTTTCTCCATCTGGCCGTAGCCGATATCGCGCCCGGCCTTGTGCCCTTCCCAGATGATCGAGGCATCGCCGCTGGCGGCAAAACGCTCGCGGGTGTACTTGAACGGCGCATCCCAGCTCCAGGCATCGGTGCCGACCACGCGCACGCCGCGCTCCAGCAGATACAGGGTGGCCTCGCGGCCAATGCCGACGCCGGCATCGAGATAACCCGGCTGACCGAACAGTGCGCCGGCACGGGTGTTGACCAGGACGATGTCCAGCGGCTGCAGCTCGTGGCCGATGCGCGCCAGCTCGGCTTCCACCTCGGCGGCAGTCACCACATGGCCGTCCGGCAGGTGACGGAAGTCCAGTTTCACACCGGGCTGCAGGCACCACTCCAGCGGCAGCTCGTCGATGCCGAACGCCGGCTTGCCGCCGTCGGTGGTCGAGGCGTAATGCCAGGGCGCATCCATGTGCGTGCCGCTGTGGGTGGTGATATTCAGGCGCTCGGCGGCCCAGGACTCGTCACCGGGCAACTGGTCCTTGGACAGGCCGGGAAACATCGCCGCCATTTCCGGCCAGCCCTGCTGGTGGTCCATGTAGTCGATCTTCGGCAGCAAGGGCGGCGGATCGGTGTAGGGGTTGTTGTCGAGGGTGACGGAAAGGTCCACCAGACGGCGTTTAGTCGATTTCATGGGCAGTCACTCCTGCAGCCCGCGCGCGGCGGACCGAAGCTGAAGGATTAAGAGAGTTGCGCACCAGGGCTGCAACCGAACCATCGTGGCGAAAGCCAAGGGCACGGGCCTGGGGCGTTTTCATCGGCGGCAGGCTGCCGAACAGGGCTTGCAAACCGGCATCCGGGGCGAAGCTGATCAACGCCCGGCGCTCCTGGCCGTAAGCGTTGGCCAGGGCATCGATGACCTGGGCGATGGACAGCTGCAGCAGCGGCAGCTGCCATACGCGCGACGCGCCGAGAGTGGCGCCGTCCAGTTCGGCGGCGTGCAGCAGGTTGTCCACGCAGCAGCGCAGCGACATCCACCAGCACGTAGCGGCCGCCGACACCGGGCAGCGATACGGCTCGCCGGCGGCAAAGGCTTGCAGCAGGTCGCTCATGAAGGCCGAGCGCAGGCCATTGGGCTCACGCGGGCGGGCGACGATCCCCGGCAGGCGCACCGCGCGGCCGTCCACCTCGCCACGGCGGGCCAGGTCGTTGAGTGCGGTTTCCACCATCAGCTTGTGCGCGGCGTAGCTCAGCTCGGGGCGCGGCACGGCGCTCTCGTCCATCCGCGCCGGCAGATCGCCGCCGTACACCGCCACGCTGCTGGCATACACCAGCACCGGCGCGCCAGGCTGGCTGCGCAGCTGGTCAAGCAGCTCCAGGCTGGCCAGCAGGTTGACCTGATAGCCGAGGCTGTATTGCTCCTCGGCGGCGCCACCGGGAATGCTCACCAGGTGGAACACCACGTCGATGCCATCGGCCAGGGCGCGGCGCAGCAAGGCGGCGTCGGTGACGCTGCCGTAGTGGCGACGCAGGCGCTTGTCCTCGGGGAAACCCTGCAGGTCCTTGTCCAGCAGCATCAGCACGCTGATCGGCTGGCCGCGCAGCTCGCCCGCGTCGAGCAAACGCTGCACCAGCGCCCGCCCGACAAAACCATTGGCCCCTGTGACCATCACGCGCATGGCGTTCTCCTCAGCCGGCGGCCGCTACGACACGTTGATCGATGCCGCCGAACAGCGACTGTCCGTCGCTATCCAGCACCTCCATGCGCACCCGGTCGCCGAAACGCATGAAGCCGGTCTGCGGCGCGCCGTGTTCGATCATCTCGATGGCGCGCAATTCGGCGATGCAGGCCGAGCCGACACGACGGTCGGCATTCGACACAGTGCCGGAGCCGATCAGCGTGCCCGGCCCCAAACGACGGGTCAGCGCGGCATGGGCGATCAGTTGCGGGAAGCTGAAGTTCATCGCCCCGCCATTGGGGTTGCCGAACCACTTGCCGTTCCACTCCACCCGCAGCGGCAGGTGTACGCGACCGTCGCGCCAGGCGTCGCCGAGTTCGTCCGGGGTTACCGCCACAGCGGCGAAACTGGACGAGGGTTTAGCCTGCAGGAAGCCGAACCCGGTTTTCATCTCGCGCGGCGCCAGGGCGCGCAGGCTGACGTCGTTGATCTGCAAAATCAGCTTGATATGGTCGCCCGCCTGTTCGGCCGAGCAGCCCAGCGGCACCTCGTCGACCAGCACCACGAATTCACCTTCGAAGTCGATGCCCTGGCTCTCGCTGGGCAGCGCGATGTCGTCGCGGCCGCCGAGGAAGTCGTCGCCGGCGCCCTGGTACATCAGCGGGGTGGTGTCGGCACCGTCGATCGGGTCGAGGTGGAAAGCCTTCTGCATCAGCGCGCCGTGGTTGAGAAAGGCCGAGCCATCGCACCACTGATAGGCACGCGGCAACGGCGCCATGACCGCTGCCGGGTCGAAGGCGAAGGTGCCTTCGGCGCGGCCTGCGTTGAGTTCGCGGTACAGCGCCTGCAACTCCGGCTCGACGCTCCACCAGTTCTCGATGGCCAGTTGCAGGGTGGCGGCGATATGCCCGGCGTCCAGCGCGCGGGTGAGGTCACGCGAGACCAGCAGCAAACGCCCGTCGCGGCTGCCGTTGTTCAGGGTTGCCAGCTTCATGGGTGTACTCCGTGCAAGGCCGCGAGGTCGGCCGCGTATTGGCCGTCGAGAAGGATGAAGACCATCCGCGCCATCTGTTCGGTGCGGTTGCTCCAGGCGTGGTTGGTGCCGCGCTGCACAACGACGTCGCCGCGCTTGAGGTGCACGTCTTCGCCGTCCAGCACCAGCCACACCTCGCCCTCGGTGACCACGCCGTAGTCGAGGGTTTCGGTGCGGTGCATCAGCTTGTGTTTCGAGTCGGCCTGTCCGGTGCCGGCGTGGGCCTGGCCGATTTCGGCGAAGGCGGCCGCGGCGTCGGCGGCGCTGACCTGGTTCTGCACGCTGTCCGGCGGGATATCCACCACGCGGATCACGCTGCCCAGCGGCATCGGGCTCAGCTGCAGCGGCTGGTTAGTCGGATCGTCTGCGTTATCCAGCACGGCCGGGCTGGCGGTGCTGTTCCACACCTCGTAGAACACCGTGCCGGGCACCGCCTTGAGCGGGAAATTGTTCGGCGTCGGCCCGCTCAGGGCGACCACAGCCTGGCCCTGGGCATCGTGCCCGGTGACCACGCGTTTGAAGCCGGGAAGTTGTTGCATATCCGATTCCTCGATCAATTACCGGCGCCGATGTCGCTACAGCCTCGGCGCTCAGGTTCTGCTCACTGCTGCCAGCAAGCGGACTGGGGAAAACAGAGAGCTGCTCATGCCAGCCGGCACGCCTGCTCGAAGCTCAGGCGCGGCCCGGACGGGCGCAGCGTGCTGGCATCGCCATAACCGAGGCTGCAGAGGAAGTTGCTTTTCCAGCGGCCATCGGGGAAGAACGCGGCGTCCACCTGGGCGTTGTCGAAGCCGGACATCGGCCCGCAATCGAGCCCCAGCGCGCGAGCGGCCAGCATCAGGTAAGCGCCTTGCAGGCTGCCGTTGCGCAGCGCGGCGGTGTGCGCCGCCTGCGGGTTGTCGCGGTACGGCGCCGCAGCGTCGTAGATCGGAAACAGCTCGGGGAGGAACTCGAAAAACTGGCTGTCGAAGGCAACGATGGCGGTCACCGGGGCCTGCAGCATCTTCGCGCCGTTATGGCCCTTGAGCGTCGGCAGCAGCTTCTGCTTGGCCTCGGCGCTGCGCACGAAGACGAAGCGCGCCGGGCAGCAGTTGTTGCTCGTCGGGCCCTGCTTGAGGGTGTCGTACAGCCGTTGCAGCAGTGCGTCCGGCAGCGGCTGGTCGAGCCAGCCGTTATGCGAGCGGGCCTGCAGGAACAGTTGGTCGAGCGTGGTGGTGTCGAGGGCGGGCATTGGAAGATCTCGTGATTAGAGTGAAGGGCCCGGCGCCGCAGCGGCCGGGCTCAGGCCGTGCAGGCGAGGCAAGCCCAGGCACGCCAGGGCGATCAGCAGTTGCACCACGGCGAGGATGCCCAGCGCGGTGGGCAGCACGCTGTTGACCCCGCCGGTGATGGCCAGCACCACCAGCGGGCTGGCGAATTCACCGGCGAAGATCGCCGCGGTGAAGCCGCCGGCAGCACGGCCGCGCTGCTTGAAGTCGACCTGGGCCATGATCCAGGTGATCAGCGTCGGCAACATCAGGCCGATGCCCAGGCCATTGATCAGCACCGCCACCACCACCAGCGCATGGCTGCCGGCCACGGCCATCAGCGCACCGCCGACCCCGGCCATGACGAACGCCAGGAGCATCTGCCGGTGCGCCGGCATGCCACTGAGCACGCGAAAGCTCAGGGCACCGGCGAGCACGCCGAGCTGGTTGGCGCCCATGGTCATGCCGATCTGCTGCGGTGCATCGACGTGCAGCAGGTTGAGCAGGTAACCGGCCTGCACCGGCACCACGAACAGACTGAGGCCGGCCAGGAAGGACAAGACATACAGCGGTGTCAGGGCACGCCAAGGGAATGCGCTGTTGTCCGCCTCAGCGGTCGTGGCAGCGTGGCTGCGTGGCTCCCAGAGAAACCAGGCCATCAGCGGCAGGAACAACAAGCCGACGCCATACAGGGCAAACGGCGTGCGCCAGCCGTTCTCACCCAGCGCACCGCCAATCCCCATGAAGATGGCCGCCGACAGCGAGGTGGCGACCATCTGCAGGGCGAACAGCCGCTCACGGCGTGCGCCGTTGTAGTAGTCGCCCATCAGCGTGGTGCAGCAGGTCATGATCGCCGCCTCGGCCAGGCCGATACCGGCGCGGCTGATGACGATCGCCTCAAGCGACTCCAGCCACAGCGGCAGCACGCCGCAGATGGTGTACAGCAGCATGGCGCCGAGCAGCAGCGGCTTGCGCCCGAGGCGGTCGGCGATGATGCCGGCAAAGGGCGCCAGCAGGGCGATCACCAGGGCTGGCAGGGTCAGGGCGATGGGCACCAGTACAGCAGCGCCGGGGGTTTCAGCGAAGTGTTCCTGCATGCGCGGCAGCACCGGTGCCAGCAGCACCGCGCCGAGCACCGGCAGGCAGCTGCCGAGCAACAGCAGCAAGGATTGCGGCAGGCCCGCCTGGCGTTCAGCGCTCATTACGCACCTCCAGCGCCTGGGACGCGCAAAGCGCCACGCCGAAGGCCATCAGGCCGCTCGACAGGCCAGCGCAGAGGTGGTGCAAAAACAGGTGCAAACGCGGCATGGCAAAGTCCTCTCTTGTTGTTGTGGTGCGGCCGACGTGCGATCGGCGCGGTGCCTTGATGCATGTGTAGGGCGGGTGAAACCCGCGGGTTGCCCCCGCCCTACGGCTCAGGAGCGAGCCGGCTCGACGGCCTCCTGTGCGCGCGGCGGCAGGTTCAGCGGGTAGCTGCTCTTGGCCCAGGGCTTGCGCTCGGCCTGGCCCTTGCTCACCCGGCTGGCGGGCAACAGGAAGTAGGCCAGCGCCGGCAGCAGCACCAGTGCGCCGACCATGTTCCAGACGAACATGAAGGCCAGCAGCACGCCCATGTCGGCCTGGAACTTGATGGGGGAGAACATCCAGGTGGCGACGCCGATGGCCAGGGTCACGCCGGTGAGCATCACCACCTTGCCGGTGGACACCAGCGCGCGGTAATACGACTCGGACAGGCTCACGCCCTGGCGTAGATGGCCGAGCATGATGCTCATCACGTACAGCGCGTAATCGATGCCGATGCCCACGCCGAGGGCGATCACCGGCAGGGTGGCAACCTTGACGCCGATGTTCAGCCAGACCATCAGCGCTTCGCAGAGGATCGAGGTAAGCATCAGCGGAATCACCGCGCAGACCGTGGCGCGCCACGAGCGGAAGGTGATCAGGCACAGCAGGATCACCGCGCCGTAGACCCAGAACAGCATCTCGCGGTTGGCCTGCTTGACCACGATGTTGGTCGCGGCCTCGATGCCGGCGTTACCGGCAGCCAGCTTGAACTGCACCTCGTCGGTGTTGTTGGCGGCGGCGAACTGCTCGACGTGATCGACCAGGCGGGTCAGGGTCTGCGCCTTGTGGTCGGTGAGGTAGGCGTACAGGGTCAGCAGGCTGCAGTCTTCGTTGTACAGGCCGCGCGGCGCACCGGCGGTGATCATGTTGAGCATCGCCTGGTTGTTCTGCAGCTCGTACCACTTCGGGCTGCCTTCGCTGAGGCCGACCAGCATGCGGCGGTTGAGCAGCGCCAGCGAGTTGGTCGAGTCCACGCCGGGCAAGGCGCGCAGTTGCCAGTCGAGGGCATCGACCTTGCTCAGGATGTCGTAGCGCGAACAGGCCCCGGATGGGGTTTTGATCATCACCGCGAACAGGTCGCTGCTGGCCCCATAACTGCGGGTCATGAAGGCGTCGTCCTGGTTGTAGCGCGAGTCGGCGCGCAGCTCGGGCGCGCCGGCGTCCAGGTCGCCGATATTCAGCTGCAGGCTGACAACGAAACCCAGTGCGGCCAGGGCCAGGCTCAGGGCGATGCACAGTGCGGCCCAGCGGCGCTGGGTGAACAGGTCGAGGAAGCGCCAGAAACCATGGCGGCGCAGGCCGGCCTGTTCGGCCTGCTCGCCCTTGAGGCTGAACTGCGCGGCGCTGGCGCTGACGCCCACATAGGAGAGCAGCACCGGCAGCAGGATCAGGTTGGTGAAGATCAGCACGGCCACACCGAGGCTGGCGATGACCGCCAGGTCCTGGATCACCTGGATATCGATGATCATCAGCACGGCGAAACCCACCGCGTCGCACAGCAGCGCCGTGAGGCCGGCGAGGAACAGGCGGCGGAAGGTGAAGCGCGCGGCGACCACGCGGTGCATGCCGCGGCCGATGTCCTGCATGATGCCGTTCATCTTCTGCGCGCCGTGGCTCATGCCGATGGCGAACACCAGGAACGGCACCAGCACCGAGTACGGGTCCAGTTCGTAGCCCAGCAGCGGCAGCAGGCCGAGCTGCCAAACCACCGCCACCAGCGAGCAGAGCACCACCAGCACGGTGCTGCGCACGCAGCGGGTGTACCAGAACAGCACCGCGGTGGTGATCAGGATGGCCACGGCGAAGAACAGCAAAATCTGCTTGAGGCCGGCGATCAGGTCACCGACCTTCTTGGCGAAACCGGTGATGCGGATGTCGATGCTGTCGCTCTGGTACTGGCTGCGCAGCGATTCCAGCTGGTCCGACAGGGTCGCGTAGTTGAGCGGCTGGCCGTCGGCGGTTTTCTCCAGCAGCGGCACGTAGATGATGCTGGAGGTCTGGTCGAAGGCCACCAGTTGGCCGATCTCGTTGGACAGCTGCACGTTGCGCTTCAACGCCGCGAGGCTGTCCGCGCTGGCGTCGTAGTCATCGGGAATCACCGGGCCGCCATCCAGGCCGTCCTCGGTCACGGCCACCCAGCGCGTGGCCGGGGTCCACAGCGACTTCATGAAGGCGCGATCGACACCGGGCAGCAGGTAGATCTTGTCGCTCAGCTCCTGCAGGGTCTTCAGGTAGTCGGCGTCGTAGATATCGCCCTGCTTGTTGACCACGGCGATGCGCAGCGCGTTGCCCAGCCCGGTCAGCTCCTTCTGGTGTTCCAGGTAGTTGGCGATGTACGGGTGATGGGTCGGAATCATCTTCTCGAAGCTGGCGTTCAGCTCGATGCGCGTGGACTGGAAACCGAGGAACAGCGTGGCCACCAGGCACAGCAGCAACACCCACAGGCGGTGGTTGAACAGCGCACGCTCGACCACCGAGCCGGAGCGCGGATCGAAGCTGTCGAGGGCGCCCGCAGGGGACGCGTTGGAACTGCTAGAGGACGTCATAACCTCACTCCGAAACGGCGGTGGCTGGCTGCGGCACGCGCAGCAGGCCGGTGAAACCGGCGACGATCAGGCTGCCGTCGGCGGCCTCGATCAGGCTTGAAACGGGTTTGCCCAATGGCCGTCCGAGGAACTGCAGGGCCTCGCCCCGATTGACGAACAGCGCGCCGGCCTGGTTGGCCAGCACCACCGAGCCGTCGGCCCGGGTGGCGGCGTCGCTGAAGGACACCGGCATGGGCACCGGCATCGGCTGGAAGCTGGCGCCGGCGTCCGTGCTGATAAAGGCGTGGCCCTTGAGCCCGCCGACCAGCAGAGCGCCATCGGCACGGCTCTGCAGGGTGAAAAAACTGCCCTCATAGGGGCTGTCCAACTGGGTGAAGGAGGCGCCGTCGTCAGTGGAGCGAGCCAGGTAGCCTTGCTCGCCGGCGAGGAACCAGAGAGCGCCCTGACGGCTGATGGCATACAGGTGCATGCCCATGTGGTTGTCGATGTGCCCCACCACCGATTGCCAGGTGGCGCCGCCATCGCGGGTCTGCAGCGCCAGGCCATAGGCACCGACGATCAGGCCGTTTTGTGCATCGATAAATTCAAGAGCCAGGAACGGCTTGTCCGCACCATCGGCGACCAGGCGCTCGGCGCTTTGCACGCGCGCCTCGGCAGCGTCCGGATCCATCGCCCCAGCCTGTTCGGCCTTGGCCGTATCCAGCTCGATCTGCGCCGCGCGCAGGCCGTCCAGCTGTACAACCCAGCTTTCGCCGCCATCACGCGTGGCCAACACCACACCCGCGTGACCAATGGCCCAGCCATTGCGCGCATCGACAAACTGCACCGCGCTCAGGCTGACCGACACCGGCACTGCGGCCTGTCGCCAGCTCTGCCCGTTGTCGTCGGAAAGCAGCACCAAGCCACGCTCGCCCACTGCCACCAGGCGTTCGCCGGCGCGGGCCAGATCGATCAACACGCTCTTCTGGCTCGGCGCCACCTGCATCGCCGCGGTACTCAGCGGCGAACCCACGGCGGCCGTATCCACGGCGGCTCCATCGGCCAGGCACCAGGGTGCGCTCAGGGGCAGCGTCAGGGCCAACAACAGGCGGCCCAGCTGACGAATTCTGTTCATTGCCTACCTCGAAAAACACCTGCGCCCGGAAGGCGCAAAAAGCTACTTGCTGTCATTCCCGCCTGTGCGGGAGTGGCGGCTAACGCCGTGGGGCGGGTGAAGCCCGTGGGTTTCACCCGCCCTACGGTTGGCAGCCGATGCTTAGCGCACGCCCTGCCCGGCCATGGCGGCAGGCGAGAACTCGGACTTCTTGTAGCGATCGACGATGCCGTACTGCTCCGCCAGACCGGTGTAGAGGTTCTGCACAAACCAGGCACCGGAGGTCAGGTCATAGAAGCCGGAGGTCAGCTGCGCCTGGGCAGGCAGGTCTGGCAGCACGGCTGGCAGCGACCACAGGGTCTTGGCCAGCTGGCCGTTGGCGTCCCAGCGGTCGCCGAGCATGGCTTGCCAGGTGTCTTCGTCCAGGTAGTAGCGGCCCTTCGGCAACTGGTGGCGCTTGCCGGCGGCCAGGTTGGCTTCCACGACCCACACGCGGTGCAGTTCCCAGCGCACTACGTCGGGGTTCATGTGGTGCTTGGCGAACACGTCCTCAGGCTTGGCGGCGGCCTGCACCTTGTTGGTGTTGTAGGGGATGTAGACTTCCTTCTTGCCCACCAGCTTCCAGTCGAAGCGGTCCATGCGGCCCTGGAACACACTCAGTTCGTCGAACGACATGACCCCGGCGGTGGCCGGTGTCGGCGTGTCGCAGCAGGCGTTGGGCAGTTTGCGCACGCGGCGCTGGCCACTCAGGTAGACGTGGGCCTGGGACTTGTCGCCGTTGACGTTGGTGCGGCCCATGATCTGCTCGCCGGCACGGATCGGCGGGCCGACGTTGAGCAGGCGGAACAGCCAGTAGTCACCGTCGAAGGTCTCCGGGGTGCCGTCCTGGTAGTAGTAGGGCATTTCCTGGATGGCCTGGCCGTCGGTGGTCATCACCTGGTTGCCATCGGCGGTCATCAGGTAATGACGGAAGTGCATCGACAGCGAGGTGCCACGCCAGTTGAGGGTGTGGTTCCACATGGCTTCGGTGCCGTTCTGCGGAATCGGGAACGGGATGCCGCCATAGGCGCCTTCCGGGATCAGCCCGCCGCTGCTGCTGACCAGCTTGGCGCGGGTAGCGTTCTTCAGCGTGTTGTCATACACCCACTGTGGCGCGGCGGCCGTGCGGCGAGTCGGGTAGACATCGATGCGGTAGGTTTCCGGGAAACGCTTGAACATTTCCTTGCTGCCGTCACTGAGCTTGTCGGCGTACTGCGCCAGGTTCTGCGCGGTGATGCTGAACAGCGGCTTGTCGGCGGCGAACGGGTCGCTGCGCTTGCCGCCCGGCTTGTAGGACGGGTCGACGGTGGTGTAGCCACCGTCCCAGGCCGGGATGGTGCCGTCGGCGTTGCCAGCTTTCTCGGCACCGAAGGGAGTCAGGGTCTTGCCCAGGGCGGCAGCTTCTTCAGCCGTGGCAGCCTGGGTAAACGGCGCGGCGACGGCCAGCAGGGCGAAGCACAAGGCCTTGAGAGTGAACGGAGTGGTCATGCGCAAGTCCTCTTAAAACGTGGTCTTGACGGAGAAAGCCAGGTAATCCCGGTCTTTCAACGACTGCTTGAAGTTGAACTGGTTGGCCGCGTTGAGGTTGGTGTCCTCGGCGCCGTAGAAGTGGGTGTAGGTCAGACCCAGGGTCACCCGATCCAGGTAGGTGGCGGTTACGCCGATGTTCATGTCGCCGCCGTTGTCCGGGCCGAACGAACCCACCGCCAGGGACTTGCCCATGGGGAAGTAGCTGGCACCCAGCGGCACGCTGACATCCACGCCGGGGAACAGCTGGCGATAGGTCGGCGCGTACACCAGCTTGATGCCCAGGCCGTCGTCGGTGCCGTTGGGGTCGAGCGCATTGCGGTTGTCGGTGACCTTGAGCACGCGGTTCCAGGCGATCTCACCGACCAGGCTGGCTTCATTGGAGATGAAGGAGGGGCCGAGGGAGGCCAGCACGTTGAGGTTGACGTGAGCGGTGCGGCCGATGGCGTACAGCGCGTCTTTGTCGTTGTCTGCGGCAACGCCCGGCAGCACGGTCTGGCCATTGGAGACCAGCGGCATGTTCCAGCGCATCGACGCCTCACCGGCGAAGCTGTATTCCTCGACCGTGGTGGAGAAGCTGGCGCCCAGGGCCTGGATGTCTTCCGGGTAGACCCAGTAGTACTCGCCGATCTGGCCGGTACTGAAGTTCGGCGCACCGGTGCCCGGCTTGAGGTACAGCTTGGGCGTCTTGTCGTGGTACTGGATGGCGTACACGCCGTACTCCACGGTTTCCGCGTTGTACTTCAGCTGCAGGCCGCCCTGGCCGGAGCTCTTGGCTTCCTTGTCGTTGCCGTGGAAGAACGCCGCCGGGCTGTCGGCGTTGCCACCGAGGAAGGCCGGGAATGGCGCGCCGACGATCAAGCGCTCGTTGCCTTCGCCGATGGTGTCACTGGTGGAGAAGTAGCTGCCGGCGCCTGGCAGGCGGGTTTCTTCCCACTCGAACTGGTAGAACGCGCCCACCGACACATCGTCGGTCAGCTGGTAAGTGGTCGACAGCTGGCTGACCGGCCGGGTGATTTCCTTGAACTGAGTGTTGGGCACCGATTGCGCCTTGACCACGTCCACCGGGGCCATGCCGCCGGCGATGCCGTTAGCACCGAAGAACAGGCTCTCGCCCCAGATCAGGCCATGCCGACCGAGACGCACGGACAGCGCGCGCTCAGCCAGTTCACCGTTCCAGTAAACGAAGGCGTCGAGAATTTCGCCGTCGCCGCCGTGCAGGTGGCGGGTGTCGTCGGTGAATTCGTCGTAGGCCACCGAGCGCTGGTTGGAACGGCCCGGATCGTCGTTGTCGTTGTCGTCCTGGTACTCGGTGTCGTACCAGGTGGCGCCGCTGAGGCGGGCGCCGAAGTCGCGGAAGCCGATGTCCAGCTCGGAGAGCACGTCCATACGGTTGGAAATCAGGCCTTTCTCGAAGTTGCGATCACCGTCGTCCTGGTTGCGCGCCACTGCGCTTTCGCTGAGCTTGCTGCTGGGGTCTTGCAGACGCCAGGCGGAGCTGTACTTCAGGGTGTTGTCCCAGCGCAGGCTGAGGTCTGGGTTGCCCGTATCAATCTGAAACGCCTGTGCAACCGGTGCGCCAAGCACCAGGGCTGCCGCCAGGGTCAGAGTGAAGGGTGCACGCCGCGACGCGGCGATCTTGCGAGTAGCCATCGAAGTAACCCTCTTTATTGTTCTTGTGTGTCAGTTCTACTTGCGTAACCACCCCCGTACCGAACAAGGCAAAAGCCGGTACGGGGGCGGGTATTTCGGTGTGCAGGGGTGCGCGGAACCGGCAGCACGCAAGGTGCCGCGCACGAAATCAGACGGGTTCGGCCGTGAGCTTGAGCATCTGCACGACAAGGCCGATGCGGTCGAAGCTGTGGTCGTGGGCGATTTCCTTGTCGCCGGCCAGTACCGAGCTTTCGCTGATGTACTTGCAGCGCTCGTAGCGGCGCGCCATGAAGCGTTCGAGTTGCTGCTCGACGCTGCCACCGGCGGTCAGCTCTTCGCCAAGCACCACGGCATCTTCAATGGCCATGCCGGCACCCTGACCCAGGTGCGGGGTGGTGGCGTGGGCAGCGTCGCCGATCAGCAGCACGCGGCCGCGGTACCAGGGCTCGCTGACGAACACCACTTCCAGCGGTTTGTAGACCACCTGGCTGCCGTCGGTAATCTGCTCGCGCAGCTCGCCGATCAGGCCGCCGAACCCGCTCAGACGCTTGCGCATCTCGTCGGCCAGGGTGTCCGTAGCCATCCACGGATTGCCCGGCTCATGGGAGGTGACGAACATGTACATGAGGTCATCGGCCAGCGGTACCAGACCGGCGTTGCCGGCAGGCCCCTGGTAGTTGGCCAGGTGATCGATCGCCGCTGGACGCGGGAAGTTGTAACGCCACACCGACTGGCCGGTGAAGCGCGGCTGGTATTTGTCGCCAAACAGCAGGCCACGCACCTTGGAGAACAGGCCATCGGCGCCGACCACCAGGTCGTAGCGGCCGCGACTGCCATCGGTGAACAGCACATCAACGCCCTGCGCGTCCTCGGTCAGGGTTTCCACGCTGAGGCCCAGGCGCACCGAGGCACCGAGAGCAACAGTGGTTTCGCTGAGGACTTTGTGCAGGGCCAGGCGCGAGATGCCGACGTTGGCCGGATACTCGGGGCCCGCCAGGCGCTGACCGGGAATGCGCACCAGTTGCTGGCCGTCGGTGGTGTTGATGGACACATCTTCAAAGGCGAAGGCGGCATCGAGGTAGCCATCGAGCACGCCCAGCTTGGCCATCTCGCGGACCACGTTGCTCTGCTGGATGATGCCGACGCCGTACACCGTCCACTCGGCCTTGAGCTCGACCAGGTCGACCTCGATGCCTTTGCGACGCAGGGCGATGGCGGCACACAGGCCACCGATACCACCACCCACGACGAGAACCTTGTTCACTGCATTCATGGCTGTCTCACTTCTTGTTCTTGTGATTCGGGCTAGCGTTTTGCCGGAACGATTCAGGCGTCGTTTCCGGGTACTTACTGATCCAGCTGCTGCCGCGTTGTGGTCACTTTCCCGGCAAAGCAGCCCTTTGACTAATCACTTGTAGGGATGCGATGTATCGTCAAACGCGATACCTCGTTCAGCCCTCACACAGCGCCAACTGACCGCCTTCCAGCACCAGCCAGCCGTCTTCCAGATGCCACTGCAGAGCGTTCAGGTGCTCGCCCAGGCAGGGCCCGTAGATGCACAGGCCGCTGTCCGGAAGGAACTGCGCGCCATGGGCGTAACAGACGATCAGGCTGCCGTCGGCGGAGAGAAAACGGTCCTTGCGGTACTCCAGGCGCACATCCAGATGCGGGCAGCTGTTGCGGTAAACCCGCACCTCGCCGCCGTGGCGCAGGGCAAACACGCTGTCCTTGCCCGCCTGTAGCGGGTCGAACCCACGGGCCTGCCCCTCAACCAGCTCATCCAGCAGACACAACGCGATAGCGGCGTGACTCACGGGCGAACCTGGACTCAGGCCTGCTTCGGTGGCGGACCACCCGGGGCCCACTTTTCCTTGGAGGTGAACAGGAACAGCTGCGAGTTATCCGCAGTGAGAGGGGCAACACGCGCTTCCCACTCGCTGTCGTGCTTGTCCATGTCCGCGTCGTACTCGATGTGGCAGCCCAGCGGGCTGTTGAAGTACCAGAACCAGTTGGAGCCGAAGAGGTGACGGCCCGGGCCCCAGAAGCTGGTCCAGCCTTTCTGCTCGAAACGGCGCCCGGCCAGCAGCACTTCGGTGCCGCTGCCCATGTGGAAGGTGAAGTGCTCGCAGCCCTTCATGTGCGGCGGGGTCTGGATCATGAACAGGCAGTGGTGGTCGTCGGACCCGGCCGGGCGCATGAACGGACCAGCACCGATAAAGGTGTCGGTGGTGACGAAACCGAGGCGCTTGTAGAAGGCCTCGGCCTTGACCGCGTCCGGTACGAAATACACCACGTGCGACAGGGTGCGCGGCACGGCCGGCATGTCCAGGGTGATGCCCGGCTGGTTGACCGGGCGCTGTGGCGCGTGACCCGGCGCGTTGCTCAGGTCGGCCGGCGCGCTGAATTCACGGCGCACGCTGACCTGGAAGGCGATGGCGAAGCCCATGTCGTCGACGCTGTGGACCGCGCCAGCAGCATCACGAGTAACCGGGCGATCACGGCCCAGCTCATCGGCAATGGCGTCGAGGTCGGCCGCACTGGCCACGCCGTAGACGGTTTCGCGAATCGAGGGTGCCGGGCCGATGGCAGCCGGCAGGCTGGCATCGTCGGCGCGGCGGATGATCACCGCGGTGCCGTCGAGGGCTTCGAAGCGCCCGCCATTGCTATCTACATCGACGGGCTGCAAGCCATAGTCACGCAGGCAATCGGTACAGGCTTGAATGTCATCGACGCCAAAGATCAGGGCGTCAAGGCCGATGATGTTCATGGTTACCACTCCATTGAAATTATTCTGCGGACAGCCCGTCACCAAAGGCCCTGTCAGCGCGACAAGCGTCTGCCAGGGGGGTGCGGGTATCCGGTGGTGGAGTCGGAAAAAGCGTCACGGCCAACCGACTGGTGGCGAGATTGCCGCGCGGGCTCACCCCTGACTAATCGCTTGTCGGGATGCGATGTATCGGCAAACGCGATACCTGGAGGAATGACAGAAAGCGTGCGTTCAGCGGCCAGTCGATGGTCGGAACAGGGTTGACGCGGCGATGCTTAGCCAGGAAGGTATCTCGAAAATAAATACAAGATCCGAGATTGCCATGCGCTTCAACCACCTGGACCTGAACCTCCTGGTGGCGCTCGATGTACTGCTCGAGGAGCAGAACATCACCCGCGCCGCCGAACGCCTGCACATGACCCAGTCCGCCACCAGCGGCGTGCTCGGTCGCCTGCGCAATTACTTCGAAGACGAATTGCTGGTGCAGGTCGGGCGCAAGATGCAGCCCACCCCCTATGCCCTGGAACTGCTAGCCCCGGTGCGCGAAGTACTGCTGACGATCCAGTCATCGATCACCGCCAAGCCGGTGTTCGACCCGGCCAGCAGCAAGCGCCACTTCCGCCTGATTACTTCGGATTACCTGATCAGCGTGCTGTTCGCCCGGGTGATCCAGAAGATCCACAAGGAAGCGCCACACATCACCTTCGAGATGCTCGGCCCCAGCGACAACTCCGGCGAGTTGCTGATACGCGGCGAGGTCGACCTGATGATCGTGCCCGAGCGCTACATCCTCGAAGGCCACCCCTCGCAACTGCTGTTCGAGGAAGAACATGTGTGCGTGGTGTGGAAGGGAAACCCGCTGGTGGGCGATCACCTGACCCTGGAGCAATACATGGGCATGGGCCATGTCTCGGTGGGTTTCGGCCGCACCCGGCACATGAGCATCGAGGACTGGTTCATGAACCAATACGGCTTCAACCGCCGCCTGGAAGTGATCACCAACGACTTCAACACCCTGCCCCAACTGATCGTCGGCACCCAGCGCATCGCCACCATGCACCAGCGCCTGGCCCGCCTGTATGCCGCACACCTGCCACTGCGCATCCTGCCGACACCGGTGAAAGTCCCGGTAATGCGTGAGTTCATGCTCTGGCACCGCACCATGGATCGCGACCCGATGCACCGTTGGCTGCGCGAGCGCATCAGCGAGTTCATCAACGACCTGGATCAAGGCTGACGAGACTGGCGCGACACTTTTCAATCGATCAGCCGCGCCAATTTCCTATCTCGTTTCGCGATACCTCGCATCCCGACTCACGATTGGCCAAATAGCTGCCCCCTCCTTAACGTGCTCGGCAAACGGCGTCCGTGGGCTCTGCCTGCCCGAATCACGGCGCTCGCCTGCAGCCACGAAAAGGACAACAAGAATGTTCCGTTACTTCCCCACCAATTACGTCTGGGACCTTTCCGTCAACCTGGCCATCGAGATGGGCGCCCGCATCGGCGAAATCGAAGAGATGTGCAAGCCGCTGGCCGAAGCCGCCAAGCAGCCCGATGCCGCCGGCACCGCCGCCTTCCGCGAAACCTGGGCGAAGATGGCCGACAAGCTGTGCGGCCTGGCCGAAGAAGACGAAGCCGCCGGCCGCCTGTTCTCCGCTGGCGAGAAATACAACCGCGCTTCCACCTACTACCTCACCTGCGAACGCCTGCAGGCCCACGGCGCACCAGGCCGCGAGGCGCTGTACCAGCGCGTGCTGGAGACCTTCGCCCGCGGCATCGCGCTGAGCAAAGAGAACTGCGAGCGCGTGGAAATCCCCTACGAGGGCAAGCACATCTCCGGCCTGCTGGTGCGTGCCGAGGGCGTGGACGGCCCGGCGCCGATCCTGCTGCAGGTCAACGGCCTCGATTCGACCAAGGAAATGAAATACCGCGTCGGTCTGCCGGCCTGGCTGGCCAAGCGCGGCGTGTCCTCGCTGATCATCGACCAGCCCGGCACCGGCGAAGCCCTGCGCCTGCACAACCTCACCGCCCGCTACGACAGCGAGCACTGGGCCAGCCGCGTGGTCGACTGGCTGGAAACCCGTAGCGACGTCGACGCCAAACGCATCGGCATGGAAGGTGTGTCCCTCGGCGGCTACTACTGCCCGCGCGCCGTGGCCTTCGAGCCGCGCTTCGCCTGCGGCGTGGTGTGGGGCGCCAACCACGACTGGCGCGACGTGCAGAAGCGTCGCCTGGAGAAGGAAGGCGAACTGCCAGTCCCGCATTACTGGACCCACGTACGCTGGGTCTGGGGCGCCAAGGACATGGACGAGTTCATGACCATCGCCGAGAACGTGCACCTGGACGGCGTGCTCGACCGCATCAAGGTGCCGTTCCTGGTCACCCACGGCTCGAAGGATTCGCAGATCCCGCTGAAGTGGGCCGAGCGCACCTACGAGCAACTGGTCAACAGCCCCAAGCGTGAGCTGAAAATCTTCACCGAGCGTGAAGGCGGCGTGCAGCACTCCAGCTTCGACAACAGCATCAACGCCGGGCAATACATTGCCGACTGGGTTGCCGAAAACCTCGGCGGCCGGGTGGCCTGATTCTCCACACCCAGTAGTCTCGACGCTACGTGGTGCTCCACGGCAGGTGCGCAAGCCCTGCCGTTTTTTTATTGGTGGCTCCCACGCTCCTGCGTGGGCACCCAACCCTGGAACGTCCCGTCCCCACAGACGCTGCGCCTCTGTAGACGAAAGCCCTTTTGCCCCCTTCTCGGCCTCAAATTTGCTGGTTGCGATACTGCCTGGGCGACATGGACATGCGCTCGCGGAAGGCCTGGCGGAACACCCGATCGGACTGATAACCCACTGCCGAGGCGATATGCGCCACTGAGTCCGTGCCGCCGCGCAACCGTTCAGCGGCCAGGCTGATGCGCCAAGCGTTGAGGTAGTCGATGGGCGACTGGCCAATCAGACGACAGAAGCGCGCGGCGAAGGTAGAGCGCGACAAGTTGGCGGCCGCAGCCAGCAGCGCCACGCTCCACTTGCGCTCGGGCACCTCATGGATGGCGAGCAAAGCCTTGCAGATGTACGGGTCTTGCAGACCCTTCATCCAGCCGGGAGAAAAACTCTGGTCGGTGAGGATATAGCTGCGCAGCAGACCGACCACTATCAACTCGGCCATGTGCTTGGCCACCGCGTAATAACCCGGTTTGTCGTCGGCCAACAGCGCCTCAATGGCCGGGCGAATCTGACTGAGGATGCTGGCGTCGCCGTCGCGCAGGACGATGAAATCCGGCAGGCCCGCCAGCACGAAGGCTCCCTGGCCGCTCTGGATGCTGAACGCCAGCCCAAGCAAGCGGCACAGCTCGCCGCCGCCGCCATGCACGACGGAAATCGCCGACCCAGGCTGCACGCTGCGGTCTAGTCGGGGCGAGCGCGGCTCGCTCCAGTTCAGTTCGCTCAGGTCAGTGGTGGCGACGCCCAGTCGCGAGAGGAGGCGGCACTCACCACCGCGCGGCGCCAACAAGGTGTCGCCCTTGGCGAGGTGTAGAACCTGCCCTGTGGCGGCCTCCACCACGAAGCGCCCCTCGGTGACGATAAAGCAGAAGCCGGGCCGGTAGTCGCGTACGTGCACGCCCCAGGGCTCCGACAAGTGCCAGCTAGAGATGCTGGTCGACTCGATCTTCAGCATCGTCAGGAAGTGGCTAAGTAAGTCCATCACGGCACACGACTAAGAGTATTCATCCGAAAAGTAAGATAGAAACGCATTTTTTGTCCAGGCATAAACCTCCAGAATTCCCGCACAACAACAAATCGAGGGATATGCAAATGAGCGCCGACCCTAGCCTTCAATGGCGTGCTGGAAAACGAGTAGCTGTGATCGGAGCGGGGCCAGGCGGCGTTTCCACCGCGCTGGCCCTGCAGCAGCAAGGCTTCGACGTGCGAGTCTTCGAGAAGCAGCCGGAGCCGAGACCGCTGGGCGGTGCCGTGCTGCTGAGCGTGCCGGTGCTTGCGGTGCTGCGCCATTACGGCGTCGACCTGAGCAACTTCGGCTCGTTCACGGTCACCGAATTCCGTAACAGTAAAAACCGCCTGCGCTCGCGCCTGCCTTTCAATCAGTCCGTGGAACAGTCCTTTGGCATCAAGGGCTGGCACTACGGCATGCTGCGCGCCAACGCGTTCGCGCGGATGATGGAACTCATGCCCGCAGGGATGCTCGTGCCCAATTCGGACTTTGACCACTACACGCAGACGCCGGATGGGGTGACCGTCACCTTCAAGGATGGGAAGACCATTGAGGCCGACATCCTGGTTGGCGCCGACGGCATCCGCTCCGGCGTGTCGCGCCAGGCCTTCGGCGAGCCTGAACTGTTCCATGTAGGCCTGCGCGTCTGGCTGGCCTGGTGCAACCCCATCGACGGAATTCCCGCGCAGACCGGACGGATCATCCACTCGCACAAGTACCAGGCCAGCTTCTTTCCCATGCTGCACGACGGCAAGCCGGGCTACGAATGGTGGGTGGTGGAACCCTGCGAGGAAAACGCCCCGGCACCGGCGGACATCGCCGGCCACATCGGCCAGATCCTGCGCAACTTCCCCGACCCGCTACCGCGCCTTATGCAGTCCACCAACCTGGAAACCCAGATGTTCAAGTGGGACATCTACAACCGCCCCTCGCTACAGCAGTGGAGCAGTGGCCGTGTGGTCTGCCTGGGCGACGCCGTACACCCGGTCTCCCCCTACGCCGCCTATGGCATGGGCATGGCCATTGAGGATGGCTATTTCCTGGCCAAGGCGTTAGCCGGCGCTGACCTGAGCGACCCTCGGCAGATTACCAATAGCTTCCACGGTTTCGAGTCGCAGCGAGTGGCCTACGTCAACCACCACGTAGAGTTCGCCAGGAAACTCGGCAATGCCTTCCACAAGTTGCCCTACCCTCTGGCCAAGCTGCGCAACTTCGTCTTCGACCACACCGGCATTCTTGACCGGATGATTCGCCGCGATTACCTCGCCGACGCGGAGAAGATGTCGCTGATGATGCAGGAGCTGCACCAGGCCTAAAGCGGGCCCTGGAGCATGATGAGACTGCCGGCTGGGTTGCTGAAAACCGGGTCTCACCGCGCAACCACCCGCACCACGCCCTGGGCAAACGCCGGATACCTGTCATGGGTATTCGGCGTTTTGCTGCGCAGGCAAACCGTAGGGCGGGTGAAACCCGCGTATCCAGCGACGCGGGTTTCACCCGCCCTACCGTATTGACCCAACCGATTATCGGCTCGCCCCGACTTGCCCTGCCATACGCGCCCGGCTGTGCCATACCCAATAGACGCGGGTGAGCGTCAGGGCCACGAAAACCAGCCCAATCCATCCCAGCCCCTGAACCCTCATCACGCCCAAAAGCACCCAGGGTTGCACCTACAAAATGCAGTACCCAACAAAAGGCGCAACCCGATAAAGACCATGAGACTCACGCATCTCAAGGCCTGCAGTACAGATGAAGAGGATGCAACGACAGATAAATCCAGCAGCCGCAGATTCTGACGAACGCACCCGCATTACGGGTTGCACCTAGTTGCACCTAAAGTTATTCGCGGTTTACTCTTCTGCCACGCGCCACCCGCGCACCAGCCCAGATAGGAAAACCAATGGCCACCACCACCCTTGGCGTAAAACTCGACGACGCTACCCGCGAGCGCCTGAAGCAAGCTGCCCAATCCCTTGATCGCACGCCGCACTGGCTGATCAAGCAAGCGATCTTCAACTATCTGGAGCAGGTCGAAGGTGGTCTGACCCCGGCCGAGCATTCCGGCCTGGCCGCCGCTGCCGGCGAAGAGTCGATTGACTCGCTGAGCGAGCAGGGCCTGCAGGTCTTCCTCGATTTCGCCGAGAGCATCCTGCCGCAATCGGTGCTGCGCGCCGCCATCACCTCCGCCTATCGCCGCCCGGAAATCGAGGCGCTGCCGATGCTGCTGGAGCAGGCCCGGCTGCCGAAAGAGCAAGCCGAGGCCACCCAGAAGATGGCCCTTGGCATCGCCGAGAAGCTGCGTAACCAGAAGACCGCCAGCGGCCGCCAGGGCCTGGTGCAGGGGCTGCTGCAGGAGTTCTCGCTGTCGTCCCAGGAAGGTGTCGCGCTGATGTGCCTGGCCGAGGCGCTGCTGCGCATTCCGGACAAGGCCACCCGCGATGCGCTGATCCGCGACAAGATTGCCAACGGCAACTGGAGCCAGCACCTCGGCCAGAGCCCGTCGATGTTCGTCAACGCCGCCTCCTGGGGCCTGCTGATCACCGGCAAGCTGGTGTCCACCCACAACGAGGCCGGCCTGTCCTCCTCACTCAACCGCCTGATCGGCAAGAGCGGCGAGCCGGTGATCCGCAAGGGCGTGGACATGGCCATGCGCCTGATGGGCGAGCAGTTCGTCACCGGTGAAACCATCGGCGAAGCCCTGGCCAACGCCAGCACCACCGAAGCCAAGGGCTTCCGCTATTCCTACGACATGCTCGGCGAGGCCGCACTGACCGAGGCCGACGCCAAGCGCTACCTGGCTTCCTACGAGCAGGCCATCCATGCCATCGGCAAGGCCTCCCACGGTCGCGGTATCTACGAAGGCCCGGGCATCTCGATCAAGCTCTCCGCCCTGCACCCGCGCTACAGCCGCGCCCAGTACGAGCGGGTGATGGACGAGCTGTACCCGATCCTGCTCGGCCTGACCAAGCTGGCCAAGCAGTACGACATCGGCCTCAACATCGACGCCGAAGAAGCCGATCGCCTGGAAATCTCCCTCGATCTGCTCGAGCGCCTGTGTTTCGCCCCGGAACTGGCCGGCTGGAACGGCATCGGCTTCGTCATCCAGGCCTACCAGAAGCGCTGCCCGTACGTGATCGACTACGTCATCGACCTGGCCAAGCGCAGCCGCCACCGCCTGATGATCCGCCTGGTGAAGGGTGCCTACTGGGACAGCGAGATCAAGCTGGCCCAGGTCAACGGCCTGGAAGGCTACCCGGTGTACACCCGCAAGCCGTACACCGACATTTCCTACATCGCCTGCGCGCGCAAGCTGCTGGCCGTACCGGAAGCCATCTACCCGCAGTTCGCCACCCACAACGCCCACTCGCTGTCGGCCATCTACCAGATCGCCGGGCAGAACTACTACCCGGGCCAGTACGAGTTCCAGTGCCTGCACGGCATGGGCGAGCCGCTGTACGAGCAGGTGGTGGGCAAGGTCGCCGACGGCAAGTTCAACCGTCCATGCCGCATCTACGCCCCGGTCGGCAGCCATGAAACGCTGCTCGCCTACCTGGTCCGTCGCCTGCTGGAAAACGGCGCCAACACCAGCTTCGTCAACCGCATCGCCGACCAGAGCATCTCGCTGAATGACCTGGTCCTCGACCCGGTGATCCAGGTCGAGCAGATGGCCGCCCAGGAAGGCGCTGTCGGCCTGCCGCACCCACGCATCCCGCTGCCGCGTGACCTGTACGGCAGCGCCCGCGCCAACTCCAGCGGCATCGACCTGGCCAACGAACACCGCCTCGGCTCGCTGTCCTCGGCACTGCTGAGCAGCACCAACACTGCCTACGTCGCCGCGCCAATGCTCGGCGGCGACCTGCCAGCCCCTGGCCCGGCCGAGCCGGTGCGCAATCCGGCGGATCAGCGTGACCTGGTCGGTCATGTGCATGAAGCCAGCGAGGCGGACATCAAGAGTGCAATCCTCTGCGCCCAGTCCAGCGGGCCGATCTGGCAGTCGACCCTGCCGGCCGAGCGCGCCGCCGTACTGGACCGCGCCGCCGACCAGATGGAAGCGGAAATCCAGCAACTGATGGGCCTGCTGGTACGCGAGTCCGGCAAGACCTTCGCCAACGCCATCGCCGAAGTGCGCGAGGCCGTGGACTTCCTGCGCTACTACGCCGCCCAGGCGCGTGACTACTTCAGCAACGACAGCCACCGCCCACTGGGCCCGGTGGTGTGCATCAGCCCGTGGAACTTCCCACTGGCGATCTTCAGCGGCCAGGTTGCCGCGGCCCTCGCCTCCGGTAACACCGTGCTGGCCAAGCCGGCCGAGCAGACTCCGCTGATCGCCGCCCAGGCCGTGCGCATCCTCCTCGAAGCCGGCGTACCGGCCGGTGCCGTGCAACTGCTGCCGGGCCGTGGCGAAACCGTCGGCGCCCGCCTGATCGGTGACGAGCGCGTGCGTGGCGTGATGTTCACCGGCTCCACCGAAGTCGCCGGCATCCTCCAGCGCAATATCGCTGGCCGCCTCGACGCCCAGGGCCGCACCATCCCGCTGATCGCCGAGACCGGCGGCCTCAACGCGATGATCGTCGACTCCTCGGCCCTCGCCGAGCAGGTGGTGGTCGACGTGGTCAACTCCGCCTTCGACAGCGCCGGCCAGCGTTGCTCGGCCCTGCGCGTACTCTGCGTGCAGGCTGACGTAGCCGACCGCGTGGTGGAAATGCTCAAGGGCGCCATGGCCGAATACCGCATGGGTTCGCCGGAGCGCCTGAGCACCGATATCGGCCCGGTGATCGACGCCGAAGCCAAGACCAACATCGAGCAGCACATCGAGAAGATGCGCGCCAAGGGCCGCAAGGTGTTCCAGAACGCCCGCGCCAGCGGCGACGAGATCAAGCGCGGCACCTTCGTCATGCCAACCCTGATCGAACTGGACAGCTTCGACGAGATGCAGCGCGAAATCTTCGGCCCGGTGCTGCACCTGGTGCGCTACCAGCGCAGCGACCTCGGCACCCTGCTGCAACAGATCAACGACAGCGGCTACGGCCTGACCCTCGGCGTGCACACGCGCATCGACGAAACCATCGCCCAGGTGGTGGACAGCGCCCACGTCGGCAACCTGTACGTGAACCGCAACATCGTCGGCGCCGTGGTTGGCGTGCAGCCGTTCGGTGGTGAAGGCCTGTCCGGTACCGGCCCGAAAGCCGGCGGCCCGCTGTACCTCTATCGCCTGCTGTCGACCCGCCCACAGGAAGCGGTGGCCCAGCAACTCAAGGGCGACAACGTGCAGCCACTGCCACGTCCGGCCGAGCAGGAAAAATCCCTGCACGCCCTCAACGACTGGGCCGGCAAGCACGACAAGGCCCTGGCCGCGCTGTGCGCCCAGTACGCCGAGCTGGCGCAGAGCTACACCTGCCACGTGCTCAACGGCCCGACCGGCGAACGCAACACCTACAGCCTGCTGCCGCGTGAGCGCGTGCTGAATCTCGCCGAGGAGCGTGGCGACCTGCTCGCGCAACTGGCCGCGACCCTGGCCGTGGGCAGCCGCGCACTGTGGCTGGAAAGCCAGCGCGAACTGTTCGCCAGCCTGCCGAAAGAGGTGCAGAAACGCATCGACCTGGTGGCTGACTGGACCAGCGTGGATGCCGAGTTCGACGCCATCCTGCACCACGGTGATTCCGACCAGTTGCGTGAAGTCAGCCAACTGGCGGCCCAGCGCAAGGGTGCGATCATCGGCGTGCACGGGCTGAACAAGGGTGAAACCGATATCGCCCTGGAACGCCTGCTGATCGAACACGCACTGAGCGTCAACACCGCAGCGGCCGGCGGCAACGCCAGCCTGATGACCATCGGCTGAGTTCCGCGACTGCAATCACGGTGGAAAATGCTGCGCAGTTTTCCACCCTACCCGGCCATGACCGCCGTGTAGGGTGGATAACGCTCTGCTTATCCACCATCGGCTGCAGCCAAACACCAAGCAGAAAGCCTGTTGAAAGGTTGGCGCGGCATCCTTGCCCTGCTCATCTACGGTGCACGGCACCCAGCGCGGGGAACTCGCGCCAGGTGCCACACCCCGGTGTCCACAGCGGCCTTTGCGCCGCTCGCCACCAACCGCAGCACACCCAAGCTCGGGGGCTTACCCGCCCGGTGCCGCGTCTTCCCTCTCGACACCCTCGGTGTCAGCACCAGCCTACCCGGCCAGTGCCCTGGTGGGGCCACAAGCCCCGCTAGCCCCTTCCCTCGCTACGCCGCTCAACCGGCAGCCAACGTAGGCTGGCGTAGAGCGCAGCGAAACCCAGCGCGGCCTACCACGCCGTGCGCCTTATGCCGCCGCTCGCGTGGCGTGGAACGAACTGATCTGCCAGCCCTGCGCACCGCGCACCCAGACCTGGGTGGCGAAGCCTTCGCCACGGATCGACTGGTCGCCACCGCGCTTTTGCAGGGTGTTGCACTGCGGCCCGGTCATCACCGCCAGCGCCTCGCCATAGAAACGGATCTGCAGCTCGCCCCGCTCGATGGCCAGGTACTGCACGGCGCTGCGCGCATAGTCCAGGTAATCGGCCTTGCCCTGCACCAGGCCAGTGGTGTGCACGTACACCAGGTCATCGGCGAACAGCTCGGCGACGCGCCCGTGGTCTTCTTCAACCAGCGCGCGGCGGCGCTCCTGTTCCAGGGCAAGCAGTTCGGTTTTTACGCTGTGATCAGTCATCGGTAGTGCTCTCGGTGATGGGACGAGCGCGCACCATAGAGGCCTCGTCAGCGGCGGAAAAAATCGCCAATTTCAATGCCAACCATCGGCATTCGCGATACCCGCGCGGCAAAACCGCACGCAACCTGCAAGCCACGCCGCATCTGCCCTGCAGCAGCTATCGACGCCATCAATGGCTGGCCATCGATGCAATCTGCTGGTGGCGCCAACGCCCCGCGCCCTAGCCTCGTGCCGCATAACCCACATCACAAAAACAGCACAGCGAAACGACCATGAGCGCCCTGCACCTGCACTGCCAGACCCTGTTCGACAGCACCAGCCTCGCCACCCGCCAGCAACAGACCCTGATCGTCGAAAACGGCCTGTTCAGCTACGTCGGCCCGCGCGCCTCGGCACCCGCGCCGCAACCCGGAGACAGCGTGGTGGATGCCGGCGACAACTTCGTCATGCCCGGCCTGATCGACGTGCACACGCACCTGGCCTTCGGCAACGCGCAGAGCGAAGAAGACATCGATATCTGGACCACCGACGAATTCCGCGCCCTGCGCGGCATGTTCTTCGCCCAGCATGTGCTCGCCGCCGGCGTCACCAGCATGGTCTGCCCCGGAGACAGCGGTCAGCTGAGCATCGCCGTGCGCAACGCGATTGCTGCCGGCATGTTCGAAGGCCCGCGCATCGCCGCCAGCAGCCGGGTGATCACCAACCGGCAGAGCCTCAACGACTGGTTCCCCAGCCGCGTTGGAACCCCGGAATACTTCACCGCCGCCCTGGTCACCAGCCGTACCGAGGCGATTGCCGAGATTCGCAAGCAAGCCAAAGACGGCGTCGACCTGATCAAGATTGCCATGGACGGCACCTTCCGCCGCCCCAACGGTGAAATCATCGCCGCCTTCACCGCCGCAGAAACCTACGAGATGGTCGAGGAAGCCCACCGCCTCGGCTGCAAGGTGGCGACCCACGCCTACGGCCGCGAAGCAGTGATGTACGCAGCCAAGGCCGGGGTCGACCTGGTGTTCCACGCCTTCTATATGGACGACGCCTGCATCGAAGCGCTGCTGGAAGCCGGCAGCATTCTCGCGCCGACCATGACCTTTCCGCAGAACACCGTGGACTTCTGCCAGCCCCACGACCCAGCGATCACCACCGGTTACGCCGGCTACTGCGCACGCACCCTGGAGGTGGGCTCGGCGGTGCTCAAGCGCGCCAAGGCTGCCGGCATCCCGTTCGCCTGTGGCAGCGACAGCGGCTTTGCCGTCACCCCGTACGGCGAATGGCATGCCCGCGAACTGGAACTGCTGGTCACCCGCCTCGGCTTCACCCCGGCCGAAGCCCTGTATGCCGCCACCAACGTCGGTGCGCGCTGCATGCCGCGCGGCGAAACACTCGGCACGCTGGAAGTGGGCAAGCAGGCGGACTTCCTCCTGCTCGATGGCTCGCCGCTGGACGACATCCGCATCCTCCAGGACCGCTCGCGCCTCAAGGCGGTGTACAAGGCCGGCCAACCGGTGAAGCTGGAGCGCAGCCCGTACAACCCCAAGCAGGTGTCCGACTTCAACTCGCTGAAGTGGACCGACCTCTACACCCGCGACCGCGTCGCCCAACTGGGTAAATGGAGCCTGTGAGCATGCAACGACTCGACCTCGCCACCGCTACCCAGATCGCCAGCGCCGCCATCCGCGCCGCCCGCGAACTGGGCCTGAAACCCATGGCCGCCGCCGTGCTGGACGCTGCCGGGCATCCACTGGCCGTGCTGCGTGATGAAAACGCCAGCTTCCTGCGCCCGCAGATCGCCACCGGCAAGGCCCGTGGCTGCCTGGGCATGGGCTTCGGTGGCCGCGAACTGGCGCGCCGCGCCCAGGCCATGCCGGCGTTCTTCGATGCGATCAACAGCTTGACCGGCGGCGAAGTGATCCCGGTGGCCGGCGGTGTATTGATCCGCAATGCCGCAGGTGAGCTGCTCGGTGCTATCGGCCTCAGCGGCGACACCTCGGACAACGACGAACGCTGCGCCCTGCTGGCCATCGGCGCTGCCGGCCTGGTCGCCGACAGCGGCGATCCGCAGCCGGCCTAAGCACCCGCCAGCACGCCCGGTACCCAGTCCGTCGGTGGGAAATGCTGCGCAGTTTTCCACCCTACTCGGCCTCGACTGCTACGTAGGGTGGATAACGCTCCGCTTATCCAAGGACTCTCTGAACCGAAGCGAGCTGCGCGGCCTGCTCCAAAAGCAGGCCGCGAAACCAGGCCAGAGCCGGATCACGATCCTGATAGGGATGCCACTGCATCACCTGCACCGCCTCGGGAAACGCCAGCGGCGTGGGATGAATGAGCAGCGGATAACGCTGGGCGAAGCGCTCGGCCTGGCGACGGAACACCGTGGCCACCCGTGCGCTGCCAACGATGAATTCCGGAATCAGGGCAAAACTCTCCAGGGCCACGCCCACCTGCCGCTCGATACCCAGCTCGCGCAGGTGCACGGCGTCCATCGCCAGGTTGCGGCCATCGGCGAACTCACGCACCACATGCTCGGCCGCGCAATAGTCGGCCAGGCTCAAGCCTTCGGCGAACTGCGGCTGCTGCGCACAGACGATGCAGCACAGCTGGTCGCTCAGCAGGGGCACCTGCGGATAGGCCGGATTGAGTCGCCGCTGCGGCACGATCACCACATCGCTACGGCGGTAATCCAGCGCCTCGCTGACCACATCGCCATCGCGCGGCATGGGCAGGTCGCGCAGGCTCAGGCGTACACCTGGGGCGACCCGTGCCAGTTCGCGACTGACCACCGGCAATAGCACTGCCACGATGTAATCCGACGCCACCAGGGTGAACTGGCGGGTGCACTGGGCCGGTTCGAAATGCACCGGCGCATCGACGATCTTGCGGGTCAGTGCCAGCGCCTCGCGCACCTTGGGCAGCAGCTCCAGGCCCAACGCCGTCGGCTCCAGACGCCGCCCCACCTGCACCAGCAGTGGGTCATTGAAATGCTCGCGCAAACGCCCGAGCGCCGAACTGGTGGCCGACTGGCCAAGGTGCAAACGCTCGGCCGCGCGGCTGACGCTGCACTCGCTGAGCAAGGCATCGAGGGCGACCAGCAGGTTGAGGTCGAGACGGCGATAACGCATGAAAACCACTCCTGATCCGGTTCGATAGCGGCTGAGCCCACCCTGGTCAACGCTGGATACTTCAGCCCGTCATCTCCGCGCAGGCGGAGATCCAGTTGCCGGCAACGCTGTGCTTCGCCGTGCCTGCGCAGTGCTTGAAGCACTCTGGGTCCCCGCATTCGCGAGGACGACGGAAGCACGCTATTTATCCCACTACCCTCAGCCGGCACCTAGGTACGAAAGTGCCCGACCGCCGCATTCAGCTCACCGCCGACCTGCTGCAGTTCGGCGGTCGAGCCTTGTAATTGCAGGCTTTCCCGCGCGCTGTCCTCGGCCACTTCGCGCACCCGCGCCATGCTCTGGCTGACCTGTTCGGCGACCACGCTCTGCTGCTCGGCCGCGGCGGCGATCTGCTGGTTCATCTGTTCGATGCTGGACACCGCGCGGGTGATGCGCGTCAGTGCCTGGGAAGCCTGGCCGGCGAGGACCACCGTTTCATCGGTCAGTGCATGGCTGCCTTGCAGGCGCTCGGCGGCTTGCTGGGCGACGCCGCGCAGGCGGCCGATCAGCCCTTCGATTTCTGCCGTGGAACTCTGCGTGCGCCGTGCCAGGCCGCGCACCTCGTCGGCGACCACGGCAAAGCCACGGCCATGCTCACCCGCGCGTGCGGCCTCGATGGCGGCATTCAGCGCCAGCAGGTTGGTCTGTTCGGCCACCGCCTTGATCACATCGAGCACGCCGCCAATCGCCGCGCTTTCCGTCAGCAGCGACTGCATGGCCTCGGCACAGCCGGTCATCTCCACGGCCAGGCGGTCGATCTTGCCACCGGCCTGACGCACCAGCTCATCGCCCTCGCGTGCCTGGTCATCGGCCTGGGCCACGGCCGCGCTGGCCTCGCCAGCATTGCGCGCGACTTCCTGGGCCGTGGCGCTCATCTGTTGCATGGCGGTGGCGGCCATTTCGGTTTCCTGGCGTTGCTGCTCGACGCCCCGGCTGTTGCGCTCGATCACCTCGGCCAGGCTGCCGGCCGTGCCATTGAGCTGGTCAACACCGCTGCCAATGCGCCCCACCAGCCCGCGCAGGCTGCCGAGCATGCTGCCCACGGTGTCGAGCAACTGGCCGAGTTCATCGCGCCGCGTGCCGGTGTCCAGCGCACGAGTCAGATCACCCGCCGCCACGCGCTGGGCGAGTTGCACGGCCTGGCGCAGCGGCTGCAGGATCAGGTGGCGGATCAACAGGCTGGCACCGATACCCAGGGCCAGGGCCAGCAGGGTGATCAAGCCGAGTTGGCGGTAGGCGCTCTGGCTGTCGTGCTGAATCGCCTGTTTCTGCTGCTGATCGGCCTGAGCCAGCAAGGCGCTGACCTGCTCGGTCTGCGTGTTCATCGCCGCACTGCTGCGGGCGCTCTCGCCACGGCTGGCGACGAACTGCTCAAAGGCCTTGCGGTAGTCGCCCAGGGCCGTTTGCGCGCCCTGCAGCGATTGCTGATCCTGATCGCCGAGATCCAGCACCTGCATGGCCGACAGCAAAACGCTCATGCTCATTTCCCAGTCGCTGCGGTAACGCTCTTCACCATCCAGCGAGTAATACAACTCGCTGTCGCGCAGCTTGGCCAGCATGTCGCGCAGAGCGGCGGTCTGCTCCAGCAGGACCATCTGCTCGCTACTCGGCGACGTGCCCTGCTCCAGCTGGGCGTTCAGCGCGTCCAGCTGATCGAGGAACAGCAGGGTGAAACTCTCGCCGGCCGTCTGCGCCAGCGCCTGCATGCGCAAGCGCGCCTCGCGGGCCTGGCGTAGCGAGTCGGCATAGTCGAGAAATTGTTGCAGATAAACGCCGGCCGCCTCGTTCATGGCGACCTGGGCGTCGCTGTCCGCCGCTCCGCCATCGAGTTGACGGGCCAGCTGTTCCACCGATTCACGCACCCGGGCCTGCGCCGCCGGCGCCAGGCTCAGGGCGAACTCCTTCTCGGCAATCCGCGCCTGCAGAATCAGCGCCTGGCTCGTCGCCTCGGCGCGCAACTGCTCGCTGCGCTGCTGCAACACGCTCAGCGAATGAAAGGCGGTAGCTGCCACCCCCAGGGTGAACAGCAAAACCAGGCCGAAGCCCAACGACAGCTTGGCCCCTACCGACAGATTGCCGAGCACGCGGCTCAGTACAGACATACCCATTTCCTCACCCCAGCTTGAGCGAACGCCGCCTGCAGGCGGCGACAACATCGATCAGTACCCACCGCCTCAGGCAGCGGGGTCGAGCACCGCGCGCAGCAGGGCCTGCGCCTCACGGGTGGCGCTGGCCTGCTTCATCAGGTCAATGTCGACATTGACCCGCGACCATCCGGCGTAGCGGCGAAACTCGGGCAGGCCAGCGGCGAAGATGGCCACTCGCGTGCCCTTGCCGCCAGGGCTGATCGGCGTGCTGGAGAGGAACTCATTCATCTGCGGATACCTTGCTCTTGTTGTTATGTACGCGCGGGGTGGCCCCGGCACGGTGCGAGGCAAACTGTAATGACTCAGGTCTCGGCAGCGCCAATCGCTTCCTTCGTTACGAGGTATCACCAAGTGCGATGCCAGGTATCTGAATTAGTCGTTTGCGCTATGGCGCTCGAAAGCCACTGCGCGGCTGCCAGCGACGCGCGGCCAGGCCTCGACTGTAAACGTCCCCTTGCTGTAACCGCACGCTGGGCGGCCGGGCGTATGCTCGAAACACCTGCATCAACGACGCAGAGCCGACCAGCCGCGCGACCAATGGTCTCGACGCCGCGGTCTAAGCTGCAGTCAACGCTCACTGGAGTTGGTCATGGCCCTCAGCGTTTTCGACCTGTTCAAGATCGGTATCGGCCCGTCCAGCTCGCATACCGTGGGGCCGATGCGCGCGGCCGCACGCTTCGTCGACGGCTTGCGCCGGGAGAACCTGCTGGCTGCCACCACCAGCCTCAAGGTCGAGCTGTACGGCTCGCTCGGCGCCACCGGCAAGGGCCACGGTAGCGACAAGGCGGTGCTGCTGGGCCTGGAAGGCGAGCAGCCGGACAGCGTCGACACCTCGACCATCGACGCGCGTCTGGCCGCCATCCGCAGCCAAGGCGAACTCAAGCTGGGCGGCGAGCGGGTGATCCGCTTCATCGAGAAGGAACACCTGGCGATGATCAGGAAACCGCTCGACTTCCACCCCAACGGCATGATCTTCCGCGCCTTCGACGCCGCCGGCCTGCAGCTGCGTTCACGCGAGTATTACTCGGTGGGTGGTGGCTTCGTGGTCGACGAGGAGGCCGCCGGCAAGGACCGTATCGTCGAGGACCAGACGCCCCTCGCCTACCCGTTCAAGAGCGCCAAGGAACTGCTGGCCCGGTGCAGCGAGCACGGCCTGTCGATCAGCCAATTGATGCTGGCCAACGAAGCCGCCTGGCGTCCGGAAGCGGAGACCCGCAGCGGCCTGCTGCACATCTGGCAGGTGATGCAGGACTGCGTCACTGCCGGCTGCCGCAACGAGGGCATCATGCCTGGCGGGCTCAAGGTGCGCCGCCGCGCCGCCGCCCTGCAGCGCCAGCTCAGCCAGAACCCGGAAGCCAGCCTGCGCGACCCGCTGACCACCCTGGACTGGGTCAACCTCTACGCCCTGGCGGTCAACGAGGAAAACGCCAGCGGCGGCCGCGTGGTCACCGCGCCCACCAACGGCGCTGCGGGCATCGTGCCGGCCGTGCTGCATTACTACCGGCGCTTCGTGCCCTTTGCCTGCGACGATGGCGTGGTGCGCTTCCTGCTCACCGCCGCGGCCATCGGCATCCTGTACAAGGAAAACGCCTCGATCTCCGGCGCCGAAGTCGGCTGCCAGGGCGAAGTCGGAGTCGCCTGCTCGATGGCCGCCGGGGCCTTGTGCGAGGTGCTGGGAGGCAGCATTCAACAGGTGGAGAACGCCGCCGAGATCGGCATGGAACACAACCTCGGCCTGACCTGCGACCCGGTCGGCGGCCTGGTCCAGGTGCCGTGCATCGAGCGCAACGCCATGGGCTCGGTGAAGGCGATCAACGCCGCACGCATGGCCCTGCGCGGCGACGGCCAGCACTTCATCTCGCTGGACCGGGTGATCCGCACCATGCGCCAGACCGGCGCGGACATGAAGAGCAAGTACAAGGAAACATCGCGGGGCGGGTTGGCGGTAAATATCATCGAGTGCTGAGGGCGCTCGTAGGGCGGGTGAAACCCGCGCTTGCTGATCGCGGCATCATCAGGAAAAACACCGTCGTTCCCGCGCAGGCGGGAATCCAGGGAGGGGCCGCACTGGATTCCCGCCTACGCGGGAATGACGAGGAACCTAGAGCCCCACGCAGACTTCGACGCGCCTGCGTCCACTCGTAGCGTTGTGCCGCCCTACACCTCAGCTACGCAGCCGATAGCCGGTCTTGAAGATCCAGCCCACGGTGATGATGCAGGCCAGCAAGAAGCCCAGGGTCATGCCGAAGCTCACCGCCACGTTGACGTCCGACACCCCGTAGAAGCTCCAGCGGAAGCCGCTGATCAGGTACACCACCGGGTTGAACAGGGTCACCTTCTGCCACAGCTCCGGCAGCATGCTGATGGAGTAGAAGCTGCCGCCGAGGAAGGTCAGCGGGGTGACGATCAGCGCCGGCACCACCTGCAGTTTCTCCCAGCCATCGGCCCACACGCCGATGATGAAACCGAACAGGCTGAAGGTCACCGCCGTCAGCACCAGGAACAGCGCCATGACGAAGGGATGGGCGATCTCGAAGTCGACGAACAGGCGCGCCGTGACCAGGATGATCAGGCCGAGGATGATCGATTTGGTAGCCGCCGCGCCGACGAAGCCGACGAGGATTTCCAGGTAGGAAATCGGTGCCGAGAGCAGCTCGTAGATGGTCCCCGAGTACTTGGGCATGTAGATGCCGAACGAGGCGTTGGAGATGCTCTCGCTGAGCAGCGCCAGCATGATCAGCCCCGGCACGATGAAGGCGCCGTAACTGACGCCCTGCACCTGGGTCATGCTCGAACCGATGGCCGAGCCGAACACCACGAAGTACAGCGAAGTGGAAATCACCGGGGTGGCGATGCTTTGCAGCAGGGTGCGCCAGGTGCGGTGCAGTTCGAACAGATAGATGGCCTTGATGGCGTGGAAATTCATGCCCGCGTCCTTACCAGATTCACGAAAATATCTTCCAGCGAGCTCTGGCTGGATTGCAGATCCTTGAAGTCGACCCCGTAGCGGTCGAGGTCCTTGAGCAGCTCGGCGATGCCGGTGTGCTCGCGCTGGGCGTCGAAGGTGAACACCAGCGCATGGCCCTCGTCGGCCAGCTCCAGCGGGTAGCCGGCCAGCTCCACCGGCACGCTGCTCAGCGGCTGCTTGAGCTGCAGGGTCAGCTGCTTCTTGCCGAGCTTGTGCATCAGCGCCGCCTTGTCTTCCACCAGGATGATCTCGCCCTGGCGGATCACGCCGATGCGGTCGGCCATTTCCTCGGCTTCTTCGATGTAGTGGGTGGTGAGGATGATGGTCACCCCACGCTCGCGCAGGCCGCGCACCATGTTCCACATGTCGCGGCGCAGTTCGACGTCGACCCCGGCGGTGGGTTCGTCGAGGAACAGGATCGACGGCTCGTGGGACAGCGCCTTGGCGATCATCACCCGGCGCTTCATGCCGCCGGACAGTTCGAAGATCTTCGCGTCACGCTTGTCCCACAGCGACAGGTCACGCAGCAGGCGTTCCAGGTAGGCCGGATCGGGCTTCTTGCCGAACAGGCCACGGCTGAACTTGATCGTCGCCCAGACCGTTTCGAATACGTCGTTGACCAGCTCCTGGGGCACCAGGCCGATCTGCGAGCGCGCTGCACGGTAGTCGGCCTTGATGTCGAAACCGCCCACGCGCACCTGGCCGGCACCGGGATTGACGATGCCGCAGATGATGCTGATCAGGGTGGTCTTGCCAGCGCCGTTGGGGCCGAGCAGGGCGAAGATTTCGCCCTGCTGGATGTCCAGGTTGATGTTCTTCAGCGCCGGATGGCCGGACGCGTAAGTCTTGCTCAGGTTCTCGACCGCGATAACCGATGCCACGGAGACTCCTTAGCCAGGCAGCAAAAGGGCGATTGTAGAGCAGGAGCGCCGCGCTCTGCTCGCCACACGTCCAACTCCATCCGCTAGCCCTGCGCTGGTGCGGCTTCGGCACGCGCCTTGAGGCTGGCCAGGCCCTGCTCGAAGTCACCACCAACCATCTTGTCCATGCTGAACAGCAGGCCCATGGCCTTGCTGATGAAGGTGTTGCGCCCGCTCATGCTCCAGCTCACCCGCGTGCCGCCGGCCTCGGGCTGGAAGTGGAATTCGGCCACGTTGCTGGCCTGGAAGGGTTCGAGGAACTCCAGCTGCATGCGCACCCATTCGTTCGCCCGGCTCTCGCTGATGGCGCAGCTGCCTTTGCCCACCTGGCGATTGCCGGACCAGCGATACACCGCGCCGACACCTTTGGCCGCGCCCTCGTAGCTGACCTGCATGGCCGGGTCGCGCCGGGCCCAGGGTGACCACTGGTGCCACTGGTGGAAGTCCTCGACCTGGGCGAATACCCGCTCCACCGGGGCCTGGATCAGGGTGCTGCGTTCAACACGAAATTCATCCGGCTGGCGCGAAGCCAACACCGCAAACCCGGCCACCAGGGCCAGTACGACCAGCAGAATAATCCCCAACATCTTGCGTCCTCTCATTGTTGTTATTCCTTTTCAATCGGTGCCGCATTGGCCACGGCAACGGTGGATAAGCGAAGCGTTATCCACCCTACAAAGCCTGAACGACCGCGTAGGGTGGAAAACCGCGCAGCGTTTACCACCGGCAACGCTCAGGGTTTCAGTTCGAACAGCGCCTGCCCATTCTCCGGGTCGAAGGGCACCGAGAAATGCTCGTGGGCGATCAGCCAGCGCCCACCTTCGCGGCGATAGCCCTGGCTCACCCGCAGCCAGCAGCCCTGGCTCTTGCCCTCGGCATCGGTACCGGCGCAGTAGCAGAGGAAGTGGCCGAAGCCCAGCTCGCCATTGGCCTCCTGCTCCAGCTCGTTGACCTCGAAGGTGGTCGGGCCGGCGCACATGTCCAGGCACACCTTCCAGTGCGCCCGGTAGGCCTCACGACCCTTGAATTGCAGTTGCATGACGGCGTCGAAGGCCAGCACGTCGGCGCTGTAGTGACTGACGATGGCATCCAGGTCCTTGGCCAGGTTGGCCTTGACCCAGCTGTCCAGCAGGTCGCGCAGTGGAGTGGTCGATTCACGGGGTGCGGTAGCGGCAGTCATGGGATTGTCCTCGCTCAAGTGCGCGCGGCGGCGCAGCAGTCATGGGCCCCGGCATTGGCCGGAGCGTTCTCATAGCGGTCGTGCAGTCGGGTCCAGTTCATGCCCTTGCCATCCACATCGGGCATGCCGCCCCAGCCTTCGCCGCGCCCGAAGGGGGTGAGGTCGAGGTAGTGGTAGGCGTTCATCAGCATGTCCAGGCCACGGGCATAGGTGGAGTAGCTGTGGAACACCTGCTCGCCGTCGCGTAGGAACACGCTGGCGCCGGGCAGCTCGCCCTTCACCATGTCCAGCTGGCCCATACGCTGCAACTCGGCCTGGTCGCGGTAGTTGTACTCGACCGGCGCCTGGCTGGCGTCGATGGTGACGTGGAAGTCGTAGTTGAAGCGGCTGCCGAACGACGAGTACCAGGGCAGCGTCCAGCCCATGCGCCGCTTGTATGCCTCCAGCTCCGCCAGTGGCGCATTGGAGACCAGCACCAGGCTGGTGTCGCGGGCATGCAGGTGGACCAGGTGGCCGATGTTGTCGGCAAGAAAGGAGCAGCCCGGGCAGCCCTCGCCTTTGTCGCGGTGGTACATGAAGTGGTAGACGATCAGTTGGCGGCGCCCGGCAAACAGCTCGGCCAGGCCCACCTCGCCCTCGGGGCCGGTGAAGCGGTAATCCGTCTCGATGGCCACCATCGGCAGCTGCCGACGCTGGGCATTCAGCGCGTCGCGCTGGTGGGTCAGGGCCTTCTCCTGTTCCAGCAGGGCCAGGCGCGCGGCCAGCCATTCCTCGCGGCTGGCGACTTTCGGGTAATCGGTATTCATCTCGATGCCTCTCGGTTCAAACCATAGATGCATGCTTGGCGAGACAGCAGGCCAAACCATGGCCTCGGGCGTGCACGCTTGGCTCCCTCTCCCTTTGGGAGAGGGGTGAAAACCTCAGAACCTGTTTACGATCTTTTGAGCTAGAGCCAGGCAAGGCGAAATTGGGCGAGGGCGCGGAGTTTACGAGCTGTAAATGAGCAGCCCGAGCCCGATTTCAACGCAGCATGGCCGACGATCAAGAGATCGTAGGCAGGTTCTCAGAGCTGCAGCTGGCGCACGGGGCGCACTTCGACGCTGCCAACCCGCGCCGCCGGAATGCCGCCGGCGATCTGCAGCGCCTCGTTGAGGTCACGCGCCTCGATCAGGTAGAACCCCGCCAACTGCTCCTTGGTCTCGGCGAAGGGGCCGTCGGTGATGCTCAGCTTGCCGCCGCGCACGCGTACCGTGGTAGCGGTGGCGACCGGCTCCAGCGGTTCGGCGGCGAGCATCCGCCCGCTCTGCTGCACGCTCTGGAAATAGTCATGGCACTCACCGTCGTGCGGGCTCTCCGGCAGGCTGTGCAGGAGTTTTTCATCGCTGTAGATCAGGCACAGGTATTTCATCGTTTCCTCCCTGGCAGCGTTTTTCGCTGCGGTTATCCCCTAGTCGCAGGGCGCGGCGGCAGATCGACAGGCGCTGAGAAATATTTTCAGCAGCGACGCCAGCCCCGTCATCGCGGTTTTTGTAGGAGCCAGCTTGCTGGCGATCGGGGCCCGCCCAGAGCGATCGCCAGCAAGCTGGCTCCTACAGGTCATGCGTCTGACAATTCGGCCAGGCGCCGCTCGAGAAACTGCCGGTCGGCGCCCTGCTGGCTCAACTGCAGGGCGCGCTGGTAGGCCTCACGGGCCTCATCGTTGCGCCCGAGGCGCCGGCACAGGTCGGCGCGGGCGGCATGGGCCAGGTGATAGTCGGCCAGTTCGCCGCGCGCGAGGATCGCGTCGATCTGCTGCAGGCCCACCTGCGGTCCGCGCCACATGGCCAGGGCCACCGCGCGGTTGAGTTCGATCACCGGCGATGGCGCGGCATTCAGCAGCACGGCGTAGAGGCCGACGATCTGCTCCCAGTCGGTGCTGGCCACGCTGTCTGCCTCGGCGTGCACGGCAGCAATCGCCGCCTGCAGGCAGTAAGGGCCGATGCTGCCGGACTGAAAGGCGGCCATCACCAGCGCCTCGCCCTCCTCTATTAATGTGCGATCCCACAGGCTGCGATCCTGATCCTCCAGCAGCACCGGCAGGCCGTCGTCCGCCGTGCGTGCGGCGCGCCGCGACTCGCCCAGCAGCATCAGCGCCAGCAGGCCCTGCACTTCCGCCTCGGGCAACAGTTCATGCAGCAGGCGACCGAGACGGATCGCCTCGGCGGACAATTGCTGGCGGGTCAGCACCTCGCCAGAGCTGGCGAAGTAGCCCTCGTTGAATACCAGGTAGATGACCCGCAACACCGCTTCCAGGCGCTCGCCCAGCTCGGCGCGGCCGGGCACCTCATAAGGAATGCGCGCATCGCGAATCTTGTTCTTCGCCCGCACGATGCGCTGGGCGATGGTGCTCGGTGTGGCCAGGAAGGCGCGGGCGATTTCCTCGGTGGTCAGGTCGCAGACCTCACGCAGGGTCAGCGCCACCTGGGCGTCGGCGGCCAGGGCCGGGTGGCAGCAGGTGAACACCAGGCGCAAGCGGTCATCCTCCAGCAGCTCGCCGTCCCACACCTGCTCGCCCTCGGCGATCGGCTCGGGCACTTCGTCGAGGGCCTGGAAACGCGCCTGGCGGCGCAACTGGTCGATGGCCTTGAAACGCCCGGCCGAGACCAGCCAGGCGCGCGGATTGGCCGGCACACCCTGGCTGGGCCACTGTTCCATGGCGGCGCGAAAGGCCTCGTGCAGCGCCTCCTCGGCCAGGTCGAAATCACCGAGCAGGCGAATCAGAGTCGCCAGTACCCGCCGCGATTCCTCGCGGTACAAGCGCGTCATCTGCGCTTCGATGTCGTTATCCATCACGCCCTCATCCAGCCTCCAGGGGACAGACAAAGGTAGGCCCATCCCCGCTCATGCTCCAGCAGCATGCCAGCTGATCGAGCATCCGCGGCTGAAATCGACAGGTGGAAAACGCAAAACCCCGCCAAGTGGCGGGGTTTGTCAGATACGACTACCGGGACTATGCCTCCAGGCCGTAGGGTGGATCACGCTTCACCGATCCACCGGGTGAGGTCAGTGGTGGATGAGCAGAGCGTCATCCACCCTACGCCTGAGCCACCAGCGCCGACTCACCGGCGTGGCGATGCAGTTGTGGCAGCAGCGAACCGATCAGCATGCCCGCCAGGCTGAACAGCAGGCCAGCCAGTTGCGGCGGCCAGAAGGCGGCGTCGGTCAGGCTGTATTCCAGGTAGACCCAGGAGCCCAGGCCGAAGGCGATGGCAAACAGCGCGCCCTGGGTGGTCGCACGTTTCCAGAACAGGCCGGCGAACAGCGGCACCACGGCGGCGACCAGGGTCACCTTGTAGGCGTTGCCGACCATCTCGTAGATGCTCGCGTCCGAGTACAGGGCGAAGGTCAGGGTGGCGGCGGCGCAGACCACGATGGTGATACGCATGGCCAGCAGGAACTGCTTGTCGCTCATCACCGGCATGAAGCGCTTGAGCACGTTCTCGGTGAAGGTCACCGACGGTGCCAGCAGGGTGCCGGAGGCGGTGGACATGATCGCCGACAGCAGCGCGCCGAAGAACATGATCTGGGCGAACAGCGGGGTCTTCTCGAGGATCAGGTGCGGCAGGATCATCTGCGAGTCTTCCACCAGCCAGCGCTTGACCATCTCCGGGTCGATCATCGAGGCGGCGTAGGCCAGGAAGATCGGCAGCATGCAGAAGCACAGGTAGAAGGCGGCACCGAACATCGAGGCGCGCGCGGCGATGTTCTCGGTCTTGGCCGACATCACGCGGGCATACACGTCCTGCTGCGGGATCGAGCCGAGCATCATGGTCAGCGCCGCTCCGATGAAGGCGACGATGTCCTTCGCCTCGAAGTGGTGGATGAAGGTGAACTTGCCTTCGCTGGCCGCGTGGGCGATCACCTTGTCGGCGCCGCCGGCCATGTCACCGATCAACCAGGTCAGGTAGACCAGGCCAACGACGATGATGATCATCTGGAAGAAGTCGGTCAGGGCCACCGACCACATGCCGCCGAACAGGGTGTACAGCAGGACGATGGCCGTGCCCAGCATCATGCCCTGGGTGGTGCTGACGGCACCGTCGGAGATCACGTTGAACACCACGCCCAGCGCCGTCAGTTGCGCGGCGATCCAGCCCAGGTAGGAGACGATGATCACCAGGCTGATGAGCAGTTCGACGTTTGGCCCGAAGCGCTTCTTGAAGTAGTCACCGATGGTCAGCAGGTTCATCCGGTACAGCGGACGGGCGATGATCAGGCCGACCAGCATCAGGCAGCCGAAGGAGCCGAACGGGTCTTCGATGATCCCGGCGAAGCCTTCTTCGATGAAGGTAGCGGGAATCCCCAGCACGGCCTCGGAGCCGAACCAGGTGGCGAACACCATGGCCGCGACGATGGGGAAGCCCATGCTCCGACCGCCGGCAGCGAAGTCGCGGGAGTTTTTCACTCGGGTGGCGGCGTAGAAGCCGATGCCTACGGTGACCAGCAGATAGAGCGCAACGAACCAGATCAGCATTTTTCCCCGTCCAGTGACGTCAGCTCACCGCCTGCAGCCCGGCGTCTGACGCGGGGCAAGGAGCGGCGAACCATAAGGTTGTTGTTATGAGCCTTTCGCGCAAACCCAAGCAGCACGCAGGGGGTTCGACGCGGCGGCGAAGTTTCGCAAAAGCGTAAAATATGTCAAACGAAATTGGCCATTTTACTGAAACATCCCGACGACACGCCCCGTTACAAGCTCCAATGCACTGAAAACAGTGAGATTTGTTTCAAGCAGCAGAACCGGGCAGTTCTATATTTTTGACACGCGCTTTAATGGCGATCTTCGGCTGACAGGCGCCAGCGCAGGCAGTATCGTCGCCACACCGCCCCTGCCACCGGCCACGCCATGGACATCAAGCAACTCAAGTTCCTGATCGCCCTCGACGAGACGCGCCACTTCGGCCAGGCCGCCGCGCGCTGCCACGTGACCCAGCCGACGTTGTCCATGCGCCTGCGCAACCTGGAAGAGGAACTCGGCCTGGAGCTGGTGCGCCGCGGCCAGCGCTTCGAGGGCTTCACCGAAGCCGGCCAGCGCGTACTGGTCTGGGCCCACAGCCTGCTGGCCGCCCAGGACGGCCTGTACGCCGAGGCCGCCGCCTGTCGCGGGCAACTGGTCGGCACGCTGCGCCTGGGCGTGGTGCCACTGGCGGGGTTCGACCCGATGCGCCTGATCGCGCTGTTCGCCGACGCCCATCCGGGGCTGCGCTTCCAGTTGTTCGCCCTGAGCAGCGAGCAGATTCTCGAGCGCCTCGGCCGCAGCCAGCTGGACCTCGGCATTTCCTACCTGGAGCGTCTCGACCGCGAGCACTTCAGCAGCCTGGAGCTGGCCGAAACGCGCATGGGCCTGCTGCACGACCGCCGCCATTTCACCTTCACCAGCCCGAGCCTGAGCTGGGACGCCGTGGCCGCGCTGCCGCTGGGCCTGCTGTCGAGCGGCATGCACTTCCGCCAATCCATCGACCATGCCTTGCGCAGCCGTGGCCTGGCGCCGCAACCACGACTGGAAAGCGATGCCGTGCACCAGTTGCTGCAAGCCACCAGCGCCGGCCTGTGCTGCGCGGTGATTCCGCTGGACAGTGGCCTGGACGGGCTCAGCGCGGACCTGGCGCTGACGCCCATCGACGATGCCCACACCCTTGCCCCGCTCGGCCTGATACTGCGCCGCAGCGTGCCGCGCTCGGCCCTGGCCGAAGCCTGCTTCGACGAAGCCAGGCGCCTGTTGACCGAGACGCGGTAAATCTAGCCCGTACTGCCACGATGCCGCTCGGTGGATCGATGGAGCGCGATCCACCCTACGTACTGCGCAGCGCTTTCCAGCGCCAGGCCATGAGCACTGTTGAGTGCCTGAGCTGGTAGCCCGGACTTCAGTCCGGGGCACGCTGGCCGGTTCCCGGACTGAAGTCCGGGCTACATCGCTGACCAGTCAACCCATAGAGCAGATCGATCAGACCATCGGCAACAGCGATTAGACGCTACCAGCCTGCAGGCCTAGGCTGAGCCCATCCCATCCGTGGAGGGCCAGCCCATGCCCCGCGCCAGTATCCGCCAGCCTCTCGAAACCCCAGTAGGGCCCACGCTCAGCGCCGATTACAGCTATGTCGAGCTGGGCGCCGGGAGCGCCGTCGCGCAGGCGCCACTGGTCAGCGAAAGCGCCCTGGCAATCAGCTACAACGGCCTCAACCACACGGTGATGATGGTCTCGCCCGGCGATCTCGAAGACTTCGTGCGCGGCTTCAGCCTGAGTGCCGGCCTGATAGAGTCCATCGACGATACCTATGACATCCAACTGAGCGGCACCGGCGAAGCCCACCGGGCCGAGGTGCGCATCAGCAGCCGCGCCTTCTGGGCACTCAAGCAGCAGCGCCGGCAGCTGGCCGGCACCAGCGGCTGCGGCCTGTGCGGCGTCGAGGCCCTGGAGCAGGCGCTGCCCGACTTGCCCGCGTTGCCTGCCAGCCCCTTGCCGCCCGCCACGCACCTACACGAGCTGCGCCAGCGCATCACGGCTGTGCAGCACCAGGCGCGCAGCAGTGGCGCGCTGCATGCCGCGCTGTTCGTCGACGAGCACGGCGCAATCCGCCTGTGCCGCGAAGACATCGGCCGCCACAACGCCCTCGACAAGCTGATCGGCGCGCTCAAGCAGCAGGGCCTGGACGGCGCCCGTGGCTTTGCCGTGGTCACCAGCCGTTGCAGCCTGGAGTTGCTGCACAAAGCCGTGCGCGCCGGCATCGGCAGCCTGGTCAGCCTCTCCGCGCCCACTGCGCTGACGGTGGACTGGGCGCGGCGCCACCAGCTCAACCTGATCCACCTGCCCCATCAACACGCGCCCCGGGTGTACAGCCCCGCGCCCGCCACCGAGAACACCCAGCCATGAGCAGCCAACCCCGCTACCAACCCTATGCCGGCCCGGCCGCTGGCTGGGGCGCGCTGCGTAGCGTCACGCACTTCTGGTTGGGCAGTAAGCAGCCGATCAAGAACCTGCGCGCCCTGCTCAAGACCAACCAGAATGGCGGCTTCGACTGCCCCGGTTGCGCCTGGGGCGAATCGCCGGACAACGGCCTGGTGAAGTTCTGCGAGAACGGCGCCAAGGCGGTCAACTGGGAAGCCACCAAGCGCGGCATCGGTCGCGACTTCTTCGCCCGCTACAGCGTCAACCAGCTGCGCGAGCAGAGCGACTACTGGCTCGAATACCAGGGCCGCCTGACCGAGCCGCTGCGTTACGACGCAGCCAGCGACCGCTACGTGCCGATCGACTGGGACGCCGCTTTCCAGCTCATTGCCAGCAGCCTCAAGGGCCTCGCCAGCCCGCACCAGGCCGAGTTCTACACCTCGGGCCGCGCCAGCAACGAGGCCGCCTTCCTCTATCAACTGATGGTCCGCGCCTACGGCACCAACAACTTCCCCGACTGCTCGAACATGTGCCACGAGGCCAGCGGCGTAGCGCTCGGCCAGAGCATTGGCGTGGGCAAGGGCACGGTGACCTTCGCCGACTTCGAGCACGCCGACGCCATTCTGGTGTTTGGCCAGAACCCGGGCACCAACCACCCGCGCATGCTCGAACCGCTGCGCGAAGCGGTCGAGCGCGGCGCCAGCGTGGTCTGCTTCAACCCGTTGAAGGAACGCGGCCTGGAGCGCTTCCAGCATCCGCAGCACCCGCTGGAAATGCTCAGCAACGGCGCCCAGCCGACCAGCAGCGCCTACTTCCGCCCGCACCTGGGTGGCGACATGGCGGTGGTACGCGGCATGGCCAAGTTCCTCCTGCTGTGGGAGCGCGAGCGGCCCGGCACGGTGTTCGACCAGCGCTTCATCGACGAGCACTGCGTTGGCCTGGACAGCTGGCTGGCGGCGGTGGAGGCCACCGACTGGGCGCAGATCGAAGAACAATCCGGCTTGCCGCGCCGCGAGATCGAGCAGGCCGCACGCCTGTATGTGCAGGCCGAGCGGGTCATCACCTGCTGGGCCATGGGCATCACCCAGCACCGTCACTCGGTGGCGACCATCCAGGAGATCGCCAACCTGATGCTGTTGCGCGGCAACGTCGGCAAGCCGGGCGCCGGCCTGTGCCCGGTGCGCGGCCACAGCAATGTGCAGGGCGACCGCACCATGGGCATCAACGAGCGGCCACCGGCGTTTTTCCTCGATGCGCTGGAGCGGCGCTTCCAGTTCCAGGTGCCGCGCGAGCCGGGGCACAACACGGTGGAGGCGATCAACGCCATGCTCGCCGGGCAGAGCAAGGTGTTCATCGGCCTGGGCGGCAACTTCGCCCAGGCTACGCCGGACAGCCCGCGCACCCATGCAGCCCTGCAGCAGTGCGAGCTGACCGTGCAGATCAGCACCAAGCTCAACCGCAGCCACCTGATGCACGGCAAGCAGGCGCTGATCCTGCCGTGCCTGGGGCGCACCGATCTCGACCTGCAGGCCGGCAGCCCGCAGGCGGTGACCGTGGAAGATTCATTCAGCATGGTGCACGCCTCCTGGGGCCAGCTGACGCCGCTGTCGACGCAGATGCGCTCGGAGCCGGCGATCATCGCCGGCATCGCCAACGCCCTGCTCGGCGCACAACCGGTCGACTGGCTGCAGCTGATCCAGGACTACGCGCGCATTCGCGAGCTGATCGCCGCCACCATTCCCGGTTTCGCCGGCTTCAACGGTAACCTCGAACAACCCGGCGGTTTCTACCTGGGCAACGCCGCCGCCAATCGCTGCTGGAATACCCCTGGCGGCAAGGCCCATTTCATCGGCCACGCGCTGCCCGACCACCTGCTGCCGCCCGAGGTGCGCAGCCAGACCGAGGCGCCACACCTGGTGCTGCAGACTCTGCGTTCCCACGATCAGTACAACACCACCCTGTATGGCCTGGACGACCGCTACCGCGGCGTGCGCGGCATGCGCGAGGTGCTCTTCGTCAATCCGCAGGATATCCAGCGCCTTGGCTTCGAACCCGGCCAGCAAGTCGATGTCATGTCTGTATGGGACGACGGAATCGAACGCCAGGTGCGCGGCTTCACCTTGCTCGCCTACGACACGCCACCGGGGCAGGCTGCGGCCTACTACCCGGAAACCAACCCACTGGTACCGCTGGACAGCTTCGGTGTCGGCAGCCACACGCCAACCTCGAAATTCATCGCCATCCGCCTGCAAGCCGCCGCACCTGGGCAACGTCTCCTCTAGACTGTACAGAGCCCGCCACGGCGGGCTTTGCCCGATGTGCCGTAACAGACAGTTACGTCCTTTGCCCTGAACAGCTTGAGCCGCACGGCCGCGTCCGTGATACTGCACCGCGTTTTCCACCCCGCGCCGCCTGTCTTCATCTCACCTACGGCCCGCGCGTTACGATTTTTCCGAGTTGCATGTGCCGTCAGCAAAGCGGCCTCAAGGGTTCGAGGAGCCACCGCCGATGATGAAAAGGAGCGACTGGATCTGGACCCTGATCGGTTTGCTCGCCGTCGTGTTCTCCTGCTACCTGCTCTACAAGGAGATCCGCACGATCTCCCTCGACGAGCTGTCGCAGAGCCTGCACGCCATCTCGCGGCATAACTGGCTACTGGCCGCTGGTTCGACGCTGGGCGCCTACTGCGCCCTGGCCTGGTACGACCGCATCGCCATCGCCCACCTGGGCAAGAAAATCTCCTGGTGGTTCATCACCCTCTGTTCCTTCACCACCTATGCGCTGGCGCACAACATCGGCGCCTCGGTGTTCTCCGGTGCGGTGGTGCGCTACCGCGCCTACTCCAGCAAGGGCCTGACGCCGCCGGAAATCGGCCTGCTGATCTTCTTCTGCTCCTTCACCTTTGCCCTCGGCGCGCTGTTCTGCGGCGGCCTGGTGCTGATCTCGCAGCCGGAGCTGATCGAGCGCGTGGCCAATGTCAGCCCCTGGCTGTCCGTGCTGCTCGGCCTGTTCCTGCTGGGCCTGGTGGCGCTCTACATCCTCGGTTCCTGGCGCCAGTTCAAGCCGTGGAAGTGGGGCAAGCTGCATGTCGAATACCCACGCCTGGGCATCGTTGGCCGCCAGTTGCTGGCCGGCCCGCTGGAGCTGGCGTGCGCCGCGGCGATCATCTATTTCGCCCTGCCGGTGGAGAGCAATCCGGGCTACCTGGTGGTGCTCGGCGTATTCCTCGTGTCCTTCTCCCTGGCGCTGCTGTCCCATGCGCCGGGCGGCCTGGGCGTGCTGGAAGTGACCTTCCTCGCCGCCATGCCGGAACTGCCGACCGCTGATGTGCTGGCGGCGCTGATTGTGTTCCGGGTGTTCTACCTGTTGCTGCCCTTTGCCCTGTCGCTGCTGGTGGTACTCAGCTTCGAATGGAAGCAATGGGCCCTGCGACGCCGCGCCGACTGAGTCGAGCCACCTCTCGCCTGCCGCACAATCGACCTTCACCAGCAGGCAGATCATCGAGATAGAGCCGCGCAAACGGCCTATCAGCGCCGTCGATGGTCACTATCAGAAGGGTCAAATTCTTAATCCAGGCACGATCCGTAAGATGGGCCCCGTACTCACTTACCCCCTTACGAGGTGCCCAAAATGAAAGCGTCCATCCTGGCTACCCTGCTCGTCACCAGCCTCTCTTCCACCGCCGTATTGGCCGTACCGTCGAGCGAGCCGCAACCGATCCTTGGCGAAGTCCAATCGAGCGTGACCCGCGAAAGCGAACAGGTGCTGCACGACACCGCCCAACCTGTCCGTTTCGACGTGAGCGACAGTGGCTACTTCAACACCCAGCAAGGTCAACGCAGCGAACGCTCCACCACCGCACGGCGCATCTACGTGGTCGATAGCGGCTACTTCAAAACCCAGCAGGGCCAGCGCAGCGAGCGTTCCACCACCGCCCGCCGCATCTACGTAGTCGACAGCGGCTACGTCAAAACCCAGCAAGGCCAACGCAGCGAACGCTCCACCACTGCACGCCGCATCTACGTAGTCGACAGTGGCTACTTCAAAACCCAGCAGGGCCAGCGCAGCGAACGCTCCACCACTGCACGCCGCAACTATGTCGTGGATAGCGGCTACTTCAACACCAAACAGGGCCAACAGAGCGCCGCCGTTTGAGTGCGCTTGGCGCTCCACCCAACAACCGGTGAATGCCCTGCACTCACCGGTTTTTTTATGCCTGCAACATGCCGATCCGTTTACGGATCAGGCGACACTGGCTGGCGCATCGCCCGGCAAACGGTAAGTCCAGATCCGCCGCATCACCGTAGCGAACTGCGCCGGCAGGCTGCCGCAGTTGTAGACCTGGCCATAACGCGCCGCGATCTCGCGCACTTCGACGGACAACGCGGCATAGCGCCGCGCCGGCAGGTCGGGAAACAGGTGATGCTCGATCTGGTGGCTGAGGTTGCCGGTAAGGATGTGGAACAGCTTGCCACCACTGAGGTTGCTCGAGCCGCGCATCTGGCGCAGATACCAGCGGCCACGGCTCTCACCAACCACCGACTCCTTGCTGAACACCGCCGCCTGTTCGGTGAAGTGACCACAGAAAATCACCGCGAAGGTCCACAGGTTGCGCAGCAGGTTGGCCAACCCATTGCCCGCCAGCACGGCCAGGGCATTGGCGCCGAACGGTAACGCCAACAGCGGGAAGAACAGATAGTCCTTGCACCACTGGCGCAACACCTTGGCATTGAACTGGCGGAGCAGCGGGCGCACTTCATCCTTGCTCAGCTTGCCCTTGTAAACCTTGTCCAGGCGCAGGTGCTGGATCGCCACCGAGTACTGGAACAGCAACGCCTGCAGCGTCACCCACAGTGGTTGCCAGCGGTAGAACGGCTTCCAGCGCTGTTCGGGAAACAGCCGCACCACGCCGTAGCCAACGTCGTCGTCCATGCCCAGCACATTGGTCCAGGTGTGGTGCACATGGTTGTGGGTGTGCCGCCAGAAATCGGCCGGCCCGGCGATATCCCACTCGTAGCTGCGCCCGGCGAATTCCGGGTCGTTCATCCAGTCGTACTGACCGTGGATGACGTTGTGCCCCAGCTCCATGTTCTCGAGGATCTTGCCCAGGCCCAGCAGCAGGCTGCCGAGCAGCCAAGTCGGCGGAAACCAGCCCAGCATCAGCAAGGCGCGGCCGCTCCAGCAACACAGCCGTACCGCGCTGCGGACCCGGCGGATGTAACGCGCATCGACGTCGCCGAGATCGGCCAGGGTGCGTTTGCGCAGGGCGTCCAGCTCGGCACCAAAGGCGTCCAGCTCGACAGGGGTCAACTCGCGATCATTGCGCATGGCGGCATCCTGTAGGAGGAATCAAAGGTCGATCTGCACATCGCCGTGGGGAGCGTTGATGCACAGGCGGATGGGTTGCCCCGGTTCGGCGAACAATGCGCCGCTGCGCAGGTCACGCACCGTGCCGGCCAGCAGGGTGCACGTGCAGCTGGCGCAGATGCCCTGGCGACAGCCGTGTGCCGGGCGCAGGCCCTGGGCTTCGGCTTGCTCGAGCAGGCTGCGGGCGTTGTCGCCCTGCATCGACTGGCGCGAACGGGTGAACTGCAACTGCACCGCACTGCCAGGTTCGATGCGCCGCGCCAGCGCGGTAAAGGCTTCCACCTGCAAGGGGCCGCGCCAATGCTCGCGCACCGAGTCGACGAAACCGGCGGAACCGCAGGCCAGCAGGCTGAAACCCTGCAGCCCGCCCAGGTGATCCGCACACAGACGGCCCGTCAGGGCGCCCGGAACCGCAGCCGATCCGGTCAGGGCCCAGCTCACCGTCAGGTTGGAGTGGCGCGCCATCAGTTGCTGCAGCTCAGCGACAAACGCGCACTGGCCGGACTCGCGCACGTAATGCAGCAACCGCACCGGCGCGCTGAAACCCTGCGCCAACGCCTCCCGCAGCAGGCCGATCAACGGTGTGATGCCGCTGCCCGCAGCCAGCAACGCCACGCCATCGGCCTGTTGCGGCCACTGCAGTTCGCCGCCGACGCTGCCCAGTTCCAGCAGGCTGCCCACGGCCAGGTGGTCGAGCAATCGGTTGGACAGCCGCCCGCCTGGTTGGCGCCGAATCGCCAGTTCGATACGGCCACCGGCACCCACGCGCATCAGGCTATAGCTGCGGCTGTGGCGTACGCCATCCAGCACCATGAACAGCTGCACGTGCTGCCCCGCCTGCCAGCCACGCGCATTGCCATTGCAGCGCAGACGCAGCGCCAGCATGTCGTCGCTTACCCAGTCGCGCCCCTCGACGCGGGCAAATACCCGGTTCAAGCGCCACGCCGGCTGCAGCCAGGCCAGCACGGCATCGACCTCAGACTCGCGCAGCCAGTGGCGCGCCACCAGCCAGCGCAGCGGCTCCAGCATGCGAGCGGTGACACACACCCATGAGAACGGAAGGAGGGTCATGGCGAACTCCAGTGAACACTTGTACACAAAAATGGCAGACGAATTCATTCCAGTCAACACTCGTACACTGAAATGGCGGTTCGACGCCTGCGAAGCGCATTTGTTAGAGTGCGCCGCACACCCGCACCAGGCTGGAACCCCGAGAGCTCATGTCGCCACGCGCCGAACAGAAACAGCAGACCCGTCAGGCCCTGATGGACGCCGCACGCGAGCTGATGGACAGCAACCGCGGCTTCGACAGCCTCAGCCTGCGCGAAGTCAGCCGCGCCGCCGGCATCGTGCCGACCGGTTTCTACCGGCACTTCCCCGACATGGATGAGCTGGGCCTGGCCCTGGTGACCGAAGTCGGCGAGACCTTCCGCGACACCATCCGCGTGGTGCGCCACAACGAGTTCGAGCTGGGCGGCGTGATCGACGCCTCGGTACACATCTTCCTCGGCGCCGTCGCGGCCAACCGCTCGCAGTTCCTCTTCCTCGCTCGCGAGCAGTACGGCGGCTCGCTGCCGGTGCGCCAGGCCCTGGTCGGCCTGCGCGAGAGCATCGCCGCCGACCTAGTCGACGACCTGGCCCTGATGCCCAAGCTGCAGCACCTCGACACCCCCGCCAAGGCGGTGCTCGCCGACATGGTGGTGAAGACCGTGTTCGCCACCCTGCCCGAGCTGATCGACCCACCGGCCGCTTCACTGCCCGCGCACCTCACCCCCGAAGCCAAGATGATCCAGCAGCTGCGCTTCATCTTTATCGGCGCCAAGCACTGGCGCGGCCTGGGACGCGGCGACGAGTAAGCGCTTCCGCGCCCGCTGCGGCTCATTGGCGGGGAACACTGCGCTGATCCTGCATCGCTCCGCAAGCAGCCGGAGCAACCCACGCCAGACAGACCGCACCAAATTCGCCCAGACAAAGCCATCGCGCACCAATATCGGTCAGCGAATAGCCCTGTAATCAGGCAGCACCGCCCGAGCCCGGGACTTCACCCGCTTTGGCAAGCCCCTTGCTCTAGCTCCAGCACTATTCTTTGGCTGGAAGCTTTACATGCTGGTGATCCACCACCGCCTCGAATCCCAGGCCCATTGGGATGAAGAGCTGCACCTGACCCACGAAGCCCGCAGCAAGAGCCGCTTGCGCTGCTTCAGTGCGGCCGGCGAAGACGTCGGCCTGTTCCTCGAGCGTGGCCAGTCGCCGCTCAGCGACGGCGACTTCCTGCGCGCCGAGGACGGTCGCATCGTGCGTGTCTGCGCGCGCCCGGAAGCCCTGCTGCACGTCACCTGCGCCAACAATTTCGAACTGACCCGCGCCGCCTACCACCTGGGCAATCGCCACGTTGCCCTGCAACTGGGCGACGGCTGGCTACGCCTGCTCGACGACTATGTGCTCAAAGCCATGCTCGACCAGCTCGGCGCCAACACCTGCGTGATCGAGGCGCCTTTCCAGCCCGAGCACGGTGCCTACGGCGGCGGTCATCACCACTCCCATGCCGGCGATGCCGAATTCAGCTACGCACCGCGCCTGCACCAGTTTGGCGTGCGCCTGTGAACAAGGCCTGGGCCCTGTTACGCCTGGCCAGCCCGCAACTGCCAATCGGTGGTTACAGCTATTCGCAAGGGTTGGAAATGGCGGTCGAGCAAGGCCTGGTCAGCGATCAGGACAGCGCCCAGCGCTGGATCAACGATCAACTGCTACTCAACCTCGCGCGCTTCGAAGCGCCGCTGCTGCTGGCCCACTGCACCGCCGCGGCCAACGCCGACTGGCTGCGCCTGGGCGAGCTGGCCGGCGAGCACCGCGCCAGCCGCGAAACCCGTGAGCTGGCACTGGAAAGCCGGCAGATGGGCTATTCGCTCAAGCAGTTGCTGGATGGTTTGCCGGAGCTGGATACAGCGGCCCGCTCGCTGCTCCAGCAGCATGAACCCTGCCTCGCCCTGGCCTGGGCGCTAGCCGCACGCGCCTGGCAGATCAGCCCGAGCGACGCGCTGGCCGCCTGGCTCTGGGGCTGGCTGGAAAACCAGCTGGCAGTGCTGATGAAAACCCTGCCGCTCGGCCAGCAAGCCGCGCAGCGCCTGACCTCGCAGCTGCTGCCCGTACTCGAACAGGCACAGCGCCAGGCCAGCGAACTCGAACCCGCTCACTGGGGCAGCGCCGCGTTTGGCCTGGCCCTGGCGAGCATGGCGCACGAGCGCCAGTACAGCCGTCTATTCCGCTCTTGATAAGGAAGCACACATGAACAGCCAACCCCTGCGCGTCGGCATCGGCGGCCCGGTCGGTTCCGGCAAGACCGCCCTCACCCTGGCCCTGTGCCTGGCCCTGCGCGAGCGCTACAACATCGCCGTGGTCACCAACGACATCTATACCCAGGAAGACGCCCAGTTCCTGGTGCGCAACGAGGCCCTGGCCCCGGAGCGGATCATCGGTGTGGAAACCGGCGGCTGCCCGCACACGGCCATCCGCGAGGACGCCTCGATCAACCTGGAAGCGGTCGACCAGCTCAACCGGCGCTTCCCCGGCCTCGACCTGATCATCGTCGAGTCAGGCGGCGACAACCTCTCGGCCACCTTCAGCCCCGAGTTGTCGGACCTGACCCTGTACGTGATCGACGTCTCCGCCGGCGACAAGCTGCCGCGCAAGGGCGGCCCCGGCATCTGCAAATCCGACCTGCTGGTGATCAACAAGGTCGACCTGGCACCCATGGTCGGCGCCTCGCTGGAAGTCATGGACCGCGACACGCGCAAGATGCGCGGCGACAAGCCGTTCGTCTTCAGCAACCAGAAAGTCGGCCAGGGTCTCGACGAGATCATCGCCTTTATCGAACGCCACGGCATGCTCACCGCCGCCTAAGTCCTCGCAAGGAGCCCACCATGAATCTGCGTAAAAGCCTCTTTACCCTCGCCCTGTTCCTCACTCCCGCCGTGGCCTTCGCCCACCCCGGCCATGGCGACTCCGGCCTGATGGCCGGCCTGGCGCACCCAGTGTTCGGCCTCGACCACCTGCTGGCGATGCTCGCCGTCGGCCTGTGGGCCGCCCAGCAAAGCGGCGCGGCACGCTGGGCGCTGCCGCTGACCTTCGTCGGCAGCATGCTGTTCGGGGGCCTGCTCGGTTTCGGCGGCCTGCAGATCCCGCTGATGGAAACCGGTATCGCCGCCTCGGTGCTGGCCTTCGGCCTGCTGGTCGCGGTCGCCGCGCGCCTGCCGATGATCGTTGCGCTCGGCCTCACCGCCCTGTTCGCCCTGACTCACGGCGTCGCCCACGGCCTGGAACTGCCGGCGCTGGCCAGCCCTTGGGGCTACGCCGCCGGTTTCGTCGCCGCCACCGCCACGCTGCATGCGTTCGGCTATGCCCTGGTGCGTTTCCTGCCACAAGCCGCTGCACCCCTGGTGCGCCTGGCAGGCGCGGCATCGGCAGGTGCCGGGGTGTGGTTGCTGGCGAGCTGAAGCTGCCGGAATGCCTGGTCCCGGGCGGCAGCGTAGTGCGGCCGCACCGGAATGCACGCCTATCGGGCTGATCGAGACAATCTACCGGCCAGGCACCTCATCCACGCCTAGGATGAGCCTGAACCCCATCAGGAGAAGCCGCCATGCCGTTCAACAGTTTTCTGCGCAGCCTGCTCGCGGCCTATGCCGCGGGCGCCAGTGGCAACTGCCCCGACGAACACGCGCTGATTTGAAGCAGGCCCGGGCCGGCGCTACCCTGTGGCACCCAATTGCCCAGTGGAGCCCTGCATGAGTCTCACGTCCGTCTGCGTTTTCTGCGGTGCCAGCACCGGCAACAATCCGCTGTACCGCGAAGCCGCCGCAACACTCGGCCGCACCCTCGCCGAACGCGGCCTGACCCTGGTCTATGGCGGTGGCGCCGTAGGCTTGATGGGGGTGGTGGCGGATGCCGCTATCGCCGCGGGCGGCCAGGTGATCGGCATCATCCCGCAGAGCCTGGAACGCGCGGAGATCGGCCACAAGGGCCTGACGCGCCTGGAAGTGGTGGACGGCATGCACGCACGCAAGGCGCGCATGGCCGAACTGGCCGACGCCTTCATCGCCCTGCCCGGCGGCCTCGGTACCCTGGAAGAATTGTTTGAAGTGTGGACCTGGGGCCAGCTTGGCTACCACGGCAAGCCGCTCGGCCTGCTCGACGTGAACGGTTTCTACCAGCAGCTCAGTGGCTTTCTCGACCACCTGGTGGGCGAGGGCTTCGTCCGCCCGCCACACCGCGGCATGCTCCAGCGCAGCGAATCAGCCGGCGAATTGCTCGACCAGCTGAACGCCTGGAAACCCGAGGTCGCGCCCAAGTGGGCGGAGAGTTCGCCCACCTGAGCCGGCCGCCGATCAGTTGCCGGAGACCTGCTGCACGATCACCGTCTGTGCTGGCATCGGCGCCGGGAAGCCGCCTTCACCGAGGGCATCCTTGATCACCTTGTTGGTGTCGAAGTAGACCTGCCAGTAATGGTCCGTGTGGCAGTACGGGCGCACGGCCAGTACCGGGCCAACCAGGTTGAAGTCGAGGATTTCCACATCCACCGCCGGCTCTGCCAACACGTTGTCGACCGCCGCGATGCGCTGCTTGAGCAGGGCTACCGCCGCTTTCCAGTCCGCCGCACCGGAAAGCTGGGCCTGCAGGTCGACCCGGCGGAAGGCGTTGTGCGAGTAGTTCTGGATGTTGTCGCTGAATATCTTGTTGTTGCCCACCAGGGTCAACACGTTGTCCGGGGTATTCAGCGCCGTCACGAACAGGCCGATCTCGGTGACCGTGCCGGTCACACCGCCCGCACAGATGAAGTCACCGACCTTGAACGGCCGCAGCACGATGATGAAACCACCCGCCGCCAGGTTGGCCAGCAACCCCGACCAGGCCATGCCGATGGCCAGGCCGACCGCGGCGATCAGCGCGGCAAAGGTGGTGGTCTGCACGCCGAAGTAACCGAGGATGCCGATCACCAGCAGGATATTCAGGGTCACCGTGATGAAGTTGCCGACATAGCGCAGCACGGTGGGGTCGACCTTCTGGCGGCCCAGGGCCTTCTGCACCAGGCCGACGGCAAAGCCGATCAGCCAGCGCCCGACCACCCAGAACGCGATGGCCGCGAGAATCTTCACGGCAAAGGCAGCGCCGTAGGTAGTGACCAGTTCCAGCAACTGATTGGCTTTGGCGGTACCGACGTTAATCAGTGTTTCTTCTTCCATGACGCATTACCTGATAGGAGTGGGGACTCGGAAACGCTAGCACGCCTGGCGCCAGCATTCGATGAACTGCTCTGGAATACTGTGTAGAGCAAGGCACATGGCCATCGTATACACTGCAAACGCACCCCTGCCGCGACTCCGCCGATGCCGTATCTTCGTCCGCTGCGCCTGTTTCTTTGCCTGCTGAGTCTGCTGCCGGCGCTTGCCCTGGCTGAGCGCCAACCCCTGCGCATCCTTGCCTGGCCCGGCTATGCCGATAGCGATCTGGTGGCCGAATTCGAGCAGCGCCAGCAGGTAAAAGTCGAAGTCACACTGGTCGGCAGCGACGACGTCATGCGTGCCAAACTGGCCGCCAACCAGGGCGGCGATTACGACGTGATCGCCGCCAATACCGCAGAGATCGAGCACTACATCAGCCAAAAGTTGCTCCAGCCACTGCAACCGGCCCGCATCGGCAATACCACCCGCCAGCTCTGGCGCTTTCGCGACTACCCGAAAATCCCCGGCATCACCCACGCCGGCCAGGTCTATGCGATCCCCTATACCTACTCGGAAATGGGCCTGATCTACGACCGCCAGCAGTTCAAGCAGCCGCCCGACTCCATCACCAGCCTGTGGGACCCGCAACTGCACGGCCGCGTGCTGGCCTTCAACACCAGCAGCCACAACTTCGCCATCGCCAGCCAGGCACGTGGCCGCGACCCGTTCCATATCAGCGACGACGGGTTTGCGCCGGTGACCGAGCAGCTGGTCGCCCTGCGCCGCAATGTGCTGGCCTTCTATTCCCTGCCGGAAGAAGCCGCCAACCTGTTCCTCGAACACAAGGCCGCACTGCTGTTCGCCAACTACGGACGCCAGCAGCTCAAGCAGTTGCAGGACGGCGGCGCCGATGTTGGCTACGTGATCCCCCGTGAAGGTGCCCTGGCCTGGCTCGACTGCTGGGCGATCAGCAGCGGCGCGCGCGACCCGAAGCTGGCTGAAGCGTGGATCGACTTCACCCTGGAGCCGCGCATCAGCCACGCCCTGACCGAGCGCCAGGGCCTGTCCAACACCCTCGAAGAACCCGCCGAAGTCGACCGCTCGGCCCGCTTGATCTGGCTACGCCCGGTGGAAGACGCCGCGCGCCGCGCGCGCCTGTGGCAGCGCATCATCTCCGGCGAGCGCCCGCCGCTGGAGGAGACGCCATGAAGTTCGGCATCGCCTTCAAGCTCGGTTGCCTGCTGGCGCTGTTCGGCGTGCTGGTCACCGGGCTGACCGGCTACTACTCCTACAGCAACAGCCGCAGCATGCTGCTCAAAGCCGCCGAGCGTGACCTGCAGACCGCCACCCAGGTACTCGGGCGCAACCTGCGCAGCAGCCTCGACGGGGTCGCGCGCGACGTGCGCCTGCTGGCCGATGTGGCCGAGGAGCGCGACCTGCCCGAGCAAGTCAGCGACATCGACCGCGCCCATGTGGAAGGCGATATGGCCGAGCTGTTCCGCGCGCAGATGCAGGTGCATCCCGAATACCTGCAGATCCGCCTGATCAGTGCCGCCGGGCATGGCCTCGAGCAGGTCCGGGTGGACCGCGACGGCGACCGTCTGCTGCGGGTGGAAGGCGACCAGCTGCAGGAAAAGGCGCACTTCCCCTACGTCTTCGACACCTTGCAGCTGCCCCGCGGCCAGGCGCGCCTGTCGCCCATCGGCATCAACCGCGAGCAAGGCACCCACGCCGCCGAGAATCGCCCAACGCTGTATGTGTCCGCGCCGTTGGTGGATAGCCAGGGCAATGACTTTGCCCTGATCGTGATCAACGTCGACCTGGAGCAGGTGTTCAGCCAGCTGAAAAGCGACCTGCCCGATTATTACCGGGTCTACCTGAGCAACAGCTGGGGCGACCTGCTGATCCACCCGGATCACCAGCGCACTTTCGGCTTCGACCAGGGCCGGCGCATGTTCCTCCAGGACGAGTTCAGCGAAGTCCGCCAACTCCTCGACATGAACGGCCCCAACGGCCTGGTCAGCCGCTCCGGCCAGGAAGCCGAAAAGCCCCTGGTGGCAGCCTTCAGCCGCCTGAAAGCCAGTGCACACAGCCCCGATCGCTTCGTCATCCTCGGCCTGGCCGTGCCGGAAGACAAGGTGCTGGCGTCCGCCGCCCACCTCGGTCAGCGCATCATCCAGGTGGTACTGCTGTTCAGCGTGCTGGCCCTGCTGATCGCCATCTTCGCCTCACGCGCACTGACCCGCCCGCTGAAAAGCATGACCGAGGCGGTGCAGCGCTTCTCCCGCGACCACCAGATCAGCCCGCTACCGGAACAGCGCCGCGACGAGCTGGGCCTGCTGGCGCGCAGCTTCGGGCAGATGCAGCAGGAAGTGCTCAGCCATATGGAGGAGCTCACCCAGAGCCGCAACGCCCTCAACCACCTGGCCCGCCACGATCCGCTCACCAGCCTGCCCAACCGCCGGATGTTCTTCGAGCGCCTGGAGCACGCCCTGGCCAACTCGCGGCGCAGTGGCAAACAGCTGGCCGTGCTGTTCATCGACCTCGACCACTTCAAGGAACTCAACGACACCTTCGGCCACAGCCTCGGCGACCACGTGCTGCAGGCGGTGGGCACCCTGCTGCGTTCGGCCACCCGCGAGAACGACACGGTGGCGCGCCTGGGCGGCGACGAGTTCGTCATCCTCTTCGAGGTGGTGGAAGACGCGCAGCAGGTGATCAGCATCCTGCACAAGCTGTTGGAGCGTTTCCAACTGCCGATGCTGATCGACGGCCACGAGGTGCAGGTCAAGGCGAGCATGGGTGTCAGCCTGTTCCCGCGTGACGGCGACGACATCGAATCCCTGGTGCAGCAGGCCGACCGCGCCATGTATGCGGCGAAGAACGCCGGGCGCAACACCTACTCATTCGAACCGCCCAGCCTGGCCACCTGATCCCGCCTAGCGGGCAGCGACTATGCTTGGCCTATGCCCAGTTTTGCCTTAGCAGCGTGGTAACCCTGTTGATCCCGCTTCTCGTCTGTGACGACTCCAACATGGCGCGCAAGCAGCTGATCCGCGCCCTGCCGGCCGACTGGCCGGTGAGCATCACCCAGGCAACCCAGGGCGAAGAAGCGCTGGCCGCCATTCGCCAGGGGCTCGGCCAGGTGATGCTGCTCGACCTGACCATGCCGGTGATGGACGGCTACCAGGTGCTTGCCAAGCTGCGTGAAGAAGGCCTGGCCTGCCAGGTGCTGGTGGTCTCCGGTGACGTGCAGGACGAGGCGCGGCGGCGGGTCGACGAACTCGGCGCCCTGGCCTTTATCCGCAAGCCGGCCGATGCCGCGGAACTGCGCGCGACCCTTGAACGCCTGGGCCTGTACAACCCGGCCAGCAGCGAAGCCAAGAGCAATCCGCCGCGTCAGGAGCTGGCGCTCAAGGTCAACTTCCGCGATGCCCTGCGCGAAGTCAGCAACGTCGCCATGGGCCGCGCTGCCGCGCTTCTGGCCCGCGTGCTTGGCGTGTTCGTGCAGTTGCCGATCCCCAACGTCAACCTGTTCGAGGTCAGCGAGCTGCACATGGCCCTGCAGGACGCCCAGCGCGGCCAGCGCCTCAGCGCGGTGTGCCAGGGCTTCATCGGCGAGGCCATCGCCGGCGAGGCGCTGCTGCTGTTCCATGATTCGGAAATCGACGACGTGGCGCGCCTGCTCGGCTGGCAACCGAAGAACGCCGGCGAGACCTCGGAAATGCTCCTCGACCTGGCCAGCGTCATCACCGGCGCCTGCCTGTCGGGCATTGCCGAGCAGATCGACGTGCGCTTCTCCCTCGGCCACCCGCAACTGCTCGGCCAGCATGCGGCCATCGAGCAGTTGATCCACCTCAACCAGCAGCGCTGGAAGCAGACCCTGGCCGTTGAGATCAGCTACAGCCTGGAAGGCCACGCCATCCACTTCGATCTGCTGCTGTTGTTCACCGAAGACTCGGTGCCGCGGCTGACCAAGAAAATCCAGTACCTGATGGAGTAGCCGCATGCCTGCGCAGATCGATATCAAGGAGGTGCACTGGCTGCTCGACATCGTGCAATGCCTGGATGTCGGCGTGGTGGTACTCGACCGCCAATACCGCGTCGAGGTGTGGAACGGCTTCATGGAAAACCACTCCGGCCTGTGCCCGGACCAGGCACAGGGACGCAGCCTGTTCGAGCTGTTCCCCGAAATCGACGAGCCGTGGCTGCGGCGCAAGGTAGAAACCGTGGTGCAACTCGGCACCCGCGCCTTCAGTCTGTGGCAGCAGCGCCCCTACCTGATGCGCTTCAAGAGCTACCGGCCGATCACCGGGCAGGCCGATTTCATGTACCAGAACCTCACCCTGCTGCCACTGGCCGCCGCCCAGGGCGAGGTCGAGCATGTGTGCCTGACGATCTACGACATGACCGATGCGGCGGTGCTGCATCTGAGCCAGGGCTGAAGGCGGTTAACGATCCTTTCCGGCTCGGCAATGGCGCCGTAGGCTGGGTTAGCCGCGACCGGGCGTTTAGATCGGACACCGAGCTTGCTGCGGCGTAACCCAGCAGCGGAGCTACAGATGGTGCAGGCGGCGCTGGGTTACGCCCGCCGAGCTTGCGTGGCAAGCGCTGGCAACGGCCAGCGCGGCTAACCCAGCCTACGGTTCGGCGGTTGCAGGGCGCTCCGTCACCCCTCCCTACTTGAGGTACCAGCCCCAGGGCTCGCGGCTGCGGTACTCGGTCACCTGCTTCACCTCCAGATAGTTGTCCAGCCCCCAGCGCCCCAGCTCGCGACCGATGCCGCTCTGTTTCATGCCGCCCCAGGGTGCCTGGGTGAAGGTGGGCTGCGAGCAGTTGACCCAGACGATACCGGCACGCAAGCCATTGGCCAGCCGCGCGGCACGCTCGAGGTCGGCGCTCATCACCGCCGCAGCAAGACCGAAGCGGCTGTCGTTGGCCAGCTTCAGCGCCTCGGCCTCGCTCTTGAAGCGCTTCACGCAGAGCACCGGGCCGAAGATCTCGTCGCGCCAGATGCTGGCGCTGTCCGCCGGTTCGCTGAAGATGGTCGGTTCCAGAAAATAGCCCTGCGGCAGGTGCGCCGGGCGCTTGCCGCCGGTGAGTAGGCGCGCCTCCTGGCGGCCCTGCTCGATCATGCCCATGACCTTCTGGTACTGCCCGGCGCTGACCAGCGGCCCCAGCAGCACGCCGCGCTCCAGGCCCGGGCCGATGCTGATACGGCGCGTCTCTTCCACCAGGCGCTCGATTAGCCGCGGGGCGATGCCCTCCTGCACCAGCAGCCGCGAGGTGGCGCTGCACACCTGGCCCTGGTTCCAGAAGATGCCGAACAAGATCCACTCCACTGCGGCGTCCACGTCGGCGTCATCGAAGACGATGAAGGCCGACTTGCCGCCCAGCTCCAGGCTGATGTTCTTGATGTCGGCTGCCGCCGCCGACATGATCTTGGCCCCGGTCGGCACGCTGCCGGTGAAGGCCAGCTTGTCCACCCCCGGGTGTTGGCTCAGCGGCCCGCCGGCCTCGCCGCCGAAGCCGGTGACCACGTTGAGCACCCCGGCGGGCAGGCCGATGCGCTCGGCCGCGCCAGCCAGTTCCAAGGCGGTCAGCGGGGTCAGCTCCGAAGGCTTGAGTACGCAGGTGGCGCCGGCGGCGAGCGCCGGGGCAACCTTCCAGGCGGCCATCAGCAGCGGGTAGTTCCAGGGAATGATCTGTCCCGCCACCCCCACGGGCTCATGGCGGATGCGGCAGTGAAAGCGCGCGTCCGGCAGCGCCAGCGCTTCGTCCTGGCGGCCATCCAGCTCGCGCGCCAGCTCCGCGTAGTAGCGAAAGCAGCCGATGGCGTCGGCGATGTCCCACTGCGCCTCGGGCAGCGGCTTGCCGTTGTCGCGTACTTCCAGCGCGGCCAGTCCGTCCTGGCTGCGCTCCAGCTCGTCGGCCAGGGCCTCCAGCCAGGTAGCACGCTCGGCTCCGCTGCTCTGCCCCCAGCCCCGATTGAAGGCCTGGCGGGCGGCATGCACGGCGTGGTCGATGTCTTCCTCGGTGGCCGCCGGCACCCGCTGGATCGGCTCGCCAGTGGCTGGATCGAGCGTCTCGAAGTAACCGCCCAGGTCCGGGCTGACCCATTGTCCGTTGATGTACAGCTGGTCACGCATGGCTCTGCTCCATGGGCGCTCAGGCGCCGCTGTGGCGGTTCTGCAAATGACGGGAGGTGAACAGCAGCGCCAGGGAGACGCAGATGATCACCGTGGAGATGGCGTTGATCTCCGGGGTGATGCCCCGGCGGATGGAGGAGAAGATGTAGATCGGCAGGGTGGTTTCCGAGCCGGCGACGAAGAAGGCGATGATGAAATCGTCGAAACTGAAGGTGAACGCCAGCAGAAAGCCCGCCAGGATCGCCGGGGCGATCTGCGGCAGGGTCACCCGCAGGAAGGTGTCCAGGGGCGGTGCGTAAAGGTCGGCGGAGGCTTCCAGCAACGCCTGGTCCAGGGCCTCGACCCGCGTACGCACGATGATCATGACCAGCGCCATGGTGAACAGCGAGTGCGCCGCAATTACGGTCAGCAGGCCCATGCGCAGGCGCGGCAGGCCGGCGCCCAGGAGCAGGTCGAGCAGCGGATTGACCACCTCGAACAGACTGATGAAGGCGATCAGGGTGGCGATGCCGATGACGATGCCGGGAATGATGATGGCGCAGTAGACCAGCGCATCGAAGACCATCCGCACCCGTTTGCTCACGCGCTGCAGGCCGAATACCGCCAGGGTGCCGAAGACCGTGGCCAGCACGGCCGAGCAGAAGGCGATCAGCGCGCTGGTACCCAGCGCTTCCATGATGAAGGAGTTGCCGAAGGCGCGGCCGAACCACTGGGTCGAGCAGCACTGGAAGGACAGCCCGCTGCGCCCGGCGTTGAAGGAGAACAGCACGATCAGCGCAATCGGCGCGTAGAGGAACAGGTACAGCGAGGTTGAATAGCTGCGCAGCCACATCAGAGCATGCCCTCCGTGCCGCGTTTGCCGTAACGCGCCACCAGTTTCAGGTAGAGAGCAATGATCGCCAGCATCATCGCCACCAGGGTCATGGCCACCGCGCTGCCGAACGGCCAGTTGCGCGATTGCAGGAACAGGTCGACCAGCGCATTGCCGACAAAGAACACCTTGCCTCCGCCGAGGATGGCGGGGATCAGGAACTCGCCCATGAGCAGGATGAACACCAGCATCGAACCGGTGATCACCCCCGGCGCCGACAGTGGCAGGGTCACCCGGCGGAAGGTCTCGAAGGCGCTCGCGCCGAGGTCGGACGAAGCCTCCAGCAGGCGCTTGTCGAGTTTCTCCAGGCTGACGTAGATGGGGAACACCATCAGCGGCAGGTAGCCGTAGACGATGCCGATCAGCACCGCCGTGGGCGTATTGATCAGCCGCACGTTCTCCAGCCCGACCATTGCCAGCAGCGCCGGCAGGCCCTTGCCGCCGAGGATGAAGATCCAGGCGTAGGTGCGGATCAGGAAACTGGTCCAGAACGGCACGATGACCAGGGTCAGCAGCAACGAGCGATTGCGCTGCACCTTCACCGCCAGGAAGTAGGCCAGCGGGTAGGCCGCCACCAGGCACACCAGGGTGCCCAGGGGCGCTAGCAGCAGGGTGTTGTAGAAGGCCTTGGCCCGCGAGCCGAGGTTCAGGTAGTTGTCCAGGGTCAGGGCGGCGCTGTAGCCGCCGACCGGGCTACGCTCGCCGAGGCTGAAGACTAGGATGATCAGCAACGGCAACAGCAGCAGCAACAGAAACCACAGGGTCGATGGCAGCAGCAGGAGCAGGGTGACGCGCCGGCCGAGGCTACGGCCGACAGCCGGCACGGCATGGCCCGCATCGGCCAGCGCAGGGGCGCTGAGAGCGACGTTCATGGGGGATTCCTTGATCCGCATGATTCGGTGAATGCCCCCTCTGCCGACGACAGAGGGGGCTTGGCTCAGGCGGCTTTAAAGCGGGCCATCAACTCTGCCCGGGCCGGACTGGTCAGGGTCGCGGCGGCACCGAACTCCAGGGCGCTAAGCAGCTCGGCGGCCGGGTACATGATCGGGTCCTCGAGCATCGCCTTGGGCAGCAGCGCGTCCACCCGCTTGTCGCCGCTGGGGTAGCCGTGGGCCTCCACTTCCAGCTTGTTGACCTGCGGATCGAGCAGGAAGTTGATGAAGGCGTAGGCTGCGTCACGCCGCTCGGCGCTCTTCGGAATGGCGAAGAAGTCGCTCCACAGCTCGCCCCCCTCGCGCCCCAGCACGAACTGCATCTGCGGCATGTCGCGGTGCAGCTGGGAGCCGTCGCCGGTCCAGCACATGGTCATCCAGGCATCGCCGCTGCGCATGGACGGCTGGTAGTCGGAGTTGATCGCGAACAGGTGCGGCTTGACCTCCAGCAGCAGCTTCTCGGCATCGGCCAGCTCCTTCGGATCCAGCGAGTTGAAGCTGTAGCCGAAAGACTTGAGGGCGTTGCCGATGGCGGTCAGCTGGTAGTCGTGGACCATCACCCGGCCCGTCGCCTCGCCCTTGGCCAGCTCCCAGAACTCCTTCCAGGTGGTGGGGCGCGCCTTGATCTGCTCGCTGTCGTAGACGAAGCCGGTGGTGCCCCAGTTCTTCGGCACGGCGTAGACCTTGCCGTTCACGCTGCCCTGCTCCATGAAGCGCTTCTCGAAGGCAGACGGGTCGAAGTTGGGTAGCCGCGAGAGATCCAGCGGCTCGATCAGTCCCAGCTCGACGTAGGTGCTAATGGTGTAGTTGGTCGGCACGAAGACATCCCAGCCGCTGCCGCCGGCCTGCAGTTTGGCGAGCATCTCCTCGTTGGAACCGAACACGTTCATCTGCACCTTGGCGCCGGTCTGCGCGGCGAAGGCGGCCAGGTTGTCGGCGTTGTGGTAGTTGGGCCAGGTGGCCAGGGTCACCCGGTCGCCGATGCTGCCCTTCTCGCCGGCGAAGGCGCGGTTGCCCAGCAAGAGGCTCGGCATGTTGACGGCCGTCACTGCCATCGCCAGGCCGAGGCCGGTCTTGCCGAGGAAGTCGCGACGGCTGATGGAGCCGTTCTGCCAGCTGCGCAGTTGCTTGATGAAGTCTTTCGGGTCCATTGCTGCCACCTGCCTTTCAAGGGTTGATTGTTGTTGTCGCCGCCTGCTGTTAGAGCGTCATGGCCAGGCCGCTGGCCTGATCCCAGCCGATGCGGACCGGTGCGCCATGCTCGAAGGCCGAACGCTCGGCCAGGCCATGCCGCGGCACCCGCACGCAGACGATGCCGAAGGACTCGGTGCGCACTCGGTACTCGGTGAGGTTGCCCAGGTAGATGCGATCCACCACCTCGCCGGGCAGGCTGACCTCGCGGGCCAGCGTCTCGCTGCCGGCGCCGATGGTGATCAGCTCCGGACGCACCGCGATGCAGCCTGCCTCGGCTGCCCTGAGGGCTGGGCCGGAAGGTGTCTGCGGACTGGCCAACTGCAGGCCCTGGGCGGTCTCCAGCAGCACTCGGCCGTCTTCGATGCGCCGCACCGTGCCGTCGAACAGGTTGGACTCGCCGATGAAGTCGGCCACGTAGCGGCTCGCCGGGGTTTCGTAGAGTTGCTCGGGGCTGGCGTTCTGCAGGATGCGGCCGTCCTGCATGACGCTGATGCTGTCGCTCATCGACAGCGCCTCCTCCTGATCGTGGGTCACCAGCACGAAGGTGATACCCACTTCCCGCTGCAGACGCAGCAGTTCGGACTGCATCTCCTTGCGCAGCTTGCGGTCGAGGGCCGCCAGGGGTTCGTCGAGCAACAACACCGTGGGCTTGTTGACCAGGGCACGGGCCAGGGCCACGCGCTGCTGCTGGCCTCCGGACAGTTCGTGGGGCTTGCGCTGACCGAAGCCGGACAGGCGCACCATCTCGAGGGCCTCCTCCGCCAGGCGGCGCTGACCGGCCTTGTCCGGGCGCGGCTGGCGGTAGCGCAGGCCGTAGGCGATGTTGTCCAGCACCGACAGGTGGGGAAACAGCGCGTAGCTCTGAAACACCATGTTCACCGCGCGCTGGTGGGCCGGTATCCCTGCCACCGGGCGCCCCGCCAGCAGCACCTCGCCCGCGCTGGGCTGCTCGAAGCCGGCGATCATGCGCAGGGTGGTGGTCTTGCCGCAGCCGGAACTGCCGAGGAAGGAGTGGAAAGAACCACGGCGTACCTTGAAGTCCAGGCCGTTGACCGCCGCCACAGTGCCGTAGCGCTTCACTACGTGACGGAATTCGATATCGAAGGTTTCGCTGGCATCGCTCACGACCGGCCCCTTTTCCCAGGTGTGCTTGGCATGGGGTAACAGGCTAGCGAGGGGGCTTTCGGGGTGTATATATCCCTCGGGGGATAGGCCGGAACTCCACAGAAACTGTGGAACGCGCTGTGGACAAGTTCTGGATGACCGGCTGCAGGCCCCGCGAGCAGGGGCACTCAGCCGATTGATCGATTTTCGTCCGTTACCGGCTGCGGAGAACGCTAGACCGCCGTACGCAACGGCTCGGGTTCGTCGCGCTGGCCAGCCAGATCGCGCACGAACAAGCCCAGCAGCTCCGATTGGCTGCCAATGCCGAGCTTGGCGTAGATGTTCTTGCGGTGGATCTTCACGGTCCCCGGGCTGATGGCCAGTTGCTCGGCCACCGAGGCGCTGGAATGGCCGCGCAGGAGCATCTGCACCACCTCCTGCTCACGCGCCGTCAGCACCTGCGCACCGAAGTGGTCGAATGTCTCGCGGATCTTGAAGTCCAGGTCATGGGCCGGGCGCGGGGCCTGGGCACGGGCCTGCTCCCAGGCCTGGCCCACCACCTGTTCCACCACGGGCTGGGCGCAGTCCAGCAGCTGCATTTCGTCGCGACTGTAGGCCGGACTGCAGGCGCTGCGCATCAGTGACAGCACAGCCTTGGCGCCGTCGGCCAGATCAATGAAGAAGGCGACTTCCTCGGTCAGGCCGGTCTGCTGGTAGTAGGTCAGGTAGTACTCGCCCAGGTAGAAGTGATCCGGGGCGAACTGGCGCAGGCGCCAGAGGCCCGCCGCCTGGTTGCGGGTGCAGGCCAGGTAGAAGGGGTCGAGCAGATAGGGGCCGACCTGGTAGTCCTGGACGTAGACGTGTCGCTTGTCCGGCGGAAAGGTATCGAACAGCGCCAGCGGCCGGTGATTGCCCTCATAGACGAAGAGGACGAAGTGGTCGACGTGGCAGATCTGCTGCAGCCACTGGCTGAGGCCGAGCAGGCGAGGTCGCCCAGTGGGCTGGGCAAGCAACTGGGCGACGCCGCTGGTCCAGTGCTTCAGTTCCTTGTGGCGCATGGTGAGGCTGCCTGAGAGTGAGCTGCACACCCTTGATGGTAGGCGTTCAGCATTTCGCACAGAAATGCAGGAAGTGCGCCAATATCCTGAAAGCCCTGCCACGCCCGCTATCACGGGCATACCCGTGTCCCGGCGACCCCGCGCCCGGCCTTCGTGCCCCGTAAGGCGTCACCCAATGCCACAGAAGGGTGACACCGAAACGTGCCTCAGCCCTTCTTCGAGCGTGGCTTCTCGCCGAACTTGGGCGCCGTACGCACCGCCTTGGCCTTGGGTTTGTCGTCTTCCTCGAACCAGTTGCCGAGGTGGATCTTGCCTTTGCCAGCTCCCGCACCCGGAATGAGTTTCTGCTTGGGCTTCTTCGGCTTTTTCAGGACCTGGCCGCTGGCGTCGGTCTGCGGCACCCGGTGATCCGGTTCGAAGCCCGGTTCGTCCTGGCGGTGCAGGGTCTGGCGAATCAGCACCTCGATGGCCACCAGCAGTTGCACCTCGTCGGCACACACCAGCGACACCGCCTCACCGGTGGCACCGGCACGCCCGGTACGGCCGATGCGGTGCACATAGTCTTCGGCGACGATCGGCAGGTCGAGATTGAGCACCAACGGCAGGTCATCGATGTCCAGGCCACGCGCCGCCACGTCGGTGGCTACCAGCACGCGCACTTCGCCCGTCTTGAAGCGCTGCAGGGCACGCAGGCGCGACGGTTGCGGCTTGTCGCCATGGATCGAGTCGGCAGCAATGCCCTCGCTCAGCAGCAGGTGCTCCAGTTCGTCGACGCCCTTGCGGGTCTTGCCGAACACCAGCACCTGGTCCCAGCCCTTGCTCCGGTAGAGGTGCAGGAACAGTTCGCTCTTGCGCTTCTTGTCCACCGTCACCAGCCACTGCTTGACGCTTTTGGCCGCCGCGTTGCGCGGGCTGACTTCGATCGACAGCGGGTTGCGCAGCAGCTCGCCGGCCATCTGCCGCACGGCGTCGGAGAAAGTGGCGGAGAACAGCAGGGTCTGGCGCTTCTTCGGCAAGGCGCAGAACAGTTCGTCCAGCTCCTTGGCGAAGCCCAGGTCGAGCATGCGGTCGGCCTCGTCCAGCACCAGCGCCTGCAGCTGATCGAAGCGCACGGCGTTCTGCCGGTACAGGTCGAGCAGACGCCCCGGCGTCGCCACCAGCAGGTCGATGCCCTTGCGCAGCTTGAGCATCTGCGGGTTGATGCTGACCCCGCCGTACACCGCATAGCTGCGCAGCGGCAGGTTCTGTCCGTATTGCTGGATGCTCTGCTGCACCTGCTCGGCCAGCTCGCGGGTCGGCACCAGCACCAGCGCACGCACCGAATTACTGGCGACCTGAGCGCCTTCCATCGTCAGTTTCTGCAGCAGCGGCAAGGCGAACCCGGCGGTCTTGCCGGTGCCGGTCTGCGCCGCGGCCAGCAGGTCGCGGCCCTTGAGTACCGCCGGGATCGCCTCCGTCTGCACGGGAGTCGGCGTGCTGTAGTCGAGCGCTTCGAGGGTGCGCAGCAGAGGATCGATCAGGCCGAGGGAGGCGAAGGTCATGACGGAAGGAACCGGGAAAGAAGAACAGGTGTGCAGTTTACCTGCTGCGCCGCCCCAGCGCCCGTCACGGCCAACGCGAGTACCTGAGGTAGGGTGGATCGCGCTTCACCGATCCACCGAGCGGAACCGTGGTGGATGAACAGAGCGTCATCCACCCTACTGTTTTCAGGCCTTGAGCAGCGCACGCACCTTGGCCGCCGACAGCTTCTGCAGGCCGCACAGGTAGGCGTGGCTGACCTCGGCCACGCGATGCTCCTCGCGCAGGCGCCGGGCCAGCAGCAGGGTCAGGTTGGCGGCCATTTCTGCATCGGCCAGCGCGCGGTGCGCCTGGCCGGTTTCCGGCAGGCGCGCCCAGCGATTGAGATTGCCCAGCTTGTGGCTCGGCGCATCGGGCAGCAGGCGCCGCGAGAGCAGCAGCGAGCAGGCGAACTCCTGCTGGCGCCGACGACGCAGCAGGCCCAGCTCGGCATCCCAGAACTTCGAGTCGAAGGCGGCGTTGTGTGCCAGCAGCGGCGTGGCACCGACAAAATCCGCCACCTCGCCCATCACCTGCGCCACCGGCGGCGCGCTGCGCACCATGGCGTTGCTGATGCCGGTGAGCTGTTCGATGAACGGTGGAATCCAGGCCCCGGCATTCATCAGGCTCTGGTAGCGATCGACGATCTGGTCACCCTCGATGATCGCCACGCCGATCTCGGTCGGCCGGGCATTCTGTGCCGGCGACATACCAGTGGTTTCAAAGTCGATAACAGCAATGCGGTCGAGCATCCGGTTTCCTTAATGCTTGAGCAACAGACTGCCTTCAACCGGCACATAGCGGTCGGCGGCGCGGATCAATGAGTTGGCGGTCAGCCCCGGCACGCCGTAGACCGTACTGGCCACGCCGTGGGCGCTGCGCAGCTTGTCCAGCAGCAGGTCGAAGTCGCCATCGCCGGAGGCCAGCACCACTTCATCCACCCGCGGCGCGGCGTCCAGCACGTCGATGCAGATGCCGACATCCCAGTCACCCTTGGCCGAGCCATCGGCGCGCTGGATGTAGGGCTTGAGCTTCACGGTGAAGCCGAGGTTGCGCAGGATCTGCTGGAACTGCTGCTGCTTGGCGTCGCCACGGTCGATGGCATAGGCATAGGCCTCGGCGATCTCCCCGGCGGCACCGACATGGGCCCACAGCGCGGCGTAATTGAAGTGGCAGCCATGGGCCTGGCGCACGGTGTAGTAGAGGTTCTGCACATCGACGAACAGGGCGATCTTCTTCACGGGGGGACCTGTAGGGGAAGTGGCGGCCATTATGCCCGGCTTGCCCCATGTTCGCCGGCCCCGACCATCGGCTACAGTGAGGCCTTGTAGTACTGCCGCGATTTCTGCCGATGAATCCATTCAGCGTTCTGCGTGACTCGTTGTTCTTTTTCAGCCGCAACCTGGGCAGCATCGCGCCCCTGTGCCTGCCGCTGATCGCCCTTGAATGCCTGACCCGTTCGGTGGTCGCCGCGCAGATCGACGGTGCCCATGCGCCGGCCTACGAGGTGCTGATCGGCCTGCTGTTCTACCCGCTGTACAGCGCCGCGCTGATCCTCTTTCTCGATGCGCGCAGCCAGGGCAAGCGGCCCTCGCTGCGTAACCTGCTGGCCGCCAGCCTGCCGCTGTGGCCGGCCTTTGCCGTGCTGGCCGGGCTGAGCACGCTGCTGATCATGCTGGCCGCCACGGCGTTCATCCTTCCGGCGCTGTGGGTAATGGCCAAACTGGCCTTCGCCGAATACCTGCTGGTGCTGCGCGGCCTGTCGCCGCTGCAGGCGATGCGCGAAAGCTTCCAGCTCACCGTCGGACACTTCTGGTCGCTGCTGGCCTGCGTGCTGCTGGTGATCGTGCCGCTGTGGCTGCTCGACGACCTCACCCTGCAACTGCTCGGCGAGCAGCAGGACATAGTCGGCGGCCTGCTGCTGGACTGCTTCAATAGTTTCCTGCAGCTGTTCTCCAGCGTCGTGCTGTTTCGCTGCTTCATGCTCTGCAGCGCCCAGCCGGCACAAGACAGCACCACCAGCTAGGCTTGCCGCTGTGCCACTCATGGAGGATCGACCATGGCCGAGCAAAACCCCAGCATCCTGTCCCACGTGTCCATCGGCAGTAACCGCTTCGACGAGGCCGTGATCTTCTACGATCAGGTCCTGGCAACGCTCGGTTGCCAGCGCATCATGGCCCACCCCGGCGCCGTGGCCTGGGGGCGCGAATACCCGGAGTTCTGGGTGCAGCAGCCCATCGACGGGCAACCGGCGAGTATCGGTAACGGCAGCCACTTCGGTTTCGTCGCACAAAGCCAAGCGGCGGTGGACGCCTTCTACAACGCCGCCCTGGCCGCCGGAGCCCGTGCCGACGGCCCGCCCGGCCCACGCCCGGATTATGGTGCGCCGTACTACGGCTGTTTCGTGCGTGATCTCGACGGCCACAAGATCGAAGCCGCGTACTGGGATGCCAGCCTGGGCATGACCCAGGAGCCCCACAGTCACTGAGCCAGCGGCAGGCGCAACATGCTTGCCTGCGCATACCCGGCCTGAATTGCCTGGCCTGGCGCATGCCCGCCGGCAGCATCTCGGGTATGCTGCGGCCCTCTGCAGCCCAGTCACTATCGGCCCATGTCCTTGCCTCGCCCACTGCGCATCTGCCTGCTCGCCCTGACGAGCGCCGCCGCCATCCTGGTCGCCCTGATCTACTGCCTGACCTGGCACCCGGCGGCGCGAGAAGAAGCGCCCGTGGCCTGCCACATCGCCGCGCCGATCCTGCAACCGGGCCAGGCGATCAAGGTGATGACCTGGAACCTGCAATCCTTCGGCGGCAAGGGCCGCACACCGCAATACCAGCTCGAACACACCGCTCCGCCGACCCGCCAGCCCAGCGCCAGCCAACGCGCGGCGACCCTGGACCAGGTGGTGCGCATCCTGCGTGACGAACAGCCGGACGTCTTGCTGTTGCAGGAGCTGCAGGACGGCGCCCGCGCCAGCGACTACGAAGACCAGCTGGCGCTGCTGATGGAGCGCCTGTCCGACCTCTACCCCTGCCGCAGCGAAGCCTTCTACTGGCGCGCCGCCTTCGTCCCGCACCCGCGCGTGATGGGCAGCGTCGGCATGAAGCTGGCAACCCTCAGCCGCTTCCAGATGAGCAGTGCCGAGCGCCTGCAACTGCCGCAGGCCGGCGGCAACCCGCTGACGCGCCCATTCGGCCTCAAGCATGCCCTGCTGGTCAGCCACCTGCCGCTCAATGGCGGCGGCGAGCTGGTGGCGATCAACAGCCACCTCGATGGCTCGTCCCGGGGTGACGACACGCTCTATCGCCAGGTCGAGATGAGCGGTGGCCTGCTCGAACACCTGGAGCAGGAAGGCACGCCCTGGGTTTTCGGCGGCGACCTCAACCTGCTCGCGCCCGGCCAGTACCCGCAACTCACCCCTGAGCAGCGCTCCGCCTATGCGCCGCATAGCGAACTGAGCGAGTTGGCTGCGCGCTTCCCGAGCATTCCCAACGCAGCCGAGGCCAGCGGTGCCGAGCGCCAGCAGTGGTACACCTATGCCCCCGACAACCCGCGCGACAGCCGCCCGGACCGCACCCTCGACCACCTGCTGCACAGCCCGCGCCTGCACCGCCTCGGCGCCCAGGTGCGCAATGGCGACACCCGGGATATTTCCGATCACCTGCCGCTCAGCGCGCGCCTGCTGCTGCCACTCACCCCCTAGAGCCTGCTCAAAGGCTCGCGAGCTAGAGCAATGCAAGGCAAAAGCAGGCGAGGACGCGGAGTTTACGAATTGTAAATGAGCAGTCCGAGCCTGCTTTTAACGCAGCAGGGCCGACGCGCAGCAGCCTTTGCGCAGGCGCCTGGCTGGACAAAGGCATGGCACGTCGCCATGCTCGGGCTCAGCGTCACCACAACAAGACGGCCCAAGCCGCGAAGTGCAGAATGCCCAGAACGATTTTTGCTGCCCTGCTGTTCCTGCTCCACTGTGCCGGCGCCCATGCGCAAGGCACGTCCACGCCCATCACGGTCGACGTCGGCTACTACGAATTCCCGCCCTACTCCTGGACCGGCCCCGACGGCACGCCACAAGGCTCGTTCCTCAAGCTGACCGAACGCCTGCTGCGCCATGCCGGCTACCGCGGCAAGTACCGTGCGTACCCTGGCGCACGCCTGTACGCCGGCCTGCGTGATGGCAGCGTGCAGCTGTGGCCCGGCGCCGGCGGCAAGCCGGAGCTCGAAGGCCACACCCTGGAGGCGCGCAACAGCATCGGCGCCATCAACCTGGCCCTGTTCTACCGCCCGGACACGCCACCACCACAGCTGCCGCAGGGCCTGGCCGGACGCGACGTGATCCTGATCAGCGGCTACAGCTACTGGAAACCGGTCACCGACTGGCTCGACGATCCTGTCCTGGGCCTGACCACCCACCGCACCAGCACCCATACCGCCGCCCTGGAAATGCTCCAGCGCCATCGCGGTGACTTCCTCATCGACTACCAGAGCCCGGTGGAACAGGCGCGCCAGAGTCTCGGCCTTGAGCCGCTGCAGTCGACTTTGCTGCATCGCCTGCAACTGCGCCTGATCGCCTCACGCCATGCACCAGGCAGCGCGAAGCTGCTGAAAAAACTCGACCAGGCCTATGAACAGCTGCAGGCCAACGGCGCCGACCTCAGCATCGAGTGACCTTTATTTAGGCGATGTCCCAGTGATGTGTTGCCAGGGAAGAACCTTCTCGCTTGCCCGGCACCAATCTGGATTCCCGCCTGCGCGGGAATGACGGAGTGGGTGGGACGACGCGGTGCCACACCCCCTGCCTCGTCATTCCCGCGCAGGCGGGAATCCAGAGGCATTCGGCAGCACGGAAAGCGGCTAGCCAGATGACGCAACACGTAACTGGGACAGAGTCTTTATTTACGTGGCTTGGCCCGCGCAGTGGGCTCGGCGATCAGCGGATCATCCGGCCAGTAGTGCTTGGGGTAACGGCCCTTGAGGTCCTTCTTCACTTCGATATAGGTGTTGGCCCAGAAGCTGGCCAGGTCCTGGGTCACCTGCACCGGCCGGCGCGCTGGCGACAACAGGTGCAGTTTGAGCCCCAGACGGCCGCCGGCGATGCGCGGCGTGCTGGCCAGGCCGAACAATTCCTGCAGGCGCACCGCCAGTACCGGCGGCTCTTCGGCGTAATCGATGGCGATGCGCGAGCCCGAGGGCACCGCCAGGCTGCGCGGCGCCAGCTCGTCGAGGCGCTGCGGCAGCGGCCAGGGCAGCAGGCTGGCGAGCATGCCGGGCAAATCCAGGTTGGCGAAGTGGCTGAGCCGGCTGACCTTGCCCATATAGGGCTGCAGCCAGTGCTCCAGACCGGCCAGCAGCGCCGCGTCACTCAGGTCAGGCCATTCGCTGTCGGCCTTCTGCTGCAGATCCAGGCGCCGCAGCAGCGCCACGCGCGCCTGCCACTGGCGCAGCTCGGGCGTCCACGGCAACAGCTCCAGGCCCTTGCGCCGCACCAGGCCAAGCAGGGCGCGGGCGCGCGCCGCCTCGTCCAGGCCGCTGAGCGCCTCGCGGCTGAGCACCAGCTCGCCGACCCGACGCTGGCGCTCGGCGCGCAACATGCCTTCACGCTCGTCCCATTCCAGTTCCTCGCGCAGGCTGACCTGCTCGGCCAGCTCGCCGTCGAACAGCGCCGGATCGAGATCGGCGGCCAGGTAGATACGCTCCTCACGCTGACCCTGGCGGCTGCCGAGGTCGGCGATCACCAGCCATTCATGCTTCATCAGCGCATCCGGCTCGCCGAATAGCGCGGCGCGGCCATTGGCCAGGCGGTACTCGCCGCCCCCGGCACGGCGCTGGCAGGCGACCCGGTCCGGGTAGGCGAACGCCAGCAGGCAGCCAAGCCAGCGCGGATGCTCCGGATCGGCCACCGCCGCTACGGGCTTGCCGCGCAGGTAGGAGCGGAACTGCCGGGCCAACTGCCGCGCGCGCTGCACGCCGCCTCGGGCGGCGCTCCGCTGGCTGCCGCGCTGGGCCTTGTCCTCACCACTGAGCAGGGCGATGCGGCTGTGCAGATCGGCCCCGCCGCCACGCAGGATGTCGCGCTCGCCCAGCAGCGCCGCCAGGTCGCAAGCCAAGGGAGCCAACCCCAGCGCCTGGCCGCGCAGCAGCAGATGGGCGATACGCGGATGGGCCGGCAACTCGGCCATGGCCTGGCCGTGGCTGTTGAGGCCGCCACGCTCGTCCAGCGCGCCGAGGCGCTGCAGCAGATCGTGGCCCTGGGCGAAAGCGGCCGCCGGTGGCGCATCGAGGAAGGCCAGCTCGCCGGGCATCACGCCCCAGCGCGCCAGTTGCAAGGCCAGGCCAGCCAGGTCGGCCTGGAGTATTTCTGCCGCACCATAGGCGGCCAGTTGCTCGTGCTGGTTCTCCGACCACAGGCGATAGCACACGCCCGGCTCCAGGCGCCCGGCACGGCCGGCACGCTGGGTAGCACTGGCGCGGGAGATGCGCTGGGTGTCCAGGCGCGTCATGCCGCTGGCCGGGTCGAAGCGCGGCACCCGCGCCAGGCCGGCGTCCACCACCACGCGCACGCCGTCGATGGTCAGGCTGGTCTCGGCGATGTTGGTCGCCAGCACCACCTTGCGCTGGCCTGCCGGCGCCGGCTCGATGGCCGCGCGCTGGGCCGCCAGATCCAGCTCGCCATGCAGCGGGCAAAGCAGAATATCGCGGCGACCGGCCAAAGCCTCGGCCAGTTGCTCATGCACACGGCGGATCTCGGCTTGCCCGGGGAGGAACAACAGCAGGCTGCCCGACTCGTCGGCCAAGGCTTGCAGCACCGTCTGCAGCACCCGCGGCTCGACCCATTCACCCGGCTGGAACGGACTGCCCCAGCGGATCGCCACCGGGTGCATGCGCCCCTCGCTGCGCACCACTGGCGCGCCGCCGAGCAGCGTCGACAGGCGTTCGCCTTCCAGGGTGGCGGACATCAGCAGCACCTTCAGCGGCTCGTCGCGCAGCAACTCGCGGCCATTGAGGGTCAGCGCCAGGGCCAGGTCGGCATCCAGGCTGCGCTCGTGGAATTCATCGAAAATCACCAGGCCGACGCCCTCCAGCGCCGGGTCGTCCTGCAGGCGGCGGGCGAGGATGCCTTCGGTGACCACCTCGATGCGCGTGCGCGGGCCGACCTTGCTCTCCAGGCGGATGCGATAGCCGACGGTTTCCCCTACCGCTTCGCCCAGCTCGCTGGCCAGGCGCTCGGCGGCGGCGCGAGCAGCCAGCCGGCGCGGTTCGAGCATGAGGATGGTCTGCCCGGCCAGCCACAGCTCACCTAGCAGCGCCAGCGGCACGCGAGTGGTCTTGCCGGCACCGGGCGGGGCTTCCAGCACCACTTCATGGCGCTCGCCAAGGGCGGCGCGCAGTGCAGGAATTACGGCATCGATGGGCAGGTGGGTCATGCGGCCTCCGGGCTGGGGCGGCGATTATAGATGCAGCACAGGTGGAACTGCGTGGCGCGCGCTCAGGTCTCAAACCCATGCTACTGCGTCAGCGGAATTGCTATAGTTCCGCACCACTTTCAGGAGGTGCCTATGCGCACGCATTCCCGCATTATCGGTGGCGTTCTCGCCATTTCCCTGCTCAGTCAACTGGCCGCCTGCGGCACCCTGTTCTACCCGGATCGACGCGGCCAGATCGATGGCAAGATCGACCCGGCAGTCGCCGCCATGGACGCCATCGGCATCCTGTTTTTCGTCATCCCCGGCCTGATCGCCTTCGGCATCGACTTCGCCACTGGCGCCATCTACCTGCCGGACGGCAAGTACGCGGTAGCACCTGCGGCCCTGCAGGACGCCATCGGTGCCGACGGGCGTGTCGACGCAGCCAAGCTCAAGGCCATCATCAGCCGTGAAACCGGCCGCGACCTGCCGCTCGACGACCCGCGCCTGATCCAGCACAGCGGCAGCCTGCAACAATTGGCCGCCTACGGCCTGCGCCCAGCAGCCTGATGCCCGGGCCGGCCGACACGGGCTGGGCATGAGCGTCGCCCCCCAGCATGCGCGCCTGCTGCGCCTGGCCACCCGCGCGGCGCTGGCCACGGCGCTGCTGCTGGCAGTCGCCAAGGCCGTGGCCTGGTGGCTGAGCGGCTCGGTCAGCCTGCTCGCCGGGTTGACCGACTCGCTGCTGGACAGCGCCGCCTCGGTGCTCAACCTGATCGCCGTGCACTACGCCCTGCGCCCGGCGGACGAAGACCACCGCTACGGCCACGGCAAGGCCGAGGCATTGGCCGGCTTGGCCCAGGCGCTGTTCATCGGTGCCAGTGCGGTGCTGATCGCCGTGCAGGCGGTGGAGCACCTGCGCCACCCGCATCCGCTCGGCGCGCCGGCCTTCGGGGTGGCGGTGATGATCCTGTCGCTGCTGCTGACCTGCGCCCTGCTGCTGTTCCAGCGCCACGTGGTACGGGTGACCGGTTCCACGGCAATCCGCGCCGATTCGCTGCACTACCGCTCCGACCTGCTGCTCAACGCCAGCATCCTGGTCGCCCTGCTGCTCGCCAGCTATGGCTGGGAACGCCTGGATGCACTGTTCGGCCTGGGGATCGCCGCCTACATCCTGTGGAGCGCGCTGACCATCGTGCGCGAGGCGGTGGCGGTGCTGATGGACGAGGAGCTGGCGCCGGATGTCAGCGAGCGCATGCACGCGCTAGCCTGCGCCGTGCCGGGGGTGCTCGGCGCCCATGACCTGCGTACGCGGATTTCCGGTACCCGCTGGTTCGTCCAGCTGCACCTGGAACTGCCCGGCGAGCTGCCGCTGTCAGACGCACACCGGCTCTGCGAGCAGGTCGAGCAGGCGATCCATGGCGAATTCCCCCGCGCCGAGGTGCTGGTGCACGCCGACCCGATCGAGGTGGTGAAGCGCTGAGCAGCGACTGCCCAGCGCACGCCCAACCACTTCAGCTAAACGAGCACGCCACCTCGCCCAGCCCCGCCACCTGCAAGCACAACCGGTCGCCCCGAGCGACCTCGGCAATCGGTGCCAGCGCCCCGGTCAACAGCACATCGCCGGCGCGCAGCGGCTGATCGAGCGCGGCCATCTTGCGCACCAGCCACAGCGCCGTGGCCAACACATCGTCGAGCACGACGGGCACATTCGCCCGCAACGGCTGGTCATTGCTCAGCAAGGTGGCGGATAGCGGCTGCCCGTGCAGTTGCGCCAAGGGCACGACCTGATCGCCCAAGACATAGAGCCCGGAAGACAGGTTGTCGGCGACCGCATCCAGTAGGGTCAGCTGCCAGCCGCTGATGGCCGAGTCGTTGATTTCCAGCGCTGGTACTACCCCGGCGATGCTCGCCAGCAACTGCGCCTGGCTGATCTCGCCAGTGGGCAAGTCCGCACTCAGCAGCAGGGCGATCTCGATCTCGACTTTCGGTTGCAGCAAGCGCTCCCAGACGATGGCTTCGCCCGAGCGGCAGGCGGTGTCGGCGAACAGCCAGCCATACAGCGGCTCCTCGACCTTCAGCGCGGCGCGCAGCGTCGCCGAGGTCAGCCCGGCCTTGGCGCCGCTCAAACGACGGCCCTGGGCCAGGACGTTGTGCACACCCGCCAACTGCACCTGATAAGCCTCGTCCAGGCTGGCCAGGGCAAAGGTCTCGCTGACCCGTGGCCCGGGCTGACGCTGGGCGCGGGCAGTGGCCAGGCTATTGGTCGCGTCCAGCAAACGCGCATCGCTAGTGATTGGCAGGCTCATCGGCTGGGCACCTCGCCAACCACGGTGGTGCGGAACATTTCGCGGCGCATGCCGTGGTAGTCGGCCACCGGCATATGCCAGGTGCTGCGGTTGTCCCAGATCGCCAGGGTGCCCTGCCGCCAGCGCATGCGGCAGGTGAACGCCTCGGTGGTGGCCAGCTTGAACAGGTAGTCGAGTAGCGGCCGCGCCTCGTCCGGACGCAGGCCCTTGATGCCGGAGGTGTAGGCCGGATTGATGAACAGCACCTTCTGCCCGGTTTCCGGATGACGGGTCACCAGGGGGTGGCTGCGCGTCTCCGCCGAGGTGTCGCTACCGTAGCGGATCGCCATGTTTTCCAGCAGCGCGTTGTGCCGGGCGTTGACCCCGTAGGCCATCTCCGGGCTGTGCACCGCGTCGAGGTTTTCCAGCAGCTTTTTCATTCCCGGCGACAGCCATTCGTAGGCCAGCGCCAGGTTGGCGTAGCAGGTATCGCCGCCGAAGGGCGGGATGTCATGACCATAGAGCAAAGTGAACGCCGGCGGGCGCTCCTGGAAGGTCCAGTCGGTGTGCCAGGCGCCACCGAATACGAAAGGCGTCTTCTCCGTGGCTTCCTTGACCACGTGCACCACATGGGGATGGTCGTCCATGCAGGTCACATAGGGCTCGCGGCCGAATTCGCCGAGGTGCTGGGTGACCCGTTCCAGATCGCTGACGCTCAGCGCCTGGTCGCGGATGAAGATCACCTTGTGCGCCAGCAGCGCCTGGCGCAGCTCGGCAAAGCCCTCATCGCTGAGGCGGGTCAGGTCCAGGTCTTCGACGTCTGCGCCGATGGCCCCGGTGGTTGGGGTCACGCGCATGTGGCTGTAGCTGGCGGCACGGTTATGGCTGGGCAGGCAGTAGATGAACTCGCTCATGGCTCGCTCTCGTTGTTGTTGGAGTGCTTACAGAATGCAGGGCGAATGCTAGGCTCGACCATGATGATCACCGCCAAAAAATGATAATCACTGCCAGCTTATTGATCCGTTTGAACCTGACCTGAACAAGGAAATCCCCGGATGGATTGGCGCCAGAACCGTCCGCTGACGGGCGTGCTCTACCTGCTGGAAACCGCCCAGGCAGAGGGTGTGGATACCACAACCTGCCTGATCGGCAGCGCCATCTCCAGCGCGGCGCTGCAGCAGCGCAATGCGCAGATCGAGGCCTGGCAGGAGCTGGCGGTGATTCGCAATCTGATCGAGCATGCCGGCCGCCCGGGCCTGGGCTTCGTCGCCGGGCAGCGCTATCACCTGACGTCTTTGGGGTTGCTGGGTTTCACCATGCTCGCCAGCCGCACCCTCGGCGAGGCGTTCGCCACCTTCAGCCGCTTCCAGTTGCTGGCCCTGACCCTGTGCCCGGCGCGCATCGAGACCGAGCGGCGCGGCACCTGGCTGTTGTTCGATGCCAGTGTGTTGCCACAGGATGCCCGCGCCTTTGTCATCGAGCGCGGCCTGGCTGGCTGCCTGGGTGTGGCCTGCGAACTGCTGCAGCGGCCCATCGAGCCCCTGGCGGTAGAGATGACCAGCGGCGCCCCGGCCGATCTCGTCGCCCTGCAGCGCGACTTTCCCTACCCGGTGCAGTTCGATGGCACGCGCAACGGCATCCTGTTTGCCCATGCCGACCTGCAACTCAACCTACCTCAGGCACATATCAGCGCCCACAGCGAGGGCGAGCAGCTGTGCGAGCGCCTGTGCCTGGAGATTTCCCACAGTCTGGTCAAGGCGCCCACCGCGCGCCTGGTGCAGCAGGTGCTGATCCGCGACTCAGCCAGCCTGCTCAGCGGCCGCGAAGTGGCGCAGCGCCTCGGCCTTTCCGAACGCACCCTGCACCGCCGCCTGGCCAGCGAAGGCCACGGGTTCCAGCAGCTCAACGAGCAGATCAAGCAGCGCCTGGCCGAACGCCTGCTGAGCGACTCGCGCCTGGACCTCAACAGCATCGCCCAGCGCCTGGGCTACGCCGAGGCGGCCAGTTTTTCCCGCGCATTCAGCCGCTGGACCGGCTACGCACCGGGGCAGTGGAAGCGCCAGGGGCCGGCGTAACCAGAGGCGGTCAGAGGCTCATGGTCGCGGTAAGCGCATCCGCCGTCGGGTTCATCGCCAGCGCGCTTGCACCGACAGAATGGCTCACGCTGACTCGCTCGGGCTGGTGGCGCACGGAAGGTGGCTGATCGACCGGCAACAGGGCCGTGGCGCCGAGCAACAACAAAATCAGCACATCGGTCAGGGCGAGGGGTTTGGGGGTGCTCATGGTCGTACTCCGAATCTGGCAGATCCCAGTGTTCCAGAGCGGGCGTCAAGTGGGGGTAAAGACAAGGTAAAGGCGCGACAAGAAACCGAAAAACCAACTAGAGCAATTACTCTAAAAACTCTAGACTGGCGACGCTTTCCCACTCCAAAAACAACATCAAGGAACTGCACATGCCACTCTCCCCTAGCGCCATCGCCCTGCTGGGCCTGGTCGCCCTGCCTCTGATTCTCGTCCTGCTGATGGTCAACCAGCGCGGTCTGCTGGTGCTCGGTGGGCGGATGAAGGTCAACGCCTTCGCCCCCGACGGCAGCAACACCCCCAGCGGTTTCGGCCAGCGCCTGGTGCGCGCCCACGCCAACTGCCTGGAAAACCTGCCGATGCAGGCCGCGGTGCTGCTCTACGCCATCGCCAGCGGGCAGACCGCGATCACCGACCCGCTGGCCTGCGTGCTGCTCGGTGCGCGGCTGTTCCAGGCCGCCATCCACCTGATCAGCACCAGCCCCCTGTTCGTATGGCTGCGCTTCGCCGGCTTCCTGGTGCAGTTGCTGGTGCTGGCCTGGTGGCTGCTCAAGCTGGCCGCGCTGGTCTAAGGGAAATCGCGCGCAAGAAAAAGGGGAGGCACTTGGCCTCCCCTTTTTCTTGTCCGGCGCTGGCGATCGTGTCGCCGCTTTCTTCGCCCGCCTGATTGGGCGGTGCGGACCCGGGGGCCTGCACGATCCGGTAGGACCGCCGGCGCCGCGGCACCTGATTGGGCGCTGCGGGTGGACATCTACGTCCGGGCCTTGAAACTGAGAGAAAGCTTAACGGCGCAGCGCCAGCACAGGATTGCGAATATTGCTCAGCAGAGCCTTACTTGCGCAATTTTTCACCACTGTTAAAGTAGCCAGCGCAATCCATTCAAATAAAGATGCCTCCATGAACAAGCTTGACCGCTACGACCTGCGTATTCTCGCCGAGCTGCAGCGCGACGCGCGCATCTCCAACCAGGAGCTGGCCGAGCGTATCGGACTGTCGCCCTCGCCCTGCTCGCGACGGGTCAAGCAGCTCGAAGACGACGGCTATATCGCCCGCCAGGTGGCGCTGCTCGACCGCAAGAAGCTCGGCCTGAGCCTGACCGCCTTCGTCCTGATCGGCATGGACCGCCACACCCCGGAGCGCTTCGAGCACTTCCAGGCGGTGATCCGCCAATGCCCGGAAGTGCTGGAGTGCAGCCTGGTGACCGGGATGGACGCCGACTACCAGCTCAAGGTGGTGGTGCCGGACATGGATCACTACCAGAAATTCCTGCTCGGCCAGCTGACCCGCATCGAGGGTGTGACCAGCGTGCGCTCCAGCTTCGTGCTCGACTCGGTGATCGCCACCACCGAGCTGCCGCTGGAGCACCTGCGCGGCTGAACGCCGCAGGGCCGAACGGATGCTACTGCGGACTATCCCGGGGCCGTATAATCGCCGCCCCGTTGAAGTCCCAGTCCTACCCGCGAGGCCGCCATGGAAACCGAACAGTTCGAAAACCTGATGATGTACGTCCTGGTCGGCGGGCTGATGGTGTTCATGTTCTTCATCATCTGGGACCTGGCGAAGGAGTCCAAGGCCGGCCGCCTGGGCACGGCGATCCTGTTCCTCGGCCTGGGCCTGTGCCTGTTCGCCTTCCTGGCCAAGCCGCTGATCACCTACATCATCGAAGTGACGCGCGGCATCCACGGCTGATCGCCAAAGCCCCTGTGGATAGCAACAGCCCGATCCTGCAGGAGCGGCAGTCTTGTAGGGTGGATGACGCTCTGTTCATCCACCAATGACCCCGCTCGGTGGATCGGTGAAACGTGATCCACCCTACGTGGTTATCCCTGCGAGTGAGCAGCGCCACACCGCTACAACTGCGGCGGCAGGTCCTTCCACTCGCCGGGCTGCAAGCCATCCAGGCTCCACGGGCCGATGCGCACGCGCACCAGACGCAAGGTCGGCAGGCCCACGGCAGCGGTCATCCGCCGCACCTGACGATTGCGCCCCTCGCGAATCACCAGCTCCAGCCAGGCGGTCGGCACGCTTTTGCGAAAGCGCACCGGCGGATTGCGCTCCCACAGCTGCGGCTCGTCCAGGCGCCGCGCCTCGGCGGGCAAGGTCGGGCCGTCGTTGAGCTGCACACCAGTGCGCAACTGCGCTAGCTGATCCTCGCTCGGCTCGCCTTCCACCTGCACCCAGTAAGTCTTGGCCAGCTTGTGCTTGGGATCGGCAATGCGCGCCTGCAGGCGGCCATCGTTGGTCAGCAGCAACAGGCCCTCACTGTCACGATCCAGACGGCCCGCCGGATAAACACCGGGCACCGCGACGAAATCCTTGAGGGTGGCGCGGCCCTGCTCGTCCTGGAACTGGGTGAGCACGTCGAACGGCTTGTTCAGCACGATCAGCCGCGGCTCGGCCGGTGGCGCCTTGGCCTCGCGGCGCGGGGCCGGTTTGCCGGCAGGGCGGCGGGGAGCGGAAGGACGAGGCGGACGGGGCATGGCAGGTTCGGCAGGCAACAGGGGTGCGCAGTGTAACCGAGGCCACGGCTGGCTTATCAGCGCCGCTGATCGTGCCCCGCAACGGCGCCTGGGCAGCTATGCTGCCGGGGTTGTTTTATCGCCCGATCAAGGAGCCACAGATGAGCACCGAGTCCGTACTCGACACCTTTACCGGCTGGGCCGCGATGGCCGCCGGCGCCGCCCTGAAACCCTACGAATTCACCCCCGGCCCGCTGGGCGCCGAAGAGGTCGAGGTGGCCGTGGAATTCTGCGGCATCTGCCACTCCGACCAGTCGATGATCGACAACGAGTGGGGCAACGCCCGCTTCCCCTTCGTCCCCGGTCATGAAGTGGTCGGCAAGATCGTGCGCGTCGGCGACCAGGTACGCGGCCTCAAGCTCGGCCAGCGCGTCGGTATCGGCTGGTACAAGGGCAGCTGCATGCACTGCAGCTCCTGCATGGAAGGCACCCACCAGCTGTGCCGCACGGTGAAACCGACCATCGTCGGCAGCAACGGCGGTTTCGCCAACCGCCTGCGTGCCCACTGGGCCTGGGCCATCGCCCTGCCGGACAGCCTCGACCCGAGCGCGGCCGGCCCGCTGTTCTGCGGCGGTTCCACAGTGTTCGCGCCGCTGCTGGAACACGACATCAAGCCCACCGACCGCGTCGGCGTGGTCGGCATCGGCGGCCTCGGCCACCTGGCCCTGCGCTTCCTCAATGCCTGGGGCTGCGAAGTCACCGCCTTCACCTCCTCGCTGAGCAAGCAGGAAGAAGCCCAGCGCCTGGGCGCCCACAAGGTGGTGGCATCCAACGACAGCGCCGCGCTGAAGGCGATTGCCGGCACCCTGGACTTCCTGCTGATCACCGCAAGTGCCGACCTGGACTGGAACGCCCTGCTCGGCACCCTGCGTGGCAAGGGCCGCCTGCACTTCGTCGGCATCGTGCCGAGCGCCATCCCGGTGCATGTGTTCAGCCTGATCCCGCAGCAGAAGAGCCTGTCCGGCTCGCCGGTGGGTTCGCCGACGCACATGGCGACCATGCTGGAGTTCTGCGCCCGTCACCAGATCCTGCCGCAGGTGGAGATTTTCCCGATGAGCCAGGTCAACGAAGCCATCGACCACCTGCGCGCCGGCAAGGCGCGCTATCGCGTGGTGCTCGACGCCAGCCGCTAAGCGACTGCCTACGATCTTCAGACTGTCAGCCACACTGCGTTAAAAGCGGCCTCGGGATGCTCATTTACAGCTGTAAATTCCGCTCCCTCGGCCACTTTTGCCTTGTCTGGCTTTAATTCTGAAAATCGTAAACAGCCGCTGCAAGAAAAGCTCGGTTACAGGGCCGCTGCTGACAGCGACGGGATGGACGTGCAAGGTAGACGTCCATCCCCTGCTGGAGTGAAGCGCCACCATGCCCCGTGCCCTACGCCCCACCTGGTTGATCAACCTGCGCACCCTCGCCGGGAAGGGCAATCGCCCCTATCACGGCGCCCCATCGGACCATTTCAATGGCCAGCGCTTCGCCAATATCGAACCCAAACCGCACAAGAGCCTGTGGGCCGTGCTCAAGTGGCAACTCAGCCGCGAGAAGCAGGCGCGCTGGGTCGAGCAACCCGCAGCCAATGACCTCGCGCCGGTGGCCGAGCGAGTCACTGGCAACGAGCTGCGCATCACCTATATCAACCACGCCACCGTGCTGATCCAGCATCGCGGCCTGAACATCCTCACCGACCCGGTCTGGGCACAGCGCGTCAGCCCGTTCAGCTTCGTCGGCCCGCGCCGCTACCAACAGCCGGGGCTGAGCCTCGACCAGCTGCCGCCGCTCGACCTGATCCTGGTCAGCCACAACCACTACGACCACCTCGACCTGCAGACGCTGCGCAGCCTGTGCGAGCGCTTCCCGCTGGCGCAAGTGGTGACGGGCCTGGGCAATGCCGAGCTGATCCGCGAGACCGGTTTCAGCCGTGTGCAGGAGCTGGACTGGTGGCAAAGCCTGCCCCTGGGCGAGGCGCTGGAACTGCATGCGGTGCCGGCGCAGCACTGGTCGTCGCGCACCCGCAGCGACACCAATCGCAGCCTGTGGCTGGGCTTCGTCATCACCTCGCCAGACGGCCCGCTGCTGTTTCCTGGCGATACCGGCCTGGGCCCGGAATTTCGCCTGATTAACCAGCGCTTCGGCCCCATGCGCTTCGCTGCCCTGCCGATTGGCGCCTACGCGCCGCGCTGGTTCATGCGCGACAACCACATGAGCCCGGACGACGCGGTGCAGGCGCACCAGCAGCTGCAGTCACGCCACAGCCTGGCGATCCACTTCGGCACCTTCAACCTGAGTGACGAAGGCCAGTTCGAACCACCGCGCGAACTGGCCCGCTCCCTGAGCGAGCGCCAGGTCGACCCGGATACATTCCGCGTGCCGGTGCCCGGGTATCAGTGGTCGGTGCCGCCGCTGTAGATTCTTCTGAATTGTTCACTTGGCTATTTACCGAAGAACGCTTCGGTCCGGGTTTCGCCTCCCGGCGAGTCACTTTCTCTTTGCTCGCGCGAAAGAGAAAGTAACCAAAGAGAAAGCGCGCCCGACATTCGGGTCTCGCTACGCTCGACTCCCCTCCTTCCGGTGCCGCTCCGGGGGCCGGCGTACAAGGGCCATCCCTGGCCCTTTACGCCTCTCGCCGCATCCCTGCGGCTCGCCCCCCTGCGCAACACCTCCACTCGGCCTACTGACGGGGGCTGGGCTCCGAGCGGCCTGAAAGCTCTCTCAAGCGCAAACAGGCTGTAACAGCACTCAACGGAACGGCGGTTCGTCGAAGCTGCGCAGCTTGCGCGAGTGCAGCGAGTCGAGCTGGCAGCGCAGCAGGTCGAGGGCGGTGATGCCGATCGACAGGTGCTGGCTGACCGCGCGCTGGTAGAAGCCACTGGCCGAGCCCGGCAGCTTGATCTCGCTGTGCAGCGGTTTGTCCGACACGCACAGCAGGGTCCCGTAGGGCACGCGCAGGCGGTAACCCTGGGCGGCAATGGTGCCGCTTTCCATATCCACCGCCACCGCGCGGGACAGGTTGATCAGCGGCCGCTCGTGGGCCCAGTGCAGCTCCCAGTTGCGATCGTCGTAGGTCAGCACGGTGCCGGTGCGCAGGCGCTTCTTCAGGGTTTCGCCGCGCTCGCCGGTGACGCTGGCGGCCGCTTCCTGCAACGCCTGCTGCACTTCGGCCAGGGCCGGGATCGGGATATGCGGCGGCAGTACGCGGTCGAGAATGCCGTCGCGGCGCATGTAGGCGTGGGCCAGCACATAGTCGCCGATGGTCTGCGACTGGCGCAGGCCGCCGCAGTGGCCAATCATCAGCCAGCAATGCGGGCGCAGCACGGCCAGGTGGTCGGTGATGTTCTTCGCGTTGGACGGGCCAACGCCGATGTTCACCAGGGTCACGCCGTGGCCGTCGTTGGCGATCAGGTGGTAGGCCGGCATCTGGTAGCGGTGCCAGACCACCGCATCGGCGACCGCCTGGGCGTCTTCCTCGGACGTGCCGCGCTCGATGATCACGTTGCCCGGCAGCACCATGCGCATGAAGCGCGGGTTGTCGCGCAGCTGCTCAAGGCCGTGGCGGATGAACTGGTCGACGTAGCGGTGGTAGTTGGTCAGCAGGATCCACGGCTGCACATGGCGCCAGTCGCTGCCGGTGTAATGCTGGATGCGCTTGAGCGAGAAGTCGGTGCGTGCCGCGTCGAACAGCGCGAGCGGCAGGTCGCTGCTGTCGCCCCAGCCATACAGGCCATCGGCAACCGAGTCGGTGGCCGCCGACAAGTCGGTGCTGGGGAATACCCGCGCCAACTCGGCAGCGCTGACCCCGGAGCCGGCCAGTTCGTCGCCCTGGTCGACCACATAGGGGTAAGGAATGTTCTGCTGGCTGAAGCCGACTTCCACGGTGACGGTGAAATCTTCCATCAGCGGGCGCAGCTGATCGAGCAGGTAACCGCGAAAAGCGTCCGGTTGGGTAACAGTCACCCGGTAAGTACCCGGCACCTGGACCTTGGCGTAGGCGCGTACCGTACTCGAGACCTCACCCTGGCAGTGGTAGGTCAGGCGCAATTCGGGATAACGGAACAACGCACGCTGCCCCTCGCCCGGCTGCGTGCGTTCCTTGAGATACAACTTGAGTGCCTGACTCAAGGCATTGACGGCCTGCTGATGCAGAGCCGCAAGGCGCGCGACGGCCTCCTCGGCGGTGGCGGCAACAACGAATTCACTGATGGGCATGGCAGACACGGGGCAGCTTCCTGGCTGGAAAGACGGCCCTATCTTGCGCCTTTGCCGGCGCCGGCCGCCAGTCTGGCGAAGCTCGGTCGGTGCTCACCGGGCCGTCCTGCAAGCGGCCTGCGGCGGTACTCAACCGCATCGTACAGCCCGCGCTTGCGCAATCCACCCAGCCACACTGGAAGCCACGGCTGACGCGGCCTGCGGCTCAGCTGATGCGCTTTTCCAAGTATGAGCAGCCGCGGATTTACTACCGCTCCTTAGTACGAACGCCCGGCAAAAAATATGCATCGCCGATTCATTCTTCCTGTGGATTTGAGGGCCCCCGGGCGATTCCTAGACTACCGCGTCGGATGCACGCGCCCGGCCACCCCATAAGAAAAAGAAGGAGACAGAATCATGCACAACCGCATGCAGATCGCCCTGACCAGCCGCCTGATCCTTACACACCCAGCCTGGCCGCCATCGGCCACACCCAACCCCAACACCCCATCGGCCTGAGCGATTTCGATCAGAGCAAAGGGATTTAGCACCCCCACCAAGACTATCCGGGCAGGGACGCCCACCCCATTTATTCAGCCAGCAGCGCCCGGGCACATGGCCCGCGCGGTCGCGCCCCTTCGGCGTTATTCGCTGGCCTCTGTACGGGAGTCTTTGCCATGACAGACAAGAGCCTGCTGACCGTCGGTGCCATGTTGCTGGCCGGCGCCACCATCCTGACGGAACTGCCCGCCTCCAACGAAGCCGACATCTCCGCCTGCCCCACAACAACCCCGGCGGCGCACACGCAAGCTGCCGCCCCCGTACCAGCGCCCATAAGCCAGGCCAATGCGCCCGACATCGCCATGCCGGCCAGCAGCACAAGCGCCCTGCCCAGCGACACCCAGGTCGACGGCGCGCTGCGCCAGGATGCCGAGGGCAAGCTGGTCATCGACCCGGCCCTGCACGACTACCTCGACTACTTCATCGGGCGCATCGACCTGATCGGCCGCAAAGCCGCACTGGCCGCCCTGGCCAAGGATACCCATGGCCGCCTGCAAGCGCCGGCCATGCAGGAGTTCTTCGCCCTGCTGGAGCACTACGCGACCTACAAGCAGGCGCTCATCGCCCTGCTGGACCAGCCACTCAGCGCGTCGCAGCAGCACGATGCCGCCGCCCAGCTGGCACTGATGCGCCAGACCCACGAGCAGGTCATGCAATTGCGCCGGCAATACCTCGGCGAGATGGTGACCAGGGCCTTCTTCGCCGACGAAGAGTCCTATGCGCAGTACACCCTGCGGGGCATGGAGCTGGCCGGCAACCGCGACATCAGCGAGGCCGCCCGCGAGCAGGCGCTGCAGGAACTGGATCAGCTGATCCAGCCGGCCATCCTCGCCAGCCACCAGCATGAACAGGCGCTGGCCCTGGCAACCACGCACCAGCGCGGCAGCACGGACAGCACCACTCACCCGTAACCACTCGCACGCGCGGGCAGGCTAGGCGGCAAGAGCCGCTCCGGCGATCTAGGCTTGGCCTATCGCTGCCAAGGAGAGCCGCCGTGCGCGCCCTGTCGATCCTCTGCCTGTTCGCCCTTCCGCTGTCGGTGCTGGCCGCCGAACTGGACGGCCATTACCACGCCACCCTGGACGGCCAGCCGGCCGAACTGATCCTGCACAGCCAGGGCCAGCAGGTCACCGGCGAGTATGTCGAGAACCAAAGGTTGCGCCTGCCGCTCAGCGGCCAGTTCGACGGCCAGGCGCTGCAGGTGGAGATCCGCGACCCGCGTTCCGGCCAGGTACTGGCCAACATGAACGCCAACTATGCCAACGACATGCTCAACGCCAGCCTCGCCGCGCGCGACCCGGCCAATGGCCAGACGCTGGTGCGTGAGGCCCTGTTCGAGCGCACAGCAGCAGCCCCGGCGGCGGCAGTGACCACGGTGTCAGCGCCGCTGACAAGCAACCCGGACCAGGACCCGCAGCTGGTGGGCACCTGGGTCTACGAGCAGATGACCAACAGCACCGGCGCCGAATTCGCCTCGCTGAGCATGGTCACCACCCTGCGCATCCGCGCCGACGGCAGCATCGAGCAGTGGCGACGCACAGTCGCCGGTGGCAGCGAATGGAGCTATGACCGCCCCGGCGAGCAGCAATACAGTGGCCGCTGGCGCAGCGAAAACGGCCTGCTGCTGGTGCAACTGGAAGGCAGCAAGGAGTACCAGCCCGCCGCCCGCTACCACTTCAGCCAGCCCTATCTGGTGACCGAGAGCAACACCGGCAAGATGACCTGGCAGCGCCGCTGAACCGCCTGGCGGTACGCGTTGACCCCATCAGGGGCGGCCCTTAGACTGCGCGGCCCTTCGTGACAGCCAGCACCCGCCCATGTCGTCGCACGCTCACCTGCCCTGCTCCGCCCAGCCCGATCCGCGGCTGCTGGCGCGCACCTGGCCGCGTGACGCGCTGCTCAAGCGCCGGCGCAGCGTGCTGTTCGCCTTCACCTTCTCGCCTCCCGCCCTCCGCGCCTGAGTCGCACGCTGCGTTGTGGCTGGCCGCTGTCGGCCGCCCCGCGCAAGCCCTGCACTTCTCTGATCGTCACCCGCACCACAGGGCGCGGGTGTTCTCGTTTCGCGTTGGCCACGCCCCGGCCTATGGGGCAGGAGAGCGTCATGCAACGCTGGTTATTGTTTGTTTTGATCTTTGCCGTATCGGTGGTGGGCCTGAGCATGGGCGCTACCCTACCGCTGGTTGCCCTGCGCCAGCACGAGGCCGGTGCCGGCAGCTTGGCCATCGGCGTGCTGTCGGCCCTGCCGGCCGTGGGGATGATCCTCGCCGCCGTGCTGGTCAACCGCCTGTGCCGCCGCTTCAGCGGCCGCCAACTGTACCTGCTGTGTTTCGTGCTGTGCCTGCTGGGCACCCTGGCGCTGTTGCCGGCGCAGCCCCCGCAGCTCCTGCTGGTGGGCGCGCGCCTGCTGCTCGGCCTGGGCATGGGCGTGCTGGTGATCCTCGGCGAGTCCTGGGTCAACGAACTGTGCAGCGAACAGCGCCGTGGCCAGGTCGTGGCCTTCTACGCCGCCTGTTTCACCGGCTGCCAGCTGGGTGGCCCGGCGATGATCAGCCTGTTCGGCGCCAGCAGCAGTTGGCCAGTGCTACTGGTGGTGGTGGCCAACCTGCTGGCCCTGGCGCTGGTCTGGCACAGCCTGCCGGCAGACTGGTCGGAATCGGCCGAAGAGGCGCCACGGCGCTTTTCCCTGGTCGGCTTTCTGCGGGTCGCGCCGGCGTTGTGCCTGGGCGTGCTGTTCTTCGCCTTCTTCGATGCAGTGGTGCTGTCGCTGTTCCCGGTGTATGCCAGCAGTCATGGCTACGCGGTGGGCGTGGCGGCGCTGATGGCCAGCGTGATCCTGCTGGGCGACATGCTGTTCCAGGTGCCGCTGGGCTGGCTGTCCGATCGCCTGGATCGACGCATCCTGCACCTGGCCTGCGGCGTGCTGACCCTCGCCCTGGGCCTGGCGTTGCCCTGGCTGATCGACCAGCGCGAGCTGCTGTGGCCGGCGCTGATGCTGCTCGGCGCGGCGGCCGGTGGCATCTACACCCTGGCCCTGGTGTTGATCGGCCAACACTTTCGCGGCCCCGAGCTGGTCACCGCCAACGCCTGCGTCGGCATGCTCTGGGGTGTCGGCAGCCTGCTCGGCCCGCTGCTCAGTGGCGCCCTGATGGGCATCGGCCCACAAGGCCTGCCGCTGGCCCTGTGCCTGGCGGTCAGCCTGTTCGTGGTCGCCGCGTTCGGTGCACTGCCGTTGGCGCGCCGGGCACTCTCCTAACGGCGAATAGTCTCGCCGTTAGGATTCAGGCATAAGTAAGGCGACGACGCCGGGGGGCGTCCTCGCCGAGTGCTCGTCATGATCAATCAACTGCCACGCTGGGTGGAAATTGGCGGCTTCTGCCTGGCCTTGATCGCCGGCAGCGTCAACGCCATCGCCCTGCTCGGCTTCAACCACCAGGGTGTTTCGCACCTGTCCGGCAGCTCCAGCCTGCTCGGCGTGGAGCTCGCCCAGGGCGAACTGACCAGCGCCCTGCACTTGCTGCTGATCCTGCTGAGTTTCGTGCTTGGCGCCGCCATCAGCGGCTGCGTGATCGGCAACCAGTCGCTCAAGCTCGGCCGCCGCTACAGCGTGGCACTGCTGGCGGAGAGCCTCGCGCTGCTGCTGGCGATGCTGATGCTGGAGCGCGGCAGCGACGTCGGCCACTACCTGGCCTCGGCCGCCTGCGGCCTGCAGAACGCCATGACCAGCACTTACAGCGGCGCAGTGGTGCGCACCACCCACGTCACCGGGCTGTTCACCGACCTCGGCATCATGCTCGGCCTCAAGCTACGCGGGCAGCCGGCGGATCGGCGGCGCATCCTGCTGTACCTGATCCTGATCGCCGGCTTCATCGGCGGCGGCCTGCTCGGCGCCCAGGGTTACCTGGAGTGGCGCTACAGATCTCTGCTCGGACCGAGTGCGCTGGCCGCACTGCTGGCGTTGACCTACCTGGCCTACTGGCGCCGCCAGCAGCGCTGAACGCGCCTCAGATCAGGTGCGGCGTGCTGCGCGCCATCAGGGCTTCGGCATTGATACCGCGCGGCAGGGTGCCGTAGACCCGGCCGCCATCGGCCAGGCGGCTGGCGATAAAGGCATCGCTCACCGTGGCGTTGCCGGCTTCCAGCAGCAGCTTGGCCTGCAGGGCCACGGCCACGTCTTCGGTGAGCTGGCGCGCGCGATACTGGATGTCGCCGGTGTCGCGGAAGGCCGCCTGCAACTTCGCGATGTGCGCCTTCAGGCGCGCATCGCCGTGGCCAGCGCCAAGCTCGGCGAACAGCGCATCGAGCACGCCTGGCTCTTTGGACAGCGCGCGCAGTACGTCCAGGCACTGCACGTTGCCGGAACCTTCCCAGGTGGAATTGACCGGCGCCTCGCGGTACAGGCGCGGGAGGATGGTCTCCTCGACATAGCCGGCGCCGCCCATGCATTCGGCGGCCTCGTTGACCATCGCCGGGGCGCGTTTGCAGATCCAGTATTTACCGATGGCGGTAACCAGGCGGGCGAATTTCTCTTCCTGCTCGTCGTGCGGGTTGTCCAGCGCCCTGCCCATGCGCAGGGTCAGGGCCAGCGCCGCTTCGCTTTCCAGGGCCAGGTCGGCCAGTACGTTCTGCATCAGCGGCTGCTCGGCCAGCACCCGGCCGCCGACCTTGCGGTAGGCACAGTGATGCGCGGCCTGGGTCAGGGCCTGACGCATCAGGGCGCTGGAGCCGATCATGCAGTCGAAGCGGGTCAGCGCCACCATCTCGATGATGGTCGGCACGCCGCGACCTTCCTCGCCGACCATCCAGGCCAGGGCGCCACGGAATTCCACCTCGCTGGAGGCGTTGGCCCAGTTGCCCAGCTTGTTCTTCAGGCGCTGGATATAGAACTGGTTGCGCGTGCCGTCCGGGCGGTGGCGCGGCAGCAGGAAGCAGCTCAGGCCCTTGTCGGTCTGGGCCAGGGTCAGGAAGGCATCGCACATCGGCGCCGAGCAGAACCACTTGTGGCCGACCAGTTCGTAGGCCTGGCCCGGGCCGCCCATGCCCAACGCATGCGCCCGGGTGGTGTTGGCGCGCACGTCGGTGCCGCCCTGCTTCTCGGTCATGGCCATGCCGATGGTGACCCCGGCCTTGTGCTCAATGCCGACGTTGCGTGGGTCGTACTCGGTGGCAAGGATTTTCGGCAGCCAGATCTCGGCCACTTCCGGCTGCAGCTTGAGCGCCGGCACACTGGCGTAGGTCATGGTCAGCGGGCAGCCGCTGCCGGCCTCGGCCTGGCTGTGCAGGTAACTCATGCCGGCGCGAGCGACCTGGGCGCCGGCCCGCGGATCGGTCCACGGGGCGGAAGGGATGCCGTGTTCGATCGCCGTGCGCATCAGCTCGTGGTAGGCCGGGTGGAACTCCACCAGATCGACGCGATGGCCGTAGCGGTCATGGCTCTTGAACACCGGCTTGCTCTCGTTGGCGAGGAAACCCGCCGCCATCAGCGGGCCGCCGGCCAGGGCGCCGTAGGTATCCAGCTTGTCCTCGGCCCAGCCACCACCGAAGCGCCGCGTCCACTCCTGCAGCGGCAGGTCGACGCGGTACAGGTTGGCGCCGTCGAGCGAGGGCACCTGGTTGAACACTTCGTGGGTTTCGGCGAATTCGTGCAGGGACATCTCAGGACTCCGGGGCGCCGACGGCGCGCAGGCAGAAGGTGATCAGGGATTGGCTGACGGTGGCCAGGTCCATGGCCGAAGTGCCGGCTTCACGCGCGGCACGGGCTGGCGGCGAAAGCGGGCCGACCAGGGCTTCGGCGATGGCGCCGACCAGGCAGGCGGCCACCAGGGAGATATGGCTGACCCGGAAGGCGCCAAGGCGCGCGCCCTCTTCCAGCAACTCGATGAACAGATCGGCATAGGCCTCGCGAAACAGCAGGCGCTGCTCGTCCACTTCGGCATCCACCGGCTCGGCGATCAGGGCGAAGGCCAGGCGCCGGCTGTGCCAGGCACGTGCGGCGAACTGCTCAAGACCGGCGCTCAGACGCTGTGCCGGCGTACCGGGGCCCTGCAGGATTTCCCGCAAGACATCGACCTCGACCCGGCAGGCACTGCTGAACACCTCGGCGGCAATCTCGCCCTTGCTGCGAAAGTGACGGTACAGGCTGCCGGTGGCAATGCCGGCATCCTCGGCCAGGGCCTGCATGGTCAGGCTGGCAAAGCCGCCCTCACTGACCCGCGCACGGGCGCAGTGGAGGATGCGCTCACGCAGTTCCTGGTCGCGATCGATGCGTTGAGTGGAGGCGCGGTAGACCATGGGCTGAATCCGGATTCATCAATTGAATTCAGTGAATCACGGTTCAGACCTTGAGAGAAGACGACGATCCGGCCAAAGAATGCGCAAATCACGGCCAGCCGCGCGATCACCCGCGAGCGGTCGCGGGTGCTGGCGGGGCTATTCGGTCCGCGCGGGCTGGCTGAGCACCCAGTCGTGCAACAGAGTCTGCAGCTCCAAGTACTTCACCGGCTTGGCCATGTAGTCGCTCATGCCGGCGGCCAGGCAGCGCTCGCGGTCGCCGCTGTGGCTGTGGGCGGTAATGGCCAGCACCGGCAGGTCAGCGCAGCCCGGCAACTGGCGCAGCGCACGGCAGGTGGCGAAGCCGTCCATCACCGGCATCTGGCAATCCAGCAGCACCACGTCCATGGGCTCTGTGCGCAGGCGTTCGAGGGCTTCGGCGCCGTTGTCGGCGGTGCGCACCCGGTAGCCGAGCTTGAGCAGCATGCCGCGGGTGACCAGCTGGTTGATCGCGTTGTCCTCGACCACCAGCACGGTGCACTGCTCGGGATGCCGGCGCGGGGAGCCAGTAGGCCGGCGCGCCACCAGCGCCACTTCGCGTGGCTGAGCCGGCAGGCTGAGCAGCAGGGACACCACGAAGACACTGCCCTGCCCCGGCAGGGACTGGTGCTGCAGGGTGCCATCGAGCAGCTCGACCAGTTGTCGGCAGATCGCCAGGCCGATGCCCAGGCCGCCGTACTGGCGGGTCATCGAACCGTCCAGCTGCTTGAAGTGCTGGTACAGGCTGCCATCGGCCGGCGCCGTGAAACCGATACCCGTGTCGCGCACCTCGATCCGCAGCGGCACGTTGCCCGTCTGCGCGCTGGGGCTGCTGACGCGCACAGCTACACCACCCTGGTGGGTGAACTTGATGGCGTTGTCGAGCAGGTAGCCAAGGCTCTGCGCCAGCTTGCCGGCATCGCCCTCGAGGGTGTCGGGCAGGCTGGCGTCGAGCTCCAGGTCGAAGGTCAGGCCCTTGTCGGTGGCTTTCTGGCAGTACTGCGCGCGCAGGCCGTCGAACAACCCGCGCAGGCTGAACGGCTGACGTCGCGGGTAGAGCTTGCCGGCCTGCAGTTCGGTGAGGGCGAGGATGTCGTTGACCATGCGCATCATGTCGCGCGCCGAACTGGCGGCGGTCTTCTGGTATTGCTCCAGTTCGACATCCATGCGCACCGTCTGCATCAGCTCCAGGGAGCCGATCACCCCGTTCATCGGCGTGCGCAGTTCATGGGTCACGGTGGCGAGGAATTCGTCTTTCAGGCGATTGCTGTCGGCTAGCTCGCGGTTGAGCACTTCCAGTTCCGCACCGGCCTGCTGGAGGATGCGCGCGCGCTCTTCCTTCATGGCGTTGATGCGGTCGGCCAGGGCCAGCGATAGCAGGCCGACCTCCAGCGCCGAGCCGAACTGGCTGGCGTACATGGTCAGGAAGGTATACGGCAGGTAGCCGAGCACCATCAGGGTGTTGATCACCCCGCCGATCAGGAAGGCGCTCCAGGCGATGATGAAGTAGCGCGCCACGCGCATGCCGCGCAGCAGGGCGAGCACGCCGGCGGTGAAGATCACCACGGTGAACAGCAGGGCCAGGTAGGTGGCCACGCGCAGCGACACGGCGTAGCTGACGGTCAGCGCCAGCACCACCACCAGCGCGCCCACCGCCATCAGCAGGCGCAGGGCCCGGTCGACCCAGAGGCTGTGCTCGGCCGTATGCAGGAAGCTGCGGGCGAACTGACAACCGAACAGCGCTGCCGAACCGATCAGCAGCGGCGTGGAAACGTTCGCCCACCAGGGGTTGTCCGGCCAGAAGTACTGCACGCCGGCGCCGTTGACCGATATCTGGTACAGGCCGAACGAGGCGATATAGAAGATGTAATAGAGGTAGCTGGTGTCGCGCACGCTGAGGAAGATGAACAGGTTGTACACCAGCATCACCAGCAGGATGCCGTAGATGATACCCAGCACGTAGATGCGCAGCGGCTGTTCTTCAATGAACGCGCGCCCCGACCACAACCCCAGCGGCATCTGCATCGACCCCTGGCTCTGCACCCGCAGGTAGATGCGCTGCGTCTGGTCGGGTTGCAGATCGAGGTCGAACAGGTAGTTGCTCTGCTGGATCTGCCGACTGCTGAACGGCAACGCGTCACCGGTGCGCTCGGCCAGGCGATAACCACCGTTGCCGTCGGGCAGATAGAGGTCGAGGTGGTCGAGCGGCGGATAAGCCAATTCCAGCAGCCAGGTTTTCGGCTTGCCCGGCTGGGTCGGGCGGAACAGCAGGTCGAGGCGCAACCAGAACACCGAGCGCGAGTAGCCGGCATTCAGCACCGGCTTGCCGTTCTGGCGGAAGCTGGCGTCCAGGGCGGGAGAGCTGACTTCCTCGATGGTGGCATCGCCACGCACGTCCTCGAACACCTGCATCAGCGGGCCGAGGGTGATGTAGCGGGTGTGCTCGTCGAACTCGACGGCCTGCGCCAGCGAGCTGAAAAGCCAGAAAATGATGAAAAGACCGTAGCGCATGCCGCCCCGCAAAGACTCTGGCGACCAGCACCGGAGAGCCCTCCTCTCGCGCAGGGTGTGTCGCAGCGTCCATAGTTCTAATTGCGGCACTCTAGCACAGCGCCCGGCGAGTAAAAGCCGCCCACTGCGACAAGTTTTTCGCCCCCGTTTGGGCGCTCTGCCGGCAAGTGGTAAGCTCGCCCGCCATGAACAGACACAACTCCCGCCCCGTCGTCCTCTGCCTGTCCGGTCACGATCCATCTGGTGGTGCCGGCCTGCAGGCGGACATCGAAGCCCTGCTCGCCCAGGGCTGCCACGCCGCCCCCGCCGTCACGGCGCTGACCGTGCAGGACACGGTCAACGTCGCCGACTTCCGCGTCCTCGACCGCGAGTGGGTGCTGGCCCAGGCCCACGCGATCATTGCTGACCTGCCGGTGGCCGCCGTCAAGCTGGGCATGCTCGGCTCGGTGCAGATGGTCGATACGGTCGTCGAGATCATGCAGCTGCTGCCGGGCATCCCGCTGGTCTGCGACCCGGTGCTGCGCGCCGGCGGTGGCGGCTCGCTGGGCAAGGACGACGTCGGTTACGCCATGCGCGAGCGCCTGCTGCCGGTCGCCGCCATCGCCACGCCGAACCTGCCGGAAGCGCGCATCCTCGCCGAACTGCCGAACGGCACGGCCGACGAATGCGCCGAGAAGCTGCTGCCGAAGATCCAGCACCTGCTGATCACCGGCGGCCACGGCGACGAATCCGAAGTGCACAACCGCCTGTACTCGCGTGACGGCAGCCGCCACACCTTCACCTGCCAGCGCCTGCCCGGCAGCTACCACGGCTCCGGCTGCACCCTGGCCAGCACCCTGGCCGGTCGCCTGGCCCTGGGCGAGGAACTGAGCAGCGCCGTGCGCTCCGCCCTGGACTACACCTGGCGCACCCTGCGTGACGCCGAGCAACCGGGTCGCGGCCAGTTCGTGCCGCGCCGTCTGCCGCTGGATTTCTCGCTATGAAGAGCTGCCTGTGAAGAAGCTGCGTGGCCTGTACGCCATCACCGACAGCCAACTGCTCGCTGACGGCAAGCTGCTGCCTTATGTGGAAGCAGCGCTGAAAGGTGGCACGCGCCTGCTGCAGTACCGCGACAAGTCCGACGACAGCGCCCGCCGCCTGCGCGAGGCCGAAGCCCTGCGCGAGCTGTGCAGCCAGTACGGCGCCGAGTTTATCATCAACGATGACGCCGAACTGGCTGCCCGCCTCGGCGTTGGCCTGCACCTGGGCCAGGGCGACGGCTCGCTGGCCGCCGCCCGCGCCCTGCTCGGGCGCCAGGCGATCATCGGCGCCACCTGCCATGCCGAGCTGGAACTGGCCGCCACCGCCAGTCGCGAAGGCGCCAGCTACCTGGCCTTCGGCCGCTTCTTCAACTCCAACACCAAACCCGGCGCCCCTGCGGCCACGCCCGACCTGCTGGCCCATGCGCGGGCGCATTTCAATGTGCCGTTGGTGGCCATCGGCGGCATCACCCTGGACAACGCCGGCTCGCTGATCACCGCCGGCGCCGACCTGCTGGCCGTGATCCACGCCCTGTTTTCCGCCCCCTCCGCCGCCGAGGTGGAGCGGCGCGCACGCGCGTTCAGCGTGCTGTTCCCGTCATCCTGATTCGAGAGAGACCTGCCATGTCCCGTTCCGAAACCCTGTTCGCCAACGCGCAGAAACACATCCCCGGCGGCGTCAACTCGCCCGTGCGCGCCTTCAAGAGCGTCGGCGGCACCCCGCTGTTCTTCAAGCATGCCGAAGGCGCCTACGTCACCGATGAAGACGACAAACGCTACGTCGACTACGTCGGCTCCTGGGGCCCGATGATCCTCGGCCACGGCCACCCGGACGTGCTCGACGCGGTGCGCAACCAGTTGCAGCACGGCCTGTCCTACGGCGCACCGACCGCCATGGAAACCGAGATGGCCGACCTGGTGTGCAGCCTGGTGCCGTCCATGGAGATGGTGCGCATGGTCAGTTCCGGCACCGAGGCGACCATGAGCGCCATCCGCCTGGCCCGCGGCTACACCGGCCGCGATGCGATCATCAAGTTTGAAGGCTGCTACCACGGGCACTCCGACAGCCTGCTGGTGAAAGCCGGCTCCGGCCTGCTGACCCAGGGCGTGCCGAGCTCGGCGGGCGTACCGGCGGACTTCGCCAAACACACCCTGACCCTGCCGTTCAACGACCTGGCCGCAGTCGAGCAGATGCTCAGCGAAGTCGGTAAGACCGTCGCCTGCATCATCGTCGAGCCCGTGGCCGGCAACATGAACTGCGTACCGCCAGCGCCGGGCTTCCTCGAAGGCCTGCGCGAGCAGTGCGACAAGCACGGCGTGGTGCTGATCTTCGACGAAGTGATGACCGGCTTCCGCGTCGCCCTCGGCGGTGCCCAGGCGCACTACGGCGTGACCCCGGACCTGTCGACCTTCGGCAAGATCGTCGGCGGCGGCATGCCGGTTGGCTGCTTCGGCGGCAAGCGCGCGATCATGGGCTGCATCGCCCCGCTCGGCCCGGTCTACCAGGCCGGCACCCTGTCGGGTAACCCGCTGGCCATGGCCGCCGGCCTGACCACCCTCAAGTTGATCAGCCGCCCGGGCTTCCACGCCGAACTGACCGACTACACCAGCCGCATGCTGGCCGGCCTGCAGGCGCTTGCCGATGCCGCTGGCATTCCCTTCGTCACCACCCAGGCCGGCGGCATGTTCGGCCTGTACTTCAGCGGTGCCGACGACATCGTCACCTTCGACGACGTGATGGCCAGCGATGCCGAGCGCTTCAAGCAGTTCTTCCATCTGATGCTGGACGGCGGCGTGTACCTGGCACCGAGCGCCTTCGAGGCCGGCTTCACCTCCATCGCCCACGGCGAGGCCGAGCTGAAGCTGACCCTCGACGCCGCCGAACGCGCCTTCGCCCAGCTCAAGTGATGCAGTACAGCACCGCGTTCAGCGATGGCGTATTGGTGCTGGCCTGCCTGGCCAGCGCCTGGGTGCTGCGCCGCGCCTTCCAGGGCCAGGCCTTGCAGCGCGCACTGTTGCTCGGCTTCGGCCTGCCCGCTCTCGCCGCGTTCTGCGGGGTAATGCGCTATGCCATCGACCCGGGCTGGGGCCCGCAGCACAGCGCGTTCAGCCAGATGAGCAGCTACCTGGGCCTGCCTCTGCTGGGCTTGGCTGCCACCAGCCTGAGCCTGGGCAAGACCTGGAGCCGGGCAACCGGCACCCTGGCGGTGCTGGGACTGGTCGGCTTTCTGCTGGCAGCCCAATGGCTGCAGGTCGAGCCGACCTATCGCCTGCTGCTGAACCTGCTCACCCTGCTGCTGATTGCTTTTGCCGGCCTACGTCACTGGCAACGTCTCGGCCCGCCGGCGGCCGCGCTGGCGGTGGTCGGGCTATTTGCTGTCGCCGGCCTGGTCGTCGGCACCCAGGGTTTTATCGGCCCGTTGCGGCGCGTCGACCTGTTTCATGCCCTGCTGACCCTCGCCTATCCGCTGCTGGCCTGGCTGCTACTGAGCCTGCGCACCGATGCCAGAGCGGAAATACGAGTAAAGACTTTGTAAGGACGCCCCGGCTTATCACATAATGTGACGGCCGGCGCGTTTCGCCGGCCGGGCCAACCCCCGTCGGTTTCGCGAGGCGCACTGATTCCCATGAAATGCTCCGGCCGCGCCCTGCTCCTGGGCTGCCTGCTGCTCATTTCCCCCCTGCTGGCTCAAGCGGGCGGCAACTCGTTGCTGATCCCCGCCACCGGCCGTTGCTCGCTGAACACCCTTCCCGAAGACCTGCCCCAAGCCCTCAGCGCCTGCCAGCAGACCGCCCAACAAGGCGATGCCGCCGCGCAATACGAGCTGGGCGAGTTCTACTACGACGGCCAGCGCACCGAGCGCGACCTGCCCCAGGCGCTGCACTGGTTCGAGCAGGCCTCGCTGCAAGGCAACGCCCAGGCGCAGCTGCGCCTCGGCACCATGTTCCTCAAGGGCGAAGGCGTGCCGGCCAACAACGTGCAGGCTTATATCGTGCTGAAGATGGCCGCGGTGAACGGCTCGGATGAGGCCATGGACAGTGCCGACCAGGTCGCCACGCACATGGGCCGGGAAGAGATGGAAGTTGCCAGTCAGGTGCTCGGGCAGATTTTCCGCGATTACCTGCTGGACTTGCAGAACATCGACAGCAGTGGCCCCAGCTTCACGCCGGGATCGAGCCAGGGCTCGGGTTTCTCCCCGCAGGCTCCGGCCTTCGCGCCCTAATCCAGACCTTTTACTTGTCCGGCATCGGCATGGGGAACGGCATCACGTTGCCGCCACCCTTGGCTTCGCTGATCTTCGGCGTACCCAGGCGCTCGACTTCATCGATGCGCACGATCGCATGCATGGGCACGAAGCTGCGCACCACGCCTTCGAACTGCGCCTTGAGCTTCTCTTCGCTAGGGTCGACCACCACCTGGGTGCGTTCGCCGAAGACGAACTCCTCCACTTCCAGGAAGCCCCACAGATCGCTTTGGTAGATCTGCTTGGCGTACATCTCGTACACCTGGCCCTGATTGAGGAAAATCACCTTGTAGATCGGTTCGCGCTTGCTCATGAGTCTCGGGGGAAAAGACGAGGGGAAATTGGAAGGGCGCGGATCATAGCATAGCCGCTCAACCGGCAAGCCTAGGAAGCACGCCGCGTGCACCCTATAATGCGCGGTCCTGACGAATCACCCGACGAAGTACAGATGGCCAAGAAGCTCTATATCGAAACCCACGGTTGCCAGATGAACGAGTACGACAGCTCGCGCATGGTCGACCTGCTGGGCGAACATCAGGCCCTGGAAGTCACGGAGAACCCGGCAGAAGCCGACGTGATCCTCCTCAATACCTGCTCGATCCGCGAAAAAGCCCAGGACCGCGTGTTCTCGCAACTGGGCCGCTGGCGCGAGCTGAAGCTGGAAAACCCTGACCTGGTGATCGGCGTCGGCGGTTGCGTGGCCAGCCAGGAAGGCGCTGCCATCCGCGACCGCGCGCCCTATGTCGACGTGGTCTTTGGTCCGCAGACCCTGCACCGCCTGCCGGAAATGATCGACGCTGCGCGCTCAACCAAGGTTGCCCAGGTCGATATCAGCTTCCCCGAAATCGAGAAATTCGACCGCCTGCCCGAGCCGCGCATCGACGGCCCCAGCGCCTTCGTCTCGATCATGGAAGGCTGCAGCAAGTACTGCACGTTCTGCGTCGTACCCTACACCCGCGGTGAAGAAGTCAGCCGCCCGCTGGATGACGTACTGGCGGAGATCATCCACCTCGCCGAACACGGCGTGAAGGAAGTCACCCTGCTCGGCCAGAACGTCAACGGCTACCGCGGCGACAACCGCGACGGGGGCATTACCGACTTCGCCGAACTGCTCTACCTGGTCGCCGCCATCGACGGCATCGAACGCATTCGCTACACCACCAGCCACCCGCTGGAGTTCTCCGATGCGCTGATCCAGGCCCACGCGGAAATTCCCGAACTGGTGCGCCACCTGCACCTGCCGGTGCAATCCGGCTCTGACCGAGTGCTGGCAGCGATGAAGCGCAACCACACTGCACTGGAATACAAGTCGCGCATCCGCAAGCTCAAGGCGGCAGTGCCGGACATCCTGATCAGCTCGGACTTCATCGTCGGCTTCCCCGGCGAGACCGAAAAGGACTTCGAGCAGACCATGAAGCTGATCGAAGATGTCGGCTTCGACTTCTCCTACTCCTTCGTCTACAGCTCGCGCCCCGGCACCCCGGCCGCCGACCTGAGCGACGATACTGCGCAGGAAACCAAGCGCGAACGCCTGGCGCGCCTGCAGCACAAAATCAGCCAGCAGGGCTTCGAGAACAGCCGACGCATGGTCGGCACCGTCCAGCGCATCCTGGTCAGCGACTACTCGAAGAAGGACCCGGGCATGCTCCAGGGCCGCACCGAGGCCAATCGCATCGTCAATTTCAGCTGCACCAATCCGAGCCTGATCGGCCAGTTCGTCGACGTACACATCGACGGCGCCCTGCCGCACTCCCTGCGCGGCAGCCTGATCGACTAATGGCTAACCTTTCCTCGCGCCACCGAACTTTCACCCTCGGCCGCGCGGGGTTATTCTTCGACCATCACCCCAGCCGACTGGCGGCCACCACACCACTTTGAACGCACCCATAGAGCCACATCGTTTCATCCTCGAACCCTTCGAAGCACGCCGCTTCGCCAACCTCTGCGGGCAATTCGACGAGCACCTGCGCCTGATCGAACAGCGCCTGGCCATCGAGATCCGCAACCGCGGCAACCAGTTCGAACTGGTCGGTGAGCCTCAGCACACCCTCTCCGCGGAAAACCTCCTGCGCCGCCTGTACCGCGAGACCAAGAGCGCCGAGCTATCGCCCGACCTGGTCCACCTGTTCCTGCAGGAATCCGGCCTCGAAGAGCTGAACAGCAACCCGCGCGCCGATGGCGGCGTCACCCTGCGCACGCGCAAGGGCGTGATCAAGCCGCGCGGCACCAACCAGCAGCGCTACGTGAAGTCGATCTTCGACAACGACATCAACTTCGGCGTCGGCCCGGCCGGTACCGGCAAGACCTACCTCGCCGTGGCCTGCGCAGTGGATGCCCTGGAGCGCGAGCAGGTGCGACGCATCCTGCTGGTACGCCCGGCGGTCGAGGCCGGCGAAAAGCTCGGCTTCCTGCCCGGCGACCTGGCGCAGAAGATCGACCCCTACCTGCGCCCGCTGTACGACGCGCTCTATGAAATGCTCGGCTTCGAACAGGTCGCCAAGCTGATCGAGAAGCAGGTGATCGAGATCGCCCCGCTGGCCTACATGCGCGGCCGAACCCTTAACAACAGCTTCATCATTCTCGACGAAAGTCAGAACACCACCCTCGAGCAGATGAAGATGTTCCTCACCCGGATCGGCTTCGGCTCCACCGCCGTGATCACCGGCGACATCACCCAGGTCGACCTGCCACGCGGCACCAAATCCGGGCTGGCGCATGTGATCGAAGTGCTGCGCGACGTGCCGGGCATCAGCTTCACCCACTTCAAGCCCAAGGACGTGGTGCGCCACCCCCTGGTGCAGCGCATCGTCGAAGCCTATGAGCGCTTCGAGGGCCGCGAGGACAAGGCGCCCAGCGATGCTTGAACTCGACCTGCAGAACGCCTCGAGCGCCGCCGAACTGCCGAGCGAAGAACAGCTGCGCCGCTGGTGCGAACTGGCCCTGCGCCAGCGCACCGCAGACTCCGAGCTGACCATTCGCCTGGTCGATGAAGAGGAAGGCCGCGAGCTGAACCGCACCTGGCGGCACAAGGACTACGCCACCAACGTGCTGTCCTTCCCAGCCGATGTACCGGACGGCCTGCTCGACATCCCACTGCTCGGCGACCTGGTGATCTGCGTACCGGTGGTCGAGCGCGAAGCCGCTGAGCAAGCCAAGACCCGCGAGGCGCACTGGGCGCACCTGGTCATGCACGGCTGCCTGCACCTGCTCGGCTATGACCACATAGACGACGCCGAAGCCGAAGAGATGGAAACCCTGGAACGGGAATTGCTGGCTGAACTGGGTCATCCCGACCCGTACGCCGCCGATGAATAACTTGCCAAAGAAGGCCCTGAGAAACACACCATGAGCGAAGACCGATCGAGCACCGAGCAAAAGTCCTGGTTCAACAAACTGACCCAAGCTTTTGCTCATGAGCCGAGAAACCGTCAGGAACTGCTGGAGGTGCTGCGCGAAGCCCACCAGAACAAGCTGCTCGACAGCGAGGCCCTGACCATTGTCGAAGGCGCGATCCAGGTCGCCGACCTGCAAGTTCGCGACATCATGGTTCCGCGTTCGCAGATGATCAGCATCAAGGCCGCGCATGCTCCGCAAGAATTTCTCCCGGCGATCATCGACTCCGCCCACTCGCGCTACCCGGTGATCGGTGAAAGCATCGACGAAGTCATCGGCATCCTGCTGGCCAAGGATCTGCTGCCGCTGATCCTGGAAAACGGCAGCAAGCCATTCAACGTCCGCGACCTGCTGCGCCCGGCGACCTTCGTGCCGGAGTCCAAACGCCTCAACGTGCTGCTGCGCGAGTTCCGCGCCAACCACAACCACATGGCCGTGGTCATCGACGAATACGGCGGCGTGGCTGGCCTGGTGACCATCGAGGACGTGCTCGAACAGATCGTCGGCGACATCGAAGACGAGCATGACGTCGAGTCCGACAGCTACATCAAGCCGCTGCCCAGCGGTGACTTCCTGATCAAGGCACTGACGCCCATCGACAGCTTCAACGAGGCCTTCGACACCGAGTTCTCCGACGACGAGTTCGACACCGTCGGCGGCCTGGTGATGAATGCCTTCGGCCACCTGCCCAAGCGCAACGAAGTGACCGAGATAGGCGAATACCGCTTCCGCGTGCTCAACGCCGACAGCCGCCGCGTGCACCTGCTGCGCCTGACCCCGCTGGAGCGCTAGCGCCCTCTGTTGTAGGAGCCAGCTTGCTGGCGATCCGTGCCACCCTGCACACAATGATCGCCAGCAAGCTGGCTCCTACACACACGCCTTCACCCCCGCGCCAATCCGCTCTACGCTTGCCGCTCTTCAATCCAAGGACTTGCACACGATGCATTGGATCACCCGCTCCGGCTGGCCGGGCAATCTGCTGGCACTGGCCGCTGGCGCCAGCACCACCCTGGCACTCGCCCCGTTCGACATCTGGCCGCTGGCTATCCTGTCCATCGCCCTGTTCTACCTCGGCCTGCGCCAGGTCAATCCACGCCAGGCCCTGGCGCGCGGCTGGTGCTATGGCTTCGGCCTGTTCCTCGCCGGCACCAGCTGGATCTACGTCAGCATCCACGACTACGGCGCCGCCTCGATGCCACTGGCGGCCTTTCTCACCGCCGGGTTCTGCGCCGGCATCGCATTGTTCTTCGCCCTGCCGGCCTGGATCTGGGCCCGCTGGCTGCGCCGCGGGCAGGCGCCCGTGGCCGACGCCCTGAGCTTCGCCGCGCTGTGGCTGGCCCAGGAAGCCTTTCGCGGCTGGTTCCTCACCGGTTTCCCCTGGCTCTACGCTGGCTACAGCCAACTGCACGGCCCGCTGGCCCACCTGGCGCCGCTCGGCGGCATGTGGCTGATCTCCCTGAGCCTGGCTCTCAGCGCGGCGCTGCTGGTCAACCTGCCGCGCCTGCGCACGCACAAGCCGCAGCTGCTGGGCGCCATCGCCCTGCTGCTGGCGCCGTGGCTGGTCAGCCTGGCACTTGGCGAACACCCCTGGACCCAGACCAAGGGCGCACCGCTGAAAGTGGCCGTGATGCAAGGCAACGTCGAGCAGAACCTCAAATGGGACCCTGCCCAGCTGCAAGCCCAACTGGAGCTGTACCGCGACATGACCCTGCGCAGCCAGCCCGCCGACCTGATCGTCTGGCCGGAAACCGCCGTACCGGTACTCAAGGAGTTCGCCGAAGGCTATCTGCAGTTCATGGGCCGCATCGCCCAGGAACGCCAGGCGGCGCTGATTAGCGGCGTGCCTATCCGCCAGGTCAACGAGCAGGGCGAGAAGCGCTACTACAACGGCATCACTGTGGTCGGCGACGGCAGTGGCATCTACCTCAAGCAGAAACTGGTGCCATTCGGCGAGTACGTGCCGTTGCAGGAAGTCTTGCGTGGCCTGATCGCCTTCTTCGACCTGCCGATGTCCGACTTCGCCCGCGGCCCCGCCGACCAGCAACTGCTGCAAGCCAAGGGCCTGCAGATTGCGCCGTTCATCTGCTACGAAGTGGTCTACCCGGAATTTGCCGCCGGCCTGGCCGCACGCAGCGACCTGCTGCTGACGGTGAGCAACGACACCTGGTTCGGCACCTCGATCGGCCCCCTGCAACACCTGCAGATGGCGCAGATGCGCGCCCTGGAAGCCGGCCGCTGGATGATCCGCGCGACCAACAATGGCGTCACTGCGCTGATCGACCCGCAAGGCCGCATCACCACGCAGATCCCGCAGTTCCAGCAGGGCACGCTGTACGGTGAGGTGCAACCGATGCAGGGCCTGACGCCTTATCTGCAATGGCGCGCCTGGCCGCTGGTGGTGCTGTGCAGCCTGTTGCTGGGCTGGGCCTTTGTCGCGCACCGCCGGGCGGCACGCACAACCGCCAACCTGCAAGCCGCCTGAGTTCAGCGATAGAGCAGCGGGTAGAGTGCCTGCCCCAGCGCCTCGTTGAGCAGGCGCGTGCTCTGCCACAGCGCCTTGCCCTCCGGCAGCCAACCGCCCAGCGGACGGGCGTTGGCCACGCCGAGAAAGCCCAACGGCGCCGCCACCACGTCCAGTCCCTGGCGCTCGAAACACCAGAGCGCCCGCGGCATATGCGCCGCCTGGGTTACCAGCACCACGCGACGGATACCCTGCTCGCGCAGTAGCGCCGCACTGTATTCGGCGTTCTCCCAGGTGGTGCGACTGCGCTCCTCCTGCCAACGGGTCGGCACCGAGAAATCACGCTGCAGCACCTCAGCCATCATCGCCGCCTCGCTGGGCGGCTGGTCGTAGTGCAGGCCGCCACTCATCATCAGCGGCAGGCCCGAGGCGCGATGCAGCCGCGCCGCATAGCGCAGGCGCTCCAGTGCAGTGGCGCTCGGTTGATCGCTGCCCCAGGCCGGATCGGCCTCCTCGCGCCCGGAACCTATCACCACGATCACCTCGGCGCGCTGCGCCAGTTGCGGCCATTGCGCCTCGACCAGAGCCGGCTCGCGCTCCAGCCAGCGCGCCGCCTGCTCGACCACCACCGGCAGGCTCATCAGCCACAGCCCGCCAAGCCCGAGCAGCAGGCACAGCGCCGCCAGGCTCGGGCGCCGCGACCAGCACAGCCAGGCCAGCAAAATCAGCAGGAAAAAACCGCCAGGCGGCAGGATCAGTTGTTTGAGGAAGAAACGCAGTTCCATGGGCACCTCCGAGTGCCCGGCAGACTACCGCGCGTTCAGTGCGGCGGGCCAGCGCGAAACAGCTTGGAACCACACGCCAGGCACGGCAGCACGCCTTCACCCGGCTGCCACTGCGCCGTGCTGCCGCACAAGGCGCAACACAACTGCTGACGGCGCTTGAGCGGTGCACGCCGGCCGACGGTACGTGGCGACACCTTGAACGTCTGCCGCGAAGACTTGCTCGCCCCTGCCGGCAGTTGCTCGATCAGCGCCAGCTCTTCGGCCGCCGCATGCCAGCCGCGCAGCCAGTGCAGGTCACGATCCAGGTAGGCGCGCACCAGCTCCAGCTCGGCCGGGGTCAGGCCATGCAGTTCCAGTTCAGTGGGGGGCGCGTCACGCAGGCGGCTGGCGGTGTCTGCTTCCTCGAGCGCCAGAGCGAGTCGCTGCAACAGCCGCTCATAGAGCCCGCCCTTCTCCTCCGCACGCCGCAACTCTGCCATCCATCACCTCTGTCGAGCGCATCGAACCCGCCCTTAGAGCCTTTCACGGTCTCACACGCTGAAGATCAGCCGAGGAAACGCCATTGATGAGCGATGAATGTGCATGACCCGCGCTGCATTCATCTCCGGGTAGCGCCAAAGCGCACCAGCCGTCTGCGGCTGGCAGGCCCGCCGCCAACGCCGCGCGCGAGACGCGCAACGGGCCTGGGCGAGCCCTTTAAAGGCAAGCTTAGCGCCCACCACAGCAGCGACTGCGCGCCGCGACAAACGGCGGCCGGCCGCGCCGCGTGGCGCAATCAGGGTTTCCCTGAATCCGGGGGGGTCATGTATGCTACGGCGTTTCTCGCAAGCCCTCATTCCCAGCGCCGAAGCCCATGCACGAACAGTATCAGCCCCGCGAAATCGAAGCCGCCGCGCAGTCCCACTGGGACTCGCAGAAATCCTTTGTAGTGAGCGAACAGCCAGGCAAGGAAACCTTCTATTGCCTGTCGATGTTCCCCTACCCGAGCGGCAAGCTGCACATGGGTCACGTGCGCAACTACACCATCGGTGACGTGATCGCCCGCTACCAGCGTATGCAGGGCAAGAACGTGCTGCAGCCGATGGGTTGGGATGCCTTCGGCATGCCGGCAGAAAACGCCGCGATGAAGAACAAGGTCGCGCCGGCCAAGTGGACCTACGAAAACATCGCCTACATGAAGAGCCAGCTGCAATCGCTGGGCCTTGCGGTGGACTGGACCCGCGAAGTCACCACCTGCAAGCCGGACTACTACCGCTGGGAACAGTGGCTGTTCACCAAGCTGTTCGAGAAGGGCGTGATCTACCGCAAGAACGGTACCGTCAACTGGGACCCGGTCGACCAGACCGTACTGGCCAACGAGCAGGTCATCGACGGCCGCGGCTGGCGTTCCGGCGCGCTGATCGAGAAGCGCGAAATCCCCATGTACTACTTCAAGATCACCGCCTACGCGGATGAGCTGCTGAGTAGCCTGGACGAACTCGATGGCTGGCCGGAACAGGTCAAGACCATGCAGCGCAACTGGATCGGCAAGAGCTTTGGCGCCGACATCGAGCTCGACTACGACACCGCCAGCATCGGCGTCGAAGGCCGAATGAAGGTCTACACCACCCGCCCCGACACCCTGATGGGCGCCACCTACGTCGCCGTGGCTGCCGAGCACCCGCTGTCGCAGCGCGCCGCCGAGAGCAATCCGGCCATCGCCGCGTTCATCGCCGAATGCAAGGCCGGCTCCGTGGCCGAGGCCGACATGGCCACCATGGAGAAGAAAGGCCTGGCCACCGGCCAGTTCGTCATCCACCCGCTGACCGGCGACAAGCTGCCGGTGTTCGTCGCCAACTACGTGTTGTGGGGCTACGGCGAAGGCGCGGTGATGGGCGTGCCGTCCCATGACGAGCGCGACTTCGCGTTTGCCAACAAGTACGCCCTGCCAATCATTCAGGTGTATGCCGCCGAAGGCCAAACCTACAGCACCACCGAGTGGCAGGAGTGGTACGGCGACAAGACCAGCCTGACCACCGTCAACTCCGGCAAGTACGACGGCAAGAATTTCACCGAAGCCTTCGACGCCATAGTCGCCGACCTCGAAGCCTGCGCCCACGGCGCACGCAAGACCCAGTTCCGCCTGCGCGACTGGGGCATCAGCCGCCAGCGCTATTGGGGCTGCCCGATCCCGATCATCCACTGCGACGCCTGTGGCGACGTGCCGGTGCCGGAAGACCAGCTGCCGGTCGTCCTGCCCGAAGACGTGGTGCCGGATGGCGCCGGCTCTCCGCTGGCACGCATGCCGGAGTTCTACAGCTGCACCTGCCCGAAATGCGGCGCTGCAGCCAAGCGCGAAACCGACACCATGGACACCTTCGTCGAGTCGTCCTGGTACTACGCCCGCTACGCCTCGCCGCAATACACCGGCGGCATGGTCGACCCGGCTGCCGCCAACCACTGGCTGCCAGTAGACCAGTACATCGGCGGTATCGAACACGCCATCCTGCACCTGCTCTACGCGCGCTTCTTCCACAAGCTGATGCGTGACGAAGGCCTGGTCACCTCGAACGAGCCGTTCAAGAACCTGCTGACCCAGGGCATGGTCGTCGCCGAGACCTACTACCGCACGCTGGATAACGGCGGCAAGGACTGGTTCAACCCGGCCGATGTCGAAGTCGAGCGCGACGCCAAAGCCAAGGTCATCGGCGCCAAGCTGAAGAGCGACGGCCTGCCGGTGGAAATCGGCGGCACCGAGAAGATGTCCAAGTCGAAGAACAACGGCGTCGACCCGCAGTCGATGATCGATCAGTTCGGTGCGGACACCTGCCGCCTGTTCATGATGTTCGCCTCGCCGCCCGACATGAGCTGCGAATGGTCCGACTCCGGCATCGAAGGCGCCAACCGCTTCCTGCGCCGCGTCTGGCGCCTGGCCCACAGCCATGTCAGCGCAGGCCTGCCAGGCCCGCTGGATGTCGCTTCGCTGTCCGACGAGCAGAAGATCGTACGCCGCGCCATCCACCTGGCCATCAAGCAGGCCAGCAACGACGTCGGCCAACACCACAAATTCAACACCGCCATCGCCCAGGTGATGACGCTGATGAACGTGCTGGAAAAAGCCGCGACCACCAGCGACCAGGACCGCGCCCTGCTGCAGGAAGGTCTGCAAGCCGTGGCCCTGCTGCTGGCCCCGATCACCCCGCACATCTGCCATGAACTGTGGCAGCAGCTGGGTAAGAACGGCGCCGTCATCGACGCGCAGTGGCCGCAGGTCGACGAGTCCGCCCTGGTGCAGGACAGCCTGACCCTGGTCATCCAGGTCAACGGCAAGCTGCGCGGCCAGATCGAAGTGCCGGCCAGCGCCAGCCGCGAGGAAGTCGAAGCCGCCGCCCGCGCCAACGAAAACGTGGTGCGCTTCACCGAAGGCGTGACCATCCGCAAGGTCATCGTGGTGCCGGGCAAGCTGGTCAACATCGTAGCCAATTGAAACAGTCGCCAACTGATTTAAGCTCGGCGCCATGCCTGCATGGCGCCGTGACTCTCCAAGGGGATACAAGAGAATGATGAAACGGAATCTGATGGTAATCGGCCTGGCTGCCCTGCTCAGCGCCTGCGGCTTCCAGCTGCGCGGTACCGGCACTGCCGACTTCGCCCTCAAGGAAATCGACCTGCAGGCGCGCGATGCCTATGGCGAAACCGCCAAGCAGCTGGAAAAACTGCTGGAGAACAGCGGCGTCAACGTGCACGCCGGCGCGCCGTACAAGCTGGTCCTGGCCAAGGAACAAGAAACCAAGCGCACCGCCAGCTACACCGGCAGCGCCCGCAGCGCCGAATACGAGCTGCACAGCCAGATCGACTACGAGATCCGTGGCGTGAAGGACATCCTGCTGCTCAATGACAGCCTCGACGTGCAGAGCACCTACGTGCAGGACGACAACAACCTGATCGGCTCCGACCAGGAATCCGCCCAGGCCCGCGAAGAAATGCGCCGCGAGCTGGTACAACAACTGTCCATGCGCCTGCAGCAACTGACCCCGGCCCAGCTCGAGCAGCTGCAGCAGGAAGCCGAAGCCAAGGCCCAGGCCGAAGCGGAAGCCGAAGCCGCCGCCCGCCGCGCCGAACAGGAATCGGCACCGCTGCAGTCGCCGGTTCAGCTGCCGATCAGCCAGTAAGCAGACAAAGGGCCGGGTAACCGGCCCTTTTCGCAAGCGATGACAGTCGATCCGCGATGAAACTCGGTTCTCTATGAAACTGAATCCCGCCCAACTCGGCAAACACCTGCAAGGCACGCTCGCCCCGGTCTACGTGATCAGCGGCGACGAAGCCCTGCTGTGCCAGGAAGCCGCCGACGCCATCCGCGCCGCCACCCGCGACCAGGGCTTCAGCGAGCGCGAGGTGTTCCACGCCGAAGCCAACTTCGACTGGGGCCTGCTCTATGAAGCCGGCGCCAGCTTGTCGCTGTTCGCCGAGAAGCGCGTGATCGAACTGCGCATCGCCAACGGCAAGCCCGGCGACAAGGGCACTGCGGCGATCCTCGAATACCTGGAGCGCCCGCCGGAAGACACCCTGCTGCTGATCAGCCTGCCCAAGCTCGACGGCAGCACGCAGAAGACCAAGTGGGCCAAGGCCCTGATCGACGGCCCGCACAGCCAGTTCCTGCAGATCTGGCCGGTGGACGCGGCCCAGCTGCCACAGTGGATTCGCCAGCGCCTGTCGCAAGCCGGCATGAGCGCCAGCCAGGAAGCCCTGGAGCTGATCGCCGCGCGTGTGGAAGGCAACCTGCTGGCCGCCGCCCAGGAAATCGAGAAGCTCAAACTGCTCGCCGACGGCAACCAGATCGACGCCAGCACCGTGCAGGCCGCGGTGGCCGACAGTGCGCGCTATGACGTGTTCGGCCTGATCGACGCCGTGCTGGGTGGCGACGGCGCCCATGCCCTGCGCATGCTCGAAGGCCTGCGCGGCGAAGGCGTGGAAGTGCTGTTCATCCTGGTCATGCTCGCCCGCGAGCTGCGCCAACTGGCCGGCATCGCCCAGCAATACAGCCAGGGCATTCCGCTGGACAAGGCGTTCGCCGCCGCCCGCCCGCCGGTGTGGGACAAACGCAAGCCGCTGGTCAGCAAGGCCCTGCAACGCCACAGCGCGGCGCGCTGGAACCAGTTGCTGCTTGACGCCCAGCGCATCGACGCGCAAGTCAAAGGCCAGGCCCCTGGCGACGCCTGGAGCAGCCTGTCGCGCCTGGCCCTGCTGATGGCCGGTCAGCGCCTGCCGCTGAGCGAATAGCCCCTCACTGGACATTTTCTGAGCAGCGGCGCATTCTCCGCGCGCCCGCATGTCGCGGGCCCCACGCGAGGACATGCCATGGCCAAGAATGCCAAGCACCGGCCGAACAAGGCCAAATCCCTGATTGCCCAGCCACTGTTCCGTTGCCGACAGGAACAGGCGAAGAAAGGCAAAGGCAGCTACCGCCGCGAAGCCTCCCAGCAAAACTGGGAGGCTTCCTGCTTTATGGCCGCCTGAAAACACCTCGACATGCTAAGGTCGCGGTCTGTTTGGCAAGACCGAGATACCCGCAATGCTCCACCTAGCCGCCCACAGCCGCCTGTGCAGCCTGCTCGCCGCCAGCGCCCTGCTCCTCGGTGCCTGCGCCGAAACCCCAACGCCCGACGCCACTACCGCTCCCGCTGCCCGTAGCACGCCCGCCCTGCCGAGCACCCCGCGCCCGCCGGCCAGAGCCGCCACCCCAGCCCCGCAGCCGGCCTTCGCCAGCTTCGCCGAGTGGCGCAGCAGTTTCCGCATCAAAGCCCTCAACGCCGGCATTCCTGCCGAGCTGTTCGACCGTGCCTTCGCCGGGGTCAAACCGGACCAGACCGTGGTCGATGCCGACCGCAGCCAACCCGAATTCACCCGCCCGGTGTGGGAATACCTGGAAGGCGCTACCTCGCCGATCCGCGTGCGCAAGGGCCAGGCCCTACTGGTCGAACACAGCACCACCCTGGCGGCTATCGAGCAGCGCTATGGCGTCGACCGCGAAGTGCTGGTGGCGATCTGGGGCATGGAGAGCAGCTTTGGCCAGTTCATGGGCGACAAGTCGGTGATCCGCTCGCTCGCCACCCTGGCCTATGAAGGCCGCCGCTCGCAGTTCGCCGAAGACCAGCTGCTGGCCGCCCTGCAGATCCTCCAGCATGGCGACACCAACCCCAGCGGCATGCTCGGCTCCTGGTCCGGCGCCATGGGCCAGACCCAGTTCATCCCGACTACCTACATGACTCACGCGGTGGACTTCGACGGTGACGGCCGCCGCGACATCTGGACGTCCAGCGCCGACGCCCTGGCCTCGGCCGCCCACTACCTGCAAGCCTCGGGCTGGCAGAAGGGCCGCCCGTGGGGCTTCGAAGTCGCCCTGCCGAGCGGCTTCGACTACGCCCTGGCCGACACCGAAGTGCGCAAGACCTACGCCGAGTGGGCCAGCTTCGGGGTAAAAGGCACGCCAGCCAACGTGGCACCCGGCGACAGCGCTTACCTGTTGCTGCCGGCCGGCCATCGTGGCCCGGCGTTCCTGGTGTTCGCCAACTTCCGCGCGATCCTCAAGTACAACAACTCCTCGTCCTACGCCCTGGCGGTCGGCCTGCTCAGCCAGCGCTTCGACGGGGGCGGCCAGGTCAGCGGCCAGTGGCCGCGCGACGAGCGCCCGCTCAGCCGCAGCGACCGCATTGCCTTGCAGGAAGGGCTGGCAGCGCGTGGCTACAACCCCGGCGCGGCCGACAGCATCATCGGCGCCAATACCCGCCGCGCCATTCGCGCCTTCCAGCAGAGCCTGGGCTGGCCGGCCGACGGCTACCCGACCCAGGAACTGCTCAAGCAACTGCGCTGAACTGCTCCTACACGGCGGGCAACGCCCAGAGGTGCGCCGCCACCAGCGCCCGCCAGGGCGCGAAAGGCAGCAGCCAGTCGCGCACGAACGGCTGACTGAGCTTTTCTTCCGCGCCCAGCAACCGCTGCAACTGCCGACGCACGGCGACATCGCCGTGCAACGAGCCGTCCAACCGGGCGAAGCCACGCAGCAAGGCGTAATCCACCGTCCACGGCCCGATCCCGCGCAGTGCCAGCAGACGCTCGCCGATCAACTCGGCCGGCGCCTCGTCCAGCCACTGCTCTAACGGCAGGTTGCCGGCCACGATCTCGCGACTGAGCAGCAGCAAGGTCTGGGTCTTGGCCTGGGAGAAACCGGCCTGGCGCAATTGCTGCTCATCCAGCGCGGCGACCGCCGGCGCATCCGGGTAGCACAGCAGGCCGCTGGAGTGAGCTTGGCCGGCCAGCTGGAGCAGCTTGCGGCGCAGGGAAATCGCCACCGCCAGGCTGATCTGCTGGCCGCAGATGGCCCAGCTCAGCGCCTCGAACGGCGTACTCGACTGCGGCACGCGCAGGCCCGGAGTAGCGGCGATCAACCGGCCCAGCTGCGGGTGCGCGCAATACGCCTGCTCGAACCGCTCGACCGCCTGGGTCAGCCCCAGCATGTGCCGCACCAGGCGCTGCAGGCCTGCCGTATCGTCGGCGACCTGGCCATCCACCTGCAGCGTCACCTGCGCCTGCCCCGCGACGAAACGAATGCCCAGCCGGGCCGGCAGCCCTTGCCAGAGGATGCCCTTGTCCAGGCCATCGTCCACGACCCGCTCCGCCACGGCTTGCCGATCGCGGTGATGGAAGGCCAACAGGTCGGCAACCCGATAATCGGCAGGCAGTGGCAGGGCAAGTTCGATTCGCGACATCGGGCTCTCGCAGGGCGCAGAGAAAGTAGTTAGCTGGAGACTACACTGCAGGGGCTGTGGTTTTTCCGCTGGCGGCCGATCACTAGAAACATGCCCTACGGACGTATCAGATTTTCTGCACAGAGGTGACTTGCAGATGTTCAACAACAAGCTGAAAGAAGAAGCCGCCCAGCTGCGCGAGGAGCTCGCCAGCATGCGCCAGATCAGAGACTCCATCTACAGCGAGATGCTGGTGCTGGAGCTGGAACCCGAGGGGCGCGTGCGCTACGCCAACGACCACATGCTCCAGGCCCTGCACTACCGCCGCGAGCAACTAGTCGGCCAGCATCTGGACGCACTCATCCCGCCGTCCTTCCATAGCCACCCCAACCATCCGCTCATCCAGGCCGCGCTACGCAACCGCGAACACTGGAGCGGCGCCTTCCGCCTGCTGCGCGGTGATGGGCGCGAAGCCTGGCTGCGCGCCATCTGGCAGCCGGTCAACAACAGCGCCGGGCAACTCCAGTACTACACCCTCTGCGCCAACGACCTGACCGAAACCATCGAGACCGCCAAGGAGCACGCCGGGCTAATCGACGCCCTGCTGCGCTCAACCGCCGTCATCGAGTTCAACCTGGCCGGCGAAGTGTTGACCGCCAACGAGCGCTTCCTCGGCGGCATGGGCTATCGCCTGGAGCAGATAGTCGGCAAACACCACCGCCAGTTCTGCGAGCCGGAAGAATACAACTCGCAGGAGTACCGAGACTTCTGGGCGCGGCTGAACCGTGGCGAGTTCGTTGCCGGGCGCTTCAAGCGGGTCGACAGCCACGGCCGTGTCGTCTGGCTGGAGGCCTCCTACAACCCGGTGATGGATGCCCACAACCGCCTGCACAAGGTGGTCAAGTTCGCCACCGTGATCACCGACCAGATCAATCAGGAAGAGGCTGTGGCCGAGGCGGCGAACATCGCCTACAGCATCTCCCAGCACACCGACGACAGCGCCGACAAGGGCGCCGCCGTGGTGCGCCAGACCGTGGATGTGATGCAACGCATCGCCAACCAGGTGCAGGAGGCCAGCGACGGCATCGAGGCCCTGGGCAAGCAGTCGCAACTGATCAGCACCATCATGCAGACCATCCGCGGCATCGCCGACCAGACCAACCTGCTGGCGCTCAACGCCGCCATCGAGGCGGCACGGGCCGGCGAGCAGGGTCGCGGGTTCGCCGTGGTCGCCGACGAGGTGCGCCAGTTGGCGGGGCGCACCAGCCAGGCCACCGAGGAAATCGTCGACGTGGTGCAGAAGAACCAGACCCTGGCCCAGGCCGCGGTTACCAGCATGTCCAGCAGCCGCCAGCAGGCTGAGCAGGGCCTGAGCCTGGCCAACGAGGCGGGCGCGGTGATTGTCGAGATTCAGGAGGGGGCCAAGCAGGTGGTCAAGGCCGTGGAGCAGTTCGCCAGCCAACTCAAGACCTGACGCCGCACTTATCCGCAAAGCGTTGGCGGCCGGCGCCCGCCTGGTAGCCGGTGTACCGCATCCAGCCCTGCGCCGACAGGCGCTGGCCGCCGCTGCAGGTCGCCTATGGTAGACTGCGCACCGGCCAAAAGCCCCGCAACCGAAGCCTCCTACCGGAGCCGAGATTTCGATGTCCGACACAGCCCCGCCCAAGCCCGTATCCAGCGGCGAAAAATTCCGCACCGCCCAAGGCATCACCGCGATCAAGGATGGCCAGAAGCGTCGCGCTTCGGCCGAACCGCAGATCGTCGAACCCAAGCCAAGCTGGCTGCGGGTCAAGGCGCCGAGCGGCAGCCGCTTCGAAGCGGTCAAACGCAACGTCGGCGAGCATCGCCTGAGCACCGTCTGCCAGGAATCCCACTGCCCGAACATGGGCGAGTGCTGGTCCAACGGCACCGCCACCATCATGCTGATGGGCTCGGTCTGCACCCGTGCCTGCCGCTTCTGCGCGGTCGACACCGGCAACCCGAATGGCTGGCTGGACCTGGAAGAACCGCACAACACCGCCAAGTCGGTGGAGCTGATGGGCCTGCGCTACATCGTGCTGACCTCGGTGGACCGCGATGACCTGCCCGACGGCGGCGCCGCTCACTACGCCGCCTGCGTGCAGGCGATCAAGGCCAATACCCCGCAGGTGGTGGTAGAGGCACTGACGCCGGACTTCGACGGCGATCACCAGGCCATCGCCCGTGTGGTGGACTCCGGCCTTGAGGTCTTCGCGCAGAACGTCGAGACGGTCAAGCGCCTGACCCATGAGGTGCGCGATCCGCGCGCCGGTTACGAGAAGACCCTGCGGGTACTGGAGCACGCCAAGCGCCATCGCCCGACGATCATCACCAAGACCAGCCTGATGCTGGGCCTGGGCGAGACCGACGAGGAAATCCTGGAAACCATGGATGACCTGCGCGCCATCGGCGTCGACATCCTCACCCTCGGCCAATACCTGCAACCGACGCGCAACCACCTGAAGGTACAGCGCTGGGTCAGCCCCGAGGAGTTCAACCGCTTCCGTGACATCGGCCTGGAAAAAGGCTTCATGGAAGTCGCCGCCGGCCCGCTGGTACGCTCCAGCTACCGTGCCGACCGGGTGTTCGAGAAGAACAACCTGGGCCTGGCAGCTGCCGTCCCGGTACCCGGCCAGCAGCAGGACGAGAACCTGATTCCGGCCTTCAACCTGAACTGATCCAAAGAGCTGGAATCGGCACTGGAAGGCTGCACGCTCTAGAGACGATGCCCACATGCCCCTCAGAACCTGTTCAAAGTCTCGCGAGCTAGAGCCAGGCTAGGCGCAACGACCAGCGGGAGTAACAGCCGCAGGCTGGCCCGAAGGGTGAGCGCCAGCGAATCAAACAGGCGAGGATGCGGAGTTTACGAGTTGTAAATGAGCAGTCCGAGCCTGTTTTTAACGACGCATGGCCGACGCGCAGCAGACTTTGGACAGGTTCTCAGACGTAACCCAGACGCTCGCGCAGGGCACGCTCCAGGCGTTGCGCCACCTCGTCGAGCGAGGGCGGGGTGTCGAGCTGACCCCTGAGCTGGATCATCTTCAAGCCGGTGTAACCGCAAGGGTTGATGCGCTGGAACGGTGACATGTCCATGTCGACGTTCAGCGCCAGGCCGTGGAATGAGCAGCCATTGCGCACCCGCAGGCCCAACGAGGCGATCTTGTCACCATTGACGTAGACACCCGGGGCGTCAGCCTTCGGCGCTGCCTCGACGCCATAGCTGGCCAGCACATCCACCAACGCCCGCTCCATGGCGGTCACCAGCTCGCGCACCCCCAACCCCTGACGACGCAGATTGAGCATCAGGTAGGCCACCAGTTGGCCGGGGCCATGGTAAGTGACCTGGCCACCCCGCTCGACCTGGACCACCGGGATATCACCCGGAGCCAGCAGATGCTCGGCTTTACCGGCCTGGCCCTGGGTGAACACCTGCGGATGCTGCAGCAGCCAGATTTCGTCGGGGGTCTGCTCATCCCGCTCAGCGGTGAAGCTGCGCATGGCTTCCAGCGTTGGCAGGTACTCCACCAACCCCAGGTGACGCACGACGAGCGCTGCCACTAGAGCACCATGTGCACGCGGCCGGTGGCTTTCAGGTCGACATGGATCGCCTGCAGCTGCTCCACACCGGTGGCGGTGATCAGCACCTGCACGGAGAGGAAACGGCCATTGCGGCTGTCGCGCACCACCAGGCTGGTCGAGTCGAAGCCCGGCGCATGGCGCTGCATCACTTCGATCACCAGATCAGTGAAACCCTCGCCCGCCTCGCCGATCACCTTGATCGGGTAGCGTTCGCAGGGGAATTCGATTTTCGGGGCTTGTACGTCGGTATCGGTCATGGCGGTCACTCCGGACTTATGGCCCGTGAGAATGCAGAACGCCCCGGTACGGGGCGTCCATGGGAGTCGTCGATTCAGCCTGAAAATTGGGGCTGGGGCCCCGGATTTTCAAGGCCGTGCAGCGACACTCAGTTGAACATTCCGTAGAAGAACAGACGAATGCTATCCCACAGGCGGCGGAAGAAACCACCCTCTTCCACCGGCTCCAGGGCCACCAGGTCGGCGCTGTGGACCACTTCGTCACCCAGCTTGACCTCGACCTTGCCGATCACGTCACCCTGCTTGAGCGGGGCTTGCAGTTGCGGGTTGAGGGTCATCGCGGCCTTGAGCTGCTTGATCTGGCCCTTCGGCAGGGTCAGGGTCAGGTCCTCGGTCAGACCGGCCTTGACCTGGCGGGTCAGGCCTTTCCAGACGGTGGCCTGGGTCAGCTCTTCACCCTTCTTGTAAAAGGTCTGGCTCTCGAAGAAGCGGAAGCCGTAGGTCAGCAGCTTTTGTGTCTCGGCAGCACGGGCCTGCTCGTTGGCAGTACCGAACACGGCAGTGATCATCCGTGCGCCTTCACGCACGGCGGAGGCCACCAGGCAGAACCCGGCTTCGGCGGTGTGGCCGGTTTTCAGGCCGTCGACGGTCTTGTCGCGCCACAGCAGCAGGTTGCGGTTACCCTGCTTGATGTTGTTCCAGTAGAACTCTTTCTGCGAGTAGATCGCATAGTGCGCCGCGTCTTCGTTGATGATCGCGCGCGCCAGGATCGCCATGTCGTGGGCACTGGAATAGTGCTCGGGATCCGGCAGGCCGGTGGCGTTCATGAAGTGCGAGTTCTTCATGCCGAGCGTCGCGGCCGTCTCGTTCATCATGTCGGCGAAGGCGTCTTCACTGCCGGCGATGTATTCGGCCAGGGCGATGCTGGCGTCGTTGCCGGACTGGATGATGATGCCGTGCAGCAGGTCATCGACCTTAACCTGGCTGTTCAGCGGCAGGAACATGGTGGAGCCGCCGGAAGCCGCGCCACCGGCGCGCCAGGCGTGCTCGCTGACGTTCACCAGGTCTTGCTCGCCGATCTTGCCCTTGCGGATCTCCAGGGTGGCGATGTAGGCGGTCATCAGCTTGGTCAGGCTGGCCGGCGGCAGGCGCTGGTCGCCGTTGTTCTCGACCAGCACCTTGCCACTGGCAGCATCCAGCAGCACGTAGGATTTGGCAGCCAGTTGCGGCGGGGACGGGATCATCTGGTCCTGGGCGGCCTGGGCGAGCGGCGCAGTGATCAGCAGGGCGAACAGGGAAAGGCGTTTGGCAAAGCGGGAGATATTCATCCGTCTCTCTGAAATAGCTATTCAACAATGGCACAGGCGAATCTGCATTCGCCTGCATTCCCCACCCACCCGCGACAACGCGGGCCAGTGGACGAAAAAGGTCTAGTCCGGCCGCACCAGGGTCGGCTGACCGAGGTTGGCCAGGCGCACGCTGTCTTGCAGCTGCTGCGCCTCACCCGGCGTTCCGATCGGCCCCAGGCGCACTCGATGCAGGATCTGCTGGTTGCGCACCACCGAGCTGATAAACGCCTTGGCAGGTACTGTCTGGCTCAACTTCTCCTTGAGAAGTTCCGCAGCGTCCGGGTTGGCGAAGGCGCCCACCTGGAGATACAGGCCAGATGCTGCGACTGAATCGTTTTTTTTTGCGTCGATCTGCACCGGCACCACGGCCGCAGCATGCTGCTCCGGTGGCGGGGTGTACTGTTCGACCGGCTGCACCGTGGCCAGCGATTGCGCCTGCGGCTGGGCCACAGTGGTGGCGGCCATTTTCGGCTGCGCCAGCACCATCGGTACCGGGCGACCCTGCTGGGCCCACCACTCATGCGGATCGATGCCCTCGACCTTGACCCGCGCAGTACCGCTCTCGGCATAGCCGAGCTTCTTCGCCGCAGCGAAGGACAGGTCGATGACCCGGTCGGAGTAGAACGGGCCGCGGTCGTTGACCCGCACGATCACACTCTTACCGTTCTCCAGGTTGGTCACCCGCACATAGCTGGGCAACGGCAGGGTCTTGTGCGCGGCGGTCATGCCGTACAGGTCATAGGCCTCGCCGTTGGCGGTGGCCTGGCCGTGGAACTTGGTGCCGTACCAGGACGCGGTACCCAGCACGCTATAGCGCCGGGCATCGTTCATCGGGTAGTAGGTCTTGCCCAGAACCGTGTAAGGGTTGGCCTTGTAAGCGCCGTAGTGCGGCATCGGCACAGCATCGGGGATGCGCGACACGTCGACGTCCCACCAGGGCGCGCCGTCGCGGTGCGGGCGATTGAAGTCGCTCGGCCCGGAAATCGGCTGCGAACCTGGCGCCACCGGTTGCGGTACGCGGCTGGTGGAGCAACTGGCGATAGCCAGGCCAAGCGCCATGAAGGCCGCGCCGCGCAGGGTACGCTTCATTGCACGCCTCGCTTGGCGAGCAATTCACCGGACAACTGATGCACGGCCATCGCATACATGGCGCTGCGGTTGTAGCGGGTGATGACGAAGAAGTTGGGCAGGCCCATCCAGTACTCCTCGCCGTCGGCGCCATCGAAGCGGAAGGCGGTGACCGGCACGTCATCGCGCAGCACATCGGCGCTGGACCAGCCCAGGGCACGCAGCTGGCCGACGTTCTTCACCGGGTCGAGGCCGACGGTCAGGCCGCTGTCGACCTGCTCGCCCTTGACCTGGGCACGGCTGACCACCGACCCACCGCTGACCCAGCCGTGACGCTTGAAGTAGCTGGCGACGCTGCCGATGGCGTCCACCGGGTTGTTCCAGATATCGATATGGCCGTCACCGTCGAAGTCCACGGCGTAGGCGCGGAAGCTACCCGGCATGAACTGCGGCAGGCCCATGGCGCCGGCGTAGGAGCCCTTGAGGCTGAGCGGATCGACCTGCTGCTCGCGGGACAGGATGAGGAACTCCCGGAGCTGCTGGCAGAAGAATTCGGCACGTGGCGGATAGTCGAAGCACAGGGTCGACAGCGCATCCAATACGCGCCAGCTACCGGTGTTGCCGCCGTAGAAGGTTTCCACGCCGATGATCGCGACGATCACCTGAGCCGGCACGCCATATTCCTTCTCGGCGCGTGCCAGGGCCTCGGCATGCTGATTCCAGAAGCTCACACCCTTGCTGATGCGCGCCTCGGTGATGAAGATCGGGCGGTATTCCTTCCACGGCTTGACCCGCTCGGCCGGACGCGAAATGGCGTCGAGGATCGCCTGCTTGCGCTCCACCTGATTGAACAGCACGGTCAGCTGCTCACCAGCGAAACCGTAATCGCGGGTCATCTCGGCAACGAACTCGGCCACTCTGGGCGAGCCTTCGTAGTCCCCGGCAACGGCAACCGCACTCTGTCCCAGCATGCCAGCCAGGCCAACCCAGAGAACGCTGCGAGTCCAGCGGCGCAATGCTTGCTTCAAATTCTTCACTCTTCTCAAACCTGGGCGATCCACTTGCGATGCGTATGAACCGCCATCAAAACCCCAAACCCTGACAACAGCGTCACCAAGTGAGTTCCGCCGTAGCTAATAAAGGGTAGGGGCACCCCCACCACCGGCAACAGGCCACTGACCATGCCGATGTTAACGAACACGTACACGAAGAAGGTCATCGTCAGGCTACCCGCCAGCAGCTTGCCGAACAGGGTCTGCGCCTGGGCCGTGATGACCAGGCCGCGGGCGATCAGCACCAAGTACACCAGCAGCAGGATACACACCCCGACCATGCCGAACTCTTCGCTCAGCACGGCAATGATAAAGTCCGTATGGCTTTCCGGCAAAAAATCCAGATGAGACTGGGTGCCGAGCAGCCAGCCTTTGCCCAATACACCACCCGAACCGATGGCCGCCTTGGACTGGATGATGTTCCAGCCGGTGCCCAGCGGATCGCTCTCCGGGTCGAGGAAAGTCAGCACGCGCTGCTTCTGGTATTCGCGCAGGACGAAGAACCACATGGTCACCGCAATCGGCACCACCGCCGCCAGCGCGCCGAGGATCCAGCGCCACTGCAACCCGGCCATGAACACCACGAAGCCTCCGGACGCCAGAATCAGCAGGCCCGTACCGAGGTCCGGCTGCTTGGCGATCAGCACGAAGGGAATCACGATCAGCACCAGGCTGACGGTGACGTGCTTGAGCTTGGGCGGCAGGTTGTGCCGCGCCAGGTACCAGGCGATGGTCGCCGGCATGATGATCTTCATGAACTCCGAGGGCTGGAAGCGGATCACCCCGGGGATGTTGATCCAGCGCGTGGCGCCCATGGCCGTGTGGCCCATGATCTCCACCACCACCAGCAGGCCGACGCCGACCACATAGGCCAGCGGTACCCAGCGCGCCATGAAGCGCGGCTCGAACTGGGCAATGACAATGGCGGCGAAGATCCCCAGGCCGAACGAGCTGGCCTGCTTGATCACCAGATCCCAGTTCTTGCCGCTGGCCGAATACAGCACGAACAGGCTGCCGGCACCCAGCACCAGCAGGATCAGCAGCAGCCAGCCGTCGATGTGCAGGCGCTGCAGCAGCGTGGCGCGGCGCTTGAACACGTCCTCATCGGAAATGCTGCGGTCGAAGTTACTGTTCATGCACGGCGCTCGCGGGGTCTGCCTCGGGTAGCGGCGGACGGTATTCGGGTTTCAGCTGGCCATCGGCGCCCAGCAGCCAGGCGTCCATCACCTGCTTGGCCACCGGCGCGGCGACGCTGGAGCCGCCCTCGCCGTTCTCGATCATTACCGACACGGCGATCTTCGGATCGCTGGCCGGCGCATAGGCGACGAACAGCGCGTGGTCGCGGTGGCGCTCGTTGATCTTGCTGCGGTCGTACTTCTCGCCCTGCTTGATCGCCACCACCTGCGCCGTGCCGCTCTTGCCGGCGAAACGATAGACCGCAGTGGCGCCGACCTTGGCTGCCGTGCCGCGCGGGGCGTGCACCACCATTTCCATGCCGTTGCGCGCGTAATCCCAGAACTTGGGGTCACGCAGGACGATATCCGGCATCGGATTCGGGTCCACCGGTTTGCTGCCTTCGATGTCCTTGGCCAGGTGCGGGCGAATCCACTTGCCGCGCGTGGCCATCAGGCTCGTCGCCTGGGCCAGTTGCAGCGGCGTGGCCTGCATGTAGCCCTGGCCGATGCCGAGAATCAGCGTCTCGCCCGGGTACCAGGACTGGCGGTAGCGCCCGCGCTTCCAGTCACGCGAGGGCATCAGGCCCTCGGCCTCTTCGTTCATGTCCAGCGACACGCGCTGGCCGAAGCCGAAGCGGCTCATGTTGTCGTGCAGGCGGTCGATGCCCATCTTGTGGGCAACGTCGTAAAAGTAGGTGTCGTTGGAACGCATGATCGCCATTTCCAGGTTCACATAGCCGTCGCCCGTGCGGTTCCAGTTGCGGTATTTGTGGGTATTGCCCGGCAACTGGTAATAGCCCGGATCGAACACCCGGGTCTGCGGCGTGACCACGCCGGTTTCCAGGGCCGAGACGGCGACCATCGGCTTGACCGTCGAGCCCGGCGGGTACAGGCCGCGCAGTACGCGGTTGTACAGCGGCCGGTCGATCGAGTCGCGCAGCTCGGCATAGGCCTTGAAGCCGATACCGGTGACGAACGGGTTGGGGTCGAAGCTCGGCTGGCTGACCATCGCCAGCACCTCGCCGGAGCTCGGCTCGATTGCCACGACCGCACCGCGTCGCCCGCCAAGAGCAACCTCGGCGGCCTCCTGCAGCTTGACGTCGAGGGTCAGGACAATGTCCTTGCCCGGCTGTGGGTCGGTGCGGTTGAGCACGCGCAACACGCGACCACGGGCGTTGGTCTCGACTTCCTCGTAACCCACTTCACCGTGCAGCTCGGCCTCGTAGAAGCGCTCGATGCCGGTCTTGCCGATATGGTGGGTGCCGCTGTAGTTGACCGGATCGAGCTGTTTCAGCTCTTTCTCGTTGATCCGCCCGACATAGCCGACCGAGTGGGCAAAGTGGCCCTTCTGCGGGTAGTGGCGCACCAGCTGCGCCGCCACATCCACACCCGGCAGGCGGAACTGGTTGACCGCAATACGGGCGATCTGCTCCTCGGTCAGCTCGAACAGGATCGGTACCGGCTCGAACGGCCGGCGTCCCTGGCGCATGCGCTTCTCGAACAGCGCACGGTCTTCGGGCGTCAGCTCCAGCACTTCGACGATCACGTCCAGCACCTGCTGCCAGTCGCCGGCGCGCTCGCGAGTCATAGCCAGGCTGAAGCTCGGCCGGTTGTCCGCGATGATCAGCCCGTTGCGATCGAAGATCAGCCCGCGGGTCGGCGGAATCGGCTGCACGTGGATGCGGTTGTTTTCCGCCAGGGTCGAGTGATAGTCGTACTGGATCACCTGCAGGTAATACATGCGCGCAATCAGCACACAAGTCAGCAGGAGCACCGCCACGCCGCCGACCACGACGCGCCGACGCACCAGGCGGGCGTCCTTCTCGTGGTCTTTCAGGCGAATCGGCTGCGGCATCTAAGGCTACTTAATCAGGACGACTTTTTATTTGTGATACGGGTGGCCGGACAGCACGGTCCAGGCCCGGTAGATCTGTTCGCCGATCAGGATGCGTACCAACGGATGCGGCAAGGTCAGCGGCGACAACGACCAGCGCTGCTCACTGCGCGCGCACACCTCAGGCGCCAGCCCTTCCGGGCCGCCGACCATCAGGTTTACGGTGCGCGCATCCAGGCGCCAGCGCTCCAGCTCGGCCGCCAATTGCTCGGTGCTCCACGGCTTGCCCGTTACCTCGAGGGTAACGATGCGCTCGCCCGGCTGCACCTTGCTCAGCATGGCCTCGCCTTCCTGGCGGATCATCCGCGCCACGTCGGCATTCTTGCCGCGCGTGGTCAGCGGGATCTCCACCAGATCGAGCCCCAGCTCGGGCGGCAGACGCTTGGCATATTCCTGCCAGCCATCCTCCACCCAGCGCGGCATACGCGACCCGACCGCAATCAGCTTGATACGCACGGGGCGAACTTACTCCGGCAGATCCTGGTGCTGCGCACGGCTCTGCTCGGCGCCTTGCCACAGACGCTCAAGGTCATAGAACTGACGAGTAGCGACCTGAAACACATGCACCACGACGTCGCCGAGGTCGAGCAGGGCCCACTCGCCGCCGTCCAGGCCTTCGCTGCCGATCGGGCGCACGCCTTGTTCCTTGGTCTTGTCCAGCACTTCGTTGGCGATCGATTTGACGTGGCGGCTGGAGGTGCCGCTGGCGATCACCATGAAATCGGTGACGCTGGTCTTGCCGCGCACATCGATGGTGGTGATGTCGGTGGCTTTCATGTCTTCCAGGGCTGCAATGGCAACCTTGACCAGTTCTTCGTTTTGCATCGTTACCTCATGAATCGGTTTGCCCACGGTAAAGTCCGTGGGTTTGGATATAGGCCAGCACGGCGTCGGGTACCAGAAAACGTACCGAACGCCCCTCTGCCAGCAAATGACGAATCTGCGTGGCAGACACCGCCAACGGCGTCTGCCAGACAAAAGCAATCTGCCCACTCGGCCCGACCAGGCCTTGCGGATCACTCACACTGCGCGCCGCGAGCAGGTCGCGCAGCGCTTCCGGAGCCTCGCTGTCGGCATCCGGCCGCTGCAGCACCAAGATATGGCAGTGCTCCAGCAATTCCTGCCAACGATGCCAGGTCGGCAACCCGCAAAAGGCATCCCAGCCCAGCAGGAGAAAAACTTGATCATCCGCCGCCAATTCACCACGCAACGACTCCAGGGTGTCGTAGGTGAATGACGGCTTGGCCCGCCGCAGCTCACGGTCATCGACCCGCAATTGCGGCTCGCCGGCTACGGCCAGCTCGACCATCGCCAGGCGCTGTTCGGCGCTGGCCTGCGGTACTTCGCGGTGTGGTGGCCGGGCGCTAGGCACCAGCCTCAACTCATCCAGCACCAGCTGTTCGGCGACTTCCAGGGCGCCGCGCAGATGCGCGATATGCACCGGATTGAAGGTGCCGCCGAGCAAGCCAATCCGGCGCGCCATCAGGTGCGGATGTGTCCGTCGCCGAACACCACATACTTCTCACTGGTCAGGCCATCCAGGCCGACCGGGCCGCGGGCGTGCAGCTTGTCGGTGGAAATGCCGATTTCCGCGCCCAGGCCGTATTCAAAACCATCGGCGAAACGGGTCGAGGCATTGACCATCACCGAGGCGGAATCCACCTCGGTGAGGAAGCGCCGCGCATCCGAGAAGTTCTCGGTAATGATCGCGTCGGTGTGCTGCGAGCCGTACTTGTTGATGTGCTCGATGGCCGCATCCAGCGAATCGACGATACGAATGGCGAGGATCGGCGCGTTGTACTCGGCGAACCAATCGTCTTCCGTCGCTTCCAGCACGTCGCTACCCAGCAGCGCGCGGGTAGCAGCGTCGCCACGCAGCTCGACACCCTTGTCGCGGTAGATGGCGGCCAGCGGCGGCAGCACCTTGTCGGCGATGGCGCTGTGCACCAGCAGGGTTTCCATGGCGTTGCACGGCGAGTAGCGCTGGGTCTTGGCGTTGTCGGCCACGCGAATCGCCTTGTCGACATCGGCGGCAACGTCGATATAGACGTGGCACACGCCGTCCAGGTGCTTGATCACCGGCACCTTGGCGTCGCGACTGATGCGCTCGATCAGCCCCTTGCCACCACGCGGCACGATCACGTCGACGAACTCGGGCATGGTGATCAGCGCGCCGACGGCCGCGCGATCAGTGGTTTCCACCACTTGCACGGCGCAGGCCGGCAGGCCGGCTTCGGCCAGGCCGAGCTGGATGCAGCGGGCAATCGCCTGGTTGGAATGAATCGCCTCGGAGCCGCCGCGCAGGATGGTCGCGTTGCCGGACTTCAGGCACAGGCTGGCGGCGTCGATGGTCACGTTGGGCCGCGACTCGTAGATGATGCCGATCACGCCCAGTGGCACGCGCATCTTGCCGACCTGGATACCGGACGGCAGGTAACGCATGCCCTGGATCTCGCCGATCGGGTCCGGCAGGGTGGCGACCTGGCGCAGGCCTTCGATCATGCTGTCGATCACCGCCGGGGTCAGCGCCAGGCGGTCGACCATGGCCGGCTCCAGGCCACTGGCGCGGGCAGCAGCCAGGTCCAGCTCATTGGCAGCGGTCAGCTCGACGCGCGCAGCATCGAGGGCATTGGCGGCGGCCTGCAGGGCGCGATTCTTCTGCGCGGTATTGGCACGGGCAAGCACCCGCGAGGCTTCGCGCGCGGCGCGGCCCAGGCGGGTCATGTAGTCGAGTACTGACTCGGTCATGGTCTACGGACGTCTGGCAGTGGGAAAAAGGGGCTGATTATAGCGACAGCGCCGCTCCACGCCCAGCACTGCCCGGCGGACGGGGCTGGCGGTGCAACATCGCGGCACAAGATTCAGCCCGGCGTCAGCCTGGCAGTGTTAGGGCCTGCTGCCGTTTCGGCGCATCCGCGTTGCTGCGCCAAATCGCGCCAGGCAAGGCGCGGGACGCAGGCAATGGTCGTTCCCTTGCCAAGTCCAGCAACGCCGCATGGCGCGATTTGCCGCGCAACCCGAAGGGACGGGCCAGTTTTTACGCGGAACGTCGTTACTCGACAGCTCATTTGAACGACCAAACTTCGCGTCTCGCGCCTAGCTCCGCGCAAAAACTGGCTCCGTCGCGGTTGTGCCGAAACGACAACAGGCCCTACGATCGCGCCATTTCGCCCGCCCGGAAACCCGTATGAGCGCCCTGCCCTGGCCCGACGCCCAGCCGCTGCCCGACAGCTTCTTCGACCGTGACGCCCAACTGCTCGCCCGCGAACTGCTGGGCAAGGTCATCCGTCATTGCCACCAGGGCCACTGGCTGGCGGCACGCATCATCGAGACCGAAGCCTACTACCTGGCCGAAAAAGGCAGCCACGCCTCACTCGGCTACACCGAGAAGCGCCGCGCGCTGTTTCAGGGCGGCGGGCACATCTATATGTACTACGCCCGCGGCGGCGATTCGTTGAACTTCAGCGCCCACGGCCCGGGTAACGCCGTGCTGATCAAATCCGCCGCGCCCTGGCTGGACCGGCATTGCGCGCCGGACGCCCTGCAGCGCATGCAGGCCAATAATCCATCCGCCAGCGGCAGCGTGCGGGCAACCGAACGCCTGTGCGCCGGTCAAACCCTGCTGTGCAAGGCCCTGGGCCTGAAAGTGCCGGACTGGGACGGGCAGCGCTTCGACCCGCAGCGCCTGTTTGCCGAGGACGTCGGCGAGCGCCCGACGCAGCTGATCCAGACCACTCGCCTGGGCATCCCTGACGGGCGCGACGAGCACCTGCTGTATCGCTTCGTCGATGCGGCGTATGCCCGCCAGTGCACGCGCAACCCGCTGCGCCGCGGCCAGCTCGAACACCACCATTACCACCTGCGCAATACAGAGGAACTGTAAGCATGAGCCACTGGTTCGACACCATCACGCTCTGGCTGGAAGCCAATCCGCAATGGCTGGGCCTGAGCATCTTCGTCATCGCCTGCCTGGAATGCCTGGCGGTGGCCGGCATCGTGATCCCCGGCACCGTGGTGCTGTTCACCCTGGCGGTACTGGCCGGCAGCGGCTCCCTGCCGCTCTGGCAAACACTGCTGCTGGCCTACAGTGGCGGCCTGCTCGGCGATGCGATTTCCTACGCCCTGGGCCGCCGCTTCCACCAGAACATCCGCGGCCTGCCGGTACTGCGCGACCACCCCGAGTGGTTGAGCGGCGCGGAAAACTACTTCCAGCGCTACGGCGTGGTCAGCCTGCTGGTCGGCCGCTACATCGGCCCGCTGCGACCGATGCTGCCACTGGTAGCAGGCATGCTCGACATGCCCTTCGTGCGCTTTGCCCTGGTCAGCCTGCTGGCCGCCGCGGGCTGGGCGGTGGCCTACATGCTTCCAGGCTGGGCCACCGGCGCCGCCATGCGCCTGCCCCTGCCGGAGGGCTTCTGGAGCGCCGCCGGGATAGTCGCTGCGGCCATCGCCCTGATGCTGCTGATCGTCATCCACAGCAGCCTGCGTGAGCAACGCGGGGCCACGGCCATCTCCGCCGCGCTCAGTGGCAGCCTGCTGATCGGCCTGCTAATCGGCTGGCCGCACCTCGATACCCTGGACCAGGGCCTGATGACGCTGATCCAGGAACAGCGCGGCCCGGCCATGGACAGCCTGGTACTGCTGGTCACCGGGCTGGCCAACTTCGGCACCCAGGTCGCCGCCGGCGTGCTGCTGACCCTGCTGCTGTTGCTCTGCCGGCGCCAGGCCGCCGCGCTGTTCGTGACCTGCTGCATGCTCGGTACCGCGCTGTGCAATACCGGCCTCAAACACCTGCTCGCCCGCGCCCGCCCGGAAGTGCTACTGCAACCGCTGGAAACCTACAGCCTGCCCAGCGGCCACAGCTCGGCGGCCTTCGCCCTGTTCCTCGCCCTCGGCATTCTCGCCGGGCGTGGCGCACCGGCCCGCACGCGCCTGACCTGGCTGCTGCTGGCGTGCCTGCCGGCGCTGCTGATCGCCCTGTCGCGGGTTTATCTGGGAGTGCACTGGCCGACCGACGTGCTCGCCGGCGCCCTGCTCGCCGGCTGCGTCTGCGCCGCCAGCCTGGCCCTGCTGCAACGCCGCGCGCCAATGGCGCCGCTGGGCGCCCGGGTGTGGTGGCTGATTCTGCCGGCGACCCTGGCGTTGCTCAGCGGAGTCAGCCTGTGGTCATTGCCGGAGGCGATCCAGCAGTATCGCTACTGAGCCTGGCGCCCCTACATCTGACAAACAGCTAGCAATCAGGCGAGCATCTCGCCCTGAAGTCGGTCAAGCAGCTCCTGCACCCGCGCCAGCCGGCGGGCCGGGCTGTCCAGGGTCAGGATCTGCAGCTTTTCCTCAAGCTCGAAGGGCAGCAGGTACGCCAGCCGATTGGCCAGCGCCTGCTGGCCGATGCCGTCGCCATCCATGTCCATGCCGGCCACCAGCGGATGCTCGGCGAGGGCACCAAGCAACGCCACCAGGTCGGCATGCCCGCCTTGCAGCGGCACTTCCTCGGCCTCGTCCAGCCAGCGCACGTCGGCCAGCGTGAGCTGGTCCACCTGCACCTCGGCCGACTCGACGACAAAGCGCCGGCCGCCCTCGACGCGAATCCCCAACAGGCCATTGGGCCGCTGCTGGAAGTCACGGATCAGCGCCTCGCAGCCGATCAGGGCGAACTGTGATGCCGCCTCACCGACCTCCTGGCCTTCGAGGATGGCAACCACGCCAAAGCCTTCGCCGCGACGCATGCAGGCGCTGATCATGTCCAGGTAGCGCGCCTCGAATATCTGCAGATCGAGGATGCAACCGGGGAACAGCACGGTATTCAGGGGAAACAGGGGCAGGCTCATGGCACTCGCTCTCAGGTGATGACAGCCACGGCCAGCGGCAACAGTATCGCCGTAGCCATGCCCATCAGGCTCATCGCCAGCGCCGCGAAGGCGCCACTTTCCTCGCCTTCCTGCAAGGCCCGCGCGGTGCCCACGGCATGCGCGGTGATGCCCAGCGCCATGCCCTGGGCAGCCGGATGGTGCACGCCGATACGGCGCAGCAGTTCGGGGCCGCACATGGCGCCGAGCACTCCGGTGATCAGTACGAACACCGCCGCCAGCGCCGCCACGCCGCCGATCTGCTCAGCCACCAGCATGGCGATCGGCGAGGTCACCGACTTCGGCGCCAGGGTCATCAGCATCATGTGGTCGGCACCGAACAGCCACGCCAGGCCCACACCCAGCGCCGTGGCCACCACGCCGCCCACAGACAGGGTGATCAGCACCGGCCAGAACAACTGGCGAATCCGTCGCAGGTTGAGATACAGCGGCACCGCCAAGGCTACGGTCGCCGGCCCCAGCAGGACGCTGAGCAGGAAGGTGCTGCTGCGGTATTCCTGATAACTCAGGCCGCTGACCAGCAGCACACCGATCAAAACAGTCATCGATACCAGCACCGGCTGCAGAAAGAACCAGCGGGTTTTCTCGTAGGCGGCCAGGGCCAACTGATACACCGCGAGGGTGATGCCGACGCCGAATAGCGGGTGATGGATCACCGCCTGCAGGGCGGCATGCGCATCGAGGCTCATGCCTGCTCCTCCTGGCGCGCCTGGCGCTCGATCAGTTTCTGCATCAGCCAGCCGACGAACAACAGGGACAGCAGCAGGGACAGGCACAGCGCGCCGACCAGGGCCCAGAAGTCCGCGGCGATCTGCGCGGCATACACCATCACCCCCACGGCCGGCGGCACCAGCAGCAAGGGCAGGTAGCGCAGCAGCGTGGCAGCAGCATCGCTAAGCGGCTCGCCCACTTCGCCACGCAGCAGGAGAAAGACGAACAACAGCAGCATGCCGATGATCGGTCCCGGCAACATCGGCAGGAGCAGGACGTTGAGGGCGGTGCCCAGCAACTGGAACAGCACCAGCCAGGTCAGGCCACGTAACAGCATGGAAATCTCCCGGATAAAAGCGCGGCCATTATAGCCACGCCCTAGGCCACGTCATAAACAGCGCGCCTCAGGCTTGACCCTCCCGCGCACTCATGATGATCTAGAGCCAGCCAGGTTCATCCTCAAAAACAACAAATAACCTCGCATCCTCAAGGAGGATCTATGCCGCTCGTACCCGTATCGCAACTGCAAGACTATGTAGGCAAGGAGCTGGGATGCTCGGAATGGCTGACCATCGACCAGAACCGCATCAACCAATTCGCTGAATGCACCGGTGACCATCAGTTCATCCACGTCGACCCGGTCAAGGCCAAGCACACCCCCTTCGGCAGCACCATCGCCCACGGCTTCCTCAGCCTGTCGCTGATTCCGGTGCTGATGGAAAAGCTGATGCTCGCCCCTGAAGGCCTGAAGATGGCCGTCAACTACGGCCTGGACAGCGTGCGCTTCATCCAGCCGGTGAAGGTCGACTCGCGCGTGCGCCTGTCCGCCAAGGTGCTCGAAGTCACCGAGAAGCGTCCGGGCCAGTGGCTGTTCAAGGTCGAAGCGACCCTGCAGATCGAAGGCCAGGAGAAGCCGGCGTATATCGCCGAGTCGCTCTCCCTGTGCTTCGTCTGAGCCATCCGGCCATACAAAACGGGGCGCAATAGCGCCCCGTTTTCATTGCACTTCGGCATACTCGGCGCATGTCCATGACCCGGATGTCTGCCATGCCCCGCCTGCTTGCCCCCCTGACGCTCGCCCTGCTCCTCGCCGCCTGTGGCGATAGCGAACCACTGCTGCCACCAAACGCGGTACTGCCGGATGGCGGGCGCTACCGCGGCGAGGTGGTCGACGGCCTGCTGCAAGGCCAGGGGCGCCTCGACTACGCCAATGGCAGCTGGTACGCGGGGCTGTTCAAGGACGGTTTGTTCGAAGGCCAGGGCGAGTGGCACGGCTCGGGTGGCGAACAATACGTCGGCGAATTCCACCAGGGCCTGTTCGATGGCCACGGCAAACTTACCTACAACGACGGCAGCCAATACGAAGGCAGCTTCAAGCTCGGCCGCCTGCACGGTGAAGGCCACCTGCAACAAGGCGCCATGAGCTACCGCGGCGAATTCCGCAAGGACCGCTACCAGGGCCAGGGCAATCTCCAGTTCGAGGATGGCAGCCGCTACCAGGGCCACTTCGAACGCGGAGAGTTGGATGGCGAAGGCATGCGCATCAATGGTGACGAACGCTACAGCGGCACCTTCAAGCAAGGCGTACTCAATGGCCCAGGGATCTACCAGGGCGCCGAAGGGCAGACCTACAGCGGTGAGTTTCGCAACGACCTGTTCCACGGCCAGGGCCGCTACCAGGACGGCCAGGGCAATGTGTGGAATGGCCTGTTCAAGGACGGCGCCCTGACCGGCAAAGGCGATTACCTCGGCAGCGACGGCGAACGCTACAGCGGCCAGTTCCGCTACTGGCGCTACCACGGCGAAGGCACCCTGACCCTGGCCGACGGCAGCCGCTACCAAGGGCACTTCGCCCGCGGCGAATACGCCGGTATCGGCACCCTCACCAGCGCCGACGGCCAGCAGACCGAAGGCACCTGGCAGGCCGGGCAGCGGGTTCGCGATGGCGCCGGCCAATTGCTGCCCGACCCACTTGAGCTGGGCCTGCTCCAGCAAGGCGAATTGCTGCAACAGGCCATCGCCAAGCTGCCGCCCTCCACGCCGGAAGTCGAGCTGTACAGCCTGACCCTGGCCGGCGACGGCAACCAGAGCGTGTTCCTGCGCGAGGCCGACTACGTCAGCAAGCTGCTCGGCGAACGCTTCGGCGCGCGCGGCGGAATCACCCTGAGCAACCACCGCGACCACTTCGCCGACCGCCCGCTGGCCACACGCGAAAGCCTGACCCGCGCCGTGCGCGCCCTGGCCGAACGCAGCGGCCCCGAAGACCTGGTGTTCATCTACCTGACCAGCCACGGCTCGCGCGACCATCAACTGAGCCTGGACCAGCCGCGCCTGCAACTGGACAGCCTACCGGCCGATGAGCTGGCCAGCCTGCTGCAACCGCTCAAGGATCGCTACAAAGTGGTGGTGATCTCCGCCTGCTACTCCGGCGGCTTCATCCCCCCCCTGAAAGACGACAAGACCCTGGTGATGACAGCCTCCCGCGCCGATCGGGTGTCCTTCGGCTGCGCCGATGAAAATGACTTCACCTACTTCGGCCGCGCCCTGTTCGCCGAGGCCTTCAACGAGACCGACGACCTGCAGCGCGCCTTCGAGCTGGCCAGCGCCACCGTGGCCCAAAAGGAGAAGGCTGACGATTTCCAGCCTTCCGAACCGCAACTGTGGGCACCCAAGGCCGTGCTCCAGCACTGGCGCCAGCTGCGCGAAAGCCAGGCCCGCCAGGCGCTGACCGCTGCCACGGCCGGGCAGGAGAAAACCCCATGAGCCGCTGCGCCGACAAGCTGGCGGGAACAAACCGATCTAAGCTGGCTGTATCAGCGGAGACACACACATGTATCTGACGCCCCAGCACATCCTGCTTGCAGGCGCCACCGGCCTCACCGGCGAGCACCTGCTCGATCGCCTGCTCAACGAACCCACCATCAGCCGCGTACTGGCACCCAGCCGCCGTCCCCTGGCCGAACACCCGCACCTGGACAATCCGGTGGGTGAGCTGGCCGCGCTGCTGCCCCAACTGCAAGGCCAGGTCGACACTGCGTTCTGCTGCCTGGGCAGCACCATCAAGCAGGCCGGCTCGCAGGACGCCTTTCGCGCCATCGACCATGACCTGGTCCTCGCCTTCGCCCGCCGCGCCCGCGAGATGGGTGCCCGCCACCTGCTGGTGATCAGCGCCCTGGGCGCCGACGCCAACGCCTCGGTGTTCTACAACCGGGTCAAGGGCGATATGGAACAGGCCCTGCAGGCGCAGGACTGGCCCCAACTGACCATCGCCAGGCCGTCGCTGCTGCTCGGCTCACGCAGCGAATTCCGCATCGGCGAACAACTTGCTGCGCCCTTCATGCGCTGGCTGCCCGGCAAATACCGCGGCATCGAAGCCACCACCCTGGCCCGTGCCCTGTGGCGCCTGGCGCTGGAAGAAGGCGACGGCGTGCGCGTGGTGGAGTCGGACGAACTGCGCCGACTGGGGCGCTGAACCATGCAGTTCTATGACCAGCACATCCTGCCGCGCCTGATCGATTTCGCCTGCGGCATGGGCCAGGTAATGAAGACCCGCTCGAAGGTCGTGCCCCTGGCCGAGGGCCGGGTGCTGGAAATCGGCATCGGCACCGGACTCAACCTGAGTTTCTACGATGCGCAGAAGGTCAGTGCCATCGTCGGCGTCGACCCCGCCGCACAGATGCAGACCCTGGCCCGCCAGCGCGCGGCGCAGATCAACATTCCAGTGGAAATGATTGCCCTGGAGCTGGGGCAGATCCAGGCCGCCGACGCCAGCTTCGACAGCATCGTCTGCACCTTCACCCTGTGCACCATCCCCGACCCGCTGGCCGCCCTGCTGGAAATGCGCCGGGTGCTCAAGCCCGGCGGCAAGCTGCTGTTCAGTGAGCATGGCCGTGCGCCGGATGCGCAGGTACGCCTGTGGCAGGATCGCCTGACGCCGCTGTGGAAACCCCTGGCCGGCGGTTGCCACCTCAACCGCGACATTCCCGCACTGCTCAAAGCCGGAGGTTTTCAGATCAAGGAAATCAAGGCTGGCTACCTGCCGGGCCCGCGGCCAATGACCTGGGTCTGGTACGGCTGGGCGCAGTAGCGGCTCACAGAACGGTCATCCGCCCGGAGGCACTCAATTGCCGCCGCTGATACCCAGCCCGATGCCCAGCGCAGTGGCCAGCGAGAGCGGCAGCAACAGGGTATCCAGCAACGCGCTGGCCGGCAGATCGAAGCCCGCATACTTCGGCGCCTCGGCACCGAAACGGTCGCGCGGGCAACAGCCACCCTGCAACGCATACCAGTCCAGCCGCGTGCCGGCATACACCACCGGCGCGCCAGGCTTGGCCGCATCCAGGGTACGCACGCTGGCGCAGCCCGGCAGCAAACCGAACAGCGCCACACACACCGCGTAGGCGCGAGCCCTGCTCGCGAAGCGTTGGCGGCGCTCCGGTTCGCGAGCAGAGCTCGCTCCTACGGGCTCAGTCTTCACTGGACAGGTGATGCTCGCCCCAGCGCGGCAGCATGTCCTGGGGAATGCCCAGGCAATTGAGGATGCGCGCCACGACGAAGTCGATCAGGTCATCCAGGGTCTGCGGCTGGTGATAGAAGCCGGGGGACGCCGGCAGGATGGTCACGCCAAGGTTGGACAGCTTGAGCATGTTCTCCAGGTGAATGCTGGAGTACGGCGCCTCGCGCGGCACCAGGATCAACTGGCGACGCTCCTTGAGCACCACGTCGGCGGCGCGCTCGATCAGGTTGTTGCAGGCGCCGGTGGCGATCGCCGACAGCGTGCCGGTCGAGCACGGCACGACCACCATCGCACTCGGCGCACCGGAGCCGGACGCTGGCGGCGCCATCCAGTCTTCCTTGCCGTAGACGCGGATCTGCCCGGGCGCGGCGCCGGTGTATTCGTTGAGGAATGCCTGCATGGACTGCGGCTTGGCCGGCAGGGTGACATCGGTCTCGGTGGCCATCACCAGTTGCGCGGCCTTGGAGATCAGGAAGTGGACTTCGCGCTCTTCCTGCACCAGGCAGTCGAGCAGGCGCAGGCCGTACTGGGCGCCGGAAGCGCCTGTCATGGCCAGGGTAATGCGTTCGGGACCGCTCATGGGCGAACTCCTCGGAGTGTTTGTTCCCCTTTCCCCCTGGGGGAGGGCCTGGGGTGAGGGACGTACAGGCAACGCCGAGTTGCCCAGCCCTCACCCCAGCCCTCTCCCGGCGGGAGAGGGGTCAACTATCTATTCAGCCAGCGCTTGCGCCAGCTTGCCATGCAGGCCGCCGAAGCCGCCGTTGCTCATCACCACCACCTGGGTGCCGGGCAACGCCATGGCCTTGACCCCGGCGATAATGCCTTCCAGCGAGTCGCACACGACGGTGGGCACCGTTGAGCCAGCCACCGTGCCCGCCAGGTCCCAACCCAGGTTGGCTGGCGCGTACCAGAACACCTGGTCGGCTTGCACCACCGAGTCCGGCAAACCGTCGCGGTGGGCGCCGAGCTTCATCGAGTTGGAGCGCGGCTCGATCACCGCAATCACCGGCGCATCGCCCACGCGCTTGCGCAGGCCGTCGAGGGTGGTAGCGATGGCGGTCGGGTGATGGGCGAAGTCGTCATAGATGGTCACGCCGTTGACCTCGGCGACCTTCTCCATGCGCCGCTTGACGCTCTTGAAGCTGGAGAGGCCGGCAATGCCCAGCGCCGGCACCACGCCGACATGCCGCGCCGCGGCCAGGGTAGCCAGGGCGTTGGCCACGTTGTGCTGGCCGGTGAGGTCCCACTCGACGATGCCTTCGGGTTTGCCGCCGAAGATCACCTCGAAGCGCGAGCCGTCCTCGCTGAGCAAGCGCGCCTGCCACTGCCCGCCGTCACCGGTGGTCTGCACCGGCGTCCAGCAACCCATCTTGACCACCCGCGCCAGCGCCTCTTCGGCTTGCGGGTGAATCACCAGCCCCTCGCCCGGCACGGTGCGCACCAGGTGGTGGAACTGTCGCTCGATGGCGGCCAGATCCGGGAAGATATCCGCGTGGTCGAATTCCAGGTTGTTGAGGATCGCCGTGCGCGGGCGGTAGTGAACGAACTTGCTGCGCTTGTCGAAGAAGGCGCTGTCGTACTCGTCGGCCTCAACCACGAAGAACGGTGTACCGCCCAGGCGCGCGGAAATACCGAAATTCTGCGGTACACCGCCAATCAGAAAGCCCGGGCTCATGCCGGCATGCTCCAGCACCCAGGCCAGCATGCTGGTGGTGGTGGTCTTGCCGTGGGTACCGGCCACGCCGAGCACCCAGCGGCCTTGCAGTACATGGTCGGCCAGCCACTGCGGGCCGCTGACATAGGGCAGGCCCTGGTTGAGCACGTACTCCACCGCCGGGTTGCCACGACTCAGCGCATTGCCGACCACCACCAGGTCCGGCGCCGGCTGCAGATGGGCCGGCTCGTAGCCTTGCATCAGTTCGATGCCCTGAGCCTGCAGTTGGGTGCTCATGGGCGGATAAACATTGGCGTCGGAGCCGGTAACGCGGTGGCCAAGCTCTTTCGCCAGCACCGCCAGAGAGCCCATGAAGGTGCCGCAAATACCGAGAATATGGATGTGCATCGATGACCTCGAAACAAGCCGGGATGCCCCGGCAGAACTGGCCGCAGGTTAGCACAGCGGCGCCCATCTCCCGAGCGCGGGCTGCCCCGGGATTTATCGACTAGAGTTGCAGTGTCCCGAGACCACTCGGGCGGCATGAGGTTCACTCGCCGTTCATGCCCGCAAGCCAGTTCAGGTCCATCCGATCGCGAACCGGCTCTTACCTGCTAGCGATTGCGCGTTTGTCTGCAGTTCAGCCGAACCAAGGAGTCGTTCTTTGGTATCCGAAGGAACAGCCAGCAGCCCCGGCGAGGCGCTTTTCCCTCTCGCGGTGATCAGCCTACGGAACGGCCTGCGCCGCTCCACGATCCGCTACGCCCAATCCCTTCCCCCGCGCTCCCCGCTGGCAGCTGTGCTCCATCCCGTCGACAGCAAGGCAATTTCTACAAGAACTCAAGCCAACGCGAATGCAGGAGAGGGACATGAAACAGCAATCGGGAGTGAGTTACACAACGGTCGATCAGGCCTACTTCGAGAAGCGCGGCCTGCGCCGCTATGCCGGGGTCTGGTCGCTCTGGGCGCTGGGCGTCGGCGCGGTGATTTCCGGGCATTTTTCCGGCTGGAACTTCGGCCTGGCCAATGGCTGGGGCAGCATGTTGATCGCCGCCATCATCATTGCGGTGATGTACCTGGGCCTGACCTTTTCCCTGGCAGAAATGTCCCCGGCCCTGCCCCACACCGGCGCCGCCTATTCCTTCGCCCGTAGCGCCATGGGCCCCTGGGGCGGCTTCCTCACCGGCCTGGCGGAAAACGTCGAATACGTGCTCACCCCGGCGGTGATCGTGTTCTTCATCGGCAGCTACATGAGCAGCATCTTCGGCACGCCAAGCGAGTACCAGCCGCTGTGGTGGATCGGCTTCTACCTGGCCTTCGTCTGGCTCAACGTGATCGGCGTCGAGCTGTCATTCAAGGTCACCCTGGTGGTCACCCTGCTCGCCCTGGCCTGCCTGGTGACCTTCTGGTTCAGCGCCTTGCCGCACATCGACTTCGCCCGCTACGCGATGAACGTCGGCGCCGATGGCGTCGAACTCCCCGAGGGCGGCGGACCGTTCCTGCCCAAGGGCTGGGTCGGCATCCTCGCGTCGCTGCCGTTCGCCGTCTGGCTGTTCCTCGCCATCGAGCAGCTGCCGCTGGCCGCCGAAGAATCGGTCGACCCCAAGCGCGACATGCCCCGGGGCATCATCGCCGGCATGTTCACCCTGATGCTCTCGGCGTTCATGATCCTCTGGCTCAACCCGGCCACCAGCGGCGTCGGCTCCTTCGCCCTGGGCTCCTCGGGCGAGCCGCTGTTGGATGGTTTCAAGGCAATCTACGGCGACAACATCGCCAAGCTGCTGGCCCTGGTGGCGGTGCTCGGCCTGATCGCCAGCTTCCACACCATCATCTTCGCCATGGGTCGCCAGGTGTACTCGCTGAGCCGCGCCGGCTACTTCCTGCCCTGGTTGTCGGTGACCCACGGCCAGCGCAAGACCCCACACGTGGCCATGATCGGCGGCAGCCTGCTGGCCCTGGCAGTGATGATGGCGCTGTGGTTCATCTTCGGTGAGGAAAAGGGTGGCGCGGTGATTGGCGGCACCCTGCTCAACATGGCGGTGTTCGGCGCGATGTTCTCCTACTTCATGCAGGCGCTGTCGTTCATCCTGCTGCGCAAGAACCTGCCAAACATCGAGCGTCCCTACCGCAGCCCGCTGGGCGTACCGGGGGCCATGCTGACCATGCTGATCGCCGCCGTGACCCTGTACTACCAGCTCACCGGTGACCCGGCCTACACCATCGGCGTGTTCTGGGTGGCGGCGTTCTTCGCCCTCGGCATCCTGTACTTCGCCATCATCGGTCGCCATCGCCTGATCCTCTCGCCCGAAGAGGAGTTCGCCATGCAGCAACGCGAGAAAGATAAAAACAACTAAGCCCTAGACCTGTTCCGGGGCTCGCGAGCGAGCGCGAGAACAGGCAGGAGCGGGTGCACATGACTATTGCGCGCCCGCTCCTGCCGCCATACCGCCGACACGCCGCAGCCCCGGATTTTCCGGAGTGATTACGGATGACTGCCCACCTCACGCTCACTGGCCTGCGCGAACTCGCCGTGGCCGGCAAAATCGACACCGTCCTGGCCTGCATGGTCGACATGCAGGGGCGCCTGATCGGCAAGCGCTTCCAGGTCGAGTTCTTCCTCGACAGCGCCTATGAGGAAACCCACGGCTGCGACTACCTGCTGGCCGACGACATCGACATGGAACCGGTACCCGGTTACGCCGCCGCCAGCTGGAAGCAGGGCTATGGCGACTTCGTGTTCAAGCCCGACCTGTCCACCCTGCGCGTGGTGCCCTGGCTGGAAGGCACGGCCCTGGTGCTGTGCGATGTGCAGGACCATCACCACCAGGACCTGCCGCACAGCCCGCGCGGCATGCTCAAGCGGCAGATCGCCCGGCTCACCGAACGCGGCTACCAGGGCATGTTCGCCTCGGAGCTGGAGTTCTACCTGTTCGACCAGAGCTACGAGGCCATCCACAACCAGCACTACCAAAACCCCAAGACCGCCGGTTATTACATCGAGGACTACAGCATCCTGCAGACCATCCGCGAGGAGCCAGTGATGCGCGCCATCCGCAAGCACCTGCAAGCTGCCGGCATCCCGGTGGAGAACTCCAAGGGCGAATGGGGGCCGGGCCAGGAAGAGATCAACGTGCGCTACGCCGAGGCCCTGGTGATGGCCGACCGGCACAGCATCATCAAGCACGCCTGCAAGGAAATCGCCCTGCTGCAGGGCAAGGCGGTCACGTTCATGGCCAAGTGGAACTACAACCTGGCCGGTTCCAGCAGCCATATCCACAACTCGCTATTCAGCCTCAACGGCAGCCAGGCGCTGTTCTACGACCCCGCAGCCGAGCACGGCATGTCCACGCTGATGCGCCAGTGGGTGGCTGGCCAGCTCAAGTACGCCAGCGACATCACCTACTTCCTGGCGCCCTACATCAACTCCTACAAGCGCTTCCAGGCCGGCACCTTCGCCCCCACCCGTGCGGTGTGGAGCAACGACAACCGCACCGCCGGCTTCCGCCTGTGCGGCGGGGGCAGCAAGGGCATCCGCATCGAGTGCCGGATCGGCGGCGCCGACCTCAACCCCTACCTGGCCTATGCCGCACTCATCGCCGCCGGCCTGGCCGGGATCGACGAGCAGTTGGAGCTGCCAGCGCCCTTCTCCGGTGACGCCTACGAGCATGAGGAGCTGCCGGAAGTGGCCAAGACCCTGCGCGACGCCGCCAGCGCCCTCGATCGCTCGACACTGCTGCGCAACGCGCTGGGCGACGAAGTGGTCGAGCACTACCTGCATACCGCGCGCTGGGAACAATCCGAATACGACCGCCGGGTGACCGACTGGGAGCTGCGCCGCGGCTTCGAGCGCTACTAGGCACCCCGCGAACAACAATAAGAGGAGGTCCGATGAACACCATTCGCCTGATTTCCCCGGTGGACGGCAGCCTGTATGCCGAACGCCCCTGCGCCAGCTCAAGCCAGCTGGAACGGGCCCTGAGCGAAGCCCAGCAAGCCCAGCGCGCCTGGCGCGAGCTGAGCATCGAACAACGCGCCAGCTATTGCCTGAAGGCGGTCGACGCCATGCAGGCCATGAGCGCGGAGATCGCCCCCGAACTGGCCTGGCAGATGGGCCGCCCCGTGCGTTACGGCGCCGGCGAACTGCGCGGATTCGAGGAGCGCGCCCGCTACATGATCGGCATCGCCGCCCGCGCCCTGGCCGATGTGGTGCCGCCGCCGAAGGACGGCTTTCGCCGCTACATCCGCCGCGAGCCGCTGGGCACCGTGCTGGTCATTGCACCGTGGAACTACCCCTACCTGACCGCCGTGAACGCCATCATCCCGGCGCTGATGGCCGGCAACGCCGTGCTGCTCAAGCATGCCAGCCAGACCTTGCTGGTCGGCGAGCGCTTCGCCCTGGCCTTCGAGCGTGCCGGCCTGCCGCACGGGCTGTTCCGCAACCTGGTACTGGACCACGGCCAGACCGCCACCCTGATTGCCTCGGGGCAGGTGCAGCAGGTCAACTTCACCGGCTCGGTGGCCGGCGGGCGGTTGATCGAAAGCGCCGCCGCCGGGCACTTCATCGGCGTCGGTCTGGAGCTGGGCGGCAAGGACCCGGCCTATGTGCGGGCCGACGCCAACCTGGCCCACGCCGTGGAAAACCTGGTGGACGGCAGCTTCTTCAACTCCGGGCAGAGCTGCTGCGGCATCGAGCGCATTTATGTGGACAAGGCACTCTATCCGGCCTTCGTCGACGGCTTCGTCGAGCTGACCAAACAGTACAACCTGGGCAACCCGCTGGAAGAGGCCGCCACCCTCGGCCCACTGGTGCGCAGCAGCGCCGCCGAGTTCGTCCGCGGACAGATAGCCGAAGCCAAGGGCAAGGGCGCCAAGGCGCTGATCGACGCCAAGATTTTCGCCGCCGACGCCCCCGGTACGGCCTACATGGCGCCGCAGGTGCTGGTGCAGGTGGATCACCAGATGGCGGTGATGCGTGAGGAAAGCTTCGGCCCGGTGGTCGGCATCATGCCGGTGGACAACGACGCACAGGCCATCGCCCTGATGAACGACAGCCCCTACGGCCTCAGCGCGGCGATCTGGAGCGAGGACCTGGACGCCGCCGAGCGCCTCGGCCAGCAGCTCGATACCGGCACCGTGTTCATGAACCGCTGCGACTACCTCGACCCGGCCCTGGCCTGGACCGGGGTCAAGCACACCGGGCGTGGCGCCAGCCTGTCCTGCCTCGGCTACGAACACCTGACCCGGCCCAAGTCCTTTCACCTGCGCCATCAGCTCTGACCAGGAGTCAGCCATGAGCAAGACCGCCAACTGGAACTACCCGACCTCGGTACGCTTCGGCGTCGGCCGGATCAAGGAGCTGCCCGAACTGTGTCGTAGCGTCGGCATGCAGCGCCCGCTGCTGGTCACCGACCGTGGCCTGGGCAGCGCACCGATCACCCTCGCCGCCCTCGACTCGCTGAAGGCCGCCGGGCTCGGCGCCGCACTGTTCTGCGAACTGAAACCCAACCCGGTGGAAAGCAACCTGACGGCCGGGCTGGAGGCCTACCGCGCCGGCAAGCACGACGGCGTGGTCGCCTTTGGCGGCGGCAGCGGCCTGGACATGGGCAAGCTGATCGCCTTCATGAGCGGTCAGGCCCGTCCCGTCTGGGACTTCGAGGATGTCGACGACTGGTGGACCCGCGCCGACCCGCGCGGCATTGCCCCGGTGATCGCCGTGCCGACCACTGCCGGCACCGGCTCGGAAGTCGGCCGCGCCGGCATCCTCACCGACGAACGCAGCCACACCAAGCGCATCATCTTTCACCCGCTGATGATGCCCAAGATCGTTATCAGCGACCCGGCGCTCTCCGTCGGCATGCCGGCCTTCATCACCGCAGGCACCGGCATGGATGCCTTCTCCCACTGCCTGGAGGCTTACTGCGCACCGGGCTTCCACCCGCTGGCCGACGGCGTGGCCGTGGAAGGCATGCGCCTGGTGCAAGGCGCCCTGGTCCGTGCCGTACGCCAGCCGGATGATCTCGACGCGCGCGCCGACATGCTCGCCGCCGCCGCCATGGGCGCCACCGCTTTCCAGAAGGGACTCGGCGGCATGCACGCCCTGGCTCACCCGATCGGCGCGCTGTACGACACCCACCACGGCATGACCAACGCCACGCTGATGCCCTACGTGCTGAAGTTCAACCGCAGCCTGATCGAAGAGCGCATCACCCGCCTGGCCGCCTACCTGGGCCTGGCCAACCCTGGCTTCGACAGCTTCCTCGCCCTGGTCATGCAGCTACGCGCCGACACCGGCGTGCCACACAGCCTGGCCGAGCTGGGTGTGGATGACAGCAACACCATCCTGATCGCGCAGATGGCGGTGGTCGATCCGTCCGCCGGCGGCAACCCACGCCCGCTGACCGAGGCCGATGTCACCCAGATCTTCACCGCGGCCCTGCACGGAAAGCTCTAGCACCGAGCCTGCGCTTCATCCGCCAACGGTGCTTTTCCTGGCAGGCCTGCCCTCGTGCTCTATACCTGATGAACGCCCCCGGCGCGCATGCGCATAACGACAAGAACCTGGAGAGCCATCATGATTTATGCCCAACCCGGAACCCCCGGCGCCGTCGTGTCCTTCAAGGCGCGCTACGGCAACTACATCGGTGGTGAGTTCGTCGCCCCGGTCAAAGGCCAGTACTTCACCAACACCTCACCGATCACCGGCCAGCCGATTGCCGAATTCCCCCGCTCCACGGCCGAAGACATCGACAAGGCCCTGGACGCCGCCCATGCCGCAGCCGATGCCTGGGGCAAAACCTCCGTCCAGGACCGCTCGCTGGTCCTGTTGAAGATCGCCGACCGTATCGAGGCCAACCTGGAGCTGCTCGCCGTCACCGAAACCTGGGACAACGGCAAAGCCGTGCGCGAGACACTGAATGCCGACATCCCGCTGGCCGCCGACCACTTCCGCTACTTCGCCGGCTGCATCCGCGCCCAGGAAGGCAGCGCTGCCGAGATCACCGAACACACCGTGGCCTATCACATCCACGAGCCGCTGGGCGTGGTAGGGCAGATCATCCCGTGGAACTTCCCGCTGCTGATGGCCGCCTGGAAACTCGCCCCCGCCCTGGCCGCCGGCAACTGCGTGGTACTCAAGCCGGCCGAGCAGACGCCACTGGGCATCAGCGTGCTGCTGGAGCTGATCGGCGACCTGCTGCCGGCCGGCGTGCTCAACGTGGTGCAAGGCTTCGGCAAGGAAGCGGGCGAAGCCCTGGCCACCAGCAAGCGCATCGCCAAGATCGCCTTCACCGGCTCCACCCCGGTGGGCTCGCACATCCTCCAGTGCGCGGCGCAGAACATCATCCCGTCCACCGTCGAACTGGGCGGCAAATCACCGAACATCTTCTTCGAGGACATCATGCAGGCCGAGCCGGCCTTCATCGAGAAAGCCGCCGAGGGCCTGGTGCTGGCCTTCTTCAACCAGGGCGAAGTGTGCACCTGCCCCTCGCGCGCCCTGGTGCAGGAATCCATCTACCCGGCCTTCATGGAAGTGGTGATGAAGAAGGTTCAGGCGATCAAGCGCGGCGACCCGCTGGACACCGAAACCATGGTCGGCGCCCAGGCCTCCGAGCAGCAGTTCGACAAGATCCTCAGCTACCTGAAGATTGCCCAGGAAGAAGGCGCGCAACTGCTCACCGGCGGCGGCGTGGAGAAACTCGCCGGAGACCTGGCCAGCGGCTACTTCATCCAGCCGACCCTGCTCAAGGGCAGCAACAAGATGCGTGTGTTCCAGGAGGAAATCTTCGGCCCGGTGGTCGGCGTAACCACCTTCAAGGACGAGGAAGAAGCCCTGGCCATCGCCAACGACACCGAGTTCGGCCTTGGTGCCGGCCTGTGGACCCGCGACATCAACCGCGCTTACCGCGTCGGCCGGGCGATCAAGGCCGGACGCGTGTGGACCAACTGCTACCACCTGTACCCGGCGCACGCCGCCTTCGGTGGCTACAAGAAATCCGGCGTCGGCCGCGAAACCCACAAGATGATGCTCGACCACTACCAGCAGACCAAAAACCTGCTGGTGAGCTACGACATCAACCCACTCGGCTTCTTTTAACAGCCCCACCAACCGCGCAGGAACAAGCCCTGCGCGGCATTCGCTGAAATCAAACGCTTGCTTGGATTGCGCTTTCCAGCGGCTTTGGGCAGCATCGGACCTGACCACTGGCACAGCATCTGCAAGCCAGTCTTGCCATTCCACAGACCTCGAGGCCCGCCATGCGCATCGTCCAAGCCACCCTGGAGCACCTGGACCTGCTGACCCCGCTGTTCATCAAGTACCGAGAGTTCTACGGTGAGCTGCCCTTTCCGGATTCTTCGCGCAAGTTTCTCGAGACCCGCCTCAAGCGCAAGGAGTCGGTGATCTACCTGGCCCTGGCCGATGACGAGGACAAGGCCCTGGGTTACTGCCAGCTGTTCCCCAGCTACTCGTCGCTGTCGCTCAAGCGCGTGTGGATCCTCAACGACATCTTCGTCGCCGAGGACGCCCGCCGCATGCTGGTCGCCGACCGCCTGCTGCAAACCGCCAAGCAGATGGCCAAAAGCACCAATGCGGTGCGTATGCGCGTTGCTTCGAGCGTCAATTTCGAGACCGCGCACAAGACCTACGAGTCGATCGGCTTTCGCGAAGACACCGAGTTCAAGAACTTCGTCCTGCCGCTCACCGACGACTAAGCGCTTCCTCGCGTCGGCTGCCCAGCGCCTCAGCCGCTCGGCAGCCTTGATCGCCGCTGCCTGGCCCCGGCCGTTATACTGCGCGCCCGGAATCCAGCCTGGTGCGTAATGGAACACAACCTGCTCGACCTGATCCTCCACCTCGACAGCTACCTGAACCTGTTGGTCAGCAACTACGGCCCCTGGATCTACGCCATCCTGTTTCTGGTGATCTTCTGTGAAACCGGCCTGGTGGTGACGCCCTTCCTGCCCGGCGACTCGCTGCTGTTCATCGCCGGCGCCATGTGCGCCTCCGGCAGCATGGACCCGTTCGTTCTCGCCGGCCTGCTGATGGTCGCGGCCATCAGTGGCGACAGCCTCAACTACCTGGTCGGCCGCACCAGCGGCGAAAAGCTGTTCAAAAATCCCGACTCGAAGATCTTCCGCCGCGACTACCTGCAGCGCACCCACGACTTCTATGCGCGCCACGGCGGCAAGACCGTGACCCTGGCGCGCTTCCTGCCGATCCTGCGTACCTTCGCCCCGTTCGTCGCCGGCATGGCGAAGATGCCCTACCCGCGCTTCCTTGCCTTCAGCGTCGCCGGCACCCTGGTCTGGGTCGGCGGCCTGATCACCCTCGGTTACCACTTCGGCAACGTGCCCTTCATCAAGCAGAACCTCACCGTGATGATCATCGTCATCATCCTGCTGTCGCTGGTGCCGATGCTGGCGGCGGCGCTGCGCCACCGCTTTTCCGGCGAGCGCAGCCAAGCCAAGCAGGTCGGCTGAGCCCATGTGGTCGTTCCGCGCCTGGCGCCAGCGCCGCATCCTCGCCCGCGCGCCCTACAGCACGCTGCACTGGGCCACGGTGCGCCAGCGCCTGCCGATTCTCGACGGCCTCAGCGAAGCCGAAGAGCAGCGCCTGTTCCAGCGCGCCGTGCTGTTCCTGCACAAGAAACACCTGAGCCCGCTGCCCGGCGTGGAACTGAGCCTGGAAGACCGCCTGAGCCTGGCGACCCTGGCCGAACTGCCGCTGCTGCACCTGGCCGATCTCGACTGGTACCAGGGCTTCCATGAAATCGTTCTCTACCCCGACGACTTCCTCAGCCCACAGCGCCACCGCGACGCCAGTGGCGTCGAGCATGAGTGGGACGCCGAACACAGCGGCGAGGCCTGGCTACAAGGCCCGGTAATCCTGGCCTGGCCAGGTGTGCAGAGCAGCGGCGGCTGGGATGCCTACAACCTGGTGATCCACGAACTGGCGCACAAGCTGGACATGCTCAATGGCGACGCCAACGGCCTGCCACCGCTGCACCGCAGCATGCGCATCGAGGACTGGGCCAGCGCCATGCAAGGCGCCTACGACGCGCTGAACGCCATCCTCGACGCCAATCCCGAGGCAGAAACCGCCATCGATCCCTACGCCGCGGAAAACCCGGCAGAGTTCTTCGCGGTGACCAGCGAATACTTCTTCAGCGCCCCGGACCTGCTGGCCGAGGCCTTCCCGGCGGTCTACACGCAGCTGCAGGCCTTCTACCGCCAGGACCCGCTGGCGCGTCTGCAGCGCCTGCAAACCGAGCACACCGACTATCGGGGCCACCCCGGCGCTGCGCACGACACGACCAAAGGCTGAGCAACCGGGCGTAGTAACGCCCGCCGAATGTGCCTATAATCCGCCCACTTTTTTGGCCCAACCCTGGGGTGTCCACCATGAGCTACAGCAAAGTCCCGGCCGGCAAAGACGTGCCGAACGACATCTACGTCGCCATCGAGATTCCGGCCAACCACGCGCCGATCAAATACGAAATCGATCACGACACCGACTGCCTGTTCGTCGATCGTTTCATGGCCACCCCGATGTTCTACCCGGCCAACTACGGCTTCATCCCGCACACCCTGGCCGACGACGGCGACCCGCTCGACGTACTGGTCGTGACCCCGTATCCAGTCGCCCCGGGCTCGGTCATCCGCTGCCGTCCGGTTGGCGTGCTGAACATGAGCGACGAAGCCGGCGGCGACGCCAAGCTGATCGCCGTACCGCACGACAAGCTGAGCGTCATCTACAAAGACGTCCAGGAATACACAGACCTGCCCCCGCTGCTGATCGAGCAGATCAAGCACTTCTTCGAGAACTACAAGGATCTCGAGAAGGGCAAATGGGTCAAGGTCGAAGGCTGGGGCAACGCTGACGAAGCCCGTGATTACATTCTGAAGGCGGTTGCGGCTTACCAAAAATAAGCCAATACCACCCCCTGAAGGCCGGCCACAAGCCGGCCTTTTTATTGCCTGCGATTTGTCATGCCAGCGCCAGAAGGCACGCACCGAGGGCCGCGTGTAGAGCTTTCAGAGTCTGGTAAAGTCCACGGCGAGTCCCAGGGAAGCAGGAAGCATGGATAAGAAGTCGCTCTCCGAACGAGACATCTGCAGCAAGTACATCGCCCCAGCCATTCAGCAGGCCGGATGGGACATGCTCAAGCAGGTGCGCGAGGAGGTCAGTTTCACCAAGGGCCGCATCATCGTGCGCGGCAAGCTGCACAGCCGTGGCGAATCGCGCCGCGCCGACTTCATCCTCTACCACCAGGCCAACCTGCCGCTTGCCGTGATCGAGGCGAAGGACAACAAGCAGTCCGTGGGCTCCGGCATGCAGCAGGCCCTGGGCTATGCCGAGGCGCTGGATGTGCCCTTCGTGTTCTCCAGCAATGGCGATGGCTTTCTGTTCCACGATCGCACTGGCACCAGCGCCCAGGTAGAAACGGCACTCAGCCTCGACCAGTTCCCCAGCCCCGCAGAACTCTGGCAGCGCTACTGCCAGTGGAAAGGCCTGGATAACACCGCTCAGCAGCGCATCGAAGCGCCGTACTACGACGACGGCTCCGGGCGCATGCCGCGCTATTACCAGATGAACGCCATCAACCGCACCGTTGAGGCGGTAGCGCGGGGCCAGGACCGCGTGCTGCTGGTCATGGCTACCGGTACCGGCAAGACCTACACCGCCTTCCAGATCATCTGGCGGCTGTGGAAGTCGAAGCAGAAGAAACGCATCCTCTTCCTCGCTGACCGCAATATCCTGGTCAACCAGACCAAAACCGGTGACTTTAAGCCCTTCGGCCCGGCGATGACCAAAATCGCCAAGCGCCAGATCGACAAATCCTACGAAATCTACCTGTCGCTCTACCAGGCCGTAACCGGCGCCGAAGAAGAGATGAACGTCTACAAGCAGTTCACTCGCGACTTCTTCGACCTGATTGTGATCGACGAATGCCACCGTGGCAGCGCCGCCGAGGATTCCGCCTGGCGCGAGATTCTCGACTATTTCTCCAGCGCCACCCATGTCGGCCTCACCGCCACTCCGAAGGAAACCAAGGAGGTGTCCAGCATCACCTACTTCGGTGAGCCGGTGTACAGCTACACCTTGAAGCAGGGCATCGAGGACGGCTTCCTCGCCCCCTACAAAGTGGTGCGCATCGACTTCGACAAAGACCTGCAAGGCTGGCGCCCGCCCAAGGGCATGCTCGACAAGAATGGCGAGCTGATCGAAGACCGCATCTACAACCTCAAGGACATGGACCGCACCCTGGTCATCGAGGCACGCACCCAGTTGGTGGCGCAGAAGGTCACCGAGTTTCTCAAGGCTACCGACCCGTTCCAGAAGACCATCGTCTTCTGCGACGACATCAACCACGCCGAGCGCATGCGCCAGGCCCTGGTCAACCTAAACCCCGAGCGCGTGGCCGAGAACCGCAAGTACGTCATGCGCATCACCGGCGACGAACAGGAAGGCAAGGCCGAGCTGGAAAACTTCATCAACCCGGAACTGCGCTACCCGGTCATCGCCACCACCAGCAAGCTGATGACCACCGGCGTCGATGCGCAGACCTGCAAGCTGATCGTGCTCGACCAGCACATCAGGTCGATGACCGAGTTCAAGCAGATCATCGGTCGCGGCACCCGCATCAACGAAGACTTCGGCAAGTACTGGTTCACCATCATGGACTTCAAGAAGGCCACCGAGCTGTTTGCCGACCCGGCCTTCGATGGTGACCCGGTGGTAGTTTATGCGCCGGATGTGGATGACTCGCCCGTGCCACCGGACAGCCCGCTGGCAGATGAGGACGGCATCGTCGCCGGCACCGATGCTGAGGCCGACGACCTGGAGTTCACCGGCGAAGATGGCGGCAAGAAGCGCATCAAGTACGTCATCGACAACCTGCCGATCTACGTCATCGCCGAGCGCGTGCAGTACTACGGCCCGGATGGCCGGCTGATCACCGAGTCGCTGCACGACTACACCCGCGCCTGCGTGCACAAGCAGTTCACTTCGCTGGAGGATTTCCTGCGCCGCTGGAGCGATGCCGAGCAGAAGAAGGCCATCATCGATGAAATGGCCGCCCAGGGCGTGATGTGGGAAGCCCTGGCCGAGGAAGTGGAAAAGAAACAGGGCAAGCCGCTCGACCCGTTCGACCTGATCTGCCACGTCGCCTTCGACCAGCCGGCCCTGTCGCGCAAAGAGCGCGCCGAGCAGGTGAAGAAGCGCAACTACTTCGCCAAGTATTCCGGCGCTGCCCGCCAGGTGCTGGAGGCACTGCTCGACAAGTACGCCGACACCGGCATCGAGAGCATCGAAGACATGCAGATCCTCAGGATCGACCCGTTCAGCCAGATCGGCGCGCCCATCGAGCTGGTCAAGGCATTTGGCGGCAAACCCGGCTACCAGCAAGCGATTCATGAGCTGGAAGACCAGCTCTACAGCCGCGAGATAAGCGCCTGACCGGCGAGCGTTGACAGCAAACCGGCCGGGCCACCAGACTGTCCTTTGTCCATAGACAGTGGACGGAGACGATATTCCATGATGAAAGGCCAAGACATCCTGCTGCTGCTCAAGCTGGCCAGCCTGGAGAACCAGCAGCATTCTGCCGAACAAGCGGCCGAGCACTTCTCCATGCGTGCGCTGGAACAGTCCACCGGCATCAGCAAGTCCGAAGTCAGCAATGCGCTCAACCGCTGCATTGCTGCCGGCCTGGCCAAGCTGGAGCGCGGCAGCGGCATCCCGCGCACCAACACCCGCGCCCTCAACGAATTCCTCGGCCACGGCCTCAAGTACGTCTTCCCGGTTCGGCCGGGGCCGATCGTGCGCGGCCTGGCCACCGCGCATGCCGCGCCGGTGCTGGCCGGCCAGCTGCTGTCGGCTGGTGAACATATCCCGGTCTGGGAAGATGCCCAGGGCAGCGACATGGGCCAGGCCATCGAACCGCTGTTCAAGAGCGCGCCCAGTGCGGCGCGCCAGGATGCGGCGCTCTACGCCATGCTCGCCCTGGTGGACGCCATTCGCCTGGGAAACGAACGCGAAGCCAGCCTGGCCAGAACCCTGCTGGAGCAACAGCTGCGAGGCGCGTCCGATGGCCGCTGAGTGGCGCATCCAGGAGCAGATGCTGCAAACCGTGGCCGATGCCCTGGGGCCGGAGCTGCTGCGCCAGGTCGCCTTTGTCGGCGGCTGCACCACCGCGCTGCTGATTACCGATGCCTTCGCCCGCGAGGCGGTGCGCTTTACCGAGGATGTCGACGTCATCGTCCACGTCCTCGGCTACGGCAAATGGCAGCGCCTGCTCACCGAGCTGCGCCAGCGCGGTTTTCGCGAATCCCCGGATGACGAAATCATCTGCCGCATGCGCCTGCCCAATGCGCTGACCGGCCGTGATCTGCTGGTCGACTTCATGCCCGACGACGAAGACATCCTCAACTTCACCAACCGCTGGTACCGCGACGCCCTGCACAGCGCAGCCGATCACGCCCTGCCGTCCGGCACGCTGATCCGCGTCGTCACGCCCAGCTACTTTCTCGCCACCAAGCTGGAAGCCTATCGCGGCCGCGGGCGTAATGATCCGCTGGCCAGCCGCGATATCGAAGACATCCTCGCCGTGGTCGACGGCCGCGACAGCCTGCACGCCGAACTGGCCCAGGCCGAGCCGCCCCTGCGTCACTACATCGCCCAAGCCATCAGCGCGCTGCTCAGCCACCGCGACTTCGCTTACGCCGTGCAATCCGCCGCCCGCCAGCAGCAGGCACGCGAAGAACTCATTTTTCAGCGCCTGGAGGCCATCGCTGTGCCTCCGGCCCAGCAATAACGGAAACCCTTATGTCGATCAGTTCAACCATCAAATCCATCCAGGACATCATGCGCAAAGACGTCGGCGTCGATGGCGACGCCCAGCGCATCGGCCAGTTGGTCTGGCTGCTGTTCCTGAAGATCTTCGATGACCGCGAACAAGAGTGGGAGTTGATGGACGACAACTACCGCTCGCCCATCCCCGATAGCTGCCGCTGGCGCACCTGGGCTGCCGACCCGGAAGGCATGACCGGCGATGCGCTGAAGGACTTCATCGACAACAACCTGTTCCCCCAGCTGCAGAACCTGCACGAATACAGCAACACGCCGTCCGCCTTTGTGGTGCGCAGCGTGTTTGAAGACGCCTACAACTACATGAAGTCCGGCCAGCTGCTGCGCCAGGTGATCAACAAGATTCAGGAAGGCGTGGACTTCAACAAGGCCCAGGAGCGCCACGAGTTCGGCAACCTCTACGAGCAACTGCTGCGCGACCTGCAGAACGCAGGTAACGCTGGTGAGTTCTACACCCCGCGCCCGGTCACCGAATTTATGGTGCGCATGGTCGACCCCAAGCTGGACGAGAAGGTCATGGACCCGGCCTGCGGCACCGGTGGCTTTCTCACCTGCGCCATCGAGCACAAGCGCAGCCGCTATGTAAACACCGCCGAGGACGAACGCACTCTGCAAGCCAGCATCTTCGGCGTGGAGAAAAAGCCGCTGCCGCACCTGCTGGCCACCACCAACATGATCCTGCACGGCATCGAGGTGCCCAGCCAGATCCGCCACGACAACACCCTGAGCAAACCGCTGATCAGCTGGGGCCCGAGCGAGCGCGTGCACTGCATCGTCGCCAACCCGCCGTTCGGCGGCATGGAAGAAGACGGCATCGAAACCAACTTCCCCGCCGCCTTCCGCACCCGCGAAACCGCCGACCTGTTTCTGGTGCTGATCATGCACCTGCTCAAGGATGGCGGCCGCGCCGCCGTGGTGCTGCCCGATGGCTTCCTGTTCGGCGAAGGCATCAAAAGCCGCATCAAGGAAAAGCTGCTGACCGAGTGCAACCTGCACACCATCGTTCGCCTGCCCAACGGCGTGTTCAACCCCTACACAGGCATCAAGACCAACCTGCTGTTCTTCACCAAGGGCACGCCGACCAAACAGGTGTGGTTCTACGAGCACCAGTACCCAGCCGGTGTGAAGAACTACTCCAAGACCCGCCCCATGCGTATCGAAGAATTTGCCGTGGAACAAGCCTGGTGGGGCAACGAGGGCGATGGCTTTGCCGCGCGGGTGGAACACGAATACGCCTGGAAGATCAGCGTCGAAGAGCTGCAAGCACGCAACTGGAACCTGGACTGCAAGAACCCGCATATTGGCGAACAAGTCAGCCACGACCCGGACGAGTTGCTGCGTAACTACGCCACGCTGCAGGGCGAAATCAGCGACCTGCGCGATCAGCTCAAGGCGGTGCTGGCGGAAGCCCTGGAGCACCAGGCATGACGGCGTTGCTCACCGACAACCTACCGCTGCTGGCCGGTGCGCCGAATGGCATCAAGAAGCTGCGCGAGCTGATTCTTGAGCTGGCGGTGCGCGGCAAATTGGTGCCGCAAAATCCCAGTGATGAGCCGGCCAGTGAGTTGCTCAAGCGGATTGCCGAGGAAAAGGCGCGATTGGTGGCGGAAGGGAAGCTCAGGAAACAGAAACCTTTGCCTGAGATTTCCGAACAAGAGCAACTATTTGAACTCCCCCCTGAATGGAAGTGGGTAAGGCTTGGAGAGATCCAAACATTTACAAATGGCTATGCCTTTAAAAGCCATGACTTCCAAGAGGAAGGAGTTGGCGTAATTCGAATAGGCGATGTGAAGCGAGAAGGCTTTATCTCCACTGATGGAATGGTCAGATTCCCAAGGGAGAAGCTATCTGAAATTGATAGCCGATACTTTGTTGAACCTAGCGAACTTGTGATCTCAATGACTGGAGATGTGAAACTGGCATTTAACCGGTCAAGCGAGAGCTTTTTGCTTAATCAACGAGTGGGAAAGATAACTCTCCATCAGGTGTCAGCCCAGTACATCTGCATGCTTCTTGTTACTCAGGCCCAAGAGAAGATTGAACAAGCATCAGGATCAGTCATATCGAATGTAAGCACCGAGGAAATTAATAACTCTGTAGTTAGTCTTCCGCCGCTCGCCGAACAACACCGCATCGTTGCCAAAGTCGATGAGCTGATGGCCCTGTGCGACCGCCTGGAAGCCCAGCAGGCATACGCCGAAAACGCCCACGCCCAACTGGTGCAAGCGCTGCTCGACAGCCTGACCCAAGCCAGCGACGCCACCGACTTCGCCACCAACTGGCAACGCCTGGCTGAACACTTCCACACCCTCTTCACCACCGAACCCAGCATCGACGCCCTCAAGCAAACCCTGCTGCAACTGGCCGTGATGGGCAAACTGGTGCCGCAAGATCCGAGCGATGAGCCGGCCAGTGAGTTGCTCAAGCGCATTGCCGAAGAAAAGGTTCGGCTATTTGCTGAGGGGAAAATCAAGAAGCAGAAGGCGAAGGCTGAAGTTGCCGAAGAGGAAAAACCGTTTGAACTTCCAGATACGTGGGAGTGGGTGCGCCTTGGGGAGATATTATCTTTAACATCAGGGAAAGGCTTTAAAGCGGAAGAGTACTCACTTCATGGCGCTAGGCTTTTTCAAATAGCAAACGTAAGTCTTGGGCATACAAAGTGGGAAATTGAAAATTTCCTCCCGGAAAATTATCTCAATGAATACCCAGAGCTTGTACTCAAAGATGGTGACGTCCTAATAGCACTTAATAGGCCATTGCTTAATGGCAAGATGAAGGTTTGCATTATCTCTGAAGAAGATCTTCCTGCGATTTTGTATCAGAGAGTTGGAAGGTTTAGCTTCTACGACTCATCCGTTGAGTCTAAGTATTTTTATTACTATCTGCAGTCCCACTTATTCATTGGCAAACTGAATGAGAGCCTACAAGGATCTGACCAGCCGTTCATCAACCAATCCCAGGTTGTTGAGTTCCTTTTTTCTTGGCCGCCTCTAGCCGAACAACACCGCATTGTCGCCAAAGTCGATCAGCTAATGGCCCTCTGCGACCAACTCAAAACCCACCTAACCCAGGCCCGCCAACTCAACGAACAACTGGCCAGCACCCTGGTCGAGCAGGCGGTCGCCTAGGCGCAGCCTGCACAGCATTTGAGCCAAGGACATAGCCATGCCCATCAAGACGCAAATCTGGACGGTAGGCGGCCAACCCGGCCAGCTGAGTGAGTGCATCCTGCCCAGCGAGCAGTTGCTGGAAGACATGATCGTGACGGCGCCACGGCTGCTGTCGGAGGAGTGGATGCTGATTGGCCGCCAGGAAAGCACCGGGCTGGGTGGGCGGATCGATCTGCTGGCCATCGCGCCGGATGCATCCCTGGTGCTGATCGAGCTCAAGCGTGACCGAACGCCGCGTGATGTGGTGGCGCAGGCGCTGGACTATGCCTCGTGGGTGGAGAAACTGGCCGCCGAGGATATTGCCGCCATCTACAAACGCTATCGTCAGAATGCCGACTTGGCGGCGGACTTTCAGGCCTACTTCGGCCTGCCGCTGGATGAGGAGGCGCTCAACCAGAGCCACCAGATCATCATCGTCGCGTCCGGGCTGGATGCCAGCACCGAGCGCATTGTGGCCTACCTCAGCGAGCGCGATATCGCCATCAACGTGCTGTGCTTTCAGGTGTTCCAGCAGGGTGAGCAACTGCTGATCAGCCGCTCCTGGCTGCTCGACCCGGTGGAAACCCAGGCCAATGCCAGCAACACCCACAGCGACGGTCCGAGTGAGCCGTGGAATGGTGAGTTTTATTGTTCCTTTGGCGATCTCGAACAACGCTCCTGGGCGGATGCCGTGGCGTTCGGTTTTATCTGTGGCGGTGGCGGCACCTGGTACAGCAACAGCCTGAGGATGCTCGCGCCCGGCGACCGGGTGTGGGTCAATATTCCGCAGCAGGGCTATGTCGGCGTAGGCCGGGTCACGGGCCTGGCCACCGCTGCAGCTGACTTCACCGTGCAACTGAACGGCCTGGATGTGCCGGTACTGCAAGCGGCTACACGCGGCAACTACCACGCCGAGCACGTCAACGACCCGGAGCTGTGCGAATACTTTGTGGCGGTGGAATGGCTGCAAACCGTGCCGGTCGAGCAGGCAATCAAGGAAGTCGGCCTGTTCGGCAACCAGAACACCGTCTGCCGCCCAACTACGCCCAAGTGGCGCTGGACGATTGAGCGGCTGAAAGCGCGATTCCCGTTATTCGACAGAAGCTGAGCGCACGGCGGCAGGCTCCTGGCTTTGTCCCCTCGCCCTCCGGGAGAGGGTTGGGAGGAGGAGCGTTGGGCAACAGTTATTTCGAGTGGCCGGGGATTCCCTCATCCCCGGCCCTTCTCCCAAAGGGAGAAGGGAGGCAAGCCCCATCAGTTGGGCAGGGCCGAGCTTGGGGCTGGCTTCGACGACTCAGCCAACAGACTGCAGCGACTCACCCAGCGGCATCACCGTTACCCGCACGTCCGGGTCGTGGGTGCCGCCGCCGAGGATCACCCCGTGCAGGGGCGACACGTCGGCGAAGTCGCGACCCCAGCCGAGAGTGATGTGCTCCAGCGCCGGCAGCAGGTTGTTGGTCGGGTCGAAGTCGACCCAGCCCTGACGCGGGCAGTACACGGCGAGCCAGGCGTGCGAGGCGTCCGCGCCGATCAGCCGGGGCTGGCCGGGTGGCGGCTGGGTCAGCAGGTAGCCGCTGACGTAGCGCGCCGCCAGGCCGCGCGAGCGCAGACAGGCGAGCATCAGGTGGGCGAAGTCCTGGCACACCCCGCGACGCTCTTCCAGCACCTGCAGCAGTGGCGTCGCCACCTGGGTGGCTTCGTCGTCGAAGGTGAATTCGTCGAAGATCTTCTGCATCAGTGCGCGCACCGCCACCAGCAACGGCCGCCCTGGCGGGAAGCAGTCGGCGGCGAACGCGGCGAAGGCCTGCTTGAGGTGCACATAGGGCGACTGGAAGCGGTAGCGCGTGGCCTCCAGCACTTCGGCGCTGAGTGGCTGGCCGGAGTAACGCAACGCCGTGCAGGCGTCTTCCCAGGCGGGTGAGTCCGCCAGGTCTAAGTTGGGCCGGGCCAGCACGTCGATGCGCAGGCGCGCGCTGACCCGCAGCTCGTCATGTGGGCACTCGAAGGCCAGGCGGGTCAGCGGGTTGCCGTACACGTCCACGCCATCCTGGCGCTTGGTCGGCTGTGGGCTGACGTGCAACTGGCGCTCGCCGCAGCGCTGCCAGGCGCACTCGCGCGGCCACAGGTGGGCCAACTGCTGGGCCAGGGATACCGGCGCCGAGTAGCGGTAGTGGGTGTCGTGGATGATCTGGTAGGAAGCGAACGTCATGACGAGAGTGTCCGCTGGCTGGCGTCTACGTGCACGAAAAAGCGCAGTGCCAGTTGATCGGAAACCTGCCCGGCGCCGTCGACGATCTGCAGCAGCAGGTCAGCCAGGCCACCGAGCACGGCGCGGATGCCGGACTGGCCGAACAGCGGGTTTTCCAGGCTGCCGAGGTTGAAGGCGGACAACTTGCGCTCCAGTTCGGGCAGGCGACTGTTGCTGACAAAATCGAAGCTCTCGTGCAGGCGACGCAGCGAGCGCAGCAGCATGCGCAGCTGGAAGATCACCGAATGCGGGTTCTGTTCGTCGAGCAGCAGCAGGTCGAGCACCGGGATCAGCTGTGCCGAGGCCAGGTAGCGGGTGCGGTAGGTGATGCTGCTGTTGCCCAGTTCCAGCAGCCACTCCAGTGCAGACTGGTCACGTACGGCCAGGCTGCGGAGGAATTCGGCGATGCTTTCGGCGAGGAACTGCAGGCGTTCGATGCAGCGACCAAGCATGAGGAAGCGCCAGCCATCGTCGCGGGTCATGTCATCGAGGGCGAAACCCGCCAGCGCCGCCAGCGACATCAGCAGGCGGTTGAGAAACTCCAGCTGGTCGCCGAAATCGGCTTGCTGCGCCTCCAGGCTCTGCGCCTCGCGCTGCAATTCGAGCAGAGCCTGCCAGTTGGCCTGGGACAGCTTGCCGCGCACGCTGCCGGCAGACCACTGCAGGCGCTGCAGGTTGGCACGCAGGCTGGCCGGCCACTCCTCGCCGAGCAGGGCTTCCTGCAGACGCTCCTCCAGCTCACCGCTGCCGGCGTCCGGCAACAGGCCGAGGCGCTCGCCCAGGGCCAGGGCGGTCTGCAGGGCCTGCGGGTCATCGTCATCATCGACATAGCGCGCCAGCATGATGCGCAGCAGGCGCGCGCCGTCTTCGCAGCGCGAACTGTAGCGACCGAACCAAAACAGGTTTTCCACCACCCGCGACGGCAGGAAGGGGTCGCTGCGTACCAGGTCGGCCACGCCCAACGGTCGCAACCACTGCCAGGGCTCACCACCGGCATGCCGCTCACCAAGCACCCAGGTGTCCTTGCTGGCGCCGCCGCGCTGCATCGACACCACTTCGGCGTCGGCATCGGCGGCCACGCGGGTCAGGCCGCCGGGCATTACCCGGTAACCGTCGGCACTGGCCACGGCGAATACACGCATGCCAATCGCCCGTGGTTGCAGGCGACCGGCTTCGCCACTGCCCTCGTCGGCCTGCCAGATCGGCGCCTGCGATAGCTGCGCCAGGGCCTGGGCGACATAGGCGTAGGGGCGCGCCCGCAGACGCTCGGCCAGTTCCTCGCGCTGGGCGGTATCGAGGTTGCGACCGAACAGCGGGGCAAAACTTTGCGACGGGAAGCTCGGCCGCACCAGCAGCTCATCGAGCTTTTCCAGGGCCTCGTCCAGCACCGGCGGCTCGCCGCACCACCAGCTGGCGATGGACGGCAGCAGCAGTTCCTCGCCGAGCAGTTTCTCGCTGATCGCCGGCAGGAAACCCGGCAACCCCGGCGACTCCAGCACGCCACTGCCGAGGGCGTTGGCCACCAGCACGCGACCCTGGCGCACCGCTTCGAGCAGGCCGGGCACGCCGAGGGCGGAGTCGGTACGCAGCTCCAGCGGGTCGCAGAAGTCATCATCCAGGCGGCGCAGCACCGCATGCACGCGGCGCAGGCCGGCCAGGGTCTTGAGGTAGACGGTGGCGTCGCGCACGGTCAGGTCGCTGCCTTCCACCAGCGGATAACCGAGCTGGCGCGCCAGGTACAGGTGTTCGAAATAGCTTTCGTTGAAGCGCCCCGGGGTCAGCAGCACCACCAGCGGCGTCTCGCCTTCGGCCGGGGCCTGGCGTGCCAGGGTGTCCTGCAGGGTGCGGAAGAAGCCGCCGAGGTACTGCACGCGCAGGTCGCGGTACAGCTCGGGAAAGGCGCGCGAGATGATCTGCCGGTTCTCCAGCGCATAACCGGCGCCCGAGGGCGCCTGGGTGCGGTCGGCGGTGACCCACCAGCGGCCGTCCGGCGCACGCGCCAGGTCCACCGCATACAGGTGCAGGAAGGTGCCGCCCGGTGGCTGCACGCCCTGGCACGGCCAGAGAAAATTGTCGTGACCGAAGACCAGCTCGGGCGGCAGCAGGCCATCGGCGATCAGCTGCTGCGGGCCATAGAGGTCGGCCAGCACGCTGTTCAGCAGGCCGGCACGCTGGGCCACGCCGGCGGCGATCTGTTGCCACTCCTCGACCGGGATCAGGTTGGGTAGCAGGTCCAGCTCCCACGGCCGATCGGCGCCGTCCGGGTTGGCGTAGACGTTGTAGGTCACGCCGTTTTCCTGGATCTGCCGGGTCAGCAGGTCCTGGCGCTGCTGCAATTGCGCCGGGCTGCTGCGCTGCAACTGGTCGAACAGGCGACGCCAATGCGGGCGCACGCCGCCCTTGGCATCGAGCAGTTCGTGATAAGCCGCATCGGGGTGCGGGTAGTCGGCAAGCAGGTCAGACATGGCAGGCTCGGTAATAGGCACTGGGCTCTGTTTGTGTAGGAGCCAGCTGGCTGGCGATCTGCGGTGTCGTCACCGGGATCGTCAGCCAGCTGGCGCCTACAGGGCGCGCGCCCCAGGCGGGATCACACCCGCCGCAGATCCAGGGTCATCGGCAGTTCATTATTGTTGATTGGCGGCACTGCCGTCAGCACACCCGGACTATGGCCGTGGCGGAAGAAGCGCGCCAGGCGCCGGCTTTCGGCCTCGTAGGCGTTGACCGGCAGGGTGTCGTAGTTGCGCCCGCCGGGGTGGGCGACATGGTACTGGCAGCCGCCCAGGGAGCGGTTCATCCAGGTATCCACCAGGTCGAACACCAGCGGCGCGTGCACGCCGATGGTCGGTTGCAGGCAGTTCGGCGGCTGCCAGGCGCGGTAGCGCACGCCGCCGATGAACTCGCCGACCTTGCCGGTGGCTCGCAGCGGCACCGGTACGCCGTTGCAGGTCAGTACGTAGCGATCCGGGGCCAGGCCGTCGAGGCGTACCTGCATGCGCTCCAGCGACGAATCGACGTAGCGCACGGTGCCACCGGGGGCGCCCTCCTCGCCCAGCACATGCCAGGGTTCGAGGGCCTGGCGCAGCTCCAGGCCGATGCCCTTGACCTGATAGTCGCCGACCTTGGGGAAGCGGAACTCCAGGTGTGGCGCGAACCATTCGGCGCGCACCGGGTAGCCGCAGGCATTGAGTTCGTGCACCACATCGTTGAAGTCCTGCTCGATGAAGTGTGGCAGCAGGAAGCGATCGTGCAGCTCGGTGCCCCAGCGCGCCAGCTTCGGCGGCTGGTAGGGCTCGTCCCAGAAATGCGCCACCAGGCCACGCAGCAGCACCTGCTGGGCCAGGCTCATGCGCGCATGGGGCGGCATCTCGAAGGCGCGCAGTTCGAGCAGGCCGAGGCGGCCGCTGGCACTGTCCGGCGAATACAGCTTGTCGATGCAGAACTCGGCGCGGTGGGTGTTGCCGGTGACGTCCACCAGCAGGTTGCGCAGCAGGCGGTCGACCAGCCAGGGCGGGCACTCGTGGCCCGGCTCGGGCATTTGCGCGAAGGCCACTTCGAGTTCGTAGAGGGCATCGTTGCGCGCCTCGTCGACCCGTGGCGCCTGCGAGGTCGGGCCGATGAACAGGCCGCTGAACAGGTAGGACAGCGATGGGTGGTTGTGCCAGTAGCTGATCAGGCTGCGCAGCAGGTCCGGGCGGCGCAGGAAGGGCGAGTCCGCCGGGGTGGCGCCGCCGAGGACGAAGTGGTTGCCGCCGCCGGTGCCGGTGTGGCGCCCGTCGATCATGAATTTCTCGCTGGTCAGGCGCGTCTGCCGTGCCGCCTCGTAGAGAAATTCAGTGCGTTCGACCAGCTCGCCCCAGTTGGCCGAGGGGTGGATGTTGACCTCGATCACGCCCGGGTCCGGGGTGACGCGGAAGTTGCTCAGGCGCGGATCGCTGGGCGGCTCGTAGCCTTCCATCAACACCGGGCAACGCAGCTCGCGGGCGGTGGACTCGATGGCGGCGACCAGCTCGAGGTAATCCTCCAGGCGCTCCAGCGGTGGCATGAACAGGTACAGGCGGCCGTCGCGCGGCTCGGCGCACAAGGCGGTGCGTACGATGTCGGTGGCCGACTCGAATTTCTCCGGCGCCGGGTCCTGCCAGTCATCATCTTCGGCGTGTTTCTGCGGGAACAACGGCATGCGCAGCTGCGCCTGGATCTGCGACTGCGCCGGCAGCACGGGGAATGCCTGGTTGGGGTCGGCCGCGTGCACGTAGGGGTAATCGGACTCGGCGACCCAGGGCTGCGAATCCAGCGGCAGCCGGTAGCCCATCGCCGAGTCGCCCGGCAGCAGCCGGCAGTGTTCTTCGCGCAGGTACCAGGAACCGCTCAGCCACTGCTCGCCGTCCAGGCTGCGGGCCAGGGGGATGACATGCCCGACCACTTCGCCCAGGCCGCGGCTGAACACCTTGCGCAGGCGGTCGCGCTCCAGCGGGTCGGCCAGGCGCGGATCGTCCGGGGTGACGTTGCCCGGCAGCTTGCGCTCGCGCCACAGGTAATAGAGCCAGTCCTCGTAGGCCGGGAAGGCATGCTCGGCGGAAACCCCGAGGTGCCCGGCCAGGGTCGCCAGGAAGCGTGCGGCCAGGCGCGCATCGGCGCCGTAGTAGCGGGTTTCGTCGGCATACAGCGCCGGGTCCTGCCAGATCGGCTCGCCATCCTTGCGCCAGAAACAGTTCAACGACCAGCGCGGCAGTTGCTCGCCGGGGTACCACTTGCCCTGGCCGAAGTGCACCAGGGCATTCGGTGCGTAGTGGCTGCGCATGCGGTGGAACAGCTCGGCGGCCAGGCGCCGCTTGTTCGGGCCGAGGGCTGCGGTATTCCACTCCGCGGCGTCGGGGTAGTCGATGGCGACGAAGGTCGGCTCGCCGCCCATGGTCAGGCGCACGTCCTGATCCTGCAGTTCGATGTCGATCTGCTCACCGAGGGCGAGGATTTCCTGCCACTGCTCCTCGCTGTAAGGCTGGGTGACGCGCGGCGCCTCCCAGACCCGCTCGACGCGCATCTCGTGGCCGAACTCGACTTCCGCCTCGTCTACCGCTCCGCTGATCGGCGCCGCCGACGAGGGCTCCGGGCTGCAGGCCAGCGGGATATGGCCTTCGCCGGCGAACAGCCCGGAGGTCGGATCGAGGCCGATCCAGCCGGCGCCCGGCAGATAGACCTCGCACCAGGCGTGCAGGTCGGTGAAGTCGACGTCAGTGCCGGACGGCCCGTCCAGCGCCTTCACATCGGCAGTGAGCTGGATCAGGTAACCGGAGACGAAGCGCGCCGCCAGGCCGATATGACGGAAGATCTGCACCAGCAGCCAGGCCGAGTCGCGGCACGAGCCGGAGCCCTTGATCAGGGTTTCCTCGGGGCTCTGCACACCTGGTTCCATGCGGATCAGGTAGGCGATGTCGGTGGACAGTTTCTGGTTCAGCGCGACGAGGAAATCCACGCTGCGCTTGGTGCTCAGGTCGAGTCCTTCGAGGTAGCGGGCAAACTCCGGCCGGGCCGGACGCTTGACCAGATAGGGCGCCAGCTCGAAGCGCTCGGCGGCGGTGTAGGTGAAGGGGATTTCCTCGGCATAGGGTTCGAGGAAGAAGTCGAAGGGGTTGAACACCGCCATCTCGACGACCATGTCCACCGAGACCTTCAGCTCGCGGGTCTTCTCCGGGAACACCAGGCGCGCCAGGTAATTGCCCTGCGGGTCCTGCTGCCAGTTGATGAAGTGCTCGCCCGGCTCGACCTTGAGGGCATAGGAGAGGATGCGCGTACGGCTGTGGGGTGCTGGACGCAGGCGCACGATCTGGGGGCCGAGGTTGACCAGGCGATCGTAGCGATAATGGGTAACGTGATGCAGTGCGACATGAATCGACACGGCGGGCCTCCTGCAAGCCAGGGCGATACCTGAGCTGCGCAAGAGTTATGCCAGTAGCCTTTGCACGGTTTCAGCGGGCTGTAGGGCAGGTGCAGCACCACAACAGGGCGACGCCCAACAGCGGGGAGCGGCGACGCACAGAAAAGGCGCCTGGCCGCGCGGCCACCGTCGGGCTTCGCCGCGCGCGCCCACCATCAGCCGCCTACAAACTGCGTCTTCGTGATTGATGGATAGTGCAGCCAGGTTTTCCAGCCCGTCATCCCCGCGAAGGCGGGGATCCAGCACAGGCAGCGCCGCGCCCCTTGCCTTACCGAGTCGAGTCGAGCCCTCTGGGTCCCCGCCTGCGCGGGGACGACGGGGAAGAGGGTTGGGCCACGGTGCGACACCACCATCACAGGCTTACCGGCAGTGTCTTTGGTCGCTCCCACGCTCGGCGCGGGAACCCTCTAACACTCAGCGCGGCGCGTACTTCGGCGCAGGCTTCTTCTTGCCGCCCTTCTTCTCGTCCGCGCGCTCCTTGGCCGCAGCCTTGTTGCGCGCCTGGGCGGCGGCCTTGGCTTCCTCGCGCTTGTCCCACGGCTTGCTGCCATCAGTGGCGCGCGGCGGCAGGCCGGTGTGCTGGGTGAGGATCTTGGTGGTTTCCTTGGCGACCTTGTGGCTACCGGCCGGCGTCGAGTTCTTCCGGCGCGCGCTCTGGTAGCTGTCGGTCGCCGGCTGGTGCAGCGGGATCAGCTGGTTCTTGCCCGACCCGATCAGATCAGCGCGCCCCATGCGGGTCAGCGCCTCACGCAGCACCGGCCAGCCTTTCGGATCGTGATAACGCAGGAAGGCCTTGTGCAGGCGGCGCTGCTCCTCGCTCTTGACGATGGTCACGCCGTCGCTCTTGTAGCTGACCTTGCGCAGCGGGTTCTTGCCCGAGTGGTACATGGCCGTGGCAGTGGCCATCGGCGACGGGTAGAAGGCCTGCACCTGGTCGGCACGGAAGCCGTTGCCTTTGAGCCACAGGGCCAGGTTCATCATGTCTTCGTCGGTGGTACCGGGGTGGGCGGCGATGAAGTACGGGATCAGGTACTGCTCCTTGCCCGCCTCTTTCGAGTACTTCTCGAACATGCGCTTGAACTTGTCATAGCTGCCAATGCCCGGCTTCATCATCTGGTTGAGCGGACCTTCCTCGGTGTGCTCCGGGGCGATCTTCAGGTAGCCACCGACGTGGTGGGTGACCAGCTCCTTCACATACTCCGGCGACTCGACGGCGAGGTCGTAGCGCAGGCCGGAAGCGATCAGGATTTTCTTCACGCCCGGCAGCGCGCGGGCACTGCGGTACAGCTGGATCAGCGACGAATGGTCGGTGTTCAGGTTCGGGCAGATACCGGGGAACACGCACGACGGCTTGCGGCACGCGGATTCGATTTCCGGGCTCTTGCAGGCGATGCGGTACATGTTGGCGGTCGGCCCGCCGAGGTCGGAAATCACCCCGGTGAAGCCCGGCACCTTGTCGCGGATCTCTTCGATCTCGCGAATGATCGACTCTTCCGAGCGGTTCTGGATGATCCGCCCTTCGTGCTCGGTGATCGAGCAGAAGGTGCAGCCGCCGAAGCAGCCGCGCATGATGTTGACCGAGAAACGGATCATCTCGTAGGCCGGGATCTTCGCCTTGCCGTACGCCGGGTGCGGGATGCGCTGATAGGGCATGCCGAACACGTAGTCCATCTCTTCGGTGGTCATCGGGATGGGTGGCGGGTTGAACCACACATCCACCTCGCCATGCTTCTGCACCAGCGCGCGGGCGTTGCCCGGGTTGGTTTCCAGGTGCAGCACGCGGTTGGCGTGGGCGTAGAGAACCGGGTCGTTGCGCACCTTTTCCATGGACGGCAGGCGGATCACGGTCTTGGCCCGGGTCATCTTCGGGCTGGGCAGCAGCTCGACGACTTTGGCCTCGTTGGGGTCTTCCTGCGGACCTTTTTCCTGCTCGATGGCGCAGGCGGCAGTGTCCTGGGTATTCACGTACGGGTTGATGATCTTGTCGACCTTGCCCGGACGATCGATACGGGTGGAGTCCACTTCGTACCAGCCCTGCGGCGTATCGCGGCGGATGAACGCGGTGCCGCGCACATCGGTGATCTCTTCGATCTTCTGGCCGAACGACAGGCGCTGGGCCACTTCGACGATGGCGCGTTCGGCGTTGCCGTACAGCAGGATGTCGGCGCAGGCATCGATCAGGATCGAGTTGCGCACCTTGTCCTGCCAGTAATCGTAATGGGCGATACGGCGCAGCGAGGCCTCGATACCGCCGAGCACGATCGGTACGTGCTTGTAGGCTTCCTTGCAGCGCTGGCTGTACACCAGGCTGGCGCGATCCGGGCGCGAGCCGGCCAGGCCGCCCGGAGTGTAGGCGTCGTCGGAGCGGATCTTCTTGTCGGCGGTGTAGCGGTTGATCATCGAGTCCATGTTGCCGGCGGCGACGCCGAAGAACAGGTTCGGCTCACCAAGCTTCATGAAATCGTCTTTCGACTGCCAGTTCGGCTGGGCGATGATGCCGACGCGGAAACCTTGCGATTCCAGCAGCCGGCCGATGATCGCCATGCCGAAGGACGGATGGTCCACATAGGCATCGCCGGTGACGATGATGATGTCGCAGGAATCCCAGCCAAGCTGATCCATCTCTTCCCGGCTCATCGGCAGGAAAGGCGCGGGCCCGAAACATTCGGCCCAGTACTTGGGATAGTCGAACAGCGGCTTGGCGGCTTGCATCGGGATGACCAGCATGGAATTTCAGGGGCGCGGAATATAGCACAAAAAATGTACAGAGTCCGAGTAGCACGCTCAGTCGCTGTGCCCCCGACAGAGCACGGGATTTGAGATCACACTCACGGCTATACTCGCCCAGATAAGAAATCAGCCCGGCCAGGAGCCGTGTACAAGGAGCCGTAACGGTGCGACGCATTTCCCTGCAAGCGCTGCTGTTGGTCGCGTGCCTGCTGAGCCTGGCCGGCCAAGCCTTTGCCGACACCGTGCTGCTGCACAAAGGCAGCAGCGGGCAGTCGCTGAACAAACATATCGAGCTGCTGGAAGACCCCAGCGGCACGCTGGACATCGCCGACATGGCCGACCCGGCCGTGCAACAGCGCTTCGTTCCCGCCGCCGGCCGTGCCTCGGTCGGGCAGACGCGCAACCCCTGGTGGATCAAGGTCAGCCTGCAAGCGGCCAGAGAAGCGCCACAACAGTGGTGGCTGGAAGTCGGCTCGGTGACCCAGCTCGACCTGCGCCTGTACCAGCCCAATGGCGCCGCTGGCTGGCAAGCGCACGAGTCCGGCGAGCGCGTCAGCTACGCCGCCGGCCGTGACCACGATTACCGCCACATGCTGTTCAAGCTGCCGGCATTGAGCGAGTCGCCGCAGACCTTCTACCTGCGCAGCTACGACCCGGCCGGCAACTCCTTTCCCCTGCGCATCTGGCAGCTGGATGACCTGACCCAGGTAGCGACCGATGAAAACCTCGCCCTGGGCGTGGTCTACGGCATCATCGCCGCCCTGCTGCTGTACAACCTGTTCATCTTCTTCAGCCTGCGCGACTCGGCCTACTTCTGGTACGTGCTGACCACCGCCGGCGCCCTGCTGATGATCCTCAGCATGAGTGGACATGGCTTCCAGCACCTGTGGCCAGACAATCCCGTACCGTTCTGGCTGGATCGCGTCACCCTGCCCTCGATCTGGGGCTTCTGCGCCTGCCGCTTCACCCAGACCCTGCTGCAGACCCGCCGCCATGTGCGCTGGGCCCACCACCTGCTGACGTTTGCCTGTGTCTGCTACGTTTTGGCGATCGGCCTCGAAGGCCTGGACCAACGCTACGCCGCCGCCTGGATCATCGCCCTGCTGTCGCTGACCAGCATCCCCGCCGCGCTCGGTGCCGCTGTGATCCGCTGGCGCCAGGGCTACTTCCCCGCCCTGCTCTACCTCTGCGGTTACGGCCTGATCCTCAGCAGCATCAGCCTGGCGTTGATGCGCGCCACCGGCCTGGTGCAACCGGCCACCTGGAACGCCTATGTCTTCCCCCTGTCGGTGGCCGCCGAGTCGATCCTGTTCTCCTTCGCCCTGGCCTACCGCATCCAGATGCTCAAGCAGGAGCGAGGCGAAGCCCTGGTGCAGGCTGACCGCGAGAAAACCGCGCGCCTGGCGCAGATGCAGACCAGCGCCGACGAGCTGCAAAGCGCGGTCAAGCAACGCACCGCCGAACTGGCCCAGGCCAACCAGCGCCTCAGCGAACGCGAGCTGGAACTGCAACATGCGGCCTTCCACGATCCACTGACCGAACTGCCCAACCGCCGCTACCTGATCGAGCGCGCGGAAACCGCGCTGGCAGATGCCGAGCGCCGCGAAGAATCGGTAGTGCTGATCCTGATCGACCTCGATCACTTCAAGCCGATCAACGACCGCTACGGCCACGATGCCGGCGACCTGTTGCTGCGCAGCATCGGCCAGCGCCTGCGTGAGCATGTGCGCGCCAACGACATGGTCGCGCGCCTGGGTGGCGATGAGTTCGCCGTACTGATCTGTGGCGCCGATGCCCAGCAACACGCCCAGGAAATCGCCGGACGCCTGCTCTGCGAGCTGGCCAAACCGGTGCTGTATGGCGCCAACCGCCTGACCGTGACCATCAGCCTCGGCGCCGCGCTGTACCCGCAGCACGCACAGCAGTTCGCCAGCCTGTACAAGGCCGCCGACGAGGCGCTGTACCAGGCCAAACAACAGGGACGCTCGGGTTACGTGATGCAGGGCAGCGACGGCAAGCTCAGCCAGCAGGCCTGTCTGGAACTGGACGTACTGAAAGTGCCCAGCGGGCTGATCTGAAGCGAGGCGCTAAGCCAGGTAGCGGCGCGGCACCCGCGCCGTGACCTTGGTCAGCAACTCGTAGCCAATCGTGCCGGCGGCCTGGGCCACCTCGTCGACCGGTAGGTACGCGCCCCACAGCTCCACCGCAGCACCGACCTGCGCATCCGGCAGGTGGGTCAGATCGACCGCCAGCATGTCCATCGACACCCGCCCGACCAACTCGACACGCTGCCCATCCACCAGCACCGGCGTACCGCTCGGCGCATGCCGTGGGTAGCCATCGGCATAACCGCAACTGACCGTACCGATGCGCGAGGGCCGCTCGGCCACCCAGCTCGCGCCATAACCCACGCTCTCGCCCACCGCCACGTCGCGCACGGCAATCAGCTGCGCCGTCAGGCTCATCACTGGCTTCAACCCCAGTTCGAGCACCGAAAGATCGGCAAACGGCGTGGCGCCGTAGAGCATGATGCCGGGGCGCAGCCAGTCCATGTGCGAGGCGGGGATGGTCAGCAGGGCGGCGGAGTTGGCCAAGCTACGCTGGTCAAAATCCAGGTCGAGCAGATCGAGAAATACTTCCACCTGCTGCTCGATCAGCGGATGGGCGCGCTCATCGGCGCAGGCGAAGTGGCTGAGCAGGTTCAGCTCGGCGACCTGCGGCGCATTGCGCAGGCGTGCATGCCAGTCGCGCACCGCCTGCGGCGACAGGCCCAGGCGATGCATGCCGGAATCCAGCTTGAGCCAGACATTCAACGGTTGCGGCAACGCTGCCGCCAGCAACGCGGCCGCCTGCTCGGCGCCTTGCACGACGATATCCAGGCGTAGCTGCGCGGCGATCGGCAGCTCCTCGGCAGCGAAGCAGCCTTCCAGCAGCAGGATGCGCGCCTCGCCATGCAGCGCACGCACCTCGGCCGCCTCTTCCAGGCTGGCCACGGCAAAGCCGTCAGCCTCGTCATGCAGCGCCGTGACCACTTCGCGCACGCCATGCCCGTAGGCATTCGCCTTGACCACCGCAAACGCCTGACGACCCGGCGCGCAGCGCTTGGCCAGCGCGTAGTTATGGCGAATGGCGGCCAGATCGATGGTGGCGACTAGAGGACGCATGACACAGGCTCCGGGTAAACGAAAACGGGCGCCCATCTTAACCGCTGGGCGCCCGCTTTCATTGATCTGAGCCATGGCGTAGGACACTGCGCCGGTGTGAACCAGCCCGTAGAAGCACTACGGGTTACAGCCTGACGAGTTATTCCTCGTCGAACTGATAGGTACCCGGTGCCAGGTTCTCGAAACGCGAGTACTTGCCGAGGAACGCCAGCCGCGCCGTGCCCAGTGGGCCGTTACGCTGCTTGCCGATGATGATCTCGGCAACGCCCTTGTACTCGGTCTCGGGGTGATACACCTCGTCCCGGTAAACGAACATGATGATGTCGGCGTCCTGCTCGATTGCCCCGGATTCACGCAAGTCGGAGTTGATCGGGCGCTTGTTCGGCCGCTGCTCCAGCCCCCGGTTGAGCTGCGACAGGGCGATCACCGGGCAGTTGAATTCCTTGGCCAGGGCCTTGAGCGAGCGCGAGATCTCGGAGATCTCGTTGACCCGGTTGTCGCCGCTGGAGCCAGGGATCTGCATCAGCTGCAGGTAGTCGACCATGATCAGGCCGATCTCGCCGTGCTCGCGGGCCAGGCGCCGGGTGCGCGCACGCATCTCCGACGGGCTGATGCCGGCGGTGTCGTCGATGAACAGCTTGCGGTCGTTGAGCAGGTTGACCGCCGAGGTCAGGCGTGGCCAATCGTCGTCGTCCAGGCGGCCGGCACGGACCTTGGTCTGGTCGATGCGACCGAGCGAAGCGAGCATACGAATAACGATAGATTCCGACGGCATCTCCAGCGAGTAGACCAGGATCGCCTTGTCGCTGCGCATCAGGGCGTTTTCCACCAGGTTCATGGCGAACGTGGTCTTACCCATGGAGGGACGACCAGCAACGATCACCATGTCGGCCGGCTGCAGGCCGCTGGTCAGGTTGTCCAGGTCGCCGAAACCGGTAGACAGGCCGGTGATCGCGTCGCCGTTGTTGAACAGCGAGTCGATGCGATCGATGGCCTTGACCAGGATGTCGTTGATGCCCACCGGACCGCCGGTCTTCGGCCGCGCTTCGGCGATCTGGAAGATCAGGCGTTCGGCCTCGTCGAGGATTTCCTCACCGGTACGCCCCTGCGGCGCATAGGCACTGTCGGCGATATCCGCACTGATGCCTATCAGCTGGCGCAGGGTGGCGCGCTCGCGAATGATCTGCGCATAGGCCTTGATGTTGGCCACCGACGGGGTGTTCTTGGCCAACTCGCCGAGGTAGGCCAGGCCGCCGACCTGCGGCAACTGGCCTTCCTTGTCCAGCTGTTCGGCCAGGGTCACCACGTCGAACGGCGAGTTGCGCTCGGCCAGCTTGAAGATGGCGCGGAAGATCAAGCGGTGGTCATGCCGATAGAAATCGCCATCGGATACCTGATCGAGCACCCGCTCCCAGGCATTGTTGTCCAGCACCAGGCCACCCAGCACGGCCTGTTCGGCCTCGATCGAATGTGGCGGCACTTTGAGTGCGGCGGTTTCCAGATCGTACTGTTGAGGGACGCTGATGTCGTTCATGGCACCTGTGATTCCAATGCGCGAACGCTTTTGCAAAGGGGGCTCTGGGCGCAAACGCGCTTTGCAAAAGGCTCTTCCAGAATGAAAACGGGCACGGCACTGCAGATGCAATGACGTGCCCGATTGTCAGCAGGCCTGCGCGTCAGCGCAAGCCCGCAAGTCGGCTGACTTATGCAGCTACGACAACAACCTTGACGGTTGCTTCAACGTCGGTGTGCAGGTGCACAGCTACGTCGAATTCGCCAACCTGGCGAATGGTGCCGTTCGGCAGACGAACTTCAGCCTTGGCCACTTCAACGCCAGCGGCGGTGAGGGCATCAGCGATGTCGTGGGTGCCGATGGAGCCGAACAGTTTGCCTTCGTCGCCAGCGGTGGCAGTGATGGTCACTTCCAGCTCAGCCAGTTGGGCAGCGCGAGTTTCAGCAGAAGCTTTCTTCTCGGCAGCAGCCTTTTCCAGTTCAGCGCGACGAACTTCGAACGCAGCAACGTTCTCAGCGGTAGCAGCGGTAGCTTTGCCCTGCGGCAGCAGGTAGTTACGGCCGTAACCAGCTTTGACGTTGACCTTATCGCCCAGGTTGCCCAGGTTGGCGATTTTTTCCAGCAGGATAACTTCCATTTGGGTCTTACCTCTTGAACTTTTAACCTTCACCGTTCGCGGAGCCGGCGCCGTTCTTGCGCGCCAGGCGACCACGAAAATCAATCAGACTGTCGACGATGGCCACGGCCACCAGTAACGGATAAATCAGCTGCATGAACAGCAGCAGCGCCACGTACAGCCCCACCAGCCAGAACCGGGCCAAGCCCAATCCGTGCAGCAGAGCCAGCCCGGCAAACGCCAGCGGCACACTGCACAGCGGCGTCAGCATGGCCAGCTCAACCCCGAGATTCGGGCCGATGAGCATGACCAGCAACAGACCGAAGGCCAGTGCCGGCGGTAGTCGCAAGGCGCTGAATTCGCGCCCGAAACCACCCGGGTTGTACAACGCCGCCTGCCAGTAGCGCCCAAGCATCAGGCACAGCAGGCTGACGATCTGCAGCAGCGCCGCCATCAAACCGGTGAGTACCGGTGCAATCAGTGCCTCCAGGCGCGCTCGCTCATCTACCGAAAACTGCTGGTAGACCCCTTCGAGCATCTGCGGCATGAGCTTATGCAGCTCGCCAGCCAGATCCGCGATGGGTTCGCGGAACACCGCCCCCAGAACCACGCCATACACCAGGCCCAACGCCATGCTGCCAAGCAGCACGCGTACCCAGGAGTGGCCGGCGCGCAACAACAGCGCCAACCCCAGCGAGCCCAGCAACACCATCAAGGTGCGCGGTTCGCCGAAATGCCACCAGACCAGAGCCGGCAACATCGCCCAGGCAAGGATGCCAATGGCATCCTTCGGACCCCGCCGCAGCAGCACTAGGCAGCTGGCAGCGGCACTCAACCAGAACAACAGCGGCACTGCCGCCGAACCGACCACCACCAGGGTGGCCTGCATGCGGCCGCGCATGATCAACTCAGCCAAGGCACGCATGCGGTTATCCCTTACTACTCAGTCGACTGACTGTTATCAACGGCCGTGGCTGTCGGTGTAGGGCAGCAGGGCCAGGTAGCGGGCGCGCTTGATAGCGACAGCCAGCTGACGCTGGTACTTGGCCTTGGTACCGGTGATACGGCTAGGAACGATCTTGCCGGTTTCGGAGATGTAGGCCTTCAGGGTGTTGAGATCCTTGAAGTCGATCTCTTTCACGCCTTCGGCGGTGAAACGGCAGAACTTACGACGACGGAAAAAACGTGCCATGACAGTGGCTCCTCAATAGATCCGTGGATTACTCGTCAGCGTTGTCGTTGCTGTCGCTGTTGTCGCCGTCTTCGCCTTCGGCGGAGTCGGTTTCAACGCGATCGCGACGCTCACGACGCTCACTGCGGTTTTCCTCAGCCTTGAGCATCTCGGACTGGCCGGTAACGGCTTCGTCGCGACGGATGACCAGGTTACGGATCACGGCATCGTTGTAGCGGAAGTTGTCTTCCAGCTCGGCCAGGGCTTTGCCGCTGCACTCAACGTTCAGCATCACGTAGTGAGCCTTGTGAACATTGTTGATGGCGTAAGCCAGTTGGCGACGGCCCCAATCTTCCAGACGATGTACTTTGCCGCCGTCTTCTTCGATCAGCTTGGTGTAACGCTCGACCATGCCGCCGACTTGCTCGCTCTGGTCCGGGTGAACCAGAAAGATGATTTCGTAATGACGCATGAATGCTCCTTACGGGTTGTAGCCTGCCAACAAAAGATGGTCAGGCAAGGAGTGAATGACTCGTTTGATCTTGCCGGGCGGTGGGCGCGCAAACGCCTGCCGTCACAGCAAGGGGCGACATTCTAGAGAAGCCCCCTGCCGGGCGCAAGGCGAACTGGTGATTATTTGAACAGCGCAAGCCCGCCAAAAATAGCCGGCGCGACGCAAACCGGCGCCCTGAGGCGCCGGCTTTCCAAGCACGATCTCGCGACGAGCTAGCGCTTGGCCTGGCGCTGACGCACAGCTTCGAACAGGCAGATGCCGGTCGCCACGGACACGTTGAGGCTGCTGACGCTGCCGGACATCGGCAGCTTGACCAAGTAGTCGCACAGGTCACGCGTCAGGCGCCGCATGCCCTTGCCTTCCGCGCCCATGACCAGCACGATCGGCCCGGTCAGGTCCTGCTGATAGACGTCCTGCTCAGCCTCGCCGGCAGTGCCGACCACCCACAGGCCACGCTGCTGGAGCTTCTCCAGGGTACGCGCCAGGTTGGTCACGGCAACCAGCGGAATCACTTCGGCAGCGCCGCAGGCGACTTTACGCACGGTCGCATTGAGGGTCGCCGACTTGTCCTTGGGCACGATGACCGCCAGCGCACCCGCCGCATCAGCGGTACGCAGGCACGCGCCCAGGTTGTGCGGATCGGTCACCCCATCCAGCACCAGCAGCAACGGCGGACCGTCACGGCGGTCGAGCAACTCCTCGAGCATCGCCTCGCCCCACACCTGACTGGGGCTGACTTCCGCCACCACCCCCTGATGCACGCCCTCGGCCCACTCATCCAGCTCGCGCCGGTCTTTCTGCCCCACTGGCACTCGATTCTGCCCGGCCAGTTCGAGCAGCACCTGCACGCGCGGGTCCTGCCGACTCTCGGCCAGCCAGAGCTGCTTGACCCGCTTCGGGTGATGACGCAGCAGGGCCTCTACGGCGTGCACGCCGTAGACTTTTTCCAGCTGACTCATGGCTTGGCCTTGCGCTGACGAGACTTGCTCGCGGCAGCCGGCGCAGAGCCTGCCTTCGGAGCGCCCTTGCGATGGCTCGGCGCTTTCTTCGCCGCACCATCCGACGCACGACCCGCGGCAGGCTTGCTGCCACCCGACTTGGCGCCCGACAGCAGCGCCTTCTTCAGGTCGCGGCTCTTCTGCACGTCCGTATTGCCAGCAACGGCACCGGTCGCACTCTTGCCACGACGAGCACCCTTGTCAGCCGACGCCTTCTCGGCCGCCGGCTCGCCACGCGCGCCGCTGCGCTTGCGCCCGACTGGCGCATCGATAGCTGCCTGGGACATCTCGAAGTCGATCTTGCGCTCGTCGAGATCGACGCGCATGACCTTCACTTCCACGCTGTCGCCAAGACGGAAACTGCGCCCGCTGCGTTCGCCAGCCAGACGATGGTGGACCGGATCGAAGTGGTAGTAGTCGCCCGGCAAGGCCGAGACATGCACCAGACCTTCGACATAGATGTCCTTGAGCTCGACGAACAGACCGAAACCGGTCACCGCCGTGATTACACCCTCAAACGTCTCGCCGACGCGATCCTTCATGAACTCGCACTTGAGCCAGTTGACCACGTCGCGGGTTGCTTCATCAGCGCGCCGCTCGGTCATCGAGCACTGCTCGCCCAACTGCTCCAGCGCCGCCTCGTCGTACGGATAGATACGCGCCTTGGGCATGCTCACCGCACCGGCGCGCCGCACATGCGGGGTGTCCATCTTGGAGCGGATCACACTGCGAATGGCACGATGCACCAGCAGATCCGGGTAGCGACGGATCGGCGAAGTGAAGTGGGTATAGGCTTCGTAGTTGAGACCGAAGTGACCGTTGTTGTCGGCGCTATACACCGCCTGGCTCAGCGAGCGCAGCATCACGGTCTGGATCAGGTGGAAGTCCGGCCGCTCGCGAATGCTCTGCAGCAGCTTCTGGTAATCCTTCGGCGACGGACCTTCCTTGCCCTTGTGCAGCACCAGGCCCAGCTCGGTAAGGAAGGCCTTGAGCTTCTCCAGGCGCTCCGGCGGCGGACCGTCGTGCACGCGGTACAACGAAGGCACTTCGTGCTTCTTCATGAACTGCGCGGTGGCGACGTTGGCCGCCAGCATGCATTCCTCGATCAGCTTGTGTGCATCGTTGCGCTGGGTCGGGCGGATCTCCGCGATCTTGCGCTCGGAGCCGAAGATGATGCGGGTTTCCTGGGTCTCGAAATCGATGGCGCCGCGCTCGTGACGGGCAGCCAGCAGCACCTGATACAGGGAGTACAGCTGCTTGAGGTGCGGCAGCACCTCCTTGTACTCCGTACGCAGGGACTTGCCTTCACTGCTCTTCGGCTGCTCCAGCATGTAGCTGACCTTGTTGTAGGTCAGGCGCGCATGTGAGTGGATCACCGCTTCGTAGAACTGGTAATCGACCAGCTTGCCGGCCTTGGACATGGTCATTTCGCAGACCATGGCCAGGCGATCGACATGCGGGTTCAGCGAGCATAGGCCGTTGGACAGCTCCTCCGGCAGCATCGGCACGACGCGCTCGGGGAAGTACACCGAGTTGCCGCGCTTGGTCGCCTCTTCATCCAGCGCCGAACCGACCTTGACGTAGTGCGACACGTCAGCGATGGCGACATAGAGCTTCCAGCCACCAGAAAACAGCTTCCAGGCGCTGCTGTTTTTCTCGCAATAAACCGCGTCATCGAAGTCGCGCGCGTCCTCACCATCGATAGTCACGAACGGCAGATGACGCAGGTCGACGCGCTTCTCTTTATCCGCTTCTTCCACATCGGGCTTGAGCTTGCGCGCTTCCTTGATCACAGCCTCGGGCCAGACATGCGGAATATCGTAGCTGCGCAGAGCAACGTCGATTTCCATACCCGGAGCCATGTAGTTGCCGACCACCTCGACAATATCGCCCTGCGGCTGGAAGCGCGCAGTCGGCCAGTGGGTGATCTTGATCGCGACGAACTGACCGACCTTGGCATTACCAGCACGCCCCGGCGTGACCAGCACTTCCTGCTGGATCTTCGGGTTGTCGGCCTCGACGTAGCCGATGCCGGCCTCTTCGAAGTAGCGACCGACGATGGTCTCGTGCGCACGCTCGATCACTTCAACAATGGCGCCTTCACGGCGACCTCGCCGATCCAGGCCGGCAACCCGTGCCAGCACGCGATCGCCATCGAAGACCAGGCGCATCTGCGCCGGGCTGAGGAACAGGTCGTCGCTGCCGTCATCGGGAACCAGGAAGCCGAAACCATCACGGTGACCGCTGACGCGACCACGGATAAGGTCGAGCTTGTCCACCGGCGCATAGGTGCCGCGACGGGTATAGATAAGTTGACCGTCACGCTCCATGGCGCGCAGGCGACGACGCAGGGCTTCTTCCTGGTCTTCGGTGGTCAGACCCAGCTCGGCCAGCAACTCTTCACGAGCAGCGGGCGAACCACGCTCGGACAAGTGCTGCAGAATCAGCTCACGGCTGGGGATGGGATTTTCGTATTTTTCCGCCTCGCGGGCGGCCTCAGGGTCGAGGGATTGCCAATCGGCCATTAAGTGAAATTACCTTTACGCTTATATATAGATGTGTGTGCCATGTGCCTATTGAAGCGCGAAACGGCATCGAGGGTCAGCTTTTCCAACGACAATAATTTTTTTGCCATCAGGGGTTTACAAGAAAAAAGGCCGCCCGTATTATTCGCGCCCACAACGTTGCTGAGACGTTGTACCACGGAAACGCCGAGCAATCATCGTTTCCCGTGCCCAGGTGGCGGAATTGGTAGACGCACTAGGTTCAGGTCCTAGCGGTGGCAACACCGTGGAAGTTCGAGTCTTCTCCTGGGCACCATTATTCAGCAACCGAGCCGATGGCTCGGTTTCGTTTTCACGGAGCAGCAACGCCGTACCGACCAATCGGTAGCCGCTGCAAAAAGTCGATGAGCAATTATCGCAATGTGCCCAGGTGGCGGAATTGGTAGACGCACTAGGTTCAGGTCCTAGCGGTGGCAACACCGTGGAAGTTCGAGTCTTCTCCTGGGCACCACTCTTCAAGACAAAACCGAGCCCCTGGCTCGGTTTTGTCTTTTCTGGCCTCTGAAAACCGCAGATAGAGGCGAGCTCATGCAAGCTCGCCTCTACGCCATCAGACCTTGAATTGAGCAAAGCTGGCCTTGAGCTGGGCCACCAGCCCATCCAGCACCCGACCACTGGCTGCCGTCTCGCTGACTTCACGCGCCGCACGCTGCGCCTCGGCATGAATCACTTCGACCCGCCCGCGCACCGCACTCGCACCCTCAGCCTGATGCGCCGCCGCCCGACTGGCGGTATCGATGGCGCCATGCACCTCATCCACCGAAGCCTGCACCGACTGCTGTAGACGCGCACTGTCGCGCAATGCCTGCATTCCCTGCGCCGCCTGCTCGCCCGCCTGGCCGATAACCGCCACCGCCTCACGCGCGCCCTGCTGCAATGCGGTGATATGCGCCTGAATATCGCCCGTGGATTGCTGAGTCTTGCTGGCCAGCGCCCGCACCTCGTCCGCCACCACGGCAAAACCGCGCCCGCTTTCACCCGCACGCGCTGCCTCGATCGCCGCGTTCAGCGCCAATAGGTTGGTCTGCTCGGCGATGGACTGAATAACCGTGAGCACCACTTCGATCTGCTCACTCTGCCGCGCCAGGCGCTCGATCACCGCCGAGCCGCTGTCCACCCGAGCCACTAGCGCCTCAATCAGCCCACCCACCTTGGTGGCAATCGCCGCATTCTCGTGCGCTGCCTGGCGAATCGCTGCAACCCGCTGCTGAGCATCATGCATTGCCTGACTTTCCGCCTGGGCCGCGCCCGCCATATCCTCCAGCGCACGCAGGCTGCCCGCCACCTCGTCACGCTGCCGCGCGGAAGCCGCTTCGGCCGCCGCACTGCGCTGCGCCAGGCTACGTATTTCTTCGCCGGTACGCAGGGCCACATCGCCCGCCTCACGCACAATCGGCTGCAGCTTGGCGATGAACCGGTTGACCGCATCGGCCATGTCGCCGACTTCATCGTCACTATCCAGTTGCACACGGCGTGTCAGGTCGCCCTCACCCGCCGCCAGATCCTTCAAGGCGGCGATCAACAACTGCAGGCGACTGAGCACCCGCCAGCCCAGCACCAGCGCCACCGCAACCAAGGCCAGCACTCCGACCACCAGCAGCCCAACGGCAATCCGCCACCGCAAACTCTCGGCCGCCTTCTGCACCGTCTCACTGCCATTTTCGGCCATATCCTGAGTGGCCTTTTCGGCCAGCTTCAGACGCTGCTGCAGCGCTCTGGTACTTTCCTGCGCCGCACCCGCCAGACTGCTGTCGACCAACTCGCCCGCATTGCCGACCAGCGTGGCGAAGCGCCCGTCCAGAGCGGCCAATTCCTTCTCCACGCCATCCAGAGAAAGCCCCAGCTGGACCTTGCCGATCGGCGCGCCCATCGGGTTGATTTCGACTTCAACCATATGCACCCGCGCATCACGCGAGGCCGCATCCACCAGGCGCTCGAGCGGCGTCTTGCCCTGCCCGGCCGCCACCAAGTCACGCACCTGCTGACTGCTGCGATTGAAGTTGCGGGTCAGGCGCTGCCCCTGAGCGTCGTAATACACGGCAAACAGCACTGCCGGATCACGCTGGACAATGCGCGTGAAGGCAGTCAGCGCAGGCACGTCGTTATCCCAGATGGCCTTGGGCGCCACGCCAGCCAGCAGCTGCGCCATGGAGTTGCCGGATTGCTTAAGGTTCTCCTCCAGCACCTGGCGCAACTGCACCTGCTCACCCTTCAGCTGACTGGTCAGGCCACCACCCAGGCGCTCGCGCGTATTGGCCGACAAGGCCGCCAGGCCATCACTCATCTCGCGCTCAGCCTTGCCCAGCTCACCAGCCAGGCGCTCGCTTTCACCACCGAGGCGCTGAGTCAGGTCCTGCACCAGGTCGTCGACGGTCGCGCGCGTCAGCCATACCGCCAGGCCGACCTGCACCAACATGGCGACACCCAGCGCGATAAACACCGGCCGCAGCAAGCGACTGCGTAACAACGAAAATAGAACGGACACTGCTCAACTCCTTCCGCCAGAGCTATCCATGTCACTGCATCGACCATGGATTGCAAAGCTGTAACTCAAAGCAAGGTATAGGCCAGCCAGACAGCTTTGGCACAAAAGCAAAAGGCCGCTCGAGAGCGGCCTTTTGTGTTCACCCGAGGACTCAGGCGAAGGGATGACGCAGCACGATGGTCTCGTTGCGATCCGGCCCGGTGGAGATGATGTCGATCGGCGCACCGACCAGCTCCTCTACACGCTTGATGTAAGCGCGCGCGGCAGCCGGCAGCTCCTCAAGGCTCTTCGCCCCCAGAGTCGACTCGCTCCAACCCGAAAGCACTTCATACACCGGCTGCAGACCGATATAGCTATCGGCGTCGGTCGGCGCATCGACCAGCAGCACGCCCTGGGCGTCCTTGTAACCGGTGCAGATGTTGATGGTTTCCAGGCCATCGAGTACGTCCAGCTTGGTCAGGCACAGGCCGGAGATGCTGTTGATCTCGATGGCGCGACGCAGGATCACGGCATCGAACCAGCCACAGCGACGAGCACGACCGGTGGTCGAGCCGAACTCGTGGCCGCGCTTGGCGAGGAATGCACCGGTTTCGTCGAACAGTTCGGTCGGGAACGGACCGGAACCGACACGCGTGGTGTAGGCCTTGGTGATACCGAGGATGTAATCCAGGTACAGCGGCCCGAAACCGGAGCCGGTGGCCGTGCCGCCAGCAGTGGTGTTGGAACTGGTGACGTAGGGGTAAGTACCGTGGTCGATATCCAGCAGCGAACCCTGCGCGCCCTCGAACATGATGTCCTTGCCCGCGCGACGCAGCTCGTGCAGGTCAGCGGTAACGTCGGTCATCATCGGACGCAGCAGTTCGGCAAAGGCCATGCACTCGTCGAGCGTGGTCTGGAAGTCGACCGCCGGCTCTTTGTAGTAATTGACCAGCACGAAATTGTGGTAGTCCAGCAGCTCGCCGAGCTTGGCGGCGAAGCGCTCGCGGTGGAACAGGTCGCCGATACGCAGGCCGCGACGGGCCACCTTGTCTTCGTAGGCCGGGCCGATACCACGACCGGTGGTACCGATCTTGGCGTCACCACGGGCCTTCTCACGCGCCTGATCGAGCGCCACGTGATAGGACAGGATCAGCGGGCAGGACGGGCTGATACGCAGGCGCTCGCGCACCGGCACACCCTTCTCTTCCAGCTTGGCGATTTCACGCATCAGGGCGTCGGGGGCGACCACCACACCGTTGCCAATCAGGCACTGCACGCCTTCGCGCAGGATGCCGGACGGGATCAGGTGCAACACGGTCTTCTCGCCATCGATCACCAGGGTGTGGCCCGCATTGTGGCCACCCTGATAACGCACAACCGCAGCCGCCTGCTCGGTCAGCAGATCGACGATCTTGCCCTTGCCCTCATCACCCCACTGGGTGCCCAGGACCACGACATTCTTACCCATAACACTTTTCCTCTTTGCGGAAGCTCGATGCCGGCCGCAGCCGGCGGAAAACTCGTCAGGACGCCAGCGGCGCCACTTGCCAACGCCCGTCGCGCAGCTGCAGCAGGCGGTCGCAACCAGCCTCGCTCGCCGCGGCGATTTCCTGCCCAGGCAATGCCTGCACCACGCGTACGCCTTCACGACGCAGGCGCTGCACGGCTTGCCACAGATAGACATCGTGGCTGTCCGGCGCCCAGATACCGGCGACCGGCTCGTCGACCTGCATATCCCCTAGGGTCACCAGGGTCTTCAGGTCAGTGGAGAAACCAGTGGCCGGGCGCGCCCGGCCGAAATCGGCACCAATGTCATCATAGCGACCGCCCTGGGCGATGGACTGGCCAACACCCGGCACGAAGGCCGCGAACACCACACCGGTGTGATAGTGATAGCCGCGCAGCTCGCCGAGGTCGAAGTACAGCGGCAGCTCCGGGAAGCGCAGCTCCAGCTCGTCGGCAATCGCTACCAGCTCATCAAGCGCAGCATGCACTTCGGCCGGCGCCTCGACCAGGCAGGCCTGCGCCAGCTCCAGCACTTCACGACCGCCACACAGCTCGGCAAGCGCGCGCAGCATGGAGGCCAGAGTCGGCTCGACATGCTCGGTCAGCGCCGCCACTTCATCCACGGCCTTGCGCTGCAGCGCGTCGAACAACTGCTGCTCGACCTCGCCGGATAGCCCGGCGGCACGCGCCAGGCCGCGATAGATGCCGACATGCCCGAGATCCATGTGCACATCCGGCACATTCGCCAGCTCGAGCATATCGAGCATCAGGCTGATCACTTCTACATCGCTAGCAGGGCTGGCATCGCCATACAGCTCGGCACCCAACTGGATCGGGCTGCGCGAGGTGGACAGCGCACGCGGCTTGGCGTGCAACACGCTACCGGCATAGCACAGCCGACTCGGCCCTTCGCGACGCAGGGTGTGGGCGTCGATGCGCGCCACCTGTGGCGTGATATCGGCACGAAAGCCCATCAGGCGGCCAGATTCGGGGTCGGTCACCTTGAAGGTGCGCAGATCCAGATCCTGGCCAGCTCCGGTGAGCAGGGATTCGAGGTATTCGATGTGCGGCGTCACGACAAACTCGTAACCCCAGCGCTGGAACAGGTCCAGCACCTGGCGGCGTGCCGCCTCGATGCGCGCCGCTTCCGGCGGCAGAACTTCTTCGATGCCATCTGGCAGCAGCCAGCGGTCTACCGTTGCCATTTCGCCATTCCCCTCTCGGTCCGGGCGGCAAGCCTTCAGTGAAGCAGATACAGGAGGGCGGTCCCCAGCAGCATGCTGGCCAACCCAATCAGGCGCAGGTGGCGATCAGGCAGCTGTACCAGCTGCGCAAGCGCTCCGCGCCAACGTCGCGGATAGAGGAAGGGCAAGACGCCTTCCAGCACCAACATCAGGCACAACGCAATGCCAAATTCCTGCAACATGATTCCCGCAGACGCAAAAAAGCCGGGCTTTTTACCCGGCTGACCCATGATAACACGTTTTCCCTGACGGTCACCCCGACGGGCCGAACGGCCACGCCGGGGTGCGCAAGATCAAGGCTTGGAGTTCTTCAGGTAGCGGAAGAATTCGCTGTCCGGATCCAGCACCATCACATCGCCCTTGCTCGAGAAGCTGTCGCGATAGGCGCCCAGGCTGCGGTGGAATGCATAGAACTCAGCATCCTGACCGTAGGCCTTGGCGTAGATGGCCGCAGCCTTGGCATCGCCATCACCGCGTACTTCTTCAGACTCGCGATAGGCCTCAGCGAGGATCACCCGCTTCTGCCGGTCGGCGTCAGCACGAATACCCTCAGCCAGCTCCTTGCCCTTGGCGCGGTGCTCGCGCGCCTCACGCTCACGCTCGGAACCCATACGGTCGAATACGCTGCGATAGACCTCTTTGGGCAAGTCGATAGCCTTGACCCGGACGTCAACCACCTCGATACCCAGCTCTTTCTGCGCCATGCCGTTGAGCGACTTGGTAATGGCAGCCATGAGCGCATCACGCTCACCGGACACCACTTCGTGCAGCGAGCGGGTACCGAACTGGTTCGACAATGCCGAGACCAGGCGCTGCGACAGGCGATCGTCAGCAATCTGCTTCTCGCCGGAAGTCGCGGTGTAGAAACGCTCGGCATCCGCCACCCGCCACTTGGCATAGGCATCGACCATCACCGCTTTCTTCTCCAACGTCAGCACGCGCTGAATCGGCGACTCCAGGGTCAGCAGGCGCGCATCAAACTTGCGCACCTTGTTGACGCCAGGAATCTTCACATGCAGACCCGGCTGTACATCGGCGTCCTGGATCTTACCGAACTGCAAGAGCACGGCCTTTTCCGTCTGGTTGACGATGTAGAAGCAATTCCACGCCAACACAGCAAGAACCAACCCTCCGATCAGGGCAAACAGCGATTTATTGCTCATCAGCGGCTCTCCCTTGAACGCAGGTCACGCTGCTCCAGCCCGCCCACGATCCGCGTGGTCGCATCGCCGCTTGCGGCTGGCGCGGCAGCATTTGCTGCACCACCGGTGCGACCTTCGATCATCTTGTCCAGCGGCAGATAAAGCAGGTTGCTCTGTCCATCCTTGCCGGTAACCAGCACTTTGCTGGTGTTGCTCATAACCTGCTGCATGGTGTCCAGATAGAGGCGCTGACGCGTCACTTCCGGAGCCTTGCGGTATTCGGCAACCAGCTTGGTGAAGCGATCCGCCTCACCCTGGGCGCGCGCCACCACCTCATCGCGATAACCGTTGGCATCCTCGATGACACGCTGGGCCTGACCGCGAGCCTCAGGCACCACGCCGTTGGCATAGGTTTCCGCCTGGTTCTTCTCGCGCTGCTCGTCTTCACGGGCACGAATCACGTCATCGAACGCATCCTTGACCTCGGCCGGAGCCGTGGCGCGCTGGATGTTGACCTGAGTCACGATGATCCCGGTACCGTAGCTGTCGAGGAAGTCCTGCAGACGCTTGCTGACCTGCAGCGCCATCTGTTCACGACCCAGGGTGATCACCTCATCCATCGAGGTGGAACCGGCTACGTGACGCAGCGCGCTCTCGGTCGCGTGCTGCAGACTCACCTCAGGCTGATCGACGTTCAGCACGAAGTCTTTCAGGTTGCTGATTTTGTACTGCACGGTCAGCGGCACTTCGACGATGTTCTCGTCTTCGGTCAACATCTGCCCCTGCTTGGAGAAGGTCCGCTCACGGGTAACGTTCTCCTGGAACTTGGTGTCGAACGGCGGGAAGTAGATGTTCAACCCCTGCCCCACAGTCTCGTGGTATTTGCCGAGGCGCAGGATCACTGCCTGTTCCTGAGCATCGACGATATAAACGGCATTCCACAGCCAGACCGCCAGCAGCACGAGCAGACCGATACCAAGCAGGCCAAAACCGCCACCCTGGACCCCGTCACGTTTCTTGCCGCCACCGAAAATGCCGTTAAGGCTCTCCTGCAGCTTGCGGAAGGCTTCGTCGAGATCCGGCGGGCCCTGTCGACCACCGCCTTTGCGGCCGCCCCAGGGATCCTGATTGTTCGAGTTGCCACCCGGCTCATTCCAAGCCATAGCGCTCTCCATCTGATAAAGCAAAGACGCGCCCACGGCGCGCCGGCCCATGCTACAGAATGCCTGCCGTCCGCCGCAAAAGCGACGGTGCGGGCTTTATTGCAAAGTGTGTTGCGCGAGGAATTCCTGCGGCTGCATACCTTCGCGACTGACCAGCCGATTCAGCTCGACACGCGGCAAGCGAATGGCCAACAGCACCGCACCTTCCTCGTCATGCTCCTCGCCCTGTACCGCGTTCAGCGCAAAGAAACCGGCACGCAGCCGGCCCAAGCGTTGCGGTAGGCGCAAGGTGCCGACAAACATGTCTTCGCCGAGCAACTCGGCCACAGCCTGGCGCAACAATTCCATGCCCACGCCATCGCGCGCCGACAGCCAGACCCGCTGCGGCTTGCCGTCTCCATCACGCTGGATCTGTGGCTCAACGCCGTCGAGCAAATCAATCTTGTTATACACCTCGAGCATCGGCAGCTCATTGGCGCCGATTTCGCCGAGCACCGCCATGACCTGCTCGATCTGCTGATCGCGCTCCGGCTCGTGGGCGTCGATGACATGCAGCAACAAGTCCGCATTACTCGACTCTTCCAGCGTGGCGCGAAACGCCTCGACCAGTTTGTGCGGCAGGTGACGGATAAAGCCCACGGTATCAGCCAGCACCACCGGCCCCAGGTCATCCAGCTCAAGCCGGCGCAAGGTCGGATCGAGGGTGGCAAACAGCTGGTCGGCGGCGTAGACCTCGGAAGTGGTCAAGGCATTGAACAAGGTCGATTTACCGGCGTTGGTATAGCCGACCAGCGACACCGAAGGGATATCCGCACGCTTGCGCCCACGGCGCGCCTGCTCGCGCTGACTGCGCACCTTCTCCAGCTTTTGCTTGATCTGGCGAATGCGCACGCGCAACAGACGGCGGTCGGTCTCCAGCTGGGTCTCACCCGGGCCACGCAGGCCGATACCTCCCTTCTGGCGCTCAAGGTGAGTCCAGCCACGCACCAGCCGCGTGCTCATGTGGTCTAGCTGGGCCAGTTCGACCTGCAGCTTGCCCTCATGGGTGCGCGCGCGCTGAGCGAAGATGTCGAGAATCAGACCGGTACGGTCAAGCACCCGGCACTCGAAGGCGCGCTCAAGGTTGCGCTCCTGGCTGGGCGTGAGGGTGTGGTTGAAGATGACCAGATCAGCCGCTTCGGCCTTGACCCGGTCGCGCAGCTCTTCGACCTTGCCGCTGCCGACCAGATACTTGGCGGTCGGCATATGGCGCGACACATTGACGAACGCTACCGCATCCGCACCGGCAGACAACGCCAGCTCGCGGAACTCCTGCGGGTCTTCGCGCGCCTCGGGACTTTGACCTTCCAGGTGAACGAGGATGGCCCGCTCACCACCACCGTGGCGCTCAAAGAACAAGGCAAACTCCCGTCAAATGTTGCCCGGCTCGGCCTGCTCGCCCTCGGTAGCGCTCGGCAGTCGCACTGGACGGCTCGGCACTACAGTAGAAATGGCGTGTTTGTAGACCATCTGGCTGACAGTGTTTTTCAGCAAAATCACGAACTGGTCGAAGGACTCGATCTGGCCTTGCAGCTTGATGCCGTTGACCAGATAGATGGAAACCGGGACGCGTTCCTTACGCAGGGTATTCAGGTAAGGGTCTTGTAGCGAATGCCCTTTTGACATATGCCGCACTCCTGTAGGGGTCAAAAAAGTAGTAATGCAAAAATGGCGTCTTATGCCGAATCAGCCTTGAAAACCAAGGATAGACGGCGAATTGGCGGGCCTCATCACAATATGGTGACCGCCTTAAGGTATTTCAAGGTTCGAGACAGATTGTCATTGGCCTGGCTATCCAGCCATTCCAGCGCCGTCCAGCCACGCAGCCAGGTGAACTGACGCTTGGCCAGCTGGCGTGTGGCGATGATCCCCCGTTCCGCCATGTCCTCGCGGCCGAGGCGCCCTTCCAGGTAATCCCACACCTGGCGGTAGCCCACCGCGCGAATCGACGGCAATCCCGCATGCAGGTCGCCCCGCAGACGTAACGCTTCGACCTCTTCGACGAAGCCCTGTTCCAGCATCAGGTGAAAACGTTGCGCGATACGCGCATGAAGCACCTGTCGCTGCGTCGGAGCTATGGCGAATTGCGCCACAGTATAAGGCAAATGTGCCATTCCCGGGGCCTCTAACCCGCTATTTTGCGCGGCCTGGCGCTGGCGATGGGCCGTCATGCTCTCGCCACTCAGGCGATAGACTTCCAACGCCCGAATCAGCCGCTGCGGGTCATTCGGGTGAATACGCGCAGCCGAGTCGGGATCGACCTCCGCGAGCTCGCGGTGCAGCACATCCCAACCCTCCAGCGCGGCCCGCGCTTCCAGCTCGGCGCGCACTTGCGGGTCGGCGCTGGGCATATCGGCGAGCCCCTCGAGCAATGTCTTGAAATACAACATGGTGCCGCCGACCAGCAGCGGAATGCGCCCGCGCGCAGTGATATCAGCCATCGCCGCCAGGGCATCCGTGCGGAACTCGGCCGCCGAGTAACTTTCGGCCGGATCGCGGATATCGATCAATTGATGCGGATAGCGCTGCAGCGTGGCGCGATCCGGCTTGGCCGTACCAATGTCCATGCCCCGGTAGATCAGCGCCGAATCCACGCTGACCAGCTCGCACGGCAGCGCGTCCGCCAACTCCAGCGCCAGATCGGTCTTGCCGGCGGCGGTCGGGCCCATCAGGAAGATTGCAGGAGGCAATGCAGACATCGGAAACAGGCGCTCCAGGCGCAGGCAGAGCGACTTAGCGACCGCGCAGGAAGAGCTTGTCCAGGTCATCCATGCCGAGCTGGGTCCAGGTCGGGCGACCGTGGTTGCACTGGCCACTGCGCTCGGTCTGCTCCATATCGCGTAGCAGGCCGTTCATTTCCGGCAGGGTCAGGCGCCGATTGGCACGCACCGCGCCGTGGCAGGCCATGGTCGCCAACAGCTCATTGAGGTGGGCCTGGATGCGGTCACTGGTGCCGTATTCGAGCAGATCGGCAAGCACATCACGCACCAGCTGAGTAGCCTCAGCCTGTTTGAGCAGCGCCGGGGTCTGGCGGATAGCCAGGCTTTCCGGGCCGAGACGCTGCAGCTCGAAGCCCAGACGCTGGAACCAGCTACCGTGCTCTTCCGCGCAACCCGCCTCGCGCTGGCTCAGGGCAATGGACTCCGGCACCAGCAGCGGCTGGCCGCGCAGGCCTTCGCTGGCCATGGCGGTTTTCAGGCGTTCGTAAGTAATCCGCTCATGGGCCGCATGCATGTCCACCAGGACCATGCCCTGGGCATTCTCGGCGAGGATATACACCCCCTTGAGCTGGGCCAGGGCATAGCCCAGCGGCGGAATATCGCCCTGGGCCTGAGGCAGCGCAGCAGGGGCCGCCTCACCGAGCGGCGCGAAATACTCGCGATAGGCGCCCTGCGCCTCAGCAGCCGGCAGCGAGGACTCAGTGCGCGGCGCCTGATAGCCCGCCCCGGGCGAGCGCCAGATGGACGACGGTGCCGCCGGCTGCTCAAGCATGTTGGCCGCCAGGCCCATTTCGCCTTGCGGACCGAACTCACCGGCAGCCTGGCCAGTCGGGCGCACCATCTGGCTGACCGCGGCCGGCGCAGCCAGTTGGTCTTCCGGGCGCACTTCGCCAAGAGCGCGATGCAGCGTGCCGTAGAGGAAGTCATGGACCATGCGGCTGTCACGGAAACGCACTTCGTGCTTGGTCGGGTGCACGTTAACGTCGACCACGCTGGGGTCGATTTCGAGGAACAGCACGAAGGTCGGGTGACGGCCGTTGAACAGCACGTCACGGTAGGCCTGGCGCACCGCGTGGGCGACCAGTTTGTCGCGCACCATGCGGCCGTTGACGTAGAAATACTGCAGGTCGGCCTGGCTGCGCGAGAAGGTCGGCAGGCCAACCCAGCCCCACAAACGCAAGCCGCTGCGCTCGATTTCGATCGGCAGCGCCTGCTCGAGGAACGCCGGACCGCATACGCTGGCCACGCGCCGGGCGCGACTGATCTCGTCGGGCGCCTCGTGCAGGGCGAACACCGTCTTGGCGTTATGGCGCAGATGGAAGGCCACGTCGAAGCGGGCCAGAGCCAGGCGCCGGATGACTTCCTGCAGGTGATCGAACTCGGTTTTCTCGGCACGCAGGAACTTGCGCCGCGCCGGGGTATTGAAGAACAGGTCGCGCACTTCCACCGAGGTACCAACCGGATGCGCTGCGGGCTGCACCCGCGCCTCCATGTCGCGGCCTTCGGTTTCTACCTGCCAGGCCTGCTCGGCGTCGGCGGTACGCGAAGTCATGGTCAGACGCGCGACCGAGCTGATCGAGGCCAGGGCCTCACCACGAAAGCCCAGGCTGAGCACGCTTTCCAGATCTTCCAGCTCGCGAATCTTGCTGGTGGCATGGCGCGCCAGGGCCAACGGCAGGTCGTCTGCAGGAATACCACCGCCGTCGTCGCGCACGCGCAGCAGCTTGATGCCACCCTGTTCGACTTCTACGTCGATGCGCCTAGCACCGGCATCCAGGCTGTTTTCCAGCAGCTCCTTGATTACCGAAGCCGGCCGCTCGACCACCTCGCCGGCAGCAATCTGGTTCGCCAGCCGCGGACTCAGCAGCTGGATGCGCGCACCGCCACTCATGGCTGGGCCGCCAGCGCCGTGGCCGGGATGTTCAGGGTCTGGCCGACCTTGATGGTGTCGGTCTTCAGCGCGTTGGCGCTGCGCAGCGCCGACAGGCTGACCTGGTAGCGCTGGGCGATCAGCGCCAGGCTCTCGCCGGAGCTGACCACATGATCACGCGGGCCGGGAGCAATCTTGCCCGAGTCGCGCAGCCAGGCAATGTAAGTGCCCGGCGGTGGATTCTGCTGGAAGAACTGGCGCACGCCGGCCGTGATCGAGCGCGCCAGGGTCTGCTGGTGGCCGCTGCTGGCGAGTTTCTTGGCCTCATTGGGGTTGGAGATGAAACCGGTCTCCACCAGGATCGACGGGATGTCCGGGGATTTCAGCACCATGAAGCCGGCCTGTTCGACCCGGCGCTTGTGCAGCGGAGTGACTCCGCCCACGTGGCTGAGCACCTTCTGCCCGACATTCAGGCTGGACGACAGCGAGGCGGTCATCGACAAGTCGAGCAGTACGCCAGCCAGCATGCGGTCCTTGTCGTCCAGACTGACGTTGCCGGCACCACCGATCAGGTCAGACTGGTTCTCGCTGTCGGCCAGCCAGCGCGCAGTTTCCGAGGTCGCGCCGCGCTCCGACAGGGCAAACACCGAGGCGCCGAACGCGCTGCGGCTCGGCGCGGCGTCGGCGTGAATGGAAACGAACAGGTCGGCGCCCTTCTTGCGGGCGATCTCGGTGCGCTTGCGCAGCGGGATGAAGTAGTCGCCGGTGCGCACCAGCTCGCCGCGGAAGCCCTTCTCGGCATTGATCTGCCGCTGCAGTTCCTTGGCAATGGCCAGGGTCACGTTCTTCTCGAACACGCTGCGATTGGGGCCGAGGGCGCCAGGGTCTTCGCCGCCGTGGCCGGCGTCGATGGCCACCACAATGTCGCGCTTGCCGCCAGGAGCCGGCGGCAGCGTGTTCGGCTGCGGGCTCGGCGTGACGGGCACTACCGGCACCACAGAAGCCTGCGAGGTGCCGCCGAGAGTGGCAGCTGGCGGCGTTACCGGCGCGCTGGGCGAATCATCTGCCGCGCCCTGGTCGTAGAGGTCAACCACCAGGCGGTTGCCGTACTGTTGATTGGGCGCCAGGGTGAAACTCTTCGGCGTGACCATGGCCGACAGGTCGATGACCAGGCGCAGGTCGGTCGGAGTGCGCTGCGCCGAGCGAATGCCGGTGATCGGCGTGTTGCTCAGCGACAGCTTGTCCAGCGGCGCGGACATCTGCGCGCCATTGACGTCGATGACGATGCGATTGGGGGCAGCCAGGGTAAACACGCTGTGTTGCACCGGGCCGGACAGGTCAAACACCAGGCGGGTGTTATCCGGCGCGCGCCACAAGCGCACGCTGCGCACTTCCGTGGCGGCCAGCACATCGGCGGCCAGGGTGGCCAGCACAATTCCGATCCCGCCAAACAGCGCACGCAGGCGCATACCTTTCCCCATTTTTATATACAGACTCTTATAAGGCAGCACACCAAGCTTCAGCACGGGCACTGTGCGGCTGCAACAGCAGCGCACGGCCGGCGCCTTGCGGGCTTATGGTAATGGTCAGGTCGGCCTTTGGCAAAACGCCTGCACCACGCTGCGGCCACTCGATCAGGCAGAGGGCGTCACCGTCGAAGTAATCGCGGATACCGAGAAACTCCAGCTCCTCGGGGTCGGCCAGGCGATACAGGTCGAAGTGAAAGACCCGGCTGGTGCCGATCTCGTAGGGCTCAACCAGGGTGAAGGTCGGGCTTTTCACCGCACCAACATGGCCAAAACCGCGCACGATGCCGCGCGACAGGGTGGTCTTGCCGGCACCCAGATCGCCATGCAGGTAGATGATGCCGCGACCGTCGGTCAGCGTGGCCAACTGCGCCCCAAGCGCCAGCATGGCCTCTTCGCCCTCGGCATACAGAGTTAACGCTGACATGGGCACTGATCCTCTAACAACTGACGAATGGTTGGCAGCAGATCGCTGGCCACCAGGCCGCGCCCGCCTGCACCCAACTGCTGGCCGGCGCTGGCGTGCAGCCAGACGCCCAGCGCAGCAGCCTCGAATGCCGCCAGACCCTGACCGCGCAGGGCGCCGATCAGCCCGGCCAGCACATCTCCCAGGCCGGCGCCGGCCATGGCTGGGTGGCCGCGATCACACAGCAGCAGACGGCCATCCGGCGCAGCGACCAGGCTGCCGGCGCCCTTGAGCACCACCACGGCCTGGTAGCGCTCGGCCAACGCCCGCGCCGCCGCAGGTCGATCGGCCTGGACTGCTGCGTTGCTGCAACCGAGCAGCCGCGCCGCTTCGCCAGGGTGCGGGGTCAGCACGCTGTCGACCGGCAGTTTGACTGCGCCCATCGCCAGCAGGTTGAGTGCATCGGCATCCCACACCTGCGGCCGCGGGCTGGCCGCCGCTGCGCTGAGCAAGCTGCGCGCCCAGGCCTGCTGGCCGAGACCAGGACCGACCACCAGCACATCGGCCTGATCGCACAGGGTCGGCAGCTGATAGGTGGAGTCGGTCGCCGTGCACATCACTTCCGGGCAGCGCGCCAAGCTGGCGCCCACATGCTCGCCGCGCGTCGCCAGCGAGACCAGGCCGGCGCCACTGCGCAAGGCACTCTGCGCCGCCAGCAGCGCCGCGCCGCCGAAGCCACGATCGCCACCAATCACCAACACGTGACCGAACAAGCCCTTGTGCGCGGTACGCGAGCGCGGGGCCAACTGCGGCAGCGCCGCACCCGCCAGGCGCAACGCCGCATAGGGCTGCTGCGCGACCAGCTGCGGATCGGCCTGCAAGTCATCGAACACCAGCTCGCCGACCCAATCCGGCGCATCACCCGTAAACAGGCCGAGCTTGAGACCGATAAAGCTCACAGTCAGATCGGCGCACACGGCGCTCCCCTCGACCTGGCCGGTGTCGGCATGCAGCCCGGACGGAATGTCCACCGCCAGCACGGGCAGGCCAGTGGCGTTGATGCGCTCGATGGCCGCCGCGTATGGCGCGCGCAAGGCGCCGTGAAAACCGGTGCCGAGCAGCGCATCGACCAGCACGCCGCGCAACTCACTGGCATCGCCCAGCGCACTGATCGACACCCCGGCTGCCTGCGCTTCGGCAAAAGCCTGCGCCGCATCGCCGGTCAACTGCCCCGGCTCGCTGACCGTCAGCACTTGCACGGCCCAGCCAGACTTGTGCGCCAGGGCGGCGATCAGATAACCATCACCGGCATTGTTGCCTGCTCCCGCCAGCACGCTGATCGCCCCGGCATCCGGCCAGCGCCGGCGCAGGGCCCGCCAGGCGGCGTGGGCGGCGCGCTGCATCAGCTCGAAACCGGGCGTACCGGCGGCAATCAGGCGCGCATCCAGCTCACGGACCTGGGCGGCGGTGTACAAAGGCGGGGGCAGATCGTCGTGGATTGCAGGCATGGTTCGGCGATTCGGGCTGGGTCTGGCAGAATTATACCCACCTCGCCTGCGGTTTCCCCCTGCCATGCCCAGCAACGCTCTCGATCTCGCCGAACTCGCGCAGTCCATCAAGGACTGGGGACGCGAGCTGGGCTTTCAGCAGGTGGGTATCGCTGACGTGCAGCTGGGCGAGCACGAGCAGCACCTGCAGCGCTGGCTGGACGCCGGCTACCAAGGCGAAATGGACTACATGGCCGCCCACGGCAGCAAGCGCTCGCACCCGGACGAGCTGGTACCGGGCACCCTGCGCGTGGTCTCGCTGCGCATGGATTACCTGCCCGGCGACACGCAGATGGCTGAGCGCCTGGCCCAGCCCGAGCACGCCTACGTCTCGCGCTACGCGCTGGGCCGCGACTACCACAAGCTGATCCGCAAACGCCTGCAGCAACTGGCCGAACGCATCCAGGCGAGCATCGGCCCGTTCGGCTACCGCGCCTTCGTCGACAGCGCACCGGTACTGGAAAAGGCCATCGCAGAAAAAGCCGGGCTCGGCTGGATCGGCAAAAACACCCTGGTACTCAATCGCAAGGCCGGCAGCTGGTTCTTCCTCGGCGAGCTGTTCGTCGACCTGCCGCTGCCGGTGGACGACCCGCACGCCAGCGAACACTGCGGGCGCTGTACGGCCTGCCTGGACATCTGCCCGACCAACGCCTTCGTCGGCCCCTATGTGCTGGACGCGCGGCGCTGCATTTCCTACCTGACCATCGAGCTGAAAGGCGCGATTCCCCTGGAGCTGCGCAGCCTGATCGGCAACCGCGTATTCGGCTGCGACGACTGCCAGATCGTCTGCCCGTGGAACCGTTTCGCCCGCCCCACCAGCCAGGGGGACTTCCAGCCCCGTCATGGGCTGGACAACAGCTCGCTGGCCGAACTGTTCCTATGGAGCGAAGACGAGTTTCTCAGCCGCACCGAAGGCTCGCCGCTGCGCCGCACCGGCTACGAGAACTGGCTGCGCAACCTGGCCGTCGGCCTGGGCAATGCGCCATCGAGCATTCCGGTACTGGAGGCGCTCAAGGCGCGCCGCGAACATTCGTCTGCACTGGTGCGCGAGCATGTCGAGTGGGCGCTGGCGCGCCACGGAGCGCCGTAGGAGCGAGCTCTGCTCGCGAATATTGGCAGCGTAAGGCTTCGCGAGCAGAGCTCGCTCCTACAGGCAGGTATCAGACCTTGAGGAAGTGCTGACGGTAGTGCTTCAGCTCGGCGATCGACTCGCGGATATCGTCCAGGGCCTGGTGGGTGCCCTGCTTCTGGAAGGAGTCCTTGACCTGCGGCGCCCACATGCCAGCGAGGATCTTCAGGGTCGACACGTCCAGGTAACGGTAGTGGAAGTAGGCTTCGAGGTTCTGCATGTACTTGTAGAGGAAGCGCCGATCCTGGCCGATGCTGTTGCCGCAAATCGGCGACGTGCCCTTCGGCACCCACTGTTCGAGAAAGGCGATGGTCTGCGCCTCGGCCTCGGCCGGGCCGACCTTGCTCTCGCGCACACGCTGGGTCAGGCCGCTTTCGCCGTGGGTGCGGGTGTTCCACTCGTCCATGCCGGCCAGCAGCGCGTCGCTCTGGTGCACGGCGATCACCGGGCCCTCGGCAAGAATGTTGAGGTCGCTGTCAGTGACGATGGTGGCCATCTCGATGATGACGTCCGTCTCCGGCTCCAGCCCGGTCATTTCCAGGTCGATCCAGATCAGGTTGTTGGGATTCTGCGGCATGGTCGAAGCTCCTTGGTACGAACCGCCAGTTTAGCCCGTCATAGCCGCCAGAACAGCAGACGCGAAGCGCGCCAGTCATTCAGGGCGATGACCTCCTGCGCTGGCACGTCGGGAATCTCGAAGGTATTGCTGATCAACAGGCTGCCCACCCGCATTTCGCGCCGGGCCTTCTGCCACAGCTCCGGCATCGGCGCCGGCGACAGGAAGCAGTACACCACGTCGTACTGGGTCAACGTCTCGCGCCACAGGCTGCGGTAGCGCACCTGGCAATTGGCATACGGCAGGCAACGCAGCCAGGCGCAAAGAAACACCAGCGGCGCGGTCTCCACCCCATGCAGGCGGGCATTCGGGTAGTCGCGAGCCAGCTGCACCAGGGTGCCACCGAGGCCGCAGCCAAGGTCGATGAAACGGAAATCCGCCGGCAACCCGCTCAGGCTCTCGCTCAGACGCTGGCGGGTGCGCGCGCCGCTGAGGTACAGCGGCACGCGCTCGCGAAAGCTGTTCCAGTTGATCAGCAGCAACACCAGGAAGGCGACGAGGAACCACCAGGCTGGCCACTGCCCCGACTGCAACGCCAGCAGGCCGGGGGCGAAAGCCAGGTTGAGCGGCAGCCACCAGCGTCGCAGCCCCAGCCAATGGCCCAGCGCTGCTGCCAACACGCCTTGCAGCACGACCGCCGCCCAGGGCGTCAGGCGCCAGCCAGCGAACTGCGCCAGAATCAGCACCAGCCCAGCCAGGATGGCCAGCGCCAGGATCTGGGCCAGCAGCGCCAGCAAGGCCGGGTAGCGGGAGCGCAGCAATTCGAACATGACAGCTCGTCGTCGGAAGCAATGGCTGCCGTTGTACCAGTTCCCGCCCGGCCACAGCCAGCCGCGTGCTAAACTCGCGGCCGTTTTCTCCCCCCGGAAAGGTCATGGCCAAACGCCAACTCACCCGCCGCCAGAACTGGCGCATCGACAAAGTTCAGGAAGAGCGTGCTGCCCGCGCCGCCAAGCGTGAATCGCGCATGCTCGAAGAGCTGGAAGGCGGCGACCTCGGCCCGGAGCAAACCGGCCTGGTGATCGCCCACTTCGGCGTCCAGGTCGAGGTCGAGGCGCTGGAAGGCGAACTGGCCGGCCAGGTTCAGCGCTGCCACCTGCGCGCCAACCTGCCCGCCCTGGTTACCGGTGATCGCGTGGTCTGGCGCGCCGGCAACCAGGGCAATGGCGTGATCGTCGCCCAGCTGCCACGCACTTCCGAGCTGTGCCGCCCGGACATGCGCGGCGTGCTCAAGCCGGTGGCCGGCAACGTCGACCTGATCGTCATCGTCTTCGCCCCGCTGCCGCACGCCCACGCCAACCTGATCGACCGTTACCTGATTGCCGCCGAGCACGCAGGCATCCAGCCGCAACTGCTGCTGAACAAGGCTGACCTGGTCGACGAGGAAAACGCCGAGCACCTCAACGGCCTGCTCACGACCTACCGCCAGCTGGGTTACCCGCTGCTGGAAGTGTCGGCCCACGAAGGCGCCGGCATGGATGCGCTACAGAAGCGCCTGGACGGCCACGTCAGTGTGTTCGTCGGCCAGTCCGGGGTCGGCAAGTCCTCGCTGGTCAACAGCCTGCTGCCGGGCGTGGACACCCGCGTCGGGCCGCTGTCGGAAGTCACCGGCAAAGGCACCCACACCACCACCACCGCGCGGTTGTTCCACTTCCCTGGCGGCGGTGAGCTGATCGACTCCCCCGGCATCCGCGAATTCGGCCTCGGCCACGTCAGTCGCGATGATGTGGAAGCCGGCTTCATCGAGTTCCGCGACCTGCTCGGCACCTGCCGCTTTCGCGACTGCAAGCACGACCGCGAACCTGGCTGCGCGCTGATCAAGGCCCTGGAAGACGGGCGCATCCAGCCGCAGCGCATGGCCAGCTACCGGCATATTCTGGCCAGCCTGCCAACCGCCGAGTACTAAACCTCACTACGCAGAAACGACAAGGCCGCGATGATCGCGGCCTTGTGCGTTGTGGGCTGGGCTATTCCTTGGGTTCGTCGAACTTGAGCGCGCCATCCTCGAAGATGTTCAGCTTCTCACGCAGTTCGCGCGACTGCGCCGGCGCATTCGGGTCCGGCGTAGGGGCGGGAGCCGGCAGCCCTTCGATGACAGGAGCCCCTTGCGTACCTGACTCGGCATCACCCGAGCCGCCGACGCCTTGGGAGCCCTCGATGGCGCGCTGGGCCTTCTTGGTCAGGACGATGATATCGATGCGCCGGTTGACCGGATTGAGCGGGTCGTTGCGATCGAACAGGGCCGAGGAGGCATAGCCAACCACCCGCGCCACGCGCTCATCCGGATAACCACCGGCCACCAGCGCACGCCGTGCGGAGTTGGCGCGGTTGGCCGACAGCTCCCAGTTGCCGAATTCGGCCTGGCCGGCGAACGGCTTGGCATCGGTATGGCCGCTGACGCTGATCTTGTTCGGCACTTCCTTGATGGTCTCGGCGAGGATCAGCAGGATGTCCTCGAAATACGGCTGCAGGCGCGCGCTGCCGAGGTCGAACATCGGCCGGTTCTCGGCATCCATGATCTGGATGCGCAGGCCGTCCTGGGTGATCTCGAAGAGAATCTGGTCCTTGAATTTCTGCAGCTGCGGATTCTCGTCGACCTTGGTCTGCAGCTCCTGCAGGAGCATCTCGAGACGCTCTTGCTCAACCTGCTCGGCGAGCTTTTCGGCCTGCTTGGCCTCGAATTGTTCGGGCGTATCTTCGGCGTCGACCGAAGCTTCCTGAGCGTCAGGCGCGTCTTTCATTTCGGGATTGAGGGTGCGATCCGGCGCCGGTGTCGGCGTACCGCCGAGGTCGATGACGTAGGGGCTGGCGCTCTCGGTGTAGCCGATGGGGTCCTGGAAATAGCCAGAAATGGCTTTCTTCTGCTCCGGCGTGGCCGAACTCATCAGCCACATCACCAGGAAGAACGCCATCATCGCGGTGGCGAAGTCGGCGAAGGCAATCTTCCAGGCGCCGCCATGGTGGCCGCCGGCGATCTTCTTGACCCGCTTGACGATGATTGGCTGGTTGTTTTCCATGGCCCTTAGCTACCGCGCATGGCCTGTTCGAGCTCGCTGAAGCTCGGCCGATGCGCCGGGAACAGCACCTTGCGCCCGAACTCCACGGCCAGGGTCGGCGGCATGCCGGAAGCCGACGCCACCAGGGTCGCCTTGATGGCTTCGTACAGGTTCAGCTCTTCCTTGGCATCGTGTCCCAAGGCATCGGCCAGCGGGCCGAAGAAACCGTAGGAGGCCAGGATACCGAGGAAGGTACCGACCAGCGCGGTGCCGACCTTCTCGCCGATCTGCGCGTTATCCGCAGATGCGAGGATCGACATGGTGATCACGATACCCAGTACGGCGGCGACGATACCCATGGCCGGCATGCCGTCCGCCACCTTGGCCACGGCGTGGGAGGGGTGCTCGAGTTCTTCCTTGAGACCATTGAGCTCCATGTCGAACAGGCCTTCCAGCTCATGGGGAGCCATGTTGCCCGAGGACATGATGCGCAGGTAATCGCAGATGAACGCGGTCATGTGCGGATCCTTGAGCACGGCCGGGTACTTGCTGAAGATCGGGCTGGCGTTGGGGTCCTCGACATCCGCCTCGATGGCCATCATGCCTTCGCGACGGCTCTTGTTGAGGATCTCGTAGAGCAGCTTCAGCACCTCCAGGTAGAAGGTATGGGTGAAGCGCGAGCTGAACATCTTCAAGGACTTCTTGAAGACGGTCATGAAGGTGCTGCCCGGGTTCGCCTGGAGGAAGGCACCCAGTGCAGCGCCGCCGATGATCATCACCTCGAAGGGGTGGATCAGCGCCATGAACTTGCCGCCCGACAGAATGAAGCCGCCGAGCACGCTGCCGAATACGACCAAAATGCCGAGGATTTTTGCCATAGGGGGAATGAGCTTAAAAGGTGAGTCGAGAGGGTTATGTAAAACAACCCTTCTATTTATCGGAAGTATTGCGCCAGACTATAGGCAGTAAAGGCGAAAAGCCAGTTTGGCTCAACCTACATGCCCACTCAAAAGCCCGTACCACGCACGCTCGACGGCTGGCTGCAGCAGCTCGATGGCGTTCGCCTGCCGATTGCCAGCAGCCAGCAGGAGCTGGTGCGGCGCTACCTGGTCGACAGCCGCCGCTCGCTGCGCGATATCGCCGAGCAGATCCAGAACAGCCCGGCGATTGCCCTGACCCTGTTGCGCGAAGCCAATCGCAGCAACAGTGGCTTCAGCGAACCGGCCGAAAGCCTGGAGATGGCGCTCAATCGCCTGGGCCTCAAGCGCACCGAGACCCTGCTCGCACAGATGCCGGCGGTGCCCGAAGATGAGCTGCCGCCCGCCCTCGGGCAGCTGCAGCTGATCAGCCTGCACGCCTCGCAGCAGGCCAGCGGCCTGTTTGCCGGCCGCCTGGCGCGGCTGTGGCAGGAAATCCACTGGGGCAGCCTGTTGTTCCTCGCGCCGCTATGGCCCCTGGCGTTTGCTCACCCTGAGCTCTTCGAGGCCTGGGAAGAGCGTGTGTTGCGCCGAGGCGAGCCGGCGGCGCGGGTGGAGCGCGAACTGCTCGGCGTGCCCCTGCTGCAACTGTGCCTGGCACTGGCGCGGCACTGGCGCCTGCCGGAGTGGATCGTCCAGGGTTACCGCCTGCTGGTGGAAGACCGCCGCTTACTGGTCAAGGCCCTGCACCTTGCCCGCGACAACGAACACCCGCTGCACCAGCAGCAACTGCTGGATGCCGACCCCAACCTGCGGCGCTGGCTGACCCTGCCGTCCAACAGCATCCTGCTGGCCAACGGCCTGGCCCTGTCCAGCCACCACAGCTGGGGCTGCCCACACAGCTTGCGCTGGCAGCGCCTGACCGGACTGTACCTGCAGGCCACGGTCGGCGAACTGCAGCAGCTGATCCACCAGCAGGCGGTAGTGAGCGCGCGCCAGCATGCCCAGCCCGGCCTGTGGCATCCGGCCGAAGCCTTGCTCTGGCCCTGGGACGCCTGCCATCTGCAGCCCAAGGCGGCACCCGCCCTGCCGAACAGCGATGCCCTGGCCCAGTGGAAGCAGCAATGCACGCGCCTGCTGGCCGAGCCCTCGGCCTTCGCCAACGTCGTGCAGCTCACCGATGCGGCGCGTCAGGCCCTGCAAGCCGGTGGCATGCCGCGCACCCTGCTGCTGCTGGCCGACCGCAACCACACACGCCTGATCGCCCAGCAGAGCACTGGCCTGCCAGCGGACGCCGCGCAATTGCGCCTCGACCCGGCACACAGCCAGGTCCTGCGCCGCCTGCTCGGGCAAGCCGGACAGCTGCGCCTGACCCCGGCCAATATCGCGCAGTTCTCCGCCCTGCTGCCGGGCAGCCTGAAAGCCCTGTTCCCCAGCGAGCACCTGCTGCTGCGCTCACTGGCCAGCAATGGCCGGGTGGTCATGCTGCTGGTCGCCGATCAGAACGGCGCCCCCTTCAGCGACGCGCAACTGCAGGTGTTCGGCAAGACCGTGCAATGCATCGAGCGCGCCCTGGGCAGCTTCGCCAAGCGCGGCGCCTGAGTCGCGTTTTCCGCTACAATCCGCCCCTTTCTGACTTTCCGGAGGCTTCGCATGTCCGCCTTCTCTGATCTGCCCCTGGTGATCGAGCCGGCCGAGCTGGCTGCACGCCTGCAGGCGCCGGAGCTGATCCTCGTCGACCTGAGCAGTGCCGCCCGCTATGCCGAAGGGCACATCCCCGGGGCCCGGTGGGTCGACAGCAAGCGCACCCAACTCGGCCAAGCGCCGGCACCAGGCCTGCAACCCGAGCTAGCCCAGCTGCAAACCCTGTTCGGTGAGCTGGGCCATCACCCGGACGCCGTCTATGTGGTCTACGACGACGAAGGCGGTGGCTGGGCCGGGCGCTTCATCTGGTTGCTCGACCTGATCGGCCACGGCCGCCAGCACTTCCTCAATGGCGGCCTGCAGGCCTGGCTCGGCGAAGGTCGCGAACTCAGCCAGGAAAGCCCTGCGCCAGCCAGCGGTATGCCGACACTGACCCTGCACGACGAACCCACCGCCAGCCGCGAGTACCTGCACAGCCGTCTCGGCGCCGCCGATCTGGCGATCTGGGACGCCCGTGGCGCCGACGAATACCGCGGCGAGAAAGTGCTCTCGGCACGCGGCGGGCACATTCCCGGCGCCGTCCACTTCGAGTGGACCGCCGGCATGGACCGACAGAACGGCCTGCGTATTCGCAACGACATGGCACAGGTCCTGGAAGACCTGGGCATCAGCAAGGACAAGGAAGTGATCACCCACTGCCAGACCCACCGTCGCTCCGGCTTCACTTATGTAGTGGCCAAGGCCCTCGGCTATCCACGGGTCAAGGCCTATGCCGGCTCCTGGTCCGAATGGGGCAACCACCCCGACATGCCGGTCGAGATTTAAGCTTCTTCAAGGAAAACCCATGAAACAACGTCTGTTCATCCTCAGCCAGTACCTGCTGCCCCACCACCTGCTGTCGCGCCTGATCGGCTTTGCCGCCGAGTGCCGCGCCGCCTGGTTCAAGGACCGCCTGATCGGCTGGTTCGCCAAGCAGTACCAGGTCAACATGAGCGAGGCCCAGGTCGAAGACCTGACGGCCTACGAGCACTTCAACGCGTTCTTCACCCGCGCCCTGAAAGACGGTGCCCGCCCGCTGGATGAGGCGCCTGGCGCCATCCTCTGCCCGGCCGACGGCGCGGTCAGCCAGCTCGGTCCGATCGAGCAAGGCCGCATCTTCCAGGCCAAGGGCCACAGCTACAGCGTGCTGGAACTACTCGGTGGCGACGCCGAGCGCGCCGCGCCATTCATGGGCGGTGACTTCGCCACCATCTACCTGTCGCCCAAGGACTACCACCGCGTGCACATGCCCCTGGGCGGCACGCTGAAGGAAATGGTCTACGTGCCGGGCCGGCTGTTCTCGGTCAACCAGACCACTGCGGAAAACGTCCCCGAACTGTTCGCCCGCAACGAGCGCGTGGTCTGCCTGTTCGATACCGAGCGCGGGCCGATGGCCGTGGTGCTGGTCGGCGCGATGATCGTGGCGAGTATCGAAACCGTCTGGGCCGGCCTGATCACCCCGCCCAAGCGCGAACTGAAGACCACCCGCTACGATGACGCCGCGCGCGCCGCCATCGAACTGGTCAAAGGGGGCGAGCTGGGTCGCTTCAAACTCGGCTCCACCGCCATCGTGCTGTTCGGCCCGCAGCAGGTGCAGTGGGCCGAAGGCCTGGTCGCCGGCAGCCCGGTGCGCATGGGCCAGGCCCTGGCACAACCACGCAGCTGATGCAGGGCGGTTTCTGGCAGTACTGCCAACGCCTGCTGGGCTGGGGTGCCGACTCCACCAGCCACCTGGAAAAGTACCTGGCGACCCTGGGTGCCTTCGTCGGAATCGGCCTGATCTACGCGGTCACCCACTGGCTGCTGCCGAGCGAAGCCGCCTTCTGGGTGGTGGCCTCAATGGGCGCCAGCGCCGTGCTGCTGTTCGTGGTACCGCATGGCGCGCTGTCGCAGCCCTGGGCGGTGATCGGCGGGCACGGCCTGTCGGCGCTGGTCGGGGTGACCTGCCAGCAACTGCTGCCGGACTCGCCCGTCACCCCGGCGCTGGCTGTGGCACTGGCCATCCTGGCCATGCAGTACGCCCGCTGCATCCATCCACCCGGCGGGGCCACGGCACTCAGCGCGGTAATTGGCGGCACGGCCATCCATGACCTGGGTTTTGCCTTCGTGCTCAGCCCGGTGCTGCTCAACGTCGCGATCATTCTGCTGGTTGCCGTGCTGTTCAACTGCCTGTTTCCCTGGCGCCGCTATCCGGCGGCACTGGCGCGCCAACCGCAGCCGCTGGCCAATCCGGGCGGGCTGAGCCCGGAAGATTTCTACCACGCACTGCGCCAGGTCGACTCCTACCTGGACATTCGCTTCGACGACCTGCTGGAAGTCATGCAACTGGCCCAGCAACACGCCCAGGCGAAACGCCTTGTCGCCGCCGACATCCTCCTCGGCGCCTGTTACAGCAACGCCCTGCCCGGCGATGCCTGGGCAGTGCGCCAGGTCATCGACGCCGCCGGCAAGAGCGGGCGCGGCCTGCGCGACCAGGTGATCTACAAGGTGGTGGCCGGCTCGGGCCTGGGCAATACCGGCGTTTGCCGGCGCCAGGACATGGCCAGTTGGGCCGCCAGCGCAGTAGCGCGTCAGGGGGATGGATGGATACGCGTCAGCCCGGACGAATCGGTCGCCAGCGCCGCTTCGGGCATGTGACCCATCTGGAACATCCCTCCACCAATAGTGTCAGAACCGATACTCCTCTAGACAAGCTCAAGGCTGCGGCCCAGGCGGGATACTGCTAGAGTTGCCGAAAGCCTCCCGCCCTGAAGCGCTCAGCCTGCCTGTTACGGATACAACCCCGGTTATGGATAAACAGAGTCCCCATCTGTTATTACGCGTCCCCACCCCCGACAAGCAGAGTCTGTCCTTCTGTGATGCTTCCCCGCGCGAGCTCAAGCGCTGGATCGCCGGCCTGCCCAAGGCCAACATCGGTGAAACTGCGCGCCAGCTGTACCAGAGCCTGGTCGAGCTGAACCAACTGAGCACCACCAGCGAAAACCGCCTGCAACTGCTCGAACTGGTGCGCCCGGAAGTGGCCTTCGTCTGCCGCCACCTGGAACGCCACTTCCTCAACCAGTCGATCGTCCTCGACGAACGCCCGCGCAAGGTCGCCAACCTCTGCCAGGCCCTGCAGAACCACCTGGCCATCGGCTACAAGCTGATCATCACCCAGGAAGCGCCGCGCCTGAGCAAGGACCGCATCCAGCTCCTGGCGGTCGCCCTGCAACGCGCCATCCACAGCCTGTGCGGCCCACTGGTGCGCGCCAGCCAACTGTACTGCCCGGTGCCGGAAGGCCTCTGGCTGGAGCTCCACCAGCTCTATCGCATCGCCCGCCAGCACAACCTGCAGAACGCCCAGGTGTCCGACAGCCTGGCGCGCAACGGCAAGAGCCTGAGCCCCGAGCAGACCTACATCGCCGCGCTGTTGCTGGGTTGTTCACGCTGCAACCAGATGCGCCAGAGCAGCATCGCGCGCCTGGCCGAGGCACTGGAAAGCTGGAGCACCCTGGCCAGCCTGCATGCCGCGGACGAGCCCTACAGCCTGTTCGTCATTTCTCCGCAGCAGGATGGCCCGCCGCGCTACAAGTCGCTGTTCACCGAGACCGAGCTGCACAACCTGCTGGGCCTGGATCCGCACGCGCTGGTCGATGCGATCAAGGAACACCTGCTGCTCCCCGAAGACAGCAAGGAGCCGCGCCGCCTGCATGTGCCCGACGGCATGAGCATCGACCTGCTGCAACACCTCAGCTCGGCCTGGGGCGATATCGCCGAGCGCACCTTTCAGCGCAATCCCGGACGCGGCAGCCTGAACCTGTGCATCGGCATGTCGGCGGTGCATTACTACCTGGCCGGCAACCAGGTGTTCGCCGAAGTCCTGCAGCGCCCCGAAGCGATTCAAAGCGCCCAGTTCAAGCCTGGCAAAGTGGGCGGCAGCGCCTCGGACGTCTGGTCCATCGCCTTCGACGCCCAGCGCGAAACCCAGTGGGAACACGGCATGCCGCTGGAGGAAATCCAGTACAAGGGCGCCCACAAGCCCGGCGATGCCGCCCCTGCCGAAGCGGTGGAGAGCTATCCGACCTTCGACGTGCCGATCGTCAACCACAGCCCTGGCGGCTACTGCCTGAGCTGGCCGAAAGAAGTCCCCAGCCAGTTACAGGCGGGTGAGCTGCTGGGTATCCAGGACAGCCCCGAGCAGACCTGGAGCGTGGCCGTGGTGCGCTGGATTCGCCAGGTGCGCGGCGGCGGCACACAAATGGGCATCGAACTGATTGCCCCGCACGCCCAACCCTGCGGCCTGCAACTGGTGCGCAAGAACGAGCAGAGCAGCCAGTATCTGCGCGCCCTATTGCTGCCGGAAATCCGCGTGATCTCGCGCCCGGCCAGCCTGATCACGCCACGCATTCCCTTCCAGGAAAGCAACAAGGTGATGATCAACTTGCATGGTGAAGAACTGCGCGCCGTATTGAGTCGCCGGCAGACCAGCACCGGCAGTTTCAGCCAGTTCGAGTACCGTCGCCTGGATCAGAGTGGCGAGCCAAGCGCGATGCCGGTCACAGCCGGGAAAAGCCCAGAGAAGGGCGGCGAGGAAGACTTTGACTCACTCTGGAAGTCGCTGTAGATTGCAAAAACAGACCATTTGTCGCCTTTTTACGCCCGTTCTTCGGCGCATTCACAGCATTACACCCCCATGGCCATCGAAAAAAAAACCATACGCCTGCTGATCCTTGAGGATTCGCAGAACGAGGCCGAGCGCCTGGTCAGCCTGTTCCGCAATGCCGGAAGGGCGACCCGCGTTCACCGCATCACCTCCAGCGACAACCTCGCCGAAGCCCTGCAACAGAGCTGGGACCTGCTGATCAGTGCCCCCAGCAGCGAACACCTGGAACCGAACGAAGCGATCACCGCCATCCGCCGCCAGGCCAAGGACATTCCGTTCATCCAGCTGATCGACGGCAACGACTCCGACGCCATCACCGAAGCCCTGATGCTCGGCGCCCAGGATGCCCTGCCCCAGGGTGAAGACGAGCGCCTGATTCTGGTGGCCAACCGCGAACTGGCCAACCTCGAGGAGCGCCGCGCCCGCCGCAGCGCCGAGGTCGCCCTGCGTGAAGCAGAGAAGCGCTGCCAGCTGCTGCTGGACAGCTCCGTCGACGCTATCACCTATGTCCACGACGGCATGCACATCTATGCCAACCGCGCTTACCTCAAGCTGTTCGACTACGAGGATGGTGACGAACTGGAAGGCATGCCGATGATCGACCTGATCGCCAGCGAAGATCAGGCCGCGTTCAAGGACTTCCTGAAGAACTACTCGAGCGCCGAAGGCAGTGCCGAACTGGCCTGCGCCGGGGTCAAGGCCAACGGCCAACGCTTCCCGGCACGCATGGGTTTTTCCCCGGCGACCTACGATGGCGAGCCGTGCATCCAGGTGGTGATCCGCGCCGAGGCCGACAACGCCGAGCTGGAAGAGAAGCTGCGTGAAATCAGCAGCCAGGACCTGGTCACCGGCCTGTACAACCGCCCGCACTTCCTCGAGCTGATGGATGGTGCCGCACAACGCGCGGTGACCACCAACCAGGTTTCCAGCCTGGCCTACATCCGCGTCGACCGTTACAGCGAGGCGATTGGCGAAGTCGGCCTGGCGGGCATCGACATGCTCCTGACCGACCTGGCCAACCTGCTGCGCAACCACTTCCCCGCCGGCACGCCGCTGGCACGCTTCGGTGACGACGTGTTCACCGCCCTGCTGCCCGACCTGCTCCCCGAGCAGACCCGCGAGCAACTGGCGGCGCTGCTGAAGAAAGCCGAAGGGCACATGTTCGACATCAGCGGCCGCACCGTGCAAACCACCCTGTCGATTGGCGTCGCCGGGCTTGGCGAGCAGACCAGCAAGGCCCAGGACGTGATCGACCGCGCACACCGCTGCGCCGACGACATCGCCGATGGCAACGCGATCAAGATCTTCAATCCGGCCGATGAGCTGGCTGCTGCCGCCAACCGCGGCAACATCATCGCGATGATCCAGCAGGCGCTGGACAACAACAGTTTCCGCCTGCTGTTCCAGCCGATCATCAGCCTGCGCGGCGACAGCGACGAGCACTATGAAGTGCTGCTGCGCCTGCTCAACCCGCAAGGCGAAGACGTCCCCACCGGCGATGTGATGAACGCCGCCCGCGATGCCGGCCTGGCCGAGAAGATCGACCGCTGGGTGATCCTCAACTCGATCAAGCTGCTCGCCGAACACCGCAGCAAGGGCCACAGCACCCGCCTGTTCGTGCACCTGACCAGCAACAGCCTGCAGGACCAGACCCTGCTGCCATGGCTCAGCGTGGCACTCAAAGCCGCGCGCCTGCCGTCGGATGCCCTGGTGTTCCAGATCAGCGAGCCGGATGCGATTGCCTACCTGAAGCAGGCCAAGGCCTTGACGCAAGGCCTCGCAGAGCTGCACTGCAAGGTCGCCCTGAACCAGTTTGGCTGCGCGCTGAACCCGTTCAACACGCTCAAGTACCTGAACGTGGACTTCGTCAAAGTCGACGGCTCGTTCTCCCAGGAGCTGTCCAGCGCGGACAACCAGGAAACCCTGAAGACCCTGCTGGCCAGCCTGCACGCCCAGGCCAAGCTGACCATCGTGCCGTACGTCGAGAGCGCCAGCGTGCTGGCCACGCTGTGGCAGGCCGGGGTCAACTACATCCAGGGTCACTACCTGCAGGGGCCGAGCCAGTCGATGGACTACGACTTCTCCGCCGGCGACGAGTAAACGCTCCCAACAAAAAGCCCCGCAGATGCGGGGCTTTTTTGTGGCTGGCGAAAATCAGTCGTGACCGTCGCGATCACGGAAGCCCAGCAGGTAGAGAATGCCGTCCAGGCCCAGGGTGGAAATCGCCTGCTTGGCCGATTGCTTGACCAGCGGCTTGGCACGGAAGGCCACGCCAAGCCCGGCCAGGCCGAGCATCGGCAGATCGTTGGCACCGTCGCCGACGGCAATGGTCTGCTCCAGGCGCAGCCCCTCTTTTGCCGCCAGCTCACGCAGCAGGTCGGCCTTGCGCTGCGCATCGACAATCGGCTCGACCGCAACGCCGGTGACCTTGCCATCGACGATCTGCAGTTCGTTGGCAAACACGTAGTCGATGCCCAGCTTGGCCTGCAGCTGCTTGGCAAAGTAAGTGAAGCCACCCGAGAGAATTGCGGTCTTGTAGCCCAGGCGCTTGAGCTCGGCGAACAGCACTTCGGCACCCTCGGTCAGGCGCAGCGAGGCGCCGATATCGGCCAGCACGGTTTCCGGCAGGCCCTGCAACAGCGCCATGCGTTCCTTGAAGCTGGCACGGAAATCCAGCTCGCCGCGCATCGCCCGCTCGGTGATTTCCGAGACCTGCTCACCCACGCCGTAGGCCTTGGCCAGCTCGTCGATGACCTCGGCCTCGATCAACGTCGAGTCCATGTCGAACACCGCCAGGCGGCGATTACGGCGGAACAGCGAGTCGCGCTGGAAGGCGATGTCGACGTTCAGCTCCTGGGCCACGCTGAGGAACTCGGCGCGCAGCGCCACGGCATCGGCCGGCTCGCCGCGCACGGAGAACTCGATGCAGCCCTTGCCCTGGTCGGCCGGAGTGTCCAGCGGCATGCGCCCGGACAGGCGATCGATATGGTCGATATTCAGGCCGTACTTGGCGGTGATCGAGCTGACCCGCTGCAGTTGCTCGGCGGTGACCTTGCGCGTCAGCAGGGTGACGATGTAGCGCGGCTTGCCCTGGCCACCGACCCACTGCTGATAATCGGACTCGGAAACCGGGGTGAAGCGCACCTGCTGGTCCAGCTTGTAGGCGGTGAACAGCACATCCTTGAGCACCGACGAAGCCTGCTCGGTATCGGGGATCTCGACCAGGATGCCGAACGACAGGGTGTCGTGGATCACCGCCTGGCCGATGTCGAGGATATTCACCCCGCCCTGGGCCAGCACGCCGGTAATGGCCGCGGTCAGACCCGGGCGATCTTCCCCGGTGATGTTGATCAGGACGATTTCGCGCAAGGCGTTCACTCCCAGGCTGGCAGTTAAAGTCGGCAGAAGGGCACTGCGGCCCATCGAAAGGCGCACATTCTAACCAGTTTCCCCCCTGCCAGGGCACGGGCGGCGCTTTGCCCGCATGGGGGGCGTGGTTATACTGCGCGGCAATCCAATTCAGAAGAGCCGCGCGCTGTGAACCGGCCCGTTCAGGTCAAACCCGACAATTTCTTCCTCCTGCTGTTCAATGCCCTGCGCCAGCGCCGTGTGCCGCTGGCGCTGCGTATCGCCAGTCATAGCCTGCTGCTGGTTGCACTGGCCCTGGTGATCTACGCCTGGGTCATGGGCATGCAGTTCAAGCAGGCCATGCAGCAGCAGGCCGACGCCCTCGGCCAGAGCCTGACCGTGCAAACGGCGGCGTCCGCCACCGAGCTGCTGGTGTCCAACGACATCCTCAGCCTCAACGTATTGCTCAGCAACCTGGTGAAGAACCCGCTAGTGGCCCACGCCGCCATCTACAGCGTGGACAACCGCATCCTCGCCGAAGCCGGCTCGCGCCCCAGCCAGGGCCTGCTGGGCGATACCGAAGGCCTCTACTCGACGCCCATCACCTTCCAGGAAGTGATCGCCGGGCAGCTGCGCATCAGCCTCGACATGCAGCAGTTCCAGCAGCCAATGACCATCAGCCTACAGAGCATGGGGCTGCTCAGCCTGATCCTGCTGGCCCTGGCCATGTCATTGAGCCTGCGCCTCGGCCGGCACATCTCCACCCCGCTGCTGCAATTGCGCCTGTGGCTGCGCGACCCGGATGACCCGGCCCCAGGCGCCGGGCGCCAGGACGAAATCGGCGATCTGGCCCGCCAGCTCCAGGCCCGCCTGGTACCGGAAAAGCCGCAGCCTGAGCCGCAGCCCAGCGACGACTACGCCGAAGACGAAGACGACCACGGCCCGTACCTCGACGAGCACGAGCCCTCCTTCGACGTGCCCAACCTGCGCGAGCCGGCCTTCGACGCCGACGACATCGGCTACGACGAGTCCTACGACGAGCGCGAACCCGAGCACCGGGTCGACGACGATCCGTTCAGCGACCTCGACGAAATCACCCCGAGCGCACCGCCAGCACCACCGGCCGCGCCGGTATTGAGTGCGGTGCTGGCGATCCAGCTCGGTGCCCAGGAGCAATTGCGTCACCTGCCGCGCTCGCGCCTGATGGAGTTGCTGCAGCGTTATCGCGACTGCCTGGAGCAGGCCGCCGCGCTGTACCAGGGCAAGCTCTACACGCTCAACGACGGCAGCAGCCTGATGCTGTTCAGCAGCAGCCAGAGCGGTGAGGACTACCTGACCCACGCCCTGTGCTGCGGCGAGCTGATGCGCGCCCTCGGCCATGCCCTGCAGATCGAGGTGGCCGATAGCGGCATCACCCTGCAACTGCAACTCGGCCTGACCCACAGCGACCAGCCGATCCCGACCAGCCAGGCCGAAGTCCTGCTTAGCGACGCCGCACAGGATGCCCTGGCCCTGTCGCAGCACAGCCGCAACCTGCTGCTGGTGCAACGCGCGATTGGCGATGATGCGCAGGTACGCGCCTGCGCCCGTATTCGCCCGATCGCCAGCCCGGAAGGCGCGAGCTGCGTCGAGCGCCTGCTCGAGCCCTACCCGTCGCTACTGGAGCGCCAACTGGCGCGTATGCACGAGCACACGCCACAGCCGTGACCACCCTGATCAGCCACCCGCTGCCGATTCTCGCGCTCGGGTTGGCCCTGGGCTCGCAGCGGGTGCCACCGCGCCTGCTGCTGGCTAGCCTGCTGTTCACCTGCCTGCCGGATGCCGACGTCCTGGCCTTCAAGCTGGGCATTGCCTACGCCGATGCCTTCGGCCATCGCGGCTTCAGTCATTCCCTGTTGTTTGCCGGCCTGTGCGGACTGCTGGGCGCACTGGGCTGTCGCCTGCTTGATTGCGGGCCGTTCAAGGCCTTGGTCTGGATCGGCCTGGCAACCGCCTCCCACAGCCTGCTGGATGCCGCCACCAACGGCGGTCTGGGCGTGGCCTGGTTGTGGCCCTGGAGCGAGCAGCGCTTCTTCCTGCCCTGGCGACCGATTGCCGTGTCGCCCTTCGTCAATGGCTTCTTCACCCAGCGCGGCCTGCTGGTGCTGGCCTCGGAGGCGCGCTGGGTATGGCTGCCCTGCCTGCTCCTGGCGCTGAGCGGGATCAGCCTGCGGGCGCTATGGCGCCTGCGGCGGCAGCAGGCGCTGCAACCCGGCGAGTAAGCGCGCCAGGGCGCCCTGATTGGCGCGCAGCACGCCCAACCCACCCTCGGCCATGCGCCGGGCCAGATCGGGCTCAGCGAACAGTTGCTGCAGCGCGGCGAACAGTTCGTCGCTGTCGTGCACTTCACGCAGGTCACCGGCCTCACGCAACAGGGCCGAAATCTCGAGGAAGTTGAACAGGTGCGGCCCACTCAGCAGTGGCTTGCCCAGCGCCGCCGGCTCCAGCAGGTTGTGCCCGCCATTAGCCACCAGGCTGCCGCCGACAAAGGCCAGGTCGGCCAGGGCGTAGAGAAACAGCAGCTCGCCCAGGGTGTCGCCCACCAGCACCGTTGTTTGCGCATCGACCGCCTGGGCGCTGGAGCGGCGCACCGTGGCAAAACCTTCCTTGCGGCACAGCTCGGCTACCGCGTCGAAACGCTCCGGATGGCGCGGCACCAGAATCAGCAGCGCCTGCGGTTGCTGCACCAGCAACTGGCGATGCGCGGCGAGGATCACTTCGTCCTCGCCGGCATGGGTGCTGGCGGCGATCCACACCGGGCGCTGCGTTGCCTGCCACTCCTCGCGCAGCAAGGCCGCGCGCTGCAACAGCTCGGGATCCACGCTGAGGTCGAACTTGATCGAACCGGTCACCTCGACACAGCCGGGCCGCGCGCCCAGCTGGCGAAAACGCTCGGCTTCCGTCTCGGTCTGCACGGCTATCAGGCTCAGCTCGCCCAGCATCGGCGCAGTCAGCTTGGCGAACCTGGCATAACCGCGCGCCGAGCGTTCGGACAAGCGCGCATTGGCCAGCACCACGGGCACCCCATGCCTGGCGCACTGGTGGATATGGTTGGGCCACAACTCGGTTTCCATGATCACCGCCAGCTGTGGCTGCAGCCGCTCGAAGAAGCGCGCGCAGGCCCAGGGCAGGTCATAGGGCAGGTAGCAGTGCTGGATCCTGTCGCCAAACAGCGCCTGAATCCGCTCCGAACCGGTCGGCGTCATGCTGGTCACGGTGATCGGCAGGTGCGGATAACGCGCCAGCAGTTCGCGGATCAACGGCGCCGCGGCGATGCTCTCGCCCAGCGACACCGCATGCACCCAGATACCGCCCGGCTTGAAGGCCGGCAAGCCGAAGGCAAAACGCTCGCCAATGCGCCGACCGTAGGCCGGCGCCTGCCAGGCGCGCCACAGCAGGCGCAGGAAAATCACTGGCAGGACCAGGTGCAGGATCAGGGTATAGAGGCGTCTGTTCATGGGCGCGCAGCTTATCAGAGAGGTTCGGGCCAATCAGCCCGCCGCCTGCAAGTGCTCGGCAAAGGCAGCAGCCAGCCACAAGGCCGCCGGCCCCAGCGCCTCATCGCGCCGGCACACCAGTTCCACCACCAGCGGTGGCGGTGTCCAGTCGCTGCTCAACTCCACCAGTTGGCTCTGGTAGGTCGGGTACTGCACCACATGGCGCGGCAGCCAGGCCCAGCCCAGATTACGCATGAGCAACTCGGCCATGGCGTAGAAGCTGTCGGTACGCCAGACCGCGGGGCTGATCTGCTCGCCGCCGGGGTAATGGCTGTCCTGCGGCGCCATCAGCACCTGGCGATGGCGGGCCAATTCGCGACGATCGACCAGGCCCATGGACGCCAGCGGGTGCCCGGCGCCACACACGGTGACCATCTCGATGGTGCCCAGGCGCTGCCGCTCCAGGGCGTCGGGCATCTGCTCGTGGTGAAACAACAGGCCGAGATCGGCCCGCCGCTCCAGCAACTTGCGCGCGACATCGCCCTGGGCGCCGCTGGCCAGCTGCACCTCCAGCAGGGGGAAGGCCTGGGCCAGGGCCTCGAGGCTGTCCAGCACTGGCTGATACGGCATCGCCTCATCCTGCGCCAGGCGCAGGCGCACTTCTTCGCCACACACCAGGCCCAACGCCCGCCCCTCCAGGCGCTCGCACTGGCGCAACACCTCGCGCGCCTCCTCCAGCAACGACATCCCGGCCGCCGTCAGGCGTGGCTGACGACCGCTGCTGCGCTCGAACAACAGCACGCCCAGATCGGTTTCGAGCAAGGCAATGGCCGTGCTCACCGCCGACTGTGCGCGCTGCAGGCGCCGCGCCACCGCAGAAAAGGACTGCCCCTCGGCGACACTGACAAACAGGCGGATCTGTTCAAGGTTCCACTGCATACCCATCTCCATTACAGATAGGTAATGACTTTATCCCATCGGCACAACACCTAGAATGGCCTGCAGCCCAACAGGAGTACCACCATGACCGGCTATCTCTACCTTGCCGTCGCCATCACCGCCGAAGTCATCGCCACCACCTCGATGAAGGCGCTCGACGGCTTCAACAAGCCGCTGCCCCTGGTGCTGGTCGTGGTCGGCTACGCCATTTCCTTCTGGATGCTCAGCCTGGTGATCAAGACCATCCCGGTGGGCATCGCCTATGCCGTGTGGGCCGGCCTCGGCATCGTGCTGGTGAGCATCGCGGCCACCTTCCTCTACCAGCAGCGCCTGGACCTGCCCGCCATGCTCGGCATGGCCCTGATCATCGCCGGCGTGGTGGTGATCCAGCTGTTCTCCGCCAGCACCGGGCACTGAGCGGCAATCACCGCGTTATACTGCGCGCCTGTTTTTTCCAGCGAGCCCCGCGCATGTCCCAAGCTCTCAGCACCGATGTCCTGATCGTAGGCGGTGGTATCGCCGGCCTCTGGCTGAATGCCCGTCTGCGCCAGCAGGGCTTCGCCACCGTGCTGGTGGAAAACGCCACCCTGGGCGGCGGGCAGAGCGTGAGGTCGCAGGGCATCATCCACGGCGGCGCCAAGTACGCCCTGCATGGCGCACTGACTGGCGCCTCCGAAGCCATCGCAGACATGCCGCCGCGCTGGCGCGAGGCCATCGACGGCCAGGGCGAGCTGGATCTGCGCGGCGCCCGCCTGCTCTCCGAGGCCCACTACCTGTGGTCGCCGGGTAGCCTGGCCGGCAACCTGACCAGCTTCTTCGCCAGCAAGGCGGTGCGCGGCCGGGTCGACCAGGTCAAGGGCGAGCAGCTGCCACCGGCCCTGCAGCATCCCAAATTCAAGGGCAAGGTCTATCGCCTCGCCGAGCTGGTGCTCGACGTGCCCAGCTTGATCGCGCGCCTGGCCGAGCTGGCCGGCGACAGCCTGCTCAGTGGCCAGGAAATCGCGCCGCTGCACGACAACGGCGAGCTGGCCGGCTTGTGCGTCGATGGTCGCGAGATCCGCGCCCAGCGCGTGGTGCTCAGCGCCGGCCAGGGCAACGCTGAACTACTGGCCAGCCTCGGCCTGGCACAGCCCGCTCAGCAACTGCGCCCGCTGCACATGGTGCTGGTCAAAGGGCCGAGCCTGAAACCGCTGTACGCCCACTGCCTGGGCGGCGGGCCGAAGCCACGCATCACCGTGACCAGCCACCCGGCCGCTGACGGCCAGTGGGTCTGGTACCTCGGTGGCGACATCGCCGAAGCCGACGGCGTGGCCCGTGACGAAGCCGCGCAGATCGCTGCCGCGCAGAAGGAGCTGGGCAACCTGCTGCCCTGGGTCGACCTGTCGAGCGCCCAATGGGCCACCTTGCGCGTCGACCGCGCCGAACCAGCCCAATCCGGCCTGGTGCGCCCGGACAACGCCTTCCTCGCCGAACAGGGCACGCTGCTGGTCGGCTGGCCCACCAAACTGGCCCTCGCGCCGGACTTCAGCGATCGCGTGCTGGCCGCCCTGCAACGCGATGGCATTCGCCCTGCCTCCCACCCAAGCCTGCCCGAGCTGCCACGCCCGCCCCTGGCACGCCCGGTATGGGACGAGCTGCTGCCATGAGCCTGCACGACCTGCATCGCCCCCTCGGCAACACCGGCCTGCGGGTTTCCCCGCTGGGCCTGGGCACAGTCAAGCTCGGCCGCGACCAGGGCGTGAAGTATCCCAATGGCTTCAGCATTCCCGATGATGCCGCAGCCCTCGCCTTGCTCAACCAGGCCCGCGAACTGGGCATCAACCTGATAGACACGGCGCCGGCCTATGGCGTCAGCGAGGAGCGCCTCGGCCCGCTGCTGCGCGGCCAGCGCCAGGACTGGGTGATCGTCAGCAAGGTTGGTGAAGAGTTCGTCGCCGGCCTGTCGCACTTCGACTTCAGCCCCGCCCATGCGCGGCGCTCGCTGGAGCGCAGCCTCAAGCGCCTGGAAACCGACTGCATCGACCTGCTGCTGGTGCACTCGGACGGCAACGACCTGAGCATCCTGCAGGACAGCGGCATCTACGAAACACTCGCCGCCTTCAAGGCCGAGGGCAAGATCCGCGCCTTCGGCCTGTCCGGCAAGACGGTCGCCGGCGGCCTGCTTGCCCTGGAACAGGGCGATTGCGCGATGGTCACCTACAACCTCGCCGAACAGGGCGAACAAGCGGTGATCGAACACGCCGCCACCCACGGCAAGGCCATCCTGATCAAAAAGGCCCTGGCCAGCGGCCATGCCTGCCTGGCGCCAGGCCAGGACCCGGTGCGCGCCAGCTTCGAGCTGGTGTTTGGCCAGCCCGGCGTGAGCAGCGCCATCGTCGGCACCATCAACCCGCAACACCTGGCTACCAATGCAGCCACCGCCGCGGCCGTGATCAGGGACTACACTGCAAAGCTCCGATAAACAGCTGCCAGCCGCAGAACCTGCTCACGATCTCCTGTCCGTCGGCCATACCGCGTTAAAAACAGGCTCGGAATGCTCATTTACAGCTCGTAAACTCCGCTTCCTCGCCTGTTTTACCTTGTCTGGCTCTAGTCCAAAAGATCGTGAACAGGCTCTCAGGCCCGGTAGCTCCGCAACAGGAGCCCCCATGTCGAGACTGCTCGCGCGCAAAGACCCCAGCGCCTTCAAGACCCTGCCCCTGTATGTCGAAGCCGGGCCGGAAGGACTGAACTACCGCAGCCTCGGCCTGCCACTGAACTTCACCCAGATGCTCGAACGCCGCCGCCCGATCGAGGTCGCCGGCAACCAGCACTTCGCCGTCGAACTGGCCAACCTGGGCGTCTCGGTACGCCTAACCCTCAACTGGCAGGGCCGCGACTACCTGTTGCTGGTCCGCCAGCGCCGCCCGGATCGTGGCGACGTGGTGCTCAAGCTGATCTCCGGCTACGTGCCAGCCCATGAGCTGAACCTGCCGCTGCTCACCGCGATCCAGGAAGTGGCCGAGGAATGCCTGATCGAAACCGCCGACGGCTGGCTCGGCGGCCGCTTCGGCGACACCTGGCTACCCACGCCCTACCAGCGCAACCTGCGCTACCGCGAGAGCAGCCATTTTCGCCTCAGCCCGCTGTCCGGCGCCGCACGCCCGGTGCAATGCGGCAACCTGACCCTGATCGAACGCCCGCACGCTTACGTGCACCTGCCCACGGCTTCGCTGCAGCTAGTCTACGACCTGCGCCTGGAACTGCCCAAGGAATGCCGCCAGCCCAGCCTGTTCCACGTCGACGAGTGCCTGGAAGACGGTCAGTTGATCGCCCGCCTGGAACGGCGGCGCCCGGACATTTACCTGCTGCCGCTGCAGCAGGGCCGGCCACGCGGTGAACTGCTGCGCCTGCACCAGGGCAGCCTGCAACCGGTCAGCACCCGTGGGCTGTGGCTATCGGAGAGTTTTGCCGAGCAGGACGGCTGGCTGGTGCGCGACGAGCGCATCAGCTGGAAGGATTGGCTGGCACGCCAGGGCGTGGAAGAGAAGCAACCACGTCGGCGCTTCGGCTGAGGCACCTGTGGCGTGCAGGCAAGGCCGCACGCCACAGGTGCTGGTTTAGCTGTTCTTGCTGCGGATCTTCTCGACGATGGCGGTGGTCGAGCTGTTTTCCACCAGGCCCAGCACACGCACCTCACCGCCGTAAGCGCGGACGATATCACCGCCGACCACGCCTTCGATGCCGTAGTCGCCGCCCTTGACCAGCACATCCGGCTGCACCGCACGCAGCAGGTTTTCCGGGGTGTCTTCGCTGAAGCTCACCACCCAGTCCACCGCACCAAGCCCGGCGAGCACGGCCATGCGCCGGTCCACCGAGTTGATCGGCCGGCCCGGCCCCTTCAGGCGGCTGACCGAGGCGTCGTCGTTGACCGCCAGCACCAGCCGATCACCCTGCGCCCGCGCCTGTTCCAGATAGGTCACGTGGCCAGCATGCAGGATGTCGAAGCAGCCGTTGGTGAAAACGATCTTCTCGCCGTGGGCACGGGCATCTTCGACCGCCACCAGCAACTGCTCCAGGCCCAGCACGCCGCGCTCGGAACCCTCCTCGCGCTGCACCGCACGGCGCAGTTCGGGAGCACTGATCGCCGCGGTACCCAGCTTGCCAACCACGATGCCAGCCGCCAGGTTGGCCAGGGCCACGGCATGCGGCAGGTCTTCACCAGCGGCGAGGCTGGCGGCCAGGGTGGAAATCACCGTGTCGCCGGCACCGGTCACGTCGAACACTTCACGGGCGCGGGCTGGCAGGTGCAGTGGGCCGTGATCCGGGCGCAGCAGGGTCATGCCGTGCTCGCCACGGGTCACCAGCAGCGCGCCCAGCTCCAGCTCGCGCATCAGCTTGGCGCCCTTGGCCACCAGCTCGGCCTCGTCGGCACACGCCCCGACTATGGTCTCGAACTCGTTGAGGTTGGGGGTGATCAGGCTGGCGCCACGGTAGATGGAGAAATCCTTGCCCTTGGGGTCGGCCAGTACCGGGATGCCCTTGGCCCGCGCCAGCTGCACCAGCGTCTGGTGGTTCTTCAGTGCACCCTTGCCGTAATCCGACAGCACCAGCACCTTGACCCCGTCGAGCAAACGCTCGACATCACGCGCCAGGGCGGCCGCGTCGGTGTTGAAGGGCTCTTCGAAGTCCATGCGCAGCAGTTGCTGATGACGGCTCATGACCCGCAGCTTGACGATGGTCGGCTGCGACTCGATGCGCTGGAAGTTGGCCTGCACGCCGGCCGCGTTGAGGCTGTCGACCAGGCTGTCGGCCGCCTCGTCCTCACCGGTGACGCCAACCAACAAGGCCGGGGCGCCCAGCGCGGCGATGTTCAGCGCGACGTTGGCCGCGCCGCCCGGACGGTCCTCGATCTGCTCGACCTTGACCACCGGCACCGGCGCCTCCGGAGAAATCCGTGAGGTGCCGCCATGCCAGTAACGGTCGAGCATGACATCGCCCACCACCAGAACGGGGGCTTGATCGTAACGGGGCATGGACAGCTTCATGGGGACTCCGGGCACAGAAATAACGGCGCCTAGTCTATCAGCCCGGCTGCACCGGTGCGCTCTCCTGCATGCCCATTGCATGCAGACGGGCGTAATGACCGTTGCCCGCCAGCAGTTCGGCATGGGTACCGCGCTCGACGATGCGCCCCTGCTCCATCACCAGAATCAGGTCGGCCTTCTCGATGGTCGACAGACGATGCGCGATGACCAGCGTCGTGCGCCCCTTCATGACGCGATCAAGCGCCGCCTGGATATGCCGCTCGGACTCGGTATCGAGCGCCGAAGTGGCCTCGTCGAGCACCAGCACAGGCGCATCCTTGAGCAACGCACGGGCAATCGCCAGGCGCTGGCGCTGGCCACCGGAAAGGAGCACGCCATTCTCGCCAACCTGGGTATCCAGGCCTTGCGGCAAGCGGGTGACGAACTCACTGGCGTAAGCCGCCTCCACCGCCGCCTCGATCGCCGAGCGCGGCGCACCGGCCAGATCGCCGTAGGCGATGTTGTTGGCCACGCTGTCGTTGAACAACGTCACCTGCTGGGTCACCAGCGCGATATGCCGGCGCAGGTTGCGCAGGCTGTAATCCTCGACGTCCACGCCATCGAGCAGGATAGAGCCGTGCTCATGGTGATAGAAACGCGGAATCAGGTTGGCCAGGGTCGACTTGCCACTGCCAGAGCGCCCCACCAGGGCGATCATCTGGCCCGGCTCGACGGTGAAGCTGATGTCGTCGAGCACCGCCTTCTCGCTACCGGGGTAGCTGAAGCTCAGGTTGCGCACTTCCAGTCGGCCGCTGATCCTTTCGCTCTCGACCTGGCCACTGTCGACCTCGGCGGCCTCGTCGAGCTGTTCGAAGATGCTCTCGGCGCCTGCGACGCCCTTCTGGATGGTCGAGCTGACTTCCGAGAGCTGCCGGATCGGCTTAGGCAGCAAGCCCGCCAGGGTGATGTAGGCCACCAGATCACCCGCCGACGCATCCCCACGCATGAACAGCACGAGGAACATCAGCACCGCCATGGCGCTGTAGATCACCAGTTGCAGCATCGGGGTATAGATCGCACCGGTCTTGGTCATGCGCAGCTGCTTGTGCGTGTTGTCGATCGACGCCGCACTGAAACGCTCCGACTCGTACCGCTCGCCACCGAAGCTGCGCACCACCCGATAGCCATGAATGGTCTCTGAGGCGACATGGGTCACATCGCCCATCGCCACCTGGATCTTCTTGCTCTGCTTGCGGAACTTGCGGCTGGCGCTAGTCACCATCAGGCCGATCAGCGGCAGGATGGCGACCATCACCAAGGTCAGCTTCCAGTTCATCAGCAACAGGGTGACGAACAGGAAGATCACAGTCATGCCTTCGCGAATCACCACTTTGATCGCATCGGTGGCGGCGCCGGTGACCATGGTCACGTTGAAGGTAATGCGCGAGATCAGATGGCCGGAGTTGTGGCTGTCGAAGTAGCGATTGGGCAGCACCAGCAACTTGTCGAACAAGGCCAGGCGCAGGTCATGCACCAACCCCAGCGAGACCTTGGCCAGAAAGTAGTTGCCCAGGTAGGAGCCAAGCCCCTGCCACAAGGCAATCAGCACGATCATCAGCGGGATGGTCAGCAGCAGATTCAACTGAGCCAGGAAAGGAATCTCGGAGAGATAAGGTATACCGGCGAAGAAGCTGGCCTCGGGATTGGACAGGCCGTCGACGAAATACTTGAGGATGTAACCCAGCATTGGCTGGGTCGATGCAAAAATCAGGAAGCCCAGGATACTGAGCAGAAACATGCCGATATACGGCTTCACATAGCCCAACAGACGGAGATAAATGCGCATGCTGGAAGCTTCGGAAGCGGAGGCGTGCTGAGAAGGCATAGAGAAACGCACCAACAGTGTCGAAAGCGTGGAAGCCTATCACATTGCCCCTGCCCCCTCGGGCCAATTGGCTTTAGAATCCCCCGTCTTCCACTGACCCGCAGCTCGCTGATGCAACGCCCCCTTTCCCTCTTGCACTCTGCCCTCACGCGCCTGAACGAACTCATCAGTAGGTACTGGCTGGTGGCCGGCTACGTGCTGCTGCTGACCGGGCTATTCTGGCTGCCGGATTCCAGTGTCTACAGCAAGGTGTATTACTCGGCCTTTGCCGCGCCAGCGCTGCTGGGGTTACTGCTGAATCCGCGGCTTACCGGTCGATTGCTGCGCGAGCCCATGGTGCTAGCCTTCGTGGCCCTGGCTGGCTGGCTGCTGGTCAGCCTGCTCTGGAGCACATCCGACTCGGCCAGCGCCAGCCTGGCCAAGCGGCCGCTGTATGTCTTTATGCTGTTTGCCGGCTGCACGCTTATTGCCGTGCGCGACCAGGCCTTGCTGATGAAGGCGCTACACGGCACGGCTGTCTTCGCCAGCCTGGCAGCACTGGTCAGCGTTACGCACTTCCTCATCACCCAGCAGGAGCCACGCATGACGGGCCTCGGCGCGCTGCGCAACGCCCTGCTGACCTCTCACGTACTCGGTTTTTTCCTCGCCTATTGGGTCGCTCGCTGGCTAAGCGGCAGCGAGCAACATCTCTGGAAGCCCCTGCTGGCAGCCCTGCCACTGCTGGCCGCCTGCCTGGCCACGGGCTCGCGCACCCCACTGATGGCCATGATTGTTGTCTGTATCGGGATGCTGCTGTTCACATGGCGCCGTGCCGGTGCCTTGCTGCTCGTCGTAATGCTGCTGGGGCTGCTGGGGCTGCTGCTCGAACCCCAATTCCTGCTACAGCGCGGCGCATCGTATCGCCCCCAACTCTGGGCCGAAGCCCTGCATAAGGCGCTTGAAGCCCTCTGGACGGGACATGGCTATGACAGCCGCTTCGTGTTCGATATCCCAGGCCGCCGCAACCTGCTGAGCGACCCGCACAACGTCGGGCTGGCGGTGCTACTGGAGCTCGGCATGATCGGCCTGGCAGTGTGGTCAGTCATGCACCTGCTGGGCCTGGTGCGCTGCCTGCAACTGCGGCACCTGCCTAAGTTCCAGATTGCCTGCGCGCTACTGATCTACGGCGTGGCCGCCGGCCTGACCGAAGGCAGCAGCTTCCTCGCGCGGCCCAACGAAAGCTGGTTCATCATCTGGATTCCCCTGGCACTGATTGCCGCCCTGTCGATCAGCCAACGAGGCCAGCCGCAACAATGAGAACCCTTAGCGAGCTGGAGCTCGACCACCTGCTCGAAGGCGCACAAACCATCGAAGAAGATGGCTACGGCCTCAAGGTGGCCCGCCTACGCGATGGCGACTTCCTCAAGATTTACCGGCGCAAGCGCCTGCTCTCATCGGCGCTATGGGCTCTTCCAGCCAAGCTGTTCGCGCGCAACGCACAGCGCCTGCAGGCATTGGGCATCTGCGCGCCGCACATCAGCGAGCTGCTGCTTATCCCTCAACGCAAGCTCAACGCCGTGCGCTACCAACCGCTGCCCGGCGAAACCCTGCGCCAGCGCTGGCGCGACCTCGGCGCAGAAGCGCGCGCGCAGGACGTGCAGCGTTTCGGCAAGTTCCTCGGCGAACTGCACGAGCAGGGCGTCTACTTCCGCTCCCTGCACCTGGGCAATGTGCTGGCCTTGCCGGATGGCAGCTTCGGCCTGATCGACCTGTCCGACATGCAGATCGGCAAGGGACCACTGTCCAACTGGAAGCGCCAGCGCAACCTGCAGCACATGCTGCGCTACGCCGAGGACCGCAGTTGGCTGGCCGAACTGCACCGTGACGCACTGCTGGCCGGCTATTGCCAGCGCTGCGGCAACAGCGCCGGCACCCAACTTGGCAACGCGCTGCGGCGCTTGCTGGCCAGAGCCTCACAGTGAAAGCGCTACTGAAGCGCCTGCGCCAGGCGCTAAGCAAGCCGCCAAAACCGCCCAAACTGCACCGGGCCAAGGCCAAGTTCAGCGCCCGCTATCCGACTTACCAGATGGGCACGGGCACCTATGGCATGCCCGAGGTGCATGACTGGAACGAAGGCTCGACACTGCGCATTGGCGCCTACAGCTCCATCGCAGGCGACGTGCACATCTACCTCGGCGGCCACCACCGAATCGACTGGGTGAGCAGCTTTCCCTTCCCGGTATTCATCGAGGAAGCCGCGCAGATCACCGATTACGGCGGCACCCGTGGCGACGTGGAAATCGGCAGCGATGTCTGGCTGTGCTCCAACAGCATCATCCTGTCAGGCGTAAAAATCGGCCACGGTGCGGTAGTCGCCGCTGGCAGCGTGGTCAGCCGTGATGTCGCGCCTTACTCCGTGGTGGCGGGCAACCCCGCGCAGCTTGTGCGCTGGCGTTTCAGCGAAGAACAGCGCGCGGCCTTGCTGCAAATTGCATGGTGGGACTGGCCGGAGCAGGAGGTGCGCCAAGCGGCGCCGCGCCTGTGTTCGGCGCAAATCGACGCATTCATCGAGTTTGCCCGCCAGCGTTCAGGCGAACAGTAGCCGTCCCAGCGCTCGCAGGGTCTTGGCGCTCCAGTAGCGCAGCGGAATCTGGCGCAGCAGCTCGCGCGCCAGCGCCTTGTCGTCACTCGCGCATTTGAGCAGCATGGAGTTGAGGAAACGCGCGCAGACCTCGGGATAGGCCGGGTGGTCGTCGAAACGCGCATAGGTGGCCATGACCGCCTCGATCATGAAACGCCGGTTCTTGTAGGTGTTCGTGCCATGCACGCGGTAGCGGGCCAGGACATCCGGCAGCACGTCGATGAAGTAGCCCGCCCGAGTGATCTTCAGTTCGACCAGCAGATCCTCCAGACGAATGCTGGGGTCGAACCCCCCCACCCGCTCCAGCGCCTCGCGCCGGAACAGCAATGTCGGAGCCGGCGCACCGGCCTGATCGCCCTGAAAAATCGCCTCGAAATCGAGGCGCCGAAACTCGCGCCCACGATCACGCCGGGGCCGCGCGGCGCCAGCAGCATCGATCTGCTCGATGTTGCCCGCGCAGATGCCGACCTCCGGCTTGCCCTGCAGGTACGCCACCTGCGTGGCCAGGCGCGCCGGCAGCATCACATCATCCGAGCCGAACGGCGCGATCAGGCTGCCGCGCGCGCGCGCGATGCAGTCGTTGAGCGTACGTGCCAGGCCCTGGTTGGCCTGGACGCGGAAGTCGAACCCATGGCGACGCTGCAGCGCCTGGATGCGCTCGACGCTGTCATCGCTGGAACCGTCGTCAACCACCAGCAACTCCACTGTGGGGTAGCTCTGGTTGAGCACGCTCTCGATGGCGGCCTCGATATAGGGCGCGTGGTTGTAGGACGCGATGATCACGCTGACCAGCGGCTGCTCACTCACCGCCAACCTCCAGCATCTGCTCGATCAGCTCACGGTAGTAACGGCGGAAATCCTCCACCGCGTGGGCACGACACAGGTACTCATAAGCCCTGGCACCTTCCTCTGCCCGCGCCTGCGGCGTCAGCGCGAGGATTTCCCGCAGACGTACGGCCAGCTCCGCCGGACGTCCGGAGGTGAAAATACGCCCACCACAATCCTCGAGAATCGAGCGCAGACTGTCGATATCCGAGCCCAGCACCGGCAGGTGACCACTCATGCCCTCCAGCAGCGCCAGCGGCAGCCCCTCACTCAGCGAGGGCATGACGAAGGCGTCGAAGCCGCGCACATACTGCAATGCATCGGCCTTCTCGCCGAGCAGATGCACCCGCCCCTGCAGGCCGTGACGAGCGATGGCTGCCTCCAGTTCGGCGCGTGAGCGCCCCTCGCCGATGATGGCAACCTGCGCCTGGGGAAATTCCCCGGCCAGCATGGCGAAGGCCTCGACCAGCTGGATATGTCCCTTGACCGGCACCAGTCGACCGATCGTGCCGAACACGAACGCCTCGGGCGCCAGGCCGAGCGCCTGCCGCGCCTGCTGCGGCGCATGCTGCAAACTCTCGGCACGGACGATATCGATGGCATTGTTGATCTGCAGCGTGTTGCCCGGCGTGAAGCCCGCGCCACAACCCAGCAGGTAATCCCGCACCGCCCGCGACACCCCGACCACCCGCCAGTTGGGCCGCAGCAGCGTACGCGCCTCACGGCAGCGGTAGCGTCGATCGAAGTCGCCGATGCCATGCTGCACGCCGATACAGGCCGGAATCTTCAGCAGCAGGTTGAGGATCATCAGCATGTTCATCGGTTTGAAGCGGTGCGCGATGACCACATCGAAGCGCTCGGCACGGCAAAACCGGTAAAGGCGCCACAGCGCACGCAGACGCAGCCCCTTGAGGGACGACTGAGAGAAGCCGAAGTACACCGAGCGGGCAGCTCGGCTTTCCGGCTCACCGGCCTCGGGGCGACCACGCAGAAAGCCGGTGACCACTTCATAGCGCTCGGCCGGCAGCCCCTGAATGACCTGTTCGGCCAGATCGGAAGCATTCACGTTGTAGCGCGCCTGCAGCTGCAGAACCTTGATCACGCCACTCATCACGCCAACCCCAGCCAGACGCGCAGCGCCTTGCGTGCATAGGTCAATTTGAACAGCACGCGCCAGTCCTGGCGCACAGCAGCGCGAAAGAACTGCTTGGCTGCCGCACGATCGCCCGCCAGATAGGCGCTGCGAAACAGCGACAGGCTGCGCTGGGCGTAGAAGGCCGCCCTGAGTACCTGAAACTCAGGCCCCAGACGCTGCGAGGCGAACACCTCATCGACCAGTGCCAGCCCGCCAGCCTTGGCGTGCTGGAACTGGTGGCGCAGGCTGTCGTCATGCTTGTGGATCAGTGCCAGCGGCTGCGCCAGCACCGTACAAGGGTAGTTACCCAGCACCTGGGCAAAGACCGGGATGTCTTCCGCACTGCGAAAGCTCTCTGGGTAGCGTCCGGGCTCGAAAACGTCCCGGTGCATGGCGCAGGCACCATTGGATAAGGCAATACGCTTGTCGATCAGGTAATCACGCACCCGCGCCAAGGGTGACTCTGACAGCACGGGAGGCTGATGAAGGGCACGCTTGCCATCCGCGAACACAGACCAGTGCCCGCCAATGATCATTTTGCTCGAAGGGTTTGACTTGAGATGTTCTGACAAGGTCTGGAGTGCACCTGGCGCCATCTCATCATCCGCATCAAGAAAGATCAGGAAGTCACCACGAGCTTCGTCGATCCCACGATTACGCACCGACGACAGACCACCGTTGTCCTTGCGCAGCACCCGGAAAGTGCCAGGAAAACGAGCCTGCAAATCGGCTAGCACCTGAGGCGTCTGGTCCGTCGACCCATCATCAATCACCAGAAGTTCAGCACTTGCCTCGTGCAGCTGGGCTAGCACTGACTCGACTGCACGGGTGACCGTCGCCGCATAGTTATACGCGGGGATCACCACGCTCAGCTGCGGCCTCTCAGACATGGTCATACCAGTCCTTGCCGTCCTTGACCACGAGGATGTCTTCCATGATCAGGTACTGCAGGTCGGAGCCGTAGAACATGTTCAGCGCGTCGGTCGGCGAGCAGATCATCGGCTCACCACGACGGTTGAGCGAGGTGTTCAGCGACACGCCGTTGCCAGTGAGCTTTTCCAGCTCCAGCATCATGTCGTAGTAGCGAGGGTTGTATTCGCGCTTGAGCACCTGGGCGCGTGAGGTACCGTCTTCGTGCACCACTTCGCCGACGCGGGTCTTCCACTCTTCATTGACTTCGAAGGTGAAGGTCATGAACGGGCTCGGGTGGTCGACCTTGAGCATCTGCGGGCCGACGGTGTCGAGCATCGACGGGCAGAAAGGCCTCCAGCGCTCGCGGAACTTAATCTGCTCGTTAATCCGGTCAGCCACGCCCGGCACGCTCGGGCAGCCGATGATCGAGCGACCGCCGAGGGCACGCGGCCCGAACTCCATGCGGCCCTGGAACCAGGCCACGGGATTAGCGTCGACCATGATCTTGGCGATGCGCTGCGGCATATTGTCGATGCGTTTGAATACCGGCTTGCTCGGGTGGCGAGCACAGGCGGCGATCACATCTTCGTTGGAATAAGACGGGCCGAGGTAAACGTGCTCCATCTTCTCCACCGGCACGCCACGCTGGTGCGAGACGTAGGCAGCCGCGCCGACCGCGGTACCGGCGTCGCCGGAAGCCGGCTGGACGAACAGTTCCTTCACATCATCGCGGGCGATGATCTTCTGGTTCAGCTTGACGTTGAGCGCGCAGCCGCCAGCGAAGGCAATCTTGCCGGTCTCGCGGATGATGTCACCCAGGTAGTGCTCCATCATCTGCAGCGCCAGCTTCTCGAACAGCGCCTGCATGCTGGCGGCGTAGTGGATGTAAGGGTCATCGGCGATATCGCCCTGACGCTTCGGCCCCAGCCACTCGATCAGCTTCTTGGAGAAGTAGAAGCCCTTGCCGTTTTCTTTATAGCGGCGCAGGCCGATGACGTTGGCATACTCGGTGTTGATCACCAGTTCGCCGTTCTCGAACTTGGCCAGACGCGAGAAATCATACTTGCTGGCATCGCCGTAAGGGGCCATGCCCATGACCTTGAACTCGCCGTCTAGCATCTCGAAGCCAAGGAACTCGGTGATCGCGCCGTACAGGCCGCCCAACGAATCCGGGTCGTAGAATTCCTTGATCTTGTGGATCTTGCCGTTCTCGCCGTAGCCGAAGAAGGTGGTGGCGTACTCGCCCTTGCCGTCGATGCCGAGGATCGCGGTCTTCTCGCTGAAACCGGAGCAATGGTAGGCGCTGGCGGCGTGAGCGAGGTGGTGCTCGACCGGCTCGATCTTGATCTTCTTCAGGTCGAAGCCGAGTTGCTGCAGACACCACTGGATATGTTTGTAGTAGCGCTTGTAGCGGCGATTACCCATCAGGATCGCATCGAGGGCGCGATCCGGCGCGTACCAGTAGCGCTTGGCGTACTGCCAGCGGGCCTTCTCGAAGATGCTGATCGGGGCGAACGGAATGGCCACGACGTCGACGTCGGACGGTTTGATCCCAGCCTGCTCCAGGCAGAACTTGGCCGACTCGTAGGGCATGCGGTTCTTCGCGTGCTTGTCGCGCACGAAGCGCTCTTCTTCGACGGCCGCGATCAACTTGCCGTCGATATACAGCGCGGCAGATGGATCGTGACTGAGGGCGCCAGACAAGCCAAGAATCGTCAGAGCCACGGGAAAGCCTCTCGTAACAGAGGGCGACATACGGCCGCCACGGGAGTGGGAGGCGAGCCAGACCACTGGCCGGGCTCGCCCAAACAAAGCGGGGGATTATAGCCGCTGCTTCAGCCCGAGAGTAAGCCGCCGGGCAGCCCTGCCCTCGGGGCGCATCTGCTATACCGGCGCGGGCGCCAGCTAGCGGTGCTGAACCCTTCAGAGGACGGGCAGGCGCTCGTCCAGCAGGCGATACAGCGCCGACTCCTGCGACCAGTTGCGCAGGAACCGCGCACGGTCGCGGGCGTAGGCGCGGGCGAAGCTGCGCGCGCTGCGGTGCTGCTGCATGGCATCGAGGTCGATCAGGGTCCAGCGCCCCTCGCTCCAGAACAGGTTGTGACCCTTGAAGTCGCCATGGCTGATGCGCTCGCGCAGCAGGGCAGCGAACAGTTGATCCAGCGCCAGCAGCTCGGCCTCTGGCGGCGCACTGTTCAGATAGGGCTGGAAACGCGCGATCAGGTCTTCGCCCTCGCAGTAGGCGGTAACCAGGTAGGCACGCCCGCGCAGCCAGCACCAGCGCCGCTCCAGCACGGCCAGTGGCTGCGGGGTGGCAATACCGAGGAACGCCAGGCGATTGCCCTCGCACCAGCTGTGCCAGGCGCGGCTGGGGCGCCAGAAGCGCTTGAGCCAATGCGCCCAGCCCTTGATGTTGTAGCGCTTGAGCAAGACCTGGCGATCGCCGATACGGACCGCGGCCACGGTCGCCGTGCCGCCCTGCTTGAGGCTGCGCCCCTGGGCCAGGGCCGCATCAGGATCTGCCAGCAGCGGCGCGAGAGCCGGCTGCTCCGCGCGGACCACGGCGCAGAGCCTGGAGGCACCACGAAACACGCTGAACTGGCTGCAATCACGCACCACCTTGCGCATGAAGTCGCCAAGACGCCAGCGCCGCACCCGGTTGACTTCCACCTGCAGCAGTTCCAGGGGAATGCCGTGTTCGCCATTCACCAGCAGGTAATGCACAAGCAACTCTTCCAGATGGGGTTCCAGCACAGCCGGTAACTGGGCGAAAAACACCCCAAGGTTTTGCAGAACGCGCGCCTGTGACAGCGGCTGGCCAGCCTGCTCGGCACGCACCCCGCCACCGTCGATCAGGTACAGCTGGCCGGCGTGGCGCAGCAGGTTGTCCAGATGCAGGTCGGACTGCCACAAACCCCGCGCATGCAGGCCGGCGATGGCGCCCAGCGCCTCGCCAAGTACCGCCTGCTGCGGGGCACTGAGCGGCGCCTGGGCTTCGACCTCGCGCCAGCTGTCCGCCAGGCTCTGTGCATCGTCCAGGTAGTCGAACAGCAACCAGCCACCCTGCCCCGGGACAATGCCTTCGCTGAGCAACTCAGGCGTGCACAGCCCTTGCTCGGCAAGCAGGCGCACGCCCTCCAGCTCGCGCTGGAAATGCCGCTCGGCCTTGGCGCCGACCAGCAGCTTGGCCAGCACCGGGCGGCCGCGCCACAGGGCCAGGCCGACATAACGCTGCCCCGGTAACACGCGTAGCAGGCGTTGCAGCTCCAAGGTTTCGCCGGCCAGGTCAAGACGCAGCGGCAGGCCAGGCGTGCGCCCGGCCTCGACCAGTTGGGCCAGGCGCATCAGCGTATTTCCTTGCGCCGCCGGCGGGCGCCGAGGCGCTGCCACCAGCGGTCGAGGTCGTCGCTGTCATCCAGATAGGTAGCCAGCAGTTCACGCACGTCGGCTTCGCTCCAGGCATTGGCGCGACGCAGCAGCGGCTCCAGATCCTTGATCCGGTCACGCTGGCCGAACAGCAGCGGCCGGGTCTTTTCCAGGTCGATCAATTGCGCGGCGAAGCCGTTGGGCGTCTCGCGCAGGAAAATATGCTTGGGATAGAAGCAGCCGTGCATCTGCCCAACCGAGTGCAGGCGGCGGGCCAGCTCACCGCAAGCCTTGAGGATCGCCAGACGCACATCGGCGGCCAGCGTGGCCCAGCCTTGCAGCCACTGATCGAGGTCCTGCCAGCCATCCAGTGCGCGGGTCAGCAAGACTGCGCGCTGCTCGCCAGGCACTTGCCGCTCGGCGAAGAAAGCCGCCTGCAAGGCGGGGATGCCCAGCTCCCGGTAGCGCTGAATATTGCGGAACTCGCGGGCAAATGTCGGCTCGCCGAGCGGATGTTGCAGGCTACGGGCCAGGTGGTTGCTCTGCCGTTTGAGGTAGTAAGCCGCCTCGCCCAGGTCCAGGCGGTAGACGCTGCTCCAGCCACCACGCTCGACATTCGGCTCGTCGACCGCTTCCAGGCGCAGGTTCCACAACGCGTCGAAATCTGCCAGCCCGTGCCGGACGAGGATCTCGCGATCCTCCGCCGCCATGAAATCCTTCATTCCCGCCCCTCGAAAAACTTGATGATGCGCCGCACCTGACGCTTGCCAGAGGCACTCAGGGCATCACGCTTGCGGTACTGCAAATAGAAGCGCAGGCGCTGGGTACGAGACAGCGTCTTGCTCGCCACCTTGTCCAGGCAGGCCAGGTCTTTGATGATCCGGTAACTCAGCCACGGCCCCCACCAGAAGGTGCCGGTCGGGCAATCGATGAAGAACAGCTCGCGCCGGTCATTGACCAGCAGGTTGCGCCACTTCAGGTCGTTATGGGCGAAGTGGTGCTTATGCAGCGTGCGGGTCGCCGTGGCCAGCTGCTCGCTCACGGCAGCGACCCAGTGCCGGTCGCGCAGGCGTGGATCGCCAGCGGCCGCCATCTGCGCCAGGTCCAGGGTGTTTTCCAGCTCACGGGTGATCAGCGCGCCACGGGCGAAGGCGCCATGACGGCGCTCCAGGCCATAGCCGACGATGCTCGCGGTCGGGATGCCCCACTTGGCAAAGTGCTTGAGGTTCTGCCATTCGGCCTTGACCCGTGGCCGGCCGATATAGCGCCGCAAGCCCTTGCCTGCGCCCCAGTAGCGTTTGACGTAATACGCCACCCCGGCACACTCGACGCGCAGCACCTCGGACAGCGGGTCGGACGTGATCCACTGCCCTTCGGCGGCGAATACCTGGTCCAGGTCGGCAAAGCGTTCGCACACTTCAGCATCGAGGCCAGCGGCCAGTTTCCAGCCCGTCATGCGTCCCCTCCACCGGCGTACTTGCGCTGATAGCGCTCCAGCAAGCGCTCCGCCTTGCGCTCCAGCCAGGCCAGCAGACGCGCCTCATCACGCAGGATGTCGCGCAGCGGCTGGTGGAAATAGGCCCGCAGAAAGCGCAGCTTGTCGCGACGCGTCAGGCCGATCTGCAGCGCGGAGAAATACAGGCCGGCCAGGTCCTTGTTGCGCCAGCGCAGCGGCGTGGCGCTGCGTACCTGGGCGCGGTGCAGGTCGATCACCGAGAGGCGGAAGTCGTCCGCCGTCACCGGCTTGTCGGTGTGCAGCAGGAAGTGGCAGATGTAGCAGTCGCGGTGATTGACCCCGGCGCGGTGCATGTCGCCGGTCATCTTCGCCACCTCATTGATCAGCGCACGCTTGAGGCGTGGCTCGGGCGGCTGCTCGCGCCAGTTCAGGCTGAACTGCTCGAGGTCGGTGGTCGGCGCCAGCTCCTCGGTGACGATGAACGAGTGCTGCGCCGCCGGGTTGCTGCCGCGTGCGCCGTAGGCCACGGCGGTCATGGTCGCTACGCCGACCTCGGTGAGACGCTGGATCGCCAGCCACTCCTGGGCCGCGCCGAGTACCGGCAGCTTGGCGCTGAGCAGGTTTTTGACGATCTCGCCCCAGCCGATGCCGCGGTGGATCTTGACGAAATAACCACGCCCGGCGACTTCAGTGCGCAGCGTGCGCCGCCCCTCCAGCTCGCGGTAAACCTGGCCCTGCAGGGCCTCGACCTCGGTAAACGGGTCCTTGCCCTGCCACAGGGACTTGAACGGCTCGGCCAGGATCAGCGGCATGCGGCCTCCTTGTAGGAGCGCGCTTGTGCCCCACATGGATGTGGGAAATGCAGTAAGCCGTAGGGAACGGCTACTGCCTGGCGATCCAGCCAGCACAAAAGCATCGCCAGCAAGCTGGCTCCTACATGATCAAGAGCGCTCATGCCCGCTCCGCCAGAATCACGTCGGCCGCGTGTTGCGGCATGGAATACAGGTCCGCCGTGTCGGCAAAAGCCAGGCCGTTACGCCCCCACTGCGCGCGGCCGGCGTCATCGGCGAGCATCTCGGCGAGCAGGCGATTGAGCGCCTCCTGCTGGAACGGGCTAGGCAGCACGCGTCCGGCATCCGCCTCGGCGATGTAGTGGGCATAGCCGCAGACATCGCTGACCAGCACCGGCAGGCCGGACACCAGGGCCTCGAGCAGCACGGTGCCGGTGTTCTCGTTGTAGGCCGGATGGATCAGCAGGTCGGCACCGAGCAGGAAGCGCGGGATGTCGCTGCGGCCCTTGAGGATTTGCACCTGATCGGAGATACCCAGCGCCCGGGCCTGTAGCTGGAACGAGCGCGGGTCGTCCTGGCCGATGGCGATCAGGCGGCTGCGCGACTTCAACTCGCGCGGCAAGGCAGCCAGGGCCTTGAGGCTGCGGTCCAGGCCCTTGGTCTTGAAGCCGGAGCCGATCTGCACCAGCAGCAGGTCGTCGTCACTCAGCTTGAACTCGGCGCGGAACTCGGCGCGAATCTCGCCGGCATTGGCCGGTGCGCGGCGGTCGGCGGCGATGCCCGGCGGCAGCAGGTGAAAGCGCTCGGCCGGGGTGGCGTAGTGCTTGATGAACAGCGGCTGCTGCACTTCGGAAATCATCAGGATTTCGGTCTTCGACTCGGGAGCGAACACCGCCCGCTCGTAGTCGGCGAAATGCTTGTAGCGCCCCCAGCGTTTGTACAGCGGGTTGCGCAGGGTCTGCGCCTTGTCCTCGTAGCAGCCATCGGCGGCGTAGTAGACGTCCAGGCCGGGCATCTTGTTGAAGCCGACCACGCGGTCTACCGGGTCGCGCGCCAGGTCGGCGGCCAGCCAGGCGCAGAAGCGCTGGTTGCGGTGATGGTTGAACAGGGCCTTGATCGGCGCCACGCGCACGTCAAAACCGGCCGGCACTTCACCTTCCCAGATCGGTGTGTAGACGCGGATGGCATGGCCACGCCGCTGACACTCCAGGGCAATACGCAGGAAGTCGCGCTGCAGGCCGCCATAGGGAAAATACTTGTAGAGGACGAAGGCCAATTGCATCAGACGGTCTCCATGCTCATTAACAGGGCCTGCAATTCGGTCGCCACGCGCTCGGCGTGAAGCCCGTCGAAACAGGGTTTGTGGCGGTCGCCACGGCCTGCGTCCGGGCCGCTGGCGCACAGGTGCACCTGGCCACGGCCGTAGGCGCCGACACGGCCGGGCAAGGTCGGGCCGTACAGGGAAATAGTCGGGACATCCAGCGCCGCGGCCAGGTGACCGAGGCCGGTATCCACCGCCACGCAGGCCGTGGCGCCGGCGATGACCTTGGCCACCCCGGCGAGATTCAGCTTGGGCAGCACGGCAGCGTTGGCCAGGCCGGCGACGATGCGTTCGGCGCGGGCCTTTTCCGCCTCATTGCCCCACGGCAGGCGCACAGCCCAGCCTTGCGCGCTGAGCTGCTCGGCCAGCGCCCGCCAGTCGGCTTCCGGCCAGTGCTTGCTGGCCCAGGTGGTGCCATGCAGGAACAACAGGTACGGCGCCGTGTGGGCGCCCGCCATCGCCTGGCGATCCAGGCCGTAGTCGCCGATGCCGGCCGGCAACGGGTAGCCCAGCGCCTGGGCGAACAGCTGGCGGGTGCGCTCCAGGGCGTGCTGGTCCTTGGCGACCGCATACAGGCGATCGTAGAAGCGGCAGGCAATCGGCTCGCGTGCCGAGTCCCGGTCCAGGCCGGCAATCGGCGCCTTGACGTAACGGGTCAGCCAGGCGCTTTTCAGCAGGCCCTGGGCATCGATTACCAGGTCGTACTGGGTTTCGCCCAGGCGCTGCTTGAAGCGTTTCCAGTCGCCGTTTCTGATGGTTTGCCAGAGGTTCTTGCGCCAGCGGCGAATGGCCACTGGAATCACCTGGGCCACCGCCGGGTGCCAGGCCGGGATCTCGGCGAAGCCCTCTTCCACCACCCAGTCGAACTGGATGCCGGGAATTGCCCGCGCCGCATCGGTAAGCGCCGGCAGGGTGTGGATCACGTCGCCGAGAGATGACGTTTTAATCAGCAGTACCCGCAAACTATTCGACCTCGACCGGATCGGCGACCAGGCGGTTCAGCGCCTCGATCACCGGGCGCGGCTTGAGCTCACGCAGGCAGTTGTAGTGGCCGAAGCGGCAGGTGCGGTCGAAGCACGGGCTGCAGTCCAGGCCCAGGCGGACGATTTCCACCTGGTCGGCCAGGGGCGGAGTGAACTGTGGCGAGGTCGAGCCGTAGATGGCCACCAGCGGGCGGTTCAGCGCAGCGGCCACGTGCATCAGACCGGAGTCGTTGGAGGCCACGGCACCCACAGCGGACATCAGGTCGATGGCCTCGGCCAGGCTGGTCTGCCCGGCCAGGTTGATCACTTCCTCGCGCAGCCCGGGGATCAGCCGGTTGCGGATGTCTTCGCCGCCCGGATGGTCGTTCTTCGAGCCGAACAGCCACACCTGCCAGCCCGCGCGAATCTTGATCTCGGCGACCTTGGCGTAGTGCTCGACCGGCCAGCGCTTGGCCTCGCCGAACTCGGCGCCGGGGCACAGCGCCAGCACCGGGCGATCCAGGCTCAGGCCGAACTTGCCCAGGGCAGCGGCGCGGCTGGCCTCGTCGATCTGCAGCGCCGGGCGCGGATAAGGTTGCGGCAACTCGGCGCCCGGCTCGTAGGCCAGGGCCATGAAGCGCTCGATCATCAACGGGTAACGCTCTTTGTCCAACGTGCGAATGTCGTTGAGCAGGCCGTAGCGCATCTCGCCCTTCCAGCCAGTGCGCGTGGGGATGTCGGCGAAGAACGGCACCAGGGCGGATTTCAGCGAGTTGGGCAGCAGGATCGCCTGGTCGTACTGGCCGACCAGGGATTTGCCGATGCGCCGGCGGCTGGCGATGTCGAGCACGCCGTGGCCGAGCGGGAAGCTCAGGGCGGCGCGCACTTCGGGCATGCGCTCGAGAATCGGCCGGCTCCACTCGGGTGCCAGCACGTCGATCTCGCACCCCGGATGACGCTGCTTGAGGCAGGCAAACAGGGTTTGCGCCATCACCATGTCACCGACCCAGCTGGGCCCAACGATCAGTATTTTCATCACAGCTCCGGAAATGACCAGGGAGGCTCACGCCTCCCCGTCACTGCCTTGTTCAAGTTCGTTCACCGTCATGCGAGGCCGCGCGCGCCGATCAGCTCGGTGCGGCGCAGGCACTTCACTTGACCAGCGTGCGCCACTCCGGGTGCGCGCTGGTTTGCCCGGTCACCAGGTCGAAATAGGCTTTCTGCAGTTTCTCGGTCACCGGGCCGCGGCTGCCGATACCGATGCTGCGGCCGTCGACTTCGCGAATCGGCGTGACTTCAGCGGCGGTGCCGGTGAAGAAGGCCTCGTCGGCGATGTACACCTCGTCACGGGTGATGCGCTTCTCGACCACCTGGATGCCCAGCTCGGCGGCGAGGGTGAGGATGGTGTCGCGGGTGATGCCGTTCAGGCAGGAGGTCACTTCCGGGGTGTACACCACGCCGTTCTTGACCAGGAAGATGTTCTCGCCGGAACCCTCGGCCACGTAGCCTTCCGGGTCCAGCAGCATGGCCTCGTCGGCGCCGCCGGAAATGGCTTCCTGCAGGGCCAGCATCGAGTTGATGTAGTTGCCGTTGGCCTTGGCGCGGGTCATCGAGATGTTGACGTGGTGACGGGTGTAGGAGCTGGTGCGCACCTTGATGCCGCTTTTCAGCGCCTCTTCACCCATGTACGCGCCCCAGTGCCAGGCACCGACGATCACCTGGGTCTTCAGGCCGGTGGCGCGCAGGCCCATGGCTTCCGATCCGTAGAACACCATCGGGCGGATGTAGGCGGTTTCCAGGTTGTTCTCGCGCACGGCGGCGCGGGTGGCTTCGTTGATCTCTTCCTTGGTGAAAGGGATCTTCATGCCCATGATGTGGGCCGAGTCGAACAGGCGATCGGTGTGCGCCTGCAGGCGGAAGATGGCGGTGCCATCCGGGGTGTTGTAGGCGCGCACGCCCTCGAACACGCCCATGCCGTAGTGCAGGGTATGGGTCAGCACGTGGGTGGTCGCTTCGCGCCACTGCACCAGTTCGCCGTCATACCAGATCACGCCATCACGATCGGCCATCGACATCGTTGCCTACTCCTCATTCGTCTCGGTCAGTGTTCGACTTGTTCATCCAGCCGCGCCGGCTCAGCTCAGGCCCAGCTCGCGCCACAGGCGCATCACGCTGCGCCGCTCGCTTTCGAACTGCTCGCCGCCGACCTTGCCTGGCTCTTTTTGCAGGGCCTGGCGGTGAGCGGCTGCGCGGTAGGCCTTGTAGGCCTCCTGCAGCAACTCGACGTCGGCGGCGGGCATCAGCCCGGCATCGCGCAAGCCGTCGAGGATGCGGATATTGTCGGTGTAGCGGTGCAGTTGCGGGTGTTGCCGCGACCACGCCAGGGCCGCGTATTGCACCATAAATTCAATATCGACGATACCTCCGGCATCCTGCTTCAGATCGAAGGAAGTGCTCGCCTCGAAGGCATTCGCCCCAGTGCCGGCGGCGGTTGCCGGGCTGCCGAGGTTGTCGCGCATCTTCGCCCGCATCTCGCTGACCTCGGCCTGCAGCGTGGGCAGATCGCGCTCGCGGCCAAGCACATTGGCGCGCACCTGCTCGAAGGCCGCGCCTACCCGCGCGCAACCCACCAGCACCCGCGCACGCACCAGCGCCTGGTGCTCCCAGGTCCAGGCCTCGCCCTGCTGGTAGCGCTCGAACGCGCCGAGGGAACTGACCAGCAGGCCGGAAGCGCCGGACGGGCGCAGGCGCATGTCCACCTCATACAGCTGGCCCGAGGTGGTCTGGGTCGCCAGCAGGTGAATGATGCGCTGGCCCAGACGGGCGAAGAACTGCGCGCCATCGATGGGCTTGGCGCCATCGGTCTCGGCCTGCGAATCGCCGTCGTGGATGAACACCAGATCCAGGTCCGAGCCATGGCCCAGCTCCAGGCCGCCGACCTTGCCGTAGCCGACGATGATGAAATCCGGATCGCACTGGCTGCCGTCGGCGCGCTTTGGCGCCCCGTGCTTGGCCACGGTGTGGCGCCAGGCCAGGGCCAGCACCTGGTCGAGAATCGCCTCGGCCAGCCAGGTCAGGTAATCGCTGACCTTCATCAGCGGCAAGGTACCGGCGATTTCCGAGGCCGCCACGCGCAGGCCGTGGGCCAGCTTGAAGTGGCGCAGGGCTTCCATCTGCTGTTCCAGATCGTCCTCGGGAATCCGTGTCAGCCGCTCGCGCAACTCGGCCGCCAGCTCCGGCGCCAACGGTGGGCTGAACAGCCGCCCTTCATTGAGCAGCTCATCGAGCAGCAGCGGGAAACGGCTGATCTGCTCGGCGATCCACGGGCTGGCCGCGCACAGGGTAATCAGGCGCTGCAACGCGCCGGGGTTCTCGCTGAGCAGCACCAGATAGGCCGAGCGGCGCGCCACCGCTTCCACCAGCGGCAGCACGCGCTCCAGCACCAGGTCCGGATTGGCGTGTTCCACGGCCTGCGCCAACAGGCGCGGGATAAAGGCATCCAGGCGCTCGCGACCGAGGCGCTGCATGGTGCGCACCTGGGAGCCACTGCGCAGGTCGACCAGCAGTTTGAGCGCCGCGCCCGGCGCATTGAAGCCGGCCTCGCTGAGCTGGCGCTCGGCCATTTCCTCGTCCAGCGCCTCTTCCCACAGCGGCAGCCACTCGCCACCGATGCAGGTTTCGGCCACCCCGCCTTCCTCTTCATCGGGGTCGGCGATGACCTGGCGAAAGTGCCATTCGATGCGTCCGCGCCAGTACATCAGGCGCTCATGGAACGCCGCCCAGGAATCGAAGCCCATGATCAGGCCGACGCGCGCGCGATCCTGCTCGTTGTCCGGCAGCATCTGCGTCTGCCGGTCGGCAATCGCCTGCAGGGCGTGTTCGGTGTAGCGCAGGAATTCGTAGCCCTGGCGCATCTCGTCGATGATCGGTGCCGGCAGGTAGCCCTGCCCTTCCAGGGTGGCGAGCACCTTGAGCAGCGGTCGCTGCTGCAGGCTGAGGTCGCGACCACCATGGATCAGTTGGAAAGCCTGGGCGATGAACTCGATCTCGCGAATGCCACCGGAGCCGAGCTTGATGTTGTCGGCCATGCCCTTGCGCCGCACTTCCTGCTGGATCAGCAGCTTCATCGCCCGCAGCGCCTCGATGGCGGAGAAGTCCAGGTAGCGCCGATAGACGAAGGGCCGCAGCATCTCCAGCAATTGCTTGCCGGCCTCCTGATCGCCGCCGACCACGCGCGCCTTGATCATCGCGTAGCGTTCCCAGTCGCGGCCCTGATCCTGGTAGTACTGCTCCAGCGCATTGAAGCTGAGCACCAGCGCGCCCGACGAGCCGTAGGGGCGCAGGCGCATGTCGACGCGGAACACGAAGCCTTCGGCGGTGATGGTGTCCAGCGCCTTGATCAAGCGCTGGCCCAGGCGAATGAAGAACTCCTGGTTATCCAGCGAGCGCTTCACGCCCTCGGTCTCGCCGCCTTCGGGGTAACCGAAGATCAGGTCGATGTCCGAGGACAGGTTCAGTTCATGGGCGCCGAGCTTGCCCATGCCGAGGATGACCATGTGCTGCGCCTGGCCACTGCGCCGACCGATCGGTGTGCCGAACTGCGTGCAGTGACGCGGATAGAGCCAGGCATAGGCCAGGTCGATGCAGGCGTCGGCCAGGTCGGACAGATCGCGGCAGGTCTCGCCCAGGTCAGCCTGGCGGGTGATGTCGCGCCAGACGATGCGCACCTGCTGGCGATTGCGGAAACGCCGCAGCCGCCGCCCCAGTTCATCCTCGTCGGCGCAGTCGGCCAGCAGCGCCTGCAACTGGCCACGCAGCTCGCCAGCGGCGAAGGCGCGCTCCAGCTCGCCACTGCTGGCCAGGCTCGGCAACAGCTCGGCATCGCGCACCGCCTGTTCGTAAACGAAGTCGCTGGCAGCGCACACGCGCAGCAGCGCGTCCTGCCGTGCAGCAGGCCAGTCGGCCGGCAATGGCAAGGCGCGGGCGCGCTCGGCAAGGGGTTGCAAAGAGGTCGGCAGGGCGGCCAGTGGCGGCAGGCTCATGGTCTATCCTTGGGAGCGGAAAGGCGCCGCGTGCCGCAGGCAGGAGGCGCGTTCCAGCGTTCAGGCAATGTAGTTTTACTACTAAAGAATGTGTCCCAGGCGCTGCATTGGCCGTCTTTTTGTAGTAAAACTACAGACCGCCGGTAGAACCCCGGCCGAAACGACTTCAACGATGCCCGCCCAAAAAGCGTGCACGAGCCCAGGCTTCCGATTCTGGAAGCCTTTCCGCCCTGGAGCAAGCCATGCAAGACCTCGATCCCGTCGAAACCCAGGAATGGCTGGACGCCCTTGAGTCCGTCCTCGATAACGAGGGTGAAGACCGCGCCCACTACCTGATGACCCGCATGGGTGAGCTGGCCACCCGCAGTGGCTCGCAGCTGCCGTATGCGATCACCACGCCGTACCGCAACACCATCCCGCTGACCCACGAAGCACGCATGCCTGGCGACCTGTTCATGGAACGCCGCATTCGCTCGCTGGTGCGCTGGAACGCGCTGGCCATGGTCATGCGCACCAACCTGAAAGACTCCGACCTGGGCGGTCACATTTCCAGCTTCGCCTCCTCGGCGACGCTGTACGACATCGGCTTCAACTACTTCTTCCAGGCCCCCACCGAGGATCACGGCGGCGACCTGATCTTCTTCCAGGGCCACGCCTCCCCCGGCGTTTACGCCCGTGCGTTCATGGAAGGTCGCATCAGCGAAGAGCAGATGAACAACTTCCGCCAGGAAGTCGATGGCCAAGGCCTGTCGTCCTACCCGCACCCCTGGCTGATGCCGGACTTCTGGCAGTTCCCCACCGTATCCATGGGCCTGGGCCCGATCCAGGCGATCTACCAGGCGCGCTTCATGAAGTACCTGGAAGCGCGCGGCTTCATCCCGGCCGGCAAGCAGAAGGTCTGGTGCTTCATGGGCGACGGCGAGTGCGACGAGCCGGAATCCCTCGGCGCGATCTCCCTGGCGGGCCGCGAGAAACTCGACAACCTGATCTTCGTCATCAACTGCAACCTGCAGCGCCTCGACGGCCCGGTACGCGGCAACGGCAAGATCATCCAGGAACTCGAAGGCGTGTTCCGTGGTGGCGGCTGGAACGTCAACAAGGTGGTCTGGGGCCGTTTCTGGGACCCACTGCTGGCCAAGGACGTCGACGGCATCCTGCAGCGCCGCATGGACGAAGTCATCGACGGCGAATACCAGAACTACAAGGCCAAGGACGGCGCGTTCGTCCGTGAGCACTTCTTCAACTCGCCGGAACTCAAGGCGATGGTTGCCGACCTGTCCGACGACGAGATCTGGAAGCTCAACCGCGGCGGTCACGACCCGTACAAGGTCTATGCGGCCTACCACCAGGCGGTCAACCACAAGGACCAGCCAACCGTGATCCTGGCCAAGACCGTCAAGGGCTATGGCACTGGCGCCGGTGAAGCGAAGAACACCGCGCACAACACCAAGAAGGTCGATGTCGACAGCCTCAAGCAGTTCCGCGACCGCTTCGACATCCCGGTCAAAGACGACGAGCTGGAAAGCCTGCCGTTCCTCAAGCCGGAAGAAGGCAGCGCCGAAGCGCGCTACCTGAGCGAGCGCCGCACCGCGCTGGGCGGTTTCGTGCCGCAGCGCCGCGCCAAGAGCTTCAGCATCCCGACGCCGCCACTGGACACCCTCAAGGCCATCCTCGACGGCTCCGGCGACCGTGAAATCTCCACCACCATGGCCTTTGTGCGCATCCTCGCGCAGCTGGTCAAGGACAAGGACATCGGCTCGCGCATCGTGCCGATCATCCCGGACGAAGCCCGTACCTTCGGTATGGAAGGCATGTTCCGCCAGTTGGGCATCTACTCCTCGGTCGGCCAGCTCTACGAGCCGGTGGATAAAGACCAGGTGATGTTCTACCGCGAGGACAAGAAGGGTCAGATTCTCGAAGAAGGCATCAACGAAGCCGGCGCCATGAGCTCCTTCATCGCCGCAGGCACTTCGTACTCCAGCCACAACCAGCCGATGCTGCCGTTCTACATCTTCTACTCGATGTTCGGCTTCCAGCGCATTGGCGACCTGGCCTGGGCTGCCGGCGACAGCCGCACCCGTGGCTTCCTCATCGGCGGCACCGCCGGGCGCACTACGCTCAACGGCGAAGGCCTGCAGCACGAAGACGGCCACAGCCACATGCTGGCCGCGACCATCCCCAACTGCCGCACCTATGACCCGACCTACGGCTATGAGCTGGCGGTGATCATCCAGGACGGCATGAAGAAGATGACCGAGGAGCAACAGGACGTCTTCTACTACATCACCGTGATGAACGAGTCCTACCAGCAGCCGGCCATCCCGGAAGGTGTCGAGGCCGGCATCATCAAGGGCATGTACCTGCTCGAAGAAGACAAGAAGGAAGCCGCGCACCACGTGCAGCTCCTCGGTTCCGGCACCATCCTGCGTGAAGTGCGCGAGGCGGCGAAGATCCTGCGTGACGAGTTCAATGTCGCCGCTGACGTGTGGAGCGTCACCAGCTTCAACGAACTGCGCCGCGACGGCCTGGCCGTGGAGCGCAGCAACCGCCTGCACCCGGGCCAGAAGCCCAAGCAGACCTACGTCGAAGAGTGCCTCAGCGGCCGTAAAGGCCCGGTGATCGCCTCCACCGACTACATGAAGCTGTTCGCCGAACAGATTCGCCAGTGGGTGCCGAGCAAGGAATTCAAGGTTCTGGGCACCGACGGCTTCGGCCGCAGCGACAGCCGCAAGAAGCTGCGCCACTTCTTTGAAGTGGACCGCCACTGGGTCGTCCTGGCCGCGCTGGAAGCCCTCGCCGACCGCGGTGATATCGAACCCAAGATCGTGGCCGAGGCCATCGTCAAGTTCGGCATCAACCCCGACAAACTCAACCCACTGGACTGCTAAGGAGCGAAACGATGAGTGAATTGATTCGCGTACCCGACATCGGCAGCGGTGAGGGTGAAGTTATCGAGTTGTTCGTCAAGGTTGGCGACCGCATCGAGGCCGACCAGAGCCTGCTGACCCTGGAATCGGACAAGGCCAGCATGGAAATCCCCGCGCCGAAAGCCGGCGTGGTGAAGAGCCTGAAAGTGAAGCTGGGCGATCGCCTGAAAGAAGGCGACGAACTGCTCGAGCTGGAAGTCGAGGGGGCCGCAGCCGCAGCACCCGCAGCGCCTGCTGCCGCCCCGGCTCCGGCCGCCGCGCCACAAGCTGCTGCAGCGCCAGCCCCAATTGCCGCGCCCGCCGCTGCGGCAAGCAGCAGCGTGCAGGACATTCATGTGCCGGATATCGGCTCGACCGGTAAAGCCAAGATCATCGAAATCCTGGTCAAGGTCGGCGATACGGTCGAAGCCGACCAGTCGCTGATCACCCTGGAGTCGGACAAGGCCAGCATGGAAATCCCCTCGCCGGCTGCCGGCGTGGTGGAAAGCATCGGCGTCAAACTGGAAGACGAAGTTGGCACCGGCGACTTCATCCTCAAACTGAAAGTCGCAGGCGCATCAGCCGCTCCGGCAGTTGCACCCGCAGCCGCTGCACCGGCTGCCGCCAGTGATGTACACAAAGTGCCAGAAGGCGCTCACCCCGCCGTTGTCGCCGAAGTCAGCGCGATTGCCTCACTGGCAGCCGCAGCCGCCAGCGTTGCTGCCGCGCCCAAGCGCGATGGTGCCAAGGTGCATGCCGGCCCTGCCGTACGCATGACCGCACGGGAATTTGGCGTCGAACTGGCTGCCGTGACCGGCACCGGGCCGAAGGGCCGCATCCTCAAGGAAGACGTGCAGGCCTACGTGAAGGCCATGATGCAGAAGGCCAAGGAAGCGCCAGCCGCTGGCGCAACCGGCGGAGCCGGTATCCCGCCGATCCCGGCGGTCGATTTCAGCAAGTTCGGTGAAATCGAAGAAGTGGCGATGACTCGCCTGATGCAGGTCGGCGCCGCCAACCTGCACCGCAGCTGGCTCAACGTGCCGCACGTGACCCAGTTCGACAACGCCGACATCACCGAGCTGGAAGCCTTCCGCGTCGCGCAGAAAGCCGTGGCGGAAAAGGCCGGGGTCAAGCTGACCGTGCTGCCACTGCTGCTGAAAGCCTGCGCCTACCTGCTCAAGGAACTGCCGGACTTCAACAGCTCGCTGGCCCCCAGCGGCAAGGCGATCATCCGCAAGAAATACGTGCACATCGGCTTCGCCGTCGATACCCCGGACGGCCTGCTGGTGCCGGTGATCAAGAACGTCGATCAGAAGAGCCTGCTGCAACTGGCCGCCGAAGCCGCCGCCTTGGCGGAAAAAGCGCGCACCAAGAAGCTCTCGGCTGACGATATGCAGGGTGCCTGCTTCACCATCTCCAGCCTCGGCCACATTGGCGGCACCGGCTTCACGCCGATCGTCAATGCACCGGAAGTGGCGATCCTCGGCGTGAGCAAGGCAACCATGCAGCCGGTATGGGACGGCAAGGTCTTCCAGCCGCGCCTGACCCTGCCGCTGTCGCTGTCCTACGACCACCGGGTAATCAACGGTGCAGCCGCCGCGCGCTTCACCAAGCGCCTGGGCGAGGTGCTCGGCGACATCCGCACCATGCTGCTCTGATTCAAACGCTGTGCCTGGAGGCCGCTGGCCTCCGCCCCCTCGGCCCCGTCGTTTGGCGGGGCTTTTTTATGGCTATGTCCCAATAGCGTGTTGCGTCATCTAACGAGCCGCCTCCCGTGCTGCCGAATGCCTCTGGATTCCCGCCTGCGCGGGAATGACGGAGTGGGTGGGACGACGATGTGCCACAACCCCCTACCTCTCATTCCCGCGCAGGCGGGAATCCAGCTCGGTGCTGAGCGAGCGAGGGGCAACACGCTATTGGGACATAGCCTTTTTTATGGGCCAGGGAAAAGCTCAGACTGACCAGGAGCGTAAACAACGTAGGAGGGGCCTTGGCCGCGACCTTGCTGCGGCCCCGCAATCGCGGCCAAGGCCCCTCCTACGCCCAGACCGAAGCACCTGCGAATAAAGAAAAGCCCCGCCAAAACGGGGCCCCTCACCCAGCTGCCAATCAGCTCTTCTGCAGATTGCGAATCAGAAAGCTGATCGCTTTGGCCAGGTCCGCCGCGCCCTGGTGATCACGCAGCACGCTGATCCACGGGCTGCCATCGGCCGGATTCTGCAGGGTGCAGACGATCCCGCTGGGTGGGCAGTCGTAATGGATGTAGGGGTCCAGGCCGAATACCGAGAGTTTCTGGTTGCGCACCGCCAGGGCCATGCCCTGCTGCGCCCGCGATTCCTCGCGCACCACCAGTTCACCCGGCCCGGCCACGCTGAGCTGGTAGCGCAGGTCGCTGCGCTGGGTCTTGCCGACCTGGTAGGCGGCCGTCAGCGCATAGGTGTCGAGCAGCGCATTGCTGTGCGCCAGCAGCGCCGTGCGCTCGTTCTTGGTCAGATAAAGTCGCTTGAGCTCGGCCAGGTAACGCGCCTGCTCCTCCCCGCTCAGCTGGGCTTGCTCCGCCAATACCGGTGTAGCAGCCACGCCGCCCAACGCCACCAACAGCAACAACCCGCTCAGTCTTCTTGTCAGTCCCAGCCGCATGATGCACCCTTGCCGAACTTGATTGATGTCATGGGCAATACCTGCCCGCTGCAGCAGCATACTGGAAGCCAGTCGTTCGATGAAAAGCCATCCCGATGCCGCCAGCCGTACGGCGGCCGAGGTTGTGACGCAGTTGCCAGTGCCCTCACGGCTCGGGATGCTGCGCTTCGAGCGCTTGAACGAACCGAGCTGGAGCCTGCTGTTCCTCGACCCTGCCTGCGAACGCCAGCTTGGCGTCGCCGCCAGCGACCTGTGCGCCCTGATCGACTCGCCCTTCGCCAGCCTGATGGAGCCGGAAGCCCGCTACCGGCTGCACGATGAGGTACAGCAGCAGGTCGCCCAGCACGGGCACTACAGCGTGCACTACCGCCTGCATGCACCCGACGGCGCGCTGCAGTTGCTGGAAGTCGGCGAGCCCTATCAGCTGCATGGCCGCCAGTTGCTGCGCGGCTACCTGCTGGTCACCCCAAGCCACGAGGATGGCGAGCAGGTGACGCAGCGCCAGCATGACCTCGAAGTGCAGAACACCAAGCTGCAGGCGTCCCTGGAGCTGTATCAGCGTTCCCAGGAAGAACACCTGCAGCACCTGATCCGCTCGCGCGCCCAGCAGAGCCTGATCGTGCGCCTGGCGCGCCATCGCTACAGCGCCAGCGACCCGCTGCGCGAAGCCGCCGAGCTGATCACCCAGGCCGCCAGCGAAGCCTACGACGTCGCCCGCGCCAGCATCTGGCTGCTGGATGACGAAATGCTCGAACCGGTGGCCCTGTACCGCCGCGACATCGACCGTCACGAGCTGCCTGCACGCATCGACGCCGGGCGCTTCCCGCGCTACCTGGATGCCCTGCACGGCGGCCGCGCCATCGATGCCCACGACGCGCAGAAAGACCCGCGCACCCGCGAACTGACCCAGCAACTGCTCAAGCCGCAAGGCATCGTCGCCCTGCTCGACGCCAGCATCCGCATTGGCGGCGAGGTGGTCGGCGTGCTGTGCCTGGAGCACGTCGGCGCGCCGCGCGTGTGGCAGACCGATGAAGTGGCCTTCGCCGGCGAGCTGGCCGACCAGTTCGCCCAGGTCATGAGCAACCAGCAGCGGCGCACCGCCACCAGCGCCCTGCATTTGTTCCAGCGCGCCGTCGAGCAGAGCGCCAGCGCCTTCCTGCTGGTGGACCGCGACGGCCGGGTGGACTACGTCAACCCGAGCTTCACCTCGATCACCCAGTACAGCGCGGACGATGTCTGCGGCCGCCGCCTGTCCGAGCTGCCGGCCCTGGAAAACCTCGGCGACCTGCTGTTCGACCCGCAGTCCAGCCTGGCCGAGCGCAGCAGCTGGCAGGGCGAGTTCCGCAGCCGGCGCAAGAACCTCGAGCCGTACTGGGGCCAGCTGTCGCTGTCCAAGGTGTACAACGATGACGGCGAGCTGACCCACTACATCGGCATCTACGAAGACATCACCCAGAGCAAGCTGGCCCAGCAGCGCATCGAGCGCCTGGCCTACAACGACAACCTCACCGGGCTGGGCAACCGCCCGTACTTCATCCGCAGCCTGGAAGAGCGTTTCACCCGCGCCAATGGCCAGGGCTTCTGCCTGCTGCTGGTGGACATCGACAACTTCAAGCGGATCAACGACAGCCTCGGCCACCAGACCGGCGACAAGCTGCTGATGAGCCTGGCGCGGCGCCTGCGCAACAGCCTCAAGCGCAACACCTGCCTGGCGCGCTTCGCCAGCAACGAATTCGCCGTACTGCTCGACGGCGCCGACGAACAGGGCGGCCTGCGCCTGGCGGCGGAAATCCTGCAGACCCTGGACAAGCCGCTGTTCGTCGACAACCAGCTGATCAACGTCACCGGCTCGGTCGGAGTGGCCTGCGCGCCCGAGCACGGCGCCGACCCGCACACCCTGATGAAGCACGCCGGCCTGGCGCTGCACAAGGCCAAGGCCAACGGCAAGAACCAGGTCCAGCTGTTCACCGAGGCGCTGAATGCCGAGGCGCATTACAAGCTGTTCGTCGAGAACAACCTGCGCCGCGCACTGACCCAGAACGAGCTGGAGGTCTACTACCAGCCCAAGCTGTGCCTCAAGACCGGCCAGCTCACCGGCCTCGAAGCCCTGCTGCGCTGGCAGCACCCGGACAAGGGCATGATCAGCCCGGACCAGTTCATCAGCGTCGCCGAGGAAACCGGCCTGATCATCCCGATCGGCAAATGGGTCGCGCGCCAGGCCTGCCGCGCCAGCCAGGAGCTGGCCGCACGCGGCATGGGCCAGGTGCAGGTGGCGATCAACCTGTCGCCCAAGCAGTTCACCGACCCCGACCTGGTCGGCTCGATCGCCGCAATCCTCGACGAGGAGCAGATGCCGCCGCACCTGCTGGAGCTGGAGCTCACCGAAAGCCTGCTGCTCGAAGGCAGCGACGACACCCGCCAGCAGGTCGCACGGCTCAAGGCCCTGGGCCTGACCCTGGCGATGGACGACTTCGGCACTGGCTACTCGTCGCTCAGCTACCTGAAGAAATTCCCGATCGACGTAATCAAGATCGACCGCAGCTTCATCAAGGACATCCCCGAGAACCAGGACGACATGGAAATCACCGCCGCAGTGATCGCCATGGCCCACAACCTGCGCCTCAAGGTGGTCGCCGAAGGCATCGAGACGGCGGCCCAGCTGGCCTTCCTGCGCAAGCACCATTGCGACGTCGGCCAGGGTTTCCTGTTCGACAAGCCGATCCCCAGCAGCGAGCTGGTGGACAGCCTGCGCCGCTATCCCTGCCGCGGGGCCGGCAACTGAGCCAGCCGACCAACGGCCGCCCAGCGTTGTAATTCGCCCGGATGATCCGGGTCTATCTATCAGCTTCGACCGCGCCAGCCGCGGAGTAAGCTATGCCCACGCCGCCACCGTACAGGAGCAGATCATGGTTCTGCGTTCGCAAATCCTCGCCCACAAACTCGAACTGCCGACGGCCGAACAGGCCCTGCCCGGCCGCGCCGAGCCGTTAGCGGTGCCCGCCAGCCATTACGTCAACGGCAACCCGCTGACCCCGCCCTTCCCGGCCGGCCTGCAGCAGACGGTGTTCGCCATGGGCTGTTTCTGGGGTGTCGAGCGGCGCTTCTGGCAGCAGCCGGGCGTGTGGAGCACGGCGGTCGGCTATGCCGGCGGCCATACGCCCAACCCGACCTACGAGGAAGTCTGCTCCGGGCTGACCGGGCATACCGAAGTGGTGCTGGTGGTGTTCGACCCGCAGCAGACCCGCTTCGAGGCCTTGCTCAAGGTGTTCTGGGAAGGACACAACCCGACCGTGGGCATGCGCCAGGGCAATGACATCGGCACCCAGTACCGTTCTGCCATCTACTGCGCCGACGCCGTCCAGTTGCAAGCCGCCGAGGCCAGCCTGGCCGTGTTCCAGGGCGAACTGGAAAAGGCCGGCGTCGGCCCGATCACCAGCGAAGTCCGCCTGGCGCCGACCTTCTACTACGCCGAGGCGTATCACCAGCAGTACCTGGCGAAGAATCCGGGCGGTTACTGCGGTCTGGGTGGCACCGGGGTGTGCCTGCCAGCCTGAAGCTGGCTAACCCGAGCATCACGCAACAACAAGCCCCCAGAACAGGGGGCTTGTTGTTTGCGGCTTACAGCGCGGCGTTCGCCGCTTCGTCAGTAACCGGCGCCTCGGGCGCTACCGGCACGAAGGTCAGCTGCAGACGCTCGCTGCTCCAGGCGCGGATGCGGTTGGTCAGCTCCAGGTCGCTGTTCAGCTTCTGCCCGTAGGACGGGATGATCTGCTTCAGGCGCGTCTGCCACTCGGGCGACTTCATCTGCTCCTTGAAGGTCTTTTCCAGCACGCCGAGCATGATCGGCGCCGCCGTCGATGCACCCGGCGAAGCGCCGAGCAGCGCGGCGATGCTGCCATCGGCGGAACTCACCACCTCGGTGCCGAACTGCAGGATGCCGCCGTGCTCGGCGTCCTTCTTGATCACCTGCACGCGCTGGCCGGCAGTGATCAGCTCCCAGTCCGCGTCCTGGGCGCTGGGGAAATACTCGCGCAGGGCGTCCATGCGGTCGTCCTGGCTGAGCATCAGCTGGCCGAGCAGGTAGCGGCTCAGGTCCAGGTTATCCCAGCCGGCATGGCTCATCGGCCCGACGTTGTCGCTGCTGATGGCGGCGAACATGTCCCACAGCGAACCGTTCTTCAGGAACTTGCTGGAGAAGGTGGCGAAGGGCCCGAACAGCAGCACCTTGTGGCCATCGATGACGCGGGTGTCGAGGTGCGGCACCGACATCGGCGGCGAACCGACCGAAGCCTTGCCGTACAGCTTGGCCTGGTGCTGGGCGACGATGTCCGGGTTGCGGGTCATCAGGAACTGGCCGCCCACCGGGAAACCGGCGTAGCCGTCGGCCTCGGGGATGCCGGATTTCTGCAGCAGCGGCAGGGCCGCGCCACCGGCGCCGATAAACACGAACCGCGCGTTGATGCTGGTTTCCCGCTCGCCGTTGGCCAGGTCGGCCACCCGCACGTTCCAGGTGCCGTCGGCGTTGCGGGTGAGGTCACGCACCTCATGGCTCAGGTGCAAGGTCACACCGTCGCGCCGGGTCAGCGAGCCGACCAGTTGCTGGGTGATCTCGCCGAAGTTGACGTCGGTGCCAATCGGCATGCGCGTGGCGGCAACCTTCTGCGCGGGGTCGCGATCGGCCATCACCAGCGGCACCCACTGGGCGATCTGCGCCGGGTCCTCGGAATACTCCATGCCGCGGAACAGGTTGCTGTGCTGCAGCGCCGCATGGCGCTTCTTCAGGTAGGCGATGTTGTCGTCGCCCCAGACGAAGCTCATGTGCGGCACGTTATTGATGAAGGACCGGGGCTCTTTCAGCACGCCCTGCTCGATCTGGTAGGCCCAGAACTGCTTGGAGATCTCGAACGACTCGTTGATGCCGACGGCCTTGCTGATGTCGATGCCGCCATCGGCGGTTTCCGGGGTGTAGTTCAGCTCACAGAAGGCCGAGTGGCCGGTGCCGGCGTTGTTCCAGGCGTTGGAACTCTCGTCGGCGACCTGGCCCATGCGCTCGTAAATGTCGATGCTCCAGCCCGGCTCCAGCTCATTGAGGTAGGTGCCGAGGGTAGCGCTCATGATGCCGCCGCCGATCAGCAGCACATCGACGGTTTTCTCCGCCTTGGGCGGTTGCGAGCAACCCGTCGCCAGCAGGCAGACGAACATCAGTAGAATTTTTTTCATGGTGAATGGGCATTCCCAGTTATGCGGTTGGCAAGGCAAATCGACGGCATCCCCGCGAACGGGCCGCGCTTTCTGAGGCGTGGTCTGGCGCTCGATCGGTAGAAGGGCGTCGCGACTCATGCCGGGGTGAGGCAAAAGGTCGCGTTCCCTTTAGCAAATCCGATGCCCGCTTGCCGAGCGCCCTATTCCGGGCCTCTGCGCCGTATGCAGGCACGCATCTGGCCGGTTCTCGCCACCCGCGTGGCGAAATACCGCCAACTCGCCGGCACCCGCGGGCCCCTGCCGCACGCGGCAGGCAGGCGCTAAACTGCCATCAATCAGCCAGCACGGAGCCACCTCCGGGCCGCCACAGCAAAGGCTACCTAAACTCTGCCGAACGCTTGCCCGTTCGCCAATAAGAAGTCCCCAAGGCTATCCATGCACAACCCGCGCTTTTCCGATATCCACGAGATCCCGCCGAAAGCCTTCAGTGCCTCCGCCCTGGCCCTGCAGGTCACGCCCTGGCTGCTGGTGGGCGCGGCGGCCTGGGGCGGCCTGCCGCTGTGGATCTGCCTGTTCTGCGGCGTCTGCCTGAGCCTCGGCCTGCTGCCGGCGCTGGCCACGGCCACGCACTGGCGCGCGCTGATGCAGCCGCGCCCGGGTGTCGCCGAGCCGGCCAGCTGGGTCGCCCCGCTGGCCACCGACCTCGACGCTCAGGGTGAACGGCAACGGCAACTGCTCGACCAGCTGCAGCGCCAGCTCAGCGCGCAAACGCAGGCACAGCACCAGCAGTGGCAAGCGTTTCACGAGCAGATGCAGCGACATGCCAGCGCCGCCGAGCAATGGTTGGCGCCCCCGCATGGCCACGGCCATGCCGCGCAGCCGGACAGCCACCAGGCGCTCAGCGGCCTGGCCGCCAACCTGCAACAGACCCGCGCACAGGCCGGCGAGCTGGCCGAGCGCATGCAGGCGATCACCCAGCAGGGCGAAACCGTCCTGCGCGCCACCGATGACATGGACTCGATCGCCAAGCAGACCAACCTGCTGGCCCTGAATGCCGCCATCGAGGCGGCGCGGGTCGGGGACAGCGGGCGCGGCTTTGCCGTGGTCGCCGACGAAGTACGCGCCCTGTCCAGCCGGTCCACGGAATTTTCCCAGGCCATCCGCAGCACGGTCGGCGGCATGCTCGACGCACTGCAGCAGGCCGCGAGCCAAGCGGGCCAACTGGTCCAGGCCGATCAGGGCGAAGTGGACGATGCCAGCCGGCAGATCGCCGCCCAGCTGGCGGCACTCACCGAGCAACACACCCAGGCCCGTAACAACGCGACCCACCTGGCGGGCCTGCTGCAAGAGCTGGCGCAGCGCAGCGGCGCCATCAGCCCGCCAGCAGACGAGGCGAGCGCGCTAGTGACGCAATTGCAGCAACAGGACCGGCAGCAGGCCGAGCTGATCGAACAGTTGCGCCAGCAGGCCGTCAGTGCCTCACTCGGCGATCAGCCAATCCATTCGCCAATTACCCTGGCTCTGCGCTAGCTTGCCGGCCAGCCAGGGCAACAGCTGCTTGAGTTCGTCTTCCAGGCCCCATGGCGGGTTGGCGATGACCAGCCCGGAACCGCTCAGGCGGCTGGCGTCGTCCGCCGCGTGGACGAACAGCTCGACGCGCAGCAGCTTCGGCGCGCTGGATTTCTCCAGGCTCTGGTAGAAACGCTTGAGCTGACGCTCATCCTTGATCGGGTACCAGATGGCCACGACCGTCTGGCGCATGCGGCCGATGGCTTCGTCCAGCGCGGTGACGCAGCGCTCCAGCTCGTCGGCCTTTTCGAACGGCGGGTCGATCAGCAGCAGGGCGCGTTTCTCCGCCACCGGCAGCAGGGCACGCGGCACATGCCAGCCCTCGCCCAGGTGCACCGCCACGCGGTAGTCGCCGCGCATGTTGTCCTTGAGCAGTTGGCCGTCTTCCGGGTGTTTCTCGTTGAGCAGCACGCGGTCCTGCAGGCGCGTCAGCTGACGCGCCAGCTCGGGCGAGCCGGGGTAGTAGCGCAGCTGGTCGTCCGGGTTGAGCGCACGCAGCACGCCGATGTAGTCGGCCGTCAGCTCGGGCAGGTCCGGCGCATCCCACAGGCGGGCGATGCCTTCCAGCCACTCGCCGGTACGGCTGGCCTGGTCACCCTTGAGGTCATACAGGCCGACGCCGGCATGGCTGTCGAGGCAGACGAACGGCGCTTCCTTGCGCGACAGCAGGGCGATGATGCGGCTCAGGGTGATGTGCTTGAGCACGTCGGCATGGTTGCCGGCGTGGAAGGCGTGACGGTAGTTCATGGCAATTGTTCCTCGCGAGGCGCGGATTGTAGCCCGTATGCCACACGCGAGGCATGGCAGCGCGCCCTCGCGGCTTCTACAAGGTTTGGCGGCTTTATCACGCTTATGGATGTTGCTAGGCAACCTTTATTCACCGACCTAGACTCGAGCCATTCCACCGGAGATCCATCCATGTCCGAGACCCTGCTCAGTTCCCGCAACCTGGCCTTCGAGCTCTACGAAGTGCTGGATGCCGAAGCCCTGACCCAGCGCGAGCGCTTCGCCGACCACAACCGCGAGACCTTCGATGCGGCGATCGGCACCGCCCGCGGTATCGCCGAAGAGCTGTTCGCTCCGCACAACCGCAAGAACGACGAGCACGAGCCACAGTACGTGGACGGCGCCGCGGTGCTGATCCCGGAAGTCGAACCGGCCCTGCGCGCCTTCCATGAGGCCGGTTTCCTCAATGCCACACGCGACTTCGAAGCCGGCGGCATGCAACTGCCCAACCTGCTGTCGCAGGCCTGCTTCGCCCACTTCCAGTCGGCCAACTGCGCCACCAGCTCCTACTCGATGCTGACCATGGGCGTGGCCAACCTGATCGACGCCTTCGGCAACGACGAGCAGAAGCGCACCTACCTGCAACCGATCATCGACGGCCGCTTCTTCGGCACCATGGCTCTGACCGAGCCACACGCCGGTTCGTCGCTGTCGGACATCCGCACCAAGGCCGAACCACACGCCGACGGCAGCTACCGGATCAAGGGCAACAAGATCTTCATCTCCGGCGGCGACCAGCCGATCTCGGAGAACATCGTGCACATGGTCCTGGCCAAGCTGCCGGACGCACCGCCCGGGGTGAAGGGCATCAGCCTGTTCATCGTGCCGAAGTTCCTGGTGAATGAGGACGGCTCACTGGGCAAGCGCAACGACGCCTTGCTGGCCGGTCTGTTCCACAAGATGGGCTGGCGCGGCACCACCTCCACCGCGCTGAACTTCGGCGATAACGACGACTGCGTCGGCTACCTGATCGGCAAGCCGCACCAGGGCCTGTCGTACATGTTCCAGATGATGAACGAGGCGCGCATCGGCGTCGGCATGGGCGCGGTGATGCTCGGCTACGCCGGCTACCTGTACTCGCTGGACTACGCCCGCAACCGTCCGCAGGGCCGTCACCCAGATGGCAAGGACCCAACCGCCATGCAGGTGTCGATCGTCGAGCACGCCGATGTGCGGCGCATGCTGCTGACCCAGAAGGCCTACGTCGAAGGCGCCTTCGACCTCGGCCTGTATGCCGCGCGCTTGTTCGACGACACCGAGACCCTGGAAACCGAGGAGCAGCGCAAGACCGCCCTGGAACTGCTCGACCTGCTCACGCCGATCGTCAAATCCTGGCCGTCGGAGTTCTGCCTGAAGGCCAACGAACTGGCGATCCAGATCCTCGGCGGCCACGGCTACACCCGCGAATACCCGGTGGAGCAGTACTACCGCGACAACCGCCTCAACCCGATCCACGAAGGCACCCACGGCATCCAGTCGCTCGACCTGCTGGGCCGCAAGGTCTCGATGAACGGCGGCGCGGCGCTCAAGCAACTGGTCAAGCTGATTCAGGGTACCTGCCAGCGCGCCGAGGCCCACGCCTCGCTGAACGAACTGCGCCAGCCGCTGGAGCAGCTGCTGGCTCGCCTGTCGGCGGTGACCCTGGCCTTGCTCGGCGACCTGATGGCCGGCAAGGTCAACCAGGGCCTGGCCAACTCGGCGCTGTACCTCAAGGTGTTCGGCCATATGGTCATCGGCTGGCGCTGGCTGGAACAGGCTATCCGTGCCGAAGAAGGCCTGGCCAAAGGTGATGCCAGCGATGCCGACTTCTACCGCGGCAAGCTGCAGGCCGCGCGCTACTTCCTGACCTGGGAAGTGCCGAGCTGTCACCACGACCTGGCCATCCTCGAAGCCCGCGACGGCACCTGCCTGAACATGCAGGACGCCTGGTTCTGATTCAACGCCTCTTCCCTTTTATGCCCCGCGCACATGCGGGGCTTTTTTTGCCTGGAACAAAGCGGCTCACTGCGCGCAGCGGGTAGCCCGGACTTCAGTCCGGGAACTGGACCCGAACCCCGGACTAAAGTCCGGGCTACCGTCAGCAGGAGGCCGTTGAGCAAACCACAGAGATCGGAGACCTGGCCTAAGCAGCTGATTCATCTACAAAAGAACGCCCCGCACATGGCGGGTGTTTTTTTGACAGACGGACAAAGGCACGGGTTATCATCCGGCATGAACCCTGCTTAGCAGCGTCACCCCTCGCCCATTCGCCCGGAGTACGCCCTTGGACGCCAGCACCATCAATAGCCTGTTTCTGGTCGGCGCATTGCTGGTGGGCGCGAGCATCTTGATGAGCTCGGTCTCCTCGCGCCTGGGCATCCCGATCCTGGTCATCATCCTCGCCGTGGGCATGATCGCCGGCGTCGATGGCCCCGGCGGCATCGGCTTCAACAACTACCCGCTGGCCTACCTGGTGGGCAACCTGGCATTGGCCATCATCCTCCTCGATGGTGGCTTGCGTACCCGCGTGTCGAGCTTCCGCGTGGCGCTGTGGCCGGCGCTGTCGCTGGCCACGGTCGGCGTCCTGATCACCACTGGCCTGACCGGCATGGCCGCCGCCTGGCTGTTCGACCTGAACATGATGCAGGGCCTGCTGATCGGCGCCATCGTCGGCTCCACCGATGCCGCGGCGGTGTTCTCCCTGCTCGGCGGCAAGGGCCTCAACGAACGGGTCACGGCGACCCTGGAAATCGAGTCCGGCAGCAACGACCCGATGGCCGTGTTCCTCACCGTGACCCTGATCGACATGCTCGCCAAGGGCCAGAGCGACGTCAGCTGGAGCTTCCTCGGCCACCTGCTCAGCGAGTTCGGCATCGGCGCCCTGCTCGGTCTCGGCGGCGGCTGGCTGCTGCTGCAACTGATCAACCGCATCAGCCTGCCCAACGGCCTGTACCCCCTGCTGGTGGTCAGCGGCGGCCTGATGGTCTTCGCCCTGACCAACGCCATGCACGGCAGTGGCATCCTCGCCGTGTACCTGTGCGGCCTGGTGCTGGGCAACCGACCGATCCGCTCGCGCCACAGCATCCTGCACATGCTCGACGGCATGGCCTGGCTGGCGCAGATCGGCATGTTCCTGGTACTCGGCCTGCTGGTCACCCCGCACGATTTGTTGCCGATCGCCATTCCGGCACTGGGCCTGGCGCTGTGGATGATCATCTTCGCCCGCCCGCTGTCGGTGCTGATCGGCCTGTACCCGTTCCGCGCCTTCCACGACCGCGAGAAGGCCTTTATCGCCTGGGTCGGCCTGCGCGGCGCGGTGCCGATCATTCTCGCCGTGTTCCCGATGATGGCCGGCCTGGAGCACGCCCAGCTGTACTTCAACCTGGCGTTCTTCATCGTCCTGGTCTCGCTGCTGCTGCAAGGCGCCAGCCTGCCGTGGGCGGCCAAGCTGCTGCGCGTCACCGTACCGCCGGAGCCGGCACCGATCTCCCGCGCCGGCCTGGAAGTGCACGCGACCAGCGAGTGGGAAATGTTCATCTACCGCCTCGGCCCGGAAAAATGGTGCATCGGCGCGCCGCTGCGCGAGCTGAAGATGCCCGAAGGCACCCGCGTTGCCGCGCTGTTTCGCGGTGCCGAGCTGCTCCACCCGTCCGGCAGTACCACCCTGGAAGCGGCCGACATTCTCTGCGTGATCGGCCACGAGCATGACCTGCCGAGCCTCGGCAAACTGTTCAGCCAGGCCCCGCAGCGCAGCGCCGACCTGCGCTTCTTCGGTGATTTCGTACTGGAAGGCGATGCCCAGCTCAGCGCCGTCGCGGCGCTCTACGGCCTCAAGCTGGAAGGTGCCGAAGGCCAGCTACACCTGGGCCGCTTCATTGCCCATCAAATTGGCGGCCAGCCGATTGTCGGCGACCAGGTGGAATGGAATGGCCTGACCTGGACAGTCGCGGTGATGGACGGCAACAAGGTACGCAAAGTGGGCGTGCGCTTCCCCGAAGGCCAGGCCAAGCCCGGCCCCGGCCTCTTTCTCTAAGTTCGCCATTTCCGCCGCGCCCGCAACTCGGGCGCGGTGCAGCGGTCCTAGACGCGAAGCGCCAGCCGCGTCACCCCACGGACATGCGGCCGTGGCATATCATTAGCCGCACTATTTTCACGAGCTGTCGACCCCGACCATGTCTTTCCTGCGCCCCGTCCTGATTGCCGCCCTCCTCGGCCTGAGCCTGACCACCGCCCCGCTGCACGCCGCCGCAGCCCCGGAAGCCAAGAGCATCCAGGCCAGCCTCGATGGCCTGGCCGAGCGCAAGCTGCCCGAAGCCGAACTGAACGCGCTGAAGCAGAAGTTCGAGCAGACCCTCGATTTTCTCGCCAAGCGTGACGACAGCGAACAGCGCCTGAGCGAGCTCAAGGTTCAGCTGCGTGACGCACCGCGCCTGATCAGCGACGCCCAGCGCGACCTGGAACGCCTCAACGCCACCCCGACTACCGATTTCACCGTGCGCTACGGCAAATCCTCGGTGGAGCAGCTGGAAAGCATGCTCAGCGAGCGCAGCAACCAGCTCAGCACCTGGCAACAACAACTGACCGATGCCAACAGCCTGATCATCACCGCGCAAACCCGCCCGGAGCGCGCCCAGGCCGAGATCAGCAGCAACCAGACGCGGATCATGCAGATCAACAATCTGCTCAAGGTCGGCAAGGAAGCCGGCAAACCCTTCGGTAGCGAGCAACGCGACCTGCTCAGTGCCGAGGCCGCCGCGCTGCAGGCGCAGAGTGAGCTGCGCCGCCAGGAACTGGCCGGCAACAACCTGCTGCAGGACCTCGGCAACAGCCGCCACGACCTGCTCAGCGAGCGCATCCGCCGCCTGGAACAGGAAAACCTGGCGCTGCAGACGCTGATCAACGAGAAGCGCCGCGCGCAATCCGAACAGACCGTCGCCGAGCTGTCCCGCGAGGCCGAGAAGGCCGACCCGGACAGCCTGCTGGCCAAGGAGAACCAGACCAACCTGAAGCTCTCCGACTACCTGCTGGGCACCACCGAGCACCTCAACGAGCTGACCCGCAAGAACCTCGAAACCAAGCAGCAACTGGATAACGTCAACCAGAGCACCCAGGCCCTCAGCGAGCAAATCGAAGTGTTGCAGGGCAGCCTGCTGCTGGCCAAGATCCTCTACCAGCAGAAGCAGGCCCTGCCGAAGATCAGCGTGGACACCAACCTGGCCGACACCATTGCCGATATCCGCCTGTACCAGTTCGAGATCAACCAGCAACGCGACCTGTTGAAGAACCCCGAGCTGTACATCGAGCAGGCCCTGGCCAAACTGCCGCCCGAGCAAATCACCGATGCCTTGCGCAAGGAAATGGCCGGCCTGACCGACACCCGCAAGGAACTGCTGGAGCGCCTCAACCGCGAGATGAGCGCCGCGCTCAACGAATCGATCACCCTGCAACTCAACCAGAAGCAACTGCAGAGCACCGCCGCCAGCCTGCGCGCCACGCTGGATGAGCAGATGTTCTGGATTCCCAGCAACAAACCGCTGGATTTCGCCTGGCTGCACCAGGCGCCGAACTTCCTCAAGGCGCAGCTGGAAGCCGTGCAATGGGGCTCGGCCGTGCGCGAGCTGGGTGAAGGACTGGTCGACCGACCGTGGGTGTTCATCCCCCTGCTGTTGCTGATCGGCGTCCTGCTGTGGCGGCGTAGCTGGCTGTACAGCAAGCTCGGCGCGCTGCACGAAGACATCGGCCACTACAAGCACGACAGCCAGCTGCACACGCCGCTGGCCCTGCTGATCAACATTCTGCTGGCCCTGCCGGTGACCCTGTTCCTCGCCTTCGGCGGCCTGGCGCTGATCCTCGACGCACGCGGGCAGAACACCAACCTGGGCATGGCCCTGCTGCAAATGGCGCAGACCTGGCTGGTGTTCTACACCGTCTACCGCATCCTCGCGCCGGGTGGCGTCGGCGAGTTGCACTTCCGCTGGCAGCGCCCGCAAGTAGCCTTTCTCAGCATCCAGGTGCGCCGCCTGGGCCTGGTGGTAATGGCCCTGGTCGCTGTGGTTACCGTGGCCGAGCACCAACCGGCGGCGCTGGCCGAAGATGTGATCGGCGTGGCCGTGGTGCTGACCTGCTTTGCCCTGATGAGCTGGCTGCTCAGTCAGTTGCTGCTGTCCGGGCCAATGCGCGAGAACACCTCGCCCTTTCGCATGCTGATTGGCATGGCCTTCACCGCACTGCCCGTCGCGCTGATCATCGCCGTGGGCTTCGGCTACTACTACACCGCGCTGAAGCTCACCGATCGCCTGATCGACACCCTCTACCTGCTGATGCTCTGGCTGGTGCTGGAAGCCGCCTTCGAACGCGGCCTCAGCGTGGCCGCCCGGCGCCTGGCCTACCAGCGCGCCCTGGCCAAGCGCCAGGCGCAGCCCAAGGAAGGCCCGGAGGGTAGCGAGAGCGTGGTCGAGGAGCCGACCCTGGACATCGACCAGGTCAACCAGCAGTCCCTGCGCCTGATCCGCCTGGCCCTGCTCAGCGGCTTCATCGTGTGCCTGTACTGGGTCTGGGCCGACCTGCTCAGCGTGGTCACCTACCTGGACAACATCACCCTCTACCAGTACAGCAGTGGTACCGGCGACGCCGCGACCATGGTGCCGCTAAGCCTGCTCGACCTGCTCGGCGGCCTGGTGATCGTCGCCATCACCGTGGCCCTGGCCAGCAACCTGCCCGGCCTGCTGGAAGTGCTGGTGCTGTCGCGCCTGTCCCTGGCCCAGGGCAGCGCCTACGCCACCACCACCCTGCTGTCGTATGCAATCAGCGGCATCGGCTTCGTCATGACCCTGTCGGTACTCGGCGTCAGCTGGGACAAGCTGCAGTGGCTGGTGGCCGCGTTGTCGGTGGGCATCGGCTTCGGCATGCAGGAGATCTTCGCCAACTTCATCTCCGGCCTGATCATCCTGTTCGAACGCCCGGCACGTATCGGCGACGTGGTGACCATCGGTAACCTGTCCGGCACGGTGAGCAAGATCCGCATTCGCGCCACCACCATCACCGACTTCGACCGCAAGGAAATCATCGTCCCGAACAAGACCTTCGTCACCGACCAACTGGTCAACTGGTCGCTCAACGACACGGTTACCCGGGTCATCATCAAGATCGGTGTGGCCTACGAGACCGACCTGGAGCTGGCGCGCAAGCTGATGCTGCAGGCTGCCAACGAGAATGCGCGGGTGCTGCGCGACCCCGAGCCGGCGCTGTACTTCCTGACCATCAGCGCCAGCACTTTCGACTACGAGCTGCGCTTCCATGTGCGCGAGCTGGGTGACCGCAACGCCTCGACCGACGAGATCCTTACCCAGATCGCCCTGAGCTTCCGCGAGCACAACGTGGAAATGGCCTTCAACCAGGTCGACGTGATGATCAAGAACCTGCATGGCCAGGAGCTCAACCTGACCACCGGGCAGATGGTCGCCGCCACCGCGGCCGCCGATGCCCAGCAGAAGCTGCTGACGCCGGCCGTCACCACCACGCCGACTGGCGCACCGCCGGCCATCGACCCGAGCTGACCGCTCACCGGGGCCGGCAATGCCGGCCTGATCCGCCTTTCAGCGCCGGGCGCCCATAGCCCGGCTGGAGCCTGGCCGTGAAATCGCTTATCGAGCTGCACTTCGACAACCGCTTCGCCCGCCTGGGCGATGCCTTCTCCACCAGCGTGCTGCCCGAGCCCATCGCCGAGCCACGCGTGGTGGTCAGCAGTGCAAGTGCCATGGCGCTGCTAGACCTCGACCCGGCCGAGGCCGACAGCCTGGTGTTCGCCGAGCTCTTCGCCGGGCACAAGCTGTGGGGCGACGCCGAGCCACGGGCGATGGTCTATTCCGGGCACCAGTTCGGCAGCTACAACCCGCGCCTGGGCGATGGCCGCGGCCTGCTCCTCGGCGAGGTGCTGAACGACGCCGGCGAGCACTGGGACCTGCACCTCAAGGGCGCCGGGCAGACGCCCTGGTCGCGCATGGGCGACGGCCGCGCGGTGCTGCGCAGCTCAATCCGCGAATTCCTCGCCAGCGAATACCTGTACGCCCTGGGCATCCCCACCAGCCGCGCCCTGTGCGTCACCGGTTCGAGCACGCCGGTGTGGCGCGAGAAGCAGGAAAGCGCCGCCATGGTCCTGCGCCTGGCGCCAAGCCATGTGCGCTTCGGCCACTTCGAATACTTCTATTACACCAATCAGCACGAGCGCCTGCGCGAGCTCGGCGAGCATGTGCTGGCCTGCCACTTTCCCGACTGCCTGGCGCAACCCGAGCCCTATGCCGCGCTGTTCCAGGAAGTGCTCGAGCGCAACGCCGCGCTGATCGCCCAATGGCAGGCCTACGGTTTCTGCCACGGGGTGATGAACAGCGACAACATGTCGATCCTCGGCATCACCTTCGACTACGGCCCCTACGCCTTCCTCGACGACTTCGATGCCCAGCACATCTGCAACCACTCCGACGACACCGGGCGCTACAGCTTCAGCAACCAGGTGCCGATCGCCCAGTGGAACCTCGCCGCCCTCGGCCAGGCGCTGACACCCTTCGTCGAGGTCGAACAACTGCGCGCCAGCCTGGAGCTGTTCCTGCCGCTGTACCAGGCGCACTACCTGAGCCTGATGCGCAAGCGCCTGGGCCTGACCACGGCGGAAGATGGCGACCAGGCGCTGGTCGAGCGCCTGCTGCAACTGATGCAGGGCGGCGCGGTGGACTATCAGCTGTTCTTCCGCCGCCTCGGCGAGCAGGCACCGGCCGATGCCTTGCGCGTGGTGCGCGATGACTTCATCGACCTGGCCGGCTTCGACCAGTGGGGCGCCGACTACCAGGCGCGCGTCGAGCGCGAAGGCGGTAGCCAGGCCGAGCGCCAGTCACGCATGCACGCGACCAACCCGCTCTACGTGCTGCGCAACTACCTGGCGCAACAGGCCATCGAAGCCGCCGAGCGTGGCGACTACGGCCCCGTGCGCGAGCTGCATGCCGTGCTCAGCCAGCCCTTCGTCGAGCAGCTGGGCAAGGAGCGCTACGCCGAGCGCCCGCCGGAGTGGGGCAAGCACCTGGAGATCAGTTGCTCGTCATAGCCCTGTAGAGCGGGTGATGCCCGCGTGTGGCTGACACGGGTTTCACCCGCCCTTCCCGCGATTTAGCTGGCGTAGTCTGGGTAGAACCGCGCAGCGGTGAAACCCAGCACGCGGGTGTAGGGTGGATGACGCTCCAATAACCTCGCTCGGTGGATCGGTGAAGCATGATCCATCCCAGGTTGTTACCCGTCAGGCCGTAGCCACCCGCCGCGCCCGCAGGAAATACCACAGCACCAGCCCGAGCATCGCCGCCGCCAGCACCCCAGCGCTGACAAACAGTCCCTGGTAACCGAGCAGCTTGGCCAACACCCCGCTGCAGGCGCCCACCACACCGGCCAGCAGCAACTGCGTACTGGCCTGCAGGGTGAAGTCCGCGCCCTCGTGTTCGGGGCGGCACAGGCTCATCATCACGGCGAACAGGGCGACGGTGGACATGCCATCAGCCACCTGCTCGAACAGGCACAGCGCATAGACCAGCAACGGCTTGCCGCCCGCCCCCACCAGCAGCGCCATGCCGGCGATACCCAGCGCCTGCAGCGCACCGAAGCCGAGCAGCGAGCGCAATGCACCCAGGCGCGCATACAGCAAGCCGCCGAGCAGCGCGCCGCCGATCCCGGTCAGGCTGCTGATCAGGGTCAGCTGGCCCAGCGCGGCGGTATCCCAGCCCTGGTCCACCAGCATCGGCTTGATCATCGGCGAACCCAGGGCATCGCCGAGCTTGAAGGTCAGCACCACCAGCAGCCAGGCAAGCATGCCCGGTTGCGCCAGCAGGCCACGGTAGTGGCGCAGCAACAGACCGGGGCCAGGCGGTTCCGCCAGGGCTTCGTGGCGGGGCAGCAGCTCGCGCTCGCGGAAACGCCAGATCGGCAGGGTCAGCAGTAACAGCCCCAGCGCCAGCAATGCGGCAGACAGATTCCAACCCAGGGGCCCAATCAGCAACAGCAGGCCGCTACCGCTGGCCAGCATGCCGACCTTGTAGCCGCCCACCTGCAAGCTGTTGCCCAGGCCGCGCCAGCGTGCCGGCAACAGGCGCACGGCCAGGCCATCGGTGGCCACGTCCTGGCTGGAGGCGGCCAGGTTGATCAGCAGCAGAAGCCCCAGCAGCAGCCAGATGCCGCTGCCGAACAGCAACTGCGGCGCCAGCAATGCCAGGCCAGCCAGGCAAACAATCACCACCGTCTGCAACGGCAGGATCCAGCCGCGGTGATGGCCGAGTCGGCGCGAACCCATCCGGTCGATCCACGGCGCCCAGAGCACCTTGAGCAGCCAGGGCAGCGCCAGCAACTTGAGCAGGCCGATCAGGCCCAGGTCGACGCCATGCTGGCGCAGCAGCACCGGCAGCGAATGCGCCACCAGCCCGGACGGCAGCCCTTGGGCGCAGTACAGCGAGGCCAGCAGAATCAGAGTGGTATTACTGGGTCGGTCGCTGGCGGTCATGCATGGGCGCTCGGGAAGGAGGACGCCCAGCGTAGGGTGGCCCAGCGAGCCGGGCAACTGGGGAATCGCGACCTATCAACAAAACAAAAATGAATATAAACCTGCTCAAACATTCTTAGACTCTCTAAGAAAAGCCGCTTATCTTTGCCCGCTGCTTTATTCCAGCCTGTTCTACCACCCGCTGTCAGGCGCCTCACTGCATGAAAATTCGCGATCTCGACCTCAGCTCCAGCCCGCTCAACGCCGAGCACGAAGCGCTGGGTCTGCCGCCCGTAGAAGACTACGTCAGCCACCCAGACAACCACCCGGTCCTGCGCGCCGCGATGTGGGCTGCCGTGCTGATCCTGATCAGCCTGCTCGGCACCCTGGCCTGGCGCCTGTTCTTCGGCGACAACGGCGGCCACAGCGGCCTGGAAATCATCGAGACGACCCTCAACAGCCCGGCCTTCTGGAGCGCCGTAGCCGTCGGTTTCTTCGCCCAGATGATCGACGGCGCCCTGGGCATGGCCTACGGCATCACCGCCACCACCTTCCTGCTCAGCGCCGGCGCCTCGCCGGCCGCTGCCAGCGCCAGCGTGCACATCGCCGAAGTGTTCACCACCGGTCTGTCGGGCATTTCCCACGTCAAGCTGGGTAACGTCAACAAATCGCTGTTCCTGCGCCTGCTGCTGCCGGGCATCATCGGCGCGGTGCTCGGCGCCGTGCTGATCACCCAGTTCGACGGCCAAGTGCTGAAGCCCTTCATCTCCGCCTACCTGCTGCTGATGGGCCTGTACATCCTGAGCAAGGCCTACCGCCATGTGAAACAGCGCCGGGAGCCCAAACACGTGGCCAAGCTGGCGCTGTTCGGCGGCTTCGTCGACGCCGCCGGCGGCGGTGGCTGGGGCCCGGTGGTCACCAGCAGCCTGCTCGGCTCCGGCAGCGACCCGCGCACCACCATCGGCTCGGTCAACTTCGCCGAGTTCTTCCTGACCATCTCCAGCGCCACCTCGTTCATCCTCCTGGCGGGCGAGCCGAACACCTGGATGATGGTTGCCGGCCTGGTCTTCGGCGGCCTGTTCGCCGCGCCGTTCGCCGCACTGCTGTGCCGCAAGCTGTCGGCACGCACCCTGTTGACCATCGTCGGCTGCCTGATCACCCTGATCAGCGCCTACAACATCTACATCGCCCTGGCCTGATCGGCCCGAGCCCTTGCTTTCCCTCCTCAATGCCTCCATCTAGGCGGTATTGAGAACCTGTTCGAAGTCTCGCGAGCTAGAGCCATGCAAGGCAAAAGCAGGCGAGGAAGCGGAGTTTACGAGCTGTAAATGAGCATTCCGAGCCTGTTTTTAACGCAGCAGGGCCGACGCGCAGCAGACTTTGAACAGGTTCTGAGGAGAGCACCATGAACCACCCCCTGCTGATTCCCTGCCCCCACTGTGGCGGCCTCAACCGCATCCCTGGCGAACGCCTGGGCGATGCGCCGACCTGCGGACGCTGCAAAAGCGCGGTGCTGCCGGACAAGCCCTTCGAACTGACCCAGGCCGGCTTCGCCCGCCAGCTCAAGGGCGACCTGCCCTTGCTGGTGGATGTCTGGGCCAGCTGGTGCGGGCCCTGTCGCAGCTTTGCGCCGACCTTCGAACAAGCCGCCACGCAGCTCCACGGCCGCTGCCGCCTGGGCAAGCTGGACAGCGAGGCCAACCCACAGCTGTCGACCCAGCTCGGCATCCGCTCGATCCCCAGTCTGCTGCTGTTCAAGGGTGGCGTCGAAGTCGCCCGGCAGAGCGGCGCCCTGCCGCTGCCACAGCTGCTCGGCTGGCTGCGCAGCCAGGGCATCTGAGCACAACGGTCAGCCCCGCCGAGCGCTGCGGTCATTGTCCGCCGCACGCGAACAGCTAGGCTCGGAGCATCCCTGACCCAAGGAGCTGCCCATGCCGTTGCCCGCCGAAATGGCCCGTCTGTTCACTGAAGAAAAGATCGACTTCGTCAAACGCAGCGGGCTCAAGGCCGAAGTCCTCGAGCCCGGCCGGGTGTGCCTGCGCATGCCGCTGCAGGGCAACCAGAACCATATCGGCACGCTGTACGCCGGCGCCCTGTTCACCCTCGCCGAGATACCCGGCGGCGCGCTGTTTCTCACCAGCTTCGACGCCCAGCGCTTCTACCCGATCATCAAGGAAATGAACCTGCGCTTTCGTCGTCCGGCCAGCAGCGACATCCGGGTCGAAGCCAGCCTGAGCGCTGAGGAGATCGAGCGCATCCAGGCCGAGGCCGAACGCGAGGGCAAGTCCGAGTATCTGCTCGAACTGCAACTGTGCGATCTCAGTGGCGAAGTGGTGGCAGAAAGCCGTGGCCTGTACCAATTACGCAAACACTGACGCACGGACCTTGCCGTGGGTCAAAAGCAGGTCTATCTAAAGGGTTCAGATTAAGAACCCACAGAGGTTTCACCGCGCAGCGGGAGTTCGTTGCGCAAAGGGGACACCAGATGATCAGACACATCCTTATTGCCCACGACCTACGCAGCACCGCCGACCTCGCCCTGCGCCGCGCCGCCCAACTGGCCCAGCAGCACAATGCCCGCCTGACACTCCTGCATGTACTCGACAGCAGCCTCAGCCAGGTGGAGCAGGAGCGGGTCCAGCAAAGCCTCGACAACAGCCTGACCCAGTTCGCCCCAACCGGCAGCCAGCTACAACTGTGCCAGGGCAAACCCGCCGATGCGGTACTGGAGCAGGTGCAACTGCTCGGCGCCGACCTGCTGGTACTGGGCGCCCAGCACCAGCGCCACGAGTTTTTCTCCGGCACCACCCTCGACCGTATTGCCCGGCGTTGCACGGTGCCGCTGCTGCTGGTCGCCCGCGATGAGAACGCGCCGTACAACAGTGCCGTCTCGGCCATCGACTTCTCGCTGTGCGCCTGCACCGCGCTGAACCAGGCTTGCCACCTGCTGCCCGCCGAAGCCAGCGTGCATGCCCTGCATGTGTTCGAGCCACAGAAGGGCCTGGGTCACAGCGATGCCCAGTTGCTGACCCAGCGCGCGCTGATCGACCAGCTGATTCACGACGAAACCCAACTGCTGCCCCCCGGCAGCCCGAGCCTGAGCCACGAGATCAAGCTCGGCGGTATCCAGCGCGGCCTGCAGGAGTGCCTCAGCGATCGCCAGCCGCAATTGCTGGTACTCGGCTGCCACGGGCGCAGCGCGCTATCCCAGGCGCTGCTCGGCAGCCTGGCGCAGCACTTCCTGCACAAGGCGCCCTGCGACATCTTCGTGGTGCGCTGAGAGCCGGCTGCGCGCCAGCCAGGCGTCGTTAAAGAGAAAACAAAAAGGCGCCCGCAGGCGCCTTTGTTGTTGCTGGGTAAACTCAGCCTTCCAGCAAAGCGTGCAGCTCGATGAACTGCTGGGTCAGCTTGTGGCTGCGGTCCATGAAGATCAGCGGCACGCAGGCCTGGTGCGACTCGCGCATCTTCACCGAACTCATCAGGTTCACCGGCAGCACCGGCAGGCCCTCGGCGATCAGCTCGTCGAGCAGTTGCTGCGGCAGCGTGGCGCGCGGCTGGAACTGGTTGACCACGATGCCCTCGACCTGCAGCTCCTCGTTGTGATCCTCCTTGAGCTCCTCGATCTCGCGCAGCAAACCGTACAGCGCCTGGCGCGAGAAGCTGTCGCAGTCGAAGGGGATCAGCACACGATCGGCGGCGATCAGCGCGGAAACCGTGTAGAAGTTCAACGCCGGCGGGGTATCCAGATAGATCCGGTCATAGTCCTCGCTCAACTCTTCCAGCAGTTTGCGCAGCTTGTTGATCTTGTGCTTCTGCTCCAGCTTGGGCTGCAGATCAGCCAGCTCAGCAGTGGCCGTGATCACATGCAGGTTGTCGAACGGCGTCTCGTAGATATCCACCTTGCCCTTGCGGAACGAGGTGCTCGACAGCGTCTGCTTGAAGAACTCGGCGATGCCCATGGGAATGTCATCGCCGGTCAGGCCGGTCAGGTAATGCGTCGAGTTGGCCTGGGCATCCAGGTCCACCAGCAGGGTGCGATAGCCTTCCGCCGCACTCACCGCCGCCAGGTTGCAGGCAATGCTGGATTTGCCCACGCCGCCTTTCTGGTTGAACACTACTCGCCGCATTGGAACCCCCATGTCGCCAATCAAATTATTCGGTGTTGTATCGCATTAGCCAGCAAGAACAAAGCCATTCATGGATTTTAGCCAGATGCACTGCCCCAAGGCACCTGGCCATTACCCCGCGCCAAAGGTCGCTCAACGGCCCAGGCTGACGTGAGCAAGCTCCAGAAACCCAAGGTCGGCCAGCAAAACCATCGCGCATAAAAAAGCCCGTCATCACGACGGGCTTTTTGTGCGGCCGACTCAGGCTCAGCCGTGGTACTGCGCCGACAGCTCGTGTACCGCCTCGAAGAACGCGCCGGCATGAGCCGGGTCGACTTCCGGGGTGATGCCGTGGCCGAGGTTGAACACCTGGCCGCTGCCCTGACCGAAGCTGGCGAGGATGCGGCCTACCTCGGCGCGGATCGCCGCCGGGTTGGCGTACAGCACGCTCGGGTCCATGTTGCCTTGCAGGGCGACCTGGCTGCCGACACGGGCGCGGGCGCTACCGATATCGCAAGTCCAGTCCAGGCCCAGGGCCTCGGCGCCGGTCTCGGCCATGGACTCCAGCCACAGGCCGCCGCCCTTGGTGAACAGGATCACCGGCACACGACGGCCGTCGTGTTCGCGGATCAGGCCGTCGACGATCTTCTGCATGTAGGCCAGGGAGAACTCCTGATAAGCCGCGGCCGACAGGCTGCCACCCCAGGAGTCGAAGATCTGCACGGCTTGCGCGCCGGCCTTGATCTGCCCGTTGAGGTAGGCAGTGACCGACTGCGCCAGCTTGTCGAGCAGCGCATGCATGGCCTGCGGGTTGTCGTAGAGCATGGCCTTGGACTTGCGGAAGTCCTTGGAGGAGCCGCCCTCGACCATGTAGGTGGCCAGGGTCCAGGGGCTGCCGGAGAAGCCGATCAGTGGCACGCGGCCGTTCAGCTCGCGGCGGATACTACGCACGCCGTCCATCACGTAGCCCAGGTCCTTTTCCGGATCCGGAATCGGCAGGGCTTCGATATCGGCCATGCTGCTGATGACCTTCTTGAAGCGCGGACCCTCGCCGGTCTCGAAGTACAGGCCCTGACCCATGGCGTCGGGGATGGTGAGGATGTCGGAGAACAGGATCGCCGCGTCCAGCTGCGGGTAGCGGTCCAGCGGCTGGATGGTGACTTCGCAGGCCAGCTCGGGGTTCTTCATCAGGCTGACGAAGTCACCGGCCTTGGCGCGGGTGGCACGGTACTCCGGCAGGTAACGACCGGCCTGGCGCATCATCCACACCGGGGTGACGTCGACGGGCTGCTTGAGCAGGGCGCGGAGGAAACGGTCGTTCTTCAGGACGGACATCGGCAGGGTTCCTGGAAATCAGCAGGGAAACTTCACGGCGGGGGGATTGTGCGGGAGTCGGCCACTGGCGTCCCCCTCCTCCGGGCGGGCTCCTGGATCGCAGGGCACCGCGCACCGTGGCGCAGAAAAAGTGCGGGCATTTTCGCAGACCCAAAAACAAAAGGCACGGCGAGTGCCGTGCCTTTTGTCTGTCGCGACGATTTGCCGCGCGCCGTTCATGTAGGAGCGAGCTTGCTCGCGATCAAAGCAATCCGATCAACCATCATGGTGACTGGAGCCACGCATTCGCGAGCAAGCTCGCTCCTACAGGTTTGTCGCCTTAGACGCCCAGGTAATCCAAGATACCTTCGGCGGCGTTACGGCCTTCGAAGATCGCGGTTACCACCAGGTCGGAACCGCGGACCATGTCGCCACCGGCGAAGATCTTCGGGTTGCTGGTCTGGTGCTTGAACTGGTTCTGCTCCGGCGCGACCACACGGCCTTGGCTGTCGGTCTGGATGCTGAACTGCTCGAACCACGGCGCCGGGCTTGGACGGAAACCGAAGGCGATCAACACGGCATCGGCCGGGATGATTTCCTCGGAGCCCGGGATCGGCTCGGGGCTGCGACGGCCACGGGCATCTGGTTCGCCGAGACGGGTCTCGACTACCTTGACGCCTTCCACCTTGTCCTCGCCAACGATGGCGATGGGCTGGCGGTTGAAGAGGAACTTCACGCCCTCTTCCTTGGCGTTCTTCACTTCCTTGCGCGAGCCCGGCATGTTTTCTTCGTCACGACGGTAGGCGCAGGTGACCGACTTGGCGCCCTGGCGAATCGAGGTGCGGTTGCAGTCCATCGCGGTGTCGCCACCGCCGAGTACCACGACGCGCTTGCCCTTCATGTCGATGAAATCTTCCGGCGCCTTCTCGAAACCGAGGTTGCGATTGACGTTGGCGATCAGGAAGTCCAGCGCGTCGGTGACGCCTGGCAGGTCCTCGCCAGGGAAGCCGCCCTTCATGTAGGTGTAGGTGCCCATGCCCATGAACACGGCATCGTACTCGTCCAGCAACTGGTCGAGGGTGATGTCCTTGCCGATCTCGGTGTTCAGGCGGAATTCAATGCCCATGCCGGTGAAGACTTCGCGCCGGCGCACCAGCACGCTCTTCTCGAGCTTGAACTCGGGGATGCCGAAGGTCAGCAGGCCGCCGATTTCCGGGTTCTTGTCGAACACCACCGGGGTCACGCCGTTGCGCACCAGCACGTCGGCACAACCGAGGCCGGCCGGGCCGGCACCGATCACCGCAACACGCTTGCCGGTCGGCTTGACCTTGGACATGTCCGGGCGCCAGCCCATGGCAAACGCCGTGTCGGTGATGTATTTCTCCACCGAGCCGATGGTCACCGCGCCGAAGCCGTCGTTGAGGGTGCAGGCACCCTCGCACAGGCGGTCTTGCGGGCACACGCGGCCGCAGACTTCCGGCAGGGTGTTGGTCTGGTGGCTCAGCTCGGCGGCGGCCAGGATGTTGCCCTCGGAAACCAGCTTCAACCAGTTGGGAATGAAGTTGTGCACCGGGCACTTCCACTCGCAATACGGGTTGCCGCAACCCAGGCAGCGGTGTGCCTGGTCGCCAGCCTGGGCCGGCTTGAAGGGTTCGTAGATCTCCACGAACTCCTTCTTGCGCTGGCGCAGGAGCTTCTTCTTCGGATCCTTGCGCCCGACTTCGATGAACTGGAAGTCGTTATTCAGACGTTCAGTCATTTCAAAACCTCATCAAACTACTTCAGGCGCAATCATTGCGGGTTGGCGCGGGTGCTGCTGAGCAGAGAGCCCAGGCTTGCCGCTTTCGGTTTGACCAGCCAGAACTTGCGCAGGTAGTCGTCCAGGTTTTCCAACAGGTGACCACCCCAGGCGCTGGCAGTCTCCGCAACGTACTCGGTGAGCACGCGCTGCAGGTGGTTGCGATAGGCTTCCATGGCTTCATTGCTGATGCGCTGGATCTCCACCAGTTCGTGGTTCACGCGATCAACGAAGCTGTTGTCCAGGTCCAGCACGTAGGCGAAGCCGCCGGTCATGCCCGAGCCGAAGTTGTAGCCGGTCTTGCCCAGCACGCAGACGAAACCACCGGTCATGTACTCGCAGCAATGGTCGCCGGTGCCTTCTACCACGGCGTGGGCGCCAGAGTTGCGCACGGCGAAACGCTCACCTGCGGTACCCACGGCGAACAGCTTGCCGCCGGTGGCGCCGTACAGGCAGGTGTTGCCGATGATGGCCGAGTCCTGGGTTTTGAACGGGCTGCCTTGCGGCGGCACGATCACTACCTTGCCACCGGTCATGCCTTTGCCGACGTAGTCGTTGGCGTCGCCTTCCAGGTACAGGTGCAGGCCGCCGGCGTTCCACACGCCGAAGCTCTGGCCGGCGGTGCCCTTGAAGCGGAAGGTCACCGGGGCGTCTTTCATGCCCTGGTTGCCGTGCGCCTTGGCGATTTCACCGGAGATCCGCGCGCCGATCGAGCGGTCGCAGTTGCAGATGTCCAGGGCGTAGTCGCCACCGGTTTTGCCGGCAATTGCGTCCTTGGCCAGCTCGACCATTTTCTCGGCCAGCAGGCCCTGGTCGAACGGCGGGTTCTTCTCGACTTCGCAGAACTGCGGCTTGTCAGCCGGGATGTGCGAGCTGCCGAGCAGCGGCGACAGGTCCAGGTGCTGCTGCTTCTCGGTCTGGCCGGGGAGCATTTCCAGCAGGTCGGTACGCCCGATCAGCTCGCCCAGGCTCGGCACGCCGAGTTTGGCCAGCCACTCGCGGGTGTCTTCGGCGACGAAGGTGAAGTAGTTCATCACCATCTCGACGGTACCGATGAAGTGGTCCTTGCGCAGCTTGTCGTTCTGAGTGGCCACGCCGGTGGCGCAGTTGTTCAGGTGACAGATACGCAGGTATTTGCAGCCCAGGGCAACCATTGGGCCGGTGCCGAAGCCGAAGCTCTCGGCGCCGAGAATGGCGGCCTTGATCACGTCGAGGCCGGTCTTCAGGCCCCCGTCGGTCTGTACCCGCACCTTGCCGCGCAGGTCGTTGCCGCGCAGGGTCTGGTGGGTTTCGGCCAGGCCGAGCTCCCACGGGCTGCCCGCGTACTTGATCGACGACAGCGGCGAAGCGCCAGTGCCACCGTCGTAGCCGGAGATGGTGATCAGGTCGGCATAGGCCTTGGCCACACCGGCGGCAATGGTGCCGACGCCGGCTTCCGCCACCAGCTTGACCGATACCAGCGCCTGCGGATTGACCTGCTTGAGGTCGAAAATCAGCTGCGACAGGTCCTCGATCGAGTAGATGTCGTGGTGCGGCGGTGGCGAGATCAGGGTCACGCCCGGCACCGCATAGCGCAGCTTGGCGATCAGGCCGTTGACCTTGCCGCCCGGCAGCTGGCCGCCCTCACCGGGTTTGGCGCCCTGGGCCACCTTGATCTGCAGCACTTCGGCGTTGACCAGGTATTCCGGGGTCACGCCAAAGCGGCCGGTGGCCACCTGCTTGATCTTCGAGCTCTTGATGGTGCCGTAGCGGGCCGGGTCTTCGCCGCCCTCACCGGAGTTGGAACGCGCCCCCAGGCGGTTCATCGCTTCGGCAATGGCCTCGTGAGCCTCTGGCGACAGGGCACCGAGGGAAATACCGGCGGAGTCGAAGCGCGTGAGGATGGCTTCGAACGGCTCGACCTGATCCAGCGCCAGCGGCTGGTCAGCCAGTTTGACGTTGAGCAGGTCGCGAATCATCGACACCGGACGGTTGTCGACCAGCGCGCTGTATTCCTTGTACTTCTCGTAGCTGCCTTGCTGCACAGCCGCCTGCAGGGTGTTGACCACGTCCGGGTTGTAGGCGTGGTACTCGCCGCCGTAGACGAACTTGAGCAGGCCGCCTTGCTGGATCGGCTTGCGGTTGTTCCAGGCTTCGTTGGCCAGCAGCTTCTGCTCGGCCTCGATGTCGACGAAACGCGCGCCCTTGATGCGGCTGGCCACGCCGCGGAAGCTCAACTCGACCACTTCCTCGGACAGACCGACCGCTTCGAACAGCTGCGCGCCGCGGTAAGAGGCGATGGTGGAGATGCCCATCTTCGACAGGATCTTCAGCAGGCCCTTGGAAATGCCCTTGCGGTAGTGCTTGAACACTTCGTACAGGTCGCCCAGCACTTCGCCGGTACGGATCAGGTCGGCCAGCACTTCGTAGGCCAGGAACGGGTACACCGCCGACGCACCGAAGCCGACCAGCACCGCGAAGTGGTGCGGGTCACGGGCAGTAGCGGTCTCGACCAGGATGTTGCAGTCGCAACGCAGGCCTTTCTCGATCAGGCGATGGTGCACGGCACCGGTCACCAGCGAGGCGTGGGCCGGCAGCTTGCCCTGCACGATATGACGGTCGGTCAGCACCAGCAGGGTCTTGCCGGCACGCACCGCTTCTTCGGCCTGGTCGGCCATGTTGCGCACGGCAGCTTCGAGGCCGACGGACTCGTCGTAGTTCATGTCGATGACATGACGCTCGAAGCCCGGGGTGCTGAGGTTCATCAGCGCGCGCCACTTGGCCGGCGAGATCACCGGGCTGCTGAGGATCACGCGGCTGGCATGCGCCGGCGACTCGTCGAAAATGTTGCGCTCGGCACCCAGGCAGATTTCCAGGGACATCACGATGGCTTCGCGCAGCGGGTCGATCGGCGGGTTGGTGACCTGCGCGAACTGCTGGCGGAAGTAATCGAAGGTCGAGCGCACGCGCTGCGACAGCACGGCCATTGGCGTGTCGTCACCCATCGAGCCGACCGCTTCCTGGCCCTGCTCGCCGAGCGGACGCAGCACCTGGTCACGCTCCTCGAAGGTGACCTGGAACATCTTCATATAGTGCTTGAGCTGGTCAGCGTCGTAGCTGGCCACGCCCTGGTCGTCGTCGAGGGCGGCCTGGATGCGCACGGCGCTCTGGCGCAGCCACTGCTTATACGGATGGCGCGACTTCAGGCGGCTGTCGATGTCGTCGGTGTTGAGCACCTGGCCGGTTTCGGTATCCACCGCGAGGATCTGCCCCGGGCCGACACGGCCTTTGGCGATCACGTCTTCCGGCTGGTAATCCCACACGCCGATTTCCGAGGCGAGGGTGATGTAGCCGTTCTTGGTGGTGACCCAGCGCGCCGGGCGCAGGCCGTTGCGGTCGAGCAGGCACACGGCGTAGCGACCGTCGGTCAGCACTACGCCGGCCGGACCGTCCCACGGCTCCATGTGCATGGAGTTGTACTCGTAGAACGCGCGCAGGTCGGCGTCCATGGTCTCGACGTTCTGCCAGGCCGGCGGAATGATCATGCGCACGCCACGGAACAGGTCCATGCCGCCGGTGACCATCAGCTCGAGCATGTTGTCCATGCTCGAGGAGTCAGAGCCCACGCGGTTGACCAGCGGGCCCAGGTCGTCGATGTCCGGCAACTGGTCATTGCTGAACTTGGTGCGCCGGGCCTGGGCCCAGTTGCGGTTGCCGGTGATGGTGTTGATCTCGCCGTTGTGGGCGAGGAAGCGGAACGGCTGCGCCAGCGGCCACTTCGGCAGGGTGTTGGTGGAGAAGCGCTGGTGGAACACGCAAATGGCGGTCTGCAGGCGCTCATCACCCAGGTCCGGGTAGAACTGCTGCAGGTCGGCCGGCATCATCAGGCCTTTATAGATGATGGTCTTGTGCGAAAAGCTGCAGATGTAGTGCTCGGTATCGGCGGCGTTGGCCACCGAAGAGCGACGACGGGCACTGAACAGCTTGATCGCCATGGCTTCGTCGGACAGGCCTTCGCCGCCGATGAACACCTGCTCGATCTGCGGCAGGCGCTCCAGGGCCAGACGGCCGAGCACGCTGGTATCGATCGGCACCTTGCGCCAGCCGACCAGGGTCAGGCCGGCGGCGGCGATCTCGCGGTTCATGTTCTCGCGAGCGGCCTCGGCCTTCGCCGCGTCCTGGTTGAAGAAGACCATGCCCACGGCGTACTGCTGCGGCAGTTCGACGGCAAAGTGCTGCACGGACATGGCGCGCAGGAATTGATCGGGCTTCTGGATCAGCAGACCACAACCGTCACCGGTCTTGCCGTCGGCGTTAATACCGCCGCGGTGGGTCATACAGGTCAGGGCTTCAATGGCGGTTTGCAGCAAGTGATGGCTTGCCTCGCCCTGCATGTGGGCGATCAAGCCGAAGCCGCAGTTATCCTTGAACTCATCAGGATGGTACAGACCTGCTTTCATAGAGACTCTCACCAGGCTGCCTTTATAGGCAAATTGCTTTCTAATTCATCGACCTAGCTGCCGACCGCGCAGGGCTGTGCCCCAGCTTGGCGCAGGCAAAGGGGGGCTATTGTACATAGCCACCCCTGCCCTCACAAATCTTCGTGACGGCCGCATGAACTGTTTTGTCGCCTAAGCGAAAGGCGATGGCCGGCGGTTCGTGTTAGACCCGCCAGTCACCAAAAGACAGGCAAATTGCAGACCACTAACGGGCCCGCACCGCCTCTTGCTGAATGCTGGCAAAGCTGCGCGGCCAGGGCTTGCCGGCCTGCACACTGGCCGGCAGCGACTTGATGGCTGACTGGGCCGCCGCACGACTGGCGAACTGGCCGTACGTCACCACGTACAGTGCCTGCCCTTGGTGCAATTTCTTGAAATAGCGGTACTGGCCGCCATTCTTGCTGACGAACGCCTTGGCGCTACTTTCCGAGCGCGTACCGAGAATCTGTAGGGCGTAATTGCTTGCAGGCTGACTGCCATACCAGTCACCACCCGCTGGCGCCGCACTGGCAACCACCGGAGCAGCTGCGGGCTCGGCCGCCACAGGCTTGGCGACTGGTGCGACAGCGGGCTTAGCTGCTGGCTTCGCCACCGCTGGAGCCGGAACAGGCTTGACCGGTTGCACTGGGGCGACAGCCACCGGAGGCGCTACAGGCACAGTTGGCACACTGACAGCCGGTGCAGGAGCAGGTACAGGCAGCGGGATGGCCGCCTGGGGCTCGGGCGTAGTCGGCGCCATACCCGGTACGCCACCATCTTCCGCCTCATCCATGCCAGAGGCCTGAGCCAGCGGCTCGCGAATGACCGGCTGCGCTTCACCAACCAGGGGCAATGGCAGTGGCTGACTGGAGCCTGCAAATTCGATCGATGCACTCGCGCCCTGAGCAGCAGGAGCGGACGGTTTCGCCGCATCACCAGCAGCGACCACGGGAACAGCCGGCGGCGGAACCGGAACCTGCTCGGCAACGGAGTCCGATGCGGGCAGGAGATCGCGCTTGGTGTCCTGCATAAACCAGGCAGCGCCGAGAGCGATAGCCACCACCGCCAAGGCGATCAGGTGCTTCTTCGGCAAGGCAAACCCTGCCCCCACCGAGCTGGCAGAGTTGCGCTGCGCCAGCATCGTGTCGATCAATACCTCACGCGCCGCCAGGTTGATACCACCGGGCCAACCGGAAGAGCTCAGATGAATATCCGCGACTTGGTCGTCCGTCAGCAGATCAATCCCCTGCCCCGCACCATCCAGGCGCTGCGCCAGGTACTCGCGGGTTTCATCCTCGCTGTACGGCAGCAGGTCGATGGCATGGAAGCGCTCCTCGCCATCCGCCAGCAACTCCAGACGCGGTACCAGCGCACTCTCGCCGAAGAGGAAGACATGCGGGCGCGAATCGACCGTACCAGCAGCCAGATTGAACAGACTGTCCAGCGCACCATCGGCAAGCTGCTCGGCGTCGTCGACCAGCACATAAACTTCCTGACCAGTCAGTGCCAGCTGGGCAATCTGAGCCTGAATAGTGCGCAGATCGGTCTGCTGCACACCCAAGCCCTGTGCCACCTGACGCAATACACCCGCCACATCGCCCGCCCCGCGCGCGGAAACCACAATGCACTGCACCGACTGCTTATTGGTACTGGCCACCAAGGCCTGGCGCAGCAGTGTCTTGCCGCTGCCCTTCGGCCCACTGACCACCAGCAGCAACTGGCTATAGCGCGCCAGGTGATGCAACTGACCCAGCACCGGCTTGCGCTGTGCCGGGAAGAAACGGAAACCAGGAACCCGCGCCGCGAACGGATCGTGGCTGAACTGGTAATGGCCTAGAAAGGCCTCATCGGCATGCAGACTGGTCATGGAACTCTCTTATTCAGCAAGCTTCGCCACCAGTGCGCGGTAATCCGCACTCAAGGTGGCATCAAGGGCTTCACGCGGAAACTCGTCCGTCACGACGGCTTCGCCCACTCGCTTGAGCAGGACAAGACGCAAACGCCCATCAAGAACCTTTTTATCGACAGCCATATGCTCGAGAAAATCCTCAGGCGTCATCTCGGCAGGCGGGATCACCGGCAACCCGGCTTGCAACAACAGGCGCAGCCCGCGATCACGCTCGACGGTACTGATCCAGCCCAGTCGGGCCGACATCTCCAGCGCCATCGCCGTACCGGCCGCCACCGCCTCACCGTGCAACCACACGCCATAGCCCATATGAGTCTCGATGGCATGACCGAAGGTATGACCGAGATTGAGAATGGCGCGCAGACCTGACTCACGCTCATCAGCCCCGACAACCCTTGCCTTCGCCGCACAGGAGCGCTCGATGGCCTGAGCCAGGACGGTTAGGTCCAGCGCCAACATGGCCGGCATGTTCTGCTCAAGCCAATCGAGGAAGCCCGCATCACAGATCAGCCCGTACTTGATGACCTCAGCCAGACCCGCGGACAACTCACGCGCCGGCAAGGTTTTCAGCACCGCGGTGTCGATGATCACAGCCTGGGGCTGATAGAACGCACCGACCATGTTCTTGCCCAGCGGATGGTTGATCCCGGTCTTGCCACCCACCGAAGAGTCGACCTGCGACAACAAAGTAGTCGGCACCTGGATGAAGTCCACGCCACGTTGGTAACACGCAGCGGCAAAGCCGGCCATATCACCGACAACCCCGCCACCCAGCGCAACCACTGTCGTGCGCCGATCATGGCGAGCCGAAAGGAGGCCATCGAAGATCAGCTGCAGGGTTTCCCAATTCTTGTGGCTCTCGCCATCCGGCAGAACCACCGTGGCGACTTCACAACCTTCGAGCGAAGCCATGAGGCGCTCGAGATAAAGCGGCGCAACCGTACTGTTGGTCACGATTGCGACCTGACGCCCAGCCAGATGCTTCTTGAAAAGGTCAGGCCGAGCCAAGAGCTCGGCACCGATATAGATGGGATAACTACGTTCGCCTAGATCGACAGTGAGAGTCTGCATGACGCCCCCAAATAAAAGGGCACTAGGATAGCGCAGTTAGGGTCACGCTTTAACGCTCAGGAAGCGCATTGATGCGATCAATGATTTCCTGCACCACCATGCGAGGTGGGCGCTCATCGGTCTCGACAATTACGTCAGCGATTTCACGATACAACGGATCACGAATCTCCATCAGTGCACTCAGAACCTTCTCGGGCTCCGCATTGCGCAGCAATGGACGGTTGCGATCACGCGAGGTGCGCTCAAGCTGTTGCTCGACCGAAGCATGCAAGTAGATCACCCGGCCACCAGCGTGAAGCTCCCGGCGATTCTCCGCCTTGAGCACAACACCACCACCGGTCGCGATCACCACGCCACTCAACCCGCAAAGCTCCGCAATCATCGACTGCTCACGCTCACGGAAGCCTTGCTCACCCTCAACATCAAAGATCCAGGGTATATCGGCACCTGTACGCTGCTCGATTTCCTTGTCCGAATCCTTGAAGTGCAACCGCAGCTCTTTCGCCAGTAACCGCCCGATGGTGCTCTTACCCGCCCCCATCGGGCCAACGAGAATCAAGTTCCTCACAAATTAACGACTCACCGCGATAGCCTGATTGTTCATGATGCGTGGGGTCAGGAACACCAGCAGTTCGTTCTTACTGTCCTCAACAGTATCGCGACGGAACAGACGACCGAGATACGGCAGATCGCCCAAGAAGGGGACTTTCTCGACAGACTTGCTCTGGGTGTTGGAGAAAACACCACCAATTACAATCGTCTCGCCGTCGTTAACTAGAACCTTAGCGTTGACTTCATTTTTCTTGATTGGCGGAACACCGAGCAGCGCATTCGCATAATCTGGCTCGTCCTTGTTAACCTTAACCTCCATGATAATTCGATTATCAGGGGTAATTTGCGGTGTCACCTCAAGAGACAGCGCGGCCTCTTTAAACGAAACAGTTGTCGCACCACTTGAACTGGACTCCTGATAAGGAACCTCAGTGCCCTTCAGAATTTTCGCCGTCTCTTTGTCTGAAGTAACTACCTTGGGCTGAGAGACAACCTCGCCGTTGCCAGTTTTCTCCATGGCCGACAACTCAAGATCAAGCAGTACATTGTCGGTAACGAAACCGATACCAATGCCCGACGTAACATCCGTCGCACCCAGATCAACAAATGGGACGTTTGCGGTTATGTCATCACCCGTATTACCGCCCTCGTCGCCATTATCATCGTTACCGTAAACAGTCCAATTGCTATCGCCCTGCAAGTTAGTAGAACCACCCCAGCGAACACCAAGGCTCTTATCGTAATCGACACTCGCCTCAACGATACGAGCCTCAATCATCACCTGCCGCACAGGAATGTCCAACTGAGAAACAATGCGGCGCAACTCATCCAAACGCTCCTGCGTCTGATAGGCAATAATGCTGTTAGTGCGGTCATCTACAGTCACAGAGCCACGCTCCGACTGATCGCCACTGCTTCCCTCACCATCGATACCCGCCACCGACTGAAAGAGAGTGGCGATATCAGACGCCTTGGCATAATTGACTTGAATGAGCTCGCGACGCAGAGGGGCAAGCTCTGCAATTTGATTTTTTGACTCCAGCTCTTGCCGCTCACGCGCGGCAATTTCGTCGGCCGGAGCAATCAGCAGAACATTACCGACCTTACGCTTATCTAGACCGCGGGTCTTAAGAACCAGATCAAGCGCCTGATCCCACGGTACGTTCTGCAAGCGCAGTGTAATATTACCTTGAACGGTGTCGCTGGCGACCAAGTTAAGATCTGTGAAGTCTGCAATTAACTGAAGAACAGAACGGACATCAATATCTTGGAAGTTTAGAGAAAGTTTTTCACCTGTATAAGCAAAGCGCTCGACCTTTCTCTTCTCCACATCATCCTGAGTCAACGGCTTCACACTGACTGTCAGCTTATTATCCGTTTGAAAAACCAGATAATCGTAGAAACCGGAAGGCTCAATAACAATACTCGCCTTATCCGCTTGACCCGAAGCGCTAACGAACTGCACAGGAGTAGCAAAATCTTTTACATCAAGCTTTACACGAAGATTTTCAGGAAGCTGCGTTTTAGAGAAATCGAGTCGAATCTTACCCCCTTGCTCCTGGATATCAGGATTTACAGAGGGATCAGAAAGTTCAACAACCACGTTACCCTCACCCTGCTCACCACGCTGAAAATCTATACCAGCAATCGCCCGGCCTGCAGAATGAGCCATAACAGATTTAGGTGCCGAACTGGTTGCGACTGGAGAAACTGCAGTAACCGCCGCAGCATCGCCCACAACGACAAACAGATTATTACCCTCTGCACGAGTACTATAAGGAACCAACGTAGCCAGGTTTACGATAAGGCGAGTCCGATCTTTAGCCTCAACTATCGTCACACTGCGCGCATTACCAACGCCCAGCTCTTTATTTTTAGTCCCAAGCTTATTGGCGACCCCAGGCAAATCCAATGCAATCCGTGCCGGCTGCTCAATCGTATATCCACGCGGCGAAGAAACTGGCTCATCAAACTTCAACTTCAGCTCAACCTTATCTCCTGGCAGGGCAGCGACATCAAGCCCCTGCAGATTTGCAGCCAATAGAGAGGGAGCGAACAATACAGCCAGAAGAGAAACGCACAGGCGAGAAAGAGAGCCGTTCATTAGCTTGTTCCGTTCAGCAGATATGTAGTTATTTTTCATACCAAAACCCCGCCATTTAAGAGCGTTCTTTGAGGGTGATGCTACGAGGACGCTCCAGCCATCCACCCTCACCATCGGGAACAATTTCAACAACCTCAATTTTGGCCTCATCAATCGCTACGATATGGCCAAAATTCCGACCTAAGTAATCCCCGACTTTCACTCGATGCACACCACCTGCACCGCGCACCAAACCAAAAACCAAACCATCGTTTGCAAGGGTTCCCACCATCTCAAAGGATTCAATATTGAATCCCTCCAAGAACTGGCGGACCCTGGTTTCGTCTGGCTTGATATCTTTGGAGCCCTTTTGCTGCCGGGCCATGTCAATTTTGACAGGAGGCTGAAATGGGCTACGAAGAGCTGCGGCGCTGTAGGTAAATGCCTCATAGGGCAAAAACTTAGGAAGGGGCTCAATTGAACCTTTTGGCCGGGCCCTAACTTCATCCATATAGGCCTGCAGATCAGAGAAATCGCTACCGCCTGTACAAGCCGAAATAGATGAAGAAACCAAGAGCACGGAAAGAATATTTACTACTTTCATTTCTTAGCTCCCTTGCTAGGCACTGGAGCTTTAGCAGCACCTTTTGCAGACACCGCATCACCTTTCAAGCCCGCATCATTATACCGGTACGTCTTCGCTAAAACGCTCATGCGTAACTTGGAGGTGCTACCCTCCTCTGCAGGTTTTATATCGAAATCATGCAGCGTAACAATGCGCGGCAAACTAGCAACACCGCTGACAAAGGTAGCAAGGTCGTGATAACCGCCAACGACCGAAATTTGAATTGGCAGCTCAATATAGAACTGCTGCACTACCTCAGGCTGAAGTTTGATCTCCTCAAACTCCAGACCACTGCCTAAACCAGTACGGGTAATATCCTCAAGCAGACCGGGAACCTCTGTATCACTCGGCAGTTGCCGCAGCAACGTACCAAATGACTCCTCCATTTCTTTCATCTGAGACTTGTAAGCCTCCAGATTCGCAGCGAGAAATGCCTTGCTCGAGAATTGCTCTTTTAGAGTATTCTCTTCGGTGCGACTTTTCTCCAGCGCACCCTGCAGATCTTTCAGATAAAAATTGTACCCGAGCAGAAGAGCCACTATCAGCAACAGTAGGCAGGTAATAGCCTTAACCGGAGCAGGCCAAGAGCCGAGATTGTTAACATCAAGATCAGCAAGATCGACCTTCTTCAGCGCCTCAATCGATTCAGCAAGGCTCATGGCTTTTTACCACCGTCTGATTTTCCCGGAGTTTTCTTGTCAGCCGCATTTCCAGCGACGGCCTCTTCTCCCGGAGGAGTCTGCTGAACGGTCAACTCAAATACGTTTGCCTGATCTACAGCGCCAGCCGTGACAGCCTTAACCTGAGTCAGGGTTGGCGCCTCAAGCCAATCCGACGAGTCCAAATTACGCATCAGACTAGAAACCCGGTTATTCGATTCGGCAGCGCCAAAAATGGCAATGCTCTTATCGGTACGCTTCAACCCAGTGAAATAGACACCGTCTGGCAGGGTACGAACCAACTGATCGAAGATACGCCCGATGACAGGGCGATTGCCTTGCAGGTCTTGAATAATCTTCATCCGCTCAAGCAGTTGCTGACGCTTCTGCTTCAGCTCACTAATTTCCTTGATACGCGCATCAAGAACAGCAATTTCCTTACGCACAAATTCGTTACGCGAATTTTGCTGCTCAATAGAGCGATCCAGGTATTGCCCACCGATAAATACCAAACCACCTGCAACCAAAAGGGTGCCACCCAAGGTCACCAGGAAGCGCTGCTTACGCTCTTCGCGTAACTGCTCGCGCCACGGGAGTAAGTTAATCCGCGCCATCAGTCGAAACTCCTCATCGCCAGGCCGCACGCAATCATCAAGGACGGCGCATCACTCGCCAAGGCGCCCGCATTGACTTTGCTACCCAGCGCCATATCGGCAAATGGGTTGGCTACCAGGGTGGGAGTACCGATCTTCTGCTGGATCAGGCGATCGAGATCCTGAATGGACGCAGTACCGCCGGCCAACAGGATGTAATCGACGTCGTTGTACTGGCCAGCAGCGAAGAAGAATTGCAGCGAGCGAGAAACCTGCTGCACTACAGCCTCTTTGAACGGCTGCAGAACTTCGCTTTCGTAGTCGTCAGGAAGACCGCCCTGCTTCTTGGCTAGGCCAGCCTCTTCAACCGACAAACCGTAGCGGCGCTGAATTTCTTCAGTCAGCTGACGCCCGCCGAATAGCTGCTCGCGCGTATAGATGGTTCGGCCGTTGTGCAGCACGCTCAACGTGGTCATGGTCGCACCGATGTCGACCACAGCCACGGTCAGCTCGTCATGCGCACCACCAAGCTGCCCTTGCAACAGGTCGTAGGCACGCTCAAGCGCATAGGCCTCAACGTCTACTACCTTGGCGGTCAGACCGGACAAAGCCAGTGCCGCCTCACGGACTTCGACGTTCTCTTTCCGGCAAGCTGCCAGCAGCACTTCAACCCGATCCGGGTTGCGCGCAGAAACGCCTTGCACTTCGAAGTCAATGGCCACTTCTTCAAGCGGATAGGGGATGTACTGGTCGGCTTCGATCTTCAGCTGGTTTTCCAGCTCGTCATCGTTAAGGCCGGCTTCCATCTCGATCGTCTTGGTGATCACTGCAGAACCGGCGACAGCCACTGCCACCGACCGCGCTCCGGTCTTGGCCTTGGCCAGCACGCGAGAAAGGGCCTGACCGACCCCCTCGAGCTCAGCGATGTTCTTTTCGACAACAGCGTTTGGGGGGAGCGGCTCGACGGCGTAGGCCTCTACTTTGTAGCGGCTTCCTGAGCGACTCAATTCGAGGAGCTTGACCGAGGTCGAACTGATGTCGATCCCCAGAAGCGTATTCGCTTTCTTATTGAAGAGCCCTAGCACGAGCGATTTCCTATTGGCATCCGCGACTTACGGACTATTTATGTTTTTCCACATTAAATAGCAGTCTTGACAGAAGCGCAAATGGCTACCTAGCAAAAAAACCGCTTATAATGTGAACAGTTTTCCTCTTTTCGCACCGCGCAACACTTAACCCATTCTTTTATCTGGAAATCCAAGAGTCCTGATGCGCCTGCTGAAGTTTTTCTTGTGGTCTTGTGTCGCCGTTTTTTGTGGTCTAACCCTCAGTTTCAGCGGCGCTTTTCTCTATCTTAGTCCCGGCCTGCCATCCGTCGAGTCACTGCGCAGCATCCAGCTACAGATCCCCCTACGGGTCTACAGCAGCGACGACAAACTGATCGCCGAATTCGGTGAAATGCGCCGCTCCCCCATCCGTTTCGATGACATCCCCAAGGACTTCATCCGCGCACTTCTGGCCGCCGAAGACGATAACTTCGCGAACCATTATGGCGTCGACTTTACGAGCCTGATGCGCGCTGCCACGCAGTTATTGTCGAGCGGCCACATTCAAACCGGCGGCAGCACCATCACCATGCAGGTGGCGAAGAACTTCTTCCTCACCAACGAACGCAGCTTCTCGCGCAAGATCAGTGAAATCCTCCTGGCCCTGCAGATCGAGCGCGAACTGAGCAAGAACGAGATCCTCGAGCTCTACGTCAACAAAATCTACCTGGGCAACCGAGCATACGGCATCGAAGCCGCCGCCCAGGTGTACTACGGCAAATCGATTCGCGATGTCACCTTGGGTCAGATGGCGATGATCGCCGGCCTGCCGAAAGCACCTTCGCGCTTCAACCCACTGGTCAATCCCGAGCGCAGCAAGGAGCGCCGCGACTGGATTCTCGGGCGCATGCTCAAGCTTGGCGCCATCGACCAGGCTCGCTATGACGCAGCCATGGCCGAGCCGATCGACGCACACCACCATGTCCAGCCGCCCGAACTCAACGCGCCCTATATTGCCGAGATGGCCCGCGCCGAGATGGTCGGCCGCTACGGCAGCGAGGCCTACACCGAAGGCTACCGCGTCACCCTGACCGTACCGAGCGAGCTGCAGGTCGCCGCCAACCAGTCCCTGCACCAGGGCCTGACCGACTATGACCAGCGCCACGGTTACCGCGGCCCGGAAACCCGCCTCCCCGGCTTGACCCGCGAAGCCTGGCTGCAAGAGCTGGCCAAGCACAAAACCCTCGGCGGACTGGAGCCGGTGATCGTCAGCCAGGTCGAGAAAAGCGGCATCCTGGTGCTTACCCGCGACGGCGAAGAGAAGCCGGTGACCTGGGACAGCATGAAGTGGGCACGCCCCTTCCTTAATACCAACAGCCTCGGCCCGCGCCCGCAGCAACCAGCCGACGTGGTGCAGATCGGCGACCTGGTGCGCGTCGAGCCGAACGCGGACAACACCCAGCTATTGTTCCGCCAGTTCCCCGCCGCGCAAGGCGCTCTGGTTTCTCTCGACCCGCAGACCGGTGCCATTCGCTCGCTGGTTGGCGGCTTCTCCTTCGAGCAGAGCAACTACAACCGCGCCGCCCAGGCTAAACGCCAGCCCGGCTCCAGCTTCAAACCCTTCATCTATAGCGCGGCGCTGGATCGCGGCTATACCGCCGCCAGCCTGGTCAACGATGCACCCATCGTGTTCCAGGAAGCCGGTATGGAAGAAGCCTGGCGACCGAAGAACGACAACAACACCTTCCTCGGCCCGATCCGTTTGCGCGAGGCCCTGTACAAGTCGCGCAACCTGGTTTCGATCCGCCTGCTGCAGAGCATCGGCATCGACTACGCCCTGGACTACGTCAGCCGCTTCGGCTTCAACCGTGATGAGCTGCCGCGCAACCTGTCCCTCGCCCTTGGCACGGCCAACCTGACGCCGCTGGAGATCGCCACCGGCTGGACCACCTTCGCCAACGGCGGCTACAAGGTGCAACCGTACCTGATCGAGCGCATCTACGACCGCAACGGCAAACCGCTCTTCATTGCCAATCCACCGCGCACCGCCGCCAGTGCCGCCAGCGCCAACCAGCAGAACGACGCCCTGCTGGCCGAAACGCCGAACGCCAGCGTGATCGAGCCCGCCATCGCCCCGCAGATCGTCGACGAGCGCACCACCTACATCCTCACCAGCATGCTGCAAGACGTGATCAAACGCGGCACCGGCCGCCGCGCTCTGTCCATGGGCCGCGGCGACCTCGCGGGCAAGACCGGTACCACCAACGAGTCCAAGGACAGCTGGTTCTCCGGCTTCAACGCCGACTACGTGACCACTGTCTGGACCGGCTTCGACCAACCGGAAAGTCTCGGCCGCCACGAATACGGCGGCACCGTCGCCCTGCCGATATGGATGAGCTACATGAGCGCCGCCCTCAAGGACAAACCGGAGCACCTGCTACCCGAGCCGGCCGGCCTGCTCACCCTGCGCATCGACCCGCTAAGTGGCCGCGCCGCTTCGCCGGGCTCGCCGGATGCCTACTTCGAGCTGTTCAAGAGCGAGGATTCGCCACCGCCGATGAGCGAACTCGACCCATCCCTCGGCATCCCCGGCAGCCCGCTGCCAGCTGACGAAGCGGCGCCGATCGACCTGTTCTGATCGACAAATCGCAGCCAATAAAAAGCCCCGCAAGTGCGGGGCTTTTTATTGGCTGAGTGATCAGCCGTTGAACACGTCATCCACCGACTGCAGCGGATAGTGCTTCGGATACGGCAGGGTCGCCACGCCGCTCTCGATCGCCGCCTTGGCTACCGCATCGGCAACCACGGTGATCAGACGGGCATCCATCGGCTTCGGAATGATGTACTCGCGACCGAAGCTCAGGGCGATACCGCCGTAGGCGTCGCAGACTTCCTGCGGTACCGGCAGCTTGGCCAGGTCACGCAGAGCCAGGGCTGCGGCGATTTTCATCTCTTCGTTGATGCGGGTCGCGCGAACGTCCAGCGCACCACGGAAGATGAACGGGAAGCCAAGTACGTTGTTGACCTGGTTCGGGTAGTCCGAACGACCGGTGGCCATGATCACATCGGAGCGCACGGCATGAGCCAGTTCCGGCTTGATTTCCGGATCCGGGTTCGAGCAGGCGAACACGATCGGGCTCGGCGCCATCAGCTTGAGGTCTTCCTGGCTGAGCAGGTTGGCACCGGACAGGCCGACGAATACATCTGCACCATCCAGGGCATCCGACAGGCTGCGCTTGTCGGTCTGGTGGGCGAAGACGGCCTTGTACTGGTTGAGGTCGTCACGACCGGCATGGATCACACCCTTGCGGTCGAGCATGAAGATGTTCTCGACCTGCGCGCCCATGCTGACCAGCAGCTTCATGCAGGAAATGGCGGCAGCGCCAGCGCCGAGGCAGACGATCTTGGCCTGCTCCAGGGTCTTGCCGGCGATTTCCAGGGCATTGAGCATGCCGGCAGCGGTCACGATGGCGGTGCCGTGCTGGTCGTCGTGGAAAACCGGGATATCACACTGTTCGATCAGCGCACGCTCGATTTCAAAGCACTCGGGTGCCTTGATGTCTTCGAGGTTGATGCCGCCGAAGGTGATGGAAATTCGTTTCACCGTGTCGATGAAAGCCTGCGGGCTTTCCGCGTCGACTTCGATGTCGAACACGTCGACACCGGCGAAGCGCTTGAACAGCACGCCCTTGCCTTCCATGACTGGCTTGGATGCCAGCGGGCCGAGGTTACCCAGGCCGAGGATCGCGGTGCCGTCGGAAATCACTGCAACCAGGTTGCCCTTGCCGGTGTAGCGGTAGGCCAGCTCGGCATCGCGGGCAATTTCACGCACTGGCTCGGCCACACCCGGGCTGTACGCCAGGGACAGGTCGCGCGCGGTGGCGGTTGGCTTGGTCAGCTCGACGCTCAATTTGCCCGGACGGGGATGAGCGTGGTACTCGAGAGCGGCTGTTTTCAGATCAGACATGTTGGCTATTTCCGCTTTTGCTGTGAAACGCAGGCGAGCGAGCATACGCAAGAAGGCACCGCCCCACAAGCCGGCCTGCGGGGGCTGCGGCCGCCTACCGCACCGTTTTCAGCCAGTCGCCAGGGCGCGCCTGGCCATCCGGATAGAGGCCATTGAGCAGACGCAAGCGCACCAGCTGATCGTCCTCGCCATTCATCTGCGCGCTCAACGTCTGCAGGCTCTCCCCGGCTTTCAGCTGCACCAGGTGCAGGCGCCGTGGCTCGCCCAGTTGCTTCTCGGCAGCCTGCAAGGGACGAAAGCTGCGAACCACCTCCATGAAGCGCTCGTCCTGACTCTCCAGCGAGGCATGCCCTTTGACCCCGGCGACGAACAGGAAGGCCTGGCGGTCGCGAACGATCACCGCCACCCGCTTGGCCGCCGAACCCGGCACCACCGCGCTGGCAACATCCAGATCGGCCTGACGGAAGCTGTCCTGCTGCACCAGCTGCTGACGACCGGCACGCTGACGCAGGTACTGCTCGGCGCTCATCGCCTGCGCCAGGGTTTGCATGCTCATGACCAGCACGGCCTGCTGGTCGGCACTGTGGACAACCAGTGCATCGGGCCGATTGATCAGCCCCCAGCCCGCCGGCAGCGCCAGGGTGAAGTCCAGCCCGACATGGTAGAAGCGCTGGCCGCGACGCACGCCGGCATCCGCCGAGTCACCAAAAGGCAGGCCTTCGAGGTGCTGCAGATAGGTATCGCGCCCGACTTCACCCTGCCCTGGCGACAGCGAGCCCGCCGCGGTCACGACCTGATGCAGGCGCGTGTCATTGTCCGGATGGGTGTCGAACAGGCCGTGGTAGCCGCTTGCCGGCGCGTCCTCGCCCTTGGCCCCAGCCTGATCGCGGGCGAAGTCTTCCTGGCTCTTGAGCACCTTGACCACCTCGATCATCGCCTGCGGATCATAGCCGCTGCGCGCCAGGTACTGGGCGCCGAGGCCATCCGCCTCCAGCTCCATGTCACGGCCATAACCGCGCACGAAAGCATTACCCATGGCGCTGGTCAGGTCGCCGGCGGCGCCCACCCCGGTACCGATTGCCAGGGCCTGACCGAGCAGGCCCCAGGCCGTCGACTGGCTCTGCTGGCGCACACTGTGGCGCGCCGTAACGTGGCCCACCTCATGCCCCAGCACGGCCGCCAGCTCGGCCTCGGAGCTGAGATAGGCCATCAAGCCGCGATGGATATAGATGTGCCCGCCGGGCAGCGCGAAGGCGTTGATGTCCGGCGAGTCGATCACCGTGAAGCTGTACGCCAGATTGCCGCGATGGGAGTTGCGCGCGACCCGCTGGCCAACCTGCTGCACGTAGGCCTGCAGCTTCTCGTCGGCATAGCGCGAGTATTGCTGGAGGATTTCCTGACTGGCGCGCTGCCCCAGGGCGATTTCCTCGCGTTCGCTCATCATCACGAAATCGTTGTTGCCGGTCACCGGATTGACCGCACAGCCAACCAGCTGGGCGAGCAGCACCAGCAGCAACGTCATACGCACCATCATGGCAGCACCTCGATCATGGCTGGATGGGTCAGCGCTAGCATCCAGCGCGCCTGTTTGGCATTGCCACCGCCGCGCTTGGCGCGGTCGATCACCCAGCCACGCGCCTCGACCCGGCGCCCGGCCAGCGCTTGTATGTCCGGCAGATCGAAACGCGCCTGCAGCGCCGGCTCGATCCGTAGCACCAGGCCGCCTTGCAGCTCCAACCAGACACCGCCGCGATTGCGCTGCACCCGCTCGACGCGGCCATGCACCAGGGCGAAACCGGACTGACGCAAATCCGCCGGCGCCAACGGCACCGCACGCGCCCAGAGCCCGGCACGCTGTTCACGCGCAGCGGCCTCGGCCGCCTGCTGACAGGCGACCAGTTCGTCCGCCTCGAAAGCCACCTGGTAGCCCAGGCCCTCGGCCAGCAGTTGCGCCTCCAGGTTACGCCCACGCGCATCGTAGAGATGCGCCAGGGTGCGGCCGTAGTGATCCTTGCTACGCGCGCCCAGGCGCATGCCGACTCGCCCGTCATTGGCCGCGACCAGCGCCTGCAAGCGCTTGCGCGCCGCCTCGGCGAAGGGTTCGACGGGGCGTCCGTGATGGGCCGTCTCCGGCGCATTGATACCGATCAGGCGCACGCTGCGGCCGTCGACCAGGCGCAGGGTGTCGCCGTCGACCGTGCGCTCGACGCGCACCTGCGGCAACGGATCGGCCAGCGGGCAGAAGGCCTGCGCGGATAAAAGCCAAAACGCGGAAACGAAAAAGGCGCCCACTGGGGACGCCTTTTTCAACAACGCGGAAAAGCCCATAAGGTTTCCCGTGGTAGCTCGGACGCTTACTTGGCGCCGAACATGCCGAAACGCTGCTTGAAACGGTCAACACGGCCGCCGGTATCCAGCATTTTCTGCTTGCCGGTGTAGAACGGGTGGCACTCGGAGCAAACGTCCAGGCTCATCGGCTTGCACAGAGTCGAACGGGTTTTGATCACGTTGCCACAGCTGCAGGTTGCAACCATTTCTTCGTACTGCGGATGGATATCGGCTTTCATCGTATTTTCCTCGGTTTAAGTGTGCCGCCACTTGGCTTGCTGCCAAGTACCGCACGGAAATAGGCCGCGGATCATACCAGAGCACGGCAACTGCGCAAGCCACCGACAAATCTCGGCGACGTGCGGCCGTGTTAGCATCGCCGCACTGATCTGGAGCCCCCTGTGCCCGACGCTATTCTGCGCCTCGCCCTGCCCTCGCCGCTGCGCCGCCTGTTCGACTACCGCGCCCCCGCCGGGGTACCGCGCAGCGCATTGCAGCCGGGCATGCGCCTGCGCGTATCGTTCGGCCGCCGCGAGATGATCGGCGTGCTGATCGAGGTGGTCGACCACAGTGATGTGCCAGCCGACAAGCTCAAGCCCGCCCTCGCCCTGCTCGATCGCCAGGCGCCGCTGCCACCGGCGCTGTTCAAACTCTGCCTGTGGACCGCGCAGTACTACCAGCACAGCCTCGGCGACACCCTGAGCTGGGCATTGCCGGTGCTGCTGCGCCAGGGCGAACCGGCCGAAGCGCGGCAGGAGCGCTTCTGGCATGCCAGCGAGGGCGCCGACCTCAACGACCCGCGCCTCAGCCGCGCACCGCGCCAGCGCGAGGCCCTGCGCACCCTGGCCCAACACCCGCATGGCGTGGCCCATCGCCTGCTCAGCCAGCTGCAGCTGAACAAGGACAGCCTCGACCTGCTGCTGGAGAAGGGCCTGGTACAGGTCGAAGTGCGCCGCAGCGCCACCCTCCAGCGCCACGGCAGCTGGCTGGCACAACCGGAGCTGCCGCTGAATGCCGAGCAGCGCGCCGCCTTCAATGCCATCCAGTCCGGCATGGACAGCTTCGGCGCCTTCCTCTTGTACGGCGTGACCGGCAGCGGCAAGACCGAGGTCTATCTGCAGCTGATCCGCCACTGCCTGGAAGCAGGCAAGCAGGCGCTGGTGCTGATCCCGGAAATCAACCTGGGCCCGCAGACCCTCGAACGCTTCGCCCGCCGCTTCAACGCCCGCATCGCCCTGCTGCACTCCGGGGTCAATGATCGCGAGCGCCTGGATGCCTGGCTGGCGGCGCGCGATGGCGAGGCCGATATCGTCATCGGCACCCGCTCGGCGCTGTTCACCCCGCTGAAGAATCCCGGGCTGATCATCATCGACGAGGAGCACGACGCTTCTTATAAACAGCAGGAAGGCCTGCGCTACCACGCCCGTGACCTGGCCCTGGTGCGTGCCCGCCAGGAAAACCTACCGATCGTCCTCGGCTCCGCCACGCCCTCACTGGAAAGCCTGCACAACGCCCACGCCGGCCGCTACGCCCTGCTCAAGCTCACCCAGCGTGCCGGCGGCGCACAGCCACCGCGCTTCCTGCGCCTGGATATAAAAAGCCTGCCGCTGGACTCCGGCATCTCCGGGCCGCTGCAACAGGCCATCGGCCAGACCCTGGCCGCCGGCCAGCAGGTGCTGGTGTTCCTTAACCGCCGCGGCTTCGCCCCGACTCTGCTGTGCCACGACTGCGGCTGGATCAGCCAGTGCAACCGCTGCGACGCGCGGATGACCCTGCACCAGCGCTCCGGCGAACTGCGCTGCCACCATTGCGGCCACGTCGAGCGCCCCCCGCGGCAGTGCCCGGACTGCGCCAAGGTCGACCTGCGCCCCGTCGGCGCCGGCACCGAGCGCGCCGAGGAGCGCCTGAACATCCTCTTCCCGGACTTCCCGGTGCTGCGCATCGACCGTGACACCACGGCGCGCAAGGGCACCATGGACAAGCTGTTCAGCACCATCACCCGTGGCGAGCCGTGCATCCTGGTCGGCACACAGATGCTGGCCAAGGGTCACCACTTCCCGCGCGTCACCCTGGTGGCGATCCTCGATGCCGACGGCGGCCTGTACTCGGCGGACTTTCGCGCCAGCGAGCGCATGGCCCAGCTGATCGTCCAGGTCGCCGGGCGTGCCGGGCGCGCCGAGGAACCGGGCAAGGTGATCATCCAGTCGCACCTGGCCGACCACCCGCTGCTGGTCCAGCTCACCGAGCAGGGCTATCCGGCTTTCGCCGAGCAGGCCTTGAGCGAGCGCCGCGGTGCCGGCCTGCCGCCCTTCGCCCACCTGGCCCTGCTGCGCGCCGAAGCGCACAAGCCGGGGCAGGCAGAAGGCTTTCTCGACGACGCCTGCACCTATGCCGAACAACTGCAGCAGGAGCTGAGCCTGGGCGGTATCGAACTGCTCGGCCCGGTCCCTGCCCCGATGGAGCGCCGCGCCGGCCGTCATCGCGCGCAACTGCTGTTGCAAGCCAACAGCCGCGTGCCGCTGCACAAGTTGCTCAGCCACTGGCTGCCGATTCTCGAAGCGATGCCGGGCGGACGGGCGGTGCGCTGGTCGCTGGATGTCGACCCGATCGACCTTTTTTAGCCGCTCTCTGTAGGAGCGAGCTTGCTCGCGATGCTTTTGCGCAGGCATTGATCGCGAGCAAGCTCGCTCCTACAAAGAGATTTAGGCGGCCCTGCGGGTTGCCGCACTCTCCTGCCACGCCGATAATGCCCAGTTTTCGACCCGCCACGGCCGACCGAGCAGACCATGAAAGACACCATTCGCCACCTGATTGAGCAAGCCCTGACCCGCCTCACCGCCGAGGGCGTACTGCCCGAAGGCCTGACGCCGGCGATTCAGGTGGAGAACACCAAGGACAAGAGCAACGGCGACTTCGCCAGCAACATTGCCTTGATGCTGGCCAAGCCCGCCGCCATGAAGCCGCGCGACCTGGCCGAGAAGCTGGTCGCCGCCCTGCCCGCCGATGACGGCATCAGCAAGGTCGAGATCGCCGGCCCCGGCTTCCTCAACTTCTTCCAGAACAGCGACGCCCTGGCCCAGCGCCTGGAAGCCGCCCTGGCCGACGCCCAGCTCGGCGTGCGCAAGGCCGGCTCGGCACAGCGCGTGGTGGTCGACCTGTCGGCGCCCAACCTGGCCAAGGAAATGCACGTCGGCCACCTGCGCTCGACCATCATCGGCGACGGCGTGGCGCGCGTGCTGGAGTTCCTCGGCGACGAGGTGATCCGGCAGAACCACGTCGGCGACTGGGGCACCCAGTTCGGCATGTTGCTGGCGTATATGCAGGAAAACCCGGCCGCCGCCGAGAGCGAGCTTTCCGACCTGGAAAACTTCTACCGCGCGGCGAAGAAACGCTTCGACGAGTCGCCGGAATTCGCCGACCGCGCCCGCGAGCTGGTGGTGCAGCTGCAGGCCGGCGACGCCGAGTGCCTGCGCCTGTGGCACCGCTTCAACGATATTTCCCTGAGCCACTGCCAGGCGCTGTACGACCGCCTCGGCGTCAAGCTGAGCATGGCCGACGTGAAGGGCGAGAGCGCCTACAACGACGACCTGGCCAATGTGGTCGCCGACCTCAAGGCCAAGGGCCTGCTCAGCGAAAGCGAAGGCGCCCAGTGCGTGTTCATGGACGAGTTCAAGAATGCCGAAGGCAACCCGCTGCCGCTGATCGTGCAGAAGGCCGGCGGCGGCTACCTGTACGCCACCACCGACCTGGCCGCCACCCGCTACCGCGCCAACGTATTGAAGGCCGACCGCGCGCTGTACTTCGTCGACCAGCGCCAGGCCCTGCACTTCCAGATGGTCTTCGCCGCCGCGCGCCTGGCCGGCTTCGTCCCGGCCAGCATGCAGCTCGAACACATGGGCTTCGGCACCATGAACGGCGCCGACGGCCGCCCGTTCAAGACCCGCGATGGCGGCACGGTGAAACTGGTCGACCTGCTCAATGAGGCCGAAGAGCGCGCCTACAGCCTGGTCAAAAGCAAGAACCCCGACCTCGACGACGCCGAGCTGCGCCAGATCGCCCGCGCGGTAGGCATCGGTGCGGTGAAGTACGCCGACCTGTCCAAGCACCGCGCCAGCGACTACAGCTTCAACTTCGAGCTGATGCTGAGCTTCGAGGGCAACACCGCGCCCTACCTGCTGTACGCCTACACCCGCGTGGCCAGCGTATTCCGCAAGCTGGGCAAGGGCATCGAGGAAATCGGCGGGCAGATCAGCCTGGACGCCGAGCAGGAGCATGCCCTGGCCGGCAAGCTGGCGCAGTTCGGCGAGCTGCTCAACAACGTCGCCGACAAAGGCACGCCGCACCTGCTGTGCGCCTACCTGTATGACCTGGCCGGGCTGTTCTCCAGCTTCTACGAGAACTGCCCGATCCTCTCCGCCGAAGACGAAGCCGTGCGCAATAGCCGCCTGCGCCTGGCGGCGCTGACCGGCCGCACCCTCAAACAAGGCCTGCAACTGCTCGGCCTGGATACCCTGGAGCGCATGTAAGTGGCGGCGAAGAAAAAACCGGCACCCAAGCGCGGCGCCAGCCGCTACCAGGCACCCCCGAAAAAACCGGTACCCGGCTGGGTATGGCTGGCCTGTGGCCTGGTGATTGGCGGCTTCATGGTGTTCCTGTTCAGCCTCGAACCCGGCCGCGGCGACGTCAAACGCGCCAAGCCGGATGAACAGGCGCGCGCCAGCAGCAAGACCGTCGAGCAGAAGAAGACCCCGGCGACCCAGGAACCGGTCAAGCCCAAGTACGACTTCTACACCCTGCTGCCGGAATCCGAGGTCATCGTGCCGCCGGACGCCATGCAGCAGGAAACCCCACCTACGCCGCCGACCACCCCGGTGACCCCGGAGGAAGCCGCGAAGATCGACGCCGCCCGTGCCGAAGCCCTGCTCAACGGCCAGACCCCGCCACCGCCACCCACCGTGGCCATGGCGCCGGTCACCACCCAGTTCTTCCTCCAGGCCGGCTCCTTCCGCAAGCGCGAAGACGCCGACAAGGTGCGCGCCCAGCTGATCCTGCTCGGCCAGAGCGTGCAGGTGGAGTCGGGCAAGGTGCGCGAAGAAACCTGGTTCCGCGTACTGGTCGGCCCCTACGCCAGCCGCGAAGCACTGGCCAGCGCGCAGAAACAGCTGGCTGCCAGCGGCTATAGCAACCTGTTGTTACAGCAGCGCCAAAGTCGCTGAACCGCTAATTGGCCTCGTCCGGTTGAAAAGCCGGACGGGCCACCCCACCTAAGTCTTCATCAGGGCAATTCGCCCATCGTGTGGAGACGCTCCCCTTGACCACCATCGTTTCAGTTCGCCGCAACGGCAAAGTCGTCATGGGCGGCGACGGCCAGGTATCCCTGGGCAACACCGTGATGAAAGGCAACGCCAAGAAAGTCCGGCGCCTCTACCACGGCCAGGTACTCGCCGGTTTCGCCGGCGCCACCGCCGACGCCTTTACCCTGTTCGAGCGCTTCGAAGGCCAGCTGGAAAAACACCAGGGCCATCTGGTGCGCGCCGCCGTCGAACTAGCCAAAGACTGGCGTACCGACCGCTCGCTCAGCCGCCTGGAAGCCATGCTGGCGGTTGCGAACAAAGATGCCTCGCTGATCATTACCGGCAACGGTGACGTGGTCGAACCCGAGCAAGGCCTGATCGCCATGGGCTCCGGCGGCGGCTTCGCCCAGGCCGCGGCCATGGCCCTGCTGCAGAAAACCGACCTCAGCGCGCGTGAAATCACCGAGGCGGCATTGAACATTGCCGGCTCCATCTGTGTCTTCACTAACCAGAACCTAACTATTGAGGAAGAAGACTGCGCTGAATAAGCGCGGCTTCCGTTGGAGCAAGCCTGCATGTCCATGACGCCCCGCGAGATCGTCTCCGAACTCAACCGCCACATCATCGGCCAGGACGACGCCAAGCGCGCCGTGGCCATCGCCCTGCGCAACCGCTGGCGGCGTATGCAGCTGCCGGCCGAGCTGCGCGCCGAGGTGACACCAAAGAACATCCTGATGATCGGCCCTACCGGCGTCGGCAAGACCGAGATCGCCCGGCGCCTGGCCAAGCTGGCCAACGCCCCGTTCATCAAGGTCGAAGCGACCAAGTTCACCGAAGTCGGTTATGTCGGCCGTGACGTCGAATCGATCATCCGCGACCTCGCCGATGCCGCGATCAAGCTGCTGCGCGAGCAGGAGATCCACAAGGTCCAGTCGCGCGCCGAAGACGCCGCAGAAGAGCGCATCCTCGACGCCCTGCTGCCGCCAGCACGGGTCGGTTTCAACGATGACCCGGCGCCGAGCAACGACTCCAATACCCGCCAGCTGTTCCGCAAGCGCCTGCGCGAAGGCCAGCTGGACGACAAGGACATAGAGATCGAAGTGGCCGAGCAACCGGCCGGCATCGAGATCATGACCCCGCCGGGCATGGAAGAAATGACCAACCAGCTGCAGAGCCTGTTTTCCAACCTGGGCAAGGGCAAGAAGAAAAGCCGCAAGCTCAAGGTCAAGGAAGCCCTCAAGCTGGTGCGCGAGGAAGAAGCCGCGCGCCTGGTCAACGAGGAAGAACTCAAGGCCAAGGCCCTGGAAGCGGTTGAGCAGAACGGCATCGTGTTCATCGACGAGATCGACAAGGTGGCCAAGCGCGGCAATGTCGGCGGCGCCGATGTGTCCCGCGAAGGCGTGCAGCGCGACCTGCTGCCGCTGATCGAGGGCTGCACGGTCAACACCAAGCTGGGCATGGTCAAGACCGACCACATCCTGTTCATCGCCTCGGGCGCCTTCCACCTGTCCAAGCCCAGCGACCTGGTGCCGGAGCTGCAGGGTCGCCTGCCGATCCGCGTCGAGCTCAAGGCGCTGTCACCGCAGGATTTCGAGCGCATTCTCACCGAGCCGCATGCCGCGCTCACCGAGCAGTACACCGAGCTGCTGAAAACCGAAGGGCTGCAGATCGAGTTCCTCCAGGACGGCATCAAGCGCATCGCCGAGATCGCCTGGCAGGTCAACGAGAAGACCGAGAACATCGGCGCGCGCCGCCTGCACACCCTGCTCGAACGCCTGCTGGAGGAAGTCTCCTTCAGTGCCGGCGACCTGGCCGGCAAGCAGAACGGTGAGCCGATCCGCATCGACGCCACCTACGTCAACGACCACCTCGGCGAGCTGGCGCAGGACGAAGACCTGTCGCGCTATATCCTCTGACCGGACTGGGTGGATAATGCCCGGCATTATCCACCCGCCACCCGGAAGCTCCCCATGCGCATGCCCACCGCCATCAAACTGCACAAGGCCTCGAAGCTCCTCGAGCTGGAGTACGACGGGCACAGCTACAGCCTCAGCGCCGAGTTCCTGCGGGTGCATTCACCCTCGGCCGAAGTGCAGGGCCACGGCAAACCTATCCTCCAGGTTGGCAAGCTCGGCGTGGGTTTGCAGGGCCTGGAACCGGCCGGCAACTATGCACTGAAATTGTGCTTCGACGACGGCCATGACAGCGGTTTGTTCACCTGGGATTACCTCTATCAACTCGCCATCCGTCACGACGAACTGTGGACGGACTATCTGGCGCAGCTGGCGGCCGCCGGCAAATCCCGCGACCCGAACGAATCTGTGATCAAGCTACTGCTCTAGCCCGCCCCTCCCGCAATATTTTCGTCACGCTTAGGGCGCACTTTCTAATCGCCCTCGGCATACTGCCGCGCGCCGTGCCATAGGGATTTGCGCGCTTGCGCAAACGGGCAAACTCGGGTAACCAAGGAACTGGCAGGTTCCATGCATTTGCCTACTGCGAATGCGAAGAAGCGCGGAGCTTAATCCGCACCCGGTAACCCGAGCAGTACCAGCCCTTCGCCCTGTGTCAGCACACAGCAACATGCCGGTATTCGTCTCAGGACAATGGAGCGTCGTAGATGACCCAAAAGAATAATGAAGACCTGCAACGGCAGGCGTCGGAAAGCACACTGGGATTGAACCCGGTGATAGGCATACGCGGTAAAGATCTGCTTACTTCTGCCCGTATGGTCCTCGCCCAGGCCATCAAACAACCCTTCCATAGCGCCAAGCACATCACTCACTTCGCTTTCGAACTGAAGAACGTGCTGCTCGGCCAATCCGAACTCACGCCCGAAGAAGGCGACCGCCGCTTCGCCGATCCGGCCTGGAGCCAGAATCCGCTGTACCGCCGCTACCTGCAGACCTACCTGGTGTGGCGCAAGGAACTGCACGACTGGATCGAGGACAGCAGCCTCTCCGAACAGGACACCAGCCGCGGCCACTTCGTCATCAACCTGATGACCGAGGCCATGGCGCCGACCAACAGCATGGCCAACCCGGCTGCGGTCAAACGCTTCTTCGAAACCGGCGGCAAGAGCCTGCTCGACGGCCTCTCCCACCTGGCCAAGGACATCGTGCACAACGGTGGCATGCCCAGCCAGGTCAACATGGACGCCTTCGAGGTCGGCAAAAACCTCGCCACCAGCGACGGCGCCGTGGTATTCCGCAACGACCTGCTGGAACTGATCCAGTACAAGCCGATCACCGAGCAGGTGCAGGAACGTCCGCTGCTGGTGGTGCCGCCGCAGATCAACAAGTTCTATGTATTCGACCTGTCGCAGGAAAAGAGCGTGGCGCGCTTCCTCCTGCGCAACGGCATCCAGACCTTCGTGGTCAGCTGGCGCAACCCGACCAAGGCGCAGCGCGAGTGGGGCCTGTCGACCTACATCGAGGCGCTCAAGGAAGCCATCGAGGTGATCCTGGCGATCACCGGCAGCAAAGACATCAACATGCTCGGCGCCTGCTCCGGCGGCCTGACCACCGCTTCCCTGCTCGGCCACTACGCCGCCATCGGCGAGCAGAAGGTCAACGCCCTGACCCTGCTGGTCAGCGTGCTGGACACCAAGCTCGACACCCAGGTCGCCCTGTTCGCCGACGAGAAGACCCTGGAGGCCGCCAAGCGCCGCTCCTACCAGTCCGGTGTCCTGGAAGGCAGCGACATGGCGAAGGTCTTCGCCTGGATGCGCCCCAACGACCTGATCTGGAACTACTGGGTCAACAATTACCTGCTGGGCAACGAGCCGCCGGTGTTCGACATCCTCTACTGGAACAACGACACCACGCGCCTGCCGGCCGCCCTGCACGGCGAATTCATCGAGATGTTCAAGACCAACCCGCTGACCCGCGCCGGCGCGCTGGAAGTCTGCGGCACGCCGATCGACCTCAAGCAGGTGACCAGCGACATCTACTGCCTGGCCGGCACCAACGACCACATCACGCCGTGGGGCTCGTGCTACAAGTCGGCCCACCTGTTCGGCGGCAAGGTCGAGTTCGTGCTGTCCAACAGCGGGCATATCCAGAGCATTCTCAACCCGCCGGGCAACCCCAAGGCGCGCTACATGACCAACACCGACATGCCGTATGACCCACGCGCCTGGCAATCCAGCGCGACCAAGCATGCGGACTCCTGGTGGCTGCACTGGCAGACCTGGCTGGCCGATCGCTCGGGCAAGCTGAAAAAGGCACCAGCCGCCCTCGGCAACAAGACCTACCAGGCAGGCGAGGCGTCCCCCGGCACTTACGTGCACGAACGCTAGGCCTCCCAGAGAACAACAGCGATACCCGTACACGCTGCACCTTGCGCAGTACTGCCCGCGGCAACTGGAAGTGCCGCCCGCCACCCCGGCCCATGTGGTCCGGGGCGGTGCTTGCCCACCAACCGGTGGGGCACTGGAGAGCCGCGCTGGATGTCGGCTCGCCACGGATCAAACCATAGGGCTTAGCGCATGCCGCAACCTTTCGCATTTCGCACCATCGAACTGGACGGCCAGACCATCCGTACGGCGGTCCGTCCGGGCAGCAGCAAGCTCACGCCGCTGCTGATCTTCAACGGCATCGGCGCCAACCTGGAGCTGGTGATGCCCTTCGTCCAGGCGCTCGACCCGGAACTGGAGGTGATCGCCTTCGACGTCCCCGGCGTTGGCGGCTCGTCCACGCCCAGCACGCCCTACCGCTTCCCCGGCCTGGCCAAGCTGGCCGCACGCATGCTCGACTACCTGGACTACGGCCAGGTCAACGCCATCGGCGTGTCCTGGGGGGGGGCACTGGCGCAGCAGTTCGCCCACGACTACCCGGAGCGCTGCAAGAAACTGGTGCTGGCGGCCACGTCGGCAGGTGCCGTAATGGTGCCGGGCAAGCCCAAGGTGCTCTGGTGCATGGCCAGCCCGCGGCGCTATATCCAGCCGTCGTATGGCGTGCAGATCGCCCCGGAAATCTATGGCGGCGCCTTTCGCCGCGATCCCAAGCTGGCCCTGGCACACGCCAGCAAGGTCCGCTCGGGCGGTAAGATGGGTTACTACTGGCAGCTGTTCGCCGGCCTAGGCTGGACCAGCATCCACTGGTTGCACAAGATCAGACAACCTACGCTGGTCTTGGCCGGCGACGATGACCCACTGATTCCGCTGGTCAACATGCGCCTGCTGGCCTGGCGCATCCCCAATACGGAATTTCACATCATCGACGATGGTCACCTGTTCCTGGTGACCCGCGCCGAAGCGGTTGCCCCGATCATCATGAAGTTCCTTGAGGAAGAACGGCAGCGGGCCGTGATGCACCCGCAACCTATGCCCGTTCGTGGTCACTGACCGCACAACTGTAGTGCTGCGCCGGCAGGATTGAGCCCGCTTCGGGCCCTGCCGGAGTAAATGGATTTCTCGCGCGGCAGTCTGGAATGCGTTCCGGCGCGCCTTGGTACAAGCCTTGCTGTCATTGTTATGACGGTTTGACGACGGAGCCTGCCCCATGCGTGAAAAGACTGCACCGGGATCACTGCCGGTACCCGCGAACTACATGAACGCGCAAAGCGCGATGGTCGGCCTGCGTGGCCGCGACATGTTTTCTACCATGCGTGGCCTGGCGTTCCAGGGCCTGCGCCAACCCGTACACAGCGCCCGTCATCTGCTTGCCCTGGGCAAGCAGCTCGGGCGCGTGATGCTCGGCGACACACCGCACAAGGTCAATCCGCAGGATGCGCGCTTCAGCGACCCATCCTGGCAACTCAACCCGTTCTACCGGCGCAGCCTGCAGGCTTACCTGGCCTGGCAGCAGCAGCTCAAGGCGTGGATCGACGAGAGCGACCTGTCGCCCGACGACCGCACCCGCGCGCACTTCCTCTTCGCCCTGCTCAACGATGCGCTGTCGCCCTCCAACAGCGTGCTCAACCCGCTGGCGGTCAAGGAGCTGTTCAACAGCGGCGGCACCAGCCTGCTGCGCGGCGCACGCCACCTGTACGACGACATGCTGAACAACAGCGGCATGCCCAGCCAGGTCAACAAACAGGCCTTCGAGGTCGGTCGCAACCTGGCCCTGACGCCCGGTTCGGTGATCTTCCGCAACGAGATGTTCGAGCTCATCCACTACAAGCCGATGAGTGAAAAGCAGTACGCCAAGCCGCTGCTGATGGTCCCGCCGCAGATCAACAAGTTCTACATCTTCGACCTCAGCCCGGAGAAGAGCTTCGTCCAGTACTGCCTGAAGAATGGCCTGCAGGTGTTCATGATCAGCTGGCGCAACCCGGATGCGCGGCACCGTGAATGGGGCCTGTCCAGCTACGTGCAGGCGGTCGAAGAAGCCATGGACGTATGCCGCACCATTACTGGCAGCAAGGACGTCAACCTGATGGGCGCCTGCGCCGGCGGCCTGACCATCGGCGCCCTGCAAGGCCACCTGCAGGCCAAGCGCCAGCTGCGCAAGGTCGGCTGCGCCACCTACCTGGTCAGCCTGCTGGACAGCCAGGTGAACAGCCCGGCAATGCTGTTCGCCGACGAGCAGACCCTCGAATCGGCCAAGCGCCGCTCCTACCAGAGCGGCGTGCTGGATGGCCGCGACATGGCCCGGGTATTCGCCTGGATGCGCCCCAATGACCTGGTGTGGAACTACTGGGTCAACAACTACCTGCTGGGCAAGGAACCGCCGGCGTTCGACATCCTCTACTGGAACAACGACAACACGCGCCTGCCGGCCGCCCTGCACGGCGACCTGCTCGACCTGTTCAAGCACAACCCGCTGACTCGCTCCGGTGGCATGGAAACCTGCGGCACGCCGATCGACCTGTCCAAGGTCAACCTCGACAGTTTCAGCGTCGGCGGCATCAACGACCACATCACCCCGTGGGACGCGGTCTACCGCTCGACCCTGCTCCTGGGCGGCAACCGCCGCTTCGTGCTGTCCAACAGCGGGCATATCCAGAGCATTCTCAATCCGCCGGGCAACCCCAAATCCACCTACCTGGAAAACGGCAAGCTCAGCGCCGACCCGCGCGCCTGGTTCTACGACGCGAAGAAAGTGGAAGGCAGCTGGTGGCCGCAATGGCTGGAGTGGATCCAGGAGCGCTCCGGCGAGCAGAGCGAAAGCGTGTTCAGTGTCGGTAACAGCAAGTACCCGGCCATGGAAGCGGCGCCGGGCACCTACGTGCACATGCGCTAACCCGCACACGCGAAACGACTGGCCGGGCAGCCCCCGGCCGGTTATCGTCGAGGCCCCTGCGGCCACTACAAGATCATGGAATGAAGACCCGCGACCGCATCCTCGAGTGTGCCCTGAACCTGTTCAATCAGCAGGGCGAACCCAACGTCTCCACCCTCGAAATCGCCACCGAGATGGGCATCAGCCCCGGCAACCTGTATTACCACTTCCACGGTAAAGAGCCGTTGATCATGGAGCTGTTCGAGCGCTTCCAGGCCGACCTGGCGCCGCTGCTCGATCCGCCGGAAGAGGCAGCCCTGGATGCCGAGGACTACTGGCTGTTCCTGCACCTGATCGTCGAGCGCCTAGCGCAGTACCGCTTCCTGTTCCAGGACCTGTCCAACCTCGCCGGGCGCCTGCCCAAGCTGGCTCGCGGCATCCGCCTGTGGCTCAACCAGCTCAAGCGCACCCTGGCCTCGCTGCTGGCGCGCCTTGGCGCACTCGGGCAATTGCGCAGCGGCACCCAGGCACTGGGACAACTGGTCGAGCAGGTCACCCTGACCCTGCTGTTCTCCCTCGACTACCAGCGCATCGTCGGTGCCGACGGCGAAGTTCGTCTGGTGGTGTACCAGGTGATGATGCTGGTCGCCCCACACCTGACCGACGACTCACGCACCGCCGCCGAACAACTGGCCCGACGCTACCTGGAAGTTTGACCGCCCAGAAACGCAAAAGCCCGGCACTAGGCCGGGCTTTTGCTGTCCTGGGAAAACTCAGGACGGTGTAGCAGGTGCCACGGGGGCAGCTACCGGTGCAGCAGGTGCGGCCGGAGCAGCAGCCGGTGCGGCGGGCTTGGCAGCTACCGGTTTGGCAGCAGGCTTGGCGGCAGGCTTCTTCGCCGCTGGCTTGGCTGCCGGCTTAACTGCAGCTTTCACCGCAGGCTTGGCTGCAGGTTTGGCGGCGGGCTTAGCGGCCGGTTTGGCAGCGGCCTTGACCAGCGGTTTAGCTGCCGGCTTGGCTGCAGGTTTTGCAGCAGCCTTGGCCACTGGCTTGGCAGCCGGTTTGGCGGCGGGCTTAGCAGCTGCCTTGGCGACCGGCTTGGCTGCCGGCTTGACCGATTTCACCGAAACACCGGTGAGCTTCTCGATCTGCTTGGTCAGGGTATCGACCTTGGTCTGCAGCGATTTCACTTCGTTGCGGCTCGGTACACCGAGACGGGAAATGGCACTGTTCAGACGCTTATCGAAAGCCTCTTCCAGCTCGCCCCATTTGCCCAGCGCCTTGCCTTTGACTTCGTCGACTTTCGACTTGGCCGAACCGACGGTGGTACCCACCGACGACTTCACCACGTCCAGTTGCTTGTCAACTTCGGTCTTGGCTTGTTTCTCGGCTTTCTCGCCGTCCTTGACCAGACCGTCGAACAGCTTGGTGCCGTCCTTGCTGACCTTGGAATAGGCACCGAGACCGGCCAGCCAGATCTGACGCGAGTACTTCTCGATCTCGCCGATCCAGGAACCGCTTTCTTTCTTCGCTGCGGGTTTCGCGGCGGGTTTCTTAGCTGCTGGTTTAGCAGCGGTAGGTTTCTTGACAGCCATCCTGCTCTCCTTATTGAGTACGCGCGACACGCTCAAGCAATGCATTCAACTCGTCCAGCTTAGCAGAGAGTGCCTCAACGTCTTGCTTGGAGGGAATACCCAAGCGATTCAGGCCGGCAGCGACGCGACCGTCGAAGGCTTTTTCGATCTTGTCGAACTGCCCTTCAACCTTGCCCTTCACTTCGGAGACGCTGGATTTGACGCTCGACTTGACGCTGGCAACCTGGGTTTCGAACTGGCTGTTGGCGGCTTCGACCTGCTTGGTCACCAGCTTCTTGCCTTCTTTCTCGACGCCTTCACCGGCCTTGACCAGGTCCTTGAAGTAATCGACGCCTTCGGCACCGGCTTTGGCGTAGGCGCCCAGACCGGCCAGCCAGACCTTGCGGGCATAGGCTTTAACGTCGGTCAGAACGGTGGCTTTGCTTTCGACTACGGCTTCAACTTTCTTCTTGACGGCGGCTTTAGTGGCCATGCGGCACCTCACGTTCAGAGTGATGAAAAGGTGGTCCTTTCACAGGACTTGAACGCAAGGTAGTTAGAAAAATTAGAAATCACATACTAGGCCGCGCGGATCGCCTGCGCGCCGTACGCCTCAACCCTGCAAGTGCTTGTCCAGGGTCTCTTCGATTTCGCGCTTGATGGTGCCGCCCAGGGCAGACAGCAACAGGCCCAGCTTGAGGCTGACGCGCACCAGTTCGTCACTCACCTCGATGCTGCCATCGGCACCGCTGCGCTTGAACTCCAGCGTGTCGCCAACCCAGCGGTACTTCACGGCGTATTCACGGGCCAGGCGCTCGGCCAGCGCCTCGGCTTTTTCACGGGCGCTCGCGCGGCCCAGGGAATGCGAACGTTCAACGGTGATGCGACTCATGCATGGCTCCGACAGCGACCTGATGTCGCACGACTATAGCGCCCCGCCCAGTGCCAAGACAAAGGCAGGCCACGGGTTTAGAATGGCCGCCACTTTGATTCCGGTGACCGCGACATGAACGATCCGCGCAAGGCCCACGACAGCGAACCGACCACCCACTTCGGCTTTCAGGACGTTCCGGAAAGCCAGAAGGCCGGCAAGGTGGCCGAGGTGTTCCACTCCGTGGCCGCCAAGTACGACCTGATGAACGACCTGCTTTCCGGCGGTATGCACCGCCTGTGGAAGCGCTTCACCATCGAGCTCTCGGGCGTGCGTCCGGGCAACCGCGTGCTGGATATCGCGGGCGGCACTGGCGACCTGGCACGCAAGTTCTCCAGCCTGGTCGGCCCGACCGGCGAAGTGGTGCTGGCCGACATCAACGAGTCGATGCTCAAGGTCGGCCGTGACCGCCTGCTCGACAAGGGCGTGGCCGGCAACGTGGTGTTCGTCCAGGCCGACGCGGAAAAACTGCCGTTCCCGGACAACCACTTCGACGTCATCACCATTGCCTTCGGCCTGCGCAACGTCACGAACAAGGAAGACGCCCTGCGTTCCATGCTGCGCGTGCTCAAGCCCGGCGGCCGCCTGCTCGTGCTGGAGTTCTCCAAGCCGTCCAGCGCGCTGCTGTCCAAGGCCTACGACACCTACTCGTTCGCCTTCATGCCGCTGATGGGCAAGCTGATCACCAACGACGCCGAGAGCTACCGCTACCTGGCCGAGTCGATCCGCATGCACCCGGATCAGGACACGCTGAAAGCGATGATGGCCGAGGCCGGCTTCGAGCGCGTGACCTTCCACAACATGACCGGCGGCATCGTCGCCCTGCATCGCGGTATCAAACCCTGATGCTGCTGACCGGGCTGCTGGCAGGCGTCGAACACGGCCTCAACCGCGTCCTGGCGATGGACAGCACGGCACTGCCGCGGCTGGCCCGCCTGGAAGGCAAGGTCATCGAGGTCGACTGCCTGAGCCCGGCCCTGCGCCTGTTCATTCTGCCCGGTGCCGAGGGCCTGCAACTGGCCAGCCACTGGGATGCCGCCGACTGCCGACTGCGCGCCCCGGCCAGCAGCCTGTTGCGCCTGGCCCTGGCCAAGGACAAGACCGCCATCCTGCACCAGCCCGAGGTCGCCCTGGATGGCGACAGCGCCGTACTGCTGGAGCTGGCGGCGATCCTCCAGGACCTTGAACTGGACTGGGAATACGAGCTGTCACGCTGGCTCGGCCCGGTCGGCAGTCAGTTGCTCGGCAGCCACCTGCGCAGCCGCGTGCAGTGGGCCGGCGACAGCCTCGACAGCCTGCGCCTGACCCTTGCCGACTACCTCAGTGAAGAATCGCGCAGCCTGGTGGGTGAACGCGAAGCGCAGGCGCGCTTCAGCGAACTCGACCAGCTCAAGCTCGCCCTCGACCGCCTCGATGCCCGCATCGAACGCCTCGCCCGTAAGGCCAAAACCTCACCATGAAGCTGCTTGCCGCCCGCCGCCTGATGCGCATCCTGCGCGTGATCATTCGTTACCGCCTGGATGACCTGCTGCTGAACCAGCCCCTGCCCGCCTGGATGCGCGCCCTGCGCCTGATCCTGCCGTGGCGCTGGCTGCCACGCAAACCGTTGCAGCTGAGCCGTGGCGCGGCGCTGCGCCTGGCCCTGGAGGAACTCGGACCGATCTTCATCAAGTTCGGCCAACTGCTGTCCACCCGCCGCGACCTGTTGCCGCCTGACGTTGCTGACGAGCTGGCGCGCCTGCAGGACCAGGTGCCGCCGTTCGATTCGGTGCATGCCATTGCGCGCATCGAAGAGCAGCTCGGTGCCACGGTCGGCGAGGTCTTCGCCCGCTTCGACGTCGAGCCGCTGGCCTCGGCCTCGGTGGCGCAGGTGCATGCCGCGCAGCTGAAAAGCGGCGAGGAAGTGGTGGTCAAGGTGATCCGCCCGGGCCTGCGCCCGATCATCCGCCAGGACCTGGCCTGGCTGTTCCTCCTCGCGCGCATCGCCGAGAAGGCCTCCGCCGACGCCCGCCGCCTGCGCCCGATGGAAGTAGTCAGCGACTACGAGAAAACCATCTACGACGAACTCGACCTGCTGCGCGAGGCGGCCAACGCCAGCCAGCTGCGGCGCAATTTCGACGGCTCCGACCTGCTCTACGTACCGCAGGTGTACTGGGACTGGTGCCGGCCCAAGGTGCTGGTGATGGAACGCATCTACGGCATCCCGGTGACCGATCTCGCGGTGCTCGCCGACCAGCGCACCAACATGAAACTGCTGGCCGAGCGCGGCGTGGAGATCTTCTTCACCCAGGTGTTCCGCGACAGTTTCTTCCACGCCGACATGCACCCCGGCAACATCTTCGTCAGCACCCGTACGCCGTGGAGCCCGCAGTACATTGCCATCGACTGCGGCATCGTCGGCAGCCTCACCCCCGAGGACCAGGACTACCTGGCGCGCAACCTGATCGCCTTCTTCAAGCGCGACTACCGCCGCGTGGCGCAGCTGCACATCGACTCCGGCTGGGTACCGGCCGAAACCCGGGTGAATGATTTCGAAGCGGCGATCCGCACCGTCTGCGAGCCGATCTTCGAGAAACCGCTGAAAGACATTTCCTTCGCCCAACTGCTGCTGCGCCTGTTCCAGACCGCGCGCCGCTTCAACATGGAAGTGCAGCCGCAGCTGGTGCTGTTACAGAAGACCTTGCTCAACATCGAAGGCCTGGGCCGCCAGCTGTACCCGGACCTGGACCTGTGGAGCACCGCGCAGCCCTTCCTCGAACGCTGGATGCGTGAACGCATCAGCCCCATGCAGTTGCTGCGCAACCTGCAGCAGCAGGCCGAACAAGTACCGCACCTGTCACAGATGGCCCGCGACACCCTGGAGCGCCTCAACCAGCCCCAGGCGCAAGCCGCACAGGCCACACCTGTCGCCAAGCACACCTGGGCCCTGCGCCTGCTGGGTGCGGCGCTGGTCGCCGGCGGCGTCAGCCAGGGCCTGGCACTGAGCCCGGCAGCGTGGGCCAGTTGGCTCAGCCTGGGGGCCGGCTTGCTGCTGGTCCTGCGCCGATAGCCAGTGCCGACGCCGGCTGGCACACTAGGGCGGTTCGGTAGAGGGCACTGCCTGGCCCACCGCGCAACGAATTGATCCGGCATGCTGCGCATGCCATGAGACGACCCTAATGACTGATTGGCTCGACGAGATTCACTGGAACGAAGATGGCCTGCTCCCCGCCATCGCCCAGGACCACAAGACCGGCCGCATCCTGATGATGGCCTGGATGAACCGCGAAGCCCTGGCCCTGACCGCCAGCGAACAACGCGCCATCTACTGGTCGCGCTCGCGCGGCAAGCTGTGGCGCAAGGGCGAGGAGTCCGGCCATGTGCAAAAGCTGCACGAGCTGCGCCTGGACTGCGACGCCGACGTGATCGTGCTGCAGGTGGAGCAGATCGGCGGCATCGCCTGCCACACCGGCCGTGAAAGCTGCTTCTACCGCGTCTACGAGAATGGCGCCTGGAAGACCGTCGACGCCGTCCTCAAAGACCCGGATGCCATCTACCACGCAGGACACAGCCATGAGTAGCAGCGACACCCTCACCCGCCTGGCCGAGGTGCTGGAGTCGCGCAAGGGCGCGGCGCCGGACAGCTCCTACGTGGCCAGCCTGTACCACAAGGGCCTGAACAAGATCCTGGAGAAGGTCGGCGAAGAGTCGGTCGAAACCATTCTTGCGGCCAAAGACGCCGCCATCAGTGGCGACAACAGCGACGTGATCTACGAAACCGCCGACCTCTGGTTCCACAGCCTGGTCATGCTCGCCGCACTCGGCCAGCATCCGCAGGCCGTGCTGGACGAGCTGGATCGACGCTTTGGACTCTCCGGGCATGCTGAAAAAGCAGCCCGCCCGACTACTTCCGACTGATTATTTACGAGGACTGATTACATGGGCATTTTCGACTGGAAACACTGGATCGTCATTCTCATCGTGGTAGTGCTGGTATTCGGCACCAAGCGCCTGAAAAACCTCGGCTCCGACCTGGGCGAGACCATCAAGGGCTTCCGCAAGGCGATGAACACCGAAGACGAAAAAACCGAAACACCGGCACCGGCCAGCACCACCGAGCAGCTGCACCAGCCGCAGACCATCGACGCCCAGGCGCAGAAAGTCGAAGAGCCGGCGCGCAAGGATTAAGCCGTGTTCGACATCGGATTTTCCGAACTGCTGCTGGTCGGCCTGGTTGCGCTGATCGTCTTCGGCCCCGAGCGCCTGCCCGCAGCGGCGCGTACCGCTGGCCTGTGGATCGGCCGGTTGAAGCGCAGCTTCAGTGCGATCAAGGCCGAGGTCGAGCGCGAGATCGGCGCCGACGATATCCGTCGCCAGCTGCATAACGAGCAGATCCTGCAGATGGAGCGCGAGCTCAAGCAGTCGATCCTGCCGCCGCAGCCGACGCCCAGCGAGCCTGCCGCTCCCGCTGCCGAAGTTCCAGCACCGACACCTGCCGCGGTCATCGCAGCGCCGATAGTCACCCCCGAAGCCTCCCCGGCCAACCCGGAGCCGCCGCGCCAGCCATGAGCCAGCAGTTACCCGATCCACACGCCGCAACGGATGCCGAAATGCCCCTGGTGGCGCACCTCACCGAGTTGCGCTCGCGCCTGCTGCGCTGCGTGATCGCCATCTTCCTGGTGTTCGCCGGCCTGTTCTATTTCGCCCAGGACATCTACACCATCGTCTCGGCGCCGCTGCGTGCCTACCTGCCGGAAGGCGCGACGATGATCGCCACGGGGGTCGCCTCGCCGTTCCTCACGCCGTTCAAGCTGACGGCCTGGTGCGCGCTGTTCCTCGCCATACCGATCATCCTGCACCAGGTCTGGGGCTTCATCGCGCCGGGCCTGTACAAGCACGAGAAGCGCATTGCCGTGCCGCTGCTGGTGTCCAGCATCTTCCTGTTCTACGGCGGCATGGCCTTCGCCTACTTCCTGGTGTTCCCGCTGATCTTCCACTTCTTCGCCAGCGTGACCCCGGAAGGGGTGGCGATGATGACCGATATCAACGAGTACCTGGATTTCGTCCTCACCCTGTTCTTCGCCTTCGGCGTGGCTTTCGAGATTCCGGTGGCGACCTTCCTGGTGGTGTGGATCGGCGTGATCGACATCCCCACCCTGAAGAAGAGCCGCCCCTACGTGATCGTCGGCTGCTTCGTGGTCGGCATGATCCTCACCCCGCCGGACATCTTCTCGCAGACCCTGCTGGCCGTGCCGATGTGGCTGCTGTTCGAGATCGGCCTGTTCTTCGGCGGCCTGGTGCGCAAACGCAGCGAGCACGAAGAAGAGGCAGAAGCGGCCTCCGACGACCAGCCGCCCGCCCCGCTGCCGTGAACCTGCTGCTGCTGGAAGACGCCGACTTCGTCGCTGCCGATCGTGTCGTCCTGCAAGGGCGGCGCCTCAAGCACCTGCATGAGGTTCATCGCGCCGAGGCCGGCGACAGCCTGCGCGTCGGCCGCCTCGGTGGCCTGATGGGCAGCGGCACCCTCGAGGTATTGGGCGCCGAACAGGCCGAGATCAGCGTCCACTTCGACCAGCCGCCACCAGCCAAGCTGCCGCTGACCCTGCTGCTGGCCCTGCCACGGCCGAAGATGCTGCGCCGCGTGCTGCAGACCGTCAGCGCCATGGGTGTGCCACGGCTGATCCTGCTCAACAGCTACCGGGTGGAAAAGAGTTTCTGGCAGACCCCCTTCCTCGATCCCGGTGCCGTCCGCGAACAACTGATCCTCGGCCTGGAGCAGTCGCGCGATACCGTGCTGCCCGAGGTCGTCATCGAGAAGCGCTTCAAGCCCTTTGTCGAGGATCGCCTGCCTGCCCTGGCCGCCGGCAGCCTCGGTCTGGTCGGCCACCCTGGCGACTTCCCCGCCTGCCCACGCGCGGTCGAGCAGGCCGTGACCCTGGCCATCGGCCCGGAGGGCGGCTGGATTCCCTACGAGGTCGAGAAACTGCAAGAAGCCGGGCTGAATCCCGTGCAGCTCGGCGAGCGCATCCTGCGCGTGGAAACCGCCGTCACCGCCCTGCTCGCCCGCCTGTTCTAGCTTCAGTTCCCGCCACGCCTGCCGATAAGCCGCGACAAGCCCGAAACTTCCGCATTCCCTGCCTTTCAGTTCGGTTAGGAGCTCTTCCATGTTCAGCTGGCTCGGCAACCTCAGCGTCAAACTCAAGCTCACCCTCGGTTTCGGCCTGGTCCTGCTGCTCACCCTGCTGATCACCATGACCGGCTGGCACAGCCTGACCGCCACCATCGAGCGCGGTGACAAGCTCGGCGCCAGCGCACGCCTCAGCGACCTGACCAAGAGCCTGGACATCAGCCGCCTGCACTACCAGATGCAGCCTTCGCCCGCCACCGCCGAGCAGGTCAACAGCGACCTGCAAACCCTGATCGACGCCGGCAAGAGCCTCAAGAGCCTGCTCAGCGACCCGCAAGACCTCGAACTGATGGACGAGCAAGCCTCGGCCACCGACGACTACCGCGCCACCTTCGCCAAGCTCGGCCAGGCCTACCAGGGCCGCGAAGCCGCACGCAGCACGCTCACCAGCAGTGCCGACGCGGCCATCAAACTGCTGGTCAGCATCGAAGAGCGCATTCTCAGCGACATCATCCTCGACGACGTCAGCCGCCTGGAGCAGTTCCGCCAGCTCAGCGTGCTACGCCTGGGCGTGCAGCAGGCGCGCTTCCAGACGCTGGGTTACACCTACAGCAGCGAAGCCAGCCAGGGGCAGGCGGCCGTCAGCGCGGTCGACGAAGCACTCAAGGGCTTGCAGGAGCTGAGTGCGACCATCGGCAGCGAAGACACCGACCTGATCAAGGCCGACAAGGCCCTGCGCAGCTACCGTGATGCGATCGGCGCATTCCGCAGCGCCACCGACACCAGCACCGCGCAGATCGCCCAGCTGAGCCGTAACGGCGACCGCGTGCTGCAAGTCAGCAAGAAGCTCTTCGAGCGGCAGAGCGCCAAGCGCGTCAAGGACACCACCAGCGCCCGTACCCTGCTCGGTGGTGCCTCGGTACTGGCACTGCTGATCGGACTGAGTGCGGCCGTCATCATCACCCGGCAGATCCTCCTGCCGCTGCTGCAGGCCCTGAGCGGCGCCGAGCGCATCGCCTCCGGCGACCTCAGCCAGGACATTCGCGTCAATCGCGGCGACGAACTCGGCCAGCTGCAACAGAGCATGCAGCGCATGACCCTGAGCCTGCGCGAGCTGATTGGCCATATCCGCGATGGCGTGACGCAGATCGCCAGCGCCGCCGAGGAGCTTTCCGCCGTTACCGAGCAGACCAGCGCCGGGGTCAACAGCCAGAAGGTCGAGACCGACCAGGTGGCCACCGCGATGAACGAAATGACCGCCACCGTGCAGGAAGTCGCGCGCAACGCCGAGGAAGCCTCCGAGGCGGCCAGCGCCGCCGACCGCCAGGCCAAGGAAGGCGAGACCGCGGTTAACGAGGCCGTTAGCCAGATGGACAAGCTGGCCGGCGAAGTCGGCCGTTCCAGCGACGCCGTGACGCACCTCAAGCAGGAAAGCGAGAAGATCGGCAGCGTGCTCGACGTGATCAAATCGGTGGCCGAGCAGACCAACCTGCTGGCGCTCAACGCCGCCATCGAAGCCGCCCGTGCCGGTGATGCCGGGCGTGGCTTTGCCGTGGTCGCCGACGAGGTGCGCGGCCTGGCCCAGCGCACGCAGAAATCCACCGAGGAAATCGAAGCGCTGATCGCCGCCCTGCAGAACGGCACCCAACAGGCAGCCAGCCTGATGGACAACAGCCGCGAGCTGACCGAAAGCACCGTCGAACTGACCCGCCGCGCCGGCCGCCGCCTGGGCGCCATCGCCCAGTCCGTGTCGTCGATCCAGTCGATGAACCAGCAGATCGCCGCCGCCTCCGAGCAGCAAAGCGCCGTGGCCGAGGAGATCAATCGCAGCGTGATCAACGTGCGCGACATCTCCGAACAGACCTCGGCCGCCAGCGAGGAAACCGCCGCCTCCAGCGTCGAACTGGCGCGTCTGGGCAACGAACTGCAGATGCTGGTCAGCCGCTTCCGCGTCTAACACCGCGCACACTCAAGGGCGTAGGATCAGCCACTGATCCCACGCCCTTTTTTATTGCCCATGCGCCCACTGACCATCGACCTCGCCGAACTGGCCTTCGCCCTCAACAGCGAAGACCTCGACCATCATCTCGACCTGCTCAGCGGCAAGATCATCCTGCTGCTCGCCGAAGACGCCGATCCCGAGCTGGAGGCGCTGCTACGCGAGGAGCCGGAGCGCTTCGTCGCCATCGAGCCGTTGCCGGCGAGCGCCGGCCTGGGGCTGATGCAGGAATTCCTTCAGGAGGTTTCTCACCCGCAGGCCTATATCGCCCTGGAGCAGGCCCTGGCCGGACGCAAAGCGGTGCGCACCTTCAACCACATCCTGATGGGCTACCCGCCCCTGCTGCAGGCCTGGCAGGACTTCGAGGCGGCGCGCCTGCACGAGCTGGCGCTGGACTGGCTGGACGAGCACGAACTGCAGCCCGCCAGCTGAGCCGTAGGGCGGGTGCAACCCGCGGGTTTCACCCGCCCTACGCATGCCGGCACTGCCAGAAACGAAAACCGCCACAGCAGTGGCGGTTTGTCGTTACAGCACCTGGCGCAGGAAGGCCTGGGCCCTCGGGTCCTGCGGCTGGTCGAAGAACTGCGCAGGCGCGGCGTCCTCCAACAGCTTGCCGTGATCGAAGAACAGCACGCGGTCGGCCACTTCACGGGCGAAACCCATCTCGTGGGTCACGCAGATCATGGTCATGCCTTCCAGGGCCAGCTGCTTCATCACGTCCAGCACTTCACCGACCATTTCCGGGTCGAGGGCCGAGGTCGGCTCGTCGAACAGCATGACCTTGGGCTCCATGCACAGCGCCCGGGCAATCGCCACGCGCTGCTGCTGGCCGCCAGACAGGCGCGAAGGGAACTCGTTGGCCTTCTGCGCGATGCCGACCTTGGCCAGCAGCGCCTGGGCCTTCTCCTCGCGCTCAGCCTTGCTGCGCTTGCGCACCACCTTCTGCGCCAAACACAGGTTTTCCAGCACGGTCATGTGCGGGAACAGGTTGAAGTGCTGGAACACCATGCCGACTTCACGGCGGTAGGCGTTCACATCGGTCTTGGGGTTGGCGAGGTCGACACCGTCGATGCTCACCGAGCCCGAGTCGAGCTCTTCCAGGCCGTTGAGGCAGCGCAGGAAGGTCGACTTGCCGGAGCCGGACGGGCCGATCACCACCACCACTTCGCCACGCTCGACGCGGGTGGTGACATCGTCCACCGCACGCACTTCATGGCCACGGGCATCGAAGACTTTGATCAGGTTGCGGACTTCAATCACTTTTCCCGAGCCTCCGCTCCAGGCGACTGGCGATTTGCGACAGTGGCAGGTTGATGACCAGGTACAGCGCGGCGACGCAGAACCAGATTTCGAAGGTGGAGAACGAGGTGGTGATTGCCTCGCGGCCACTCTTGGTCAGTTCGGTGATGGCGATCACCGAGACCAGCGAGGTGTCCTTGACCAGGCTGATGAACTGCCCAGCCAGCGGCGGCAGCACGCGCTTGAACGCCTGCGGCAGGATCACGTGGCGCATCGACTGCGCGGCGCTCAGGCCCAGCGAGCGGGCCGCCTCATCCTGGCCGCGGGTGATCGACTGCACGCCCGCGCGGATGATTTCACCGACATAGGCGCCGGTGAACAGCGCCAGCGCCGCCACCCCGGCGAACTCGCGGGACAGGTTGAGTACGGTGCCGATGAAGAAGTAGAAGATGAAGATCTGCACCAGCAGCGGCGTGCCGCGTACCAGCTCGACGTACAGCGTGGAGAGGTCGCGCAGGGTCGGGTTCTTCGACAGCCGGCAGAGGCCGGTGGCCAGGCCGATCAGCAAACCGAAGGCGCCGGACAGCACGGAAATCCACAGGGTAGTCCACAAGCCCCAGAGCAACGGGCCGGCCGCCCAGTGGCGGGTCACGCCGATCACATCGCCTTCGGCGACATCGTCACCCTGGCTGAACTGCAGGCTGTCGCGGGCGACGCGCAGGATCTGCTCGGTGCCGGTTTCGTCGATCAGGGTCACGCGCGCGTCAGCGCCGTCGTCGGCAATCGCTTCGACCCGGCCATAGCCGCTGGCGTGCTGGGCAACTTCGGCATGGTAGACGAAGTACTGCGGCACGCGGTTCCAGCGCCACTCGTAGGAGATCAGCGAAGTGGAGCACCACAGGCAGCCGGCGATCACGACCAGGATCAAACCGGTCAGCAGATGCCAGGGCCAGAGGGCTTTCTTCTGTTTAGCCACGATGAGTTTCCAAAATGACAACGCGCAGGCCGGAGCCTGCGCGCTGGTTGAACCAAGGCCGAATCACGACTTTGCACCTTTGTAGGAGCCAGCTTGCTGGCGATCGGTCGTTATCGCAACAGCATCGCCAGCAAGCTGGCTCCTACAGGGTGTGCGGCACGATGCACTCAATAACACGAGAGCGACGCGCAGCTGATCGTGGGGCTTACTCCATGTCTTTCAGCCAGTTGGTGTTTTCAAACCACTTGGCATGGATGCGATCGTAGGTGCCGTCTTTCTGGATCTGCAGCAGCCAGTTGTTGATCCAGTTGATGCTGTCGTAGTCGCCCTTCTTCAGGCCGAAAGCCAGCGGCTCATAGGTGAACGGCTCAGGCAGGTAAACCAGTTTGCCGGCGCCGGCCTTGTTCACCGCGACCACGTTGTACGGAGCATCGTAGATGAAAGCATCGGCCTTGCCGTTGACCACGTCCATCACCGCTTCCTGCTCGTTGTCGAAGCCGTGGTACTGGGCTTGGGCAATCAGCTTCTTGGCGACCATCTCGCCGGTGGTGCCGATTTTCGAGGTGATGCGGTATTTGCTGGCGTTCAGGTCTTTGTAGGACTTGATCTCACCTTGCAGGTCCTTGCGGATCAGCAGGGTCTGGCCGACCACGATGAACGGCGAGGTGAAGTTGATGCGCAGGTTGCGTTCCTGGGTCAGGGTCATGCCGGAGCCGATCATGTCGAACTTGTCGGTCAGCAGGGCCGGGATGATGCCGTCGTAGGAGGTCGACACCAGTTCCAGCTTGACGCCCATGGCCTTGGCCATGGCTTTCAGCAGGTCGACTTCGAAGCCGATGATCTCGCCGCGCTTGTTGGTCATCTCGAACGGCATATAGGTCGGGTCCATGCCCACGCGCAGGGTGCCGCGCTTGACCGCATCGTCAACGGTGCCGGCGTGTGCCAGGCCGCTCAGGGCGCAGGCGGACAGCACGAGTGTGGCGAGAAACTTCTTCATTACGAATCCTCGTTGGGAAAATGGGGCGTCGGTCGCAGACCGCCGAACAAAATGTGCGGCGCATGCTAACCGGCATCAGCAAAGATGGCGAGTCGCGAGAAAGCAAGAGCCGCGCCAGCAGACGACCTGCAGGTCAGGACTCGAGAAGAAAGGTCACCGGGCCGTCGTTGACCAGGTGCACCTGCATGTCCGCGCCAAACCGCCCGGTCGCCACCTGCGGGTGCTGCTGGCGGGCCCGCTCGACCAGCTGTTCGAACAGCGCCGCGCCCAGGGCCGGCGGCGCGGCACTGGAGAAGCTCGGCCGCAGGCCACTCTTGGTGTCGGCGGCCAAGGTGAACTGCGAGACCAACAGCAAGCCGCCCTGCACATCCTTGAGCGACAGGTTCATCTTGCCGTTGGCATCGCTGAATACGCGGTAGTTGAGCAGTTTGTGCAGGCCCTTGGCGATGCTCGCGGCATCGTCCTGCGGTTCGATCCCGACCAGGGCCAGCAGGCCCTGATCGATGGCACCGACTATCTCGCCGGCGACCTCCACGCGTGCGCCACGCACGCGCTGGATCAGTGCCTTCATGCGTCTTCCAGGGGCAGGTCGAGCAGGCGCCGGGCAATCTGCTCGGCGGCACGCACCAGGGCATCGGCAATGCCGGTTTCGGCGGCGGCGTGGCCGGCGTCGCGGATGATCTGCAGCTCGCTGTTGGGCCAGGCCTGGTGCAGCGCCCAGGCGTTATCCAGCGGGCAGATCACGTCATAGCGGCCATGCACGATGACGCCCGGCAGGTGGGCAATCTTCGGCATGTCGCGCAGCAACTGGTCGTCATCGAGGAAGGCGTTGTTGACGAAGTAATGGCATTCGATGCGGGCAATCGACAGGGCGCGGTGCGGCTCGCTGAAACGGTCGACCACCTGCGGGTTGGGACGCAGGGTGGCGGTGCGCCCTTCCCAGGTAGACCAGGCCTTGGCGGCATGCATCTGGGCGATCTGGTCCGGCCCGGTGAGGCGCTTGTAGAAGGCCTGCACCAGGTCGCCACGCTCTTCGGCAGGAATCGGCGCCAGGTAGTCTTCCCAGTAGTCGGGAAACATGCGGCTGGCCCCTTCCTGGTAGAACCAGCGGATCTCCTGCGGCCGGCAGAGGAAGATGCCGCGCAGGATCAGCGCGTGCACGCGCTCCGGGTGCGCCTGGGCATAGGCCAGGGACAGGGTCGAACCCCAGGAGCCACCGAACAGCACCCACTTGTCGATGCCCAGGTGCTGGCGAATCAGCTCCATGTCGGCGACCAGCGCTTGAGTGTTGTTGTTCTCCAGGCTGGCATGCGGGGTGGAGCGGCCGCAGCCACGCTGGTCGAAGGTGATGATGCGATAGAGATTGGGGTCGAAGTAGCGACGACTGGCGCCATCGCAGCCGGCACCCGGGCCACCATGGACAAACACCACCGGCAAGCCATCCGGCGATCCGCTCTCGTCCACGTAGAGGACATGCGGCGCCTGCACCGCCAATTCATGGCGGGCGTAGGGCTTAATCTCCGGATACAAAGTCTGCATGCTGCACTCCCGCGTCTATGCGTAAGGTCTCAGGCAGTCACTGCCGAGCGTCTGCCGTGCCGGGCATCATAACCATGAAAGCGGAGTTGAGCATGCCAGCCAAACGAATTGCCCTGCCTTTTCTGCTGATCTGCGCCCTGCTCGGCGGTTGTACCCCGAGCGACCCACAGGCCGCGCTGGAAGCTGCCGTGCAGCAATTGCAGGACAACCTGCAGGCCAAGAACACCGGCGACGTGCTGGAGCAGTTGCACCCGCAATTCAGCGCCCAGCAGCAGTACGACCGCGAATGGGCGCGGCGCACCATGGCCCTGCTGTTCCTGCGCCACAAACAGGTCAAGGTGCTGGCCCTGGGCACGCGCAGCGAAATCGACCCGACCTACCGCAACAAGGGCCACACCCGCGCCGAGGTCGCCCTGACCGGCGCCGCAGGGCTGATTCCGGACAGCGCCAGCCACTACAGCGTGACGCTGGAGTGGTGGCTGGAGGATGACGAATGGAAACTGGCGCGACTGGACTGGGAGTGACGCGGGTTACGGCGTAATCGCCGACTCGGCCGTCCGCCAGATCAGCCCGGAGGTGTCATAGCCGCGTGCCCTGGCTTCGTCCAGCAACTGCGCCTGGGTCTGCGCCGAGACCTGTGGCGTGCGCGACAGCAGCCAGAGGTATTCGAGGTTGGGGTTGCCGACCAGGGCGGTCTGGTAGGACGCGTCTAGATAGAGCACCCAGTAATCGCCCTTGGTCAGGCCGGGGAACAGGTTGCTGAACCAGTTATCGAAACGCACCCAGAGCTTGTCCGTCTGCCCCTCGACCTGGGCCACCGCCTGGCCCTTGGCTTCCTGCCACTCACCCGCCTGGGTACGGCAGCGGTTGGTCACCGCGACGCTGCCGTCTTCCTGCAACTGGTACTGCGCCTCGGACTGCGCGCAGTTGCGCTGGAAGAACATCGGCAGACGCGCCAGCTCGTACCAGGTGCCCTGATAACGCTGCAGGTCGACGGCGCCGGCCGTGCGCGGCGGCTCCGCGCTGCTGGCCGAAACCGCGTAACCGCTCAGCCCCGCGAACAGCAGGCTGAGCGCAAGACCGCGCAGGGTGACCTGACTCACTTCAGGCCCTCGCCGGAAAACATCATCACCTTGTCAGCGGCGAACTGCACGCTGATGAAGGATTTCTGATCGCCCCAGGTGCAACTGGTCAGGCCAACGGCGCCCGAGCACTCGGTGGGGCTGCCGAGCAGGCTTTCCACTTCGGCCTTGGGCATGCCGGCCTTGAGCTTGGAATAGTTGTCCTGGTTGACCTTGCTGCAGGCAGCCAGCAGAACACAGAGGGCAACGACGGAAATAGTGCGCAGCGACATGAGGTAACTCCTAGGGAAATAAGGCATCAAGAGCTTGGCACAACCCCGGCTCTCCTGCGTTTTTTGGACGTCAGCGACCGAACCTGGTTCCCGTAGGAAACCTGGCGAGCTGAGAGCGAAATAGCGTAGATGAGGCGTTGCGGGAGAAACACCTGCCGCGGGCGATCAGCCGCCAACGGCGAGGTGCAACAGCCAGGCTGGCAGGCTCGGCAATCGCACCGAACCTGCACGGGCTTTCAGACCTGAAGAGCTCAGGCCTGGTGGTAGGACGTGGCGCGCTCGACTTCTTCTTTCGAGCCGAGGAACACCGCAACGCGCTGGTGCAAGGACTCGGGCTGGATGTCGAGGATGCGCTGGGTGCCGTTGGTGGCAGCGCCGCCGGCCTGTTCGATGAGCATCGACATCGGGTTGGCCTCGTACATCAGGCGCAGCTTGCCCGGCTTCTCGGGCTCACGGGAGTCACGCGGGTACATGAACAGGCCACCGCGGGTGAGGATGCGGTGTACGTCGGCCACCATCGAGGCGATCCAGCGCATGTTGTAGTTCTTGCCCAGCGGGCCTTCCTTGCCAGCCAGCAGCTCGCCAACGTAGCGCTGTACCGGGGCTTCCCAGTGACGCTGGTTGGACATGTTGATGGCGAACTCGGCGGTGGTTTCCGGCACCTTGATGTTGTCGTGGGTAAGTACGAAGCTGCCCATTTCGCGATCCAGGGTAAAGCCCATCACACCGTCGCCCAGGGTCAGCATCAGCATGGTCTGCGGACCGTAGATGGCATAACCAGCAGCGACTTGCTGGGTACCCGGTTGGAGGAAGGCCTCTTCGCCGAGCATGTCGTTCTGCGAGAAGGACTCGCTCGGGCAACGCAGCACGGAGAAGATGGTGCCGACCGAGACGTTGACGTCGATGTTGCTGGAACCGTCCAGTGGGTCGAACACCAGCAGGTAGGCACCTTTCGGGTACTTACCGGGAATCTGGTAGGCGTTGTCCATCTCTTCCGACGCCATGCCGGCCAGGTGGCCACCCCATTCGTTGGCTTCGAGCAGGATCTCGTTGGAGATCACGTCGAGTTTCTTCTGCACTTCACCCTGCACGTTCTCGGTGCCCATGCTGCCGAGCACGCCGCCGAGGGCGCCCTTGGACACGGCATGGCTGATTTCCTTGCACGCACGCGCGACTACTTCGATAAGGAAACGCAGATCGGCCGGGGTGTTGTGACTGCGGGTCTGTTCGATCAGATAGCGGCTGAGGGTGACGCGCGACATGGAGGGGCTCCGGAAGGAAGAAAAATCGCCGGCAGTTTAACCGTTCCCAGGCTCTGGCGTCTCATCCGAGCCCAGAAGCTGATGAGAGGACGTCATGGCGGGGAAAGTTCAGTACGCGCCACGCCCGGTGGACACGAATGCGGCCCCATTGCGGGGCCGCATGACAGTGCTTACAGATCCCAGGACAGGGACAGGTTCAGGCCCTGCTGGTCGGCATCCTCGACCTTGCGATAGCTATAGCTGGCACGCAGGGACAGGTCCGTCATCAGCTTGTGGCTGATGCCCAGGGTGGCGCGGGCGCTGTGGTCGTCCGGGGTATAGCCGTTGAGGGTGTATTCGAGGCTGGAGATGCTGTTGAGCGACATATCCACTTCCGTGGCGTCGTCCTCGTACTCACGCTCCACCGCTACTTCACCGAACAAGCGGGTCTGCTGGTTGAGGTCGACCAGCCCTTGCAGGCCGGCACCCAGGCGTTTGGAGGTGCTCTTCTGGTCGCCGAAGGTCAGCGCTGTAGCTTGCTGGCCATCTTCCGAGTAACCGTCGACTTCTACCCGTGCGTAATCGGCGCTGAGGAACGGGCTGAGGTGCCACTGGCTGCCCGGCTGGGCAATGTCGTAGCCGACACGACCGCTGAAGCCCCACATGTCGCCGTCGGTATCACCGCGCTCGGTACGGGTGGTGATGCCCAGATCCAGCTTGCGCTTGAGGTCGTCATAGTCGAGGTAACCAGCGCTGGCTGCCAGCTCGCCCCACCAGCGGTTCTGCTGATACTGGGCGAAGACAGTACCGATGTAGCTGTTCAGGTCATAGTCGGAGTCGGCTGCACCGGCTTCCAGGCTCTGCTCGTACAGGCCGGCGGCCAGGCCCACGCGCCAGGCCTCGTCGAGGCGATAGCTGCCACCCAGGTTGATGTTGTAGCCGTCGCCATCCGCATCGGCGGCGTAGACGTCATAGCTCTGGCGCTGACCGCCAACGGTGGTGAAGGCACGCCATTCACCCACTGCCTGCCAGGCTTCCCAGTCGGCCTGCCACTGCGAACGCAGCTGGTCCTGGTGGGCACGCAGGGTGCCCTGGGCCATTTCCGGCAGCAGGCTGAGCTCCCACGGTGCGGCCAGCAGCGAATAGGTGTAGTCGGCGAAGATCTGCTGCACCGCAGTGGTCGGGTGCACACTGTCGTTGAACATCAGCTTGGTTGGATCGGGCGTGGCGCTGTTGATGCCCCAGGTGGCGTTTTCGCTGCCGCAACCATCGAAGCAGGTCTTGATCAGGTCTTCGCCCAAGCTGGCATCGAAACCGAAGGCCGCCGCGTTCTGGTACACCTCGCTGAACATCAGCGGCGTGTTGAGCGGGATGATTTCGGCATCGATGGTGGCAAGCTCGCTGACCAGCGAAGCGTTCATGTCACGGCCAAAGCCACCAATCAGCTCCGCCGCTGCCGCGTTTCCGGAGAGCGCAGGCGTGGTGCCCACGTTCGGCAACAGCGACACCACGATGTACTTGGCGCCTGCTGACTGCAGGGCACGCACGCTATCGGCCAGGCGCACGCCGGCGGCCTGGGCACTCGGGGTGCTGAGAATCAGCCCCTGGAGGAAGTCGTTACCGCCGCCATTCACGTAGTACAGGGCATTGGGGTCGGCTTGAAAGTTGCGCTCGACCAGGTAGCCATCACGGGTACGGCCACCAATGGAAGAACCGTTGTCACCGATAATCGAGTTGAGAATCTGGTCGGTGCGGTAGCCACCCACGGCCCAGTTATTGCCGTCTTTCGAGCCATCGGCAGGATTGACCTCGGAGGTCGAGGCGCCGAGATCGGCCTCGCTGACACCGAGCATGCGACCCAGCATCATCGGCGCCGTGGAGCCGATGATCTCGCCACTGCCCGGCTGGTAGGTCGGGCCAACGCGGTTGGTGAAGCGCCGCGAAGCGCCCGCAGGGCCGTCCGCATCATTGAACTGCCCGGCATCGCTCAGGCTGTCGCCGAACACCACCAGGGTCGAATAGGGGGAACTGGCTGCTTGAGCCGGAAGAGCGACAGATGCCAGCAGGCAGGCTGCCGCGAGCGGGGTCAAAACACGCTTCATCGGGGAGGTCCTTGTGATTGTTATTGGACTTATTCACACCCGGGCGAATCTAGCGCGATTTGTAGGCCAGTTCACTTATTTATTGTTCGATCGGCTGCAAAAAGCGTAGATCGCCTGCGTTAGCCGCCTGATCGACGCATCAATCCCCCTGCGCCGCATTCGGCTTGCGCAGCAGGCTGAACGCCATGCCGCCCAGCAGCGCCACGCCGGCCAGCAGTACCGCCCACAGGCCGATGCGCTGCCAGTCGCTGCCCACCTGCGCAGCCACTTCATGCTCCAGCCGTTGCGGCAGCTCGGCAGGGACTGTCGCTACACCCAGCGTGGCCAGCCGCGCCGGCTCGTAACCGGGAATCAGCGTGCCCAGCGGCAAGGCTGCCGACTGCCCGGCCAGCTGCCCCAGCGCCAGTTGATAGGGCGCCGAACCCCGCGCCAGGAACACCACCTGCGTCGCCCGCATGGCCACCTGCAGTTGCGGTTGCTGGGTGCCCAGGCCTCCGCCGCGCGGGTCGACCTGCAGGCGCAGTTGCTGGATCGGATAGCCCGACAGCTCGATCTCATCGTGTAGCACGTCCTTGCCGTCCTGCGGCAGGCGATAGAGCAGTCCGCGACCCAGCGGCTGCCACTGCGGACTGCCCTGCAGGCGCGCGGAGAGGCTGACCGGTGCCAGCGTGTTGGCCTGCGGCAAGGCGACCTTGATCCGCTCCAGCGGCAGGCTCAGCGGCAGTTCCCAGCTGAACTCACCCGGCTTGCCGGGCTGCCCGGTCAGCGCCTGGGACCACACCAGCGGCGGCACCGCCGCCGAGCGCTCGATGCTCACCGCGTGTGCCGACACCAGGGCCGGTGCCTGCTGCGGCGCCAGCCACAGCAGGCGCAGGTAGCGGGCCTTGGTGCCTGGCAGCTCGACCTCACGCTGGTCGATGCGTTCGTTGGCAAAACTCAGGCGCGCGATCTGCCCTTCGCCCCAGTTGCTCCAGTGCTGCAGGTCGTCGCTGGCCTCGATGCTGAAACGCTGGAAGCCCTCTGCTTCGCTGCTCCAATCCAGGCGCAGGCGGTGCAATGGCTGGTCGAACGTGCTGACGTCCAGCAACCAGCCACGGCGCACCTGTTCAGCGGCGCCCTGGACCTCCGGAGTCACCTCCACCAGGGTGCCCGTGGTGCTGCGTTGCACGCGAATGGCCGGGGCTGCCTGGTCTGCCGCCCCCAACAGAGGAAACCACTTGAGCGCCGCCTCCTGGCGTTTCTCGGTCGGTAGCGCGCTGGCGGGTGTCAGGGCATAGGCCAGGGCCTCGCCCTCGGCATTGAACACGCGCAGGTCACGCAGATCGGCATGTCGCGCCGCCAGCTGCAGCGCCATCGGCACTTCCAGGCGATACCAGGGGCCCGTACCACTCAGCTGCAGCGGCACCTGTTCGCTGTAGTCCGCCGCCTGCTCGGCCAGCGCCCAAGGCGCGCCAAGCAATGCGCTCAACAACAGGCAATAACACCACGATGACTTGTTCATGCACTCACCTGCTCGGCGTCGCTTTTGCGCGGTGGCAAGGGGGCGAAGTAGCCCACCACCAGCAACAGCACGCCCACCCCGATAAAAGAAATGATCCGCTCCAGGCCGCCACGGTTGCCCAGTTCGACAAAGAACAGCTTGGCCACCACCACGCCGATCAGCGCTGCCCCGACCAGCCACAACTCGCGCCGCCCGCGCAGGTGGCCGACGATCATCAGCGGCAGGGCAATCAGCGTCCAGACGATCGACAGGCCGGCCTGCACCAGCATCGAGTCGAGCAGCAGATCCAGCTGATAAGGCACCCCGCCCCAGTGATGGGCGGCGCGGAACACCGCTGCGGTGAACAGGGCAAACAGCGAGATCCCCGCCACCAACTGCGCCACCCGCTCCACCAGCACCCTGGTCAAGCCCAGTTGCGGCAAGCCGCTGCGCAGCCAGCTGTATACGGCCAACAGCACCAGCAGCAGGCCCAACTCCAGCGGGTTGATCAGTGGCAGGTACGGCAGCGGCTCGGCATTGCCGTCGCTGGCGATATTGGCCAGCCAGAACCAGGCGAGCATCAGTGCTGCCAGCGGCGCGGCAGCCAGCACGCGGTACTCGCGCGGGTAGGCCGCCACCGGCCAGGGCCACTGGCGCGGTGCCGCCATCAGCAGCAGGAAGGCGCTCGGCAGCAGCGCCCAGCCCAGCCAGCGCCAGGCGTTGTACTGCTCGGCCAGAAGCATCAGCAGGTAGCGCAGCTCCAGCGCCAGCACGCCGAGAATCAACCAGCAGCCGAGCACATGGGCCGCGCTCAACGCGCCCTTGGGCAACAGCGCGGCCAGTCGACGCAAGGCGAACAGGTGCACGGCAAACACCAGGCCCCAGCCCAGCCAACCGAAATTGGCCGCCGGGTGATAATTGAACTCGGCCAGGTGCAGCAGGATGGCCGCCGCCAGAGGCACCAGCAGGCAGCACAGCAGGGCCAGGGCACGCCAGCGCAGCCGCGCCGCCAGCACACTCCAGAGCGCCACACTGAGCGCCGCGGCACTCAACAGCAGAGCGCCCTGCAACTCAGGCGCAGCAAAGCGCAGCACCTCGTCAGCCCAGGCCAACGCCCACCAGGCCGCGCCCCACACCAGCAGCACCTGCGACAAGCGTTGCAGGCTCAGGCTGCCCAGCGCACCCGCCTGCTGGCGCAGCAGCACATGGCGCAGACGCCAGGCGCCGATCTGCGCGGCGATGGCCAGCACCAGCGGCGTCCAGAAGCCGGCATGGGCCAGCGGGCGCAGACCCTCGCTGGGCAACTCACCCAGCAGCAAGGGACTGCCGGCGAGGAAGGCAATGCCGCCGACTACCTGTGCCAGCAGGCCGAAGAAGAAACTGGCGCGCAGCTGCAACCGCAGGCTCAGCCAGATGATCAGCAGACCGCTACCCGCCCACACCGCACTGGCGCTCTGCCAGGACAAGACGAACAGCGCCGCCAGGTTGATGAACAACAGCCCCACCAGCAGCACCAGGGACAACCCGCGCATCAGTCGACGATCCTGGCTGACCAGCTTGTCGCGGGCGGCGATCAGCATCCCGGCCACCAGTGCCAGACCGATCAGCGAGCAGACCAGCAAGCCGCGCCAGCCCGAATCGAGCACGCCCGCGCCACCTGCATCGGCACCGCGCAGTCGCGCGAGGAACAGCACGCCGCCGAGTAGCTGGATGGCAAAGGCGCTGAACAGGAAAGTGCGCGACTGCAGGCGCAGGCCGGCAAACAGGGTCGCCAGACCGGCCAGCGCCCAGGCGATGGCGGTGCCTTCGGCGCCCAGGCACAGCGGCGCGATCAGATAGAGAAAGCCCAGCCCTGCCGCCGCCAACAGCGGCAGGCCACGACGCTCCCAGGCCCGGGTAACGTCATCCGGCGCCTGGCGCAGTTGCCAGAAACTGAACAGCAGCGCCATGCCGAGCATCAACGCCCCCAGTGGCGCGCCATCGAGCACCGTGGCACTGGGGATGCTGAAGTCGAGCTCGCCGAGGAAGGCCAGCGCGGCGCCGAACTGCAGGAGCAAGGCAAACGCCCGCGCCAACGGCCGTCCCTGACGCAGGCCGAGCCAGTACAGACCGGCGCCCTCCACCGCCCACGCGGCGGACGTCCAGCGCGCATCCAGGCCCAACGGGATGGCCAGGGTGCCGAACACCACACCCAGCGCCAGGCAGGTTTCCACCAGCAGCAGCGCTCGCCCCGGCGCCCGGCCATTGAGCAGGCGCGCCAGCAGCATGTAGAACAGCCCCAGCGCCAGGGCGCTGAACGCCGCCGCGAACTCGAGGTGTTGCACCAGCGCGTACTGCAGGCCAAAGCCAACCAGCGGCGGGCCGAACAGCACGGTGCCGTCGACGTAGTCCGCCTTGCTCGCCGACCAGCGCAGCAGTTGCTCGCGCCCGGCCGGCGCATCGTCCGCCTCCCGCAATTTGCGCCGGGCGAACAGCAGGCCGATGGCCACGTACATCAGGAAGAACACCAGCAGGAACGGCTCGGTGCTGGCCAGCAGTTCCGGCTGATAGGAGCGCAGGCCCCAGGCGAAACCGATACCGAAGGTGCCGACGAAACCAACCAGGTTGAGCAGGCGCCAGGCCTTGAACCAGGCGATGGCGAGGATGCCGCTGTTGAGCAGGATGAAGTAGGAGAACAGCGCCACATGGTTGCCGCTGCCGGTCGAAGTAAGGATCGGCGCGGCGAAACCGCCCAGCGCCGCTGCCACCGCCAGGCCCAGGGCGTTCTGCGCCACCGCAAGGATCGCCGAGAAGGCCGTCACCAGCACCAGCAGGGCCAGCGCCATCTGCGGGTCGAGCAGCGGATGCAGGCGCATGGCGGCGAACGTGGTCAGGTAGATCACCGCAATCCCGGTGCCCTGCAGCATCAGCCCGTAGTTCTCGTTGCGCTTGCGCAGCCACCAGCCCAGGCCAAGCAGGACGATGGCGCTGGCCGCAACGCCGGCGTAGCGCAGGGCAACCGGCACCACCATGCCTTCGGTGGCGTAGCGCAGCAGGAAGGCCAGGCCAAGGAACAGCAACACCACGCCGACGCGCAGCACCGTATTGCCGCCCAGCAGCAAGGCCTGGGCGATGTCGATGGCCGACGGTTCGCGCGGTACAACCACACGCGGCGGTGCAGGACGGACCGGCTCAGACCACGACGACTCGGGCTTCGCGACCGCTGCAGGCTCGGTGGCCGCGGGTGTGGGCGGCAGCTCCCAGACCAGCTCCGCATCCGCTGCGGGGGCGGCTGCAAGCGGCAGCTCGGCTGGAGCCTCGAGGGTCTGTACCAAGGCCGGTTCCGGCTCGGCCGGCTCCTCTACGTGAGCTGGCGTCGACACCGGCCCACCCTGCTCCACCTTGAGCAGGCGCTCGTGCATGGCCGTGGTACCGCGCTCGAAACGCTCGGCAAAGCCCTTCAGCTCGCCGCGCAAGGTCGCATTCTCCGCGCCCAGGCTATGCAGGCGCAGCGCCTGGCCCAGCCCCAACCCGATCAGACCACCGAGCAAGGCACTGGTGACCGATTCACCGGCCAGTGCACCGAGCACCAGACCGACCAGCATGAAAATCCATTGCATGCATTTCTTCCCTAGCCATTGAGGCGAAATCCCTTCCGCATCGCAGCCCTGGCTGCCCGTGCGACCGGGGATGGCCGAGTATATCGGCGCGCTCACCTGACCATACAGAGACGATTGCCAACTGGGCCACAGGCACATGTACCGGCTGGCTAACCTAGGGTGGATCACGCTTCACCGATCCGCCGAGCGAGGCCACTGGTGGATGAGCAGAGCGTCATCCACCCTACATCTGCTGCCCCCCACGCATTGGCAACGCGGGTTTCACCCGCCCTACAGATGGTTCTGCGTACGGAAAATCACAGGCATAAAAAAGCCCCGCAAAAGCGGGGCTTTCGTCTCGACGCCGAATCGGATCGAGGATCTCGCGAGCTAGAGCCAGGCTAGGCGAGGTCGGGTGAAGAAGCACAGTTCACATCAAGTGAATGAGCATTCTGAACCCGACCTCAACGACGCCTGGCCGACGCGCAGCAGATCGTCGGCCGATTCTCAGAACTGAGCGGCATCCAGCAGGAACAACGACTCGCTACCCGCCTTGACCGAAGCGGTCAGCGAGTGGATACGCGGCAACAGGCGGGCAAAGTAGAAGCGCGCGGTACCCAGCTTGCTCACGTAGAAGTCGTCCTGATCCTGTTTGGCCAGTGCGGTACGCGCCATCAGGGCCCACATGTAGGCGTAGGCGGTGTAGCCGAATACCTGCAGGTACTCGACCGAGGCGGCGCCGACTTCGTTCGGGTTGGCCTTGGCGCGTTCCAGCAGGTCGGCGGTCATCAGCTCCAGGTTGGCGATGGCGCCTTTCAGCGGCTCGATGAACTCGGCCAGCGACGCATCGGCGCTGTCGGTGAAGGCTTTAACCTCCTCGGCGAAGTGCTTGTAGAACGCACCGCCACTACCCACCACTTTGCGCCCGACCAGGTCGAGGGCCTGGATGCCGTTGGTGCCTTCGTAGATCTGGGTGATGCGGCAGTCGCGGATCAGCTGCTCCTGGCCCCACTCACGGACGAAGCCGTGGCCGCCGAAGATCTGCTGGCCATGCACGGTGGTTTCCAGCGCCATGTCGGTGAGGAAGGCCTTGGCTACCGGAGTCAGCAGGGCAACCAGCTCTTCCGCACGCTTGCGAGTGGCGGCGTCTTCGCTGTACTTGGCGGTGTCGAGCTGCATGGCGACGTAGCTGGAGAAGGCACGACCGCCTTCGTTCAGCGCCTTCATGGTCAGCAGCATGCGACGCACGTCCGGATGCACGATGATCGGGTCGGCAGCCTTGTCCTTGTTCACCGGGCCGGTCGGCGCGCGGCTCTGGATGCGGTCACGGGCGTATTCCACCGCGTTCTGATAGCTGCGTTCGCCCAGGGACAGGCCCTGGATGCCCACGCCCAGACGCTCGTAGTTCATCATGGTGAACATCGCGGCCAGACCTTTGTTCGGCGCATCAACGATCCAGCCGGTGGCGCCGTCGAAGTTCATCACGCAGGTGGCCGAGGCCTTGATGCCCATCTTGTGCTCGATCGAACCGCAACCCAGGCTGTTCTTCTCACCCAGCGAGCCGTCGGCATTGACCATGAACTTCGGCACCAGGAACAGCGAGATGCCTTTCGGGCCAGCCGGCGCGTCGGGCAGCTTGGCCAGCACCAGGTGGATGATGTTCTCGGTCAGGTCGTGCTCACCACCGGTGATGAAGATCTTGGTGCCGGAAATCTTGTAGCTGCCGTCAGCCTGCGGCTCCGCCTTGGTGCGGATGATGCCCAGGTCGGTACCGGCATGCGGCTCGGTCAGGCACATGGAGCCCGCCCAGCTGCCGCCGTACATGTTCGGCAGGTATTTCTCTTTCAGCTCTTCGCTGGCGTGGGCGTTGATCGACAGGCAGGCGCCGGCGGTCAGCATCGGGTACAGGCCGAACGACAGGTTGGCCGAGTTGACCATTTCTTCGACCTGGGCCGAGATCACCTTGGGCATGCCCATGCCGCCGAACACCGGGTCACCACCCACGCCAACCCAGCCGCCGTCGGCGTAGGTCTGGTAGGCCTCGGGGAAGCCGGCCGGGGTTTTCACCGCGCCGTCGGTCCAGGAGCAGCCTTCTTCGTCGCCGCTGCGGTTCAGCGGGGCGATGGTGCCGGCAGTGACTTTGCCCGCCTCTTCGAGGATGGCGGCGGCGGTCTCTTCATCGACCACTTCGGCCAGGCCCGGCAGCTGTGCCCACAGCTTGGACACTTCAAATACTTCATTGAGCACGAAGCGCATATCGCGCAGGGGAGCTTTGTAGTCAGCCATGGGCAAATCCTCGAACGATCCAACAAATATGCCGATCATTGAAAACCATGGGGTTCGGCCGAAGGCTCTGAATCAGCCTTGCCCAGCCTTTTCCCGGTGTATTTCTCAACGATCTGGGGTGGTCGGCCGAGTTTACTCGAACAACTTTTCAGACACATAGGGTCGTGTCGTGACCAAAAAGTCACCAACCACTCACGAAGCGCCCAAACGAAAAAACCCGCCATTTGGCGGGCTCTTACGTCACTCAACCGCTGGTCAGAGAGCGAAATGCTCCGCCGGCAGGCTCATCAGGTTCTCGCTGCCGGCCTCGACTCCGGCCAGGTGACTGGCGGTACGTGGCAGCAGGCGCTTGAAGTAGAACTCGCAGGTCGCCAGCTTGGCCTGGTAGAAAGCCGCCTCGCCGTTTCCGGCCGCCAGCTTGGCATCGGCCACCAGGGCCATGCGCAGCCAGAAGTAGGCCAGGACCACGTAGCCGGAATACATCAGGTAGTCCATCGACGCGGCGCCGACTTCGTCCGGGTTCTTCATCGCGGCCATGCCGACCTTCTGGGTCAGCTCGCCCCACTGCTTGTTCAGCGTCGCCAGCTGCGCCACATGCCCCTTGAGCTGCGGATGCTCGGCCTGGGCCTCGCAGAACTTGTGGACGATCTTGGTGAAGCCGCGCAGCAGTTTGCCCTGGCTGCCGAGCACCTTGCGCCCGAGCAGGTCGAGGGCCTGGATGCCGTTGGTGCCTTCATAGATAGGCGCGATGCGACAATCCCGAACAAGCTGCTCCATGCCCCACTCGCGGATGAAACCGTGGCCGCCGAACACCTGCATGCCGTGGTTGGTCACCTCCAGGCCGGTCTCGGTCATGAAGGCCTTGCAGATCGGCGTGAGGAAGGCCAGCAGGCTTTCCGCTTCCTCGCGAGCCTCGACGCTGTCGGCACGATGGGCCTGGTCGAGCAGTTGCGCGGTGAAATAAGCCAGCGCGCGATTGCCTTCGTTGAAGGCCTTCATGGTCAGCAGCATGCGTCGCACGTCGGGGTGGACGATGATCGGGTCGGCGGATTTGTCCGGCGCCTTGGGCCCGGTCAGCGCGCGCATCTGCAGGCGCTCGGTGGCGTACTTGATGGCGCCCTGGAAGCTGGTTTCACCCAGACACAGGCCCTGCATGCCGGTACCCAGGCGCGCGTGGTTCATCATGGTGAACATGCAGTTGAGGCCCTTGTTGGCCTCGCCGATCAGGTAGCCGGTGGCGCTGTCGAAGTTCATCACGCAGGTGGCCGATGCCTTGATGCCCATCTTGTGCTCGATCGAGCCGCAGGAAACGGCGTTGCGTGAACCGACGCTGCCGTCTGCGTTGACATTGAACTTCGGCACGATGAACAGCGAGATGCCCTTGGTCCCGGCCGGCGCGTCGGGCAGCTTGGCCAGCACCAGGTGAACGATGTTCTCGCTCATGTCGTGCTCGCCGGCGGAGATGAATATCTTGCTGCCGCTGACCGCGTAGCTGCCGTCGGCCTGTGGCACGGCGCGGGTCTTGATCAGGCCCAGGTCGGTGCCGCAGTGGGCCTCGGTCAGGCACATGGTGCCGGTCCAGCGGCCCTCGGTGAGCTTGCTCAGGTAGGTCTGCTTCTGCGCTTCGCTACCGTGAGCGTGGATCGCCGACATGGCGCCGTGGGTCAGGCCCGGGTACATGCCCCAGGAGGTGTTGCTGGCACCGACCATCTCGCTGATCAGCAAGCCGAGGGAATGCGGCAGGCCCTGGCCGCCGTAGGCCGGGTCGGCCGCCAGGCCGTTCCAGCCGCCCTCGACGTACTGGGCGAAGGCCTCCTTGAAGCCTTTCGGGGTGGTCACCACACCGTTGTCGAACTGGCATTCCTCTTCGTCGCCACTGCGGTTCAGCGGGGCGATGACCTGCTCACAGAAGCGCGCGCCCTCTTCGAGGATGGCGTTGACCATGTCCGGGGTGGCATCGGTGGCGCCCATCGCGGCGTAGCCGGCATGAAAGTCGAAGACGTCATCGATCAGAAAGCGCATATCGCGCAGGGGCGCTTTGTACTCGGGCATGCTGGCTTCTCCGTCAGCTAGGGGCGTGGATTAGCCCCCTACGCTACGACCGGTACCGCCCGCCAACAATCATCCTGCGCCTGCTGAATACAGCGCCATTACCCGGCGGCGTCAGCTGTTCGCCGCTTCCAGCTTGACCGCGCCACGCCGCTGGCCGGGGCTACGGATACAGTTGCGCCCGGCGCTCTTGGCGCTGTAGAGCGCCTTGTCGGCGGCCTTGATCACCTCTTCCGGCGTGCCCTGCTGGCCACGCTCGGCCACACCGATGCTGACGGTCACCGACACTTCCGAGGCCGCGCCACCAGAGCGGCGCTGTTTGCCCTGTTTGTCGCTGCGCGGGCGCTGCTGCTTGTCACGCAACTGGATGCGGTAGACCTCGATGGCCTGGCGTACCACTTCGAGGTGCGGCAAACATTCCTCCAGGGTCTTGCCGGGGAACACCAGGGTGAATTCCTCGCCGCCATAGCGATACGCTCGGCCGCCACCACCGATCTTGCGCAACTGGGCGGCGACCAGACGCAACACCTGGTCGCCGACATCGTGGCCGTGGGTGTCGTTGAACTTCTTGAAGTGGTCGACGTCGGCCATGGCGATCACATAATTGCGCCCCAGGCGCTGCAGGCGCTCGTTCAGCACGCGACGCCCCGGCAGACCGGTCAGCTCGTCGCGGAAGGCCATCTGGTAAGCCTCCTGCGCCACCGCAGCGATGACCACCAGCATGCTCAGGCTGGTCATCACCTGCAGGGCGTGGGGCAACAGGAAGGTCTTGGGCAGCATCCACAGCAGGCCGAACAGCCCCAGTAGCAACGCCGCATGCACCGGACGCGGCTGACGCAGGTACTGCACCAGCAACAGCACGGCGGCGATCAGGAACAGCGGGTAGGTCGGCTGTAGCAGGGTCATCCACTCGCCGTGCCAGAGCGGCCACTGCAAACCGCCGAGCCAGGCCTGCAGCTCCTGCGGGAAGCGCTTGGCCAGGGCCAGGGTGACGCTGCCCAGGGCCAGCAGCACGGCGGCACGCGCCACCAGGTCTTGCAGCAGATGGCTGCGTTCACGCCAGGCGCCATACAGGCCATACAGCAGCGGCAGCAGCAGGCAGCACAGGTGGAACACCAGCACCGCGTCCTCGCGCACCTTGCCTTGGGCGCGGAAGTAATCGGTCTGCGTATCCAGCAGGAAATAGGCGAGGTACACCGCCACCAGCAGGGACAGCTCGCGCTGGCGGCCGTAGCCCACGCAGAAGGCGCCACCGAGCAGCAACAGCAGGGTCGGCAATACATTGAACAGCGACAGGAAGAATTCGTTGAGCGCCGTCAGCTGCGCAACCAGCACCCCGGCGACGAGCAACAACAACGTCGGCAGAAAATGACTGAGGCGAACGGCGGCGAGGATGGGCAAGACGAATACTCCACCCCGGCTGGGGGCTGGACGACGAGATGCGGCATTTTGCCTGCATGACGACGGCGCGGCATCTGCATTTGCGTAGAAAGTGCACGACTTTGCGACCAGTTGCGGTTTTCCAGGCGAAAAAAAACCGCAGCTCGAAAGCTGCGGTTTTTCTGACCTGAGGTCGGAAGGGCTTAGTAGCCCAGGTCGAAGTGGGCTTCGTCCATTTCCATCAGGTTGTTGGCGCCGGACAGCATCGCTTCGACGTGCGCGCGGGTACGCGGCAGGATACGGGCGAAGTAGAAGCGTGCGGTCTGCAGCTTGGCCTTGTAGAAGGCTTCGTCAGCAGTACCAGCAGCGATCTTCTCGGCAGCCAGGCGAGCCATGTCGGCCCAGAAGTAGGCCAGGCAGGCGTAACCGGAGTACATCAGGTAGTCCACCGAAGCGGCACCGACTTCTTCGCGGTCTTTCATCGCGGCCATGCCCACTTTCATGGTCAGGTCGCCCCACTCTTTGTTCAGCTTGGCCAGCGGCTCGACCAGGCCTTTGATGGCCTCGTTGCCTTCGTTGGTCTGGCAGAACTTGTGCACGATCTTGGTGAAGCCTTTGAGCGCTTCGCCCTGGGTCATCAGAACTTTACGACCCAGCAGGTCGAGAGCCTGAACACCAGTGGTGCCTTCGTACAGCATGGAGATACGGCTGTCGCGAACGTTCTGCTCCATGCCCCACTCGGCGATGAAGCCGTGGCCGCCATAGATCTGTACGCCGTGGTTGGCCGCTTCGAAGCCGACCTCGGTCATGAACGCCTTGGCGATCGGAGTGAGGAAGGCCAGCATCGCGTCAGCGGCTTTCTTCTCTTCTTCGTTCTGGCTGTGCTGGACGATGTCGACCTGCTTGGCGGTGAAGTACACCATCGCGCGGTTGCCTTCAGCGAAGGCTTTCATGGTCAGCAGCATGCGACGCACGTCCGGGTGGACGATGATCGGGTCAGCGGCTTTGTCCGGCGCTTTCGGGCCAGTCAGAGAGCGCATTTGCAGACGCTCGCGAGCGTACTTCAGGCCACCCTGGAAACCGATTTCGGCGTGGGCCAGGCCTTGCAGCGCGGTACCCAGGCGAGCGGTGTTCATGAAGGTGAACATGCAGTTCAGGCCTTTGTTCGCTGGGCCGATCAGGTAACCGATGGCGCCGTCGAAGTTCATCACGCAGGTGGCGTTACCGTGGATGCCCATCTTGTGTTCGAGCGAGCCACAGGAAACGGCGTTGCGCGCGCCAACGGTGCCGTCAGCGTTAACCGAGAACTTCGGCACGATGAACAGCGAGATCCCTTTGGTGCCTTGCGGCGCGTCGGGCAGGCGGGCCAGCACGATGTGGACGATGTTATCGGCCATGTCGTGCTCACCAGCGGAGATGAAGATCTTGGTGCCGGAAACCTTGTAGGAACCGTCAGCCTGAGGCTCTGCCTTGGTGCGCAGCATGCCCAGGTCGGTACCGCAATGCGGTTCGGTCAGGCACATGGTGCCAGTCCACTCGCCGGATACCAGCTTGGTCAGGTAGGTGTGCTTCTGCTCGTCGGTGCCGTGCTCGGAGATGGTGTTCATCGCACCGTGCGACAGGCCCGGGTACATGCCCCAGGACCAGTTGGACTCGCCAACCATTTCGCTGACAGCCAGACCCAGGGACTCCGGCAGGCCTTGGCCACCGTGTGCAACGTCGTGGGCCAGGGACGGCCAGCCGCCTTCGACGAACTGCTTGTAGGCTTCCTTGAAACCAGTCGGGGTTTTCACGCCTTCCGGAGACCAGGTGCAACCTTCCAGGTCACCCACACGATTGAGGGGGGCGATTACCTGCTCACAGAACTTGGCGCCTTCTTCCAGGATGGCGTCAACCATGTCCGGGGTGGCGTCTTGGCAGCCAGGCAGGCTCTGATAGTGCGCTTCGTAGCCGAGCAGTTCGTCGCGAACGAAGCGGATATCACGCAAGGGGGCCTTGTACTCAGGCATAGCGGTAAACCTCTACGGTGGATTCCTTGATTTTGTGTGACCGGAACAATCACGGTCGTCTGTGGGATTTCTCCCAGCGCCCGGCAGCCATGAGCTGGCGCAGCAATCAAACAGGCGTTTGAAACATACGTTTACGCCCCAACCTTGTCAAGCATCCGCCGGTCGCCTGTCAGAACCGTCTTACGATCTTCTGTCCGTCGGCAATACCGCGTTGAAAGCAGGTTCTCAGGCGCGCAGATCGACTGCCGCAGCCGGCTCTTGCAACTGGGAAAGGTTGCGGTACACCTCAAGACTAGGCGTAGAAGCGACAGGCTGCTGGGCGGGCTCTTCCCCTTCCGCGCTCGCGGCCTCCTCTTCCTTGCTCTCCTCCTCACGCAGACGCCGCTCCTCGGCAGCCGCCACGGCTTCCTCGCGCCGCTGCTGGGCAATTTGCGCGCGCGCTTCAGCCGCCTGGGCTTGGGCCTGGGCGGCGACACTGCGATCCTGCGCAGACGGTTCGGCCGGCGCCAAAGCGGCGCGCTGCACCACTTCCATCTTGCGCAGGGTGGCTTCGGGGTCGTTGGGAATCGGGCTGACGTCGATACCAACCTCGCCGCCTACCGCATAGGAACGGCCGTCCGGGCCACGCTTGAAGGTATAGGTTGGTGCCCCGGCATAAGCGCCGCCCACCGAGGCATGGGCCTGCTCGTGGGTGCGCACCTCACGGTCGCGGCCGGCCAGTTCGGCGATCTGCGCCTGCTCCTGGCGCAGCTTCTCGGCCTCGCCGGGCGGGGCCTTGCGGTTGTCGGTTTTTTGTTCCGGGCTGTCAGCCTCTTCGCGCAGCGAAGTCTGCTCGCCGGAAGCGGAAGACGGTGTGGGGGTGGCGGGAGCCTGGTTGGTGCGATTCAGGTCGGGGGAGGAAGGCCCGGCAAATTCAGCGGACGACACGGCACGCGCCGACAAGGCTGCCGGCGAAGGCGCGACATAGGACGTGGCGCTGCCGATCTGCATCTCACTCCTCCTCGCCCGATGGCGGGCGAGCCCTGCTGACTACTCGATCAGGCGCGAGTATCGATCAGGGTACCCAGAACTTCGTCAGCGGTTTCCACGACCTTGGCGCCGGCTTGCGCCTCGGTCTTGCCGATGGTCAAGGCCACCAGGCTCTGCGCCAGGTCGGCCTGGGAGTTCTGCTCCAGCGCCTGGCTCTGGTTGACCTGCTGCGACTGCGAGGCCTGCTCCGGCGGCTGTGGTGCCACGGCATTGCCGGCGATATCGACGGCCGCCTGGTCGACACGGCGCTGCCCAGCCTGAATCGCGTTCAGGCCTGAATTGAAGGCGCTACCGGTGATTTCCATACTGCTACTCCCTGCGGAGACGGAATGACTGGGTCAATTGAAGCAGAAAATGCTCAAAAAACGTACAAGCAAAAGGCTATGGCCGACTGATGGCTTATATCTGCCCACTCAGTGGCGCCAGATCAAGGTACGCCGCCACAGCTGCCGGCGAGGCCTCGGCCAGGTGCGCGACCCGCCCCAGGCAAGGTGCGTCCAGGCGCTCGGCGAGGGTGGCCAGGTTCTCTTCCAGGCGCGAGGTGTGCGGGTCGACGATATTCGCCACCCAACCGGCCAGATGCAGGCCATCGCGGGCAATGGCTTCGGCCGTGAGCAGCGCGTGGTTGATGCAGCCCAGGCGCACGCCCACCACCAGAATCACCGGCAAACCGAGCGCGATGGCCAGGTCGGACAGGCTTTCGCGACCCGCCAATGGCACGCGCCAACCGCCGGCGCCTTCGACCAGAGTGAAGTCCGCGCCCTTGCCGAGGATATGCCGTACCGGCCCGACCAGCGCCGCCACGGTCAACTCCACGCCCACTTCGCGGGCCGCCAGGTGCGGCGCGATGGCCGGTGCGAAGGCGAAGGGATTGACCTCGGCATAGTCCAGCGCCAGCGAGCATTCGCCGAGCAACGCCAACGCATCGCTGTTGCGCAGCCCCGCGGCGCTCGGCTCGCAGCCGGATGCCACCGGCTTGGCCGCCGCCGTGCTCAGCCCGGCCAGGCGCGCGGCATGCAGCAGGCCCGCGGCAATGGTGGTCTTGCCGACTTCGGTGTCGGTGCCGGTGACGAAATAGGCCTGCGTCATATCTGCCTTCCGTAGGAGCGAGCTCTGCTCGCGAAGCTTTTGTGGTGTCCGATTCGCGAGCAGAGGACTCGGCGTCCCCCTCGCGCCTACAGGGGCTTTTGCAGCACGCCGTAGACCACCTGATAGGTCGCTGGCAGGCCCTGCGGCTGGCGGAACTGCTCGTAGGCCTCGACCAGTGCACGAATACGCGCGCGCCCGGTGAGGCCATCGGGACGCCCCGGATTGAGGTTGTGCGCACCGAGCGCCTTGAGCTCGTGGGTGAGCTGGCGCAGGTCGCTGAAATGCAGGCTCTGCGCCTTGCGCTCCAGGCCGAGCAGCTGCAGGCCGCTGTCGGCACACAGCTGCTGATACTCGCTGAAACGGCGAAAGCGATTGACGTGGACGAAGCCATCCACCGCCTGCCAGCTGTCACGCAGCTCCTGCAGCGTGCCGACGCACAGGCTGCTGAACGCCAGCACGCCGCCTGGTTTGAGCGCACGCCGCGCCTCGCCGAGCACGCTGGTGAAATCCGCGCACCACTGCACCGCCAGGCTGGAGAAGATCAGGTCAACGCAGCCATCACGCAGCGGAAGGCTTTCGGCATCCCCGGCGACGAAACGCCGGGCGCCGCCCAGCGGCCGCGCATGGCGCAGCATGCCTTCGGCCAGGTCGAGGGCCACCCCTTCGGCCTGGGGATAACGGGCGGCCAGCACCCGGCTGAAATGCCCCGTGCCGCAGCCCAGATCCAGCCAGCGCTGCGGTGCCAGTTGCACCGGCAAACGCGCCAGCAGTTCGATGCCGACCGAGCGCTGCAAGGCGGCCACGCTGTCGTAACTGTCCGCCGCGCGGGAAAAGGACGCGGCGACCCGGCGCTTGTCCGGCAAGCTGCCCTGCTCGTGCCACTCAGTCATCGCCCACCTCGTGCAGGAAGGCCTGGATCGCCGCCGCCACTTCGTGCGGACGCTCGACCGGGAAGGCATGGCTGCAGGCGCCGAGCAGCCCGGTTTCGACATCACCCAGCAGGCTCTGCAGCTCGCCGGCAGCCGCCGCCGGCACCAGCGCATCGGCAGCGGCAAACAGGTGCAGTTGCGGACCGTTGAAAGCCTGCAGCGCCGCGCGGGTGTCCAGCGCGGCCAGCACATCCAGCCCGGCCAGCAGCTGCTCGGCGCCGGTGTTCGGCGCGCCACCGAACAGCAGGCGACCGAGCGCGCGCGGCTCTGCGCTGCCCTGGGTGCAGAGCAGGGCGAAGCGTTTCAAGGTGGCCTGGGCATCTTCGGCGCAGCCACTGCGAAACAGCTCGAAGGTCTCAGCCGGCATCGCCGCCGGCCACTCGGTCGACGCCACGAAGCGGGGATTGCTGGCCAGGGTCAACAGCCCGCGGCAGCGCTCGCCACGGCGTGCCGCCAACTCGGCCGCGAGCATGCCGCCGAGCGACCAACCGCCCAGCCAGCAGTCCTGCGGCAGGCGTGCATCCAGCTCGTCCAGCCAATCCGCAGGCGCGCTACTGGCCAGCTCGGGCAGCAGTTCGAGCTGGATCTGCAGGTGCGGGTCCAGCCCCTGCAGCGCGGCAACCAGCGGTTGCAAGGGCGCGGTGCCCAAGCCCCAGCCAGCCAGAAGGATCAGTCGCTCACGCATCGCCAGCCACCTGCGGCCAGCACTCGGCCAGCGCCTCGATCAAGTGTTCCAACTGCGCCTCGCTGTGCGCGGCAGACAGCGTCACTCGCAGCCGCGCGCTACCCGCCGGCACCGTCGGCGGACGAATGGCGCCGACCAGCAGGCCGCGCTCCTTCAACAGCGCGGAGAGTTTCAGCGCACGCTCGCTGTCGCCGATCAAAATCGGCTGGATCGGCGTCGGGCTGTCCATCAGGTTCAGGCCGATCTCGGCCGCTCCCTGGCGGAAACGTGCGATCAGTTTGTTCAGGTGCTCGCGGCGCCAGCCTTCGCTGCGCAGCAGCTCCAGGCTCTTCAACGTGGCGCAGGCCACCGCTGGCGGCTGGCTGGTGGTGTAGATGTAGGGCCGGGCGAACTGGATCAGTGTTTCGATCAGCGCCTCGCTGCCGGCCACGAAGGCCCCGGCGGTGCCGAACGCCTTGCCCAGGGTGCCGACCAGCACCTGCACCTCGTCAACGCCCAGACCGAAGTGCTCGACGATGCCGCCGCCCGTGGCGCCCAGCGGGCCGAAGCCGTGGGCGTCATCGACCATCACCCAGGCGTCTTTCAGCCGCGCCTCGGCACACAGTGCAGGCAGGTCGGCGAGGTCGCCATCCATGCTGAACACGCCGTCGGTAACCACCAGGGTATTGCCCTCGGCCTTGCGCAGGCGGTTGCTCAGGCTCACCGCATCGTTGTGCAGGTAACGCGAGAAACGCGCCCCGCTGAGCAGGCCGGCATCCAGCAGGGAAGCATGGTTGATGCGGTCTTCCAGCACCGTATCGCCCTGCCCGACCAGCGCAGTGACCGCCGCCAGGTTGGCCATGTAGCCGGTGGAAAACAGCAGCGCGCGCGGTCGTCCGGTGAAGTCGGCCAGGGCCTCTTCCAGCTCGTGGTGCGGGGTGCTGTGGCCGATCACCAGGTGCGAGGCGCCGCCGCCGACACCCCACTTTTCTGCGCCCTGCTGCATCGCGCGGATCACCTCGGGGTGATTGGCCAGGCCCAGGTAGTCATTGGAGCAGAAGGCCAGCAACTGGCGGCCGTCGACCTGTACCAGCGGGCCTTGCGGGCTGTCCAGCAAGGGGCGTTGGCGATAGAGATGAGCAGCGTGGCGTTCGGCGAGGCGAGCGGCGAGATCGAAAGGCATGAGCAATACCCGGTAGGAGCCAGGGGGACGCCTAGTCCTTGCTGGCGATCCGTCGTGTCGACCAATCGCCAGCAAGCTGGCTCCTACATAAAGAGCGGTTTAGGCCGAAGCGGCGTTGTAGAACAGCTTGGAATCGCGCTGCTCGACCAGGGCCTGCTCGATGGCGGCCTGGTGCACTTCGTCGGCGTGTTCTTCGCGCTCTTCCGGCTTGATGCCGAGACGGGCGAACAGCTGCATGTCCTTGCTCGCCTGCGGGTTGGCGGTGGTCAGCAGTTTCTCGCCGTAGAAGATCGAGTTGGCGCCGGCCATGAACGCCAGGGCCTGCATCTGCTCGTTCATCGCCTCGCGGCCGGCGGACAGGCGCACGTGGGATTTCGGCATCATGATGCGCGCCACGGCGAGCATGCGGATGAAGTCGAACGGGTCGACGTCCTTCTCCTGCGCCAGCGGCGTGCCCTCGACCTTGACCAGCATGTTGATCGGTACGCTTTCCGGGTGCTCGGGCAGGTTGGCCAGCTGGATCAGCAGGCCGGCGCGGTCATCCAGCGACTCGCCCATGCCGAGGATGCCGCCGGAACAGATTTTCATCCCCGACTCGCGCACGTAGGCCAGGGTCTGCAGGCGCTCGCTGTAGGTGCGGGTGGTGATGATGTTGCCGTAGAACTCCGGCGAGGTGTCGAGGTTGTGGTTGTAGTAGTCGAGGCCGGCCTCGGCCAGGGCGCGGGTCTGCTCCTGGTCGAGTTTGCCGAGGGTCATGCAGGTTTCCAGGCCGAGCTTCTTCACGCCCTCGACCATTTTCAATACGTAGGGCATGTCCTTGGCCGACGGGTGCTTCCACGCCGCGCCCATGCAGAAGCGGGTCGAACCGATGGCCTTGGCCTCGGCGGCGGCCTCCAGCACCTTCTGCACTTCCATCAGCTTCTGCTTGTCCAGGCCGGTGTTGTAGTGGCCGGATTGCGGGCAGTACTTGCAGTCTTCCGGGCAGGCGCCGGTCTTGATCGACAGCAGGGTCGAGACCTGCACGCGGTTGGCGTCGAAATGCGCGCGGTGCATGGTCTGGGCCTGGAACAGCAAGTCGTTGAACGGCTGTTCGAACAGCGCCCGAACTTCGGCAAGAGACCAATCGTGACGGGTGACGGAAGTGGTGCTGGCGCTCATGGGCGATTCCTTGTTCTGGTCTTGCTAATCTGGCAACACGGCTGTTCGGCATCGTCAGGGAAGGACCATGCGCTGTCAACCAAAGGACGACAACCAGGTTTACATCTGGTCAAAAAACAAACAACCCTGCCTGCTGTGCGACGAACGCAGCGACACCTCGTACCCGCTGTGCAGCGCCTGCGAGGGCGACCTGCCGTGGCTGGGCGGGCATTGCCGGGTCTGCGCCCTGCCCTTGCCGAGCGAGGGGCTGGTCTGCGGCGAATGCCTCAAACGGCCGCCAGCCTTCGAGCGGGTGGAAACGCCGTGGCGCTATGCCTTCCCGGTCGACAGCCTGGTCACGCGCTTCAAGCATCAGGCGCGTTGGCCATTGGGACGTCTGCTGGCCACCCTGCTGTCACATCACCTGCAACATGCCTTCGACGAAGGCCTGCTGCGGCCCGACCTGCTGCTGCCGGTGCCGCTATCGGCCCAGCGCCTGCGCCAGCGCGGTTTCAACCAGGCCGCGATGCTCGCCGACTGGCTTGGCGCCCGCCTAGCCCTGCCAGTGCAGCCACACTGGCTGCAACGCCCAGAGGACAGCGCGCACCAGCAGGACCTCGACGCCGCCGCGCGCAAGCGCAACCTGCGCCGCGCCTTCGCCCTGAATGCCCAGGCGCAGCTCGCCGGGCGCCACGTGGCGGTAATCGACGACGTGCTGACCACAGGCGCCACCGCCGAAGCCATCGCCCGCCTGCTGCGCAAGGCCGGTGCCGCGCGGGTGGATATCTACTGCCTGGCGCGTACGCCCAAGCCCGGCGAGCGTTGACCAACGCCGACGAATCGCGCATCGTGCCTCGCTATATAGAAAACTATATTGCGAAACCATGAGCCAGCTGAGCAACCTCGCCCAACACATCGCCCGCCGCCCGCAGCGCATTGCCCTGCTGCAGCAGATCGCCGCCCAGGGTTCGATCACCCAGGCGGCCAAGGCTGCCGGCATCAGCTACAAGTCGGCCTGGGATGCCATCGACGAGCTGAACAACCTCGCCGGCCAGCCGCTGGTCGAGCGCAGCATCGGCGGCAAGGGCGGTGGCGGCGCACGCCTGTCACCCACCGGAGAACGCCTGGTGCAGCTCTATCAACGCCTGGAAAGCCTGCAAGCCCAGCTGCTCAGCGCCGCCGAACAGGCCGACGACCTGCAACTGCTCGGCCGCCTGATGCTGCGTACCAGCGCGCGCAACCAGCTCAGCGGCCAGGTCGTCGCCATCCACCCGCAGGGGCGCAACGACCTGATCGAGATCACCTTCGACGCCCATGCCCGGCTGCTCGCGCAGATCACTCGCGACAGCACCGAGCTGCTGGAGTTGGCCCCGGGCAAGCCGGTGGTCGCCCTGTTCAAGGCCGGCAGCCTGCAGCTGCACCCCGCAGACAGCACCATCGCTGCCGCAGATAACCCGCTGGCCGGGCAGATCGAGCAGGTGCTCGACGATGCCGACGGCCCCGCCGAGGTGCGCATCAGCCTGCCATCCGGGCAGACCCTGTGCGCCCTGCTCGAGCGCAGCGAACTGCAACGCCTCGGCCTCCTGCCCGGGCAAGCGGTGCTCGCCAGCATTGCCCCTGCGCAGATCCTGCTGGGCAGCCCGACCTGACTGAAAAGGAGTTCCCCATGCGCCCTCTGCTGCAACCCCTGACCCTGCTGGCCCTGCTCAGCGCACCCCTGGCCCAGGCCGCCGAACCGGTACGCATCGCCGTGGCCGCCAACCTGCTGCCGCTGATGGAGCAACTGGTGCAGCGCTATGAACAGCAGAGCGGCGCCCAGGTGGACATCGCCGGCGGTTCCAGCGGTGCGTTCTACGAGCAGATCCAGCGTGGCGCGCCGTTCGACCTGTTCTACTCGGCCGATGCCGAGCGCCCGGAAAAACTCGCCGCCGCCGGCCTCAGCGAAGCCGCCAGGCCCTACGCCTGCGGCCGCCTGGCGCTGTGGACGCCACATGCCACGCCAGCGCTGAACGCCCTGCCGGACGGCAAGGTAGCCATCGCCCAGCCGGATACCGCGCCCTACGGCAAGGCAGCCCTGCAAACCCTGGAGAACAGCGGCCAGCTGGCCGCGGTCAAGCCGCGCCTGGTCTACGCCCAGGACATCGGCCAGGCCTTCCAGTTCGTCACCAGTGGCAATGCACCGAGCGGCTTTGTCGGGCTCAGCCAGCTCATGGCAGCGAACACCCCGGCCGGCCAGTACAGCCAGGTGGACAGCGCCCTCTATGCGCCGCTGGTGCAAAAACGCGTGCTGCTGGCCAAGGGCGAACGCAAGGCCGCGGCCGAAGCCTTCGCGCAGTTCTTCGACGCCCAGCAGAGCAGCCTGAAAAGCGCTGGCTATGCCCTACCCGGCGAGGCTGGCTGTGCTGCTGACTGACGGCGACTGGCAGGCGCTGGGGATTACCCTGCGCCTGGCCGCGACCTCCACCCTGCTGCTGTTGCTGATCGGCCTGCCGCTGGCCGCCTGGCGCGTGCGCAAGCAGACCCGCCTGCGCCAGGTGCTGGATGCGGTGCTGGCCCTGCCGCTAGTGCTGCCGCCGACCGTGCTGGGCTTCTACCTGCTGGTGCTGTTTGCCCCGCAAACCAGCCTCGGCAGCGCCTGGATCTGGCTGACCGGGCACGGCCTGGTGTTCAGCTTTACCGGGCTGGTGCTCGGCTCGGTGATCTATTCGCTGCCCTTCGTGGTGCAGCCGCTGACCGTGGCCATGCGTGAAATCCCGCCAAGCCTGCTGGAAGCCGCCGCCAGCCTCGGCGCCAGCCGTTGGGAGCGGCTCTGGCGCGTGGTCCTGCCGTTGCTGCGGCGTGGCCTGCTGGTGGCCACCACCCTGGGCTTTGCCCACACCATGGGCGAGTTCGGCGTGGTGCTGATGCTCGGCGGCAGCATTCCCGGGCAGACCCAGGTGGTCTCCATCGCCCTGTTCCAACATGTCGAAGCCATGCGCTACGCCGAGGCCCACCACCTGGCGGCCTGCCTGCTGGGCCTGTCCTTCCTGCTGCTGTTGCTGGTCTACGGCCTGGGCGACTCGCGCCGCACGACACCAATGCGTTCATAGTGGTGCCAGGGCGCTACACTCTGCGCCCCGAACCGGAGTCCCCCATGTCGCATCCCTTCGCCACCCTCACTCCCGACCTGGTGCTGGACGCCGTGGAAAGCCTCGGCTACCTCAGCGACGCCCGCGTGCTGGCGCTGAACAGCTACGAGAACCGCGTCTACCAGGTGGGCATCGAGGACGAGCAGCCACTGATCGCCAAGTTCTACCGCCCGGGGCGCTGGAGCGACGCGGCGATCCGCGAAGAGCACAGCTTCAGCCAGGAGCTGGCCGAGTGCGACGTGCCGGTGGTGGCGCCGCTGCAGCGCGACGGCGAAAGCCTGTTCGAACATGCCGGTTTCCGCTTCGCCCTGTTTCCCCGCCGTGGCGGCCGCGCGCCGGAGCCGGGCAACCTCGACCAGCTGTACAGCCTCGGCCAGTTGCTCGGACGCCTGCATGCGGTCGGCGCCAGCCGCCCGTTCGCCGAGCGCGAAACCCTCGGCGTACAGAACTTCGGCCACGACTCGCTGAGCACCCTGCTCGACGGCGGCTACGTGCCTCGCAGCCTGTTGCCAGCCTACGAGTCGGTGGCCCGTGACCTGCTCACGCGCATCGACCAATTGTTCGCCGGCGTGCGCTACACACCGATCCGCGTGCACGGTGACTGCCACCCGGGCAACCTGCTGCACCGCGACGACGCCTTCCATGTCGTCGACCTCGACGACTGCCGCATGGGCCCTGCCGTGCAGGACCTGTGGATGATGCTCGCCGGCGATCGCCAGGAGCGCCTGGGGCAACTGGCCGAACTGGTCGACGGCTACAACGAATTCCACGACTTCGACAGCCGCGAGCTGCCGCTGATCGAAGGCCTGCGCGCCCTGCGCCTGCTCCATCACAGCGCCTGGATCGCCCGCCGCTGGGACGACCCGGCCTTCCCCCGTGCCTTCCCCTGGTTCGCCAACGAGCGCTACTGGGGCGACCAGATCCTCGCCCTGCGCGAACAGCGCGCGGCACTGGATGAAGAACCGCTCAAGCTGTTCTGAAGCACACACGCCGCTGCACGTAGGGCGGGTGAAACCCGCGTTCGGCCACTGCGCGGGTTGCGCCCGCCCTACGCCGCCTGCGCACGCTTGATCGCCCAGCACCCATCTAAACAACACCTCGTCGTCCTCGCGAAGGCGGGGACCCAGTGGGCCGGCTCGGTGATGCGCCCCTGGATTCCCGCCTTCGCGGGAATGACGGAGAGTTGAGCGTTCCCGCACTCGGCGTGGCGGCCACAATGACTGCCGCAGGCTGCGCTTGAGCGCAGCGAAACCCAACAGGTCCCGCACCTTGGCGCCGCTGTAAAACCTTTCTTACGCTTATCGAACCCAGGCACCCGGCACAAAAGCTGAACACGCAGACAAGTCCGGGTGCCTGCGACTAGAATTCGCTGCTTTAGTTAGCTGCCTAAGCAAGGACCCTCCATGGCCACCGCCAACCCGCGGCGCGGGTACATTCTCGGCCTGATCGCCTACACCATCTGGGGCCTGTTCCCGCTCTACTTCAAGGCCATCGCGGCCGTGCCGGCGCTGGAGATCATCGTCCACCGCGCGCTCTGGTCGGCGCTGTTCGGCGCTGCGCTGCTGCTGTTCTGGAAACACCCGGGCTGGTGGCGCGAGCTGCGCGACAATCCGCGGCGCTTTGCCGTGCTGGGCTGCAGCGGCCTGCTGATCGCCAGCAACTGGCTGGTGTATGTATGGGCGGTGAACAACGGGCGCATGCTCGAAGCCAGCCTGGGCTACTACATCAACCCGCTGATCAACGTGCTGCTCGGCCTGCTCCTGCTCGGCGAGCGCCTGCGTCGCCTGCAATGGCTGGCCGTGGGCCTGGCCGCGCTGGGCGTGTTGCAGCAAGTGTGGCAACTGGGCAGCCTGCCCTGGGTGTCGCTGGTGCTGGCGCTGACCTTCGGCTTCTACGGGCTGATCCGCAAACAGGCGCCGGTGGCGGCATTGCCCGGCCTGGTGGTGGAAACCTGGCTGCTGTTGCCGCTGGCCCTCGGCTGGCTGCTGTTGCACCCTGCGGCGATGACCAGCCAGGCCAGCTTCTGGAGCACGCCGGAAGCTTTCTGGCTGATCGCCGCCGGCCCCATCACCCTGGTGCCTCTGGTGTGCTTCAACGCAGCCGCGCGGCACCTGCCGTACACCACGCTGGGCTTCCTGCAGTACCTGGCGCCAACCCTGGTGCTGCTGCAGGCGATCTTCCTGTTTGGTGAGCATTTCGCGCCGGCCACCCTGGCCTCCTTCGTCTGCATCTGGGCCGGGCTGCTGGTGTACAGCGTGGATATCTGGCTGAGCCTGCGCCGCCGTGGGCAGAGCGTCTAAGCCGACGAGGCAACCCGCGCCCACCGCGCGGGTTGCACCCGCCCTACCCGGTAGGAGCAGTCCATGTCGGGCTGGGTGAAAAACACTCAATCCGCCGCAACCCGCGCCAGTGCTCGCGCTGCGCCAGCCATCCCCGTGTTATCCACAGAAGCATCCCCGGCATTTGTGCACAAGCCGTTGAAACTGCTTCTTTTTTAGCCATAGCACGGAGAGCCTCGGGGCACTAGGTGCCGGGCTTTGCCTCCCCAGCTTATCCACAGCACCATCCACGCGAACCGGGGATATCGTCGGTGCATAACCTGTACAGGCGCCCGGCCCGCCAACGGCCTCCTGCCCCCATCGCCACCTGAGCAGAAAACAACCAGATCGCTACAGGCCCCGCCAGCACCAGCCTGGAGCAGACTACCCCCGGCTTATCCACAGAAGCGTCCCCGGCGTTTGTGCACAACTGTTTGAATCCGCTGCATTTTTGATCAGGCAAAGAAAAGCCCCGGGGCACTAGTGCGTGCGCCGGGGCTCCCCAGACTATCCACAGCTTCATCCCCGGCAAACGGGGATATGTCTGCGGCTACTCGTCGGTGCGCAGGTTCAACTCCACCATCAGGTCGTCGGCCAGGCCTTCGAGCTTGTCGCGCAGCAGGTCGAGTGACAGGGTCAGCGGCACGGCCAGCACGGCCACGGCATGGAACAACGGCTCGCTGCTCATCGGCGCGGGCGCCACTTCGGTGGTCAGGCTTTCCAGGTTGACACCCTGCTCGGCCAGCAGGCGGGTGATGTCGCGCACGATCCCGGGGCGGTCGTTACCGACCAGGTCCAGGTGAATCGGTTTCCAGGTGCACGACGGCTCGATGCCGCTTTCTGCCAGCAGCACGCGGATGCCGTGGGCGCTGAGCCCCTGCAGGCCTTCCACCAGTTCGTCGTAGCCTTCGGCCGGCACTGCCACGCGCAAGATCCCGGCGAACTGGCCGGCCATGCGCGACATGCGGCTTTCCAGCCAGTTACCGCCGTGGGCGGCGATGCACTGGGCGATACGCTCGACCAGGCCGGGCTGGTCCGGGGCGATAACGGTGAGTACCAGATGATCCATGGGAAACCCCCTGTTCTTGTTAAATGCCGGAGCGAAGCCTGCTCGCAAATGGCTCCGGGGTGACGGATTGGTGAGCAGCGCTTGGCTGCTACAGGTGCCCGTGCCGACTCAGGACTTGAGGTCGAGCCAGTAGGTATAGAACACCTCATCGCGCACATAACCAAGCTTTTCATAGAGCGCCTGGCCGCCCAGGTTGCTCTTCGCGGTTTCCAGCTGCAGGCCGCAGGCGCCGGTGGCCACGCCATGCGCGCGGGCGGCATTCATCAGCGCTTCGGCCAGGCCCTGGCGGCGCGCCTCGGGGGCCACATACAGGTCACTGAGCAGCCAGGCCGGCGCCAGGTGCAGCGAGGCGTAGAACGGGTAGAGCTGCACGAAACCCAGCGCCACGCCCCGGGCATCACGGGCAATGAACAGTGTCGAGTCGCCGCCCTGCAGGCGGGCGCCGAGGAACGTGGCAATCTCCCCTGCCGGCTTGGGCACTTCATAGAAGCTCAGGTAGGCGGCAAACAGCCCCACCAGCTCATCCAGATCATCGACACCTGCACGTACGACCGGCATAACCCTCTCCTTCGGTAATGGAGCCCGCAGTATAGCCAGGCCCCCGGCGCCATCCGGCAGGCGGTCACAGCCCGTGACTGATTTTTTCGTTTGAGTCATGTAGTATTCCGCGGCTCTTACTACATGGCCGTCCGGCCCGGATCTAGAGCTGTCTGTAATCAAGTGAGGCAAGCAATGACTGAGCGCGTTCAAGTCGGTGGCCTGCAGGTCGCCAAAGCCCTTTACGACTTCATCAACAACGAAGCCATTCCCGGTACCGGCATTGCTGCCGACGTGTTCTGGGCTGGCGCTGAAGCCGTGATCAACGATCTGGCCCCGAAAAACCGCGCCCTGCTCGCCAAGCGTGACGACTTCCAGGCCAAGATCGATGCCTGGCACCAGGGTCGTGCCGGCCAGGCGCATGACGCCGCCGCGTACAAGGCCTTCCTCCAGGAAATCGGCTACCTGCTGCCGGAGCCGGCTGACTTCCAGGCCACCACGCAGAACGTCGACGAAGAAATCGCCCGTCTGGCCGGCCCGCAGCTGGTCGTCCCGGTGATGAACGCGCGCTTCGCCCTGAACGCCTCCAACGCCCGTTGGGGCTCGCTGTACGATGCCCTGTACGGCACCGACGTGATCAGCGAAGAAAACGGCGCAGAGAAAGGCCGTGGCTACAACAAGGTCCGTGGTGACAAGGTCATCGCCTTCGCCCGCGCCTTCCTCGACGAAGCCGCGCCGCTGGAAAACGGTTCGCACGTCGACGCCACCGCCTACACCGTGAACAACGGCAACCTGGCCGTGAGCCTGAAAGACGGCAGCACCAGCGGCCTGCAGAACGCCTTCCAGTTCATCGCCTTCCAGGGTGAAGCTGCTGCACCGATCGCCGTGCTGCTCAAGCACAACGGCCTGCACTTCGAAATCCAGATCGACGCCTCCAGCCCGATCGGCAGCACCGACGCCGCCGGCGTCAAAGACGTGCTGATGGAAGCCGCGCTGACCACCATCATGGACTGCGAAGACTCGGTTGCCGCCGTCGATGCCGACGACAAGGTTGTGGTCTACCGCAACTGGCTGGGCCTGATGAAGGGCGACCTGGCTGAAGAAGTCAGCAAGGGCGGCCAGACCTTCACCCGCACCATGAACCCGGACCGCGTCTACACCAAGGCCGACGGTAGCGAGCTGACCCTGCACGGCCGCAGCCTGCTGTTCATCCGCAACGTCGGTCACCTGATGACCAACCCGGCGATCCTCGATGCCCAGGGCAACGAGATTCCGGAAGGTATCCAGGACGGCCTGTTCACCAGCCTGATCGCGGTGCACAACCTCAACGGCAACACCAGCCGCAAGAACACCCGTACCGGCAGCGTGTACATCGTTAAGCCGAAGATGCACGGCCCGGAAGAAGTCGCCTTCACCAGCGAAATCTTCAGCCGCGTCGAAGACGTCCTCGGACTGACTCGCAACACCCTGAAAGTCGGCATCATGGACGAAGAGCGCCGCACCACCGTCAACCTGAAAGCCTGCATCAAGGCCGCCAGCGAGCGCGTGGTGTTCATCAACACCGGCTTCCTCGACCGTACCGGTGACGAAATCCACACCTCCATGGAAGCCGGCGCCGTGGTGCGCAAAGCCGCCATGAAGGCCGAGAAGTGGATCGGCGCCTACGAGAACTGGAACGTCGACATCGGCCTGGCCACCGGCCTGCAGGGTCGCGCCCAGATCGGTAAAGGCATGTGGGCCATGCCCGACCTGATGGCCGGCATGCTCGAGCAGAAGATCGCCCACCCGCTGGCCGGTGCCAACACTGCCTGGGTGCCGTCGCCGACCGCCGCCTCGCTGCACGCCCTGCACTACCACAAGGTCGACGTGTTCGCCCGCCAGGCCGAACTGGCCAAGCGTGAGCGCGCGTCCATCGACGACATCCTGAGCATCCCGCTGGCGCCGAACACCAACTGGTCGGCCGAGGAAATCCAGAACGAACTGGACAACAACTCGCAGGGCATCCTCGGTTATGTGGTGCGCTGGATCGACCAGGGCGTCGGCTGCTCCAAGGTGCCGGACATCAATGACGTCGGCCTGATGGAAGACCGCGCCACCCTGCGCATCTCCAGCCAGCTGCTGGCCAACTGGCTGCGTCATGGCATCGTCACTGAAGAGCAGATCGTTGCCAGCCTCAAGCGCATGGCGCCGGTGGTTGACCGTCAGAACGCGGGCGACGCGCTGTACCGTCCGCTGGCGCCGAACTTCGACAGCAACATCGCGTTCCAGGCTGCCCTGGAACTGGTGGTCGAAGGCACCAAGCAGCCGAACGGCTACACCGAGCCGGTGCTGCACCGCCGCCGCCGCGAGTTCAAGGCCGCCAACGGTCTGTAATTCGCTGCTGCTGTGAAAAAGCCGCCCTCCGGGGCGGTTTTTTTATGCCCGCGATTGGTGCGCCGGGGGTCGACTGCTTATCGAGATAACCCCAGGTTATGCGCCAGGCAAGCCGCTGCCTGTTTCCGCACGAACACACTAAGTCACTCTTATATAAAGACTTTCCCTCCAAGCCAAGTCACCCTGGCGCGCGTTTTTCCGCGCCACGGCCGGCACTCGCTCAGCACGCGCCGGACCGACCTCACCTTTGGCTATGGGCATAAGGATTATTCAGAAGTCAGGACGATGACAGCCACCTAGGATGCCCCGGCACCTGAACACAGGCTGCGTTGAAGATGCAGGCCTTGCGGCGACTGCCGCGGGTGCCTTTTCAAGCAGGTTCTAAGGCGGAGACGATCATGACAAGAACAACAACAGGCGCGGAGACTTTGTATCCCCACGCCCTGGCCCTGGCTGTAGCGCTGGCCAGCGCACTTCCGGCACAGGCCGCCAGCTTCACCATCGGGGAAATCGAAGGACGCCTGGATTCGTCCCTGTCCATCGGCGCCAGCTGGGCCATGGACGACGCGGATGCGGCCTTCATCGGCAAGGCCAACGGCGGTACCGCCTCGACCCGCACCAGCGACGACGGGCGCCTCAACTTCAAGAAGGGCGAGACCTTCTCGAAGATCTTCAAGGGCGTCCACGACCTGCAGCTGAGCTACGGCGACACCGGCGTGTTCCTGCGCGGCAAGTACTGGTACGACTTCGAACTGAAAGACGAACACCGGCTGCTGTACGACATCGACGACAGCGGCCGTGACAACGCAGCCAAGTCCTCCGGCACCGAGCTGCTGGATGCCTTCATCTACCACAACTACCTGATCGGCGACCTGCCGGGCAGCGTGCGCGCCGGCAAGCAGGTGGTGAGCTGGGGCGAAAGCACCTTCATCGGCAACAGCATCAACGCCATCAACCCGGCCGACGTGGCCGCGTTCCGCCGCCCCGGTTCGGAGATCAAGGAAGGCCTGATCCCGGTCAACATGCTCTACGTCACCCAGGGCCTGAGCGAAAACCTGTCGATGGAGGCCTTCTACCAGCTGGAGTGGGAGAAGACCGTGCTGGACAACTGCGGCACCTTCTTCAGCGGTGATGTCGCCGCCCAGGGCTGCAACGACGGCATGACCACCTACGGCAGCGACTTCGATCGTGATGATCCGGCGGCCTACGGCTATGTGCCGCGCCTGGCCGACCAGGATGCCCGCGACAGCGGCCAGTTCGGCGTGGCCATGCGCTGGCTGGTGCCTGAGCTGAATGACACCGAGTTCGGCTTCTACTCCATGAACTACCACAGCCGCACGCCGGAAAGCATGTGGGTGGTTGGCCAGCCGAGCCTCAGCAGCCTGACCGGCGCCCCCGGCGAGGCCACCGCCCGCTACTACCTGGAATACCCGGAAGACATCCGCCTGTACGGCCTCAGCTTCGCCACCACCACCCCGGATGGCACCGCGCTGTCGGGTGAGCTCAGCTACCGGCCGAACATGCCGCTGTCGCTCAACGGCACCGACGTGTCCACCGCCGCCAGCGTCGGCGCCCTGGTCGACATGCTCAACCTCAACGGCCTGGCGATCTTCGACAGCGGCTGGGCCGACACCGACTACGGCAGCCTGGTGCAGGGCTACAAGCGCATGCCCTTCACCCAGGCCCAGGTCAGTGCGGTGCACACCTTCGACAACGTGCTCGGTGGCGACCGCCTGAGCCTGATCGGTGAAGTCGGCTACAGCCATATCGGCAACCTCGGCAGCACCGACGGCAGCGACCTGCGCTTTGGCCGCAGCAGCATCTACGGCAATGGCGCGCTGAGCGATACGGCGGCGGGCCTGGGCATGACCGGCAACCAGCTGTGCCAGGCCGCGCTCAACACCAGCAACCCGGACCAGTGCAGCGACGACGGCTTCTACACCCAGAACTCCTGGGGCTACCGCCTGCGCGCGCAACTGGAGTTCAACAACGCCATTGCCGGGGTCAACCTCAAGCCCAACCTGGCGTTCGCCCACGACGTCGAGGGCTACGGCCCGACCTTCACCGAAGGCAACAAGTCGGTGAGCGTCGGCATCGATGCCGACTTCATGTCCACCTACACCGCCAGCCTGAGTTACACCGACTACTTCGGTGGCGACTTCAACACCAACACCGATCGCGACTTCCTCGCCGCCAGCATCGGCGTGAGTTTCTGAGATGAGGCTACCCATGACCCACAAGCAACTGATCCTGGCTGGCTGCTACAGCCTGAGCCTGATCGCCGGCCAGGTGCTGGCCGCCGTAGCGCCCGAGCAGGTCGCCCGCCTGGGCGCCGAGCTGACCCCGATGGGCGCCGAAAAAGCCGGCAACGCCGATGGCAGCATTCCGGCCTGGACCGGCGGACTGGGCAAGGACGCCGGCGCCAAGGATGCCGACGGCTTCCTAGCCGACCCGTTCGCCAGCGAACAGCCGCTGTTCACCATCACCGCGCAGAACGTCACGCAGTACCAGGCCAAGCTCAGCGCCGGGCAACTGGCGATGTTCAAGCGCTACCCGGACAGCTACCGCATCCCGGTGTACCCGACCCACCGCTCGGTCAACCTGCCGCAGCGCTACCTGGACACCACCCGGCAGAACGCCGCGCGCACCCAGCTGGCAGAAGGCGGCAACGGCCTGCAGGACTACCAGAGCGGCGGCCTGCCCTTCGCCATTCCGCAGAACGGCCTGGAAGTGATCTGGAACCACATTGGCCGCTACCGTGGCATCTCGCTGCAGCGCCTGGTGGTGCAGGCCTCGCCGCAGACCAACGGCAGCTTCACGCCGAGCGTGGTCAAGCAGCAGCTGGCGTACCCCATCGGCCTGTCGGACTACTCCGCCGAGGAGATGAGCAACATCCTCTATTACTACCGCGAGGAATTCCTCTCCCCGGCGCGCATGGCCGGCGGCGTGCTGCTGGTCCACGAGACCATCAACCAGGTCAAGGAACCGCGCATGGCCTGGCAGTACAACGCCGGCCAGCGCCGCGTGCGCCGCGCCCCGCAGATCGCCTACGACAGCCCGGCGGCCGAAGGCATGCGCACCCTGGATGACTTCGACATGTTCAACGGCGCGCCGGATCGCTTCGACTGGCAGCTGGTGGGCAAGAAGGAGATGTACATCCCCTACAACAGCTACCGCCTGGAGTCGCCCACGCTGAAGTACAGCGACATCATCCAGGCCGGCCACATCAACCCCGCGCACACCCGCTACGAGCTGCACCGCGTGTGGCACCTGACCGCCACCCTCAAGCCGGGCCAGCGCCACATCTACTCCAAGCGCGACCTTTTCATCGACGAGGACAGCTGGCAGACCGCCGAAGCCGACGCCTACGACGGTCGCGGCCAGCTGTGGCGCGTGTCCGAGGGCCACGCCAGTTTCTTCTACGACCAGCAGATTCCTTCGTTCGCTGCCGAGACCCACTACGACGTGCTGTCCGGGCGCTACGCAGTCAACGGCCTGCACAACGAAGAGAAGAACGGCTACCAGTTCGACATGCCGTACAACCGCAAGCAGTTCACGCCCTCGGCCCTGCGCGCCAGTGGCATTCGCTGAACCACAACAGCTACAGCTCCATGCGCCACTCCTTGCGGCGACCTTCGGGTCGCCGTTTTTATTCTCCGCTCAGGCAATGGAATGCGCCTCGACACTCACCCACAAGGTGCGTTTTTTGCTTTAAATTCCGCCCCTTACCTACACAAGCCGGGCCTTGCTCATGAAGTTGCATCAGCTCCGTGCCATCGTCGCCATCTGTGAAAGCGGCAGCATCCAGGAGGCCTCGCGCCTGCTGCATATCTCCCAGCCCGCCCTGTCCAAGGGCATCAAGGAGCTGGAAACCGAACTCGGAGTGCCCCTGCTGGTGCGCTCCAACCGTGGCATCACCGCCACCGAATACGGCGAGCGTCTGGTGCGCCGCGCCCGCCTGATCCTCGAAGAGGTGCGCCGCGCCCGCGAGGAAATCGACACCCTCAAGGGCCTGATGGACGGCAAGGTGTCGATCGGCGTATCGCCCGTCACCCCCGGCGCGCAGTTCATTGCCAGCCTCAACCGCTACCGCAAGCGCTACCCCAAAGTGCAGGTGCAGATCCACGAGCTGCGCCCGTCCAAGCTGATGGAAGGCCTGCGCGAAGGGCAGCTGGACCTGGCCCTGAGCTCCCTGCCGCCCAGCCGCAACGGCGACGGTTTCCAATGGACCGAGCTGTACGCCCAGCCCACCGTGCTGGCCGTGCGCAAGGGCCACCCGCTGCGCGGCGTACGCTCCCTGCAGGAGCTGCGTAACGAGGAGTGGCTGCTGCAGGACTCCCTGGAGCAATCGCGGGTCGGCCTGATGTTCGAGCACTTCCGGGTGCAGCCGCCGGAACGGGTCATCGAGTGCGCCTCGGTGGTGCTGTTCTCCGAGCTGGCACTCAATACCGATGCGGTCAGCTACTGGTCGGTGCGGGTACTCGAGCATGTACAGAAGCTCGGCCTGGAGCTGGAAATGCTCGACCTGGCGGAACAGGTGCCACCGATGAACATCTCCCTGGTCTGCCGCGACCAGGAACTGATGACCCGCGAAGCCAAGGCCCTGGCCGATGAGCTGGTGTACGCCTACAAGAGCCCGCATGCGCCCAAGGTGGGTGAAGCTGGTGTGAGGTAGAGACTTACCGTGGGAGCGGCTTCAGCCGCGATTAGCGCCGGAGCAAAAGCATCGCGACTAAAGTCGCTCCCACAATTTTTCCGCCCCTGTAACGCTGGTGACTCTGAGCCCTACTGCGGCTCGCAGCACACCTCGGTCTTCACCGAATTGGCGATAAAGCATTCCTCGTGTGCCTCGTGATGCAACGCATCGAGCTGCTCGCGGCTGGGCGCGGCGCCGGCGAAGGTGACCGCCGGACGCAGGGTGACGCGGGTCATGGCCAGGCGGCCCTCGTTGTTCTTGCCCATGCGGCCTTCGGCCGGGTCGCTGTACTCATCCACCTTCCAGCCGTCGCGGGCGGCGAGCGAGAGGAACCAGAGCATGTGGCAGCTGGACAGCGCGGCGACGAAGGCCTCCTCCGGGTCCACCGCGTCTTCACGCGAGCCAGGCAGCGGCACCACATGCGGCGAGGACGAGCCCGGCACCTCGATGCCGCCATCGAAGCGCCACAGGTGGCCACGGCTGTAGCGGTTGTCGAGGAAGTCCTGATCGCCGCGCGACCAGAGAATTTCAGCGGTATACAGCGCCATCGGAACTCTCCGCAGCAGATGGCGGGCCAGCATACCCATGCCGCCGCACCCGCGCACATAACCAAAGTCGATACACATGCGCAGAGGTGATTATCTCGGCCACCACAGCCTGCGGCATGCTGCGCGGCAACCTGGGTATCACCACAAGGACAAAAAATGCAGCTGATCCCACAGACCCTCGCCTGGCAGGATGAATTCGCGTCGATTCGCCGACAGATCCACCAGCATCCCGAACTGGGTTTCGAGGAGCACCGCACCAGCGAGCTGGTCGCCGGTTACCTGCGCCAATGGGGCTATGAGGTGCACGAAGGCATCGGCGGCACCGGCGTGGTCGGCGTGTTGCAGAACGGCAGCGGCAGCCGCAGCATCGGCATCCGCGCCGACATGGACGCCCTGCCGATCCACGAAGAAAGCGGCGTCGCCTACTGCAGCCAGCACGCCGGCAAGATGCACGCCTGCGGCCACGACGGGCACACCGCGATCCTGCTCTGCGCCGCGCGCTACCTGGCCGAGACGCGTAGATTCGACGGCACCCTCCACCTGATCTTCCAGCCCGCCGAGGAAACCCTCGGCGGTGCCAAGCGGATGATCGAGGACGGCCTGTTCGAGCGCTTCCCCTGCGACGCGGTGTACGCCCTGCACAACATGCCGGGCCTGCCGGTGGGTATGTTCGTCACCCAGGCCGGCGCCATGAGCGCCTCGTCCGACGTGGCAACCATCAAGCTGGTCGGCGTCGGCGGCCACGGCGCCATGCCGCACAAGACCAAGGACCCGGTGGTGGCCGCTGCCGAACTGGTGCTGGCGCTGCAGACAATCGTCGCGCGCAACGTGCCGGCCGGCGAAGTCGGTGTGGTCACGGTTGGCGCGATCCACGCCGGCGAGGCGCCCAACGTGATCCCGGACGTGGCGACACTCAAGCTCAGCGTGCGCTCGACCAACCCGGATATCCGTAAACTGCTGCGCCAGCGCATCAGCGCGATCGCCCAGGGCGTGGCGCAGAGCCACGACCTGAGCCTGGAACTGGACTACGACGAGCGCATTGGCGTGCTGCTCAACACCCCGACCGAGACCGCCCTGCTGCAGGACGTGGCGCGCGAACTGGTCGGCAGCCAGGCCGTACTCACCAGCGTGCCCACCGGCTACCTGGGCAGCGAGGACTTCGCCTCCATGCTGGAAGTGCGCCCCGGCTGCTACATCGTCACCGGCAACGGCAACAGCGGCCCGAGCGGCTGCATGGTCCACAACCCGGGCTACGACTTCAACGACCAGGCCATCCCCTTCGGCGCCAGCCTCTGGGCACGCCTGGTCGAAACCTACCTGTGCGCCGCCTGAATCGCCGCGCACCACCGCCCTGCAGTAACGGGAGCAGTCTCATGTCCGAATCGAAACCCCAGCGCCGCACCCTGGTGGTCATCCTGCTGATGGCGGTGATGGTGATCAGCGTGCTGGACAAGACCATCTTCGCCTTCGCCGGCGTGCAGATCATCGACGAGCTGAAGCTGACACCCGAGCAGTTCGGCTTCGTCGGCAGTGCGTTCTTCTTCCTTTATTCGCTGTCCGGCGTGCTGGTCGGCTTCCTCGCCAACCGCTTCCCCACCCGCTGGATTCTCGCCGGCATGGCGCTGGTGTGGACCACCGCGCAGCTGATGGTGACCAGCGCCAGCAGCCTGACCGCCCTGACCGCCAGCCGCCTGGTGCTCGGCGCCGGTTGCGGCCCGGGCACGGCGGTGACCCAGCATGCCTGCTTCAAATGGTTCGCCCCGACCGAGCGCGTGCTGCCGGCCTCGCTGATCCAGGTGTCGATCATGCTCGGCGGCCTGATCGGCGCCATCGCCCTGCCGTTCTGCATCCACCATTTCGGCTGGCGCATGGCCTACATGGCACTGGCCGCCCTGAGCTTCATCTGGCTGCTGGTGTGGCTGGTGTTTGGCGCCGAAGGCCAGCAGACCGACAGCGCCGAGCCAGGCCAGGTCAGCCAAGCCGAGCAGACGACGCCCTACCGCCACCTGCTGCTCAACCGCACCTTCGTGTGGATTTCCCTGATGTGCTTCCTCGCCTACCTGCCCAATGCCCTGTCGTTCAGCTGGTCGGCGGTGTACATGCAGAAGGGCCTGGGTCTGACCGCGATGCAGACCGGCTACCTGATGTTCGCCGCCACGCTCAGCATCATCGTGCTCAACCTGCTGATGTCCGCACTGTCGCAGCGCATCCTGCAGCGTGGCGTCAGCCTGCAGCGCAGCCTGGTGCTGCCACCGATGCTCTGCTGCATCGTCGGCGCAGCGGCCTTCTGCGCCATGGGCACGCTGTTCGATAGCCTGCCGGCGAAGCTGGTGCTATACAGCGTGGGCGGCGTGCTGCTCAACGCCGTGTTCGCCTTCGGCATGACCATCACCGCGCACATCTCACCGACTCGCCAGCGCGGCGCCATGCTGGCCATCCACGTCGGCAGCCTGACCGCTTCCGGCATGCTCGCCCCCTGGCTGGTGGGCCAGCTGATCACCCTGCTGGACAACGACATCGCCCGCGGCTTCGAGGCCTCGATCAATGGTTTCGGCGGGGTGATTCTGCTCTGCGCCGTGCTCGGCCTGTACCTCATCACCCCGGAAACCACACGCCAGCGCCTGCTCGGCCTGAGCCGCCCGGCGCAACCCGACATGCCCGCAGAGGCATCCATGAAAGCCCTGTAAGGCGCCTTCATGGCGCGGGCCGAGGCTACCCGCCACAGCCCGTTTCATCGCCCTCGCTCCCCGGTTACCGCCTACCACCGGGGCAGGCCACAAGCCTGCCCTGCGGGGTTCGCTGCGCCCGCATTTAACCGCGGCTGCGCCGGGGCAGCACTCAACGACCCGACTGGACACCCCATGAACCTCTCCAGCTTTTCGCAGTGCTACGCCGAAGCCCGGCAGAAATTCCTCGACGCCTGCGCCGCCAACGGCCTGAGCGTCGAATCGCACATCCACCCCCTGCGCGGCCGTGACGGCGAAGTGCTGGCGCTGGACGTGGCCCGCCTCGGCCCGGCGGATGCCGCCAACCTGCTGGTGATCAGCAGCGGCTGTCACGGCGTGGAGGGCTTCTGCGGCTCCGCCGTGCAGCTCGACCGCCTGCACGATGCGGCCTGGATCGAAGACTGCCGCCGCGACGACCTGGCCGTGCTGTTCATCCACGCGCTCAACCCCCACGGTTTCTCCTGGCTGCGCCGGGTGACCGAAGACAACGTCGACCTCAACCGCAACTTCGTCGACTTCAGCCAGCCGCTGCCGGCCAACCCGGACTACCGTGCGGTGTCCCGCCTGTTGCTGCCGCGCCGCTGCCCGCCGACCCTGGGCACCTACCTGGGCCTGGTGGGTTATTCCCTGCGCCACGGCCGCATGGCCCTGCAGGGCGCCATCTCGCGCGGCCAGCATGATGACCCCAACGGCATGTTCTTCGCCGGCACCGCGCCGACCTGGAGCAATAGCACCTTGCGCCAGGTGCTGCGCCAGCACGCCCGGCAGTGCCAGCGCATCGGCTGGATCGACCTGCACACCGGGCTCGGCCCGCGTGGTTTCGGCGAGCGCATCTACAAGGGCCCGCAGAACGCCGAAAGCATCGCCCGCGCGCGCCAATGGTGGGGCAGCGCGGTGACCAACAGCGCGGAAGGCAACTCGGCCTCGGCCGACCTCAATGGCACCCAGGACCTGGCCGTGCTGGAGGAATGCCCGCAGGCGCAGTACAACGGCTTGACCCTGGAGTACGGCACCCTGCCGGGCCTGCAGGTGCTCAACGCCCTGCGCGCCGACCACTGGCTGCACCGCAACCCGCAGGCGCCCGCCGCCCAGCAGGCCCGGATCAAGCGCCAGCTGCGCGATGCCTTCTATGTCGACGACGACGCCTGGAAACGTCGCGTGCTGGAGCAGGCCCGCGAGGTGCTGCAACTGACCCTGCAGGGCCTGGCCAGCTAGGCCAGCGCTCGTACAGACCGGTCTGCGCCCTGTGCCGGCCGGTTTGTTGATGACAGGTACCACCCAGACTGGCGACCGTTGGTCGGTAAACTGCAGGGCACACCGCCACACCCTCCCTCGCCGTCGAGCCGACTCGCCGCGCCATTCCAGCGACTCCTGCAACGAACGCCAAGCGTGGCACCCCGCGCTTTTCCCATAGCCCGCAGCCACCCGGCATTCTTCGACAAAGCCTGTACAGGCGCCGCGCAGAGCAGAAGAAATATCCCGACAACCCTCAGCCTTTTCCTGATCAATCGCGCACGGCGGCGCTTTTCTGGCTATAGCAATAAGGCGCGCTGCCGAAACCCCTGATAGGCCATAACTCATAACAAGTGGTCACACCGTGACTAAAAAGTGGCCTTTAGCCACCCTTTGGTTTCCGATACACTCCGCGCCCCCGATTTGGGTATCTGCCATGAAGAACCTGTCGCTGACTCTGAAGCTGTCCCTTCTGCCTGCCGTGGCCTTGCTCGGCTTGCTGCTGTATGTGGGCTATACCTCGCTGCAACTGTCGGCCAACGACTCGCGTCTGGTGAATCTGGAAACCCACAGCTTTCCCACCCTGGAAAAAGCCGACGCGGTGATCTTCCAGTTCTCGCGCCTGCCTGGCCTGCTCAACAGCGCCGTAGCCGCCGGCGAGCTGGAAACCCTGGATGACGCGCGCAAGGTGCTCGCTGAGATCGCCAGCAAGCAGCAGGAGCTGCAGACCCTGGCCCGCGACAACCCGCAACGTGAGGCCGAGCTGAGCGACTGGCGCAGCGCCATCCAGCACTACGCCGACAACGCCCTGTCCGCCTCCGAACAACTGATCAAGGGCAGCGCCACCTTCGAGGACCTGCGTCCCAGCCTCGACCGCATGGCCAGCGACCTGGGCAGCGCGCAGACAATCGCCAGCAGCTTCCGTGGCCATGCCTATGAAGACTTCCAGGCCGCCCTCGCGCAGACCCGCACCGACAACGCCACCACCACCCGCGTCGGCTTCATCCTCACCGCGTTGCTGGTCGGCCTGGTCGGCCTCGGTGCCTGGGTGATCATCCGCGGCATCATGGGCAACGTGCACGGCGTGATCGACTCGCTGAAAGCCATCGCCCGTGGCGACGGCGACCTGACCCGCCGGGTCAACGTCGACTCCAACGACGAAATCGGCGTGATGATCCAGCTGTTCAACGGCTTCCTCGACAAGCTGCAGGGCACCATCCACCAGATCATCGACGCGGCCAGCCCGCTCGGCCAGATGTCCCAGGAGCTGTACCGCCTGACCCAGGGCGCGGAAGAAAACGCCAAGTCGCAGCAGGGCCACACCGACTCCATCGGCCGCGACATCCAGACCATGACCAGCAGCATCCAGGAAGTCGCCCAGCGCTCGCAGCAGGCCTCAACCGGTGCCGGCGATGCCTCGCGCCAGGCCGCCGCCGCGCGCACCAACATCGGCAGCCTGTCCACCAGCATCAGCGACCTGGGCAGCAGCGTGATGGGCGCCGTGCAAGCCATGCAGCAGCTGGAAGAAGAAACCCAGCAAGTCGGCTCGGTGCTCACCGTGATCCGCAGCATCGCCGAACAGACCAACCTGCTGGCGCTCAACGCCGCCATCGAGGCCGCCCGTGCCGGCGAGCAGGGCCGTGGCTTTGCCGTGGTAGCTGACGAAGTGCGCAACCTGGCGCAGAAGACCGCCGCCTCCACCGCCGAAATCCAGCAGATCATCCAGCGCCTGCAGAACAGCGCCAACGGCGTGCTCAACGTGATGACCGCCAACGGCGACAAGGCCCAGGCCAGCATCGAACGCTCGGTCGAAGCCACCCGCATGCTCGAATCCATCGCCACGGCGGTGGGCCAGATCGATGAATTGAACGCCGGTATCGCCCAGCTCACCCAGGAGCAGATCGGCCTGTCCAGTTCCATCCAGCAAGACACCCAAGTGTTGCAGCAGGACGCACAAGCAACCGCCAACGGCGCCGAAGCCACTGCTCGCCTGGGCGAGCGGTTGGTCAGCACAGGGGATCACCTACGTGCGGCAACGGCCCAATTCCGCGTTTAACTTTTTTACGGAGCATCACCGCATGACAACTGCACGCGTCTTCGGGCTGGCGGCCATCTGCCTGGCCAGCAGCCCAGCGTTCGCGCTCGAGCAAGGCGATTACACCCTCAACGGTTTCGGCACCGTCGGCATCACCCACCTGGGCGGTGAAGATGACGGCCGCAGCTACGGCATCTCCGGCCAGACCAACGACTCCTGGCGCGGCGACCAGCTGAGCAAGTTCGGCGGCCAGCTGTCCTACGGCCTCACCGACACCGTCGGCGTGACCGTGCAGGCCACCGCCAAGGCGTACGCCGATGAGTGGAAAGCCGACGTCGAGTGGGCCTACCTGTCCTGGCAGAGCACCGACGAGCTGATGCTGCGCTTCGGCCGCCTGCGCACCCCGGTGTACATGTACTCCGAGAGCATCGACGTGGGCTTCGCCTACCCGTGGCTGCGCCTGCCGGACGAGGTTTACAGCCAGGTCCAGCTGTCCAACTACGAAGGCGCAGACGCCATCTACAACCTGCCGCTGTCCTTCGGTACCGCCTCCTTCCAGCTGGCCGCTGGTGTCGCCAAGAACCGCGACTACTACCTGTACGACGACCAGTACGACATCGACTACTCCAAGGTCTTCGGCGCCAGCGTCAGCCTGGCCACCAATGACTTCGGCACCGTGCGCATCGGCTATGCCGAAGCCGATATCGAAACCGAGATCTCCGGCAGCTTCACCGACGTGTTCGGCAACCCGAGCTCGGCCACCCTGCTGGCGCTGGACAAGGACAAGGGCAAGTTCACTTCCATCGGCTACCAGTACGACAACGGTACCTGGCTGACCGCCAACGAGTGGACCAGCCGCGTGATCGAAAACGACGGCACTGCCAGCACCGACTCCTTCTACCTGATGGGCGGCCGCCGCTTCGGCGACTTCCTGCCGCACCTCACCTACGCCCAGCTGGACGAGGATGAAGGTCGCCAGAACTCCTGGACCCTCGGCCTGAACTACAGCCTGACGCCCACCGTGGTGCTCAAGGGCGAGTACAAGCGCGTGGACACCAGCGGTGGCTACGACGGCGTATTCGTACGTAACGCCCAGGAGCTGTACAACAACACCGCCTACGAGCGCACCAACGGCCTGGTCGGCGTTCCGGCTCGCAACTTCGACGGCGATATCATCAGCGCCGGCGTCGACTTCGTATTCTGAGGAGCATGCACATGAAGCAGTCCATTCGCATTCTCCTCGCCGCCGTCAGCCTGGGCGCCGCCGCCCTGGCCCAGGCCGAGGTTGCCGTGATCGTCAACGCTGGCGCCAGTGCCGCCCCGTCGCAAGCCGACGTGGCCAACATCTTCCTGGGCAAGAACAAGTCGCTGAAAGGCGTCGACCAGAAAGACTGGAACCCGACCAAGGAGAAGTTCTACGCCGGGGTTGCCAACAAGAACGAAGCTCAGCTGAAGTCCTACTGGTCTGGCCTGGTGTTCACCGGCAAGGGCCAACCGCTGCCGAGCGTAGCGGGTGATGCCGACGTGGTGGCCAAGGTCGCTGCCGAAGCCGATGCCATCGGCTACGTCGACAAGGCCGCCGTGACCGACAAGGTCAAGGTGCTGTTCACCCTGCCCTGATCACTGGGCGCGGTAACGAAAAAGCCGACGGGGTGACCCGTCGGCTTTTTTATTTGATTCATTTTGTGCGAAGTAAAGAGTAACTAATTCCTAACAGCCATTATCCGAGAACGGCACGACACTTCACTGATAACGAAACCCTCGAATAACCCAAGCAACAAGCCAACCAAAAATATAAATCAAAACAGAACCTAAAACCCAAAAAGCAATACCCAATACGACATGCTTAATAATCCTACCGGCAAGACTTTCATAAGCTGCCTGAAGCTCTTGCTGACGCTGAGCAATGTTCTGCTTACGCATTGACTCATAGTGTTCGCGGTTGAGTGCTGGAGCGGGATCTTTATCCCCCATAATATTTCTTAAAGCCTGCTCATCCTCAAACTCTCGAATCTTTTCGTTGTAGCTCGGCATAGGAAGCGTCGCTGGCTGAACTACAGGCCATGTATTGATACATAAAATTATTACAACAATAGCCCACCCCAGAATGCTGACTACCCATAATCGTTGCCATCCATTGAAGTAGATAATATTCACCTTTCACCCCCTGAACTTAACTCTTGATATACCTGAGAGCAGACAATTTTTAATGGCTCCCATACTCTGTGTGGGAGCCATCAACATATGTAGCGTAACGCCTTACACACCCTGTAGGAGCCAGCTTGCTGGCGATACTCTGCGCCACCCGTGATCGCCAGCAAGCTGGCTCCTACAAAAAACCACATGGCCCGCAGATGCTCAGCCCGCTGCCTGTTCGGCAACCAGCACCCGCAGCAACTCCGCCGCCGGCAGCTCACGCGCCAGCGGTGCGCCCTGCCCGGCCCATTGCGCGGCGAAATCGTGGCAGCCACGGGCAACGGCGGCGGCCTGCAGCGCCTTGGTCGCATCGTAGGTGTAGGAGTAACCCGGCAAGGCGGGTGCACCTGGCCCACCGATCTCGCTGAACACCCGATTGGGCAAGCCGCGCGCCGGACGCCCGGACATCGCCGTGGTGATCTGCGTGCGCTGCGCCTTCTCGCCCTTGAGCGCCGCGCGGTAGGCCTCGTTGGCCAGCGACTCCGGGCACAGCACGAAGGCCGTGCCCATCTGCACGCCCGCCGCGCCCAGCGCCAGGGCGGCATTGATCCCGGCACCATCCATGATGCCGCCGGCAGCGATCACCGGCAGTCTGCCGCGGCTGACCAGCTGACGCACCAGGCTCAGGGTGCCGATACCCAGGTCGCCCTGTTCGGGTGTGAACAAGCCGCGATGGCCACCCGCCTCGACGCCCTGCGCCACCAGCGCATCCACACCCGCCGCCTCGGCCAGCCCGGCCTCGGCTGGGGTGGTGACACAGGCCAGCACACGAATCCCGGCCTGCTGCAGCGCCACGATCCAGGCCTTGTCGGGCAGGCCGAAATGGAAGCTGACCACCGCAGGGCGCTCTTCCAGCAGCATCGCCTGCATCTCGGGGTCGCTGACGAAGCTGCGGTAGATATCGCGCAGCTCGGTCGGTGGTTCAGCATCGAACTCGGCGAAGAACGGCCGCAGGTGCTCCAGCCACCCGGCTTGCGCCTGGGCATCGACAGGGCTGGGGCGATGACAGAACAGGTTGATGTTGAATGGCCGGGCGGTCAGCCCGCGCAGCTCGACGATCGCCGCCCGCGCCTGCTGCGCCGTGCTCGCCGCCACGCTGATCGAGCCCAGGCCGCCGGCATTCGACACCGCAGCAGCCAGCTTGGGGGTGGACACACCGAGCATCGGCGCCTGGATGATCGGCTGTTCGATCGTAAGCAGTTCGGTGATGCGCTGCGCTGCCATGAGCTCGACTCCCGTGTCGGTTTGGCTTGACCAATCAATCTCTAAAAGAGATTCTTAATAAAACATTATTCTTTTTAAGAGATTATTGGAAGCCCATGGATCTCTCGACGCTGACCATCTTTCGTACCGTGGCTCTGGAGCAGAGCATCACCCGCGCCGCCCAGCGCCTGGAGCGCGTGCAGTCCAACGTGACCACGCGCATTCGCCAGTTGGAGGATGACCTCGGCGTGCAGCTGTTCCTGCGTGAAGGCAAGCGTATGAGCTTGACCGAGCAAGGCCGCGAGTTCCTCGCCTACGCCGAGCGCCTGCTGGCCCTGGCCGACGAGGCGCGCCAGGCCATGCACCCACAGCAGCCAGGCGGCACCCTGCGCCTGGGCAGCATGGAAAGCACTGCCGCCAGCCGCCTGCCCTCGCCGCTGGCGCGCTTTCACCGCGCGTTTCCACAGGTAAGCCTGGAAGTCAGCACCGGGCCCAGCCAACCGTTGCTCGAGGCGGTGCTGGCGCGGCGCCTGGACTGCGCACTCATCGCTGCGCCGACCAATCGGGTCGGTAAGCGCTGGGTCATCGATGAGCTGGACCAGGGCCTGAGCAGCCAGGCGGTGTTCCGTGAAGAACTGCTGCTGCTCCTGCCGATTGACCATCGGCCGGTCAGCGGCCCCGAGGACGTACAGCTGCGCACCCTGGCCGGCTTCGCCCAGGGCTGCACCTACCGGCAGATTGCGCAGAGCTGGTTGAACAGCGCCGGCAGCCCGGTGCGCGTGCAGGAGGTTGGCTCCTACCACACCATCCTCGCCTGTGTGGCGGCCGGCGCCTGCGTTGGCATCGTGCCGCGCTCGCTGCTCGAACTGCTGCGCGAGCCACCCGCCGTGCAGTGCGTGCCGCTACTCGGCGTGGACACCCTGTTGGTCTGGCGCAATGACTACCGCAGCGCCGCCTTCGAGCAGTGGCGCGAGCTGCTGCAGGCGCCCTGATGCTCAGAACACTTGCCGCCCCGCTAGCCGCTGCCCTGCTACTGGCGATCGGCATGGGCTTCGGCCGCTTCGCCTTCACCGGCCTCTATCCGCTGATGCTCGACGATGGCCTGCTCAGCCTGCACTCCGGCTCGCTGGCCGCCTCGGCCAACTACGCCGGCTACCTGATCGGCGCCCTGCTGCTGGCACGCAGTACCGATGACCAGGCGTCGCGACTGTGCCAGTGGGCGCTGGCTGGCACCCTACTGAGCCTGGCGGCGATGGCCTGCATCAGCCAGGCGTGGCTGATCGTGCTGACTCGCTTCGCGGCCGGCCTGTTCAGCGCCATGGCCCTGGTCGGCGCCTCGCTCTGGCTGTTGCACGCCGGCGGCCAGGCGCGCCGCGCACCCTTGCTGTTCGCCGGGGTCGGCCTGGGCATCCTGCTGTCGGCGCAACTGATCGCCGCCGGGCATGCCGCTGGCCTGCACAGCCAAGCCCTGTGGCTGATCCTAGCGCTCGGCGCCCTCATGCTGGGCGTACCCGCCTGGCTGCAACTGCGCCGGCAACCCGCGCCCAGCGCAGCCCATGACGCTCCGGCAGCCAACGCTCCCGACCGCCTTGGTGCACGCCGCCTGGTGCTGATCTACGGCCTGGCCGGCTTCGGCTACATCGTCACTGCCACCTACCTGCCGCTGTTGCTGCAAGGCAGCCTCGGCGCCATCGACCCTCTGCAGATCTGGGCCGCCTTCGGCCTCGGTGCGATACCGTCCTGCTTTCTCTGGCATGCCCTGCAGCAACGCCTGGGCACGCCGCGTAGCCTGGCGCTGAACCTGCTGACCCAAGCGCTGGGCGTGGTCCTGCCGGTGTTCAGCCACGCCCCCTGGGCCTGCCTGGGCAGCGCCGTGCTGGTGGGTGCCACATTCATGGGTACGGTGACCATCGCCATGCCCGCGGCGCGCACCTACGCCAGCCGCGTACGTTTCAACCTGCTGGCGACCATGACCGCCGCCTACGGCCTGGGGCAGATTATCGGGCCACTGTTGGCCACAGTGCTGTTCAGCTACAACCACAGCTTCAACCCGGCGCTGCTGGTCGCCACCGCCGCGCTGGTCGCGGGCGCCGCCCTGTGCCGGCCGCGCCGAGAGCCTGCGACCTAGGTCCTATTGGCTTTTGCGCCGAAGCGGGGCGACCATGCAGGTACCTCCTCGGCCACCGGAACCGCCGCCATGCAGTCCAGGGACAGCACCGCCGCCGGCAAGACCGCCGTGCTGCAGAACATCCACGGCACCATGGAGTTCCTGCGCAAGTACCCGCCGTTCAACCAGATGGACAGCGCTGAGCTGGCCTACCTGGTGGAGCACTGCCAGCTGCGCTTCTATGCCGCTGGCGAGAGCATCATCAAACCCGGCGACGGCCCGGTGCGGCACTTCTATATCGTCAAGCAGGGCCGGGTGGTCGGCGAACGCCCGCACTCGGCGCGGCGCGGCACGGAAACCACCTTCGAAATCACCAGCGGCGAATGCTTCCCACTGGCCGCGCTGCTCGGCGAGCGCGCCACCCGTACCGAACACCTGGCTGGCGAGGACAGCTTCTGCCTGCTGCTGGACAAGGCCGCCTTCGTCCGCCTGTTCAGCCAGAGCGCGCCGTTCCGCGATTTCGCCCTGCGCGGGGTGAGCAGCCTGCTCGACCAGGTCAACCAACAGGTGCAACTGCGCGCCGCCGAAAGCCTCGGCGCGCAATATTCGCTGGACACCCCGTTGCGCCAACTGGCGCTGCAGCAACCGGTCGGCTGCGCGCCGGACACCCCGCTGCGCGAAGCCGTGCGGCGCATGCACGAACAGCATGTCGGCAGCATCGTGATCACCGATGCCGAGCAGCGCCCGCAGGGCATCTTCACCTTGCGCGACCTGCGTCGGGTGGTGGCCGACGGCAGCTCGCTGGAGCAGCCGATCAGCGCGCTGATGACGCAGAAACCCTTTCACCTGGCGCCCGATGCCAGCGCCTTCGACGCTGCCCTGGCGATGACCGAGCGGCACATCGCCCACGTCTGCCTGGTGGAACAGGGGCGGCTGGTCGGCGTGGTCTCCGAGCGCGACCTGTTCTCCCTGCAGCGTGTCGACCTGGTCCACCTGGCCCGCACCATTCGCCATGCCGGGCGGGTCGAGACCCTGGCTGCGCTGCGCAGCGACATTCACCTGCTGGTCGAGCGCATGCTCGCCCACGGCGCCAGCTCGACACAGATCACCCAGCTGATCACCCTGCTCAACGACCACACCGTGTGCCGGGTGATCGAACTGTGCATCGAGGAACTGGGTGACCCCGGCGTGCCGTTCAGCTGGCTGTGCTTCGGCAGCGAAGGCCGCCGCGAACAGACCCTGCACACGGACCAGGACAACGGCATCCTCTTCGACACCCGCGACCGCAGCGAGGCCGAAGGCATCCGCCAGCGCCTGCTGCCGCTGGCCCAGCGCATCAACCAGCAACTGGCGCAGTGCGGCTTCACCCTCTGCGCCGGGCAGATCATGGCCGGCAACCCGGCGCTGTGCCTGTCGCGCAACGAGTGGGCGCGGCGCTTCAGCGCCTTCGTGCGCGAGGCCACGCCGGAGAACCTGCTCGGCTCGAGCATCTATTTCGACCTGCGCGTGGTCTGGGGTGACGAAAGCGGCGGCACCTGGCTGCGTCAGCAACTGTTCGCCGATGTCGCCGGCAACAGCCTGTTCCAGCGCCTGCTGGCGGCCAATGCCCTGCAACACCGGCCGCCGGTGGGGCGCTTTCGCGATTTCGTGGTGGCGCGCAAAGGCGCCGAGAAGGACACCCTCGACCTCAAGACCGAGGGCCTCACACCCTTCGTCGACGGCGCCCGCGTATTGGCCCTGGCCCACGGCATTGCCGACTGCAACACCCAGCGGCGCTTCGCCGAACTGGTGCAGCGCGGAGTGATCGACGCCCTCGACGGCGCCGCGTATGAAGAGGCCTACCACTTCATCCAGCAGACCCGCCTGCAACTGCACCAGCAGCAGGCAACCCAGGGCTTGCCCTTCTCCAATCGCCTCGATCCGGACAGCCTCAACCACCTCGACCGGCGCATCCTGCGCGAGTCGTTCCGCCAGGCCCAACGCCTGCAGGCCAGCCTCGCGCTGCGTTACCAGCTATGAAACTGCCCGACTGGCTACGCCGCACCGTCCCGGAACTGAGCGCCATCCAGCAGCAACGCCTGGCCCGCCTGCCTGCTGCACCGGCGCTGGATGAACAGCCGCTGGCCCGTCGCCGCCTGGTGGTGCTGGACCTGGAAACCAGTGGCCTCGATCTGCAGCGCGACCAGTTGCTGGCCATCGGCGCGGTGGTGATCGAAGACGGTGCCATCGACTTCAGTCAACAATTCGAAGCCACCCTGTGCCGCGCCAACCATCAGGCCAGCGCCAGCACCCTGATCCACGGCATCGCCCCCAGCGCCATTGCCGCCGGCATGGAGCCCGGCGAGGCGCTACTGGCCTTCCTCGAGTTCCTCGGCGACAGCCCGCTGCTGGCCTTCCACGCCGCCTTCGACCAGCACATGCTGGCCCGCGCACTCAAGGAAAGCCTCGGCCTGCGCCTGCGTCATCCGTTTCTCGACGTCGCCGAACTGGCACCGCTGCTCTGCCCCGAAGCGCCCATTCGCCAGGGTGGGCTGGACGACTGGCTGAGCCACTTCCAGCTGCAGGCCAGCGAACGCCACAACGCCAGCGCCGATGCCCTGGCCACTGCCGAACTGAGCCTGATCCTGATCAGCAAGGCACGGCAGCAGGGTTTGCTCGACCTGGCCAGCCTCGACCTGCGCCTGCGCGCCTGGCGCCAGCGCCGCCAGGCACCGTCGCTGTGAAACCGGTCGATAGTCTGGCTCAATACCATTTGTAAACTATTCTCGATTTCCCCGGCGCCGGGCAGCCACTAGACTGGCCGGCCCTACGCCGACTGCTCTGCGCGCCCATCCGCCATGAAAGCCACCACCATCCGCCGCTGGTCCTTCATCCACACCTGGACCAGCCTGGTCAGCACGCTGTTTCTCCTGCTGCTGGCGCTGACCGGTCTGCCGCTGATCTTCCACCACGAACTCGAACACCTGCTCGGCGAAGCGCCCGAGCTGCGCGAAATGGCGCCCGACACCCCGCATCTCGACCTGCAACAGCTGGTGCAGGCAGCCGAGCGCCATCGCCCCGGCGAAGTGGTGCAGTACCTCGGCTGGGAAGAGGACGAACCCAATGGCGTGGTCACCATCATGGCCGCCACCGCCGGCACCGAACCCAACTCCTCGCACACCTTCATGCTCGATGCGCGCAGCGGCGAGGCGGTGGAAATGCCGGCGGCCAACGGCGGCTTCATGATGCTCATGCTGCGCCTGCATGTGGACATATTCGCCGGCCTGCCGGGCAAGCTGCTGCTGGCCTTCATGGGCATCCTCTTCGTCGTCGCGATTATCTCCGGCGTGGTGCTCTATGCGCCGTTCATGCGCCGCCTGCCATTCGCCGAAGTACGCCAACGCAAAGCCACGCGCGTGCGCTGGCTGGACCTGCACAACCTGATCGGCATCGTCACCCTGACCTGGGCCCTGGTGGTCGGCGTCACCGGGGTGATCAGCGCCACCGCCGACCTGTTGATCAGCGCCTGGCGCAACGACAGCCTGACCGCCATGGTCGCGCCCTACCGTGACGCGCCGCCGCTGACCGAGCGCGCCCCGGCCAGCCGCCTGCTGCAGATTGCCCAACAGGCCACACCGGGCATGCAGCCGGACTTCATCGCCTTCCCCGGCACGCGCTTCTCCAGCGAGCACCACTACTCGGTGTTCATGAAGGGCAGCAGCCACCTCACCGCGCACCTGTGGACGCCGGTGCTGATCGACGCCAAGACCCTGGCCGTCACCGCCATCGGCGAGCGGCCCTGGTACATGGATGCCCTGGCCATGTCGCAGCCGTTGCACTTCGGCGACTACGGCGGCCGGCCGATGCAGATCCTCTGGGCGCTGCTCGATGGGCTGACCATCATCGTCCTCGGCAGCGGCCTGTACCTCTGGTGGGTACGCCGCCGCACGCCGCGCGCAGCCCTGCGCGACGAGGTGCTGACATGAAGCGCTGGCGCGACTCGACCTTCGCCATTCCCACACTGATTGGCCTGCTCAGTGCCGCCGGCCTGTTCGCCGCGCTGCTTGGCGACGGCTGGTGGGACGCCCTGGCCTGGCTCGGCCTGGGCCTGCCCGCTGTGCTCGGCATCTGGCCGCTGCTGCCGCGCAAAAGCCGCACGTCGTAGGCGCCGCGTTCCTGTAAGAGCCAGCGGGCAACAGCGCGCCTTTCAGGAAGCCCCGCAGCACGCGCTAGAATCAGCCCATCGCACTCGACTCGCCGCCGGAGAATTGCCCATGAGCACCATGACCCTGTTCCACGCCAGCGCCTCACCCTTCGTGCGCAAGGTAATGGTGCTGCTGCACGAAACCGGCCAGGTCGACCGCGTCGCCCTGCAGAATGCCCAGCTCACCCCAGTCAGCCCGGACGCCGGGGTGCTCGCGCACAACCCCGCGGGCAAGATTCCCGCCCTGCGCCTGGCCGATGGCTCAGTGCTGCACGACAGCCGGGTGATCCTCGATTACCTCGACCAGCAGCATGTCGGCGAACCGCTGATCCCCCAGCACGGCCCTGCTCGCTGGCGGCGCCTGACCCTGGCTTCGCTGGCCGATGCGATCCTCGATGCCGCCGTGCTCAGCCGCTACGAGAGCTTCCTGCGCCCCGAGGAAAAGCGCTGGGATGCCTGGCTCGATGGCCAGAGCGACAAGATCGAACGCGCCCTGACCTACTTCGAGAAAGACGCCCTGGCGGAAATCCACAGCCACTTCGACATCGCCGCCATCGGCCTGGCCTGCGCCCTCGGCTACCTCGACCTGCGCCAGCCGGAGCTGGGCTGGCGTGAACGCTTCCCAGGCCTGACCGGCTGGTATGCCGAGGTCAGCCAACGGCCATCGATGCAGGCCACGGTGCCGGTCTAACCGAAGATGACCCAGGGGACTGCCAGTACAGGCACGCTAGCGGCCTTTCGGCACATGCTTGTGCGAAGGCTTATCCAGGGCAGGTAGCGCAGCGAACAGACGCGCGATGCGCCGTGCCAGCAGGTGTCCCAGACGCGCGTCCTCGCGCAAACCGACGTGCCCGCTCATCGCCAGTACCACAGGCGGAAGAAGCCGGCGGCCAGCAGCAGGGCAATCTGCCCCAGCGCCGTGCACAGCTGCAGGAAGGAGCGCACGCTGGCGTTGGCCACCGCATCCGGGATGCCGGTGAGGTCATTCCAGAACGACTCCGGCAGCAGCGTCAACGCCAGACCAGACAGCGGCTTGCCACTCAGGTTGAACCCTCGGAGCAGCAGCTCGCTTTGGTCCGTGAACATCAGGCCGATCAGCAACACCCCGGCCACCACCAGGCCTAGGGCGAAACAGGCGGAAAACTGCATCAGCAAACGAATCATCAAAGGCTCCCTGGCGGGCGCGGTTCGCACCGCGCCCGACCGAATCAGATGGCGGAGGTCGCGGCGGGTTTGCCGATGCCGTACCAGTCGAGCTTGCGGGTCAGCACCATGACGCTGGCGAGCAGGCCGAACACCAGCAGCGAGCCCATCAGCAAGGCGTAGTCCTCGGCGCTGAGCAGGGCGTAGAGCATGCCGTAGAGGCCGGCCAGCCCGGCGGTGAAGCCGGCGCCGCGCAGCCAGCTGTGCAGCACATGGCTGACGTAGAAGCCGATCAGCAGCACGCAGGCCGAGGCGGCCAGGGCATAGGCGCGCTCGAAACTCATGTGCTCGGCCAGCGACAGCAGCAACAGGTAGAACAGCGCCAGCGACAAGCCGACCAGGCCGTACTGCACCGGGTGCACGGCCAGGCGCTTGAGCACCTCGAAGAGGAAGAAGCCGGCGAAGGTCAGGGTGATGAACAGCAGCGCGTATTTGATCGCCCGATCACTCTTCAGGTACTGGTCAACCGGGTTGACGAAGCTGACGCCGAAGTGGCGCTCGTTGAAGGCACTGCAGTCGCCGTCGGCGCAGTCGCTCAGGGCTTGTTCCAGGTTGGTGGCGAAGAAGCTGGTCTGCCAGCGTGCGCTGAATCCTTCGGCGCTGATCTCACGCTCGCTCGGCAGGTACTCTCCTACGAAGCTCGGGTGCGGCCAGTCCGACTTCAGTTGCACCTGGCTCTCGCGCCCGACCGGGGTGATGTCCAGCTGGCTGGTGCCCTGCAGCTCCAGGTCGAAGGCGAAGTCCAACTGCTGCGCCGTACTACCAGCCTGCAACGGCAATGGCGCATGCACGCCGGCACCTAGCAGCGGCTCGCCACTGCCCGGCTGGAAGCCCAGCGTCTGCTCGCCGAGGCGCAGTTCGAGGTCGTTCTTGATCCCGCGCACATCGCTGATGCCCACCGCCAGGAAGGCCGTCTCGAAGCGGTAATCGGCGAAGTCTTCGTCGATGCCGTACTGCGCCGGCACCTCGAAGTGGCCGCTGATGTGGTTGCTGCTCTGGTACAGGCGCGCCTGGTAGATGCCACGGGCGCGCAGCTCGGTGCTGACCTGGCCATTGAAGGCGAAGCGCTCGGGGAGGAAATACAGGTGGCCGCGCTCCTCGCTCTCCTCCAGGTAGCGCTGGCCGGTCTTCTGGTGGGTCTTCCACTCACGCACGGTCTTGCGGTACGGCACCACCAACAGGGGCCCGGTGAATTGCTGGCTGTAGCTGGAGCTGCGGGCGATGTCCTGCACCACGCCGTCACGCAGGCTCTGGCGCTCGCCGATCATGCCGTCGATGAGGAGGATGGGGATCATCAGCAACAGAATCAGCGCACCGATGGCGCCGAGCTTGATCAACAGATTTCGATTCATGGCAAAACTCCCTGCTCTGGAATATGCAGCGAGTCTGGGTGGCGGCCATGGCGCCAGCGTGCGGGGAATATGGAGACTGTGTGGAGCTTGTGTGGAACCGCCGCAATGCAGAAGGCGCCCGATGCGGGGCGCCTTCAAGGGAGCGGGTACAGCTGGTGTCCTCAGCCGCGGATGTACTGCTCCAGTTGCTCGATCAGGCTGGCCTGGTCGGCGATGGTCTGCTTGACCAGGTCGCCAATCGACAACAGGCCGATCAGCTCGCCTTCAGCCAGCACCGGCAGGTGACGCAGGTGACGGTCGGTCATCAGCTGCATGCAGTGCGAGGTCGTATCGCGCGGGCCCACGGTGATCACGTCGGCGGTCATGATTTCGCTAACCTTGGCGGCGAACGCCGAACGCTCCAGCAACGCCACCTTACGCGCGTAGTCGCGCTCGCTGACGATCCCGGCCAGGCGCCCGTTGCTCAGCACCACCAGCGCACCGATGCCCTTCTCGGCCATCAGCTTGACTGCGTCGAGCACCGAATCGTCGGGGCTGACGAAGTACACGTGGGCGCTGGATTTCGATCGGAGGATTTCGGCAACTGACTTCATGGGTGACTCACTCCCTGACTGGTAGCTAAAAGTTTTAGCAGAGCCCGCAGGGTTTCACCTGCACGACAAATGCCAGGCCCGTTTCAGGTGGCTGCTTCCCGGCACAATCCAATGCGCCAACCGCGCAGCAGACACCTCGCTGTCGGGTCTATGCCGACGGCAAGGTCAGGCTGACCCGCACCCCGCCCGCGACATTGCCGACCTGCAACGCACCGCCATGCAACCCAGCCACTTCCTGCACGAAGTTGAGCCCCAGGCCGGTGCTCTTGCGCCCGCTGCTGGGCCTAGGCAGCGAGTAGAAGCGCTCGGTCAGGCGCGCCAGGGCGTAGTCGGGAATCGCCGGCCCCTGGTTGTACAGGCTGAGCTCGAGCTGCGCGCCATCGAGCTGCGCCGCGAAACGCAGCAAGCCGCCCGGCGGGGTGAAGTCGAGGGCATTGTCGAGCAGGTTGGCCAGCGCCTGGCGCAGCAGGAAGCGCTCGCCCAGCGCGCTCAGGTGCGGCTCGACCGAGTTGTCGATCTGCAGGCCCGCCGCTTCGATACGCACCGCCTGGCTGTGCAGCGCCTCGTCGACCAGTTCGCGCAGCGGAACCGGTACCTGTTCTTCCAGGCCCTGGCGTTGCTCCACCAGCGCCAGGTTGAGCAGGCGTTCGATCAGTTGCTGCAGGCGCGCGCCTTCGCTGGCGATGTTGGCCACGAAACGCTGGCGCTGCTCGGCCGGCATCTCGCCTTCGAGCAGTTCGGCGGCGCCGCGAATCGCCGCCAATGGGCTTTTCAGTTCGTGGGTCAGGGTGTGCACGTACTGCTCGACGTAGTCCTTGCCTTCCAGCTCGGTGCGCATCTTCTGCACCGCCTCGGCCAGTTGCGCCAGCTCGCCGCCGCGCAGGGTCGGCAACTCGGCACGCTGGCCCTGGCTGACCGCCTGGGCGTAGCGGGTGAGCTTGCGCAGCGAGCCGCTGAGCCACCAGGACAGCAGCCCGCCCACCAGCAGGCCGAGGGCGATCAGGCCGGTGCCGAGCCAGGTCAGCCGTGTCTGCGAACGCTCGATGTAAGGCTGCAGGCTGCGATTGGGCTTGGCCACCGAAACCACCCCGATGATCTGCTGGCCGTCCTTGATCGGCGCCGCCACGTACATCACCGAGCTGTCCTCGTCCTGCGGATCCTCACGGGTAGAACGCGCGCCGTACTCGCCGCGCAAGGTGCGGTAGACGTCATTCCAGCGCGAGTAGTCCTGGCCGAGAGCCACGCCGCTGGAGTCGAGCAGGACGATGCCCTTGGCGTCGGTGACATAGATGCGGTGGTTGACCGCGCTCTTCTCCACGCCCCAGATCTGCGCCTGCGGCTGGCGCTGGCCATAGGCCTTGAGCAGCTCGGGCAGACGGCCCTGAGCCAGGCGACCGCTCTTCAGGTCGTCACGGAGGATTTCCGCCAGCAGGTTGGCGGTGTCGACCAGGGTTTCCTCGGTGCTCTGGCGCACGCCGGGGCGGATCTCGTCCATCACCGTGCTGAGGACAAACCAGCCGGCCAGGCCGACGAAGAGGAAGTAGACCAGGAAAATCCGTACGCCTATGGGCATTAGATCAGCCTCAGGCTGTAGCCCAAGCCGCGATGGGTCTGGATCGGCTCGGACCCGCTGGCGACCTGGCGCAGCTTGGCGCGCAGGCTCTTGATGTGGCTGTCGATGTTGCGCTCGTAGCCGGCATCGGCGGCCACGCCGACGGCATCCAGCAGCTGCTCGCGGGAGAACACCCGCTCGGGCTGGCCGAGCAGAGTTTGCAGCAGGCGGAATTCGTGGCGGGTCAGGGCCAGCAGCTGGCCGTGGTAATGGATCTGCACACGCTCGGCATCCAGCTGAAACGGCCCGTGGACGGCCTCGACTGGAGCGACCGTACGCGGCGCCATGCGCTTGAGGATGGCCTTGACCCGCGCCGCCACTTCACGCGGGCTGAACGGTTTGACCACGTAATCGTCGGCACCGATTTCCAGGCCCACCACCCGGTCGATTTCGGCATCACGGGCGGTGAGGAAGATCACCGGCACCTCGGAGAAACGGCGCAGGCGCTTGCACGCCTCGAAGCCGCTGATATCGGGCAGGCCAACATCGAGGATCAGCAAATCAGCCGGGCTGCTCGCCTGCAGCGCCAGGGCGGCCTCGGCCAGTTGCAGCCAGGTGGTGGTGAAGCCCTCGGCCTGCAGGGCATAGACCAGGGTATCGGCGATCGCCGCTTCGTCTTCGACAATCAGGATGTGCGACATGGCGTCCGTGCGGGCAGGGGCTGATGGCGGCACGGTGCCGCAGCGCAGCGTGGGCGTCAATCAGTCGAACAGCGAGCCCTTGCCGACGGCGATGCCGGACCAGAGTTCCTCGATATTCTTGAAGCCCCAATCCTCGGCGGATTCGCGGCCGACGATCTTGTCGCGCCCGACCAGCTTGGCCAGGTCGATGACTTCCTGGGCAATCGGCACTTTCGAGCGGGCGGAGAAGAACACCTTGACCTTGGGCGTGAGCAGCGACTTCTCATGCTGTTCGAGGATCACCCCCAAGCGCCCGCTTTCCAGGCGCACCAGGGCGCCCACCGGGTAGATGCCCACCGATTTGACGAAGGCCTGGAACAGGCGCGGGTCGAAGTGGCCTGGCCACTCGGCCATCTTGCGAATCGCCTCGGCCGGGTCCCAGCCGCTTTTGTACGGGCGTTCGGAGGTGATCGCGTCGTACACGTCGCAGATCGCGCCCATGCGCGCGAACAGGCTGATCTGCTCGCCGGCCAGGCGATGCGGGTAGCCGGAGCCGTCGAACTTCTCGTGGTGGTGCAGGCACACGTCGAGCACCAGCGCGCTGACCTGGCGGGTGTCGATCAGCATGCGCGAGCCGGCTTCGGGGTGGCTGCGCATGGTGCCGAATTCGGCGTCGGTGAGCTTGCCCGGCTTGTTCAGGATGGCATCGGGAATCGCCATCTTGCCGATGTCGTGCAGCAGGCCGGCCAGCCCGGCTTCACGCACCTGCTCCTCGGTCAGCTCGAGCTGGCGAGCCAGGGCGATCATCAGCGCGCACACGGCCACCGAGTGCATGTAGGTGTATTCGTCGGAGGTCTTCAGGCGCGCCAGACTGATCAGCGCGTTGGGATTGCGCAGCACCGAGTTGGAGATTTCCTCGACCAGTTCGGCGGCATGCGCCAGCTCGACGGCCTGGCCCATGCGCACGTCGCTGAACATCTCGACGATGGCCGCCTTGGAGCGGGCGCAGAGCTTGAGTGCGCGCTGCACCTCCTGGTCGAGGGGGACGCGGGCCTGCGGGGCCTTTGTGCTGTCGGCCGCGAGCAGGCGTGCCTGGGCTTCGGCTTCCACCTCCTCGACGGTCTGGCTGACCTGGCCGGGCGCGACGTCGACGCCCTTGCCGACGTCGATCCACACCTCGCGCAGTTCGCTGGCATGGATGCGCAGCAAATCGCGCTCGCTTTCGAGCAGGAAGCGTCCCTTCCAGAAGGGGTGGTCCATCCATGAGCCGCAGAATTCGTGAATGTACATACCGAGGCACAGCTCGGAGACCGCAATACGCTTCAGCACGATAAGAGCCAGCCGCCAGGGAACGCGATGAAATGGGGTGAGCCATCATAGGCGATGAGCATGGGCACCGGCACATTGACATCAGTCAATGCCGCGATGGATAGCCTGGATGAATGCGCTGGACGGACGAGCGGTTATGATGGCGCCTCCCCCGATAGGCGACTGGGACTTGCCATGCGACGACTGCTGACCGCCAGCTGCGTGACCCTGCTGCTCCTGCTCAACACCCTGATCCTGATCGGCCCCTTGCTGCTGATCGCCCTGCTCAAGCTGGTGCTGCCCGGCCAGCGCCTGCGCACCCTGTGCTCGCGCGGGGTGATGTGGGTGGCCGAGACCTGGGCCGAGATCGACAAGGCGATCTTCGCCCTGCTCACCCCGACGGTCTGGGATATCCGCGGCGGCGAAGGCCTGCGCCGCGAGCGCTCCTACCTGGTGGTGAGCAACCACCAGTCCTGGGTGGATATCCCGGCGCTGGTGCAGGCGTTCAACCGCAAGACGCCCTACTTCAAGTTCTTCCTCAAGCGCGAGCTGATCTGGGTGCCGTTCCTCGGCCTGGCCTTCTGGGCCCTCGACTACCCCTTCATGAAGCGCTACTCCAAGGCCTACCTGGCCAGGCACCCGCAGATGCAGGGCAAGGACCTGGAGATCACCAAAGCCGCCTGCGAGCGCTTCAAGGCGCTGCCGGTGACCGTGGTCAACTACCTCGAAGGCACCCGCTGTACCCCGGCCAAGCAGGCCCGGCAGGGCTCGCCCTACCAGCACCTGCTCAAGCCCAAGGCCGGCGGCGTGGCCTTCACCCTGGCCGCGCTGGGCCCGCAACTGGATGCCCTGCTGGACGTCACGGTGGTCTACCCGGGCAACCGCCCGCCGGGCTTCTGGGCGCTGCTCAGCGGCCAGGTGGACAAGGTCATCGTCGATATCCAGACCCGCGAGCTGGACCCGGCGCTGTGGGCCGGCGACTACCAGCGCGACGCCGAATTCCGCCAGTTGGTGCAGGGCTGGGTCAGCGACCTGTGGCAAACCAAGGACGCGCGCATCGCCGAGCTGAAACAGCAGGCCTAGACAGCGCTACTGCGGCATATCGCGGCGGATCATCCAGTGCCCTTCCGGCGGCATCAGCCGGCTGATATCGAACGCCTCCAGGCCACGCTGATCGAGCATTACGATCAGCGGCCTGACCAGCGCGGGATGCGGCTTGCCCTCCAGTACGCGCACCGCCAGGTCGATGGCGATGCGTGCCTGCAGCACCGGCGAGTCAGTGGGCGCGGCCAGGATGAAACCGTCGCGGATCTGCTCGAGGATGCGCTCGGTGGTATAGGTCGCCAGCACCTGGGTGCGGTACTGGTTGCCGGAGGTCCGCACCAGTTGCGCGGCGAAGCCGGCGGCCTCGGCATTGCCCAGCAGGTAGTCGACCTCGCCATGCTCGTTCAGCAGGCGGCGCACCAGTTGCGCCTGGCTGGCGCGATCCACCGGCGCATAGCCGCCGTGATAGAGCGTCACCGGCTGGCCCTGCAACGCCTGCCGCAGGCCGTTCTCGCCGTCCATCACCCAGCCGGCGCCCTGCGGCCCCGGCAGCCAGCCGATGCTGAACGGGCCGGCCTCACGGCTGCCTTCGATATAGGCCAGAATCTCGCGGACCATATCGGCGAAGTCTATTTGCGAGCGGGCGCTGACCCCCGGGCAGTCCAGGCGGTTGACCAGGTCGATGACCGGCTTGCCCTGGCCATGCAGTTCGGCGATCTGCGGGCACAGGTCGTCGGTGTTGATCGAGGCGATCACATAGGCATCGGCATCCTCCGCGCGGCAGGCCTGCAGCTGGGCGATCTGCACCTGCGGGTTCTCGTAGCCGCCGGCCTCGTAGATGCCCAGGCGCACACCCTGGCGCGCGGCCTCGCCATCCAGGCCCCAGGCCACGCCCCACCAGTAGCGGTCCTTGCCATGGGGCAGCAGGGCACAGATGCGCCAGGGCTGCGCTGCGCGGGCCAGCGGCTGGTACTGCAGCAACTGACCGTCGGCCTGCACCTGTACCGGGTACCAATCCGCCGTGGCGGCCAGGCTGGTCAGCCAGAGGCAGAGCAGCAGTCCCTTGAGCACGTGCATCGATAGTGGCCTTAGCCTTGGGCAGTGGAGTGGTCTGCCCTGCAGCTTAGGCGCTGGCGGTCGATTTTCCCACGGGGGCGAACGGCCACGCCTGATACAATCCGCGCCATTCCTACTTGCAGGTCACCACCGTGAACAGCGCCTTCTCCTCCTTGCCCCTCTCCGCCGCCATGCTGGCCAACCTCGACGCCCTCGGTTACGCCGAGATGACGCCGATCCAGGCGCAGAGCCTGCCGGTGATCCTCAAGGGCCTGGACCTGATCGCCCAGGCCAAGACCGGCAGCGGCAAGACCGCAGCCTTCGGCATCGGCCTGCTCAGCCCGCTCAACCCGCGCTTCTTCGGCTGCCAGGCGCTGGTGCTGTGCCCGACCCGCGAGTTGGCCGACCAGGTGGCCAAGGAGCTGCGCCGCCTGGCCCGCGCCGCCGACAACGTGAAGATCCTCACCCTCTGCGGCGGCGTGCCGTTCGGCCCGCAGATCGGCTCGCTGGAGCATGGCGCCCACGTCATCGTCGGCACCCCGGGACGCATCCAGGAACACCTGAAGAAAGGCACCCTCAAGCTCGACGGCCTCAATACCCTGGTCCTCGACGAAGCCGACCGCATGCTCGACATGGGCTTCTACGACAGCATCGCCGAGATCATCAACCAGACCCCGGCCAAGCGGCAGACCCTGCTGTTCTCCGCCACCTACCCGGCCGGCATCAAGCAGCTCAGCGCCACCTTCATGCGCGACCCGCAGCAGGTGAAAGTCGAGGCCCTGCACGACGACGCGCAGATCGAGCAGCGCTTCTACGAGATCGCCCCCGAGCAGCGCATGGACGCCGTGCTCAAGCTGCTGGCCAGCTACCGCCCGGAATCCTGCGTGGCCTTCTGCTTCACCAAGCAGCAGTGCCAGGAACTTGTCGACCACCTCGGCGCCCACGGCATTTCCGCCGCCGCGCTGAACGGCGACCTGGAACAGCGCGACCGCGACCAGGTGCTGGCGATGTTCGCCAATCGCAGCCTGTCGGTGCTGGTGGCCACCGACGTGGCCGCCCGCGGCCTGGATATCGACGCCCTGGACATGGTGATCAACGTCGAGCTGGCGCGCGACGCGGAGATCCATATCCACCGCGTCGGCCGTACTGGCCGCGCCGGCGCCAAGGGCCTGGCCATGAGCCTGGTGGCCCCGGCCGAAGGCCATCGCGCCCAGGCCATCGAGACCCTGCAGAAGAGCCCGCTGAACTGGCACCCGCTGAGCAGCCTCAAGGCCAAGAGCGGCGAGCCGCTGCAACCGCCGATGGTGACCCTGTGCATCGGCGCCGGGCGCAAGGAGAAGCTGCGCCCCGGCGACATCCTCGGCGCCCTCACCGGCGAGGCCGGCCTGCCCGGCGCGAAGATCGGCAAGATCGCCCTGTTCGACTACCAGGCCTTCGTCGCGGTCGAGCGCGACGTGGCCAAGCAGGCCCTCAAGCGCCTCAACGACGGCAAGATCAAGGGCCGTTCGCTCAAGGTGCGCCTGCTCTAGTCCGCGCGTCATGCCTTAACCCCCGCACGTCCACTCGACCTGCACCGCGCGGACAGAACGCGCACCCAAAGGACAGATCGCGCTGCGATTTCGCAACAACCCAGACGTGTAATATTCGTGTACACGACACGGCAGATAGTGGCCCCGCCAACACACTTGAAGGGGCCACACCGTGTTCCACCGCGTTCTCTATTCGCTCTCTGTTCTCAGCCTGTCCATCGCCTCCGCCCATGCGGCGCAAACCTACAGCCTGGACACCCCACGGCTGACCGGCATCGACAACTTCCGCGACCTTGCCGGCACCACCAGCGCCTACACCACCGCCAATGACGGCGTCATGCGTGCCGGGGTGTTCTATCGCTCCAACGCACTGACGCCCACGGCATCCGACCTGAGCCTCCTGAACAACCTGGGCATCAGCCATGTCTACGACCTGCGCACCCCCAGCGAAATCGCCGGCACACCGGACACCCTGCCCACCGGCGCGGCCTACCAGAACATCGACATCATCGGCAGCGCCACCTCCGGCGCCAACATCACGTCCATCTCCTTCACCAGCGCCGCCCAGGCCATCGCCATGATGGAGCAGACCAACCGCGCCTTCGTCAGCAACAGCGGCATGCGCGGCCAGCTCGCCGCACTGTTCAATGAACTGGCCGCCGCCGATGGCGCCGCCCTGTTCCACTGCACCGCCGGCAAGGACCGCACCGGCTGGACCGCCGCCGTGCTGCAGAGCATCGCCGGGGTGGACAGCGCCACCATCATGGACAACTACCTGGCGACCAACGACTACACCGCCGCCCGCGTCGCCGCCACCCTGGCCGCGCTGCCGGCGAGCTATGCGACGATCTACGCGCCCCTGCTCGGCGTGCAGGCCAGCTACCTGCAGGCCGGCCTGGACGAAGTGGTGGCGCAGTACGGCAGCATGGACAACTACCTCAAGGAAGGCCTGGGCCTGTCCCAGGAAACCCTCTACGTGCTACGCGGCAAGATGGTCTATTACAGCAGCCTGCCGCAAACCGCCGGCCTGCAAGGCAACGCCGCGGCCGGTGCGCAACTGCTGACCCAGCTGCAGAACAGCAGCCTCTCGGGCGACTACAGCGCCTACAACTACTACCTGCAGTCGGCCATCGACGCCGGCACCCTCGGCGGCGTGGAGTCCACCATTGGCGGCCAGGTACATGCCGACAGCGCCAGCTACCTGCTGCGCCAGGACGCCATGATCGAGAAGGCAGCCGCCCCCTACACCAGCGGTATCGAGCTGAAAGCCGGGCAAAGCCGGCTGTGGATGACCGCCCTGGCCGGCTACCAGGGCAACGACGGCTCTGCCGAGGCGGCCAGCAGTAACGAACACACCCAGGGCAGCATGATCGGCCTGACCCAGCGCTTCTCCGAGCAGCTCAGCGGCCACGCCGGTTTCGGCTACAGCCGGGGTAGCGTCGGCGCAGCCAGCGGCGAGGCGGACACCGACCTGACCTTCCTTCGTGTCGGCGCCCGCTACGCCCCGGGCAGCCTGACACACGGCCTGTTCGCGGACGCCAGCCTCAGCGCCGGCTGGGTCGACTACGACAGCCAGCGCGAGCTCGGTGGCGGCCTGGGCAAGGCCAAGGGCAACACCGACGGCACGCTCGGCGGGGCCAGCCTGGCCCTGGGTTACCGTATGCCCATGCACGGCGTGATCCTGGAGCCGAGCCTGGGCGTACGCGTCAGCCACCTGAGCCTGGACGGCTTCCAGGAAAAAGGCAGCGACCTGGCCCTGGATGTCGACGACCTCCAGGAAACGCGCAGCAGCGCAGTAGCCAACCTCAAGGCCAGCTTCGCGCCGGTCGACCTGGCCGGCGGCTGGAAGATGGTTCCCGGGCTCGAATTCGGCTACGACCATGCCCTGGATGGCTATGACGTCGACAGCCAAGGCCGCCTGCTGGGCCTGGAGATTACCCAGCGTGCCGCCTTCGACGACCGTGACCAGTTCAGCGGGGCGTTCAATCTCAACGCCAGCCTGGGCGAGCTGAGCCTGGGCGCGGCAGTCGGCGCCATCGGCAGCAGCAACAGCCACGGGGTCAGCGGCAGCCTCAAGGCCAGCTATCAGTTCTGATTGCGCAGTATTGCCCTCACCCGGTCTGGCGTGACTCACGGCGGCCGGGTGAGGGCTTTTGCGTCAGCGCTTAACGGGCCGCCAGGCCCTTTCTGAGATCCGCCGGGCTCACCCCGAAAGCACTCTGGAAGTACTGACAGAACCGCCCGACATTGGTGAAGCCGAGCCCCAGGGATACTTCGCTGACCGACGGCGAAACCTCCTGCTGCAGAACCTCATAAGCCCGTTGCAGGCGAACCTGGCGCTGGTAGGCCGCAATCGATGTGCCGACGAAACGGCGGAAGCCTTCCTGCAGCGCCCGCAGGCTGACATTCGTCAGCGCCGCCAGTTCGCTGCCGCTGACCGGCATGCCGGGGTGCTCCTGCAGGTACTCCATGGCCAGTTTCACATGGCGCGGCGCAATCAGCGGGGCGGGGCGCTTGAGCGCCTCACTGTAGTTGTGCGGCCAGCCCTCCAGCACGGCATCGACCAGCATCTCCTGCAGGCGCGCCGGCATCAGGCTACTGCCCAGCAGCAGCGCGTCGAACTCCCCGCCGGTGGCCATCCCGACAACGGCCTTGATGCCCTGACAGGCCTCGACACTCAGGTCCACCACCGGTTGGAAACGCACCTTGTGCAGCACCGGGCGCTCCAGCAACACCGCCAGGCGCCGGGCAAAAATCGAGCGGCGCACCGAGAGGCCGTACTGCGCGTGACCGTCGATGAAGCCCACCGAACGTACCGAGGCCTTTTCTATCGCCAGGCCGAGCCGGGGTCGCCCCACGGTTTCGCCAGACTGCTCGAAGACCACCTTGCCGGCGGTGGGGAAGACGAAGGTTATTTCATCGTCCTGCTCCGGCAACTCGGTGCGCAGGTCACCTTGAAAGCTCAGTGAGCGAAAGCTGACGCCCTCGTAGCGGCCATAGACGCCGGCGATGACTATCGGCTTTTCCGGCCGCGCAAACCCGGAATAGAGGTTGCCGAACAGGCGGCTGAAGAGCGCGCCAAACTCATCGCAATTCAGGCTCTCGGCGCGGATCAGGAACGGTTTGCGGGCGTTGCCGGTATCTATCTTCATGCATCTCGTCTGCGGCGCGCGGGCTCTGCCCACGGTTCGAGCCAGGCAGAGAAAGGGCCGACAACCTAGCAACATGAAGTTACAGATGTGTGATGACTGGCGGCCTACTCCTGCGCCTGCAAGCCGTGGCGCTGGTAGATCTGCGCGTAGGTGCCGTCGGCACGCATCTGCACGATGGCGCGGTTGAAGTCGTCGACGATCTGCTGGTGCCGGGGATGGCTGAGGCGCACCAGGATGTGCAGGCCGTTCTCGCTGAGCGGCTGGGGCAGGAATGTCAGTGAATCCTTCACCTCGGCCAGCTCGCGGTTGAGGTAGTGCTGCGCCACCAGCTCATCCTCCAGCGCCAGCTGCACCCGCCCGGCAGCCAGCATGCGTGCGCCCATGGCGAACTCCAGCACCGGAACCTTGCGCAGGCTGGCGTCCTGGTCGAACGCCTGGGAATAGCTGTAGCCGCGTACCACGGCGATATCGTAGGGGCGCAGGTCGGCCAGCGATTGGTAGTCGATGGCCGTGCGACGGTGCTGCAGGAAGCGCACGCGATTGATCAGGTAAGGCGCGGAGAACTGGCCGAAGCGGGTCCGCTCCTCGCTGTACCAGGCGCTGACGACCAGGTCGTAGTCGCCCTGCTGCAAACCGTGCAGCACCCGCGCCCACGGCGCCTCGATGTATTCGGTGGTGTAGCCGGCGCGTTGCAGGGCGGTGTTCACCAGGTCCACCGCCAGGCCGTTGTTGGGCAGGCGCTTGTCGGTGAACGGCGGCCAGGAGTCGGCACTCATGCGCACAAGCTCGGCATGCAGCGAACCACTCAGCAACAAAGCCGCCGTCAGCGCGATGATGTGCATTGCCTTCATTGCGACGTCCACTGCAAGAGGAACCCTCCCAAGACTAGTCAGCTTGCACGGATTTCTCCCGACCGCCCAGCCGCCCTGCGCGCACTCGATCACACGGTATGACGGTCAGCATTGCACGGTGCGGCAGCGAGCAGCTCTGCAGAATGTGCAAGGTTGAACAAAAGGTCAGCAAAATCGTGTCTTGGCCGGCCATTGCGCCGTCTTCTGCGGCACACTTGTCCAACTTTCCTGCCTGGCGGCTAGTCTTTCGCCCATGTCATCTTCGCTAAGCCACACCCTGCGGCGCCTGTGGGCGCGCGAGAAGTTCACCTACGGTATCCGCGTGTTCATCGCCCTCGCCGGGTCGATGGCGCTGTGCTGGTACCTGGACCGCATCGCCTTCGTCATCCCGCTGTTCCTCGGCTGCATCGCCAGTGCCCTGGCCGAGAGCGACGACCATTGGCGCGGCCGCCTGCAGGCCCTGCTCGTCACCGTCGCCTGCTTCGCCGCCACCGCCTGCGCGGTACAACTGCTGTTCCCCCTCCCCTGGCTGTTCGGCATCGGCCTGGCCGTGGCGGCCTTCGCCATGACCCTGCTCGGCGGCATTGGCGAGCGCTATGCGGCGGTGGCCCAGGCCACGCTGATCCTGGCGATCTACACGGCCATCGGCCTGGAACACCGTGGCGGCAGCCTTGGCAGCTTCTGGCAGGAACCGTTGCTGCTGATCTCCGGCGCAGCCTGGTACGGCCTGCTGGGGGTGATCTGGAGCGCGCTGTTCAGCCAGCAGCCGGTACAGCAGGCACTGGCGCGGGTGTTCGTCGAACTCGGCGCCTACCTGCGCCTCAAGGCCTCGCTGTTCGAGCCGCTGCGCCAGCTCGACGTGGAAGGCAAGCGCCTGCTGCTGGCCCAGCAGAACGGCCGGGTGGTCAGCGCGCTGAACATGGCCAAGGAGATCATTCTCAACCGCATGAGCCGCAAGCGCAGCGGGCAGAAGACCAACCGCTACCTCAAGCTGTACTTCATCGCCCAGGACATCCACGAGCGTGCCAGTTCCTCGCACTACCCCTACAACTCGCTGGCCGAGGCGTTTTTCCACAGCGACGTGATGTTCCGCTGCGGCCGCCTGCTCAGCCAGCAGGGCAAGGCCTGCCAGGCACTGGGCCGGGCCATCCGCATGCGCCAGCCGTTCGACTACAACGACAACAGCCAGGCCATGGCCGACCTCGACGCCTCCGTGACCTACCTGCGCGAGCAGAACAATCCGGCCTGGCGCCGCCTGCTGCGTTCATTGGCAGCCCTGGCCGGCAACCTGGGAACCCTGGAGCGCAAGCTGGCCAGCGCCAGCAACCCCGACGCCCTCGCCGACGAACAGGACAGCGCCCTGCTCGACCGCTCGCCGCAGAATCTCAAGGACGCCTTCGAGCGCCTGCGCCAGCATATTTCGCCGACCTCGCTGGTGTTCCGCCATGCCGTGCGCCTGTCCATCGCCCTGGCCGCCGGCTACTGCCTGCTGCACTGGGTCCACCCGCAGCAGGGCTACTGGATTCTGCTCACCACCCTGTTCGTCTGCCGCCCCAGCTACGGCGCCACGCGCCTGCGCCTGGTGCAGCGGGTCGGCGGCACGGTACTCGGCCTGGTGCTGGGTTGGGCGCTGATCAGCCTGTTCCCCGATCCGCTGCTGCAGTCGCTGTTCGCCGTGGTCGCCGGGGTGACCTTCTTCATCAACCGGGTCGACCGTTACACCCTGGCCACCACCGCCATGACCCTGGTGGTGATGCTCTGCTTCAACCAGGTCAGTGATGCCTACGCGCTGTTCTGGCCGCGCCTGGTGGATACCGCGTTCGGCACCCTGATCGCCGGCCTGGCGGTGTTCTTCATCCTGCCGGACTGGCAGGGGCGCAAGCTCAACCAGGTGCTGGCCAACACCCTGAGCTGCAACAGCCGCTACCTGCTGCAAATCATGCAGCAGTACGAATCCGGCGCGCGTGACGACTTGAGCTACCGCCTGGCCCGGCGCAACGCGCACAACGCCGATGCGGCGCTGTCGACCACCCTGTCCAACATGCTGATGGAGCCCGGCCACTTCCGTAAGGATGCCGAGACCGGGTTCCGCTTCCTGGTGCTCTCGCACACTTTGCTCAGCTACCTGTCCGGCCTCGGCGCGCACCGCGAGAGCCTGGCCGACGACGCCAGCGACGCCCTGCACGAGCGCGCCGCAGCGCATATCAGCACCACCCTAGACAGCATCGCCGCCAGCCTGCAAAACAACCTGCCGGTGGCCGTGCACGACGACGCCGACCAGAGCCTGGCCGAGGAGCTGGAGCAATTGCCGGACGAGATGGACGAGGGCCACCGCCTGGTGCAGGTGCAACTCGGCCTGATCTGCCGTCAGCTCGCCCCGCTACGCACCCTGGTGGCGCACCTGCAGAAACAGCCGGAAGCGGCCAAGGCAGCCTGACCTCGCAGGCCCTGCAACAGCCACGTAGCCCGTCCCACGACCTCGCCCGACGACCGCCTGCAAGCCCGCCGGCGCTTTCCGCTAGAATGCGCGCCTTTGCGACTTATCCGAGGTTCTGCCGTGTCCTTCTTCCCGGTCATCATCATTGGCGCTGGCGCCGCCGGCCTGATGTGCGCGGCCCAAGCCGCTGCACGCGGGCGCCAGGTGCTGCTGCTCGACCACGCCAACAAGGCGGGCAAGAAGATCCTCATGTCCGGCGGCGGGCGCTGCAACTTCACCAACATGTACAGCGAGCCGGGCAACTTCCTCTCCGGCAACGCGCACTTCTGCAAGTCGGCCCTCGCGCGCTACACCCAGTGGGATTTCATCGGCCTGGTAGCCAAGCATGGCGTGCCGTACCACGAGAAAAAGCTCGGCCAGCTGTTCTGCGACAACAAGTCCAGTGACATCCTCAACCTGCTGCTGGCCGAGTGCGACGAGGCCGGCGTCGACCTGCGCCTGGACACCAAGATCGAGCAGATCGCCAAGACCGACAGCGGCTATCGCCTGAGCACCAGCGCCGGCAGCTTCGACTGCGAATCACTGGTGATCGCCACCGGCGGCCTGTCCATCCCCACCCTCGGCGCCACCGGTTTCGGCTACCAGGTGGCGCGCCAGTTCGGCCACGAACTGCTGCCGACCCGCGCCGGCCTGGTGCCCTTCACCATCACCGACCCGCAGCTGAAAGAGCTGTGCACCGAGCTGTCCGGCACCTCGGTGGAAGACTGCGTGGTGAGCTGCAACGGGCAGAGCTTCAAGGAGAACATCCTGTTCACCCACCGTGGCCTCAGCGGCCCCGCGATCCTGCAGATCTCCTCCTACTGGCAGCCGGGCGACAGCGTGCAGATCAACCTGCTGCCGCACCTCGACCTGCCCGAGTGGCTGGCCGAGCAGCAGCGCGAACGCCCCAACAGCGAGCTGAAGACCGTGCTCGGCGAGCTGTTCACCAAGAAGATGGCCAACCTGCTGGCCGAGCAATGGTTCGTCTCCAAGCCGCTCAAACAGTACACCCCGAGCGAGCTGAATGCGGTGATCGAGCGCCTGGCCGAGTGGACGCTGATCCCGGCCGGCACCGAGGGCTACCGCACTGCCGAAGTCACTCTCGGCGGCGTCGACACCCGCGAGGTGTCATCGAAGACCATGGAGTCGCTGAAATCACCGGGGCTGTACTTCATCGGCGAAGTGCTGGACGTCACCGGCCATCTGGGCGGCTTCAACTTCCAGTGGGCCTGGGCCTCGGCCAGCGCCGCCGCGCAGTTCGTCTAAGGCAGGCTAAGTAGAGCGGGTGCAACCCGCACTAACCGTTACGCGGGTTTCACCCGCCCTACGCTGATTTCCTCCCTCGCCCCCTTGGGGAGAGGGCCGGGGTGAGGGGGTCGTGCCCCGCTCAACCGCAATCTACGCCTGCTTGAGCAACCCGATAAACCGCGCCATCAGCCCGTGCATGTCACCCGGCCAGCGCGCCGACACATAGTTACCATCGCCCACCACCCAGGCCGGGCGCAGGTCATCCGCCGTGTCGCGGTGCAGGCCGCTGGTCTTGCGCCAGAAGTCCTCGGCGCCTTTCGGTACATCGAGGAAATCTTCCGGGCTGGCCAGGGCGCGGCTGACTTCGGCCTGCACGCTCATGTGCCCCACCGGCTCACCCGGCGCCTCCAGGTAGGTGCGGTAGTAGTCGCGGTCCCACCAGCGGGCGAAGAAGCGGGTCAGGTCCCAGGCGGTCTTTTCCATCTTCCAGGTCAGCCCGGTGGTCTTGCGCCCGTACAGCACCGAGCGGCCATCGGCGCCCTTGCTGCGCGCCGCCAGCACCACGCCATGGCAGACCGCCGCCACCGGCTTGCCACTGGCGAAGAAGTCCGCGACGAAAGCCTGCAGGGTCGGGCTTTCCAGGTATTCGCGCATGCCCCGCGCATGGTGCCCACCGGGCAGCATCAGCCCGGCGAAGTCTTCTACGCGCAGGCGTTCATGGCGCAGCGGCTGACGGTAATCGGGGTCGGCCAGCATCGCCGCGCAGGCTGCACGCGCATCGGCACGGGCACGCAGCAACAGACCGACCAGGCGCAGCCGACGCAGGCCGGGCACCAACCCCCAGACATCCAGCCCTTCACCGCTGAGCATCAGCGGGTCCGGCTCGGCCGGCTGGCCATCCGGGGTGGCGAAGCACACACGCAGGCCCGCCTGGCGCAACAGCTGCCAGCTCAGCGCCGCCTCGCTCGGGTCGAAGTCACGGCGCGGCAAGGGGATGACGATGCAGGGTGCGGGCATGGCGGAGCCTCGGGCATTCTCGGGAGCGCCGACCTTAGCAGCTCCGCCGCCGAAGCAACCAGCCACGGGCGCCAACCCTCAAGGCCACGGCTGCCACTGCATCTGCTCGATAAAGACCGGCGCCAGCCGATCGTATTCACCCCGCGCCTTGAGCCGTCGCAGCGCCGCGCTGAACTGCTGGTCGACCAACGCGCCCTGCGCGGTATCCGCCACCAGCCAGGTGGTCGGGTAATCGTCAAACAGCACCGCGCGCAGCTGCCCGCGCAAGCCCAGCTTGTCGATCGCGGGCTCCACATCCAATGCCGCCAGCACGTAGCCCTGAATGCGCCCGCGCATCAGTTTCTCCAGGCTGTTGTGCACACTGTTGCCGGGCAACGCGGGAAAACCCAGCAACGGCACATGGGCGCGATCCGTCTCGACCTGATAGGGATACGCCAGCGCCGGCAGCCCAGCCTGCGGACCGACCAGCGCTTGCAACTGTTCAAGCCGCCAGCTATTGCCCAGCAACGAGCCCAGACGGCTCTGCTGCGCCGGGCTCAAGCCACTGGCCGCCAGGCGCTCGGGAGTCAGTTGCCAGCGCGGGTCGAGCACCTCGGCACGGCTCAGCGGCTGATTGCGCCGGCTGTACAAGGCGAAGCGCGCCTGCCCCAACCGCTCGCTGCCATAACGCAGGCTAGGCGGCGGCGCCAGGTGATGCAGGAAGGGCAGATGCAGATCGGCCCGTCCCTGCTGCACCAGCAACAGCCCGCGGGCGAATGGCACGCTGCGTATCTGCAGGCGCACGCCCGGCATCTCGCGCCCCAGCGCCTGCACCACATCCACCAGCGGCCCGCTGCCATTGGCATTCGCCAGCCCCGGCAGCTCCGCCACCGTGACCACCCAGGTTTCCTCCGCCAGCGCGGGCGCCGCCCACAGGCACAGCGCCAGCAGCACAGCCAGGCAACGGGGATAAGGGCCGGCAGTCCTGCCGGGCTCAGCGCAGGGTCGCAGCAATCGCATGGATATCCGCCCGGTGCTTCACCACCAACTCCAGTTCGCCCTGTGCGGCGATGAAGTTCAGCGGCGGCAGCAGCTTGTGGTAGGCCGCCAGCTCGTACAGCGGCGGCAGGTCGGCATCGGCATTGCGCTCCTTGACCGAGTGGTAGAGCGCCAGATTGACCAGATCGATCAGCTCCAGCTCGCGCAGCGCGTGGTAGGCCCAGTTGCCGGTGTTGCGAATCACCTCGATGTACTCGTCGTCCACCGACCACTTCTTCAGCACGATCACCCCGAGCGACTTGCTGTACTCGCGGCACAGCTTGTAATACAGCTCGCCGGAAGGAATCGCCGCCTCGTCGCGAAACGCCGACAGCACCGCCAGGGTGCCCACCTCGCTGAGCAAGCTGGCCAGCAGCGCATGCTCCGGCGCCACGTGGCCGAGCAGGCGGGCAAGCATGGCGCAGGTGCTGGCCTTGAGCGTCAGCCGCTGCCACACCTCCATGAACAGGCGCTTGTGCGCCGGGCTGTGCAGGGTGAACAGGCTCTTGATGCTGTGGACCATGGTGATGCGGTCCACCTCGCGCATGCCCAGCAGGTTGATCACATCCTGCAGGGTCTTGGGCGGCACGGGGTGGCGATAGATGGCGCAGGACGCATGCTTCATCAGCAACGCCGACAATGCTGGGTCACGTCCGACCAGGCGCACCAGTGCCGGCACCTGCACGGCGTCATTGGCCAACGCCCGGCGGATATCCAGGGTCAGCATCGGCAGGCTCGGCAACTGCTCCTCGCCATTCATCAGCTGCGACACCACCCGCCGGTAGATCGAATACTCGGACGACTCACTGCCCAACACACACCTCCAAACCCCACATGCAGTGTAGGAGGCGCTGACCGGCAAGGAAGGCCGACGAGCTCGAGTTGTTAAGTGCCGAAGGGGCGCCTGTTAGACTGGGCGCCTTGCCCCAGCCCACCGTCAGACGCCGCCATGCCCCTTATCTGGATTCACAAACACCACACCGACCTCACCCTGCACGAACTTTACGCCCTGCTCGCCCTGCGCAGCCGGGTGTTCGTGGTCGAGCAGAACTGCCCCTACCTGGATGTGGATGGCCAGGACCTGAGCGCCGATACCTGCCACCTGCTGGCTTACCAGGGCGACACGCTGGTGGCCTACCTGCGCCTGCTCGACCCGTCGACGCAGGGCGGCGATGTGGTGATCGGCCGCGTGGTCATCGCCCCCGAGGCGCGCGGCACCGGCCTCGGCCATGAGCTGATGGAGCGCGCTTTGCTGGCCTGCGCCGAGCGTTGGCCGGGGCTGCCGGTGTACCTGTCGGCCCAGGCGCACCTGCAGGGCTATTACGGCCGTTACGGCTTCACGCCCAGCACCGAGGTGTACCTGGAAGACGACATCCCGCATATCGGCATGCGCCGCGCCGCACAAGCCGCCCGATGAACCGGCAGCAACTCCAGCAGTTGGTTTGCGAACGCCTGGAGGCCGACCTGGCGCTGCTCATCCGCGCGGCAGAAGCCTCCCACCAGGCGGCGACCAACGAGGAAAGCAAGGCCGAGAACAAGTACGACACCCGTGGCCTGGAGGCTTCTTACCTGGCGGCAGGGCAGTCGCGGCGGGTGGAGGAAATCCGCCAGGCGCTGGCGGCCTGGCGCAACCTGCCACTGCGCGAGTTCGACGAGGAGTTGGGCATCCAGCTCGGTACGCGGGTGTGGTTGCAGACTGCCGACGGTCGTCGCCAGTGCCTGCTGCTCGGCCCCGATGGCGCCGGCCTCAAGCTGCCGGCGGACGACGGCGAAATCATGCTGATCACCCCACGCGCGCCGCTGGGCCAGCAACTGCTGGGTCTCGGCGTGGGCGATGAGGTGAGTGCCGGCAAGGAGCGCTGGGAGATTCTGCGGGCGCAGTGATGCGCGCAGACGACCGGGTTGTGGCGCTCCTACCGGATCAGGGCACGCTCACCCCTAACCGCCCCGCCAGGCGCGCCAGTTCGCCACGGGCGACGAAGCGACGAAACACCTGGTCGAACTCCTCGCGCAACTCGTCATGCTCGGCATCGCGGGGGAAGGCGAAGTAGCCCTGCTGCACGTCGATCTGCGGCTGCAGTTCGGTGATCTGGTTCTCCAGTTGCAGTGCGGCGAGGTGCGGCTGGGTGTTGCGATGGTTGGTCGCCAGCAGCTCGATACGCCCGGCCATCAGCATGCGCAAGCCGTTGGGCACGCTTTCCACGGTATCCAGTTGCATCTGTGGGCGCGCGGCTTCGAAGCGGGCGCCGTAGGTCCAGCCGCGAATCACGGCAATGCGGTGCGGCTGCAGGCTGGCAAAGCTGCCATCCCAACTCGGCCCCTTTCCATTGCGGACGTAGAAGACGATGCGGTCCTGGTAGAAAGGTTCGGCGGCGAAGGCGAAGAGTGCTTCGCGCTCGGGGGTGCGATAGGGGCCGATGAGGATATCCGCCTGGCCCTGCTCGACCATGCGCTGGGCACGGGCCCAGGGGTAGAGTTCGAAGCGCAGGCTGACGCCCAGTTCAGCGCTCATCTGCCGCAACAGCTCGGGCGCCAGGCCGCTGAACTGCCCCGTGTCACTGCGCTCGAAGACCTGCGGAAACGAGGTGCCGACCACCAGCCATTCGCGTGCCTGGAGGGGCGTGCAGCACAACAGGAGCAGCAGACCGGCCAGCAGCGTGGAACGCATGCGTTGATTTCTCGGCAAGGGGCAGCGGGGAAGTGTTCAGCCTAGCCCAGACTGCGTGCAGCGGCGTCGGTAAACAGCGCCCAAACCCGCTCAGCCTCTCGCCCAAGGCCAATCGGTGCCGCTGGCATGGCGGATAAGCAGAGCGTTATCCACCCTACCGTTCCAGCCACTGAGCGTAGGGTGGAAAACCGCGCAGCGTTTTCCACCAATGGGCCATGCGTAGACAGCCTCTCAGAGCCTGTTCACGATCTTCTTGACTAGGGCCAGACAAGGCGCTACGCCAGTAACAGCCTCCGGCTGGTCAAAGCGGTGAGGAAGCGCAGTTTACGGCCTGTAAATGAGCATGACTCGTTTCACTCGCCCTTCGGGCCGCACTGAAGCGCGTTAGCCGCAAGCGGCTTGCCGAGCCTGTTTTTAACGCGGCATGGCCGACGGAAAGGAGATCGTGGACAGGTTCTCAGGCCGCCTCGGCGGAACCCTCGTCCAGCAGGTAGGCATCGAACCCCAGCTGGTTGAGCAGATGCACCGCCAGCTCGCTGCGGATGCCGCCTTCCGGGGTGACCACGTAGCAGGTGGCGCGGTCGAGGCTGTCGGCATGGGTGCGCAGGTTGGCCACCGGCAGGTTGAGACTCTCCGGCAGGTGCGCCACGCGGTACTCCAGGGCCAGGCGCACATCCAGCAGCAGATGTTTGTGCGGCCCCGCCTGCATGCGCTGTTCCAGTTCCTGCTGGCTCATGCGCGGAATCAGCGTGGGCCGCACCAGCTCGACGAACAGCTCGCGCTGCAGGCGCGCCAGCTCGCCGTCTTCGAGCATGATCACGCTGGCCGAACGCACCGCGCCGCTGACCAGCGCCTCCTCGCCGAAGAAGTCGCCGCTTTCGAGAATCTGCGTGGGTTGCTCGCGGTAGGCCTGCGGCAGGCTGATGCGCGCCCGCCCCCGCTTGATCACATAGAAGTGCTCGCCGGGCTCGCCGTACTGCACCACCGCCTGCCCGGCCTCGACCGGCAAATACTCGAAGCGCGCCAGCAGCGCATGCAGGTGCGACGGCGCGAGACGACCGAACAACGGCGAGCCGAGCAGCCGCGCCAGCCAGTCCTCGTCGTTGTCGTGCTGCTCTTCGAGCATGCCGCCGCCCAGGCTGTTGACCTGATAGGCGGCATCCTGGCTCCAGCCGAGCAGGCGCTCGAGCAACTGGTGCTCGACGGCAAACAGCTGCACGTCGGTCAGCGCCTTGACCGTGGCCGGGTTCGGCTGGCTGCCGTTGAGGGGCATGTGCGCCTGCCCTGAACCACCCTCGAAGGTCTGCCGGGCATGGCCGGCGTCCACCGCCACCTTGCCGCTGAGCAGGTAGTACTGCGCCAGCGAGCGCTCGCCCTTGAGCAGCACCTGGGTGCCGGCCGGGTGCGAGAGGTATTTCAGGCTGGCGTGCAACTGCTCCCGGTAGGCCGGGGTGAGGAAGTCCATCGGGCTGAAGCTGCTCAGTTGCTCGGGCGTGAGCGCGGTGCTGCTCATGACGCGGCCTCCAGAGTGGGTCGGGCGGGGCCAACTGCCCGACGGGTGAGCCTGTAGATAACCTAGTCCCTGTGGGTGGGACAGGCATGCTCGCTGGTCGGTTCGCTCAAGGTTGTGCACAAAGGCCGGGGATGAGTCTGTGGATAACACGGGGATGACTGCCTACAGGCCAATGGCAGCGGCCCCTGGGCAGGATTGAGCAGTTATTGCTCAGCAGACCGGCGGAACAGAAGCCGTAGGGCGGGTGAAACCCGCGAGGCCTGCGACGCGGGTTGCACCCGCCCTACGTGAGCCGCCTAGGCCAGATCACGCCAGGTCAGGTACAGGCGCAGGTCGAATTCCAGCTGGTGGTAGTCCGGCAGCATGTACTCGCAGAGTTTGTAGAAGGCCTTGTTGTGGTCGTTCTCTTTCAGGTGCGCCAGCTCGTGCACCACGATCATATTGAGGAATTCCGGTGCGGCCTCGCGAAACAGCGCGGCCACGCGGATCTCCTTCTTCGCCTTGAGCTTGCCACCCTGCACCCGTGACACCGCCGTGTGCAGGCCAAGCGCGCGATGGGTGAGGTCGAGGCGATTGTCGTAGAGCACCTTGTCGATGGCCGGTGCGCTGCGCAGGTGTTCCTGCTTGAGTGCCTGGGTGTAGGCATACAGGGCCTTGTCGCTCTGCACCTGATGGCGCGTCGGGTAGCGCTTGGCCAGGTAGTCGCCGAGGCGGTCGTCGGCAATCATCTGGCGGACCTGATCCTGCAGATGCGGCGCGTAGGCCTGGAGGTATTTGAGCGGGTTCATGCGGCGACACTGGCGAAACGGAGCGCCAGTTTACCCTGTGCACGGCACCTGGCTAAACCGCAGGGGCCAGGCGGCTGTTTCTCAACGCGCAGTGTCTTCGGCCAGGCGACAGCCATGTACCGCGCTCGCCAACTGCAACGAACAGGCCTCCCCCGCCAGGTAGCTGCGGTAGACGCGCAGCAACTCCGCGGCGCTGTAACGGCAGCTCTGCGCCTGGCACTCGGCGCTGAAGGTGAAGTGCCCTGCCAGCGGCTCGGCCAGTTGGATGCGGATCGCCGGCCACTCCCCCTGCGGCGCGTCCGCCGGGGTGAACAACCAGCGCTGCTGGCGTTGCACCAGGGCCCCGCCAGCGGCCGCGTAGTCGAAGACGAACAGCAAGGTGCGCGAAGTCTTGGTGGTGCACTCGGCCTGGCTGCTGCAGTGCTGCGGATCGCCATCGACCACCCGCGCAACAGGCGACTCGACGGCGGGCGCAATAACCACCGGCTGCTGCGCGCACGCGGCCAGCAACAGAACGGCGCCAAGCGTGGCAATGAGCGACTTCATGGTGTGCACTCCAGCATGGCTTTTGTAGGAGCGAGCTCTGCTCGCGAAACCGGCAACGTAAAAGCTTCGCGAGCAGAGCTCGCTCCTACATGGGCAAGCCCGAGAATCTGTACTCCAGATACGCAAGAGCCCCGCATGGCGGGGCTCTCGGTATAGCGCAAAGCCTGGCGGCTTAGTTGACCTTGGCGGCCAGCTCACCTTTGGCGTAGCGCTGGAACATGCCTTCCAGAGAGATCGGTTTGATCTTGGAGGCATTGCCGGCGGTGCCGAAGGCTTCGTAGCGGGCGATGCAGATGTCGCGCATCGCGGTCACGGTGGCGCCGAAGAACTTGCGCGGGTCGAACTCGCTCGGGTTGGTGGCCATCAGGCGACGCATGGCGCCGGTGGACGCCAGGCGCAGGTCGGTGTCGATATTGACCTTGCGCACGCCGTACTTGATGCCTTCGACGATTTCCTCGACCGGCACGCCGTAGGTTTCCTTAATGTCGCCGCCGTACTGGTTGATGATTGCCAGCCAGTCTTGCGGTACCGAGGAAGAACCGTGCATCACCAGGTGGGTGTTGGGGATGCGCTTGTGGATTTCCTTGATGCGGTCGATGGCGAGGATGTCCCCGGTCGGCGGCTTGGTGAACTTGTACGCGCCGTGGCTGGTGCCGATGGCGATGGCCAGAGCATCGACCTGGGTGCGCTGGACGAAGTCAGCGGCTTCTTCCGGATCGGTCAGCATCTGGCTGTGATCCAGCACGCCTTCGGCGCCAACGCCGTCTTCTTCGCCGGCCATGCCGGTTTCCAGGCTGCCCAGGCAACCCAGCTCACCTTCAACCGACACGCCGCAGGCGTGGGCGAAGGCAACGGTCTGCTGGGTGACGCGCACGTTGTAGTCGTAGTCGGCCGGGGTCTTGCCGTCTTCTTTCAGCGAGCCGTCCATCATCACCGAGCTGAAGCCCAGCTGGATCGAGCGCTGGCAGACGTCAGGGCTGGTGCCGTGGTCCTGGTGCATGCACACCGGGATGTGCGGGAATTCTTCGATCGCCGCCAGTATCAGGTGGCGCAGGAAGGGGGCGCCGGCGTATTTGCGTGCACCGGCGGAAGCCTGGACGATCACCGGGGAATCGGTCTTGTCGGCCGCTTCCATGATGGCGCGCATCTGCTCGAGGTTGTTGACGTTGAAGGCTGGGACGCCGTAGCCGAACTCGGCGGCGTGGTCCAGCATCTGACGCATGCTGATCAGTGCCATGGTTTTCCTGTCTCCCGGAAAGGATCGTTAATCGTTGCCAGCCTGCCGCAGGGGCGGGCCGTGTTCAAGTTCCAGGGGATAAAGGGGTCTGCCCTTATCCCGCCCCGCGCTTCAACAGCGCGGGGGTAAAGCCTGGCGGGCCTGCGAGCCCGCCATCAATTCTGTCTACGGCGCCTTGCAGCCACGACCAATCAGGTCGTTGCCGGCCACCCGGTAGACCAGCCCTTCCTCACCCTTGGTATGGAAGGCCAGCAAACCGTCGCTGTACAGCGCACCGGAGCCCGCAGGCTCCAGTTTGAGGCGGTGGACGATATCGCCGCCGCCCAGACGCAGGTCGATCTCTTCACGGCTGCTGTCGGCAAACCGCCACAGCACTTCGGTCTGGCTGTCGCAGACCCAGCGCGTCCATTCGTCACTCGGCGCCGGCTGGGTGGCGCACGCGCCAAGCAAACCGGCAGCGACCAGCATCAACATGCCTCGCATTGCCCACTCCTTGTCAGACTCAGGGACAGTTCTGTTGCGCACTGCCGCCTTCGGTCGGATCACCGCTGCTCTGCGTCTCCACCCGCTGATCGTCCTGCGTGGTCGGCAGAATGATCTGCGGCGGGCTGAGCACCTCACAGGTGCTCGAACGTGACGCATCGCCCGCACAGCCGGCAATACCGGCGCCTAGCACTATCACCATCAACAGGCTTCGCATGGTTCCACTCCTTTTTCCGGGCCCTGTGCAGCAGACCACGGGGAGCGGGCATGGTTTAGCCCGGGCGTTACTTGGCGCGCTGCTCCAGCACGGCCACGGCCGGCAGTACCTTGCCCTCGACGAACTCGAGGAACGCACCGCCACCGGTGGAGATATAGCTGATCTGCTCGCCCACGCCGTATTTGTCGATGGCCGCCAGGGTGTCACCGCCACCGGCGATGGAGAACGCCGGGCTTTCGGCGATGGCCTGGGCCAGGACCTTGGTGCCGTTGCCGAACTGATCGAACTCGAACACACCGACCGGGCCGTTCCACAGAATGGTCTTGGACGACTTCAGCAGCTCGGCGAACTGCGCAGCAGTTTGCGGGCCAATGTCGAGGATCATGTCGTCTTCGGCGACGTCGGCCACCAGCTTGACGGTGGCTCCGGCGTCTTCGGCGAAGGCCTTGGCCACCACCACGTCGACCGGCAGCGGCACGCTGACCTTGGCCGCGATGGCTTTGGCGGTGTCGATCAGGTCGGCCTCGTACAGCGACTTGCCGACCGGGAAACCGGCGGCAGCGAGGAAGGTGTTGGCGATGCCGCCGCCGACGATCAGCTGGTCGCAGATCTGGCTCAGGCTGTTGAGCACGTCGAGCTTGGTCGACACCTTGGAGCCGGCGACGATCGCCGCCATCGGCTTGGCCGGGTTACCCAGGGCCTTGCCCAGGGCGTCCAGCTCGGCGGCCAGCAGCGGGCCGGCAGCAGCGACCTTGGCGAACTTGGCCACGCCGTGGGTCGAACCCTCGGCACGGTGGGCGGTGCCGAAGGCGTCCATCACGAATACGTCGCACAGGGCGGCGTACTGTTGGGCCAGCGCGTCGGCGTTCTTCTTCTCACCGCTGTTGAAACGCACGTTCTCGAACAGCACGACCTGGCCTGGCTGCACGTCGACACCGCCGAGGTAATCGGCGACCAGCGGCACGTCGCGGCCGAGCGCCTTGCTCAGGTAGGCGGCGACTGGCGCCAGGCTGTTCTCGGCGCTGAATTCGCCTTCGGTCGGGCGACCCAGGTGCGAGCAGACCATGACCGCCGCGCCCTTTTCCAGGGCCAGCTTGATGGTCGGCAGGGAAGCGAGGATGCGCGCGTCGCTCTTCACCACACCGTCCTTCACTGGCACGTTGAGGTCTTCGCGGATCAGCACGCGCTTACCGGCGAGGTCGAGGTCGGTCATCTTCAGAACGGTCATGGTCAGTCCTTCACAAGGGGCTGGTTGGTGGCTTTCTGTTCGGTGGAACAGGCAGAAACGTCGAGGAAATGCTCGGCAACGTCGAGCATCCGGTTGGCAAAACCCCACTCATTGTCGAACCAGGCCAACAAATTGACCAGCCGTGGGCCGGACACGCGGGTCTGGCTGCCGTCGACAATCGCCGAATGGGCGTCGTGGTTGAAATCGCAGCTGGCGTGGGGCAGCTCGGTGTACGCCAGCAGGCCTTTGAGCGGGCCACGTTCGGCGGCCTCGCGCAGCACCCGGTTGATCTCGTCGGCCGAGGTGTCGCGGGCGGTCTGCAAGGTGATATCCAGGCAGGACACGTTGACCGTCGGCACGCGAATGGCTTTGGCCTGGATGCGCCCGACAAGTTCCGGCAGCAGGCGCTCTATCCCGCGCGCCAAGCCGGTCGACACCGGGATGACCGACTGGAAGGCCGAACGCGTGCGGCGCAGGTCTTCGTGGTGGTAGGCATCGATCACCGGCTGGTCGTTCATCGCCGAGTGAATGGTGGTGATCGAGGCGTACTCCAGGCCCACCGCTTCGTTGAGCAGCTTGAGCAGCGGCACCCCGCAGTTGGTGGTGCAGGAGGCGTTCGACACCAGCAGCTCGGTGCCGCTCAGGCAATCCTGGTTGACCCCGTAGACCACCGTGGCGTCGATATCCGCCTCGCTGGCCATCGGCTGGGAGAACAGCACGCGCGGTGCGCCGGCTGCCAGGAAACGCTCGCCGTCGGCGCGGCTGGTGTACTGGCCGGAGCATTCCAGTACCAGGTCGATCTCCAGCGCAGCCCAGTCGATGGCTTCCGGCGTGCTCTGGCGCAGTACCTTCACGCAGTTGCCATTGATATGCAGGCAATCACCGTCGACCCGCACTTCGCCGGGGAAGCGGCCGTGGGTGGAGTCGAAACGGGTCAGGTATTCGATGCTGGCCTGATCGGCCAGGTCGTTCAGCGCGACGATCTCGAAACCCGCCGCCGCGCCCCGCTCATGCAAGGCGCGCAGCACGCAACGACCGATACGGCCGTATCCGTTGAGGGCGACTTTATAGGGGCGTTTGGCCATGGATTCTTCGTCGGTCTGGAAGGTGGGAAACCGCTTCGCGGGTTTTCCACCCTACGCAAGGGTGAAGACACGTAGGGTGGATGGCCGCAGCCATCCACCGCACGGCACTTAGGCGTCCAGCAGCTCTTCGGCGGTTTCCAGGATGTTCTCGACAGTGAAGCCGAACTCCTCGAACAGCGCCGGGGCCGGGGCGGACTCACCGAAGGTGGTCATGCCGATGATGCGCCCTTCCAGGCCGACGTACTTGTACCAGTAGTCCGCATGGGAGGCCTCGATGGCGATCCGCGCGCTGACTTGCAGCGGCAGCACGTCCTGCTTGTAGCCGGCGTCCTGCTGGTCGAACACGCTGGTCGACGGCATCGACACCACGCGCACCTTGCGGCCTTGCGCGCTGAGCGTGTCGAAGGCCTGCACGGCCAGGCCGATTTCCGAACCGGTGGCGATCAGGATCAGTTCCGGCTCGCCGGCGCAGTCCTTGAGCACATAGCCGCCGCGGGCGACATCGGCCAGCTGCTGGGCGGAACGCGCCTGGTGCGGCAGGTTCTGGCGGCTGAAGATCAGCGCGGACGGGCCGTCGGCGCGCTCGATGGCGTATTTCCAGGCCACTGCGGACTCCACCGCGTCGGCCGGGCGCCAGGTGTCGAGGTTCGGCGTGCCGCGCAGGCTGGCCAGCTGCTCGATCGGCTGGTGGGTCGGGCCGTCTTCGCCGAGGCCGATGGAGTCGTGGGTGAACACGAACAGCACGCGCTGCTTCATCAGCGAAGCCATGCGCACGGCGTTACGGGCGTATTCCATGAAGATCAGGAAGGTCGCGCCGTAGGGGATGAAACCACCGTGCAGGGCCACGCCGTTCATGATTGCGCTCATGCCGAACTCGCGCACGCCGTAGAACAGGTAGTTACCGGATGCGTCTTCCGCAGAAACGCCCTGGCAACCTTTCCACAGGGTCAGGTTGGAGCCGGCCAGGTCAGCGGAGCCGCCGAGAAATTCCGGCAGCAGCGGGCCGAAGGCGTTCAGCGCGTTCTGGCTGGCCTTGCGGCTGGCGATGGTTTCGCCCTTCTCGGCGACGTCCTTGATGTAGGCGGCGGCCTTTTCGGCGAAGTCAGCTGGCAGCTCACCGCTGATGCGGCGCTTGAACTCGCTGGCCAACTCGGGATGAGCAGCGGCGTAGGCGGCAAACTTGTCGTTCCACGCGGCTTCGCGGGCGGCGCCGGCTTCCTTGGCGTCCCACTCGGCGTAGATGTCGGCCGGCACTTCGAACGGGCCGTGGCTCCAGCCGAGCTGGGCGCGGGTGGCGGCGATCTCGTCATTGCCCAGCGGGGCGCCGTGGCACTCTTCCTTGCCGCCCTTGTTCGGCGAACCGAAGCCAATCACGGTCTTGCAGCAGATCAGGGTCGGACGGTCGCTGGATTTGCGCGCGGTCTCGATGGCGATCTTGATCTCTTCGGCGTCATGCCCGTCGACGTTGCGGATCACCTGCCAGCCGTAGGCTTCGAAGCGCGCCGGGGTGTCGTCGGTGAACCAGCCGTGGACTTCGCCGTCGATGGAGATGCCGTTGTCGTCGTAGAAGGCGATCAGCTTGCCCAGGCCCAGGGTGCCGGCCAGCGAGCAGACTTCATGGCTGATGCCTTCCATCATGCAGCCGTCGCCGAGGAAGGCGTAGGTGTAGTGGTCGACCACCTGGTGGCTGTCGCGGTTGAACTGCGCGCCCAGCACTTTTTCCGCGATGGCGAAGCCGACGGCGTTGGCGATGCCCTGGCCCAGCGGGCCGGTGGTGGTCTCGACGCCCGGGGTGTAGCCGTATTCCGGGTGGCCCGGGGTGCGGCTGTGCAGTTGGCGGAACTGCTTGAGGTCGTCGATGCCCAGGTCGTAGCCGGTCAGGTGCAGCAGCGAGTAGATCAGCATCGAGCCGTGGCCGTTGGACAGCACGAAGCGGTCGCGGTCGGCCCAGTTCGGGTTGCTCGGGTTGTGCTGCAGGTAGTCGCGCCACAGTACTTCGGCGATGTCCGCCATGCCCATGGGGGCACCCGGGTGGCCGCTGTTGGCTTTCTGCACGGCATCCATGCTGAGGGCACGAATGGCATTGGCACGCTCACGACGGCTGGGCATCGCTGAATCTCCTGCGGGGCTGCTTCTGAAACGAAGGGGGCGAAAAAGGCGGGCATTTTCGCCCAGCCAGGCGCTGCGGGGCAATGAAAGATCGACGAAAGCTGCGCGCCAACTCGCCCAGAGCCGAGCAAAGCCCCTCCTATCCGCCCGAAATGGCGCCCATCGATGCCCCGCCATTCAATATCAAAACTTTTTGATATTGATATTGCTGGATGAAAAATGACCGACTAGACTGCGGCCCTTATGAATATGCGCGTGCCCCAACTCCGCTTCGAGCCAGCCGATGAACTGGCCGCCCTGTGCAAGGCCGGCGGTGATCCGCTGCGCCTGAACGTGCTGCGCGCGCTGGCCAACGACTCGTTCGGCGTGCTGGAACTGGCGCAGATCTTTGCCATCGGCCAGTCCGGCATCAGCCACCACCTCAAGGTGCTGGCCCAGGCCGGCCTGGTGGCCACGCGCCGCGAAGGCAACGCGATTTTCTATCGCCGCGCCCTGCCCCACAGCGAATTGCTCGGCGGCACCCTGCACGGCGCATTGCTGGCGGAAGTCGACGAGCTGCAGCTGCCGGTCGAAGTCGAGGCACGTATCGCCGCCGTGCATGCGCAACGCGCCGCCGCCAGCCGCGACTTCTTCGCCAAGACGGCGGACAAGTTCCAGGCCCAACAGGACCTGATCGCCGGCCTGCCGCAGTACCGCGACAGCGTGCTGGCCCTGCTCGATGCGCTGGGCTTTGCCGCCGGCAGCACGGCACTGGAGGTTGGCCCCGGCGACGGTGGTTTTCTGCCCGAGCTGGCACGGCGTTTTGCCCAGGTCACCGCCCTGGACAACAGCACGGCGATGCTCGAACTAGCCCGCCAGCGTTGCGACGAAGAACAACTGGACAACGTCGAGCTGCTGCTCGCCGATGCCCTGAACGACGAGATTGGCGCCGCCGACTGCGTGGTGGTGAACATGGTTCTGCACCATTTCGCCGCCCCGGCCGAAGCGCTGAAACAGCTGGCACGCCTGGTCAAACCGAGCGGCAGCCTGCTGGTCACCGAGTTATGCAGCCACGACCAGAGTTGGGCCAGGACGGCCTGCGGCGATCTCTGGTTGGGCTTCGAGCAGGAAGATTTGGCCCGCTGGGCCGATGCCGCGGGGCTCACGCCCGGCGAGAGCCTCTATGTGGGCCTCAAGAACGGCTTTCAGATTCAGGTACGGCACTTCGCCAAGCCGGATGCGAAGCAAACTCAGGAATGAATAGGATTTTGAAATGAGCGAATACTCCCTGTTTACCTCCGAATCCGTGTCCGAAGGCCATCCGGACAAGATCGCCGACCAGATTTCCGATGCCGTCCTCGACGCCATCATCGCCCAGGACAAACACGCCCGCGTGGCCGTGGAAACCCTGGTCAAGACCGGCGTTGCCATCGTCGCCGGTGAAGTCACCACCAGCGCCTGGGTCGACCTCGAGCAGATCGTCCGCGACGTCATCTGCGACATCGGCTACACCAGCTCCGACGTCGGCTTCGACGGCGCCACCTGCGGCGTGATGAACATCATTGGCAAGCAGTCCCCGGACATCAACCAGGGTGTCGACCGCGCCAAGCCGGAAGACCAGGGCGCTGGCGACCAGGGCCTGATGTTCGGCTACGCCAGCAACGAAACCGAGGTGCTGATGCCGGCGCCGATCACCTTCTCCCACCAGCTGGTGCAGCGTCAGGCCGAAGCACGCAAGTCCGGCCTGCTGCCGTGGCTGCGCCCGGACGCCAAGAGCCAGGTCACCTGCCAGTACGAGAATGGCAAGGTGGTCGGCATCGACGCCGTGGTGCTGTCCACCCAGCACAACCCGGAAGTCTCGCTGGCCGACCTGCGCGAAGGCGTGATGGAGCTGATCATCAAGCACGCTCTGCCAGCCGAGCTGCTGCACAAAGGCACCCAGTACCACATCAACCCGACCGGCAACTTCGTGATCGGCGGCCCGGTGGGCGACTGCGGTCTGACCGGGCGCAAGATCATCGTCGACAGCTACGGCGGCATGGCCCGTCACGGCGGCGGCGCGTTCTCCGGCAAGGATCCATCCAAGGTTGACCGCTCGGCGGCCTACGCCGGTCGTTACGTGGCGAAGAATATCGTGGCCGCCGGCCTGGCCGACCGCTGCGAGATCCAGGTTTCCTACGCCATCGGCGTGGCCCTGCCGACCTCGATCTCGATCAACACCTTCGGCACCCACAAGATTGCCGAAGACAAGATCATCAAGCTGGTGCGTGAAGTGTTCGACCTGCGTCCATACGCCATCACCAAGATGCTCGACCTGCTGCACCCGATGTACCAGGAAACCGCAGCCTACGGCCACTTCGGCCGCACGCCGGTGCAGAAGACCGTCGGCAACGACAGCTTCACCACCTTCACCTGGGAGAAGACCGACAAGGTCGCCGACCTGCGCGCTGCCGCCGGTCTGTAAGGTCTCCCAGGAATGCAAAAAGCCCCGCCTAGTGCGGGGCTTTTTGTTGGTAGGGCGGGTGAAACCCGCGACTGGATCACGCGGGTTTCACCCGCCCTACGTGGCGATCAGCAGGATGGCTACAGGGCATCTAGGCTGACTCCGACCTCAATCGAGCAAGGATGCTCATATGTCACGCTGGATCGCGTTAACGCTGCTTCCGTTTGCCTTCGATTCCTTCGCCACCCCTTGCCCCGACTGGCCCGCCGAGCGCGCACGCAACGAGCTTGAGGCGCTCAGCACACAGATCGCCCAATGGGATGCGGCCTACCACCGCCAGGGTCAATCGCCGATCAGCGATGAGCTCTACGACCAGGCCCGCCAGCGCCTCAACGACTGGCAAACCTGCTTCCCCACGCAAACCACGACCCCTGCCAATCCGCTACAGGGTGCCGCCGGTGAAGTGCGCCTGCCAGTGGCGCAGACCGGGCTCAACAAGCTGCGCGACGAGGCTGCCGCCAAGCAGTGGCTGGCGGGAGGCAGCGACCTGTGGATCCAGCCCAAGGTCGATGGCGTGGCGGTAACCCTGCGCTACCAGGACGGTCAGCTACACCAGGCCATCAGCCGGGGCGACGGGCAATTTGGCCAGGACTGGACTGCCCAGGCGCGGCTGATCGAGGCCATCCCCCAGCAGTTGGACGACAACGCTGAACTGATCCTGCAAGGCGAGCTGTACTGGCGCCTGCCCGGCCATGTGCAGGCCCGCGATGGCGGGGCCGGTGCGCGCGGCAAGGTAGCCGGCGCCATGGCCCGCAAGCAGCTGGATCGCCAGACCGCGGCGCAGATCGGCCTGTTTGTCTGGGACTGGCCCAACGGCCCGGATGCCATGAGCGAACGCCTGCACGGCCTGCAGCAACTCGGTTTCACCGACAGCGCCGCCCTGACCCTGCCGCTCCATGACCTGGCTGCGGCCCGCCACTGGCGCGAGCACTGGTATCGCAACGCCCTGCCCTTCGCCAGCGATGGCGTGGTGCTGCGCCAGGGCCAACGCCCGGCCGGTAGCAGTTGGATCGCCGAGCCACCGCAATGGGCCGCGGCCTGGAAATTCCCGGTCGCCCAGGCGCTGACGGAGGTGCGCGCGGTGCAATTCAACATCGGCCGCAGCGGACGCATCACCCCGGTGCTGCAGCTGCAGCCGGTGCAGCTCGACGGCCGCACCATCCAGCGCGTCAGCGTGGGCTCATTGCCCCGCTGGCAGGCGCTCGACGTGCGCCCCGGCGATCAAGTGGCCATCGCCCTGGCCGGCCTGACCATTGCGCGCCTGGACAGCGTGGTCTGGCGCAGCGCCGAGCGCACGCCCATCGCCGCACCCAATCCCAGCGACCATCACGCGCTCAGCTGCTGGCGCGCCACGCCCGGCTGCGAAAGCCAGTTCCGTGCGCGCCTGACTTGGCTCAGTGGCAAGCAGGGCCTGCGCCTGCCCGGCGTCGGCGAAGGTACCTGGAGCAAGCTGCAGGCAGCCGGCAAGCTCGATGGCCTGCTCGACTGGCTGGACCTGAGCCAACAGGAACTGGCCGCCACACCCGGATTCGCCGCGCGCAGCGCCAGCAATCTGCAACAGAGTTTCGCCAGCGCCCGGCAGCGCTCGTTCGTGCAATGGCTCAAGGCCCTGGGTTTGCCGCCCAGCGGCGCGGCACCGCTGGGTGAGGACTGGGGCAGCCTGGCCGCGCGCAATGCGCAGCAGTGGGATGGCTTCAACGGCATCGGCGCCACCCGCGCCCGGCAGCTGGTGGCGTTCTTCAACGATCCGGAGGTGTTGGCGCTACGCCAGCGCCTGCAGGCAGCCGGCGTGCAAGGCTTCTAGCCGCCAAGCTTTTTTGTAGGAGCCAGCTTGCTGGCGATCCATGCCAGCACAAAAGCATCGCCAGGCAGCAGCCGCTCCCGGCGGCTTGCTGCATTCCCCCCATCCCTGGGGGTCACAAGCTGGCTCCTACAAAGAGCACTCGAGCAGGCAGCTCAGTAAACGCGGAATTCCTTGTGGCAGCCTTCGCAGCCATCTTCCACGCGCTGCACCAGCGGCGCCAGGCTGGCGCTGGTCTGCCCCGGCTGTGCACTGCCCGCGGCCAGGGCCCCGGTCGCGGCTTCCAGCTCACGTGCCAGTTGCTGGAAGCGTTCCTGACGCTGCCACACCTCATCGCGCGCATCGCTGCCGCCATCCGGCTCCTGCACGGCCGGGAAGTGCTGCCACGGCTGGCGCGACAATTCGTCGAGGTGCTTGGCGCCGACGGCGAACTGCGCTGCGTCGAAAGGAATCCGCCCGCGCAGCATGCCGCCCAGCTCTTCACTGGTGTTCAGCATCTGCTTGAAGATTGTCTGGCGCTTGCCCAAGGGCGAATTCGGATCGACGCCGCCGCAGGCAGTCAGCAGGACACAGCAGCACAGCAGGACTTTCACTTTCATGGCGGGACGAACACTTCGCAGGGCGAAAAGGGGCGCCAGTATCGCCGCTCCCCCGGTGTCGACCAAGTAGCGCATTGTCGCACCGACCACTTGGGCGACGACTGTCAGTCCTTGAACTGATCGCGGATGTAGGTGATCTCGGTCTTGCCGTGCGGCGCTGGCTGGCCCTGCTCGTCGACATTGACGAAGACCATGCGCTCCACGGTGAGGATGCTCTTGCGGGTGATCTTGTTGCGCACTTCGCAGCGCATGGTCAGCGAGGTACGGCCAAACTCGGTGGCGGTGATGCCCAGCTCGATGATGTCGCTCTGCCGCGCCGAGCTGACGAAGTTGATCTCGGAAATCAGCTTGGTGACCACCCGCTGGCTGCCCAGCTGAATGATGGCGTAGATCGCCGCCTCTTCATCGATCCACTTCAGCAGGCTGCCGCCGAACAAAGTGCCATTGGGATTGAGGTCTTCGGGTTTCACCCATTTGCGCGTGTGGAAGTTCATCGCCACTCCTGTCTGTTTAGTCAGTTTCGGCCGCTATCCTCGCAGCGCCGCCAACCCGCTGTCACGGCAAGGCTCTCAATGAGCCTGATAGGACGACCACCCAGGCGACGGAAAGCCTTGGGCTTGCCGACGTGGCTGGCTATAATCCGCGGGCTTCACGCGACCGGCTCAGCCCGGTCGCTCCCGCCACCTGTCCGAGGGGCGCTGCAGCAGGACCACTCCATTGTCGAGCGGGACCTGTCAGGCTCGGATGGGGCGTTAACCATACGCATCAACGGCGCCCATTCGCAGACAACGAATGGAGTGCTATTGCATGTCTTTTAACGATTTCAAAGTCGCCGACATTTCCCTGGCCGATTGGGGCCGCAAAGAGCTGATCATCGCCGAGTCGGAAATGCCGGCCCTGATGGGTCTGCGCCGCAAGTACGCCGGCGAGCAACCGCTGAAAGGCGCGAAGATCATCGGCTGCATCCACATGACCATCCAGACCGGCGTACTGATCGAAACCCTGATCGCGCTGGGCGCCGAAGTGCGCTGGTCCTCGTGCAACATCTTCTCCACCCAGGACCAGGCCGCTGCCGCCATCGCCGCCGCCGGCATCCCAGTGTTCGCCTGGAAAGGTGAGACCGAAGAAGAGTACGAGTGGTGCATCGAGCAGACCATCCTCAAGGATGGCCAGCCGTGGGACGCCAACATGATCCTCGACGACGGCGGCGACCTGACCCAGATCATCCACGAGCGCTACCCGGCGATGCTGGACAAGATCCACGGCATCACCGAAGAAACCACCACCGGTGTGCACCGCCTGCTCGACATGCTCAAGGCCGGCACCCTGAAAGTCCCGGCGATCAACGTCAACGACGCGGTCACCAAGAGCAAGAACGACAACAAGTACGGCTGCCGTCACAGCCTCAACGACGCCATCAAGCGCGGCACCGACCACCTGCTGTCGGGCAAGCAGGCGCTGGTCATCGGCTACGGTGACGTGGGCAAGGGTTCGGCCCAGTCGCTGCGTCAGGAAGGCATGATCGTCAAGGTTTCCGAGATCGACCCGATCTGCGCCATGCAGGCCTGCATGGACGGCTTCGAAGTCGTTTCGCCGTACAACAACGGTATCAACGACGGCAGCGACGCCAGCATCGACAAGGCCCTGCTGGGCAAGATCGACCTGATCGTCACCACCACCGGCAACGCCAACGTGTGTGACGCCGGCATGCTCAAGGCCCTGAAACAGCGCGCCGTGGTGTGCAACATCGGTCACTTCGACAACGAGATCGACACCGCCTTCATGCGCAAGAACTGGGCCTGGGAAGAGGTCAAACCGCAGGTGCACAAGATCCACCGCACCGGCGCCGGCAGCTTCGACCCGCGCAACGACGACTACCTGATCCTGCTGGCCGAAGGCCGCCTGGTGAACCTGGGCAACGCCACCGGCCACCCGAGCCGGATCATGGACGGCTCCTTCGCCAACCAGGTGCTGGCGCAGATCTTCCTGTTCGATCAGAAGTTCGCCACCCTCTCGGCCGAAGCCAAGGCCGCCCGCCTGACCGTGGAAGTGCTGCCGAAGAAGCTCGACGAAGAAGTGGCCCTGGAAATGGTCAAGGGCTTCGGTGGCGTGGTCACCCAGCTGACCACCAAGCAGGCCGAGTACATCGGCGTGAGCGTGGAAGGCCCGTTCAAGCCGGAAACCTATCGCTACTAATCGAAGCTGTAAGCCACAGGCTGCAGGTGCCCCGCGCGCCTGCAGCCTGCTGCTAAAGGGAATCTTCCATGTCTCAAGAACGCCGTTACAGCTTCGAGTTCTTCCCGACGAAGACCGAAGCCGGGCATGAAAAACTGATGACGGTCGCCCGTCAGCTGGCGACCTACAACCCCGATTTCTTCTCCTGCACCTACGGTGCCGGTGGTTCGACCCGCGATCGCACCCTCAACACCGTGCTGCAACTGGACGGCGATGTGAAAGTGCCGACCGCGCCGCACCTGTCCTGCGTCGGTGACAGCAAGGACGACCTGCGCAGCCTGCTGCAGCAGTACCAGAGTTCCGGGATCAAACGCATTGTTGCCCTGCGCGGCGACCTGCCGTCCGGCATGGGCATGGCCAGCGGCGAGATGCGCTACGCCAACGAACTGGTGGAATTCATCCGCAGCGAAACCGGTGATCACTTCCATATCGAAGTCGCCGCCTACCCGGAAGTCCATCCGCAGGCCCGCAACTTCGAGGATGACCTGGCCAACTTCGTGCGCAAGGCCAAGGCCGGCGCCGACAGTGCCATCACCCAGTACTTCTTCAGCGCCGACTGCTACTTCTACTTCGTCGAGCGCGTGCGCAAGCTGGGCGTCGACATCCCAATCGTGCCGGGCATCATGCCGATCACCAACTACAGCAAGCTGGCGCGCTTCTCCGATGCCTGTGGCGCCGAGATCCCGCGCTGGATCCGCAAGCAGCTGGAAGCCTACGGCGACGACCTGCAGAGCATCCAAGCCTACGGCGAGCAAGTGGTCAGCGAGATGTGCGAACGCCTGCTGCAAGGCGGCGCACCCGGGCTGCACTTCTACACGCTGAACCAGGCCGAGCCGAGCCTGGCGATCTGGAACAACCTCAAGCTGCCACGCTGAGATTGACCAGACTGGAACGAGCCGGGCATGCCCGGCTTTTTCTTGCCCGAGGGTTTTCTCCGTCTGTAGGAGCCAGCTTGCTGGCGATGCTTTTGCGCGGACATGGATCGCCAGCAAGCTGGCTCCTACACCGGCCGCCCAAGGCCACGCGAATGGCCGCCATTCAGCCGATGAATGTTCGACCAACAGACTACTTTGCAGCGCCTCGGGAAATCCGTAATCTGGCCATATGCCAGTATTCCAGCGCCAGATAATCGCCATCCTGCTTTTATGCAGCCTTGCCTTCGCGGCACGGGCGCAATCGCTGCGCATTGTCACCGAGGCCTGGGCACCTTATGTGTACGAGCAAGGCGGCCAGCCCGCCGGGCTGGACTACGAAATCACCCGCGAAGTCCTGCACCGCCTCAACGTTGACGTACAGTGGCAATTCATGCCCTGGAAGCGCTGCCTGCTGGAATTCGAGCAGGGCAACGCCGACGCCATCCTCGATATCTTCCACCTGCCCGAACGCGAGTCGCACATGCTGTTCGTCAAGGAGCCGCTGTCCGAGGTGCAGTTCGTGCTGTTCTACGCGCGCAACCGGCCCTACCCCTATCAGCGCCTGGAAGACCTGCGCGACCTGCTGATCGGCACCTCACCCGGCTACTGGTACAACGCCGCCGCGTTCCGCAACTCCAAACTGTTCAGCCGCGAAGATGCGCCCAGCCACGAGGCCAACCTCGGCAAACTGGTGCGCAACCGCGTCGACCTGGTGGTCAACGACCGCCGCGCCGGCCTGTACCTGGCTTCCCAGCTCGGCCTCGAGCGCCAGGTCGATTACAACCGCACGCCCCTCGGCAGCGACCGCCTGTACCTGGCCCTGCGCCGCGACGCGCACCTGGAACCCTTGGCCGAAGCCTTCGCGGCCGAACTGCGCCGCTACAAACAGGAGCCCGCCTATCGCCGCCTGCAAGCCCGCTTTGGTGAAGCGCAGGCCGCACCCATCGCCGCCAGCAACCGCTGAACCAGCCGACGGGCAGGTAGCTGCGCAAGCGCGCGGCTCTGTTATACTCCGGGCTCCCGCCAGGCTTACGCCCGGACGCTCGGCAACCCATCGCCCAGCAGGACCGGACGGGATCGCTCCCTTGAGAGTGATTTGAACCAGGCAATTTCCCCATCGGGCTTTCGCCCATATACAGACAGGATGACTCATGTCCTTTGTTTCCCTCGGTCTCTCCGAGGCATTGGCCGGTGCCGTTGAAGCCGCCGGCTACGCCCAGCCCACACCTGTGCAACAGCGGGCCATTCCCGCCGTGTTGCAAGGTCGCGACCTGATGGTTGCAGCCCAGACGGGCACTGGTAAAACCGGCGGCTTCGCCCTGCCGGTCCTCGAACGCCTGTTCCCCGGCGGCCACCCGGACAAATCGCACCGCCACGGCCCACGCCAGCCGCGCGTGCTGGTCCTGACGCCGACCCGCGAACTGGCTGCGCAAGTCCACGACAGTTTCAAGGTCTATGCCCGCGACCTGCCCCTGGTCAGCACCTGCATCTTCGGCGGTGTCGGCATGAACCCGCAGGTTCAGGCCATGGCCAAGGGCGTCGACGTCCTGGTTGCCTGCCCCGGTCGCCTGCTCGACCTGGCCAACCAGAAAGCCATCGACCTGTCCCACGTCGAGATTCTGGTTCTCGACGAAGCCGACCGCATGCTCGACATGGGCTTCATCCATGACGTGAAGAAGGTCCTCGCCAAGCTCCCGACGCAGCGGCAGAACCTGCTGTTCTCGGCGACCTTCTCCAAGGACATCACCGACCTCGCCGGCAAGCTGCTGCACAACCCCGAGCGCATCGAAGTCACCCCGCCAAACACCACGGTGGAGCGCATCGAGCAGCGCGTGTTCCGCCTGCAGGCCAGCCACAAGCGCGCCCTGCTCGCGCACCTGGTGACCCAGGGCGCATGGGAACAGGTGCTGGTGTTCACCCGCACCAAGCACGGCGCCAACCGCTTGGCCGAGTACCTCGACAAGCACGGCCTGCCCGCTGTGGCGATCCACGGCAACAAGAGCCAGAACGCCCGCACCAAGGCCCTGGCCGACTTCAAGGCCAACCAGGTGCGCATCCTGGTCGCCACCGATATCGCCGCCCGCGGCCTGGATATCGACCAACTGCCGCATGTGGTCAACTTCGAGCTGCCCAACGTCGAAGAAGACTACGTGCACCGCATCGGCCGTACCGGTCGTGCCGGGCGCAGTGGCGAGGCGATCTCGCTGGTGGCACCGGATGAAGAGAAGCTGCTCAAGGGCATCGAGCGGATGACCAAGCAGAAGATCGCCGACGGCGACACCCTGGGTTTCGACCCGTCCAGTGTCGAAGTCGAGAAGCCGGAAGTCCGTGGCCCGCGCCCCGAGCGTCAACCGCGCGCCGATCGTCCGCAGCGCGAGCGCAGCAACAGCGAAGCCAGCGGCAGCGCCGAAGACAAGGCCAAGCGTTCGCGCAACCGCCGTGGCAAAGGCAAGGGTGACGGCCAGGCACAACCCGCCACCGCAACCGCCGCCGGCGCGCAGCAACCACGCCAGCCGCGTGAGCCCCGCGAACAGCGCGCGGCCCGCCCGTCGCAACCGCTGACACCGCCACCGGAGCGCGATCCGGAAGCCTTCCTCGATGACGAGTTCGACAACTTCGGCAACCGCGCCGACTACGTCAGCCCCAACCCGCCGAAAGCCCCGGGCCGCAACCCGCGTCGCCCAGGCCAGGGTCAGGGCCAAGGCACCGGCGGCCAAGGTCGCAGCCAGGGCCAGGGCGCACGCCAAGGCGGCGCAGGTGGCGGCCAAGGCGGACAGAAAGGCAAACCCGCTGGTGGTGGCCAACGTCAGGGTGGCCAAGGCCGCAGTGGCGGTGGTCAGGGCCGTAGCAACGGTGGCGGTCGGCGTGACGACGCCCAACGCAGCGAGCGCCAGGAACCAGCCGTGCAGGATGCCCGCGCCAGCAAGCAGCCGCTGATCATCCGCAAGGGTGAGCGCCTGCCCACAGCCGAGCAGCTGGACAGCCTGTCCAACAGCCGCCCGCGCAGTGAGAAGCCAGCCCTGCTGAGCCGCAAGCAAGACTAAGGCGCCACGCGCCCCAGGTGCCACGGATGGCGCCCACAAAAAAGCCGGCTAGTCAGCCGGCTTTTTTGTGCCTGAGCGAATCGCCCAGAACCTTTCCCTTACTGGCGAACGCCTTCAACCGAAATGATCAGCTCCACTTCCTGGGAAGCCGGGCCGAGGTCTTTCTGGATGTCGAAATCCTTCAGCTTCAGTTTGGTGCTGCCTTCGAAGCCGGCACGGTAGCCGCCCCACGGGTCGCTGCCTTCACCGAGGAACTTGGCGGCGATCACCACCGGCTTGGTCACGCCATTGAGGGTCAGGTTGCCGGTGATGTCGGCAGTGCCTTCACCGGTGGACTTGACCGAGGTCGAAGCGAAGGTCGCGGTCGGGTTCTTCTCGACGTTGAGGAAATCACCGCTGCGCAGGTGCTTGTCGCGCTCGGCATGGTTGGAGTCGACGCTGGCGGTGTTGATGGTGACATTGACCTTGCTCGCTTCCGGCGCCTTGGCGTCGAAGCTGAAGCTGCCGTCGAAGTCCTTGAAGCTGCCGTACAGCCAGCTGTAGCCGAGGTGGCTGATCTTGAAGGTGACGAAGGCGTGCTGGCCCTGTTTGTCGATGGCGTAGTCGGCTGCCATGGCCTGGCCAGCGAAGAGTGCGGCGCCCAGGGTCAGGGCAGCGAAGGTTTTCTTGAGCATTTGAAGTCTCCTTGTGGGTTACTTGCCGGTGCGACCGAACATGCGCACCAGGGTGGCGTCACGGTCTATGAAATGGTGTTTGAGGGCCGCCAGGGCATGCAGGCCGGCGAAGATCACCAGCCCCCAGGCGAGGTATTCGTGGACCAGACCGGCGACGTCGGCCTGGTCGGGAATGCTGGTCAGGGTCGCCGGCACCTCGAACAGGCCGAACACGCTGATGCCGCGGGCATCGGCGGTGGAAATCAGGTAGCCACTGAGCATCAGGGCGAACAGGCCGAGGTAGAGCAGCGCATGACCGGCCTTGGAGGCCAGGCGGGTGAACTGGCCGTGGTTGGCCGGGGCGCCCGGCGGCGGGCTGAGGAAGCGCCAGAGCAGGCGCGCGAGCATCAGGGCGAACAGGGTGATGCCGATGCTTTTATGCAGATCCGGCGCGGTGCGGTACCAGCTGCTGTAGTAGTCCAGCCCGCGCATCCACAGACCGAGACCGAACAGGCCGAACACCGCCAGGGCGGCGACCCAGTGCAGCAGGATGCTGACCAGGCCGTAACGGGAGCTAGAGTTGCGCCACTGCATTGCGAGACTTCCGTGAAAAGCGATGGGCCAAGCCTAGCGGCAAACGCATCGAATTAAAGCGGAAAATTTCGCTTCGAAATATCGAGTAAACAGATACATCCGCTGGGCGCCGCGTACCCCTATGCGGGTTGCACCCGCCCTACGACGTAGGCTGGGTTAGCCGCCAACAGGATGTTCAGTTCTGGTGACCAGGCTAGCTGCGGCGTAACCCAGCAGCAGGGCCACGGGCTGTGCACGCCGCGCTGGGTTACGCCGCACCAAGCTTTCACGGCAAACACGGGCAACGGTAATCGCGGCTAACCCAGCCTACGAGCCACGTGGCAGGCCGGCGACCGTAGGGCGGGTGAAACCCGCGCAGCACTCAGCGCGGGCTCCATCCGCCCTACCTCACTAGTCGAACAGCTTGGAGAAGAACCCAGGCTTGCCGCCCTTGGCCTCGTCCTTGTCAGCGGCCACCGCCTTGGCTGCCGGTTTTGCCGGTTCCAGGCTCTTGCCGGCGAACAGGTCGACAGCCTGGCCAGCCGCACGCTGGCCGCTGCGCAGGGCGCCTTCGAGGGTGCCGGGATAGAGCGCATCGGTGTGCTCGCCAGCGAACAACACGCGGCCCAGCGGCTTTTCCCACAGGCGCCAGTACTGGCTGATCTCGCCCGGGCCGTAGGCCAGGTAGGCGCCACCGACCAGCGCGTCCTTGCCGTAGCGGCGCAGTTCGTAGCCCTGGAACTGCTCACGCGCGCCCGGGTAGAAGGTGTCGAAGCGGATCAACACCTGATCGACCATCTGCCGATCGCCGAAGGCGCTCATCAGGCGTGCGTTGTCACCGGACAGGTTGATCAGCAGGTTGGCGCCGCCCTTCAGCGCCGGCTCGACCCACAGCACACCCAGGCCCTTGTCGCTGAAGATCTCACCGGACAGGCGCGCCTTGCCCCACACCGGCTTCTTGAACTTGAGCAGCATCTGGTCACGCCAGCCGTAGTTGATGTCTTTCAGCGCCTTGTTCTGCAGGGCGGTGAGCGACGGCGTCAGGTTGATCTTGCCGAGCGCCGGCAGCGGCACGGCAAGCACCACGTAGTCGGCGCTGTAGCCGGTGGCGCCGACCTTGACGGTGACCTTGTCCTGTTCCTGGACGATGGCCGAGACCCAGGCATTGGTCTTCACCAGCTTCAGCTGCTTGCCCAGGGCCTGAGCCAGGGCCTGGCTGCCACCGGGCAGGCGCGCGGCGCGCATTTCGCTGTCCGGCAGGCCGCGATAGACCCGCGCCTGCTGCGCCAGGTAGAGCAGCGACAGACGCGACGGCTCGTCGTAGCGCGAACGGATGCGCTGGTCGACGAGGGCACGCGCGGTCGGCGGCAGGGCCAGCTTGTCCAGCCAGCGCGCGGCAGTCATCGCGTCGAGGCTCTTGAGGGTGTGGCTGGTCAGCGGGTTGAGCGGGTCCTCGACGGACGCGGCCAGGTCATCCAGGCTCTTGTCGAAACGCGCCAGGGCCTCGGCCGTGCTCGGCGAGGACTTGCCCAGCTCGGCCTGCGACTGGTAGCGGCCATCGATCAGGTAGCCGGGGGTACGCACATACTCCGGCGCCGGCAGGGCCTTGAGTTTGAAACGCTCGAGGTAGGCATGCAGGGTCGGCTGCAGCTTGGCGCTGCCGACCCACTCGCTGGCGGCGAGGCCGGAACGCCCGCCGATGCTCGGCTTGGCCTCCAGCACGGTGACCTGCCAGCCCTTGTCCTGCAGTTCGACGGCGGCGGTCAAACCGGCCAGGCCGCCACCCACGACGATCGCCGTGGGCTGCTTGTCCTTGCCCAGCGCCGTGCTGCCGAAGAGAGCCAAAACCACCAGCGCAGACGCGCGCAACCAGACTGCAGACATCGGTAATACCCCAGGAACGAAACTGGCGCGCAGGATACGTGAGGGCCACGGCAGCGGCCAGGCGAATCCGCCGAACTGATCGGCCAATCACGCGGGCCAGGCAACCCGCTTCTGGTAGGCTTGCCGTCCACCGATCAAGGAGACCTCCCGATGAGCCTGAATGCCCAGTGGATGCAGCGCGACCTGGCCGTGCTGTGGCACCCCTGCACGCAGATGAAGGACCACGAACGCCTGCCGCTGATCCCGATCAAGCGCGGCGATGGCGTGTGGCTGGAGGACTTCGACGGCAAGCGCTACCTGGATGCGGTCAGCTCCTGGTGGGTCAACGTGTTCGGTCACCGCAACCCGCGGATCAACCAGCGCATCCGCGACCAGCTGGACAACCTCGAACACGTGATGCTCGCCGGTTTCACCCATGAGCCAGTGGTCGAACTCTCCGAGCGTCTGGTGAAAATCACTCCCGCCGGCCTGGACAAGGTGTTCTACGCCGACAACGGCTCCTCGGGCATCGAGGTGGCGCTGAAGATGAGCCACCACTACTGGCTCAACTGCGACCAGCCGGGCAAGAAGCGCTTCATTACCCTGACCAACAGCTACCACGGCGAGACCGTGGCGGCGATGTCGGTGGGCGACGTGGCGCTGTTCACCGACACCTACAAGGCGCTGCTGCTCGACACCATCAAGGTGCCGAGCCCGGACTGCTACCTGCGCCCCGAGGGCATGGGGTGGGAAGAACATTCACGAAATATGTTCGCCGCCATGGAGCAGACCCTGGCCGAGCATGCCCATGAAGTCGCCGCAGTGATCGTCGAGCCGCTGATCCAGGGCGCCGGCGGCATGCGCATGTACCACCCGGTGTACCTCACGCTGCTGCGCGAGGCCTGCGACCGTTATGGCGTGCACCTGATCCACGACGAGATCGCCGTCGGTTTCGGCCGTACCGGCAGCATGTTCGCCTGCGAGCAGGCCGGCATCACCCCGGACTTCCTGGTGCTGTCCAAGGCGCTCACCGGCGGCTACCTGCCGATGGCTGCGGTGCTCACCACCAACCAGGTGTACGGCGCCTTCTACGACGACTACGCCACCCTGCGCGCCTTCCTCCACTCGCACACCTACACCGGCAACCCGCTGGCCTGCGCCGCCGCGCTGGCGACCCTGGACATCTTCGAGCAAGACAACGTGATCGAGGCCAACAAGGCCCTGAGCGCGCGCATGGCCAGCGCCACCGCGCACCTGGTCGACCACCCGCATGTCGCCGAGGTACGCCAGACCGGCATGGCCCTGGCCATCGAGATGGTGCAGGACAAGGCCAGCAAGACCGCCTACCCGTGGCAGCAACGCCGCGGCCTGCAGGTGTACCAGCACGCACTGGAACGCGGCGCGTTGCTGCGCCCGCTGGGCAGCGTGGTGTACTTCCTGCCGCCCTATGTGATCACCCCGGAGCAGATCGACTTCCTCGCCGAAGTGGCCAGCGAAGGCATCGATATCGCCACCCGCGAGTCGGTCAGCGTGGCGGTCGCCAGCGACCTCTACCCCAACCACCGCGATCCGGGCTAAGCCCAAGGCGGATGACGCGCAGCTCATCCACCGCGGCGCCTGATTGGTGGACGGGTAGAGCGTTGTCCACCCTACTGACTCGGCCTTCCACCGGCGGCTAGAATGCGCGCCTCGACCCCAGGTTCTTGCCCCATGCGCCTATCCCGCTTCTTCATCGACGCCCCGCTCTCCCTCGGCCAGCACGAGCTGCCGGAAACCCAGGCGCACTACATCGGCCGCGTGCTGCGCCATGCAGTGGGCGACACCGTGCAATTGTTCGATGGCAGCGGCCAGGAGTTTCTTGGCGAACTGATCGAGGTGGGCAAGAAGAATGTGCGCGTCGAGCTGCGCGAACAGCTCAAAGGTCAGGCCGAGTCGCCACTGCAGGTGCACCTGGGCCAGGGCCTGTCGCGTGGCGAACGCATGGACTGGGCGATCCAAAAAGCCACCGAGCTGGGCGCCGCGCAGATCACCCCAATCGTCTCGGAGCGCTGCGAAGTGCGCCTCAAGGACGAGCGCGCCGACAAACGCCTGGCTCACTGGCGCCAGGTGGCCATCAGCGCCTGCGAGCAGTGCGGGCGCTCGGTGCTGCCGGTCATCCAGCCGCCGGTGCTGCTGGCCGACTGGCTGAAACAGACCACGGCTGATCTCAAGCTGGTCCTGCACCCGGTCGCCGAACCGCTGGCCAGCCACGCCAAGCCCGCCACCCTGGCCTTCCTGATCGGCCCGGAAGGCGGTCTCAGCGACAGCGAAGTGGAGCAGGCCAAGGCCGCCGGCTTCCACGCCGCCCGACTCGGCCCGCGCGTGCTGCGCACCGAGACCGCGCCGGTGGTGGCGCTGAGCGTGGCCCAGCAGTTGTGGGGCGACTTCTAACCTCGCCTAGAGGCCGCGTAGAGCCAGGCCGGCCAGCAAGAACAGAAGCACGCCACAGATGGCATGGCTGACCCGGTGCCAGACCGGCGCCGCTGCCCGGCGCAGCCATTCCACCAGCCCCGCGCTGATAAAGCAGCAGAGCAGCGACGCCAGCATGAAGCCGGCGAAGAACACCAGCGCCTGCGCCTGGCTCGGCACGCCATCGACTATCCCGGCCAGCGCGCTGCCCAGTGCGCCCCAATACACCAGGTTCTTCGGGTTCGACAGCGAGATCGCCGCGCCGGCGAGGAACGCTCCGCGCCCAGCCTGCTCCGGCAACGCCTCCAGCGACTGCACCGGGCGCCGCGCATCGCCCAGGCTCTGCCAGCCCAGCCAGGCCAGGTAGGCGGCGCAGACCAGGGTCAAAGGCACCCGTACCGCTTCATGGCTGAGCAGCAGCGCCAGACCGGTGAGGCCGATCAGCGCCCACAGCGCGTCGCCGATCAGCGAGCCGAACTGCACCAGCAGCGCCGGACGAAAGCCATGGTTGAGGCCACGCCGCAGGGTTTCCGCCAATACCGCACCGGGCGACAGACAAAAGGCGAAACCAAACAGCAGGGCGGCGAAGAAGACGGCAAACATCGGACAGGACTCCAGCGGGCAAGGCGTGCAGTGTCACGGATCGCTCGCGGGAAATCTTGAACCGGATTGCCTATCAGCCGCGCACGGCGCGTTGGAACTGACCCGGCGGCAGGCCGTAGGCAGCGCGGAAGTAGCGGGTCAGGTGGCTCTGGTCGGCAAAGCCGAGCTGCTGGGCCACCTCGCCGGCCGCCATGCCCGCGCGCAGCAGGCCCTGGGCCCGGCGAGTGCGCAGCTGCATGGCCCACTGCCGCGGGCTGAGCCCGGTGCGCTGCTTGAAGGCACGCAGCAGATGGAACTTGGACAGGCCGACAGTGGCAGCCATCTGTTCCAGACTCGGGCTCTGCTCGAGACTAGCGGCGAGCAGTTCCTGCAGGCGCGCCACCGGGCCCCGGCCGATATCGGCGCTGCCGGGCAGGCGCACGGCGGCGCCACGGGCGATCTCGCCCAGTAGCAGGGTCACGCCTTCCTCACCGCGCTCACGCAGCAGGGCATCGTCGCTCAGACACTGCTCCACCGCCTGCGCCAAAGCACTGGCCACCAGCGGCTGCTGTTGCAGCGGCGCAGCGAACTGCAGCTGCTCCAAGCCCAGGCTGGCGGCCAGCACGGCAGGCGGCACGTAGAGGCTGACATAGCGCCAGGGCTGGCCTTCGCGCGCGCCGCCGCCCTGGATCTCGCCGGGGTTGTAGGTGGTGATGGCGCCAGCACTGGCGCAGAAGGTGCGCCCGTCCAGCCACACCTGTTCCTCGCCGAGCAGGTTGGCGCCGATAACGAATTCATCGTGGCTGTGTTTGTCGAAGTGCTGGCCGCTGGCCTGGGTGCTGCAGACTTCCAGCCCGCCGATGCGCGCCAGGCGCATCCGCTCAGGCGGGTTCATTTCAGATCAGGCTGGCGTCGGCCAGCTTCTGTTCCAGGCCGACCAGATCGGGGATCTTGACCACGGCTTCGCCCAGTTGCACCGCGCCCAGTTCCAGCGGTGCCAGCGGCTCGCTGGATGGTGCCAGGTGCGCATCGACCTTCAGCGAGCGCGGGATGCCCTGCACCAGCAGGGCGAGGAACTTGACCTGGTCACGCCCGCCCAGGGCGTTGATTACCGCCACCCGCGCGCCCGGGCCGATCAGCGGCTGGCCATCGGAGGCCGCCTCGAACGACAGCAGCGGCAGTTGCAGGTTGCGCCAGGCCACCTGGCCAAGGAACCAGGCCGGCAGACCGGCAGTGACTTGCGGCGGGCGATAGGGAATCAGCTCCGCCACCGCCACGTTGGGCAGCATCAGGGTGCGATCCGTCAGCGGCACCAGCAGCGCGGTAATGGTGTTGGGGGCGTTAGTTGCGACTTGGCTCATGGAACGATCCTTTACTCGGCGTCAACGCACTGCGCGGCCAGATGGTTGACCAGGGCTTCGGCCAGCTCGCGCGGGTCGCCACTGAAAACGCTGTAACCGCCTTCACGCAGGCTGTCCGGCATGCTCGGGCAGGCGCAGCTGTCGCCACGCTGGGTCCAGATCAGGCCACCCTGGCGGCGTACATAAGCGGCGGCGGCACTGCCATCGCTGCCCATGCCGCTGAAGGCGATCACGCCGCAATGGGCGCCGAACTGCTGCGCCAGGTTGAGCATCATCTGGTCGATGGAAGGGCTGTAGGGCTCCGGCCAGCCACGATCGGCCACCTGCATGGCGCCGTCTTCAGTAAAACCCAGCTCATGGCTGATCGGCACGATCACCACCTCGCCGCAACGCAGCGTATCGCCGTGGCGCACCGGGTTGACGTGCCACTGGCTGTGCCGGCCAACCGCTTGGGGCAAGGCTGTTTCGAAGGCGGCATCGATATGCTGGGCATAGACAAAACCGACCGGCAGACCGCCCGGCAAGGCATCGAGGAAGGCCTTGACCGCCGCCGGACCGCCCAGCGAGGCAGCCAGCAGCCACACCTGCTTGGCGGCCTCACCCGCCACCAGCGGGGTATCGGCCAGCGCAGCCGGCAATTCCAGGCGACCGGGGCGCTGCGCTTCGGCAAGCAAAGCTTCCAGGCTCGGGCCAACGGCCTGCGCCGGGTCACCGATCAGGCGCTTGAGCTTGCTGAACAGGCTGCGTTCCCAGCGTGGGTAATTTTCCGAATGACGCTCCGGGGCGTGCCCCTCGCCGAACAGCACCGGCACGGTGGAACGCTCCAGCAGGCTGTCGACCAGCGGCGAGTCTTCCGACTGGGCCAGGTCCACCAGCCACAGATCGGCTTCGCAGGCGGCCAGGGCTTCCTCATCGAGGCGCGCCGGGTCGCTGTTAAGCACCACCTGGTAGCCACTGCCGGACAAAGCCTGTTGCAGCACATGGCGCTGCAACGAGGTGTCGGCGATGACGGCAATCCTTGCTGCGCGGCTCTCAGTCATGGCGTTTGACCAGTTTCAGGATGTTTTCGAGCAGGTCCGACTCTTGGTAAGGCTTGCCCAGGTACTCGTTGACGCCGATGGCCATGGCCCGCTCACGGTGTTTCTCACCGGTACGCGAGGTGATCATGATGATCGGCAGGTCCTTGAGGCGTTCGTCGTGGCGTACCAGCGTGGCGACCTCGAAGCCGTCCATGCGCGGCATCTCGATGTCCAGCAGCATGATGTCCGGGCGGTGCTCCTGCAGCTGGGCGATGGCGTCGACCCCGTCCTTGGCGGTCAGCACGTTCATGCCGTTGCGTTCGAGCAGGCGGCTGGTGACCTTGCGCACGGTAACCGAGTCGTCGACCACCATGACCAGGGTCGGCCGGTCCGCCTCGATTTCCGCGGCGGTCTGCGGCGTGTGGCTGGCCAGGCGCGGCATATGCATCTGACCGAGCATGTGCGCGTGGCGCACGCGGATGGTCGCCAGCAGGTCGAGAATCACCACCACGCGACCGTCGCCGAGGATGGTCGCACCGGAGATGCCGTGCACCGCAGCGAACTGCAGACCCAGGCTCTTCACCACGATTTCGCGCGAGCCAGCCAGGCTGTCCACCTGCACCGCCACGGCGTGTTCGCTGGAACGCACCAGGATCACCGGCAGCGGCAGGCTCTGGCCGATCAGCTTGGGCTGCTGGCCGTTATTCAGCAGGTCGCCGAGGTATTTCAGCTCGTAGGCCTGACCGGCGTATTCGAAGCGCGGCGCGTCCGGACCGTAGTAGGCCTCCAGCTCGTACGGCGAGACCCGCACGATACCTTCGATGGTGTTCAGCGGGATGGCGTACAGGTCTTCACCCGAGAGCACCATCAACGCACGGTTGACCGACACGGTGAACGGCAGGCGGATAAGGAAGCGCGTGCCCTCGCCCACGGTCGACTCGATGCTCATCGAGCCGCCGAGCTGCTTGACCTCGGAGTGCACCACGTCCATACCGACGCCACGCCCGGAAATCTGCGTGACCTTCTCGGCGGTGGAGAAACCCGCCTCGAGGATGAACTGCAGCACTTCGTGGTCGGTGAGGTCGGAGTCGCTGTCCATCAGGCCGCGCTCGATGGCCTTGCGACGCACCGCGTCGAGGCGGATGCCGCCACCGTCGTCGCTCAGGGTCAGGAGGATGTCACCACCCTCGCGGCCCAGGGTCAGGCGGATGTTGCCGACTTCCGACTTGCCGTTGGCGCGACGCGTGTCGGTGGCTTCGATGCCGTGGTCGACGGCGTTGCGCAACATGTGTTCCAGCGGCGCGACGATACGCTCGAGGACGGTACGGTCCATCTCGCCTTCGGCGTTACCGACGTGGAATTCCACCTGCTTGCCCAGTTCCGCGGCGACCTGCCGGACGATGCGGCGCAGGCGTGGCACCAGGCGGTCGAACGGCACCATGCGGGTGCGCATCAGACCTTCCTGCAGTTCGGTGTTGACCCGCGCCTGTTGCAGCAACAGGGTCTCGGCATCGCGGTTACGCGTGGCCAGGGTTTCCTTCAGATCGAGCAAGTCGGACGCCGACTCGAACAGCGCGCGTGAGAGCTGCTGCAGTTGCGAGTGACGGTCCATTTCCAGCGGGTCGAAATCTTCGTAGCCGGCGCGCTCGGCCTCGGCCTGGTAGCGGCTGAGGATCTGCGCCTGGGTTTCGATATCGAGGCGGCGCAGCTGGTCGCGCACCCGCTCGATGGTCGCTTCCATCTCGCCGAGGGTGAAGCCGAAGTCGCTGACCTGCTGTTCGACCCGACCGCGGAAGATCGAGGTTTCACCGGCCAGGTTGACCAGGCCTTCAAGCAGGTCGGCCGGCACCTTGACCAGTTCCTGCGGCGCCCGGCGCGAAGCGGCTTCGGCAGCGGCTTCAGCAGCGCGCTGGACGAACGGCAACACGCGGGTTTCCTGCGCAGTCTGCGGCAGGCTGCTGGCTGCGACGATCGGCGTGCTCAGGGTAACTTGTGTCGGTGCGACGGGCTCGGGCTCGACGAACTCTTCCAGCGCAGCGGCTTGCAGGTCGGCGACATGGCTGTCGTCGAGGCGCTGGCGCAGCACGTCGAGTTCGTTCTGCAGGCCCTCGAAACCGGACTGCACATCGAGGAACAGGCTGTCCGGCCATGGCGCACCTTGTTGCTGCGCCTCGGTCAGGTGTTGTTCCAGGTCATGGGTCAGATCGCCCAGGCGCTTCTGCCCGGCCAGGCGCGCACCACCTTTGAGGGTGTGCAGGATGCGCAGCATTTCGTCGATGGCCGCGCCATCTTCACGGCTGGCTTCCCAGCGGCCAATGGCGGCCTCCATGGCCTCCAGCAGGTCGTCGCCTTCCTCGAGGAAGATGTCGAGGATATCGACCTCGTCGCTCGTGGCGTCGTCCACCACCGGTTGCAAGTGCACGCTGGAAGGAATGCTCAGCTGCGCATCGGGGTTGGCACGGAATTGCTTGATGGTCTCGATCAGCGCAGCGCCGTCTGGCACCACGCGGTTGCCGCGCACGGCATCGAGCATCTCGGAAAGACGATCGTGACAGACCTGCAGCAAGGCAAATAGATCATTGTTGGCCCGCAGGCGACCGTCGCCGACGCCCTCGTAGAGGAACTCCAGCTCGTGGGCCAGATCACCGATTTCGCGGATCTCCGCCATCCGTGCACCACCCTTGAGGGTGTGCAGGTCACGTTGCAGGGCCTCGACCTCAAGGGTGTTGTCGACATCGCCCATCCAGCGCTGCAAGGCGGCGCCGGCACTGTCCATGATGTCGAAACCTTCTTCGAGGAAGATCTCCACCAGCTCAGGATCACGGTCATCCACTACTGGAGCCGGGACGGGCGCCTGGAATACCGGGGGAGCTTCGGCAGCAACCGGCTGCACGAATGGGTCAGCGGCTTCCGGCAGCTCTTCGGCAACCGGAAGCGAGTCAAAACCCGGCGACGGTGCCGGAGCAGCTTCATCGTCCAGCGGCGGCTCGCTATCGGCGTCCGCCTGCAGGTTTTCTGCCAGCGGCTCGGCGCCCAGTTCAGGTAGCGCGCCGTCCAGCGACCACTCGTCCTGGCTCAGTTGCGGCAGTTCTTCCAGCTCTTCGTGGGTCAACTGCTCGGCCAACGGCTCGAGTTGATCATCCGGCTGCAGCGATGGCAGGTCAGAGAGATCGGGCGTGACGAATTCGGCCTCGGCCAATTCGGCCAGGTCGATTTCCTGGGCACCTTCGACCAACGCTTCACTGCTGTCGTCGAGGTCCAGCTCGGGCAGCAGTTCTTCGCTTTCCAGCTCGGGCAGGGCCAGGGCTTCGGTCGCCTCTTCGATATCCGGCTGCAGCGCGGCAGCAACGGTCGACAGCTCGGCAGCCGGCGCTACTCCGCCGCTCTGGCGGAAGCTGCGAATCGCCTCGATCAGTTCGATCGGGTCATGCAGTGGCTGGTTGCGCTGCAGCTGCTCCAGCAGCACGGCCAGGCTGTCGTGACTCTGTTGCAGCAGGCTGGCCAGGGTCGGCGAGTAGCTGAAGCGGCGATCCACCAGGCCTTCGTAAAGAGACTCAAGCTCGTGGGCAAGGTCGCCGATGGCACGAATCTCGGCCATGCGCGCACCACCCTTGAGGGTGTGCAGGTCACGCTGCAGGGAAGACAGCGCCATGCCGTTGTCCGGGTCGCTGAGCCAGCGATCTAGGGCCTGGCCGGCGCTGTCGAGAATATCGACAGCTTCTTCGAGGAAGATCTCGACCATTTCCGCGTCGAGGTTTTCCAGCAGGCCGCCGCCACTCACCGGCTCGGCAGCAAAAGCGCTGGGCTCGGTGATCGCTGGCAGTTCCTGTTCGATTTCGGCTGCAGGCTCTGCCGTCAACTCTTCGATCGGCCAGGACACGTCGCTCAACGCGGCGTCATCCAGTTCAATCACTTCCAGGCCGGGCGTATCGCCCTCCAGCAGGGCCAGCGATGCCGGGTCCAGAGCTTCGTCGAGCAAGGCGTGCAGGGCGGCGACGCGCTCCGGCTGCGGAGTGACCTGCAGCGCCGCGGCAACCTGGTCCATCATGCTGATCAGGGCTTCGTGGGCCGCTTCGGCTTCGCTGAAGAAGCGCTCACTGATGGCCAGACGACCGTCTTCGACCGCCTTGTACAGCGCCAGCAATGCCTGGCATAGCTCGTCGATCTGCGGCAGCTCGGCCATCTCGGCGCCACGGCCGAGGGTTGTCAGTTCATCCAGCAGTGCGGTCAGCTCTTGCTGTTCGCTGGGGTGTTCGCGCCATTTGTGCAGCAGGTCTTCGGCGTCGAGCAGGATGTCCATGCCCTCGGCCAGGAAGATCGAGATCAGTTGCGGGTCACGGCTCTCGCCATGTTCGTCCTGGCGCGCGCTTTCGGCGCTTTCCAGGCGTTCCTGGTGCAACTTGTGCACGCGCTCGAGGAACTCGGCAGCACCCGGAATCACCGCCAGCGGCTGGCTTTCCAGTTGCTCGAGGCCGACGCGGAACAGTTGTTCGGCCGTGTGCAGCAGTTCGGCTTCAGCCAGATCCATCGGGATCAGGTTGGTCTTGAACTCCTTGACCAGCTTCTCCAGCGGCGTGGCGATTTCCGCGATCGGCAGGATGCCCGCCATGTGTGCGCTGCCCTTGAGCGTGTGCAAGGCACGCTGCAGGGAGTCGGTCACCGGTTGCGGCAGTTCCTGGGCGCAATCAGCGAGAAAGCCGACCAGGGTATCGAGGTGGGTCTCGGCTTCGTTGCGGAAGATTTCCAGCAGTTGCGGGTCGAGGCCATCGTCTTCGAAGGCAGCGAGCGGCTCAGCCTCGACCAGCACCTCTTCCAGTTCGGGCTCAGCCTGTACAGCGGCTGTGCCAGCCGGTGGCACCTGACCACGCGCCAGGGCGTGGGCGGTGGCGGCCAGCAGGTCGACGTCGTCGCGCTGGCGTTGGGCCTTGCCGGCGAACTCTTCGACCAGTTCCGGCATCAGCGCCACGACATCGCCCACCACTTGCTGCACAGCAGCGCCGGGCTCGATGCTGCGATCGAGGACACGGTTGAGCAGGTTTTCGATGGACCAGCCCAGCTCGCCGATAACCAGCGCGCGGACCATGCGACCGCTGCCTTTGAGGGTGTGGAAGGCGCGACGAATTTCGGTCAGCGCTTCCTTGTTCTCGGTATCGGCACACCAGCGCGGCAGGTACTCGGCGATGGTCTCGAGGACTTCGCCCACTTCTTCGACAAAGACTTCCAGCAGCTCGTCGTCGATCGGCTCTTCCCCGGGCGGCGGCGGCAGCAGGCTCGGCGGTACGTCCTGGGCAGGCGGGTTGATCGCCTGCACCGGCGTGGCCATGACGTCGGCCATGGACAACGGCTTGTCGGCCAGCGGCTCGGCGACGACAGGCTCGAATGGCGTGGTCGACAGCTCGACTTCGGGCAGCTGCAACGCGGAGAGTTCCAGCTCGTCCCAGCTCTCGGGCGTGCTTTCCAGCGAGTCCAGGCTCAGTTCCTGAGGCTCGTCGAGACTCTCCAGCGGCGCTTCGACCAGGGGCTGCAGGTCGTCGAAAGACAGGGTCTCGGCCGGCTCGTGCAGTTCCAGCGGCGCATCCAGGCTCAGGTCGAAGGATTCGGGCTCCTCGGTCTGCAGTTCGCCCAGGCTCCAGTTGTCATCGGAAACCAGCAGTTCGCTACTCTCGGCAGCGGGTGCAGCGTCGTCGAGCGACAGCTCGCCAAACTCGAAGCTCAGGCCATCCTCGGCCTGCTCCTCATTCGGCATGGCAGGCTCGACTGCAGCGCTGAGCTCCAGCGGCGCTTCGTCTAATGGCTGCAGCTCCAGCTCTTCGGCAGCTGACAGCTCTTCGGCGGGCAGCACTTCGATGTCCTGCAGCGGGTCAGCCAGTGGCGCGATGCTTTCCTGATACGGCTCTTCGACGCGGTCGAGGATCGACGGCTTTTCCTTGAGCGGGTAGCCCAGGCTTTCCAGGCTCTCTTCGGCGACATCAAGAATCAGGTCGCCCTGGCTCGCGTGGTCTTCGGCCAGGCGCTCGAGGTAGTACTCGACGCTGGTGATGGCGTCGGCCAGGGTGTCGAGGTTCTGCCAGTTGGGCACGGCCTTGCGCGCCAGCAACTGCTCTTCGATATAGCGGTTGCAGGCCTGCAGCAGGCTAGCAGCACGGGCCAACGGGATCATGGCCAGACCGCCGCGGACCTGGGTCAGCAGCTCCGGCACGCGCGCCAGGTGCTCGTGGTTCCACTGCGAGGCGATGAACTCGATGATCGCGTCCTTGGCCTGTTCCAGGCCGGTACGCGCTTCCTTGATCACCAACTGGTGAATCTGCGCCACATCGGTGGTGGGCAGGTGGCTCTGTTCGTTCGGGCCGTCGTCGCTCGGGCCGACCATGCCGGCCAGGGTGGCTTCGACATACAGCAGGGCGCCAGCGACATCCATCAGCACAGCGTCGCTGGGCTCATGCTTGCCAAGGGACAGGCCATGCACCACGTCGATCTGGTCGAGGATGACCTTGCGCGGCTGGCCGAAGCCCAGCACGGCCAGGGTGTCGGCAATCTGTTTCAGCGGCGCCAGCAGGGAATCCAGCTCGGCAACCTGTTTGCGGTCGCTGCGCACGAACAGGTCGAGGCTGTCCTTGACCCGCACCAGCTCTTCGCACAGGGCGGCAACCACCGAACGCATGGCGTCACGGTCCGGACCGGCCAGGCGGGCACGTTCCTCATCGACCACCACGCTGTCCGGCAAGGCGTCATCCAGGCGGTACTGGTCCTTGAGCGCACGAATGCGTGGCGACTGCGCCGGCGCCTTGGCCACATAGAACAGCAGGTTCTTGGTCAGCTCGTCCGGTGCGCTTTGGTTGATGCCATCGGCGCCCTGTTCGACCAGGCGCTTGAGCTCCTTGTCGACCTGGCGCAGCAGGGTGCGCACCGAAGCGCTGTTGACCACGCTGCTGTTGGCCAGGCCTTCGACCAGGCCGGAGGCGATCTGCCACAGCGGGCCCAGCGGGGCTTCGCGGCAGAGGGTTTCCAGGCGCGCGAAGACACGCGCCATGTAGCCCAGGTTGGTGCCCAGGTCCTGGTTGCGGATAACCCCGACCAGGGCCATCTGCAGCATCTGCCGCAGCTTGCGCAGCAACACCGGCAATTCCGCAGTGCGCAGTTTGTCCAGGGATTCGTGGGACAGGGCCGGCTGACGGCCAGACAGGTCCGGGGAAAACAGGCTGGTTTCCGACAGCAGCTTCTCGCCGCGCGCGGTGCGCAGGTCGTTGAGCAGCGGCAGCACCACCATCGGCAGATCGCGGCGGGCAGTCTGGATGCGCTCGAGGTACACCGGCAGCTGCAGGATGGCCTGCATCAGCACTTCCAGCGCCTCGCCCTGGTTCGGCACACGGCCTTCCAGCAGCGCCTGGGCCAGGTGCTCCATTTCTTCGGCGAGCAAGGCTGCGCCGTAGAACTCGACCATCTGCAGGGTGCCATGCACCTGGTGCACGTAGGTCAGGCAGAAACGCATGCGCGTGGCGTCCTGGGTGTTCTCGACGAACGCCTCCAGGGCCTGACGCGCCTGCTTCAGGGTTTCTGCGATTTCGCCTTTGACCCACTCCAGGGCGACATAGTCGTGCCGATCACCCATACCGACTCCACTCATATTCTTGTCTTAGCCCTTGCGGGTAAACGCCAGAACCCGATCGTCGGCCACCGGTTCAAGATCCGGGTGCTGCCAACCGACCACTTCCCCCACGCCGACGACCAGCAAGCCCCCAGGTGCCAGGCGCTCGGCCAGGCGGTTGAGGATTTCGCGGCGCCGCCAGCGGCGGAAGTAGATCAACAGGTTCTGACAGAAGATAACGTCCATACCGGTCATGGGTGCTTTGCCCAGTTCCAGCACATTCAATCGGGCAAAGCAGATACGCCCCGCCAGATCACTTACCACCTTGCGACGACCATCGGCCTGAGCGGCGAAATAACGCTCGCACAGGTCGGCATCCATCTGTTCCAGCCGGCGCGCGCCGTATGTTGCTTCGCGCGCCTTGTTCAGTGCATTCAGACTGATGTCGGTACCGGTCACGCCAAATTGGCGGCTGCTCTCGGTATCGTTCAGCACCTCGGTGGCGCAAATGGCCATCGAGTAAGGTTCTTCGCCGCTCGAACAGCCCACGCTCCAGAGCGCCCAGGGTTGCGGCTGCTCATCGGTCGCCAGGCGCCCGCGCAGGTAACTTTCCAGCACATCAAAGGACGGACGGTGACGAAAGAAACGGGTTTCTTGAACGGTCAGGTGGTCCAGCAGCGTTGACCACTCCACTGCACCACGCGGGCCATCGGTTACCTGGCGGTAGTAAGTGGCATAGTCGGCGACCCCCAACTCACGCATCCGCGCGGTCAGGTTGGTCTGCAGGAAAGCCCGACGCTGCTCGTTGATCACCACGCCCGTACGGTCTTCCAGCAGTGCCTGCCAGTCACGAAACTCTGCCTGAGACATATCGGCCAGGGGTTTCAAGGCCCAGACGCCGCTTGGCTGCATGCCGTGCCCCTCGCTCATGGCCGAGTGCCCTGGGCAGCGACCCTTTCAGGCCGCTGCACCTCTCCCGATTAGGCCTGGCCTTCCGGCAGGGTGAAGCCGGATACCGACCGACGCATCTCACTGGCCATCTTGGCCAGGTTACCAATGCTCTTGGCGGTAGCGGTGGTACCTGCGGAGGTCTGCGAGGTGATTTCCTGAATCACGTTCATGGTGTTGGAGATGTGGCCAGCGGAGGACGCTTGCTGACGGGCGGCGTTGGAGATGTTCTGGATCAAGGCCGCAAGGGTCTTGGATACCTTCTCGATCTCTTCCAGGGCCACACCGGCGTCTTGCGCCAGGCGGGCACCGCGCACTACTTCGGAAGTGGTCTGCTCCATGGAGATAACCGCTTCGTTGGTGTCGGTCTGAATCGTTTTAACCAGCGCCTCGATCTGCTTGGTTGCACCGGAGGAACGTTCTGCGAGGCGTTGTACCTCGTCCGCTACCACGGCGAAGCCTCGACCCGCGTCACCGGCCATGGAGGCCTGGATCGCGGCGTTCAGTGCGAGGATGTTGGTCTGGTCGGCAATGTCGTTAATCAGGCTAACGATGTCACCGATCTCCTGGGACGATTCACCGAGGCGTTTAATACGCTTCGAGGTGTCCTGGATCTGCTCACGGATGTTATCCATGCCGGTGATGGTGTTGTGCACCACCTCGTTACCCTTGTTGGCGATGGCTACGGAACGTTCCGCTACCGCGGAAGATTCCGCGGCGTTCGCCGATACCTGGTCAATCGACACGGCCATTTCGTTGATCGCTGCCGATGCACCGGCGATTTCCTGCGCTTGGTGCTCGGATGCCTCGGCCAGGTGCATTGCCGTTGCCTGGGTTTCCTGGGCAGCAGCAGCCACCTGTACAGCGGTCGAGTTAATCGTCGCTACCAGGTCACGCAGCTGGTCGATGGAGTAGTTGATGGAGTCGGCGATGGCACCGGTGAAGTCTTCGGTTACCGTCGCGGCCACGGTCAGGTCACCGTCGGCGAGGTCGGCGATTTCGTCGAGCAGACGCAAAATCGCCGCCTGGTTACGTTCGTTCTTCTCGGCGGTGGAGGCCAGTCGGCGGTTGGTCTCACGCACCATCACCAGACCGATCAGGATGATCGAGGCCAGTGCGATGGCACCCAGCACGTAACCGGCCAGGGTGTTGAAGTAACGACCAGCAGCCAGGTCTTCGAAGTTGCTGGTCAGGCCGGAAGCCTTGTCCAGCAGGGTCTGCGAGCCGCTGAAGATGGTGTTGGCGGATTCACGAACCTGGAACAGTTCCGGAGAAGTTTCGAGAATCTCGTCTACCGAACCGGATACGAACTGGAACAGTTCGGAAATCTCGGCCAGACGCTCCAGGGCCTCGGTGTCGGTCACCTTGGAGATTTCCATGGCCTGGTTGCCTTCGATCATCGCCTTGAGTACGCGACCGAACAGGCTGGCATCACGACCGAACATGTCGGCGGCTTGTACCGAGTCATCGTCACCGGCGAGCACCTTGTTCACCGAGCCGAGGATACGTTCAGCCAACAGCGATTGACGCTGGGCGACCGAGACCTGGGCTGCCGGCGCACCGCTCTGCAGGAGGATGTCGACGACTTCTTCGTACTCGACCTGCAGTTGCGGAATGGTTTCCGCCAGGGTCGCGGCCACTTGGTGCAGGGAAAGTACGGTCTGCTCGCTGGCCAGAATGGCGTCGGAGTTCTGCCGCAGGCTGTCCCAGTCCTTCTGTACGTCGTCCATTTGCGCCTTGACCGAATCAGGCGCAACCGGCAGGCCGGTTTCTTCGTCGCCCTTGGTCAGATAGCCCCAGCGCTGTTCGAAGCCATTACGCGCCTCCTTCAGCAGCGGGAAGGCAGCTGCCTTACCGGTCGCCGCTTCGGTGGCGTTCTTCGCAATCCGCTGAGACAGAACACGCAGCTCACCGGAGTGGCTGATGTATTCCTTGTCATAGTTGGACTGGGTGTTGAGGTAGGCGAAGTTGGCGAACAACAACACGATCGACACGATCAGGACGATAAACAGTCCTGCGATCAGGGTGTTACTGCGCACGCCTGCCAAAAGATTGCCTGCATTGATTTTTTTCATTATCTGGCCCCCGCCTGGACCGACCGCACTACGGTTCCCATGTAACGCCAAAAGGCCGGCAACTGCCGACCCAACCGAAAAGCTTTATATCGCGACGTCGAGAAACCCTTGGTGTTTGGCCAGCGCATGCGGGCTAAACACCAACCAGGGCTGCTCGCGCTGGAAGACACCATGAATGAAAGGCTGGATTGCCGCCTCGAGCGGTGGCAACTGCTCGGAGAAGGTATCCACCGGAAAGTGCTGCATGCCGAACACTTCGTCGACCGTCAGCCCGGCAAATACTTCCTGGTGATCCACCACCAGCACCCGCCGTTGCTTGCGCAGCGGCGACAGTTCGGAACCGAAAAAGCCACACAGATCCATGACCGGCAACAACCGCCCACGCACGTTGGCAACACCCTTGACCCAGTTCTTCACGCCGGGCAGCAAGGTATGACGCGGCTCATGCAGGACTTCGCCGATTTCCCCCATGGGGGCGACAAAGTAGCGCTCGCCCATGCGAAACCCGATACCGCTCCAGGTTTGCACCGTGCGCTGCTGCGACGGCAAGCCGGCCGCCAACAGACGGCAGCGCTGGTCGATTGCAACGAGGAGCTGGAAGGGAGATTGCGCGTCCGACATGCCGGCCTTGGCCTTTTCTTGTTATTGAGCGACGGACTGGCGCGGCTTTAGCCGGCCAGCACCGCGTTCAGGGTTTTCATCAGCGTATCTTCGTCGACCGGCTTGGTCAGGTAGTCACGCGCGCCCTGGCGCTTGCCCCAGACCTTGTCGGTTTCCTGATCCTTGGTGGTGACGATGATCACCGGAATGTGCGCGGTTTCGGCATCTTTGGTCAGCTGGCGAGTCGCCTGGAAGCCATTGAGGCCCGGCATGACGATGTCCATCAGCACGGCATCAGGCTTTTCCTGGCGGGCCAGAGCCACACCGTCGGCGCCATTTTCTGCCTTGAGCACCTGATGACCATGCTTTTCCAGCATGGCAGTCAGTTTGTACATTTCAGTCGGAGAGTCATCAACAATCAAAATACGAGCCATGGAGTTCCCCATACGGAATAGGCATACCGGCCTGCGGCCGGAAAAATCAGGAAGCTTGCTCCACCGGGATGAATTCAGGCACGTGGGTCTTGATCGCACCGAGCAGCTCTTCCTTACTGAAAGGCTTGGTCAGGTACTGGTCAGAGCCGACGATCCGACCCTTGGCCTTGTCGAACAGACCGTCCTTGGAGGACAGCATGATCACCGGAGTGGATTTGAAAGCACTGTTGTTCTTGATCAGGGCGCAGGTCTGGTAGCCATCGAGCCGCGGCATCATGATGTCAACGAAGATGATGCTGGGATGGGTATCGGCGATCTTGGCCAGCGCGTCGAAGCCATCCACCGCAGTGATGACCTCGCAACCGACCTTCTTCAGCAGAGTTTCAGCAGTGCGACGAATCGTTTTCGAATCGTCGATCACCATGACCTTCAAACCCTCGGAATGCTGTTCCATGTCTGCCCTACCATCGCCTCGGTGAGTCGTTGTTGTACGTTATACAGTGTGCCTGAGGCCCTGCCACCGACGGGCTATACCCCGATCGTCGGGCCTTTTTAGCACACTCTACAAGCGCAATCTATAAGCCCCTGACACAGGGGGTTTTTCTTGACCGGCACGAGCACTGGAGCCACCCTTGCGCATCCCGGCACGGCCAGTTCGGCCTCCTTTTTCGCCGGCACACGGTTGCGGAGATTTCCCCCATGAGCATTCGCCTCGGGATCGTCATGGATCCCATTGCGCAGATCAGCTTCAAGAAGGACAGCTCGCTGGCCATGTTGCTAGCCGCCCAGGCTCGTGGCTGGACGCTCTTCTATATGGAGCAGCAGGATCTCTACCTGCAAGCCGGCGAGGCTCGCGCGCGCATGCGCCCCCTGAAAGTCTTCAACAATCCGCAGCAGTGGTTTGAACTGGACGCCGAGACCGACACGCCGCTGAGCGAGCTGGATGTGATCCTGATGCGCAAGGATCCGCCCTTCGACAACGAGTTCGTCTACTCCACCTACCTGCTGGAACAGGCCGAGCGCGACGGCGTATTGATCGTCAACCGCCCGCAAAGCCTGCGCGACTGCAACGAAAAGCTGTTCGCCACGCAATTCCCCCACTGCATGCCGCCCACCTTGGTCAGCCGCAGGCCAGACATTCTGCGCGAGTTCGCCAAACAGCAGCGTGACATCATTCTCAAACCCCTGGATGGCATGGGTGGCTCTTCGATCTTTCGCCATCGCGATGGCGATCCGAACCTGTCGGTCATCCTCGAGACGCTCACCGCCCACGGCACCCAGCAGTGCATGGCACAGGGCTACCTGCCGGGCATCAAGGATGGCGACAAACGCATCCTGATGATCGACGGCGAACCGGTGCCTTACTGCCTGGCGCGCATTCCGGCAGTCGGCGAAACCCGTGGCAACCTGGCCGCTGGCGGCACCGGCGAGGCACGCCCGCTGACCGAGCGCGACCGCTGGATTGCGGCCGAGGTTGGCCCATCGCTGCGTGAAAAGGGCCTGCTGTTCGTCGGCCTGGACGTGATCGGCGAACACCTGACCGAGATCAACGTAACCAGCCCAACCTGTATCCGCGAGATCGACAAGGCCTTCGACACCCGCATCGGCGAACGCCTGATGGACGCCATCGAAGGCAAGCTGCAGGCCTCCGGCCGCGTGACCAAACCTTGATGCAGGTGGCAGCTTCGCGCTTGCCGCTTGCAGCCCGCCGGCGCGAGCCGGCAGACTGCGCGGCAATCTGAAGCCTGCCGGTACGCGATGAACGCTGTGTCCCTCCCACCCGAATTGCCCCATAGCGGCGTGCGCCCGGCCGACCGGCTGGGCTTCACCCTGTTCGTCGCCACGCTGGTACATGTGGTGATCATCCTTGGAATCGTTTTCACTCCGCCCGACCCGGCGGAGATAAGAAAAACGCTGGAAATCACCCTGTCCACCTTCAAGAGCGAGGAGAAACCCAAGCAGGCCGACTACCTCGCCCAGAACAACCAGCAGGGCAGTGGCAGCCTGGACAAGAAGGCCACGCCGAAAACCACCCACCAGGCGCCCTTCCATGACACCCAGGTCAACAAGGTAACGCCGGCCTCCGCGCCACCGCCGACCCAGCGCAAGGAGACCACCCACAAGGCCGCCGTCGCCACCCGCAGCCCACAGCCGCAGAAAGTTGTGACCAAGCACGAGAAGGACCAACCCAAGCCCGATGCGCCGCCAGCACCGGTATTCGACAGCACCCAGCTGTCCGCGGAAATCGCCAGCCTGGAGGCCGACCTGGCCCAGGACGTTCAGCGCTACGCTAAACGCCCGAAGATCCTGCGCCTGAACGCAGCCTCGACCATGCGCGACAAGGGCGCCTGGTACAAGAATGACTGGCGCAAGAAGGTCGAGCGTGTCGGCAATCTCAATTACCCGGAAGAAGCCCGCCGCCAGCGCGTTTACGGCAGCCTGCGCCTGCTGGTGTCGATCAACCGTGACGGCACCATCTATGAAGTACAGGTGCTCGAGTCCTCCGGCCAGGATGTGCTGGACCAGGCAGCCCTGCGCATCGTGCGCCTGGCCGCCCCGTTCGCCCCCTTCACCAACGATCTGGCGGACATCGACCGCTTGGAGATCATCCGCACCTGGCGCTTCGAGCGCGGCGACCGCCTGTCCAGCAACTGAGCCAGCAACACGGCATTGCCGCTCAGCGCTTGAAGCGAGCGGCGACACAGCCGAAACTAGCCCCATGAAAACCGCCGCTAGCTACCTCAAGCACCATTTTCTGATCGCCATGCCGCACATGGCCGATCCGAATTTCGCACAGACCGTCACCTACCTGATCGAGCACAACGAGCAAGGCGCCATGGGCCTGGTGATCAACCGCCCCAACGACCTCAGCCTGGCCGACGTGCTTGAGCAACTGCGCCCCGATGACACGCCGCCGGCCTTGTGCCAGAGCCTGCCGATCTTCGCCGGCGGGCCGGTGCAGACCGACCGCGGCTTCGTCCTGCACCCCGCCAGACACAGCTTCCAGGCGACCCTGGAGCTGGGCGAACTGGCCCTCTCCACCTCCCAGGACGTGCTCTTCGCCATCGCCGAAGGCAACGGCCCCAGCAAGCACCTGATCACCCTCGGCTATGCCGGCTGGGAAGCCGGCCAGCTGGAAGCGGAACTGACCGACAACGCCTGGCTGACCTGCCCGGCCGACAGCGACATCCTCTTCGATCTGCCCTTCGACCAGCGCCTGAGTGCCGCCGCCGCTCGCCTCGGGGTCAACCTCAGCCTGCTCACCGCCCAGGCCGGGCACGCATGAGCAAGCCCGCCAAACCGCTGCGTCTGTTGCTCGGCTTCGACTATGGCACCAAACAGATTGGCGTCGCCGTCGGCCAGGTCATCACCGGCCAGGCCCGCGAACTGTGCGTACTCAAGGCACAGAATGGCGTGCCGGACTGGCAGAAGGTCGAAGCCCTGTTCAAGGAATGGCAACCGGACGCCATCGTCGTCGGCCTGCCGCTCAACATGGACGGCACCAAGAGTGAGATGAGCGAGCGCGCGGAAAAATTCGCCCGCCGCCTCAACGGTCGCTTCAACCTGCCCGTACACACCCACGACGAGCGCCTGACCACCTTCGAGGCCAAAGGCGAACGCCTGGCTCAGGGCCAGCGCGGCGGTTATCGGGAAAACCCGGTCGACGCCCTCGCCGCCGCCCTGCTCCTGGAAGGCTGGCTGGCCGACAACCCATCGGAATGATCACGAGAGGAACTCACATGGCCCTGCCTAACCCCGCCGAACTGCTACCACGCATGGCCGATGAACTGCGCCAGCTGCTACACGCTCATGGCATCGAGCAGGCGCACTTCATTGGCATCCGCACGGGCGGCGTGTGGGTCGCCGAAGCGCTGCTGGCAGAGCTCGGCCTGGAGCAGCCACTGGGCACTCTCGACGTGTCCTTCTACCGCGACGACTTCACCCAGAACGGCCTGCACCCGCAAGTGCGCCCGTCCGAACTGCCGTTCGAGATCGACGGCCAGCACCTGGTGCTGATCGACGACGTACTGATGAGCGGGCGCACCATCCGCGCCGCCCTCAACGAACTGTTCGACTATGGCCGCCCGGCCAGCGTGATTCTGGTCAGCCTGCTCGACCTCAACGCCCACGAATTGCCGATCCAGGCCGACGTGCTGGGCGCCACCCTCGCCCTGGCCCCCAACGAACGGGTAAAATTGCTCGGCCCCACGCCGCTCGCCCTCGAGCTGCAAACCCTTTCCGCCTCCTAGCTCTTACCAAGGCCTCGCCCATGCCACTCGACGCCAAGCGTTCGCTGCAGCTCAACGACCAGGGCCAGCTGCGCCACTTCCTCTCGCTCGACGGCCTGCCGCGCGAGCTGCTGACGGAAATCCTCGACACCGCCGACTCCTTCCTCGAAGTCGGCGCCCGCGCGGTGAAGAAAGTCCCGCTGCTGCGCGGCAAGACCGTGTGCAACGTGTTCTTCGAGAACTCCACGCGCACCCGCACCACCTTCGAGCTGGCGGCCCAGCGCCTGTCCGCCGACGTGATCAGCCTGAACGTGTCGACCAGCTCGACCAGCAAGGGCGAGACCCTGTTCGACACCCTGCGCAACCTCGAAGCCATGGCCGCCGACATCTTCGTCGTGCGCCATGCCGACTCCGGCGCTGCACACTTCATCGCCGAGCATGTCTGCCCGAACCTGGCGATCATCAACGGTGGCGACGGCCGCCATGCGCACCCGACCCAGGGCATGCTCGACATGCTGACCATCCGCCGGCACAAGGGTGGCTTCGAGAACCTGTCTGTCGCCATCGTCGGCGACATCCTGCACTCGCGGGTGGCGCGTTCGAACATGCTCGCGCTGAAAACCCTGGGCTGCCCGGACATCCGCGTGATCGGGCCGAAAACCCTGCTGCCGGTGGGCATCGAGCAGTACGGCGTGAAGGTCTACACCGACCTCGCCGAAGGCCTCAAGGACGTCGACGTGGTGATCATGCTGCGCCTGCAGCGCGAGCGCATGACGGGCGGCCTGCTGCCCAGCGAAGGCGAGTTCTACCGCCTCTACGGCCTCACCGAACAACGCCTCAAGCTGGCCAAGCCGGACGCCCTGGTGATGCACCCGGGGCCGATAAACCGTGGCGTGGAAATCGAATCGGCGGTGGCCGACGGCCCGCAATCGGTGATCCTCAACCAGGTCACCTACGGCATCGCCATCCGCATGGCCGTGCTGTCCATGGCCATGAGCGGCCAGGCCACGCAGCGCCAACTGACTGCCGAGGAGCAGAACTGATGCGTACCCGTATCCTCGGAGCCCGCGTGATCGACCCGGCCAGCGGCCTGGACCAGGTTCGCGACCTCTACCTCGAAGGCGGCAAGATCGCCGCCTTCGACCAGGCGCCAAATGGCTTCGTCGCCGACCAGGATATCGATGCTCGCGGCCTGGTTGCCGCGCCCGGCCTGGTCGACCTGTCCGTGGCCCTGCGCGAACCCGGTTACAGCCGCAAGGGCAACATCGCCAGCGAGACCCTGGCCGCCGCTGCCGGCGGCGTCACCAGCCTGTGCTGCCCGCCGCTGACCAAGCCGGTGCTGGACACCCCGGCCGTGGCCGAGCTGATTCTCGACCGCGCCCAGGAAGCCGGCCACGCCAAGGTCTTCCCGATCGGCGCACTGACCAAGGGCCTCGGTGGCGAGCAGCTGGCCGAGCTGGTCGCCCTGCGCGATGCCGGCTGCGTGGCCTTCGCCAACGGCCTGGCACCGTTCGCCAACAACCGCACCCTGCGCCGCGCCCTGGAATACGCGGCGACGTTCGACCTGACGGTGATCTTCCACTCCCAGGATGCCGACCTCGCCGACGGCGGCCTGGCCCACGAAGGCGCCACCGCCAGCTTCCTCGGCCTGGCCGGTATTCCCGAGACGGCAGAAACCGTGGCCCTGGCCCGCAACCTGTTGCTGGTCGAGCAGAGCGGCGTGCGCGCGCACTTCAGCCAGCTGACCAGTGCCCGCGGCGCCGAGATGATCGCCCAGGCCCAGGCCCGCGGCCTGCCGGTGACCGCCGATGTGGCCATGTACCAGCTGATCCTCACTGATGCTGCACTGGAAGGCTTCTCCAGCCTGTACCACGTGCAACCGCCACTGCGCACCGCCGCCGACCGCGACGGTCTGCGCGCCGCAGTAAAGAGCGGCGTGATCGGCGCCATCGCCAGCCACCACCAGCCCCACGAGCCGGACGCCAAGCTGGCGCCCTTCGGCGCCACCGAGCCAGGCATCAGCAGCGTCGAACTGCTGCTGCCGCTAGCCCTGACCCTGGTGCAGGACGGCCTGCTCGACCTGCCGACCCTGCTGGCGCGCCTCAGCGCCGGCCCGGCCAAGGCCCTGCGCCTGCCTGCCGGCCGCCTGGCCGTGGGCGCCCCGGCGGATCTGCTGCTGTTCGAGGCCGAAGGCCAGACCGTGGCCGGTGAAACCTGGTACTCCAAAGGCGGCAACAGCCCTTTCATCGGCCATTGCCTGCCCGGCAAGGTGCGCTACACCCTGGTGGACGGCCGCATCAGCTTCACAGGCTGATTTCGCCCACCACAAAAAAGCCCGCCAACTGGCGGGCTTTTTCATATCGACACGCTTTAGCTGCGCTTGGCGTTGACGATCGACACCTGGGTGTTCAGGGTCCAGAAGTCATACAGCACGCCGAGCAAAAACAGACCGCCCGTCAGCAGGTAGAGGATGCCGCTGATCCATTTGCCCTGGTACATGCGGTGCACGCCGAACACGCCGAGGAAGGTCAGCAGGATCCAGGCGACGTTGTAGTCGGTGTCGCCGGCGTTGAAGCGCAGATCGGCTTCGCGGTCCATGGCCGGGATCAGGAACAGGTCGATGATCCAGCCAATGAACAGCAAGCCAAAGGTGAAGAACCAGATGGTCCCGGTGACCGGCTTGCCATAGTAGAAGCGGTGCGCTCCGAGAAAACCGAATATCCACAGCAGATAACCGATGACCTTGCTGTGAGTGTCCTGGCGTACGTCCATGCTTGCCTCCTGGCAAAGAATTGGTGGGACTGGGTGCGTCCCAGCCCTCGGTTTGGCTCCACTGAAAATCAGCCGGAGCAGGGTATCAGGGGAAACTTACCGCAAGACACAGGGTCAGTGTTACTCACTTCAAGACCACAGAAAAACAGCACTTTATCTCGATCAGCTTGCGCGGTTGTCGAAGTTACAATCGATAAGTGGTCAAAAAACATACAAAAAGTCTGTTATAAAGCTGTGCGTTTTTTAATCAAGAGCCCTGCCGAATGCGTCGTACTTTTTTTACTTGGCTAGTCATCTTTCTATCTTTGCCACTCACCGCCCATGCCAGCAACCGCTATCAGCCGCTACCGGCTGGCTCTACCGGGCACACCGCCGCCGTCCAAGGCCACAGCCGCAACAGCTCTAACCCGGAGCCTGCGGCGCAGGTGACGGAAGCCAACCAGGGCGTTCTGGATCGTGCACTCACCGCACTCGGTGTGCGCTATCGCTGGGGCGGCAGCACGCCGGAGCGCGGTTTCGACTGCAGCGGGCTGGTTCGCTACGTGTTCGGCCCGGTCGCCGAGGTCGATTTGCCGCGCACCTCCAACGCCATGTCGCGCGCCGACGGACAAAAGGTCGCGCGTGACGAGCTGGAGCCGGGTGACCTGCTGTTCTTCAACATCCGCAGCCGCAAGGTCAATCATGTCGCCATCTACCTGGGCAACGACCGTTTCATCCACGCACCGCGTCGCGGCAAGGCTGTGCGCATCGACACCTTGAAGAAATCCTACTGGCGCCAGCACTACGCCCTGGCCAAGCGCGTGCTGCCGGAGCCCGGCAGCAACCCGATCTAACCCCGGACACACTAAAACGCCGCGTTGCAGAACCCTGCAACGCGGCGTTTTGTTATCCGCAGAAACCCTTAGCGGAAGCGGCGACCCGGATCTTCCTCGCTGACTTCCAGGCTCAGGCCCTGGCTCATGCTAGTCAGGTGGTCGCCATCGGTTTCCGAGCCGAGCTTGATCATCAGGCGCAGGTCGTTCGCCGAGTCGGCGTACAGCAGGGCGTCTTCGTAGGTGATCTCGCCCTGGGTGTAGAGGTTGTACAGCGCCTGGTCGAAGGTCTGCATGCCCAGCTCGGTAGAGCGCTTCATCAGCGCCTTGAGCTCGTGCACCTCGCCCTTGCGGATCAGGTCGGCGGCCAGCGGCGTGTTGATCAGCACCTCGATCACCGCGCGACGCCCCTTGCCGTCCGGGGTCGGCACCAGTTGCTGGGCGACGATGGCCTTGAGGTTGAGCGACAGGTCCATCCACACCTGATTCTGCCGATCCGGCGGGAAGAAGTTGATGATCCGGTCCAGCGCCTGGTTGGCGTTGTTGGCGTGCAGGGTAGCCAGGCACAGGTGGCCGGTTTCGGCGAAGGCCACGGCATGGTCCATGGTCTCGCGGGTGCGCACTTCGCCGATGAGGATCACGTCCGGCGCCTGGCGCAGGGTGTTCTTCAGCGCCACTTCGAAGGACTCGGTATCGATGCCCACTTCACGCTGGGTAACGATGCAGCTCTGGTGCTGGTGGATGTACTCGATCGGGTCTTCGATGGAGATGATGTGGCCACTGGTGTTCTTGTTGCGGTAGCCAATCATCGCCGCCAGCGAGGTCGACTTACCGGTACCGGTCGCACCGACGAACAGCACCAGGCCGCGCTTGGTCAGGGCCAGCTTCTTGAGGATCTCGGGCAGCTTGAGGTCGTCGAGGGTCGGAATGTTGGTCTCGATCCGCCGCAGCACCATGCCCACCAGATTGCGCTGGTAGAAGGCGCTGACGCGGAAACGACCGATACCGCGGGCGCTGATGGCGAAGTTGCACTCGTGGTTCTCGGCGAAGTCGCGGCGCTGCTGCTCGTTCATCACCGACAGCACGGTTTCGCGGGTCTGTTCCGGTGACATGGAGTTCTTGGTCACCGGCATGATCTTGCCGTTGACCTTCATCGACGGCGGCACGCCAGCGGTAATGAACAGGTCGGAACCACCCTTTTCAACCATCAAGCGCAGCAGCTTTTCAAATTCCATCTTTTCCGCCCGTCTTGCTCGTGTGCGGCTGCCGCTTGGGCGACAGCATCGTTCTTAGAAGTTTTCTGGTGTCTTGGCTTTTTCGCGGGCCAGTTCGCGGCTGACCAGCCCTTTGGCCACTAGGCCCTTGAGGCACATGTCGAGGGTCTGCATGCCCAGCGAGCCGCCGGTCTGGATGGCCGAATACATCTGCGCCACCTTGTCCTCGCGGATCAGATTCCGGATCGCCGGGGTGCCGATCATGATTTCGTGGGCCGCCACGCGACCGCCGCCGATCTTCTTCAGCAGGGTCTGCGAGATCACCGACTGCAGCGACTCGGACAACATCGAGCGAACCATGGATTTCTCTTCGGCCGGGAACACGTCGACCACGCGGTCGATGGTCTTGGCTGCAGAGGTGGTGTGCAGGGTGCCGAAGACCAGGTGACCGGTTTCCGCGGCGGTCAGCGCCAGGCGGATGGTTTCCAGGTCGCGCATCTCACCCACCAGGATGATGTCCGGGTCTTCCCGCAGTGCCGAGCGCAGGGCTTCGGAGAAACCGAGGGTGTCGCGGTGCACTTCACGCTGGTTGACCAGGCACTTCTTCGACTCGTGAACGAATTCGATCGGGTCTTCGATGGTGAGGATGTGGTGGTACTTGTTGTTGTTCAGGTAGTCGAGCATCGCCGCCAGGGTGGTCGACTTACCCGAACCGGTGGGACCGGTAACCAGCACCAGGCCACGCGGCACGTCGGTGATCTTCTTGAAGACCTCGCCCATGCCGAGGTCTTCCATGCTCAAAACCTTCGACGGAATGGTCCGGAACACCGCACCGGCACCACGGTTCTGGTTGAAGGCGTTGACCCGGAAACGCGCCACGCCGGGCACTTCGAAAGAGAAGTCGGTTTCGAGGTATTCCTCGAAATCCTTGCGCTGCTTGTCGTTCATGATGTCGTAGATCAGCGCGTGAACCTGTTTGTGGTCCAGCGGCGGCAGGTTGATCCGCCGTACATCACCATCAACCCGAATCATCGGCGGCAGACCCGCCGAGAGGTGCAGGTCCGACGCGCCTTGTTTGGCGCTGAAGGCGAGCAGCTCAGTAATATCCATGGGACTCCCCAATCACATGCAAGCAGGTAGAATGCCGCAGACCCCTGACGGGCGGGCTATAGAGCGCAAGTAATGTCCACCATAGCAGAGAATATTGCAAAGGTTCGCGCGCGTATCCGTGAGGCGGCGCAAGCCTCGCAGCGCGATTTGACGACGGTTGGCCTGCTTGCCGTGAGCAAGACCAAGCCGGCAGCCGCCATTCGCCAAGCCCATGCCGCCGGGCTGCGTGATTTTGGCGAAAACTACCTGCAGGAAGCCCTCGCCAAGCAGACCGAATTGACCGATCTGGACTTGATCTGGCACTTCATCGGCCCCATTCAATCGAACAAGACCAAGCTGATTGCCGAACACTTCGACTGGGTGCATTCGGTGGATCGCTTGAAGATCGCCGAACGCCTGGCTGCCCAGCGCCCTGCAAACCTGCCGCCCTTGAACATCTGCCTGCAGGTGAATGTCAGCGGCGAGGCCAGCAAGGCCGGCTGTCAGCCCGATGAACTGAACGCGCTGGCACAGGCGGTTACACAACTGCCACAGCTGCACCTGCGTGGATTGATGACAATCCCCGAACCGACTGAAGACCCGGCGGCCCAACACGCCGCCCTGGCGCGCTTGCGCGAGCTGCGCGACGGCCTGAACCTGGACCTCGACACCCTGTCCATGGGCATGAGCCAGGACCTGGAAGCCGCCATCGACGAAGGCGCCACCTGGGTCCGCATCGGTACCGCCCTGTTTGGCGCCCGCGACTACGGCCAGGCTCACTGACCTGGGCAACACTGGAATAAAGGAAGCAAGCAGATGACTCACCCGCGTATCGCCTTCATCGGCGCCGGCAACATGGCCGCCAGCCTGATCGGCGGCCTGCTCGCCCAGGGCATCCCGGCCAGCCATATCCGCGCCAGCGACCCGGGCGCCGAGCAACGGGCGAAAGTCGCCGCCGAGTACGGCATCGAACTGTTCGAGAGCAATGCCGAGGCCATCGCCGGTGCCGACGTGATCGTCCTGGCGACCAAGCCACAAGTGCTCAAGGGTGTGTGCCAGGCCCTGGCACCGAGCCTGGCCGACGGACAGCTGATCGTCTCCATCGCCGCCGGCATCAGCTGCGCCAGCCTGGCCAACTGGCTGGGCGCCGCTCGCCCAATCGTGCGCTGCATGCCGAACACACCGGCGCTGCTGCGCCAGGGTGTCAGCGGCCTGTACGCCAACGCGGCAGTCAGTGCAACGCAGCGCCAGCTGGCCGAGCAACTGCTGTCTGCCGTCGGCCTGGCCCTGTGGCTGGAGGAAGAGCAGCAGATCGACGCGGTCACCGCCGTCTCTGGCAGCGGCCCGGCCTACTTCTTCCTATTAATAGAGGCGATGACCGCCGCCGGTGAACGCCTCGGCCTGCCGCGCGCGATTGCCGAACAACTGACCCAGCAGACCGCCCTGGGCGCCGCATGCATGGCCATCGAGAGCGATGTAGATGCCGCTGAGCTGCGCCGCCGGGTAACCTCGCCCAACGGCACCACCGAAGCCGCGATCAAAACCTTCCAGGCCGGTGGCTTCGAGGCGCTGGTCCAGCAAGCGCTGGATGCCGCCGCCAACCGCTCTGCCGAACTTGCCGAACAACTGGGTCAATAAGGAGCCTTCATGACCGGATTCACCGAAGCCCTCATCTATATCATCCAGACCCTCGGCAGCCTGTACCTGCTGATCGTCCTGCTGCGCTTCATCCTGCAACTGGTGCGCGCCGACTTCTACAACCCCCTCAGTCAGTTCACAGTGAAAGCCACCCAGCCACTGCTCAAGCCGCTGCGCCGGATCATTCCCGGCTTCGGCGGCCTGGACCTGGCCTCACTGGCGCTGGCGATCCTGGTGCAACTGCTGCTGATGGTGATCATCGTCGCGCTGGCCGGCGCCAACCCCGCCGCGGTCGGCCTGCAGCTGCTGGTGTGGACGATGATCGCGGTGACCTCGCTGTTCCTGAAGATCTTCTTCTTCGCCATGATCATCAGCGTGATCCTCTCCTGGGTCGCCCCCGGCAGCTACAACCCGGGCGCGCAGCTGGTCAACCAGATCTGCGAGCCGCTGCTGGCGCCGTTCCGCAAGCTGATCCCCAGCCTGGGCGGCCTGGATATCTCGCCGATCTTCGCCTTTATCGCGCTGAACTTGCTGGACCGCTTCGTCATCGGCAACCTCGCCGCCATGACCGGCATGCCGTCGATTCTCAGTCCCTTCATCTGAATGGGCTGGTACCGCTGGGATGGCGACGACCTCATCCTCGATTGCCACCTCCAGCCCAAGGCCAGCAGCGACGAGTTTGCCGGCCTGCACGGCGAACGGCTGAAAATCCGCCTCACCGCGCCACCGGTGGAAGGCAAGGCCAACGCGCACCTGCTGGCCTTTCTCGGCAAGGCGTTCGGCGTAGCGAAGAGCCAGGTCAGCCTGGAAAGCGGCGAGTTGAACCGGCACAAGCGCGTACGCATCCATGCGCCACAACGTCTGCCTGCGCTCCCCGGGTTGACCGCTTGGTCATCCAGCGCGACCACCAGGCCGGAGTTGTGAACGAGAGCGATTGACGCCGGCGATCCCCCCCGCATAATGCAGGCATCTCCGGCAAAATCCCGGGCAATACCCCGTGGATGTTCGCCGCACCTGTTGTACCCCTATCACGCAGGACGCGTTACTCGAGGAGTGTCTGGATGAGCATGGAACGACTCAGTCAGCAGGTTGATGCCTACGTTGCCTGGAAGCGCGAGCTGATCCGCGAGATCACCCGCTACCGCAGCTGGCTGGTGCAGAACCGCCTCGGCTCGGAAGCGGTGGACGCGCGCCTGGATCGTGCCCTGCGCCTGCTGCGCACCGACCACATCACCCTGGCCTTCGTCGGCGAGTTCTCCCGCGGCAAGACCGAGCTGATCAACAGCCTGTTCTTCTCCGAATACGGCCAGCGCATGCTGCCTTCGCATGCCGGGCGCACCACCATGTGCCCTACCGAGCTGTTCTTCGACCCCAGCTCCGAACGCTCCTACATCCGCCTGCTGCCGATCGAAACCCGCGCGGCCGAAGCCAGCGTGGCGCAGTTCAAGCGCATCCCCCGGCACTGGGTGAACATCCCGCTGGATATCACCGACCCGAACAACATGACCCTGGCCTTCGCCCAGGTGGCCAAGACCAAGCCGATGCCGGTCGAGCAGGCGATCCAGCTCGGCTTCCTCCCGGAAATGCTCGAGTCCGCCGGCAAGCCCGGCCTGGTGCTGGTGCCCGCCTGGCGCCATGCGATGGTCAACTTCGATCATCCGCTGCTGCGCCAGGGCCTGCGCATCCTCGACACGCCGGGGCTGAATGCCCTCGGCAGCGAACCGGAACTGACCCTGTCGATGCTGCCCAACGCCCAGGCGATCCTGTTCCTGCTGGCCGCCGACACCGGCGTCACCGCCAGCGACATGAGCATCTGGCAGCAACACATCCGTCAGCTGGACGACGACACCCAGGCCAGTCTGTTCGCCGTGCTGAACAAGATCGACGTGCTGTGGGACGACCTGGCCGGCGAAGACTACGTACAGAAGGCCATCGGCGTGGTGCGCAACGACACCGCCAAGCAGCTGGGCATCAGCCCCAGCCATGTGCTGCCGCTGTCGGCCAAGCAGGCCCTGCTCGCCAAGGTGCGCAAGGACGGCCCGCTGCTCGCTCGCAGCCAGCTCGCCGACCTGGAGAACCTGCTGTGCGACCGTATCGTGGCGCAGAAGGAACGCCTGATCGAAGACCGCGTGGTCAACCAGGTGCTGGCCCTGCTCAACAACAGCCAACATGTGCTGACGCTGCGCCTGGACAAGGTCCGCGAGCAGCAGCAACTGCTCTCCGGGCACCAGCAGGACAACGGCCAGATGCTCTTCGAGCTGACCGCCAAGACCAAGGAAGACCACAGCCAGCACCACAAGCGCCTGCTCGGCCTGAAGACCAACCAGCGCCTGCTCAAGCGCCAGGGCGACCTGTTGCGCAACGCCGTGCGCCCGGAGCGCCTGGAAGACCACCTGGCCAAGGTCCGTGAAGGCCTGAGCGGCAGCTGGACCACCCTCGGCATCAACCAGGCCATCCTCAATTTCTTCCGCTCGGTCGACCATGACCTCGGCAGCCTGAGCCAGGAAGCCGAGATGGCCAACAAGATGGTCGCGGCCATCTACCGCCGGCACAACGAAGAAAACCCGCTGCACGGGGTCGACGCGCCGCAGTTCAACAGCAAGCGCTACCTGCGCGAGCTGCAGCAGCTGCACAAGAAGGCCGACCAGTTCCGCCTGCACCTGCGCACCCTGCTCACCGAGCAGCGCAGCCTGACCCGACGCTTCTTCGCCACCCTGGTGCAGGAAGTCATCGGCCTGCACCAGCGCCTGCGCATCGAAGCCGAGCAGTGGGCCAACGATGCCCTGATGCCGCTGATGCAGCACACCATGGAGCACAAGCAGCTGCTGGAAACCCACATGCTGCGGCTCAAGGCCCTGGCCCAGGAAACCCAGCAGACGCGCCAGCGTGGTCAGCAGCTGTCGCGCTATGTCGCCGAACTGGAGACCCAGCTGAGCCAGGCCAACGAAATGCTCCGCGCCCTGCGCCGCCCCGCACCGATCCAGCGCCAGGGCAAGGTGGTCAGCCTGCCCGGTGTAGCACGCCAGCAGGGCTCTTGTGAATGATTTCCGCTTGGCGGATATGCGCAGCCGTCCTATGCTCCACGCATGAGACACCTAGCGAGGCAAATGGATGAAACCTGAATTCAACCTGATCTCTTCACAGGAAGATCCAGGAGACGCGCAACTTTCCCGCGTAATGGTGCAAGTTCGTCAGGCAGCTCAAATACGCGTGCAGCGTGTGGACAGTAATCTGCGCCAATCCTTGTCAGAAGCCCTTAAAGCCAAGCATCAGGCCAACTCGAAGCAAGCTTGAGCATGCACGAGCAAAAGCCAAAACTTGTTGTTTTTGCGGGCCCCAATGGCTCGGGCAAGACATCGATAACCGAAATGCTTCGGCAACACCATTGGCTTGAAGGATGCACATTCGTCAATCCGGACGAAATTGCCCAAGAAGAATTCGGTGGCTGGAACTCCGAAGAGGCATTCACCAAAGCAGCAGACAAGGCACAACTGCTGCGAGAAGCCTGCCTGAACGAAAAGCGCAGCCTAGCTTTCGAAACCGTCCTGTCTACTGACGACAAAGTTGAGTTTATCCAGAGAGCGATTAACGCAGGCTTTTTTGTTCGCATTTTCTTCGTCAGCACCTCCCACCCTGCAATCAACGCCTCGCGCATCACCTATCGCTTCATGGACGGTGGTCACGAAGTGCTGATCAGCAAAATTGTCTCTCGCTATACCAAATCAATCGTTAACTGCATGAGCTTGGCATCGTTTGTTGATCGCCTGTACATCTACGACAACTCCATTGATGGTCAGGAGCCTCAACTGCTCTTCCGCACCCGGGAAGGCAAGCTCTGCAAGTCATATGTCGATGAGCCAGCCATCCCGGAATGGGCGCTTGAGATCCGGCAATACCTTCCCAGGTAACCTCCTTGCTTGCTGCACCAAAGCGCGCTCTTTAGACTGCTGCACTTTCCTGGATCAAGAGCAGGGTCGATGCCGACTGTTTTCCCCGAAGACTCCGTAGGCCTGGTCACGCCGCAGACTGTGCAGTTCAGCGAGCCGCTGGCGCTGGTCTGCGGGCGCACGCTGCATGACTACCAACTGGTCTACGAGACCTACGGCACGCTCAACGCCACGGCCAGCAACGCCGTACTGATCTGCCACGCGCTTTCCGGTCACCATCACGCCGCCGGCTACCACAGCACGGACGAGCGCAAGCCCGGCTGGTGGGACAGCTGCATCGGCCCCGGCAAGCCGATCGACACCAACAAATTCTTCGTGGTCAGCCTGAACAACCTCGGCGGTTGCAACGGTTCCACCGGCCCCAGCAGCCTCAACCCGGCCAACGGCAAGGTCTACGGCGCCGACTTCCCGGTGATGACCGTGGAAGACTGGGTACACAGCCAGGCGCGTCTGGCCGACCTGCTCGGCATTGGCCAATGGGCCGCGGTAGTCGGCGGCAGCCTCGGCGGCATGCAGGCCCTGCAGTGGGCCATCAGCTACCCCGAGCGCATCCGCCACTGCCTGTGCATCGCCTCCGCGCCCAAGCTTTCGGCGCAGAACATCGCCTTCAACGAAGTGGCGCGCCAGGCCATCCTCACCGACCCGGAATTCCACGGTGGGCACTTCCAGGAACAAGGGGTGATCCCCAAGCGCGGCCTGATGCTGGCGCGCATGGTCGGCCACATCACCTACCTGTCGGATGACGCCATGGGCGAGAAATTCGGCCGCGGCCTGAAGAGCGAAAAGCTCAACTACGACTTCCACAGTGTCGAATTCCAGGTCGAGAGCTACCTGCGCTACCAGGGCGAGGAGTTCTCCGGGCGTTTCGACGCCAACACCTACCTGCTGATGACCAAGGCGCTGGATTACTTCGACCCCGCCGGCAGCCACGGCGACGACCTGGCCAAGACCCTGGCGGGGGTCAAGGCCGACTTCTGCGTGATGTCCTTCACCACCGACTGGCGCTTCTCGCCGGCCCGCTCGCGGGAAATCGTCGACGCCCTGCTGGCCGCCAACAAGAACGTCAGCTACCTGGAAATCGACGCACCGCAAGGCCACGACGCCTTCCTCATTCCGATCCCGCGCTACCTGCAGGCCTTCGGCGGTTACATGAAGCGGATCGAGGTATAAGCATGCGCGCTGATCTGGAAATCATTCAGGAGTGGATTCCTGCCGGTAGTCGCGTGCTCGACCTGGGTTGCGGCGACGGCGAACTGCTGGCCTGGCTGGGTGCCAACAAGCACGTCAGCGGCTATGGCCTGGAAATCGACGGCGACAAGATCGCCACCTGCATCGAGCGCGGCGTCAACGTGATCGAGCAGGACCTCGACCAGGGCCTCGGTAACTTCGCCAGCAACAGCTTCGACGTGGTAGTGATGACCCAGTCGCTGCAAGCCCTGCGCTACCCGGACAAGGTGCTGGCGGAAATGCTGCGGGTCGGCAAAACCTGCATCATCACCTTCCCCAACTTCGGCCACTGGCGCTGCCGCTGGTACCTGACCAGCAAGGGCCGCATGCCGGTGTCGGAGTTCCTGCCCTACACCTGGTACAACACGCCAAACATCCACTTCTGCACCTTCGAAGACTTCGAGCGCCTGTGCCTGGCACAAGGCGCACGCGTCGAGGAGCGCCTGGCTGTGGATCACGCACACCGCCACAATCTCGGCAGCCGGCTTTGGCCTAATCTGTTGGGAGAGATCGGCATCTATCGCGTCAGCGGGCCCGGCCTGGCCGATCACCGCGTAGCCGTCTAAACCGCCTGACGCCCCTCGGAGGTTTCCATGCGTCGCTTTGCCTCTCTGCTGTTGTGCCTGCTCGTTGCCCTGCCCGCCCTTGCCGAACGCAAGCAGAGCTTCGGCGACCTCGACGTGCACTACAGCGTATTCAACTCCAGCTTCCTGCAGCCGGACATCGCAGCAGCTGCCGGCCTGACCCGCAGCAAGACCGGCGGCGTGCTCAACGTCGCCGTGCTGAAGGACGGCAAGGGCCAGCCAGCGCAGGTCAGCGGGCAGATCAAGAACCTGCTCGGGCAGACCACCGTCCTGAACTTCAAGCAGGTGCTGGAAAGCGGCGCCGTGTATTACCTCGCCGAATTCCCGATGAATGAGCGCGAGATGCTCAAGTTCAGCCTCAGCGTGGAAGTCGGCGACAGCACGCCGAACAGCTTCAGCTTCGACCAGGAAGTGTTTCCGGAGCCATGATGCCCTTCACCGAACTCGTACTCGCCAGCCATAACGCCGGCAAACTCAAGGAACTCCAGGCCATGCTCGGCGAACACGTACGCGTGCGCTCGGTGGGCGAGTTCTCCAGTATCGAACCGGAAGAAACCGGCCTGTCGTTCGTCGAGAACGCCATCCTCAAGGCGCGCAATGCCGCGCGGGTGTCCGGCCTGCCGGCACTGGCCGACGACTCCGGCCTGGCGGTGGACTTCCTTGGCGGCGCGCCCGGCATCTATTCGGCGCGCTATGCCGATGGCCAGGGTGATGCCGCCAACAACGCCAAGCTGCTGGACGCCCTCAAGGATGTGCCGGATGCCGAGCGCGGCGCCCAGTTCGTCTGCGCCCTGGCGCTGGTACGGCATGCCGACGACCCGCTGCCGATCCTCTGCGAAGGCCTCTGGCACGGCAGCATCTTGCGCGAGGCACGCGGCGAACAGGGCTTCGGCTACGACCCGCTGTTCTGGGTCGCCGAACGCAACTGCTCCAGCGCCGAGCTGCCGGCTGCCGAGAAAAACCAGATCAGCCACCGCGCCCGCGCCATGGCCCTGTTCAAGCAACGCCTGGGGCTGGCATGAACAGCCCCATCGGCGGGAGCTTCCAGCTCCCGCCTCTTGCCCTGTATATCCACATTCCGTGGTGCGTGCGCAAATGCCCGTACTGCGACTTCAACTCCCACGCCGCCGGTCCCACGCTGCCGGAAGAGGAGTATGTCGACGCCCTGCTGGCCGACCTGGATGCCGATCTGGTGCATGTCCACGGCCGCGAGCTGACCTCGATCTTCTTCGGCGGCGGCACGCCCAGCCTGTTCTCGGCCAAGGCCCTCGGCCGGCTGATGATCGGGGTCGAACAACGCGTACGTTTCGCCCGCGATATCGAGATCACCCTGGAAGCCAACCCCGGCACCTTCGAGCAGGCCAAGTTCCGCGACTACCGCAGCCTCGGCATCAATCGCCTGTCGATTGGCGTGCAGAGCTTCCAGGAAGCCAAGCTCAAGGCCTTGGGCCGCATCCACGACGGCAATGAGGCGATCCGCGCCGCCGACATGGCGCGCGCCGCCGGCTTCGACAATTTCAACCTCGACCTGATGCACGGCCTACCCGAGCAGAGCATCGACGACGCCCTGTTCGACCTGCGCACCGCCATCGCCCAGGGCCCGACGCACCTGTCCTGGTACCAGCTGACCATGGAGCCGAACACGGTGTTCTGGAGCCAGCCGCCGCAGCTGCCGGAAGACGACTTGCTGTGGGACATCCAGGAAGCCGGCCAGGCCCTGATCGCGGAACAGGGTTACGCCCAGTACGAAGTGTCTGCCTACGCCCAGCCCGGCAAGCCGGCGCGGCACAACCTCAACTACTGGACCTTCGGCGACTTCCTCGGCATCGGCGCCGGCGCCCATGCCAAGCTGAGCAGCCCGGCTGGGCATATCGTGCGCACCTGGAAGACCCGCCTGCCCAAGGACTATCTCGACCCGGGCAAGGCCTTCCAAGCCGGCGAGCGCGTACTGGCTGGCGAGGAACTGCCGTTCGAGTTTCTGATGAACGTACTGCGCCTGACCGATGGCGTGCCTGCCGCCCTGTTCAGTGAACGTACCGGGCTGCCGCTGGCGCAACTGGACGGCGCGCGGCGCGAAGCCGAAGCCCGCAAGCTGCTGCTGACCGACCCGCAACGCCTGACTGCCAGCCGCGAGGGACAGCTGTTTCTCAACGACCTGCTGCAACACTTCCTGCCCTGAGGCGCGTCCCACACAGTCGCTACAGCAGACTCGGCAGCCCCGGCGACAGACGGTAAACTGCCCCGCACGCTCGATCTCTACCGACAATAAGGACAACCCATGGATCTGCTGCTCGACCTGATCGCCACCCTCTCGCGCTGGTGCCGCGGCAATCTGTACGACATTTCCCTGGCCATCATGGCCACCCTCTTCGTGCTGTTCGGGCCGGGGATCAACGCCTGGGTGCAGCGCTCGATTGCCAGCTTCAACTTCTTCCTGCGCACGCTGATCTTCGTCCTGGTCTGCGCGGTCGGCTATGGCCTGGCGATCGTTTTCCTCACGCCCTGGCTGTCCCATGGGCTGGGTTATTTCAACAACTTCACCCTGGCGCCAGTGCTGCTACTAGTCTTCTTCCTGATCGGCGTGTTGGCCGACCGCAGCTGACCCTCCGGCATTCTCCGTGCGGGCAGCCACTGCCCGCTCAAGGAGAGCCGATGAAACCCATCAAGCACCTCTACCTGTATTTTCAGGACGGCCAACGCCTGGCTCTGCGCTTCCCACGGCAGGTCGAAGACCCGGCAGTCGTCGCGCGGGCCTTGCGCAAACAGCTGGAATCGCCTTTTCTGAGCATCGAGGTAGATGGCGACCTGCTGATGATCCCGCGCGAGAGCATCAAGTACCTGCAGATCTGCCCAATGCCTGCCGCGCTGCCGGAGCTGACCATCCAGGGCGCGGAAGTGATCGACTAGGTCGCCGTCACCACAACAAGAATGAGCCGTCCTCCCCCTGACCATCCGGAGGCACCATGAAGCGCATCGCTCCTCTGCTGTTGATCATCGCCAGCCTGTTCAGCCCAGGCGCCCTGGCCGAAAGCGCGACGCACCGCGCCGACAAGGCCATGACGCCGACCGCCGACTAGGCCGCGACGCAGCATCACCGGGCTGCGTCGACAGACGGCGGCCGGAGCGCTCTGCACTGTGGTGAAAGCTCGAACTACAACGGCGGCACTATCGCCAATCCGTCTAACCCGCACGGGGTTTCAGAGGTAGATTGAAACCAGTGGAGTCACACAGGAGAACGGCATGCAGGTATCCAGCTACAGCAGCACCCTGCCTCTCTCGACCCAGATCATCAAGAAAGCGGGTCAAGCTGCGGAGTCACCCAGCTCACCGGTTAGTCCGGAGCAAGTGAATACCGCCGTCGACCGCGCCGCTGATCGAGTCACCGAACAGCAGGAAAGCAAGGAGCTGAGCCAATCCAACCGGCGTAGCGCCGCCACTCAGTTGTACAGCGCCACCAGCCAGCAGCGGCAAATCGATACGTATCTGGCAGTAGCCAGCGAAGGCGAGATCGACAGCCAGCCGAGCACGGTGGAAACAGCACTGGAACTGCGTGACGATGTGCGCCGCAACGAGCTGGCCCAGAACATCGATAGCAACACCAACCGCCCAGAGCGGCCCGACGCAAAACCGGTGCAACCGGAGCCGTACGTTGATACCCGTGCCTGATCTGTACTGACAGCAGCGCACAAAAAAGCCGCCCGAGGGCGGCTTTTTCTATGGCGCTACAGCTAGAAGGTGCTCAAGGCCTGAGCGACCTCTTACAGCTGCGGGCCGGCGTTGCGGATGGCGTCGGACACGTCGAACTTCTTGAAGTTCTCGATGAACAGACCAGCCAGGCCTTTGGCGGCTTCGTCGTAGGCGTTCTGGTCAGCCCAGGTGTTGCGCGGGTTGAGCAGGTTGGTTTCGACGCCCGGAACGGCCTTCGGCACGCTCAGGTTGATGATCGGCAGTTGCTCGGTTTCGGTACCGATCAGCGCGCCGCTCTGGATCGCTGCAATCACACCACGGGTGGTCGGAATGTTGAAGCGCTTGCCGACGCCGTAGCCGCCACCGGTCCAGCCGGTGTTGACCAGGTAAACCTTGGAGCCGAAGCCGCGGATACGCTTGATCAGCAGCTCGGCGTATTCGCCAGCCGGACGCGGGAAGAACGGCGCGCCGAAGCAGGTGGAGAAGGTCGACTTGATGCCGCCGCCGCTGCCCATTTCGGTGGAACCGACCAGCGCGGTGTAGCCGGACAGGAAGTGGTAGGCCGCCTGCTCTTCGCTGAGGATCGACACCGGCGGCAGTACGCCAGTCAGGTCGCAGGTCAGGAAGATCACAGCGTTCGGCTCGCCACCGAGGTTCTTCTCGGAGCGCTTCTCGATCAGCTCCAGCGGGTAGGCCGCACGGCTGTTCTGGGTCAGGCTGTCGTCGGCGTAGTCCGGTACACGGTTCTCGTCGAGAACCACGTTCTCCAGTACGGCGCCGAACTGGATGGCTTTCCAGATCACCGGCTCGTTCTTCTCGGACAGGTCGATGCACTTGGCATAGCAACCGCCTTCGATGTTGAACACCACGCCCACACCCCAGCCGTGCTCGTCGTCGCCGATCAGGTAACGGCTTTCGTCAGCCGACAGGGTGGTCTTGCCGGTGCCGGACAGACCAAAGAACAGGGTCACGTCGCCTTCTTCACCGATGTTGGCGGCGCAGTGCATCGGCAGCACGTCGGCATCCGGCAGCAGGAAGTTCTGCACGGAGAACATGGCTTTCTTCATTTCACCGGCGTAACGCATGCCGGCGATCAGGACTTTCTTGGCGGCGAAGTTGAGGATCACGCAGCCATCGGAGTTGGTGCCGTCACGCTCAGGCACGCACTCGAAGTTGGCAACGTTGAGGATCTGCCACTCGTCCCGGGCGCCCGGGTTGTAGGTTTCCGGGTTGATGAACAGGCAACGACCGAACAGGTTCTGCCAGGCAGTCTGGGTGGTCATCTTGACCGGCAGGTAATGCGCGTCGGCGGAACCTACGTGCACATAGGAAACGAAGTGTTCCTGGGCATTGTTGAAGGCTTCAACGCGATCCCACAGGGCATCGAACTTGTCGGCCGGGAACGGACGGTTGATTGCGCCCCAGGCGATTTTCGCCTCGGTGCTCGGCTCTTGCACGATGAAACGGTCGGCCGGGGAACGGCCGGTGCGGTGACCGGTACGGACGACCAGAGAGCCGTTGGCGGCCAGTTCGCCTTCACCCCGACGAATGGCCTCTTCGACCAGTTGGGCAGCGCTGATATCGGTGTACACGGCGTTATTGGCTTGCGTCATGAGGATCCCCGTCGGCCACTGGCCGAGTCTTCCGAACATTCTGTAGTGGGCTCGATACGTCACTACAGCGATAAAAAAGTCGCGGGAGTATGCCAGAAAAGCACGCTCCTTGGCAGCCTCTGATCCGTAAACGCGGTCGATAGACGCACGCTATTGGTCAGTGGCGGGTTGCCGAGGGGTCCTGACTGCCGCCACCGGCGAACAGTTGGGTCACATCGGCGGCATCGAAGGCATAGCGTTCGTTGCAGAACTGGCAGTCGATCACCACCTGGCCATCGTGCTCGGCCAGCAGCGCCATCGCGTCGGGCTCGCCGAGGCTGATCAGCGCCCGCGACGAGCGCTCACGCGAGCAGCTGCAGCGGAAACACAACGCCTGCGGCTCGAACAGGCGCACGGTGTCCTCGTGGTAGAGGCGATGCAGCACGGTCTCGTTGTCCAGGCCCAGCAGCTCCTCGGCGGTCAGCGTGTTGGCCAGGGTCAGCACGTGCTGCCAGCTGGCTTCGCGCTCGTCCGCGTCGGGCAGGCGATCCACCGGCAGTTGTTGCAGCAGCAGGCCACGGGCGCGCTGACCATCGGCGTGCAGCCAGAAGCGCGTGGACAGTTGCTCGGAGGTGGCAAAGTAGTTGGACAGGCAATCGGCCAGGGTCTCACCATCGAGATCGACGATCCCCTGGTAGCGCTGACCCTGCTTCGGGTCGACGGTCAGGGCCAGCACGCCATCGGGCATCAGCTCGCGCAGGCCGGCATCGGCGCCGATCTGCTCGGCATGGTAGTGGGCGATGCCACGCACTTCACGCTCGCTGGAGCATTCGATCATCAGCAGCGGCACCGCGCCGGACGAGCGCACCTGCAGAATCAGCAGGCCGTCGAACTTCAGGGTGCCGACCAGCAGGGCCGCGGCAGCCAGCATCTCGCCCAGCAACTGGGCGACCGGCTGCGGGTAGGAATGCTTGGCCAGTACGTGCTGGTAGCTCTGGCCGAGGCTGACCAGTTCGCCGCGCACATCGGAGTCGTCGAACAGGAAACGTTGAGTGAAGTCGGACATGCCCGGACTCTGCGTGGTTTCAGGGCCGGCGATTTTAGGCGCAAAGCCCGGCGCGACCAAGGGCCGGTTGTCTATCGATGGTTTTGCAGCGCTCTATCAGTCCTGCCCGCCACGAAAACTCTGCAGCTGCCGGCGCTGTTTCTTGCTCGGCCGACCGTCCGTTTGCAGGCCGATGGCACCGGCCTTGCGCAGCTCTGTGGCGGCTTCGCGGCGGCTCAGGCTGTCGGCGGTCTCCTCGTACAGCAGTTGCGCCTCGGGCGCGCCGCGGCGCACCACGGACAGCGCACGCACCACCACCGTGCGCTCCTCGAAGCCGGTGCGGATGACAAACTCGTCACCCAGCCGGGGCTCCTTCGAGGGTTTGCAGCGCTCGCCACGGCAGTGCACCTTGCCGCCTTCGATCGCCTCCTTGGCCAGGGCACGGGTCTTGTAGAAGCGCGCCGCCCACAGCCATTTGTCCAGGCGGACCTTGTCGTCGTCTTTGTCGCTCATCACTCACTCGGAAAAGTCTGTCGCAGGTCTGAATCTTGCCTGATGCAGTTGTCATATGGGACATCTAGAATGCCTGCACTGCCTGCGGAAAGCCTGTATTGAAGACGTTCGATCAACTCTCGGTCATCGGCCTGCGTGAATGGATCAACCTGCCTGACCTGGGCATGGTCGGCCTGCGCGCGAAGATCGATACCGGTGCCAGCACCTCGACCCTGCACGCCAGCGACATCCAGCCCTTCGAGCGCGACGGGGTGGGCTGGGTGCGCTTCACCGCGCACTTCGGCACGGTGGTGCAGCGCCGCCATCGCTGCGAAGCGCCGCTGGTCACGGTGAAAACCATCAAGAGCTCCAACGGCCACACGCAGAGTCGCTACGTGATCCGCACCCTGCTCATGCTGGGTGATCGACAATGGCCGGTGGAATTCACCCTGGCCTGCCGCAAGACCATGCGCTACCGCGTGCTGCTCGGCTCCAAGGCGCTGGTCACCGGGCAACTGGTGGTCAACCCGGCGCTGACCTACGTGCAAGACAAACCGCAATTACCCTCTGCTTCCGGTGCCCAATGAAGATCGCCATCCTGTCGCGCAACCCACGCCTGTACTCCACGCGCCGCCTGGTGGAAGCCGGCGAGGCGCGCGGCCATGAAGTCATCGTGATCGACACCCTGCGCGCCTACATGAACATCGCCAGCCACAAGCCGCAGATCCACTACCGCGGCCGCCCGCTGGAAGGTTTCGATGCGGTGATCCCGCGGATCGGTGCCTCGGTGACCTTTTATGGCTGCGCGGTGCTGCGCCAGTTCGAGATGATGGGCGTGTTCCCGCTCAACGAGTCGGTGGCGATCAGCCGCTCGCGCGACAAGCTGCGCTCGCTGCAACTGCTGTCGCGACGCGGCATCGGCCTGCCGGTGACCGGCTTCGCCCACTCGCCGGACGACATTCCCGACCTGATCCAGATGGTCAACGGCGCACCGCTGGTGATCAAGGTGCTGGAAGGTACCCAGGGCATCGGCGTGGTGTTGTGTGAAACCGAGAAGGCTGCGGAATCGGTGATCGAGGCGTTCATGGGTCTCAAGCAGAACATCATGGTGCAGGAGTACATCAAGGAAGCCGGCGGCGCCGACATCCGCTGCTTCGTGGTCGGCGACAAGGTGATCGCGGCGATGAAGCGCCAGGCCAAGCCCGGTGAATTTCGCTCCAACCTGCACCGTGGCGGCAGCGCCAGCCTGATCAAGATCACCCCAGAAGAACGCATGACCGCGATCCGCGCCGCCAAGGTCATGGGCCTGTCGGTGGCCGGCGTCGATATCCTGCGCTCCAACCACGGCCCGCTGGTGATGGAAGTGAACTCCTCGCCCGGCCTGGAAGGTATCGAGACCACCACCGGCAAGGACGTGGCCGCGATCATCATCGAGTACCTGGAAAAGAACGCCGAACCCGGCCAGACCCGCACCAAGGGCCGGGGCTAAGCCAACCCGCACCCGCGCGTATCAATAACGCGGGCTGTACCCCGCCCTACAACGCGCCGTTGCGGGCCTGCATCCAGGTGAGGAAGTCGCTCTCCCTCAACGGCTGGCTGAAATGGTAGCCCTGCCCCAGGGCACAACCATGACGGCGTAGCCAGTCGAGCTGGGCATCGCTCTCGATGCCTTCGGCCACACACTCCAGATCCAGATTGCGTGCAATCACCAGGATCGTCTCGACCAGCATCTGCCCGCTGGCTTCGCCTTCCAGGTCATTGATGAAGCTGCGGTCGATCTTCAATCGATCCAGCGGCAGGCGCTTGAGGTAGGTCAGCGAGGAGTAGCCGGTACCGAAATCGTCGATGGCGAAGCGGATGCCCAGATGCTTGAGCGCCTGCATGGCGTCGATGCACTGCTCGACATCCTCCAGCAGCACGCCCTCGGTGATCTCCAGTTCCAGTGCACGGGCCGGCAAGCCATGACGCTCCAGGCAGGCACGCACCCGCTCGGCGCAGCCTGGCTGACGCAACTCGCGTGGGCTGAGGTTGACTGCCAGCACCAGGTCCGGCCATTGCCCCTGCCAGCGGGCCAGGCTGGCGCAGGCCTGTTCCAGCACCCAGTGACCGAGTTCCTGGATCAACCCGGTTTCCTCGGCCAGGGCGATGAACTGCCCCGGCGGAATATCGCCGCGCTCCGGGTGGCGCCAGCGCAGCAGCACTTCGGCGCCGGCCACGCGGTTGTCGGCCAGCGCCAGTTGCGGCTGGAACACCAGGTACAGCTGGTTGCGCGCCATGGCCTGGCGCAGCTCGCTCTGCAACTGCAAGCGCTGGTCGATCACCGCCTGCATTTCCGGGGCGAAGAAATGCAGGGCGTTACGCCCCGCCTGCTTGGCCTGGTACATGGCCGTGTCGGACTGTTTCAGCACATCGGCGGCGCCCTGCCCCGGCAGCGGGTGCAGGGTGATGCCGATGCTGGCAGTGACGGCCAACTCATGGCCCTCCACCCGGTAGCTGCCCTGCAGGCTGCCGAGCAGCTTGTCGCCCACCTCGGCGGCGTGTTCGGCGGCCAGCTCGGGGGTTTCGCCGAGGGCTTCGAGCAGCACCACGAACTCGTCACCGCCAAGCCGCGCCAGGGTGTCCTCGGCGCGCAGGCAGCGGCCCAGGCGCGCGGTCACTTCGCGCAGCAAGGCATCGCCGACCGGATGACCGAGGCTGTCGTTGACCGTCTTGAAATGGTCCAGGTCAATAAACAGCAAGGCGCCAAAGCTGCCGTCGCGCAGTTCGCGGGTCATCGCATGCTGCAGGCGGTCCTGCAGCAGGCGGCGATTGGGCAGGCCGGTCAGCTCATCGCTATAGGCCAGCCGCTCGATCTCGCGCTGGTAGCGCTGACGCTCGGAAATATCGGTGATGCTGGCGCGCACCAGCAGCGGCTTGCCCGGCATGCGCACCAGGCGTACCTCGCACGGCAACATGCGCCCGACACTGTCGCGGTGCAGCCACTCGAACACCGGCGTGCCGCCGCCGATGGCGGCTTCCAGATTCTTCAGCGCAGCAGCCTCGGAGTCCTCGCCATTGGCTTGGCGTGGCGGCGTCAGGTCGATCGGGCGCTTGCCCATCAGCTCGGCGCGCCCGAGGCGGAACAGCCGCTCGGCATTTTCGTTGGCATCGACGATGCCGGTCTTCGGGCTGAACAGCAGGATCGCCTCCGGCGCGTGCTGCACCAGGGTGCGGTAGCGCGCCTCGGCGTCGTGGCGCGCGGTGATGTCTTCGATCAGCGCCAGGCAGGCTTCCAGCTTGCCCTTCTGGCCACGCACTGCGCGCAGGCTGAGGCGGCTGTAGACCACGCTGCCGTCGCGGCGCAGGAAGCGCTTTTCCAGTTCGAAATCATCCCGTTCGTTGTTGCCGAGGGCCTCGAACAGCTGGTCCTCGCGCTCGATATCGGCGGTGTGGGTGATCTCCAGCCACTGGCTGTTGAGCAGTTCCTCGCGGCTGCGCCCGAGGATATCGCAGAGCTTGTGGTTGACCTCCAGCCACTGGCGCTGCGGGCCGATCATCGCCATGCCGATCAACGGCGCCTCGAAGAACAGACGCAGCCATTCGTCGCGCTCGCGCAGTTGCTGTTCGGCGCGCCGGCGTGCGCTGATGTCCTGGATCGCGCCGTAGATACGCAACGTGTGCTCACCGTCGCGCTCGGGGAAGCCTTTCAGGCGCACCCAGCGCGCGGTGCCCTTGGCGCCGATCAGGCGCACTTCAAGGTCGTAGGGTTTGCCCGTCTGCAGGATCGCCTCAAGGGCTTGCTGCATCAGTTTCTGGCTTTCCGCGTCGTAGCGATCCAGCGAGGCCTGCATGTCCGGCGCGCCGCCGGCGGGGTCCATCTCGTTGAGGCGAAAGCAGCCGTCGGTCCAGTACATGCTCTGGTCCGCCAGGTTCAGCACCCAGCCGCCGATATTGGCCACTTCTTCGGTCTGCGACAGCAGGTGGGCCTGACGCAACAGCTCCTCGCGGCTTGCGGCCAGCTCCTGGGCCTGGCGCTCGCGCTCAGTCACGTCATTGTTCAGGGCGACGATATGGCTGACCTGGCCCTGTTCATCCAGCAGCGGCGCCACGGTCACTTCGTTCCAGAACAGCCGGCCATCCTTGCGGTAATTGCGCAGCACCTCCTGGTGCGGCATGCCGCGCTGGATGGCCTGGCGGATGCGCAGCAAGCCGCCCTGCTCGTCGTTCTTGCCGACCAGGGTGCGGCTGTCGCTGCCGATAATTTCCTCGCGGGCATAGCCGCTGATGCGCTCCAGCGCCGGGTTGCAATAGATGAAGGGCACGCCCGACTGGCGCACATCGGAGATCGACACCCCCAGCGGGCACGCCTGCAGCGCCAGGTTGGCCAGGGCCAGCTCGCGCTGCATCAGCGCACTGCGCTTGAGGGTGCGGCGCAGATCGCTGAGCGCACGACCGACCAGCAGGGTCGCGACCATCAGCACCAGCACACTGAGGTACAGCTCGCCGCGCTGCGGGTTGAGCCATTCGCCGCCGCTGCGCACCTGGCCCAGCTGCGGCAACAGGGTGACCAGAGCGGTCAGGCCGAGCCCGCAAAGCGCCCCGGGAAAGCCCCAGAACAAGCCCAGGCTGAGCATCGACAAGCCGATCAACGGCAAAGTCAGCGCCAGGGGCAGCAACCCCAACAGCCAGGGCAGACCGACCAGCAGCAACAGCAGCAAGGGCCAGGGCGGCAGATGGCGCCAGGCCGCCGAGGGCCCTTCTTCCTCACCCAGCGCAGGCAGCACCCAGCCTCGCCGCCGCAAGATCGGCGTCAGCGCCGCCAGCAGCAGGATGCTGATCACCAGGCTGCTCAGGCCGTACGCCAGGCACAGGCCCAAGCTGACCCGCAGCCAGTCCACCGCCAGGGTGCCACTGGCAAACACCTGCACGCCTTGCATGGCCAGCGCCATCAAGGCCGTAGGCAATAGCACGCCGAAGAGAAAGAAACGCAGCAGATGCGGCAGGCTGCACAGGGTCGCCTCGACCCGGTAATGCCGCAACAGCGCCCAGGCCAGCGCCAGGCCGAGGGTTTCCGGCACGCCATGCAGGGCCGCCAGCGGCCAGGGAACATCCCAGAGCAGGGCACCGAACAGCGCATTCAGGTAAACCGCCGGCAGCACCCGCGGGCCCCACCAGAGCACGCAGGCCAGGCCGAGGGCGAACGGCACGTAGCCGAGCGCCACCCCGCCAACGGTGCCCAGGGCGAGGGTCAGCCAGGTTCCCAGATGCAGCAGTGGCAATGGCAGCCACCAGCTCCAGAGAGGCAGTCGGTCGAATACGGCAGGCATGCTGACCTCAGAAGAACTACCTGGGGAGCATAGATCAGTGGACGACAGGCACCGGCTTAGCGCCTGCCTCGGACCTTCTGATCGTCGGCCATGCTACGTTGAAATGCGGCTCGGACTGCTCATTTACGGTTTGTAAACTCCGCGTCCTCGCCTCATTTCGCCTTGCCTGGCTCTAGCTCAAAAGATCCTAAATAGGCACTTAGCTGTCTATACGGCATCGCGCGGCAGCAAGAGCCCCAGCGGCAGGCAGATCCGCGCTTCCAAGCCACCGCCGGAGCGGTTGCGCAGCTCGACGCTGCCGCCGTGCAGGGCGGCGATGCGCTTGACGATGGCCAGGCCCAGGCCGGCGCCCTTGCCGCCCCGCGCCAGGTCGCCACGGATGAAGGGGTTGAACAGGTTGCCCTGCTCGGCCGGGTCGATACCCGGGCCGCGATCCAGCACGCTGAGCACCACGTAGGGCGCGCTGCAGTCGCCGGACAGGTTGGCCACCACCTCAACACCCTGGCCACCGTAGCGCAGGGCGTTGTCCAGCAGGTTGGCCAGCAGGCGCTTGATCGACACCCGGCGCAGCGGGAACGGCGGCAGCGTTTCCAGGTACAGGCGCACCTGTTCGCCCTGCTGGTTGTAGGGTGCCACCACTTCGCGCACCAGCTCGCCGAGGTCACTCGGCTCGGGGGTCTCGTCGCGGCCGTCGCGGATGAAGGCGAGGAACTGGTCGAGGATGGCGTCCATGTCCTCGATGTCACGCACCATGTCTTCGGTCAGGTCCGAGTCGCTGTTGAGCAGTTCCAGCGACAGGCGCAGCCGGGTCAGCGGCGTGCGCAGGTCATGGGACACGCCAGCCAGCATCAGCTCGCGCTCGCGGGCAGCCTGCTCGACGTTTTCCGCCATCTGGTTGAAGGCCCGGTAGACCTCGGTCATCTCGCTGGGCGTATCGCTGATCGGCAAGCGCACGCTGCTGCCCTGGCCCAGTTGCCGGGCGGCGAACACCAGGCGCTTGAGCGGGGCATTGAGCTGACGGACAAATATCCATGCCGCCGCGGTAGACAGCAGGCCGATGCCGAGGAACCAGCCGAGCACTGTCCAGATCTTCTGCCCACGCAATGGATGCGGGTAGAGCGGCACCTTGAGCCAGGCATCGCCCAGACTCGGCGCGTGCACCCAGAGCGCTGGCGGGCTCTGCACGCGCACCCGCACTTCGGTGTCCGGACCCAGTTCGGTTTGCATCTGGCGCAGGAAGATTTCCGAGTATGGCCAGTGCTGTTCGGTCGGCGGCACTTCGTCGCGGGCCACCCGCTGCAGGGTGGCCGCCTCGGCGATGTGCGCACGGTCTTCCGGGTCAGCCGCCCAGTATGCCCGCAGGGTCAGCGCCGCGCCGTGGCTGTACTGGCGGTCGACCAGCATGTCTTCGTTCATCATCAGGTAGACCAGGGTCAGCGCCTTGGAAAACAGCACGACCACCAGCACCAACCAGAGAGTGCGAGCGAAGAAGCTTTGCGGGAACCACAGCGGGGTTTTCATCGGAGCGGCGCGATACCTGTAGGAGCCAGCTTGCTGGCGATGGGATGAGCTGGATCGCCAGCAAGCTGGCTCCTACAACACCCCGAACGAGCGTGAGGCAGAATTACTTGCTGCCATCCGGCACGAACACGTAGCCCACGCCCCAGACCGTCTGGATATAGCGCGGCTTGGACGGGTCCGGCTCGATCAGCCGGCGCAGACGGGAAATCTGCACGTCGATGGAGCGTTCCAGCGCATCCCACTCGCGGCCACGGGCCAGGTTCATCAGCTTGTCGCGGGTCAGCGGCTCGCGGGCATGCTGGACCAGGGCCTTGAGCACGGCGAACTCACCGGTGGTGAGCATGTGCACTTCCTCGCCCTTCTTCAGCTCGCGAGTGGCCAGGGACAGCTCGTATTCGCCGAAGCTGACGCTCTCGTCCTCGCTGCCCGGCGCGCCCGGCACCACGGGCGCCTGACGGCGCAGCACGGCCTTGATCCGCGCCAGCAGCTCCCGCGGGTTGAATGGCTTGGCCAGGTAATCGTCGGCGCCGCCTTCCAGCCCCTGGATACGGCTGGCTTCGTCGCCCTTGGCGGTGAGCATGATGATCGGCAGCTGATTGTTCGCCGCACGCAGGCGGCGGCAGGCGGACAGGCCATCTTCGCCCGGCAGCATGAGGTCGAGCACCAGCAGCTGGAACAGTTCGCGGGACAGCAGGCGGTCCATCTGCTCGACGTTCTCCACCGCGCGCACGCGGTAGCCCTGCTCGCTGAGGAAACGCTCCAGCAGGCGGCGCAAGCCGGGGTCGTCGTCGACAATCAGGATTTTCTCGCCTTCCACTACAGGTGTGCTGCTCATGTTCTCTCCCATTCGAAGTGCCGGCATTATCGCCCAGCACAGATGATTGGCGGCCTGCCCCATTGTTAGCAGATTTTTCCCCGAACGGTGCCCATGGCCTCGCAGAGCGGTGTTTATAATGCGGCGCTTTCGTGCCGGGCCGCTCATGAGGCGGCCGGCTGGTGTTCTCCGTCAGGTGTTTTAAATGGACAGTATCAACACTCGCATCGCCGAAGAACTGGGCGTGCGCCCGCAACAGGTCGCCGCCGCCGTGGCGCTGCTCGATGAAGGCTCCACCGTGCCGTTCATCGCCCGCTACCGTAAGGAAGTTACCGGCAGCCTGGACGATACCCAGCTGCGTAACCTGGAAGAACGCCTGCGCTACCTGCGCGAACTGGACGAGCGTCGCGCCGCGATCCTCGCCAGCATCGAGGAGCAGGGCAAGCTGACCCCCGAACTGACCCGCGAGATCAACCTGGCCGACACCAAGACGCGCCTGGAAGACCTCTACCTGCCGTACAAGCAGAAGCGCCGAACCAAGGGCCAGATCGCCCTGGAAGCCGGCCTCGGCGAACTGGCCGACGGCCTGTTCAACGACCCAACGCTGAACCCGGAAGAACAGGCCGCACGCTTCGTCGACGCCGAGAAAGGCTTCGCCGACGTCAAGGCCGTGCTCGAAGGCGCCAAGTACATCCTCATGGAACGCTTCGCCGAAGATGCCACCCTGCTCGAGCGCCTGCGCAGCTACCTCAAGGACAACGCCACCCTCAGCGCCCGCCTGGTCGCCGGCAAAGAGGCCGAGGGCGCCAAGTTCAGCGATTACTTCGAACACGACGAGCCACTGAAGAACGTGCCGTCGCACCGCGCCCTGGCGATTTTCCGCGGGCGCAACGAAGGCATTCTCGGCGCCAGCCTCAAGGTCGGCGACGAGACGCCGGGCAGCATGCACCCGTGCGAAGGCATGATCGGCGAGCGCTTCGGCGTCGAACAGCGCGGCCGCGCCGCCGACAAATGGCTGGGCGAAGTGGTGCGCTGGACCTGGAAGGTCAAGCTCTACACCCACCTGGAAACCGACCTGTTCAGCGAGCTGCGCGAGAAGTCGGAAGACGAGGCGATCAACGTCTTCGCCCGCAACCTGCACGACCTGCTGCTGGCCGCCCCGGCCGGCCCGCGCGCCACTCTGGCGCTCGACCCGGGCCTGCGCACCGGCTGCAAGGTGGCCGTGGTCGATACCACTGGCAAGGTCCTGGAAACCTCCACCGTCTACCCGCATGCCCCGCGCAATGACTGGGACGGCACCCTGGCGATCCTCGCCAAACTGTGCGCCAAGCACGCGGTCGACCTGATCTCGATCGGCAACGGCACCGCCAGCCGCGAGACCGACAAGCTGGCCGCCGACCTGATCAAGAAGCTGCCGGGCCTCAAGCTGACCAAGGTGATGGTCAGCGAAGCCGGCGCCTCGGTGTACTCGGCCTCCGAGCTGGCCGCCAAGGAATTCCCGGACATGGACGTGTCGCTGCGCGGCGCCGTGTCCATCGCCCGCCGCCTGCAGGACCCACTGGCCGAGCTGGTGAAGATCGACCCGAAATCCATCGGCGTCGGCCAATACCAGCACGACGTGTCGCAGCTCAAGCTGGCGCGCTCGCTGGACGCGGTAGTGGAAGACTGCGTGAACGCCGTCGGCGTTGACGTGAACACCGCCTCCGTCGCCCTGCTGGCACGCATCTCCGGGCTCAACGCGACCCTGGCGCAGAACATCGTCAGCCACCGCGACGCCAACGGCGCGTTCAAGACCCGCGACGAGCTGAAGAAGGTTTCGCGCCTGGGCGAGAAGACCTTCGAACAGGCCGCCGGCTTCCTCCGTGTGATGAACGGCGACAACCCGCTGGACGCTTCCGGCGTGCACCCGGAAACCTACCGCCTGGTGCAGCGCATCGCCGAAGGCACCAGCCGCGACATCCGCTCGCTGATCGGCGATTCGAGCTTCCTCAAGCGCCTCGATCCCAAGCAGTTCACCGATGAGAGCTTCGGCCTGCCGACCGTCACCGACATTCTCAAGGAACTCGACAAACCCGGCCGCGACCCACGCCCGGAGTTCAAGACTGCCGAGTTCCAGGATGGCGTGGAAACCCTCAAGGACCTGCAGCCGGGCATGGTGCTGGAAGGCGTGGTGACCAACGTCACCAACTTCGGTGCGTTCGTCGACATCGGCGTGCACCAGGACGGCCTGGTGCATATCAGCGCGCTGTCGGAGAAGTTCGTCAAAGACCCCTATGAAGTGGTCAAGGCCGGCGACATCGTCAAAGTGAAAGTCATGGAAGTGGACATCCCGCGTAACCGCGTCGGCCTGACCATGCGCATGAGCGACACCCCCGGCGAGAAGGTCGACGGCCCGCGCGGTGCGCGCCCCGGCAACGGCGGACAGAACCGTGGCGGCAACCAGCCGCGCAGCGAACGCCACTCCAGCCAGGACAAGCCAGCCCCGGCCAATCCCGGCATGGCCGCCCTGTTCGCCAACGCCAAAAACCTGAGGAAGTAAGCCATGAGCAGCAACTCTCCCGTCGGCCAGGACAGCAACTTCAGCAAGCTGCTCGGCATGACCATCGACAAGGCCGAGAACGGCGAATCGCAAGTGCGCATGAGCATGCAGGAGCACCTGCTCAACCTGCACGGGCGCATGCACGGCGGCGCGCTGTTCTCGCTGATCGACACCGCCCTCGGCCAGGCCAGCCACAGCCTGTTCGGCGGCGAGGCCGGCAGCATGACCCTGGAATGCAAGGTCAACTACATCCGCGCGGTCGAGCAGGGCGAGATCGTCTGCAACGCCCGCGTGCTGAACGCCGGGCGCAAGGTACATGTGCTGGAGGCCAAGGTGCAGCAAGGCGACAAGCTGATCGCCACGGCCCAGGCCACGTTTATCTGCAAGTAATTGATCCGCGCTGCCACTGGCGCGGGTTTCACCCGCCCTACACCCCCGCCAGCTAGCGCCAGGATTGCGTCGACACCCGCTGTCGGCGCATCCTCCTTTCCGGTCAGGCCACCCGGCCACTCCGCGTTCCGACTTGTAAGCGACAGATCCACCCCCATATAAGGGCGACCGTCGAGTAAAGGAATCACCATCTTGAGCGAGCTTTTCTCCCGCCGCCTGGCGTTGCTCGGCGATGCTGCCGCCCTGCCCCTGCTGACCCGCAACCTGCACGGCATCGAACGCGAATGCCTGCGCGTCAGCGCCGACGGCAGCCTGGCGCAGAGTGAACACCCACGCGCCCTGGGTTCGGCCCTGACCCACCCGCAGATCACCACCGACTATTCCGAATCGCTGCTGGAGTTCATCACCCCGGCCGAGCCCGACGCGGCGGCGACCATCGCCGACCTCGAACGCATCCACCGTTTCGCCAGCAGCCAGTTGGACGGCGAATACCTGTGGAGCCCGTCGATGCCCGGCTTGCTGCCGGATGAAGCGGACATCCCGATCGCCCGCTACGGCAACTCCAACATCGGCCGCCTCAAGTACGTCTACCGCCAGGGCCTGGCCCTGCGTTACGGCAAGACCATGCAATGCATCGCCGGCATCCACTACAACTTCAGCCTGGCCGAAGGCCTGTGGCCACTGTTGCAGCAACTCGACGGCGACAGCCAGAGCCCGCGCGACTACCAGTCGGCCAGCTACATCGCGTTGATCCGCAACTTCCGCCGCTACAGCTGGCTGCTGATGTACCTGTTCGGCGCCTCGCCAGCGCTGGACGCCAGCTTCCTGCGTGGCCGTCCGCACCAGTTGCAGCAGCTCGATGCCGACACCCTGTTCCTGCCGTACGCCACCAGCCTGCGCATGAGCGACCTGGGCTACCAGAGCAATGCCCAGGCCGGCCTGACACCTTGCTACAACGACCTGGCCAGCTACACCGAAAGCCTGCGCTCGGCGGTGGCCACGCCCTACCCGGCCTATGCCGAGATCGGCACCAAGAACGCCGCCGGCGAATGGCTGCAGCTCAACACCAACATCATCCAGATCGAAAACGAGTACTACTCGAGCATCCGCCCCAAGCGCGTCACCTATTCGGGCGAGCGCCCGATCCAGGCCCTGATGAGCCGCGGCGTGCAGTACGTGGAAGTGCGCTGCCTGGATATCAACCCCTACCTGCCGCTGGGCATCGACCTCGACCAGGCGCGCTTCCTCGACGCCTTCATCCTCTTCTGCGCCCTGGAAGAAAGCCCGCTGCTGGGCGGCGACGTCTGCCGTGCCAGCACCGAAAACTTCCTCAAGACGGTCAAGGAAGGTCGCCGCCCGGGCCTGCATCTGCAGCGCGAAGGCCAGCAGGTGGAACTCAAGGTGTGGGCCACCGAGCTGCTCGACCGCTTCGCGCCGATTGCCGAGCTGCTCGACCGCGCCCACGGCGGCGATGCTTTCCAGACCGCCCTGCACCTGCAGCAGCGCAAAGTCGATGACCCCGCGCAAACCCCGTCGGCCCGCGTGCTGGCCGAGCTGCGCGATACCGGCGAAAGCTTCCGCGCCCTGGCCCTGCGCCACAGCAAGGAGCACGCGGCAAACTTCCGCGCGCAACCGCTAAGTGCCGAGGAACAGGCCGCTTTCGTGGCCATGGCGCGCCAGTCACTGGACGAGCAGGCCGAGCTGGAGAGCGCCGAGCCGGGCGACTTCGACACCTTCGTCGCGGCCTACCAGGCCAGCATTCTCGGCATTGGCGTTTAAGACCTAGGTGTTTGAAATCAACGAGATGACTGACGGGCGAAGCCAATAAGGGCAGCCCGTCACAAATCCGCCAGCTCGACCGTTCGCCACTGACCAATGGCACGCGGCTAGCGCCGGCGAGGGCTAACCTGTGTGGAAAACCCGCCTTGGCGAAGCCCATGACGCCGCCCGACGAACACGACCATGAAGACAGCCACTGGAGCCTGGAAAGCCTGAACAAGGCGTATCAGCAAGGCTACATGAGCGGCCTCACGGGCCAACCGCAACACCTGCAACCCTACCCCGCCGAGGTCATGGCGGCGGCCTGGGAAGCCGGCTGGGACGATGGCAACGAGCAGTTCAAACTGCACCAGCGCCGCAGCGCCTGAGTCACCGAACCCATAAAAAAGGGCCGCAATAGCGGCCCTTCTTCATTACCAACACCTCTTGCCAAACCTTGTAGGAGCCAGCTTGCTGGCGATCCATTACCCGCACGGGGCCGCGATCGCCAGCAAGCTGGCTCCTACAGTATTGGCCTAAAGGGCCTTTTCGAAGATCTTCGAATTGCGCTGGTAGTTGTACAGCGAGGCACGGGCCGCGGGCAGGCGTTCGACGCTGCTGGGTCCGAAGCCGCGCTCCTGGAACCAGTGGGCGGTGCGCGTGGTGAGCACGATGAGGGTCTTCAAGCCCTGCTCGCGGGCCCGTTCCTCGATGCGTTCCAGCAACTCGTCGCCACGACCGCCATGCCGGTATTCCGGGTTCACTGCCAGACAGGCCAGCTCGCCGGCATCCGAGTCGGCGATGCGGTACAGCGCGGCGCAGGCGATGATCAGGCCGTCGCGCTCGACGATGCTGAACTGCTCGATCTCGCGCTCCAGCACTTCGCGCGAACGGCGCACCAGGATGCCCTGGTCCTCCAGTGGGGTGATCAGGTCGATCAGCCCGCCGACGTCCTCGATGGTCGCCTCGCGCAGCGATTCGAACTGTTCCTGGTCGACCAGGGTGCCGCCACCGTCACGGGTGAACAGCTCGGTGAGCAGCGAGCCGTCGTCCATGTAGCTGACGATATGGCTGCGTTTGACCCCCGCGCGGCAGGCCTGGGCGGCGGCATCCAGCAGCTCGGACTGGTAGCACGCGCCGAGCCGCGCCAGGTGCGCCGGCACCTGCTGCGGGCGCAGCTCACGGACCAGCTTGCCGCTCTCGTCGAGCAGGCCGCGCTCGGCACTGAACAGCAACAGCTTGTCGGCCTGCAGGTCGATAGCGGCGCGGGTGGCGACGTCTTCGCAGGCCAGGTTGAAGATTTCCCCGGTGGGCGAGTAGCCGAGCGACGACAGCAGCACGATGCTGCGCTCGTCGAGCAGACGGTTGATGCCCTTGCGGTCGACCCGGCGCACTTCGCCGGTGTGGTGATAGTCGACGCCATCGAGCACACCGATCGGCCGTGCGGTGACGAAGTTGCCGCCGGTCACGCGCAAACGCGAGCCCTGCATCGGCGAGGCGGCGATATCCATCGACAGGCGCGCCTCGATGGCGATGCGCAGCTGGCCGACGGCATCGATCACGCATTCCAGGGTCGGCCCGTCGGTGATGCGCAGGTTGTGGTGGTAGCGCGGCGTCAGGCCGCGGTCGGCCAGGCGCGCCTCGATCTGCGGGCGCGAGCCGTGCACCAGCACCAGGCGCACGCCGAGGCTGTGCAGCAGCACCAGGTCGTGGACGATATTGCCGAAATTCGGGTGCTCGACGCCTTCGCCGGGCAGCATGACCACGAAGGTGCAGTCCCGGTGGGCGTTGATATAGGGCGTAGCGTGGCGAAGCCAGTTGACGTAGTCGTGCATGTAAAAGCCTGTCGAACGATGGATGGACGAGCGATGGAAAGTCTCCCCGCCAGGGGAAGAGGGAATCGACCTAGCTTCGTCGCAACATCAGGAGCTCCTTCATGGCTCAGATAGGTAACAGGCAATAATGTTGAATCAGTTGGCGCAGCAAACGCACCGTGGGATCCAGGCGCGCCAGTTCGAGAAACTCGCCCGGCTGGTGGGCACAGGCGATATCGCCGGGGCCGAGGACGATGGTCTCGCAACCAAGCTGCTGAAGATACGGCGCTTCGGTGCCAAATGCCACCGACTGCGCCGTATGCCCGGTCAGCTTCTCCGCCAGGCGCACCAGCTCGCAATCGGCGCTCTGTTCGAAGGGCGGCACGTTGGCGAACAGTGGGGCGAAATCGATCTTCACCTGATGCCGCTCGGCCAGCGGCTGCAACTTGCTGCGGATCGCCGCGCGCAGCTGTTCCGGGTCCATGCCTGGCAGCGGGCGCAGGTCGAACTCCAGCGAGCACTGGCCACAGATACGGTTGGGATTGTCACCGCCGTGGATGCAGCCGAGGTTGAGGGTCGGCTGCGGCACGCTGAACTGCGGGTTGCTGAACTCTCGCTGCCACTGCGCGCGCAGGTTGCGCAGCTCACCCATGGCGTCGTGCATGGCTTCCAGGGCGCTGTGGCCGAGGCTCGGGTCGGAGGAATGGCCGCTCTGGCCGAGGATGTCGATGCGCTCCATCATCACCCCCTTGTGCAGGCGGATCGGCTTGAGCCCGGTCGGCTCGCCAATCACCGCCGCGCGCCCCAGCGGCTTGCCGGCATCGGCCAGGGCGCGGGCGCCCGACATCGAACTTTCCTCGTCGCAAGTGGCGAGAATCAGCAGCGGCTGGCGGAAGGGCTGGTCGAGCAGCGTGCGCACCGCCTCGATCACCAGCGGGAAGAAGCCTTTCATGTCGCACACGCCGAGGCCGATCCAGCGGTCGCCCTGTTCGGTCAGTTTGAGTGGATCGCTCTGCCACAGCGCCGCATCGAACGGCACCGTATCGCTGTGCCCGGCCAACACCAGGCCACCGGGGCCGCTGCCGTAGGTGGCCAGCAGGTTGGCCTTGCCCGGCGCGACCTCCTGGATCTCGCAGGCGAAGCCCAGGTCGCCGAGCCAGCCGGCCAGCAGGTCGATCACCGCGCGATTGGACTGATCCCAGTTGGGCTGGGTGCAGCTCACCGATGGCGTGGCGATCAGCGCGGAAAACTGTTCCTTGAGACTGGGCAATGGCATCGGCTTTCTCCTTGAGAAGTCCATCATAGGGCCATGTACGCCCCGACGAAACCGCCAGCGCGGCGCGCCGGCGCCTTGTCCTGTAAACTGCACGGCACTGGCAGCCATCTCCGCGCTGCGTCCGAATGCCCCTCCCCATGAACAAAGAAACCGAAATCAAGCTGCGCGTCAGCCGCGAAACCCTTGCCGCCCTGCGCGACCACCCGCTGCTGAAGAAGCGCAACAAGTCGGGCTGGGAGCAGCGCGAGTTGTTCAACCAGTACTTCGACACCCCGGAGCGCGATCTGGCTCAGGCCAAAGTCGCGCTGCGCCTGCGCCGCGACGGCGAGCAGTTCATCCAGACCCTGAAGACCCGCGGCCAGAGCGTGGCCGGGCTGTCCGAACGCAACGAGTGGGACTGGTACCTGCAGAAAGCCAAGCTGGACACCAAGAAACTCACCGACGAGTGCTGGCCCGCCAGCCTGGCCGAGCTGGACAAAAAGCAGCTCAAGCCGCTGTTCACCACCGACTTCGTCCGCCAGAAGGCCGAGATCGCCTGGGGCCGTGGCAAGGCCAAGGTGGTCATCGAAGCGGCCCTCGACCTGGGCAAGGTGATCGCGGGCGAAGGCGAAGAGGAAATCTGCGAGCTGGAACTGGAGCTGCGTGAAGGCGACCCGGCTGCCCTGCTGGAACTCGCCGCCGAGCTGGCGGCCGACCTGCCGCTGATGCCGTGCGACATCAGCAAGGCCGAGCGCGGCTACCGCCTGTTCGACTCCGGCAGCTACAGCCTGAGCCTGCCGGCTCCGGAACTGAATCCCGAACAGAGCCTCGACGATGGCTTCACTGCCCTCGCCTGGCACCTGCTCGGCAGCAGCCAGCGCCTGGCCGAGCAATACCGCTTCAATGGCCATTGGAAGCTGCTCAGCCAGTGGCTGGAAAAACTGGTGGAGCTGCGCGCCCTGATCGGCAGCCTCGGCCAGGCCGCGCCACGCGCCTCCAGCCATGAACTGCGCGAAGCACTGGACGCCCTGCTGGCCGACTGGCGCCCGCGCCTGCTCGCCGGTCAGCACGACGACAGCCTGCGCCACAACGCGCCGGCACTGTTCGCCGCCGAGTTGCAGGGCAACCGCTGGGGCCTGTTCTCGCTGACCCTGTCGCGCTGGCTGCTGGCACGCGCCTGGACCGTCGAGCGCAACGCCCGCGGCACCCGCCAGGGCGCTGCCGTGCTGGGCAACTGGCTGCCACACCTGTTCGCCGAAGAAGGCGCAGCACTGCAACTCAAGCGCTACCAGCAGCAGCCGGAAGACCTTGCCGAGCAGTTGCCGCGTATCGAACGCATCCAGGTCTGGCTGCACCTGGCCCGGCAGATTCTCGACGTGCCGGAACTCGATCGCCTGTACGGCGAGATGAGCAAGCTGCACGAACTGGCCCAGCAGCCGCTGGACCCCGAGGTGTTGGCCGCCCGCGTAGCTCAGGCCCATACTGTGGCCACGCTCAAGCCCTGGAAACAGCTGTTGAAATAAACTGCGCAGCCCACCGCCGAGTTCATAGGGAGTCCCATGTCCGCTCTAGCTTCACCTGCCCAGGATCGCTGGCTGGATCTCAACGACATCCTGCGTGAGCTGGTGGCCCAGGGCCGGGTCTCCCAGGAAAACGCCGAACAGTGCCTGATGCTGCGCCGCAGCTCGGGCAACGCGCAGATGCACCCGCTGGAGTTCCTCGCCGCGCAACAGATCGACGACCTGATGCGGCCGGGCAAGAAGCATGACCTGGAAGGCCTCACCGTGTGGCTGGCCAGCCATGCCGGGCAGCCCTATCTGCGCATCGACCCGCTGAAGATCGACGTCGCCGCCGTCACCCCGCTGATGTCCTATGCCTTCGCCCAACGGCACAAGATCCTCGCCGTGGCGGTGGACAGCGAAGCGGTGACCATCGCCAGCGCGCAGCCGTTCGTGCACGGCTGGGAAACCAACCTGATCCACGTACTGAAACGCCCGATCAAGCGCGTGGTGGTCAACCCGGTCGACCTGCAGCGTTTCACCACCGAGTTCTACCGCCTGGCCCGTTCGGTCAGCGGCGCCTCCGCCAATGATCAGAAGGTCAGCGGCATCGGCAACTTCGAACAACTGCTCAGCCTCGGCGCCAGCGACCAGGAACCGGACGCCAACGACGCGCACATCGTCAACATCGTCGACTGGTTGTTCCAGTACGCCTACCAGCAGCGCGCCAGTGACATCCATATCGAGCCGCGCCGCGAAGCCGGCACCGTGCGCTTTCGCATCGACGGCGTGCTGCACAACGTCTACCAGTTCCCGCCGCAGGTGACCATGGCGGTGGTCAGCCGCTTGAAGAGCCTTGGGCGGATGAACGTGGCCGAGAAGCGCAAACCGCAAGACGGCCGGATCAAGACCAAGACCCCGGACGGCGGCGAGGTCGAGCTGCGCCTGTCGACCCTGCCCACCGCCTTCGGCGAGAAGATGGTGATGCGCATCTTCGACCCGGAAGTACTGCTGAAAAGCCCCGACCAGCTCGGCTTCTCCCCCGACGACCTGCGTCGCTGGGAAGGCATGACCAGCCAGCCCAACGGCATCATCCTGGTCACCGGCCCCACCGGCTCGGGCAAGACCACCACCCTGTACACCACGCTCAAGCAGCTGGCGACCCAGGAAGTGAACGTCTGCACCATCGAAGACCCGATCGAGATGATCGAAGGCGCCTTCAACCAGATGCAGGTGCAGCACAACATCGACCTGACCTTCGCCAACGGCGTACGCGCGCTGATGCGCCAGGACCCAGACATCATCATGGTCGGCGAGATTCGCGACCTGGAAACCGCGGAAATGGCGATCCAGGCGGCGCTCACCGGCCACCTGGTGCTCTCCACCCTGCACACCAACGATGCGCCCAGCGCCATCTCGCGCCTGCTCGAACTGGGCGTGCCGCACTACCTGCTCAAGGCCACCATCCTCGGCGTCATGGCCCAGCGCCTGGTGCGTACCCTGTGCCCGCACTGCAAGGAGCCGGTGCAGATCAGCGAGGACGACTGGCAGAGCCTGACCAAGCCGTGGAGCGCACCGCTGCCGACCGGCGCGCACCGCGCCGTCGGCTGCCTGGAATGCCGCGATACCGGCTACCGTGGCCGCGCCGGGGTCTACGAAATCATGCTGCTCAACGATGCGATCAAACCGCTGATCACCGCCGACACCGACCTGGTCGCCCTGCGCCGCCATGCCTTCAAGGACGGCATGCGCAGCCTGCGCCTGTCCGGCGCGCAAAAGGTCGCCGCGGGCCTCAGCACCATCGAGGAAGTGCTGCGGGTCACCCCGCAGAGCGAGCAGAAGTAGGTTGGCCCATGGCCGTAGCCCGGACTTCAGTCCGGGGTAGCGCGCCAATTCCCGGACTGAAGTCCGGGCTACCAAGCAATGCCCGGCAACGCTTGGCGCATGCAGGGCCCTGCCGGCTGTGCTTAGATGCCGGCTCAATCACAAGCAATGTGGAGAGATTTGAAATGGAAATCGGTGGCGTACTGTTCCTGTTTGTCGGCCTGGCCGTGGCCGTGGTGTTCATGGGCTTCAAGGTCGTGCCGCAGGGCTACGAGTGGACGGTGGAGCGCTTCGGTCGCTACACCAACACGCTCAAGCCGGGCCTCAACATCATCGTTCCGGTGATGGACCAGATCGGCCGCAAGCTCAACGTCATGGAAAGCGTGCTGGATATCCCGCCGCAGGAAGTCATCACCGCCGACAACGCCACGGTGCAGATCGACGCCATCTGCTTCTTCCAGATCATCAACTCCGCCCAGGCCGCCTACGAGGTGAACAACCTCGAGCACGCCATCCGCAACCTGGTGATGACCAACATCCGTACCGTGCTCGGTTCCATGGAGCTGGACGCCATGCTCGGCCAGCGTGACGCGATCAACGAGCGCCTGCTCAAGACCGTGGATGAAGCCACCGCGCCCTGGGGCATCAAGATCACCCGCATCGAGATCAAGGACATCAGCCCGCCAGCCGACCTGATGGCCGCCATGTCCGGACAGATGAAAGCCGAGCGGATCAAGCGGGCGCAGATCCTCGAAGCCGAAGGTCAGCGCGCTGCGGCGATCCTCACCGCCGAAGGACAGAAGCAGGGCGACATCCTCAAGGCCGAAGGCCAGCGCGCCGCCGCCTTCCTCGAAGCCGAGGCCCGCGAGCGCGCCGCCCAGGCCGAGGCCGAAGCCACACGCATGGTGTCCGAGGCGATCGCCGCGGGCAACGTGCAGGCGGTCAACTACTTCGTCGCGCAGAAGTACATCGAGGCACTCGGCAACCTGGCCAGCGCCAACAACAGCAAGGTGATCCTGATGCCGCTGGAAGCCAGCCAGGTGATCGGCGCGGTCGGCGGCATCGGCGAAATCGTGAAGGCCACCTTCGGTGACAAGCAAGCATGATCGCCTACCTGCAGCACCTGTCCTATTGGGATTGGCTGGCGCTGGGCACCCTGCTGCTGATCCTCGAAGTGTTCGGTGCCGGCGGCTACCTGCTGTGGATCGGCATCGCCGCCGCTAGCGTCGGCGTGCTCACCTACCTGTTCCCGGCGCTGCCCTGGGCCCTGCAGTTCGTCCTGTTCGGCCTGCTCTCGGTGCTCACCGCCGTGTTCTGGTGGCAGCGACAGCGCGCGGGTAGCAAAGTCTCGGCGCAGCCGGGGCTGAACCAGCGTGGCAGCGAGCTGATCGGCCGTACCTTCGTCCTGCACGAAGCGATCATCGGCGGGCGCGGCAAGATCAGGGCCGGCGATAGCCTGTGGCTGGTGATCGGCGCGGACCTGCCCGTTGGAAGCGAGGTGCGTGTAACCGGCCAGGACGGCGTGCTGCTCAAGGTAGAGCCCCTCTAGGCAGGCCAATGGGTGCTGGCGATTCGGTGGAACTCAGCGCGCCAGCGCCCGCTCATAACAGGTAGGCCATCTCACCAAGGAGCCTGCCGTTATGCGTCCATCATTGCTCTGGGGCAGCCTTGCCCTGTTGTCTCTCAGCACCCCGAGCTGGGCTGACGATACCCTGCGCCAAATCCTCTCCTCAGGGGCGACGACCGCCTCGACCTACTCCACCTTCAAAGACCACAAGCTGCTAGTCGCGGCCCAGGAAGACGCCGGCGCCTTTGTCGCCAGCAACGGCGACATCCGTGGGGTGCACCTGCAGGCGGCCATCGAACAGTGGCGCGCCGCGCATCCGCAGCAGCAGGCCAGCGATGAACAACTGGCCCAGGCGCTGCTGGTCGCCGAACCGGGCGATCTGCCGCGCTAGCAGGTCGTTGTTCAACAGACAGCTAGAGGCACAAGCCAGCCGCACACCTACAGGCCTGCAGCCCAACTCTAAACGGGCCACGCCCCTTGTTATCGTACAACTAAGGGCTAATAGCCAACCCAGCGAAGGCTCTGCGTTCAGCACTTAATTCACGCACACTGCGGCACGACTGCTATTCAGGCGAAAACAGCGTTGACAATGTCTCTGAGCGGTGCTGATAATCCGGCACATGTTGTACGACGACGTATAACAATACAAAAATAAGAGACAACATCAGGGCTCAGCCATGATCAGTATCCGCACCACCGCCTGGCAGATGGTTATCTCTCCACTCGCGCCGCCCTCGCACGCCGCCTGCATCTGGCTGTGCCTGCCTCCGCGCCATCGAACACCCATCGGATTCGCCGACGGCTAGTCGGCCAATGCGCCGGCCTACGCCTTGTGGCCGGCTCACGCCCTGAGCCCAGGGCACCACTCGTCCCTCCGCACAATGCGAGCCCGCAACGGCCTGCAGGGGGATGGCTATCGCCAGAAAAAAGGAGCACAACAACAATGAAAGCTCGCACCGCCCTCTGCAGCGCCCTGATCGGCGCCACGCTTGCCCCGCTGTCCATTGCCGTACAGGCCGCCGGCTTCGTCGAAGACGCCAAGGTTTCCCTGAACCTGCGCAACTACTACATGAACCGTAACTTCGTTGGCCCCTCGGCGCAGAACTATGCCGAGGAGTGGACGCAGAACTTTATCTTCGACGCCAAATCCGGCTACACCCAGGGCCCGCTGGGCTTCGGCGTGGACGCCCTGGGCCTGATGTCGATCAAGCTCGACGGGGGGCGCGGCACCGCCGGCACCCAACTGATTCCGACCCACGACGATGGCCGCCCAGCCGACGACTGGGGCCGCCTGGCCGTAGCCGGCAAGATGAAACTGTCGAACACCGAACTGAAGGTCGGTGAGTGGATGCCCGTGCTGCCGATCCTGCGTTCAGACGACGGGCGCTCGCTGCCGCAGACCTTCGAGGGTGCCCAGCTGACCTCCCAGGAAATCACCAACCTGAGCCTCTACGGCGGCCAGTTCCGCCAAAACAGCCCGCGCAACGACGGCAGCATGGAGGACATGAACTTCGGCGGCGCCGAGTCGGATCGCTTCAACTTCGCCGGTGGCGAGTACAGCTTCAACGACAAGCGCACCCTGGTTGGCGTCTGGTACGCCGAGCTGGAAGACATCTACCAGCAGCAGTTCTACAACCTGGTGCACAGCCAGCCCGTGGGCGACTGGACCCTGGGCGCAAACCTCGGCTACTTCATCGGCAAGGAAGACGGCAACCAGCTGGCCGGCGATCTGGACAACAAGACCGCCTACGGGCTGCTCTCGGCCAAATACGGCAACAACACCTTCTACGTCGGCCTGCAGAAGCTCAGCGGCGACAGCGCCTGGATGCGCGTCAACGGCACCAGTGGCGGCACCCTGGCCAACGACAGCTTCAACAACAGCTACGACAACCCCGAAGAACGCTCCTGGCAAGTGCGCCACGACTTCAACTTCGCCGGCGTTGGCGCACCTGGCCTGACCCTGATGAACCGCTACATCAGCGGCGACAACGTGCATGCCGGCGCAGTCGACGATGGCAAGGAGTGGGGCCGCGAGTCCGAGCTGGCCTACGTGATCCAGAGCGGCACCTTCAAGAGCCTCAGCGTCAAATGGCGCAACTCGACGCTGCGCAAGGACTGGGTAGACGGCAAGAGCTTCGACGAGAACCGCATCATCTTCAACTACCCGCTCTCCATCCTGTAACGCTACCGCGACACTATTCCTCGGTTGCTCCAGCAGCCCTTGCGACCCGTCCCTGTGACGGGTCTTTTTTTGCCGCAGGCCCAAGGCACCGGATCCGCGCGGCGAATGCTATCGTCAAGCAGTCGTCATCCACCCTTACCCTGACCGCATCACGCGCCAGAGCAGAACCGTATGAAGCCGAACCGCCAGCCCTCTCCCCGAGGGAACCACGAGATCAGCCTCACCGGCCTGGAAGAAAGTGGCCGGCGCTCGCTGATGAGCCTGATCCTGAGCGCCACCGGCCTGACCCTCGGTTGCTTCTCGATCCTGCAGTTTCTTGCCGACAATTACCTCTTCGCCAGCTTCGAGCTGCTGGCCTGCAGCGTCTTGCTGTGGGGTTCGCGCGGCATCCTGCAGGCCCGGCGGCTGGAGCTGTGGATCTACCTGTACCTGGTGCCGACCTTCTGCTTCCTGATCTACATCATCCTCATGCCCAGGGCGTCGGCCACCGCCTTCACCTGGACCTACCTGATGCCACTGCTGTCCTACCTGCTGCTGGGCAAACGGCGCGGCGCACTGCTGACGCTGCCGTTTATCTGCGTCGCCATGCTGCTGTACTTCGTCCGCTACGACCTGCCGCTGGATGCCGCCGGGCTGATCGACATCGGCAATGCGATCCTCTGCGGCGTGCTGATCATCGTCTTCGTGCACCTCTACGAATCGCGCCGCGCGCAGGCCTACCAGCAGCTCGAATACCAGGCCCAGACCGACCCGCTGACCGGGGTGACCAGCCGCGGCAGCTTCAAGCGCTCCCTGCTGCGCGCCATCCAGGAGGCCGAGCGCAGCCACAACCGGCTGGTTCTGGTGTTGATGGACATCGACCACTTCAAGAGCGTCAACGACCGCTGGGGGCACGACGCCGGCGATCACGCGCTCTGCCATGTCTGCGAGCAACTGCTCGACCGCCTGCGCGTGACCGATAGCCTGGGCCGGCTGGGCGGCGAGGAGTTCGGCCTCCTCCTGCGCAACACCGATAACGCCAGCGCCACGCGCCTGGTGGAGCAGTTGCGCCAGCATATCGTCGACAACCCGCTGAGCTACGGCGGGCAGCCCATCGCGCTATCCGCCACCTTCGGCCTGGCCGAATGGCCCACCGACGGCTACAGCACCGACGAGCTCTATCGCTGCGCCGACCGGCGCCTCTACAGCGGCAAGCATCAGGGGCGTAACTGCCTGATCAATGGCGCCGACGAATCCCCCGTGCAGGCCCGCACAGCGGCCGAGGCCACGCGCCAGGAGCCCTGACTCGGCCGCCGGCCCGTTCTGCAGGCAAAAAGAAGGCGCACTTGTGGTGCGCCTTTATTGCAATCCATTCAGTACAACCAGTGTGGGGGGCCGGATCGCCGCTTGTGGCAGCGATGCGGATATGACGGTGCGCCCCAGTGGCGCCCCCTCATATGCGGGCGGTGAGCGTCAGAGCGGGGTCAGCAGCTCACCGTTATCGATAAAGGCCTGCAGGTTGGCCAACACCAGTTCCTCCATCTGCAGGCGGGTTTCCTCGGTGCCGCTGCCGACATGCGGCAACAGCACCACGTTGGGCAAACTGAACAAGGCCTCCGGCACCCTGGGCTCGGCCTCGAACACATCCAGCCCGGCGCCTCCCAGCGTACCGGCCAGCAAGGCCGCCACCAGCGCCGGCTGGTCGACCACGCTGCCGCGGGAGATATTGATCAGGATGCCCTGTGGCCCCAGCGCTTCCAGCACAGCGGCGTCGATCAGGTGATGGGTGGCCGCACCACCCGGGCAGGCCAGCACCAGGAAATCCGCCCAGCGCGCCAGGGCCAGCAGGTCCGCTTCATAGCCATAGTCGCTGCTCGGGTCGGCGCGGCGGTTGTGGTAGCGCACCGGCATGGCGAACCCCTCCGCGCGCCGGGCAATGTCCTTGCCGATGCGGCCCAGGCCGACGATGCCCAGGCGCTTGCCGCTGACCTTGCGCGTCAGCGGGTAATGCCCCGCCAGCCAGCGGCCCTCACGCACGAAACGATCGGCCGCCGGCAATTGCCGGGCGGTGTCGATGACCAGGCCCATGGCCAGGTCGGCCACGCAGTCGTTGAGCACATCCGGCGTGGTGCTGATGGCGATGCCGCGCTGGCGTGCGACCTCCACCGCGATGGCGTCGTAGCCGACACCAAAGCTGCAGATCGCCCGCAGGTTAGGCAGGCACTCAAGCAGCGCGGCGCTGCAACCGAAGCGCGCCGACGTCACCAGCACCTCGAACTGCGCGCCGTGCTCGGCGAGATAACCCAGGGCATCCGCCTGTTGCCACAACTGCACCACATCACGCCCCTGCAACAGGCGCTGATTGAAACGCTCGGTCAGCGGGCCGACATGCACGATACGCACAGCACTCATCTCATCCTCCTGGTTCGACTCAAGTCACCGGTGCCGGGTTGAACAGGGTCAGGTCGTTGTGCAGCTTGTGCTTTTCCGCCCAGGTCTGCTGCTTGCCGCTGGCCACGTCCAGATAGAGCTGGAAGATATGCCAGCCCATTTCCTCCAGGGTCATGCGCCCGGAGGTGATCTGCCCGGCATCGACGTCGATCAGGTCCGGCCAGCGCTCGGCCAGCTGGGTGCGCGTGGCCACCTTGATCACCGGCACCATGGCCAGGCCGTAGGGCGTGCCGCGACCGGTAGTGAAGATGTGCAGGTTCATCCCGGCAGCGATCTGCAGGGTGCCACAGATGAAATCGCTGGCCGGCGTGGCACAGTAATACAAACCCTTGCCGCGAATCCGCTCGCCGGGCGAAACCACCCCGGCAATGGCGCTGGAGCCGGACTTGGCGATCGAGCCCATGGCCTTTTCGACGATGTTGTTGAGCCCGCCCTTCTTGTTGCCCGGCGTGGTGTTGGCGCTGCGATCAGCCATGCCGCGTTCCAGGTAACGGTCGTACCACTCCATCTCGCGGATCAGCGCATCGGCCACCTCGACACTGGCGGCGCGCGGGGTAAGCAGGTGAATGCCGTCACGCACCTCGGTGTTCTCGGAAAACATCACCGTGGCCCCGACACGCACCAGCAGGTCGGCGGCGACGCCCAGCGCCGGGTTGGCGGTGATCCCGGAGAACGCATCGCTGCCCCCGCACTGCATGCCGACCACCAGCTCGGCCGCCGGCACCGTCTCGCGGCGGCGCTGGTTCAGCACCTTCAGACGCTCCTCGATCATCGCCATGATCTGCTCGACCATGCCGGCAAAGCCGCTGCTGGAATCTTGCAGGCGAAACAGCCAATCCTCCTCGTCCATGCCATGGGTCAGCGCATCGCCGTCCATCAACTGGCTGGCCTGCAGCTTCTCGCAACCGAGGCTGATGACCAGGGCCTGGCCGCCGAGATTGGGGTTGCGGCTGATGTTGTACAGGGTACGAATCGGCACCACCGCATCCGGCGCGTTGATCGCCACACCACAGCCGTAGCTGTGGGACAGCGCCACCACATCGTCGACATGCGGGTAGCGCGGCAACAGCTCCTTGCGCACACGCTCGACGCAATGCCCCAGCACACCCACCACGCACTGCACGGTGGTGGTCACGCCGAGAATATTGCGCGTGCCGACCGTGCCGTCCGGGTTGCGGAAGCCCTCGAAGGTGTAGCCCTCCAGCGGCTCGACAGCAGGTGCCGGCAAGGTGGCCTTGGGCAGGTTGTCCAGCGCCGGCGCGGCGGGCATGCGCAACTGCGCCTCGGTAACCCAGCGCCCGGCCGCAATGGGTTCCAGGGCATAGCCGATGACTTCGCCATAGCGCACCACCTCGCCGTCCACGGCAATGTCCTGCAGCGCCACCTTGTGGCTCTGCGGGATACCTTCGACAGCTTCCAGGCCATCGGCGAAACGGCCACCCTTGGCGACACCCTGCTCATTGACCACCACGCCGACATTGTCAGACGGATGCAGGCGGATGTAGCGCGGCGAATCTTGGTGCGGGATCAACTGCATGATTCAGGCTCTTCTGGCTAATGCGTCAGGCGGAAACCAGGCGGTGGCCGCCCGTGGACTCGGTTGCGGATTCATCGCTGCGCCGGGCACCGCCCTGGCTGGGGTCATCCTTGAGGTCCAAGCGCTGAATCTTGCCAACGAAGACCAGCGCCCACTTGAACGACCCCGTGGCACTGATCAGGATCAGGTAGCGCAGGTCTTGCACAGCATGTTTGTTCTTATCGGGGTCGTTGTCCGGCTGGCGCCGCGCCACCGCAGTGGCACGGCGTCGCCACAGCTTCAGCGCACCAGGCAGGGACGCTTGTTGTCGAACGTCCAGCCAGGAATCAGGTACTGCATGGCGATGGCATCGTCACGCGCGCCCAAGCCCTTCTGCTGGTACAACTCATGGGCGCGCGCCAAGGCGTCCCAGTCCAGCTCCACACCCAGGCCTGAACGCGTGGGCACCTTGACCTTGCCGCCGACGATCTGCAGCGGCTCGCGGGTCAGGTACTGGCCGTCCTGCCAGATCCAGTGGGTGTCGATGGCAGTGATCCGCCCCGGCGCCGCGGCGGCGACCTGGGTGAACATCGCCAGGGAAATGTCGAAGTGGTTGTTCGAGTGCGAGCCCCAGGTCAGGCCCCAGTCGTTGCACAACTGAGCGACCCGTACCGAACCGCTGAGGGTCCAGAAATGCGGATCGGCGAGGGGAATATCCACCGACTGCTGCTGCACCGTATGCACCATCTGCCGCCAGTCCGTGGCGATCATGTTGGTGGCCGTGGGCAAGCCGGTGGCACGGCGGAACTCGGCCAGCACTTCGCGCCCGGAGTAACCGTTCTCGGCCCCGCACGGGTCTTCGGCATACGCCAGTACCCCGTGCAGGTCGCGGCACAGCGCAACGGCCTGCTTGAGCGACCAGGCACCGTTGGGGTCGAGGGTGATACGTGCCTGCGGGAAGCGTGCGGCCAGGGCGCGGATCGCCTCGACCTCCTGTTCGCCGCTGAGCACACCGCCCTTCAGCTTGAAGTCGTGGAAGCCGTAGCGCGCATGGGCCGCCTCGGCCTGGCGGACGATGGCCTCGGCATCCATGGCGGTGCGATTACGCTCGCGGAACCAGGCGTCGCCGGCCTCGCGCTCGTCGCGGTAATCGAGGTCGGTGGCGTCCTTGTCGGCGATGTAGAACAGATAACCGAGCATCTCCACTTCGTCACGCTGCTGGCCTTCACCGAGCAGGGCGGCCATGGGCACCTCGAGGAACTGCCCGAGCAAGTCGAGCAGGGCCGACTCCAGCGCAGCCACCGCATGGATGGTAATGCGCAGGTCGAAGGTCTGCAGGCCGCGGCCACCGGCATCACGCTCGGCGAAGGTCTGGCGCACGCGATTGAGCAGCGCGTTGTACTGGCCGATCGGCTGGCCGACGACCAGGCTGCGAGCGTCTTCCAGGGTCTGGCGAATGCGCTCGCCACCGGGAACTTCACCCAGGCCGATGCGCCCGGCATCGTCCTTGAGAATCAGGATATTGCGTGTAAAGAACGGGCCGTGGGCACCGCTCAGGTTGAGCAGCATGCTGTCCTGGCCGGCGACCGGGACCACGAGCAACTCGGTGATGCGCGGGGTTTGCGCAGGTGACACTGTGTTCATTGCCGTTCCCTTTTATTGTTGTACGGGAGGGGATCAATGCAGTCTGGAGCCGGCGCCCGGGTTGGCAGGCGCCGGATTCGGGGTTAGCCGATGTAAGTGGTCTTCACCGTGGTGTAGAACTCCGCCGCGTAGCGACCCTGCTCGCGCGAGCCGTAGGACGAGCCTTTGCGGCCACCGAACGGCACGTGGTAATCGACCCCGGCAGTGGGCAGATTGACCATGACCATGCCGGCCTGGGCATGACGCTTGAAGTGGTTGGCGTACTTCAGCGAGGTGGTGGCGATCCCGGCGGAGAGGCCGAATTCGGTGTCGTTGGCCATGGCCAGCGCGGCCTCGTAGTCCGCCACGCGCACCACGTTGGCCACCGGGCCGAAGATTTCCTCACGGCTGATGCGCATCTCGGCGGTGCTGTCGGCAAACAGCGTCGGCGCGAGGAAGTACCCTTCGGTGTCGCAGGTCACCAGACCACCACCGCTGACCAGGCGCGCACCCTCGTCCTGACCGATGCCGATGTAGCGCAGGTCCTGGTCGAGCTGAGCCTGGGAGACCACCGGGCCGATGTCGGTACCGGCCTTGAGGGCGTGGCCGACCTTGATCGATTTCATCCGCTCGGCCACCGCCTCGACAAACCTGTCGTGGATGCCCGCAGTGACGATCAGCCGACTGGACGCCGTGCAACGCTGGCCCGTGGAATAGAAGGCGCTCTGCACCGCCAACTCGACCGCCAGTTTCAGGTCCGCGTCGTCGAGGATCACCTGCGGGTTTTTGCCGCCCATCTCCAGCTGGACCTTGGCGCCACGGGCCACGCAGTTGGCGGCAATGGTGCGACCCACGCCGACCGAACCGGTGAAGCTGATGCCATCGACGCGCTTGTCACCGACGATGGCTTCACCCACTACCCGGCCACTGCCCATCACCAGGTTGAACACGCCGGCCGGGAAGCCGGCGCGGGAGATGATTTCGGCAATCGCCCAGGCGCAGCCCGGTACCAGATCCGCCGGTTTGAGCACCACGCAGTTGCCGTAGGCCAGAGCCGGGGCAACCTTCCAGGCGGGGATGGCGATCGGGAAGTTCCACGGGGTAATCAGGCCGACCACGCCCAGCGGCTCGCGGGTGACTTCCACCGATACGCCCGGACGCACCGACGGCAGGATCTCACCGGCCAGGCGCAGGCACTCACCGGCGAAGAACTTGAAGATGTTGCCGGCGCGGCTGACTTCGCCGATGGCTTCGGGCAGGGTCTTGCCCTCTTCCCGGGCCAGCAGGCTGCCGAGCTCCTCGCGGCGGGCGAGGATTTCGCTGCCGACCTTGTCCAGCGCATCGCTACGGGCCTGGATCCCCGATGTCGACCAGGCCGGGAACGCGGCGCGCGCGGCCTCGATGGCCTGCGCCACCTGGGCGGCGTCGGCCTGGGCATATTCACCCACCACGTCAGCAAGATCGGACGGGTTGATGTTCGCCGAATAGCTGGCACCGGCGACCCACTCGCCACCGATGTAATTGTCGTAACGCTTGCTATCTGCCACGAGGATTCTCCTGTCAGTCACGGGCGGCTTATTGCGCGCCCTGGGCCTTGATCAGCTCGGCGAGCATTTCGTACTCGTTGGGCAACAGATCGGTCAGCGGCGCACGCACCGGACCGGCGTCGTAGCCAGAGATTTTCGCCCCGGCCTTGACGATGCTCACGGCATAGCCGGCCTTGCGGTTACGGATATCCAGATACGGCAGGAAGAAGTCATCGATGATCTTGCCGACGGTTTCGTGGTCATCGCGGGCGATGGCACGGTAGAAGTCCATCGCGGTTTTCGGGATGAAGTTGAACACCGCCGAGGAATACACCGGCACACCCAGGGCCTTGTAGGCCGCGGCGTAGACTTCCGCGGTCGGCAGGCCGCCGAGGTAGCTGAAGCGCTCGCCGAGGCGGCGGCGGATCGACACCATCAGCTCGATATCGCCCAGGCCGTCCTTGTAGCCGATCAGGTTCGGACAGCGCTCGGCCAATTGCTCCAGCAGCGGCGCAGTCAGGCGGCAGACGTTGCGGTTGTAGACCACCACACCGATTTTCACCGACTTGCAGACTTGCTCAACGTGCGCAGCCACACCTTCCTGGCTGGCTTCGGTCAGGTAGTGCGGCAGCAGCAGCAAGCCCTTGGCACCCAGGCGCTCGGCTTCCTGGGCCATCTGGATGGCCTGACGGGTCGGACCACCGACACCGGCGAGAATCGGCACGGAGCCGGCGCAGGTGTCCACAGCGGTCTTGATGATCTGCGAATACTCGGCGCCATCGAGGGAAAAGAATTCGCCAGTGCCACCCGCCGCAAACAGTGCCGAAGCACCGTAGGGCGCCAGCCACTCCAGGCGGCGGGCGTAGCTGGCTGGGTTGAATTCACCCGCGGCAGTGAAGTCGGTTACCGGAAAGGACAGCAACCCGGAAGAGAGGATGGACTTGAGTTCTTGTGGATTCATTATTCGAACACCCTGAAAAGCAGTTATGAAGGTGGCCTGAGATCTTCGGCACGAGAGATACGTTATCGTACAACTATGAAGATTGCCAACAAGCAAATCATTCCGCCGGTCGCCGGCAGCGCCGGCAAATCACGCCAGGGCACCGAGGCATCCGCCCGTCGTGCCCTGTGCAAACCGCAAGAGCCCCTGATTACGGGCACCTCAAGGCCTTATACAATTTCAAAAGGCCACCACGGCAGCGCCCATACGACATCTTTTGGCCATACTAACGCGCCAGCCCGGTAGCGAATTTTCTACTTAAGTCACGTTGACAAGTCCTACAAGCCCTGATGAAATCGGGACAAGTCATACGACAACATATGACAACCCCCAATAAGAACAATCAAGATTCAGGGCTGCATCATGACCACGACTCCCACCGCCCATCCCCGTCTGCCGCGCCTGCTCCTGACCGGTGCTGCCGGAGGTCTCGGCAAGGTTCTGCGCCAGAGCCTGCGCCCTTACGCTGACGTGCTGCGTGTTTCCGATATCGCCGCCATGGACCCGGCCGCCGGCCCCCATGAAGAAGTGGTGCCCTGCGACCTGTCCGACAAGGCGGCCGTGCACGCCCTGGTCGAGGGTGTCGACGCCATCCTGCATTTCGGCGGCGTCTCGGTGGAGCGGCCCTTCGAGGAAATCCTCGGCGCCAACATCAGCGGCACCTTCCATATCTATGAAGCCGCTCGCCGTCACGGCGTAAAGCGCGTGGTGTTCGCCAGCTCCAACCATGTGATCGGCTTCTATAAGCAGGATGCGCCACTCGACGCCCACTCGCCGCGCCGCCCGGATGGCTACTACGGGCTGTCCAAGTCCTACGGCGAGGACATGGCCAACTTCTACTTCGACCGCTACGGCATCGAGACCGTGAGCATCCGCATTGGCTCCTCGTTCCCCGAGCCCGCCAACCGCCGAATGATGCACACCTGGCTGAGCTTCGCCGACCTGACCCAGCTGATCGAGAAATCCCTGTTCACCGCCAACGTCGGCCACACCGTGGTCTACGGCGTATCGGACAACGCCCAGGTGTGGTGGGACAACCGCTATGCCACGCACCTGGGCTTTGCCCCCCAGGACAGCTCTGAAGTGTTTCGCGCCAAGGTCGAAGCGCAGCCGCCCGTGGCCGCCGATGACCCGGCCGCGGTCTACCAGGGCGGTGCGTTTGTCGCCGCTGGCCCCTTCGAATAGGCCCCGCCCGTTCAACCTGGCCCGCGAACAACAATAAGAGACCGCGCCCATGCAAGCTGAACTGATAGTCGATGCACGCAACGCCGTGGGTGAAAGCCCGGTGTGGAACGCCCAGGAACAGGCCCTGTACTGGGCCGATATCCCGGCGCGCCGCCTGCACTGCTGGTCTGCCGCCGACGGCAGCAGCCGCAGCTGGCAAGCCGATGAGATGCTCGCCTGCATCGCCCGCCGGGCCGATGGCCAGGGCTGGATCGCCGGCATGCAGAGCGGCATCTTCCAGTTACAGCCGCAGCAGGATGGCAGCCTGCAGACCACGGCACTGGCCGGCGTCGAACATGCCCAGGCCGAGATGCGCTTCAACGATGGCCGCTGCGACCGCCAGGGCCGCTTCTGGGCCGGCAGCATGTGCCTCGACATGGCCGCCGGCGTGCCGGCCGGCGTGCTCTACCGCTTCGCAGACGGCCGGCTGAGCGCCCAGCTCGACGGCTTCATCGTGCCCAATGGCCTGGGCTTCAGCCCGGACGGCCGCACCCTGTACCTCTCCGACTCGCACCCCGACGTACAGGCTATCTGGGCCTTCGACTACGACACCGACAACGGCGAGCCACACAACCGCCGGCTGTTCGTCGACATGCGCCAGCACCTCGGCCGGCCAGACGGCGCCGCGATAGACGCCGACGGCTGCTACTGGATCTGCGGCAACGACGCCGGCCTGGTGCACCGCTTCACCCCTGCCGGAAAACTCGACCGATCACTGGCCGTACCGGTGAAGAAACCCGCCATGTGCGCCTTCGGCGGACCGGGCCTGGACACGCTGTTCGTCACCTCGATTCGCCCCGCCGGCGACCTCTCCGACCAGCCCCTGGCTGGCGGCGTGTTCGCCTTGCAACCGGGCGTGCGAGGTATCGAGGAGCCGTTGTTCAACGGCTGATTGCCAGCCATCGCTTCACGCTGTTCGCAGTACTGCACTCCTACAAAAACAAAACCGGAGAACCGTCATGAACTTCAAACGCAAATTGCTCATCGCCGCCCTGCCCTTTGCCTTCTGCCTGTCAGGCACCGCCCACGCCCTGAGCATCAAGTTCGCCGAAGTGCACCCCGCCGGCTATCCGCCGGTGGTGGCTGAACAAGCCATGGGCAAGAAGCTGGAAGAGCAATCCAAGGGCGAGATCACCTTCAAGATGTTCGCCGGTGGCGTGCTCGGCTCGGAAAAAGAAGTGGTCGAGCAGGTACAACTCGGCGCCATCCAGATGACCCGCGTCAGCCTGGGCATCGTCGGCCCGGTGGTGCCGGACGTTAACGTGTTCAACATGCCGTTCATCTTCCGCGACCAGAACCACATGCGCGCCGTGATCGACGGTCCGGTGGGCCAGGAGATTCTCGACAAGATCACTAACTCCGACTTCAACCTGGTGGCCCTGGCGTGGATGGATGGTGGCACCCGCAACCTCTACACCAAGACCCCGGTGCGCAAGATTGCGGACCTCAAGGGCATGAAGATTCGCGTGCAGGGCAACCCGCTGTTCGTCGACATGATGAACTCCATGGGCGGCAACGGTATCTCCATGGCCACGGGTGAAATCTTCAGCGCCCTGCAAACCGGCGTGATCGACGGTGCGGAAAACAACCCGCCAACCATGCTCGAACACAACCACTACCAGAACGCCAAGTTCTACACCCTGACCGGCCACCTGATCCTGCCGGAGCCGGTGGTGATGTCGAAAACCACCTGGGAAAAACTCACCCCCGAGCAACAAGCCCTGGTGCAAAAACTCGCCCGTGAGGCGCAGTTTGAAGAACGCAAACTGTGGGATGAAAAATCCGCCAGCGCCGAAGCCAAACTCAAAGCCGACGGCGTGGAATTCATCACCCTAAGCGATGCCGAGAAGAAAGAGTTCGTCGATGCCACAGCCCCGGTTCGGGCCCAGTACGGTGCGCCCTACGCTGAGCTGATCAAGCGCATCGAAGCTGTCCAATAAGCCCGTCACTCTGATAACGCCGCAGCACGGGGATCACCCCCGTTGCTGTGGCCGTGGTGAAGCCCCATGAGAAATACGCTGCTGCTCATAAATGACCAGATCTACCGCGCCTGCATCGGCATTGCCGGTGTGTCGATTCTGGTCATGACCCTGATTATTCCCTGGGGCATTTTTGCCCGTTACGTGCTGGGCAGCGGGTCCAGTTGGCCCGAGCCCACCGCCATTTTGCTGATGGTGGTGTTCACCTTTTTTGGCGCCGCGGCCAGTTACCGCGCCGGTGCCCATATGGCCGTCGGCATGGCAACCGAGCGCATGCCGCCGAACGTGCGCAAGCTGCTCGCGATTGTGGTGCAACTGCTGATGGCGCTGATCTGCGTGTTCATGATCGTCAAGGGTGCCAAATTGTGCGCCGGCACGTGGAACCAGTACCTCGGTGAAATGCCCTCACTGCGGGTTGGCATCTCGTACCTGCCGATCCCTATCGGTGGCGTGATCACGCTGATCTTCGTACTGGAAAAACTGCTCCTCGGCGACCAAAGCAAGCGCCGCGTCATGAGCTATGACGTTGAAGAAGCAATGGAGGCCAAGTAAATGGATGCGCTGATACTGTTGGGCAGTTTTATTGTGCTGATCCTGATCGGCATGCCAGTGGCCTATGCCCTGGGCCTGTCGGCGCTGATCGGTGCCTGGTGGATCGATATTCCGTTTGATGCCCTGATGATTCAGGTGGCAGGCGGCGTTAACAAATTCTCCCTGCTGGCCATTCCCTTCTTTGTGCTGGCCGGCGCGATCATGGCCGAAGGCGGCATGTCCCGGCGCCTGGTAGCCCTGGCTGGCGTGTGCGTGGGGTTCGTGCGCGGCGGTCTGTCGCTGGTCAACATCATGGCCTCGACCTTCTTCGGCGCCATCTCCGGCTCCTCGGTGGCGGATACCGCCTCGGTGGGTTCGGTGCTGATTCCGGAAATGGAAAAGGCCGGCTACCCGCGTGACTACTCCACCGCCGTGACCGTTAGCGGCTCGGTGCAGGCGCTGCTGACGCCGCCCAGCCACAACTCGGTGCTCTACTCGCTGGCCGCCGGCGGCAGCGTGTCGATCGCCTCGCTGTTCATCGCCGGCATCGGCCCCGGGCTGCTGCTGAGCGCGGTGATGATGGCCCTGTGCATGGTCTTCGCCCGTAAGCGCAATTACCCCAAAGGTGAAGTGATCCCGCTGCGCCAGGCGCTGAAAATCGCCGGCGAAGCCCTGTGGGGCCTGATGGCCATGGTGATCATCCTCGGCGGCATTCTCTCCGGCGTGTTCACCGCCACCGAGTCGGCGGCGATCGCCGTGGTCTGGTCGTTCTTCGTCACCATGTTTATCTACCGCGACTACAAGTGGCGCGACCTGCCCAAGCTGATGCACCGTGCGGGGCGAACCATCGCCATTGTGATGATCCTGATCGGCTTTGCCGCCAGCTTCGGCTACATCCTCACCTTGATGGAGATTCCCACCAAGATCACCGCCGTGTTCCTGACCCTGTCGGACAACCGCTACGTGATCCTGATGTGCATCAACGTGATGCTGTTGATGCTGGGCACCGTGATGGACATGGCGCCGCTGATCCTGATCCTCACCCCGATCCTGCTGCCAGTGATCACCGGCCTGGGTATCGATCCGGTGCACTTCGGCATGATCATGCTGGTCAACCTGGGCATCGGCCTGATCACACCGCCGGTAGGCGCGGTACTGTTCGTCGGCTCAGCCGTGGGCAAGGTGACGATCGAAGCCACCGTTAAAGCCCTGCTGCCGTTCTATGTGGCGCTGTTTGCAGTGCTGATGGCCGTGACCTATATCCCTGCCATCTCCCTGTGGCTGCCGAGCGTGGTGCTGTAAGCAGCATCCCCATCGGCCCGCCAACCGCCGCCTCAGGGCGGCGGTTGCGTCTTACCCCAAGGACGATCTCTGCGATGCCCACAGCCCTACCCTTCCCCCGCCTGCTGGCCGTGCTGATCCTGGTGTTCACCTCCAGCTCGTTCGCCGCCAACCACATCGCCGCGCGCATTGCCTTCGATCACCAGACCGGCCTGCTGCTGGCGATTCTGTGCCGCTCCGGCGTGACCCTGCTGCTGCTTGCCGGCCTGGTGCTGTGGCGGCGCGAGTCGCTGCGCCTGCCGCGAGGGAGCTGGGGCTGGCAACTGCTATTGGGGCTGCTTATCGCCCTGCAGAGCTTCTGCGTCTACTCGGCCGTGGCGCGCATACCGGTGGCCCTGGCGCTGCTGGTGGTGAACCTGGCACCGATCCTCCTCGCGCTGTTGACCTGGGCCCTCGGTGGCGCCGCGCCGACCCGGCGCACCGCGTTGCTGATGGGGATGATTCTGCTCGGCCTGGTTTTCGTCCTCGACGTACCCGCCCGCCTGGCCGGCCAGGCGGGCAGTGAGCCGCGCTGGCTGGCGGGGGTGCTGTTCGGCTTCAGTGCGGCGGCGGTCTTCGCCTGCGCCCTGTGGATCACCGACCACAAGCTGGCACGCATTCCCGGCACCGTGCGCAGCCTGCTGACCATGTCGGTGGTGTTCAGCAGCGCCGCGCTGGCTGGCAACAGTGGGCTGCTCGAAGGCGGCATGAGCCTACCCAATGCCAGTGCCGGATGGTGGGCGCTGGGCTGCCTGATCGTCCTCTACGGGATGGCCTTCTCGACGCTGTTCATCTGCATGACGCGGCTGGATCTGGCGCGCAACGCGCCGGTGATGAATGTCGAGCCAGTTGCCAGCCTGCTCTTCGGCTGGCTGATTCTCGACCAGCTACTCGCTGCCGGGCAGATCGTCGGCGGGGTGATCGTGCTCGCCGGTATCGTGCTGCTCACGTACCGCAAGCAGGCTTGAACGAGCATGCAGAGTCTTAGAGCGCTGCCGCTTCTTCGTGTGCCTGACGCAACCGCTCGCGGCTGTTGGTCAGGTGCAGGCGCATGGCGGCGCGGGCGGCATCGGAGTCCTGACGGGCAATCGCCTCGTAGATTTCCTCATGCTCGCGGCTAAGGCGCGCCAGGTAGTGCTGCTGGTCATCATGAGCCAGGCGCGCCGAATTGAGACGGGTGCGCGGAATGATGCTGGTGCCCAGGTGGGTCATGATGTCGGTGAAGTAGCGGTTGCCGGTGGCCAGGGCAATCTGCAGGTGGAACTGGAAGTCCGAGGCCACCGCGTCGCTGCGGTGCGCGGCACTGTGAAAGGTATCCAGCGCGGCACGCATGGCCGTCAGTTGCTCGGGGCTGCGGCGCGAAGCCGCCAGGCCGGCGGATTCCACTTCCAGGCTGATGCGCAGCTCGAGGATCGCCATCACATCGCGCAGGGTGACGATGGTGGCCGGATCGATGCGAAACCCACTGGGGCTCGGCGTATCGAGCACGAAGGTGCCGATGCCATGCCGTGTTTCCACCAGGCCGGCGGCCTGCAGGCGCGAAATCGCTTCACGCACCACGGTCCGGCTGACGCCCTGGGCTTCCATGATCGCCGACTCGGTCGGCAGCTTGTCGCCGCGCTTGATCTGGCCATCGATGATCTGCTGCGACAGCACGCTCACCAGCTCCTGCGCGAGACTGCGGTGTTTGCGGCGAGCGGGCAGCGGGGAGCTGGGGGTATCCATGTCTGGGGTCGGTCTCGGCGATCAGCGGTGCGGCCATCATATCCCAGGCAGTTGTACGACAACACCGTCAACAGCAGAAAACTCGGCGCCTTGCGCGCGCCCCACTCCGCCAACCCGTCAACAGGAAGCCCGCCATGACCGCCGCTGCGCTGATTCTCGAAGACACGCTGACGCGCCTGGTGCTGCGCCCCGACCTGGGCGGCAGCATCGCCAACTGGAGCCTGCGCAACAGCGGCCTGCCCCTGCTGCGGCACGCGGACCGAACCGCCCTGGAGGCGGCTACGCCACGTCGCCTGGGCTGTTTTCCGCTGCTGCCCTGGTCCAATCGCATCGACCAGGGCGGCTTCGCCAATCCGGATGCCTGGCTGGACCTCACGCCCAACAGCGATGATCCGTACCCGATCCACGGCACGGCCTGGCAACAGGCCTGGTCGGTCGTCGAGCAGAGCCGCCAGCAGGTGCTGTTGCGCCTGGACAGCGAGGAACCGTTCGCCTACAGCGCCGAACAGCGCATCCACCTGGACGGCGGGCGCCTGAGCATCGAACTGCAGGTCACCCATCGGGCCGCCGCACCGGCCTGGTATGGCCTGGGCCTGCACCCCTATTTCCCGCGCACCGCCAACACCCAGTTGCACGCCCCCGCCGCTGGCGTATGGCAGGGCGTCGGCGCCGCCCTGCCCAGTGAGCTGACGCCGCTGCCCAGTGGCTGGGACTTCCACGGCTTGCAGCGGCTGCCCGCAGAACGGGTGGACCATGCCTTCTCCGGCTGGAACGGCCAATGCCGCATTCATCAACCGGACCTCGGCTACGACCTGGATTGCAGCGCCAGCCATTGCGCCTATTACCTGCTGTTCACCCCGCCGGGGCAGGGTTTCTTCTGTATCGAGCCGGTCAGCCACCCAATCAACGCCCACCACCTGCCCGGCCGCCCCGGCCTGCGCCTGCTCACTGCCGGGCAAACGGCGCGCCTGAACTGGCACATGGCCTGTCGCCTGCTCGACTGAGCCCGCGGCGGAGTAGCACCATCGAGCGGCCATGAAAAAGGCCGCCCGAAGGCGGCCTTGTGCATAACGGCAACGCTTACTCGCGGTAGTCGTCCATCGGCACGCAGGCGCAGAACAGGTTGCGGTCGCCGTAGACGTTGTCCACGCGGTTCACCGCCGGCCAGTACTTGTGTGCGCGGGTGTGTTCGGACGGGGTCACGGCCACCTCGATGCTGTACGGACGCTCCCACACCCCGGTCACGTCGGCCAGGCTGTGCGGCGCGCGCTTAAGCGGGTTGTCCTCGGCCGGCCATTCACCGCTGGCGACTTTGCCGATCTCGGCGCGGATGCTCAGCATCGCCTCGATGAAACGATCCAGCTCTTCCTTGGACTCGCTCTCCGTGGGCTCGATCATCAGCGTGCCCGGTACCGGGAAGCTCATGGTCGGCGCGTGGAAGCCGTAGTCCATCAGGCGCTTAGCCACGTCTTCCTCGCTGATCCCGGTTTCCGCCTTGAGCGGACGCAGGTCGAGGATGCACTCGTGCGCGACGCGCTCGTTGCGGCCGGTGTAGAGCACCGGGAAGGCGCCGGTCAGCTGGCTGGCCAGGTAGTTGGCGTTGAGGATCGCCACTTCTGTGGCATCGGCCAGTTGCGGGCCCATCATGGCGATGTACATCCAGCTGATCGGCAGGATGCTCGCGCTGCCCCACGGCGCAGCGCTGACCGCGGTGTTCTGCGGGTTCGGGCCCTGCAGCTCGACCACCGGGTGGTTGGCGACGAAAGGTGCCAGGTGCGCACGCACACCAATCGGGCCCATGCCCGGGCCACCACCGCCGTGGGGGATGCAGAAGGTCTTGTGCAGGTTCATGTGCGACACGTCGGCGCCGATATCAGCCGGACGGGCCAGGCCAACCTGCGCGTTCAAGTTGGCGCCGTCCATGTACACCTGGCCGCCAGCCGCGTGGATTACCTCGCAGATTTCGCGGATGCCTTCCTCGTACACGCCGTGGGTCGAGGGGTAGGTGATCATCAGGCAGGCCAGCTTGTCGGCGGCCTCGGCCACCTTGGCCTTGAGGTCGTCGAGGTCGACGTTGCCAGCGGCGTCGCAGTTCACCACCACCACGCGCATGCTCAGCATCTGCGCGGTGGCCGGGTTGGTGCCGTGGGCCGAGGCCGGGATCAGGCAGATGTCGCGGTGCTCGTCGCCGCGGCTCTGGTGGTATTTGCGAATTGCCAGCAGGCCGGCGTATTCGCCCTGGGCACCGGAGTTAGGCTGGGTGCAGATGGCGTCGAAACCGGTGATGGCGCGCAGCCACTCTTCCAGCTCGTCGATCATCAGCTTGTAGCCCTGGGCCTGCTCAACCGGCACGAAGGGGTGCAGGTTGGCGAACTCCGGCCAGGTCACCGGGATCATCTCGCTGGTGGCGTTGAGCTTCATGGTGCAGGAGCCCAGCGGGATCATCGACTGGTTCAGCGCCAGGTCCTTGTTCTCCAGGCGCTTGAGGTAGCGCAGCATGGCGGTTTCGCTGTGGTGCGTGTTGAACACCGGGTGGCTCAGGTAGCTGGAACTGCGCAGCAGCGCGGTGGGGATGCCCTGGGGCAGCTCACCGGCATCCAGCTCGGCAATCGACAGGCCGTGGTCGGCGCCGAGGAAGATCGCCAGCAGCTGCTCGACGGTCTGCTCGCTGCAGGTTTCGTCCAGGCTCACGCCCAGCTTGCCGCGACCGAGGATGCGCAGGTTGATCTGCGCGGCCTTGGCCGACTCGATGATGGCGGTCTGGATGCCACCGACGTCGAGGGTCAGGGTGTCGAAGAAATGCTGGTTGTCGCGCTTGATGCCCTTCTGCTCGAGGCCGGCGGCGAGGATCGCGGTCAGCCGGTGTACGCGCTGGGCGATGCGTTTGAGGCCTTGCGGGCCGTGGTAGACGGCGTAGCAGCTGGCCATGTTGGCCAGCAGCACCTGCGAGGTGCAGATATTGGAGTTGGCCTTCTCGCGGCGGATGTGTTGCTCGCGGGTCTGCAGGGCCATGCGCAGTGCGGTGTTGCCACGGGCGTCCTTGGACACGCCGATGATGCGCCCCGGCATGGCGCGCTTGTAGGCATCGCTGGTGGCGAAGAACGCCGCGTGCGGGCCGCCGTAACCCATCGGCACGCCGAAGCGCTGCGCGGAGCCGAACACCACGTCGGCACCCAGCTCACCCGGCGGGGTCAGCAGCAGCAGCGACAGCAGGTCGGCGGCGACGCAGGCCAGGGCGTTCTGATCGTGCAGCTGCTGGATCAGCGGACGCAGGTCGCGGATCTCGCCGTGGGTGTCCGGGTACTGCAGCAGCGCGCCGAACACCTGGTGCTGGCTCAGCTCGTCGAGCGGGCCAACCACCACGTCGAGGCCGAAGCCCTCGGCACGGGTCTGGACCACGGAGATGGTCTGCGGGTGGCAGTTCTCGTCGACGAAGAACAGGTTGCTCTTCGACTTCGCCACGCGCTTGGCCAGGCCCATGGCCTCGCCGGCGGCAGTGGCTTCGTCGAGCAGCGAGGCGCTGGCCAGATCCAGGCCGGTGAGGTCGATGGTCAGTTGCTGGAAGTTCAGCAGCGCCTCCAGGCGGCCCTGGGCGATTTCCGGCTGGTACGGGGTGTAGGCGGTGTACCAGCCCGGGTTCTCCAGCACGTTGCGCAGGATCACCGCCGGGGTCAGGGTACCGTGGTAGCCCATGCCGATGAGGCTGGTCCACTGCTGGTTCTGCTCGGCATAGCCCTTGAGCTTGGCCAGGGCCGCACGCTCGTCCAGCGCCACCGGCAGGTCCAGCGGGCGGTTCAGGCGAATGGCCGGCGGCACGGTCTGCACGATCAGCTCGTCGCGGCTGGCTACACCGAGGGCGGACAGCATGGCCTGCTGTTCGCCGGCATCCGGGCCGAGGTGACGACGCAGGAAGGCATCGGGCTGGTGCAGCTGGGCAAGACTGGGCGTCTGGGACATGGCGGGGCTCTCGAAAAATGACAGAGCCTCGACTAGCGAGGCTCGACAGCGGAAATCGTCAGGCCGTGCAACACGCGCGGCGCTTGAACTCAGGCGTCGGCGGAACTGGCGGCTTTATAGGCGCCAGCGTCGAGCAGGCCGTCGAGGTCGCCGGCATTGTTCGGCTTGAGCTTGAAGAACCAGGCGCTGTAGGGCTCGCCGTTGACCAGTTCAGGGCTGTCGGACAGGGCCTCGTTGACTGCGATCACTTCGCCGGCGATCGGCGCGTAGATGTCCGAAGCGGCCTTCACCGACTCCACCACACCGGCTTCCTGGCCAGCGGCCAGTTGCTTGCCGACTTCCGGCAGCTCGACGTAGACCACGTCGCCCAGGGCTTCCTGCGCGTGGTCGGAGATGCCCACGGTGACGCTACCGTCGGCTTCCAGGCGGGCCCACTCGTGGCTGGCGGCGTAACGCAGATCGGCGGGGATAGTGCTCATGTCGGAATCCTCGAAATCAGGGGGCGGACAACCCGCCGGGAAAATTTAGCAGTCAGATAACAGCTTTGCCGTTACGTACAAAGTTCGCTTGCACGACCCGCACCGGGTACCACTTGCCACGGATCTCCACCTCGGCGCGTTCGCCGGTGGCGGCTGGCACGCGGGCCAGGGCGATGGACTTGCCCAGGGTCGGCGAGAAGCTGCCACTGGTGATCTCGCCTTCGCCGACGCCGTCGATGCGCACAACCTGGTGGGCACGCAGCACGCCGCGTTCTTCCAGCACCAGGCCGACCAGCTTGGGCTGGTCACCGGCGGCGCGCTGGGTTTCCAGGGCGCTGCGGCCGACGAAGTCACGCTCGGCCGGCTCCCAGGCGATGGTCCAGGCCATGTTGGCGGCCAGCGGCGAGACATCGTCGGTCATGTCCTGGCCGTACAGGTTCATCCCGGCTTCCAGGCGCAGGGTGTCGCGGGCACCGAGGCCGATCGGGGCGATACCGGCGCCGACCAGTTCGGCGAGGAACGCCGCGGCTTCGCCGGCTGGCAGCATGATTTCCAGGCCGTCTTCACCGGTGTAGCCGGTACGGGCGATGAACCAGTCGCCTTCCGGCAGGCCCTGGAACACCTTGAGTTCGTGAATGATCGCGGCACGCGCGGCGCTGACCAGCTCGGCGGTCTTGGCGCGGGCATTGGGGCCCTGGATGGCGAGCATGGCCAGCTCGGGGCGCTCGGTCAGGGTGACGTCGAAACCGCTGGTGCGGGCCTGCATCCAGGCCAGGTCCTTGTCGCGGGTGGCGGCGTTGACCACCACGCGATAGCCCCAATCGGTGAGGTAGACGATGAGGTCGTCGACCACGCCGCCGCGCTCGTTGAGCATGCCGCTGTAGAGGGCCTTGCCTGGGGTTTTCAGGCGATCCACGTCGTTGGCCAGCAGGTACTGCAGCCAGGCCTTGGCCTGGGGACCGGTCACGTCGACCACGGTCATGTGGGACACGTCGAATACCCCGCAATCGCGACGCACCTGGTGGTGCTCTTCGACTTGCGAGCCGTAATGCAGTGGCATGTCCCAGCCACCGAAATCGACCATCTTGGCGCCAAGCGCCAGATGCTGTTCGTACAGAGGGGTACGCTGTCCCATGGAAAACTCCTTGTGCTAGACGCCCGCCCGCGCCGGCCGTGGCCTGCAGCGGAAGCGGGATGCATGGTCGGGCCGCGTCGGCAGGCGCGCATTGTAGCCCCGGCGCAGCACTTGGTCACCACGCAAGGTGCGGGTCAGCGTCAGGATTTCGCGAGCTAGAGACGGGCAAGGCGCAACGACCAGCGGGAGTAACAGCCATAGGCTGACCCGAAGGGTGAGCGCCAGCGAATCAAGGCGCGAGGCCGCGGAGTTTACTGGCTGTAAATGAGCAGGCCGAGCGCCCTTGACCAGCCGGAGCTGTTACTGCGTTTCAACGCAGCCCGGCCGACGCGCAGCAAATCCTAATGCCCTGGTTGGCGCGCCGAGCGGCGAATCAGGCCTATCACCGGCAGCAGGCCGACCAGCACCAAGGTCAGTGCGGGCAGTGCGGCACGGGCCCATTCGCCCTCGCTGGTCATCTCGAAAATCCGCACCGACAGGGTGTCCCAGCCAAAGGGGCGCATCAGCAGGGTGGCCGGCATTTCCTTGAGTACATCGACAAACACCAGCAGCGCGGCAGACAGCGCGCCCGGCACCAGCAAGGGCAGGTAGACCCGCAAGAACAGCCGCGGCCCGCCCACACCGAGGATGCGCGAGGCCTCCGGCAGCGATGGGCGAATACGCGCCAGGCTGTTTTCCAGAGGCCCATAGGCCACCGCCATGAAGCGAATCAGGTAGGCCAGCAACAACGCAGCCAGGCTTCCCAGCAGCAGTGGCTGGCCGGCGCCACCTAGCCAGATGGAGAGCGGGATCACCAGCTGTTTGTCGAGGTAACTGAACGCCAGCATGATCGCCACCGCCAGCACCGAGCCCGGCAGGGCGTAACCGAGATTGGCCAGGCTGACCGCGCCACGGATCGGTCGGGTCGGCGCCTGGCGACGGGCGAAGGCCAGCAGCAGCGCCACCACCACGGTGATCAGCGCCGCCAGGCCGCCCAGGGAGAGGGTGTGCAGGATCAGGCCGATGTAGCGCTCATCCAGATCGAAGCGGCCACGCTGCCAGAACCAGGCGAGCAGCTGCAGCAACGGCACGACGAAGGCGCAGGCGAACACCAGGCCACACCAGCCACTGGCCAGCGCCGCTTTCCAGCCGTGCAGGTGATACAGCGCCTTGCCACGCGGACGCTCGTTGCTCGGCCGGCTGGCGCCGCGCGCCCGGCGCTCGCCATAAAGCACCAGCAGCACCGCGAGCAGCAGCAGACTGGCCAGTTGGGTAGCGCTGGACAGGCTGTAGAAGCCGTACCAGGTCTTGTAGATGGCAGTGGTGAAGGTATCGAAGTTGAACACCGCCACCGCGCCGAAATCGGCCAGGGTTTCCATGATCGCCAGGGCCAGGCCGGCGCCAATCGCCGGTCGCGCCATCGGCAACGCCACGCGCCAGAACGCCTGCCAGGGCGATTGGCCGAGCACTCGCGCCGCTTCCATCAAGCCCTTGCCCTGGGCCAGGAACGCGCCACGGGCAAGCAGGTAGACGTAGGGATAGAACACCAGCACCAGCACGACGATCACCCCGCCGGTGGAGCGCACCCGGGGAAAGCGAATACCGCTACCGAACCATTCACGCGCCAGGCTTTGCACCGGCCCGGAGAAGTCGAACAGGCCAATGAAGACGAAGGCCAGCACATAGGCCGGAATGGCGAACGGCAACATCAGCGCCCAGTCCAGCCAGCGCCGCCCGGGGAACTCGCAGAGGCTGGTGAGCCAGGCCAGGCTGACGCCGAGGCCAACCACGCCGACGGAGACGCCTAGCACCAGCACCAGGGTATTGCCGAGCAGGCGCGGCATCTGCGTGGCCCACAGGTGCGCCCAGATTTCCTGGTCGATCTGCTGCCACGACAGCAGCAGTACCGACAGCGGCAGCAGCACCAGCGCAGCGATGGCAAAGGCGATGGGGTACCAGCGGCGTTGGGCGGGATGGGCCACGCAGACTCCTCGGCGGTGGAAACGAAACGCCCCGGGCAGGCCGGGGCGTCGAGTATAACGATTGGCAGAACTCGCGATTGAGCGAGCTAGAGCCAGACAAGGCAAAAATGGCCGAGGGAGCGGAGTTTACGAGCTGTAAATGAGCATCCCGAGGCCATTTTTAACGCAGGATGGCCGACGCGCAGCCAATCGCGCTCAGTTCCAGCCGACGCGATCCATCATCTTGATCGCTTCAGCCTGGCGCTTGCCGGCGACTTCCACCGGCAGGCTGTCGGCCTTGAAGCTGCCCCAGGCCGCCACTTCCGAGGACGGCTTGACCGCCGGGTTGGCCGGGAACTCCTGGTTGATCTCGGCGAACAGGCTCTGCGCTTCAGGCGTGGTCATCCACTCGACCAGCTTCTTCGCGGCTTCGGCATGCGGCGCATGCTGGGTCAGGCCGACGCCGGACAGGTTGACGTGCACGCCACGGTCATTCTGGTTGGGCCAGAACAGCTTGGCGCGCAGTTCCGGGTTGGCCTTGTGCAGGCGCCCGAAGTAGTAGGTGTTGACGATGCCGACGTCGCACTGGCCGGCATCCACGGCGAGGATCACCGCGTTGTCGTCGGCGAACACGTCGGTGGCCAGGTTGTTGACCCAGCCCTGGATGATCTGCTCGGCCTTGGCGGCACCGTGGGTCTCGATCAGGGTGGCGGTGAGCGACTGGTTGTAGACCTTCTTGCCGGTGCGCAGGCACAGGCGGCCTTCCCAGTTGCTGTCGGCCAACGCCTCGTAGGTGCTCAGCTCACTCGGCTGCACGCGGTCGGTGGAGTAGACGATGGTCCGCGCACGCAGCGACAGGCCGGTCCAGGCATGGCTGCTGGAGCGGTACTGCGGCGGGATGTTGGCGTCGATGGTCGGCGAGGTGAACGGCTGCAGGATGCCCATCTGCTCGGCCTGCCACAGGTTGCCGGCATCCACCGTGATCAGCAGGTCGGCCACGCCGTTGTCACCTTCGGCCTTGATGCGCTGCATCAGCGGCGCTTCCTTGTCGGTGATGAACTTGATCGGCACGCCGGTCTTGGCGGTGTAGGCGTCGAATACCGGCTTGATCAGCTCGTCGATGCGCGAGGAATACACCACCACTTCCTCGGCGGCTTGCGCGGATGTGGCGGCAGCGCTCAGGGCCAGGGCGGCGAACAGGCGTTTGCGAAGCGACATGGGCGAGACTCTCGTGACTGTGGAAAGGCACAAATGATAGTCAGTCTCAGCTGCGAGCTGTAGCGCTTTCTTTAACCGGGTGTTTCCCGCACACCGCGCGGGACCGCGGTAACCCGCGCCGAGCGCGGGTTACCGCCGACCTACAAACTGGCCAGCGGCGGCAGATCGCCGACCAGTCCGAGGGCCTGGCGGACGAACAGGGCCTTGGCTTCCGGCAGCTCGTCGACCCAGTTGAGGCCGCTGTTGCGCAGCCAGCGCAGCGGCAACGGATCGGCCTGGAACAACCGCTCGAAGCCCTCCATCGCGGCCATCATCGCCAGGTTGTGCGGCATGCGGCGGCGCTCGTAGCGGCTCAGCACGCGCACGTCATTGAGCTGCTCGCCACGCTCCAGCGCGTGCAACAGCACATCGGCCAGCACCGCCGCATCGAGGAAACCGAGGTTGACCCCCTGCCCTGCCAGCGGGTGAATGCTGTGCGCGGCGTCGCCGATCAGTGCCAGGCCGCTTTCCACGTAACGCTTGGCGTGGCGCTGGCGCAGCGGGATGCAAAGACGCGGATCAACCTGACTGACTTCGCCCAGGCGCCACTCGAAGGCCTTGCCCAGCTCATGGCGGAAGGCCTCCTCATCCAGCGCCATCAGGCGTTCGGCCTCGGCCGGTACGGTGGACCAGACGATCGAGCACCAGTGCTGATCATCTCCACGCTGCAGCGGCAGGAAGGCCAGCGGGCCGTCGTCGGTGAAACGCTGCCAGGCCGTGCGTTGGTGCGGACGGGCACAGCGCACGCTGGTGACGATGGCGTGGTGCAGGTAATCCCACTCGCGGGTGGCGCAACCAGCCAGGCGCCGCACCGCCGAGTTGGCGCCATCGGCAGCCACCACCAGCGGCGCGCGCAGTTCGCGGCCATCGGTGAGCTTGAGCAACCAGCCATCGCCGGAGCGGCGCAGCTGTTCAAGGCGCGCATTGGCCAGCAGGCCAAGCTGGCTGTCGTGCAAGCGATCGAGCAGAGCATCCTGCACCACGCGGTTCTCGACGATATGGCCGAGCGACTCGGCATGCACGCTGGCCGCGGAGAAGTGCACGCTGCCGGTGCCAGAGCCGTCCCACACCTGCATGTCGCGGTACGGCGAGGCGCGCCGTGCGGCGATGCCAGGCCACACGTCGAGGCGTTCTAGAACGCGCTGGCTGGCGGCGGACAGGGCGCTGACCCGCGGCTCGAACGGCGCCTGGGCATCGAACGGCTTGACGCTGAGCGGGCCGCCATCGACCACCAGCACGTTCAAGCCACTGTGTTCCAGGGCCAGGGCCAGGGCGCTGCCCACCATGCCGGCGCCAACGATGATCAGGTCCGCTTGCATCTTCTTTCCTTATGCAGCTTGCCGCGCGCGTGGTTTGAGACGGACATACAGCGTCTTGTGGGCGGTGGCCACCAGGGTGCCGGCCGCATCACGAATATCCACCTGCAGCTCGGGCAGGTATTTCTCGCCACCGGCGGTTTTGGCGCGAATATCGGCAAGCAGGGCGTCGTCGATACGGAACTCGGCGTACACCGGGCCCTTGCCCGGCGTGACGAAATCGATGCTGGCGGCCTTGTCCCAGACGATGTAGTCGTCGCCCAGCAGGGGCATCAACAGCAGCATGTAGAAGGGATCAACCATGCTGTACAGCGAACCGCCGAACTGGGTGCCGACGAAATTGCGGTTGTACCAGCGTAGGGCCATCTTCACCCGTGCCTGACGGCAATCCGGGCTGATCTGCTGCACGCGGATGCCGGCGCCGATATAGGGCGGGTAGAGATTCAGGCCCAAACGCAGCAGGCGGGCGCGGCGCGCCAGTTTACGGTCACTCATCGAACAGTCTCACAGGGTACGGGTGCCAAGGCCCATGGCCTGGCGGGCAAACCAGCGCTTGGCCGGCGGCAGCAAGTCGAGGCCGAGCAGGCCGAGGGTACGCCCGGCCACCAGCAGCGACTCACCCCGACCGAACAGGCGCGGCAGGCGATCGGAGAAGCCGACGGTCAACGCCTGGTCCTGCTGCTGGCGCGTCAAGTAACGCTGCAGGGTAGTCAGGTCACCGAGCGGCGCGGGGCTTTCCAGCAGGGTTTCGGCCAGCACCAGGGTGTCGCGCAGCGACAGGTTGTAGCCCTGCCCCGCTACCGGGTGCAGGCTGTGCGCGGCGTTGCCCAGCAATACCAGGTGCGGGCGAGCCTGCTCGGTGGCCTCGACCAGCGCCAGCGGATAGAGATGGCGGGCACCCACCTGGCGCAGCGCGCCCAGGCGATAGCCAAAGGCGGCCTGCAGTTCTGCCAGGAACGCGGCATCGGGCAACTGCTGCAAACGTTCGGCATCCACCGGCGGACGCGTCCAGACCAGCGCGCAGCGGTTGTCGGCCAGCGGCAGCAAGGCCATCGGCCCGTGTTCGGTGAAACGTTCGAAGGCCTGGCCGACATGAGGCTCGACCGGGCTGACGTTGGCGATCAGTGCGCTCTGCTCATAGGGCGTATGGCGCACGGCGATGCCCAGTTGCTCGCGCAGGCCAGAGCGCCCGCCATCGGCAAGCACGGCCAGGTCGCAGTCGATCTGGCTGTCGTCATTCAGGGTCAGGCGATAGCCGTCGCCCAGCGGTTGCAGGCGCGTGACTTCGGCCGGGCAGCGCCAGCTCACCACCTCCGGATCGAGGGCCTGCCACAGGCAGTGGCCGAGCCAGGCGTTCTCCACCACGTAGCCCAGCGCCGGCACACATTCATCCTCGGCGCTGAGGCGGGTGGCGCCGAGGCGGCCACGGTCGGAGACGTGGATCTGGCTGATGGCTTCGGCGCGCTGGCTGATCGCCGGCCAGATGCCCAGACGCTCGTAGAGCTGCCGGCTGCCGTAGGAGAGTGCCGTGGAACGGGCATCGTAGCTGGGCTGGAAACCTTCGCCAGGGGCGAACGGCTCGACCAGCAGGATGCGCCAGCCACGGGCCTTGGCACCGGCCTGCAGGGCCAGCGCCAGGCTGGCGCCCACCAGGCCGCCGCCAATGATGGCGAGCTGCACGCGACTCATCGACTCAGGCGGCCTGGCTGCGCGCGGCAGCCATCAGCGCCTCGATCTCGGCGACCGTCTTCGGCACGCCCGTGGTGAGAATCTCGCAACCGGTCTTGGTCACCACCACGTCGTCCTCGATGCGCACGCCGATGCCGCGCCATTTCTTGGCCACGTTCTGGTTGTCCACGGCGATATAGATGCCCGGCTCGACGGTCATCGCCATGCCCGGTTCGAGCACACGCCACTCACCGCCGACCTTGTATTCGCCAACATCGTGCACGTCCATGCCCAGCCAGTGGCCAGCGCGGTGCATGTAGAAGGGTTTGTAGGCTTCGCGGGCGATCAGCTCGTCGACCGCCCCTTCGAGCAGGCCCAGTTCGACCAGGCCGGCAGTGATGACCCGCACGGTGGCTTCATGGGCTTCGTTCCAATGCTTGCCCGGCGCGATGTGCTTGAACGCCTCTTCGTTGGCCTTGAGCACCAGCTCGTAGATGGCTTTCTGCTCGGGCGAGAACGTGCCGCTGACCGGGAAGGTACGGGTGATGTCGCTGGCGTAGCAGTCGATCTCGCAGCCGGCGTCGATCAGCACCAGGTCGCCATCCTTGAGCGGCGCGTCGTTCTCGCGGTAGTGCAGGATGCAGGCGTTGCGCCCGGCGGCGACGATTGAGCCGTAGGCCGGCATCTTCGCCCCGCCCTTGCGGAACTCGTAGTCCAACTCGGCTTCCAGGTGATACTCGGCGAGGCCGGCACGGCTGACCTGCATGGCGCGAATGTGGGCACGTGCGGAAATTTCCGCGGCCTCGCGCATCACCTTCACTTCATTGGCCGATTTGTACAGGCGCATGTCGTGCAGCACATGGTCGAGGGCGACGAATTCGTTGGGCGGGGTGGCGCCCTGGCGGGCCTTGGAGCGGATCACGTTGACCCACTCCATCAGCCGGTGGTCGAACTCCTGGTTGCGACCGATGCCGTAGTAGACGCGCTCGCGCCCTTCGATCAGGCCGGGGAGGATGTCGTCGATATCGCCAATCGGGAAGGCATCGTCAGCGCCGTAGGCACTGATCGCGCCGTCCTGGCCCGCGCGCAGGCCGTCCCACAGCTCACGCTCCGGGTCACGCTCGCGGCAGAACATCACGCACTCGCCATGGACGCGACCCGGGATCAGCACCAGCACCGCTTCCGGCTCGGGGAAGCCGCTGAGGTACTGGAAGTCACTGTCCTGGCGGTAGATATGCTCAACATCGCGGTTGCGGATGTACACCGGCGCCGCCGGCAGGATGGCGATGCTGTTGGGTTCCATCTGCTCCATCAGCGCCTTGCGCCGACGGGCGTATTCCGACTTGGGGATGCTGACCATGGCGATGATGACCTTAATGCAGGGAAGGTTTGGCGGCCGCGGCCGGAGCCTTGGCACACTCGGTGAACAGCAGCAGCGGCGCGACGCGCAGGTACTCCATCACTTCCATGTAATCGCTCTCGCCATCTTCGGACTCTTCCAGGGCGCTCTGCACCTGGGAGATCGCGGACAGGTCCTGCAGCACTTCCATCGCCTCGGCGCTGAGCGCGGTGCTGCCCAGGGTCATGCCGAAACCGTCGAGGAAGCCCTGGCACCATTGGCCCAGCGCCTTGGCCCGCTCGACCAGCGGCGCGTCGTCGCTGGGCAACAGCAGCACCACGGTGATGTCGGTACCGGTCAGTTCGGCCTTGACCATTTCCTGAAGGCCGATCAGCGCCTGGCGCACGGTGTCTGCCGGCTCATCACCGAGCAGTTCGACCGCATCGCCAATCCAGGCTTCGGGCTCGAAACCGGCACCAGCACAACTGCGACCGAGCAGCAGACCGTGCAGTTCGGCGGGGGAAATGGATTTGCCGGTGCTGGCCAGCAGGGCGGCAAAGGCGTCGTAAGGAGAGTTCGGAGTCGGCATGGGCAACTAGGCGCTAGTGCGCGCGATCACTAGAATAGAGGCCTCGTATCCTAGCACCGGCAGGCGCGGCAAGACCATCGAAGGCAGCGCGCGTGTTGGTCTAGAATCACCAGCCGGTTGCCTCATGCACCCAGCAATCCTTTATAGTTCCACCACTCATCGCCCAGGTAGGGAGCCCATGGAAGACGTCGAACTGCAAGCCCTTACACGCAAGCTGGACCTGCTGATCCAGCGTGTGGAGCAGTTGAAGTCGCAGAACCGTGACCTCCTGGCCAGTGAGAAGGCCTGGCGCGAGGAACGCGCCCATCTGATCGAGAAGAACGAAATGGCCCGGCACAAGGTCGAATCGATGATTTCGCGCCTGAAAGCCCTGGAGCAGGACTCATGACCCAAGCTAATACCGTAACCGTGCACATCCTCGACAAGGAATACTGCATCGCCTGCCCGACAGACGAGCGCGCCAACCTGGAAAGCGCCGCGCGCTACCTGGACGGCAAGATGCGTGAAGTACGCAGCAGCGGCAAAGTCATTGGTGGCGATCGCGTCGCCGTGATGGCCGCGCTGAACATCACCCACGACCTGCTGCACAAGCAGCAGCGCCTGGATCAGGAAGCCACCTCCACCCGCGAAACCGTGCGCGATCTGCTCGACCGGGTCGACCACGCCCTGGCCGCCGATCATCAGGACGGCCCGGGCAGCTGATTGCAGAGCGGCTGATTGGGGTATACTCGGGGCCAGCTCCCTGGTGTGTTTGCCAGTCGGTGATGTCCCTGAGCCGATACGCACAACCACGGGGGTTGCAAGTGGGGCCGGTGTGCATGTCCGCCTGACGGAAAGCCTGAACGCCTCCTGCAATCTCCACCTTGAACTTTCGGGTTCAAGGGCTAACCCGACAGCGGCACAACCGGGGAGTCATTATTTACATGCTTGAAGCCGGCACCCTCTCCCGCCCGGTTCTGCGCCGCCAGCTACGCCAGGCGCGCCGCAATCTCTCCCCTCTCCAGCAGAAACAAGCCGCCCGCGCGCTATACCGTCAACTGGTTCAGCATCCGCTGTTTCGCCGCGCCCGGCATATCGCCCTGTACCTGCCGACCGATGGCGAGATCGATCCACGCCCATTGCTACGCGCCGCCCAGCGCCACGGCAAGACCACCTACCTGCCGGTGCTCAGCACCTGGCCACGCACCCACATGGGCTTCCAGCGCATCGAGGCGCACGAACAACTGGCACGCAACCGCTTCCATATCGCCGAGCCACACGCCAACCCGGCGCGCCAACGCCGCGCCTGGACGCTCGACCTGATCCTGTTGCCGCTGGTGGGATTCGACGAAGAAGGGGGGCGCCTGGGCATGGGCGGCGGCTTCTACGATCGCAGCCTGGCCTACCGGCAGGTGCGCAAAAATTGGCACAAGCCGACGCTGCTGGGCCTGGCCCATGAATGTCAGAAGGTCGATAAGTTGGCGCTGGCCAGTTGGGATGTGCGACTGCAGGCCGTAGTGACGGATCGGCGCTGGTACGCCTGAGTGTTGCGCTGGCTGCACGGCAGCCCTGGGGAACTGAGCTGCCGCGATCCCTGCGGCGCTCGTGAGCGGTGGTTTACTGCTGCGACTGGCTGGCCGGTTGGCTGCCCTGACGATCCCACATGCTCTGGGTGTAACCGGTAGTAACCATCCCCAGACTGAACAGGATGACCAGTACCCATAGTAGATCTGGCTTGCGTTTCATGCGTTTGCCTCCCCCTTTCCAGGCACACTGCTTGATTGACCGGTGGTGGTTTTTATTATTGGTCGGTACAGCGGCGTCTAGCCTGAACCTTCTGCCGCCATCGGGCGGTGAAGAACTACACAGTTTTTGGCGCCAACCCATTGTCTATTGCGGGAACGAGATTCAATCCCAGCGCAAAGACCGGCAAACAGGAGCAAAGTTCATGCCTTTTTGGCTGATGAAGTCCGAGCCCGACGAAATGTCCATCCATCACCTGCAGCAACTGGGTCGCGCGCGCTGGGATGGCGTGCGTAATTACCAGGCGCGCAACTTCCTGCGCAGCATGCAGGTGGGCGAACAGTTCTTCTTCTATCACTCCAGCTGCCCCGAGCCGGGTATTGCCGGGATCGCCCGCATTGCCGGGCCGACCTACCCCGACCCCACGGCACTGGACCCGAACAGCCATTACTTCGACGCCAAGGCCAGCCACGAGAAGAACCCGTGGAGCGCGCTGGACGTCGAATTCGTCGAAGCCTTCCCCCGCGTATTGCCACTGGCGCGCCTGCGCGCAGAACCCGCACTGGCCGAATTGGCGCTGGTGCAGAAAGGCAGCCGGCTGTCGGTGATGCCGGTCAGTGATGCCGAATGGGCGGCCATTCTCGCCCTGCGTTGAGTCGCCTCGTGCACTGTGTTATCACGTGCTGAAGCCCCCGGAGTCCGCCCATGCGAGCACGCCCTGTCTGGCCAGCCCGCCTGGCGCTGACCCTCCTCCTGTTGGCACTGTGCCTGGCCAGTTTCATGCTCTGGCGCCAACTGGAAAGCAGCCAGCAGGAGCGCCTGCGCGAGCACGTCAACTTCCAGGCCCACGCCCTGGCGCGGCAACTGGAAAGCAACCTGCACGGCGAAGTCGACAGCCTGCAGCGCATCGCCCGCCTGTGGAACAGCCTCGGCCGCCTGCCCCAGCAGGCCTGGGAGAAGGAGGCGACGCTGGCCCTGGCCGATTTCCCGGCCTACCAGTCAATCCAGTGGGTTGGCGCCGACCTGCGCATGCGCTGGCTGCTGCCGCTGGAAGGCAACGAAGCTGCGGTCAACTTCCAGCTCAGCGCCGATCATCCCAACTACCCGCTGGCCATGCAGGCCCGCAACAGCGGCGAGCAGCGCTTCTCCAACAGCTTTCAACTGGTCCAGGGCGGTCGCGGCTTCGTCCTCTATACCCCGCTTTACCTGCGCAACAACCAGGGTGAGCGCCAGTTCGACGGCTTCCTGCAGGGCGTTTTCCGCGTCGAGCCGTTGATGAGCGAACTGCTGGCCAATCTCGACAAGGGCGACTTCAGCGTGCGCCTGCTGGAAAACGGCCAGCGCATCTACAGCCGCGAACAACCGGACAACCTGGCGCTGCTGACCCAACAGGTACCGATCGCGCTGCTCAACAATCGCAACTTCAGCCTGCAGCTGAGCCCCACACAGGCCCTGCTGCAACGCTTGAACACGCCGCTGCCGCAAGTTGTCCTCGGTGCCAGCCTGGCCATCAGCCTGCTGCTGGTGGCGGCACTCGCCCAGGCCTTGACCAGCGCCCAGCGCGCCCAGGCCCTGCAACTGGCCAACCAGCGCCTGCAGGTCGAAGCCAATCGCCGCGAACACACCGAGCAGGAGCTGCGCGACAGCCGCGAGCGCCTGCAACTGGTGCTCGACCTCACCGACTCCAGCCACGACAGCCTGTTCATCTTCGATACCCAGAGCCGCGAACTGCTGCACATGAACCAGGCCACCTACGCCAGCCTGGGTTACCACCCGGAGCAGTTCGCCCAGTTGCTACGGGACAATCCCGAGCAGCTCCTGCCGGGCTTCTATGCCTGGCTGGAACTGGTGCGCAGCGCCCAGCGCGACAACCAGTCGCGCATTTTCCAGCGCGAGATGCGCCGTCGCGATGGCAGCAGCCAGCCCGCCGAGATCAACACCCAACTGGTGCAACTGGGCGAGCGCGAGTACCTGATCGGCCTGTCCCGCGACAACAGCGAGCGCCTGCAACTGGAAGCCCGCCTGCAGCGCCTGTCGCAACTCGACGGCCTGACCGGCCTGTACAACCGGCGCTTCTTCGACCAGCAGCTACAGGGCGAATGGCGGCGCCTACGGCGCATCGGTGCGCCGCTGACCCTGCTGATGCTGGATATCGACCACTTCAAGGCCTACAACGATGCGCTCGGCCATCTGGCGGGCGACGATGCGCTGCGCAAGGTCGGCGCGACCCTGCAGGACTGCCTGCAACGTGAAGGGGATGTGGCCTGTCGCTATGGCGGCGAGGAATTCGCCATGATCCTCGCCAACACCGGCATCGAGGGCGGCGAGCACATGGCGGCGCGGGTGCATGAACTGATCGCCGCGCTGGATATTGCCCACCCCGCCAGCCCGCAGGGCCGACTGACCCTGAGCATCGGCCTGGCCATGGCCGAGCCGGTCAGCGAGGAACAGGCGGCCAGCCTGGTCGCCCACAGTGACCAGGCGCTGTACCTGGCCAAGCACGAGGGGCGCAACCGCACCTGCATCTGGAGTCCAGGCATGGCCCGTCAGCCGGCTCCGCCGCAGGATGGCGTTACTGGATGATCAGGTTGTTGAACAGCAGGTCTTCCACCAGCGGCTTGCCTTCCTCCTGGGTCAGCACGTCCTGCACCTGCTTGAGCGCCTCGACACGCAGCTTTTCCTTGGCGTTCTGGTCGCCCATGCTCGCTTCGGTCTGCTGGGAAAACAGCATCACCAGCTGATTGCGGATCAGCGGCTCGTGGTGCTCGACCTTCTCTTCAGCCTCGGTACCGGTCACGCGCAGGGCGATATCGGCCTTGTAGAACTTCAGCTTGGGCCCGGCCCCGAAGTTGCCGACCAGCGCCGGGGTCAGGCTGTAGTAGGCCACCTTGGGCACCGCGTTCTCGCCTTCCTTTTCCTCCTCTGCGCCACCGCTGGCCAGAGCGGTAAATGGCAACGACAGGGCCAACAGCAGAGCGATCCAGGTTTTCACGGCGGCAGTTCCTTATGGAGGTATGGCGCTAGCATAGCCATTGCCGGCGCCGCGCCCAAGCCCGACGCTTATGCCCGGTCATAATGACCGGCCATGCTCGTTGACCGGCCAGACCCGGCACCTACACTGCCAGGCCATCACCCTGCAGCGAGTACCTCGTCATGAAAGCCGTTCTGTGCAAAGCCTTTGGCCCGGCCGAGACCCTGGTTCTGGAAGAAGTCGCCAGCCCCGAAGCGAAGAAGAACGAAGTCCTGATCGAGGTGCATGCCGCCGGAGTCAACTTCCCCGACACCCTGATCATCGAAGGCAAGTACCAGTTCAAGCCGCCCTTCCCCTTCTCCCCGGGTGGCGAAGCGGCCGGCGTGGTCAAGGCGATTGGCGAGAAGATCAGCCACCTCAAGGTCGGTGACCGGGTGATGGCCCTGACCGGCTGGGGCAGCTTCGCCGAAGAAGTCGCAGTCCCCGGCTATAACGTGATGCCGGTCCCGGCGAGCATGGACTTCGCCAGCGCCGCCGCCTTCGGCATGACCTACGGTACCTCGATGCATGCCCTCAAGCAGCGCGCCAACCTTCAACCAGGCGAGACCCTGCTGGTGCTCGGCGCCTCCGGTGGCGTGGGCCTGGCTGCGGTGGAAATCGGCAAGGCCATGGGCGCCAAGGTGATCGCTGCGGCGAGCACGGCCGAGAAGCTGGAAGTGGCACGCAAGGCTGGCGCCGATCACCTGATCAACTACAGCGAGCAGAGCCTCAAGGAAGAAGTGAAAAAGCTCACCGGCGGTCAGGGCGTGGACGTGATCTACGACCCGGTTGGCGGCGAACTGTTCGAGGAGGCCTTCCGCTCCATCGCCTGGAACGGCCGCTTCCTGGTGGTCGGCTTCGCAGCGGGTGGCGGTATCCCGGCCCTGCCGGCCAACCTGCCGCTGCTCAAGGGCGCCGCGCTGATCGGTGTGTTCTGGGGCGCGTTCGCCCAACGCCAGCCGCAGGACAACGCCGCCAACTTCCAGCAGCTGTTCGCCTGGCATGCCGAAGGCAAGGTCAAGCCACTGGTGTCGCAGACCTTCCCGCTGAGCGACGCCGCCAGCGCGATCAATGCCCTGGGGCAACGCAAGGCTGTCGGCAAGGTCGTGGTCCAAGTCCGCTAAGTTTCGACGCCGCAAAAAAGCCGCCCTCGGGCGGCTTTTTTCATGTTTTTTTCATGTCGGCACGATCAGTCCCGTGGCGCGTAGGCAAACACGTCGGCGCGCATCTGGTGCGCATCCATGCCAGCCGCCACCAGCGCATCCAGGGTGCCGTAGACCATCGCCGGCGAGCCACTGGCGTAGACGTGCAGGCTCGTGAGATCGGCGAAATCCTCACACACCGCCTGATGCAGCAAGCCGCAACGCCCTTCCCAGCCACACAGCTCGCTGACCACCTGATGCAAGGTCAGATTGGGTGTGTGCTGCCACTGCTGCCAGTGCGGCAGGTCATAGAAGTCGCTCGGAACCCGCGCCCCCCAGTACAGGTGCACCGGGTGGGTAAAACCCTGGGCGCGGCAATGTTCGATCAGGCTGTGCATCTGCGCCATGCCGGTGCCGGCGGCGATCAGCACCAGTGGCCCGTCGGGCAGCTCGGCCAGGTGGGTGTCGCCGAACGGCATCTGCAGTCGCGCCAAGCCCGTGCGTTGCAGCTGCGCGATCAGGTTGCGCGCACTGTCTTCGCGAACCAGCACGTGCAACTCCAGCTCGCGCGAACCCGCTGGCGCCGAGGCCAGGGAGAACGCCGACCACTCGCCGTCATCACGCGCCACCAGTACGTATTGCCCGGCGTGATAGCGCGGCGGCTTGCCGGCCGGCGCACGCAGGCGCACGCGCCAGACATCGCCGCCGACATCAGCGCACTCAATCACCTGGCAGCCAAAGGTGCGCACCGGCAGCTCGCCGGGTGCCAACACGCCGTCCCAGTGCAGCACGCAGTCCTGCAGGGGCTCGGCGATACAGGTGAACAGCTCGCCCTGGGCCAGCTCGGTGCCGCCCTGCAGCACCCGCCCTTCCACCAGCAGCGCCGCGCAGATATGGCAATTGCCGTTGCGACAGCTCTGCGGGCAGTCGTAACCGAGCCGGCGGGCGGCATCGAGGATGCGCTCGCCGCTGTGCACATCGAGCACCGCGCCCGAGGGTTGCAGAGTGACTTTCATCAATCGATGCCTAGCTCTTTCCATAGCTCATCGACCCGCGCCGTCACGGCCGGATCCTTCTCGATCACCCGGCCCCATTCGCGGCTGGTTTCACCCGGCCACTTGTGGGTCGCGTCGAGGCCCATCTTCGAGCCAAGGCCGGAAACCGGCGAGGCGAAGTCGAGGTAGTCGATCGGCGTGTTGTCGATCAGCACCGTGTCGCGCTTGGGGTCCATGCGCGTGGTGATGGCCCAGATCACGTCGTTCCAGTCGCGCGCATTGATGTCGTCGTCGGTGACGATGACGAACTTGGTGTACATGAACTGGCGCAGGAAACTCCACACGCCGAGCATCACCCGCTTGGCGTGGCCGGGGTACTGCTTCTTCATGGTCACCACCGCCATGCGGTACGAGCAGCCTTCGGGCGGCAGGTAGAAGTCGGTGATCTCGGGGAACTGCTTCTGCAGGATCGGCACGAACACTTCGTTGAGCGCCACGCCGAGGATCGCCGGCTCATCCGGCGGCCGACCGGTGTAGGTGCTGTGGTAGATCGGCTTCTGCCGGCGGGTAATGCGCTCGACGGTGAACACCGGGAAGCGGTCGACCTCGTTGTAGTAGCCGGTGTGGTCACCATACGGGCCTTCATCGGCCATCTCGCCGGGATGGATCACCCCTTCGAGGACGATTTCGGCGCTGGCCGGTACCTGCAAGTCGCTGCCACGGGCCTTGACCAGCTCGGTCTTGTTGCCGCGCAGCAGGCCGGCGAAAGCGTATTCGGAGAGGCTGTCCGGCACCGGGGTGACCGCGCCGAGAATGGTCGCCGGGTCGGCACCGAGGGCCACGGCCACCGGGTAGGGCTGACCGGGAAACTTCTCGCACCAGTCGCGAAAATCCAGGGCGCCGCCGCGGTGGCTGAGCCAGCGCATGATCACTTTATTGCGACCGATCACCTGCTGGCGGTAGATGCCGAGGTTCTGCCGGTCCTTGTTCGGCCCCTTGGTGATGGTCAGGCCCCAGGTGATCAGCGGCGCCACGTCGCCCGGCCAGCAGGTCTGCACGGGCAGCTTGGTCAGGTCGACGTCGTCGCCTTCCTCGATCACTTCCTGGCACGGCGCGTCCTTCAGCACCTTGGGCGCCATGCTCAGGACCTTCTTGAAGATCGGCAGCTTGGACCAGGCGTCTTTCAGGCCTTTCGGCGGCTCGGGCTCCTTGAGGAACGCCAGCAGCTTACCGATCTCGCGCAGCTCGCTGACCTCTTCGGCGCCCATGCCCAGCGCCACGCGCTTGGGTGTGCCGAACAGGTTGCCGAGCACCGGCATGTCGAAGCCGGTGGGGTTTTCGAACAGCAGCGCCGGGCCACCCTTGCGCAGGGTGCGGTCACAGATTTCGGTCATCTCCAGTACGGGAGAGACGGGGGTCTGGATGCGCTTGAGTTCACCACGCTTTTCCAGGCCCTGAATAAAGTCGCGCAGGTCGCGATACTGCATGCGTGAGCCTCATGTGTGGGGCGTGCAGGTGGGGCGCAAAGTTTAGCGCCGATGTCGGTGATTCAGAAGACTGCAGAAACGCAAAGGCCGGGTTTCCCCGGCCTTCGTATAACGCTGCTCTTACTTGCGCTTCATCGACAAGAAGAATTCATCGTTGGTCTTGCTGTCTTTCAGCTTGTCGAGGAGGAACTCGATGGCGGCGATTTCGTCCATCGGGTGTAGCAGTTTGCGCAGGATCCACATGCGCGACAGCTCTTCCTCGCCCGTCAGCAACTCTTCGCGGCGGGTGCCGGATTTGTTGATGTTGATGGCCGGGAACACGCGCTTCTCGGAAACCCGGCGATCGAGGATCAGCTCCAGGTTGCCGGTACCCTTGAACTCTTCGTAGATCACTTCGTCCATCTTCGAGCCGGTTTCCACCAGCGCGGTGGCGATGATGGTCAGCGAACCGCCTTCTTCGATGTTACGCGCGGCGCCGAAGAAGCGTTTCGGCTTCTCCAGGGCGTGGGCGTCGACACCACCGGTGAGGACCTTGCCGGAGCTCGGGATCACGGTGTTGTAGGCACGCGCCAAACGGGTGATGGAGTCGAGCAGGATGACCACGTCCTTCTTGTGCTCGACCAGCCGCTTGGCCTTCTCGATCACCATCTCGGCAACCTGCACGTGGCGGGTCGGCGGTTCGTCGAAGGTGGAAGCAACCACTTCGCCGCGCACGGTGCGCTGCATCTCGGTCACTTCTTCCGGGCGCTCGTCGATCAGCAGAACGATCAGGTGGCACTCGGGGTTGTTACGGGTGATGTTGGCCGCGATGTTCTGCAGCATGATCGTCTTGCCCGCTTTCGGCTGGGCGACGATCAGGCCGCGCTGGCCCTTGCCGATCGGTGCACAGAGATCGATCACACGCGCCGTGAGGTCTTCCTTGGAGCCGTTGCCGGCTTCCATTTTCAGACGCTCGTTGGGGAACAGCGGCGTGAGGTTCTCGAACAGGATCTTGTTCTTGGCGTTTTCCGGGCGATCGAAGTTGATCGAGTCAACCTTGAGCAGGGCGAAGTAACGCTCGCCCTCTTTCGGCGGACGGATCTTGCCGATGATGGTGTCGCCGGTACGCAGGTTGAAGCGGCGGATCTGGCTTGGCGAGACGTAAATGTCGTCCGGGCCGGCCAGGTACGAGGAGTCCGCACCGCGCAGGAAGCCGAAGCCGTCCTGGAGGATCTCCAGCACGCCGTCGCCGGAGATTTCTTCACCACTTTTCGCGTGTTTCTTCAGCAGGGCAAAGATCACATCCTGCTTGCGCGAACGGGCCATGTTTTCCAGGCCCATTTGTTCGGCCAGGTCGAGGAGATCGGCAATCGGCTTTTGCTTGAGTTCGGTCAGATTCATAGGAATGACGTTATAGATATGAGGGAGGGACAAAGCATTCAGCTTTGGAAACCGCGCCGCGGAGAAGGCGACTGGATCGCTCGATATTATCGGCTAGGGAAGCGTCGGCGACGGTTTGGAGGGCTGCGAAGGAATCGCAGCAGGGCCGAATGTAACACCGGCCCAACGGGGAGTCTAGCCCGCGCCCATGAAAAAGCCCCGCGAGATGCGGGGCCTTTGCGACGCGCTGAAGTCCAATCCGGCAACAGCCGGAAGGGCTATCAGATGTTGGCGTCGAGGAACGCTGCCAGCTGCGATTTCGACAGGGCGCCGACTTTGGTCGCTTCGACGTTGCCGTTCTTGAACAGCATCAGGGTCGGGATACCGCGCACGCCGTACTTCGGCGGGGTTTCCTGGTTTTCGTCGATGTTCAGTTTGCAGACCTTCAGTTTGCCCTGGTAGGTCTGGGCCACTTCGTCGAGCACCGGTGCGATCATTTTGCACGGACCGCACCATTCGGCCCAATAGTCGACCAGGACAGGACCTTCGGCCTTGATTACATCGTCTTCGAAACTGGCGTCGCTGACGTTGGTAATGAACTCGCTCATGGATAATCTCCGAGGTCGGAAGCGAAAAGTGGCGGCCATGATAGCCCGGCTTGGGCGCTGCCGAAAGTCACAGGCCATTGTCCTTGGCTATCGACACCCTTGGGAAAAGCTGATGAAAGAATACGGCAGGAATGCCCCGCAGGGTTAACATGAGCAGCATTGGAGCCCCTGCCCTAACCTGGCAGGATGCCTGCCTATCGCCTCGAGACCCCTGACGATGCCACAAGCCGCCAAGCAGTTTCCCCTGATCGCCGCCATTGACCTCGGCTCCAACAGCTTCCACATAGTGCTGGCCAAGGCCGAGCATGGCGAAATCCGCATTCTCGAGCGGCTGGGAGAAAAGGTGCAGTTGGCGGCCGGGATCGACGAGCAGCGCCTGCTCAGCGAAGAAGCCATCCAGCGCGGCCTCGATTGCCTGAGCCGTTTCGGCCAGTTAATCCAGGGCCTGCCCCAGGGCGCAGTGCGTATCGTCGGCACCAACGCCCTGCGCGAAGCGCGCAACCGCAGCGAATTCATCCGCCGCGCCGAGGCGCTGCTCGGCCACCCGGTGGAAGTCATCTCCGGGCGCGAGGAAGCGCGTCTGATCTACCTCGGCGTGTCACACAGCATCGCCGACACCCCGGGCAAGCGCCTGGTGGTCGACATCGGTGGCGGCAGTACCGAATTCATCGTGGGCCAACGCTTCGAGCCGCTGCTCCGCGAGAGCCTGCAGATGGGCTGCGTAAGCTTCACCCAGCGCTACTTCAAGGACGGCAAGATCACCCCCGCGCGCTACGCCCAGGCTTACACCGCCGCGCGCCTGGAGCTGATGGCCATCGAACAGGGCCTCCAGCGCCTCGGCTGGCAGGAAGCAGTGGGCGCCTCAGGGACTATTCGAGCGGTGGGCCTGGCGATCAAGGCCGGCGGCCTGGGCAACGGCGAGATCAATGTCGAGGGCCTGGCCTGGCTCAAGCGCAAGGTGTTCAAGCTGGGCGAAGCCGACAAGCTCGACCTCGACGGGATCAAGCCGGACCGCCGGCAGATTTTCCCCGCCGGACTGGCCATCGCCGAGGCGGTGTTCGATGCCCTCGACCTGCAGCGCATGGACCACTCCGAAGGTGCCCTGCGTGAAGGCGTGCTGTATGACCTGCTCGGCCGCCACCACCATGAAGACGTGCGCGAACGCACCCTGGGCGCGCTGATGGAGCGCTACCACGTCGACGTGCAGCAGGCCGCGCGGGTCGAAGCCAAGGCACTGCAGGCGCTGGAGAAAGTCGGCGAGACCTGGAAGCTGGACGACGACTGGCACCGCGACCTGCTGCAATGGGGCGCACGAGTGCACGAGATCGGCCTGGACATCGCCCACTACCACTACCACAAGCACGGCGCCTACCTGATAGAGCACTCCGACCTGGCCGGCTTCTCGCGCAAGGACCAGTTGATGCTGGCGCTGCTGGTGCGCGGTCACCGCCGCAACATTCCACGCGACAAGTTCGCCGAGTTCGGCGACGAGGGCGTCAAGCTGCAGCGCCTGTGCGTGCTGCTGCGCTTCGCCATCCTGTTCCACCACATCCGCGGTGCCCAGGAAATGCCCAAGGTGCAGATGCAGGCCGGCCCACAGAGCCTCGACCTGACCTTCCCCGCCGGCTGGCTGGAAGCCAACCCGCTGACCCAGGCCGACTTCGATCAGGAAGCCGAGTGGCTGACGCGGATCGGCTTCAGCCTGACCATGCGTTAAGCGTTGGCCCCAGCATGAAAAAAGCCCCGCAATGCGGGGCTTTTTTGTGGCCTGCCGGAACCCGGCTTAACGCAGCACCTGCGGCGCGGTGAGCTTCTCCAGCAGCGCCGCCTGGGCACTGCGCGGGTTGGCGTTGCCGCTCGGGCTGGTGCGCAGGTAGCGGCCGTCCGGCTGCAGCACCCAGGCCTGGGTGTTGTCCGTCAGGTAGGACTCCAGCTCCTTCTTCACCCGGATGATCAGCTTGCGCCCTTCCACCGGGAAACAGGTCTCCACGCGCTTGTCGAGGTTACGTTCCATCCAGTCGGCACTGGACAGGTAGATCTTCTCATCGCCGCCATTGAGGAAGTAGAACACCCGCGTGTGCTCGAGGAAGCGGCCGATGATCGAGCGCACATGGATGTTGTGCGACACCCCGTGTACACCCGGGCGCAGCGAACACATGCCACGTACCACCAGGTCGATCTTCACCCCGGCCTGGCTGGCCTTGTACAGCGCGCGGATGATCTTCGGATCGGTCAGCGAGTTGAACTTGGCCATGATGTGCGCCGGCTTGCCTTCGGCGGCCAGCGTGGTCTCGCGGGTGATCATGTCGAGCAGGGTTTTTTTCAGGGTGAACGGCGCATGCAGCAGCTTCTTCATGCGCAGGGTCTTGCCCATGCCGATCAGTTGGCTGAACAGCTTGGACACGTCCTCGCACAGCGCCGCATCGGCGGTGAGCAGGCTGTAGTCGGTGTACAGCTTGGCGTTGCCGGCGTGGTAGTTGCCGGTGCCGAGGTGCGCGTAGCGGCGCAACTCGCCGTTCTCGCGACGCAGGATCAGCATCATCTTGGCGTGGGTCTTGAAGCCGACCACGCCATAGATCACCACCGCGCCGGCAGCCTGCAGGCGGCTGGCCAGTTGCAGGTTGGATTCTTCGTCGAAGCGCGCGCGCAGTTCGATCACCGCGGTGACTTCCTTGCCGTTACGCGCCGCTTCCACCAGGGCGTCGACGATTTCCGAGTTGGCCCCGGAGCGGTACAGGGTCTGCTTGATGGCCAGTACATGCGGGTCTTTCGCGGCCTGGCGCATCAGGTCGACCACCGGGGTGAACGACTCGAAGGGGTGCAGCAGGAGGATGTCCTGCTTGCCGACCACGCTGAAGATGTTCTCGCTGTTCTGCAGCAGCTTGGGGATTACCGGGGTGAAGGTGTTGTACTGCAGCTCCGGGTGGCTATCCAGGCCAGTGATGCTGAACAGGCGCGTCAGGTTGACCGGCCCATTGACGCGGTACAGCTCGCTCTCGGCCAGGTTGAACTGCTTGAGCAGGTAGTCGGACAGCTGCAGCGGGCAGGTCTCGGCCACTTCCAGGCGCACCGCATCGCCATAGCGGCGCGAGAACAGCTCGCCACGCAGGGCGCGCGCCAGGTCTTCGACGTCCTCGGTGTCCACCGACAGGTCGGCGTTACGGGTCAGGCGGAACTGGTAGCAGCCCTTGACCTTCATGCCAGGGAACAGGTCGTCGGCATGGGCGTGGATCATCGAGGAGAGGAACACGTAGTTGTCGCCAGGGCCGCTGATCTCTTCCGGCACCTTGATCACCCGCGGCAGCAGGCGGGGCGCCGGAATGATCGCCAGACCGGAATCGCGACCGAAGGCATCGATGCCCTCCAGCTCGACGATGAAGTTCAAGCTCTTGTTCACCAGCAAGGGGAACGGGTGCGTCGGGTCGAGACCGATCGGGGTGATGATCGGTGCGATCTGCTCGCGGAAGTAACGGCGCACCCAGACCTTCAGCTTGGCCGACCAGTTACGGCGGCGGATAAAGCTGATCTGGTGCTTGGCCAGCTCGGGAAACAGCACGTCGTTGAGCAGCGCGTACTGGCGGTCTACCTGCTCGTGGGCGATCTCGGAGATGCGCGCCAGCACCTGGCTCGGCAGCAGGCCGTCGGGGCCGGCCTGCTCGCGGGCGAAGTTGATCTGCTTCTTCAGGCCGGCGACGCGGATCTCGAAGAACTCGTCGAGGTTGCTGGAGAAGATCAGCAGGAACTTGAGCCGCTCGAGCAGCGGATAGGACTCGTCCAGCGCCTGCTCCAGCACGCGGATGTTGAACTGCAGTTGCGACAGCTCGCGGTGGATGTACAGGCTGCTGTCATCCACGCTGGGGATCGGCGGCGGCGCCACCGCTGCCAGAGCCGCAGGCTCCGGCTCTGGAGCGGCCACGGGCTCGACCACCTCGACGGCGGCGATCTCCAGTTCGACGACGGGGGCGTCATCCACAACTGCGTTCTTGCTGAGTCCCTCGGTGTTCATGCCATCTTCCCTGGAGCGCTTCAGCGCCCCGCTTTGATCAGTTCTGCCGCACGCGCGGCGAAGTAAGTGAGGATGCCATCGGCTCCTGCACGTTTGAACGCGGTCAGCGACTCCAAGATCACAGCTTCGCTCAACCAGCCGTTCTGGATCGCTGCCATGTGCATGGCGTACTCGCCACTGACCTGATAGGCGAAGGTCGGTACGCGGAACTCGGTTTTCACCCGCTGGACGATGTCCAGGTAGGGCATGCCCGGCTTGACCATGACCATGTCGGCGCCTTCGGCCAGGTCTGCCGCCACTTCGTGCAGGGCTTCGTCGCCGTTGGCCGGGTCCATCTGGTAGGTGTTCTTGCTGCCCTTGCCGAGGTTGGCCGCCGAGCCTACCGCATCGCGGAACGGGCCGTAGTAGGCACTGGCGTACTTGGCCGAGTAGGCCATGATGCGCACGTTGACGTGATCGGCCAACTCCAGCGCCTCGCGGATCGCCTGGATGCGCCCGTCCATCATGTCCGACGGCGCCACCACCTGGGCGCCCGCCGCCGCATGGGACAGCGCCTGCTTGACCAGGGCGTCGGTGGTGATGTCGTTCTGCACATAGCCATCGGCATCGAGGATGCCATCCTGGCCATGGGTGGTGAAGGGGTCGAGCGCCACGTCACTGATCACCCCCAGCTCGGGGAAACGCGCACGCAGGGCGCGGATGGCGCGCTGGGCAATGCCGTCCGGGTTCCAGGCTTCCTCGCCAAGCAGGGACTTTTTCTCCAGCGGCGTCACCGGGAACAGCGCCAGCGCCGGAATGCCCAGTCCCACCCAGTGCTCGGCTTCCTTGAGCAGCAGGTCGATGGACAGGCGCTCGACGCCCGGCATCGACGGGATGGTTTCGCGGCGGTTTTCGCCATCGAGGACGAACACCGGCAGGATCAGGTCGTCGACCGTCAGTACATTCTCGCGCACCAGACGGCGGGAAAAATCATCGCGACGGTTGCGGCGCAGGCGAGTGGCAGGGAACAGGCGGTTGGCTGGGGTAAAGCTCACGGCAGACTCCGGAGCCCGCAGAAACGGGCACAGTGCGACGGGTTATATGCCTCCATTATGACCAAATGATGACGATCCGGGCACCGCCGCTTGCCCGGAATCAAGCACGCACTGGCGCGACCCATTGCCGCTGCAGCAGTGCCAGGGCCAGCAGGCTGGTGCCGGTATAGGCCGCCAACAGGGCCCAGGCACTCATGGAGCTCGCCAGCAGCCCCTGCTCCTGCGCCAGCCACAACAGCGGCAGGTTGAGCAGCAGCCGCAGCAGTTCCAGGCGCCCAGCGAAGCTGCGGTTCTCCAACCAGGCCCCGAGGCTGAACAGGCCGAACGCCATCCAGCCCCAACCCAGCAGCAACTGGGCGAGCGGCAGCGTGCCGCCAACGCCCAGCAGCCAGGTGCCACCCGCCACATAGCCAACAAACTGCACCAGCGCATAGAGCTGCCGCGAGCGGCTCAACGGCACCTCGAAACGGCGGAACTGGGCGAGATCGGGCTTGCTGCGCGGGAAGCGCGCCTCGACATCCGCCGGGCGCCAGCCGGTGCGCATGAACCAGATGCGCAACTTGTCGCGTAAAGACTGCGTACGCCGCGCGTCCTGCCACAGCGCCGCATACACCTGCAGGTTGGCCCACAGCGGGTTCCAGCTCTGCAGCGGCACGGTCACGCCAAACACCACCGGATGCTCGTCGAGTTCTTCCTGAAAGGTGCCGAACAGACGATCCCAGAGGATGAACACGCCGCCGTAGTTACGATCCATGTACACCTGGTTCTGCGCATGGTGCACCCGGTGGTTGGACGGGGTGATGAAGAACCACTCGAACCAGCCAAGCTTGGGGATGTGCCGGGTGTGCACCCAGAACTGGTACAGCAAATTGAGCGCGCCGACCGTGAGGAACACCAGCGGCGGCACCCCGGCGATGGCCATAGGCAGGTAGAAAATCCAGCCGAAGAGGAAGCCTGTGCTGGTCTGGCGCAGGGCCGTGGAGAGGTTGTACTCCTCGCTCTGGTGGTGCACCGAGTGCGCCGCCCAGAGGATGCTGCGCTCGTGGCCCATGCGGTGTAGCCAGTAGTAGCAGAAGTCGTAGAAAACAAAGGCAAACAACCAGACCCAGAGGTTGTCTACCGATAACTCGAACAGGGCCAGGTGCTGCCAGGCGAAGGCATAGGTGACCAGGCCGAAGGCTTTGGTCAGCAGGCCGCTGGTAGTCGACAGCACGCCCGCGCTGAGGCTGTTGAGGGCATCGGCCAGGCGATAGGTGCTCAGGCCGCGCCAGCGATCGACCAGCAGCTCGATGCCGATCAGCAGGAAGAAGGCCGGTACCGCATAGAGGATGTAATTCACCGTGGACCCCATATCGTCAGGCCGCTGTGCGGGCTAGGATGACAGTATATGGAGCCATGCTAAGCCAGCCCGAGCAGCCGACCGAGAGCCGGGCATGACAGGCCGAGCGGCATTTGGCGACATCGGACGTTTTCCCATCAGGAGCACACCATGAGCAAAAAGGTAGCCGTCATTCTCTCCGGCTGCGGCGTCTATGACGGCGCGGAAATCCAGGAAAGCGTGATCACCCTGCTGCGCCTCGACCAACGCGGCGCCCAGGTGCAGTGCTTTGCGCCGAATGTGGCGCAGATGCATGTGATCAACCACCTGAGCGGCGAGGAGATGCCGGAGAGCCGCAACGTGCTCACCGAGTCCGCGCGCATCGCCCGTGGCAATGTCGAGGATGTGCGCACCCTGGCGGTCGAGCACTTCGATGCGCTGATCCTGCCGGGTGGTTTCGGCGTGGCCAAGAACCTCTCCAACTTCGCCGTGGAAGGCGCTAACTGCAGCGTGCAGCCGGACGTACTGGCCGCCGCCCAGGCCTTCGCCCAGGCGGGCAAACCCATCGGCCTGATCTGCATCTCGCCGGCCCTGGCGGTGAAGATCTTCGGCGCCGGCGTTACCGCCACCCTCGGCAGCTCGGAAGACCCGGCTGCCGCCGCCCTCGTCAGCATGGGCGGCGTACACGAAGAGTGCGCAGTGGAAGATGTGATCGAAGACCAGGCGCACAAGCTGGTCACGACCCCGGCCTACATGCTCGCCCAGTCCATCGCCGAAGCGGCATCCGGGATCAACAAGCTGGTCGACCGGGTGCTTGAGCTGGCCCAGCCGCACTGATCCACAGGTTGGCGTAGCTCAAGCTACGCCGATCCGGCCAATCGCCGCGGCACCTGCGCCTCGGCGCTGGCCAAGGCTGGCAAGTTACGGCAGCGTGAGCACACTCTTCGCGCCGGAATAGCCGCTCATGACCCAACCGCCTTTCGAACTCACCCCTGAGCTGCACGACGCTGTCGGCAGCTTCTTCCAGCGCATCCCCTTCAACCAGGTGCTCGGCATCCAGCTGGTCGAGCTGGCCGTGGACAAGGTGGTGATGAGCCTGCCGATGAAGCCCGAGCTGATCGGCAACTTCGTCCAGGGCATTCTGCATGGCGGGGTGATTTCCTCGCTGCTCGATGTCGCCGGCGGCGCCATGGCGCTGATCGGCGCCTTCGAACGGCATCAGCACCTGCCCGCCAGCGAACGCATGGCCAGGCTGTCCAAGCTCGGCACCATCGACCTGCGCGTCGACTACCTGCGTCCGGGGCGCGGCCAGCTGTTCACCGCCACCGCGGTATTGCTGCGCTCAGGCAACAAGGTCGCGGTGGTGCGCACCGAACTGCACAGCGACGACGGCACCCTGGTTGCCGTGGGCACCGGCACCTACCTGTGCGGCTAATCCTGTAGCAGCGAACTCTGCTCGCGAACCGGGTTCGTCCGGCTGGATCTCCCGCTAAAACAGAGCAGCCTGTAGGGCGGGTGCAACCCGCGGCGGTCGGCGCGCAAGGTGCCTTGCTCAGGCCTGGCGCATCAACCGGGTGAGGATGCGATCCAGCGAATTGGCGAACGCCTGGCGATCTTTCTCGCCATAGGCGGCCTGGCCACCGCCCACCTGGCCCTGCTCGCGCAGGTCGGTGAACAGGTTGCGCACCGCCAGGCGCTCGCCCATGTTGCGCTCGTCGAATTCACGACCCCGCGGATCGAGGGCGCTGACGCCCTTCTTCACCAATCGGTCGGCCAGCGGCACATCGCTGCAGATCACCAGCTCGCCGGGCACCGCGTGCTCCACCAGGTAGTCATCGGCAGCATCCGGCCCGCTCGGCACCACGATCAGGCGCACGCAGGTGAAGGACGGCCTGGCCACCGGCTGGCCGGCCACCAGCACCACCTCGAAGCCGCGCTTCAAGGCGAACTTCACCACCTGGTCGCGCGCCGCCCGTGGGCAGGCGTCGGCATCGATCCATACGCGCATCGGCGTCAGGCACTCGCCTGCGCGCGACGCCGCTCACCCAGCCAGCTGCGGCCGTAGAGCACGGCAATGCCGAGCAGCGCCAGGGCCTGGGCCGACAGGGTGTAGGCGTCGGCGTGGATGCCCAGCCAGTCGAAGTCGAAGAACGCCACCGGCCGCGTGCCGAGCACGCCGGCTTCCTGCAGCGCCGCCACACCATGGCCAGCGAACACCACCGAGAGCACGCACAGCAGCACCGCGTTGGCGGTAAAGAAGGTCGCCAGCGGCAACTTGCGCGAGCCACGCAGGATCACCCAGGCCAGGCCGAGCAACAGCACCAGCGCCGCAGCAGCGCCAGCCAGGACCATGTCGTGGCCGGCCGGACCGGCCTGCAACCAGAGGGTTTCGTAGAACAGGATGACCTCGAACAGCTCGCGGTAGACGGAGAAGAACGCCAGCACGGCGAAGCCGAAGCGCCCGCCGCCACCGATCAGGCTGCTTTTGATGTAGTCCTGCCAGGCCGCCGCATGCCGGCGATCGTGCATCCACACGCCGACCCACAGCAGCACCACGCTGGCGAACAGCGCCGTGGCGCCTTCGAGCAACTCGCGCTGGGCGCCGCTGACGTCGATCACATACGCCGCCAGGGCCCAGGTGCCGACACCGGCCAGCAGGGCCAGGCCCCAGCCGACGTGCACGCTGCGCACCGCCTGTTGCTGCCCGGTATTGCGCAGGTAAGCAAGGATCGCCGCCAGCACCAGGATCGCCTCCAGGCCTTCGCGCAGCAGGATCAGCAGGCTGGAGAAGAAGCTCAGCGAGGCATTCATCGCCCCGCCGGCGAGCAGCTCGGCAGCCTTGCCCAGTTCGACCTTGGCCACCTCAAGTGCCTGCTCAGCCTCAGCCACGCTGGCGCCATCCTGCAGCAACTGACGGTAGGCCATCAGCGCTTTCTCGGTGGTCTTGCGCTGTGCCGCGTCGAGGTTGTCCAGGGCACTTTCGACCAGCTCGAAACCTTCCAGATAGGCCGCCACGGACAGGTCATAGGCCTGCTCATGGTCGCCAGTGCGGTAGGTCTGCAGGCTCTGCTCGAGGGTGCTGCGGGTGTAACCAATCAGCTCCTGCGGGCCACGTTGCTCCTGCGGTGGTTGGGCGCGCTGGGCACGGAAGGCGGCGACCGCCTTGGCGTCATGGTTGCTGGCGACTTCTTCCGGGGTCTTGCTGGCCAGTTCGGCCAGGCCGAATGTGCTGCCAGCGGCCTGGTCAGGCTGCGCGGTGAACGAGGCGACATAGGTCGCGATGTCCCAGCGCTGGCGCTCGTCGAGCTGGTCGGCGAACGACGGCATGTCGGTGCCTTCCACGCCCAGGCCGAGGGTGCTGAACAGGTCATACAGGCTCAGCTTGTCCATCCGCGCAGCATCGCGCAGGTTGGCCGGCGGCGGCTCCAGGCCAAGCCCGGCAGGGCCGTCACCGGCACCCAGGTCGCCGTGGCACACCGCGCATTGCTGCGCGTACAGCGGAGCGCCGCGCGCCGGGTCGGGGGTAATCGCCGGAATCTGGCGAATCTGGTACAGCTCGGCCAGGCGGGCCGCCAGCTGCCGCGCCTGGCGGGTCACGGCCACGCCGTCGCCATGCTGCTCGACGGCGCTGCGCAGTTGCGCCACGCCCTGCTCAAGCTCGCCACGGCCGGCATTGGCCGGCAGGGCGACGATCAGGCCCTGCAGCACGCCGAGGAATTCCAGTTGCTCACGGTACTCGTCAGCGTCGATGACCTGGCCGGCATTCACCGTGGCCGGGTAGTCGGCGCCGATATAGCCCAGCAGGTGCAGGGCCTGGGCCGTGCCATCGGCCGGTTCGGCCATGACGGACAGGCTGCACAGGGCCAGCAGCGGCACCAGCAGCCAGGAAAGGAGGAAGCGATTGCGAAGCATGAATGCGTCCCAAATAAGAATGGGTGGCATTAAATTGTTACCTCCCTAACGATTTCACTCAAGCAAAATCGGAAATAAATGGTAACAAGGGGACGAAACGGCCGCTGCGCAGTGAGCACTGCGCAGCGCTGCAGGCGCCTCAGGCCGCGGCGCGGCGCACCGTAGCCAACAGACCGGCGGCGAGCACGAACAGACTGGCGAAGGTACGATTCATCACCCGTTGTTGGCGCGGCGTGCGCAGCGCGCGCAGCACTCGCGAGGCCAGGCCGGTGTAGCCGGCCATGACGATCAGGTCGACGCTGATCATGGTCACGCCCATGATCAGGTACTGCGCCAGCAGCGGCTCCTGCGGATGGATGAACTGCGGCAGCACGGCGAGCATGAACACCACCGCCTTGGGGTTGCTGACGTTGACCAGGAAACCACGCAGCACCAGGGTCAGCGGGCGGCCGATGGGGCGTTCGGCACTGCCGACGGACAAGTCACTGGGCACCGCGCGCCACTGAGCGATGGCCAGCCACACCAGGTAGATCACGCCGAACCACTTGATCAGGCTGAACGCCAGTGCCGACGTAGCCAGCAGCGCGCCAACCCCGGCGGCGACAATGGCGATCTGCAGGGCCAGGCCGATCTGCAGGCCCAGGGCGTTCCAGTAGCCACGCCAGAAGCCGTATTGCAGGCCGCTGGACATCGAGGCGATGGCGCCCGCGCCCGGCGACAGGCTGATCACCCAGCAGGCAACGAAGAAAGCGAGCCAGGTTTCCAGAGCCATGACAGATACCTCAGAAAGCAAAAAGGGGCAGGCCGTAAAGCCTACCCCTTCGTTTCAGCGAAGCACAGTATCAGTCAGTCAGGCGAACCCTTGCGCAACTGTACTGGCTCCTCGCCCTTCTGCCGCGCCATGGCGCCGCGCAGGCGGATGTTGATCGCCTCGACCGCCAGGGAGAAGGCCATGGCGAAGTAGACGTAGCCCTTCGGCAGGTGCACTTCGAAGGACTCGGCGATCAGCACGGTACCGACCACGATGAGGAACGACAGCGCCAGCATCTTCAGCGACGGGTGCTTGTCGATGAAGGCACTGATGGTGCTGGCCGACAGCATCATCACGATGACCGAGATGACGATGGCCGCCACCATCACCGGCACATGCTGTACCAGACCGACGGCGGTGATCACCGAGTCCAGGCTGAAGACGATGTCGATGATCGCGATCTGCACGATGATGCCCATGAAGCCGTAGGCCTTGCCGCCGCCGTCTTGCGACTGCTCGGCGCCTTCCAGGCTGTGGAAAATTTCCATGCTGCTCTTGAACAGCAGGAACAGGCCGCCGAAGAACAGGATCAGGTCACGCCCGGAAATACCGTGGTCCATGACAGTGAACAAGTCGGCAGTCAGGCGCATGACCCAGGTGATCGACAGCAGCAACAGGATGCGCGTACCCATGGCCAAGGCCAGGCCGAAGAAGCGCGCCTTGGGCTGCTGCTCGACCGGCAAACGGCTGACCAGGATCGAGATGAAAATGATGTTGTCGATGCCGAGGACGATCTCCAGGGCGGTCAGGGTGAGAAAGGCGACCCAGATTTCCGGGCTCATCAGCCATTCCATGTTATTTGCCTCAGTGGTTTAGTGAATTCGTTCAGTCGGCCGCTTGGGCCAGCTGTTGTTCCAGGCTTTCCAGGTGTTCCAGGGCCGCCATCCAACTCTCTTCCAGTTCGCCTTCGCGGCTTTTCAGGCGCGCCTGTTCGGCCAGCAAATCACGCAGTTCATCCTTACGTGCAGCTTCGTAGACGCCGCTGTCGCCCAGGCGCTCTTCGACCTTGGCCAGTTGCTCGTGCAACTTGCTCAGTTCTTTTTCCAACTTGTCCGCCTCGCGCTTGTGCGGTGCCAGCTGCTGACGCAGGGCAGCGGCGACCTGACGCAGGGCGCGCTTGTCGGTCTTGTCGCCGGCCGGCGCCGCGCTGGTTTGCGGCTGCTGGCGGGCACGGAAGTCGACCAGCCAGCGCGCATAGTCTTCGAGGTCGCCATCGAACGGCTGGATACGCCCGTCGGCCACCAGGAGAAATTCATCGGTGGTGCTTTTCAGCAGGTGGCGATCGTGTGACACCACCAGTACCGCACCGGCGAATTCCTGCAGGGCCATGGTCAGGGCCAGGCGCATTTCCAGGTCGAGGTGGTTGGTCGGTTCGTCGAGCAGCAGCAGGTTGGGCTTGCCCCAGGCAATCAAGGCCAGGGCCAGGCGCGCCTTCTCGCCACCGGAGAAGTTCTGCACCGCCTCGTCGCAACGTGGGCCACGGAAGTCGAAGCCGCCAAGGAAATCGCGCAGGGTCTGCTCGCGCTCGCTCGGGGCGATGCGCTGCAGGTGCAGCAGCGGGCTGGCCTTGGCGTCCAGGGAGTCGAGTTGGTGCTGGGCGAAGTAACCGATGGAGAGGTTCTCACCACGCGCCAGACGACCGGACAACGGCGTCAGCTCGCCGGACAGGGTCTTGATCAGGGTCGACTTGCCGGCGCCGTTGGGGCCGAGCAGGCCGATGCGCGCGCCCGGAACCAGTTGCAGCTTGACCTGTTGCAGTACCGCTTTGTCGCCATAGCCCAGCTGGACATCGGACATGTCCAGCAGCGGGCTGGAAATCTTGTCGGCTTCGCGGAAGACGAAGTCGAATGGCGAGTCGACATGCGCCGGCGCCAGCTCCTCCAGGCGCTCCAGAGCCTTGATCCGGCTCTGTGCCTGGCGCGCCTTGGTCGCCTGGGCCTTGAAGCGGGCGATGTACTTCTCCATGTGCTCGCGCTGCACCTGCTGCTTCTCGTAAGCCTGCTGCTGCTGCGCCAGGCGTTCGGCACGGGCGCGCTCGAACGCCGAGTAACCGCCACGGTAGAGCGTCAGCTTTTGCTGTTCGATGTGCGCCACATGGTCGACCACGGCGTCGAGGAAGTCGCGGTCGTGGGAGATCAGCAACAAGGTGCCGGAGTAGCTCTTCAGCCAGTCTTCCAGCCAGAGGATCGCATCGAGATCGAGGTGGTTGGTCGGTTCGTCGAGCAGCAACAGGTCGGACGGGCACATCAGTGCCTGGGCCAGGTTCAGGCGCATGCGCCAGCCACCGGAGAAGTCGCCGACACGCTTGTCCATCTGTTCGTTGCTGAAGCCGAGACCCGCCAGCAGCTTGCGCGCACGGGCATCGGCGGTATAGCCGTCGGCGCTGTCCAGTTCGCTGTGCAGGCGGGCAATGGCGCCGCCGTCATGAGCCTCTTCGGCGGCGAGCAGGTCGCGTTGCACCTGGCGCAGGCGAATGTCGCCATCCAGCACATAGTCGACAGCCAGGCGTTCGAGGTCGTCGACCTCCTGGCGCATGTGGGCGATGCGCCAGTCCGGCGGCAGGTTGCAGTCGCCGGCGTCAGGCCCGAGCTCGCCTCGCAGCAGGGCGAACAGGCTGGATTTGCCGGAGCCATTGGCGCCGATCAGGCCAGCTTTGTGGCCGGCGTGCAGGGTCAGCTCGGCGCCTTCGAGTAGGCGTTGCGGACCACGCTGTAGAGTGAGGTTCTGGAGTCGGATCATAATGGCCGCGGAGTCTACCAGCTTCATTCTGCTATCGCCCGGAGAGCCGCATGCCTTCTGACCTGTGGAGTTTTGCCAGTTGTTGCTACGCGCGCCCCGGCGCTGAAACGGCCTGTCTGCAGCTGCAGGCGGCGGGTGCCGATGTCTGCCTGCTGCTGTGCGGCGCGTGGCTGGAGGCTCGCGGGGTGGCGTGTGACGAGCAGCGCGTGGCGCAGCTGCAAGCCATCAGCGAACCCTGGCAGCGCCAGGTGGTGCGCCCGCTGCGCGAACTGCGCCAAGGCTGGCGTGAGGCGGCACAACTGGATGCGGCGCGATTGCGCCTGCGCGAACAGGTCAAGGCACTGGAGCTGGAGGCCGAGCGCGAGCTATTACGGCGCCTGGAAGTGCTGGCGGGGGAATGGCCAGCACACAAAGAACCGGCGGCCTGGCTGGAACAGCTGGCCGCCGGTGCGGGAGAACAACACCGCGACGCGCTGCAGGTGCTGCGCGTCGCGGCAACCAGCCAGGCTTAGACGCCGGCTGGCGGGGTGCTGCCATTGCTGCTGGCCGGCACGGCGGCTGGCGCAGGAGCAGCAGCCGGGGCTCCTGCAGGCTTGGCAGCGACCGGCTTGGCGGCCGGGGCTTTCTTCACTGGCGGTTTTGCGGCGGGCTTGGCAGCGGGTTTCGCCGCCGGCTTCGCTGTTGCCTTGACCGGCGCCTTGGCCGCTGCAGGTTTAACCGCGCTAGGGGCAGGCTTCTTCACTGCGGCAGGCTTGGCAGCAGGTTTAGCGACCGGCTTGGTAGCAGCCTTGACCGGCGCCTTGGCGGCAGCCGGCTTGGCTGCGCTGGCTACTGGTTTGACTGCTGGCTTCTTCGCCGCCACGGGTTTGGCTGCTGGCTTGGCCGCCGGTTTCGCGGCCGCTTTGACCGGTGCCTTGGCTGCAGGTTTGGCCGCCGCGCTGGCTGCCGGCTTCTTCGCTGCAGCAGGTTTAGCGGCTGGCTTGGCGGCGGGTTTAGCCGCTGGCTTCGCAACGGCCTTGACCGGTGCTTTTGCCGCAGCGGGTTTAGCCGCAGCTGCTGGTTTCTTCGCTGCCGGTTTGGCGACAGGTTTTGCCGCAGCCTTGGCCGGCGCCTTGCTGACACCCGGTTTTGCCGCGGGCTTGGCGGCAACTTTTGCAGCAGGTTTTGCGGCCGGCTTGGCTGCCGTTTTCGCCACAGGTTTTGCTGCAGCTTTGGTCGCCGGTTTAGCGGCGGGTTTGGCCGCTACCTTGGCTGCCGGTGCAGCAGTTGTACGGCTGCTCAGCGCCTTCGAGGCGGCCTCGCGAACCTTGCCGATACCCTGGGCCAGTTTCAGGCTTTCCTGGGCATCGCGCTTTAGCTGCACGATGTAGCTGCGAGTTTCCGCCTGACGGGCTCTGAGTGCGCCGAGCAGGTCTTCCAGTTCAGCGACGGCCGCCTTGGCTTTGTCCTGCGCCTTGACCTTGCCGGCCTTGGCTGCGTCCTGCAGTTTGCTGCGGGTGTTGTGGAGTTTTTCCTGCGCCTTGCCACGCTGCTTTTCCAACTTGGTCAGCAGCCCTTCGGCTTCGACCAGAGCCTGCGAGCAGGCCTCTTCCAAATGTTCGAGCAGGCTGTGGGAAAGTTGCTGAAGCAGATGCAAAGGAGTGCTAACGGACTTCTTGTTGTTGGTCGACATGACGACCTCCTAACGGACGTTGGTGACCCCATACTAGACGCCCGTTTCGGCTGTCGCTAGCAGCAACATTGAGTCGACGCCAGCAACAGGCATAATCGCCGACGAATCCGTGCGGAGAACCTGTTCATGTTGCGCTACTCGCTGTTGTTGCTTTGCCTGTTTTCCAGCCTCTCGCCGGCTGCACAGCAACAGGACGATCTGGCCTACAGCATGGGCGCGCGCCTGGGCGAAAGACTGCGTAGCGAAGTGCCGGATCTGCAGCTGGAAGCGTTGCTCGAGGGCCTGCGCCAGGCCTATCGCAACGAACCGCTGCGCCTGCCAGCCAAGCAGATGGATCGCCTGCTGGAGGAACACGAAACGCAGCTGAGCCAGCAGAGCGAAGCCCATCGCCGCGAGCAGGCGAGCCTCGCCGAAGGACGCTTTCTCGCCACGCAAAAATCACAGCCGGGCGTGCATGAACTGGCGGGCGGCGTACTGATCCGCGAGCTGCGTGCCGGGCATGGAAGAAAGCCATTGGCGAGCAGCCGAGTGCAGGTGAATTACCGAGGCGAACTGGCCGATGGCAGCCTGTTCGATCAGAGCGAGGGGCCGCAATGGTTTCGCCTGAACGCGCTGATCCCCGGCTGGCAGACCGCCTTGAAAGCGATGCCCGTAGGTGCGAAATGGCGGGTGGTGATTCCAGCGGAGCAGGGCTATGGCCACGAAGGCGCCGGGGGTTTGATTCCGGCAGATGCACCGCTGGTATTCGAGGTGGAACTGCTGGACGTCACCGACTGAGTCGGGCGTCCAGCGGCAGGTGCAGCTCAGGCAGTCGGTAGCGCCTGGTGCTTGTGTGCGGTGTGCAGCACTTCGATCAGGCAGTCTTCCAGTTCGAAGCGTTCGTGTAGCAGCTGACCCAGACGTTTCAGCTCGGCCGTGTGCGAAGCGCTGTCGCGGCAGTCGCCATTGTCGCAACGGTCGTTGAACGCCAGCGCCACTTCGGTAATGGCTTCGATGCGTGGATAGATCTGCTTGGCCAAGTCCAGGCCACGCTGATCACCAAAGGTCTTGGCCTCGGCGGTCAGCTGCTCGTAAACCTCGAAATGCCCAGCCGATACATAGTCGACCAGAATCTCGCAAAAGCGCTGCAGCCCGGCTGCATTGGCCGCCGGCGCCTGTGGCTTGTCACCACTCAGGGCCCCGTAGGCATTCACCAGTTCGTGGCGCTCCTGAAGCCAGCGATCGATCAGCTGGTTGACCCCTCCCCAACGTTCCTGGGCGTTCTGGCAGCTCTCGAGCATGATGTCCTCACTTCCCTACTGGTACAGGCGGATAACTCAGCCCCGAGCCGATTTTTTGGCAACTTGGGCCGCCGCGGAAAAATACCCGGCGAAGTGCCGGATTACTGACGAGACGTTGGGCCAGAGTATGCCTGCACGCCTCGCGCTTCAAGCCACCTTGATCGGGAATTTAGTCGTAGGTGCCATTTCGGCAGTTGGCGCAAATCCATCCTGCGCGGCAATCCACAGGGCGAGCATCTGGCGTCAGGCGGCGGCGCGAATCGAGTGGGCGAAGTCGACGCTGCGCTCAGTGACGGCGCAACAACTGCAGCAGGCTGAACAGGATCATGCCGACGAAGGCCAGCAGGCTCCACTCCGGCACGCTCATGCCGAACAGTGTCCAGGTCACGGATGCGCAGCCAGCCGTGCCCTGCCATAACAGGCCCACGACTTCCGACAAGGACATGCTCGCCAGCATGAAATCCAGGCTCGGAGAGCAGCTACCCAACTGGTCCACCGGGACATTCTGCAACCACACCTGACGGGCAGCCGTGCCGGCGCCGGCAGCGGCGAACAGCAACGTCAGCAGCGCATAAATGCGCCGCCCAAAACGCTGCGGACCGTGGATCGCAGCGGCCAGGCAGACCAGGACGAAAAGGATGACAAACAGGCGCTGGACGATGCACATCGGGCAGGGCTGCAACCCAACCCCATGCTCCAGGTAAAGCGCGCCCGCCATCAGCAGCAGACCGCCGAAGCCAGCAAGAAGGAACAACCAGCGCGAGGCGGCCAACGCCATGGGAACTCCGAAGCCAGCGAGAGGCGGTTACGCTAGAGCACAGCCGCGCCAGCTTACAAGGTTGTGTGCGGCACCTCGCCCAGGGCCAGGCACCGCACGTTCGGTGCCACTCAGCCTACCGTTGGCAGCGGCAATTGCGGCAGATTCTGGCCGTGCAGGGCGAGGCTTTCCTGCAGCAGCTGGTTGCTCTGCTCCAGCTGCCCCTGGCGGGCCAGCAGGCGGGCCAGTTCGGCACAGGCTTCGGCACTGCGGGCAAACTCCAGGCTGAGCTCGAAGTACTCGCGCGCCTTGCCCCACAAACTGTTCTGCAGGCACAAGCGACCCAGGCAGAGCAGCAAAATCGGGTCCTGAGGATGCAGCTTGAGCAGGGCTTCGGCGGTCTGCAGCTGACGCGCCGGATCGCTGCCACGCAGCAGGCCGTAGACGTGCACCAGCTGGCTGTCGTAGCTCTGCTTGAGCGCCTTGCGCAGCACGCCCTCGGCCTCTTGCTCGGCGCCTAGCAGGCGCAACTGCGCCGCGTAGGCGGCGAGCAACTCGGGCTCGGCCCGTTGCGCCGACGAGAGTTGTTGCCAGGCCGCGGTCAGTGGCTGCAGGGCAGTCTCACCGCGAGTCAGGCCATCCTCACCCGCGGCCCGCAAACGCGCACGCCAGACCTCGCGCTCCAGGTTGGCCAGTTCTTGCGCGTCCAGTACCTTGCCCTTGCGCAGCTCCGGCAGCAGGTCGAGCAGAGCCGCCCAGTCGCCCTGGCTCAGTAGCAGGCGCTGCAACTGACGCAGAACCTGGCGATGCTGCGGATGACGCGCACGCATCGCCTGCAGGGTTTCCTGGGCGGCAGCGTAGTCGCCACGGGCCTGCTGCAATTCGGCATGGGTCAGGGCGATGGCCAGTTCCGCATGCGGCTGGCGTTGCAACGCCTGTTCGAGGAAGCCATCGCTCTGCTCGATATGGCCCAGCTTGTTGGCCGCACGGGCGGCGCCCAACAGGTACACCAGCGGTTGCCGCTCGCCCTGAGCGGCACGTTCGAGGTGGCGCACGGCACGCTCCCAACGGCCCTCGGCCAGGTCCAGCAGGCCCTTGTCGGCGAACAGCTGGGCGCGACGGCCGTGGTTATGCCGTGACCAGGGATTGACCAGGCGCCCGGAGACCCGCAGCAGGCGCCACAGCCAGCGCACGCCCCACACCAGCAGCCAGAGCACGCCAATCAGCAGCAGGAATACCCACAGGCTGGACTCGTAACGGAAGGTCTTCCAGGCAATCAGCACATAGCCACTGTGCTCGGCGATGGCCAAGCCCAGCAGGGTGGCCGCCGATACCACCAGGAGCAGCAGGAGAATGGTGCGGATCATTGCCCGCCCTCCTCGACTGCCGGCGCGCTGGCCTCGGGCATCAGGTCGGCCGCTTCACGCTGCTTGAGATAGGCCTGCAAGGCATTCAGCGCTTCATCCAGCTTCGGTGGCTCGGTCACCACCGACTGCTGGCTCAGCTCGCCAATGCGCTGCTGCAAGGCCATCACGGCCTGGTTGTCACGGTCGAAGTAACGGTCGAGCACCTCGCGCGCGGACGCCAGGGCCTGGCGATACACCTCCGGCTGCCCATTCAACGCGCCCCACTGCGCCTGCTCCAACGCCAGCGCGAGGGTCAGGCGCACCTGCGCCAGGCTCTGCCCGGCCAATTGCGGACGGACATCCTGATCGGCATGCAGATCCACGCGGATATAGCGCGACAGCTCGGCCCACAGATCATCCCAACGGCTGCTGTCACTGGCATTCACCGCGCTCGGTGCCTGCGGCGGCAGGATGTATTCGGGCGCCAGCATCTGCAGCTCGGCGACCTGCGCACGCAGCGCCGCCAGTTGCAGGAACAAGCCGCTGCGATCGACCTGCGGCAGGCTGCGCAGCGCTTCCAGAACCTTGATCAGCTCACCGCGTGCGGCAAACGCCTGGGGATCTTCCTGGGCGCGCAGGATGTCATCGGCGCCCTGCACCAGGGCGGTGGCACTGGATACATCCTGCAGCGCGGTGAGGCGCAGCATGGCCAGGCGCATCAGGTGTTCAGCCTCGGCCAGGCGCCAATCTTCGCGACTCTTGCCCAGCACCTCGGAAAGCGTCTTGGCCAGTCGCTGCTGGTCGCCCTGCAGAGTCACCAAAAGATCACGCTGGGTAGCGATTGCAGCGGCGGTGGGTATACCGCTCAGGCGCTGCTCGACGCGCTGTTCACTTGCCTGCAATTGCTGTTGCGCGGCCGCCCCGGCTTCGTTGAATTGCGCCAGCAAGCGCGCGCTCTGCGTCTGCTGCTGGTACAGCTGCCAGCTGCTCCAGCCGGCGGCGCCCAGCGCTGCGATGGCAACCAGCAGGGCCAATCCTGCAAGGCCGCGGCCCTTGGCGGGAGCAGCCGGGGTGATGGTTTTCGCCTCGGCATCGGGTTGCGAGGGCGATGTGATGATCTGCGGGGCTGTTTCGCTCACGTGTCCTTCCTTTGCATCAGAGAGTCGGCGCCGGGCTTGCGCGCAGGGCCGCCAGAACAGCCGCAGCACTCGCGCCGCGACAATCGATAACCTGCAGGGCGCCGGCGGCGCGGGCCAATTCGGCGACCCGCGGGCTGGGTACCAGCAAGGGTAGCCGAGCCAGCTCCGGCCAGGCTGCGCCAGCCAGCCGGCACAGATGCTCAAGGCCCTGTGCACTGCTGACCAGCACGGCATTCAGTCGTTCCCCCCGCACGCGCTGCAGCAACGTATCGGCAGGGTAGTCAGGCAACACACGACGGTACAGTTCCAGGTAGTCCACCTGGGCACCACGCGCGCGCAGCGTCTCGGCCAGCAGCTCGCGGCCGCCCTGCCCGCGCAGGATCAGTACCCGTGGATTGGCCACTGCAAGCGCCTGCTGCAAGGCGGGCAGACCCAGCAGTGCCTCGCTGTCATCACCCTCGGCCGGAAAGCTGACGCGCTGGCCATGGGGCGCCAGGTACTCGTCGAGCACCAGGGCAGTGCCGGCGCCCACACTGAACCAACACGGGCCACTCGGCGGCTGCGGCCAGTCGCGCTGGAGCAGGGCCAGCCCCAGGCGCGCCGCTGGTTTGCTGACCGTGATCAGCGCGCAGTAACGTGGCAGATCAAGGATCGTGCTGCGCTGCTGCGGCGTCTGCGCCAGGGCTTCGGTTTCCAGCAGTGGCAGGCTGTTGCTGAACACCCCGGCGTCGCTCAGGGTCGCCGCCAGGGCCGCATTTTCGGCAGCCGGGCGCGTCAGCAGCAGACGCCAGCCGATCACTCCGGATCGGCCTCGCCATACACCGCTTTGAGAATGGCCGCCGCGCCTTGCGCCAACAGTTGTTCGGCGACCTGTACGCCAAGCGCTTCGGCGCTCTCGACCGGCGCACGGCCTTCGGCGCGCAGCAACTGGCCTCCGTCAGGCTGGCCGACCAGGCCACGCAACCAGAGTTGCTCGCCCTCAAGCAGCGCGTAACAGGCGATCGGCACCTGGCAGCCACCATTGAGGTGTTTGTTCAGCGCGCGCTCGGCAGTGACGCGCAAGGCGGTGTCGCGATGGTGCAGCGGCGCCAGCAAGGCATGGATGGCGCTGTCGGCGCTACGGCACTCGATGCCCACTGCGCCCTGGCCACCAGCCGGCAGGCTGTGCTCGACGCTGATCGAAGAACGGATACGGTCTTCGAAGCCGAGGCGAATCAGCCCGGCGGCGGCCAGGATGATGGCGTCGTAGTCACCGGCATCCAGCTTGGCCAATCGCGTGTTGACGTTGCCGCGCAGGAACTGGATTTTCAGGTCCGGGCGCCGCGCCAGCAGCTGGGCCTGGCGGCGCAGGCTGGACGTGCCAACCACGCTGCCGGGCGGCAGATCATCGAGGCTGGCGAAGGTGTTGGAGACAAAAGCATCGCGCGGGTCTTCGCGCTCGCAGATACAGAACAGCCCCAGGCCTTCGGGGAAGTCCATCGGCACATCCTTCATCGAATGTACGGCGATGTCGGCCTCGTTCTCCAGCAGGGCGGTTTCCAGTTCTTTGACGAACAGGCCTTTGCCGCCGATTTTCGCCAGCGGCGCATCGAGCAGCTTGTCGCCACGGCTGACCATCGGCACCAGGCTGACGAGCAAACCAGGATGGGCCTCTTCCAAGCGGGCCTTGACGTATTCGGCCTGCCACAGGGCCAGGGCGCTTTTGCGGGTGGCGATGCGAATTTCGCGGGACATGATCACTTCCGGAAACAGAACTGCCGGGAATGATAACAGGCCAGAAGGCCTTGGGTCGGTGCAGGATTGACGCGCCCCGGAGTCGGGGTAGCGACGAATCAGAACCTGTTTACGACCGTCTGAATTAGAGCCAGACAAGGCGCTACGATCAACGGGAGTAACAGCCGTAAGGCTGGCCCGCAGGGTGAGCGCTAGCGAATCAAACGGCCGAGGAAGCGCAGTTTACGAGTTGTAAATGAGCATTCCGAGGCCGCTTTTAACGAAGGCTGGCCGACAGTCAGGAGGTCGTAAATAGGTTCAGAGGTTGTGCATCAGCTTACGCACACCGGCCACATGACGCCGGCTGACGGTCAGCGCTTCACCGCCCATGCCCTTGAGGAACAGCTGGAAATGCCCGAGCGGCGTGCGCTGCAAGCGTTCGATGCGCTCGCGGGCGACCAGCGCGTTGCGGTGGATACGCACGAAGCGATCACCAAACTCGTCCTCCAGCGCCTTCAACGGTTCGTCGAGCAGCACCTCACCGCCCTCGTGGCGCAGCGTCACGTACTTGTGATCGGCGATGAAGAAGATCACCTGTTCCAGCGGAATCAGCTCGATGCCTTTGCGCGTGCGCGCACTGATATGGCTGCGCGGGCCGACACTGCTGCCTGGCGCCGGGCGAGTCAAAGCGGCCAGCTGTACGCGGTTGGGCCGCTCGGCCTTCTTCAGCGCCTCGACCAGGGATTCCGGGCGCACCGGTTTGACCAGGTAGCCAACCGCACTGACCTGGAACGCCTCGAGGGCGAACTCGTCATGGGCGGTGCAGAAGATCACCGCCGGCGGTGCTTCGCGCTCGCACAGTTTGGCCGCGACCTGCAGGCCATCGAGGCCGGGCATGCGGATGTCCAGCAGCACCACGTCGGGGCGCAGGCTTTCGATCAAGGCCAGGGCCTCTTCACCATTACTGGCCGCGGGCTCGAGGACACGATAACCCTCGAGTTCGCCAACCAATCGGCTCAGGCGCTCGCGGGCAAGGGGTTCGTCATCGACGATCAGCACATTCATATTGCTCTGGCTTCCTGCGTGAGTCTCGCACAAGGATAGCGTAGACAGGTGAAGTGGCGCCCGTCACGGCGATCCACGCTGAGACTAGCTCGCGGCCCAAAAAGTGCCGCTAGACGTGCGTCTATGTTCACCAATGCCTGATGGGTACCGCGCGACGGCTGCTGCTCGGCACCCGCCTCATAGGGGTTGCTCACACAGAGCTGGAACACCCCGTCTGCATACTGCGCCTCGACCCGCACCAGCCCCCCTTCAATACGCGGCTGGATGCCATAGATCAGGGCGTTCTCCAGCAGCGGCTGCAAAGTCAGTTGCGGAATCGGCAAATCATCCGGTACTTCGTCCACCTGCCAATCCAACTGTAGTCGCTCGCCGAGACGATATTGCTCAATCGATAGATATCGTTTGGCCAATGCCAGTTCCTCGCTCCAGGGCACCAGGGTGCCGGGCTTGGCCAGGCTGGCGCGGAACAAATCGGAAAGGTCGAGCACGGCCATCTCGGCCTTCTGCGGATCGACCACCACCAGACTGGCGATGCTGTTCAGGCTGTTGAACAGGAAATGCGGGCGAATCCGCGCCTGCAGCGATTCGATGCGTGCCCTGAGCTCCGCCTGCTGCTGGCGGCGCGACTCGCTCTGCAGGTAGAAATAACGCAGCAACAAGGCTGACATGATCAGGCTGATCAGCGCATGGCGCAGGTACAGGTTGACCTCGCCATCGCGCGGCAACGGCCCGCCCAGGTCGTAATAATCGGCAACCACGGTGCAGCCCAGGGTCAGGCCCACCACCAGCGCGCAGCACAGGCTGCCGGCCAGCGCCGCACGCAGACGTGCCAGCAGCGGGCGCAGACGGCAGAGCACGGCAGCGGAAAGCAGCACGATCCACTGCACGAACAACGAGGTCAGCGCCAGGCGCACCCAGTTGAACCCAGGCTGCATGGGCTCGGCCAGCACCAGCACCAGCACCAGCAACTCGGCCAGCAGCACCATGCTCAGCAGCGCCTCCGGCAGGCACAGTTCCGGCAGGAAGAAATCTTCGCTGGGGGCCAGCAGGCGCCCTTTGTTGAACCATTCGATACGCATCCGGACAGTTTCCTTGTGCGCCCTGCAACCAGCAAGCCAGAGCGCTCCATTCGGGCGAAAAGCACCGCAAAAGGGTCGTCTGAACAGTAAAAGTGTGAGCCTTGCGACAATTTGCCGTCGGCCATAGTGGTGGCCGGTTTTACTGGCAACGCTGTTATTATCGGCACACTTTGTCCGTTTCGCAGGCGCGCGCCTGCCTTTCCCGCGAGTTCTGCCATGAGCACCGAGAAGACCAACCAGTCCTGGGGTGGCCGCTTCAGCGAGCCAGTCGACGCCTTCGTCGCCCGTTTCACCGCCTCCGTCGAGTTCGACAAGCGCCTGTATCGCCACGACATCATGGGCTCCATCGCCCACGCCACCATGCTGGCCAAGGTCGGCGTGCTGACCGACGCCGAGCGCGATGCGATTGCCGCAGGCCTGACGCAGATCCAGGGCGAAATCGAGGCGGGCCAGTTCGACTGGCGCGTCGACCTGGAAGACGTGCACATGAACATCGAAGCGCGCCTGACCGACCGTATCGGCGTGACCGGCAAGAAGCTGCACACCGGGCGTAGCCGCAACGACCAGGTGGCCACCGACATCCGCCTGTGGCTGCGCGACGAGATCGACCTGATCCTGGCCGAAGTCACTCGCCTGCAGCAGGGCCTGCTGGGCCTGGCCGAAGCCGAAGCGGACACCATCATGCCCGGCTTCACCCACCTGCAGACCGCCCAGCCGGTGACTTTCGGTCATCACCTGCTGGCCTGGTTCGAAATGCTCAGCCGCGACTACGAGCGCCTGGTCGACTGCCGCAAGCGGGTCAACCGCATGCCGCTGGGTTCGGCCGCCCTGGCTGGCACCACCTACCCGATCGCCCGCGAAATCACTGCCGAACTGCTGGGTTTCGACGCCGTTGGCGGCAACTCGCTGGACGGCGTGTCGGATCGCGACTTCGCCATCGAATTCTGCGCCGCCGCCTCCCTGGCGATGATGCACCTGTCGCGCTTTTCCGAAGAGCTGGTGCTGTGGACCTCGGCGCAGTTCCAGTTCATCGATCTGCCGGATCGCTTCTGCACCGGCTCCTCGATCATGCCGCAGAAAAAGAACCCGGACGTACCCGAGCTGGTGCGCGGCAAGACCGGTCGCGTATTCGGCGCGCTGATGGGCCTGCTGACCCTGATGAAAGGCCAGCCGCTGGCCTACAACAAGGACAACCAGGAAGACAAGGAACCGCTGTTCGACGCCGCCGACACCCTGCGCGACAGCCTGCGCGCGTTCGCCGACATGGTCCCGGCCATCAAGCCCAAGCACGCGATCATGCGTGAAGCAGCACTTCGCGGCTTCTCCACCGCCACCGACCTCGCCGACTATCTGGTACGCAAGGGCCTGCCCTTCCGCGACTGCCACGAGATCGTCGGCCACGCGGTGAAATACGGCGTGCAGAGCGGCAAGGACCTGGCCGAGATGAGCCTGGAAGAACTGCGCCAGTTCAGCGAGCAGATCGACGACGACGTGTTCGCCGTGCTGACCCTGGAAGGCTCGGTCAACGCCCGCGACCATATCGGTGGCACCGCACCGAACCAGGTGCGCGCCGCCGTGGTACGCGGCAAGGCACTGCTGGCGACCCGCTGATCGCCAGCCAACGGGAAACGGACTTCCCATGGCCACCCTGATCTTTCTCTACGGTTGAGTCCCCCATGTCCCTGCATATCCGCCCCGCGACCCTCGACGACGCCGCGCAGATCCTGCGCTTCATCATCGACCTGGCGATCTACGAAAAAGCCGAGCACGAGGTAAAGACCGATGTGGCCGGTATCCAGGCCAGCCTGTTCGGCGAAGGCAGCACGTCCCACGGACTGATCTGCGAGCTGGACGGCGTACCGGTTGGCTACGCCGTGTACTTCTTCAGCTACTCGACCTGGCTGGGCAAGCACGGCATCTACCTGGAAGACCTCTACGTCAGCCCCGAGCAACGCAAAATCGGCGCCGGCAAGGCACTGTTGCGTCACCTGGCCCAGCTTGCCGTGAGCAAGGGTTGCGGGCGCCTGGAGTGGGCGGTGCTGGACTGGAACACCCCAGCCATCGAGTTCTACGAATCCTTCGGCGCCAAGCCGCAGGATGAATGGACGACCTACCGCCTGACCGGCCAGGCCCTGACCGACTTCGCCGCCGGCTAAACCTGCTCAATCGGCCCTGCAATGCACCTGCAGGGCCGGCAAGTCCCGCTCAGCCCCTGGCCTTGACCGAAGCGATGAAGGCGGCCATCCCGGCCTCCTTGTCGGCGGCGATCTGCTGCACATGGGGGTTCTGGTTGAGCAGGGCGAACAGCGCCTTGGCCGCCGGCAGCTCGGCGAGCAGGTCGAAGTCGAACACCTTCTTCGCCACGATGCTGGCCAGGTCGACGCTGTAGAGGAAATACAGATCAGCCAGGCTGAATTGCTCGCCCGCCACATAGGGGCCGAACGTAGCGTGACGCTTGAGCGCGGCCACGCCGGCGAGCAGTTCGGCCTTGGCTTTGGCCTTGGTGAATTCGTCGACTTTGCCGCCGAAGAAGGCCTCCGGGTAGCAACTGCGCGCCGGCAGTTCGAGGTACAGCTCGATCTCCTTCATCAGGGCCCGCACCCGGGCACGCGCATAGGGCTCGCTCGGCAGCAGCGCCCGCCCTTCGCCACGCTCTTCGAGGTATTCGAGGATCGCGCTGGTCTCGTTGATGAAGCCCTGTTCGGTCTGCAGCACCGGCACCTTGCCGCGCGGGCTGATGGCGAGGAACTCCGGGGTCTGGCCACCGTGCACGGTGACGATCTCGAAGGGCAGGCCCTTTTCCAGCAGGGCCAGTTTGACCATATTGAAGTAGTTGCTGACGGCGAATCCGTGAAGTTTGAGCATGATCGGGACCACTAGGCAGGGGGAAAGCCCCTGTTATAGCTGGCCGCACCATTCCGTGCAGCTTCATTGGCGCGCTGAATGCGCCGCCCGCCAGCCAGGCGTGGCAAACTGCCGGCCTGCTACCGAGGAGTCGCCCATGAGCGAACATGACGACAGCGAAGAAGAAGCCTTCGCCGAAGAAACCCTGATCCAGGCTATCGAAAACCAGCTGGAGGCGGATAACCCGCCGGCGGCCAAGGCGATCTACAACAAGCTGACGCTGGTCGGCTACGAGCGCGAGGAAATCCTCCAGCTCATGGCCCTGGTCCTGGCTCACGAGATCGACGCCATGCTGCGCGCCGATCGCCCGTTCGATACCGCCTGGTACGAACAGGCCCTGCGCGCCCTGCCGGAGCTGCCCGCCGAGGGTTGAGCTTTGTTGACCCAGGTCTATTGCTCCCCGGTCGCGCACTGTTAAGGTGCCTGCATCCTCCGGCCGGGAAGTACATGCCTTGGACCGCTCTATCCGCCGCCTTGGCGCGGCGTCGCTGCTCGCCCTGATCGGCCTGTGCATGCCCGCACTGGCCGACGAGGTGTTCCGCATCGGCGCCGAGGATGATTGGTACCCCTTCACCGCCTACCGTGACGGCCAGGTGCAGGGCATGTCGGTGGACATCGTGCGCGCCGCCTTCGCCGCCAGCGATACGCGCATCGAGCTGCTGCCCTACCCTTACTCGCGCTGCATCGAGCTGACCCGCACCGGGCAGCTGGCCGGCTGTTTCAATACCTCGCCGGATGCGCGCATCGCTGCCGAATACCGCCTGCCCGCAGAAGCGCTGTTCAGTGACGACATCCTGCTGTGGGCCAATAAAGACCAAGCCAAGCCGATCGACGACCTGCAACAACTGGCCGGGCGCCAGATCGCGGTGACCATCGGCTACGAGTACGGCACCGCCTTCGACACCCTGCAGGGCGTGCAGCGGGTGCCGGTGCGCCGCGACTACAACGGTTTCCTGATGCTCCAGCACGGCCGTGTCGAGTTCACCGCCGCCTATCGCGGTACGGCCCGCGCACTGTTCCAGGAACACCCCGAGCTGGCCGGGCAGTTCGTCCCGGTCGCCACCCTGCACCAGCCGCGCCTGTACCTGAGCTTTTCGCGTTATCACGCCCAGGCGGAAACCCTGCTGGAGCGCTTCGACCACGGCATGCGTGCGATCAAGGCCAACGGCCGCTACCAGCAGATACTCGCCCAATGGCAGCATCAACAGGCAGCAGACTGAACCATGCCCGCTACACTGCACACTGGCCCCACAACAAGAACCCGGAGTCCCCATGGCCTATACCCCCGAATTGGTTGCCGAGCTGGAAATCCTCGCCCTCTACAACCTGGATAACGTGCAGGAGGGCATCAAGGTGCATAACAACGCCACCTCCAAAGCCCAGATGGCGATCACCCGCCTGCATGAAAAAGGCCTGGTGACCCAGGCCGACGGCGGCTACCTGACCAGCCTCGGCCTGGATGCCGCCGAGCACGCCCAAGCCCTGCTCACCATCCTCTGCCCGCAACACGCCTGAGAACCAGGTTACGGCTTCCTGACTGTCGGCCAGCCTGCGTTAAAAGCGACCTCGGAATGCTCATTTACAGCTGTAAACTGCGCTTCCTCGGCCACTTTTTCCTTGGCTGGCTCTAATTCAGAAAACCGTAACCAGGCTCTTATCCCGCCCGCTGCCCCGTCAGCCATGCGCCACCCTCTAGCCAATCCCCCATCGCGCCGATACAGGAACAAGAGCCTCTGCCGCGCAAGCGCAGCGACTGATAGGCTTGCTCCATCCATCGCTTCGAGCAGTTCATGACGCGCACCCAGGAAATCCGCCCGGACATCAATGACGGCATCGACCGCAAGGTGCTGGCGCAACTGCGCGCGCGCTTTCTGCAGGTCAATGGTGGCCGCCTGGACCGCGCCATGCAGGCGCTGTCGACACGCCAGCAACTGGTGCTGCGTCTGTTGCCGCTGCTGTTCCACGTCAACCATCCGCTGCTGCCGGGCTATGTCTCCGGTACCGCACCGGCCGGGCTGTCCGGTTTCGAGCCGGACGAGGCGATACTCGCCGAAGCCATACGCCTGACCCGCTCCTTCACCTACAAGCCTCGACGCGGCAACCCGCCGATGCCGATCCACGGCCTGTTCCTGATGGGCAGCCTGGGCACCGTGGCTCAGGCCGAGCAGAGCGACATGGACTTGTGGGTCTGCCATGACCCATTGCTGCCGGCCGCCGCCGTGGCCGAGTTGCGCCGCAAGTGCGACCTGCTGGAAGCCTGGGCCGCGACCCAGGGCGCCGAGGCGCACTGCTTCCTGGTCGACCCGGCACGCTTCACCCTCGGCGATCGCGAAGACGCCCAGCTGACCTCCGACGACTGCGGCACCACCCAGCACTATCTGCTACTCGACGAGTTCTACCGCACCGCCATCTGGCTCGGCGGGCGCACGCCACTGTGGTGGCTGGTACCGGTCTATGAGGAAGCCAGCTACGCCAGCTACACCCAGGCACTGCTGGGCAAGCGCTTCGTGCGCGGCGAAGAGGTGCTGGACCTTGGCAACCTGGCGCGCATCCCGCCGAGCGAGTTCATCGGCGCCGGCATGTGGCAGCTGTTCAAGGGCATCGAGTCGCCCTACAAATCGGTGCTCAAACTGCTGCTCACCGAGGTCTACGCCAGCGAGCATCCCAAGGTCGAATGCCTGAGCCTGCGCTTCAAGCAGGCGGTGTTCGCCGGGCGCCTGGACCTCGACGAGCTGGACCCGTACATCGTCGTCTACCGCCGCCTGGAGGAGTACCTCACCGCACGCGGCGAGCGCGAGCGCCTGGAACTGATCCGCCGCTGCCTGTACCTCAAGGTCAACAAGAAGCTCAGCAGCCCGCCCCGCCACCGCGCCAAGAGCTGGCAGCGCCTGCTGCTCGAGCGCCTGACCGGCGAGTGGAACTGGAGCCCGCGCGACCTGGCGATGCTCGACAGCCGCAGCCAGTGGAAAGTGCGCCAGGTCAGCGCCGAGCGCCGCGCGCTGGTCAACGAGCTGACCTACAGCTACCGCTTCCTCTCGCAATTCGCCCGCACCGAGCAGACCGGCAGCCAGCTCAACAGCCGCGACCTCGGCGTGCTCGGCCGGCGCCTGTACGCCGCCTTTGAGCGCAAGGCCGGCAAGATCGAATTCATCAACCCGGGCATCGCCCCGGACCTCGCCGAAGACACCCTGACCCTGGTCAACAGCCCCAGCCCGGAAGCCGAAGGCGAAACCCAGTGGGCGCTGTACAACGGCAGCCTGAATGGCCAGGAATGGCCGGACTTCGCCCCGCTCAAGCGCGCCCGCGAGCTGATCGAACTACTCGCCTGGTGCCACCGCAATGGCGTGATCGACAGCAGCACGCGCCTGTCGCTGCACCCGGGCAGCAGCGACCTGACCGAGTTCGAGCTATCCAACCTGCTCAGCAGCCTGCAGCAGGCCATCCCGCTGCCGCTGCCGACGGTTTCCGAAGACGCCCTGCTGCACGCCGCCGAGCCGGCCACGGTGCTGCTGCTGGTCAACGTCGGCATCGACCCGCTGAAGGCGCACAGCCAGCTCAACGTACACATGACCACCGGGCGCACCGACTCGCTGGGCTACTCGGGGGTGCGCGAGAACCTGGTGCTGACCCTCGACCAGCTCAGCCTGAACAGCTGGAACGAGCTGCTGGTCAGCCGTTATGACGGCCCGCACGCCCTGCTCGACTGCCTGCGCGACTTCCTCAACAGCCTGCCGGCCGATGGCCGCCGGCCCAACCTGCGCGTGCGCTGCTTCTGCCGCAACCGCGCAGCGGCCATCGCCCAGCGCGTCGAGGAACTGTTCAGCGACGCCCTCAGCCATCTCGGCGAGCAGCACCAGCGCTACCTGCTGCAGGTGCAGCAGCACTATCACGTACTCGAACTGCAACCGGGCCAGGTCAGCCATGCCGCCCTCGGCGATCTGCCGGCGCTGATCGAGCACCTGGGTGAGGAACAGCCGGACTACAGCCCGCTGCACCTCGACCGCTACGCCCTGGAAGGCGAAGACCTGGCGCTGATCCTGCCCATTGGGCGACCGGACTGCATCCAGGTGTTCTACCGCCTCGACGGCCAGCAGGCCGAGCTGAGCGTGCTCGACGAGTACAACGCGCTGTGGCGCCAGCGCCTGCCGTACCGTGACGAACAGAGCCTGCTCACCCCGCTGCAACGTTTCCTGCAATCGGTGCTGTACCGCCGCAATGCCCTGCTGCCGCTTGACAGCCCGCTGCCGCCGGCGGCTCTCGATGTGCTCTATTACGAAGTGCTGCCGGCACCGCCGCAGCGCGCCAAGCATCTGGAACGCCGCGCGCCGCCGCAGGCGCCGGTGAGCCATCCGTTCTACGACGTACAAGCCATCGTCGAGCCGGCCGACAACGCGCGCGTGCATGTCACCCTGTACTGCAACCACCGCGAGTTTTCCGAGCTGGAGTACGGCCACGAACTGTTCAGCGCAGTGGCGCGGCACATCCTCGCCCAGCGCCGCGAGGCCGAGCGCTACCCCTGCTACATCACCGACCTGGACCTGTCGCGCATCCTCGGCGACGGCCACGCGCAGACCATCCACTACCTGCGCTACAAGACCGAACTGGAAACCGCGCTGAACAGCGCCCTGCAGAGCGCCTGACGCGCAGCACGGCAGAGGCTTAGCCGCGCATCGGCGCCTGCGGGTGCTGCAACGCATACAGGTAGCAGTCCGCCATGCTGTGATTGGCAGCCACCCCGCCATAGCTGGCGGTAAAGCTCACCGCCTGGCCGAGGTGCTGATAGAACAGGCCATCGCTGTCGGCCGGCGGCACTTCGGGCACCAGGTCACTGTCATTGACCACGCGATAGGTGGGCACGCCGAGGCCGTTGTAGGCGGCGGCGAAATCCACCGCCGCCAGCCGCGGACTGGCGAAGTTGTAGTGCTGCAACGGCTGGTCCGGCCAGCGCTCGTGCAGGTCGAGCACAGCCATGCTGCTCAGCGCACAGCCCAGGCTGTGCCCGCAGGACCACAGCGGCCCACGGGGCTGCAGGCTGTCCAGCGCCGCCAGGGCGAGATCGCGCAGCGAACCGTAGAGTTTGAGAAAGCCGGCATGCACTCGCCCCTGGCCAGGCTGCCAGGGCCAGGGTTGCTGCTCGGCGTCCAGGTCATCCAGCCAGTCCTGCGCCGACTCGGTGCCACGCAGCACCAGGTAGGTTTCGCCCTGGTCGTTGGCCGCCGCAAAACCAAAGGGTTCGGACTCGTTGAGAAAGTGCAGCTCGCTGAGGATGCTCCACACCGGCGCCGAAAAGCGCCAGCCGGGCATGCTCGGCGGCGCCCAGTGGAAGTCCTCGGCGCGCCGCGGCTTACCCTGCGCCAGCCACTGCTGGTACTGCGCATAGGCCTGATCGACCAGGCCGGCGCACAACAGCGCACGATCGAGGGAAAAGCCGGAAGGGAAATACAGGGGCAGACTGGACATGAGCGGGGCCTCCTTGCCGATGGGACTGACTCTAGCCCAGCACACGGGGTGCACACATCGATTCGACTGATGATTACTACGCTGCGAGCGCATTATTCAATCGAACCAGCCTGAGCGACTCTAGCGCCACCCAGACCCACGGCGCAGGAGTCGCACATGGCCAGTTTCATTCACAAACACGCCCACAGCGGCGCCCTTGCCGGCGCCGGCCTCTACGGAATCGCCGCCAGCATTGCGCTGGCCTTGAGCCTCGGCCTGGGCCATGCGCAACCGCACAGCACCGCGAGCACAGAGCTTCCGCCCGGGCTGCGCAGCCTGCTGGCCGGCATCCGCGTAGGGAGCTAGCACCATGCAGCTCTCCACCTCCAACGCGTTGTTGCTGGCCTCGCTGCTGGCACTGATCAACGCGCCCGGCCTGATTGGCCACGGCAGCGTGGTCGGCGGCGGCATTGCGCGCACCATCGAATGCAATCAGAGCCTGGCGCGCAGCCTGGAACTGGACGAACACCTCAAGCGTCGGCCCGGCGAACCACCGAACAAGCCGGCGCCCGACAATGGACCGTTCATCCTCGCCTGAGTGATCTGCCAGTTAGCGGCTGTATTCGCCGGCCGCTTCCGGCTGGTACTCCACCGCCAGCAGGGTGAGCTTGAGCACCTTGCCGCCCGGGCCCGGCCAGTCGATATGCTGGCCCACGGACAGGCCGAGCAGCGCGCAGCCCACCGGCGCGAGGATCGATACCGTGCCCTCGGCACCGGCATCCTGCGGGTAGACCAGGGTCAGGTGGTAATCCTTGCCGCTGCCTTCCTCCCGGCAATGCACCCGCGAGTTCATCGTCACCACGCCGGCCGGCACCTCGGCATGACCGACGACCTGCGCCCGCGCCAGCTCTGTTTCCAGAGCCTGAGCGGCCGGGCCGTAGTCCTCCAGGCTGTCGAGCAGGCGCTCAAGACGTTGCAGATCGAGACGGGTGATGGTGATCGATGGGGTGCTGCTCATGGCGTCCGGCTATCTCCTGTGCGGGCCAGAAAAAGCAAAACCCCGCCAAAAGGCAGGGTTTTGCAGAGTGTTGACCGACCGTACCACAGGCAGCCGAGGAAACAAGACCGAACGGTCAGATTTTTAGCCCGGGGCGTAACCGCAGCAAGGCCGCCTTGCAGATTTCCCGGCGCCGCGCGTCAGCGGCCTGGCCCCACTCGAGGATCTCGGCCAGGCACCGGCCGCACCCCAGGCACACGTCCTGGTCGTCCAGGCAGCACTGGCGGCAGCAGGGCGAGGCGATGGCCTCAGAGTTCTTCGAACTCGAGCTGCTCACCGGATTGCTCCTGAGTCACGCGCGCCAGCAGTTCGCCCAGCGGTTCTTCACTGGTGTCGCAGATCCACAGCGCCTGGGTCTCGTCGTAGTCGAAGTGGAAACCACCGGAACGCGCCGCCACCCAGAGTTGGCGAATCGCCTCCTGGCGACTGAGGATCAGCTGCGTGCCGTTCTCGAAGCGCACGGTCAGTACGCCGGCGGAATTTTCCAGATCGATGTCCATGTCGCTGTCGTCGAAAATATCTTCCACGGCCTCTTGTGCGGCATCGACCAGATCATGGAAACGGGCTTCGCTCAAACTCATTACAACGTCCTCAGGGAAGGGATGCGAGGTCGGCCTGCCGGTAGGCGCCGGGGCTTTGCCCGGTCCAGCGGCGGAAGGCACGGGCCAGGGAGCCGGCCTCGCTGAAACCGACGAGGAAGGCGATTTCCGCCAGTTCCAGCGCCGGGTCGCGCAGGTAGTGCAGTACCAGTTGCTCGCGGGTTTGGTCGAGCAATTGGCTAAAGGATAACCCGGCCTCACGTAAACGCCGCTGCAAAGTGCGCGGGCTGAGTTGCAGGGTCTGCGCCAGCAGCTCCAGATCGGCGCCCTGTTCGGGCAACTGGCGCGCCAGTTCGTGGCGGGCACGGTCGATCACGCTAGGGCCCAGGTTGAGCTGGCCGAGCAGACGGTCGGCATGCGCATCGAGCAACTGGCGCAGTTGCGCGTCGGCCTGACCCAGCGGCGTGGCCAACAGGCGCTTGGGGAACACCAGGGCGTTGTCGGCCTGGCCGAACAGCACCGGGCAGGCAAAGACCCGCGCATGTTCGGAGGTATCGGCCGGTGCGGGGTGCTGGAAACGCACTTCGGTAGGCGGAATCTTCAGCCCGCTGATCCAGTGGCCGAAGGTCAGCCAGCCGGCCAGGGTTTCTTCGCTGTGCTGGCGGCGCTGCTGGCTCACCAGCGGATGCCAGCTGTGCACCACCTGCGCTTCCTGCCCGTCACGCGCGGGCTCTTCGTCCAGCTCGACGCGGCCCAGGTTGCCGACCAGTGAGGCATAGCGCGCCTGGCGATGCAGGGCGTCGGAGAGGGTCGCGCAACTCATGATCAGGTAGCCCAGCACCCCGTAATAGCCAGGGCGGATGGCCTCGCCGAGGTGCAGGCCGAGGTTGTCGTCTCCGGTCAGGCGCACGCCTTCGGCCAGCAGCTCCAGATAAACGCTGACCGCGATGCGCTGATCGCGCTGGGCCAGGATCGCCGGGCTCAGCTGCACGCTGGCCAGCAACGCCTCGCTGGCGAAACCCTGGCGGCCGAGGTAATCCAGCAAACCCTGCAGGTAAGCGACCGAAACCGAACTGGCGAGGGGGGCAGGAACGTCCATCACGACTCCGTTTTTACCGCGCATGCTAGCCGCAAATACCCCGCCCGGGGCAATCCCAGGGCCCGCCGGACGTACATAGGCAAGGTGGCGGGGGGTCGGTATACTCCGGGTCATTCTCGATTTCGCAAAGGATTTGACCATGAAGCGCCTGCTGCTGCCCTTCATCGCGCTTGTCGTCGTTACCGCCGCCCTTGCCGGTTGTGGCCAGAAAGGCCCGCTGTACCACCCGGACGACGAAAAAACCACGCAAGACCGCGATAAAGACGTCTTCCTCTAAGGGGGTTCCATGCAAGCCTTTACCAACCGCGACGGGCAACTGTTCGCGGAGGGCGTGGCCCTGTCCGCCATTGCCGAGCGCTTCGGCACGCCCACCTACGTTTACTCCCGCGCCCACATCGAGGCGCAGTACCGCGCCTACGCCGATGCCCTGGCCGGCGTGCCGCATCTGGTGTGTTTCGCCGTCAAGGCCAACTCCAACCTCGGCGTACTGAATGTCCTCGCGCGCCTCGGCGCCGGTTTCGACATCGTCTCCCGTGGTGAACTGGAGCGCGTACTGGCTGCGGGTGGTGATGCTGCGAAGATCGTCTTCTCCGGCGTCGGCAAGACCCGTGACGACATGCGCCGCGCCCTGGAAGTCGGCGTGCACTGCTTCAACGTCGAGTCGGTGGATGAGCTGGAGCGCCTGCAAGTGGTCGCTGCCGAGCTGGGCAAGACCGCAGCCATCTCGCTGCGAGTCAACCCGGACGTCGACGCCGGCACCCACCCGTACATCTCCACCGGCCTCAAGGAAAACAAGTTCGGCATCGACATCGAGCAGGCGCCGGCGGTGTATGCCCGCGCCGCTGCGCTGCCGAACCTGAAGGTGGTCGGTGTCGATTGCCATATCGGCTCGCAACTGACCAGCCTGCCACCCTTCCTCGATGCCCTCGACCGCCTGCTGGCGCTGGTCGATCAGCTTGCCGAACAAGGCATCCAGATCAAACACCTGGACCTCGGCGGCGGCCTCGGCGTGCAGTACCGCGATGAGCAGCCACCACTGGCCGGCGACTACATCAAGGCGGTGCGCGAGCGCATCCAGGGTCGCGACCTGGCCCTGGTGTTCGAGCCGGGCCGTTACATCGTGGCCAACGCCGGCGTGCTGCTGACCCGCGTGGAGTACCTCAAGCACACCACGCACAAGGACTTCGCCATCATCGATGCGGCGATGAACGACCTGATCCGCCCAGCCCTGTACCAGGCCTGGATGGATGTCACCCCGGTGCAGCCACGCGACGGCCAGGCACGCAACTACGACCTGGTCGGGCCGATCTGCGAGACCGGCGACTTCCTCGCCAAAGGCCGCGAATTGGTGCTGGCCGAAGGCGACCTGCTGGCCGTGCGCTCGGCCGGTGCCTATGGCTTTGTCATGAGCTCCAACTACAACACCCGCGGCCGCGCCGCCGAGGTGCTGGTGGATGGTGCGCAAGCCTTCGAAGTACGCCGCCGCGAAACCATCGAAGAACTCTATGCCGGCGAAAGCCTGCTGCCTTCGGCCCCTCGCGAGTAATTGTCATGCTGCTGCGCTTTACCAAGATGCACGGCCTCGGCAACGACTTCATGGTCCTCGACCTGATCAGCCAGCACGCGCATATCCAGGCCAAGCATGCCAAGGCCTGGGGCGACCGCAACACCGGTGTGGGCTTCGACCAGTTGCTGCTGGTCGAAGCGCCGAGCAACCCGGACGTCGACTTCCGCTACCGCATCTTCAACTCCGATGGCTCGGAAGTGGAGCAATGCGGCAACGGGGCGCGCTGCTTCGCGCGCTTCGTGATCGACAAGCGCCTGACGGTGAAGAAGCAGATCCGCGTCGAAACCAAGGGCGGCATCATCGAACTCAACCTGCGCGCCGATGGCCAGGTCACCGTCGACATGGGCCCGCCGCGCCTGGTGCCGGCCGATATCCCGTTTCAGGCTGACAGCCAGGCCCTGAGCTACCCGGTCGACGTCGACGGACAAACCGTCGAGCTCGCCGCCATCTCCATGGGCAACCCGCATGCAGTGCTGCGCGTCGCCGATGTCGACAGCGCACCGGTGCACAGCCTCGGCGCCAAGCTCGAACACCATCCGCGCTTCCCGCAGCGGGTCAATGTCGGCTTCCTCCAGGTGGTCGATCGCCAGCATGCGCGCCTGCGCGTATGGGAGCGCGGCGCCGGGGAAACCCAGGCCTGCGGCACCGGCGCCTGCGCCGCGGCAGTGGCTGCGATTGGCCAGGGCTGGATGGATTCGCCCCTGCAGCTGGAATTGCCCGGCGGCAAGCTGTGCATCGAGTGGGCAGGCCCGGGCCAGCCGGTTATGATGACCGGACCCGCCGTTCGTGTGTACGAAGGACAAGTCCGTCTATGAGTGACCAGGATCAGCCCGTTCAGCTCGACTCCGAGAGCGTCGCCGCCTACCTGCGGCAGCACCCGGAATTCTTCGTCGACCATGATGAGCTGATCCCGGAGCTGCGCATCCCGCACCTTCCCGGTGAGGCGGTGTCGCTGGTGGAGCGCCAGGTCAAGCTGCTGCGCGAACGCAACATCGACATGCGCCATCGCCTGTCGCTGCTGATGGACGTGGCGCGCGACAATGACCGCCTGTTCGACAAGACCCGCCGCCTGATCCTCGACCTGCTCGATGCCAGCAGCCTGGAAGAAGTAGTCGGTGCGGTGGAAGACAGCCTGCGCCATGAATTCCAGGTGCCCTTCGTCAGTCTGATCCTGTTCAGCGAGGCGCCCCTGGGGGTCGGCCGCGCAGTGACCAGCGCCGAGGCGCACCAGGCCATCGGCAACCTGCTGAGCGGCGGCAAATCCACCTGCGGCGTGCTGCGCCCCAACGAATTACTGTTCCTCTTCGGCGAAGCCGAACATGAGCAGGTCGGCTCGGCCGCCGTGGTCTCGCTGACCCATCAGGGCCTGCACGGCGTACTGGCCATCGGCAGCCCCGATCCGCAGCACTACAAGAGCAGCCTCGGCACCCTGTTCCTCAGCTATGTGGCTGAAGTCCTGGCCCGCGTGCTGCCGCGCTTTGCCGCGCCCATGCGCTCGGTGCGCTGATTCCGCAGGAACGAGCCCTGCTCGCGAAACGGTCTGCGCAAACGCTTGGCGAGCAGAGCTCGCTCCTACCCGCTGCCCCGCGCCTGGAACCCTCCATGCAGGATCACCTCGACGCCTACCTCGAACACCTGCGGCGCGAGCGCCAGGTGTCGCTGCACACCCTCGATGGCTATCGGCGCGACCTGCACAAGGTGCTGGCCCTGTGCGAGAAGAACGCCATCGGCAGCTGGGCCGACCTCGATAGTCGCAGCCTGCGCAGCTTTATCGCCCGTCTGCATGGCACCGGCCTGGCCAGCCGCTCGCTGGCGCGCCTGCTGTCGGCGGTGCGCGGTTTCTACCAGTACCTGAGCCGTGAAGGCCTTTGCCGGCACGACCCGGCCGGCGGCATCAGCGCCCCAAAAGGCGAGCGCCGCCTGCCCCGCACGCTGGATGCCGACCGTACCCAGCAACTGCTCGATGGCGCCGTGGAGGACGACTTCATCGCCCGCCGCGACCAGGCCATGCTCGAACTGTTCTATTCCTCCGGCCTGCGCCTGTCCGAACTGGTCGGCCTCAACCTCGACGGCCTCGACCTGGCCGGCGGCCTGGTGCGGGTCACCGGCAAGGGCAACAAGACCCGCGAGCTGCCGCTGGGCAGCAAGGCCCGCGAGGCCTTCGAACAATGGTTGCCGCTGCGCACCCTGGCCAACCCGGCCGATGGCGCCGTGTTCATCAGCCAGCAAGGTCGCCGCCTGGGCGCCCGCGCGGTGCAGTTGCGCGTACGCCAGGCCGGCGTGCGCGAACTGGGCCAGCACCTGCACCCGCACATGCTCAGGCACAGCTTCGCCAGCCACATGCTGGAGTCGTCACAGGACCTGCGCGCCGTGCAGGAGCTGCTCGGCCACGCCGATATCGCCACCACCCAGGTCTACACCCACCTGGATTTCCAGCACCTGGCCGCGGTGTATGACCGCGCCCATCCACGCGCCAAACGCAGCAGCGGGAGCGACGAATGAGCCTGCGCCTGATCACCTTCGACCTCGACGACACCCTGTGGGATGTCGCCCCGGTCATGCACAGCGCCGAGGCCGTCCTGCGCGACTGGCTGGCGCAACATGCCACGCGCCTGGGCCCGATACCCATCGAGCACCTGTGGGCGATCCGCAGCCGCCTGCTGAGCGCCGATCCGGGCCTCAAGCACCGCCTCAGCGAGCTGCGCCGGCGCATCCTGTTCCACGCCCTGGAAGACGCCGGCTATGCCCAGACAGAAGCAGCCGAGCTGGCCGAGCTGGGTTTTCAGGTATTTCTCGCCGCGCGCCATCAGGTCGCGCTGTTCCCCGAGGTGCACCCGACCCTAGAGCACCTGGCCGAACGCTTCATCCTCGGCGTGATCACCAACGGCAACGCCGATGTGCGCCGTCTCGGCCTGGCCGACTACTTCCAGTTCGCCCTGTGCGCCGAAGAACTGGGCATCGGCAAGCCCGACCCGAAGCCCTTCCTCACCGCCCTGCAACACGCCGACGTGCCTGCCGCCCAGGCCGTGCATATTGGCGACCACCCCAGCGACGACATTGCCGGGGCGCGGGCCGCAGGCCTGGGCGCGATCTGGTTCAACCCGCAGGGCAAGGCATGGAGCGGCGAGCAGCCGCCAGACGCAGAAATCCGCAGCCTGGCCGAGTTGCCCGCACTGCTGCAGAACTGGAAGCAAACCCAGTAGGAGCGGGCTCTGCCCGCGAACCTGGCAGTACGGCAACATTTGCGAGCAGGGCTCGTGCCGAAAACAGCCCAGCAAACGCCCATGAAAAAGCCCGCCAATTGGCGGGCTTTTTCATCGGTGAAGCGACCTCAGATGGGCCGGCTGCCGTATTTGCTGTCTGGCTTTTTCGGCGGATCGGCGACCACGTTGGCCTCGATCTCCTGCACCGCGCCGCCACGCGAGAGGAACTCTTCCATGGCCTTGGCCAGGGCATCACGTTCCTTCTGCTTGGCTTCTACGCTCGGCAGTTCCTCGACATCGACAGCGGCCTTGGCCTTCTTGCCAGCCTTGCCGGACGGCGCGGCGACTTCGCCATCGTCATCCTCGGCATCGCCGTCATCGGCGGCAGCCAGCTCCTCGCCTTCATCCTCGTCGCCCGCTTCGAGCTCGTCTTGTTCCAGTTCTTCGTCGCTCATGTTTTACCTCATGACTTGCGAAAAGCACGTTACTTATAGCCCAGCGGCGCGCTTTGCAAACACGCCGCTGGAAAAATTCTTGGCCCGGTGCGCGTTCAGTCGAACTCGCCCTGGAGTGTCGCCAGTACCCGACGTGCCCCCGCCTGATCGCGGTGCTCGCCCAGATAGATGCCTTGCCAGGTGCCCAGCGCCAGTCGCCCTGAGGTTATCGGCAGGCTCAGCTGGCAGCCCAGCAGGCTGGACTTGAAATGTGCCGGCAGGTCGTCCGGTCCTTCGTAATCATGTTCGTAACCGTCTTGACCCTGGGGCACAAGACGATTGAAGAAGCGCTCGAAGTCACGTCGTACCGCACCATCGGCGTTCTCGTTGATGGTCAACGAGGCCGAGGTGTGCTGCAGCCACAGGTGCAACAGACCCACCTTGCAGCGCGCCAGTTCCGGCAATGCCGTCACCAGCTCATCGCTGACCAGATGGAAGCCACGCGCTCGCGCACGCAGGGTAATCATCCGCTGTTGCCACATGACCGCCACCTACTGGCACCATTCGCGGCGCATTTTAGAGCCTGCGCGCGGGTATTTCACCTAGGCAGTGATGAAGAAATTGCATCGACCACACATGACAAAGGGCGCCGTAGCGCCCTGTGTCATGCCTAACCCCCCCATTACTTGCGGGTGAACTCCGGGTAGGCCTCCATGCCGCACTCGACGATGTCGACGCCTTCGTACTCGTCTTCCTCGCTGACGCGCAGGCCCATCACCAGCTTGATCACGCCCCAGACCAGCAGGCTGGCCACCAGCACCCAGGCGAAGATGCACGCCGCGCCCATCAGTTGCGCACTGAAGCTGGCCGAAGAGTTGGTCAGCGGCACGGCCAGCAGCCCCCAGAGCCCGCCGGCGCCATGCACCGAGATGGCACCCACCGGGTCATCGATGCGCAGCTTGTCCAGCAGCAGGATGCTAAACACCACCAGCACGCCACCCACCGCGCCGATCAACGCGGCCTGCACGCCGGTTGGCGTGGCTGGCTCGGCGGTGATCGCCACCAGGCCGGCCAGGGCGCCATTGAGGATCATGGTCAGGTCGGCCTTGCCGAACAGCAGGCGTGCCACCACCAGCGCCGCCAGCAGACCACCGGCCGCCGCCAGGTTGGTGTTGACGAACACCGAGGCCACCGCGTTGGCGTCTTCGATGCTGCTGATCTTCAACTGCGAGCCGCCGTTGAAGCCGAACCAGCCGAACCAGAGGATCAGCGTGCCAAGCGTGGCCAACGGCAGGTTAGCGCCAGGGAAGGCATTGATCTGGCCATTCGGACCGTACTTGCCCTTGCGTGCGCCCAGCAGCATGACCCCGGCCAGTGCCGCAGTGGCGCCCGCCAGGTGCACTACGCCAGAACCGGCGAAATCCTTGAAGCCGGCGTGCTTGAGGAAGCCGCCGCCCCAGGTCCAGTAGCCTTCCACCGGATAGATCACGCCGCACATGACCACGGCGAAGGCGAGGAACGCCCACAGTTTCATCCGCTCAGCCACGGCGCCGGAGACGATCGACATGCAGGTCGCGGTGAACACCACCTGGAAGAAGAAGTCGGCGCGTTTGGCGAATCCGGGAGCGCCTTCGCCGCCGGCCGCGACCGTTTCGACCGCATGCTCGCTGCCGATCAGGAAACCGAAGTTGGGCAGCACGCCACCAGCGTCGCCGCTGTACATCAGGTAGTAGCCCAGCAGCAGGTACATCACGCAGGCCAGGGCATACAGGACGATGTTCTTGGTGAGGATTTCCGCGGTGTTCTTGGCCCGCACCAGGCCAGACTCGAGCATGGCGAAACCCGCCGCCATCCACATCACCAGGGCCCCGCAAATCAACAGATAGAAGGTGTCGAGCGCATACTGCAAGGGAATCAGAGCCGTGTTTTCCATGGGTACTCCTTTGTACCTAATGCCCCCACGCCGCCATTGGCGCGGACAGAAAAACGCCCGGCGAACCGGGCGTTTTTCAACTCACCTGAAGACTTACAGGTTGTAGCCGCGCTCGTTGTGCTCGGAGAGGTCGAGACCTACAGTCTCGGCTTCTTCGGTCACGCGCAGGCCCATCACCAGGTCCAGCACCTTGAGGATCACGAAGGTGACCACAGCGGTGTACACCACGGTGAAGGCGACGCCTTTGAACTGGATGAACAGTTGCGCGCCGATGTCTTCTACCGCACCGAAGCCGCCCAGGGCCGGAGCTGCGAACACGCCGGTCAGCAGAGCGCCGACGATGCCGCCGATACCGTGCACGCCGAAGGCGTCCAGGGAGTCGTCGTAGCCCAGCTTGCGCTTCAGGCTGGTGGCGCAGAAGAAGCAGATCACGCCTGCAGCCAGACCGATGATCAGCGAGCCCATCGGGCCAACGGTACCGGCAGCCGGGGTGATGGCAACCAGACCGGCAACCACACCGGAAGCGATGCCCAGGGCGCTCGGCTTACCGTGGGTGATCCACTCGGCGAACATCCAGCCCAGTGCAGCGGCGGCGGTGGCGATCTGGGTAACCAGCATGGCCATACCGGCAGTGCCGTTGGCAGCGATGGCGGAGCCGGCGTTGAAGCCGAACCAGCCGACCCACAGCATGGCAGCACCAATCAGGGTCAGACCCAGGTTGTGCGGCGCCATCGGGGTGGTCGGGAAGCCTTTGCGCTTGCCCAGCACGATGCAGGCAACCAGGCCAGCGATACCGGCGTTGATGTGCACCACGGTGCCACCAGCGAAGTCCAGTACGCCCCAGTCCCACATCAGGCCGCCGTTACCGGACCACACCATGTGGGCGATCGGGGCGTAGACCAGAGTGAACCACACCGCCATGAAGATCAGCATCGCGGAGAACTTCATGCGCTCGGCGAAGGCACCAACGATCAGGGCCGGGGTGATGATGGCGAAGGTCATCTGGAAGGTGATGAACACACTTTCCGGGAAGGCCGCTGTCAGGCTGGCAGGTGTGACACCTGCGAGGAACGCCTTGGACAGGCCGCCAACAAAGGAGTTGAAGTTAACAACGCCCTGCTCCATGCCAGTGGTGTCGAACGCGATGCTGTAGCCGTAAACGACCCACAGGATGCTGATCAGACCGGTGATGGCGAAGCACTGCATCATTACCGAGAGGATGTTCTTGGAGCGGACCATGCCGCCGTAGAACAGGGCCAGGCCCGGGATGGTCATGAACAGCACCAAACAGGTCGCTGTCAGCATCCAGGCGGTATCGCCAGAGTTGAGGACAACCTCGTCAGCCATGGCCAAGCCTGGCGTTACGAGGGACAAGAGGGCTCCTAGCCCTGCGATCTTACGCAGAGTCATATTGTTTTCTCCTGGGGCGTGGTGTTGGTTTCTGAGGCTTAAACTGCGTCTGTGCCGGTTTCGCCGGTACGGATGCGGATGGCCTGTTCCAGATTGACTACGAAGATCTTGCCGTCGCCGATTTTGCCGGTGTTGGCCGCCTTGGTGATCGCCTCGATGACGCGATCCAGCTGGTCATCAGCGATGGCCACGTCGATCTTCACCTTCGGCAGAAAATCCACCACGTATTCAGCACCGCGATACAGCTCGGTGTGACCCTTCTGCCGACCGAAGCCTTTGACTTCAGTTACGGTGATGCCCTGCACGCCGATCTCCGACAGTGACTCGCGCACGTCGTCCAGCTTGAACGGCTTGATGATGGCAGTGACTAGCTTCATGAAACTCTCTCCCGTATTTGGTGGACTTGCCCCAGGAAGAACAAACCCGGCTCAAGTCTAAGCGCAGTGTCTGGCTTTTGAAACGCATCGGCCGCCTCTGGCGCCGGCTAGTCCGATGCCAACCAACCGCATGCGGTGAAGCATTCCCCCGCCTCACCCTGCGCACCGGTACTGCATCGGTGCACGCGTCACCAGAGACTTAGCAGAAACCTTGCCAGCTCTGCCAAAAGCCGATGAATTCATGCGCTTAGCCTCGCCAGCCGGGCCTTGCAGGGATTTCGATGCAGTCTGACCGCACAGTCATGGTGCACCATGCGCCGCCGTTGTGCGCGAAAAGAGCGCACCGCCGTGGCGCAGCAATCGGCTCGGACCTGCGTGCTACACTGCCGGCCGTCTGTTCCCGGAATTCCCGCCATGTTGCCGCCCAAAGCCATCCTCGACACCCTTGCCAGCCATGCCTCACGCCTGTTCAGCGGCGATTCCCCGCTCCCGCGCGGTGAGTTCGAGGCGCAGTTCAAGGTGTTGTTGCAGAGCGCGTTCAGCAAGCTGGACCTGGTCAGCCGCGACGAATTCGACAGCCAGATGGTTGTCCTCGCCCGAACCCGTGCACGCCTCGAGGCCCTCGAAGCCCGCGTCGCCGAACTGGAAGCCCAACCGACTCCGCCGCCTACCGAGTAACTCCCGCTCGGCGCGGCGGCATGCGATCAAGGAGTGATCCATGTCCCTGGCCATTGTCCATAGCCGCGCCCAGGTGGGCGTCGATGCCCCCTCCGTGACCGTCGAGGCGCACCTGGCCAACGGCCTGCCGAGCATGGCCCTGGTCGGCCTGCCGGAAACCGCGGTCAAGGAAAGCAAGGACCGCGTGCGCAGCGCCATCCTCAATGCCGGCTTCGATTTTCCGCCGCGCCGAATCACGTTGAACCTGGCCCCGGCCGATCTACCCAAGGACGGTGGCCGCTTCGACCTGGCCATCGCCCTCGGCGTGCTCGCCGCCAGCGGCCAGGTACCCGCTGCCGGCCTGGAGCAACTGGAATGCCTCGGCGAGCTGGCGTTGTCCGGCGCCGTACGCCCGGTGCAGGGCGTTTTGCCCGCCGCGCTGGCCGCGCGCGCTGCCGGACGCACCCTGGTGGTGCCGCGAGCGAATGCCGAGGAAGCCAGCCTAGCCTCAGGCCTGAGCGTACTCGCCGTCGAACACCTGCTGCAGATCGCCGCCCACCTCAGTGGCCAGACCCCGCTGCTGCCGTATCAGGCCAGCGGCCTGCTGCGTGAAGTGCAGCCCTATCCGGACCTGGCCGAAGTGCAGGGCCAACTGGCCGCCAAGCGCGCCCTGCTGATCGCCGCCAGCGGGGGTCATAACCTGCTGTTTACCGGGCCACCCGGCACCGGCAAGACCCTGCTGGCCAGCCGCCTGCCCGGCCTGTTACCGGCGCTGGATGAGCAGGAAGCCCTGGAAGTGGCCGCCATCCAGTCGGTAGCCAGCCATGCGCCGCTGGAGCGCTGGCCGCAGCGTCCATTTAGACAGCCCCATCACAGTGCGTCTGGCCCGGCGCTGGTCGGAGGGGGCAGTCGCCCACAACCCGGCGAGATCACCCTGGCCCATCAGGGCGTGCTGTTTCTCGACGAGCTGCCCGAGTTCGATCGCAAGGTCCTGGAGGTGCTGCGCGAGCCGCTGGAGTCCGGTTTTATCGTGATCGCCCGGGCGCGCGACAAAGTGCGCTTCCCCGCGCGCTTCCAGTTGGTCGCGGCGATGAACCCCTGCCCTTGTGGCTATCTCGGCGACCCAGCCGGGCGTTGCCGCTGCACGCCGGAGCAGATCCAGCGTTACCGCAGCAAGCTGTCCGGCCCGCTGCTCGACCGTATCGACCTGCACCTCACCGTGGCCCGCGAAAGTACCGCCCTCGGCGCACCGACCACACCCGGTCAGAGCAGCGCCAGCGCCGCTGCCGAAGTGGCGGCTGCGCGGCAACGGCAGATGGCCCGCCAGGGCTGTGCCAATGCCTTTCTCGACCTACCAGGCCTGCGCCAGCATTGCGTGCTGCAGGTGCAGGACCAGCACTGGCTGGAACAGGCTTGCGAGCGCCTGAACCTGTCGTTGCGCGCCGCGCACCGCCTGCTCAAGGTCGCGCGCACCCTGGCCGACCTGGAGCAGGCCGCAGATATAGCCCGCTCACACCTGGCCGAAGCCCTGCAATACCGCCCCAGCCAAGGCGGCTAGACCCACACCGCAACCGTAAAAACTATCAGGAACGCATTCTAAAAAGAAAAATACTATCGACTATGCTAGGATAGTCCGCCTTCCGCCCTTGGCGGCCATCCGATCATAAGGAGAGCTAGCTCAATGGAGGCATCTTCGTCTTCGCGTTCTACCCTCAATCCGCCGGTGTTTTTCGGCTCCACCATCCTCATCGTTGCCCTCGTGCTGTACAGCGTATTGCTGAAAAAACAGGCGCAAGGCGTGTTCGGCGCCCTGCAAGGCTGGATCATCGGCAACGCCAGCTGGTTCTATGTGCTGACCGTCGCGCTGATCCTGATCAGCACGGTATTTCTCGCCGTCAGCCGCTACGGCGACATCAAACTCGGCCCCGACCACAGCCAGCCGGAATACCGCAACAGCACCTGGTTCGCCATGCTGTTCTCGGCCGGCATGGGCATCGGCCTGATGTTCTTCGGCGTGGCCGAACCCCTGCAGCACTTCAGCTCGCCGCCGGTGGGCGCAGCCGGCACCGTGGATGCCGCGCGCGAGGCGATGAAGCTGACGTTCTTCCACTGGGGCCTGCATGCCTGGGCGATCTACGCCATCGTCGCGCTGATCCTGGCGTACTTCTGCTACCGCCATGACCTGCCGCTGACCCTGCGTTCGGCCCTGTACCCGCTGATTGGCGAGCGCATCTACGGCCCCATCGGCCATGCGGTCGATATCTTCGCCATTCTCGGCACGGTGTTCGGTGTCGCCACCTCGCTCGGCTACGGCGTGCTGCAGATCAACAGCGGCCTGCACCACCTGTTCGACGTGCCGGTCAGCGTACCGGTGCAGATCGGCCTGATCGCCGTCACCTGCACCCTGGCCACGCTCTCGGTGGCCAGCGGCCTGAACAAGGGCATCCGCATCCTCTCCGAGCTGAACCTGGGGCTGGCGGTGATTCTGCTGCTGTTCGTATTGGTCCTCGGGCCGACCGTGTTCCTGTTGCAGACCTATGTGCAGAACACCGGCGCCTACCTGTCGGAGATCGTCAGCAAGACCTTCAACCTCTATGCCTACGAGCCTACCGACTGGATCGGCGGCTGGACCCTGCTGTACTGGGGCTGGTGGCTGTCCTGGTCGCCCTTTGTCGGCCTGTTCATCGCGCGCATCTCACGCGGGCGCACCATTCGTGAATTCGTCTGCGGCGTGCTGCTGGTGCCGGCGGCCTTCACCCTGCTGTGGATGACCGTGTTCGGCGACAGCGCCATCCACCTGGTGCTCCACCAGGGCGTGCAGAGCCTGGCCGACACGGCCAATGCGGACAGCTCGCTGGCACTGTTCGCCTTCCTCGAACACTTCCCCTTCAGCACCCTGTCATCGCTGATTGCCGTGGCCATGGTGGTGGTGTTCTTCGTTACCTCGGCCGACTCCGGCGCCCTGGTGGTCGACATGCTGGCCTCCGGCGGGCGTGACCACACGCCGCTGTGGCAACGCCTGTTCTGGTCGATCCTGATTGGCGTGGTCGCCATGGCCCTGCTGCTGGCCGACGGTTTGAAAGCCCTGCAAACGGCCACCATCGCCAGCGCACTGCCGTTCTCCATCGTGCTGCTGGCAGCCATCTGGGGCCTGTTCAAGGCCCTGCGTCTGGATGCCACCAAGCGCGGCATTCGCTACCAGGCGCTGAACATCTCGCGCCCGGCACAACGCCAGCACGGCGGCTGGCAGCGCCGACTGCGCAACATGGCGATGTTCCCGCGCCGCTCGCATGTCGGTCGTTTCATCAGCGAGACGGTGCAGCCAGCCTTCGAGGATGTCGCCGAAGAACTGCGCAAGCAGGGCTACACGGTGCAGGTCAGTCGGGGGGACGACGAGCGCATCCAGCTCACGGTCGCCCATGGCGAGGAAACCGACTTTTCCTACCAGATCCGCCCACGCGCATTCGCCCAACCCAGCTTCGCCTTCCGCGACACCGGCGATGACAACCAGGACGCACGCAAGTACTTCCGCGCCGAGGTGTACCTGCGCGAAGGCGGGCAGGACTACGACGTGATGGGCTGGAGCCGCGATGAAGTGATCGGCGACCTGCTCGACCAGTACGAGAAACACATGCACTACCTGCACGTGGTGCGCTGAGCTTCACGCACAAAAAAGCCCCGGCGCCGCAGCACGGCACCGGGGCTTTTTTCATCCTCAGCGGAAGCGGCCGACTTCCTGACGCAGTTCCTCGGCCAGGCGATCCAGCTCGCGCGCGGTTTCTGCCAGGTTGGCCACCACGTCGCGCTGCTCGCTGTTGGCCAGGGCAATGCTCTGCAGGTTGCTGCTGAGCAGCGTTGCGGTGCTGCTCTGCTCCTGGGTCGCGGTGGTGATCGCAGCGAACTGCTCACCGGCGGCGGTGCTCTGCTCGGCGATCTGCGCCAGCGCGGCGGCCACCTTGGCGTTGAGGTCGAGACCGTTGCGCATCAGCGTCTGGCCCTGCTCCATGGTGCTGATGGCGCTGCTGGTTTCGCTCTGGATGCTGCCGATCATGGTGGAGATTTCCGTGGTCGCCTCGCGGGTGCGGGCCGCCAGGTTGCGCACTTCATCGGCCACCACGGCGAAGCCGCGACCCATCTCACCGGCACGCGCGGCCTCGATCGCGGCGTTCAGGGCGAGCAGGTTGGTCTGATCGGCGATGGCGGTAATCACCCCGACGATGCCGCCAATTTCCTGCGAGCGCTGGCCCAGGGTGTTGACCACCGTGGCGGTGCCATTGAGCGCAGCGGAGATCTGCTCCAGCGCCGCCGAGGCCTCGTCCATCGAGCTGCGGCCGATGCGCGTCTGCTGCGCATTGGCGCTGGCCATGCGTTCGGTGCTGCGCATGTTGTCGGCGATATCCAGGGCGGTGGCGCTGAACTCTTCCACCGCACCAGCCATGCTGCCGATTTCGCCGGACTGCTGCTCAATGCCTTCATAGGCGCCGCTGGACAGCCCGCTGAGCACTTGGGAACGGCTGCTGACCTGCTGCGCGGCGCTGCGGATGTGCGCCACCATGGTCGCCAGCGCTTCGCCCATCTGGTTGAAGCTGCGCGCCAGCTCGCCAATCTCGTCCTGACTGGACACATTCAGCCGTGCGCTCAGATCGCCGGCCCCCAGCGCCTGGGCCTGCTGCACCAGATCGCCCAGCGGACGCAGGCGGCGGCGCAGCAGCCAGGTGACCGCCGCAACCGCCAGGATCATCGCAAGCACGCTGCCAAAGGCCAGTTGCCCACCGACGCGCCAGGTCACCTCGCGGATCTCCGCCTTAGGCATATTGGCCAGCACCTGCCACGGACCATCGGCAAACGGCGTGGCCACGCTGAAGAACTCCTCGGTGCCATCGCTCCAGAAATGGCCGTGTCCCGGTGCCTGGGTCAGCTCGGCCATGACTGCGTTCAAGCCATCGGCCTGGCGCATGCCGGCCGGCGGCACCAGCCACTTGCCCTGCTCGTCGAGCAGCGCCAGGGAGCCGGTCTTGCCGATGCGAAAGCGCTGCAGGTTGCTGAACTGCGCAGCCTGCGCATCGGTGTAGTCGAAGCCGACGAACAACACCGCGATCACCGCACCAGCGGGGTCACGCACCGGGGTGTACTGGGTCATGTAGTAGCGATCGAACAGCAGCGCCCGGCCGACATAACTCTGCCCCGCCAGCAGGCGCTGATAGGCCGGGTGCGCGTGGTCGAGCACGGTGCCGATGGCGCGGGTGCCGTCCTGTTTGTTCAGCGAAGTAGTCACCCGCACGAAATCCGCGCCATCACGCACGAACACGGTGGCGACACCGGCGGTGAGCTGGCGAAATTCGTCGACCAGGGCGAAGTCGTTGTTCAGCACCTGGCCATTCAGGTACAGCGCCGGCGGGGTCAGGGCAGCCACGGGCAGGCGCTCCTCGGCATGCACACTGAGGCCGCTGGCGAAGCGCTTCTCGAACAACCCGGCCAGGCGCTGGGTGCTTTCGCGCAGGCTGCCGTGGAAGGTGTTGAGCTGGTCGACCAGCAGACGCGCCTCGCTGGCCAGGTGTTCCTCGCGGGTCGCCAGGTTGGCCTGGTCGAGCGAACGCAGGGCGAACAGGGTGCTGCCGCTGATCAGCAGAATCAGGATCAGGGCCAGAGCAACGGCGAGTTGCCAGGCAATGCGGGACCTGGGCTGGGACATGGGGCGAGCTCTCCGGGTAAGTAATCAGGTGCGCGAGGGCGCGGCCGCTAGACGATACGTCGGCGGGCGGCGAGAGTACTTGAGCAGATTAGTGCGGCATAGCGCGGAGAGCGGGGAAAAAGATCAAAACTGCTCAAACGGTCAGCTATGCACCGTGGCGGTGCACATTGCGCCGCTGCAAACGGACAGATGCCGTCTGCGGAGGGCGAACCGGGGCGTTGCCGCCCCGGTGGGTCAACCAGAGAACCTGTTTACGATCTCTGAATCAGCAGGCCATCTCGTAGGCCGGGCCGGCCGCGCGCTGGCGGCAGGCTTCGCCGAAGGCCTGGAAGATCTTCACCGAGTCGGGGTTTTGCGCGGCTTGCCATTCCGGGTGCCACTGCACGGCGAACAGGAAGGGCGACAGGCTCGGCGCATGGAACGCCTCGACCAGACCATCTTCGGCGCGGGCCAGCGACTCCAGGCCCTTGCCCAGGGTTTTCACGCCCTGGCCATGCAGCGAGTTGACGCGAATTTCTTCGCTCTGCATCAGCTTGGCCAGCCAGGAGTTGGCTTGCAGGCGCACGCTGTGGCTCGCCGCGTACTGCACGTCGACCGGGGCGTTGGAATCTTCGCGGTGATCATTGAAGCCCGGCTCGGCGTAGAGCTTCTGGTACATGTCGCCGCCCAGGGCCACGTTGATTTCCTGCATGCCGCGGCAGATACCGAAGATCGGCAGGCCACGGGCGATGGCGGCCTTGATCAGCGGCAGGTCGAACAGATCGCGGTCACGATCCTGGCCCTTATCGGGGGTCAGGTTTTCCTGGCCGTAGAGCGTTGGGTCGATGTTCGAGCCGGCGCCGGTGAGGTACACACCGTCCGCCATGTCGAGGTATTGCTCGAGGTCTTCGATACCGCAGCAGGTAGGCACCAGCACAGGTACACAGCCGGCGATCTCCACCAGTGGCGTGATGTATTTGTGGGTCATTACCTGATAGTCGTGGCCCTTGCGCTCTTGGGCGCCCATGGACATCAACACGACGGGTTTGCACTTGGCAGAAGTGTTCTTGGCACTGTTGTTGTTGGACATACGTCACCTTGGGGCAGAATCGGTCTGCCGTTGCTGTGCAGGCGGGTCGGGAGATCGACGCACTACCTGTTTGGCACGGACCGTCTGTCGGCGGCGTAGCTGGGCCTCACCTGGAGGCATGGGAGTAGAAGGTAACGAACCTTCCGCGACGGCCGCTTAACAGTCGGAACCGCCAGCACAGTCTGCCTGAGCCGTAAAATATGTCAAACAAATCAACTCGATGTCGTTCGCAAATCAGATCGGCGCGACAAGCTGTATGCGCCTGATGACGGCGCATAGCCCGCACGAAGCCAGCCTGATCGCGGCCTGATGGTCCATTATTTTTTACGCAGGCCGTCCAGAATACTGCAAGCCTGCGCATCAGCCCTCGCTGTAGGTCACCGCCGGCAAACGCATTTGCGCCACTTCGGCCAGCAGGTAATCACGCAAGCGGCGCAGGCGCTCCTCGCCCCGCCGGCCACGCGGCCAGACCAGGTGATAGCTGTCGCCACTGGCTACCGCGCTGGGCCAGGGCAGGCCCAGGCGACCCTGCTCGACATCCTCGGCAATCATCACCAGGTCGCCGATCGACACCCCGTAGCCACGCCCCGCCGCGACGATGCCCAGCTCCAGGGTGTCGAACACCTGGCCGCCCTTGAGCGGCACCTGCTCGCCCAGCTGCATGGCCTGCAGCCAGCGCCGCCAGTCGCGCCGGTCCGGCGTCGGGTGCAGCAGCTCGCTGGCCTGCAGGCGCGCCAGGTCCCAGGGTTGCCCGGCCGCCGCCTCCGGCGCGCAGACCGGGATCAGCCATTCGGCGAACAGCTCGACGCTCTCCCACTCCGCCGGGAAGTTGCCGCTGCTGCTGAGCAACACGGCACAGTCGAAGGGCTCGTGGTGGAAGTCGACCTTGTCCACATCCATCCAGGCGCTGGTCAGTTGCACCTCGATGTCGGGGTTGTGCAGGCGGAAGCGTGACAGGCGCGCCAGCAACCAGCGCATGGTCAGGGTCGAAGGCGCCTTCAAACGCAGGGTGGCGTCGTCGATACGCAGCGCGGTGCAGGCCCGCTCCAGCGCATCGAAACCCTCGCGCACGCCGGGCAACAGCAGGCGCGCGGTTTCGCTCGGGCGCAGGTTGCGGCCGTTGCGCTCGAACAGGCGGCAGGCGAAGTGTTCTTCCAGAGTGCGGATGTGCCGGCTCACCGCGCTCTGGGTGATGGCCAGCTCTTCAGCCGCCCGGGTGAAGGACGAGTGCCGGGCGGCGGCCTCGAAGGCGCGCAGGGCATACAGCGGCGGCAAGTGGCGACTCATAGGGATCTATCCATGAGTTTTGATCATGCTAGGCATCGCTTTTTTCCTTTTGTGCCGGCGTGACTGAGTCCCGAGAATAGCCACATTCTCCAGCCGCCCAAGCGCGGCGGGCAAGCCCGTTTACTGAGCCAGACTCATGCCATATGCCGTTCGCCACGAACTCCTCGCCATCTTCCGCCTGGCCGGCCCACTGATCGCCGCCCAGCTGGCCCATGTGCTGATGGTGTTCACCGATACCCTGATGATGGGCCAGCTCGGCCCGGCCGAACTGGCCGCCGGCGGCCTCGGCGCCGCCAGCTATTCATTCGTCTCGATCTTCTGCGTGGGCGTGTTGGCGGCGGTTGGCAACCTGGTCGCGATCCGCCACGGTGCGGGCGACACGGCGGGCGTGACCCGCATGACCCAGACCGGCCTGTGGCTGGCCTGGGGCCTGGCCCTGGTCGCCGGCCTACTGCTGTGGAACCTGCAGCCGCTGTTGCAGCGCTTTGGCCAGGAGCCGCACAACATCACCGGCGCCATGCAGTTTCTCTCCACCCTGGTGTTCGCCCTGCCCGGCTACCTCGGCTTCATGGCGCTGCGCGGCTTCACCGCCGCCATCGGTCGACCCGGCCCGGTGATGGCCATCAGCATCGGCGGCGCGCTGGCCAACTTCGCCCTCAACTATGCGCTGATCCACGGCTGGTTCGGCCTGCCGGCGCTGGGCCTGGCCGGCATCGGCCTGGTCACCGCGCTGGTCAGCAATGTCATGGCCCTGTTGCTGGCCTGGCACCTCACACGCCATCCGGCCTATGCCGCCTATCCGCTGCGCCACGGCCTGCTCAAGCCCTACCTGGGCGAGTTCCGGGAGCTGCTGCGCCTGGGCCTGCCGATTGGCGGCACCTACGCGGTGGAGTCCGGCATGTTCGCCTTCGCCACCCTGTGCATGGGCGCCATCGGCAGCCACGCGCTGGCCGCGCACCAGGTGGCGATCATGTCCGTGTACGTCGCCTTCATGGTGCCGGTGGGGATTTCCTACGCCACCACCTTCCGCATCGGCCAGCACTATGGCGCCGGGCGCATCCGCGAAGCGCGCCGTGCCGGGCGGCTGGGCATCGCCAGCGGCGCCTGCTGCATGCTCGGCTTCGCCCTGCTGTTCTGGCTGGCGCCCGAGTGGGTGGTGGGGATGTTTCTCGACCGCCATGACCCTGCGTTCGCCGAGATCGTCAGCCTGGCCGTCAGCCTGCTGGCCGTGGCCGCCGTGTTCGAACTGTTCGACGGTATCCAGACCATCGCCATGGGCGCCATTCGTGGCCTCAAGGATGGCAAGACCACCCTGCTGGTCGGACTCGTCTGCTATTGGGCGATCGGCGCGCCGCTGGCCTGGGCCCTGGCGTTTCCCGCCGGCTGGGGTGCGGCCGGGGTGTGGTGGGGGCTGGCCGGTGGCCTGGCCTGCGCGGCGCTGGGGCTGACCCTGGGCTTCGAGTGGAAGACAGCGCGGTTGCTGCGGCCGGTAACGGGCGTATGCCTGGAACTGTAGGAGCGAGCTCTGCTCGCGAATCTAGCCACGCAAAAGCTTCGCGAGCAGAGCTCGCTCCTACAAAAGCCGGTTCGTTAGGAAGGCAGCGCCGTCAGCAGCGGCTGGCGCGCGCCGAACACCAGGAAGCGCGCCAAGTCGGCCAGCGGCAGCGCCTTGCTGATCATGTAGCCCTGCACCTGGTCGCAACCGAACTGCCGCAGCAGCGCCAGTTGCTCGGCGTTTTCCACCCCTTCGGCGACCACTTCCAGGTGCAGGTTGTGCGCCAGGTTGATCATCGCCCGCACCAATTGGCGGTTCTCCGCGCGCTCGCCCATGCCACCGACGAAGCTCTTGTCGATCTTCAGCAGGGTGATGGGCAGGCTGTTGAGGTGCACGAAGGAGGAGAAACCGGTGCCGAAGTCGTCCAGCGAGAAGCGCACGCCCAGGCGGCCGAGGGCCTGCATGGTCTGTTGCACCAGTTCGCTGCGACGCATCACCGCGGTTTCCGTCAGCTCGAATTCGAGCCACTGCGCATCGACGCCGCGTTCCTCGATCAGCCGCTGTAGGGTGCTCAGCAACTGGCTGTCCTGGAACTGGCGGAACGACAGGTTGACCGCCATGTGCAGCGCCGGCAGGCCGCGCCCGCGCAGCCACTGCATGTCGCGCAGCGCACGGGCAATCACCCAGTAGCCGAGCGGTACGATCAGCCCGCTTTCCTCGGCCAGCGGTACGAACTCATCCGGGGCGAGCAGGCCGCGCTCGGGGTGGCGCCAGCGCACCAGCGCCTCGATGCCGACGATGCGTCCAGTCTGCAGGCACAGACGCGGCTGATAATGCAGCTCCAACTCATCACGGCGCAGGGCGCGGCGCAGCTCGCTTTCCCGGTCGGCCAGGCTGCGCGCACCACGGTTGATGCGCTCATCAAAGATGTGAAAGGTGCAGCCCTGGGACGACTTGGCCTGCTGCATGGCGATGTGCGCGTGCCACATCAGCGGGTCGGCGCCGGCATCGGCACGGGAATGGGCGATGCCCAGGCTGCTGCCCAGCAGCAGGCTCTCGCCGTCCAGCCAGTAGGGCTCGGACAGGGCCTCGCTGATGCGCTCAGCAATCTGCTCGGCGCGCTGCGGGTCGCGGCGGGTGTCGAGCAGCAGGGCGAACTCGTCGCTGCCCAGGCGCGCCAGGCGATCACCCGCGTCCAGTTGCGACTTGAGCCGACCGACCACCTGCAGGATCAGGCGATCGCCGGCCTGGTGGCCGAGGGCATCGTTGACGTGTTTGAAGTTGTCCAGGTCGAGGTGGCCGAGGCTCAGGCCACGCCCACCGTATTCGGCCAGGTGCGTGGCCAGCAGGGTATGGAAACCCTGGCGGTTGGCGATGCCGGTCAGCGGGTCCTGCTCGGCCAGGCGCTGCAGGGTGCCTTGCAACTGGCTGCGCTCGCGCGCGTAACGCAGGCAACGGCGCAGCAGGTCGACACTCAGGCGGTCGCGCACCAGCCAGTCGTAGACATCCGCCGGCGCCTGCTCCGGCTCTTCGTCGAGCAGCAGCACCACCGGCAATGGGCAGAGCCCGGGCGCAGGCTGGCAGGCGGGGGTGGTCAGCAGCAGGCCGCTGTAGGGGTCGTCGAACAGGCTGCAGGCCGCTTCCCAGGTCGGGGCGGTAATCAGCGGATAGGCGTTGCCCAGCGCCGCCAACCGCGTACGCAGCAAGGCGGCCCATTCTGGCCGTTCAGCCAGCAGGACCAAGCGCAAAGGTTCGACTAGCGCGGACAAACGACCTCCCCAGGACGTTCAAAGCAGACATGCGTGCGCCGTATGCGGCGTCTCTATACCTACACATCCTTGTGCAGCTTTCTGCGCATCCTGCGGGAAAGGCATAGCAGCGGCAACCGCAGGTGGTCGATTCGGGTAAAGATGGGCTTTAAAAATAGTGACTTACCACACATTCCTGAAGCTTTTTATCCTGATTCCTGCTCCGACGACCCGCCCACGCGCCGCAGCCCGCCGCCAGTTGCGGCCTGCTAGAATGCCGGCCTCGTTTTCCCCTCGTTGAATTCCCCGTCATGTCCCGACTCAATCCCCGGCAGCAAGAAGCCGTGAACTACGTCGGCGGTCCCCTTCTGGTGCTCGCCGGTGCAGGTTCCGGCAAGACCAGCGTGATCACGCGCAAGATCGCCCACCTGGTGCAGAAATGCGGCATCCAGGCCCGCCATATCGTCGCCATGACCTTCACCAACAAGGCCGCGCGCGAGATGAAGGAACGGGTCGGCACCCTGCTCAAAGGCGCCGAGGCGCGCGGCCTGACCGTGTCGACCTTCCACAACCTGGGCATGAACATCATCCGCAAGGAATACGCGGCGCTGGGTTACAAACCGGGCTTCTCGATTTTCGACGACGGCGACATCAAGGCCCTGCTGACCGACATCATGCAGAAGGAATACGCCGGCGATGACGGCGCCGACGAGGTCAAGAACTACATCGACAGCTGGAAGAACGACCTGATCCTGCCGGACGAGGCCCTGGCCAACTCGCGCAACCCCAAGGAACAGACCGCCGCCATCGTCTACCTGCACTACCAGCGCACGCTCAAGGCGTACAACGCGGTGGACTTCAACGACCTGATCCTGCTGCCGGTGAAACTCTTCCAGGAACACAAGGACATCCTCGAGAAGTGGCAGAACCGCATCCGCTACCTCTTGGTCGACGAATACCAGGACACCAACTCCAGCCAGTACCTGCTGGTGAAGCTGCTGGTGGGCATGCGTAACCAGATCACCGTGGTCGGCGACGACGACCAGTCGATCTACGCCTGGCGCGGCGCACGCCCGGAAAACCTGATGCTGCTGAAAGAGGACTACCCGTCGCTGAAGGTGGTGATGCTCGAGCAGAACTACCGCTCCACCAGCCGCATCCTCAAATGCGCCAACACCCTGATCGCCAACAACCCGCACGCCTTCGAGAAGCAGCTGTGGAGCGAGATGGGCATGGGCGACGAGATCCGCGTGATCCGCACTCGCAACGAAGACGCCGAGTGCGAGCGCGTGGCCCTGGAGATCCTCACCGAGCACCTGCGCACCGAGCGCCCGTACAGCGACTTCGCCATCCTCTACCGCGGCAACTACCAGGCCAAGCTGATGGAGCTGAAACTGCAGCACCATCAGATTCCCTATCGCCTGAGTGGTGGCACCAGCTTCTTCGCCCGCCAGGAGGTGAAGGACCTGATGAGTTACTTCCGCCTGCTGGTCAACCCGGACGACGACAACGCCTTCCTGCGGGTAATCAACGTGCCGCGCCGCGAAATCGGCTCGACCACCCTGGAAAAGCTCGGCAACTACGCCACCGAACGCAAGATCAGCATGTACGCCGCCAGCGACGAGATCGGCCTGGCCGAGCACCTCGACAGCCGCTACACCGAGCGCCTGAGTCGCTTCAAGCGCTACATGGACAAGATCCGCGAGCTGTGTGCCGGCAACGACCCGATCGGCGCCATCCGCAGCATGGTGATGGACATCGACTACGAGAACTGGCTGCGGCAGAACGCCTCCAGCGACAAGGTCGCCGACGCGCGCATGGGCAACGTCTGGTTCCTGGTCGAGGCGCTGAAGAACACCCTCGATAAAGACGAAGACGGCGACATGACCGTCGAGGACGCCATCGGCAAGCTGGTGTTGCGCGACATGCTCGAACGCCAGCAGGAAGAGGAAGACGGTGCCGACGGTGTGCAGATGATGACCATGCACGCCTCCAAGGGCCTGGAGTTTCCCTCGGTGTACATCATCGGTTTCGAGGAGGAGATTCTCCCGCACCGCTCCAGCATCGAGGCCGATACCATCGAGGAAGAGCGCCGCCTGGCCTACGTCGGCATCACCCGTGCCAAGCGCAACCTGGCGCTGACATACGCCTCCAAGCGCAAGCAGTACGGCGAGATCATCGACTGTTCGCCGAGCCGTTTCCTCGACGAACTGCCGCAGGAAGACCTGGTCTGGGAAGGCCTGGAAGACGCGCCGGTGGAGGTCAAGGCCGCGCGCGGCAACGACGCGCTGGCCAACATGCGTGCCATGCTCAAAAAATCGTAAACAGGCTCTATAAACAACCGATCAATACCAACACACCTGAGGGCAATGGGCGTGGAAGCACTGAAGCAGAAGATTCGCGAACAAGGCCTGGTGCTGTCAGATCAGGTGCTCAAGGTCGACGCCTTTCTCAACCACCAGATCGACCCGCGCCTGATGCAGCAGATCGGCCATGAATTCGCCGAACGCTTCGCCGGCCTGGGCATCACCAAGATCGTCACCATCGAGGCCTCGGGCATCGCCCCGGCGGTGATGGCCGGCCTGGAACTGGGCGTGCCGGTGATCTTCGCCCGCAAGTACCAGTCGCTGACGCTCAAGGACAACCTCTACATTTCCAGCGTGTTCTCCTTCACCAAGCAGACCGAAAGCACCCTGGCCATCTCGGCCAAGCACCTGGGTGCCGACGACCATGTGCTGATGATCGACGACTTCCTCGCCAACGGGCATGCGGCCAGGGCCCTGATCGACCTGATCGGCCAGTCTGGAGCGAGCATCGCCGGCATCGGCGTGGTCATCGAGAAGTCCTTCCAGCGCGGCCGCGCCGAGCTGGATGCGCAGGGCTACCGGGTCGAGTCCCTGGCCCGCATTGCCTCGCTGGATGACGGCCAGGTGCGCTTCCTCGACTGAGCCCCGTTTACGCTCTTCCGTCTCGCCCGAGAGATATACCGCCAGCGCTGAACCCGTAGGCTGGGTTAGCCGCGTTTAGCGTGGTCCGTGCTTACCGCAAAGGCTCGGCGCGGCGTAACCCAGCGCGGCATGCACAACCCCGTGGACCCGCTGCTGGGTTACGCCGCGCCAATCCAGTGGTCAGAACGGAGCATCATGCTGGCGGCTAACCCAGCCTACGCTGGCTTCTGCGAGCCTCAGCCGCCCTCTGCGGCCTTGAGGCCGGCCAGCACCAGCTTCTGGTAGAGCTGCTCGCGCAGGCCGCTGGGGTCGCCCAACCCCATGCGCTCGAGATGCACGGCGTAGTGCGCCGGCTCCGGCAGGTCGAACAGCGCGGCGCGGCCCAGTTCGAGAATCTCGCTGAGCTTGAGCTTGCTCTTCAGCCAGCGCAGGGCCCGCAGCAGGTCGCGCTCCTCGCGGGTGAAATCGCAGCCCAGCGGATACTCGATGAACAACTGAGGGAACTCGTCTTGCAACGCCAGCAGGCGCCAGGGCGTGTTCTGCCGGTATTCCGCGGCGAGGACGAAATCCTCCGGCAGCTTGCCGGCCTTCTGCGCCTGGGCGATCAGCTCATCCTGGAAGCGCGCATCGGCGATCCGCAGCAGCGCCTCGATCACCTGCGCATCGTTCTTGCCGCGCAGGTCGGCGATGCCATATTCGGTCACCACCAGGTCACGCAGGTGCCGCGGAATGGTGGCGTGGCCATAGTGCCAAACGATGTTCGAGGTCACCTCGCCGCCGGTCTCGCGCCAGCTGCGCAGCATCAGGATCGAGCGCGCGCCCTCCAGCTCATGGGCCTGGGCGACGAAATCGTACTGCCCGCCTACACCACTGAGTACGCGGCCGTCCTCCAGCTGGTCGGCCGCGCTGGCGCCGAGCAGGGTTACGCAGAAACAGCTGTTGATGAACCGCGCATCGCGACGCTGCAGGCGCTTCAACGACTCGTCGCCGTACAACCGGTTGATGTAGCTGATCGCCGTCATGCCGATGCGCTGGCGCTGGGTTTCGCTCAACTCGCGCAAGCGCTCGTAGAACGCCTGCGGACCGAGGATGAAGCCGCCGTGTACCAGCACCCCGCCGATGGCGCTGCCCAGGTACGGACGGATGGCCTCTGCCGTGGCGGGATTGGCCAGGTCGCAGGACAGGCTCTGACCATCCGGCAGGCGTAACTCGCGGCCTTCCAGGGTGATCTCGTTGGCCAGCAGACCATGGCGCTGCAGCCAGGCCAGCGTGTTGCCATCCAGCACATGGGGAATCCCGGCCTGGCGCAGGGACTCGGCGCCACGCAGGTGCTCTTCATCGTCCAGGCCGCCGAGGTTGGCCAGGCGCTGCAGGTGCACGTCGGGATAGGCCGGTCGCCGCACCACGCCCGCTTCGACCAGCACCAGCAGGCCGAGCAGAAACATCTCGCTGCAGCCATACAGACCGGTGGCAAAAGGCGCCAGCCCACCCTCATGGCGGATCAGCTCGCCCCAGCGTTGCGGCACGCGCATGGTTTCCAGCACCGCACGATAACTGGCGTTGTCCGCTTGACGAGCAATCAGCGCCGCTGCCACCGCATCGGCCATGGCGCCGATGCCGAGCTGCAGAGTGCCGCCGTCGCGCACCAGGGTGCTGGCGTGCAGGCCGATAGCATGGTCCTGCAGGCTCACCGGCATGTTTGGGGTGGAGAACAGGGTGGTTCGTTCGGGGCGCTCCAGCAGCAGGTCGAACCGACTGCGCTCGACCTCTGCAACGCCGCCCATGTACGGCAGGTCGCGATGCGCCTGGGCGAGGTAGAAGATCTGCTCGCCGGCATCGCGGCGTACCTGCAGCAAGGCCATCAGGTCGAGGGTGATGTCCGGGTTGCAGCTCAGGCTGAGGTGCTCGGGTCGCTCAGGGTCCGTGGCGACCAACTGGGCAATCAGGTTGACGCCCTTGCGCTGCAAATCGCGGGCGACATGGCTGTAGTTGAGGCTGATGTAGCTCTGCTGCGCCTGCGGGTTATGTAACTGGCTACCCGGCTGCAGGTAGAACTCTTCGATCTGCACGTTGGCCGGTAGCTCGCCACAGCGCAGGTCACCGAGGTAGTCGAGTTCAACATAGTCGCCGTATACGCGGCGCAGGAACGGGCCACTGAAACGCTGCTCCAGCTCGCTGCCGGCCTGGGGCTTGGCCAGCGACAGCGCGGTGTAGATGGTCAGCGAACGCTGCGGCAGCTCCTTGATGCGCTGGTAGAGCGCGTTGACGAAATGGTTGGGTTTGCCCAACCCGAGGGGCAGAGCCAGGCGAATCGGCCCGTCGATGCGCTCCAGCACCTCTTCCACAGCCTGTTCCAGCGAGCAGATATGCACCGGGGTGTTCTCCTGCGAAGGTCTCGCAGGTTGGACAGGCACTTCTGCAACTTTGCTCCCGCAGAAACGACAAAGCCGCCCGGAGGCGGCTTTGCAGAGGTCAGCAGCGTCTGAAAATCAGAGGCCGGACATCTTCTTGATGGTGGCTTTCAGCTCATCATCCGAGCAATCCGCGCAGGTGCCTTTCGGCGGCATGGCGTTGATCCCGGAGATCGCCTTGGCCAGCAGGCCGTCGAGGCCGCCCTGGTGATCAGCGCGCTCCTTCCAGGCGGCGGCATCGCCGATTTTCGGAGCACCCAGCACGCCAGTGGTGTGGCAAGCGCCACAATGGCCAGCGATGATGTCGTCCGGCGTTTTCGCGCCGCCACCGGCAGAAGCGGCAACCGCTTCAATGCCCTTGCACTCTTCGCCCTGGACGCAGACTTCGCCAACCGGCTTGATGCGCTCGGCGATATCGTCGTTGGTCGCAGCCTGAGCGCTAACAGCCCACAGGGCCAATACGGCAGCGTTGGCTACCAGCATCTTCTTGATCAGGTTCACGGTACACCCTCATTGTGGCTAGTCACGCCCGCGGCCACGGTTTCGCGAGCGGGCGCAGTATAGCGGTTAGACCCGCCGGCCGGAACAACCCAACTTGTCGCAGGGGCATTGGACCTCAGGACCAGGCCTGAAGTCTGCCTTCTGAACCCGCTAGCGGGTCTTGCGCTCGGTGTCGTCAGGCCGACGTGGAACAGGTTGCTAGAACCTGTTTAGGATCTTTTGAGCTAGAGCCAGGCAAGGCGAAATTGGGCGAGGACGCGCAGTTTACGAAGTGTAAATGAGCAGTCCGAGCCCGATTTCAACGCAGCATGGCCGACGATCAAGAGATCCTAGACAGGTTATTAGAAGTTGGCCGGTGTGGTGGCACTTATCAAGCGGGCCGGCCGGTCGAACGGATTGCGGAAGCGGTGTGGCTTGGTGCTGTCGAAATAGTAGCTGTCGCCCGGTTCAAGGATGAACACTTCACCGGAAACGCTCAGTTCGAGGCGCCCGTCGACCAACATGCCGGCTTCTTCGCCGTCGTGGTTGAGCATCTCGTCGCCGGTATCGGAGCCTGGCGGATAGATTTCGTCGAGGAAGGTGATCGCGCGGCTGGGGTGTGCCTTGCCAATCAGCTTCATGGTCACGGCGCCGCTGGAAAGGTCGGTCAGTTCGTCGGCCCGGTAGACCACCTGAGCCTGGTTGTCCTGTTCCACATCGAGGGAGAAGAACTCGACCAGCGACATGGGGATGCCAGCCAACACCTTTTTCAACGAACTGATCGAAGGGCTTACGCTGTTCTTCTCGATCATCGAAATGGTGCTGTTGGTGACGCCCGCGCGCTTGGCGAGTTCACGCTGGGAAAGGCCCTTGAGTTTACGAATGGATTGCAGTCGAACACCGACGTCCAATGCTGGAGTCCTCCTTGGGGAGCAGATACGGAAATGTGGCCGTATCATGGCAACAGTGTTCAGTATTTACAACACTGTGACCGCAATTACCCCGAGCACCCCGAATCAGCCCCCGGAATAGAGCCTCGGCACCCGCTTCAGGTTGCAGAACAGCTGGTATGGAATGCTGCCGCAGGCCTGGGCCAGGTCGCTGGCGAGGACGTTGCGCCCCCACAATTCGACCCGGCTGCCGAGGCCGGCGCCGGGCACATCGGTCAGGTCGACGCTGAGCATGTCCATCGACACCCGGCCAATCAGGCGGGTCAGCTGGCCGTCGACCATGACCGGCGTGCCGGTCGGTGCGTGGCGCGGGTAGCCGTCGGCATAGCCCATGGCGACGATGCCGACGCGGGTCGGACGCTCGCTGACGAAGCGCGCGCCGTAGCCCACCGGCTCGCCGGCCGGCAGCTCGCGCACGCTGATGATCTTCGATTCCAGGGTCATCACCGGCTGCAGGCGCGCGGCCTGCTCCTGGGCCTGCTCGAACGGGCTGGCGCCGTAGAGCATGATACCGGGCCGCACCCAGTCACTGGGCACGGAGGGCCAGCCGAGAATCGCCGGCGAGTTGCGCAGGCTGACTTCAGCCTGCAGATCACCACGGGCCTGCTCGAACACCACCAGTTGCTCGGCGCTGCGCGGGCAGTCCAGCTCGTCGGCGCGGGCGAAGTGGCTCATCAGCACGACTTTCTCCACCTTGCCGCTGCTCAGCAGGCGCTGGTAGGCGTCGCGGTACTCGGCCGGGTGCAGCCCGACCCGGTGCATGCCCGAGTCCAGCTTGAGCCAGATCGTCAGCGGCTTGCTCAGCGCGCTGCGCTCGATGGCCTCGACCTGCCAGGCCGAATGCACCACGCACAACAGGCGATGCTGTTCGATCAGCGCCAGTTCGGAGGCTTCGAAGAAGCCTTCCAGCAGCAGAATTGGCCGGCTGATACCGGCCGCGCGCAGTTCCAGCGCCTCCTCGATGCAAGCCACGGCGAATCCGTCGGCTTCGCCTTCCAGCGCCTGGGCGCAACGCGTCGCGCCATGCCCGTAGGCATCGGCCTTGACCACGGCCAGCGCCTTGGCGCCGCTCAGTTCGCGGGCCAGACGGTAGTTGTGGCGCAGGGCATTGAGGTCGATCAGGGCACGGGCGGGACGCATGCGGCTCTCGGCTTGGGCAATCGCCGGTCGGCGCGCACGCCAGCCGGTCAGGAATAAAAAGACCCGGCGGGGGCGCCGGGCAAGAACGGGAAATCAGGCCTGTGCGGCAATCACCATCATTTCCACCAACACACGCGGGTCATACATAGCGGCCTCGACACAGGCGCGGCCAGGCGCGGCGCCTTCGGCGACCCAGGCATCCCACACCTCGTTGAGGCCGGCGTAATCGGCAGCCATGTCCTTGAGGTAGATGGTCACCGAGAGGATCTTCGACTTGTCGCTGCCGGCCTCAGCCAGGAAGCGGTCGACGTTGGCCAGGGTCTGGCGGGTCTGCTCGCGGATATCGCCGGCGTAGTCGTCAGCCAGTTGGCCCGCCAGGTAGACGGTGCCGTTGTGGATGACGATTTCGCTGTAGCGCTTCTCAGTGCGCAGGCGCTGGATGGACATGCTTGTGGGTCTCCTTGGTGTTGCCATAGCGGGAAATATCCAGGCCTTCGGCGCTGATCTGCGGACGCTTTTTCGCGATCAGGTCGGCGAGGAAACGGCCGGAGCCGCAGGCCATGGTCCAGCCAAGGGTACCGTGTCCGGTGTTGAGGAACAGGTTGCGATAGGCGGTGGCGCCGACGATCGGGGTGCCGTCCGGAGTGGTCGGGCGCAGCCCGGTCCAGAACTCGGCCTGGGCCAGATCGCCACCCTGCGGGTACAGATCGGCGGTGATCATTTCCAGGGTTTCGCGGCGACGCGGGTTGAGGCTCAGGTCAAAACCGGCGATCTCGGCCATGCCGCCGACGCGGATGCGGTTGTCGAAACGGGTAATGGCGACCTTGTAGGTCTCGTCGAGAATGGTCGACGCCGGCGCCATGGCCGCGTTGGTGATCGGCACGGTCAGCGAGTAACCCTTGAGCGGGTAGACCGGCGCCTTTATGCCCAGCGGCTTGAGCAGTTGCGGGCTGTAGCTGCCGAGGGCGAGCACGTAGCGGTCGGCGGTTTCCAGCTTGCCGTCGATCCACACGCCGTTGATGCGGTCACCGGCGTGGTCGAGGCGCTGGATGTTCTGGCCGAAGCGGAACTCCACGCCCAGGTCCTTGGCCATCTGCGCCAACTTGGTGGTGAACACCTGGCAGTCGCCGGTCTGGTCGTTGGGCAGGCGCAGGGCGCCGGCGAGCTTGTCGGTAACCGAGGCCAGGGCCGGTTCGACGCGGGCGATGCCGGCGCGGTCGAGCAATTCGTACGGCACGCCGGACTGCTTCAGGACGGCGATGTCCTTGGCGGCGTTGTCGAGCTGGGCCTGGGTGCGGAACAGCTGGGTGGTGCCCAGTTGGCGGCCTTCGTAGCTGATGCCGGTCTCGGCACGCAGCTCGTCGAGGCAGTCGCGGCTGTACTCGGACAGACGCACCATGCGCTCCTTGTTCACCGCGTAGCGGCTGGCGGTGCAGTTGCGCAGCATCTGCGCCATCCACAGGTATTGGTCGATATCGGCGGTGGCCTTGATCGCCAGCGGTGCGTGTTTCTGCAGCAGCCATTTGATGGCTTTCAGCGGCACGCCTGGAGCGGCCCAGGGCGAGGCATAGCCGGGGGAGACCTGGCCGGCGTTGGCGAAGCTGGTTTCCAGGGCCGGGCCGTTCTGGCGATCGACCACCACCACTTCGAAGCCGGCACGGGCCAGGTAGTAGGCGCTGGCGGTACCGATCACACCACTGCCAAGAACCAGAACACGCATGGTTGTCTCCCTCGTCGCGAGCTTTCGCTGGCGTTTGTTTTACTGAGCACGATTGAGCGCAGTATAGGAAGACAACAGCAGTGTTATTCACTGTTTAGAATGGCTTATTTGGCGATAAATTCTGGCCAGTTCGCCTTTTTCGGAGAGCCATGCAACCTGCTAAAGGGCTTTATCGCCAAAACAGCAGGTAAAACTCTCGCAGCGGAATAATTTACAGGGCGCCAGCAAACCCAGGCGCCAGGCTACTTGCGCAGCCACTTGCCGTTGACCTGGATGTACTGCCCGGCCGGGGTCTTCTCCAGCGCCTTCTGCCCGGCCAGGGCTTCCACGTCACCGAGTTGCAGGCCGTTGTCCTTGGCCAGGCGCTGGTATTCGGCCTGGCGCGCCTGGTTGATCAGCGTGGCGATTTCCGCAGCCGAACCACTCGGGCTGACCACGCCGAGATAGCCGTCGGGTTGTTCGCCCAGCTGGCCACTGCTCTTGGCCGTGCCGAGGGCACTCATCGCTTCGTTGAGGTTCATCGCCAGGGCCGGCAAGCTGAGGCTCAGGGCCAGCAGGCCGCAGGCCAGGGTGCGCTGTAGTTTCATGAAGGGCTCCTTGCAGGCGCTCAGAACAGGCCGCTGTCTTCGTTGATGATGGAATCCAGGGCCTTGTCGACCTTGATGTAGATTTCGTGCTCGATCTTCACGTTGAGGTTGATGTTGATCGGCTCGCTGGGCATGGCCAGCTGCACCGTGGGGGTACAGGCGGCGCTCAGGCCGCCGAGCCACAGGACGACCAGCAGGGCGCGCAGGCGCATGGTCAGTTCTCCTTCTGCGGATCATTGCGTTGCCGCAGGCGTTGCTGCACACGCTGGCGGATGGTTTCGCTCACCCGGTCGGTGAGTTGCAGGCTGGTCAGCAAGGCCGGGATGTCCTCTTGCAGGTTGACGTTGAGGTTGATCGGCCGGCCCTTCTCCACATCCGGGTTGCGCCCTTGCAGGCGCAGGGCCAGTTGCAGCTTGCCGTCGGCAGCATAGCTAACCGCACTGTCGAGCAGGTCGAAGTGGAAGTCGTCGAGGGCATCCACCACCAGCTGCATGCCGGGATTACTGCGGCCCAGGGCGCGGATCTTCTCCGAGCGGAACTGCAGGTAACCCGGCGCCTGGGCCGCCATCTGGCCCTGTTCGATGCGCAGGCCGGCGGCGTCCAGCAACAGCGGCAGCTCACCGCGCAAACTGCCACGACCGGCCAACCCTTCTGCAGGGTAGACCCGGAAGATCTCCTCCAGTTGCACGTCCTTGAACTGCAGCGGCAGGCGCTGGCTGGGCTGGGCCAGGTCCAGTTGCCCGGCCGGCAGCCAGGCCTGGCCGTTGAACACGCCGGTCTCTGCGCTCTGCCAGGACAGCAAGCCCTGCAGGGGCTGCCCGAGCCGGGCGACATAGCGCCCCTGCAGCTGCAGCGGGCCGATTGGCAACCCCGGATTGAGCTGCTGCAGGCTCAGCTGCGGCAGCTCCAGGCTCAGTTGGTCGCCGCGCAGCTGCAGGTTCAGCTGGCCATCCAGGCCGCTGAGCTCGCTACGGTCGTAGATCCCGGCCAGGCCCTTGAACTGCAGGCCCAGATCCAGCCGCAGCGGCGCCCAGGCTGGCAGCTGCAGGCTGGCCTGGCCGAGCAGACGCCCGTTGCTGACCTGCAACAGCGCCGGCCAGGCGCGGGCGGTCTGGCTCAGCGGATTGCCGGCGCGGAAGAACACCTCGGCCAGTTTGCCGGACAACTGCAGCGCGCCCTGGGCATCGCGTACCCCGTCGACATTCAGGCTGAGCCCTGCCGCGTTGCTCACGGCACCCTGCAGGCGCTGCTGCTGGGCATCGGCCTGCAGCTGGCCGCTGAACTGCCAGGCCTGAGGCAGCAGCTCGGCCTGTTCCAGCTTGGCCACGCTCAGCTGCAACGGGCCGCTCAGGCTCGGGCTGGCGCCCAGTTGCAGGGACATCCCGGCCAGCTTGGCCTGCAGTTGCTGCACGCGCAGCGCGTCCGTGAGCTGCAGGCGCTTGGCCTGCAGGCTGGACGAAGGCTGCAGGCTGATCTGCCACTGCTGCGCGGCGAGCGTTGCGTTCGCCTTGAGGTCGACCGCCAGGCCTTCGGCACTCAGGCTTTGGTACTGCAACTGCGGGCTGTTGAGCTGCAACGTGGCGCTGAAGGTGCCGCTGCCGTCACGCAGGCGTTGCCCATCCAGCAAGCTCACCCCAGGCGCCAGCGCCATCTGCCAACTGGCCTGCAGGCGCAGGGACGCCTGGGTGTCGAGCAGGCGCTGGTCGGTGGTCTGCCATTGCTGCAGCCAGACGAACAGGCCGCGGCTATCGGCCAGCTGCACCAGCTCCAGCTCACCTTGCCAGTGGCTGACGCCCGCCTCTTCGCGCAGCTCGCTGCGCACTGTGAGCAGGGGTTGCCGGTCGAGTTGCGCGTCGGCCAGCAATTGCCAGCGGCCGTCGCGCTGCACCAGGTTTGCCTGCACGTCGAGACTGCGCAGCCCCGTTTGCAGTTGCAGGCGCAACTCGGCGGGCTGCTGCAATTCGCCGGCATGCTGCAGGTGCAGGCTGCCGAGCAGCGCACAGCGGCCCGTGGCACAGGGCAACTCCAGGCTGAGCTGGTCGACCGCCAGTTGCCGTGGCAACCAGGCCAGGCTGTCGAGCAGCGCTTGCGGATCACTGGCTGGCGCACCCTCGCCCTGCCCCGCCTGCCAGCTCAGCTGCAACGCCTGGCTGCGCACTGCCGGCAGATACAGGCGCTGCTGTGCCCACTGCGGCCAGGCCAGTTGCAACGCGCTCGCGCTCACCTGCAGGCGACTGCCATCGGCGCCGTCGCGCAGCAGCGTCAGGTGCTCCACCTGCAGCCCCGCGCGCGACAGCTGCAGGCCCTGCCAGTGCAGCTGGCTGACGCCCTGCGCCGCCAGCAAGCCGCGCCAGGCCAGCCACAGCAGCGCCACCAGCAGCAACAGTGCCAGCAGCAGCTTGCCCAGCAGGCGGGTTCCCGTATGGCGCAACGGCATGGCACAACGTCCTCGGCGACAGCCCTTGGTGGTCAGGGTGGCGGCCGCTCCCGGCAAGATCAAGGCGTTTCGCCTGGCCAGTGTTTTCCGCTGGTTTCGTCGCTATATTGACCGACGAATACTGGAACCTTCGCGGCTTTCACAGAGATATCCCCCATGAGAACCCAACACCAGAGCCGGCGCGAGCTGGACAAGATCGACCGCAATATCCTGCGCATCCTGCAGGAAGACGGGCGCATCAGCTTTACCGAACTGGGCGAGCGGGTCGGCCTGTCGACCACCCCCTGCACCGAGCGCGTACGCCGCCTGGAGCGCGAGGGGATCATCATGGGCTACCACGCGCGGCTCAACCCGCAGCAGCTCAAGGCCAGCCTGCTGGTGTTCGTCGAGATCAGCCTGGACTACAAGTCCGGCGACACCTTCGAGGACTTCCGCCGCGCGGTGCTCAAGCTGCCGCACGTGCTGGAATGCCACCTGGTCAGCGGCGACTTCGACTACCTGGTGAAGGCGCGGATCAACGAGATGGCCAGCTACCGCAAGCTGCTCGGCGACATCCTGCTCAAGCTGCCGCATGTGCGCGAATCGAAGTCGTACATCGTCATGGAAGAGGTCAAGGAGAGCCTGAGTCTGCCGGTGCCGGAGTGAGTCCTACGCGCCACTCGCCGCCGTAGGCTGGGTAGAGACGCGCAGCGGTGAAACCCAGCAGCGTAGTCGCAGGCTTACCGGCGCTGGGTTTCGCTACGCTCTACGCCAGCCTACACAGTGCACAGGGTGGAAAACTGCTCAGCGTTTTCCACCACAAATTCTCAGACCAGGCGCTGCCGGGTGCTGGCGATCAGTTGATGCACCTGCCGCTCGACCTGCGGCTCGATCGGCGTTTCCGGGCCCTGCCCGCGCGGGCATGGCAGGCTCGGTGTGGTGCCGAACAGGCGGCAGATCAGCGGGCGCTGGTCGTACACCGTGCAGCCCTGCGGGCCGAGGTGCACGCAGTTGAATTCGGCCAGTGCGGCGTCATGTTCGGCGTCGCTCTTCACCGGCAGGCGTGCCAGCTCTTCGGACGAGGCCGTCACCGGGCCGCAGCAATCGTGGCAGCCGGGCACACAGGCGAACCCGGGGATCTGCCGGCGCAGGTGGTCGATCTTGCGGTTGGTACAACTCATGGGCACGCTCGGCAATGAATCTGCGCAGTTTACCCGGCACCGACCAGCAAACCCGCTCGAGCGATAGCCGGCTGCCAGGAAAAACAGTTTTTACCATTCCCCCTCTTGGCGAGTAGCGGATCCCGTGCTTATCCTGCGTCAAATTTTAACAACACCCACTACAGGATTTCGCACATGAACGCCCGCGTTCACCAGCCGCAACAGCCAGCCGTGCACAGTGATCGGCACGCTCCCTCCTACTACGCCGCCACTGCCAACCAGCAGCTGGCCTATCCGCCGCTGGCGGGTGAGGAGCTGGCTGATGTGTGCATTGTCGGTGGCGGGTTCTCCGGCCTGAATACCGCTATCGAGCTGGCCCAGAAGGGCTTCTCGGTGGTGCTACTGGAGGCACACCAGATCGGCTGGGGCGCCAGCGGGCGCAATGGCGGGCAGCTGATCCGCGGCGTCGGCCACGGCGTCGAGCAGTTCGCCTCGGTGATCGGCCAGGACGGTGTGCGGTCGCTCAAGCTGATGGGCCTGGAAGCGGTGGAGATCGTTCGCCGACGCGTCGAGCAATTCAACATCAACTGCGACCTGACCTGGGGCTACTGCGACCTGGCCAACAAGCCGGCGCACCTGGACGGCTTCGCCGAAGACAAGGCCGAGCTGGAAAGCCTCGGCTACCGCCACGAGCTACGCCTGCTGCAACCGGAGCAGATGCACCAGGTGGTCGGCTCCGACCGCTATGCCGGCGGCCTGATCGACATGGGCTCCGGCCACCTGCACCCGCTCAACCTGGCGCTCGGCGAAGCCGCCGCGGCCGCCAGCCTGGGCGTGCGCCTGTTCGAACAGTCGGCGGTCACCCGCATCGACTACGGCCCGGAGGTGAAGGTGCATACCGCCACGGGCCATGTGCGCGCCAAGACCCTGGTGCTGGGCTGTAACGCCTACCTCAACGACCTCAACGGCAAGCTCGGCGGCAAGGTGCTGCCCGCGGGTAGCTACGTGATCGCCACCGAGCCGCTGTCCCCGGCCCAGGCACGCAACCTGATCCCGCAGAACATGGCGCTGTGCGACCAGCGGGTAACGGTGGATTACTTCCGCCTGTCCGCCGATAACCGCCTGCTGTTCGGCGGCGCCTGCCACTACTCGGGCCGCGACCCGGTGGATATCGCCGCCTACATGCGGCCGAAGATGCTGCAGGTGTTCCCGCACCTGAAAGACGTGAAGATCGACTACCAGTGGGGCGGCATGATCGGCATCGGCGCCAACCGCCTGCCACAGATCGGCCGGCTCAAGGACCAGGCCAACGTGTTCTACGCCCAGGCCTATTCCGGCCACGGCGTGAATGCCACCCACCTGGCCGGCAAGCTGCTGGCCGAGGCCATCAGCGGCCAGCAGGGTGGCGGCTTCGAGCTGTTCAACCAAGTGCCGCACATGACCTTCCCCGGCGGCCAGCACCTGCGCTCGCCGCTGCTGGCGCTGGGTATGGCCTGGTACCGGCTGAAGGAAGCGGTCGGCCTGGTCTGACCCTGCTTCGCTAACGAATCCGCCACCTGTAGGAGCCGCCCTTAACGCGGCAAGGCCTGCAGACAAGAGAGCGGCAGGCTCTCAGCGCAGCAGTTGCCAGAACGGCCGCGTCGCTTCCTGGCGCGCCTGCTCGGCAGTCAGGCCAATGTCGTCGAGCAAATGGCTATCCAGCTGCAACAGTGCCCGCCGCGTCGCCAGGCGCTGGCACAGCCGCTGCCAGCGAGCAGCCAGTTTCCGCAAAGGCAGCCGCGCAGGCAGTACCTCGTGCTCACGCAATGTGACAGATAGATCGCTCAATTCGCGCATGGCCGCAGCCTCCGCCGGTTCACCCCTGGGAGACCATGATGCGGACCGACGGCAGAGCAATACAGACTCAACGTATTAGAATTATCTCCATACAGATTGCGCAGAAACCGCTCTGAATGGGCTATTTTGCGTGCATCTGTATTGCTTTCTGCATATCCGAGCTGGAGACTGTCATGACCCTCTACCTGAACCTGGCCGAATTGCTCGGCGACCGCATCGAACAGGGCCTGTACCGTCCCGGTGACCGCCTGCCCTCGGTGCGCGCCCTCAGCCAGGAGCACGGGGTCAGCCTGAGTACCGTGCAGCAGGCCTATCGGCACCTGGAAGACCAGGGTCTGGCCACGCCCCGGCCGAAATCCGGCTACTTCGTGCCCGCCTCGCGCCAGGTGCCGGCCCTGCCCGAGATCAGCCGCACGGCGCAGCGCCCGGTGGAAGTCTCGCAGTGGGATCAGGTGCTGGAACAGGTCAGCAGCGCCCCGGACGAACGCACCATCCAGCTCGGTCGCGGCCGCCCGGACATCAGCGTGCCGACCCTCAAGCCGCTGCTGCGTTCGCTGTCGCGCCTGAGCCGGCGCCAGGACCTCAGCGGCCTGACCTACGGCAGCATCTACGGCGACCGCAGCCTGCGCGAACAGGTCTCGCGCCTGCTGCTGGATTCCGGCTGCCAGATTGCCGCCGACGAAATCATCATCACCACCGGCTGCCACGAAGCGCTGTCGGCGGCGATCCGCGCCATCTGCGAGCCGGGCGACATCGTCGCGGTCGACTCGCCGAGTTTCCATGGCGTGATGCAGGCCCTCAAGGGCTTCGGCATGAAGGCCCTGGAGCTGCCCACCGACCCGCTCACCGGGATCAGCCTGGAAGCCCTCGAACTGGCCCTCGAACAATGGCCGATCAAGGCCATCCAGCTGACGCCGACCTGCAACAACCCGCTCGGCTACATCATGCCCGAGGCCAACAAGCGCGCCCTGCTGACCCTCGCCCAGCGCTACGACGTGGCGATCATCGAGGACGACGTGTACGGCGACCTGGCCTACCGCTACCCACGCCCACCGACCATCAAGTCGTTCGACGAAGACGGCCGCGTGCTGCTCTGCAGCTCCTTCTCCAAGACCCTGGCGCCAGGCCTGCGCATCGGCTGGATCGCGCCGGGGCGCTACCGCGACCGCGTGCTGCACATGAAATACATGGGCACCGGCTCCACCGCACAACTGCCGCAGATGGCCCTGGCCGAGTTCATCGCCGGCGGCCATTACGAACCGCACCTGCGCCGTATGCGCGCCCAGTACCAGCGCAGCCGCGATCTGATGATCGAATGGATCAGCCGTTACTTTCCGGCCTCGGTGAAGATCAGCCAGCCGCAGGGCAGCTTCATGATCTGGGTCGAACTGCCCGAAGGCTTCGACAGCCACCGACTCAACCGCGAGCTGCGCGCCCATGGCGTACAGATCGCCACCGGCAGCATCTTTTCCGCCTCGGGCAAGTTCCGCAATTGCCTGCGCATGAACTACGCGGCCAAGCCCACTGCTACGGTCGAACAGGCGGTGCGCACCGTCGGCGAGCTGGCTGCACAGCTCCTCGCCGAGCAGGCCGGATAGCGCCCGCCAACGGCCAGTAGCGACGCTTAGCGGGCGCGCAGGATCTCGTCGTCGCTGCGCCAGGCCAGCCAGACGAACCCGGCGGCGCCCAGCGCCATCAGCATCGGCAGCGCATGGCCACTGATCCACTGGCTGACCGCGCCGGTGCTCAGCGGCCCGATCAGGCAGCCCAGGCCCCAGAGCTGGGCAATGTGGGCATTGGCGCGGACCAGCTCATCGTCACGGTAACGCTCGCCGATGAGAATCAGCGAGAGGGTGAACAAGCCGCCTGCGCTGGCGCCGAACAGCACCCACACCGGCCAGATCAGCGGCGTATGCAGCACCAGCGGAATGCTCAGGCTGGACACCAGCAACACCACGCCGCAGCCGCGAAACAGGGTGCGCCGCGACATGCGGTCGGCCAGCCAGCCGATCGGCAGTTGCAGGGCCGCGTCGCCAACCACCACCACGCTGGCCATCAGCAGCGCCACTTCCGTGGTGAAACCCTGGCGCAGGCCGTAGACCGGCAGCAGGGTCAGCATCATTGCCTCGAAGGCGGCGAACAGCATCACCGCCCAGGCGATGGTCGGCATGCGCTGACAGAACAGCCACAAGCCCCGGCCCGAAGCGCTGTGCGCATCCACTGTCGGCGCGCCGGTACGCCCGAGCAGCACCAGCGAGCCGAATACCAGCAGGCCGGTGCCAGTCCAGAAACCCAGGTCGCTGGTGGTGCCGAGCAGGCTCAGTAGCAACGGCCCGGCCAGCTGGCTCAGCGCATAACCGGTGCCGTACAACGCCACCAGGCGGCCGCGCCACTTCTCCACCGCCAGCTGGTTGATCCAGCTCTCGCCGAGAATGAACACCACGGTCAGCGCCACGCCGATGAACAGGCGCAGGCCCAGCCACACGGCGTAGTGCTGCACCAGCGCCAGGGTGGCCACCGACAGCGCACCGATCAGCAGGCACAACTGCATCAGCCGCGTGGTCCCCAGACGCGCCGCCAGCCGCCCGGCCAGCGAAGCGCCGAGCAACACGCCGATCGCCGGCGTAGCGGCCATCACGCCGATGGCGAAGGAGCCATAGCCCCAGCCCTCCAGGCGCAGCGAAACCAGCGGCATGGTCACCCCGAGGGCCAGGCCGATGCTGATCACCGCGGCACACACCGCGAAATAGGTACCCCAACGCATAGCCATGATTGCTCCCTGTGCTGGCCAGCCGAGTTACAGAATGCAAAACGGCCGGGTTTCCAAGGAAACCCGGCCGCAGGTGTGGCTCGTTAGAGCCGGCCCCGAAGGGCGGACCTCACAGGAGAACTAAAACGTTCCCCTCAAAAGAATATCTGGTCGAACACCGACCGAATCCAGCACCGCCAAAGATTTCCTGGGCTAAGGCCAGACGCAACGACCAACGGGAGTAACAGCCGCTAGGCTGGCCCGAAGGGCGAGCGCCAGCGAGTCAGGCGCCCCGCAGCTTTTAAGCGCAGCGTACTGCAGTACGTGAGCATTAAAAGCGAGGACGCAACGCCGTATGGCCGACGACCAGGAGATCGCCCTGCGTACTTACAGCTTGATCCAGGTGGATTTGAGCTCGGTGTACTTGTCGAAGGCGTGCAGCGACTTGTCGCGGCCGTTGCCGGACTGCTTGAAGCCACCGAACGGCGCGGTCATGTCACCCATGTCGTACTGGTTGATCCACACGCTACCGGCACGCAGGGCCTTGGCCACCAGGTGCGCCTTGGACAGGTTGCTGGTCCAGATGCCGGCGGCCAGGCCGTAGATGGTGTCGTTGGCGATGGCCACGGCTTCTTCGGTGCTGTCGAAACCGATCACCGACAGCACTGGGCCGAAGATCTCTTCCTTGGCGATGCGCATGGCGTTGTTCACGCCGTCGAAGATGGTCGGTTGCACGTAGGTGCCGCCGGTCTCTTCCAGCACGCGCTGACCGCCAGCGACCAGCTTGGCGCCGTCGTCGTGGCCGGCCTGGATGTAGGCCAGCACGTTGTTCAGCTGGGTGGTATCGACCAGGGCACCGACGTTGGTTTCCGGGTCCAGCGGGTTGCCCGGCTTCCAGGCCTTGATCGCCTCGACCACCAGCGGCACGAACTTGTCCTTGATCGAGTTTTCCACCAGCAGGCGCGAGCCCGCGGTGCAGACTTCGCCCTGGTTGAAGGCGATGGCGCCGGCAGCACCCTCGGCAGCGGCCTGCAGGTCAGGCGCGTCGGCGAAGACGATGTTCGGGCTCTTGCCGCCGGCTTCCAGCCAGACGCGCTTCATGTTCGATTCGCCGGCGTAGACCATCAGTTGCTTGGCGATCTTGGTCGAACCGGTGAACACCAGGGTGTCGACGTCCATGTGCAGGGCCAGGGCCTTGCCCACGGTGTGGCCGAAGCCCGGCAGGACGTTGAACACACCGGCAGGAATACCGGCCTCGATGGCCAGCTGGGCGATACGGATACCGGTCAGCGGCGACTTCTCGGACGGCTTGAGGATCACCGAGTTACCGGTGGACAGCGCCGGGCCGAGCTTCCAGCAGGTCATCAGCAGTGGGAAGTTCCACGGCACGATGGCGGCGACCACGCCGATCGGCTCACGGGTAACCAGGCCCAGCTCGTTGTGCGGAGTAGCGGCCACTTCGTCGTAGATCTTGTCGATCGCTTCACCGCTCCAGCGGATGGCGCGCGAGGCGGCCGGCACGTCGATGCTCAGCGCGTCGCTGATCGGCTTGCCCATGTCCAGGGTTTCCAGCAGGGCCAGCTCTTCGGCGTGAGCGTCGATCAGGTCGGCGAAACGGATCATCACTTCCTTGCGCTCGACCGGGCTCATGCGCGACCACACACCGGACTCGAAGGTGGCGCGGGCATCCTTGACCGCCAGTTCGGCGTCAGCGAGGTCACAGCTGGCTACCAGGCCCAGCAGACGGCCATCGACCGGACTGATGCACTCGAAGGTGGCGCCGGAAGTAGCCTGGGTGTATTCGCCATGGATGAAGGCACGGCCCTCGATCTGCAGGCTCTTGGCGCGCTGTTCCCAGTCGGCTCGGGTCAGGGTAGTCATGGAGTGAATCCTCGGTGAAGCGTGTCGCAAATCGACAACACGCACTGTCAATTATTCTGCCAGGCCGATTGCCGGCCTTTGTGCCCGTAACACTAAACCAGAGCCCCTAGGCTTTTCAATATTTTTGACAGGCCGTGCTTTATCGCCTTGCAATGTTCGTTTTATCAAACATAGACTGCCGCTCAATCGCTCATTCCAACGCCCACCCAGATGGACACGCCCATGAATACCGAGCAGATCGTCGATTTCGCCAACGCCACCACCGCGCCCGAGCACTACCGCCCCGCCGCCGAGAAGGTGCTGCAAGGCGACCCCGAGCAAAGCGTGCGCAACCACTACAGCAGCCCGTGCAGCCAGTTCCATGCGGGTATCTGGGAAGGCGCGATCGGCCACTGGACGGTCAACTACACCGAACACGAGTACTGCGAGATTCTCCAGGGCGTCTCGGTGCTGCGCGACCTGAACGGCACCGCCAAGACCGTGCGCACCGGCGACCGCTTCGTCATCCCGGCCGGCTACAAGGGCACCTGGGAAGTGCTGGAGCCCTGCCGCAAGGTCTACGTAATGTTCGAGCAGAAGGCCTGATGCTGCTCACCAGCCGCCCAGGCGGCTGACCCCAAGTTTTATCCTGCGTCACTTCTCGCCCGCGTCCCGCGGGCTTTTTTTCGCCTGCAGTTTCTAGCGGGCAAAAAAAACCCGCCGAGTAGGCGGGTTCTTTTCGCAGTAGCCGGATCAATTACTTGATCTTGGCTTCCTTGTACATCACGTGCTTACGGATGGTCGGATCGAATTTTTTGATTTCGATCTTATCCGGGGTGGTGCGCTTGTTCTTGTCGGTGGTGTAGAAGTGGCCGGTACCGGCGCTGGACACCAAACGGATCAGTTCACGCATGATTTGCTCCTTAAACCTTTTCGCCGCGAGTGCGCAGTTCAGACAGAACTACGTCAATGCCGCGCTTGTCGATGATACGCATGCCTTTGGCAGAAACGCGCAGACGCACGAAACGCTTTTCGGACTCGACCCAGAAGCGGTGATGCTGCAGGTTCGGCAGGAAACGACGACGGGTTTTGTTGTTTGCGTGGGAAACCTTGTTCCCGGTTACTGGACCCTTACCAGTAACTTGACAGACTCTCGACATGCCTCAGCCCTCTAAAACCACATGCCCAACCCGGCATGGGTTGGCCGCTTGAACTTAATAGTCATTTGGCGCTCAGCGCCACGTTTCTCGGGGGGTCTTACCGCGCTTGCTGCTTGCGCAGGAGGCGGGCCCCTAGAAAAGAGCGCTGCTTTATACCAGAACACCTAGGCAGTCGCAAGGCGAGCTGTACTTTAACCACTCCAACAAAAGCCCTCTACCGCGCTGTTGCGCCGTGCTGCTGGGGTGCAGGGCGATTGACCACTCGTCGTAAGGAACCGATTGTTCCGCCCGCCCCCTTGGTCTAGGGTTAGCCCCTTGCCGCCTGCCGCGACCCTGGAGATGCCCCCATGCGCCTTGCCGCCCTGCCTTTGCTGTTCGCCCCGCTCCTGAGCCAGGCCGCTACCCTTAGCGTTTGCACGGAGGCCAGCCCGGACGGTTTCGACGTGGTGCAGTACAACTCGCTGACCACCACCAACGCCTCGGCCGATGTGCTGATGAACCGCCTGGTGGAGTTCGATGCCAGCGCTGGCAAGCTGGTCCCCGGCCTGGCGCAGGAGTGGCAGGTGTCGGCCGACGGCCTGGCGTACGACTTCACCCTGCGCCCGGACGTACAGTTCCATCACACCGTCTACTTCACGCCGAGCCGCCCGCTGAACGCCGATGACGTGCTGTTCAGCTTCCAGCGCATGCTCGATCCGACCCACCCCTGGCACAAGGTGGCGCCAAGCGGCTACCCGCACGCCCAGTCGATGCAGCTGCCGGGGCTGATCAAAAGCATCAGCAAGACCGACGAGCAGCACCTGCGCTTCACCCTGAACCACCCGGACGCGACGTTCCTCGCCACCCTGAGCATGGGCTTCGCTTCTATCTATTCCGCCGAGTATGCCGAGCAACTGCTCAAGGCCGGCACGCCGGAGAAGCTCAACAGCGCCCCCATCGGCACCGGCCCGTTCATCCTCAAGCGCTTCCAGAAAGACGCCGCGGTGCGCTACACCGCCAACCCGACGTACTTCGCCGGCAAACCGGCGGTGGACAACCTGATCTTCGCCATTACGACGGATGCCAACGTGCGCCTGCAGAAGCTGCGCCGTGGCGAATGCCAGATCGCCCTGTCGCCCAAGCCGCTGGACGTGCAGGCAGCGCGCCAGGACCCGACCCTGCAGATCAGCGAGACGCCGGCCTTCATGACCGCCTTCATCGGCATCAACAGCCAGCATGCGCCCCTGGACAAACCGCAAGTGCGCCAGGCGATCAACCTGGCCTTCGACAAGGCCAGCTACCTCAAGGCGGTGTTCGAAGGCAGCGCCACAGCCGCCAGCGGCCCCTACCCGCCAAACACCTGGAGCTACGCCAAGGAGCTGCCCGGTTACGCCCATGACCCGGCGAAAGCCAAGGCCCTGCTGGCCGAGGCCGGTCTGCCTGACGGCTTCAAGACCAGCATCTGGACCCGCCCCTCAGGCAGCCAGCTCAATCCCAACCCCGCCCTCGGCGCCCAGCTGCTGCAGGCCGACCTGGCCAAGATCGGCATCCAGGCGGAAATCCGCGTGATCGAGTGGGGCGAGCTGATTCGTCGGGCCAAGGCCGGCGAGCACGACCTGCTGTTCATGGGCTGGGCCGGCGACAACGGCGACCCGGACAACTTCCTCACCCCGCAGTTTTCCTGCGCCTCGGTGCAATCCGGGCTCAACTTCGCCCGCTACTGCGACCCGCAGCTGGACCAACTGATCAGCGACGGCAAGCGCACGGCCAGCCAGGATGCGCGCAGCGCGCTGTACCTCAAGGCACAGGCGCTCATCCAGCAGCAGGCACTGTGGCTACCGTTGGCGCACCCGACGGCCTATGCCTTGCTGCGCAAGGACGTGAAGGGCTACCAGGTCAGCCCGTTCGGGCGCCAGGACTTCTCCCGCGTACAGCCATAAGCCGCGGTCACAGCCAGCCCAGCTCGGCCATCGACAGCGGCTCGCCGTCGCCGACGATGAAGTGGTCGAGCACGCGCACTTCGATCATCCCCAGCGCCTCCTTGAGGCGCTCGGTCAGCACCCGGTCCGCCTGACTCGGCTCGGCCACGCCAGAGGGGTGGTTGTGCACCAGGATCGCCGCAGCAGCGTTGTGCGCCAGGGCGCGCTTGACCACCTGGCGCGGGTAGACGCTGGCACCGTCGATGCTGCCGTGGAACAGCGCCTCAAACTCGATGACCCGGTGCTTGGCATCGAGAAACAGGCAGCCGAACACCTCGTGCGGCTCGTGGCGCAGGCGCGCCTTGAGGTAATCGCGCACCGCCTGCGGGCTCTCCAGGGCGGACTCGCGCTTGAGTCGCTCGGCCAGGTGGCGGCGACCCATCTCCAGCACCGCCTGCAACTGCGCAAACTTGGCCGGACCGAGGCCCAGACGCTGGCTGAACGACGGCAGATCGGCCTCCAGCAGCGCACGCAGGCTGCCGAAGTCGCCGAGCAGGTGGCGAGCCAGGTCCACCGCGCTCTGCCCGGCCACCCCGGTACGCAGGAAAATCGCCAGCAATTCGGCGTCACTCAGGGCCGCCGCGCCCATTTCCAACAGCTTCTCCCGCGGGCGCTCCGCCGCAGGCCAATCGCGTATGCTCATGACATCTCCCTGTCGAGTCGGCCCGCTGTTCCGGCGCGGGCCCGGGTGCTATCTTAGCCCGGCTTTTTGGCGCGGTGACTGGCCTGGGGAGGCGTCTCTCATCGCGTTGCTATCCACACCACATTATTAAGGCAGGCCTATGCAGCGGCTGTATCGGAAACGCATCGTCCTGGGCGTCGGCGGCGGCATTGCCGCTTACAAGAGCGCAGAGCTGGTTCGTCGCCTGCGCGATCAGGGCGCTGAAGTCCGCGTGGTCATGACCCAGGGTGGACGTGAGTTCATTACCCCACTGACCTTGCAGGCATTGTCCGGCCACCCGGTGCATATGGATCTGCTCGACCCCGCCGCCGAAGCTGCCATGGGCCATATCGAACTGGCCAAATGGGCCGACCTGATCCTGATCGCCCCTGCCACCGCCGATCTTATGGCGCGCCTGGCCCAAGGCATTGCCAACGACCTGCTGACCACCCTGGTGCTGGCCACCGACGCCACCGTGGCCCTGGCCCCGGCGATGAACCAAGCCATGTGGCGCGATGCGGCCACCCAGGCCAACGCCCAGCTCCTGGAACAGCGCGGTCTGCGCCTGTTTGGCCCGGCCACCGGCAGCCAGGCCTGCGGCGACGTCGGCCCCGGCCGCATGCTCGAAGCCGACGACCTGGCGCAGCGCGCTGCCGATTGCTTCCAGCGCCAGAGCCTGACCGGCAAGCACGTGCTGATTACAGCCGGGCCGACCCAGGAAAACATCGACCCGGTGCGTTACATCACCAACCACAGCTCCGGAAAGATGGGTTTCGCCCTCGCCGAGGCAGCCGTGGAAGCCGGCGCCAAGGTGACCCTGATCACCGGCCCGGTACACCTGCCAACCCCGGATCGGGTCAACCGCATCGACGTGGTCAGCGCCCGCGACATGCTCGCCGCCTGCGAAGCCGCCATGCCCTGCGACCTGCTGATCGCCTCTGCCGCCGTCGCCGACTACCGTCCGGAAGTGATCGCCGCGCACAAACTGAAGAAAGACCCCAGCACCGGCGATGGCCTGCTCCTGCAACTGGTGCGCAACCCGGACATCCTCGCCACCCTCGCCGCTCGCGAGGATCGCCCCTTCAGCGTGGGCTTCGCCGCAGAAACCGAGAACCTGCTCGGCTATGCTGCTCGCAAGCTGAAAGACAAAAACCTCGACCTGATCGTTGCCAATGACGTGGCCAACCCCACCATCGGCTTCAACAGCGAAGAAAACGCCATCACCATCATCGACCGCGATCTGCAGGCGAGCAGCTTTGCCCAGACCAGCAAGGGCAAGATCGCCCGCCAGCTGGTGGCCTTTATCGCCGAGCGCCTGACCCGCGCCTGACCCCCTTCACCGCTCACAGGGCCCGCCATGCACGCTTTGCAAGCCAAGATTCTCGATCCACGCCTGGGCAACGAATTTCCGCTGCCGCATTACGCCACCCCCGGCTCCGCTGGCCTCGACCTGCGCGCCATGCTGCAGCAGGACACCGTACTGGAGCCCGGGCAGACGCTGCTGATCCCCACTGGCCTGGCAATCTACGTCGGCGATCCAGGCCTGGCGGCACTGATCCTGCCGCGCTCGGGCCTCGGCCATAAGCACGGCATCGTACTCGGCAACCTGGTCGGACTGATCGACTCGGACTACCAAGGCGAGCTGATGGTGTCGTGCTGGAACCGCGGCCAGACGCCTTTCACCATCGCCGTGGGCGAACGCATCGCGCAGCTGGTGCTGGTACCTGTGGTCCAGGCGCATTTCGAACTGGTCGAACAGTTCGACGAAAGCCAACGCGGCGCCGGCGGCTTCGGCCACTCCGGCAGCCACTAAGCCCTTATCAGGATGAATTGCCCGGGAGACGTTCGGTGAAACTCTTCAAGCGCAGTGCCAAGGAAAACCCCGCCGCCGCCCTGGTCAGCCCAGGCGAAGCGCCGGCGCGCCAGGCCAACAGCGACCATCAAGCCCTGCTTCCGGGCGCCCTGGCGGCGCTCGCCGGGCTGCTGGCAGCCGCTCTGGTGCTGGGTTTCAGCCTGTCCGGCAGCAGCCAGCAGCAACAGCAGCAGCTGATCCAGGCCTGGGGCGGCAGCCAGGCCAGCGCCCTGCAGCAGACCTTGCTGCAACTGCAGGCCGATACCCAGGCCGCAGCGGCCAACCCAGGCCTGCTCGATGCGCTGCAGAGCGGTGATCTCGAGCTGATCAGCGCAGCAGAGCGTAGCCAGCAGCACTGGCAGGGCGTAATCGACGCGCACCTCAACGCGGCCGGCCGCGCCTCTTTGAATGTGGGTCGTTCGGGACCGATGAACTTCGCCGCGCTCGATCTGCTGCGTCGCCTGGAAAACGGCCAGGTACCGGCACCCGAGGCCTACAAAGTCGGCGAACGCTGGCTGGTCTACAGCGCGGCTGCCCTGCACCGCGGCGATGACCCGCAGGTACAAGGCACCCTGCTGCTGGTGGTCGACCTGCAACGGCTGCTCAACACCCTGCCGGCATTGCCCGCCGGGATCGGCCAGGTCCAGCTCAGCCAACAATTCGGCACCAGCAATGCCCAGCCCCTGGCTATTTACGGCGATGGCGCTGTCGCAGCGGCGCAGTCGTTCGAAACCGGCAACCCGAACTGGAAACTCAGCTTCGCCCCCGGCCACAGCCTGATGGTTTCGCCCCTGTCGCCCGCCACTGTCGGCCTGGCTGCATTGCTGGCGCTGGGCGGCGCACTGCTCGGCCTGTTCCTGACGCAGAAACAGCTGCTGGCGCGCCTGCAGGCCGACGTCAAACAACTTACCGGCATGATTCAGGAGCTTTCCAACGGAAAGTCGGTCAAAGCCTTCAGCCTGAGCTTTGTCGCCCTCGACAGCCTCGGCCAGATACTGGCGCGCATGCCGCGCCGCAAACAAGAAGCCTCGGGCAACGAGGCCGGCAGTCCAGGTACCACTGCCAAATCAACAGCAGCGACCAAGCCCGCACCGTTGGCCGATCCGCTGTTCCAAGACACCGATATTCTCGATATCGACATCCTCGACGAAGACCAGGATCTCCTGGGACTGGAGCAAACATCCATGGCCAGCGCCCCACAAACGCCACCGAATCTCCCTGCCAGCATTTTCCGCGCCTACGATATCCGTGGCGTGGTCGGCGACACCCTAACCGTTGATGCCGCGTACTGGATTGGCCGCGCCATCGGCTCGGAAAGCCTCGCCCAGGGCGAGCCGAACGTGGCTGTCGGCCGCGACGGCCGCCTGTCCGGCCCACAGCTGGTCCAGCAACTGATCCAGGGCCTGCTCGATTGCGGCTGCAACGTCACCGACGTTGGCATGGTGCCGACTCCGGCCCTGTACTTCGCCACCCACGTGCTCAAGGGCAAGTCCGGGGTGATGCTCACCGGCAGCCACAACCCGCCGGACTACAACGGCTTCAAGATCGTCATCGCCGGCGACACTCAAGCCAACGAACAGATCCAGGCCCTGAAGACCCGCATCGACCGCAACGACCTGGCCAGCGGCGTCGGCACGGTCGAACAAGTCGACATCCTCGAGCCGTACTTCAAGCAGATCGTTGGCGACATCGCCATCGCCAAGCCGATGAAAGTAGTGGTCGATTGCGGCAACGGCGTGGCCGGGGTGATCGCCCCGCGCCTGATCGAGGCCCTCGGTTGCAGCGTGATCCCGCTGTTCTGTGATGTTGACGGCAACTTCCCCAACCACCACCCGGACCCGGGCAAGCCGGAAAACCTGGTCGACCTGATCGCTCGCGTCAAAGCTGAAGGCGCCGACTTGGGCCTGGCCTTCGACGGTGACGGTGACCGCGTCGGCGTGGTGACCAACAACGGCAACATGGTCTTCCCGGACCGCCTGATGATGCTGTTTTCCAAGGACGTGGTATCGCGCAACCCGGGCGCCGACATCATCTATGACGTCAAATGCACCCGCCGCCTGGGCGCGCTGATCAGCGGCTACGGCGGCCGCCCGGTGATGTGGAAGACCGGCCACTCGCTGATCAAGAAGAAGATGAAGGAAACCGGCGCCCTGCTGGCCGGCGAGATGAGCGGGCATATCTTCTTCAAGGAGCGCTGGTTCGGCTTCGACGACGGCATCTACAGCGCCGCGCGCCTGCTGGAAATCCTCAGCCAGGACAAGCGTGACGCCGAACATGTGTTCTCGGCCTTCCCGGCGGATATCTCCACCCCGGAAATCAACATCACCGTCACCGACGAGAACAAGTTCGGCCTGATCGACCGCCTGCAGCGCGATGGCGTGTGGGGCGAAGCCAACCTGACCACCCTCGACGGCGTGCGCGTCGACTACCCGAAAGGCTGGGGCCTGGTGCGCGCCTCCAACACCACGCCGGTGCTGGTGCTGCGCTTCGAAGCGGAAACCCAGGCGGAGCTAGTGCGCATCCAGGAAGTCTTCCGCGCCCAGCTCTACAACGTCGCCCCTGACCTCAACCTGCCGTTCTGACTTGCTCTGGAGCCCTGTTCGTAATGACTCTTGAACGTGATGCCGCCACCAACGTCGCCAAGGTACTGTCCGAAGCGCTGCCCTACATTCGTCGCTTCGTCGGCAAGACCCTGGTGATCAAGTACGGCGGCAACGCCATGGAAAGCGACGAGCTGAAGGAAGGCTTCGCCCGCGACATCGTGCTGATGAAGGCGGTGGGCATCAACCCGGTGGTGGTGCATGGCGGTGGCCCGCAGATCGGCGATCTACTCAAGCGCCTGTCGATCGAAAGCCACTTCATCGATGGCATGCGCGTCACCGACGCGCAGACCATGGACGTGGTGGAGATGGTCCTCGGCGGCCAGGTCAACAAGGACATCGTCAACCTGATCAACCGCCACGGCGGCAGCGCCATCGGCCTGACCGGCAAGGACGCCGAGCTGATTCGCGCGAAGAAGCTCACCGTCAGCCGCAAGACCCCCGAGATGACCCAGCCGGAAATCATCGACATCGGCCATGTTGGCGAAGTGGTCGGGGTCAACACCGACCTGCTCAACATGCTGGTGAAAGGCGACTTCATCCCGGTGATCGCGCCGATTGGCGTGGGCGCCGAAGGTGAGTCGTACAACATCAACGCCGATCTGGTGGCCGGCAAGGTGGCGGAAGCGCTGAAAGCTGAGAAGCTGATGCTGCTGACCAATATCGCCGGGCTGATGGACAAGCAGGGTGAGGTCCTAACCGGGCTGACCACCGAGCAGGTGGATGGGCTGATCGCCGACGGCACCATCTACGGCGGCATGCTGCCGAAAATCCGCTGTGCACTGGATGCGGTACAGGGCGGGGTGAACAGCGCGCACATCATCGATGGTCGCGTGCCCAATGCGGTGTTGCTGGAAATTTTCACCGACAGCGGCGTGGGCACCCTGATCACCAACCGCAAGCGTCACCACTGAGTCGTATTGCCTGACCGGCCTTGCGCCGGTCAGGATCAGTGGCCGACCAACGTCTCCAGACGTGCGCGATCAGCCGCGAAGCTGGCTTCGGCCTCATCGCGGTTCTTCTGGTAGCGCTCGATGTCTTTCTGCAGGCCAACCTGCTCGGCCTTGATGTTGTCGATCTGCACCAGCAGATGCTCCGGCACCGCGCGGCCGGCACGCTCGTTCTCAGCGGCCGTGGCTTGCAGGTTGGCTTGCTGGGTACGCAGCGAACCCAGGTTGCTCTGCGCCACACTGATCACCCCATCCAGCTCGGCCAGCTTGCGATCACGAGCGCGGTCGACGTCTGCTACCTCGGTGTAGATACGCAGCAACTGCGCATCGGAACTCGCCTTGGCCTGCTCTTCGACCTGACGCTTGCGCTCTTCCGCGCTCGGTGCGGGTGGCACCACACGCACTACTCGCCCCTGGTCGTTGAGGACCGAATAGCCTTTGGAGATGAACTCCGGCGGCACGCCCAGACGGTCGATCACCGTCACACCCTTGTCGTTGACATACCGGTAGTACTCGGTTGCCTGGGCTTGCGTACCTGCCGCAGGCTTCTCGGCCGCGATCACAGGACCCAGCCCCGACACCAGGAACAAACAGAGCACTACCGGTCTGAGCATAGGGTTTTCCTTATTATGTTTTTAGATGCCGTACTGCGCGCGGTAGGCCTCTACCGCCGGCAGGTGCTGCTTCAGCTCGGCGTCTCCCGCCAGATAATCCAGTACCTGCTCCAGGGAAACAATACTGACCACCGGCATGCCGTAGTCGCGCTCCACTTCCTGGATCGCCGACAACTCGCCCTGGCCACGCTCTTGGCGATTCAGCGCGATCAGCACGCCAGCAGCCTGGGCACCCTGCGCCTGGATGATCTGCATCACCTCGCGGATCGCCGTACCGGCGGTGATCACGTCGTCGACGATCATCACCCGACCCGCCAGCGGTGCACCGACCAGGGTGCCGCCTTCGCCATGATCCTTGGCTTCCTTGCGGTTGAAGCACCAAGGCAGGTCGCGCTGATGCTGCTCGGCCAGGGCCACGGCAGTCGCAGCTGCCAGCGGAATGCCCTTGTAGGCAGGCCCGAACAGCACATCGAAGTCGATGCCGCCTTCCATCAGCGCAGCCGCATAGAAGCGCCCAAGCTGTGCCAGGGCCAAACCGCTGCTGAACAGACCGGCATTGAAGAAGTATGGGCTGGTACGCCCAGACTTGAGAGTGAACTCACCGAAGCGCAGAACTCCGCGCTCGATGGCGAAACGAATGAATTCGCGTTGATACGCCTGCATGAAAAGCCCCGAACGGCACAGATTTACTGGGGTCTGTTGACGCTTTTTCGCAAACCGCGTTGCTGCGGCAAATAGCGCCAGGCTAGGCACGGGACGCAGGGAATGGTGATCCCTTGCCAAGTCCCGCAACGCCGCATGGCGCCATTTGCCGCGCAACCCGCAGGGACGGGCTGGTTTTTACGCGGCGCGTCGTTCCTCGACGACTCATTTGGACGACCAAATTTCGTGTCTCGCGCCTAGCTCCGCGTAAAAACCAGCTCCGTCGCGACTGCGAAAAAACGTCAACAGACCCCATGAATTTCGCTAATGGGAAAGAGCTCGGGTATCATACACCGAGGTGTTTTTGGGGGCCATTTATGCGGATCATCAGTGTGAACGTGAATGGTATTCAGGGCGCAGCCGAGCGTGGATTGCTCAGTTGGCTGCAAGCCCAGAATGCCGACGTGATCTGCCTGCAAGATACTCGCGCCTCTTCCTTCGAACTCGATGACCCGGCCTTCCAGCTGGATGGCTATTTCCTCTATGCCGTCGACGCCGAGGTGCCCGATCAGGGCGGCGTGGCGCTGTACTCTCGGCTGCAACCCAAGGCGGTGATCCAGGGCCTGGGGTTCGAATCGGCTGATCGTTACGGGCGTTATCTACAGGCAGACTTCGACAAAGTCAGTATCGCTACCCTGCTGCTGCCATCCGGGCAGGGCGGGGACGAGAGCCTCAACCAGAAATTCAAGTTCATCGACGACTTCACCGGTTACCTGGACAAGCAACGTCGCAAGCGCCGCGAGTACATCTACTGCGGCTCGCTGTACGTTGCCCACCAGAAACTGGACGTGAAGAATTGGCGCGACTGCCAGCAGTTGCCCGGCTTCCTCGCGCCCGAGCGTGCCTGGATGGATGAAGTGATCGGCACCATGGGCTATGTCGACGCCCTGCGCGAAGTCAGTCGCGAAGGCGAGCAGTACAGCTGGTGGCCGGACAACGAGCAGGCAGAAATGCTCAACCTCGGTTGGCGCATGGACTACCAGTTGCTCACTCCCGGCATGCGCCGCTCGGTGCGCAACGCCAAGCTGCCGCGCCAGCCGCGCTTCTCCCAGCACGCGCCGCTGATCGTCGACTACGACTGGCTGCTCAGCGTTTAAGCCAAATAACGGCCAACCTCAGTTGGCCGTTTTGCCGCGCAGTGCACGCCAAGCCTTGCCAACCACGCTGACCAGCCCCAGCACCAGCGCACCGACCACGATGCCGAACAGCGCATCGATCAGGGTGGGCGCCAGCAGCGCCAGAACCCCGCCGACAGCCACCAGACCGCCAATCGCTTCGACCCAGTGATGAATCAGCTCATGGGCACCGGGGATGCCGTGGGTGAGGATGCCGCCCCCGACCATGAACATGGCCGCAGTACCCACCACCGACAGCAGCTTCATCAGCCACGGCGCCAACCACAGGATGCCGCGCCCCAGTGCCTGCACCAGCGCACTGGCACGCTGACTGAGGTAGAGCCCGGCGTCGTCCAGCTTGACGATGCCGGCAACCAGACCGTACACACCAACCGTCATCAGCAGCGCGATGCCGGACAGCACCGTTACCTGCTGAATGAAGGGCTGCGCCGCCACCACACCCAGGGTGATGGCGATAATTTCCGCAGACAGTACGAAGTCGGTGCGCACCGCGCCCTTGATCTTGTCCTTCTCGAAAACCTGCATGTCCACGGCCGGATCGGCCAAGGCCTGGATGTGCTCGGCATGCTGCTCCGCACCCGCGTCCTGGCTGTGCAGATACTTGTGCGCCAGCTTCTCGAAGCCCTCGAAGCACAGGAAGGCGCCACCCAGCATCAGCAGGGGCGTCACCAGCCAGGGCGCAAAGGCACTGATCAGCAACGCCGCCGGCACCAGGATCAACTTGTTGATCATCGACCCCTTGGCCACCGCCCAGACCACCGGCAACTCGCGGTCGGCCTTGACCCCGCTGACCTGCTGCGCGTTCAGCGCCAGGTCGTCGCCCAGCACACCGGCGGTTTTCTTCGCCGCCACCTTGGTCATCACCGAGACGTCGTCCAGCACGCTGGCGATGTCATCGAGCAGGGCTAATAGATTGGCTCCGGCCACGTCAGGTTTCCTTACTTAACAGAGGGGATGGAACGGCCGGCCCCGAGCGGGGCCGGCATGGCGCAACGCCTATTTGACCAGGCGCCAGCACAGGGGATAGCGATAGAGCTTGCCTTCATTGGCCTTAATCCCGGCAATGATGGTCAGCACCAGTGCGGCCAGGCCGAGCAGCGGCAGGAGCAGGAAACCGATCACCACCACCGCCAGCAGCATGCACACCAGTGCTGCGATGGACACGGTGATATGGAAGTTCAGCGCCTCCTTGCCCTGATCATCGACGAAGGGATCGAGATCGCGCTTGAGCTGCCAGACGATCAGCGGCCCCAATATGTTGCCAAAGGGAATCAGCAGGCCGATGAACGCCGCGAAGTGGCAGAACATCGCCCACTGGCGGGCTTCCTGGCTCGGGGTTGGGGAAGGGCTCTGCTCATCCATGGTCGCGCTCCATCAAGGGAAAGGTCAGTCAGCCAGCGCTGCACGCTGCAGTTCGAACAGTTCGCGCATGCCCTGCTGGGCCAGTGCCAGCATGGCAGTCAGTTCTTCCGGCTGGAAGGGGGCGCCTTCGGCGGTGCCCTGCACTTCGATGAAACCACCGGCGTCGGTCATCACCACGTTGAGGTCGGTTTCGGCAGCGGAGTCTTCCAGGTAATCCAGGTCCAGCACCGGCTCACCCTGATAGATGCCCACGGACACCGCGGCAACCATCTGCTTGAGCGGCTCGCCTTTCAGGGAGCCACGTTTCTTCAGCACTTTCAGTGCATCGGCCAGGGCCACCATGGCGCCGGTGATGGACGCGGTACGGGTACCACCGTCAGCCTGAATTACGTCGCAGTCGATATAGATGGTGTTCTCGCCCAGCTTGCTCATGTCCAGCGCGGCGCGCAGCGAGCGGCCGATCAGGCGCTGGATCTCCAGGGTACGACCGCCCTGCTTGCCACGACTGGCTTCGCGCTGGTTACGGTCGCCGGTGGCGCGCGGCAGCATGCCGTATTCGGCAGTCAGCCAGCCCTGGCCCTGGCCCTTGAGGAAACGCGGCACGCCGGACTCCACACTGGCGGTGCAGATCACCTTGGTATCGCCGAACTCGACCAGCACCGAACCCTCGGCATGCTTGGTGTAGTTGCGGGTGATGCGCACGGAGCGCAACTGGGTGGAGGCACGGCCACTGGGACGTTTCATCTGCTATTACCTGTTGAGAGCGGGATATCTGCCGGCATTATAGGGCCGCCACCCCGCCCGCGACATGCCAGATTGGGCCGCCCGACACACTGCGCTACAATCCGCCGCCTTATCGTTCATTCCAAGAGGTCTCCCCATGGTGCATAGCATGACCGCCTTCGCCCGCGTCGAAGGGGCCGGTGCCCACGGCACCCTGAGCTGGGAACTGCGCTCGGTCAACCATCGCTACCTGGAGCCGCACCTGCGCCTGCCGGACGCCTTCCGCGACCTCGAAGGCGCGGTGCGCGAAGCCCTGCGCCAGGGCCTGTCGCGCGGCAAGGTGGAATGCACCCTGCGTTTCGCCGAGGAAAACACCGGCAAGAGCCTGCAGGTCGATAGCGAGCGCGCCCGTCAACTGATCAGCGCCGCCGAAAGCGTCGCCGCCCTGATCCAACAACCGGCGCCGCTCAATCCGCTGGAAGTGCTGGCCTGGCCCGGCGTGCTGGTGGCCGACGCGGCCGATCCGCAAGCCCTGAATGCCGCCGCACTGGCCCTGTTCAACCAGGCCCTGAGCGAGCTGAAGAACGGCCGCGGCCGCGAAGGCACCGAACTGGCCAAGCTGCTCAGCGAGCGCCTGGACAACATCACCGCGGAAGTCGCCGCCCTGCGCGAGCTGGTCCCGCTGATGCTGGCCAACCAGCGGCAGAAGATCCTCGATCGTTGCGCCGAGATGCAGGCCGAACTGGATCCGCAGCGCCTGGAGCAGGAACTGGTGGTGCTCGCGCAGAAGAGCGACGTGGCCGAAGAGCTCGACCGCCTGAGCACCCATGTCGGCGAAGTGCGCCGCGTGCTCAAGGCCGGCGGCGCTGCCGGCCGACGCCTGGACTTCCTCATGCAGGAACTCAACCGCGAAGCCAACACGCTCGGCTCCAAGGCCTTCGACACCCGCAGCACCCAGGCCGCGGTCAACCTCAAGGTGCTAATCGAGCAGATGCGCGAGCAAGTACAGAACATCGAGTAAAAGCTGCTGCGCTAGGACATGCCGCGTTGAAATCAGGCTCAAAAGCTCATTTACACTCGTAAACTCCGCTTTCTCACCTGATTTCGCCTTGCCTGTCCGTCGCTCGCTACGCTTTACGCATTAGTCCAATTGGTCACTCGGGTACAAGACATGACCGTTACCACCGGCACCCTCTACATCGTTTCCGCGCCCTCCGGCGCCGGCAAGACCAGCCTGGTCAAGGCCCTGCTCGACAGCGAGCCGCATATCCGCGTCTCGGTCTCGCACACCACCCGCGCCATGCGCCCGGGCGAAACCAACGGGGTCAACTACCACTTCGTCAGCCGCGAGCAGTTCACCGCGATGCTCGACCACAATGACTTCCTCGAGCACGCCCAGGTGTTCGACAACCTCTACGGCACCTCGCAGCAATGGGTCGAGAAGACCCTCGCCGAGGGCTTCGACCTGATCCTCGAGATCGACTGGCAAGGCGCCCAGCAGGTACGCAAGCTGATGCCCCAGGCCAAATCCATCTTCATCCTGCCGCCGACCCAGGAGGCCTTGCGCCATCGCCTGACCAACCGCGGCCAGGACAGCAGCGAGATCATCGAGCGGCGCATGCACGACGCGGTCAGCGAGATGAGCCACTATGTCGAGTACGACTACCTGGTGATCAACGACGATTTCGCCCATGCCCTAAGCGACTTGAAGGCGATTTTCCGCGCCAACAAGCTGCGCCAGGAGCCCCAGCAGCAACGCCACGCCGGCCTGCTCAGCGAGCTGTTGGTCTGAGGACAGGCCGATAGGGCTTCCCTTAGTGCTGGTGATTTTTTAGACTATCCAGTCCGCTTGCCCATATGGGCCCAGCTTTTTTGCTATTTGCCACGAGGTACACCATGGCCCGCGTTACCGTTGAAGACTGCCTGGACAACGTAGATAACCGTTTTGAGCTGGTCATGCTGGCCACCAAGCGTTCCCGTCAACTGGCCACCGGCGGCAAAGAGCCCAAGGTAGCTTGGGAAAATGACAAGCCGACCGTAGTTGCCCTGCGTGAAATCGCTGCCGGCCTGGTCGATTACGACGTCATCGCGCAAGATGACCTGGTCGAAGAAGAACCCTTCTTCGCTGCCCTCGAGGACGAGGCTAACGAGCCTCTGTAAGCCTATGCCTGGTCGAAGTCACGCGGCGCCGGGTCACATGCCTGCACGGCAGGGGGTAACACCTTGCCGAGCATAGACAGCCTCGCCGATAGACTTTCGACCTACTTGGCCGCGGATCAGGTGAACCTGGTTCGCCGCGCCTACTTCTACGCCGAACAAGCCCACGACGGCCAACGCCGCCGCAGCGGCGAAGCCTACGTCACCCATCCCCTGGCAGTTGCCAACATCCTCGCCGACATGCACATGGACCATCAGAGCCTGATGGCCGCGATGCTGCACGACGTGATCGAGGACACCGGCATCGCCAAGGAAGCCCTGCACGCGCAGTTTGGCGAAACCGTGGCCGAGCTGGTCGATGGGGTCAGCAAACTGACCCAGATGGACTTCCAGTCCAAGGCCGAGGCGCAGGCCGAGAACTTCCAGAAGATGGCCATGGCCATGGCCCGCGACATCCGCGTGATCCTGGTCAAGCTGGCCGACCGCCTGCACAACATGCGTACCCTGGAAGTGCTGTCCGGCGAGAAGCGCCGGCGTATCGCCAAGGAAACCCTGGAAATCTACGCCCCCATCGCCAACCGCCTGGGCATGCACAGCATGCGCGTGGAATTCGAGGACCTGGGCTTCAAGGCCATGCACCCGATGCGTTCCGAGCGCATCCGCACCGCGGTCAAGCGCGCGCGCGGCAACCGCAAGGAAATCGTCAACAAGATCGAGGAATCGCTCACCGCCTGCCTGCAGCGTGAAGGCATGGAAGGCGTGGTGATCGGCCGCGAGAAGCACCTCTACAGCATCTACCAGAAGATGCGCGGCAAGCGTCGGGCGTTCAACGAGATCATGGACGTCTACGCCTTCCGCATCGTGGTCGACAAGGTCGACACCTGCTACCGCGTGCTCGGCGCCGTGCACAACCTGTACAAGCCCCTGCCCGGCCGCTTTAAGGACTACATCGCGATCCCCAAGGCCAACGGTTACCAGTCGCTGCATACCACGTTGTTCGGCATGCACGGCGTACCGATCGAGATCCAGATCCGTACCCGCGAGATGGAAGAGCTGGCCAACAACGGCATCGCCGCGCACTGGCTGTACAAGTCCAATGAAGACGAGCAGCCCAAGGGCAGCCACGCCCGCGCCCGCCAGTGGGTCAAAGGCATCCTCGAACTGCAGCAGCGCGCCGGCAACTCGCTGGAATTCATCGAGAGCGTGAAGATCGACCTGTTTCCGGACGAGGTCTACGTGTTCACGCCCAAGGGCCGCATCATGGAGCTGCCGAAGGGCTCCACTGCGGTCGACTTCGCCTATGCGGTGCATACCGACGTCGGCAACAGCTGCATCGCCTGCCGCATCAACCGCCGCCTGGCGCCGCTGTCGCAGGCCCTGGAAAGCGGTTCGACCGTGGAAATCGTCACCGCGCCCGGCGCCCGGCCGAACCCGGCGTGGCTCAACTTCGTGGTCACCGGCAAGGCGCGCACGCATATCCGCCATGCGCTCAAGCTGCAGCGCCGCTCCGAGTCGATCAACCTCGGCGAGCGCCTGCTGAACAAGGTGCTGGCCGGCTTTGGCCGCCACCTCGACTCGCTGCCGGTGGAGCGCATCCAGGCCGTGCTCGACGAATACCGCCTGGAGCTGACCGAGGACCTGCTGGAAGACATCGGCCTGGGCAACCGCATGGCCTACGTGGTCGCCCGGCGCATGCTCGCCAGCGAAGGCGAGGAGCCTCCAAGTGCCCAAGGCCCGCTGGCGATTCGCGGCACCGAGGGTCTGGTGCTGAGCTACGCCAAGTGCTGCACGCCGATCCCCGGCGACCCGATCGTCGGTCACCTGTCCGCCGGCAAGGGCATGGTGGTGCACCTGGACAGCTGCCGGAACATCAGCGAGATCCGCCACAACCCGGAAAAATGCATCCAGCTCAACTGGGCCAAGGATGTCGCCGGCGAATTCAACGTCGAACTGCGCGTCGAGCTGGAACACCAGCGCGGCCTGATCGCCCTGCTGGCCAGCAGCGTCAACGCCGCCGACGGCAACATCGAGAAGATCAGCATGGACGAGCGCGACGGCCGCATCAGCGTGGTCCAGCTGGTCGTCAGCGTGCACGACCGCGTGCACCTGGCCCGCGTGATCAAGAAACTGCGCGCGCTGACCGGGGTGATCCGCATCACCCGCATGCGCGCCTGACCCCTTTGTGTCGCGGCAACCCGGCCGCGCAACCCTCTCAATAACAAGGAGCTCACCATGAGCAAGAGCGTCATCAGCAGCGACAAAGCCCCAGCCGCCATTGGCACCTACTCCCAGGCCATCAAGGCCGGCAACACCGTCTACCTGTCCGGGCAGATCCCGCTGGACCCGAAAACCATGGAGCTGGTGCAGGGCTTCGAAGAGCAGACCGTACAGGTGTTCGAGAACCTCAAGGCGGTGATCGAGGCTGCCGGCGGCTCGTTCAAGGACGTGGTCAAGCTGAACATCTTCCTCACCGACCTGGCTCACTTCGCCAAGGTCAATGAAGTCATGGGCCGCTACTTCGAACAGCCCTACCCGGCCCGCGCCGCCATCGGTGTCGCCTCGCTGCCGCGCGGTTCGCTGGTGGAAATGGACGGCATCCTGGTGCTCGACTGATCCCACCAGAGAGCCCGCCATGCGCCAGCTTGCCTGCCTCCTGTTCGCCACTGCCTTGCTCACCGGCTGCGCCAGCCAACCCGGCAGCCCGGACGGGGTGTGGATCAACCAGCCGGTGATCGACGCTGCCCGCGAGGGCGGCTCGTTGCGCGAGGCCCTGCTGGCCTACGGCCCGAACCTGGAATGGCAGGTCGACAGCACGCGCGGCCTGGCCACCTACAGCAATGGCTTTGAGCTCGGCGAAGGTCGACTGGTGGCCCAGGAACCGGGGCACTGGCGGGTCGACTACCCAGGCGACTATCACGAGCAGCTCAGCCTGCAGGATGGTCACCTGTTGCAGCAGGCCAGCGACAACAGCCCCGAGCAGCGCTTCAGCAAACCGCAGCAAGCGGCCAGCGAGGGCGCACCGCCGGGCAGCAGCTTCGAATGGGCGCTGTACGACGCTTATCTGGGCGGCACCTGGAAGATCCGCGAAGGTGTCGGCGAAGGCGGCCTGGTGCTGTTCCATCCGGACGGCAGCCTCGAAGGCTTTCCCGGCGCCGAGCGCTACGCCCTGTGCCTGGCCGGCGACTGCGCGTCGATGAGTGGCGACCACGACAGCCTGTGGCTGCAACTCGGCCAGCAGGGCAATGTGTGGATCTTCCAGCGCGATGGCGACCAGCTGCGCATCCTCCAGGCCCTCAATCGCGCCCAGGCGGACGAAGTGCCGGACTTCCAACCGGGCCCACAAACCTGGTTGCTGGAACGCGATTAACCGCTAGCCCAGCAGCAGGCAGACGCCCAGCACCAGCAAGCAACCGCCACACAGGCGATCCAGCCAGGCAACATGACGGCGCAGCCAGTTGCGCCAGCGCGCCTGGCCCAGCAGGCGGATCAGCAGCAGATCCCAACCCAGCACCACCAGCGTCATCCACAGCACACACAGGGCCAACGCCCAGCCCGGCATAGCCGCGTCACGCAGCAGACCGAACAGCCCGGCGTAGAAGATCGGCAGCTTGGGATTCAGGCTGCTGGCCAGCACCCCCTGCCACAAGCCAGTCCACCACACGCCTCCTGGCGCCTGTGCTGCTGCATCGGGCAGCACCAGTTGGCGCCGCGCCAGCAGCGCTGCAACGCCCAGCCAGATGAAATAGCCACCGCCCAGCCACTGCAGCACCTGCCAGAGCCCGCTCTGCCGGCCCGCCAGCAGCTGCAGCGCGGCCAGCACCAGCAGCATGCTCAGCAGGTTGGCCAGGGCGATACCGGCCGCGCAGCCGTCGGCCTGGGCCCGGCCCTTGAGCAGGGCATTGCGCAGCAACAGGACGAAATCCGGCCCGGGCGACAGCAGGGCAGCGAAATGGGTACCGGCAACCAACAGGAACAGGGCGAGCATCGAGACACCTCCAGCGAACTGGCCAGCAGTCTCAACGCCCCACAGGCGCCATGTATTGGAAGAAACTCAGGCGTGCAGGCCGCGCTGGAAGCGCCCCGGTGTCACGCCGGTGAAGCGCCGGAACGTCGTCGAAAAATGCGCCTGGTCGTAGAAGCCCAGGCTCAGCGCCACCTCCACCAAGGGCTCATCGGCCAACAGACGGCGCTTGGCCTCACGCACCCGGCGCTGCAGCAGATAGGTGTGCGGCGGCACGCCGTAGCAGCGACGGAAGGCTTCGATCAGGTGCCGCGGATGGCGCTGCAGCAAGACGCCGAGTTGCTCCAGGCTGAGCGCTTCGCGGTAGTGCGCCTCCAGGTAGTCGCGCAGGCGTGCCGTTACCCCGCCATCGCGCGGTGCAGGTGCCAGGGCGCGCAAGCCGCCGTGGCGCACGAACACCTGCTCGAGCAGGCTCAGCAGTTCGGTTTCCAGCGCCAGGCAATCCTGCCGCTCGAACTCGACAGCCACGCGGGCCAGGCCAGCCGCCACCGCACCATCGTCGCTCGGATTGAGCTCGGCAAAGCCACGCGGCAGGCGTTTGCGACCAAGCAGCGCCGGCAGGCGCGCTTCCTCGATATAGAGCATGCGGTAGACCAGACGCGACGACTCGGCGTGCCCGGTATGCGGCTCCTGCGGGTTCATCAGCGACAGATGCCCGGCCGGAATGGCATGCCGCGCGCCCCGGCACTGATAGCCACCGACGCCGGAGAGAATGGCGCCAATGGCAAAGGCATCATGGCTGTGGCGGCCGAAGGGCTGGCCGGAAAAATCCGCATGGAACAGCTCGACGCCCGGCAACCGCGCATTGGCCAACAGCCGGTTGGCGTCTGCGCTCACATGTCCGCCAGGAGCGCCGCGTAGCCTTCGCGGTAGCTGGGGTACTGCGGCGCCCAGCCCAGCGCGCGCGCGCGGGCATTGCTGCAGCGCTTGCTGCCGGAACGGCGCACCGTCTGCTGCTCGCTCCAGTGACTGACACCGAGCTGCCCGCGCAGCCAGCCAACCACCTCGTGCAACGCCGCCGGCTCGTTATCCACGCCAATGTAGATGTCGTCCAGCGTCACACCGCGCGCGTCGGCCTGCAGCAGGAAGGCCAGCAGGGCTGCCGCATCGTCGGCATGGATGCGGTTGCCGTACAGCGGCGGCTCGCTGGCCACCCGATAGCCCTCGCGCACCTGCGTGAGCAGCCACTCGCGGCCCGGGCCGTAGATGCCAGTCAGGCGCACCACGCTGGCCGCCAGGCCGCTCTGCAGCGCCAGTTGTTCGGCCTCGCGCATGATCCTCCCGGAATAGCCCTGCGCCTCGGCCGGCGCGGTTTCGTCGATCCACTCGCCGCCCTGCTGGCCATACACGCTGCTGCTGGAGACGAACAGCACCCGGCGCGGACGCTGGCCATGCTCGGCCAGCCAGGCCAGCACATGGCGCAGGCCCTCGACATAGGCCAGTTGATAGCCGGCCTCGTCGTGCTGGGTAGCGGCGGCGCAGTACACCAGGTAGTCCAGTTCGCCGGTGGGCCAGCTCGCCGGGCAGGCCGCTTCATGCAGATCACCGGCCACCGGCAGCACGCAGGATGGCAACTGACTGACATCGCGACGCAGGCCGTGCACCTGCCAGCCGGCCGCTGCCAGTTGCTCGGCCAGACGGCTGCCGACATCGCCGCAACCAGCGATCAGGGAAATGGGCATCAGCTCTACTCCGCGGGGAAAGGCGCAGGGTAGCGCCCGCAGCCAGGCAGGAAAAGCGCCAGGGCATAAGCGCAACCTCAATGAGAAATACTTTCATTAGCAGGCAAACCTTGCAATAATTCACATCTCTCGCCCGGCAGCCCACCACAGTTGCCAGCTTCCCTACACGTTTTCCAGGTCAGGCCAGCATGAAATCCATCGCCTTCCGTGCCCACTGCGCCGCAGCTCTGCTTTGCAGCCTGCTGCTGGTTCCCAGCGCTTATGCCGACGAGCCGACGCCCGCCGACGCCGTGCAAACGCCGCCAGCCGTCACTGCCGAAGCCCCTGCTGCAGCCGATGCCGGCGCAATCCCGGCCGTCGATGCCAACGCTGCGCCCGCCGCACCGGGTGATGTCGCCCTGGAAGGCGAAGAAGCAGTCCTGGCCGAAGAAGAAGGCCTGATGCACGACCTGACGCCCTGGGGCATGTACCAGAACGCCGACGTGGTGGTGAAAGCCGTGATGATCGGCCTGATGCTGGCCTCGGTCCTGACCTGGACCATCTGGATCGCCAAGAGCATCGAGCTGATCACCAGCCGCCGCCGCCTGCGCCGCGAACTGGGCGATCTGAAAGGCGCGCGCAACCTCAACCAGGCCGCCGAACAGGCCCGCGCCAAGCACAGCTTCAGCGCCCTGCTGATCGACGATGCGCGCGAGGAGCTCAAGCTCTCCGCCGGCAGCAAGGAAAAGGACGGCATCAAGGAACGCGTCAGCTTCCGCCTCGAGCGCCTGGTCGCCGCTTGCGGCCGCGACATGAGCCACGGCACCGGCGTACTCGCCACCATCGGCTCCGTCGCACCCTTCGTCGGTCTGTTCGGTACCGTCTGGGGCATCATGAACAGCTTCATCGGCATCGCCAAATCGCAGACCACCAACCTCGCCGTGGTCGCCCCGGGTATCGCCGAAGCCCTGCTGGCCACCGCCCTGGGCCTGGTCGCTGCGATTCCGGCCGTGGTTATCTACAACGTCTTCGCCCGCTCCATCGCCAGCTACAAGGCCCAGGTGGCCGACGCCTCGGCCCAGGTCCTGCTGCTGGTCAGCCGTGATCTCGACCTGCCGGTCGCCAGCAGCGAGCGCGCCGCGCAGCCGCACATGGTCAAGGCGGTCTGAGACATGGGTCTGCATCTGAACGAAGGTGGCGACGATCTCCAGGAAAACCACGAGATCAACGTCACCCCTTTCATCGACGTGATGCTGGTGCTGCTGATCATCTTCATGGTCGCCGCCCCACTGGCCACCGTCGATGTGAAGATCGATCTGCCGGCGTCTACCGCCAAGCCCGCGCCACGCCCGGACAAGCCGATCTACCTGAGCATCAAGGAAGACAACAGCCTGTTCCTCGACAACGAGGAGGTCGATCCGGCCCTGCTCGGCGCGACCCTGGACAAGCTGACCAAGGCCGACAAGGACAAGACCATCTTCGTCCGTGGCGACAAGGGCGTGGACTACGGCGACCTGATGGAAGTCATGGATAACCTGCGCGGTGCCGGTTACCTGAAGATCGGCCTGGTTGGCCTGGAAACGGTCGGCGCACAATGAATTCAACCGCTCGCCTGCCTTTCTGGGGCGTGAGCCTGCTCGTCGTCATCGGCCTGCATGCCGCGCTGTTCTTCTGGGCATTGTTCTGGCACGCCAAGGCCGTTCCCCTGGAACTGCCGCCGGCGGCCATGATGATCGAACTGGAGCCGCTCGCTGCGCTGCCCAAGCCGGTTCCGCCGCCAACCCCAGTGGTCAAGCCGGTCGAGCCCGAGCCGCAACCGAAGATCATCGAAGCGCCCAAGCCGAAGATCGTCATCGCCAAGCCCAAGCCGCGCCCCAAGCCGAAACCGCAGGAGCCCAAGCCTGAGGTCAAGCCCGAGCCGACACCGCCACAGGACGTGCCGACCGTCGCCAAAGACGAAAAGGCTGCGGCCCCGCAACAGGCACCCGTCAGTGCGCCGACCCAGGCTCAGGTCAGCTGGCAGAGCAAGCTGCTCGGTCACCTGGCCAAGTACAAGCGCTACCCGGAAGACGCCCGCCGCCGCGGCCTCGAAGGGGTCAACCGCCTGCGCTTCGTGCTCGATGCCAACGGCAAGGTGCTGTCGTTCTCCCTGGTCGGCCGCTCCGGCAGCGCCTCGCTGGACCGCGCCACCCTGGAAATGATCCGCCGCGCCCAGCCACTGCCGGCACCGCCGGCGGACATGCTGCAGAACGGCGAACTGGAGATCGTGGCGCCCTTCGTCTACTCGCTGGATCGCCGCTAAGCACCCGCTCACGCCCCCTGTAGGGTGGATCGCGCGCCATCGATCCGCCGAGCGGCGCCAAGGTGGATGAGAAAAGCGTCATCCACCCTACGGTGAAACCGTCGCTGATCACGCCTCCTGCAACGGGCCCTTTTCGCGAATACCCTGCCCCGGGTTTTCATGGACAGGGCCCGTTGTCATTTTCCATCCGCCAGCAGCTCTAGAGCAGTTGGTTCCATTGAAGACAGCCGCTATGCTTGGGCGCATCTCAATGGATAAAGACTATGACCCTCACCGAACTGCGCTACATCGTCACCCTCGCCCAGGAGCAGCATTTCGGGCGGGCCGCCGAGCGTTGCCATGTCAGCCAGCCGACCCTCTCGGTGGGGGTGAAGAAGCTCGAGGACGAGCTCGGCGTGCTGATCTTCGAGCGCAGCAAGAGCGCGGTGCGCCTGACCCCGGTCGGTGAAGGCATCGTCACCCAGGCGCAGAAGGTGCTGGAGCAGGCCCAGGGCATCCGCGAACTGGCCCAGGCCGGCAAGAACCAGCTGACCGCGCCGCTGAAGATCGGCGCCATCTACACCGTCGGTCCGTACCTGTTCCCGCACCTGATCCCGCAGCTGCACCGGGTCGCCCCGGACATGCCGCTGTATATCGAGGAAAACTTCACCCACATCCTGCGCGACAAGCTGCGCACCGGTGAGCTGGACGCGATCATCATCGCCCTGCCGTTCCAGGAAGCCGATGTGCTGACCAAACCGCTGTATGACGAGCCGTTCTACGTGCTGCTGCCGGCCAATCACCCGTGGACCGCCAAGGAGCACATCGACGCCAGCCTGCTCAACGACAAGAGCCTGCTGCTGCTCGGCGAAGGCCACTGCTTCCGCGACCAGGTGCTGGAAGCCTGCCCGGCCACGCGCAAGACCGAAGAGAACAAGCACACCACCATCGAGTCCAGCTCGCTGGAAACCATTCGCCACATGGTCGCCTCCGGCCTGGGCATCTCGATCCTGCCGTTCTCCGCAGTGGACAGCCATCACTACGCCCCCGGCGTGATCGAAGTACGCCCGCTGACCCCACCGGTGCCCTACCGCACCGTGGCCATCGCCTGGCGCGCCAGCTTCCCACGACCGAAAGCCATCGAAATCCTCGCCGACTCGATCCGCCTCTGCTCGGTCGCCGCCCGCCCGCAAGGCCAAACCCTGCCGGCATGACCGAACTGGCTCAGGTACCGGTCACCGCGCTCAAGGGAGTGGGCGCGGCACTGGCGGAAAAACTCGCCAAGGTCGGCCTGGAAACCCTGCAGGACGTGCTTTTCCACTTGCCCCTGCGCTACCAGGATCGCACCCGCGTGGTGCCGATCGGCGCCTTGCGCCCCGGCCAGGACGCGGTGATCGAGGGTGTGGTGGCCGGCGCCGATGTCGCTATGGGCAAGCGCCGCAGCCTGCTGGTGCGCCTGCAGGATGGCACCGGCACCCTCAGCCTGCGCTTCTACCACTTCAGCCAGGCCCAGCGTGACGGCCTCAAACGTGGCACCCATGTGCGCTGCTACGGCGAGGCGCGCCCCGGTGCTTCCGGCCTGGAGATCTACCACCCGGAATACCGCACCCTCGGCAACGACGAAGTGGCGCCGGTGGAACAGACCCTGACGCCGATTTACCCGACCACCGAAGGCCTCACCCAGCAACGCCTGCGCAGCCTCAGCCAACTGGCCCTGGCGCGCCTTGGCCCGCACAGCCTGCCCGACTGGCTGCCCGCCGAACTGGCGCGCGACTATCGCCTCGGCGCGCTGGATGAAGCCATTCGCTACCTGCACCGGCCACCGCCGGATGCCGACCTGGAAGAGCTCGCCGAGGGCCGCCACTGGGCCCAGCACCGCCTGGCCTTCGAGGAGCTGCTGACCCACCAGCTGTCACTCCAGCGCCTGCGCGAACAGGTGCGCGCCCAGCAGGCGCCACGCCTGCCGGTGGCCAAACGCCTGCCGCAATTGTTCCTGCAGAACCTCGGCTTCCAGCCCACCGGCGCGCAGCAGCGGGTCGGCGCGGAAATCGCCTACGACCTGTCCCAGGACGAACCCATGCTGCGCCTGGTGCAAGGCGACGTGGGGGCCGGCAAAACCGTGGTCGCCGCCCTCGCCGCCCTGCAGGCCCTGGAGGCCGGTTACCAAGTGGCGCTGATGGCGCCCACCGAGATCCTCGCCGAGCAGCACTTCATCAACTTCACCCGCTGGCTTGAGCCGCTGGGCATCGAGGTCGCCTGGCTGGCCGGCAAGCTCAAGGGCAAGGCCCGCGCCGCCGCGCTGGAGCAAATCGCCAGCGGCACGCCGATGGTGGTCGGCACCCACGCGCTGTTCCAGGAAGAAGTGCAGTTCAAGCGCCTGGCCCTGGCGATCATCGACGAGCAGCACCGTTTCGGTGTGCAGCAGCGCCTGGCCCTGCGCCAGAAAGGCATCAATGGCCGCCTGTGCCCGCACCAGTTGATCATGACCGCCACACCGATTCCGCGGACCCTGGCGATGAGCGCCTACGCCGACCTCGACACCTCGATCCTCGACGAGCTGCCGCCCGGACGCACGCCGGTGAATACCCTGGTGATCGCCGACAGCCGCCGCATCGAAGTGGTCGAGCGCGTGCGCATCGCCTGCCGCGAGGGGCGCCAGGCCTATTGGGTGTGCACGCTGATCGAGGAATCCGAAGAGCTCACCTGCCAGGCCGCCGAAACCAGTTTCGAAGAACTCACCGCCGCCCTCGGCGAGCTGCGCGTGGGCCTGATCCACGGGCGCATGAAGCCGGCCGAGAAGGCCGCGGTGATGGACCAGTTCAAGCGTGGCGAACTGCAACTGCTGGTCGCCACCACGGTGATCGAGGTCGGCGTCGACGTGCCCAACGCCAGCCTGATGATCATCGAGAACCCCGAGCGCCTCGGCCTGGCGCAACTGCACCAGCTGCGCGGCCGGGTCGGCCGGGGCAGCGCCGCCAGCCACTGCGTGCTGCTCTATCACGCGCCGCTGTCGCAAATGGGCCGCGAGCGCCTGGCGATCATGCGCGAGACCTGCGACGGCTTCGTCATCGCCGAGAAGGACCTGGAGCTGCGCGGCCCCGGCGAAATGCTTGGCACCCGCCAGACCGGCCTGCTGCAATTCAAGGTCGCCGACCTGATGCGCGACGCCGACCTGCTGCCGGCCGTGCGTGACGCCGCGCAGGCGCTGCTGGCATCCTGGCCGCAACACGTCAGCCCGCTGCTCGAACGCTGGCTGCGCCATGGCCAGCAATACGGCCAAGTGTGATCAAATCGACAGCGCGCCGTTGGTCACCTGTCCGACGGCCGAGCAGCGTTCTCGGGGCGCTGGTTATACTCAGCCGCAGTAGTTCCTCAGTTGGATGTCACCCATGACCGAAGTTGCACTCGCTCCCGACTCCGCCCCGCACCCACCGGCGGTGATTCTGCAGTTGCTGGAAAAACTCGGCGTGGCCTGCCACATCCGCCACGATCATCACGCCCTGCCGGCCTCGCGCCGGGTCCAGGTGGCCTTGCTCGACGACGCCGTCGGCGCGCTGCTGGTGCTGTTTCCGCAGAGCCTGCTGCTCGACCTCAACCGCCTGGCCGAGCTGACCGGGCGCAAGCTCGCCGCGGTCAAGCCCGAGCGCCTGGAGCGCATGCTGGCCAAGCACAGCCTGGGCATCCTGCCGGGCCTGCCGCCGCTGACCAGCTCGCCCTGCCTGTATGACGAACGCATGCTGCAGGAAGACAGCCTGCTGGTGGAATCCGGCACGCCCGGCGTGCTGCTGGAAATCAGCAGCGAAGCGTTCAAGAGCATCCTCCTGAGCAAGGCCAGTGCCGCCCGCTTCGGCGAGCCGGTGGTGGCGATCAAGCCCAACCTGGACCGCCCGGACGACGACCGCGCGGAAATCACCCAGGCCGTGCAGGCCTTCACCGCCCGCCGCATCCAGCAACGCCTGGAAGAAACCATCGAGATTCCGCCGCTGCCGGAAACCGCGCAGAAGATCATCAAACTGCGTGTCGACCCGGACGCCACCGTGGATGACATCACCGGCGTGGTCGAGACCGACCCGGCGCTGGCCGCCCAGGTGGTCAGCTGGGCCGCTTCGCCCTACTACGCCGCGCCGGGCAAGATCCGCTCGGTGGAAGACGCCATCGTCCGCGTGCTGGGCTTCGACCTGGTGATCAACCTGGCCCTCGGCCTGGCCCTGGGCAAGACCCTGAGCCTGCCCAAAGACCAGCCGCAACAGGCCACACCGTACTGGCAACAGGCGATCTACAGCGCCGCCGTGATCGAAGGCCTGACTCGCGCCATGCCGCGCGCCCAGCGCCCGGAAGCCGGCCTGACCTACCTCGCCGGGTTGCTGCACAACTTCGGCTACCTGGTCCTCGCCCACGTGTTCCCGCCGCACTTCTCGCTGATCTGCCGGCACCTGGAGGTCAACCCGCACCTGCCGGCCAGCTACATCGAGCAGCACCTGCTGGGTATCTCCCGCGAGCAGATCGGTGCCTGGCTGATGCGTTTCTGGGACATGCCGGAAGAGCTCGCCACCGCCCTGCGCTTCCAGCACGACCCGGACTACGACGGCGCCCACAGTGCCTACCCGAACCTGGTGTGCCTGGCCGTCAGCCTGCTGCGCAACCGCGGCATCGGCAGCGGCCCGCAGAGCGAGATCCCCGACAGCCTGTTCGAACGCCTGGGCATCAGCCGTGACAAGGCCGACGACGCGCTGAACAAGGTGCTGCAGGCGGAAGTGGCCCTGCGCGAGCTGGCCTCGCAGTTCAACCATCCGCACTGAGAAACGCGCGCAGCAAAAAGGGGCCCAAGGGCCCCTTTTTTCATGCCTGGCGAATGCCTACTTGAGCTTCGCCCGACGTGCCGCGAACAGCGTGGGCAAGGCCTTGGCGCTGGCCTCGAGCACGGCACGCAACGGCGCCTGCTCGTAGAGCGCCGCGTATTCGCCAAGCTGCGAGCTGGGTGTGCGGCGGTAGGCGTAGAGCATGAAGGCTTCCACGCCGCTGGCGCTTGAGGCGCGCAACGGGGCGACCTGGGCCGTGGTCTGCTCGGTCAGGGCTTTCTCATCGAGGTTCTTGCCGCGGCTGCGCAGGGTCATCAGCGCCTGCGTCTTGCCCACTTCATAACGCAGCAACGTGGCCATCTCGGTGGTGTGCGCCGCCTTGTCCAGGCGCTGCACCAGGGCCAGACGATCCTGGCGCGGCGGGCGCTCGCTCAGTTGCGCACGGTAGGCGCCCAGGCCACCTTCCACACCGACCGCGCGCTCGGCCTCGGTGAAGTGCCGGGCCAGCGGGGTGTTAAGCAACTTCAGCGCCTCATCCACTTGCGCCTTGGACAACTGGCCACTCAACTGGCGCGCCAGATCGGCACACAACGGGCCGGCTGCGAACAGCGTACCCAGCTGCTTCTGCTGCTTGGCTGGCATGCCGCGTTGCAGCAAGGGCGCCGTCTGGGCGCAAAGCAATTGCACACCGGCCAGTTCCAGCACCTGATTCAGCGCCGGATCGACTTCGGCCGCCTGGGCAGTACTGAGGGTAAACAGTAGGGGAATGAGAGTCAGCAGACGCATGCCACGGTTTCCATGGAAAAGACTTTCAGCCTAGCCAATGCCCAAGGCACTGACCAGCTCTGGAACGGGGGCTTAGGCCGCTTTCTTGAGGTCGTTCTTGGTTTTCTTTTTCGGCACGACGTACTTGAGCAGGCCCTGGAACCAGATCACCAGTGCCGGGTTGCCCTGGATCTGGATGTCCTTGTTCTGGATGCCCTGCATGAAGGCCAGCTGCTTGTTCTTCGCCTGCATGGTGGCGAAGCCGTAGGCCGCATCCTTGAAGCCGATGGCGAAGGCCGGCTCGGCGGCGCTACCGGAGCGGCTGGTGACGCGCTGATCCTTGATGATGAACTGGCGGGAGACCTTGCCGTCCAGGGTGTGCAACTGGAACACCAGGTCCTTGCCGGCCAGCTGCTGCTGGAAGTCGGAATTGGTGCGGCTGGCCTTGGCCATCAGGCGGCCCAGCATCCAGAGAAGAAAGCGGAATTTCATGGCGCAGCCTCGAATTGGGTGGGATCGGCGGCGCATTGTAGCGATTTGCAGCGAAGACTACATCTTGTGCAGGCAGAGCGGAGGGGAGCGGGAAAGCAGCCCGGGGCCTGGCGGCCCCGGATGCGAGACGCTTAGTTGACGGCGTCTTTCAGCGATTTGCCAGGCTTGAACGCAACAGTGTTGCTGGCCTTGATCTTCACCGGCTGGCCGGTTTGCGGGTTTTTCCCGGTGCGGGCGCCGCGATGACGCTGCAGGAAGGTGCCGAAACCTACCAGGGTGACGCTGTCCTTGCGGTTCAGGGCGCTGGTGATTTCTTCGAGAACGGCGTTGAGAACGCGGTTGGCCTGGTCTTTGGTCAGATCTGCCTTTTCGGCGATAGCCGCGGCGAGTTCGGGTTTACGCATGAGTTGCCTCTTTGACGGTTTGTTGTTTTTGTGTCCGTGCTGTCCGTCCGGAACAGCGCCCAAGGCGCCGCAACAGCTCTGCGCTGCGGCAGACCGGGGGAGAATGGCACGCCATCCGGCACTGCGCCAGTGCCGCCCGGACGGTTTGCCCGAGCAATCACAAGGCGTTTACGACAGAACGACTGCCATTTGCGCCAGAAGCCCGACAAATCCCCCGCTTCGGCTCCGCGTGTCGCGCGTACAGGCGCACTGAAACCTGACCAGCGGTAGAGGCCACCGCCAACGAAAACGGCGGCCCGCAGGCCGCCGTTTCGAGTCCATCACGCCCCAGCAGGGCTGATGATCAACCGATTTCGATCATCTCGAAGTCGGCCTTGCCCACGCCGCAATCCGGGCACAGCCAGTCGGCCGGCACGTCTTCCCAGCGGGTGCCGGCGGCGATGCCGTCATCCGGCCAGCCCTGGCTTTCGTCGTAGATCAGACCGCACACCACACATTGCCACTTCTTCATCACAGCTACCTCGTCGTTCGGGCTACAGGATCTGCCTCTGCGGGCAGCGGCCTGGTCAAAAAATCAGCAGGCTTTGTACTGGCCTGCGCGCCGCGGCGCAAGCCCCAGTCGACGCTCTACGCTGCCAAATCGACATGTTAAGCTCGCGCCTTCCCGTCATTGTCGAAGCCGTTGCCTTGCCTCCCGCCGCACTCCCCCACCCGCCCCGCTGGCTCACTTGCGCGCAACTGCACCCGGCGCCCGCGCCGCTGCTGCGCGACTGGCTATTCGATCAGGGCTCGCTGACCCGCCGCCTCTCGGCCCTCAGCCGCCAGCAGTTCAGTGTACTGCCGCTGCAGCAGGGCTGGCAGGTGCTGCGCAGCGATGAATGCGCGGCGCTGCAGGTGCCGAATGGCAGCCAGGGCTGGGTGCGTGAAGTGTTCCTGCGCGGCGCCGGCGAGGCCTGGGTGTTCGCCCGCAGCGTGGCGGCGCGTAGCGCCCTGGAAGGCTCGGGTTTCGACCTGGGCAAGCTGGGCAGTCGCTCGCTGGGCGAGTTGCTGTTCAGCGACCGGGCCTTCGCCCGCGGCGAGCTGCAAACCTGCCGCTACCCCGCGGCCTGGCTGCCAGCCGAGGCGCGCGAAGAGCGCCTGTGGGGCCGGCGTTCGTGCTTCTGGCGCGACGGGCTCGGTGTGCTGGTGGCCGAGGTGTTCCTGCCGGCGTTCTGGGAGCAGGCCGCAGCTCCCGAACAGCAAAGCGTGATCGAGCCAACGTAGCGTTCGATAGTCTGCGGCGCCCGGCCCCGTATAATCGCCGCACCTCGCCCGGAGAACCGTCGATGTACACCACCCTGCTGCAATCGCTGAATCGCCTGCACCCGCGCACCTGGGACTTCATCCAGCTGATGCGCCTGGACAAGCCGATCGGTATCTACCTGCTGCTGTGGCCGACCCTGTGGGCGCTGTGGGTGGCGAGCAAGGGTGTGCCGGACGCCAAGCTGCTGTTCATCTTCGTTGCCGGCGTACTGCTGATGCGTGCCGCCGGCTGCGTGATCAACGACTACGCCGACCGCCACTTCGACGGCCATGTCGCCCGCACCCAGGCCCGCCCGCTGGCCAGCGGCAAGATCAGTGTGCGCGAGGCGCTAATCCTGTTCGCCGTGCTGATCGCCCTGAGCTTCATCCTGGTGCTGTTCACCAACCTGACCACCATCCTCCTGTCGTTCGGCGGCCTGGCCCTGGCCGCCAGCTACCCGTTCATGAAACGCTACACCTTCTACCCGCAGGTGGTGCTCGGCGCGGCGTTTTCCTGGGGCATGCCGATGGCGTTCAGCGCGGTAACCGGCGAGCTGCCGCCGCCCGAAGCCTGGCTGCTGTACCTGGCCAACCTGCTGTGGACCGTGGCCTACGACACCTACTACGCGATGACCGACCGCGAGGACGACCTGAAGATCGGCCTGAAATCCACCGCCATCCTGTTCGGCGATGCCGACCGCATCATCATCCTCTGCCTGCAGGGCCTGGCACTGCTGTGCCTGGCCATGGCGGGCGCGCGTTTCAGCCTGGGCATCTGGTTCCTGCTCGGCCTGTTCGGCGCCGCCGCCTGCTTCGCCTGGGAGTTCTGGAGCACGCGCAACCGTGAGCCCCAGGCCTGCTTCGCCGCCTTCCTGCACAACCACTGGGCCGGGTTGGCGATCCTCGCCGGCATCGCCCTCGACTACGCGCTGCGCTAGGTCGATGGCAGTGCGGCTACAGAGATGCCGCCACGCTGTCACATCGCTGCAATAATTCCGTTATCTAATGCGGCGCAAGACAGATAAACCGAGGCAGGACCCCATGGTTGGCAAGAACATCCTGATCGTTGACGACGAAGCGCCGATCCGCGAAATGATCGCAGTGGCGCTGGAAATGGCCGGCTACGACTGCATGGAAGCCGAGAACACCCAGCAGGCGCATGCGATGATCGTCGACCGCAAGCCCGACCTGATCCTGCTCGACTGGATGCTGCCGGGCACCAGCGGCATCGAGCTGGCCCGCCGCCTCAAGCGCGACGAGCTGACCGACGACATCCCGATCATCATGCTCACGGCCAAGGGTGAAGAGGACAACAAGATCCAGGGCCTGGAAGTCGGCGCCGACGACTACATCACCAAGCCGTTCTCGCCGCGCGAACTGGTGGCCCGGCTCAAGGCCGTGCTGCGCCGCGCCGCGCCGAATGACGGTGAGTCGCCGATCGAGATCGGCGGCCTGCTGCTCGACCCGATCAGCCACCGCGTGACCATCGACGGCAAGCCTGCCGAAATGGGCCCCACCGAATACCGCCTGCTGCAGTTCTTCATGACCCACCAGGAGCGCGCCTACACCCGTGGCCAGCTGCTCGATCAGGTGTGGGGCGGCAACGTCTATGTCGAGGAACGCACGGTCGACGTGCACATCCGCCGCCTGCGCAAGGCACTGGGCGAGGTCTACGAGAATCTCGTGCAAACCGTGCGTGGTACGGGCTACCGTTTCTCCACCAAGAGCTGAGCCTGCTGCACTGCAGTGACTGAAAGGAAGCGATAGGTGAATCCAAACTGGCGTGGTGCCGTGGTGCGCCACCTGTTGTTGCTCCTCGCCGGCTGCGGGCTGCTGGGCCTGATCAGCGGCCAGTACGCCTGGGCCCTGGTGCTCGGCCTCGGCGCGTACCTGGCCTGGCACGTCAAACAGTTGCTGCGCCTGCACCGCTGGCTGCGCGAGCGCCAACCGGACGAAGCGCCGCCCGAAGGCTACGGCCTGTGGGGCGAGATATTCGACAACATCTACCACCTGCAACGCCGCGACCAGCGCGTGCGCGGCCGCCTGCAGGCGGTGATCGACCGCGTGCAGGAGTCCACCGCAGCCCTGCGTGATGCGGTGATCATGCTCGACAGCGATGGCAACCTGGAGTGGTGGAACCTCGCCGCAGAAACCCTGCTCGGCCTGAAAACCCCGCAGGACAGCGGCCAGTCGATCGCCAACTTGGTGCGCCATCCGCGCTTCAAGGAATACTTCGACCAAGGCAAGTTCCACGATGCGCTGGAGCTGCCCTCGCCGATCAACGACCGCAAGCGCCTGCAGTTCCAGATCACCCAGTACGGCAACCGCGAGCACCTGATGCTGGTGCGCGACGTCACCCGCTTGCACCAGCTGGAGCAGATGCGCAAAGACTTCGTCGCCAACGTCTCCCATGAGCTGCGCACGCCGCTGACGGTGATCAGCGGCTACCTGGAAACCCTCCTGGACAACGTCGAAAGCGTCAATCCGCGCTGGCTACGTGCCCTGCAGCAGATGCAGCAGCAAGGCGCGCGCATGCAGAACCTGCTGAATGACCTGCTCCTGCTGGCCAAGCTGGAAGCCACCGACTATCCCTCCGACAACCTGCCGGTGGCGGTCGACCTGCTGTTGCTGAGCATCAAGAACGACGCCCAGGCGCTGTCCGCCGCGCACAACCACGGCATCAGCCTGGAGGCCGATGCCAGCCTCAAGCTCAAGGGCAGCGAGGCCGAGCTGCGCAGCGCCTTCTCCAACCTGGTGTTCAACGCGGTGAAGTACTCGCCGGACGACGGCGAGATCCGCATCCGCTGGTGGCGCGACGAGCAGGGCGCGCACTTCAGCGTTTCCGACAGCGGCATCGGCATCGAGGCCAAGCACCTGCCGCGCCTGACCGAACGCTTCTACCGGGTCGACTCCAGCCGCGCCGCCAACACCGGCGGCACCGGCCTCGGCCTGGCCATCGTCAAGCACGTGCTGCTGCGCCACCGCGCCCGCCTGGATATCGCCAGCGTGCCGGGCAAGGGCAGCACCTTCACCTGCCACTTCCCGCCCCAGCAGATCGCCGGCGCCCAGCCGCTCTAACCTGCGAAAACACCCCGCCGGCCTTTGCGACTTGCAATCGCCGGCGTCAGCCGCCACCCTTTAGCCATCTTTGGTCACCCCTCCCCCCCAATGGACCCTTCCTCTAGTCACACCGCCGCTACTTATTTCGCCGATATCGGCCTCATGCTGTTCGCCCTGTTCCTCGTCCTGCTCAACGGTTTCTTCGTGGCGGCCGAGTTCGCCATGGTCAAGCTGCGCTCGACCAAGGTTGAAGCCATTGCCGAGAAAAACGGCTGGCGCGGACACATCCTGCGTACCGTACACAGCCAGCTCGACGCCTACCTCTCGGCCTGCCAGCTGGGTATCACCCTGGCCTCCCTCGGCCTCGGCTGGGTCGGCGAGCCAGCCTTCGCCGAGTTGCTGACACCACTGCTGAGCGCCATCGGCATGGAGTCGGAGAAGCTGATCCACGGCATCGCCTTCTTCTTCGCCTTCTTCATCATTTCCTACCTGCACATCGTGGTCGGCGAGCTGGCACCCAAGTCCTGGGCGATCCGCAAACCCGAGCTGCTGTCGCTGTGGACGGCCGCGCCGCTGTACCTGTTCTACTGGGCCATGTACCCGGCAATCTTCCTGCTCAACGCCAGCGCCAACGCCATCCTGCGCTTCGCCGGCCAGGGCGAGCCAGGGCCGCACCACGAGCACCACTACAGCCGCGACGAACTCAAGCTGATCCTGCACTCCAGCCGCGCCAGCGACCCCAGTGACCAGGACATGCGCGTACTGGCCTCGGCCGTGGAAATGGGCGAGCTGGAAGTGGTCGACTGGGCCAACTCCCGCGAAGACCTGGTCTACCTCAACAGCGACGCCAAGCTGGACGAAGTGTTCAGCCTGTTCCGCCGCCACAAGTACAGCCGCTTCCCGGTGTACGACGAGGAAGCCGGCAGCTTCATCGGCCTGCTGCACATCAAGGACCTGCTGCTGCAGCTGTCGCTGCTGGAAATGCTGCCGTCCAAGTTCAAACTGACCGAGCTGCTGCACCCGCTGGAACGCGTGACCAAGCACATGCCGCTGTCTTCGCTGCTGGAGCAGTTCCGCCAAGGCGGCGCGCACTTCGCCCTGGTCGAAGAAGCCGATGCCAAGGTGATCGGCTTCCTGACCATGGAAGACGTGCTAGAAGCCCTGGTGGGCGACATTCAGGACGAACACCACAAGGCCGAGCGCGGCATCCTCGCCTACCAGCCGGGCAAGCTGCTGGTGCGTGGCGACACGCCGCTGTTCAAGATCGAACGCCTGCTCGGCATCGACCTTGACCACATCGAGGCCGAGACCCTGGCCGGGCTGGTCTACGAGAGCCTCAACCGCGTGCCGGAAGAGGAAGAAGTGCTGGAGACCGAAGGCCTGCGCATCATCGTGAAGAAGATGAAAGGACCGAAGATCGTGCTGGCCAAGGTGCTCAAGCTGGACTGAGCAGCGGTTGGCTTCTTCCCCTCACCCCAGCCCTCTCCCGACGGGAGGGGGAGCCAGTCCGAAGTGCTGCAGAGCACCGAGCCCCTATACCACCTCGCTCAAGCCCCTCTCCCCCCTAGCCCGCTCGCTCCGCGCCCTGCTGCAGAAACAGGGCGAACAGCTCGGCGTGGCTGGCCACCTTGAGCTTGTGGTAGAGGTTGCGCCGGTGCACTTTCACCGTCTCCGGCGAGATGCCCAGGCGCTGGGCGATGGCCTTGCTCGAGAAGCCCTGCAGGATCAGCCGCGCCGTCTCGCTCTCGCGTTCCGACAGCCCCGCCGTGAAGTGCTCCACCCGCGCCGCAAGTTGCGTCTCCTGCGCCTGGGCCTGCGCCACGGCACCACCCTGCAACTGCAGATGCCGGCGCATCGCCGCCAGCACCCAGTCGCGCACGCACAGCAGCGCCCCCAACTGTTCCGCGCGTAATGGCTGATGGCTGCCGAGGGACAGGCCGAACACCACGCCCTCGTGGTTGAGGATGAACTGCAGCTCGTCACGCCCGACCACCCGCTGGAAATAGCTCTGGTAGTACTCGCTCTGGCGGAACTGGTCCGGGGCGATGTGCTCCAGCCAGTGCAGGCCATCGGCGATGCCGGCGCAGGCCGCCTGGTAGAACGGATCGAGCAGGTACATGCCGTTGCAGTAGTCGCGCAGCTCATCGCCATCGGCCGGACCGCTGAAGTCGAAATCGGCCAGCACCTGCGGCACCCGCTCGCGGGCCATCAGCACCACCAGCGCATTGTCCGCCGGCAGCAACAGCCGCAGGGTATCCACCAGGCTGCGCCAGAAACCCTCACTACCGATGGCCGCGAACACCCCGGCCAGGCCCTGGTGCATGGGTAATTCCTTGAGCAACGCCTGCACGACCTACCCCTTTCGAGTAACCCTTGGTGGGAATTGGTGACGGCGCCACCGCGCCCTAGTCTGAGCCTGCCCGGACGACTCGCGTCCCACCGCAGGAGTACTCCATCATGCTTCGCCGCTCCACCTTGCTCAACCTCGGCCTGGTCACCAGCCTGTGCAGCGGCCTGGCCAGCGCCGCCAGCGACGTACCCAGCGTGCATGTCTACAACTGGTACGACTACATAGGCCCGACCACCCTCAAGGACTTCCAGCGCGACAGCGGCATCCTGCCGGTCTACGACACGTTCGACAGTGGCGAGGTGCTGGAAGCCAAGATGCTCACCGGGCACAGCGGTTATGACGTGGTGGTCGCCAGCAACTTCATCCTGCCGGGGCTGATCAAGGCCGGTGCCATCCAGAAGCTCGACCGCAGCCAGTTGCCCAACCTGCCGCACCTCAACCCCGTGCTGCTGGAAAAGCTGCGCGCCAACGACCCTGACAACCTCTACGCCGTGCCCTACCTGTGGGGCACCGACGGCCTCGGCTACAACGTCGACAAGATCAAGGCGGCCCTCGGCGAGGACGCCCCGGTGAACTCCTGGGACCTGCTGTTCAAGGAAGACAACCTGGCCAAGCTCAGCCAGTGCGGCGTGGCGCTGCTCGATGCGCCCGCCGAGATCATGCCGATCGCCCTGCACTACCTCGGCCTGCCGCCCAACAGCAGCAACCCCGAGGACTACAAGAAGGCCCAGGCGCTACTGCTCAAGCTGCGGCCCTACATCACCTATTTCGACTCGTCGAAGATCCAGAGCGACCTGAGCAACGGCGACATCTGCCTGGCCCTGACCTGGTCCGGCACGGTGCACAGCGCCAAGCAGGCCGCCGAGGAAGCCGGCAAGGGCGTGCGGGTGGAATACAGCATCCCGGTGGAGGGCGCGCCGCTGTGGATCGACAACCTGGTGCTGGTCAACGACAGCCCACGTCCCGCCAACGGCCTGGCCTTCATCAACTACCTGCTGCGCCCCGAAGTGGTCGCCCCGGCCACCGACTGGATCATGACCGCCAACGCCAACCGCGACGCCACTGCGCTGGTCACCGCCGCCGTGCGCGACAACCCGGGCATCTACCCGCCGCCGGAGGTGATGGCCAAGCTGTTCATCCTGCAACCGCAAAGCCACGCCATCGAGCGAGTGCGTACCCGCGCCTGGAGCAACATCAAAAGCGGCCATTGAGATCGCCCGTCATGCCCGCGCAGCGCCCATCCGGCCTGCGCTTTCAAGCCCCAACTGCCAGAGACTGTTTGTATGAAACCACGTGCCCGCGATCTGGGAATCACCATCGGCCAGCTGCAACCCGGCCCGTTCAATGCCATCACCGACGTACCCGGCGTGCGCGTCGGCCATGCCACCGTGCAAGGCCTGGCCGCCAACGGCAAGACCATCAACACCGGCGTCACCCTGATCGAGCCACGCCCGGCGGCCGCTCACCTGCACCCCTGTTTCGCCGGCGTGCACGTGCTCAATGGCAACGGCGACGCCAGTGGCCTGGAATGGATCCGCGAGGCCGGCCTGCTGAGCAGCCCGGTGGCCTTCACCAACACCCACAGCGTGGGCACCGTGCGTGACGCGCTGATCGCCCTGGAGCGCGCCGAAAACAGCGACGAGCAGCGCCTGTACTGGAACATGCCGGTGGTGCTGGAAACCTTCGACGGCCTGCTCAACGACATCAACGGCTTCCATGTGCAGATCGAGCACGTCGCCGCCGCCCAGCAGGCCGCCAAAAGCGGGCCGGTCACAGAAGGGGCCATCGGTGGCGGCACCGGGATGATCTGCCATGAACTCAAGGGCGGCAGCGGCACCGCCTCGCGGCGCCTGAGCGCCGAACAGGGCGGCTGGACCGTCGGCGCCATCGTCCAGGCCAACCACGGCAAGCGCCGCGAGCTGCGGGTCGACGGTTATCCGGTGGGCCGCTACCTGGCCGAGACGCCTTCGCCCTTTGCCCAGGCCGCCCTGCCGCATCCAGGCATGGGTTCGATCGTGGTCTGCCTGGCCACCGATGCGCCGTTGCTGCCGCACCAGTGCACGCGCCTGGCCCAACGCGCCAGCCTCGGCATCGCCCGCACCGGCGGCGGCAACGAGGATTGCAGCGGCGACCTGTTCATCGCCTTCGCCACCGGCAATGCACTGACCCCGACCGACTATGCGCGCAAGGGCGCCTTCACCCAGACGCTGCAGATGGTCAACAACGACCACCTCAGCGAACTGTTCCTGGCCGCCACCGAGGCCGTGGAAGAGGCCATCATCAACGCCCTGCTGGCCGCCAGTGACACCAGCGGCAACGGCCATCAGGTCAAGGCGCTGACCGCTGAAGCGATGCTCGAAGGGCTGCGCCAGGCGGGTTGGTCGGCGCAGTAGGTTGGGCTGACGCAGGGGGATAGCTTGGCGCTGCCGGCCCTGGGTCCCCGCCTGCGCGAGGACGACGGGGCTTTGAGATTTGCTGGCTCTGCCATGGCGTTGTAGCGGGCATGTAGGCCGCTAGAGGGCTATTCCTGCACCCTTCACTCCCCAGCCCGTCGTCCTCGCGCAGGCGGGGACCCAGTGGGGTCAGCACAGAAGCCGGAGCCTCAAATAGGTTAGGGCGCGGAGCGCAGCGGCGAAGCCCAACGCGAACCGGCGTCGGACCGCCCCCTACGCCGCCACCGCCTGCGCGACCTTACCGGCCAGGATCAACTCCGCGCCTTCTCACCGATCATGATGCACGGCGCGTTGGTGTTGCTGCTGACGGGAACGCCTCTCCCTTATGCCTCAGATTCCTGACTACACTTTCAACTTCATTCAAAAACGTAGAGGGAGTTCTCATGAGGAGAACCATATTTGCCGCGTCTCTGCTTTCACTAGCGATTCCAGCTTTTGCCCAGATACCGGACAAAGTCGCAGAAGACGCCTACATCTATGCCTACTCGATCGACGAGGCCTACAAGTTTTTCTATGAAACGGCGGTCAAGACCGACACGCCCCTGAACCGCTTCCAAAACATCCGGCATCTGGCCGATGACACTTACAGTGATCACCCGACCATCAACAACGATACCCTGCACCTCATGGGCTGGCTGGATGTGGCTGCCGAGCCAGTGATTGTCAGCGTTCCAGACATGGACAAAGGGCGTTACTGGATTCTGCACACGATGGACATGGGCCACTACACAACGTCGATGATCGGCTCGCGCACCCACGGTACAAAAGGCGGCCAATTCATGTTCGCGGCCACCGACTGGAAAGGAGATGTACCGGCGAGTGTTGACGAAGTGGTTCGGGTCGACTCCAACCTGATCAAGCTCATGGGCAGGATCATGGCTACCGGGCCTGAAGATGAAAAAGCAGCGCTCAACTACATGGATGAGTGGAACGTGCGCACACTCTCAGCCTACCTGGGCTTGCCGGGGCCGAAAGAAAAGCAGCGCACCTACCCCGACCCGGAAAAGACCAACTGGCTACAACGGGTTAACTTCGTCCTCTGCGACGGCAGCATGGGCAAGGCTGATAAAAAGTGGCTGGATCAGTTCACTTCGGTGGGGCTGAAACCGTGCAAGGAAGACTTCACCAAGGATCAGCTCGCCGCCGCGAAGAAAGGCGAAGAACTGGGTATGGCGCACATCAAGGAACTGGCGCCGAAGATGAACGACTCCGGAAAGTTGCTGGGCACCCGTGAACAACTCGGCGATGGCGCTCGCGAACTGTTCGCGGAAGGGACTTACATCGGACAGTGGGGCCTGCCACCAGAGGAAAGTGTCTACCTCAAGGCAGAAACCGGCAGCGACGGTAAACCTCTGAATGGTTCCAACGGCAAGAAGTACCGCATCCACCTCAAGGCGCCGGATGTCAGTCAGTTCTGGTCATTCACTGTGTATGCGTCCGACAACCGACTCATGGCCCATAACGATCTTAATCGCCACAGTCGCGGCGACCGGACACTGAAGCCTGACGCTGACGGGATGTACACCATCGAACTGGCCGCTAAAGGCGACGCCAGCAATCCTCACTTCCTGCCGATCCCGGAAAAGGACGCCTACATCATCTTGCGCATGTATGGCCCAAGCAAAGATGTGCAGAAAGGCAGCTATAAATTCCCGCCTATCGAGGTGGTCAAGCCCTGACTGTCTCGCTGTTCCGGTAACTGACCTTCCCCCCCTGCCAGCTACCGGGCAGCTTCACTCAAAATGATCGTTCCCACGCTCCGCGTGGGATCCATCACCAAAAGCCTCAGTGCACTTCAGCCAGGTCGTCGTGCAGCAGGCCGAGGATCTGCCGCTTCATGTCGATGAATTCTGGCTCCATGACCACGTCGAGGGTGCGCGGACGGGCGATCGGCACATCGAGGATCTGCTTGATCCGCCCCGGTCGCGCGCCCATCACGTAGACGCGGTCACCGAGCAGCACCGCTTCGTCGATGTCGTGGGTGACGAACACCACGGTCTTCTTGCTGTGGCCCCACACGCGCAGCAAGAGCTGCTGCATCTGCAGGCGAGTCTGGCTGTCGAGGGCGCCGAAGGGTTCGTCCATCAGCAGGATCTGCGGGTCGTTGGCCAGCGCGCGGGCAATCGCCACGCGCTGCATCATGCCGCCGGAGAGCTGCTTGGGAAAATGCCCGGCGAAGTTCTTCAGGCCGACTTCGCCCAGGTAGTGCTCGACGATGGTGTTGATCTCGTTCGACGGCAGGCCACGGCGCTTGAGGCCGAACTCGACGTTCTGGCGTACGGTCAGCCAGGGGAACAGGGTGTAGCTCTGGAACACCATGCCACGGTCGGCGCCCGGCCCTTCGACCTTCTGCCCGCCCACGTAGATCTCGCCTTCGCTGGGTTCGGCCAGGCCGGCGGTGAGGTACAGCAGGCTCGACTTGCCGCAGCCGGAAGGCCCGACGATCACCGCGAACTGCTGGTCCGGCACCTCGAAGGACACCTGGTCCAGGGCGGTGAAGGTCTCGCCTTTGGGCGACTGGTAGCGCAGGCTGACTTTATCCACCCGCAGACGGGCCGGCACGTCAGCGTATTCGCTCAGCGCGGGCATGGTGTATGGCTTGGTCACGGCTAGTGCGCCCATGCGGCAATCCTCAGTCGAAGCAGACGGAACAATTGGTCGGTGATCAGCCCGAGCAGGCCGATGATGGCGATGGCGAGGAAGATCACGTCGACCTGGAAGCCACGCATGGCCTTGAGGCTGATGTAGCCGAGGCCGCTGCTGGCCGCGACCAGTTCGGCCACCACCAGGTAGGTCCAGGCCCAGCCCATGGTCACGCGCAGGGTGTCCAGCACGCCGGGCAGCGCCGCTGGGCCAAGCACATGGAAGATCACGTCGCGGCGGTTGGCGCCGAGGGTGTAGCTGGCGTTGATCAGGTCCTTGGACACGCCTTTCGACACGTCGGCGATCATCACCAGTTGCTGGAAGAACACGCCGAAGATGATCACCGCCACGCGCTGCTCCAGGCCGATGCCGATCCACAGGATGAACAGCGGTACGAAGGAGGTCACCGGCAGGTAGCGGATGAAGTTGACCAGCGGCTCGATCAGCGCCTGGACGATACGGAAGCTGCCCATCAGCAGGCCCAGCGGCACCGCCACCAGGGACGAGACGATGAAGCCGATCATCACCACTTCGATGCTCGCCCACACATGCTTGCCCAGGGTGCCATCGCCCCCCAGGCGCACGGCGGCGGCGACGACATCACCGGGCGTCGGCAGGAACATCGACGGCACCACGCCGCCGTAGGACAGACCGGCCCACAGACCGATCACCAGTAACCAGCACAGGGTGCTGGCACCCAGAATGAGTTGGCCAGGCAGCTCGACCTTGGGGGTCAGGCAGCGTTGCAGCCAGGATTTCTGTGTGGCCATGACCACCTCCACATCAACAGCAGGAATGTCCGCCGCACACCCTGGGGGTGCGGCGGCGCAGGTATTTCGTGATTTCGCGAACCAGGGAAACGCCGAACTCTCCATCTACCGTCGCTCCCGCGCAGGCGGGAGCCCAGGTGCCGCGGGCCTTCTGGATTCCCGCCTTCGCGGGAATGACGGTTTTTCAGCGTTTTCCTAACAGCCGGAAGCCGGCCCGAAGGCCGCGCCGCCAATCACTTGGGCGTAACGAAACGGGTGTCGACCAGGTCGTCATAGCTGACGTTGTAGGGCTTGCCCTGCAGGCTGGTCCAGGTGTCGTTGGCCAGCTTGATGATGCCGGCGATGTCACCCTCTTTACCCGGCGTGCCCAGCAGCTTCTCGCTCATGGCCTGGTCGTAGAACTTCACGCCCTTGGCCGCTTCGGCCAGATCCTTGGGGTCGGACAGGTAGCCGCCGACGCCCTTGGCCATGATCGCGTAGGCCTCCTGCGGATGGGTCTTGGTGTACTCGACTGCCTTGTACAGGCCGCTGACCAGCGCCTTCACATCCTCCGGCTGCTTGTCGATCACGTCGCAGGACAGCGCCACCACGTCGACGATCACGCCGGGGGTTTCGCTGCTGTCGATCAGCACCTTGCCCTGGCCCTTGGCCTTGACCAGCGACAGGTGCGGTTCCCAGGTCACGGCCGCCGGTACACGGCCGGCGATGAAGGCGGTGGCCGCGTCGTCGGCGGTCATGTTCTGGATTTCCAGGTCGCTCATGCTCATGCCTTTCTGCTTGAGCAGGTAGGACAGCCAGAACTGCGACACCGAGCCTTCGTTGACCGCGACCGACTGGCCCTTGAGCTGCTCCAGGCTGGTGACGTCCTTGCCCACCAGCACGCCGTCGCCACCGTGGCTTTCGTCCAGTGCGGCAACGGCCTTGAAGCAGAAGTCCTTGGAGCGGTACTTGAGGATTTCATCGATGGTCGACGCCGAGCCGGACAGCTTGCCGGAGGCTTGCGCCGCCATGTACATGGCCGACTCCTCGATCACGGTGAAGTCGACATCCAGGCCCTGTTCCTTGAAGTAGCCGAGGTCGCGGGCCAGGTACAGGGTGCCGTAGCCGACCCAGGTGGTGTGGCCGATGGTCAGGCTGCCAGCCTGGGCGCTAGCGGCGGCGCCCACGGCGAGTGCCGCGGTTAGAAGGGACAGCGAGGTACGCTTGAGCAAGGACTTGCGCATGGAACACTCCCACAGCCTGACGGCTTTAGTTATTGGTTGAATAGCGGGGCAGTAATTGGCCACTGGCCAAGGGGTTCCGTGACCCCGGCCTCTGTCGGGCCGGGGTTCTTGTTCTGGGCTGACACCCGCTGCCGGGCGCCACGGTTCACGCAATGAAACGGTGGAGCACTGTAGGAGCCAGCTTGCTGGCGATCAGCGGAGCAACAGCCAGTAGCCCGGACTTCAGTCCGGGGCCTGCTGGTGACTCCGCTCCCGGACTGAAGTCCGGGCTACGGAATGCGTGACGCTTACAACAGCTTCAGTTCGCGGGCGCTGCGGTCCACCGCGCGCTTGGTCTTCTCCACCAGTTCGTCGAGTTCGGCGCGGGTCGCCACCAGGGCCGGGGCCATGATCATGCGGCCCTGGGTGGAGCGAATGATCAGCCCCTCGTCGAAGCCATGGGTGCGGCAGCCCCAGGCGATATCGCCTTCGTTGGCGAAGCGCTTGCGGGTGGCCTTGTCCTCGGCGAACTGCAGCGCGGCGACCAGGCCGACACCCTGGATTTCGCCCACCAGCGGGTGATCGCTGAAGGTGTCGCGCAGCAGCTTCTGCAAGTACGGGCCGGTGTCGTTCTTCACCTGGGTGACGATGCCTTCGTCGCGCAACGCCTTGAGGTTGGCGATGGCCACGGCCGCCGCCACCGGGTGGCCGGAATAGGTCAGGCCGTGGGCGAACACACCGCCCTGCTGCACCAGCACGTCGGCCATGCGCTTGCTCAGCACCAGGCCGCCCATGGGGATGTAGCCACTGGTCAGGCCCTTGGCGATGGTCAGGGTGTCCGGCTCGAAACCGAAGTGCTGGTGGGCGAACCACTCACCGGTGCGACCGAAGCCGCCGATCACTTCGTCAGCGCTCAGCAGTACGTCGTACTTGCGGCAGATGCGCTGGATTTCCGCCCAGTAGCTGGCCGGCGGGAAGATCATGCCGCCAGCGCCCTGGAAGGGTTCGGCGACGAACGCGGCGACGTTCTCGGCGCCCAGTTCGAGGATCTTGGTTTCCAGCTCGCGCGCCGCCTTGAGGCCGAACTCCTCTTCCGTCAGGTCGCCGCCCTCGGCGTACCAGTACGGCTCACCGATGTGGGCGAAGTCCGGCAGCATGCCGCCCATCTCGTGCATGAAACCCATGCCGCCGAGGGCGGTGCTGCCCAGGGTGGAGCCGTGGTAGCCGTTCCAGCGGCCGATCATGATTTTCTTCTGCGGCTTGCCGAGGATCTGCCAGTAGCGGCGCACGGTGCGGATCAGCACCTCGTTGGCCTCGGAGCCGGAGTTGGTGTAGATGGCGTGGCTGTAGTGCGCCGGCAGCAGGCTGAACAGCAGCTCGGACAGCTCGATCACCCGCGGGTGAGTGGTGTGGAAGAACAGGTTGTAGTACGCCAGCTCTTCCAGCTGGCGGCTGGCGGCGGCGTTGAGGTCGGCGCGGCCGTAGCCCAGCGCGGTGCACCACAGGCCGGACATGCCATCCAGGTAGCGCTTGCCGTTGCTGTCCCAGAGATTCAGCCCCTGGCCCTTGGTGATCACCAGGGCGCCCTTCTCGTTGAGCGCCTTCTGGTCGAGGAAGGCATGGATGTGGTGCGCCGCATCCAGCGCCTGGTAATCCTGGGTGGAACGGGTCGGGGTGATCTGGGCAGTCATCGCAAGGTCTCCTGGCATGCCGGTACGCAACTCAACGGAGTTGGAACCAGGTCGTTTTAAGCTGGGTGTATTTGTCGAACGAGTGCAGCGACAGGTCGCGGCCAAAACCGGATTGCTTGCCGCCACCGAAGGGCACGCTGACGTCGAGGGCGTCCACGGTATTCACCGACACGGTGCCCACCTTGAGCCGGCGCGCCACGCGGTGGGCGCGATTGAGGTCATCGCTCCACACCGAGGCCGCCAGGCCGTAAATGCTGTCGTTGGCCAGGCGCAGGGCCTGCTCTTCGCTGTCGAATGCAGTCACCGCCAGCACCGGGCCGAAGACTTCCTCACGGGCCAGGCGCATGTCCGCCTGCACGCCGGTGAAGATGGTCGGTTCGATGAAGTTGCTGGAGCCGTTGAAGCTCAGCTGGCGGCCGCCGCAGACGCGCTGCACGCCGGCACCTTCGGCACTGCGGATGAAGTCCATGATGCGTGCCGTCTGGCGCTCGTCGACGATGGCGCCGGCGCGGCTGGCCGGGTTCAGTGGGTCACCCGGCTGCCAGTCGCGGGCCTTGGCCTGCAGGCGCTCGATGAATTCGTCGTGGATCGAGCGTTCCACCAGCAGGCGCGAGTTGGCCGAGCAGACCTCGCCCTGGTTGAAGAAGATGCCGAAGGCGGCTTTCTCCGCCGCCAGGTCGAGGTCCTGGCAATCGGCGAACACCAGGTTGGCGCTCTTGCCGCCGCACTCCAGCCAGACCTGCTTGAGGTTGGACTGCGCCGAGTAGGCCATGAAGTATTTGCCCACCTCGGTGGAGCCGGTGAACACCAGGCAGTCCACGTCCGGGTGCAGGCCGAGGGCCTTGCCGGCGCTTTCGCCGAGGCCCGGCACGACGTTGAACACGCCCTCCGGAATCCCGGCTTCGAGGGCCAGTTCGGCCAGGCGCAGGGCGGAGAACGGCGACTGCTCGGCGGGCTTGAGAATCACCGAGTTGCCGGCGGCCAGGGCCGGCGCGAGTTTCCAGGCGGCCATGTCCAGCGGGAAGTTCCACGGCACCACGGCGGCGACCACGCCCAGGGCTTCGCGGGTAATGGTGGCGAGTACATTGCCGGCGCTGGGCGCTACCTGGTCATAGAGTTTGTCGATGCTTTCGGCGTACCAGCGGAACACCCCGGCCGCGCCCGGCACGTCGATGTTCCAGGCGTCCATCACCGGCTTGCCCATGTTCAGCGAATCGAGCAGGGCCAGTTCGTCGCGGTGGGCGAGGATCAGGTCGGCGAGCTTGAGCAACACCTGCTTGCGCTCGGCCGGTGTGCGTTGCGACCACACCCCGGCCTCGAAGGACTGGCGCGCGGCACGCACGGCCAGGTCGACCTCGGCGGCGCCACAGGCGGCAACGTTGCTCAGCAGTTGCCCAGTGGCCGGGTTGAACGACGCGAAGGTCGCGCCCGACTCGGCGGCGACCAGGCGCCCGCCGATCAGAGCACGATCGATGAAGCGTTGCTGTTGTGCCCGTTGTTGCCAGTCACTGAGCTCGTACACCGCTATCCCCTTCCACCGATTGAATGGTTGTTGCGGACTGATGGTGGCCGAAGCGGGGGGATAGGAAAATTATTAAAAATGTCATCGGGACATACGAAAAAGCTGCCTTGCCCCGCACCACTTTCGCGCAGCCTGCCGGCTTGTTGTGCAACCTGCGGAATTGGCGTCGTCCAGCCTGCCTGGAGTGGCTGCAACGGCACGCCGTTAGCGCCCCGACGCAGCGCCGGAGCCGTCACTCAGAATCGGCCTGGATACCGCATGGCGCCTGGCTCCGCACCAGCAGCGCCAGACCAGCAACGCACGCGCCGAGCACCCGCACGGCGTGTTCGCTCGCGCCACGGGAAACAGGCGAGAAACGCCCGCCACGCACCCACTAATGCCCCATCGCGGGGCACCCGGCAGGCCCTGGCGCGGATGAATCAGTCGCCCGTCAGCGCCCCATACAAGGCCGGGCGGCGATCCTGCAGATAGGGGAAAACCTCGCGCCATTGCGCACTGTTGGCGCGTGACAGATCGGTCACCAGCAGCGCCTCGCCACCGGCCGCCACCACCAGGCGCTGGCCATTCGGCGCGGCCACGCAGGAGCCACCGAGGAAGGCCAAACCCTCCTCCACGCCGCTGTGGTTGCAGTAGGCGACGAACACCTGGTTCTCCACCGCCCGCGCCGGCACGATCAGCTCCGGCACGGCGGTGTATTCCGGGGTCAGCGCGGTGGGCACCAGCACCAGTTCGGCGCCGGCCAGGGCCAGGGTGCGCACGTTCTCCGGGAATTCCACGTCGAAACAGATCAACAGGCCGACCCGCCAGCCGGCGAACTCGACCGGCGCCTGCAGGCTGTCGCCCGCCGTGAACAGCTCGCGCTCCATCGGCCCGAACAGGTGAGTCTTGCGGTAATTGGCCAGGCTACGCCCCTGGGCATCGATCAACTGCGCCGAGTTGTAGGGCTTGCCGCCCTGCTCGTGCCGTTCGGCATAGCCGTAGCAGATGGCCACGCCATGCTCGCGCGCCAGCGCGGCAATGCGCTGCGCCGCCGGGCCATCGGCCGCCTCGGCCAGGGCGGCCATTTGCGCCGGCAGGTTGTAGCCACCCAGCCACAGTTCGGGGCACAACAGCAGCTGCGCGCCGCTGGCCACCGCCGCGCGCACCTGGGCTTCGAGTGCCTGCAGGTTGGCGGCTACATCGCCGGGAAAGCCTTGGGTTTGCCATAGGGCCAAGCGCATCGTGTTCTCCTGATCGTGTATGGGTTTTGCAGAGTATTCGGCCAATGCGTAGCACGAATCGCACCCGGCCTTCCCAGCCCGTCATCCTCGCGAAGGCGGGGATCCAGAAACAGCCACTCGGTGCATTCCCGATTCATCGAGTTGGCTATAGCACTCTGGGTCCCCGCCTTCGCGAGGACGACGGGGGAAGGTGGAATCGCGTAGCGACGACGCTCGGCAGTCACGCGCGTAGTCATCAAGTGTGTCTACGCCCGCCTGTGTCGGGTTCTTCGCGACATTAAACAGGCTCTAACGAACACCGCAGGCCATGAAAAATATCCCTGCAAGCGAGAAAAATGTTCATCAACCACGCCAGCCACCCAGCCCCGCAACGGGGTATGGTGCTGGCTGCAATCATTTGTCGAGATCTGCTGTGGCTTCCTACACCCTGCGTCAATTGAAGTATTTCGTCACCACCGTCGAGTGCGGCAGCGTCGCCGAAGCGTCGCGCAAGCTGTACATCGCCCAGCCGTCCATTTCCACTGCGATCAAGGGCCTGGAAGAAAGTTTCGGCGTGCAACTGTTCATCCGTCACCACGCCCAGGGCGTATCGCTGACCCCCAGTGGCGCACGCTTCTACCGCAAGGCCCAGGAGCTGCTGCGCATGTCCAAGGAGTTCGAACAGAACGCCCTGGCCGACAACGACGTGGTGGCCGGGCAGATCGACATCGGCTGCTTCGAGACCGTCGCCCCGCTGTACCTGCCACGCCTGATCGCCGGCTTTCGCGAGCGCTTCCCCGGTGTGGAAATCCGCCTGCACGACGGCGAGCAGCAGGAGCTGGTGCAAGGCCTGACCGGCGGGCGCTTCGACCTGACGATCTTCTACGAGCACGACCTCGACAGCACCATCGAAACCGAATCGCTGATGCCGCCGCAGCGCCCCTATGCGCTGCTGCCCGAAGGCCACCGCTTTGCCAGCCAGAGCCAGGTATCGCTGCGCGACCTGGCGTTGGAGCCGATGATCCTGCTCGACGTGCTGCCGAGCCGTACCTACTTCGTGAGCATCTTCGAGGAACTGGGCCTGACGCCGAACATCGTCTTCAGCTCACCCTCGATCGAGATGGTGCGCGGCATGGTTGGCCAGGGTTTCGGCTTCTCGGTGCTGGTCACCAAGCCACATTCGGAATGCACCTACGACGGCAAGCGCGTGGTCTGCGTCAACATCAGCGAAGACATCACCGGCTCCGCCCTGGTCGCCGGCTGGCTCAAGCGCAGCCAGCTGACCAAGCCGGCGCGGCTGTTTGTCGAATACTGCAAAGAGCAGTTGGCGCCGGTCGCCGCCAAAGCCGAGTAAGGGCTTACTGATCGTGTTGATCGTTCCCACGTCGAGGCGTCGAACCGCCCGCGTGGGAATGCAGTGGACCGCCTGCCTAGCGCCATAGAGGCAGCGCTTAGAAGCTCATGGCCAGCCCCAGTGACGAGCCATACACGTTGTCGCCCCACATGTAGCGCAACACCAGGCGGGTGCGCGTGATGAAAACGTCATAGGCGCTGGAGTCCAGCTCCAGGCCCGCGCCAACGGTGAACAGCCGATCGAAACCGAGCGCCCCGCGCTGGTCGCCCAGGTATTCGGAATACGAGTGCTCCAGCACATAACGCACCGGCCGCTGCAGCGCCACGAAACCGGTCGGCGCCCGCCAGCGCGCCCACAGGTTGGTGGCTTCGGCGCTGGCCGAACCCTCGATCGCCTTGTCGCCGCCGATGTTGTGCAGCTCGATGTTGCTGTAGCGCAGCTCCAGGTCGACCTCGTAATCGGGGCGCACGCGCTCCCAGTCCAGCATCAGCGAACCGCCGAGCCCGCCGACACTCATGTGGCCGTCATCGAGGAACTCGATGTCGCGGTCGAAACGCTGGTTGATGAAGACCCGGGCCAGGTTGACGTCGCTACTGATATAGCCGAGCGAGAAGTTGGCGATGGGCCGCACCACCCACTCGTCATTCAGCGGGAAGTCCCAACCGATGCCGCCGGTGGCCGACACCGTGGTCCATTTGAGTGGCACCCGCCGCGAATCCTGGCCGTCGCTGAGGACAAAGCGCGGGTCATAACGGCTGTAGGCGGCCGAGCCTTCCAGGTACAGCGGGAAGTCGTCACTCATGGTGGCGCCACCGCCGAACTGCACCAGGGTCAGGTTCGGATTGTCGCTCTGCGCATCGTTGAAACTCAGCGAGCTGGACGCCAGGTCCGGCACCACCGAGAACGACATCAAGGCCAGCACGCCGTTGACCTTCTCCTCCAGATCAACCTGCGACAGCCGCAGCGGCTCAGCCTGCGCCTCCAGCGCCACCAGCAAGCCCAACCCGCCAAGGCATCTGCCCATACCGCGTGCCCGCCTGTGCATACCCATCCCCCTTGCGAACAATTCCTGGCCACCCAGGCCGCGCCTCCTCGCCCTGGAGAAAAGGCGCTTACCGCAGGATAGCGGAGCCCTTCGCCGACATTGTTACGCCCACCCATTGCGAGACGAACGGCAAAACAAGCCAAGGGCAAAACCGCTGCGGCTAGCAGCGCGGCGAGATACCCGGCACCCGGTGGACAGCCTGATGGCAAAACAGTAGCGTCAGACATTAACGGCCAAGCAGTTGCTTGGCTAGCGGGCTTGTCGTGCTGGATGCGCTTACTTGCAAGGGCTGTGGTGTTGGCCCTAAGTGCGCAGTAACTGAGTTAACGACAAGGAATGTTATTCGACACTTATGCCGCCTAATAGTAATTAGGTTCCACTCAGAAAAAAGAGCCTGCACATGACGCCATACAAAAACAACAACGGAAACTCCAACGTCGAGTCTTTTGACATAACCGACGATGCAATTCATGTTCGCTTCAAATCGGGTCGCTTTCGGAATTACCTCTACAACTCACTGCGCCCAGGAAAGCTCGTCGTCGACCGCATGAAGGCTCTAGCTGTCCAAGGACATGGTCTGAATTCTTATATTTCGACAACGGTCAGAAGTCGCTTTGTCCGGAAGTGGTAAACCTAAAAATGCGATCAAAGCGCTCACTTCGCTCGCTGAAACCGGCGAAGCCGGCCCATTATCTAAATCGTTAGGCCATCCATGATCGAATCAACGAATCAGGTTTCACATTCGGGCAAGCTCTCCGTCCGACTTGCACACCCGAGCTTTCCTCAACCTGAAAGAGACGTAAAAGTCTGGCGCTACATGAGCCTGGCCAAACTCATTTCGCTTCTTGAAACTAAGTCTCTCTATCTAACCCGTGTTGATAAATTTTCTGATCCATACGAGGGAACTCTCACTGCCCGCACAGCCGCTGGGATAGAAGCCCATCTCAAGCAATTGGGCTCGTCAAATGGTTTTGAAGAGCTGCGCGAAATATTTAAGAAAAGTCGAATGGAAACCTTCGCCTCATGCTGGCACGCGAATGATCATGAATCTGAAGCTATGTGGCGCTTGTACTGTGGGTCAGCCAGTGGCGTAGCAGTTCAAACAACCTATTCCAAATTAGTCAATTCAATCGAGCACCAATACGATGTTCACATCGGCCTAGTTCGTTATATTGACTACACCGAAGGCATGTTTCCCGACGCGAACACCTTTAGCCCATGCATGCATAAGAGAGCATCATTCTCTCATGAGCATGAAGTTAGGCTGGTTCATTTCTCCATGTCTCCACCGGAGCCTGAGGTATCCCCCGAGAGTTCGAAAATACCCTGGGACCTCCAAGTCTATGCCGACCGCATTTATGTCGATCCATATGCACCAACCTACTACTTCGAGGCGGTTAAAGCAGTTCTCGCAGCTATGTGCCCATCCTTGTCGCCGAGGCTAGAATGGTCACAAATGAAATCCCTGCCATTTTACTAGACCAACATTCGCACAAGCATGTACAACCGCCATGCGCAGCAAAGATGGAGCATCGAGTTTCTGTAGCTAGCATCCCCATCCTAGCGCGGCCTAACAACTGGTTTAAACCACTCGCCTCGCTCACTCGGGACCGGCTAAAGCCGGCCCGTTAACCAAAAGTTACGCATCACTAGATAATTCGAGAAAGCATGGAGCCCTCTATGACAATATCCGTGCAACTACTTGGCCCAGTAATCGCGTTGGTTGCATGGACAATGGTGATGTGGCTGTGGATGTACGCTACACGGCTTCCCGCGATGCGTGCGGCGAGCATGAAGCCCGATTCAAATGCCCCGCGAGGTGAGCAAATGTCTTCGCTGCCTGCGCGCGTGCGCTGGAAGGCGGATAACTACAATCATTTGCTGGAGCAGCCAACACTGTTCTATGCACTGGCAATTTCGCTGGCCTTGTTGGGTGTGCAATCTCCCACCTGCCTGCTGTTTGCCTGGGCGTATGTCGTCCTGCGAATCGGGCATAGCCTGCTACAAACCCTGGTCAATAAAATCGAAATCCGCTTTTTACTGTTTGCCCTGTCGAACATCCCCTTGTTCGCACTGACTTATATGGCCGTTATTGCACTGTTGAATGCGCCGAGCGCGGCATAACAACGGGTTGAAGCGGTTCGCTTTGCTCTCCAGTACGTGGAGCGGGCCATGCACAACATCACACCCTACTGTTTGACGACCCGGAGACTGCATGACGCATCCCCTGCTTCTGCCCATGGCTGCCCACGTCGCCCTCGCCGCGCTGCTCTACGTGCTGCTCACCGTGGCCCGTGCGCCGAAGATCTGGGGCATTGGCCAGCGGGCAGATGGCTCCAACCCCTGGGCGACCATCGAGCCGCGCATCAGCGCCAACCTGTCCAATCAGTTCGAGTGGCCGCTGTTCTTTTATGCGGCTTGCCTGCTGCTGATCCAGGGGCAGGTGGATAGCGCGGTGGCGGTGCTGCTGGCATGGGGCTTTATTGCCGGGCGCCTGATCCACAGCGGCGTGCAGGTTTTCACCGGCAACATCCGCCTGCGCGGGTTGGTGTTTACCATCAACTTTCTGGCTGTGCTCGGGCTGTGGGCGGTGCTGCTGCAGGCGCAACTGGCTGGATCAGCCGTCTAACCAGGCGCCAGCCGCACAGTTCTGCAGCGGCCTATTCCGCCGCTTCGGGGGCGCAAAAGGCCTTGCTGTAGTAGCCGGAAGGATCGAAGCAGCACACCCGCTTCTTGCCGGAGGCCAGCATGTCGCAGGCATCGGCTATGCGCTTGGCGCGGGTCTTAAGCTGCTTGGCGGAAGTGATCCAGTGAATCCAGTCCAGGCGCGCGATGGGGGTGGTCGACTGCCACACCGCCAGCGCCGCCGGGGCGGCCTGCAGCGCCTCATGCAGGTCGTCGGGCACCGCCGGCTCCGGCTCCTGCGGCAGCGTCATGACCTCCAGGGTGACGCTGTCACCGGCCGTCACCCCGGCGGCCTCGCACAGCTGCCGACTGAGCGGCAACCAGTGGCCGAGCTGACCGTCCGGCTCGAGGGTGGCCTGGAAGCGCTGGTCGTCGAGCGACACCGCCACCGTTACCCGGCCACGGCGGGGCAACTCGGCACTCACCGCCTCGGGCAGCACGACGAAGGCCCAGAAGGCATCGCCATCGGGCTTGGCGGGACGGCGCAAGGTTGCACTGAAGGTGGAGCGGTTTTCGTTGGTAGTCATGGCGCATCCGCAGCCGATGGGCCGTCCCGGGTGATGGACAGCAGCAAGCCTAGCTGCGAATAGCCTACAGGTGATCGGTTCAGGCCGTCTGCTGCAGCCACCCCACCAGCCGCGCCAGCATGGCGTCGCACTGCGCCAGTTGGTCGAGGCTGACGTATTCGTCCGGCTTGTGGCCCTGGTCCATGCTGCCGGGGCCGCAGATCACGGTGGCGATGCCGGCTTCGTCGAACAGGCCGCCTTCGGTACCGAAGGCCACGGTGGAGAAATCCCGCGAGCCGCTGAGCAGGGCCAGCAGTTCGGCGGCTTCGCTGCGGGCGTCGGTGAACAGGCCGGGGTAGGCGCTGAGCGGGGTGAAGCGGATCGCCGTGTCGGCCTGCACGGCGCGCATGCGCGGCAGCAGTTCGCGCTCGGCGTAGTCCTGCAGTTCATCCGCCACCTGTTGCGGATCGTCCGCCGGCAGGGCGCGCACTTCGAAGTCGAACTGGCATTCGGCGGGCACGATATTCAGGGCGCGGCCGCCGCTGATGGTGCCGGTTTGTACGGTCGAGTACGGCGGATCGAAACGCGTGTCCTGGCGTTCGGGCGCAGCCAGGCGTTCGCCGATCTCGCCGAGGCGGCCGATCAGCCGGGCGGCGTATTCGATGGCGTTGACTCCCTGCGGCGCGTAGGCCGAGTGGCAGGCCGCGCCGTGTACTTGGCAGCGCATCGCCAGCTTGCCCTTGTGGCCGAGCACCGGGCGCATCGCGGTCGGTTCGCCGATGAGGCAGATGGCCGGGCGCTCCGGGCTGGCGCGCAGTTGTTCGACCAGGCTGCGCACGCCCAGGCAGCCGATTTCCTCGTCGTAGGAGATGGCGATATGCAGCGGCAGGCGCAGCGGCTGGGCGAGGAAGGCCGGCACGGTGGCCAGCACGCAGGCGATGTAGCCCTTCATGTCCGCCGTGCCACGGCCGTAAAGCTTGCCGTCGCGCTCGGTCATGCTGAATGGCGGCACGCTCCAGGCCTGGCCATCGGCCGGCACCACGTCGCTGTGCCCTGAGAGCATCACTCCGCCCGGCCCTGCCGGGCCCAGGCGCGCGTGCAGGTTGGCCTTGGTGCGCTCGGCGTTGAACAGCAGTTGGCTGGCGATGCCGAAGCCGGCCAGGTAGTCGCGGACGAACTCGATCAGCGCCAGGTTGGACTCGCGGCTGGTGGTGTCGAAGGCGATCAGTTTTTCCAGCAGGGCGCGGCTGTCGGGCATGGCAGGTATCTCTGTAATAGGCAGGGGTTACCCCTCACCCCAGCCCTCTCCCGGAGGGAGAGGGGGTAGTCCGTAGAGTGCTTACTCGTCGCCTGGCACGCCATAGCTCGGCGCCTGGGTCGGGTCGAGGGCGCGGGTGATGTAGTCCTGCATCTGCGGCTGGTAGGCCTTCCACAGGCCGGCCAGCTCGCCGATGGGGTCATGTTCGGCCCAGTCGACGCGCAGGTCGATCACCGGCCAGACCAGCTCGTCGACCACCTTGAGCGCCGCCGAATGCACCGGCCCGGCCTCGCCACCGGCGGCCATCGCCGCCTGCATGGCCGCCAGCAGGCGTTCGGCCAGGCAGCCGCCGGCCTGTTCGAAGGCAGCCACCATGGCCGCGATCACCGCCGGATCGGACAGCAGGTTGCCGGCCGCCACGCACTGCTCGCCGGCCACCGCGTTGTGCAGGCCGAGGGCCTCGCTGCCGGTGAACAGCGCGGTGGCGCCGTGGCTGTCGATCACCGTGACTTGGCGGAACTGGCCATAGCCGTTGCTGCCCAGGGCCTTGTCCAGCGCCGCGCTGGGGCTGGCGCCGGACTCCAGCAGATCGAGAATCTGCGGGCCGAGGGCCGGCAGGGTGACGTTCTGCGTGGCCACCGCACCCACCCCGGCGCGCAGCCAGGGGCAGCGCGCGCCAACGGCGATGCTCGACGAGCTGATGGCGATACCCAGTTGCCCGGTTTCGGCACAACGGCCAACGATGGAAAAGGTCATGCACACTCCTTGGAAGCGCTATTCGATCCTGTGGCCCATGCGCGCCGTAGGGTGGATGACGCTTCTCCCATCCACCATGAGCCCGCTCGGTGGACGGAAAAGGCGCCGTCCACCCTACTCGCCCTGCTTACAACTGGTCGTCAGGGATAACCGCGATTACGTCAATTTCCATCAGCCACTGCGGCTGGCCGAGGGCGGACACCACCAGGCCGGTGGAAATCGGGAACACGCCTTTGAGCCACTTACCGACTTCCTGGTAGACCGGCTCGCGGTAGCGCGGGTCGATCAGGTAGGTGGTGGTCTTGACGATGTGGCTGAGGTCGCTGCCGGCTTCTTCGAGCAGTTGCTTGACGTTCTTCATGGCCTGCTCGGCCTGGGCGCGCGGGTCGCCGAGGCCAACCAGCTGGCCGTCGAAGGTGGTGCCGACCTGGCCGCGTACATACACCGTATTGCCGGCGCGCACGGCCTGGCACAGGTCGTTGTCCAGGGTCTGGTTGGGGTAGGTGTCCTTGGTGTTGAACATGCGGATGCGGGTATGGGTCGGCATCAATTGACTCCCTGAAGGCTGACTTTCTGAACGGGCGCGTCGGCATCGGCCTGGCGCTGCGCGGCATCGCGGTAGTCGGCGTAGGTGCGCTGCGTGGCGATGTGGTCGGCGATGTGCTTGGCGTCGTGCCACACCCCCCAGATGAAGGTGGAACCCCGGCGCGACAGCCACGGCAGGCCGAGGAAATACACCCCCGGCTCGCTGGACACGCCGCGCTGGTGCCGCGGCTTGCCCTTGTCGTCGAAGGCGCCCACCTGCAGCCAGCTGAAGTCGACGGCATAGCCGGTGGCCCAGATGATCGAGGTGACGCCGGCCTTGGCCAGGTCCAGTTCGAGCAGCGGGTTGCGCACGCACTCGGGCTCGGGGAACACGCGGCGCGCCTCGGGCTCTTCCGGCAGGTCGAGGCCGTTGCGGGCGATGTAGGCGTCGGCGGCATCCAGCAGCGACAGGTAGTTCTCGTCGCCCCGCGCCAGGTTGTCGGCCAGGTCCGTCTGGAAGCTCACCACGCCATCGGCGAAGGACTTGGTCAGGCCGACCAGGGTCATGCCCTGGTTGGCCAGCTCACGGAAATCGATGGTCTTGCCGCCATGGGCGCCGCTCACGGCGATGGTCACGTGTTCCTTGCCCGGTTGTGCGGCCTCGGCATCCCACAGGCCGAGCACGCCCAGCCACCAGCAGAAGTCGCGGCCGCGGTAGGCGCGTGGCGGCCGGTCGTGGGCGCCGACCGAGAGGTAGACCGGCTTGCCGGCACGCATCAGCTCATCGGCGATCTGCACCCCGGATGAACCGGCGCCGACCACCAGCACGCCGCCTTCGGGCAGCTGCTGCGGATTGCGGTACGCGGCGGAATGGATCTGCAGGATGTTGCCACCCTGGGGCGCGATCGGCGGGATCACCGGACGCTGGAACGGCCCGGTGGCAGTCACCACACGGGTGGCTTCGATCACCCCGGCCGAGGTTTCCACGGTGAAGCCCGGCCTGTCGGCATTGCGTACCACGCGGGTGACTTCCACACCGGTGCGGATCGGCGCGTTGAACTTGCGGGCGTAGGCTTCGAAATAGCCCGCCACCATGTCCTTCGGCGCGAAGGCATCGGGGTCGAGGTCGAATTCCAGCCCCGGGAAGCGGTCGTGCCAGACCGGGCCGTTGGCCACCAGCGAATCCCAGCGCCCGGTGCGCCAGGCTTCGGCGATGCGATTGCGCTCCAGCACCAGATGCGGCACGCCGAGCTTGCTCAGGTGCTCACTCATGGCCACACCCGCCTGACCTGCGCCCACGATGAGCGTGTCGATGATGGTTTTTTCACCCGGCTTGCCGGTGAACGTCTGCAAGACGGTTTGATTCAGGTCGGTCATGGCTTGCCTCCTCAGATCCAGAACAGAGGTGTACTTCTGTCGCGGCCATCTACGTGGGGTGATGGACGCATTCTGTTCAGAGCCAGGCATTCGCGAAATTATGATTTTTGTAGTCGCTGGCAAGGTAAAAGCGTGCCCAGGCGAAAACGGCCAGGCCCGCCGGGCAACAGGCGCTGGCTATAGGTTTTTTAGCTTCAGGCACGACAAATTGGCTGGCGTACGGCACTGGCACGCTGATGGCAGAAAAATGCCCTTCGTCAGGTCCGGGCGAGCGTGCGGCCGCGCTGTTTTATGGTGGGTCTGACACCCATGCCGCCCATTCGCGGCTCTGCAGGAGGTACGGCCATGACCACGCTGCAATGCACCCATCGCAACCACGCCATCCGCGCCGATGTTGTCGAGCATCCCGGCATTCCCACGCCCTGGGCCGCGGCTTGCCAGATCACCCAGCCCGACGGGCAGACCAGCCGGCGCCTGGCGCTGCCGTTGAACCAGCGCTTTCTCGCCGAGCTGGACAACGCTCAGCACGCCGCCCTGGCCCACGGCAGATGGTTGGTGGACCAGCATCTGGACCGTGGCCGGGCGCTGAACTAGCGCCTGGCCAAAGCCGGATCAGGGCGTTGCGCCCTGATCCGGCGCCCGTTCAGGCGGCGTAATTGAACACGCAGAGCTTGTTGCCCAGCGCATCGCGGAAGTAGCAGCCGTAAAAGCCGCTGCCCTCGCCGCCGCGCTCGCCCGGTGCGCCTTCGTCGCTGGCGCCGTTGGCCAGCACCCAGGCGTAGATGTCATCGACCAGCGCCGGCGAGGCGCAGGGCAAGGCGACCATCGTGCCGTTGCCGGCGCTGGCCGGCTCACCGTCGTAGGGCTTGGTGATGGCAAACATCGGCTTGCCCGGCTGACTGACATAGAAGGTGCTGCGTTCGCTGCTCCAGTCGCCGGGGATGGCGCCCAGCTTGGCCAGCAGCGGGTCGTAGAATTCGCGGGCCTTGGACAGATCGTCGACGCCTAGCATCACGTAACCAATCATCGGTGGAACTCCTTGGTGAGGGTGCGCAGACGCTAGCGCAGGGCTGGTGCTTTGTCATGGGTGGCCACTTTGCCGCGGCGCTGCGGTTGATTGTCACCCCGAACCTTCGTCGTCCTCGCGAAGGCGGGGACCCAGAAATGTTGCAGGCAGCGCGTAGATACCGATATGCACGGTGCTGCCGGCCACTGGATCCCCGCCTGCGCGGGGATGACGGGCTGGAAATATTCAAGGTCAATCCAACACGGATGAAGCTGCCTGTCTGCACATCCCGGTGGATAAGCAGAGCGTTATCCACCCTACGAGACTCCCTACCTCCGTCGTCCTCGCGAAGGCGGGGATGACGGGGTTTATCAGGCCGGCACAGTGCGGGTCAGCTGCTCCAGCAGTTCCAGGTCAGTGTTCATCCCCGAGGTCTCGCGGATGCGCGCGAGTATCTCGCGCTTGAGGCTGAGAAATTCCGCCGAGAGCTTCATGTCCTGGTTGCGTTCGGCCGGCAGCGGTACGTCGTAGATGGTGTCGATCCGTCCCGGACGTGGCGCCATCAGCACCACGCGGCCGCCAAGGTAGATCGCCTCTTCCACGTCGTGGGTGACGAACAAAATCGTGCTCTTCTCCAGCCGGTGCACATGGCGGATCAGGTCGTGCATCACCTCGCGGGTCTGCGCATCGAGGGCGCCGAAGGGTTCGTCCATCAGCAGGATTTCCGGCTTGGGCATCAGTGCGCGGGCAATCGCCACGCGTTGCTGCATGCCGCCGGAGAGCTGGTTGGGGTAGGCCTTGGCGAAGGCCGAGAGGCCCATCAGGGTCAGCAGGGCATCGGCGCGGCCGCTGGCGACTTCGACGTCGGCATCGCCGCGCACGGTGTCGGACACCACCTTGAGCTGGCGGCAGAACTTGATGTTCTCCATCACCCGCAGCCAGGGGTACAGGCTGTAGTGCTGGAAGACCATGGCGCGGTCGATGCCGGGGCCGTTGACCGCGCGGCCGTCGACGAGGATTTCGCCAACGCTATGCTGTTCCAGGCCGCCGATGCTGCGCAGCAGGGTCGACTTGCCGCAGCCGGAAGCGCCGACGAAGGTGATGAATTCGTTGGCCTGGATGTCCAGGCTGACGTCCTGCAGGGCCTGCACGCTGCGGCCCTGGCTGTTGAACACTTTGCCGACGTGGCGGATCTGGATCTTGCTGTCAGTCATGGCGCTTACCTCTTCATCCAGGGAAAGGCCACGCGGCCGAGCCAGCGGAACGCCTGGTCGGTGAGCAGGCCGATGACGCCGATCAGGATGATGCCGGCGAAGATCTTGTCGGTGTGCATGTAGCGCTGGGCCTTGAGAATCGCGTAGCCGAGGCCCGAGTTGGCGGCCACCAGTTCGGCCACCACCAGGTAGGTCCAGGCCCAGCCGCAGGTGATGCGCAGGGTGTCGAGCAGCGCCGGGCGCGCCGACGGCAGGATCACCAGCTTGACGATCTCGCTGCGCGAGGCGCCCATGGTCTGCGCCGCCTCGATCTGCGCCATGGGCACGCGGCGTACATCCTCGGCGACCATCAGCACCATCTGGAAGAAGGTGCCGATGAAGATGATGAGGATCTTCGAGCCTTCGTCGATGCCGACCCAGAGCATGATCAGCGGGATGAAGGCTACCGCGGGCATGTAGCGAATGAAGTCGGTGAGCGGTTCGAGGAAGGCCTGCACTGGGCGGTAGGTGCCAATGTACAAGCCGATCGGCAGGGCTATCAGCGCCGAGGCGGCGAAGCCGGCCATGACCCGGTAGACGCTGATGCCGATGTCGGCGAGCAGGCCTTCTTCCGTCCACCAGCGGCCGACCCGCGCCAGCACTGCGTCCGGGCCGGGCATGAACATCGGGTTGCTCAGGCCCAGCGCGCTGCAGGCCCACCAGACCAGCAGTGGCAGCAGCAGGCCGGCACCGGCCAGGCCCCAAATGGCGCCGCGCGGCAGTTCGCCACGGATCACCCACCAGCTGGGGCGGGCCGGCGGTTTGCCCACGTCGGTGTGGGGCAAGGGTTGATGGGCAGTCATGGGGTTACCTCCTGGGAAAACACCGGCAGCGCACGCACCTGCCAGCCGCCCAGCGGCGGCGTGGCGCCGAGGCTGTTGAGCACGGTCGGGGCGAGCAGTTGCTCAGGTTGGTCGGGGTCTATGCCTGCCGGCAGCAGCGCCTGGCCGGCGCGACCGGGCAGGGTCGAGAGTTCGATGTGCCAGGGTTGGCTGCCCTGGCCGTGGCGACCGAAGGACAGTTCGAAATCGAGCAGCGCCGCCGGTGCATCGTCGTGGGCGAGCAGCGCCGCCAGGGATTCGGCCGGCGGCAGCGCCTGGGCACGCCCGGCGGCGAAGAGAAAGTAGTCACCAGCCAGCAGCAGGCAGCCCTGGCGACCATCGAAGGCCACCAGCCAGGTGCCCCAGTTGCGCCCTAGCGATTCGGGCAGGCGCTCCCAGACTTCGTGGTAGCTGCCGTCGAGGCCATCTTCGAGCAGGTAGTCCGGGCGTTCGAAGGTCATGCGGCCAATGTCTTCACTGCCGCTCGGCGGCTGGAAGTCGATGGCGCGGTGCCATTGGCAGATATCGCCTCTGATCGCGGTGAGCCCGGCAAAGCCGGCCTGGGTTGCCAGTTGCGCCGGGCCCTGCGGCGCCGGCTGCGGAATACGCAGGTCGGCGAACAGCTGCGCGGTCTGCAGCCAGTAGACCTGGGTGGTGGTGTCGCACAGGCCCCGGGTGGTGGTCAGCAGGGTGCGATGCCAGACGCCGCGGTAGTGTGCGGGAACCGGCGGCGTATTCATCAGCGCCCCTCCCACTCGTCGACCAGCCGGCGGCTGTCGCACACCCGGCCAAACAGGCCGCCTTCGACATCGACCATCGCCAGGGCGGCGGCGTGCAGCTCGGGGTAGGCCGAGCCGCAGGCGTCGCTGACCAGGGTGCAGGCGTAGCCGCGGTCGACCGCACTGCGCAGGGTCGAGGACACGCAGACTTCGGTGGTGACGCCACAGATGATCAGCTCGGTGATGCCGCGATTGCGCAGCAGCAGGTCCAGGTCGGTGCTGGCGAAGGCGCTGTAGCCGGGCTTGTCGATCACCGGTTCGCCCGGCAACGGCTGCAGCTCGTCGATCAGATCGTGGCCGTATTCGCCGCGCACCAGCAGCTTGCCCAGCGGGCCCTGGCTGCCGATGGCCGCGCCGGCATTGGCCGCACGCAGGCGTTTGGGCTCGGGCAGGTCGGCGAGATCGGCGCGGTGGCCTTCGCGGGTGTGCAGCACCAGCAGGCCCCGCACGCGGGCGCTGGCCAGCAGGCGCTGGATCGCCGGGATCGGCGCGCGCAGCAGGCCGATATCCAGCCCGGCCTGATCGGCGTAACCACCGGTGGCGCAGAAGTCGCGCTGCATGTCGATCACAATCAGCGCGCTGCTCACAGTTGGAATTCCTTGCGCACCGCGCTGGCGATGCCGGCGGTGATGTCGGCCGCCATGCGCGCGCCCTTCTCCGCCGTCGAGCCCTTGGCCGAGGACAGCACGCCGGAGGCCGGCACCCACTCGGTGCGGGTCGGGTACATGTCGTAGGGCGGGAAGTCGGCCGGCGGCTCGTCGGGAATCAGGTCGATGCGCACCAGGCTGGGCAGGTAGTGCAGCATCAGCGAGGTCTCGATCACCGCCGCGTGCTCCAAGGCGAAGCCGGGGAAGCCGTTGGGGAACACCGCCGCCAGGGTCTGCTCGGTGCAGAAGTCCCAGTGCTCCAGGCGCATCACTTCCAGCTTGGTCGTCGGGCCCAGCTCGCGCAGGGCCAGCTGGATGCCCTCGGTGACGAACCACTGGTTCTCGTAGTGGCCGTCGACCAGCACCAGGCGGGTCACGCCGTGACGGGCGAACTCGCGCACGGCGTCGCGCACCAGGGCGATCAGGGTCTGCCCGTCGAGGCTGGTGGTGCCGCAGAAATGGTTGCCGCCACCGCACTTGGGCTGCGACTTGTAGCCGTAGGACAGGGCCGGGGCGACCAGGCCATCGACCTGCGCGGCGACGTCCTCGCACAATGCGCTGGCGAGCAGCGCGTCGGTGCCCAGTGGCAGGTGCGGGCCGTGCTGTTCGGTGGCGCCGCAGGGCAGGAACACCACCGGCGATTGTTCGCGCACGCGGCGCTCGTATTCGACCCAGCTGAGCTGGTCCATGCGTACGGTCATGGTTTGGCCTCGCAGAAAGAAGAAGGGGATTCACGGCCAGGGCGCTCGGCGATCAGCGCGGCGGCCAGCACCAGGGCGCCACCGCACCATTCACGCAGGCCCAGCTCGCGGTCGCCGAGCCAGGCGGCGGTGAGTACCGCGACCACCAGCTCGACCACCACCAGCACTGCCGCGCGGCTCGCCTCGACATGGCTGAAACCGTATTGCGCGGCGCTCATGGCGGTCAGCCAGAACAGCCCGAACAGGGCGATCAGGCCCCATTGCGGCGTGCTGATCGCGGGCAACGGCGTGTCTTGCAGCAGGCAGAACAGGCCACCCAGCAGCGCGCTGCCAACAAAGGCGACCGTCGCCTTGCTCGCCAGCGGCACCTGGTCGGCGGCGCGGGTGGCCAGGTTGTTGAGGGCGAAGGCCAGGCCGGCAGACAGCGCCAGCCAGTCGGCGGTGGTCAGCGGGCGGAACGTATCGTGGCTGATGCCCAGGGTCAGGGCGATGCCGAGCATGGCCAGCAGCAAGGCACCGACGCGCAGGGCGGTCAGCCGCTCACCCAGCAGCAGCCAGCCACCGAGCAGGCCCCACACCGGCGCCAGGTAGAACAGCAGCATGGCGCGCACCACGTCGCCCTCGGACAACGCGCCCACCAGCCCCGCCGTGCCCCAGCCGCCGCAGATGCAGATCGCCAGCAATGCTCCGCGCTGCGGCCACCAGGCCGCGCGCTGCAGCCACAGCAGGGGTAGCGCCAGCAGGCTGAGCAGGCCGTAGGTGTAGAACACGATCGGCATGCCGGACAGCCCGCGCGCGGCGAAGTAATCCAGCGGAATCCAGCCCAGGCCCCAGAAGCTGGCGCCGAGCAGCAGCACCAGCTCGGGCTTCACCTGAATGCTCATCAGCCACCCATCCAGGCGCCGCCATTGGCGCCGAGCATCTGCCCGTGGAAGAAGCTGGCACCGGGCGAGACGAGGAACAGCACGGCAGCGGCGATTTCTTCCGGGCGGCCGAGGCGGCCGGCGGGAATCGCGCTTTCCTTGGCGATCATCTCGGCGCTCATGTGCTCGACCGAAACCATCGGCGTGTCCACCGGCCCCGGTGCCACGCCGTTGATGCGGATGGCCGGGGCGAACTCGCGGGCCAGCGCCTTGGTCAGGCCGATCACCCCGGCCTTGGCCGTGCAGTAGGCGACGTAGTGTTCGCGGCCCAGCTGGCCCAGTTCGGAGGCGATGTTGACGATGCTGCCTGTGCCACGCGGTTGCATATGCGCCAGGGCATGCCGGCAGCAACGGTAGACCGCGCTGAGGTCGACGCCGAGCAGGTTGGCCCAGTCGTCCTCGTCGGTCTGCAGGAAGGGTTTTTCGAGGATGATCCCGGCGTTGTTGACCAGAATATGCAGGTCGCCGGCGGCGAAGATGCGCGCAAACATCGCCGCCACCTGCTCCACCGAAGCCACATCGGCCTGCACGGCATGGGCCTTGCCACCACTGGTGACGATCCGCGCCACCAGATCACTGGCGGCCTGCGGCTGGTCGAGGTGGTTGATCCAGACTTCCGCGCCGGCTTCGGCCAGGGCCAGCACGATGGCGCGGCCGATGCCCTGGGTGGCGCCGGTGACCAGGGCGACCTGGCCGTGCAAAGGCCGCTCTGCTGGAGGGTTCAATTCATCACCTCGCCGTGGCTGACCGACAACGCCTGGCCGGTAATCGGCGTGGCCAGCGGGCTGCCGAGAAACAGGAAGGTGCCGGCAAGGTCCGCCGGGGTGAGCAATTCGGGGACCGCCTGGGCGGAGAGAATCAGCGCCAGTTCGGCGGATTCGCTGCGGCCGTTGGCGGCGGCCATCACCTTGAGCGAGCGCATCGCCGCCTCGGTGCCAATCCAGCCGGGGCAGACGGCATTCACGCGAATCCGCCGCGCACCCAGCTCCCAGGCCAGCGAGCGGGTCAGACCGATGACCGCGTGCTTGCTGGCGACGTAGGCGGAGAAACCGGGCACGCCTTTCAGGCCCCAGATCGACGCCTGGTTGATCACGCTGCTGCCGGCCTTGAGCTGGCCTTGCAGGGCACGGGTCAGGCGCAGCATCGAGGCCACGTTGTTATCCAGCAGCGCCTGCCAGTGGGCGTCGGCCTCGGCGCCAGTCTCAGCCAGCGGCGTGGCGTACTCGACCCCGGCGTTGTTGATCAGCACGTCCAGCGGTCGCTCGCCGCGCTGGGCGACGAAGGCGGCGATGGCCGCGCTGTCGGCCAGGTCGACCACCGCGCTGTGGATCTCGCCCAGCGGAGCCAGTTCAGCCACCACCACGGCCAGCGCCTCAGCGTTGCGGTCGAGCAGTTCCAGGCTCGCACCCTGCTCGGCGAATGCCCGCGCCAGGCCTCGGCCGATGCCGCTGGCCGCGCCGGTGAGCAGTACGCGTTTGCCTCGATAGTCGATCATCGCCTCATACCGCCGTCAGGAAGGACACGCCCACCGCGCCATAGAAGCCATCGGCACGCCGCTCGCCCGCGGGCGCCACTTCGCCGTAGTTGTCGTCGATCACCCGGCGCAAGCGGTGCTGGTGGAAGCTCTTGAACAGCAGGTGCATGGGCAGCACCTGGCCGTAGGTGTCGCCGTACAGCTCCGCATGCAGCTTGCGCAGGCGGTACCAGGGCGCCACCGGCTTTTCGTGGTGGGCGTTGTGGTAGGCGAAGTTGAGCAGCAGCAGGTCGAGCACCGGCCAGCGCACCGAGACCACGTTGCTGAAGGTGTTCATCTGCTCGTAGGTGCGGTCGCGCTGCTTGTCGTCGGGGATCTTGCCGCCGTCTTCGAGCACCGCGAAGGCGTCGTAGGTGTGCTGGTAGGCGTCGGTGAAGCGCAGCACGGTGAGCATGATCGACCAGGCAACGAAGTACAGCAGCGCGGCCTTGAGCGAAACCAGCGCGACCAGGGTGAAGAACACCCCGCGCACCAGCAGGGTGAGGGCGACCTTGCGCCGGTTAGCGCGGTGCTTGGGGTTGCTGGTGATGAACGGCAGGAGGATCACGTAGTAATGCATGATCAGCTCGACCGCCGGCACATAGGCCCATTCAGCCACCAGCACCAGCTTGCGGAACCAGGCGGGGCAACGGTTGAGGAAGACCTTGGTGTCGAAGGTGATCACGTCGGCACGGTCGACGTGGTGGCGCATGTGTTTCTTGCGCAGGTCCTGGAAGCCGGCGTAGCAGCTGCCACACAGCCAGCTGCACAGCTCGCCGAAACGCTCGTTGTTGAGCGGTTTGGCGAAAATGGTGCCATGGGCGAATTCGTGGATCAGGTAGGCCGCGATGATCATCGCGTGGCCCAGCAGCAGGGTACCGGCGGCATTCAGCAACCAGCTGTCGGCGAATAGCAGGGCGAAGCCGAGGGCATAGCCGGCGAAGGCATAGGTCAGGGCCAGGCTGTTGGCGAGCTTGCCATCGGCATAGCGGAATATCTGGGCGGACATGGGTTCCTCCGGGTTCCGGGTGGAGTCATGGGCGACGGGGGTAACCGTCTTCGTCATTCCCCACAGGCGGGACAGCGGCTTTATCGCTGAACAGCGCTTGCGCTGGCCCGAAGGGGAATCATCCAGTGCGTTGCCTGGCTGGGTCCCCGCCTTCACGAGGACGACGGGGCAGGACGGCTAGCGGGCAAGCCTCGGCCGTTACTTGGCCAGGGCCTCGACGAACTGCGCGTCGAAAGTGGCGGCAAAGTCCGGGATCACCGGGATCTGGCCGTTGTCCTTGAGCAGCTGGGCAATCACCGCGCCGCTGCCAAAGAAGGACTTGGTCGAATCGGATTTCTCGAAATTCGAGGCCATCTCAGCCAGCGGGATGTTGTACACGCCGCTCATCTGCTCCTTGGCTTCCTCCGGGCTGACGCCGAGCACCTTGCCGATGATCTTGGCCGCCTCATCCGGGTTGCTCTGCATGAAGGCCAGGGCGTCCAGGTAACCCTGCATCAGCGCCTTGATCGCCTCCGGGCGCTTGGCGATGACCTTGTCGTCGAAGGCCAGCACGTCGGTGATCAGCCCTGGCGCTTCCTTGGACGAATACACCACGTGGTACTTGTCACCCGGCATGCCGAGGATCTGCGACACGTTGGGCTCGTAGGTCACGCCCACCGGCAGGCTGCCGGACGCCATGGCACCGGGGATGGCCTCGGGGGTCATGTTGATCGGGGTGATGTCCTTGTCGCTCATGCCGTTGCTCTTGAGGGCGTAGGCGAGGAGGAAATCGGACGGCGACAGCGGGTTGAAGCCGACCTTCTTGCCCTTGAAGTCCTTCACCGAGGTGATCGACTTGTCGGCAACGATGGCGTCACCGCCGTTGGAGAAGTCCACCGGCATCACCACCTTGTGGCTCAGGCCCTTGGCCGCGCCACCCACCACCTGGTCATAGGTGAGCATGCCGCCGTCGAGGGCGCCGCCAACCATGGCCGAGGGGATCAGCGCCGGATCGTTGAAGAACTGCAGTTCGACCTTGAGGTTGTGCGCCTTGTACAGGTCCAGCTCATCGGCGACGTAGAACGGCGCATAACCGGCCCAGACAACGGTGCCGATCTTCATTTTCTCGATGGCTTGCGCGGAGAAAGGCAGGACGATGGCAGCAGTGGCCAGACAGGCACCGAGCAGGGTCTTGCGCAGGAAACGCGGGGAAAGCGGCATGGTCATGGCATTGCTCCTACACGTTAGAAATCGGCACGGGATGACGTCACGTCTCCCGGGCTTTTCTCCCGCCGTGTAGCCCTGATCCTTAGGGCCGGAAAACTCTCGGACCAGCCATTCACTCGCGTGAACCGGAACCCTAGTTCGCCTCTGGTGTAGCTCCAATGTGCCAAGCGTCATGAGCGCGGTGGCGTGTAACCCTGCCAGACGCGGTGACTCATCCCGTTCACAAGGGTATGTAGCAAGTCCGATGCCAGTACCGGACAAGTCGCCAGGGGCAGCCGGAAAGTCGCCGTTATTCAGTCACTTGCTGGTAGTCGCGAAGAGCGACCGCGGGCCGGGGAACACCCGCAGTCGATGGGTACTGCACCAGTGGCACGCAAGCCGCCTGTTTTCAGTGCAAGGCGTCAGGGCGCGCAGCACACCTGATTGCGACCACCCTGCTTGGCCGCATACAGGGCCTGATCGGCCGCGTGCAGCAGGGCCTGCTCATTCAACGGCCGGTCGGCCGCGGAATAGGCCAGGCCGATGCTGACACTCAGGAACACCGGCGCGCCGCGGCATTCCAGGGCCAGGGCGGCGACGGCGGCGCGGATGCGTTCGGCCAGTACCTCGGCCACGCTTTGCGGGATATCCCGCAGCAGCACGATGAACTCCTCACCGCCGTAACGCGCGGCCAGGTCACCGCTGCGCCGCGCGCCTTCACGCAGCACCCCGGCCACGGCGGCGATGCATTGGTCGCCGAAGGGGTGGCCGAAGGAGTCGTTGATCTGCTTGAAGTGGTCGATGTCGATCATCAGCACCGCCAGCGACGAGCCCTGCACCTGGGTGAACTGCTGGTCGACGTAACGGCGGTTGGCCAGCTTGGTCAGCGCGTCGGTGTTGCTCAGGCGGGTCAGCTCGCCATTGGCCTGCTCCAGCTCCTGGGTGGCCTGTTGCAGCGCGGCGGTGCGCTCACGCACATGCCGCTCCAGGTCCTCGTTGGCGCTTTTCTGCACGTCGATCAACTGCTGCTGGGCGCGGATGCGCGCCGCGCGCTCGCTGTTGATGCGGTCAGCCAGGGCCACCGAGAGCAGGATGAACTCGACGAAAAAGCCCAGGGTCTGGGTGCGCAGGGTGATCTGGTTGATCGGCAACAGGCCTTCCAGTGCGGCCACATGGATAAAGGTGCCGAGAATCAGGAAGCCCCAGGCCAGGGCAAACAGCGGCGCGGAAGGGTTGCCGCGACGCCATAGGTTGATCGCCACCACCAGCGCCAGGATGCAGGAGAACAGGGCCATCAGGTTGGCGCCGATACTGTGCAGCCACTGGGGCTCGATCAGCACCAGCAGCAGCGCCACGCTCCAGTAGACCAGCATCAGGGTGTTGCTCCACAGCATCCAGCCGCGGTAATCCGGCAGGCGCAGGAAGAAACGCACGAACAACGAGGCCGACAGGAAGCTCCACATTGCCGAGAAGGCGTAGATCAGGCGCGCCGGCTCCCCCAGCTCGGGCCACAGGTAGAGCGGGCCGATGCCGCTCAGGCAAAGCTCGTAGACGATCGCGCCGAGCAGGTAGACCAGGTACCAGATGTAGCTCTTGTCACGGGTGAACAGGTACAGGCTGGCGTTGTACAGGAGGATGGCCAGCATGGCGCCGAAGAACAGGCCGAACAGCAGGCGCAGGTCTTTTTCCTGCACCTCGAAGGCCGGCTGGGTGAGCAGCTGCATCGGCAGGATGAGGTTTTCCTCGCTGCGCACGCGCAGGTAGATTTGCGCGTCCTCGCCCAGCGGTAGCTGCAGCGGGAACACCAGTTGCCGTTCGGCCAGCGGCCAGGTGGTGAACGGCAGGTGGTCACCGGCCGCCATTGGCGGGCCCCAGGTGGCGCTGGCGGGGAAGTACAGGCGCACGTCCACGCGGTCGAGAATCGGCCACTCCACCAGCAGGCGCCAGTCGCGGGTCTGCGCCAGGTTGCGCACGTTCAGGCGCACCCAGGCGGCCTGCTTCTGATAACCCAGGCTCAAGGATGAGCCGCGCACCGCTTGCCAATCGCTGGCAGCGGCCGCCTGCGCAAAGTCCAGGGGTTGTGCCGGCAGGAGGTATTCAAGCTGCTGGCCCAGGCGCAGGCTCGGGTGCTCGTCACGCAGCTCGATCAGAGACGCCTGCACCAGCGCGGGCAGTAGGCAGACAATCAGCAAGGCTAGTACGCGTGTTCGCACTGACGACCCTCGACTCGACGAAACCCTGTATTGCAGCCGGACTTCTATCTGCGCCGGCTTTCCTGTTCAACAGGCTAGCACGCCGGCTGCGCCCGGCACTGACGGCATATCGGGCAGAGCCCCGGCCGGAGCAGCCATCCGTCAGCCCCGCTTATTCCTGCCAGTCGCTCAGCCCGTAACGCGCCAGGATCCGCGTCAGCTCACCGCTGGCACGCAGGGCGCGCAATCCTTCGTCGTACAGGCGCGCATAGTCGGCGCGCCGTGGGTGCAGCGGGGAAATCGCCATATAGGAGTAGCTGCCCGACTCGCAGCCGGCCAGGCGCGCCGTCAGGGCGGGATTGCCGAGCAGCGTGTAGGCGACCAGATTGCGCTCTTCGATAAAGGTGTTGTAGCGGCCGACCTGCAGTTGGCGCAGCAGGCGCAGGGTCAGGCCATCGCCCGCCTGGCGCCGAAAGGCCTGGGGGTTGGCGCGAATGTAGGCATCCAGCTGCGGGCCGTAGGAGTAGTTCTGGATGATCCCCAGGCTGCGCCCGGGCAAGCTGTCCACACCCTTGTACTGCCAGTTGTCCTGGGCCTGGGTGTAGAAACAGAAGCGGTTGAGCGACACCGGCTCGGCGGGGTAGGTGAAGTCCGGCGCTTCCTCGCGCTGGGTCGAGGGTGTAGCGGTGTAGAGCCCGGCGCGCACATTGCTCAGGGCCCGGCTGTAGTTCTCGTTGACCAGGCGTACCGGGATGCCTTGGGGCTCGAAGATGGCGCGAATGATCTCGACGGTGAAACCTTCGCGCGCCTGCCCCGCCGTGCAACTGAACGGGCACCAGTACTCGGGCGAGGCCAGGGTGATCTCTTCCGTCGCCCCCGCTGCGGTGCTCAGCAACAGTCCGGCGTACAGCAGTATCGCGCTACAGCGCATGGGCCTTCCCTCGCACGGCATGTGCTTGTCGATGAAGCCGGCGATCTGCAAGCAGTGACGCCGTACGCGCTATTCCCCGCCCACGGCGAAGTTGGGCAGGCTGTCTACCGGCTGGGCGAAGTCGAAGGGGATCGATTCCAGCGCCAGGCCGAGGTTGCGCTGCACCACGAAGTGCAGGTGCGGCCCGGTGCTGTTGCCGGTGTTGCCGGACAGCGCCAGGGCATCGCCCTCCGCCACGTGCTGGCCTTCCTGCACGCGCACCGAGCCGCGGGTCAGGTGCAGGTAGACGCCCATGGTGCCGTCGTCATGCAGGATGCGCACGAAGTTGCCCGACGGGTTGTTGCCGCGCCCGCTCTGGTGGTTCTCGACCTTGACCACCGTGCCGCCGCGCGCCGCGACAATCGGCGTGCCCACCGGCATGGCGATATCCAGGGCGTAGCGGCCCTTGGGCGTGAAGTGGCTGTACTTGCCGTTGGCGCCCTGGCTCAGGCGGAACGGCCCGCCACGCCAGGGCAACGGATAGTGGAACAGTTGCGGCTGCGGCCGCGGGTCGCCCATGGCGTAGCGCAGGCGGGTCTTGTAGCGCATCGGCTGGCTGGCATCGCGCGGCGCCAGGGTGGCCAGGCGGATATGGCTGCGCGGCGGCAGCACCCAGCGGATCGGCTGCTCGGGCGCGCCAACGGCGTTCACCACATTCTTCAGGCTCAGTTCGATCTCCACCGGGGCGTAGAGGTCGTTGCGGATCATCAGGGTTTCGCCGGCGTCGTGCTTCTTGGTTTCCAGCTTCACCAGGTTGTCCAGGCGCTCGACCATGCGGTCGCGGAAGACGAACACCTGTGCGCCAGCCACGGCCTTGTCGCTATAGGTCACGACGCCGTTCTGGTCGACATACTTGTAGATGGTCAACGCGCTGGCCTGGCTCGCCATCAGCAGCAGCGCGGAGAAAATGAGTGAACGCCCTAGCATAAGCTCACGGATTTAATGGTTTATTGGTATCCGAGGTTGGCAAGACTAGCAGCGCGTCCCGCCAGCGGCGAGCATCTGCCGCCCGTGCTGTGCAGCAATCGGCACAGCCGAGGCCGGGAAAACCCGGCTATCCGACAGAAGGCACCCCTGGCGCGCTCAATCCGACCTTGGTCGAACAGGCGCCCGGGCGGCGAGTCCCTAGACTTCCGGGCCTGTTTTCGCTGTCCGAGGAATGCCTCCATGTACCCTGAGCGCGTGCGCCGGCCTGAGCTGCTGGGCAAGGTGATGAGTGCGGCCGATGCCGCCGCCCTGATCGAAGACGGCATGACCGTCGGCATGAGCGGTTTCACCCGCGCCGGCGAGGCCAAGGCCGTGCCGCGTGCCCTCGCCGAGCGGGCCAAGACCCAGCCGCTGCAGATCAGCCTGATGACCGGCGCCAGCCTGGGCAACGACCTCGACAAACAGCTTACCGAGGCAGGCGTATTGGCCCGGCGTATGCCCTTTCAGGTGGATAGCACCCTGCGCAAGGCGATCAACGCGGGCGAGGTAATGTTCATCGACCAGCACCTCTCGGAAACCGTCGAGCAGCTGCGCAACCACCAGCTCAAGCTGCCGGACATTGCGGTGATCGAGGCGGTCGCCATTACCGAGGACGGGCACATCGTGCCGACTACCTCGGTGGGCAACTCGGCCAGCTTCGCGATCTTCGCCAAGCAGGTGATCGTCGAGATCAACCTGGCGCACAACCTCAATCTTGAGGGCCTGCACGACATCTACATCCCCACCTACCGACCGACCCGCACGCCGATCCCGCTGACCCGCGTGGACGACCGCATCGGCAGCGGCGCGATTCCGATCCCACCGGAGAAGATCGTCGCCATCGTCATCAACGACCAGGCTGACTCGCCGTCCACCGTGCTGCCGCCGGACGCCGAGACCCAGGGCATCGCCGACCACCTGATCGACTTCTTCAAGGCCGAAGTCGCCGCCGGGCGCATGGACAACAGCCTCGGCCCGCTGCAGGCCGGCATCGGCAGCATCGCCAACGCGGTGATGTGCGGCCTGCTCGACTCGCCGTTCGAGGGCCTGAGCATGTACTCCGAAGTGCTGCAGGACTCGACCTTCGACCTGATCGACGCCGGCAAGCTGCGCTTCGCCTCGGGCAGCTCGATCACCCTCTCCGAACGCCGGGGCGCCAGCGTGTTCGGCAACCTCCAGGCGTACAAGGACAAGCTGGTGCTGCGCCCGCAGGAAATCTCCAACCACCCGGAAGTGGTGCGCCGCCTGGGCATCATCGGCATCAACACGGCGCTGGAGTTCGACCTGTACGGCAACGTCAACTCGACCCACGTCGGCGGCACCAGGATGATGAACGGCATCGGCGGCAGCGGCGACTTCGCCCGCAACGCGCACCTGGCGATCTTCGTCACCAAGTCGATCGCCAAGGGTGGGGCAATTTCCAGCGTGGTGCCGATGGTCAGCCACGTCGACCACACCGAGCACGACGTCGACATCCTGGTCACCGAGATCGGCCTGGCCGACCTGCGTGGCCTGGCCCCGCGTGAGCGCGCGCGGGTAATCATCGACAACTGCGTGCACCCGGATTTTCGGGGCGCGCTGAACGACTACTTCGAGCGCGCCTGCGCCAAAGGTGGCCACACCCCACACATCCTGCGCGAAGCCATGCAGTGGCACATCAACCTGGAAGAATGCGGGCGCATGCTGGCCGGCTGAGGTAGCTGGCCCCACAAAAAAGCCGCTTCCACCTGACCAGGGGAAGCGGCTTTTTGCATCGAGGCAACGGCCTTTCTGTAGGAGCCAGCTTGCTGGCGATCAGCTCGGCCCGGGATCGCCAGCAAGCTGGCTCCTACAGCCGCGCTGTCCGACCTAGGCGCCGGGGCTGAAGTGCTTCTGCGTGGTGCCGCGGGCGATCAGGCGCGACAGGTAGTCGAGCTTCTGCGGGTCGCGGTCGACGAACTTGAAGGTCAGTTGCAGCCACTCGCTGTCCGGCTTCGGCTCCAGCGCGGCCACGGCGTGCAGGTAGCCGTTGAGGCGCGCGGTTTCGGCGGCCTCGCCCTGTTCCAGGTCGAGCACAGCGCTTTCCAGCACCTGCGGCAGCAGCTCGGCACGCTTCACCACCAGCAGCGCTTCCTTGAGGCTCAACGCCTTGATCACGCAGGACATGGTGCCGCCGGGCAGGCGCAGCTGGCCCTGGCCACGGCCGGTGGGCGCGGCACTGGCAGCCGCTGCTGCGGGTTTGGCGAAGCCTGGAGCAGGCGCCGGTGCGGCCGCCTTGGCCGCCGGCTTGACCACTTCGGCCTTGCCGCCGGTGAGGGCAGCCAGGGAATCGTTGGCGAAAGCGCCGGAGCTGAGCATCTTCGGCGGCGCACTGGCGGCCAGGGCCTGCAGCTTGCCGGCACGGTGCAGGGCCTTCTTCACCTTGGTGACCAGTTGCTCGTTGGAGAACGGCTTGCCGATGTAGTCGGAAACACCGGCCTGGATCGCCTGCACGACGTTTTCCTTGTCGCCACGGCTGGTGACCATGATGAACGGGGTGGTCTTGTGCGCGTCTTGCTCGCGGCACCAGGTGAGCAGTTCGAGGCCGGACATTTCCGGCATCTCCCAGTCACACAGGATCAGGTCGACGGCGGTGCGACCGAGGAGCTGCTGGGCTTTGCGCCCGTTGACGGCTTCCTCGATCTGCACGCCGGGGAAGTTGTCGCGCAGCCCCTTCTTCACCAGATCGCGGATAAAGGTAGCGTCGTCCACTACCAGTACACTGACTTTGCTCATCGACCACTCCCGACAGAATGCTGACAAGCATAGCTGCGGATACTGGCCCATAGCCAACCCGCTCGACTCCGGCGATTCCCGAGCAGACGGCCGGCCCGTTGCCAGCCGCCTTGGCGCGGGGTTTATTCGCTGCGAGTGCCCTGCACTTCTTCCTGCATGCGCGCCAGGCCGAGGTGGCGCACATCGGTGCCGCGCACCAGGTAGATCACCAGCTCGGCGATGTTGCGCGCGTGGTCGCCGATGCGCTCCAGCGAACGCAGCACCCAGATGATGCTCAGCACGCGGGTGATCGAGCGCGGGTCTTCCATCATGTAGGTGACCAGTTCGCGCAGGGCGGTCTTGTACTCGCGGTCGATGGTCTTGTCGTATTGCGCCACGGACAGCGCCAGGTCGGCGTCGAAACGGGCGAAGGCGTCCAGCGCCTCCTGAACCATCTTGCGCACCTGGTCGCCGATGTGGCGCACCTCGACGTAACCACGCGGCGCCTCGCCCTCCTCGCACAGCTGGATGGCGCGTTTGGCGATCTTCGCCGACTCGTCGCCGATGCGCTCGAGGTCGATCACCGACTTGGAGATGCTGATGATCAGGCGCAGGTCGGAGGCAGCCGGCTGGCGGCGGGCGAGAATGCGCACGCACTCCTCGTCGATGTTGCGCTCCATCTGGTTGATCTGGTCGTCGATCTCGCGCACCTGCTGGGCCAGGCCCGAGTCGGCGTCGATCAGCGCGGTGACCGCGTCATTGACCTGTTTCTCGACCAGGCCGCCCATCGCCAGGAGGTGGCTGCGGACTTCCTCCAGTTCGGCGTTGAACTGGGCGGAGATGTGATGGGTGAGGCTGTCTTTGTTGATCATGTGAGAGTCCTGAGCCGAGATTTACGCCCCCCTCTCCCGCCGGGAGAGGGGCCGGGGGTGAGGGAGACCCGGAGCGGTCCGGATCCCCTTCACCCTAACCCTCTCCCAGGGGGAGAGGGGACTGTTCGCACTAGCCGTAACGGCCGGTGATGTAGTCCTCGGTCTGCTTCTTGGCCGGGTTGGTGAACAGGGTGTCGGTGTCGCCGTACTCGATCAGCTTGCCCATGTACATGAACGCCGTGTAGTCGGAAACCCGCGCGGCCTGCTGCATGTTGTGGGTAACGATGACGATGGTGTACTTGCTCTTCAGCTCGTAGATCAGCTCTTCAACCTTGAGCGTGGAGATCGGGTCGAGGGCCGAGCAGGGTTCGTCGAGCAGCAGCACTTCGGGCTGTACCGCCACGGTGCGGGCGATCACCAGACGCTGTTGCTGGCCACCGGAGAGGCCGAGGGCGGAGTCGTGCAGGCGGTCCTTGACCTCATCCCACAGCGCTGCACTTTTCAGTGCCCACTCGACGGTTTCGTCGAGCACGCGCTTCTGGTTGATGCCCTGGATACGCAAGCCGTAGACCACGTTCTCGTAGATGCTCTTGGGGAACGGGTTGGGCTTCTGGAACACCATGCCGACGCGGCGACGCAGCTCGGCGACTTCCACGCCCTTCTTGTAGATGTCCTCGCCGTCGAGGCGGATTTCACCCTGCACGCGGCAGCCGTCGACCAGATCGTTCATCCGGTTGAAGGTGCGCAGCAGGGTCGACTTGCCGCAACCGGACGGGCCGATGAAGGCCGTCACGCGCTGCTTGGGGATGTTCATGCTGACGTCGAACAGCGCCTGCTTGTCGCCGTAGAACAGGTTGAGGCCGGGCACTTCCAGCGCCACGCTTTCCTCGGCCAGATTGAGGCCCTGTTTCTGCCGACCGAGCGCGGCCAGGTCGATGCCGTGGGTGTGTACTTCGTGCTGCATGGGATGCTCCCTACGCTGACAATTCGTTCAAGCCGCCGCGACCGGTGCCGCAGCGGCGTAATTGATTAGTGATCCAGTGCCTTGTACTTCTCGCGCAGGTGGTTACGCAGGAACACCGCGCTCAGGTTGAGCAGCGCGATCACCAGCACCAGCAAGAACGCGGTGGCATACACCAGCGGACGGGCCGCCTCGACGTTGGGGCTCTGGAAGCCGACGTCATAGATATGGAAGCCCAGGTGCATGATCTTCTGGTCCAGGTGCAGGTACGGGTAGTTGCCGTCCAGCGGCAGCGCCGGCGCCAGCTTGACCACACCTACCAGCATCAGCGGCGCCACTTCACCGGCGGCGCGTGCCACGGCGAGGATCATGCCGGTCATCATCGCCGGGCTGGCCATTGGCAGCACCACCTTCCACAGGGTCTCGGCCTTGGTCGCACCGAGAGCCAGGGAGCCTTCGCGCAGGGCCCGCGGGATACGTGCCAGGCCTTCCTCGGTGGCGACGATCACCACCGGCACGGCGAGAATCGCCAGGGTCAGCGAGGCCCACAGCAGGCCCGGCGTGCCGAAGGTCGGTGCCGGCGCCGCTTCGGCGAAGAACAGGCGGTCGATCGAGCCACCCAGCACGTAGACGAAGAAGCCCAGGCCGAACACGCCGTAGACGATCGCCGGTACGCCAGCCAGGTTGTTCACCGCGATGCGGATGACCCGGGTCAGCGGGCCCTGCTTGGCGTATTCGCGCAAGTAGATGGCCGCCAGCACGCCGAACGGGGTGACGATCACGGCCATGATCAGGGTCATCATCACGGTGCCGAAGATGGCCGGGAATACGCCGCCCTCGGTGTTGGCTTCACGCGGGTCGTCGGCGAGGAACTCCCACAGCTTGGCGAAGTAGAAGCCCAGCTTCTCGGTCACGCCCATGGCGTTCGGCTGGTAGCTGCGGACCACCTTGCCCAGGCTGACTTCGGTTTCGCGGCCGTCGACCGTACGCACGGTCACGCTGTCGCGGTTGAACTGCTGGCTGATCGCCGTCAGCTTGGCTTCCAGCACCTGGTACTCGGCATCGAGCTGGGCGCGCTGGGCGGCCAGATCGGCCTGCGCGGTAGCGTCCAGGCGGTTCTCCAGCTCCAGCTTGCGGCTGGTCAGGCGCAGCTGTTCGAGGCCGTGGTTGATATGGCCGATGTCGCGCTTCTGCAGGCTCTCGATTTCCTCGTACAGCTCGCTGTTGCGCGCGGTGCGCTGCTGCAGCTCGGTCCAGGCGGCATCGCCCTCGGCGACCACCTTGCCGTCTTCCTTGACGTTGACCAGGTAGCCGTAGAAGTTGCCCCACTCGCGGCGTTCCATGGTCATCAGGTTGGCCGGCTGGCGCGGGTTGCTCAGCCACTCGGCGACCACCCAGTTGAAGTCGGCGCCGAAGATCTCGCGGTTGCCGACCTTGAACAGTTCGCGGGTCATGAACTCGCCGCCCTGCACATCCACCGGCAAACCGGCGGCGGCCAAGCGGGCGCGCGGCACTTCTTCCTTCTGCACCAGCTCACCGGCGACCACGCGCGGCGCTTCGCCGGGTACGCGGAAGTCGGCTTCGATGACATCGGCCGGCCAGAAGTGGCCGAGGCCACGGGTGGCGATCACGGCCAGCAGGCCAACGGTCATGATCACTGCGATGGACACGCCACCGGCAGTCATCCACACCCAGGGGGCGCCGCTCTTGAACCAGGATTTCAGATTCTGCTGTTTCACGGATAGCTACCTTAGAGCGAGGCGTATTTCTTGCGCAGGCGAGTACGGATCACTTCCGCCAGCGTGTTCATGACGAAGGTGAAGCTCAGCAGCACCAGCGCGGAGAGGAACAGCACGCGGTAATGGCTGCTGCCGACTTCCGACTCGGGCATTTCCACCGCCACGTTGGCCGCCAGGGTGCGCAGGCCTTCGAAGATGTTCATGTCCATGATCGGCGTGTTGCCGGTGGCCATCAGCACGATCATGGTTTCGCCGACCGCACGGCCGAGGCCGATCATCAGCGCCGAGAAGATGCCCGGGCTGGCGGTGAGGAGCACCACGCGGGTCATGGTCTGCCAGGGCGTGGCACCGAGGGCCAGGGAGCCGAAGGTGAGGCTTTTCGGCACGCTGAACACGGCGTCTTCGGCAATCGAGAAGATGTTCGGGATCACCGCGAAACCCATGGCCAGGCCGACCACCAGGGCGTTGCGCTGGTCGAAGGCGATGCCCAGGTCATTGCTGATCCACAGGCGCATGTCGCCACCGAAGAACCAGTTTTCCAGGTAACCGCTCATGCCCAGCGAACCGGCACCGACCAGCAGGATCACCGGCACCAGCAGCGCCGCTTCCCAGCCATCCGGTACCAGCAGGCGGATGCGCTCCGGCAGGCGGCTCCAGCCATAGGCGGCGAGCAGGATGCCGACCGGCGTGAGCAGCAGCAGGCTGAAGATGCCCGGTAGATGCCCTTCCACATACGGTGCGAGGAACAGGCCGGCGAAGAAGCCGAGGATCACCGTCGGCAGCGCTTCCATCAGCTCGATCACCGGCTTGACCTTGCGGCGCATGCTCGGGGCCATGAAGTAGGCGGTGTAGATCGCCGCGCAGATGGCCAGCGGCGCGGCCAGCAGCATGGCGTAGAAAGCCGCCTTGAGGGTGCCGAAGGTCAGCGGCGCCAGGCTCATCTTGGGTTCGAAGTCGCCGTTGGCCGACGTCGACTGCCAGATGTACTTGGGCTCGTCGTAGCTCTCGTACCAGACCTTGCCCCACAGCGCGCTCCAGGATATTTCCGGGTGCGGGTTATGCACGGCGAAGCGTTGCAGCTGGCCGGACGACTCCACCAGCAGGCGGTTGGCACGCGGCGACAGGGCCGCAACAGCGGCGCCATCGGCGACCTTTTCAGTGAGCAGGGTGCGGTGCGCAGTGCTGTGGAAGATGCCCAGGCGACCGTCGGCGTCCAGCGCCATGAAGCCCTTGCGGCGCTCTTCGGAAAGGATCTGGGTGATCGGCGCGCTACCCAGCTTGAAGCCGCGAATATGGGTCAGGGCCGCCTTGCCGTCGGCATCACGGACCATGAACCACTGGCCGATACCGCCCTGGCTGTCGCCGACCATCAGCGAAATACCGCCCAGCAACGCGCTGACCGTGCTGACTTCGGCATCGCCGTGGGCCAGTTTGTAGCGGCCGTTGAGGCTGTTCTCACGCAGGTCGAAGACATCCGCGGTGGCCTTGCCGTTGATCACGAACAGCCACTGCTGGCGCGGGTCGATGACCATCGCCTTGATCGGTTCGGCGATCTGCGGCAGGACGATGCGTTGCTCGTCCAGGCTGGTTTCGCCAGTCATCAGGTTTTCTTCGCGGGTGATCGACAGCAGCTGCAGCTCGGCTCCGCTGGAGGCGCTGATCAGCAGGGTGTCGTCGTTCTCGCTGACCGCCACGTGTTCGATCGCATGCCCGTGGGCATCGAGCACCAGCGGCGTGGCGCCGAAGGGGTAGCTCAGCGAAGGGGTGATGGTCTTGACGTTGTCCGGATAGCTCACGGTGTAGTCATGCTGGAACACCAGCACCTGGCCGTTCGACAGGCCCAGGGCGACGCGACGGCTGCCGGGCTGGTCCTGGCTGACCGAGGCGATGCTGGCACCGGCCGGCAGCGCCAGCTGGAGGCTGTTCAGCGGGGCGCTGTCCTTGAGGCTGAAGAACTGCACCAGGCCGCTGCGATCCAGGCGCATGGCGACCTTGTTCTGCTCTTCCACGGCCAGCAGCAAGGCTTCGTTCTGCCCGGTCAGCCAGCTCGGCTGTTGCGCCTCGCGGGCCTCCAGTTCGGCGCCGGAGAACAGCGGCAGCACGACGTAGACCAGGTAGAAGAAAATCAGGGTGATGGCGGCCAGCACGGCCAGGCCACCGATCGATACGTACCAACGCGCCAGACGGTCCTTGAGGGCACGAGTGCGGCGTTTGCGTTGCATTGCCGGGGTGTTGAAGTCCAGGCGGTTACTGGTCGAAGGAGCGCTCATGCTGTTGTTGGCCAAATCGTTCATGAGGGGATCTCAGGCGGACACAGGCCGCTCGATATGCAGGATCTTCAATCTATCCGTCTTGTGTGACAGAAAGATTACAGGCGGGTGACATGACAACGCCCACCACTCCAGAAGAGGGCGGGCGTGTCGGCCGGCAGCCGCAGCGGGTAGCCGCGGCGCCGAGGCAGACCTGGGGTTACAGGCCGGCTTCTTTCAGCACTTTCTCGACAACCTTGGACGGCAGCGGGATGTAACCATCCTTGACCACCACTTCCTGGCCTTGCTTGGACAGGACCAGCTTGATGAACTCGGCTTCCAGCGGCGACAGCGGCTTGTTCGGCGCCTTGTTCACGTAGACGTAGAGGAAGCGCGCCAGCGGGTACTTGCCGGACAGGGCGTTGTTCTCGTTGGCTTCTTCGACTTCGCCTTTCTTGTTGACCAGCGGCACAGCGCGAACGCTGGCAGTCTTGTAGCCGATACCGGAGTAGCCGATGCCGTTCAGCGAGGAGCTGATCGACTGGACCACGGAAGCCGAACCCGGCTGCTCGTTGACGTTGGCCTTGAAGTCACCTTTGCACAGGCCTTCTTCTTTGAAGTAGCCGTAGGTGCCGGATACCGAGTTACGACCGAACAGCTGGATCGGCTTGCCAGCCCACTCGCCAGTCAGACCGGCGTCGCCCCAGCTCTTGATGCTGCTACCGCCGCACAGGTTGGTGGCGGAGAAGATGCCGTCGACCTGCTGCATGGTCAGCTGCTTGATCGGGTTATCCTTGTGCACGAACACGGCCAGGGCGTCGATCGCGACCGGGATGGCAGTCGGCTTGTAGCCGTGCTTCTGCTCGAAGGCCTGCAGCTCGTTGTCCTTCATCTGACGGCTCATCGGGCCGAGGTTGGCGGTGCCTTCGGTCAGCGCGGGCGGCGCGGTGGAAGAACCGGCAGCCTGAATCTGGATGTTCACGTTCGGGTAGAGCTTCTTGTAATCCTCTGCCCACAGGGTCATCAGGTTGGCCAGGGTGTCGGAACCGACGCTGGACAGGTTACCCGATACACCGGAAGTCTTTTGGTACGTCGGCAGAGCCGGGTCGATAGCAGCCACCGCAGATGCGGCGCTTACGCCAGCGGCGACAAAGGTCAGGGCCGCCATCAAACGCTTGAGTTTCATGCCTTGCTCCTAGCAGGAAGGGGTTGTGATGGAACGGGCCCAAGTATCTGCAGGCCGCATGACCACTCTATGACTGGATTGTGACAATTGGATGAAAGGCCAGCATGGCCTGCAGTTTTGTATGCTGTGGCAAAACCCACCGGGAGATTGTTGATGACACGCCTTCGTTTTCTGCCACTCGCCCTGCTCGCCCTGGCCTGCGCCGCCACCGCCGAAGAAGCCACACTGAGCGTGGAGGCCGGCACCGGGCCCAACCCGCAACTGCCGGCGCCAAACCAGACCCTGCTGCCGACGGTGAACATCGCCCGCGCCGTGGGCTGGCCCGCCGGCGGCAAACCCACGGCCGCAGCCGGCACCCAGGTCAGCGTGTTCGCCGAGGGCCTCGACCATCCGCGCTGGCTGTACGTGCTGCCCAATGGCGACGTGCTGGTGGCCGAAAGCAACGCGCCGGCGCGTGGCGATGGTTTCAGCGTGAAAGGCTGGATCGCCGGCAAGATCATGGAGCGCGCCGGTGCCGGCGTGGCCAGCGCCGACCGCATCACCCTGCTGCGCGACAGCAACCACGATGGCGTGGTCGACCTACGCACCACCTTCGTGGAAAACCTCCACTCGCCGTTCGGCATGGCCCTGGTCGGCAATGACCTCTATATAGCCAACGCCGATTCGCTGGTGCGCTTCCCCTACAGCGCCGGGCAAACGCAGATCAGCGGCACACCGACGCTGGTCACCGAGCTGCCCGCCGGGATCAACCATCACTGGACCAAGAACGTCATCGCCAGCCCCGACGGTAACAAGCTCTACGTCACCGTCGGCTCCAACAGCAACGTCGGCGAGAACGGCATGGACATCGAGGAAGGTCGCGCGGCGATCTGGGAAGTCGACCCGGCCAGCGGCAGCAAGCGCATCTTCGCCAGCGGCCTGCGCAACCCCAACGGCCTGGATTGGGAGCCACGCAGCGGCGCGCTGTGGACGGCGGTCAACGAACGCGACGAGATCGGCAGCGACCTGGTGCCGGACTACATCACCTCGGTCAAGGACGGCGGCTTCTATGGCTGGCCCTACAGCTATTACGGCCAGCACGTGGACGAGCGCGTGCAGCCGCAGAATCCCGACCTGGTGGCCAAGGCCATCGTCCCCGACTACGCCCTCGGCCCGCACACCGCTTCGCTGGGTATCCGCTTCGTGCGCAACAGCGCGTTGCCGGGCATGCAAGAAGGCCTGTTCGTCGGCCAGCATGGCTCGTGGAACCGCAAGCCGCACAGTGGCTACAAGGTAATCTTCGTGCCGTTCAAGGAAGGCACGCCGGATGGCATGCCGGTGGACGTGCTGACCGGCTTCCTCAGCGCGGACGGCGAAGCGCTGGGCCGCCCGGTGGATGTGATCGAGGACAGCCAGGGCGCCCTGCTGGTGACCGACGATGTCGGCAACATCGTCTGGCGGGTCACGCCAAAGCGGTAAAGCGCTTCATGTAGGGTGGATGACGCTCTGCTCATCCACCACTGGACCCGCTCGGTGGATCGGTGAAGCGTGATCCACCCTACGACTTGTGCGCTCAGCGGCGCTGGCTGAACAGGTAGAGGCCCACAGCCAGGCCCAGGCCGCACAGGGCCATGACGTAATAGGCCGGGCCCAGCGGGTTGGCCTTGAGCAGCAGGGTCACCAGCATCGGGGTCAGGCCGCCGAAGATGGCGTAGGCCAGGTTGTAGGAGAACGACAGGCCGGAGAAGCGCACCACCGGCGGGAAGGCCTTGACCATCACATAGGGCACCGCGCCGATCACCCCAACCGCTAGGCCGGTCAGCGCGTACAGCGGGAACAGCCAGTCCGGGTGTGCCTTGAGGTTGCTGTAGAAGCTCCACGACAGCGCCGCCAGCACCAGGCTGCCGACGATAAAGGTGCGCCCGGCGCCAAAGCGATCGGCCAGCAAGCCGGAGGCGATGCAGCCGAAAGTCAGGCAGACGATGGCCAGGCTGTTGGCCTTCAGCGCCGTGGCGGCGGCGAAGCCGTACTGGGTTTGCAGCAGGGTCGGGGTCATCAGGATCACCACGACGATGCCGGCGGTAAGCATCCAGGTCAGCAGCATCGACAGCACCACCGCCGCGCGGTGTTCGCGCAGCACGGTCTTCAGCGGCAGCTCGGCGGCCAGTGCCTTGCGCTCCTGCAGCTCGGCGAAGATCGGTGTCTCGTGCAGCCACTGGCGCAGGTACACGGAAAACAGGCCGAACACCCCGCCAATCAGGAACGGCACGCGCCAGGCCCAGTCCAGCACTTCGGCCGGGGTGTAGAAGCTGTTGATCAGGGTCGCCATCATCGAGCCGAGCAGGATGCCGAAGGTCAGCCCCGAGGTCAGCGTGCCGCAGGCAAAGCCGACGTGCCGGGCCGGTACGTGTTCGGCGACGAAGACCCAGGCGCCCGGCACTTCACCGCCGATCGCCGCGCCCTGGATCACCCGCAGCAGCAACAGCAGCATCGGCGCGGCCATGCCGATCTGCGCATAGGTCGGCAGCAGGCCCATCAACAGCGTCGGCACCGCCATCATGAAGATGCTCAGGGTGAACATCTTCTTGCGCCCGAGCAGGTCGCCGAAGTGCGCCATGATCACCCCGCCCAGCGGCCGCGCCAGGTAGCCGGCGGCGAAAATCCCGAAGGTCTGCATCAGGCGCAGCCATTCGGGCATCTCCGCCGGGAAGAACAGCTTGCCGACCACCGTGGCGAAGAACACGAAGATGACGAAGTCGTAAAACTCCAGCGCACCGCCCAGGGCGGACAGCGAGAGGGTCTTGAAGTCGTTGCGGGTCAATGGGCGCGCCACGGGCGCACTGCTGGAAAGCTCGGCGGGCATCGGGTCTGGCTTCATTCGGGAGTTTGGCGGGAGGCTGCAGGCAGCCGCGGAACCATAGCAAATTGCACGACTGGCGCGCAGCCTCCCCAAAAACCTGCCGGGAATCTTTTGAGCTAGAGCCAGGCAAGGCGCAACGACCAGCGTGAGTAACAGCCGTAGGCTGGCCCGAAGGGTGAGCGCCAGCGAGTAAATAGGACGAGGACGCGGAGTTTACGAAGTGTAAATGAGCAGTCCGAGTCCTATTTCAACGCAGCATGGCCGACGATCAAGAGATTCGAGGCGGTTTTTAGGTTGTAGGGATTTACGATACTGGGCGGTCGTCGTATGACGCTCGGCCCGATATACTGCGCTCGGCCCGGCAACGGGCTGGCGGAAACTGTGCAAAAACCTCGGCTAAGCGGCGAGATTTTTGCAGAGTTTCCCACCGACCACGGCTAATCATAAGAAACTGGGAGCGGGGCCCGTCCACATGATCGAACTCGAACAGGAAGACCCGATACCGCAAGGCGACCTCGCCTTGCAGATCACCGCATTGCCGCGCGAAACCAATGGTTTCGGCGACATTTATGGCGGCTGGCTGGTATCGCAGATGGATCTGGCCGGCACCGCCATGGCCAGCAAGGTCGCTGGCGGCCGCGTCGCCACCGTGGCCATCGACCGCATGGCCTTCCTGGTGCCGGTGGCCGTGGGCGCGCAGCTGTCCTTCTATACCCAGGCCCTGGAAATCGGCCGCAGCTCGATCCAGATGCTGGTCGAGGTGTGGAGCGACGACCCGCTGTCCAGCGAGTGGCGCAAGGTCACCGAAGCGGTGTTCGTGTTCGTCGCCATCGACGGCAGCGGGCGCACCCGCCCTGTTCCGCCGCGCCGCTGAATAGCCGTTCTAGAGAGCCCCGACCGCGAGTCGGGGTTTTTCTTGGTGCTTGGCCTTTGCCGGCGTCTGGCGTCAAATAAGGCAAAGCCTTTGGAGAGTCCGGCCATGAGCCAAGCGCAAATCGAACGAGTCGAACTGGACCAGCTGACCTGCTGGCGCGTGCACCTGGGTGACGCCGAGCTCTTGATCGCGCAACAGGGCGCGCAAGTGCTGCATTACCAGCGCGCCGGCCAGCCACCGCTGATCTGGCTCAGCGAGCAGGCCGGCTACCAGCACGGCCAGTCGGTACGCGGTGGCGTGCCGGTGTGCTGGCCGTGGTTTGGGGATCTGCAACGCAACCCGGCGGCGCTGCAGGCGCAGCACGGCAACCCGGCCACTGCACCGGCCCACGGCGGCGTGCGCGGCCTCGACTGGCAGCTGCAGGGCATCGACAACCTCGGCGACGCAGTGGAACTGCTGTTCAGCTTCGACAGCCGCCAGCATGCCCTGCCCGACTGGCCGCATGCCGCCGAACTGCAATTGCGCATTCGCCTTGACCAGCGCCTGCAGCTGCAACTGACCAGCCGCAACCTGGGCGACCAGCCGCTGGCCCTGAGCCAGGCGCTGCACAGTTATTTCGCGGTCAGCGACATCCGCCAGGTCAGCGTCGAGGGGCTGGACGGCTGCCGCTATATAGAAACCCTGGAAGACTGGCAGCAGCGCACGCAACAGGGCGCCCTGAGCTTCGCCGGCGAGACCGACCGAATCTACCTCGACGTGCCGCCACGCGTGACCCTGCACGATACCGGCTGGCAACGGCGCATCCACCTGGAAGCGCAGGATTCGCGCTCGGCGGTGCTGTGGAATCCGTGGATCGACAAGGCCCAGCGCCTGTCGCACTTCGCCGACGACGCCTGGCAGCGCATGCTGTGTATCGAGACGGCGAATGTCTGGGACGACTGCGTGGAACTGGCGCCGGGCGCCAGCCACAGCCTCACGCTCAGTCTATGGGGCGAGCCGGCGTAGGGCTGGCCTGACGTAGGGCGGGTGACCCCGCGCTGACCACCACGCCCTAGCCCTTACAGATCATCCTCTTCCACCGCCCGCACCAGGCTGGCGTCCAGGGCATAGGCGGCGTCGGCCAGGTCATTGCTGACCGGCTCGATCTTCAACGGACCTTCCACCCACAGCGGCGCGTAGATGTCGTCGAGGGCGATGCCCTTGGGGTAGCGCACCAGCACGATCTGGTTCGGCGGCGGTGGCGGCACATGGATGCAGGCACCCGGATAGGGCACCAGAAAGAACAGCGTGCTGCGGCCCTTGGCGTCGCTTTCCAGCGGCACCGGATAGCCACCCAGGCGAATCGCCTTGCCGTTCAGCGCGGCCACGGTCCTGGCCGAATACATCACCGCGGGCAAATCCTTGTCTTGCTGCTTCAAGCCGCCCTGGTTGCCGAAGTTGCCATCGGCCTCAGGGCTGTCGTGGCTGATTTCCGGCATGGCCTCGAGGGCTTTCTGGTCCTCGGCGGGCATCAGCTCCAGCCAGTCGGTTTCCGCCAGTTCGGCATGGGCCAGGGAGGAGCCGAGCATGAGCACGGCGACCAGGATAAAACGCAGCATGGGGCAGGACTCTCGGCAAAACGGGCCATTCAGACTACCGGGCACATCCGCCGGTTCCTACCCCGGGCAGCGTGGGCGTTAGCTTTTCTTCACCAGGCTGTAGATCACCAGCAGCACCACCGCCCCCACCACCGCGCCGATAAAACCGGCGGCTTCGCCCGCCTGGTAGATACCCAGCGCCTGACCACCGTAGGTCGCGGCCAGCGAACCGGCGATGCCGAGCAGGATGGTCATGATCCAGCCCATGCTGTCGTCGCCCGGTTTGAGGAAGCGCGCCAGCAGGCCAGCGATCAGGCCGATGAAGATGGTTCCGATAATGCCCATGCGATGCTCCTTGATAAGTGGCCTAAGAACCCGTTCAAAGACTCTAAAACGAACAAGGCGTGCTTATGCACGCCTTGTTCTGACCAGAGCATAGCCCAGCGGTTCAGGCCTTGATCAGCGCCTCGACCTCGGCGATACGCGCCTTGAGGGTTGTCATGTCCTGGCAGCGCAGGGTGGCGTGGCCGACCTTGCGCCCGGCCTTGAAGGCCTTGCCGTAGTGGTGCAGATGGCAGTCGGCAATCGCCACCACCTTCTCCACCGCTGGAACTTCACCAAGGAAGTTGAGCATGGCGCTCTCACCGACCTTGGCCGTGGAACCCAGCGGCAGGCCGGCAACGGCGCGCAGGTGGTTCTCGAATTGGCTGCACTCGGCGCCTTCGATGGTCCAGTGCCCGGAGTTGTGCACGCGCGGGGCGATCTCGTTGGCCTTGAGGCCGCCGTCGACCTCGAAGAACTCGAAGGCCAGCACGCCGACATAATCCAGTTGCTTGAGCACGCGGCCGACGTAGTCTTCGGCCAGGGCCTGCAGCGGGTGGTCGGTGCTGGCGATGGACAGGGCCAGCACGCCGCTGTCGTGGCGGTTGTGCACCAGCGGGTAGAAGCGCGTCTCGCCGTCGCGGGCACGCACGGCCACCAGCGACACTTCACCGGTGAACGGTACGAAACCTTCGAGGATGCACGGCACGCTGCCCAGTTCGGCAAAGGCGCCGACTACATCGGCAGGTGCACGCAGGACCTTCTGGCCCTTGCCGTCGTAGCCCAGGGTGCGCGTCTTCATCACCGCCGGCAGGCCGATGGCGGCCACGGCAGCGTCGAGGTCGGCCTGCGACTGGATATCGGCGAAAGCCGGAGTGGGGATGCCGAGGTCCTTGAACATCGACTTCTCGAACCAGCGGTCACGGGCGATGCGCAGAGCTTCCGCGCTCGGGTAGACCGGCACGAACTGCGAGAGGAACGCCACGGTCTCGGCCGGCACACTTTCGAACTCGAAGGTCACCAGATCGACCTCATCGGCCAACTGACGCAGGTGTGCCTGGTCGCTGTAATCGGCGCGGATGTGTTCGCCCAGGGCCTGTGCGCAGGCATCCGGCGCCGGGTCGAGGAAGGCGAAGCTCATACCCAGCGGAGTGCCCGCCAGGGCCATCATGCGGCCCAGTTGGCCGCCACCGATTACGCCGATTTTCATGGGATCAGGCCTCGCGCGGGTCCGAGTTGTCGAGCACGGTCTGGGTCTGTTCTTCGCGGAACTGCTTCAGACGCTCGTGGAATTGCGGGTGCTGGTGACCGAGGATGCTGGCGGCCAGCAGGGCGGCGTTGACCGCACCGGCCTTGCCGATGGCCAGGGTGGCGACCGGGATGCCGGCGGGCATCTGCACGATCGACAGCAGCGAGTCGACGCCCGACAGCACGGCCGATTGCACCGGCACGCCAAGCACCGGCAGGTGGGTCTTGGCTGCACACATGCCCGGCAGGTGCGCCGCGCCACCGGCACCGGCGATGATCACCTGGATGCCACGACCATCGGCCTGTTCGGCGTACTGGAACAGCAGGTCCGGAGTACGGTGGGCGGAAACCACCTTCACTTCGTACGGAATGCCGAGCTTGTCCAGCATGTCTGCGGTGTGACTGAGGGTGCTCCAATCGGACTTGGAGCCCATGATCACGCCAACCAGTGCGCTCATCGTTTTGCCTCTAGCTTGGGCGCCTGTCGGCGCGACAAAAACCAACAAGCCACGCATTGGGCGTGGCTTGTTATGTGCGGGTCAGGCCGCAGGGGGCCTGGAGGCGGCGCATTATACCGGAAAGGCAGGGATGCCGCGCCCCTGGCGTGACCATTTGTCAGCTGGCAGTCACGCCATCCGCCCCCACGCCCTCCTTGAGCTTACGCCAGAGCAGGCGCACTGCTGCTTTGCGCGACAGTTCGCAACGGTACAGGCGGATCTCCAGCGGTACTTGCCAGTGTTCGCCACCGCAGATGGCCAGTTCGCCACGGGCCAGTTCGGCGGTGACCGACAGACGCGGCACCCAGGCTACGCCGAGGCCCTGCATGGCCATGGTTTTCAGGCTGTCGGCCATCGCCGTTTCGTACACCGTGCTGGAACGCAGCGCGCGCTGACGCAGCAGCAGGTTGACCGAACGACCGAGGAAGGCCCCAGCGCTGTAGGCCAGCAGCGGCACGCTCTGCCCGCCGTCGAGGTCGAACAGCGGCGCGCCCTCTTCATCCACGGCACACACCGGCAACATCGAGGTGGCGCCTAGGTGCAACGAGGGGAAGATCTCCGGCGCCAGTTGCAGCGCGGCGTCCGGGTCGTAATAGGCGAGGATCAGGTCGCAGGCGCCTTCGCGCAGGGCGTGTACCGCCTCGCCGACGTTGCTCGCCACCAGGCGCGTGTTCAGCGGCAGGCCTTCGCGGCGCAAGCGGGCGATCCATTCCGGGAAGAAGCCGAGGGTCAGCGAGTGCGCGGCGGCGATCTGCAGCACTTCGCCCTGCTGGCCTTCCAGGTGGTGCAGGTGGCGCACCACCTCGCCAAGCTGCTCGACCATGCTGCGCGCCGTGACCAGGAACAGCTGGCCGGATTCGGTCAGCGCCACCGGCGTGTGCGAGCGGTTGACCAGGGTCAGGCCCAGTGCTGCTTCCAGGCTGCGGATGCGTCGACTGAACGCCGGCTGGGTCACGAAGCGCTTCTGCGCCGCCTGGGAAAAACTGCGGGTGGCGGCCAGGGTGACGAAATCTTCCAGCCACTTGGTTTCCAGATTCATTGGACCTCCCCTTATTACCCGCCTACGTCGATAGCTTCCACGCGACGCGGGGAATGATCATGGGCCGGTTTGTGTTTGAAATTATGCACGAGCGACATTCACCCCAGGTCACTGCGACATTATGCCGTTCGTGCATACCATAGCCGCTAACAGCATTGGCCGACAAACGGAACAAAGCCCTAGTCTATTGGGCATCGCGGCGCTTGCCGTATTCCCACGAGATGACTCTCATCATGTCCCCTGTTGCATCATCGCGCATCGAAAAAGACCTGCTCGGCACCCTGGAAGTCCCCACTGAGGCCTATTACGGCATTCAGACCCTGCGAGCCGTGCAGAATTTTCGTCTCTCCGGTGTACCGCTGTCGCACTACCCGAAGCTGGTGATCGCCCTGGCGATGGTCAAGCAGGCCGCCGCCGACGCCAACCGCGAGCTGGGCCACCTGTCCGCCGCCAAGCACACGGCGATCAGCACGGCCTGTGCGCGCATCATCCAGGGCGAGTTCCACGAGCAGTTCGTGGTCGACATGATCCAGGGCGGCGCCGGCACGTCGACCAACATGAACGCCAACGAGGTGATCGCCAACATCGCCCTGGAAGCCATGGGCCATGAAAAGGGCGAGTACAAGCACCTGCACCCGAACAACGACGTGAACATGGCGCAGTCGACCAACGACGCCTACCCGACCGCCATCCGCGTCGGCCTGCTGCTCGGCCACGACAGCCTGCTCAACGCCCTCGACAAGCTGATCCAGTCGCTGGCCAGCAAGGGCCTGGAGTTCGGCCACGTGCTGAAGATGGGCCGCACCCAGCTGCAGGACGCCGTGCCGATGACCCTCGGCCAGGAATTCCGCGCCTTCGCCACCACCCTGGGCGAAGACCTGCAGCACCTGAAAATGCTCGCCCCGGCTCTGCTCACCGAAGTGAACCTGGGCGGCACGGCGATCGGCACCGGCATCAACGCCGACCCGAAATACCAGCAACTGGCCGTCGAGCGCCTGGCGATCATCAGCGGCCACCCGGTCAAGCCGGCTGCCGACCTGATCGAAGCCACCTCCGACATGGGCGCCTTCGTGCTGTTCTCCGGCATGCTCAAGCGCACCGCGGTCAAGCTGTCGAAGATGTGCAACGACCTGCGCCTGCTCTCCAGCGGCCCGCGTACCGGCATCAACGAAATCAACCTGCCGGCGCGCCAGCCAGGCAGCTCGATCATGCCGGGCAAGGTCAACCCGGTGATCCCGGAAGCGGTCAACCAGGTGGCCTTCGAAGTCATCGGCAACGACCTGGCGCTGACCATGGCGGCCGAAGGTGGCCAGTTGCAGCTGAACGTGATGGAGCCGCTGATCGCCTACAAGATCCTCGACTCGATCCGCCTGCTCACCCGCGCCATGGATATGCTGCGCGAGCTGTGCATCGACGGCATCACCGCCAACGAACAGCGCTGCCGCGAGCTGATGGAAAACTCCATCGGCTTGATCACCGCACTCAACCCCTACATCGGCTACGAGAACGCCACCCGCATCGCCAAGGTGGCGCTGGAAACCGGCCGCGGCGTACTGGAACTGGTGCGCGAGGAGAAGCTGCTGGACGACGCTACCCTGGCCGACATCCTGCGCCCGGAAAACATGATCGCCCCGCGCCTGGTGCCGCTCAGCGCCACGGCCTGATCCGCTCGCAACATCGACCGAGAGGCTCCCTCGCCTCTTGCCTTCCAGGGATGGCTTCGGCCATCCCTTTTTTTGCCTGGCGCAACCCGCTGACGGGAATACCTGCCGAGGCTGTCAACGCACCTCGCATTGCCCCTCATCCAGGGTTTCCAGCAGGCGCTCGCGGTACTGCGACTCACCGTCGAACACCGCGACGGGCGCCTTCTGCGCATAAGGGTCAAGGAAGTCGAGGGTCACCATCAGCTTGAATACCTGATAGCGCTGGCGCGTTGTGCGAGTGCCGGGGCAGTCGGGAAAGTTGCCCGTCTCGAGCGCGGAATCTTCCTCGCAGCTGTCGTCATCCTCATGCTTTCCATAAGCCTCAGAGCCCTCCCGGTAGCTCTTGCGGCCGCAATCCAAGCGTTTCACCGTCTTGCTGCAGAAGCCAGAAGTGGTGCAACTCTCCTGGCCATTTCGCTCGCTGGTTTCCGCCTGCACTTCGCGCCAGCGGGCCTGGATGTCGTAGGCCAACCCACTGTCCGTGCTGTCGATGAAGAAGGAGTTGCCGGCATAGTCGCCAGCCGAGACCCAGGTGCTGAAATCGGCCGTTGCGTTATGCAGCTTGAGTCGACCGAGCAACCAGGGGTCTGGGGCGAACTGCAGGCGCATATGCCCCTGCTTGAGCACCACCGCATCGCTCAGCTGCAGTGGCTGGCTGTTTTCGGTAGACAGGTAGCCCTTGCCTGACAGGCTGCTGCAACCGACGAGGGCCAGCGCTGCCAACAAAGCCGCACTGATGCGCAGGATCGCCCATGGCGTCCTGGTTACGAGAAGGTGAGACACAGGGTATCGCTCCATGATGCAGGGGCCGGCTTGGCTCGTCGTTCGACCTCAGCCACGCGGATAGTTTCGCCGGGCGCTACTCGATCTCGAACAAGCCGTTCTTTAGCGGTTCCACCGTCAGGCGCAGGCGGATGTCGGCATCGATGCGCGGGTCGTCCGGGCGGTACAGGCCGATCTGCCGGTAGGCGTTGACCCGGTTGATCTCCGCGCCCAGAAACTCCCACACCACCCGGGTGCAGGCCGGGTTGCGCCCGTCGGCGCTGGAGACGCCGGTCTTCAAGCCATTGAGGCGGGTGATGCGGCTCTTGAAGCTGGGGATGAGGATGGTCTGGCTCATCTCGTTGACGGTCAGCGACTCGTAGTCCAACAGGAACAAACGATCCTGCAGGGCGAAGGCCGCGCCCAGGTAACGGCAGCGCACCCAGTCCTCGGCCTCGCCGCTGCGCCCCCGCTCCTGACGCTCCTGGCGCTCGAACAGGAAGGTGCCGCGCTCCTGACGCAGGTGCACCAGCGACAGCAGGATGAAGCCCGGCACCGACATGCAGTTGGAGTATTCGAAGTAGTAACCGCAGTAGCGGCTGAGATTGCCGGCGTTGTCGCGCAGCGGCTGCAGCAGTTCCAGCAGCGGATCGCCTTCGCTGGCCTTGCCCGGCGTGGCGCCGCGTGCGCCGATCAGACGGGCAAATTGCTCCGCCGGCTGGCCCAGCTCGTAATCCTCGACACCGAAGAAGTCGCAGATACGCTTGAGGTTGTAGGCCGTCGGCCGACTTTGCCCGCTAAGGTACTTGTTGAACTGCGCGCGGTTGATCGCCAGCTTGCGGCACACCTCGGCAATCGAGCGGTAGTGGCTGCAGAGCAGTTTGAGGTTGTCGCCGAGATGTTCCGACATGGGGCCGCCAGGATGATGCGAGTGATGCAACTGTAGCATCTACTCGCATCACTTCGCCGCAAACCGCGAAATTGCCCCGCGCCATGCCTTGTCCAACCATATTGAAGTTCACTCGGTGGCCCAGACCCGACAGGGTTCCGACGCAGTACCGCCGTCCCTATAACAAGATCCATCCGCTCAGGTGCACTGCCATGCTTGATCTTCTCAACGACCTGCTCTGGAGCAAGGTCCTTATCGTCGCTCTTGTCGGTCTCGGCCTGTACTTCTCGATTCGCTCGCGTTTCGTCCAATTCCGTTACTTCGGCGACATGTTCAGCATCTTCGCCGAAGCCTTCCAGCGCCAGCCGGGCCAGCTCAGCTCGTTCCAGGCGCTGATGCTCTCCGTGGCCGGCCGCGTCGGCGCCGGCAACATCGCCGGTGTGGCGGTGGCGATCATGCTCGGCGGCCCGGGAGCGGTGTTCTGGATGTGGCTGGTGGCCCTGCTCGGCATGGCCACCAGCTATTTCGAATGCTCCCTGGCGCAGCTGTACAAGCGCCGCGAGGCCGATGGCACCTACCGTGGCGGCCCAGCCTTCTACATCCTGCATGGCCTGGGTCAGCGCTGGTTGGCGATCATCTTCTCGATCCTGCTGCTGGTGACCTTCGGCTTCGGCTTCAACGCCGTGCAGTCGTACACCGTGGCCACCTCGCTGCATGACACCTTCGGCCTGCCGACCTATGTCAGCGGCCTGGCGCTGGTCTGCGTGATCGGCCTGATCATCTTTGGCGGCATCAAGCGCATCGCCAGCATGGCTGACGTGCTGGTGCCGATCATGGCCTTCTCCTATATCGGCATGGCGCTGATCGTTCTGGGCATGAACATCTCTGAAGTGCCGGAAACCCTGTCCCTGATCGTGCGCAGCGCCTTCGGCCTGGAGCCGGCCTTCGCCGGCGGTATTGGCGCGGCCATCCTGATGGGCGTGAAGCGCGGCCTGTTCTCCAACGAAGCCGGTCTGGGCAGCGCGCCGAACGTCGCCGCCGTGGCCGAGGTCAAGCACCCGGCCGCCCAAGGCATCGTGCAGTCGCTCAGCGTGTTCATCGACACCATTCTGGTGTGCACCAGCACCGCGCTGATCATCCTGCTCTCCGGCGTCTACCAGCCAGGCAGCGAAATGGCCGGCGTGGTCCTGACCCAGACGGCCATGGCCGCCTCGGTGGGCGAGTGGGGCCGCGTGTTCGTCAGCATGGCGCTGCTGCTCTTCGTCTTCACCACCCTGGTGTACAACTACTACCTGGGTGAGAACGCCCTGGGCTTCTTCAGCAGCAAGCGCTGGCTGGTGCAGGTTTACCGCGTGCTGGTGATCGCCCTGGTGCTGTGGGGCTCGATGCAGGACCTGTCCACCGTGTTCGGCTTCGCCGACGTGACCATGGGCCTGCTGGCCCTGGTCAACCTGGCCGCCGTGTTCCTGCTGTTCAAGACCGGTCTGCGCCTGATGCGTGACTACGACAGCCAGCGCAAGGCGGGCGTGCAGTCGCCGGTACTGGATCCGCAGGCCTATGCCGACCTGGATCTCGACCCGGCCGCCTGGCCGAGCAAGGCCAAGGGCGAAAGCGCCGACGCCCGTGCCGAGCTGGCTCACACCGCGCACCAGCGCTGAGTCCGCGCACTCAAGGATGAGGGGGCTTAGGCCCCCTTTTTCTTGCCCAATCGCTGCTGTTTCGCCGTTACACTCGGGCGAAACTGCGCGCAAGGAGCCGCCGATGTCCCTGCAAATCCGCCCCGTATCCGCCGCCGATCACGCCGCCTGGCTGCCGCTATGGCAGGGCTATCAGCGCTTCTACCACAGCGACATTCCGGCCGAGGTCAGCGCCGTGACCTGGCAACGCTTCCTCGACCCGAACGAGCCGATGCATGCCGCCATCGCCTGGCAGGACGGCGTGGCCGTCGGCCTGGTGCACTGGATCTTCCATCGCTCGTGCTGGACGGTCGGCGACTACTGCTACCTGCAGGACCTCTACGTCGCCGAAGGCGTGCGCGGCGGTGGCCATGGCCGCGCCCTGATCGAGCATGTGTATGCCGCCGCCCAGGCCGCCGGCGCCAGCCGCGTGCACTGGCTGACCCAGGAAGACAACGCCCAGGCGCGCCTGCTGTACGACCGGATTGCCAGCCGCTCCGGCTTTATCCAATACCGTCACTTGTTTGGTTGACCCCATGAATCCGACCCAAAAGCTGCTGGTGCTGTATACCGGCGGCACCATCGGCATGCAGATGAGCGAGGCGGGCCTGGCTCCGGCCTCCGGCTTCGAAGCGCGCCTGCGTGCCGAACAGGCCGCCCACCCCGAGCGACCGGTGCCGGCCTGGCGCTTCGGCGAACTGCTGCCGCCGCTCGACAGCGCCAACATGACCCAGGCCAACTGGCTGGCGATGCGCGATGCGATCGTCCACGCGGTAGACGAGGACGGCTGCGATGCCGTGCTGCTGCTGCACGGCACCGACACCCTGGCCTACAGCGCGGCGGCCCTGAGTTTCCTGCTGCTCGGCCTGAACGTGCCGGTCGTGCTGACCGGCTCGATGCAGCCCGCTGGCGTGGCCGGCAGCGATGCCTGGCCCAACCTGTTCGGCGCCCTGGCGCTGCTGGCCCATGGCGTGGCGCCTGGTGTGCACCTGTACTTCAATGGCCAACTGCTGCATGGCGCCTGCGCCAGCAAGCTGAAGAGCGAGGCGTTCGACGCCTTTGCCGACCATCAGCGCCCGCGCCACGGCCGCCACCTGAACGAGCTACCGGCCGCCCTGCACTACCGCCAGCCGCGCCAACCGGTGCGCCTGGCCGTGCAGCCGCTGTTCCCCGGCCTGGCTGCCGAACAATTGCGCGCCCTGCTAAGCAGCGACGTGCAGGGCGTGCTGCTGGAATGCTACGGCAGCGGCACCGGGCCATCGGACAACCCGGCGATCCTCGCCGCACTGAGCGAAGCCCACGCCCGTGGCGTGGTGCTGGCGGCGATCAGCCAGTGCCCGCAAGGCCATGTCGAGTTCGGCGTGTATGCCGCCGGCAGCGCCCTGGCCGCCACCGGCCTGGTCAGCGGCGCCGGCATGGGCCGTGAGGCGGCCCTGGGCAAACTGTTCAGCCTGCTCGGCGCGGGCCTGTCCCAGGCCGAGGTGGAGCGCCTGTTCGCCCTCGACCTGTGCGGCGAGCTGGCCGAGTAACGAATAAGTCCCAGGCCTGCCGTCTCCCCCTGTAGGAGCGGCTTTAGCCGCGATGCCGTTTAACCTGAAGGGCATCGCGGCTAAAGCCGCTCCCACAAAAGCCAGGCACTAGGCATTCAGCGGCGAGAACACCGACCAGCCGATGCGCTCGCTGAGCAGCTCCAGCGCCGCCATGCCGGCCAGCGAGTTGCCGGCGGAGTTCAGCTCCGGCGACCACACGCAGACGCTGAAGCGCCCCGGCACCACCGCGACGATGCCACCGCCGACTCCGCTCTTGCCCGGCAGGCCGACGCGGTAGGCGAAGTTGCCGGCCTCATCGTACAGCCCGCTGGTAGCCATGATGGCGTTGACCTGCTGGGTCTGCCGCGGCGTCAGCACCGCCTCGCCGCTCTGCGGGCAGCGCCCCTGGTTGGCCAGGAAACCGCAGGCACGCGCCAGGTCCACGCAGCTCATGGCCAGGGCGCAGTGGTGGAAGTAGCTGCGTAGCACCGTCTCGACTTCATTGTGGAAGTTGCCGAAGGCCTGCATCAGGTAGGCCGCGGCGGCATTGCGCGCACGGTGCTGGTATTCCGACTCGGCCACCTTGGCGTCTGCCACCACGCGGGCATTACCGGACAGGCGCCGGGCCAGATCACGCATGGACAGCGCCGGCGCAGCGAAGCGCGACTGGTTGATATCGCAAATCACTAGGGCACCGGCATTGATGAACGGGTTGCGCGGCCGCCCCCGCTCGAACTCCAGCTGCACCAGCGAGTTGAACGGCTGGCCGGATGGCTCGTGGCCGAGGCGCTGCCAGATCTCCTCGCCCGAATGCTGAATCGCCTGCACCAGGCTGAACACCTTGGAAATGCTCTGAATGGAAAACGCCTGCCGTGCCTCACCGGCGGTGTACAGGCTGCCATCCACGCCGAACACGGCGATACCCAGGCGATTGGCCGGCACCTCGGCCAGCGCAGGTATGTAATCAGCCACCTTGCCCTGGCCCAGCAGAGGCCGTACCTGTTCGAGAATATCGTCTAGCAGTGCCTGCATCGTGGTACTCAGCGCCATCGCGGACGACATGTCCGGCCATCGCCAAGAGACGTCGCCGGCGCCCCGCTAATCACAGCGCCAGGACTTTTCGCGGGCATGAAAAAGGGTGGCCTAGGCCACCCTTTTTATTTGCCCACCGCTACGGCTTGCGCCGCCGGATGGCGAACCTGCTGTTAGTGCAGGCCCTGGATGTAGCTGGATACCGCAGCGACATCCTTGTTGCTCAGCTTGGCGGCGATGGCGCGCATGACCATGGTGTCGCCGTCGTTGCTGCGGTTGCCTTCGCGGAAGTCGGTCAGCTGCTTGGCCACGTAGGTCGCATGCTGGCCACCCAGGTGCGGGAAGCCGGCAGCGGCGTTGCCGGCGCCATTCGGCGAATGGCAACCGGTGCAGGCTGGCATGCCTTGTTCGACCTTGCCACCGCGGAACAGCGCTTCACCGGCGTCGACCAGTTTCGGGTCGGCAGCGCCAACGCTCATCTTCTGGCTGGCAAAGTAGGCAGCGATATCGGCGATATCCTGCTCACTCAGGTTGTCGAGGATGCCGGTCATTTCCAGCACCTGGCGCTTGCCGCCCTTGATGTCATGGATCTGCTTGAGCAGGTAACGCTCGCCCTGGCCAGCCAGTTTCGGGAAGTTCGGCGCGGCACTGTTGCCGTCCGGACCGTGGCAGGCACCGCACACGGCGGTCTTGGCCTGGCCAGCCTTGGCATCGCCGACGATCGCGTCGGCGGCATGCGCGGCAGCGGAGACACCCAGGGTCAACAGCAGGCTCACGAGTAGTTTGTTCATCAGCTAATCCAATAACGGCTAGGGGTATAAAGAGTTTTTTACGGGACTACTCGCTCATCAACTTGATGACGGCCTGGTAGTCCTCGGCAGTGCAATCCATGCACAGGCCACGAGGTGGCATGGCATTCAAACCGTTGGTAACGCTCTGTACCAGGGCATCAGTCCCCTTGGCCAGTCGCGGTTCCCAAGCTGCCTTGTCGCCACGTTTGGGCGCCATCGGCAATTGTCCATTGTGGCAGGCCGAACAGGACCTGGCATAGACCGCTTCTGCATCCTGTGCCGCCTGTACCGTGCCGGATAAGGCACACAACGCGACAGCTACAGCCAATACTTTCTTCATGGGCCAACCTCATCAGGGTCGGGAACGATCTGCGTTCTATTGCGCAGCTGAATATGGCGTTCCCGGAACAACGGACGGGACAAAGCGCACACAAAATCTGCGGCATTATATACTGGCGACGCTGAAACGGAAGCGACACCATGCCGCGCCTCACGCGGCGCCCGCCCCAACCGGAACCTCCCCATGCAACCCAAGAATCCCATCATCGGTCTGTGCCAACAGGCTACGTTCATGATCAGTGCGGCCAAGGTCGACCAGTGCCCGCCGGACGAAGGCTACGAAGTGGCCTTCGCCGGGCGCTCCAACGCCGGTAAATCCAGTGCGCTGAATACCCTGACCCACGCCAGCCTGGCCCGCACCTCGAAGACGCCGGGCCGCACCCAGCTGCTCAACTTCTTCACCTTGGACGAAGATCGCCGTCTGGTCGACCTGCCCGGTTATGGCTATGCCAAGGTGCCGATCCCGCTCAAACAGCACTGGCAGCGCCACCTGGAAGCCTACCTGAGCAGCCGCGAGAGCCTGGTCGGGCTGATGCTGATGATGGATATCCGTCATCCGCTGACCGAGTTCGACCTCATGATGCTCGACTGGTCGCAAGCCAGCGGCATGCGCCTGCACATCCTGCTAACCAAGGCCGACAAGCTGACCTTCGGCGCGGCCAAAAACACCCTGCTCAAGGTTCGCCAGGAGATCCACAAGGGCTGGGGCACAGACGTCAGCATCCAGCTGTTCTCGGCACCCAAGCGTCAGGGCGTGGAGGAGGCGCAGGCCGTGCTGGCCGGCTGGATGGAGCTGCTCAAGGAAGCAGAGGAAGACCAGGAGTCGGCCGAGTAAGACTGGGTTGATGCGTTTGCGCGCAGCAAATCGCAGGCAAAAAAAACCCCGGACTTCGTATGGGGAGGGAGAAGACCGGGGTTCAATTCTGAACCGCTAGGGCGGGGTTCAGATATCTGCCAACACTAAACACACATAGGAGCATCGAAGGGCTTGCTTGCCATTCGTAAACTCTGACCGGTGCTTTTGGCAGATAGTTCAGATTTTTTTAAACCGCGTTGCGATAAACAGCTGATCGCTAATGCTTAAACGCTTCTAAAACAGGACCGACTGCGACCCTATGCCGCAGCCTGTGGTGCGCTTAGTGCGCCTCATCCCAGTTGTTGCCTACTCCCGCCTCGACCAGCAACGGCACATCCAGCTCGGCAGCACCGCTCATCAGCGGCAGCAGGCCAGCCTTGAGCGCGTCGATCTGATCGTCGCGCACCTCCAGCACCAGTTCGTCGTGTACCTGCAGGATGACCTTGGCATCCAGGCCGGACTGCGGCAGCCAGGCGTCCACGGCAATCATGGCGCGCTTCATGATGTCCGCCGCGGTGCCCTGCATCGGCGCGTTGATCGCGGTGCGTTCGGCGCCCTTGCGCAGCGACGGGTTCTTCGCGTGGATATCCGGCAGGTACAGGCGGCGGCCGAACAGGGTCTCGACAAAACCTTGCTGCGAAGCCTGCTCGCGGGTGCGTTCCATATAGGCCAGCACGCCGGGATAGCGGTGGAAATACACGTCGATATAGGCCTGCGCCTGCTTGCGGTCGCAGCCGATCTGCTTGGCCAGGCCGAAGGCGCTCATGCCGTAGATCAGGCCGAAGTTGATCGCCTTGGCGCTGCGGCGCTGATCATTGGTCACTTGGTCGAGAGACACGCCGAACACTTCGGCCGCGGTGGCCTTGTGTACGTCGCGGCCGTGGCGGAAGGCATCCAGCAGGCTTTCGTCCTTGGCCAGGTGGGCCATGATGCGCAGCTCGATTTGCGAGTAGTCCGCCGCCATCAGCTTGTAGCCCTTGGGCGCGATGAACGCCTGGCGGATACGCCGGCCTTCGGCAGTGCGGATCGGGATGTTCTGCAGGTTCGGATCGGTCGAAGACAGCCGCCCGGTCGCCGCCACCGCCTGGTGGTAGCTGGTGTGGATGCGCCCGGTGCGCGGGTTGATCTGCTCCGGCAGGCGGTCGGTGTAGGTGCTTTTCAGCTTGCTCAAGGAGCGGTACTGCATCAGCACCTTGGGCAGCTCGTAGTCCTGCTCGGCCAGTTCGGCCAGCACCGCTTCGGCGGTCGAGGCCTGGCCGGTGGCGGTCTTGCTGATCACCGGCAGGCCGAGTTTCTCGTAGAGGATCGCGCCGAGCTGCTTGGGCGAGCCCAGGTTGAATTCCTCGCCGGCGATGGCGAAGGCCTGGCGCTCCAGTTCGACCAGGCGCTCGCCCAGCTCGACGCTGTGCTCGCCGAGCAGCTTGGCGTCGACCAGTGCGCCCTGGCGCTCGATACGCGCCAATACCGGCACCAGCGGCATCTCGATCTCGCGCAGCACCTTGGCCAGCGACGGCGTGGCTTCGAGCTTCTGCCACAGGCACTGGTGCAGGCGCAGGGTCACATCAGCGTCTTCCGCCGCGTAAGGGCCGGCCTGTTCCAGGGCGATCTGGTCGAAAGTGAGCTGCTTGGCGCCCTTGCCGGCGATGTCCTCGAAACGGATGGTGCTGTGGTCGAGGTATTTCATCGCCAGGCTGTCCATGTCGTGGCGCGTGGCGGTGGAATCCAGCACATAGGATTCGAGCATGGTGTCGAACGCCACGCCCTGCACCATGATCGGCGTCGAGGCATTGGCCAGCACGTTCATGTCGTACTTGGCGTGCTGGCCGACCTTGGCCTTGGCCGGGTCTTCGAGCAGCGGCTTGAGCGCACGCAGCACCGCGTCGCGGTCCAGCTGCGCCGGCACGCCCATATAGGAGTGGGCCAGCGGCACATAGGCGGCCTCGCCGGCGGTGACGGCGAAAGACACGCCAACCACCTGGGCCTGCTGCGGATCGAGGCTGGTGGTTTCGGTATCGAAGGCGATCAGTTCGGCGGCCTGCAGCTTCTGCAGCCAGGCATCGAACTGCGCCTGCTCCAGCACGGTTTCGTAACGCGATTCGCTGCCCGCAGGCTGCTCCGGCTCTTGCTCCTGGGGCTCGACCGCTACCGGTTCGGGCTCATCGAACAACCCGCCAGTGCTCACCACCGGCTTGGCGACTGCCTTGGCCACCGGTTTGCTGCGCGCCTGCTCACGCTGCAGGTCATCCAGCCAGCTCTTGAATTCCAGCTCGGTATAAAGAGTGGCCAGCGCCTCGCGATCCGGCTCACCGGGATGCAGGTCATCGACACCAACATCCAGCTCGACGTCGAGCTTGATGGTCGCCAGCTCGTAGGACAGGTAGGCCATGTCCTTGTGCTCGGCGAGCTTGGCCGGCAAGGTCTTGGCCCCACGGATCGGCAGTTCCGGCACCTTGTCGAGGTTGGCGTAAAGCACGTCGAGGCCGCCGCCGATGCCCACCAGCAGGCCCAGCGCCGTCTTCTCGCCAACCCCCGGCACGCCGGGAATGTTGTCGACCTTGTCGCCCATCAGCGCCAGGTAATCGATGATCAGCTCCGGGCCGACGCCGAATTTTTCCTTCACCCCGGCGATGTCGTAGACGCTGCCAGTCATGGTGTTGACCAGGGTCACGTGCGGGCAGACCAGCTGGGCCATGTCCTTGTCGCCGGTGGAGATCACCACGTCACGACCCAGCGCGGCGGTCTGCCGGGCCAGGGTGCCGATCACGTCATCGGCTTCTACACCTTCGACGCACAACAGCGGGTAGCCGAGGGCACGCACGCTGGCGTGCAGCGGCTCGACCTGGCCGCGCAGCTCGTCCGGCATCGGCGGGCGGTTGGCCTTGTAGTCGGCAAAAATGGCATCGCGGAAGGTCCCGCCCTTGGCGTCGAAGACCACCGCGAAGGGGCTGTTCGGATACTGCTTGCGCAGGCTCTTGAGCATGTTCAGCACGCCCTTCACCGCACCGGTTTGCAGGCCCTTGGAGGTAGCCAGCGGTGGCAGGGCGTGGAAGGCGCGGTACAGGTAAGAAGAACCGTCGACCAGAACCAGAGGGGCGTTAGACATGCGCAGGATCAACCTTTTCCTGAGGGTCGGGGGTAAACTGAACCGACCATTGACGACAAAGGGACAAGGTTACCATGCGCGTACTCAACCGCCTGTTGCTCACCAGCCTGCTGGCTATCAGCCCGCTGTATGCGATCGCCGCCGACGATGCGCCGGATGCTGACCCAGACGTAACCATCCGCCAGGACGGCGACAAGACCATCCAGGAATACCGCCAGAACGGCTTCCTCTACGCGATCAAAGTCACCCCGAAGAACGGCAAGCCCTACTTCCTGGTGCGCGCCGACGGCAGCGATGGCAACTTCATCCGCTCGGACAACCCGGACATGCTGATCCCGGCTTGGGAAATCTTTAAGTGGTAAGCCTGCCCACCCTCTGACCATCGGACGCCACGCCATGTCGGTCTTCACCCCGCTGGAACGCCACGAACTGGAAGCCTTCCTGCAGCCCTACGGCCTGGGGCGGCTGAAGGATTTCCAGGGCATCAGCGCCGGCACCGAGAACAGCAACTTCTTCATCAGTCTGGAAGGCGGCGAGTTCGTCCTGACCTTGGTCGAACGCGGCCCGCGGGCCGACATGCCGTTCTTCATCGGCCTGCTTGAGCGCCTGCACCAGGCCGGCTTGCCGGTGCCCTACGCGGTGCCGACGCAAAGTGGCGAGGCGCTGCGCGAGCTGGCCGAGAAGCCGGCGATTCTGCAACCGCGCCTGGCCGGCAAGCATGTCAGCCAGCCCAACGCCCACCATTGCGCGGAAATCGGCAGCTGGCTGGCGCGTCTGCACCTGGCCACCCGTGACGATATCCTCGAACGGCGCAGCGACCGTGGCCTCGACTGGATGCTCGAAGAGGGCCCGATGCTGGCTCTGGAGCTGCACGACGAGCAACTGCCGCTGCTGCGCGACAGCCTGCACGAAGTGGCCGAACTGAAAGCCCGCATCCTCGCCCTGCCGCGCGCCAACCTGCACGCCGACCTGTTCCGCGACAACGCGCTGTTCGACGGCAACCAGCTGGCCGGGGTGATCGACTTCTACAACGCGTGCTCCGGGCCGATGCTCTACGACCTGGCGATCACCCTAAACGACTGGTGCTCGCAGGCCGACGACAGCCTCGACCTGCCCCGCGCCCGCGCCCTGCTCGGCGCCTATGCCGCGCTGCGGCCCTTCACCACCCGCGAGGCCGAGCTGTGGCCGGCCATGCTGCGCATCGCCTGCCTGCGTTTCTGGCTGTCGCGACTAATCGCCGCCCGGCGCTTCCAGGGGCGAGATGTGCTGGTGAAAGATCCGAACGAGTTCCAGCGCCGGTTAGCGCAGCGTCAGCACGTAGCGGTGGCCCTGCCCTTCGCGCTTTGAACGGTGAAGGTTTGTAGGCTGGGTAGCGGTGCTTTTTACCGAAATCCAGCGTAGCCGCTGGGTTTCGCTGCGCTCTACGCCAGCCTACGCATCCAGGCCCAGCGCGGGATCAATCCAGAACCCCTACAGACCTTCCAGGCACCCCGCCAGTTGGCCGGCCAGGTTGTCCAGCAACTGCTCGTAGCTCTGCGCCTGAGCGCCCAAGGCGTCCAGTTCGGCCAGCTTCACCGGTAGCCCGTCGGACAGGGTTTGCGCCAGGCGCGGGCGCAGCGGCGGCTCGCTGAATACACAGGCATTGCCGGCTTCCTGCAAACGCTCGCGCATGGCCGCGACATGCCGCGCGCCGGGCTGCACTTCGGTCGCCACGCTGAACACCCCAGCATGCTGCAGGCCGTAGGCCGCCTCGAAGTAGTCGAAGGCCTCGTGGAAGACGAAGAACGGCTTGCCGGCCAGTGGCGCCAGGCGCGTCTTCAGCTGTGCATCCAGGGCATCCAGGCGCTGGCCGAAGGCCTGCAGGTTGGCCTGGTAGCGCGCGGCATTGGCCGGGTCGGCAGCGGACAGGTCGGCGGCCATCTTCGCCGCAATCACTCGCGCGTTGGCCGGCAGCAGCCACAGGTGGGCATCGAGGCTGCCGGGCTGGTGGTCGTGGTCATGTTCGTCGTGGTCGGCATGTTCGTGCTCATGCTCGTCCTCACCACTCTCTGCCTCGCCGAAGTGACGCAGGGTCAGCCCCGGCAAGCCCTGCACAGCCACCGCCGGTGCCTGGCGGCTGGCCAGCACGCGCGGCAGGAAGGTCTCCATATCCGGGCCAATCCAATACAACAGGTCGGCGCTCTGCACCCGGCGCACATCGGACGGGCGCAGGGCGAAGTTGTGCGGTGAAGCCCCCGGCGGCAGCAGCACACCCGGTGCACCGACGCCATCTTGCACGGCCGCGGCAATCAGCTGCAGCGGCTTGATGCTGGTCAGCACCTGCACTTCAGCGCGGGCGGAAAGGGAAAACAGGCACAGCAGGACAAGGGCGGACAGACGCGACACGACAGCAACACTCGGCGGGAAAAGAGTTATAGAATAACGTCTCTTCACCCGGACGTCCTCGTCATGTTCAAACCACTGACCACCACCACGCCCCTGGCCTGCCTGCCGCACGACCATTCGCACTGCGTCAGCAGCGCCCTGGCCGAAGCCGAGCAACTCTGCGCCAAGCAGGGCACACGCCTGACCGCCCTGCGCAAACGCGTGCTGGAGCTGGTCTGGGCCAGCCACAAGCCGCTGGGTGCCTACGACATCCTCGGCGTGCTCAGCGAGGAAGACGGCCGCCGCGCCGCGCCGCCGACCGTCTATCGGGCGCTGGACTTCCTCCTGGAAAACGGCCTGGTACACCGCATCGCCTCGCTCAACGCCTTTATCGGCTGCATTCATCCAGGCGAGTTGCACCAGGGCCAGTTCCTCATCTGCAAGAGCTGCCACACGGCCATCGAGCTGGAGCAGGCGGCGATCAGCGACGCCATCGTGCACAGCGCCCAGCAGGTCGGTTTCGTGGTGGAAAGCCAGACCGTGGAAATCGTCGGCCTGTGCGCCGGCTGCCGGACGGCCGCATGAGCCAGGCGCTGATCCAGCTCGACGGCGTGGGCGTCGATTTCGCCGGCCAGGCGGTGCTCAACGAGGTGCAGCTGACCGTGCGCCCCGGGGAAATCGTCACCCTGATCGGCCCCAACGGCGCCGGCAAGACCACCCTGGTGCGTACCGTGCTCGGCCTGCTCAAGCCGGATCGCGGCAACGTGCAGCGCAAGCCGCGCCTGCGCATCGGCTACATGCCGCAGAAGCTGCACGTCGATGCCACCCTGCCGCTGTCGGTGCTGCGCTTCTTGCGCCTGGTGCCCGGCGTCGACCGCGCCGCAGCGCAAGCAGCACTGGAAGAAGTCGGCGCCGAACAGGTGATCGACAGCCCGCTGCAAAGCATCTCCGGTGGTGAGCTGCAGCGCGTGCTGCTGGCCCGCGCCCTGCTGCGTGAGCCGGAACTGCTGGTGCTCGACGAGCCGGTCCAAGGCGTCGACGTCGCCGGCCAGGCCGAGCTGTACCGCCTGATCACCCGCCTGCGCGACCGCCACCAGTGCGGCGTGCTGATGGTCTCCCACGACCTGCACCTGGTGATGAGCACCACCGACCAGGTGGTTTGCCTGAATCGCCACGTGTGCTGCTCGGGCCACCCGGAACAGGTCAGCAACGACCCGGCCTTTGTCGAACTGTTCGGCCAGGACGCCAAGAGCCTGGCCGTCTACCACCACCATCACGACCACAGCCACGACCTGCACGGCGCGGTGGTCGACCAGCCCGGCCTGACCATCCACGGTCCGGCCCATGTCCACGGCCCAGGTTGCAAACACTGATGCCCGATTTCCTGCTCAACGCACTGCTTGCCGGCCTGGCCCTGGCCCTGGTCGCCGGCCCGCTCGGCTCCTTCGTGGTCTGGCGGCGCATGGCCTATTTCGGCGATACCCTGTCGCACGCCGCCCTGCTCGGCGTGGCCCTGGGTTTTCTCCTCGACATCAGCCCGACCCTGGCGGTGACTGCCGGCTGCCTGCTGCTCGCGGTGCTGTTGGTGACCCTGCAGCAGCGTCAGCCGCTGGCCTCGGACACCCTGCTCGGCATCCTCGCGCCAACCACCCTGTCGTTAGGGCTCGTCGTCCTGAGCTTTATGGACAACGTGCGCATCGACCTGATGGGCTACCTGTTCGGCGACCTGCTGGCGGTCAGCGGTAACGACCTGGCCTGGATCCTTGGCGGCAGCGCGCTGGTGCTGGCCCTGCTGTTGCCGCTGTGGCGCCAGTTGCTGGCGGTCACCGTGCACGAGGAGCTGGCGCGGGTCGAAGGCCTGCCCGTGGCGGCCCTACGCCTGGCACTGATGCTGCTGATCGCGGTGGTGATTGCGGTGGCGATGAAGATCGTCGGCGTGCTGCTGATCACCTCGCTACTGATCATTCCGGCCGCCGCCGCCCAGCGCCATGCACGCACGCCGGAACAGATGGCGATTGGTGGCAGCTTGCTCGGCATGCTCGCGGTAGGCACGGGCTTGAGCCTTTCCTGGTTCCACGACACACCCGCCGGGCCGTCCATCGTGGTGGCCGCCGCCGGTCTTTTTCTGCTGAGCTTTGTGCTGCCGCGCCGAGCCCGCTAGTATTGGCCGTTTTTTGCTCAGCCTGAAACGCCACAGAACCAGCGGGTCACAAAATGAATTTCAGCACCAAGCACGCGTTTGCCACGCTCGCCCTCAGCCTGCTGCTGGGCCAGGCCCACGCCGAATACTGGACCACCGACGAGCTGGTCAAAGGCTTCAACGGTGTCTCGGCGCAGATCGATAGCGGCAACCTGCAGGCGGCCGAACACGCGCTGTCTGCGTTGCAGCAGAACGTCGACAAGAGTGATGTGCGCCTCGAGCAATATCAGCGCGAGCTGGCCGGCGCCTACCTGAAGCAGGGCCAGCAGCAGCTGGCCGCAAAAAACACCGCTGCCGCCGCCGACTCCCTGGCCAAGGCCAAGCCGTACATGGCTGCCGCCCCGACGTTGCAAGGCCAGTTCGAGCAGAGCCTGGCCGCCACCCAGGCCGCACCGGTTGCCGCCAAAGCGGTTGCCAGTGCGCCGGCCCAGCCCGACCCGGCCGTGCTGGCCAAGCAGCAGGCCGAACGCGCCCAGCAGCAGAAACTGGCCGCTGAAAAAGCCGCCGCCGCACGCGAAGCCGCCGCGCAGAAGGCTGCCCAGGCCAAAGCCGCTGCTGCCGCAGCCAAACCGGTGGAAGTCGCCAAGGCCGCGCCCGCTGCGCCGCGTGCACAGCTGATCGACCCCAGCGCCGCCAGCAGCAGCGTGCCCATGCCGATGCTCGACGCCCAGGACCGCGACGCCCTGCGCAAGCTGCTCGACGTGGTCGCCGCCGACGTGGTGGCCTTCAACTGCGCAGTGCGCCTGGAAGTGCGCGAGGCCAAGGACTACCCCTTCGTCGCCGCCCTGCTGTCGGCGCGGATCAAGAAGCTCGAACCCGGTTTCACCCCGCAGTTCTCCCCGGTGCTCAAGCCGGATCAGGAGCCGCGGCTGGTCCTGAGCCCGCAAAGCAACGGCTGACCCTTCGCCGTTGCTGCGCGTCGGCCAGGCTCTAGCTCGCCAGCTCCGCGATATTCGTAGGGCGGGTGCAACCCGCGTAGCCGAGCTTCGCGGGTTGCACCCGCCCTACTTGTTTATGCCTGCGCGCAAGCAATCCAGGCCAAGAAAGACTAAGAACGCATAAACAAACCGGCTAAAATGCGCGCCTTTCGGCTAACCGCCTAGGCTAGAAGGAGTCGCCGCGCCCATCGGATTGCGGCAGTCGCTCCCACGTACCCACAAGGTTCGCTCTGTGATCGAGTTTCACCACGTCAACAAGACCTACAAGGTTGCCGGGCGCGATGTGCCCGCCTTGCAGCCCACCAGCCTGCGCATCGACGCCGGCCAGGTGTTCGGCCTGATCGGCCATTCCGGGGCGGGCAAAAGCACCCTGCTGCGCCTGATCAACCGCCTGGAAGAACCCAGCGGCGGCCGCATCACGGTCGACGGCGAGGACGTTACCGCCCTCGACGCCAATGGCCTGCGCCGTTTCCGTCGCCAGGTCGGGATGATCTTCCAGCACTTCAACCTGCTGTCGTCGAAGACCGTCGCCGCCAACGTGGCGATGCCGCTAGAGCTGAGCGGCGAGCTGTCGCGCAGCCAGGTCGAGCAGCGCGTGGCCGAACTGCTGGCCCGCGTCGGCCTCAGCGAACACGCCAACAAATACCCGGCGCAGCTCTCCGGTGGGCAGAAGCAGCGCGTCGGCATCGCCCGCGCCCTGGCCACCCGGCCGAAGATCCTGCTGTGCGACGAGGCCACCAGCGCCCTCGACCCGCAGACCACTGCCTCGGTGCTGAAGCTGCTGGCCGAGATCAATCGCGAGCTGAAGCTGACCATCGTGCTGATCACCCACGAGATGGACGTGATTCGCCGGGTCTGCGACCAGGTGGCGGTGATGGACGCCGGGCACATCGTCGAGCAGGGCCCGGTGGCCCAGGTGTTCCTGCATCCGCAGCACGCCACCACCAAGCGCTTCGTCCAGGAAGACGAGCACGTCGACGAAGACGAACAACGCGACGACTTTGCCCATGTGCAGGGCCGCATCCTGCGCCTGACCTTCCAGGGCGAAGCCACCTATGCGCCGCTGCTGGGTACCGTGGCCCGCGAGACCGGGGTGGACTACAGCATCCTTGCCGGGCGCATCGACCGCATCAAGGACAACCCCTACGGCCAGCTGACCCTGGCCCTCACCGGCGGTGACATCGACGCCGCGCTGGCGCGCTTCCAGGCCGCCGACGTGCACCTGGAGGTGTTGCGATGATCGAGTCCCTACTGGCCCGCTGGCTGCCCAACGTCGACTGGGCGGAGATCGGCTACGCCAGCCTCGACACCCTCAACATGCTCGGCGGCGCCACCCTGTTCACCGTGCTGCTCGGCCTGCCGCTGGGCGTGCTGCTGTTCCTTACCGGGCCGCGGCAGATGTTCGAGCAACGCGCGCTGTACGGCGTGCTGTCGCTGCTGGTCAACGTGCTGCGCTCGGTGCCGTTCGTGATCCTGCTGATCCTGATGATCCCGCTGACGGTGCTGATCACCGGCACCTCGCTGGGCGTCGCCGGCGCCATTCCGCCGCTGGTGGTCGGCGCCACGCCGTTCTTCGCGCGCCTGGTGGAAACCGCCCTGCGCGAAGTCGATCGCGGCATCATCGAGGCCAGTCAGGCGATGGGCGCGACCACCCTGCAGATCATCTTCCGCGCCCTGCTGCCGGAAGCGCTGCCGGGGCTGATCGCCGCTGCCACCGTGACCGCGATTACCCTGGTCTCGTACACCGCCATGAGCGGCCTGATCGGCGGTGGCGGCCTCGGCGACCTGGCCGTGCGCTATGGCTACCAGCGCTACCAGCCGGACGTGATGGCCGTCACCGTGATCCTCCTGCTGATCCTGGTGCAGGTGCTGCAAACCGTCGGCGACAAGCTGGTGGTGCATTTTTCTAGGAAATAAAAAGCTCGCGCAAATAACTGACTAAATTCGCCCTACCCCATAGAACAGCGGGCGACCCGTTACCCACGGGACCCCGCGCCAAAATCCCACAAGGAGCTGCACCATGAAAAAACTGCTGACTGCCCTGGCCGCTGCGGCCGCCCTGACCAGCGCTGCCGCCCAGGCCGCCGAGACCATCAGCGTCGCCGCCACCGCCGTGCCGCACGCCGAGATCCTCGAAGTGGTCAAACCGGTACTGGCCAAGGAAGGCGTCGAGCTGAAGATCAAGGTCTTCACCGACTACGTGCAACCCAACGTACAGGTTGCCGAAGGCCGTCTGGATGCCAACTTCTTCCAGCACCAGCCGTACCTGAACGAGTTCAACGCCTCGCGCGGCACTAAGCTGGTGAGCATCGCCGGCGTGCACGTCGAGCCCTTCGGCGCCTACTCGAGCAAGATCAAGAACCTGGCCGACCTGCCGCAAGGCGCCAACGTGGTCATCCCCAACGACGCCACCAACGGCGGCCGTGCCCTGCTGCTGCTGCAGAAGGCCGGCGTGATCAAGCTCAAGGCCGACGCCGGCATCACCGCCACCGTCAAGGACATCGCCGAGAACCCGAAAGGCATCAAGGTGCGTGAACTGGAAGCCGCTACCCTGCCGCGCGTGCTGGCCCAGGTCGACCTGGCGCTGATCAACACCAACTACGCCCTGGAAGCCGGCCTCAATCCGACCAAGGATGCCCTGGCCATCGAAGGCAGCGACTCGCCTTACGTCAACATCCTGGTCGTAGCCGAAGCCAACAAGGACAAGCCGGCCCTGCAGAAGCTGGCCAAGGCGCTGAACAGTGCCGAAGTCAAAGCCTTCATCAACGACAAGTACAAAGGCGCCGTGGTGCCGGCGTTCTGATCGCCGCTGCTACAGCCTGTAGTACCGCACAAGGGGCGCTCAAGCGCCCCTTGCTGCATCTGCGATCCAGCATCGGGCTTGCCTGCCTCGGGCTTTGCTGACACCGTTGCGCCATGCTGCATTCACACCTGACCACCCTGCACACCATCGTCCTGGTCCTCGACTGCATCGGCCAGGAACGCGGCGTGCCCGCCGACCTGCTGCTGCACGGCAGCGGCATCCGCCTCGCCGATCTGCAGCGCGCCGACATCCGCATCACCACCGCCCAGGAAATGCGCGTGTGCGCCAATGCCCTGGCCCATTGCCGCGAGCTCGGCCTGGTGCTCGGCCGGCGCATGCATGTGTCGTCCTACGGCCCGCTCGGCTATGCCTTGCTGTCCAGCGCCACCCTGGGCGATGCGCTGGAGCTGGCACTGCAGTTCCCCGCCCTGCTCGGCACCTATTTCGAGCTGAGCCTGCAACGCGAGGATGATCAGGTCTGGCTGTGCGCCGATGGCTATCGCGACCTGCCCGAGCTGCAGACCTTCAACGTCGAGTTCTGCCTGGCCTCGCTCAAGCTGGTCTGCGACGACCTGCTCGGGCGCCCGCTGGAGCTGCGCGCCGCGCACTTGCGCCATGCCGCGCCAGCCTACGAGCACGAGTACCACGCCAGCTTCGCCTGCCCACGCCAGTTCGATGCCGCGCGCAACGCCTTCGTCTTCGACGCCGCCTGGCTGCAACGGCGCCTGCCGCTGGCCGACGCGGTGACCCAGCGCGACATGCGCGAGCGCTGCCAGCGCCTGAACAGCGAGTTCGTCAGCCGTCAGACCCTGCTGACCCGCTGCCGCCAGGCGCTTGCCGCGCAACTGCACAACCCGCCGGGCCTGGAAGGCCTGGCCAACCAGCTCAACTGCTCACCCCGCAGCCTGCGCCGCCACCTGCAGGAAGCCGGCAGCAGCTACCAGCGCCTGCTCGACGAACTACGCTTCGAACGCGCCCGGCAATTGCTGGAGCAGGAACTGCCGATCCACCTGATCGCCGAAACCATGGGCTACAGCGAAACCGCCAGCTTCCGCCATGCCTTCCAGCGCTGGAGTGGGTTACCGCCGAGTCGCTTTCGCAGTTAAGCGCTCGTTCTCTAGCACTGGTGGATAAGCAAAGCGTTATCCACCCTACGGCGCCCGCAGGCCTGAGTAGGGTGGAAAACCGCGCAGCGTTTTCCACCACTGAGATTGATCCGAGCTACAGCAGAAAATGAGAGAAATATGGCCGCCATGCCCTGCATAAATTGGCCATATCTATCCCATCTTGGCCATTCCGGTCGTTCTCCCGCACGCCCGGGCCTGCCAACAATGCAGGCAGACGCCCTGTCCGGAGAACAACACGATGCTCACCCTCTACAGCGACGACCACCGCCTGCACCACGCCCAGGGCGAAATGGTCGGCGGCGAATTCCAGCCCTGCTTCGAGATGCCGCAACGCGCCGACCACGTGTTGGCCCGGGTCAAGGCGCAGCAGCTCGGAGAGATCCGCGAGCCGCAGGACTTCGGCCTGGCGCCGATCGCCCGCATCCACAGCGCCGACTACCTGGATTTCCTGCAGAAGGCCTGGGCCGGCTGGGCCGCCCAGGGCAATACGGCCGACTTCCTGCCCGGCGTGTTCCCGGCCCGCCATATGCGCGCCAAGCGTCCGGACGATCTCTACGGCCAGTACGGTTTCCACAGTTTCGACTGCTTCGCGCCGATCACCGCCGGCACCTGGCAGGCCGTGTACACCTCGGCCCAGGTCGCCCTCACCGCCCAGCGTGAAGTCGCCGCCGGTGCGCGCAGCGCCTTCGCCCTGTGCCGTCCGCCGGGCCACCATGCCAGTGCCGACGTGATGGGCGGCTACTGCTACCTGAACAACGTCGCCATCGCCGCCCAGGCCTTCCTCGACCAGGGCGCCAAGCGCGTGGCCATCCTCGATGTGGACTACCACCACGGCAACGGCACCCAGTCGATCTTCTATGAGCGCGCCGACGTGTTCGTCGCCAACATCCACGGCAGCCCGAGCTTCGAGTACCCGCACTTTCTCGGCTATGCCGACGAGACCGGTGCCAGCGCGGGCGAGGGCTACAACCTCAACCTGCCACTGGCCGCCGGCAGTGCCTGGGATGTCTGGGGCACCGCCCTGGACACCGCCTGCCAGCGCATTGCCGCCTACGACGCCGACGTGGTGCTGGTGTCCCTCGGCGTCGATACCTACAAGGACGACCCGATCTCCAGCTTCAAACTCGACAGCCCGGACTACCTGCGCATGGGCCAGCGCATCGCCGCCCTCGGCAAGCCCACCCTGTTCGTCATGGAGGGCGGTTACGCCGTGGCGGAAATCGGCATCAACGCCGTCAACGTACTCGAAGGTTTCCAGGGCGTCTGACGCGCCCTGCACAGGAGAACAACAATGAACAAACTCCAGCAACTGATCGCCACCGCCCTGTGCGGCGCCACCCTGTTAAGCGGCGCCAGCCAGGCGGCCGAGCGCGAGCTCAAGGTCTACAACTGGTTCGACTACATCACCCCCGAGACCCTGACCAAGTTCAAGCAGGACAGCGGCATCAAGCTGACCTACGACATCTTCGACACCAACGAAGCGCTGGAGGCCAAGCTGCTCACCGGCAACTCCGGCTATGACCTGGTGGTGCCGTCCAACGTGTTCCTCGCCAAGCAGGTCGAGGCTGGCGTGTTCCAGAAGCTCGACCGCAGCAAACTGCCCAATTGGCAGCACCTCGACCCGCAGCTGATGAAGCTGATCGAGGCCAACGACCCGGGCAACCAGTTCGCCGTGCCCTACATGTACGGCACCGTGCTGATCGGCTTCAACCCGGACAAGGTCAAGGCCGCCCTCGGCGACAATGCCCCGGTGAACAGCTGGGACCTGATCTTCAAGGAAGAGAACATCAGCAAGCTCAAGCAGTGCGGCGTGGCCCTGCTCGACTCGCCGTCGGAGATCCTGCCGATCGCCCTGCACTACCTCGGCCTGCCGCCCAACAGCCAGGAGCCGGCCGACTATGCCAAGGCCGAAGCGCTGCTGAGCAAGGTGCGCCCGTACGTGCGCTACTTCCACAGCTCCAAGTACATGAGCGACATCGCCAACGGCGAGATCTGCGTGGCCGTCGGCTACTCCGGCAGCTTCTCCCAGGCCGCCAACAACGCCAAGCAGGCGAAGAACGGCGTGACCGTGGACATGCGTCTGCCCAAGGAAGGCGCGCCGATCTGGTTCGACCTGATGGCCATCCCGAAAGACGCGAAGAACATCGAGGAAGCCCATGAGTTCATCAACTTCCTCCTGCAGCCGCAGGTGATCGCGCCGATCAGCGACTTCGTCGGCTACCCCAACCCGAACAAGGACGCTACCGCCCTGGTGGCCGAGTCGATCCGCACCAACCCCAACCTCTACCCGACAGCCGAAGCGTTGAAGACCCTCTACACCCTCGAACCACTACCGCGTGCCGCCGAACGTGCGCGTACCCGGGCGTGGAGCAAGGTGAAGACCGGTAACTGATACCCCGCGCCAATAAAAAGACCGGCCAATTGGCCGGTCTTTTTTTGCTCACTCCCCGCGGATGTACTGCTCCAGGTGCTGGATCAACCCATCCTGCTCGGCCAGGGTTTCCTTGATCAGGTCGCCGATCGACAGCAGCCCGAGCAGTTCGCCGTTGTCCAGCACCGGCAGGTGGCGCAGGTGGCGGTCGGTCATCAAGGTCATGCACTCGCGGATGCTCTGGCGTGGCGACACGCTGATCACCGGCACGCTCATGATCTCGCTGACCAGGGTCCCGATGGATGAGCGGCCCTGCAGCACGCCTTTGCGGGCGTAATCGCGCTCGCTGACGATGCCCAGCAGGTGCCCCTCGTCGAGCACCAGCAGCGCCCCGACATTGTGTTCGGCCATCACCCGCAGCGCGTCCAGCATGGTTGCCCCCGGCGCGATGCTGTGGACGACGTGTTGGTGCGCTTTGGCCTGGAGAATCTGTGCCACGGTTTTCATGCAATCCCCTTGTTCGATCATGCGGTGAGCTCAGTGACGGCAAGGATCGAACAAGTGGGCGCTACTCGACCAAGCAGGGTATTGCATGGGTTCGATTGAAACTTTCACTCAACCCAGCGTGCCGCCCCACAGTACCGGCTCAGGCCATGGCCCGGCGGATGTCCGCCGCCAGTTCGCGCACCCGCGCTTCCTCGGTATCCCAGCTGCACATGAAGCGCGCGCCACCGGCACCGATGAAGGTGTAGAAGCGCCAGCCCCAGTCGCGCAGGCGTTCCAGCGCAGGCTCGGAGAGCTGCAGGAACACACCGTTGGCCTGTACCGGGAACATCAGGCTGACACCCGGCACGTCCGCCACCAGCTCGGCCAGCAGGCGCGCGCACTGGTTGGCGTGGCCGGCGTAACGCAGCCAGGCATCGTCCTGCAGCAGGCCGACCCAGGGCGCCGACAGGTAACGCATCTTCGAGGCCAGCTGGCCGGCCTGCTTGCAGCGGTAGTCGAAGTCCTCGGCCAGGGCCTTGTTGAAGAACAGGATGGCCTCGCCGACCGCCATGCCGTTCTTGGTGCCGCCGAAGCACAGCACATCGACCCCGGCTTTCCAGGTCAACTCGGCCGGGCTGCAGCCCAGAGAGGCGCAGGCGTTGGAGAAGCGCGCGCCGTCCATGTGCAGGTTGAGGTTGAGTTCCTTGCAGGTCTGGCTGATCGCGCGGACCTCTTCGGGGCTGTAGACGGTGCCGACTTCACTGGCCTGGGTCAGGGTCACCACGCGCGGTTTCGGGTAGTGGATGTCCTGGCGCTTGAGGGCGATCTCGCGAATCGAATCCGGGGTCAGCTTGCCGCTCTCAGTGCGCGCGGTGAGCAGCTTGGAGCCGTTGGAAAAGAACTCCGGCGCGCCGCATTCGTCGGTCTCGACGTGGGCGGTCTCCGAGCAGATCACGCTGTGGTAGCTCTGGCACAGCGAGGCCAGGGCCAGGGAGTTGGCGGCGGTGCCGTTGAAGGCGAAGAACACCTCGCAATCGGTTTCGAACAGCTGGCGGAAATGATCGGACGCACGCGCCGTCCACTGGTCGTCACCGTAGGCGCGCTGATGGCCCTGGTTGGCCTCAGCCATGGCGGCCCAGGCTTCCGGGCAGATGCCGGAATAGTTGTCGCTGGCGAATTGCTGGGTCTGGTCGGTCATGTGGATTTCCTTCGGCATCCCAGGGGTCGAGTGAGGTTACTGTACGCCGCCTGCTGGCCTGGCTGCCGCCGAAAGGACGACAGACAAGGTCTGCTTTTCGACATAAAACAGATCGGCTGTGATCCGCTCAGCTTAAGAACTGTACCGCCATGAAACTGCCGTGATTGGCAGATAGTTCTCGGTGTTAATCCCGCAGTTAGAGAATTAGCAGGACTTTCCACTGATGACAGATACAGCTGTGCGCATAAAAGCAGAACAGTTACCAAGCAGGCTAATGAATAGCCCGGCAATTTTGCTCAGCTGTGCCTACAAAGTCGACCACTTAGTCAGGAAAATAGCCTTCCAGTAGAACACCCTCTCATCCCGCCACAAGCGGAAGGAAGCGCCACCATGGAACGTACCCTCAGTTCCGACCTGATCTTTCAAGACCACTCCTCGAGCACCCCACGCGTACTCGAAACCCTGCTGCTGTGGCAGCGCCGCATCGTCAGCCGCCGTGAATTGGCCCGCCTCGACGAGCGCCTGCTGACCGACGCCGGCATCAGCCTGTACGAGCGTGAAGCGGAAATCAGCAAGCCGTTCTGGCGCTGAGTCATCTGCGTTACCGCCCAAAGGGAAGCCAAGCGCTTCCCTTTTTTGTGCCTGCGATCCGCGCGCAGGGCATACGAGTAGGGCGGGTGAAACCCGCGTTGCCCGTGTCGCGGGTTACACCCTCCCTACGGACTGCCCAGACCTGGTTGGCCGGCATAAAAAAGGGGAGCCTCGCGGCTCCCCACAGGGACTTGCTCGTTAGCCGATCAGGCGTCGATTTCCACCAATACTTCGCCCGGATTGACCCGGTCGCCCTTGGCCACATGGATGGCCTTGACGGTACCGGCGATCGGCGCCTGCACTTCGGTTTCCATCTTCATCGCCTCGGTGATCAACACGGCCTGGCCGGCTTTCACCTTGTCGCCTTCTTTCACCAGCACATCGACGATGTTGCCCGGCATGGTGGTGCTGACATCGCCCGGCGCGCTGGCCTGCTTGCGCTTGTTGCCGCCACCGCTGACGAAGTCGTTGAGCGGCTCGAACACCACTTCTTCCGGCATGCCGTCGATGGACAGGTAGAAGTGGCGCTTGCCGTCGCCCTTCACGCCCACGCCGGTGATGTCCACGCGGTAGCTCTCGCCGTGCACGTCGATGATGAACTCGGTCGGCACGCCTTCGCCGCCCACCGCCGCGACGCCACCCGCTTCCGGAATCGGCAGCAGCACTTCCGGGGTCAGGGTGCCGGCGGCGCGCTCCTCGAGGAACTTGCGGCCGATGTCCGGGAACATGGCATAGGTCAGTACATCTTCCTCGGACTTGGCCAGGCTGCCGACTTCAGCACGCAGCTTGGCCAGCTCCGGCGGGATCAGGTCGGCCGGGCGCACATCGATGACTTCCTCGCTGCCGATCGCCTGCTTGCGCAGCTGCTCGTTGACCTTGCCCGGCGCCTGGCCATAACGGCCCTGCAGGTACAGTTTCACCTCGTTGGTGATGGTCTTGTAGCGCTCGCCGGCGAGCACGTTGAACACCGCCTGGGTGCCAACGATCTGCGAGGTCGGCGTCACCAGCGGCGGGAAGCCGAGGTCTTCGCGGACTTTCGGAATCTCGGCGAACACTTCGTTGATGCGATTCAGCGCGCCCTGTTCCTTCAGCTGGTTGGCCAGGTTGGACATCATCCCGCCCGGTACCTGGTTGACCTGCACGCGGGTGTCCACGGCGGTGAACTCGCTCTCGAACTGGTGGTACTTCTTGCGCACGGCGTGGAAGTACATGCCGATTTCCTGGATCAGCGGCAGGTCCAGGCCGGTGTCGTATTCGCTGCCACGCAGGGCGGCGACCATCGACTCGGTGCCCGGGTGGCTGGTGCCCCAGGCGAAGCTGGAAATGGCGGTGTCGATGTGGTCGGCACCGGCCTCGATGGCCTTGAGCTGGCACATCGAACCCATGCCGGCGGTGTCGTGGCTGTGCACGAACACCGGCAGGTCGATCTCGGCCTTCAGCGCCTTGACCAGTTCAGCAGTGGCGAACGGCGTGAGCAGGCCGGCCATGTCCTTGATCGCGATGGAGTCGATGCCCATCGCCTGCATGGCCTTGGCCTGCTTCACAAAGGCCTCGACCGTGTGCACCGGGCTGGTGGTGTAGCTGATGGTGCCCTGGGCGTGCTTGCCGGCAGCCTTCACCGCCTCGATGGAGACGCGTAGGTTACGCACGTCGTTCATCGCGTCGAAGATGCGGAATACGTCGATGCCGTTGACCGCGGCCTTGGCCACGAACGCGCGCACCACGTCGTCGCTGTAGTGGCGGTAGCCGAGCAGGTTCTGCCCGCGCAGGAGCATCTGCAGGCGGGTGTTGGGCAGCGCGGCCTTGAGCTGGCGCAGGCGCTCCCAGGGGTCTTCCTTGAGGAAGCGCACGCAGGCGTCGAAGGTCGCGCCGCCCCAGACTTCCAGCGACCAGTAGCCGACCTTGTCGAGCTTGTCGCAGATGGGGAGCATGTCTTCAGTGCGCATCCGGGTGGCGATGATCGACTGGTGGGCGTCGCGCAGGATGGTGTCGGTAACGGTGATTTTCTTAGCCATTTCTCAGTTCCTCACAGGCCGGCGTGGGCGGCGATGGCGGCAGCAATGGCCAGGGCCAGCTCGTCCGGTTTGCGCTTGATCGAATAGTTGGTCAGTTCCGGGTGGGCTTCGACGAAGCTGGTGTTGAACTGGCCGCTGCGGAACTCGGGGTTGCGCAGGATTTCCTGGTAATAGGCGGCGGTGGTCTTCACCCCCTGCAGGCGCATGTCGTCCAGCGCGCGCAGGCCGCGGTCCATCGCCTCTTCCCAGGTCAGTGCCCAGACGATCAGCTTGAGGCACATGGAGTCGTAGTACGGCGGAATGGTGTAGCCGGTGTAGATCGCCGTGTCGGTGCGCACGCCGGGGCCACCGGGCGCGTAGTAACGGGTGATCTTGCCGAACGAGGGCAGGAAGTTGTTTTTCGGGTCCTCGGCGTTGATGCGGAACTGCAGGGCGAAGCCGCGGTACTGGATGTCTTCCTGCTTGATCGACAGCTCCAGGCCCGAGGCGATGCGGATCTGCTCGCGGACGATGTCGATGCCGGTGATTTCCTCGGTGATGGTGTGTTCCACCTGCACCCGGGTGTTCATCTCCATGAAGTACACCTCGCCCTCGGCGAGCAGGAACTCCACGGTACCGGCGTTCTCGTAGCCCACCGCCTTGGCCGCGCGTACAGCGAGGTCGCCGATATAGGCGCGCTGCTCGGGGGTCAGCTGTGGACTGGGAGCGATCTCGATCAGCTTCTGGTTGCGGCGCTGGATCGAGCAGTCGCGCTCGTACAGGTGCACGGTATTGCCGAAGCTGTCGGCGAGAATCTGCGCCTCGATGTGCTTCGGGTTGACGATGCATTTTTCGAGGAACACTTCGGCGCGGCCGAAGGCCTTGGTCGCCTCGGAGATCACCCGCGGGTAAGCCTGCTCCAGTTCCTCGCGGCTGTTGCAGCGGCGGATACCGCGACCGCCACCGCCGTTGGTAGCCTTGAGCATCACCGGGTAGCCGATGCGATCACCTTCGCGCAGCGCTTCGGCGACATCCGCCACGTTGCCCTCGGTGCCCGGGGTGCAGGGCACGCCGGCGGCGATCATGCTGCGCCGCGCTTCGGTCTTGTCACCCATGCGGCGGATCACTTCGGCGCTCGGGCCGATGAACTTGATCCCGCGCTCGGCGCAGATATCCGCCAGCTCGGCGTTCTCCGAGAGGAAGCCGTAACCCGGGTGGAGGGCATCGCAGCCGGTCTCCACGGCCAGGTTCACCAGCTTGCGCGGGTTGAGGTAGCCGGCCAGCGGATCGTCGCCGATGCTGTGGGCTTCGTCGGCGCGCTTGACGTGCAGGGCCATGCGGTCGGCTTCGGAGTAGACCGCCACCGAGCGGATGCCCATCTCGGCGCAAGCGCGCACGATGCGGACGGCAATCTCGCCGCGGTTGGCAATCAGGATTTTCTTGATCACGAGCCTGGTTCCTCGATCACGTGAACAAACGACCGCAGCAGAGCGGTCGGCGGGTGACCGCACAGCCCGCGGCGGTCTTGGCTTAACCCTACGCCCGTGCGTTGATTAACCAAAATCAATATTTGTTGGGTTAGCCATTAGCCAAGACTTATAGTTGAGCTACTTCAGTCGCTCATACAGGTGCCAATCATGCGTAAATCACTGATGCGCATGACATTTCGTCAGCTTCAGGTATTTCGCGCGGTGTGCGAAAGCCGTTCCTACAGCCGCGCGGCAGAAGAAATGGCGCTGACCCAACCGGCCGTGAGCCTGCAGATTCGCCAGCTGGAAGAGCTGATCGGCCAGCCGCTGTTCGATTACGTGGCCAAGAAGCTCTACCTGACGCCCGCCGCCGAGGTGCTACTGAAGGCCAGCGAAGATGTCTTCGGCCGCCTGGAAAGCCTCGACATGCAGCTCTCCGACCTGCAGGGCTCGCTGCAGGGTCAGCTCAGCCTGGCAGTGGAATCCAGCGCCAAGTACCTGGTGCCGCACCTGTTCGCCGCCTTTCGCGCGCAGCATCCGGAGGTCAGCCTGCAGCTGGTGGTGGTCAATCATGCGCAGGCGGTGCGACGCCTGTCGGTGAGCCGCGACGACCTGCTGATCATGTCGCAGGTGCCGAGCGAGCTGGCGCTGGATTTCTTTCCGTTCTTCAACAATCCGATCGTCGCCGTGGCGCCGCCAAGCCATCCGCTGTGCTCGCTGCAGCGGCTGCGCCTGGCGGATCTGGGTGCATTCCCGCTGCTGGTGCGCGAGGCTGGCTCGGGCACACGCAAGGCCTGCGAGGAGTATTGCCACCAGAAGCGCGCGCACTTCGCCCAGACCCTGGAAGTCGGCTCCACCGAATCGCAAGTGGAGGCGGTGATCGCCGGCCTCGGCCTGGCCCTGCTGCCGCGCCACGCGGTGCGCCTGGAGCTGGCCGCCGGCCTGCTGCGCGAACTGCCGGTCGAGGAATTGCCGCTACAGCGCAGCTGGTGCGTGGTGCACACCCGCGGCAAACGCCTGTCGCCGGTGGCCCAGGCGTTCCTCGAATTCATCCGCACCGAGCGGGCGCAGATCAGTGCATTGGGCGAGCGCTTCGCCGCTCTGCAAGTGGCGCCGCAGCCATGATGCCGGCCGCGAGCTGCTCGGGGAAATTGCTGATCTCGTCACTCAGCCGACGCCGCTCCGAGTAATCCTCGATCGCCCGGCGAAACTGCATGCGGCGCAGGTCTTCCTGCTGACGGCGGGACTTGTTCGCGGAATGGGGTTCATCCAGATAAGTAGCCATTTCAGGTCTCCCAGCAATGGATTCGGGGAGCACCAGCATGGGCGCGGCACACGACAATTACGTGCCAGGACGATGAACAAGCGATGACCAAACGGCCACAAAAAAGCCCGCGCTGTCTGCACAGGGCGGGCTTTTCGTGGAACCGGAGGCTCAGTCGGCGCGGCCTTCATCGGTGTTCTTCACCGACTTCGGCGACAGGCGCAGGCTGCGCAAGCTGCGCTTCACACTCTTCAGGTGGTTGACCAGGCTCGGACCGCGCGCCATGGCCACGCCCATCGCCAGCACGTCAATCACCACCAGGTGGGCGATGCGCGAGGTCAGCGGGGTATAGATCTCGGTGTCTTCCTGTACATCGATGGCCAGGTTGACGGTCGACAGGTCGGCCAGAGGCGTCTGCCCCGGGCACAGGGTGATCAGCGTGGCGCCGGATTCGCGCACCAGGTTGGCGGTGATCAGCAGGTCCTTGGAGCGCCCCGACTGGGAAATGCAGATGGCCACGTCGGTGGGTTTGAGCGTCACCGCGCTCATCGCCTGCATGTGCGGGTCGGAGTACGCCGCCGCGGTCAGCAGCAGACGGAAGAACTTGTGCTGGGCATCCGCCGCCACCGCGCCGGATGCACCAAAGCCGTAGAACTCGATGCGCTGGGCATGGGCAATGGCGTTGATCGCCTTCTGCAGGGCCTGGGTGTCGAGGCGCTCGCGCACTTCCATCAAGGTGTGCAGGGTGGTGTCGAAGATCTTCAGGCTGAAGTCGGTGACCGAGTCATCCTCATGGATGGCGAACTGGCCGAAGCTGGCCCCCGCCGCCAGGCTCTGCGCCAGCTTCAGCTTGAGGTCCTGGAAACCGCCGCAACCGATAGCGCGGCAGAAGCGCACGATGGTCGGCTCGCTGATGCCGACCTCGTGGGCCAGGTCGGCCATGGAGCTGTGCATCACCGCCGAGGGGTCCTGCAGGACATGGTCGGCGACCTTGAGTTCGGACTTGCGGAGCAGGTGACGGGACTGGGCGATATGCTGCAGCAGATTCACAGGAGGGACTCGGGTTATGATCGGGCTGTAGTGGCCTTGTAGTTATACTACATGAGCGTCCCAGCCGCACAGGTAAACCCCGCCGGAGTCCTTTTGTTGAACACCCCTTGCGACATGCTGGTCTTTGGCGGCACAGGCGACCTGGCCCTGCACAAGCTGCTGCCAGCGCTCTACCACCTGCATCGTGACGGCCGTCTGCACGCCGACATGCGCATCCAGGCGGTGGCGCGTAACGTGCTCAGCCGCGGCGAGTACCAGGCCCTGGCCGAGCGCCGCTGCCGCGCCCAGGTAGCGCGCAAGGATTTCGACAACGCCACCTGGGCCAGCTTCGCCGAACGCCTCGACTACTTCGCCATGGATGCCTCGCAGAGCGCCGAATTTGGCCGCCTGGCGCGCTTCCTGGGTGCCGACGCCAGCCAGCGCGGCCGCATCTACTACCTGGCCACCGCGCCCAACCTGTTCGAAGCCATCACCGAAAACCTGGCCATCGCCCGCCTGGCCGGGGACAACACGCGCATCGTCCTGGAAAAACCCATCGGCCATTCGCTGGAGTCGGCCCGCGAGATCAACGCGGCGATCGGTGCGGTGTTCAGCGAAGCCCAGGTGTTTCGCATCGACCACTACCTGGGCAAGGAGACGGTGCAGAACCTGATGGCGCTGCGCTTCGCCAACGCCCTGTTCGAGCCGATCTGGCGTGCCGGGCATATCGATCATGTGCAGATCAGCGTCAACGAAACACTCGGCGTGGAGAATCGCGGCGCCTACTACGACCACTCCGGTGCCATGCGCGACATGGTGCAGAACCACCTGTTGCAGCTGCTGTGCCTGGTGGCCATGGAAGCGCCGGTGCGCTTCGACGCCGAATCGGTACGCAACGAGAAGCTGAAGATCCTCGAGGCGCTCAAGCCGATCAATGGCCTGGATGTGCAGGACAAGACCGTGCGCGGCCAGTACACCGCCGGCAAGATCGGCGGCCAGGAAGTGCCGGCCTACTACTTCGAGAAGCAGGTCGACAACGACAGCGACACCGAGACCTTCGCCGCCCTGCAGGTGGAGATCGACAACTGGCGCTGGGCTGGCGTGCCGTTCTACCTGCGCACCGGCAAGCGCATGGCCAAGAAGAGCTCGGAGATCGTCATCCAGTTCAAGCCGGTGCCGCACCGCCTGTTCGAAAGCAGCCAGGCCAACCGCCTGGTGATCCGCCTGCAGCCGGAAGAAAGCATCAGCCTGCAGCTGATGGGCAAAAGTCCGGGCAAGGGCATGCGCCTGACGCCCATGGACCTGGATCTCAACCTGGCACAGGTGTTCCCGCAGAAGCGCCGCTGGGACGCCTACGAGCGCCTGCTGCTGGATGTGATCGAAGGCGACTCGACGCTGTTCATGCGCCGCGACGAAGTGGAAGCGGCCTGGGCCTGGGTCGACCCGATCCTCAAGGGCTGGCGTGAGTACTACCAGAATCCACGCCCCTATCCGGCCGGCAGCAATGGCCCGGAACAGGCGCAGAGCCTGCTGGAACTGCAAGGCCGCAGCTGGCGGGACTGACTGCGCCAGTTGCTGCACAGCTGTATCCCCGCAAGACACCCGCCCTTCCCGACGAGCCCCGTCAATCAAGCCCCGCAGGCGGCTGCGCAGCTTTCTGCGCAGCCTTGCGCAAGCTGTTGCCCAGCTTTCCGTGCGGCATTTCGCAGGGCCTCTTCCGCGCCACCCTACTAACGGCCCAACCTATTGTTATTAAAAGATAATTTATTTATGGCACACGGATTGAAAAGCCACTGACTCCCGGACCAGACACGGTCCATGACCCAAGCAAGGAGCGCACTCATGCCAACACCCGCGTATATGACCCTCGAAGGCACCAAGCAGGGCCTGATCACTGCAGGCACCTTCACCGAGGACTCGGTCGGCAACATTTTCCAGGAAGGTCATGAAGACCAGGTGCTGGTACAGGCCTTCAACCACCAGGTGATCATCCCGCGTGACCCGCAGTCCGGCCAGCCGACCGGCCAGCGCGTGCACAAGCCGCTGATGATCACCAAGGTGTTCGACAAATCCTCGCCACTGATCTTCAACTCGCTGACCTCCGGCGAGCGCCTGAACAAGTGCCGCATCGAGTGGTATCGCACCTCCTCCACCGGTACCCAGGAGCACTACTACACCATCGAACTGGAAGACGCGGTGATCGTCGACGTGCAGTCGCGCATGCCCAACTGCCAGGACCCGGGCATGGCCCACTTCACCCACCTGGAAGACGTCTACTTCACCTACCGCAAGATCGTCTGGACCCACGAAGTGTCTGGCACTTCGGGCTCCGACGACTGGCGCTCGCCGATCTCCGCCTGACTCCGGTCGCCTCTCGGCGACAGCGTAAATTTGCGCCCCGCATCAACGCAGCGCACCACGCAGTCGTCGAGAATGCACCGGACTGCAGGGAAGCAGACCGTAACACCCGCAGCGGCCAGGCCTCCTGGCCGCTGCCATTTCGGCAAGAGGAACAAGGATGTTCGCCCCCGCCAACCAGACCCATTTCAGCCTGAGCATCGACGGCGTCGCGCACGATCTACAGGTGCTCGAATTCACCGGGCATGAAGCCCTCAGCCAGCCCTTCACGTTCAACCTGGAATTGGTCAGCGAACAGCCTGATCTCGATTTGCAAAGCCTGCTGCACCAGCGCGCTTTCCTTGCCCTGTCCGCCCAGGGCGGCGGCATCCACGGCTACATCCAGCAGGTGGGACGCGGCGAATCCGGCAAACGCCTAAACCGCTACCAACTGGTCCTGCGCCCGCAACTGGCCTACCTGGCCCATCGCAACAACCAGCGCATCTTCCAGCAGCTCAGCGTGGCCGAAATCATCGCCATGATTCTGGAAGAACACGGCATCCAGCGCGGCGCCTACCGCTTCCAGCTCGGCGCCAGCTATCCCAAACGCGACTACTGCGTGCAATACGACGAGAGCGACCTGCACTTCATCCAGCGCCTGTGCGAGGAAGAAGGCATCCACTACCACTTCCAGCACAGCCAGGACGGCCATGTGCTGGTCTTCGCCGACGACCAGACCGCCTTCCCGCGCCTGGCCCCGGTGGCCTATCAGCAGGACTCCGGCCTGGTCGCCGATGAGCCGGTGATCAAGCGCTTTGGCCTGCGCCTGGCCACTCGCACCAGCCGCGTCACCCGCCGTGACTACGATTTCGAGAAACCGCGACTGCAACTCGAGGCTGCACACAAGGGCGAGGCCAAACTCGACCTGGAAGACTATGACTACCCCGGCCGCTTCACCGAGCGCCCCCGCGGCAAGCACCTGGCGCAACGCAGCCTGGAACGCCACCGCGCCGACTACCAGCTGGCCGAAGGCCAGAGCGACCAGCCCCTGCTGCTCAGCGGCCACTTCCTCGAACTGGCCAGCCACCCGCGCAGCGACTGGAACCAGCTGTGGCTGCTCAACGAGATCCACCACGAAGGCAAACAGCCGCAGGTGCTGGAAGAGTCGGTGACCAGCTTCCTCGGCGCGCGCAAGGAAACAGAAGGCGCCGAGGACGGCTTCCACCAGGGCTACCGCAACCGCTTCAGTGCCACCCCCTGGGACATTCCCTACCGCCCGCCCCTGCAACATCCCAAGCCACGCATCCTCGGCAGCCAGAGCGCCGTGGTCACCGGCCCCAAAGGTGAGGAGATCCACTGCGATCAGTACGGCCGGGTGAAAGTGCAGTTCCACTGGGACCGCGAAGGCCAGGCCGACGACAAGACCAGCTGCTGGCTACGCGTCTCCAGTAGCTGGGCCGGCGACCGCTACGGTGCTATCGCCATTCCGCGAGTGGGCATGGAAGTGCTGGTGACCTTCCTCGAAGGTGATCCCGACCAGCCGCTGCTCACCGGCTGCCTGTACCACGCCGAACATGTGGTGCCCTACGACCTGCCGGCGCACAAGACCCGCACGGTGTTCAAGACCCTCAGCTCGCCCGGTGGTGGCGGCTACAACGAACTGCGCATCGAAGACCGCAAAGGCCAGGAACAGATCTACCTGCACGCGCAGAAGGACTGGGACGAAAACGTCGAGCACGACCAGAAGATCCGCATCGGCCACGAGCGCCACGACACGGTCGAAGCCAACAGCTACACCGAACTGAAGGCCGAGGAACACCGCACCACCCACTCCGACCGCAAGGTGGAAATCCGCGCCAACGACCACCTCAGCGTGGCCAACAACCAGCACGTGAAGATCGGCACCGGCCAGTTCGTCGAAGCCGGCAACGAGATCCACCTCAACGCCGGCCTGAAGATCGTCCTCGAAGCCGGCAGCGAACTGACCCTCAAGGCCGGCGGCAGCTTCGTCAAACTGGATGCCAGCGGCATCACCCTCAGCGGCGCGACGGTGAAGATCAACTCGGGAGGCAGTCCAGGGAGCGGTTCGGGGGCAGCTCCCATACTGCCCGGCAAAGTGCAGCAGGCTGCCACAGACAAGGCAGGCGCCCTGCTTACACCGGCACAGGTCCAGACCCTGAAGCGCAACGCGCCGTTCTGCGAAGAATGCGCGAAGTGCAAGGACGGCGCCTGTGCGATCTGAGCCCAAAAACCTGCGCGACTGGCTGAACCAGCAAGACCTCGGCGCTGACCGTCACCTGTATGTGGTGATAGGCAACGCCAGCGACGCCAATCCGTTGCAAGCCTACTACCAGCAACACTCCATCATCGCCCCTCTACCCATCTGGGGCGGCACGCCCTACGAGGGCTGGCACGACGTGATGCCGTATCTGGGTGAGCTAGGCAGCAACAGCAGCTTTCTCGACTGGGCCGAAAGCGAATCCCTGCAGGACTGGGGCTGGCTGGCAACTTCGCCCTATTCCCCAGAGGTCGTCCTCGATCATCTGCGCAGCCTGACTCAGGCCCGCATGCCTGACGGCACAGAGGTCTTCTTCCGCCACTGGGACGGTCGTCACTTGCTGCCGATCCTGCAGCATCTGGGTAGTAGTGCCACTGGCCTGCTGCCGGTGTTCGACCACTACCTGATCAACGGCACTGCCTTGGCCATCAGCCTTCCGCCGCTGCCGGCTGCACGCAAATACCCCTGGTGGGAAGTGCCCAAGGCAATGATGGATGCACTCACCGCGGCAGACCCCAGCACCGTCATCGACAACCTCATGCAGTGGCTGCAGGAAGAGCATGCCGAACTGTATTTCACCGCACCGGAACGCAACCTGCGGCAAAAGGTCGAGCGCTTCGTGCGTCGTACCGCCCTCACGGAAGACAACTACACCGGGCGCCTGATAGCCCATCTGGAAGATGAGGCTACCCAATGAGCTTTGTGATCGGTTCCCTATTCGGCAGCCTGACTGCCACGCAACCCGACATCAAGGAGATCCTCGGGGACTTCAAGACCTGCCTGACGGACTACCGCGATATCTCCGAGGCCTGGTACGGCGGCGTGCTGGATGCCGACCAGCAGTTCAAGGTCGGTGATGAGGTCGACACCCAGGACAAGGACGGCAAGGATCCGGCCATCCTCTATGCCACCTGCCCGGCCAACGGCAAGCTCACCCTTATCCACAGCTTCGAGGCCGCCCGCTTCGTGCCCATCGGCAATACCCCCGTGCAACTGGTCCCCGTCAAGAAAGGCTGGGCCTATGACGACACGCTGGGGCCGGTCATCCACACCACCATCGGCCCGACCGGTATCAAGGTCATCGATAACTGCAAGCCCGGGCAACAGTACAAGATCACCTTCTTCCCTAACCCGACGCGGGCCCAGGTCGACACGCTGTTCAACTCCTACCAGGGCGTGATCGGCCAGTTGCAAGGCTGGCTGCAAACCGAGTGGAGCACAGACTTTCTCCCGCTCTGGCAGACGCACAACAACGCCAATATGGACGCGCGCGTGCGGCAACAGATGGAAGCCGCATGGAAGGGCTTTCTCAAGGTCATCATGGGCCTGTGGGATGACATCAAGAGCCTCTACAACCTGATCGCCCACCCACGGGAAAACTACGAAAAGCTGCGCAAGTTCTTCACCGAGGAAGAGATCAAGCGCATCTACAACGCCTCCAAGGACGCGCTGCATAACGCACTGTTGATCGCCAGCGACGAACCGCTGATGTGGATTTACATTGCCGCCATCGTCGCCTGGATCAAGATGCTGCCGCCACAGACCTGCATCGAGGTGCTCGCCGAGCTGAGCGGCGAAGTGCTGCTGAATATCCTTCTCGGGGTCGTACTCACCGGCGGCATCGGCCTGGCCGTACGCGTCGGGACCAAGGCACTGAAGGCCGCGAAAGGCGGCAAAGTGCTCAAGCTGATCGAAGACTTCACCGCCATGCTGATGAACATCAGCAAGGGCCACTCGGCCCCCCATGCGACCGCCTCCAAGCCCCTGCTTGCCCATGGCAGCGGCGCTATGCAGCCAGCGCGCAAGGCCACCGTGGAGATCAAGCCCGCGACACCCGCGACCAGTGCTACACCTCCGGCCAAGCCAGGTTCCGGTGGCGTGAGCAAGCCTGCTGGGCGCAGTGCCGCCAGCGCACCGGGCAAACCTTCGACGCCTGCCACCAAACCCAGTGGCGGAACCGGACAGATTGAGCCGGACGCCTCGCTACACACCCGCAACAAGCCACAGAACGCCACCAGTCTCAAGCAGGTGGAGCATGTCGACGACGCCTCCAGCCCCGCCAAGACACCCAACGACAAACCGGCGGATCATGCCGACAAGACCTGCACCAACAACTGCCCGGTGTCCATGGTTACCGGCGAGGAGTTGCTGACCCTCACCGACGGTGAACTGGACGGCGTATTGGCCTTCCCCTGGGCGCGCCTGTACCGCACCAGTGCCGCCGAGATCGATAGCGGCCTGGGTTATGGCTGGAGCCACAGCCTGGCGCACCGCCTGGATCTGCAAGGCGACAGCCTGGTCTGGACCGACCACGAGAATCGCCGCACCACCTTCCCGGTACCCAGCGAGCAGCGCCCGGCAATTACCAATCGCCTGTCGCGGGCCGCCATCTATCTAGGCGAAGACCCCACCGAACTGATCCTCGCGCAAGCCGGCAAGGTCCCACGTTTCTACCACTTCCGCCGCGACGCCCAGGGCGGTTACCTGATCGCCATCAGCGATGCCTACGGCAATCGTCTGCAGCTCAGTCGCGATCTGGTTGGCCGTCTGCACCGCCTCAGCAACAACGGCGGCCGTGCCCTGCTGCTGCGCTACGAGGGCCGGCGTATCGCCGCCGTCGACTACCAGGTTCGCCGCCCGTCCGACACCGAAGAAGCCTCCTGGCAAACGGTGCAGACACTGGTGCGCTATCGCTACAACGAAGCCGGCCAGCTGCTCGAAGCCAGCAACGCCCTGGACGAGACGGAGCACTACCGCTACGACAACCGCAACGTCATCCTCCAGCGCCAGCTGGCGGGCGGCGCCGCGTTCTTCTGGCAATGGCAGGGCGAAGGCAAGCAGGCGCGCTGCGTGCATCACTGGGCCAACTTCAGCCAGATGGATGCCCGCTACACCTGGGACGACAAGGGCAGCGTCACTGTGCGCAACGCCGATGGCAGTGAGGAAACCTACGTCCACGACGAAAATGCCCGTCTGGTACGGCAGGTCGATCCGGACGGTGCGGAAACCCTCAAAGCCTATGACGACAAGGGCCAGTTGATCGCCGAGAAGAACCCGCTCGGCGCCATCACCGAATACCGCTACGACGAGGCCGGCCGCCTGGAAACGGTGATTCCTGCCGAAGACGAGCCCACCCACTTCAGCTACTTCGATGGCTACGTACGCACCGTGCGCCGTGGCAAGGCGCTGTGGAAGTACGAGCGCAACGACCAGGGCGACATTACCGAACAAACCGACCCGCATGGCCACACCACGCACTACCGCTACGACACTCAGGGTCGCCTGCTGGATATCCGCCATCCCGACGGCAGCCAGCACTGCCTGACATGGAACCCACAAGGTCAACTGATCGAAGAGCGCCTGCCCAATGGCGGCGAGCGCCGCTACCGCTACGACGCCATGGGCCGGCAGATCACCCGTCAGGACGAGAGCGGCGCCATCACCCACTACCAGTGGGATGCCGTCGGCCGTCTAAACCAGCTCACCCTGCCCGGTGGCGCTACCCGCGCCTACACCTACAACGCCTACAGCAAGGTCACCGGCGAGCGCGACGAACTCGGCCGCGTGACCCGCTACGAATATGCCGATGGCCTGCACCTGGTCAGCCGCCGCATCAACCCCGACGGCAGCCAACTGCGCTACCGCTACGACAACGCCCGCCTGCTGCTCACCGGCATCGAGAACGAACGCGGCGAGCACTACAGCCTGGATTACTACCCCAACGGCCTGATCCAGCGCGAAACTGCCTTCGACGGCCGCACCACCGCCTACGCCTATGACCTCAACGGCCATCTGATCGAGAAGAAGGAATACGCCGAGGACGGCAGCGAACGCATCACCGCCTACCAGCGCGACGGCGACGGTCGCTTGCTGGTTAAAACCCTGGCCGACGGCGAGCAGATCCACTACGCCTACGACAGCCTCGGCCGCCTGGTCAGCGTCGACGACGGCCAATGGCCGCTGGCCTACGGCTACGACCTGCAGGATCGCCTCATCGAGGAGCACCAGGGCTGGAGCACCCTGCGCTACGAGTACGACGCCACCGGCCAGCTCAGCCATTGCCGGCTACCGGACGGCAGTCGCCTGGACTATCGCCGCCAGGCTGGCGGCAACCTCGTCGGCATCGACCTCAACGGCCACCCGCTGACGACCCACCAGTACGGCGTCGGTGGCCGCGAGCAATTCCGCCAGCAAGGCGCGCTGCTCAGCACATACCAGTACGACGAGCAGGGCCGCCTACTCGCCCACAGTGTTCGCCAGGAGCAACGCGACCTCCTGCAGCGCCATTACCGCTACGACGCCAACGGCAACCTCGCCGGCATCGACGACTCCCGCAAGGGCAGCAAAAGCTACCACTACGACCCGCTGGATCGCCTGGTAGCGGTGCGCGGCGATATCCCGGAAAGCTTCGCCCACGACCCCGCCGGTACCCTGCTGGCGCAGACCAGCCACCACGCCGGCAACCTGGCCAACGTCAAAGGCAACCGCCTGCTGATGCAGGGCGATAGCCACTACGACTACGACGTTTACGGCAACCTCGTGCGTGAACGCCGGGGCGCCGGGCAGAAGCTGGTCACCGAGTACCGCTACGACTGTCAGCACCGCCTGATCGGCGCCAGCCTGCCCAACGGCAGCCAGGTGCAATACCGCTACGACGCCTTCGGCCGACGCATCGCCAAGGTCGTCGACGGCAAGATCAGCGAATTTCTCTGGCAAGGCGAACGCCTGATCGCCGAGAGCGGCCCGGCGCACTACCGCAGCTATATCTACGAACCTGGCACCTTCCGCCCCCTGGTCATGCTCCAGGGTGAAGGCGCAGCGGCCGAACCCTTCTACTACCAGCTCGACCACCTTGGCACCCCGCTGGAACTCACCAGCACTGCCGGTGAAATCCTCTGGTCGGCGCAATACCGTGCCTACGGCAACGTCGCCAAACTGGAAATCGCCGATCTCGACAACCCGCTGCGCTTCCAAGGCCAGTATTTCGACGCCGAAACCGGCCTGCACTACAACCGCCACCGTTACTACAATCCCAGCACGGGATCGTTCCTGACGCCGGACCCGATCAAGCTGGCGGGTGGGCTCAATAACTACCGGTACGTGCCTAATCCGACGGGGTGGGTGGATCCGCTGGGCCTAAACAACTGCCCAGAAGTAAATGGAAATAGTCGAGGGGTTACTGATGATCCTTTAGAAAATGCAGCAGCAAATGATGGTTCTCCAAACACACCCACACCTGAAGGTGAAAACGGGTATTTATACAGGGGTGACACGCGCAAACCGGAGGTTATATTTGAAGAAGGGTTTAGACCTCTAGGAGTCAGTGAAGATTTGAACGCACATGTTTATGACAACAAAACTCCCCCCAGCATATTTGTAAGCACATCTACCGACAAAGATGTGGGAATTGATTTCGGAACCGCATACCGGACAAAGAAAGGATACCTTTATATACTTCGGAGAGTAGATGGCCGGGACGTAAATAAGGAATTAGGGAAAGCCGTGCCATTCCCCGAAGAAAAAGAAATTGCTATTCCTGGCGGCGTGGGCAGCAAAGACATTCTAGGAGTTACACCGCTGAACGCCGATGGAAGCTATATTGGCTACTCAATCCCTAACCCCAAGGCAAAATAGGAAATGGAAAACGTAAGCCTAGAAGTGGTCTTCAATAATAAGATAGAAAAAGTAGAGCTAACTTATTCCGAGCAACCTGCATCAGTTAGCGTAGCCTTCGCTGACGGGTCAAAGTTTACTGGCACAGGAGCAGATATATTCTCATCTTTCTTAAATTTACGCGAAACATTGCCCGGCTATATTTTTCAATGCAAGGGATCAAAGATCAATGTTCACCCCTCCAGAATGTCAAGTCAGATGGGGGGCGGATTGATTGCATATGAACTATCACTAGGATCCCAAGCAAAACGGAGCAACCTAGTAAATATATTTACTCCGGACTCTGTGGAGAGCGAAGTCTCCGTCACAGAGCAGCGTAATTTCTTCAAGAAATGGATACAGTCACTATCTGAATAGACTATATAAATAACAAATCCAACAACAATCAGACCACGACTTTCAACTGCCCCCTCGAGTAACGCGCCCTATTCATTTACTTCACCGAAAGCCCAATTACAGGGCAGCGAATGGGGCAGAATTATTGGCGGACAACCCATATCGCATGCTACTAGAAAATAAATCTCTTCCTTCCTACTTTCACAAGGAACTTGACGGTAAAGAGAACCCGGCAGTTAGGATTGAAGCATCAGGAGCTGGCAGAAGGTACAAATCAAATAGGCGGAACCCGCAACCCCCTAAGATATGAAGGGGGTACAAGTTAAACTTTACAGACACACCACAGGCATGCTGCTCACGGCATTACCCGTGGAAAACGTTAACCCTAACGATCCCGCCTAGCGGCACACATTTTAAACCAAATGTAGGATATTTCTTAGGTGGTATTTAGATTTATGACCATAGAAAAAATATACTACGTTACCGAGGCATTTATCAGCAACTACAATCAGGGCACAGATTTATTGTTGATAAAAACAGCATCTGGGGAAATATATGGACTCTCGCCCGAGTTTGAAATGTGTACAAAAGATATAGCAATGGTCTCCGGTCTCTACAGCCCAGATCGACCTTACCCCCAAGCAAAATGGATTAACTTCAATAGCGATATTGGCACCGTACCCGCAGGATGGTACGACTTGAACAACACCAGCATCTCGAATTTCATCATTGGATACAGGCTCGAAAGCGAGCTACAGATCCACAGATTCAAGAAAAATCAACCAACTAAAAATAATAGCGAATAATTGATAACCCAACTTCATGTGAGAACACGAGAAAAACAAGAGATTTATAAACCATGGATCTATTGGGTGTTTTATCAAAATCAATAAGCCTTTCAGATTACCTGCATCAACACATACAAATTATTAGCGAGATGACGCAAGAAGAGTTTACTTACAAGAACGAATACGCAATCACCAAGACCAGCTCCAATTATTACAATGAAATATGCTTGCAAAGAAAGATAGCCGCTGACTCAGAGGTTTCAGTGCTCGGCATTGAAGAGCTTTCCATGGCAATGGCCAATATGAGTCCTGATGCACCAATTACCATGCGCTTCATAGACAGCCCTCATTGGTCCGGGCGAATTTATTTTACAACTGGCCAAGAGTTGATTGGTGTCTCTATAGGCCGAAAAATCAATCCAGACTGGAAAACCCCACCAGACTGGGATGGCTCATTAAAGATGACTGAAGATTTCAACAATAAATAGCTGCAATATTCAAACTGGCGAAGCGGGGCTAAACCACCCCTCGGGATCATCGATAATATCCATGCAGAATTACTACGTAATTGCAGAAAAAGACCTCACCCCTTCCGAACCCCATAGTTCAGCGTGGCCAAAAATTATTGGCTACAACCCCATCTATAGAGAATTTCTGTTCATGGAGGGTAAGGGGCATGGCCTTATGGGCGGAGAAGTCAGCCAGGACAGCGCGTCATTAGCTAAATGGCAGGATATTTTCGTTGAGCTAAATGCCGAGTGGTTTCTGGATTTTCTGAACCTGAATACTTTTAGTGACGAAAACGACTTCCTCAACAAACTAATTGACGTCATCGGTCAGCCCAGAACCATCGCCTATTAGCGAAACAGCAAAACCACCTGAATCACTTGCGATTTCCAAGGAACGGAATCCATGAAAAGCCCCATTCTCATCGCAACACTGGCGGCACTGGCCCTGTCGCTTCTCTGCTTCCTGCTCGGCGGTGCCGGCGTAGCCGGTGCGGTTACTGGTGGCGGGCAGGTCGGTGGCGCGGTCGGTGTGTTGTTCTTTCTCGCCAAGGTCCTGCTGGGGTTGTCCCTGGTGCTCGGCGCACTCTGGCTGATCCGCTCGCCCTCTCGCTGAAGGCGGCACTGGACCAGACCCGGCGCCTGCATCCGCCCCTGGTGCAGCTCCAGGCGCCGAGCCAGGCCAGCGGCGAGCTCTCCTGTGATCAGAGACTGTTACGCGAGTTACCCCCGCTAGATAACGCGCGCAGTCATGCCGTGCAGCGGCGCCTCAACACATCGCCGCATGCTCGCGCAGCAACTGGGCGAACTGTTCCGCCGGCACCGGCGGGCTGAGCAGGAAGCCCTGGATCTCGTCGCAGCGCTGGGCTTTGAGGAAGTCCATCTGCGCCTGGGTTTCCACGCCTTCGGCCACCACCTTGAGGTCCAGGCTGTGGGCCATGGCGATGATCGCGCGGGTGATCGCCGCATCTTCGCCGCCTACCGACAGGTCGCGGATAAAGGTCTGGTCGATCTTCACGTAGTCCACCGGGAAGCGCTTGAGGTAGCTGAGCGAGGAGTAGCCAGTGCCGAAGTCGTCGATCGCCAGCTTCACGCCCATGTCGCGCAGCTGCTGGAAGGTGGTGATGACGTTCTCGACGTTGTCCAGCAACTGGCTCTCGGTCAGCTCCAGCTCGAGCAAGTGCGACGGCAGGCCGGTTTCGTCGAGCACCTGATGCACCAGGGTCACCAGGTTGCCCTGGCGCAGCTGATGCACCGACAGGTTGACCGACACCCGCAGGTCGGCCAGGCCCTGAAGCTGCCACTCGCGGGCCTGCAGGCAGGCCTGGCGCAGGACGAATTCGCCGATTGGCGCGATCAGCCCGGTTTCTTCGGCCAGCGGGATGAACTCACCTGGCGCCACCAGGCCCAGCTCCGGATGACGCCAGCGCACCAGCGCCTCGGCGGCGTTGAGGCTGTCGTCGGCCAGGCACAGCTTGGGTTGGTAGAAGACCTCCAGCTGACCCTCGACGATGGCCTTGCGCAGCTGGTTCTCCAGTTGCAGGCGCTCCAGGGTGCAGGCCTGCAGGTTGTCGGTGTAGAACTGGAAGGTGTTGCCGCCCAGGTGTTTGGCGTGCTGCATGGCCATGCCGGCCTGGCTGATCAGCGCGGATATTTCTCGCGCGTTGTCCGGCAACAGGCTGATGCCGATAGAGGCGCTGACCACCAGTTCGTGGCCGCCGACATCCATCGGCGTGCGCAGCTTGGCCAGCAGGCGGCTGGCGGTGCGCGCCAGGCCCGAGAGGCTGCCGTAGTCGTCGAGCAGGATGGCGAACTCGTCGCCGGACAGCCGCGCGATGGTGTGCGCCTCGGAGGCGGCCTGGGTCAGGCGCCGGCTCATCTGCCGCAACAGCTGGTCGGCGACTTCATGGCCGAGGCTGTCGTTGAGCAGTTTGAAGCGGTCCAGGTCGATGTGTAGCAAGGCCAGAGGGCTGCCCTCCTGGCGCGCACGCTCGCAGGCTTCGTGCAGGCGCTCGCGGAACAGCGTGCGGTTGGCCAGGCCGGTCAGTTCGTCATAGTGCGAGAGGTAGCGCAGGCGCTCCTCGGTCTGCCGCCGCGACGACAGATCAGAGAAGAAGCCGACGATATGGCTGACCTTGCCCCGCGTATCGCGCACCACGTTGAGCTGCAACCACTGCGGGTAGAGCTCGCCGTTTTTGCGCGTGTCGATGACTTCCCCGCGCCAGCTGTCGCTGTGCTCCAGCTCAAGGCGGATCAACTGGTATTGGCGGCGCACGTCACGGCTGCTGATCAGGGTAGCGACGCTGCGCCCGAGCACTTCGTCCTTGCGGTAGCCGGTGACGGCGCTGAAGGCGTTGTTGACCGACAGCAGCAGGTAATCGGCATCGAGGATCACGATGCCTTCGCTGGCGGCCTCGAACACCGTGGCGGCCAGGCGTTGCTGCTCGTCACGCTGCTTGCGCCCGGTGATGTCGCGGCGGGTGCCGAGCATGCGCAGCACCTGGCCCTGCTCGTCGCGTTCGACCGCGCGGCCACGGTCCTCGACCCACAGCCAGCGGCCGTCGGCATGGCGCACGCGGTATTCGACGCAGTAGTCGTCCGTGCGTCCCTTGAGGTGCTCGACCAGCGCGCGGCGCAGCACGCCGAGATCATCCGGGTGCAGGCGCGGCTTGAGGTGGCTGAGCACGCCCTTCACCTCGTCCTGGCTGATACCGAAGATGCTTTCCAGGTGGCTGTGGTGCACCTCGTCGGTCTGCAGGTTCCAGTCCCACAGGCCCAGCTCGCTGGCCTGCAGGGCCAGGTCCAGGCGCGCCTCGCTCTTGCCCAGGGCGTGGCTGGTGTCATCCAGCTCCAGGGTGCGCTGGGCCACGCGGATTTCCAGCTCGCCATGGGCCTTGCGCAGATCACGCTCGGCGCGGCGGCGCTGTTCCACTTCGCGAGCGAGCTCCTGATTCAACCCTTCAGCGCTCTCGCGGGCATGTTGCAGGCCCTCGATCAGCGCCTGGTTCTGGAAGCGTTGCAGCAGGCTGCGCTGCACCAGCCGATTGACCTGCCAGGCCACCACCCACAGGCTCAGCAGCAGGATCAGGCCCAATGCACCCCAGCCCTGCTGGCGCCCGTTGTCGCTCAATAGCAGGTAAGCGATGGCCGGCAGCAGGCACGGCAGGGAGAACACCAGGAAGGCCGCGCGGCTGACTGCATAGGCCATGCTCGCGGAGAGAATCGCTGCTGCGATCAGCCCGTAGACCAGGGCCTGCTGCAGGAATTTATCCGGCGGCACCAGGAAGATCGCGGCAAAAGCCAGGGTCAGGCCAGACGCGCCGGCGCCGATCAGGAACATGCGTTGCCACTGCGGATTGGCCTGGCGCGACGGCAGCGCGGCGTTGAAGGCGGCCATCTGGATCAGCCGCAGCACGGCCAGCAGCACCACCCACACCAGCCAGCCGGCCAGCACCAGGCTTTCCTGCGGGTGCCAGAGCAGGCAGGCGCAGGCCAGGGCACTGAGCAGCATGAAGAAAGTGGGGACCTGGGAGCCCTGATACAGCAGACGGGTCCGCTCGACCGCGATCTCGGTGGCGAACTGCTGACGAATGGCAGGCGAATCGTCCTGCGGCATAGCGGCCGCAGAGCCCTTTAGCGGATTGGTCATAGGCGATTTTCTTGTAATGGTTTGCCTAAATTTCCCCGAGCATACCCGAGCTAGAGGGCTCGCCCAAGCCTTATGCTGGCTTTTTGGTCGCCCCTATCGACCAGTGGCAGCACGACTGTTCACTGACCGATCGGTTCGATCCGGTCACGGTTTGCCGCTCCTTACCCCGGCCCGTAGAATGCCGCGATGCAAAATGATCCCGCCTCTTTCGACCCAGAACTTCTCCTCGCCTCCCTCAACGATGCGCAATGCCAGGCCGTGGCCGCCCCGCTCGGCCGCCAGCTGGTGCTGGCCGGCGCCGGCTCGGGCAAGACCCGTGTGCTGGTGCACCGCATCGCCTGGCTGATCCAGATCATCAACGCCTCGCCCTACAGCATCCTGTCGGTGACCTTCACCAACAAAGCCGCTGCCGAGATGCGTCAGCGCATCGAGCAGATGCTCGGCCTGAACCCCAATGGCATGTGGGTCGGCACCTTCCACGGCCTGGCGCACCGCATCCTGCGTGCGCACTGGCAGGAAGCCGGGCTGGCCGAGAACTTCCAGATCCTCGATTCCGACGACCAGCAGCGCCTGGTCAAGCGGGTGATCCGCGAGCTGGGCCTGGACGAGCAGCGCTGGCCGGCCAAGCAGGCGCAGTGGTTCATCAACGGGCAGAAAGACGAAGGCCTGCGGCCGAAGAACATCCAGGCCGGCGGCGACCTGTTCCTCGCCACCATGCTGAAGATCTACGAGGCCTACGAAGCGGCCTGCGCACGCACCGGGGTGATCGACTTCGCCGAGCTGCTGCTGCGCGCCCTCGACCTGTGGCGGGATAACCCGGGCTTGCTGGCGCACTACCAGCAGCGCTTCAAGCACATCCTGGTCGACGAGTTCCAGGACACCAACGCCGTGCAGTACGCCTGGCTGCGCTTCCTCGCCAAGGGCGGCGAGAGCCTGATGGTGGTCGGCGATGACGACCAGTCGATCTACGGCTGGCGCGGCGCCAAGATCGAGAACATCCAGCAGTACAGCAGCGACTTCCCCGACGCGCAGATGATCCGCCTGGAGCAGAACTACCGCTCCACCGCCGGCATCCTCAAGGCCGCCAACGCCCTGATCGCCAACAACAACGGCCGTCTGGGCAAGGAACTGTGGACCGACGGCGACGACGGCGAGCCGCTGACCCTGTACGCCGCCTTCAACGAGCACGACGAAGCCCGTTACGTGGTCGAAAGCATCGAGCGCGCGCTGAAGACTGGCCTGTCGCGCAGCGAAATCGCCATCCTCTACCGCTCCAACGCCCAGTCACGGGTGCTGGAAGAAGCCCTGCTGCGCGAGAAGATCCCCTACCGCATCTACGGCGGCCAGCGCTTCTTCGAGCGCGCCGAGATCAAGAACGCGGTGGCCTACCTGCGCCTGCTCGAAGGCCGGCACAACGATGCCGCGCTGGAGCGGGTGATCAACGTGCCGACCCGCGGCGTCGGCGAGAAGACCATCGAGGCGATCCGCGAGCACGCGCGCCACAGCGAGCTGTCGATGTGGGCGGCGATGCAGCAGCTGCTCGCCAACAAGGCCCTGCCCGGTCGCGCGGCCGGCGCCCTGGCCGCCTTCGTCGAGCTGATCGAGAATCTCGCCGCCAAGGTGCTGGACATGCCGCTGCACCTGATGGCGCAGACCGTCATCGAGCAGAGCGGGCTAATCGCCTGGCATAAGGCCGAGAAAGGCGAGAAGGCCCAGGCGCGGGTGGAAAACCTCGAGGAACTGGTCAGCGCCGCGCGCAACTTCGAGAACAACGAGGAAGAGGAAATGACGCCGCTGGCGGCCTTCCTCACCCACGCCTCGCTGGAAGCCGGCGACACCCAGGCCGACGAGCACGAGGCCAGCATCCAGCTGATGACCCTGCACAGCGCCAAGGGCCTGGAATTCCCCATGGTGTTCCTGGTCGGCATGGAAGAAGGCCTGTTCCCGCACAAGATGAGCCTGGAAGAGCCCGGCCGCCTGGAAGAAGAACGCCGCCTGGCCTATGTCGGCGTGACCCGCGCCATGCAGCACCTGGTGCTGACCTACGCCGAGACCCGCCGCCTGTACGGCAGTGAGACCTACAACAAGGTGTCGCGCTTCGTCCGCGAGATTCCGCCGGCGCTGATCCAGGAAGTACGCCTGAGCAACAGCGTCAGCCGCCCTTATGGCAGCGGCAGTAGCAGTGGCGGCAGCACCAGCAGCATGAGCATGTTCGCCAACGCCGAAGTCCCGGATACCGGCTTCCGTCTCGGCCAGCATGTGCGCCACGCGCTGTTCGGCGACGGGGTGATCCTCAACTTCGAAGGCAGCGGCGCCCAGGCACGGGTGCAGGTCAACTTCGAGGCCGAAGGCAGCAAGTGGCTGATGCTCGGCTACGCCAAGCTGGAAGCGCTCTGATCCGTAGGGCGGAGAAACCTGCAGGTTGCACCCGCCCTACGGCTGTATCCCCACACCTGTAGGAGCCAGGGGCGCGCCTAGTGCTTGCTGGCGATCAGAGCGCACTGGGGTTGCCCGTCATTCCCGCGCAGGCGGGAATCCAGGAGGGCCCCACTGGGTTCCCGCCTACGCGGGAACGACTCGGTGTTTAGGTGCAGCGCGGATCAGCGGATCGCCAGCAAGCTGGCTCCTACAAGAGCGGTCACGCGTCGGGTGGTAGGGCCGCCATGGCCTGCGCCAGCTGCCGCTCGGTCGGCCGCTCGGACTGCTGCAAGCCTTGCTGCACACCCTGGAAGTTGGCCGCATCCTTGTTCTGGCTGAGCTTGAACGAGCCTTCTATGCGGCTGATCGGCAGGGCGAAACCGACGATGGCGCGCAGCATGCTGTCGATGTAGTCGGTCGGGGCATCGCTCACCGCCCAGGGTCGCTCACGGCGCTGCTCGTGGCGGTCGCTGAGGGCGCTGACCAGCGCCAGCAGGCGCTCACGATCCTCGAAGACCTCCGCCCGCCCATGGGCATGCACCGCCTGGTAGTTCCAGGTGGGCACCACTTTGCCGTGCGCGGCCTTGGCCGGGTAGAAACTCGGGCTGATATAGGCATCGGCGCCCTGGAACACCAGCAACACCTCGGCCCCGGCCGCCAGACTGCGCCACTGCGGGTTGGCGCGGGCGAAGTGGCCGTACAACGTGCCGAACTCGCCCTCGTCCGGTTTCAGCAGCAACGGCAGATGGCTGGCCTGTAGGCCCTGTTCGCCCTGGCTGACGAGCAGCGCCAGTGGCGTCTGTTCGATCAACCCGTGCAATGCGTCCAGGTCGGTGACGGCGAAAGCCTTGGGGATATACATGGCGCACCTCGGTGGCAGTGACCTGGCAGATGTACCCCAAGGCCGCGGCGACGAACAGATACAGCTGTGCATAAATCCGGAAACACTCTGCGGCTGGTCTTTGCCGGCGCGACTGGGCAGCATGACACGCGTACCTCTCCCAAGCGGAAATCACTCCATGCAACGTTTTCTCAGCATCGCCCTGGTCCTGTGTCTGGGCCTGACCGTTAGCCTCGACGCCAGCGCCGCCAAGCGCATGGGCGGGGGCAAATCCTTCGGCTCCACGCCGACCCACCAGACCCGCCAGGCCGAAGCGCCCAAGGCCAACCAACCGGCCGCTGCCGGTGCTGCCGCCGCCGCTCGTCCGGCTGCCAGCGGTGCGTCGCGCTGGCTCGGTCCGCTGGCCGGCCTCGCCGCCGGTGGCCTGCTCGCCTCGATGTTCATGGGTGACGGCTTCCAGGGCATGCAGATCTTCGATTTCCTGATCATCGGCCTGATCGCCTTCGTGATCTTCCGCTTCATCGCCGCCCGCAAGGCTGCACAGTCGGGTCAGCCGGCCGCCGCCGGGCATGCGCCCTACCAGCGTGAAATGCCGCAGGCGCCGCAGAACATCTTCGGCGGCTCCAGCGCCACTGCCGCACCGCGTGTGATCAACGCGCCGAGCTGGTTCAACGAGCAGCGCTTCATCGAAGCCGGCCGCGAACACTTTCTGGCCCTGCAGCAACACTGGGATGCGGCCGAGATGGACAAGATCGCCGAGTTCGTCACCCCGCAGATGCTCAGCTTCCTCAAGGCCGAACGTGCTGACCTGGGCGAAGGCTTCCAGTCCACCTACATCGACGACCTCGAAGCGCAGCTGGACGGTATCGACGAGCTGGCCGACAAGACCGTCGCCACCCTGACCTTCCGTGGCGTGGCCAAGACCTCGCGCTTCGACCAGGGTGAAGCCTTCAGCGAAAGCTGGCGCATGGAGCGCAGCAACGGCGACAACCAGCCGTGGCTGGTGGCCGGTATCCGGCAGAACGGCTAAACGCCACCGCTGTCACGCGGATCGCTCTACGGCGCCTCTTTCGCAACGAAAGGGGCGCTTGCTCTGCTAGAGTCGCGGCATCTCCCCGCCGCACGGATTGCGCCGCATGCACCGCCTCTATTTCGACACCGAATTCACCACCCTCAGCCCCTCCTATCGCCTGATCAGCCTGGCCCTGGTTGACCCACTGGGCGCCGAGTTCTATGTCGAACTCAGCGACGGCTGGAGCCCCGCCGAGTGCTCCGAGTTCGTTCATCGCATCGTCCTGCCGCAACTCGATCTGGCTCGCCACGGGCGCAGCCGCGTCGAGGCTGCACAGGCGCTGCGCGCCTTCCTCGATGGCTATGCCGAGGTCGAGATCATCAGCGATGCGCAAGACTGGGACTGGCCGCTGCTGCTCGACCTGCTCGGCCCCGCCGGCCTGCCGCCGCAGGTCAGTTGCCGCGAGGAACGCACGCTGCTCAGCGACCTGGACGAGGCCGCCATTCCCCATCACGCGCTGCTCGATGCACGGCTGATGAGCCGTGCCGGCTTGTAGCCGCCCGCCAGTCAGCGTAAAAATCCGCCCCCATCGTCTACCCTGATGCCGAATCTAGTCCTGCAGCGGAGCCATTACCGTGGAAGAAGTCATCGAACAACTGCGTGAACTCAACGAACCGGTGCCGGTACCCCTGGAGCTGCCGGAAGAGGAAACCCTGGTGGAAATCCAGGAACAGCTGCTGATCCACCTGCCATTCGAGCTGCGCGAGTTCCTGCTCAAGGTCAGCGACGTGGTCTACGGCCGCCTGGAGCCGGTCACCGCCAGCGACCCGCAATCGCACACCTACCTGCCGGAAGTCGCCTCGGTGGCCTGGGACCTCGGCCTGCCACGCGACCTGGTGCCACTGTGCCAGGACGGCCGCGACTACTACGCGGTGGATGTGGAAGGCCAGGTGGCGCTGTGGGACGGCGACGAGTGCGAAATGACTGACGAGGTCTGGGACTCGGTCTGGCACTGGGCACGGGACGTCTGGCTGGAAAGCTGAGCTCGAACATCGCAGGACGAGTGCAGTCCGCGTCGTTTAACCACGCGGGTTGCACCCGCCCTACGGTTGTATGCAGCCGTAGGGTTTAGTGATGCGGCTGATCCTGGCTGTGCTCCAGGGTTTCCATCAGGGCGATCTGCAGGCGCGAATGCAGGCGGATCAGCCAGCGCCACAGCACCACGATGACCACTGCGGCGACCAGGCCGATCACCAGCAGCAGCTCGCCGGTGGGCAGGATGCTCGCCGACAGCACCATCAGCAGCAGCATGATGCCGACCAGCGCCAGCAGCGGGATCAGCTCGGAAATCACCCGCCGTGCGCGCACCGTGTGGCGCCCGGCCTTCTCCGGGCTCACCGCCATTTCCGCCAGCAGCATGGCCAGGGCCTTGAGCTTGCGGTAGGCGGCGATCAGGAAGGGCAGCGACAGCAGCAGTGCCCCGCCCCAGATCAGCGCCTTCTGCAGGTTTTCATGGCTCACCCAGGGCGCCATGTAGCCGGCCAGGGTCGCGGCGAAGTAGGCACCGCCGAAGAAGATCGCCACCACCAGCGCCAGGTTGATCAACACCTGCAGCAAGATCTTGCGGATCATCGCCATCAGCAGCGCGCTCTGGCCCTGCGGCTGGATGCTGCGCAGCCAGTCGCCATACATCGCGAAGACCCGCGCGAAACGCAGCGGCATCCAGCCGGCGAGGCGCTGCGACAGCGGGTCGGCAACGCGGATCAGGTACGGCGTGCTCAGCGTGGTGAGGGCCGACACGGCCACCGCCACCGGGTAGAGGAAGTCACTGGTGACCTGCAGGGTCATGCCCAGCGCGGCGATGATGAAAGAGAACTCGCCGATCTGCGACAGGCCCATGCCGACGCGCAGCGAGGTGCGTCCGTCGTTGCCGGCGATGAAGGCGCCGAGGCTGCAGGAAATCACCTTGCCGACGATCACCGCGGCGGTGATGACGAAGATCGGCACGGCGTATTCGACCAGCACCGTGGGGTCGATCAGCAGACCGATGGTGACAAAGAAGATCGCGCTGAACAGGTCGCGCACCGGCTCCATGAGCCGCTCGATCTGCACCAGCTGGCGCGACTCGGCCATGATCGCGCCGATCAGGAAGGCGCCCAGCACCATACTGTATTCCAGCTTGGCCACCAGCAGGCAGAAGCCGAAACACAGCCCGAGCACGGTGACCAGGAGCATCTCGTTGCTCTCGAACTTGGCCACGTAGGCGAGCAGGCGCGGCACCAGGAGGATGCCGATCACCAGCGCGACGACCATGAACAGGCTGAGCTTGCCCACCGTGGAGAACACCTCGCCGGTTTCCACCGAGCCACTCAGGGCGATGCCCGAGAGCAGGGCGATGATGCCGATGCCGAGGATGTCCTCGACGATCAGCACGCCGAAGATCAGCTGGGCGAAGCGCTCGTTCTTCATCTTCAGGTCGCTCAGCGCCTTGATGATGATGGTGGTCGAGGAGATCGCCAGGATGCCGCCGAGGAACAGCGAATCCATGTTGCTCCAGCCGAAGAACTGGCCGATTTCGTAGCCGATCCACAGCATCAGGGCGATTTCCAGCCCGGCGGCGATGAAGGCCGTGGCACCCACGCTGAACAGTTTGCGCAGGCTGAATTCCAGGCCCAGGCAGAACATCAGGAAGATCACCCCCAGCTCGGCGAGGATCTTGATCGTTTCTTCGTCGTGGATCAGGCCGAACGGCGGGGTGTGCGGGCCGATGATGAAGCCGGCGAGGATGTAGCCGAGCACGACCGGCTGCTTGAAGCGATGGAACAGCACCGTGACCACCCCGGCCACCAACATGAGCACTGCCAAATCCTGAATGAAACTGATGGCATGCATGGCCTGGGGTCTCCTGTTGTTGCTGATCGAATCGCTACGAGCACTCGCTTGGCTGCGGATGAGCCGGCTGGCTATGGACGGTGAAAGCCCACAACGGCGGGCTTTTGCGCACACAGGGTAACAGTTGCAATGGGCGGACCGGGCGTCGGCAATATCGGGAAACAGTTAGCGCTGCAGGCGCGCCTCGCCGGCCTCCAGGTCCAGCAGATTGAGCAAAAACTGGGCGAAATAGATCAGGTCCTGCTCCATGAACTGGCGCGCGGCCTTGGCATCGCCGGCCTCGATGGCAGCAAACGCGTCTTCGTGAAAGTCATTGAGGCGCAGCGACAAATCCGCCCCGGTGAACAGGCGGTTGAAGAACGGCCCGACCTGCAGCCACAGCGACTCGATCGAACGCAGCAGCACCGGGTTGCCGCACGCGCGGTAGAGCTGCAGGTGGAACTGGCTGTTGGCGCTGAGGTAGTCCTGCACCTGGCGCTGCTCGATGGCCGCCTCCATGCGTACCACCAGGGCGCGCAGCAGGTCGAGGTCCGGCGGGCCGAGGTGCGGCGTGGCCAGCTCGACGGCCAGGCCTTCCAGGTTCAGGCGCACCTGGAAGATCTGCTGGAAGCGCGTGCGAGTCATCGGCGGCACGCGCACCGAGCGCTGCGGCTCGCCTTCCAGCGCGCCCTCGGCCACCAGGCGCTGCAGCGCGGCACGCACCGGCATCGGGCTGGTGCCCCACTCGGTGGCCAGGTCGCGGATTTTCAGCCGCTCGCCAGGCTGGAAGCGCCCGGCCAGCAGGCCTTCACGAATTCGTTGGTAGAGCTGTTCCTGCAGATTATCGGCCATGGTCGTTCAGCCCCGTTGCGGTGGCGCGGGCAGTTGGGCGAGGGTCAGCGAGCAGTTGCGCATAAAGGATTCCTTTGGCTGAGAGGGCCGCTGTAGAGCGGCGCAGGGGATTCTAATGGCTTACGGAGCCTTGTTTTCTATGAGGCAGTTACCGCCATCCACGACGAGCACCTCGCCGGTGATGTAGCTGGCCTCGCGGGACGCCAGGAAGGCCACGGCAGCGGCCACCTCATCCGGGCGCCCGGCGCGGCCGATGGGCGTGTACTCGGCGGCATGCCGCTCTTCCTCGGTGGATGAGCCAGTGGCGATCCAGCCCGGCGCCACGCTGTTTACCGTGATGCCCTGTTTGGCCACTTCCAGCGCCAGACCCATGGACAGGCCGAGCATGCCGGCCTTGGCCGCGCTGTAGGCCGCCTCGCCGGGGTTGCTGCCGCGGGTGCCGGTGGTGGAACTGATATTGACGATGCGCCCGTAGCCACGTGCCTGCATGCCGGGCAGCACGGCGCGGGTGAGCAGGAAGGCGGTGCCGAGGTTGCGCGCGATGGACAGGTTCCAGGTGGCCAGGTCCATGCTCGCCAACGTGGTGAACGGCTCCGGGCTGCCCTGCATGGCCATGCCGGCGTTGTTCACCAGGATGTCGATCGTCCCCCATTGCGCCTGCGCCCAGGCGACCAGCTCGGCCACTTGCTGCTCATCGGTCAGGTCGGCCGAGTAGGCACGTGCTTGAATACCTTCAGCGCAGAGTTCTGCGGCGCGCGTCTCGACCCGTGCGCTGCTGGCGGTGAGCAGCACGCGAATGCCCTGGCGACCCAGGCGACGGGCGATGGCCATACCAATGCCGCTGTCGCTGCCCGCGCCACTGATCAGGGCGATTTGCTGCATATTGTCCATTGCACATACAACCTGTGATCACAAATTAAGGAAAATCTACCTGAATACCGCCTATAAGGCATCACTTGACTTATTTGTGATCACAAAAGAGCATGTGCAGAAATTCGAACGAGGTGTTCAACATGACTGCCAGTGGCATCAGCCCATCCGCCGTAGCAACCTTCGCCAGCCGCGAGCGGGAGCGCTTCATCGCGCGCAACCCCAAATCCGTGGCCCTGGCTGAGCGCGCACGCAATTCCCTGTACGGCGGCGTGCCGATGCACTGGATGGCCGACTGGTCGACGCCGGTGCCGCTGTTCGTCGAACGCGCCAAGGGCGCACGCTTCTATGACGTCGACGGCCACGAGTACATCGACTTCTGCCTGGGCGACACCGGCACCATGTTCGGCCACTCGCCGGACCCGATCGCCAAGGCCATCGCCGAGCAGGGCAACAACGGCCTGACCACCATGCTGCCGGGCGAGGACGCGGTGGTCTGCGGCGAGCTGCTGGCCGCACGCTTCGGCCTGCCGTTCTGGCAGGTCACCGCCACCGCCACCGACTCCAACCGCTATGTACTGCGCTGGGCCCGCGCGATCACCGAGCGCAAGACCCTGCTGGTGTTCGACGGCTGCTACCACGGCACCGTGGACGACGTGATGGTGCGCTGCATCGACGGCGAAACCGTGCCGCGCTCCGGCCTGGTCGGCCAGGCCTACGACCTCACCCAGTACAGCCGCTCGATCCCGTTCAACGACGTGGCTGCCTTGGAAGCCGCACTGGCCCAAGGCGATGTGTGCGCCCTGCTCTGCGAGCCGGCGATGACCAATATCGGCATGGTCCTGCCCGAGCCGGGCTTTATGCAGAAGTGCCGCGAGCTGACGCGTAAATACGGCGCGCTGCTGATCATCGACGAAACCCACACCATCTCCACCGACATGGGTGGCTGCACTAAATTGTGGAACCTCGACCCGGACTTCTTCGTGGTCGGCAAACCGATTGCCGGCGGCGTGCCGTGCGGCATCTTCGGCTGCAGCGCGGCGATGGCCGAAGCCATGACCGCCGCGCGCAAACGCGCCAGTGAAGGCAGCCATGGCCACGGTCACAGCGGCATGGGCACTACCCTGTCGGCCAACGCCCTGGCCATGCACTGCATGCGCGCCAACCTGGAACAGGTGATGACCCCGGCCGCCTACGCGCACATGCTGCCGCTGGCCAAGCGCCTGGCCGATGGCTTCCGCAGCCTGATCGGCAAACACGACCTGAAGTGGTCGGTGACCGAGCTGGGCGCGCGTAGCGAGTTCCAGTTCTGTCCGGTATCGCCGAAGACCGGCGCCGAGGCCGAGGCCGCCTTCCACGACGAGCTGCAGATGGCCCTGCACCTGTACCTGATCAACCGCGGCATCCTGATCACCCCGTTCCACAACATGACCCTGTGCTGCCCGAGCACCACGGCGGACGATGTGGATAAGCTGATCGGCATGCTCGACCAGGCCCTGACCGAGCTGCTGGCCATCCCCGGCGCCCGCGAATGATTTGTAGGGTGGATGACGCTCTTTTCATCCACCAACATGCCGCACCGACAACCGATTCCCACGGTGGATGGATAAAGCGTCATCCACCCTACAGAGACCGCAACTATGCAATTCGCCAATCCCCAGGAAGCTCGCGATTTCCTCGCCGCCCACCCGCAAGTGCGCAGCATCGAGCTGATGCTGATCGACGCCAACGGCATCCCACGCGGCAAGCTGCTGCACCGCGACGAGCTGCTGGCCATCTACGAGAACGGCCGACCGCTGCCCAGCTCGATCCTGGCGCTGACCATCCAGGGCGAGGACGTGGAAGAGAGCGGCCTGGTCTGGGAAGTGGCCGACGCCGACTGCTGGACCTACCCGCTGCCCGGCAGCCTGACCCTGCAACCCTGGCGCACCACGCCCACCGGACAATTGCAGGTGAGCATGCACCCGACCCAGGGCCTGCCGGCCAGCCCGGCCGATCCGCGCCACGCCCTGGTGCGGGTGATCGACCGGCTCAAGGCCGACGGTTACCACCCGGTAATGGCCGTGGAGCTGGAGTTCTACCTGCTGGATAAACAGCGCGACGCCAACGGCCGCCCGCAGCCGGCGCTGCAAGCCAACGGCGTGCGCCCGCAGGCACCGCAGGTGTATGGCGTGTACGAGCTGGAGCAGCTGCAGCCATTCCTCGACGACCTCTACGCCGCCTGCGAAGTGCAGGGCCTGCCGGTGCGCACGGCGATTTCCGAATACGCCCCCGGCCAGGTCGAGCTGACCCTGGAGCACCGCTTCGATGCGCTGCAGGCCATCGACGAAGGCATCCGCTACAAGCGCCTGGTCAAGGGCGTGGCCAACAAGCACGGGCTGCAGGCCTGTTTCATGGCCAAGCCGTTCGGCGACCTGGCCGGCAGCGGCCTGCATATGCACGTCAGCCTGGCCGATGAACAGGGCAACAACCTGATGGCCAGCGAAGACCCACAAGGCACGCCGTTACTGAAATATGCCATCGGCGGGATGATGGCCACGCTGCTCGACTCGCTGGCGATCTTCTGCCCCAACGCCAACTCCTTCCGCCGCTTCCAGGCCAACAGCTACGCGCCGCTGGCCAAGAGTTGGGGGGTGAACAACCGCACCGTGTCGTTCCGTGTACCGGGCGGCCCGGCCAACAGCCGGCACGTCGAACACCGCATCTGCGGCGCCGACGCCAACCCTTACCTGGCGGCGGCGGCGATCCTTGCCGGCATCCATCACGGCATCCAGAACCAGATCGATCCGGGCGAGGAAATCATCGGCAACGGCTACGAGCAAGCCCGCGAGACCCTGCCCACCGACTGGCTGACAGCCCTGCGTGCCCTGGAAAACTCAACCTGGGCCAAGCAGGCGCTGGGCGAGGAATTCCTCAAGGTGTTCCTGGCGATCAAATGGAACGAGTTCCGCCAGTTCATGGGCGAAGTCGGTGAGCAGGATTGGCGCTGGTATCTGACCCACGCGTGAGAGGCTACTGCGCTCGGTGGATAAGCCGAGCGTTATCCACCCTACCGGGCTGGCAGGCCCGGGTCGGGTGGAAAGCTGCGAAGCCGTTACCCCCATGGAATCGATCAGGCTTGTGCGGGCCAGGTCTTAATTCGCCCCGTGGCGACCGCCCCTTTCACATGCCATTGCCAAACTGCGGCTCGCTCCAATCGATGCGCTGGGGCAGGCCGCGCAGGGCCTCGGCGTACTGCAGCAGCACTTCCAGCGCCCAGTCGGCGCGCTCGCGGATACGCTGGTCATCGGCATCGACGGCGGCGGCGTCATTCATGACCGCCTCCACCTGACGCACGATCAGCTGTTCGGGAATGAAGCAGATGCGGCAATTCTTGTAGCTGGACGCACGCAGCTCGGACAGCGGATAAGCGCCGCCCTGCCCCGACGACACTCCCACCAGCAGCGCCGGCTTGTGCGCCAGCTCATGGCGCCCGGCGAAGAGGAAGAAGTTCTTCAGCGCCGGGCTGGCCATGCCGTTCCATTCCGGGCTGAGCACGATCACGGCATCGGCGCGCTTGAGTTGCTCGGCCATGGCCGGCCAGTGGTCGTGGCCATCGTCCGCCGGCCACAGCGGCAAAGTGCTGTGCCCCAGGTCGATCAGCTGCGTCTGCACGTCGCGTTGCTGCAGGCGCGCGGCCAGGTAGGCGGCAACCTTGGCGGTCTGGCTGTCGCTGCGGCTGGAGCCGGCGACCAGGGCAATATTCAGGCTCATCGGGCCAGCTCCTTCAGTTCATCGCTAGCAGCCGGTTCGGCCTTGGGCGCACGCACCAGCGGCCAGAACAGCTCGCTCTGCCAGCTCACCGGGGCCATGTCCTCGATACCGTATTGCGCGGGGCGACGACGGGTGATCTTGGCGCTGCCGAACAGCACGTCCCAGAAGAACAGCAGGTTGCCGTAGTTGCCCTTGTAGTTGGTGACGCCGTCGTCGGCATTCAGGCCGTGGTGGGCGGAGTGGGTGGACGGCGTGGAGATGGTCCGCTCCAGCAGCCACATCAGCGGGCGCAGGACCGGGATGCGGTAGAGCTTGTCGTCCCAGGCCACGCTGCTGTGGGCGCCGAAGATCACGCACATCTTGAGGATCAGGTAGACGTAGTAGACCGGCGCCAGGCCCAGGTAGATCAGCGCCGCAGAGAACCAGATGCCGGGCATCAGCAGGTAGTAGAAGCTGTTGTTGCGGTAGACGATGCGGATGCTCATGTACGGCGCCGAGTGGTGGGCGCGGTGCAGGTTGTAGAGGAACGGCACCTTGTGGCTGAGGCGATGCCACCAGTACTGGGTCATGTCGTCGAACAGCAGGAACAGGGCAAAGCCGGCCACGAACGGCAGGCCAGCCAGGGCACCACGCGCCTGGGGCACCAGGGTGTCGAGGCCGCTATCGGCGAGGAACATGATCAGCGGGAACGTCGCCCCCAGCAGCAAGCTGGAACCGATCACCTCGATCAGCACGTCGCGACGCTGGCCACGCGGTTGACGGAAGCAGCCGAGCAGCAGTTCCAGCAGGATAAAACCGAGGAATATGAGTGAAACCACGGCAATAGGATTGTTGACGATGGCACTGGGGTTCATGGCAACCTCTTGTTGTTGATCCCGGCTTACCGGGTTGCCTGTATCAGATGCCAAGCCGACCACAGCCACCATGCGCGAAACGGACAATAGTTTGCTCGAAGCGGCCAATGTGTCAGCGGATACCTCCCCGCCGACTGCCCAGCGCTACCATCGCGGCCCTCTGGGCCGGGTGCTGCAACGCTACCTCAGCCAGCACCGACCGCAGCAGGAGTACAGCCTGGTGCACCTGGAGCAGCTGTGGCTGCAGGCCGCCGAGCTCGACCCGGCGATCGGCCTGAACCTCTTCGCCCAGTTCGCCCCGGGTGACTGGCACGTGCTGCTGCACCTGGCGCAGTTCAGCGCCAGCGTCGGCGAGGCGCTGCAGAACTGGCAACGCTATGCGCGCCTGGCCTCGGACATGGAGCAGGTACGCCTGCAGCATGACGGCGACCGCCTGATCATCGAACTGCAGATCGATGCGCCGCACACGCTGATGCGCTTTCTCACTGAACACTATTCGGTGATGGCCATCAGCATGCTGCGCCTGGGCGCTGGCAGCGCGATCCAACTGCTGGATGCGCAGTTCCAGCACCCTCGGCCGAGCTACCACGCGCAGTACACGCCCTGGTTCGGCCGCGCACAGTTCGACGCCCCACACACCTGCCTCTGCCTGGATGCCCGTTGCCTGGCGCTGCCCATGCAGCAACACCATCCAGTGCTGGTAGAACTGCTGTGCGAGAGCCTCGATCGGCGCCTGGCGCGCTTGCAACAGCTCAATGGCTGGGCGGCCAAGGTCGGCCAGAGCATCCGTGCCGACCTCCAGCACGGCCGCCCACCCAGCCTGGAAACAGCCGCCAGCGCGCTGCACCAGAGCCCGCGCACCTTGCGTCGGCGTCTGCAGGAACAGGGCCTGGGTTTTCGCGAAGTGCTCGACGCGGTACGTGCCGAGCTGGAGCAGAGCCTGGAACTGCAAGGCCTGAATCGCAGCCAGATCGCCACGCAGCTCGGCTATGCCGACAGCGCCGCCTACCTGCATGCGCGCAAGCGCTGGCAACCGGGCGAAGCCTGATCCCTCCGCGATCCACTGCGCCGCAGCAGTGCACAGGGCACGGAAAGAGAGCAGGACACGCCGGCGGTAACGACGCTGTTTGGGTATTCGTGCAGGAAAAACGTGCAGTTCTCCGGGCTGGGCGCGTCATAGCCGTGCGGCCACGAAACTTGCATGCCCAACCCGGCTGGCTCAGCGAAGATTGATCGCAGCACCTATAAGAATAAGCAGACCGCAGGACTGCAGATGCCAGCACCGACCTATTTGCCTATGAGAAACCCATGGAACTCGGAACCAACAAGCTCTCGATGACCGTACTGATGACCCCGGATATGGCCAATTTTTCCGGCAATGTCCACGGCGGCACCCTGCTCAAGTACCTCGATGAAGTCGCCTATGCATGCGCCGCCCGCTATGCCGGCAGCTACGTGGTGACCTTGTCGGTGGACCAGGTGATCTTCCGCGAGCCGATCCACGTCGGCGAGCTGGTGACCTTCCTTGCCTCGGTCAACTACACCGGCCGCACCTCGATGGAGATCGGCATCAAGGTGGTCACCGAGAACATCCGCGAACGCTCGGTGCGCCACACCAACAGCTGCTTCTTCACCATGGTCGCGGTGGATGATCGCGGTCAGTCGCTGGTGGTACCGCCGCTGCAGCCCAAGGACGAAGACGAACAGCGCCGCTTCACCCACGCCAAGCAGCGCCGAGCGATCCGCGAGGAGCTGGAAGAGCGCTACAAGTCGCTGGTCAGCTGAGTGGCCTCAGCAGCCCTGGCGTCCGTGATCGGGCCCAGGCCCACTGAACCCCACTGCGGTTCACAGTAAGAAAAACGCCGCGACTCCAGGTGCAGAGTCGCGGCGTTTTTTCTGGTGAGAACACGCAGATTTCCCCCCGTAGGAGCGAGCTCTGCTCGCGAAGCTTCTTGCGCGTCCTCGGTTCGCGAGCAGAGCTCGCTCCTACAGACTGACGCTACAGCGCATCACCCAACCTTTTTACCCGTCATCCCCGCGCAGGCGGGGAACCAGAAACAAGCCACTCGGTACGTTCCTGTGTCACCGAACCGGCGGAAGCCCTCTGGGTCCCCGCGTTCGCGAGGACGACAGGATAGACAACCCTTAGTGCTGATGTTCGCTGGCCGCAGCCGGAGCGTCCTTCTGCACCGCCACCTCCACCTGCAGGTCACCGGCCTTCTCGAAGTGCAGGGTCAGCGGGAAGCGCGTGCCGTCTTCCAGGGGCTGCTTCAAGCCGAACAACATGAGGTGCGTGCCGCCCGGCTCCAGCACCGCTGCGCTGCCCGCCGGAATGGCCAGGCCACCCTCGACCTGGCGCATCTTCATCAGCCCGTCCTGATGCACATGTTCATGCACCTCGGCCTTGTCCGCGGCCGGCGTATCGGCGCCGAGCAGGCGGTCGGCGGTTTCGCCACGGTTGTGCACCACCAGGTAGGCCGCGCCAGTGGGCGCGCCGGGCGGCATCGCACGGGTCCAGGGGTGATCGATATGCAGCGAACCGACCTGATATTCATGGGCCTGGGCCGTGGCGGACAGGGCCAGCAAGGCGGTGCAGGCAAGCAGTATCTGACGCATGGATCACTCTCCGTTCAGGTTGAAAAATTGGTACTCAGTCCAGCACCGGCTGGGCCACACGCAGGCGCGCCAGCAGCCAGTCCAACACCCAGATCAGCAGCAGCGAGGCGCCCACCAGCGGGAACAACGCCCCCAGCACCAACATGATCGCCACGCCGCCTTTCCACAGCGCCAGGTCATGACGCAGCGGCGGCACGCCGAGGCTGCCTTGCGGACGACGCTTCCACCAGATCACCAGGCTGCTGACCGAGCTGAGCAGGATCAGCAGGCACACGCCGAGCATCAGCAACTGGTTGGCCAGGCCGAACATCTTGCCCTCGTGCAGCATCACGCCGGACTCCACCGCGCGCGCCACCCCACCGTAATCGGCCCAGCGGATATCGGCGAGCACCGCCGCACTGTACTGATCCAGGTGCAGGGTGGCGTCGTTGCGCGGGTCATCGGCAAAGATCGCCACGGTGTACACACCATCCGCCGTGCTCGGCAAGGTCACGCTGTAGCCGGGCACCACGCCGCGCGCCCGGGCGATGTCGACCACCTGCTGCAGGCTGACACGCTCGGCCACCGCGACAGGCGCCGCGGCTACATGCCCCTGGTGCGCGGCATGTGCGGAAACCGGCAGCGGCATGTTCTCCACCGCCCAGGCCACGGTCTGCGTGGCCGCACTGTTGAGGCTGCGCGCCTGCTGATCGGACGTCGGCACCGCGTCCCACATGGCCGCCGGGAAGTGGTTCCAGGCGCCAGAGAATTTCTCGCCCCAGAAGCCGGTCCAGGTCATCCCGGTGAGCAGCATGAACAGCAGCAGGGCCGAGCCCCAGAAGCCGGTCACCGCATGCAGGTCGCGCCACAGCAGACGACCACGGGCATTCAAGCGCGGCCACAGAACCCCGGCGCTGCCTTGCCCACGCGGCCACCAGAGGTACAGGCCGGACACCACCAGCACCACGCCCCAGCCGGCGGCCAGCTCCATCAGGCGATCACCGAGGGTGCCGATCATCAATTCGCCATGCAGCGCGCGGGCGATGGCCTGCAGGTTGCGCTCGGCATCCTGGCTGCCCAGCACCTGGCCGCTGTAGGGGTCGACAAACAGATTGAGCGTGCGCCCATCCTGGCTGGCGACGAACTGTGCGCTGCGGTGCGCATCCACCGGCGGCAGGTACTGGCTCACCTGGGCCTGGGGATAGGCCTGCTGCAGATGCCGCAATTGCGCATCGGCCGACAGCGGCGTGCCCCGTGCCTCGACCTGCAGCAGGTGCGGGTACATCAGCGGGTCCAGCTGCGGTTTGAACAGGTAGATGATCCCGGTCAGCGACAGCAGAATCATGAACGGAATGACGAACAGGCCGGCATAGAAGTGCCAGCGCCAGGCCAGGTTGTAGAAGGAAACCGTGCGGGTCATAAGCGCCCCTTGCGTTGAACGATCTGGCACCCGTGGCCGCTCTCGCGCACAACGGGCAGAAAGCCGCAGCACATGCGCAGCGGCAGACTCGTCAACTCAAGGACAGCGGTGGAGCGCGCGGATGAGCGGCTGGGAAAGGACTGGCCAGCTGTGGCGTGCGGCTCGCCAGTGCCCGCTTAGGCGCCCCGGCCAAAGGCAGCAAGGTGGTACTGGCAACCGCTGCAGAAGACAGCGCCGGCGAGCCCAGCAACAGGGTGCAGTAACCGCACTTGGCCCAGGGCAGGTCGTGTTGCAGCGGCACCTGGTGAGACTGCGCATCCTGTTCGCTGCTGCAACTCAGCTCGCTCAGCCAGGTTGGCAGGCCAGCCTGATCGACCTGCGTAGTGTGCGACAGCAACGGCATGACGAGCAGCAGCCACATGGCCAGCAGGCCAAGTCGTGCGCCGAATTGCGAGTGTCTGCGATGGGTCAAAAAGCGGCCCCGGCAAGAGTGAAAAGGCTGCGCATGCTAAACCAGCGGCATGGCGGGCAGAAGCATAGCCGCTGCTGCCAATCGCCGCAGGCGGGCTACGGCAGGCGGCTGGCCTCGAACTTCACCCGTGGGTGGGCGATGCGGCCATGCGCGCTGCACGACAGCTCACAGGCACAGGCAACGCCCGCCCTCGCGGAATGGCAGCGGGCCGTGGAAACAAAGGCGCCGCAGGGTCGAGACAAGGCATGTCTGCACCTGACCCGTCTGTGCGATGAAACAGGCTTGCTGAATGACGCGCCAATGCCCAGGAATCCCTGGGTATTGGCCAAGTGGCAGGACGCGGGGTCGGTCAGTCCTCGCTGGAGTCGTCGAGCTTCCAGTAACCGGCGGCCTTGAGGAAGTCTTCATTGACAGCGAAGTCATCCAGCAGCACCCGGCGAATGCGCCGCGAGAGCGCTGACTCAGTGGCGACCCAGCTATACAGCGACCCGCCTGGCAGGCTGACGCCTTTCACCGCACTGAGCAGGTCCTGCCCAGCCTCGCGGTGCAGCCAGTGAATCTCGACATTCGCCGCGCTGCGCAGTGTTTGTTGTTCCGCTGCGTTGGCGACTTCGATCAGGGCCAGCACCTGGCGATTGGCCGGTAGCTCTTCCAGGCGCCGGGCAATTGCAGGCAGGGCGGTTTCATCGCCGATCAGCAGATAGCTGTCGAAGCTATCGGGCACAATCATCGAACCGCGCGGGCCACCGACATACAGGTGCTGACCGGGTGCGGCCTGCTCGGCCCAGGTGGACGCCGGGCCATCGCCATGCAGCACGAAATCGATATCCAGCTCGTTCAGCGCAGCGTCGTAGCGGCGCGGCGTGTAATCACGCATCGCCGGACGCGGACCGTCATCGTTGCCCTTGCTCGCCAATTGCAGGGTTTCCAGCGCCGCCTGCTCTGCGGCGTTCTGGGCGAAGAAGAGCTTGATATGGTCATCGCTGCCCAGGCTGATAAAGCCCGCCAGTTCCGGCCCGCCGAGGGTGATGCGGCGCATGCGCGGGGTCAGGTCGGTAACCCGCAGCACGTCCAGGCGGCGGCGTTTGAGTTCATGCATGACGCGGTGAATGCCCATCGGGTTGTCTGTACTCATTGCTCAGTCTCCTGGGCCGCGCGGGAACCTGCGGCAATGGCGGTGGCGGCGCTGTTCAGCAGGTCGCGGACGCGGATGATTTCCGCCTCGCTCCATTGCCCGTGGTGCAGTTGCAAGGCATGGCGCAGGTTGTGCACCGCCTCGTGAATCTCGGCCGGGCGGTCATGGCCGCGCAGCGAGCGTTTGCTCACTTCCAGGCGCACTTTCAGGCCTTCTAACGCCACTTGCTGCTGCGCCAATGAAGCCTGGCCGGCAGCCGTCACGCTGTAGAGCTTTTTGCCGTTATGGGCTTCGCCAGCGATCAGGTCGCTTTCTTCAAGGAACGTCAGGGTCGGGTAGATCACTCCGGGGCTGGGCGCATAGGCGCCTTCGAACATGTCTTCGATCCGCCGGATCAGGTCGTAACCGTGGCTGGATTGCTCGGAGATCAAGTCCAGCAGCAGCAATTTCAAATCGCCCGGCGCAAACACGCGTGGCCCGCGCCCGCTGCGTCCGCCGCGCCCACCGGAGCGCTGCTCGAACTCATCGGTTTCGCGCATTTGGGGATGATGGTGGTGGAAGTGATGGTGGTCTCGCATCGTTTTGCTCTCGTCTTGGGTTATCTAAGATATAACTTAAGATATATCTTATTAATCTGGCAAGCCAAGTCGACCAGTGGTTTCAGGCATGCTGCCTAGCGCCGCACGGGTACTGATGGTTAGGGCGCCAACTGCGCTTGCCGATGACCACAAGAGCCTGTTGACGATCGGCGTCCAGCTTGCGGCTGTTACTGCCGCGGCTCACTACACCTTGTCTGGCGCTAACTCAGTGGATCGTAAACAGGCTCTGAGAAGCGCCCGCAGGATCGGTTAAGCTGATGGCGCTGCCCGCGGAGTCCCCATGCTGAGCCTTGCCGATCTGTCCCTGCTGTTGCTGTTCATCCTCATCGTTGCCTGGCTGTGGCGTGGCCACGGCATTCGTGAGCGTGCCCTGGAAGTGGTCAAGCGCCACTGCGCCAAACTGGATATCGAATTGCTCGACGGCAATGTCGCCCTGCGCCGCCTCGGCGTGCTGCGCGATGCACGCGGCCAGCGGCGGCTGGCGCGGGTCTATGGCTTCGAGTTCACCGTAACCGGCGAGCAGCGCCTGGCCGGCAGCATCAGCATGTTCGGCCAGCAGCCCGGCCCCATCGAGCTGGACGCCTACCCCATCGCCACCCCGGACGAACCGCCGGTGGCCACCCAGGTGCAGCAACCGGGCGGCAAGGTGATCCAGCTGCAGGACTGGAAGCGCCGCCACGACAAGCTGGACCTGTAACGGCCTACAACCGGGCGAGAATCTGCTGCCACTCGGCGCGACAGCCGTAAGTCATCGGCCGGCGCAGCAGCCGGCATTTGAAACGATTCCAGCGCCCGCGTTGCTGGTTGCGCCGGCAGGCTTCGCTCAGCCATTGCGGGTCGAAACCGTCCCACACCCCGGCCACGCTCCAGTGGTTGAGCCACACCACCGGCGCCACTTCGTAGAGATAGATCGACTCCAGCTCGGCCCGAGCCAGGCCGCTGGTGCGCAACTGGTCGGCGATGTGGCGCAGGCCGAAGCCATCCAGCTGGGTATCCAGCCACAGCTCGGATAGCAGCAGCCAGACGCCTTCGCGGCTGAGCGCCCTGTCAGTCACGCAGGAAGGCCAGCACCTGGGCGGCGCTGCGCTGCGGGTGTTCCTGCATGAAGCAGTGCCCGCCTTCGACTTCCAGCGCCTGTACCTGCGCATTGAGCCCAGCCAGGCGCGCGGCCGACTGGCCGACGAAGGGGTAGGTCTTGTTGCCATGAATCAGCAGGGTCGGCGTGCTCACCTTGCCCAGCGACGGCCACAGGCGCTTGGGGAAGCTGCTGAAGATGTCCACCTCGCGGCTGGGCCGGCACTTCAGCTCGACGCCGCCGTCGGCAGCATCCTTCATCGCATGGTCGATATAGGCCTGCAGCGCCGCATCATCCCAGCCGCGGAAAATCCCGCGACCCTGCAGCAGGGAGAACGCCGTGGCGCGATCCGGCCAGTGGGTGCGGCGCCCCGCCGACTTCTTCGCCATGACGTTGCGCCGGTGCAGGCCGAGCAGTTCCGACAGCGCCATCACGCCGATCATAGGCCGGCTGAACAACACCGGATCGAGCAGCACGGCGCGGCGGAACAGCTGTGGATGGCGCGCCAGGATCAGGCTGGTGAGCACCCCGCCGAAGCTGTGGCCAAGGGCGTAGCGCGGCACGTCGCCGAATATCCCGCGCCCGGCCTCGAACGCTTCAACCGCCAGTTCGGCGCTGCGGTTCCAGCCGTGGAAGCGGCCACCGTGCTCGGTGTCGCCATGTCCCTGCGCATCGCACAGCCACAGGTCGAAATGCTCGGCCAGGCTCGCCAGCATCGGCTCGTAGGTACGCCCGCAGAAGCCGTTGCCATGGAGAAAATGCAGCAGCGGCTTGCCCGATGGCGGCGTGTGCCAGCCGCTCAGGGTGAAGCCGGCGGAAGTCGGATGGGACCAGGGAATCAGGTGCATGGGAAACGCCGCAGAGAATGTCTTCGGCTAGTGTAACGACGCACCTGGGCCGCGTCAGGCCGGTAAAGCCGCCGAATGTTCGGCGATAAATTCCTCGAGTAGCAGGTTCAGCCGCTCCGGCTGGTCCAGTGGCGTGGCATGGCCGGAGTCCTCGACCACCTCCAGGTGGGCGTTGCGCAGTTGCGCCACGTAGGCCTCCTTGACCGCCACCGGGGTGTAGTCGCGATCGCCACACACCACCAGCAGCGGCGTTTCCACCTGCGCCACCGCCGGCAGGGTCGACCAGCCGGGAATCGCGCGCATGGCGTGCATATAAGAGACGGGGTCATTGCCGGCAATGCGCTGTGCCACCAGCTCGCGCAGTGCTTGCTGCTCCGGCTTCGGGAAGAGTTTGCCGGCCAGCATCCGCGCCAGCCCCGGCAGGCCGAACAGGCGCACCAGGCCCAGGCGCAACCAGACTTGAGTGCGCACCTTCCAGGAGTCGACGACGAAGCTGGGCGCGCTGTTAATCACCACCGCTGCGCGCACCAGTTGCGGCTGCTCGGTGAGCAACTGGAAGGTGAGCATGCCGCCCATGGAAATCCCCACGACGATGCACGGGTCGATGGCCATGGCGTGGATGAAGTCCGCCACATCGCCGGCCAGTTCGCTCATGTTCACCGGCGCCCGCAGCGGCTCGCTCTCGCCATGACCGCGTACGTCCAGGGCCAGTACCCGACAGCAGCGTGCCAGGTGCTCGATCTGCGGTTGCCAGTCGAGCAGCGAAGAGCCCAGGCCGTGCAACAGCAACACCGGATAGCCGCGGCCTTTATCGATATAAGCAAAGCGCCCCCCGGGCAAGTCCAGATAATCCATTGTTCATGCATCCCTTATTTAATCGACGGCAATAAAAGTCCATATCCGATTAATTCGGATATTCATCAAAGTTGTGTTATCGGCTAACTATTCGAAACTTACCCAGTGGCCAACACTGGTAATTTGCCTTGCCCCGGTAAACCCCCTGGAACTAGAATCGACGAGCGCCGTTTCGAGAACCGTTCATGTACAACATCGCCAGTCCCACCCAGGCACGCAGCAAGAAAGCGCTGGAACGTTTCCTCAACGTTGCCGCCGATCTGCTGGCGAGCAACCAGTTCGAAGAAACCGGCATTTCGCAGATCGCCCAGCTCGCCGAATCCTCGGTCGGCACCTTCTACCGCCTGCTCGGCGACAAGGACGTGCTGCTCTATACCGTGCACGAACGCTTCGTCGAGGACGGCCGCGCCGCCGTCGACAAACTGGTGTCCGAGCTCGCCAGCAGCGACCTGCCGCTGGCCGCGCAGATCGAGGGTTTCATCCAGGGTGTGATCCTGTTGTTCCGTGGCAGTGAAGGCCTGCTCCGCGCCCTGGTTCGCCGCAGTTCGGTCGACCTGCAATTTCGCCAGCGCTTCCACCAGCTCAACGCCTACATCGGTCAGGCCTTCTGCCGGATCGCCCTGGCCCGCAAGCAGGAGCTGGGGCACCCACATCCGGAACAAGCCGCCGACCTCGGCGCCCATCTGCTGCTGGCCGGGATGAACTACTTCACCATGGTCGGCAGCATGGGTGTAACACCACCGGAAGTTGTGCCGGGGGAACTTTCCCGGCTTATCTGCAGTTACCTTCAAGTTCCCCACGCCTAATCCTTTTGTATTAACCCCGGTAATTAACGACGGCTGTCTCGGCGTAATTGCGCCGGGGTGAAGTCGTTGGGTTTCAATGCCACATTGAATTGATCGGCCGGTTCTTCATTGGACAATATGCCAATTACATAACGGCCGCCGATCAGGTCATATACGGCATCGCCCTTGGTCCACAGCAGCGGCTGGTCATACATGTTCAGCGTGTAGGACTCGCCCAGGCGCCAGAGGTTGTCGCGGTTGTCGTAATGGTCGACCACCAGGATCTGGTAGCTGTCCTCGTCGAAGTACATGTCGCGGCGTTTGTACTGGTGGCGCTGGCCTTCCTTCAGCGTGGCTTGCACGTGCCACACGCGGTGCAGCTCGTAGCGCAGCAGGTCCGGATTGACGTGGCCGGGTTTGACGATGTCGCTGTACTTGTTGGTCTTGGACGCGAAGCGGTAGCTGTTGTAGGGCACGTACAGCTCTTCCTTGCCCACCAGCTTCCAGTCGTACTTGTCCGGCGCGCCGGAGAACATGTCGAAGTTGTCGGTGGTGCGCATGCCTTCGGAGGCGGTGCCGGGCGAGTCGTAGGCCACGTTCGGCGTACGTCGCACACGGCGTTGGCCGGCGGCGTAGAGCCAGGCCAGACGCGGTTCCTTGACCTGGTTGACGGTCTCGTGGACCAGCAGTTCGGTGCCGGCCAGGCGCGCCGGTGCCAGCACCGACTGGCGGAAGTAGAACAGCACATTGCCGTTGTCCTTGGCGTGGTTGCCGGCGTCCTGGTTGAACAGGAACAGGTCCTCGATCTGGGTCATGAAGTAGTCGCCGCTGGCGTGCGGCACGGCCTGGGCGTAATAGCGTTTGACGCTGTCACCGCGATAACGCACCAGGTGGTTCCACAGCACTTCCAGGCCCGACTGCGGGATCGGGAATGGCGTGGCGGTGTGGAAGTCGGCGATGCCGTTGCCCTGCTCGATCAGCTTGGCCGTGGTGGCGTTGCCCTTGATCGCCTCGTACACCTTCTCCGGGTAGGACGCCGAGCGATGGCTCGGGTAGACCTGCAGTTTCCAGCTCTCGGGGTAGCGTTCGAGCATGGCCCGCTGGCCGGGGCTGAGGTTCTTGCTGTACTGCGCGGCGTTGGCGCGGGTGATGCTGAACAGCGGCTGCTCGGACGCGTAGGGGTCCTGGTAGCCACGGGTCGGGTCGAAGGCGTCGCTTTTCTGCGCCAGGCCACCGTCCCAGGCCGGAATGGTGCCGGCGGCGTTGCCGGCTTTCTCCGCGCCCAGCGGGGTGAGGTCGCGACCCAGGCGCGCGGCCTGGCTGGCATCGACCTGGGCCTGCACCAGCGGCGCGATCAGCAGGCTGCCGAGCAGCAGGCCGGCGTGTACGAATCCTGATTTGAGCATGACGTTCATTCCCTTCTCAAAAACTGTATTTGACGTTGAAGCTGAGGAAGTCACGGTCGGTGCGCTTGTTCGACACGCCGCCACCGCTGTAGCCGACGTACTTGGCGCCGACCGTCAGGGACTCCTTGTAGATGGCGTCCAACCCCAGGGAATAGCTCTGTGCTTCCTCATCCAGGCCATTGGTGAGCTGCGGCGCGACCCCGTTGATGCTGTATTGGTAGCTGACGCTGGGCACCAGGTTCACCAGGTTGAGCACGTTGCTGTAGGTCAGGCTCATGCTGGTCTGCACGCCATAGGCGCTGCTGGTGGCTTCGTAGTAGTCGATATCCGATTCCAGGCCCTGCACCCGGCTGGCGACCAGCTCGGAGAACCAGGTGGCGGAGCCCGCACCGAGGAAGCCGGTGAAGTTGTAGATGGTCGCCAGCGAGGCCTGGTACATGTCCTTCTCGCGGTAGCCATCGAGCTGGCTGCCCACCGGCAGACCATCGGGATTGAGCAGAGCGACGGGCAGGTATTCGTTGAGGCCGAGGGCGATTGGCGAGTCCGGGCGATAGCTCAGCTCACCGGCCACGGACAGGCCATTGAAGATGCTCTCGCCGCCGATCGAGGTGTTGAAGCTGATACCGAGCAGGTCGCGCTTCTCCAGGTACTCGGCGTAGTAGTGCGAGCTGCTGGCATCGGGCAGCGCCCCGACGGCGGGCAGCACCAGCGGCTGGCCGACGGTCATGCCGAGCATCGGCACCTGCATGTTGTAGCGCAGGTAGTAGAAGCCCAGCTCGGTGTCGTTCAGTTCCGGCACGAACCAGCGCAGGGCCAGGCCGTACTGCGCCGAATCATCGCCATCGATGTCCTGGCTGCGGGTCATGAAAGTAGTCGGCAGGTAGCCGCGCAACAGGTCGTTGACGAACCCTGGCGCCAGGCTGTCGGCATAGGCCTGGGCGGCCGCCGGGTTGTCGAAGGCCATCGCGTTGCCGGCCAGGCCGGTAGCCTGTTCCTGCAGGGGTGAAACGGAAAGGTAGTCGCAGCCTTCGCCAAGCGGATCGAGGGTCGAATAGTAGGTGCCGCACGGGTCGATCTTCGACGCTTCCCAGGCTTTGCCGGGCTGCCAGTAGCCTTCCACCGAGAGGTTGTCGCGCAGCTCGTAGGAGCTGTAGATCATGAAGGTCGGCATGTAGGCCTCCTTCACTTCCGAACCGGGTGCGCGCAGGGCGTTGATGTCCACCGGGTTGGTTGCGCCGATGCCGTTCTGATAGAACAGCGACTCGCCCCAGTTGATCACCTGGCGGCCGAGGCGGGCGTTGAGGTCGCGCTCGTTGACGGTCCAGCTGCCATACACGAAGGCGTCCAGCAGGTCGGCGCTGGAGCCGGCTTCGTCGAGGCCGTCGTCGCTGATCTGCCGATGGCTGCGTTCGTCATCTTCCAGTTCGAAGTCGTTGAAGGCGCGACCCCGGACGAACAGGCCGAAGCGATCCTGGTAGCGCAGGTCCATCTCCGAGACGACCTTGGCCACCTCGGAAAACAGCTCGCCCTTGCGGAAATTGAGGTTGCCGTCGTCGGAGTTGATCAGCCCCGCGTTGCTGCCGCTACCGCCGTTGGCACGGGCGATCAGCTTGTCGTCCTGGCCTTCCATGCGGTAGCTGACGCCGTAGGACAGGGTGGTATCCAGCGACGTGGTCCAGTCTCCCGAGCGGACCTGAAATGCCTGTGCTGCCCCTATTGGCAGGGTACCGAGCAGTGCCAGGCCGGCTAGCGCCAGGCCTCTTCCTTGTTGGGTCACGATGACCTCCAGCTGTTGTTTTTATCGGAATCGGAACATCGGTTCCGAATGAATTTAGCTGGAGTTCGAATGCCTGGCAAGTCGTCGCCAAGTAATTTTTAACAGGATCGATTCTGGCGCTTTATCGCAGTGCGACCGACCTGTAGCAGACGAATTTTCTTGTACGCAAAGCGCAGGCTCTAGATCGGACTATTCACCCGTAACCCAGCAGGTAAATCGCCACAGCCCGCGCCAACCGTGAGCTTGCAGTACTTGACGGAATCGGAATTCCTGTTTCTATTTGTGTGGTTGTACCCACAATAACAACGGAGATCCCGCCATGCGCCTTTCCCCCTCCCTGCTTGGCTGCCTGCTGCTTTGCACGGCCATGCTGCACACCACAGCCCAGGCCGAATCACGCTGCACCGACCGCGCCAAGACCCTGCTGAAACCCGCCGAAGTCAGCTGCAGCTATCGAACCACCTGGATCGATTCCGGCATCGTCGGCGCCCGCCAGGTGATCTACCAGACGCCAGTGGGCACACCGCCGGCCGGCGGCTGGCCAGTGGTGCTGATCTACCAGGGTTCGTTCTTCGCGCTCGACGACTTCACCTACACCAGCAACCTGCCCTTCGGCGGCTACTACGAAGGCAAGGTGATCCAGACCCTGCTCAACAACGGCTATGCGGTGATCGCTCCGAGTGCGCCGGCGGACCTGTTCTGGCAAACCAACATTCCCGGCCTGGCCCAGGCCTATGAATTGACCACCGACTACGACTTCCTCGGCAACGTGCTGGACGCCATCGGCACCGGCCACTTCGGCCCGCTCAACGCCCAGCGCCAGTACGCCACGGGCATCTCCAGCGGCGGCTACAACAGCAGCCGCATGGCCGTGTCCTTCCCCGGCAAGTTCCGCGCCCTGGCCGTGCAGTCCGGCTCGTATGCCACCTGCTCCGGGCCGCTGTGCGTGGTTCCGGAACTGCCGGCCGATCACCCGCCAACCCTGCTCCTGCATGGCTTCGTCGACAGCGTGGTGCCGTGGTGGAGCATGGACCTGTACTACGACCGCCTGCTCTACCAGGGCATCGAAACCGCGCGCTACACCGAGCCCCTGGCCGGCCACGAATGGTTCGCCGCCTCGCCCGGCAAAGTCCTCGCCTGGTTCAACGCCCACCCGTGAAAAATTGCGCCCTTGCGCTAGGATAGGCAGCCCGGTTGCCTTCGTAACCGGGCCAACAGACAAGGACGCCCACATGCACACCCTGCGTGCTTCCGATTACGGCAGCTATATCGACTTCCTGCGCTTGCATCTCAACGCTCAGGGCATTGCCGCCGTCGCCTGCGATCAGGGTGCTTCCACCCGAGGCCACCGCTACCTGCTCCTGCTACCGCAAGATGCCGACCTGAACAATGCCCTACTGGTACTCCTGCAGGCCCCCAACGAACACCAATACCACTTGCAACGCCATTTCGCCTTGGAAGATCGGCTGATTGCCTGGTGCCGCTCTGTCGCCGTGCGTCGTTTCAGCCTGTTGGTACTAGCGGTATTGCTGCTGGGGATGGGTGTGGAAGCGTTGATCAGCTAAAACCACAATCCGCCATGCCCTGACGCAGAACAGCCTCGTCCTGCGCCTCACGGAAGATCAGCTCCAACCGCGAATCCTTGCGCCACTCGCTCTCACGCCAATGCAAGGACTCGCCCTCCAGTGCATTGGCCGACAGCCAGCCGGCATTGGTCTGCAACACCAGCTTGGCCCGGCGCCAGGGTAGCTCGCCCAGCCACTGCTGCACGCGCATCAGCTCGAAACGCTGGCTGGGGTGCCAGCGCCAACCGATGCTCCAACCCTCGGCCTGCTGCTGGATCTGGCAGATCGGCGTGCCAGGCTCCAGCCACAGCGCGCCAGGCGGGGTCACGCCCGTTGGCAGCGCCAGCTCGGCACCGCCCTCACCCGCCTTCGCCGCAAAACCCGGCAGCTGTTCGAAGCCCAGCAGGCCCTGACTCGTCCATACCCGTGGCAACTCTGGCAGCCGCTGCTGCAACTCGGCGCGCGCCCCCTCATCCAGCGCTTCGGCCTTGTTCAGCACCAGCAAACCCATCTGCGCCAATGCCGCCTGTTGCACCTCGGCCAGCGGCTCACCCGCCGCCAGCGCGGCAGCATCCAACACCATGATGGCGGGTTGCAGGCTGAGCACGCCCTGCCAGGGCGGCTCGCTGAGCTGGCGCAGCAGTTCGGCGGGATGCCCAAGGCCGGACGGCTCGATCAGCAAGCGATGCGGGCGCGCCTTGCGCAGCAAGCGACCAAGCCCCACCTGAAACGGCGCACCATTCACACAGCACAGGCAGCCGCCTGGTACTTCGGCCAGGCCGATACCCTGTGAATCAGTGGTCAACAGGGCCGCATCCAGGCCGATCTGGCCGAATTCGTTGATCAGCACCGCCCAGCGTTCGTCCGCCGGTTTCTGCGCCATGAGCTGGCGGATCAGGCTGGTCTTGCCGGCGCCCAGCGGGCCGGCGATCAGATGAGTCGGGATATGGTTGAGCATCTGCCTATGGTGCGGTTTTGCCGGCGCGCGGAAAAGGCTAAAGTCGCGGCTTTGATCAGGAGGTGGGCGGGATGCGTGCGATTGCTGCAATGCTGTTGTTGGGCTTGGCCGGCCAGGCCTGGGGCGATGCCTGCGTGGTGCACAGCCAAGGCAACCAAGTGGATGTGAAAGTCTGCCAGCAGAACCGCAGCATCCCGCCCAACCTGTTCCGTGATGGCTTCTGCCAGCCACAACTGAAGGGCCAGAAGGTCGAGGTCAAATTCGTCGACCAATGCCCTACCGGCGCCTTCGGCGAATGCCGCAACGCCACCGTTTCGGGCATGCCCTACCAGCAAGACATCTTCTACTACGGCGTCGCCACCGATGCGCGCTACCTGAAACCGGCCTGCGAGCAGCAGAGCAAAGGCGTGTGGATGGCGCGCTAAGCGCCCCATATTCCTACCGGTTACATCAGTGGCCAGGATTAGAAGGGTTTCACGTGGAACTGCCGCATTTGCTCGCCTGATCGCCGCTAGATACACGCTCGGGCCCAGCCTCCCGTGCGGCCCACTCGCCATGAGCATGAAGCCGTCGACCTGTAAGTGAGCTCCGCTCGCGAGGCTTTTGCGCGGCCGCTTCGCGAGCAGAGCTCACTCTTACAACGGCTCGTCATGCCGGTTGCCGTCAAACCGGCAGCCCTTCGAAAAATCTAACTTTCTATCTGCATTAATGTGACGCACCGCTAGTTAGCGGGTAAGTATTTACTTACATGAAATCCGGCATATCCCCACCCATTATTAGTTCAGCTAAACAACCTGACCAAGCACTCAGAATATTAATATTCGCACATATAAATAAACTTCCACCTGAATAGCGCTATTGCAGGACAGGTCACACTTTATGCGCTTGCCCGCCTCCCGGCACGCGACTAGGATTCCCACCGCACAAGGCTTTGCGCAACTTGTTGCACATTCGACCTGCGCAACAAGTTGCGCAGGTTGAGCAAAAACCCGGATTCATCTCCGGATCCGCATGGACGCATAGAAGTTAACCTTCTTATTTAAAGGTCACGGATGACCAACCTTTCGATACTTGCCGATTATTATCTGCAACTGGCCAGCACTCCTATTAATAAGGAGAACTTTTCCGGCAGCGACAGCCGCTATTCCAGTGAATATGAAGTGCTGGAAATCGAGCTGGAAAAAGCCGCGGCCATGCACCAGACCGACGCCATCGACTGGCAGAAAGTCCGCGAGCAGAGCGAGGCCTTGCTGCGTACCCAATCCAAGGATCTGCGCGTCGCCAGCTGGCTGACCTGGAGCCTGTACCAGCGCGAAAACCTCAGCGGTCTACAAGCCGGCCTAAACCTGCTGCACCACCTTTGTAGCCAGCACTGGGATGACCTGCATCCGCGCAAGGAACGCACCCGCGCCGCCGCCTTCGCTTGGTTGACCCCACGCCTGGAAAAGGCCCTCGGCGAAGACATCCCGGTGGCCACCCAGCTGCCACTGTTCCGCACCCTCGCCGAGCTGCTGCGCAAGCTGGAAGGCTGCCTCTCCGCTCACTTGGGCGAAGACGCCCCGCTGCTGCTGCCGCTGTGCCGGCGCATTGACGAGCAGATCAACCGCGCCACTCAGGGCCAGGCCGAACCGGGCGTGGTCGGCGCAGCCCTGGCCCAGGTCAAGCAGGCCGCCAGCCAGGTATTCAGCGCCAGCACGCCGATCGACAACGAGCGCGACGCGCACAAGTCCCTGCGCGCCCTGCAGGACGGCGCCCGGCCGCTGTGCGGCTGGTGGCTGAAGCAGAAGGCCAGCGATATCCGCGCCCTGCGTCTGGCGCGCACCCTGCTGTGGCTGCCGATCGACAGCCTGCCGGAACGCAACGCCGAACAGGTCACCGCCCTGCGCGGCCTGCCGGCGGACAAGCTGGCCAGCTACCGCGAGCGCTTCGCTGCCGGCCAGTACGCCGACCTGCTGCTGGAGCTGGAAACCAGCATCGCCCGCGCGCCGTTCTGGCTCGACGGCCAGCGCCTGGCCTGGGAGTGCCTGCAGGAGCTGGGCGCCGAGCCGGCCATGGCCGAGGTGGAAATCCAGCTGGCGCTGTTCCTGCAGCGCGTGCCGGGCCTGGAAGAACTGTGCTTCCACGATGGCCTGCCGTTCGCCGACGCAGAAACCCGCGCCTGGATCGGCGCCCATGTGCTGCCGCATCTGCAGACGGCCAGCGCCGAGCCCGTCGTAGCGATCAGCGAAAACGGCAGCCTGCCAGCCTGGGAAGTCGCCCTGCAGGCGGTGCTGCCGCAGCTGCGCAAGGACGGCCTGAAAGCCGCCGTGCAACAACTCAAACAGGGCATGGCTCAGGCCCAGGGCGGCCGCGCCCGCTTCTTCTGGCAGCTGAGCCTGGCGCGCCTGTGCAGCGCGGCGAAGAAGCACGAACTGACCAAGACCCAACTCGAATCCCTCGACCAGACGCTGCAGGCCTCCGGCCTCGGCGAGTGGGAACCCGATCTCGCCCTGGAAGTGCTGCGCCTGCTGCACAGCTGCTACGAGCTGCTGCCGCAGAGCCACGTGATCCGCGAACGCAAGGAAGAGATCCACCGCAGGCTGTGCCACCTCGACCTCGAAGTGGTGCTGGATTAAGGCCGCAAGGCCCGTACATACCGAAAACGTAAAGGAGAACGACCATGGCCAAAGAAGGCTCGGTAGCCCCCAAGGAACGCATCAACGTCACGTTCAAGCCCGCCACCGGCGGCGCCCAGGAAGAGATCGAACTGCCACTCAAACTGATGGTACTGGGCGATTTCACCCAGCGCGCCGACGATCGCAAGATCGAAGACCGCAAGCCGATCAGCATCGACAAGAACAACTTCGACGAAGTGCTCGGCAAGCAGGAACTCAACCTGACCTTCAACGTGGCTAACCGCCTGCAGGATGAGCAGGGCGCCGACGAGTTGCCGGTGCAGCTGCGCATCAACTCGATGAAGGACTTCAACCCCGCCGCCGTGGTCGACCAGGTTCCCGAGCTGAAAAAGCTGATGGAACTGCGCGACGCCCTGGTCGCCCTGAAAGGTCCGCTGGGCAACGCCCCGGCCTTCCGCAAGGCGATCGAAAGCGTGCTCGCCGACGACGACTCGCGTGACCGCGTGCTGAGCGAGCTGGGCCTGACCCAGCAAGACGCCTGAACCCTCGACAAGGAAGCCCGAGCATGAGCACCAGTGCAGTAGTGGAAACCACCCGGAATGTCGCCGAAGCCGGCATTCTCGACCGCATCATCGCGGAAACCCGGCTGACCCCGGACGACGAGGCCTATGACATCGCCAAGCGTGGCGTGTCCGCCTTCATCGAAGAGCTGTTGAAACCGCACAACCAGAACGAGCCGGTGAAGAAGGCCATGGTCGACCGCATGATCGCGGAGATCGACGCCAAGCTCAGCCGGCAGATGGACGAGATCCTCCACCACGCCGACTTCCAGGCCCTGGAATCCTCCTGGCGCGGCCTCAAGCTGCTGGTCGATCGCACCAACTTCCGCGAGAACACCAAGCTGGAAATCCTCAACGCCTCCAAGCAGGACCTGCTGGACGACTTCGAGGACAGCCCGGAAATCACCCAATCCGGCCTGTACAAGCACATCTACACCGCCGAGTACGGCCAGTTCGGTGGCCAGCCGGTCGGCGCCATCGTCGCCAACTACTTCTTCGACCCCAGCTCGCCGGACATCAAGTGCATGCAGCACGTCGCCTCGGTGGCCTGCATGGCCCACGCGCCGTTTATCGCCGCTGCCGGCCCGAAGTTTTTCGGCCTGGAGAGCTTCACCGGCCTGCCCAATCTGAAGGACCTCAAGGATCACTTCGAGGGCCCGCAGTTCGCCAAGTGGCAGAGCTTCCGCGAGCGCGAAGACGCCCGCTACGTCGGCCTGACCCTGCCGCGCTTCCTGCTGCGTAACCCCTACGATCCGGAAGAGAACCCGGTGAAGAGCTTCGTCTACAAGGAGAACGTCGCCGGCGACCACGAGCACTACCTGTGGGGCAACACCGCCTACACCTTCGCCTCCAAGCTGACCGACAGCTTCGCCAAGTTCCGCTGGTGCCCGAACATCATCGGCCCGCAGAGCGGCGGCGCGGTGGAAGACCTGCCGCTGCACCACTTCGAGAGCATGGGCGAGATCGAGACCAAGATCCCCACCGAAGTACTGGTCTCCGACCGCCGCGAGTACGAGCTGGCCGAGGAAGGCTTTATCGCCCTGACCATGCGCAAGGGCAGCGACAACGCCGCGTTCTTCTCCGCCAACTCGGCGCAGAAGCCGAAGTTCTTCGGCATCAGCGAGGAAGGCAAGACCGCCGAGCTGAACTACAAGCTCGGCACCCAGCTGCCCTACCTGTTCATCGTCAACCGCCTGGCGCACTACCTGAAGGTGCTGCAGCGCGAGCAGATCGGCGCCTGGAAAGAGCGTACCGACCTGGAGCTGGAGCTGAACAAGTGGATCCGCCAGTTCGTCGCCGACCAGGAGAACCCCAGCTCGGAAGTGCGTAGCCGCCGTCCGCTGCGCGCCGCCCAGGTGATCGTCAGCGACGTCGACGGTGAGCCGGGCTGGTACCGCGTCAGCCTCAACGTGCGTCCGCACTTCAAGTACATGGGTGCCGATTTCACCCTGTCCTTGGTTGGCAAGCTGGACAAGGAATAACTCGCCATGAGTTACGGCAGCCTGTTCGAGCGCCTGGGTGGCGAAGCCGGCAAACGCGCCGGCTGGAGCCATGAGGTGTCCGCCATGGCCTCGGTGGCTGCCCACCTGGCGAAGATGCTCAGCACCCGGGCGGGCAGCGTGCAAACGCTGCCCGACTACGGGTTGCCCGATCTCAACGATATGCGCCTGTCGCTGCACGATGCCTTGCAACAGGCGCGTATCGCCATCGAACGCTTCATCGAGGCGTACGAACCGCGTTTGACCCAGGTGCGCGTGGTGTCACTGCCCCGCGACCACGATCCGCTGAGCCTGGCCTTCGCCATCGAAGGCCAGCTGGAGATCGACGGCGTCAAACGCCCCGTAAGTTTTGCCGCGCAGCTGGATGGCAGCGGGCAAGTGAAGGTCAGGTAAGGGCCTGTTCATAGGAGAGCATGGATGTCCGGTAAACCCGCCGCCCGCCTGGGCGACCCCACTGCCTGCCCGCTTCCGGGCCACGGCACCAACCCGATCGCCGCCGGCTCGCCCGACGTACTGTTCGATGGCAAACCGGCCGCGCGCATGGGCGATGCCTCGGCCTGCGGCGGCGCCCTGGTCGGCAATGTGATCCCGACGGTGCTGATCAACGGCAAACCGGCGACCACCATCGGCACCGTGGGCAACCACGGCAATGTGGTGGTGGCGGGGTCGGGGACGGTAGTGATCGGGACCGGCGGTTGATGCGCGAACTGATGATGGCCAACGCCGCCCACTCGCTGACCCAGCTAAGCGCCTGCTGCGGTATCGCGCTGGCCATGAGCGCCTGCGTGCCCTACCCGCACTCGGTAACCCGGAACCCGGCCATCGAGGGTCGCGTGCTGTCTGCCGCAACAGGGCAGGCAGTGGCGGGCGCCAAGGTCGAGATGGATATCGGCAGCGACGAATCCTGGGCCTACGAAACGGTCAGCGATGCCGAGGGCCGCTTTGCCTTTGCCGAGCACAACGACTATCGCCTGTACGCCCTGCTGGCCGATGCGCCGCGCTGCGGGACCACGCTGTCGATCAGCGCACCCGGCTATCACACCCGCCATTGCACGTGGATGAACATGCACTGGTGCTCGTCGACGCCGCTGCAACTGCCACGGCTGATGCTGCAACCGGAACACATTGCCATCTCCGAAGAAGAGGCCGTCGAGGATTTCTGGAGCTGTATCGAGTCGGCCATGGAGCAGGCCCACTAATGTCCTTCAACCACCACTACCAGAGCGAACTCACCGCCCTGCGCCAACTGGGCAAGCGCTTTGCCGAGCGCAGCCCGGCGCTGGCGCCGTTTCTCGGCCAGGCGGGGCGTGACCCGGATGTCGAGCGCCTGCTGGAGGGCTTCGCCTTTCTCACCGGGCGCCTGCGGCAGAAGCTCGACGACGAGCTGCCGGAGCTGACCCATTCGCTGATGCACCTGCTGTGGCCCAACTACATGCGCCCGCTGCCGGCCTTCAGCATGTTGCAGTTCGACCCGCTCAAGCGTCCCGGGCCGGCCATCGCCGTGCCCCGGCATACGCCGGTGGAGGCCAAGGCCATCGAGGGCGTGACCTGCCGTTTTCGCACCGCCTTCGCCTGCGAGGTGCTGCCGCTGGCGCTGAATGGCCTGGACTACTCGGTAAAGGGCGACGGCGCCCTGCTCAGCCTGCGCCTGGCGATGAGCGCCGATGGCCACCTCGGCGAAGTCGAGCTGAGCAAACTGCGCCTGCACCTGGCTGGCGAGCGCTATATCAGCCAGCTGCTCTACCTCGGCCTGCTGCGTCACCTCGGCGGCATCCAGCTGGTGTTGCTGGATGGCGAGGGCAAGCCGCTCAAGGATGCCTACGACCAGCCGCTGCCGGGCTTCGCCCTGGGTGCCGACAAGGTCGAGGCGGTGGGCTTCGCCGAAGACGAAGCGCTGGTGCCCTACCCGCTGAACACCTTTCGCGGCTACCGCCACCTGCAGGAATACTTCGCCTTCCAGGACAAGTTTTTGTTCGTCGAGCTCAAGGGCCTCGACCTGCTCAAGCGCCAGCCGGCCGAGCTGCTGGAACGTGCCCGCGGCCTGGAGCTGCGCTTCGATATCCAGAAGACCGGCCTGCAGCGCATCCGCCCGACCCTGGACAACGTGCGCCTGTACTGCACGCCGGTGGTCAACCTGTTCGCTCACGACGCCATCCCGATCCGCCTGGACGGCAAGCAGGACCAGTACCTGCTGCTGCCGGCCGAATTCGAGACGCGCCACTGCGCGGTGTTCTCGGTGGATCGGGTGACCGGCTGGAAGCCCGGCGGCATGGGCTACGAGGAGTACGTGCCGTTCGAGTCGTTCGAGCACGACGCCAGCTTCGACGTGGCCAAGGCGCGCCCGCACTACAGCGTGCGCCAGCAGCCGTCGATGCTCGGCGATGGCCTGGAAACCTGGCTGAGCTTCGGCATGCGCCAGCAGGACCAGCAAGAAACCCTGTCCATCGAGCTGACCTGCACCAACCAGAACCTGCCGCGCCAGCTGGGCCTGGGCGATATCTGCCTGCCCAGCGAAGACACCCCGGAGTTCCTCACCTTCCGCAACATCAGCGCGGTGACGCCGAGCTACGCGCCACCGCTGCACCGCGACTACCTGTGGAAGCTGATCAGCAACATGTCGCTGAACTACCTGTCGCTGGCCGACGTCGAGGCGCTCAAGGTGATCCTCGAGACCTACGACCTGCCGCGCTACTACGACCAGCACGCGGAAAAGGTCAGCAAGCGCCTGCTCGGCGGCCTGCAGTCGATCCGCCACCAGCACGTCGACCGCCTGCACCGCGGCCTGCCGGTGCGCGGTGTGCGTACCGAGCTGAGCATGAACCCGGACGGTTACCTGGGCGAAGGGGACCTGTTCCTGTTCGCCTCGGTGCTCAATGAATTTTTCGCCCTCTACGCCAGCCTCAACTCGTACCACGAGCTGCGCGTACACAGCACACAAGGAGAGGTGTACCGATGGACGCCGCGCATGGGGCAGCAGCCCCTGCTTTGAGCAAGCTCAGCTCTGGCATCCGCGAGTACAGCCTGTTCCAGGGTGTGCTGCTGGTACTGGACCGTTTGCGCACAGCCCATCCCGAACTGGATGAGGAGCAGCTGTACGAGCGCCTGGAATTCCAGGCCAACCCCAGCCTGGGCTTCCCCGGCAGCGACGTCGATCGCGTGCAGTTCTTCGAGGAGCAGGGCGAGCTGCGCGCGCAGCTGCGTATCAACCTGGTCAGCCTGTTCGGCGCCGGTTCGCCGCTGCCGGCCTTCTATGGCGAGCAGGCGCTGGGCGACAACCCGGACGGTAACCCGACCCGTGAATTTCTCGACCTGTTCAACGACCGCCTGCAGCGCCTGCTCCTGCCGATCTGGCAGAAGTACCGCTACTACGCACGCTTCCAGCATGGCGCCAGCGACCAGTTCTCCAACCAGCTGTTCGCCCTGATCGGCCTCGGTGGCGAACAGATCCGCGCCGCCTCGGAGCTCAACTGGAAGCGTCTGCTGCCCTACCTCGGCCTGCTCAGCCTGCGCGCCCACTCGGCGGCACTGGTCGAGTCGGTGCTGCGTTACTACTTCAAACACGCCGACCTGCGCATCGAGCAGTGCGTCGAGCGTCGCGTCGAGATCATCGACGAGCAGCGCAACCGCCTCGGCCTGGCCAACAGCCAATTGGGCGAAAGCCTGGTACTGGGCGAGTCAGTACGCGACCGCGGCGGCAAGTTCAGCATTCATATCCGCCAGCTCAGCTGGGATCGCTTCCACGAATTCTTGCCGATCGGCACGGGCTACCAGCCGCTCTGCGCGCTGGTGCGCTTCACCCTGCGCGACCCGCTCGACTACGACATCCGCCTGGCCCTGCGCCATGAGGAAATCCGCGAGCTGCGCATCGGCGCCGACAACCCCTGCCACCTCGGCTGGACCAGCTGGCTTGGCCATGAACGGGCCGACGGCATGGTCACCATTGGCAGCCGCATTCATTAAAGGACTGATGAAATGATCAACGTCGATCTGCAACAACTGGTGCAGGCACTGGACGCCGACACCCGCCGCGACCTCGAAGGCGCCGCCGAGCGCTGCCTGCAACGCGGTGGCAACAAGATCCTGGTGGAAGACCTGCTGCTCGGCCTGCTCGAGCGCCCGCAGGGCCTGCTGGCCCGCGCCCTGCAGGATGCCGAAGTGGACGCCGGTGAACTGGCCAGCGCTCTGCAGCCACGCGGCGAACACAGCGCCTCGCGCAACCCGGTGTTCTCCGCCGAGCTGGTGCAGTGGCTGCAGGACGCCCTGCTGGTGGCCAACCTGGAGCTGGGCCAGAGCCAGGTGGAGCAGGCCGCGCTGATCCTCGCCCTGCTGCGCAACCCGATGCGCTATGCCGGCAGCCACTACCAGCCGTTGCTGGCCAAGATCGACGCCGAACGCCTACGCGATTTCGCCCTCAGCCAGCAGCCGCAGGCTGTTGCCGGCAAAGCCGCTGCGCCCGGTGAGTCCAACCTGCAACGCTTCACCCACAACTTCACCCAGCAGGCCCGCGACGGCAAGCTCGACCCGGTGCTGTGCCGCGACGCGGCGATCCGCCAGATGATCGATATCCTCGCCCGCCGGCGCAAAAACAACCCGATCGTGGTCGGCGAGGCCGGCGTCGGCAAGACCGCCATAGTCGAAGGCTTGGCCCTGCGCATCGCCAGCGGCGAAGTGCCGGAAGTGCTCAAGGGCGTAGAGCTGCTGTGCCTGGACATGGGCCTGCTGCAGGCCGGCGCCAGCGTCAAAGGCGAGTTCGAGCGGCGCCTGCAGGGAGTGATCGACGAAGTGAAGGGCGCGGCCAAGCCGATCATCCTGTTTATCGACGAGGCCCATACCCTGATCGGCGCCGGCGGCCAGGCTGGTGGCTCGGACGCCGCCAACCTGCTCAAGCCGGCCCTGGCGCGTGGCGAGCTGCGCACCATCGCTGCCACCACTTGGAGCGAATACAAGAAGTACTTCGAGAAGGACCCGGCCCTGGCCCGGCGTTTCCAACCGGTGCAGCTGCACGAGCCGACGGTTCAGGAAGCCGTGACCATCCTCCGTGGCCTGGCCCCGGTGTACGAGCAGAGCCACGGCATCTACCTGCGTGACGATGCGGTGGTGGCCGCCGCCGAACTGTCGGCGCGCTACCTGGCCGGCCGCCAGCTGCCGGACAAGGCGGTCGACGTGCTCGACACTGCCTGCGCACGGGTACGCATCAGCCTGGCCGCCGCCCCGGAAGCCGTGGAGCGCCTGCGTGGCGAGATCGCCGAAGGCCAGCGCCAGCGCGAAGCCCTGCGCCGCGACCTGGACGCCGGCCTGCAAGTCGACGGCGAAGCCCTGGAGCAGCTGGAAAGTCGTCTGCGCGAAGCTGCCGGCGAACTGCAGCAGCTCGACGCGCGCTGGAGCGAGCAGCGCCAACTCGCCGAACGCCTGCTGCTCCTGCGCCGGCAATGCGCTGCCGCGCGCCTGCCGCAAACCGAAACCAGCGATGAGCCGCTGCCGGACCTGGCCGAGCTGGAAGCCGAGCTGCGTGCGATCCAGGCAGAGCTGGCCGCCGCCCAGGCCGCCGAGCGCCTGGTCAGCCACGAAGTCTGCCCGCGCCTGGTGGCCGAGGTGATCAGCCACTGGACCGGTGTGCCGCTGAGCCAACTGGCCCGCGAACACAGTGCCAAGGTGGCCGGCTTCGCCCATGACCTGCGCCAGCGCGTGCGCGGCCAGGAGCAGGCCGTGGTGGCCCTCGACCGCGCCATGCGCGCCAGCGCCGCCGGGCTGAACAAGGACGATGCGCCGGTCGGCGTGTTCCTCCTGGTCGGCCCCAGCGGCGTCGGCAAGACCGAGACCGCCCTGGCCCTGGCCGACCTGCTGTACGGCGGCGAGCGCTTCCTCACCACCATCAACATGGCCGAGTTCCAGGAGAAGCACACGGTGTCGCGGCTGATCGGCGCGCCGCCCGGCTACGTCGGCTACGGCGAGGGCGGCATGCTCACCGAGGCGGTACGACAGAAGCCCTACTCGGTGATCCTCCTCGACGAGGTGGAGAAGGCAGACCCGGAGGTGATGAACGTCTTCTACCAGATCTTCGACAAGGGCGTGGCCAACGACGGCGAAGGCCGCGCGATCAACTTCCGCAACTGCCTGATCCTGATGACCAGCAACCTGGCCAGCGAGCAGATCGCCCAGCTCTGCAGCGATGAGCAACGCCCGGCCGCCGAAGTACTGGAGCAAGCCATCCGCCCGGCCCTGAGCCGCCACTTCAAGCCGGCGCTGCTCGCACGCATGCGCGTGGTGCCTTACTACCCGGTGGCCGGCAGCGTGCTCGAGGAACTGGTGGCGCTCAAGCTGGCCCGCCTCGGCGAGCGCCTGGCGCGGCGCCAACTGGGCTTCAGCCACAGCCCGGCGCTGCTCGCCCAGTTGGCCGCGCGCTGCCAGCACAGCGACAGCGGCGCCCGGCTGATCGACCAGTTGCTGGAGCAACACCTGCTGCCGCAGATCGCCGACCGCCTGCTGGACGCCATGGCCAGCGGCGAAAGCCTGCACCAGGTGCACGCCACCCTCGACGGTGAAGGAGCGCTGGTCTGTGAATTCGCCTGAACGCCTGCCTGAACCACCGCAGATGCTGGAGCAGATCGCCCAGCCGCTGGTCTATGCCGAAGCCCTGCTGGCGCAGTTCACCCGCCTGTCGCGGCTGGCCAATGCCGACGGCCTGCCCAGCAGCCTGGTGCAGGCCGCCGCCCAGCTCAGCGCTTGTGCCTTGAGCCAGTTGTACCTGCTCGACAGCACCCACACCTGCCTGACCCTGGCCGCCGAATGGCTGGATGGCCAGGCTCAACCCCAACACACCGCCAGCCTGCCCAGCGACTACAACGGCGAGCAGCTGCTGCAGTACTGCCTGTGCCAGAACCGCCACCTGAACCTGGCCAACCTCGACCACAACCTGCACGAAACCAGCTTTCTGCCGGCCAGCGAAACACCCTGGCGCAGCCTGCTGTGCCTGCCATTGCAGGATGACCAGGGCACGGTGGGCGGCCTGTTGCTGATCGCCAGTCACAATGCTCGCGAGCTGGAGGGTTTCGCCGGCTCGCTGGCCAGCCTCGGTACGTTCGCCCTGACCCAGCACCAGCTGCTGCAGCGCCTGCGCGCCCCGCAAACCAGCGCGCCCAGCCCCTCGCCAGCGAGCATGCCAAGCAGCGGCTACGGCCTGATCGGCAACAGCCCGAGCATGCGGGCGCTCTACCAGCTGCTCGGCAAGGTGCTGCACAACCCGGTCAGCGTGCTGCTCACCGGCGAGACCGGTACCGGCAAGGAACTGGTCGCCCGCGCTATCCATGACTGCGGCTTCCGCCGCAGCCAGGCGTTCATCGTGCAGAACTGCGCCTCGCTGCCGGAAAACCTGCTGGAGAGCGAGCTGTTCGGCTACCGCAAGGGCGCCTTCACCGGCGCCGAGCGCGACCGCAAGGGCCTGTTCGATGCGGCCGACGGCGGCACCCTGTTCCTCGACGAGATCGGCGACATGCCGCTGTCCCTGCAGGCCAAGCTGCTGCGGGTGCTGCAGGAAGGCGAAGTGCGCCCACTGGGCAGCACCGCCACCCATAAGGTCGACGTGCGCATCATCGCCGCCACCCACCGCGACCTGCGCAGCCTGGTCGAGCAGGGACGCTTTCGCGAAGACCTGTTCTATCGCCTGTCGCACTTCCCCATCGAACTGCCCCCACTGCGCGCACGCGACGAGGACATCCTCCAGCTGGCCCGTCACTTCGCCGCCAAGGCCAGCGCCTTCCTGCAGCGCGACCCGTGCCGCTGGGCCGACGCCACCCTCACCCACCTGGCCAGCTACGCCTTCCCCGGCAACGTGCGCGAACTCAAAGGCCTGGTGGAGCGCGCCGTGCTGCTGTGCGAGGGCGGCGAGCTGCTACCCGAGCATTTCAACCTGCGCCAGGCCGACTGCCAGACCGATGACGGCTGCATGAACCTGCGCGAGCGCCTGGAGCGGGTCGAACGCAACCTGCTGCTCGACTGCCTGCGCAAGAACCGCGGCAACCAGAGCCAGGCCGCCCGCGAACTGGGCCTGCCGCGACGCACGCTGCTGTACCGCATGGACCGGCTGAACATCAGCCCGGCCGACGTCTGAGCCCGCACCCATGCCAACCCATTCCCCCATTGCCACCCGTGGAGAACGCCCGATGTCCCACCTTGTCACCCTCGGCCTGCTGGCCATCCTGCTCGGCGTGAGCGGCTGCGCCGGCAACTACAAATCCAGCGACGACGACTACCGCCCGCTGGGTGATCCGCAAGCCGAACAACGCGCCCCGTAACGCCAAGGAGCACAGACCAATGGAACTGGTATTCGACGTCGTCAGCGCCCAGCAATTTGCTCCCGGCCTGCTGACCAGCAAGAGCTTCAAGAAAACCGGCGGGGTGATCGGCCGGGGCGAAGATTGCGACTGGCCGATCCCCGACAGCAAACGCATCCTCTCCAGCCGGCACGCCCAGGTCAGCTACCGCGACGGCCACTTCTACCTGACCGACACCAGCAGCAACGGCATTCAGCTCAAGGACAGCGGCGCCAGCCTGCGCAAGGGCGAACCGCAGCGCATTGAGCATGGCAGCGTGTACTGCCTGGGCGAGGTGGAAATCCGCGCGCGCCTGCTGCAGGACCCGGCGCAGTTCGAGGAACAGATCGGCCGCAGCCAACCGGCCGGCAGCATCATCCCGGATGACGCCTTTCTCGACCTCGACCCGATTGCCGCCCTCGAACAGCGCCCGCGCGGCTACAGCACGCTGGACGAATTCGCCGGCCTGGTGCAGGAGCCCGAGGAGCAGTTCGCGCGCAGCGAATACGCGCGCATCGACATGCAAAGCCTGCTGCTGCCCGAGCTGGTTGCCGAGCCCAGCGCGGTGCGGGTCGAAGCCGCCAAGGTTGTGCCGCAGCCGGCCGGCGAGCCACAGAGCACGGTGTTCTGGCAGCGCTTCGGCGACGCCCTCGGCGTACCGCTGGACGACCTAGACGAAGCCGCCCGCGAAGCCCTCGCGCTGCATGCCGCGCGCCTGCTGAAACAAAGCATCGGCGGTCTGCAGCAGAGCCTGCGCACCCGTGGCGAATTGAAGAATGAATTGCGCCTGGCCCTGACCACCGTACAAAACGCCGGCAACAACCCGCTCAAGCACAGCGCCGATGCCAGTGAAGCGCTCAACGTCCTGCTGCGCGGCAACAAGCCCGGCCAAGTGCCTGCTGAACAGGCGCTGGGCCGCGCCTACCGCGATCTGCAGGCACACCAGGTGGCGCTGTTCGCCGCCAGTCGCAGCGCCGTCGCCAGCCTGTTCGAGCAGTTCGCCCCGGTGCAGCTGTGCCTGCGTTTCGAGCAGCAGCGCAAACCGCTGCTGGCCACCGCCGCCAGCCGCTGGCGCGCCTACCAGCGGCATTACCAGGCGCTGGAAAAGGATGACGACTGGAGCGAACGGCTGTTCGCCCGCGACTTCGCCAAGACCTACGAAGAGCAGGTGCGCCTGATCGCCACGCTCGATAGCAACTTTCAAGGATGAATGCCATGCGCCGCCTTATCAGCCTTAGCCTGTTGACCCTGCTCGCCGCCCTCAGCGGCTGCTCCAGCCTGTCGCCTTACTCGGACAAGACCAAGCTCGACCTCAGCCTGATCGCCAGCGACCGCCTCAACCCCGACCTCAAGGGCCGCCCCTCGCCGATCGTGGTGCGCCTGCTGGAACTGAAGAATCCCTCGTCGTTCAACAACGCCGACTTCTTCTCCCTCTACCAGCGCCCCAAGGAATCGCTGATGCCGGATCTGGTCAGCTTCGAGGAACTGGAAGTGCGCCCCGGCGAGACCCGCGAACTCAAGCTCGCGGTGCAGCCCGGCAGCCGCTACGTCGGGGTGGTTGCCGCCTACCGCGACCTGCCGGAGGCCAGCTGGCGTTTTGTCGTGTCGCTGCAGGAAGGCCGGATCAACCAGGCCGGCGTGCGCCTCGACGAGCACGGCCTGCAAGCGCTGACCCACGACCAGGCCGAGGACTGAGCACATGGAGATGCTCAAAGTGGTCTGGCAAGAAGGGATGCTCCTGCGCCCGCAGCATTTTCAACAGAGTGATCGCTACTACGAACACCAGCTCAAGGCGCGCACGCGCCTGCTGCAGGTCTATCCCTGGGGCTTCTTCAGCCTGGAAGTGGACCGCCAGTTCCTCGGCATGGGCAAGCTGGTGCTGAGCCAGGCCAGCGGCGTGCTGCCCGACGGCAGCCTGTTCGAGATCGACGCCGCGCGCGAACCGCTGGCCCTCGACGTGCCGCCGAACACCTCGGCGACCCCGGTTTACCTGGCCCTGCCGCTGGTCACCGGCAACCACATCGAGAGCCGCCGCAGCGAACAGCAGGACGTGCTCGCCCGCTACCGCGCCCACGAGCTGGAAGTCACCGACTCGAATGCCGGCGACAGCGCCGCCAGCCAGGTCAGTTGCGGGCGCCCGGACTTCCGCCTGCTGCTCGGCGAACAGCAAACCGACCAGGCCTTCGTCAAACTCAAGGTGGCGGAAATCCTCGACACCAGCCCGGACGGGGTGATCGCCCTCGACCCGGACTTCAGCCCGACCTTCCTCCACCTGCAGGCCTCCAGCACCCTGCTGGCCTACCTCAAGGAAGTGATCAGCATGCTTGGCCACCGCGGCGACATTCTCGCCGAGCGGGTGCGGGCCGCCGGCAAGCTGGGCAATACCGAAGTCGGCGACTTCCTCATGCTGCAACTGGTCAACCGCTACGAGCCGCAGCTGCGCCACTGCCTGAGCCTGGAGCAGCTGCACCCGGAGCTGATCTACCGCGAACTGGTGGGCCTGCTCGGCGAGCTGGCGACCTTCGCCAGTGACCACAAGCGCCCGCGCCTGGACAGCCGCTACCTGCACAACGACCAGGCCGGCAGCTTCCGCAAGCTGATGGATGCGCTGCGCCAGGTGCTGTCGATGGTGCTCGAACAGCACGCCATCGAGCTGCCCCTGCAACAGCGCCAGTACGGCATCCAGGTCTCGCCGCTGCAGGATCACAAGCTGCTGACCAGCGCCGACTTCATCCTCGCCGCCAGCGCCCAATGCGACGCCGAGGAGCTGCGCAAGCGCCTGCCGGCGCACCTGAAGATCGGCGCAGTGGAGCGCATCCGCCAGCTGGTCAACCTGCACCTGCCAGGGATCAAGGTACGGCCGCTGCCGGTGGCGCCACGGCAGATTCCCTTCCACTCGGACAAGACCTATTTCGCCCTGGAGCTCGGTTCGGAAGAGCTGGCGCAGCTGGAAAGCTCGGGCGGGTTTGCCTTCCACGTGTCCGGGGACTTCTCCGGGCTTGAGCTGAAATTCTGGGCGATCAGGAGCTGAACATGATCAAGGAAGCACAGGACAAGACCGTCGTCCTCAACCGCCAGACTGCCGGCGCGGCGCGCAGCCCGCTGACCGACTTCGCCGCACCGCCCATGGAACAGCTCGAGGAACGCATGGTGTATGCCGCGCGCATGCGCCCGGCTGAAGTCTTCAACATCAGCTTCAACCCGCTGGTGGCCGCCAGCGCGCTGCTGCTCTCGGAAGTGGTGCGGTTGAAGAACAGCGCCAGCGCGGAGAATTTCCAGGCGCTCAACGAACGCCTCAGCGTGGCAATCAAGCTGTTCGAGCACCGCGCCCTGCAGGAAGGCGCCGAGGGCGGCCAGGTGATGGCCGCGCGCTACGTGCTGTGTACGGTGGTCGATGAAGCGGTGGTGACCACCCCCTGGGGCAACGAGAGCGCCTGGTCGCAGATGAGCCTGCTGTCGAGCTTTCACAACGAAACCTTCGGCGGCGAGAAGTTCTTCCAGCTGCTCGAGCACCTGTCGCGCAACCCGGTGAAGCACCTGGCCATGCTCGAGCTGATGTACATCTGCCTGTCGCTCGGTTTCGAGGGCAAGTACCGCGTGCTGCCGCGCGGCCTGCTCGAACTGGAGGCGATCCGCGACAGCCTGTACCGGCAGATCCGCCAGCTGCGCGGGGATATTCCCCGCGAGCTGTCACCGCACTGGCAGGGCCTCAAGGAAGGGCGCCGACGCCTGGTGCGCATCGTGCCGGGCTGGCTGCTGGCTATCGCCACGCTCGCCGGCCTCGGCCTGCTGTATGCCGGCTTCAGCTGGGTGCTGCACGAAGAACGGCGCACGGTGCTGCAGCCGTATCAGGCGGCCGAGGTCGCTCCGGCCCCCGCGCAATCCAATCAGGGATGAGTTGAGATGAAGGAATTTCTCCGTAAAACCGCCGCCTTCCTGCGCCAGACGTGGGTCTGGAGCCTGTGCCTGGTGCTGGTCCTGGCGCTGCTGGTGTGGTTCGTCGGGCCGCTGCTGGCAGTCGCCGACAACAAGTTCTGGGCCTCGGCCAGCAGCCGTCTGCTCAGCATCAGCGGGTTGTTCCTGGCCTGGGGCCTGTTCATCGTCTTCGTCAGCTGGCGCGCCAACGTGCGCAAGAAGCAGGACGCCGATGACGCCGATGCCCAGGAACGCCTGCGCCGCGAAGGCCTGATCAGCGAGGAGCAGGTCGAGTTGCGCAGCCGCTTCAAGCAGGCGCTGCATACCCTGAAAAGCGCCAGCCTGTACCGCGGGCGCAGCGGCAAATGGCGCAACGAACTGCCCTGGTACCTGCTGCTCGGCCCGCAGGGCAGCGGCAAGACCAGCCTGTTGGACTTCTCCGGCCTGGACTTCCCCTTGAGCAAGGGCGATGCCCAGCGCCTGACCAAGGATGTTGGCGGCACCCGCTACTGCAACTGGCATTTCGCCGACCACGCGGTGCTGCTCGACGCCAGCGGCCGCTACCTGACCCAGCCCGACGTGGCCGTCGACAGCCGCGCCTGGCACACCCTGCTCAACCTGCTGCGCAAACGCCGTTCGCGCCCGCTCAACGGCGTGCTGGTGAACATTCCCGTAGACAGCCTGCAGTACCACAGCGAGCTGGAGCTGGAGAACCTGGCCCGCCAGGTGCGCCAGCGCCTGCACGAGATCCACGTCGAGCTGCGTGTCGAGGTGCCGGTGTATTTGGTGCTGAGCAAGGCCGACAAGGTGCTCGGCTTCGATGAGTTCTTCGACCAGCTGAGCCGCGAGGAAAGCGATCAGGTGCTCGGCGCCAGCTTCCGCAAGGAACAGAACGCCACCGACGTCGCGGTGGTACGCCAGGAGTTCGAGGAACTGCTGCGCCGCCTCAACAGCCAGGTGATCCTGCGCATGCACCAGGAGCGCGACACCCAGCGCCGCGGGCGCATCCTCGACTTCCCACACCAGCTCGGCCAGCTCGGCGAGCGCCTGTGCCTGTTCGTCGAACTGGCCTTCAGCGGCAACCGCTACCAGCGCAGCAGCCAGCTGCGCGGTTTTTACCTGACCAGCGCACCGCAGCTGCATGATCCCCTCGACCCCAGCACCACCGGCATCGGGCGCAACCTCGGCCTGGCCGGCAGCAGCCTGCCAACCTACCGCAGCGGCCGCGCGCGGTTTATCCACCAGCTGCTCAGCCGGGTGATCTTCCCCGAGGCGGATCTGGCCGGCCTGGACGACAAGGAAGTACGCCGCATCGACTGGCGCCAGCGCGCCCTGTATGCCGGTGCAGCCGCCTGCCTGGTGCTGTGCGGCCTGCTCTGGGGCAACAGCTATTCGGCCAACCACGGTCGCCTGGAACAACTGCGCGAACTGGCCCAGCAACTGACCCGCCAGGGCGAAACCCTCAAGCCGGCAGACGACGTCCAACAGGCGCTGGCGCTGCTCGATAGCAGCTACGCGGCGACCCAGGTGTTCCCCGCCAGCAGCGACGCGGCCCTGCTCGAACGCGGCGGCCTGTACCAGGGCCCGAAGGTCGATCCACAGTTGCAACAGGCCTATCGGCGTCAGCTGGAAGCCGAGCTGCTGCCGCGCGTTGCGCGCCAGCTGGAAGGACAGATCCGCGCCAACCGTGACGACCGCGAACTGCTGCTGGGCAGCCTGCGTGCCTACCTGATGCTCAACCTGGAGGAGCGCCGCGAGCCGGCCTTCCTGCAGGAATGGCTGGCCGCCGACTGGTCGCTGCGCTACGCCGGTGACAACGCCACGCAAAGCGGCCTGGGTCAGCACTTCCAGCGCCTGCTGGCCGGGCCGTTCAGTGCCTACCCGGTGAATGAGCGGCTGGTGGCCGAGGCGCGGCAGATCCTGCGCAGCGAGTCGCTGGCCAACGTGGTTTACCGCATGTTGCGCGACCAGGCCCGTAGCCTGCCCGAATACAGCCTGGCTCAGCAGCTGGGCAACCAGGCCACGCTGTTCCTCGGCAGCGACTACGCGATTCCCGGGCTGTATACGCAGAAGGGTTACCAGCAGTACTTCGTGGCCCAGGGCGTCAGCCTGGTGCGCGACATCCTGCGCGACAACTGGGTACTCGGCGAAGGCAGCAGCCTCAGCGACAACGACCTCAGCCGCCTGCTGGTGGAGCTGGAGCAGCTGTACTTCCGCGACTACGCCAACTACTGGGGCGAAGCCATCGCCCAGCTCGGCCTGGAACCGATCGGCAACAGCGCCCAGGGCATTCTCCAGTTGAGCGCGCTGACCGCCGCCAATTCGCCGCTGCTGCAGATCCTCGTGGAAGTGCGCGAAAACACCCGCTTCGACTTGCCGGCAGCCGCCGACCAGGTCGACGAGCTGGCCGCCCAGGCCAAGCTGGGCAAGAAGGCCAAACTGGCCGCCGCTGCGGCCGAACAGGGCCTCGGCGCCATCGCCAAGAGCCTGCCGGATACCGCGCGCAAAGCCCTGCAACGGCGCTTCGAACCCCTGCACCGGCTGCTCGACAGCAACAGCGGCGCCGGCCCGGAACTGGCCGCCACCCTGCAGGCACTCGACGCCCTGCGCCTGCAACTGAGCAGCCAGGCCCACGCCAGCTCCCCGGAACAAGCCGCCTTCGAAATGGCCCAGTCACGCATGAGCGGCCAGCCGGATGCCATCAACCAGGTCCGCAGCAATGCCGCACGCCTGCCGCAACCGGTGGGCAACTGGCTGAGCCTGATCGCCGACGACAGCTGGCAGCTGGTCCTCGCCGACGCCTATGGCTACCTGAACAAGCGCTACCGCAACGAGCTGTATGCCTTCTACAAGGCCTCTCTGCTCAAGCGCTATCCGTTCAGCGCCAAAAGCGACAGCGACGTGGCGATTGCCGACTTCCGCGAGTTCTTCAAGGCCGATGGCGTCGCCGATGCCTTCGTCGATCGCTACCTCAAGGCCTTTGTCAGCGACAGCGATGGCGAGTACCAGCTGCGGCGTTTGGATGGCCAGGGGTTGCCGCTGTCATCGGTCTTCCTCAAGCAGATCAACCAGACCCAGAGCATTCGCCGCAGCTTCTTCGCCGAAAACCCGGCCGAGCCCCTGGTGCTGTTCAAGCTGGAACCCTTCGCCCTCGACTACAGCCTCAACCGCGCCGACTTCCAGTTCGGCGGCCAGCAGCTGGAGTACCGTCACGGGCCGATCATCGCCACCGCCTTCCGCTGGCCGGCCGAAGCAGACGGCGATCGCAGCAGCCTGGTGCTCGAGGAACAAGGCGGACGGCGCGTCGGTATCGAGAAAAACAGCGGGCCCTGGTCGCTGTTCCGCCTGCTCGACCAGATGCAGGTGGAGCACCACAGCGGCCGCGACGTGCTGCTGCTCAAGGCCAACCTGCAGGGCCTGCAGGCCAAGTACCTGCTGCACAGCCAACGCTCGCCGAACCCCTTCGACGTCGCCCAGCTGCGCGACTTCAAGCTGCCGGCCACGCTCTGATGCAGATCAGCAACCTGCTCTGGCACAGCGCCGCGCGCACCGACACCGGCAAGGTGCGCGCGCGCAATGAAGATGCCTTTCTCGATCAACCAGAGCGCGGCCTGTGGGTGGTCGCCGACGGCATGGGCGGCCACCAGAACGGCGACCTGGCCAGCCGCCTGATCGTCGAGAGCCTCGCCGAGCTGAGCGAAGACTGCGACTTCAACCAACGCCTGGAGCAGTTGAGGCAGTGTCTGCACCGCCTCAACCGGCACCTCAGCCTGGGGCTCACGGTGACCAGCGAGAACCCCGAAATGCTGGTCGGCAGCACCGTCGTTGCCCTGCTCGCCGAAGGCAGTCGAGTGGCCTGCGTATGGGCCGGCGACAGCCGTTGCTACCTGCTGCGCGGACGCCAGTTGTACCAGCTGACACGCGACCATTCGCTGCTGCAGCAATTGATCGACGAGCGTGGCATGAGCGCCGAAGAGGCTGCCCGCCAACCGGCGGCCCACGCCCTGACCCGCGCCATCGGCGCGGCCGAGGAACTGCAGCTGGACATCCTCGAACTGGAGAGCCTGCCCGGCGATGTATTCCTGCTGTGCAGCGACGGCCTCTACCAGGAACTCAGCCACGACCAGCTCAGCGCAGCGCTGATCCGCCCCAGTGCCGGCCTGGCCTTGCAGCGCCTGTTCGAGCTGGTCCTGGACGGCCCCGCGCGGGACAACCTGAGTGCCGTGGTGATCAACCGATGAACCCTGTGCTCAGCCCAGACCTGACCCTGATGGCCGGCAGCGCGCCAGCCCGGGCCCCGCGCCCATTGCCCAAGGACTTGCCGGACGTGCTGTGCGGGCGCTACCGCATCGAGCGCCTGCTCGGTGTCGGCGGCATGGGCGCGGTGTATCGCGCCCGCGACCTGCTGCGTGAGCAGTTCGGTGATCCGCAGCCCTACGTGGCGCTGAAAACCCTCAGCGAAGACTTCGCCAGCTACCCGGATGCCAGCGCCCTGCTCTACAGCGAATTCGCCCTCACCGCGCGGCTCAGCCAGCGCAACCTGGTGCGCCTGTACAGCTTCGAAATCGACCCGGCCAGCCAGCGCGCCTTCATCACCATGGAGCTGCTCAAGGGCTGCACCCTCGACAGCCTACTGCTGCAATACCCCAGCGGCCTGCCCTGGGCCGAGGCGCATACGGTCAGCCTGAACCTGCTCGAAGCACTGCAGCATGCACACAGCCACGGCGTGCTGCATGGCGACCTGAAACCGAGCAACCTGATGCTCGGCGATAGCGAACTGCGCCTGTTCGACTTCGGCCTGGGCCAGGCCCTGGACGGCTTCCTCACCGGCCTGCCACGCCTGTCACGCCAGCGCTTCGCCGCCTGGACGCCGCGCTACGCCGCCCCCGAGCTGCTCGATGGCGCATCCCTCAGCGCTGCCGCCGATGTCTATTCGGTGGCCTGCGTGATCTACGAACTGTGCAGCGGCCAGCACCCGTTTCGGCGCCAGAGCGCCAAGCAGGCCAAAGCCATGGAGCTGCCTCTGAACGCCCCGGCGGATCTGCCTCGCCCGCTGTGGCCGGCACTGCGCGCCGCACTGGCCTTCGATCCGACGCAGCGCAGCAGCCTGCCGTCGTTGTTGCAGGCCTTCCGTGCCGCCCGCCAGCCGACTTCCCGACTGCCCCGCTGGCTGCGCCGGCCCGCTACCTGACAAGGACGTCATCATGTTCAACCCTGCCAACCAGACCCACTTCAGCCTGACGCTCGACGGCCAGCCACACAGCCTTCAGGTGCTCGAATTCCAGGGCCGTGAGGCGCTCAATCAGCCCTATCGCTTCGAGGTGGAGCTGGTCAGCGAACGCCCGGATCTCGACCTGCAGGCCTGCCTCGGACAACCAGCCTTTCTCGCCTTCAGCCCGGATGGGCGCGGCATTCACGGCCTGGTACTGGAGGCGGCGCAAGGCGAATCTGGCAAGCGCCTGACCCGCTATCACCTGTGCCTGCAGCCGAAACTGGCGTGGCTGGCGCAGCGCAGCAACCAGCGCATCTTCCAGCACCTGACCGTGCCACAGATCATCGCCACGCTCCTGGAAGAGCACGGCATCCTCGGCAATGGCTACCGCTTCCAGCTCGGCCCGACTGTCTATCCGCCGCGCGAGTACTGCGTGCAATACGACGAGAGCGACCTGCACTTCGTCCAGCGCCTGTGCGAAGAGGAAGGCATCCACTACCACTTCGAGCACTCAGCCAGCGGCCATCTGCTGGTGTTCGGCGATGACCAGACCAGCTTCCCGCGCCTGGGCCAGCCCACCGCCTATGTGCCGGACAGCGGCCTGGTCGCCGATGAACCGGTGATCAAGCGCCTCAACCTGCGCCTGGCCACCCGCACCAGTCGAGTCAGCCGCCGCGACTACGACTTCGAGCAGCCACGCCTGCTCCTCGAAGCGGCCGTCGACAGCAAATTCCAGCCCGACCTGGAAGACTACGACTACCCCGGCCGCTTCACCGAGCGCAGCCGGGGCAAGCATCTGGCGCAACGCAACCTGGAACGCCACCGCGCCGACTACCAATTGGCCGAGGGCCGCAGCGACCAGCCCAAACTACTCAGCGGCCACCTGCTGGAAATCTCCGATCACCCACAGCACGAGTGGAACGACCTGTGGCTGCTGCACGAGGTGATCCACGAAGGCAAACAACCGCAGGTGCTGGAGGAGTCGATCACCAGCTTCCACATTGGCAGAGAAGCCGGGGGTGAGGATGCCTCAGACAGCTCGGACAACTTCCACCAGGGCTACCGCAACCGCTTCAGCGCCAGCCCCTGGGCCAACCTCTACCGCCCCGCCCTGCGCCACCCGAAACCCCAGGTGCTGGGCAGCCAGAGCGCCGTGGTCACCGGGCCCAAGGGCGAGGAGATCCACTGCGACCCGTACGGCCGGATCAAGGTGCAGTTCCACTGGGACCGCCACGGCCAGGGCGACGACAAGAGCAGTTGCTGGCTGCGCGTCGCCTCCAGCTGGGCCGGCGACCGCTACGGCGGCATCGCCATCCCACGGGTCGGCATGGAAGTGCTGGTCACCTTCCTCGAAGGCGATCCGGACCAGCCGCTGGTCACCGGCTGCCTATACCACAAGGAACACGTCGTCCCCTACGACCTGCCGGCCAACAAGACCCGCAGCGTATTCAAGACCCTCAGCTCACCCGGCGGTGGCGGCTACAACGAGCTGCGCATCGAGGACAGAAAAGGCGCCGAACAGATCTATATCCACGCCCAGAAAGACTGGGACGAGAACATCGAAAACGACCAGAAGATCCGCATCGGCCACGAACGCCACGACACGGTGGAGGCCAACAGCTACAGCGAGCTGAAAGCCGAGGAACATCACACCACCCATCTTGATCGCAAGGTGGAGGTGAAAGTCGACGACCACCTGACCGTGGCCAACAACCAGCACGTGAAAATCGGCACCGCCCAACTGACCCAGGCCGGTCGTGAGATCCATCTCAAGGCCGGGCAGAAGATGGTCATCGAAGCCGGCCTGGAGATCACCCTCAAAGCCGGCGGCAGCTTCATCAAGCTCGACCCGGGTGGCGTCACGCTGGTCGGGCCGATGGTCAAGATCAATGCCGGGGGATCGCCGGGTGTTGGTTCGGGCATTGGAATCAAACCGCCGGTACTACCGGGGGCGGCGGATGCGGATAAGGCGGGGAATCTGCTGGATGAAAGCCTGGCGAACAGCCTGAGCAGCCTTAAGCAAAAGCCCAAGCGAATGCTCAACTTCTCCAGCTAATCAGGATCAGGCGTGTGGCCAAGCGGCACGTCACCAAGGAACGGAACCGAGTCAAATCACTATGGCAGAGCACACACCTATCAACTGGGCATTCCCCTTCAAGCTCAAGGGAGCCGACGGAGCGGCCAGCAAAGACATTACCAACCCCGAGATTTACTACGCCGCTCTCGCTCAGTCCAAGGACGGGTTTTACCCAATGGGGGCAAACGGTAACTGGCACGGCGGCGTGCATTTCGATGAGGCTACAGGGGCCGTGCTCGACCAGTCTGAGGTGCGCTGCATTGCCGATGGCGAAGTGATCGCCTATCGCATCGACGAGCACTATCCGACCACCACATACGGAGAGGGTACGGCGGCAGTACCTCGGCCCTTTTCGACCGGATTTGTACTGGTCAAGCACCGCCTGGAATTACCACCAAAACCCGTTGAAACAAGCGCAGACAGCACAACCACTGCCCCCGCGACGGCACCGGCGCTAACGTTTTACAGCCTGTATATGCACCTGCTGGATTGGACGAGCTATCAAGCCCAACCAACCTTGCCACGCCCCGGCTTCTGGGGTGCCGGGCTCTGCAAAGTCAAACCAGACGCTTCCGACAAGGTACGTGGCTTGAACGTGCGGGAACATCACAAGGTGGATAGCTCGGACCTGCACTACGAAGCGAACAATGCCAAGTACGAGAACAAACTCGCAACCTTGCCACGCGGTACCCGGATAGAAACAGGAGAGGCGGCTGCTAGCCCCAATCACAACTGGCGTAGGTTGATCAGGGCTACTCCCGCAGTGGAAGGTCTAGCAGAGAACACCGGTTGGATTTATGTCCTAGAGGCTAAGGAGCTGGCAGAAAACCAGTACCTAGTTAGCGAAGATAAATCCAAGGACATTCCCGCACTAGAGCAGATTGGCCTGCATGTCCGCGAGAGCGCCAATGCCAGCAGTAATGTCCTCGCCGTTTTACCTCGCGGCACCGAGATCCGGGTAAGCGGGGAAGGCAATTACGTGAAGCTGGAGGCCATCGTCAGCGGAAACGCCATTCCTCCACTGACCGTAGGTGCCGATGGCAAGCTTCCGGGCTACGTCTGGCTGGAGTCCTTGGAAGCACAGTGCTCACCCAATGACTTGGCCAAAAACAATGTCTATCCCCTGACCACAGTTCAACGAATCAAGGCCGGCGAGCTGATCGGTCATATAGGCCAATACCAGAATTTCGACGACGACCGCCCCAGACCGGTACTGCATTTAGAAGTATTCAGCTGCGATGACGTGCCAACCTTTATCAACCAGAGCAAAGCATGGGCGGAAAGCTTGCCCGCCGAACAGAAAACCCTGATCAAGATTCACAAAGATTCAGTGATCAGACAGCCCACCACAGCGGATACCCAGATTGCCGCCGATTGTGACGTGCGAACCGTTACCGACTCTCCCACCGAAGGCTGCTGGGCCAAGGTGCAGCCCTACGTCGTACTGAAGGTCAACAAGAACGACTTAGGCACCTATAACAGCAAGCAGTACCCCTTAGATGCCAGCCAAAAAAGCACCATCGCCAGCGCACGCGGCATAGATGTAAGCGAAATACCGAATCAGGTCGACTTCCTGATGGAAACCTATCTAGCCGATGGCACAGACCCGCAGCCCTATGCCAGCGGAAACATTCCCACCACACGCCCAATGCGCAAGATCGGAGTGAAGCTGAACACCCCGGTATGGGTTAAACGCAGTTCGCTCAATGCCCAAGGCCAGCGCGCCAGTACCAGCGGTGCACTCGAAGCATGGAAAAGCTTTCCACTGAGCCAAGCAACAGATGGCCCAGCTTGCGGCTTCGAACGCATTCTCAGCAAAGCCTCCTGGAACGACCTCAGCAGCGACCACAAGGCAATCGACGCAAACACCGAGAAAACCCGTTGGTGGTACGTGACCGTCGCGAACGCAGCCGGACAGGAAATCTCCGGCTGGGTACCTGAAGCCGACCTCATCGTTACCCAGCACTCTCCTTGGGAATGGCCCGGCTTCAGCCTGATAGAGGACACCACCCCAATCGTCAGCCAGTTGGCAGGAACCCTCAGTGCCGTAGGCGCCCTCTCAACAGAAGAAACTCACACCTACGCCGCAAAAATCGACGAAGCCGAACGCGGCCCTATATTTCAACGTTTATTTGAAATCATCGACCAGCCCAATGACGCAGGTGTGCGTGACAAAGAACTCACAGCGCTTGAAATAAAAAGCGCTCTCGGCAAACCCTGGCTCGCCCAACAACTCTCCTTGCTTATCACTCACTACGAGAGCGAGTGGTTTTGGAAGGATTCCAAGTGGAATGAGCTTGATCCATTAATGGCACTCACTCCTGGACAACCAAATCCAGACTGGGAGAACGAGAAGCAGCGGATCGCGAAATTAAGCTGGTGGGCAGCGCTGGCAGATAAGCACGGGATTAATACAGATGGGAAGGTCTGGCATTTTCAAACGGTGGGGTTGGTCGCAAACTGTATTAAATATAAGTGCAGCTGGCTAAATATAGAAACATTTGTGGAAGAGTACAAAAAAGAACACCAACAAATATTCGGTTGGTTTGAAGCAGGCTCCCATGTTTCGCTACAAAATCCATTGAATCAAGAGTCAGAAGAAAATCTTAAAAATCTTTTGAAAATGATCATGAAGTTATGGAGAGAATATTTCGATGAGTGTAATGACGTTTATTTGGCTTATATGCTGGCCACCATACGAGTCGAGTCCTATGATTGGAATAGAGTAGTATTTTTTGGCCCTATCTGCGAAAAAATTTCTTATGCCCAAGCAGAAATTGACTATGGTTCAGGCCCAACTGGGCGTCGGGCCGCAATGGCGACCGCAAACCATAACACCGGAATAGGAGATGGATTTAAATATAGAGGTCGCGGGTTGGTTCAAATCACTTGGAAAATAAACTACGAAAAGTTCTCTACAGCGCTAGGAATAGATTTTACGGGTGACCCTGAATTAGCCTTGAATCTAGAGAGCACGACCAGAATTATGTTGAGTGGTATGCGGGATGGTATTTTTTCGCACGGCAACACATTGGCAGCACATCTATCTCCAGGCAATAAAAATTACTTTACAGCACGTAAAATTATTAACGGTTCTGATAGAGCAAACGTTTTTAAATTTTATGCGGAAAAATTTGAGACTCTTATTTTGAGGACAAAGAATTGAAATTTCTTGCTTCTGCTTTCATGATCTGTGCATCGGCGCTTGTCTCTGCCGAGCCCTTATTCCCACAACATAAATCATGTATGGCAGGAAAGGATAAAGCCAATGATTGTGCAATTATACTAGACGAGAATGGCTTTTTAGTTAACGTCTCTACAGGCGCTAAGATTTCTGCAACTCCTGAGCCCATGGGTACAATTAGCTCAAACTGGCTGTATCGATATGGTGATAAGTATATATTGGAGAATCAGAATTTTTCTTCTTCTAAAACCCGTCAGTGGGTGACGTTTGGATATGATAAAGAAAAAATATTTGTCGATAGGATTTATAGTTTCTCGCTAGAAATATCTATGCAGTCAGGACCTACTTGGTATGGGTATGAGTGCCGAGGCAATTTTATACATGTAGTTGACCATGCAGGCTCATCCCTTAGTGAATTGGCCACGGCTTCTATCTGTGGTGAGGCCGTTGGAGAGAATGTTAAAGTAAAAAAAGAAGCTACGCCGGCCACCGCGGGAGGAGCTCTGGCAGTAACTATTCCCGTATATACCGCAAAAAAAATAAGCGGCGCGGCCACTTATTTATTTATGGAGAACAATGAGCCAGATATTTTTCGGATGGCTTGCTACTCAAATTGCGCATTGCAACCCAAATATAATTCAGTCTTGTATGTCGGAAGAATTGCAAAGTCTGCGTGGTTTATTAGCGACCTTCAAGAGAAGGCTTGCCAAACTAGCGGCTGGTATAAATACAAAAATTCGTCAGAAAAAATTGCATTTGACGGCTGTATTGAAGGTGGCGTTATGAGGTTGACCGAATATCTATCAGGTACAAAAAAAGAGAGAGCTCAGTTTTTCGGACAAGCAGACGGCGATGGCTACAAAGGCGAATGGGTGTCTAAGTCTGGTGATAATAAGAAATTTAATTTTTTTATGTTTCCGTTGACTGCATATTAGGGAAAGGGACAGATTTATTTTTCGGCATCGGCAAGCTATGAGGAAAATACCTTCCTGCTGACCGGTTGCGGAACCGCTTGTTCAGCGACTTATGCCTACAAGCTCGGTGGCTCACTGGGCGGGCCATTTCCGATGGTGGAGGTCGTCGACAGTGAGCGAGAAGTGGTGATGAGTCTGGGCGACAAATCTGTACGCTTCTATCGCATGTTCGACCCCAGCGGCAAACCGCTGCACGAGGTCACTCCCGAGTTCGGCGGCTACAGCCTGCTGGAAAGCATCGCCGACACGGGGATCGAAGATCATGTGTTTCGCATGACCTACCAGGGACAGACGGACCTTGAGATGCTGGAATACGAGGCACCTCCGCTACCGTAGCGCCAAGAAAAAAGCGGGCCAATGGCCCGCTTTTTTATTTTCACTCTCGCAAATTATTCCACCGTCACTGACTTCGCCAAGTTACGCGGCTGATCCACGTCGGTGCCCTTGAACACCGCCACGTAGTACGACAGCAGCTGCAGCGGCAGGGTGTAGAGGATCGGCGCCAGGGCGTCGTGGATGTGCGGCATGTTCACCACGTGGGTGCCCGCGCCGTTGCTCATGCCGGCTTGTTGGTCGGCGAAGACGATCAGTTGGCCGCCACGGGCGGCGACTTCCTGCAGGTTGGATTTGAGCTTTTCCAGCAGCTCGTTGTTCGGCGCCACGGTGACCACTGGCATGTCGCTGTCGACCAGAGCCAGCGGGCCGTGCTTGAGCTCGCCGGCCGGATAGGCCTCGGCGTGGATGTAGGAGATTTCCTTGAGCTTGAGCGCGCCTTCCATGGCCACCGGGTATTGCGCGCCGCGGCCGAGGAACAAGGTGTGGTGTTTCTCGGCGAACAGTTCGGCGATCTTCTCCACGGTCTTGTCCATGGCCAGGGCTTCGCCGAGGCGAGTGGGCAGGCGGCGCAGTTCTTCCACCAGTTCGGGGGCCACGCCGGCTTCGAGGGTACCGCGTACCTGGCCGAGGGAAAGGGTCAGCAGCATAAGGCCGACCAGTTGGGTGGTGAAAGCCTTGGTCGAGGCCACGCCGATTTCCGGGCCGGCCTGGGTCAGCAGGGTCAGGTCAGATTCGCGCACCAGGGAACTGATGCCGACGTTGCAGATGGCCAGGCTGGCCAGATAGCCCAGCTCCTTGGCGTTGCGCAGGGCGGCCAGGGTGTCGGCGGTTTCGCCGGACTGGGAGATGCTGACGAACAGGGTGTCCGGCTGCACCACCACTTTGCGGTAGCGGAACTCGCTGGCCACTTCGACCTGGCAGGGGATGCCGGCCAGGCCTTCGAGCCAGTAACGGGCGACCATACCGGCGTGGTAGCTGGTGCCGCAGGCAACGATCTGTACGTTGCGTACCTTAGCGAACAGTTCCTCGGCTTGCGGACCGAAGGCCTGGACCAGCACGTGGTCAGTACCCAGGCGGCCTTCCAGGGTGCGTTGCACGACCTTGGGCTGCTCGTGGATTTCCTTGAGCATGAAGTGGCGATATGCGCCCTTGTCGGCAGCCTCGGCGCCTTCGTGATATTGCACCTGCTCGCGCTGCACCGACTGGCCGCTGGCGTCCCAGATCTGCACGCTGTCGCGGCGGATTTCGGCGATATCGCCCTCTTCTAGGTACATGAAGCGGTCAGTGACCTGGCGCAGGGCCAACTGGTCGGAAGCGAGGAAGTTCTCGCCCAGGCCGAGGCCGATCACCAGCGGGCTGCCGCTACGGGCGGCGAGAATGCGATCCGGTTGCTTGGCGCTGATCACGGCCAGGCCGTAAGCGCCGTGCAGCTCGGGAATGGCGGCTTTGAGTGCGGCGGCCAGGTCACCGAGCTGCTGCAGCTTGTGCTGCAGCAGGTGGACGATGGTTTCGGTGTCGGTGTCGGAGCTGAACACGTAACCCAGGCCTTGTAGGCGGCTGCGCAGTTCTTCGTGGTTCTCGATGATGCCGTTGTGCACCACGGCCAGCTCTTCCCCGGAGAAGTGCGGGTGGGCATTGCGCTCGCTCGGTGCACCGTGGGTGGCCCAGCGGGTGTGGGCGATGCCCAGGTGGCCGTTGAGCGGCTCACCGGCCAGGGCCTGGGCCAGCTCGGCGACCTTGCCGACCCGGCGGCAGCGCTGCAACTGGCCGCTCTGGGTGAAGACCGCAACGCCGGCGCTGTCGTAACCGCGGTACTCCAGGCGCTTGAGGCCTTCGACCAGGATCGGGGTGATGCTGCGTTCGGCGACGGCGCCAACAATGCCACACATGGCTGTTCTCCTAAGGTTGCACGGCGGCGAGGATCAGGGTGATGCCCCGCGCCTTTATCTGTTCGGCCGCCTGGGCATCCAGGCGGTCGTCGGTGATCAGGGTATGGACGCTGCTCCAGGGCAGCTCCAGGTTGGGAATCTTGCGGCCGACCTTGTCGCTCTCGACCATGACGATGACTTCGCGCGCCACCTCGGCCATGACCCGTGAGAGGCCGAGCAGTTCGTTGAAGGTGGTGGTGCCGCGCTGCAGGTCGATGCCATCGGCGCCGATGAACAGCTGGTCGAAATCGTAGGAGCGCAGCACCTGCTCCGCAACCTGGCCCTGGAAGGATTCCGAGTGCGGGTCCCAGGTGCCGCCGGTCATCAGCAGCACCGGTTCATGCTCGATATCGCGCAGGGCGTTGGCCACGTTCAGCGAGTTGGTCATCACCACCAGGCCTGGCTTGTAGCCGAGCTGCGGGATCATCGCCGCCGTGGTGGTGCCGCTGTCGATGATCACCCGGGCATGTTCGCGGATGCGTTCAACCCCGGCGCGGGCGATGGCCTGCTTGTGGCTCGAGATCGGCTGCGCCGGCTCGCCGATCAGCTCCTGCGGCATGGGCACCGCGCCGCCGTAGCGGCGCAGCAGCAGGCCGTTTTTCTCCAGGGCGGCGAGGTCCTTGCGAATGGTTACTTCGGAGGTGGCGAAGGCGCTGGCCAACTGATCGACACTGACCTCGCCCTGCTCGGTGAGCATGGCCAGGATGGTGTGGCGACGTTGCGGTGTGTTGCGCTTGGACATTCGTAAGTTTCGATTCGAAAGATAAGTGCGTGAATCAAAACCTAACGAAAGATTTTGGTCAAGTCCGAAACAGAAAAAAGGCGGCCTGGGCCGCCTTCTGCGCTGTGGATAACTACCCGACTTACTTCTTGGTCGGGCGCTTCCAGCCTTCGATATTGCGTTGCTTGGCGCGGCCGACAGCCAATGCCTTGGCCGGCACGTCTTGGGTCACGGTGGAGCCTGCACCGGTGGTGGCGCCATCACCGAGGGTCAACGGTGCCACCAGGGAGCTGTTGGAGCCGATGAACACGTCTTCGCCCATCACGGTGCGGAACTTGTTGGCGCCGTCGTAGTTGCAAGTGATGGTGCCCGCGCCGATGTTAGTGCGCGCACCGATCTCGGCATCGCCCAGGTAGCTCAGGTGGCCAGCCTTGGCGCCCTCGCCCAGTACCGCGTTCTTCAGTTCGACGAAGTTGCCGACGTGGGCCTTGGCGCCTAGCTTGGCCCCCGGGCGCAGGCGGGCGAATGGGCCGCAATCGGCGCCCTCGCCCAGCTCGGCGCCTTCCAGGTGGCTGTTGGCTTTGACGATGGCGCCACGACGCAGGGTGCTGTTCTTGATCACGCAGTTGGGGCCGATCTGCACACCGTCCTCGATCACCACCTGGCCTTCGAGGATCACGTTGACGTCGATCAGCACGTCGCGGCCGGCCGTGACTTCGCCACGCAGGTCGAAGCGCGCCGGGTCGAGCAGGGTCACACCCTGGGCCATCAGGCCACGCGCCGCAAGCTGCTGGTAGTGACGCTCAAGCTGGGCGAGTTGGATGCGGTCATTGGCGCCGAGCACTTCCATTTCATCCAGCGCCGTTTCAGTGGCGACCACCAGGCCGTCGGCCACGGCCATCGCGATCACGTCGGTGAGGTAGTACTCGCCCTGGGCATTGCTGTTGGACAGACGGCCCAGCCAGTCGCTCAGGCGTTTTCCTGGCACAGCGAGGATGCCGGTATTGCCCTCGCGGATCGTGCGCTGTGCCTCGCTGGCATCCTTCTGTTCGACGATGGCCTGGACCACCCCGGCCTCGTTGCGAATGATGCGGCCGTAGCCGGTCGGGTCGGCCAGATTGACCGTGAGCAAGCCCAGCTGCGCCTCGGTGGCCTGCTGCAGCAGACGGGTCAGGGTTTCCACCCGGGTCAACGGTACATCCCCATAGAGGATCAGCACCTTGTCCGCACTGAGAAACGGCAGTGCCTGGGCCACGGCATGGCCGGTACCCAGCTGCTCGGCCTGCAGCACGAAGTTGATATCGTCAGCCGCCAGGCGCTCACGCACCAGTTCGGCGCCATGGCCAATCACCACGTGGATCCGCAGTGGCGCCAGGGCGCGGGCGGTATCGATGACGTGACCGAGCATGGATTTGCCGGCAATCGGGTGCAGCACCTTGGGCAGCGCCGAACGCATGCGGGTGCCTTGGCCAGCGGCGAGAATGACGATTTCGAGAGACATGGAGTGGATTACCCAAGAAATGACGGAAAAGAAAAAGGGTAGCCAAGGCTACCCTTTTACTCACTGACGCTGAAGCTAGAGGACGAGCCTCAGAACTTCTTACGCATCTGTTGCACGGTACGCAGCTGGGCTGCGACCTCTGCCAGGTGAGCGGCAGCGGAACCGTAGTCGAACTCGGCGCCTTGCTCGTGCAGCGCTTTCTCAGCAGCCTTGAGGGCTTCCTGAGCAGCTGCTTCGTCGATGTCGTCAGCACGAGTTACGGTGTCGGCCAGGACCTTCACCATGTTCGGCTGCACTTCGAGGAAACCGCCGGAGATGTAGAACACCTCAGCTTCGCCACCCTGCTTGATCAAGCGGATCGGACCCGGCTTGAGATCGGTGATCAGCGGCGCGTGGCCCGGAGCGATACCAAGATCACCCAGGTTACCGTGCGCAATCACCATCTCAACCAGACCGGAGAATATCTCCGCTTCTGCGCTGACGATGTCGCAATGGACTGTCATAGCCATATCTAGCCTCACATGAGCGCCCGTTGCCGGGCGCACAGGGGATTACAGTTTCTTGGCTTTCTCGATTGCTTCTTCGATGCTGCCAACCATGTAGAACGCCTGCTCCGGCAGGTGATCGTAGTCACCTTTCAGAATGCCGCTGAAACCAGCGATGGTGTCCTTCAGGGAAACGTACTTGCCTGGCGAACCGGTGAAGACTTCGGCCACGAAGAACGGCTGGGACAGGAAGCGCTGAATCTTACGAGCACGGGATACCAGCTGCTTGTCGGATTCGGACAGTTCGTCCATGCCGAGGATCGCGATGATGTCCTTCAGTTCCTTGTAACGCTGCAGAACGTACTGCACGCCACGCGCGGTCTCGTAGTGGTCCACACCAACAACCAGCGGATCGAGCTGGCGGGAGGTGGAGTCCAGAGGATCCACGGCCGGGTAGATACCCAGGGAAGCGATGTCACGCGACAGTACGACGGTGGCGTCCAAGTGGGCGAAGGTAGTCGCCGGGCTCGGGTCAGTCAGGTCGTCCGCAGGTACGTATACGGCTTGTACCGAGGTGATCGAACCGTTCTTGGTGGAGGTGATGCGCTCTTGCAGAACGCCCATTTCCTCGGCCAGGGTCGGCTGGTAACCCACTGCGGAAGGCATACGGCCCAGCAGTGCGGATACTTCGGTACCGGCCAGGGTGTAGCGGTAGATGTTGTCGACGAACAGCAGAACGTCACGACCTTCGTCGCGGAACTTCTCGGCCATGGTCAGGCCGGTCAGCGCAACGCGCAGACGGTTGCCTGGCGGCTCGTTCATCTGACCGTAAACCAGGGCTACCTTGTCGAGAACATTGGAGTCCTTCATCTCGTGGTAGAAGTCGTTACCCTCACGAGTACGCTCACCCACACCAGCGAACACGGAATAACCGCTGTGTTCCATGGCGATGTTACGGATTAGTTCCATCATGTTCACGGTCTTGCCGACGCCGGCACCACCGAACAGACCGACTTTACCGCCCTTGGCGAACGGGCAGACCAGGTCGATAACCTTGATGCCGGTTTCCAGCAGGTCGTTACCGCCGGCTTGCTCGGCGTACGACGGCGCAGGGCGGTGGATTTCCCACTGCTCTTCTTCGCCAATCGGGCCAGCTTCGTCGATCGGGTTGCCCAGCACGTCCATGATCCGGCCCAGGGTCGCTTTACCGACCGGTACGGAGATGGCTTTGTGGGTACGGGTGACATCCAGGCCGCGTTTCAGGCCTTCGGTCGAACCCATGGCAATGGAACGAACCACGCCGTCGCCCAGCTGCTGCTGAACTTCGAGGGTGGTTTCGGCGCCGGTTACTTTCAGCGCCTCGTAGACTGCCGGCACCTGATCACGCGGGAATTCCACGTCGATGACGGCGCCGATGATTTGAACGATACGTCCGCTACTCATCATTTGGTTCCTCTGAATATTTGAACCGTTCTTTAAACCGCGGCAGCGCCGCCGACGATTTCCGAAATTTCCTGGGTGATCGCTGCCTGACGCGCCTTGTTGTAAATCAGCTGCAGGTCTTTGATCAGATCGCCAGCGTTGTCGGTGGCGTTCTTCATCGCGATCATCCGGGCCGCTTGTTCAGCTGCGTTGTTCTCAACCACTGCCTGGTACACCTGCGATTCCACGTAGCGCACCATCAGGCCGTCGAGCAGCTGTTTGGCGTCGGGTTCGTACAGGTAATCCCAGTGGTGCTTGAGACCAGCATCCGGAGTCGCCACCAGGGGAACAAGCTGCTCCACTGTCGGCTTTTGCGTCATGGTATTGATGAACTTGTTCGAGACCACGGACAGACGATCAATGCGACCATCGAGGTAAGCATCGAGCATCACCTTGACCGAACCGATCAGATCGTTGATCGACGGTTCCTCGCCCAGGTGGCTGATCGCAGCAACAACATTGCCACCAAAGTTGCGGAAGAACGCCGCACCCTTGCTGCCAATCACGCAGAGATCAACCTCTACGCCTTGCTCGCGATTGCTCGCCATGTCCTTGACCAAAGCCTTGAACAGGTTGGTATTCAGACCACCACACAGACCACGGTCCGAACTCACCACGACATAACCAGCGCGCTTTACTTCGCGCTCGTTCATGAACGGATGACGGTATTCCGGGTTGGCGTTGGCCAGATGACCAATCACCTGGCGGATACTCTCCGCGTAGGGACGGCTAGCAGCCATGCGCATTTGTGCTCTGCGCATCTTGCTGACCGCCACCTTTTCCATGGCGCTGGTGATCTTCTGCGTGCTTTTGATGCTCGCAATCTTGCTGCGAATCTCTTTTGCGCCTGCCATGTAACACCTATCAGGTTAGCAAGCGGGGACCTTGCGATCCCCGCTGCGGCTTACCAGGTTTGGGTGGCCTTGAACTTCTCGATACCGGCTTTCAGCTGGCCATCGATGTCGTCATTGAAGTCGCCCTTCTCGTTGATCTTCGCCATCAGTGCGGCGTTCTCACGGTTGAAGTAGGCGATCAGGGCCTGCTCGAAGCTGATGATCTTGGCGACTTCGATGTCTACCAAGAAGCCACGCTCAGCGGCGTACAGCGACAGAGCCATCTCGGCGATGGACATCGGCGCGTATTGCTTCTGCTTCATCAGCTCGGTTACACGCTGACCATGGTCAAGTTGCTTGCGAGTGGCTTCGTCCAGGTCAGAAGCGAACTGGGCGAAAGCCGCCAGTTCACGGTACTGAGCCAGAGCGGTACGGATACCACCAGAGAGCTTCTTGATGATCTTGGTCTGAGCAGCACCACCCACGCGGGATACCGAGATACCGGCGTTGACAGCCGGACGCAGACCCGAGTTGAACATGGCCGATTCCAGGAAGATCTGACCGTCGGTGATCGAAATCACGTTGGTCGGAACGAACGCGGAAACGTCGCCAGCCTGGGTTTCGATGATCGGCAGAGCGGTCAGGGAACCGGTTTTGCCAGTCACAGCGCCATTGGTGAACTTCTCGACGTACTCTTCGGAAACGCGGGAAGCGCGCTCCAGCAGACGGCTGTGGAGATAGAACACGTCGCCCGGGTAAGCTTCGCGGCCCGGCGGACGGCGCAGCAGCAGGGAGATCTGGCGGTAGGCCACGGCCTGCTTGGACAGGTCGTCGTACACGATCAGGGCGTCTTCACCGCGGTCGCGGAAGTATTCGCCCATGGTGCAACCGGCGTACGGTGCGATGAACTGCAGGGCAGCCGATTCGGAAGCGGACGCAGCCACCACGATGGTGTTGGCCAGGGCGCCGTTTTCTTCCAGCTTGCGTACGATGTTGGCGATGGTCGATTGCTTCTGACCGATAGCCACGTAGACGCAACGGATGCCGCTGTCTTTCTGGTTGATGATGGCGTCGATGGCCAGAGCGGTCTTACCGATCTGACGGTCACCGATGATCAGCTCGCGCTGGCCACGGCCTACCGGGATCATGGCATCGACCGACTTGTAGCCGGTCTGTACCGGCTGGTCGACCGACTTACGCCAGATCACGCCCGGCGCAACCTTCTCAACAGCGTCGCTGACGACGTTGTTCAGCGGGCCTTTGCCGTCGATCGGGTTACCCAGTGCGTCGACGACGCGACCCAGCAGTTCCGGACCAACCGGAACTTCCAGGATGCGGCCGGTGCACTTGGCGCTCATGCCTTCGGCCAGCGACTGGTAGGCACCCAGAACCACGGCACCGACGGAGTCGCGCTCAAGGTTCATCGCCATCCCGTAGACGCCGCCCGGGAACTCGATCATTTCACCGTACATAACGTCGGCGAGACCGTAGATGCGCACGATACCGTCAGACACGCTGACGATTGTGCCTTCGTTACGGGCTTGGGAAGAGACGTCGAGATTCTCGATACGTCCCTTGATGATTTCACTAATTTCGGAAGGATTGAGTTGCTGCATTGCTCTGCTGCCCCTTCAAACTCAAGATTTCAACGCTTCGGCCAGCTTCGCGATTTTGCCGCGAACCGAGCCATCGATAACCAGGTCGCCCGCACGGATAACCACACCACCGATAAGGGTGGCGTCTTCCGTTGCGTGCAGACGCACTTCTCGACTGAGCCGTGCGCTGAGAACCTTGGCGAGTTTGTCTTGCTGTTCTGTGCTCAATGCGAAGGCACTGGTCACTTCCACGTCCACCAATTTTTCTTGCTCGGCCTTGTACAGGTCGAACTCGGCGGCGATTTCCGGCAACAGGTCGAGACGACCGTTTTCGGCTACCACGGAAATGAAGTTGCGTGCCTGGGCATCGAACTTGTCACCACACACGTCAATAAACGTGGTGGCCTTTTCTGTACTCGTCAGACGCGGGGCCTTGAGCACGCGTTGCAGGGTGTCGTCTTGCGACACCGCTGCAGCCAGGCCGAGCATGGCTGACCAGGAGGCCAGTTGCTGATGGGCCTGGGCGTGCTCGAAAGCAGCCTTGGCGTAAGGTCGGGCCAGCGTGGTCAGTTCTGCCATGATCGCCCTCGCTTAGATTTCGGCTGCCAGTTTGTTAACCAGCTCCGCATGCGCGTTTTGATCGATGGTTGCACCCAGGATCTTCTCGGCACCGCCGACAGCCAGAGCACCCACTTGGGCACGCAAGGCGTCTTTGACGCTGTTCAGTTCCTGTTCGATCTCGGCCTGAGCCTGAGCCTTCACACGGTCAGCTTCGACACGGGCCTGATCACGGGCTTCGTCGACGATCTGAGTACCGCGTTTCTTGGCCTGCTCGATGATTTCAGCAGCCTGGGTTTTGGCTTCGCGCAGTTGCTGAGCCACTTTCTCGTGGGCCAGCTCCAGATCACGAGCCGCACGGTTGGCGGCGTCCAAACCATCAGCGATCTTCTTCTGGCGCTCGCGCAAAGCCGTGATGACCGGAGGCCATACGAACTTCATGCAGAACAGCACGAAAATGAAGAACGCAACGGCCTGGCCAATCAGGGTTGCATTAATGTTCACGCCAATACCTCGCTCTCGTTGTCAGTCCAAATTCTCAACAGCGAGAATTACTGGGCTACTTGAGCAATGAACGGGTTAGCGAAGGTGAAGAACAGAGCGATACCAACACCGATCATGGTCACGGCGTCCAGCAGACCGGCGACGATGAACATTTTGACCTGCAGCATCGGAACCATTTCCGGCTGACGCGCAGCGCCTTCCAGGAATTTGCCGCCCAGCAGGCCGAAACCAATGGCAGTACCCAGGGCGCCCAGGCCGATCAGCAGGGCAACAGCAATCGCGGTGAGACCAACTACAGTTTCCATTTTTCCTCCCGACTTTTACGTCGTATTTGTTTAAAGGTTTAAGTGAAGCGGTAAAGCGGTTTTCGTTACCTAAAGAGGCAGATGCCTCTTAGTGGTTGTCTTCGTGCGCCATCGACAGGTAGACGATGGTCAACATCATGAAGATGAAGGCCTGCAGGGTGATGATCAGGATGTGGAACACAGCCCACGCCCAGTTCAGCGCAACACCCAGGGTGCTGAGCAGGAACATGCCACTGCCGAACATCACGGCAATCAGGATGAAGATCAGTTCGCCGGCGTACATGTTGCCGAACAGTCGCAGGGCCAGGGAAATCGGCTTGGCGATCAGGGTCACGAACTCGAGCAGGAAGTTCACCGGAATCAGCAGGATCTGCACGGCGATGTTCTTGCTACCGAAAGGATGCAGGGTCAGCTCACCGAGGAAACCGCCGATGCCCTTGACCTTGATGCTGTAGAAAATGATCAGGCCGAAGACTGCCAGGGCCATGCCCAGGGTGGCGTTCGGGTCAGTGGTCGGAACCACGCGGAAGAACAGGTGATCGTTGCCGGTAATGGCAGCAGCGGCCATCGGCAGGAAGTCGACCGGCACCAGGTCCATCAGGTTCATCAGGAAGATCCAGACGAAGATGGTCAGGGCCAGCGGCGCGATCAGGTTGTTGCGGCCGTGGAAGGTGTCCTTGACGCTGCCGTCAACGAACTCGATCAGGACTTCGACGAAGTTCTGCAGGCCACCCGGTTGGCCGCTGGTGGCGCGCTTGGCGGCCGAGCGGAACAGCAGGATGAAGATCAGGCCGAGAAAGACGGACCAGCCCAGGGTATCCACGTGGAATGCCCAAAAGCCCATTGCCTTTGCTTCAGCTGCGGTGTGGGCGAAGCCCCAGTCGCCGCCTGGCAGTTGCCCGAAAGTCAGGTTCTGCAGGTGGTGCTGGATATAGCCCGAAGCGGTTTGTTCTGCCATGTTTGCCTCAAACGCTCTAAGGTCTCGAAAGTCTTGTTCTCATCAGCAGCGGTGCGAACCAGTTGACCAGTTGGGTCAGTAGGAAAACACCGAACAGTGCCAGTGCCTCCAGAGGTTTCACCCCTGCAAACGCCAGCGTGAATAACGCTGCCGTCAGAATCAGTTTGCCCGCCTCGCCGGCATAAAAAGACCGGACGATGCTCTGGGCAGCCCGCGCCCCGCTGAAACGGAACGCCTTGTGGGCGAAATACAGGTTGGGCAGCCAGGCAATCAGCCCCCCACAGAGTCCCGAGTAACCGCTTACCGGGCCGCGCCATCCGTACAGGGTGACAGCAGCCAGCAGTACCACGATCAGTTGGGCCAGCAGTACCGGAAATACCGGTAAACGATGGAAGGGCAGGCGGTTCTGCGTGCGGGCATCCATCACTACTGTTCCTCTGGCGTCGGCCGCCTTAAATCAATAACTTGGCATAGTTTGTGCCGACAAAATGCGCGCAGAGTATAGGGGGCGTTCCAGCCCCATTCAACAGCGCGGTAGTGAATTCCGACCGCCGCTACAGCACCAAAGATGTGCAATTGTTTCCGGGGTTTTAGCGGATATGCGCCAAAACGCCCTGCAACTCGTCCAGCGAGCTGTAGCGGATGACCAGTTGGCCCTTGCCCTTCTGACCATGCTTGATCTGCACGGGAGCCCCTAGCTTCTCGGCCAGGCGCTGTTCGAGGCGACTGATGTCCGGGTCGGACTTGACCGCTGCGACCGGTTTTTCCTTGCTGCTCAGCCACTGGCGAACCAGGGCTTCGGTCTGCCGTACGGTGAGGCCGCGTGCGACAACATGTCGCGCACCTTCGACCTGCTGTTCCGCCGGCAAACCGAGCAGGGCACGTGCATGGCCCATTTCCAGATCACCATGGGAAAGCAGGGTCTTGATCTCTTCCGGCAGGGCGATCAGGCGCAGCAGGTTGGTGATGGTTGCACGCGACTTGCCCACCGCGTCGGCGACCTGCTGCTGGGTCAGTTCGAACTCTTGCTGCAGTCGCTGCAGGGCGACGGCTTCCTCGATCGGGTTGAGGTCTTCGCGCTGGATGTTCTCGATCAGTGCCATGGCGATGGCGGCTTCGTCCGGCACTTCGCGGACCATGGCCGGGATCTTCTCCAGACCGGCCTGCTGGCTGGCACGCCAACGGCGCTCACCGGCAATGATCTCGAAACGACCTCCACCGATAGGGCGAACCACGATCGGCTGCATCACGCCCTGGGCCTTGATCGAGTTGGCCAGCTCTTCGAGCGCACCCGGATCCATGTCACGGCGCGGCTGGTATTTGCCACGCTGCACCAGGTCGAGCGGCAGATGCTGCAGCTCACGGGTATCAGCCTGTACTGCTTCGTTTTCCAGGGCTGCGGCGGAGGTACCACCCAGCAGGGCGTCCAGCCCGCGGCCGAGTCCGCGTTTCTTGATAGCCATGGGATTCCTTATGCAGTAGCGGTTTTGGCGTTGTTGCGCTGGCGGCGCACCAGTTCGCCGGCGAGCGCCAGGTAGGCGATAGCGCCACGGGATTGCTTGTCGTAGACCAGCGCCGGCATACCGAAGCTGGGCGCCTCGGCGAGACGCACGTTGCGTGGGATGACCACGTCATACAGCTTGTCACCGAAGTGGGCCTTGAGCTGTTCAGTGACATCGTTGGTCAGGCTGATGCGCGGGTCGTACATGGTACGCAGCAGGCCTTCGATCTTCAGGTTCGGGTTGAGCAACTCGCTGATGCGCTGGATGCTGTTGACCAGGTCGCTCAAGCCTTCCAGGGCGTAGTACTCGCACTGCATGGGGATGATCACGCCATCGGCGGCAACCAGGGCGTTGACCGTGAGCATGGACAGCGCCGGCGGACAGTCGATGAGGATGTAGTCGTAGTTCTCGCGGATCGGCGCCAGGGCATAGCGCAGGCGACTCTCCTTCATCTTCATTTCCAGCAGGGCAACTTCCGCGGCAGTCAGGTCGCGGTTGGCCGGCAGCAACTGGTAACCGCCATGCTCGGAGAACTGCATGGCTTCGCCGACCGTGCTTTCGCCGATCAGCACGTCATAGATCGAATGCTCCAGCGCCTGCTTATCCACACCGCTACCCATGGTGGCGTTGCCCTGTGGATCAAGATCGATCAGCAGCACACGACGCTTGGTCGCGACCAGCGAGGCAGCCAGGTTGATGCAGGTGGTCGTCTTGCCCACCCCGCCTTTCTGATTGGCGATTGCGAATACCTTGGCCATCTTGTGCTTTCCCCTAGACCGAGCGACGCAGTATCAACAGATGGCGTTGGCCTTGGCAACCGGGAACCTTGAGCACGTGCGTGCTTTCCAGGCGGAAGTCGGCCGGCAGGGCCTGCAGCTCGTCGTCCGGGTGCACGCCTTTCATCGCCAGCCACTGCGTACTGCCGTCTCCCAGATGCCGGGTCCAGTTGCTGAAGTCCTCCAACGAGCTGAACGCCCGCGAGCAGATACCAGCAAACGGCTGCTCGGGACGGAACTCCTCGACCCGGCTGTGGATAACTTCCAGGTTGGCCAGTTTCAGCTCCAGCTTCACCTGGGTGAGGAAGCGGGTCTTCTTGCCATTGGAGTCGAGCAGGCTGAACTGCCGCTCGGGGAACAGGATCGCCAGGGGAATCCCCGGCATCCCACCGCCGCTCCCAACATCCAGCCAGCTGGCGCCGCGCTCAGCGACGAAGGGCACCACGCTGAGGCTGTCGAGCAGATGGCGCGAGACCATCTCATCCGGGTTGCGCACCGCGGTCAGGTTGTAAGCCTTGTTCCACTTGATCAGCAGCGCCAGGTAGGCCAGCAGCAGCTCCTGCTGCTGAGCGGACAGTTCGACGCCGAGCGCCAGCGCGCCTTGCGCGAGTTCGTCGGCATGGCGTTGGGTGACGACAGACATCAGGCGCTTTGCTCCAGCTGACGGCCAGCGCCGCGTTTCTTCAAATGGATCAGCAACAGGGAAATCGCGGCTGGGGTGACACCGGGGATGCGCGACGCCTGGCCGAGGGTTTCCGGACGGGTGTTGCCGAGCTTGCCCTGGATTTCCTTGGACAGCCCGGAAATCCCGGCGTAGTCGATATCGGCCGGCAGCTTGGTGTCTTCGCTGGCACGCAGGCGTTCGATTTCTTCCTGCTGGCGATCGATGTAGCCGGCGTACTTGGTCTTGATCTCGATCTGCTCGGCGACTTGCGGGTCGCTGGCACCGGTGCCCGTCAGTTCGATCAGGCTGGCGTAGTCGATTTCCGGACGACTGAGCAGGTTGAGCAGGTTGTACTCGTGAGCCAGCGGCGTACCGAAGCGCTCGACGATGGCATCGCCCTGCGGAGTGCCTGGGCGTACCCAGGTGCTCTTCAAGCGCTGCTCTTCCTGGATGATGCCTTCGCGCTTGGCTTCGAAAGCGGCCCAGCGCACGTCATCGACCAGGCCCAGCTCGCGGCCTTTCTCGGTCAGGCGCAGGTCGGCGTTGTCTTCGCGCAGGATCAGCCGGTATTCGGCGCGCGAAGTGAACATGCGGTACGGCTCCTGGGTGCCCAGGGTAATCAGGTCGTCGACCAGCACACCGATGTAGGCCTCGTCGCGACGCGGACACCAGCTGTCCTTGCCCTGTGCGCGCAGGGCAGCGTTGGCGCCGGCCAGCAGGCCCTGGGCGCCGGCTTCTTCGTAGCCGGTGGTGCCGTTGATCTGCCCGGCGAAGAACAGGCCGCCGATGACTTTGGTTTCCAGGCTGTATTTCAGGTCGCGCGGATCGAAGTAGTCGTACTCGATGGCGTAGCCGGGACGCACGATGTGGGCGTTCTCCATGCCACGGATGGAGCGCACGATCTGCAGCTGCACATCGAACGGCAACGAGGTGGAGATGCCGTTGGGGTACAGCTCATGGGTGGTCAGGCCTTCCGGCTCGATGAACACCTGGTGGCTGTCCTTGTCGGCGAAACGATGAATCTTGTCTTCGATCGACGGGCAGTAACGCGGACCGATGCCCTCGATCACGCCCGAGTACATCGGCGAACGATCCAGGTTGCTGGCAATGATCTCGTGGGTACGCGCGTTGGTGTGGGTCATCCAGCAGCTGACTTGCTGCGGGTGTTGCTCCTTGCTGCCAAGGAAAGACATCACCGGGATCGGCGTATCGCCCGGTTGCTCGGTCATCAGCGAGAAGTCCACCGAGCGACCGTCGATGCGCGGCGGGGTCCCGGTTTTCAGACGACCGACGCGCAGCGGCAGTTCGCGCAGGCGCTGGGCCAAGGCGATCGAGGGCGGATCGCCGGCACGCCCACCGGAATAGTTCTGCAAACCGATGTGGATAAGTCCGCCGAGGAAAGTGCCGGTGGTCAGCACCACGGAATCGGCGAAGAAGCGCAGGCCCATCTGGGTGACCACGCCTTTGACTTCAGCCTGCTCGACGATCAGGTCGTCAGCGGCCTGCTGGAATATCCACAGGTTGGGCTGGTTTTCCAGAATTTCGCGGATCGCTGCCTTGTACAGCACACGGTCGGCCTGGGCGCGGGTAGCGCGCACGGCTGGGCCCTTGCGGCTGTTGAGCACACGGAACTGGATGCCCCCTTTGTCCGTGGCAATCGCCATCGCGCCGCCGAGGGCATCGATTTCCTTGACCAGGTGGCTCTTGCCGATCCCGCCGATGGCCGGGTTGCAGCTCATCTGGCCGAGGGTTTCCACGTTATGGGTCAGTAGCAGGGTCTTCACGCCCATGCGTGCGGCTGCCAGAGCAGCTTCGGTACCGGCATGACCGCCGCCGATCACGATCACGTCAAAACGAGAAGGGAAATCCACCACGCACCTCGTGCCTGTAGAGAAAGGGAGGCTTTTGCTTTGAAAAGCGAGACAGCCGGCAAGTATAGGGAGTTAGACCGGGTGAATGAAGCCTTCTGCACAAAAAATAGCCAGTCGGTAAAGCTTCAGGTTTATAGAGAATAAAAGAATGAATTTTTATAAAGCCTTATTTTTATGTTTATGTATGGTGAAGCCACTTTCTGTGGATAAAGCTCTACAGCCCATTGATAGCAATCTGTACAGCGAATGATAACCCTGTGCTGATCCTGGCACTTTCCACTGGGCAACCTGCCCATTAGCTGTGGATGGAATGGCTAGTTATGCACAGGCGATTTTATCTTCAGTTTTCAAGCCCAGTTATAGACCGGGCTTAGGCATGGTTTTCCACAGGGCTCAGGTTGGGGTTTTACGGCCATTGGATAACTATCAGGCAGGGCGAATCAGCCTGGAGTCAGGCAGGCGGATGAGCAAAGCGGGTTATTTGCCGATGCAGAAGCTGGAGAAGATCCGTCCGAGCAGGTCGTCCGAACTGAAAGCACCGGTTATCTCGCCCAGTGCTTGTTGAGCCTGGCGCAGATCCTCGGCCAGCAACTCGCCAGCACCGGCCAGGGTTAGCTGGGCACGGCCGTGCTCGAGGTGATTGGATGCCAGGCGCAGAGCTTCTAGGTGGCGACGACGAGCGCTGAAACTGTTCTCGGCGGTCTGTTGATAACCCATGCAGGCCTTGAGGTGTTCGCGCAGCAAGTCCAAGCCTTCGCTGGATTTGGCCGACAGCGCGAGGGTGACGTGGCCATCCTCGCAGGTGTCCAGGCTGACCGTTTCACCCGACAGGTCAGCCTTGTTGCGGATCAGGGTGACCCGTGTCGGATCGGGGCGCTGGTCGAGGAATTCCGGCCACAGGGCGAAGGGATCAGCGGCTTCCGGGGCGGTGGAGTCGACCACCAGCAATACTCGATCAGCCTCGCCAATCGCCTTGAGCGCGCGTTCCACGCCAATCTTCTCGACCTGGTCATCGGTGTCGCGCAGGCCAGCGGTGTCCACCACGTGCAGTGGCATGCCGTCGATGTGGATATGTTCGCGCAGCACATCGCGGGTGGTGCCGGCGATCTCGGTGACGATGGCGGCTTCGCGTCCCGCCAGGGCATTGAGCAGGCTGGATTTGCCAGCATTGGGCCGGCCGGCGATGACCACGGTCATGCCATCACGGAGCAGGGCGCCCTGGCCCGCTTCGCGTTGCACTGTGGATAAGTTTTCGCGCACGCCATCCAGCAGGCCGAGCACATGGCCGTCGGCGAGGAAGTCGATTTCTTCCTCGGGGAAGTCGATCGCCGCTTCGACATAGATGCGCAGCTCAATCAGTTTCTCGGTCAGACCATGCACGCGTCGGGAGAACTCGCCCTGCAGCGAGCGCAGGGCATTACGCGCGGCTTGTGCGGAGCTGGCTTCGATGAGGTCGGCAATCGCCTCGGCCTGGGCCAGGTCGAGTTTGTCGTTGAGAAAGGCACGCTCACTGAACTCCCCTGGGCGTGCCTGACGCGCGCCAAGCTGCAGGCAGCGCTGCAGGAGCATGTCGAGCACCACCGGGCCGCCATGGCCTTGCAGCTCCAGCACATCCTCGCCGGTGAAGGAGTGTGGTCCAGGGAAGTACAGCAACAGGCCCTGGTCGATCACCTCGCCATCGTTGTCGTGCCAGGGGCCGTAATGGGCATGCCGTGGCTTGGCTTCGAAGCCGCTGAGGGTGATGCCGATGGCTTTTGCCCGTGGCCCGGACACCCGCACGATACCGACACCCCCACGGCCCTGGGCAGTGGCGACGGCAGCGATGGTTTCACGGGCAGCGGTCATGGCGGTTCTCACGAAGGTAAATGGCAGATAGCAAAACGCCCCACGAGGGGGCGTTTTGTCCAGCGGCTGAGGGTCAGGCTTTCGCCGTCGCAGCCTCGATCTTGCGGGTAATGTACCACTGCTGGGCGATCGACAGGCAGTTGTTGACCACCCAGTACAGCACCAGACCAGCAGGGAACCAGAGGAAGAAGAAGGTGAAGATGATCGGCATCATCTTCATCACCTTGGCCTGCATCGGATCCGGCGGCGTCGGGTTGAGACGCTGCTGGATGAACATGGTGGCACCCATGATGATCGGCAGGAGGAAGAACGGATCCTTGATCGACAGGTCGGTGATCCACAGCAGCCACGGGGCCTGGCGCATTTCCACGCTTTCCAGGAGGGTCCAGTAGAGCGCCAGGAATACCGGCATCTGCACCAGGATCGGCAAGCAGCCACCGAGCGGGTTGATCTTCTCCTTCTTGTACAGCTCCATCATCGCCTGGGACATCTTCTGGCGATCGTCGCCATGCTGTTCTTTCAGCGCGGCCAGCTTCGGCGATACCGCACGCATGCGTGCCATCGACTTGTAGCTGGCGGCGGACAGCGGGAAGAAGGCCAGTTTGATGATGATGGTCAGGACGATGATCGACCAGCCCCAGTTGCCGAGGAGGCTGTGGATATGTTCCAGCAGCCAGAAGATCGGCTGGGCGATGAACCACAGGATGCCGTAGTCGACGGTCAGTTCCAGACCTGGGGAGAGTTCGCCGAGGTACTTCTGGATTTTCGGACCGGCATACAGGGTGGCGCTGGTTTCGGCTTTGGCGCCGGCGGCAACGCTGAGGGTCGGGCCGGTGAAACCGACGATGTAGTTACCCTGGGCGTCTTTGCGGGTCTGGATGATGTTGCTGTCGTTCTTGCCTGGAATCCACGCGGTCACGAAGTAATGCTGCAACCAGGCAACCCAGCCGCCCTGAACGGTTTCTTTCAGCGGCTGCTTGTCGATGTCCTTCATCGACACCTTGTTGTACGACTTGGTCGGGGTCCAGATGGCTGCGCCGAGGTAGGTGGCGGTGCCGGTCGCAGTGGTCGACGACGGGTCGCTGCTGCTGTCGCGCTTGAGCTGAGCGAACATGTTGCCGCTCCAGCTTGCGCCGCTCTGGTTGTCGATCAGGTAGCTGATATCAACCTTGTACGACGACGGGTCGACGCAGCCGGGTTTCTTCAGCGACTGTTGCTTGGCCGTGCACTGGGCATTCAGGCCGCGCTTGAAGCTGTAGCGCTTGATGAAGTTGACGCCGGCTTCGTTGTATTTCAGGTCGACGACCAGAGTGTCCTGACCGTCAGCCAGCTGGTAGCTCTTCTGCTCGCTGCTCCACAGCGCACGACCGCTGGATTTGTCCGGCGCGTTACTGCCCATCAGGCCGCTCTGGGCCAGGTACAGGCGCTCGCCGCCATTGTCGAACAGCTGGAACGGTACATCCGGACGATCCTGGCGACGCGGGTACGCCGACAGGTTCAGTTGCACGATATCGCCGCCACGCGGATCGATGGCCAGATCGAGGACATCGGTCTTCACGCGAATCAGCTCGTCGCTGACGGGCGCACTGGCAGGTGGCTGGTTGGACGCTTCGACTGCGCTCGGCAGGTCGCTGCTGGCAGCCGTAGTCGAGGTGGCGTCAGGCAGCGACAGGGACGGGTTACCGGCAACAGTTGCGGTCTGAGCCGGCAAGGCTGCCTGGCCATAGTCCTGGTTCCACTGCAACACCATCAGGTAAGACACGATGGCCAGGGCGACGAGCAGGATCGAGCGTTGGATATCCATGGATTACTCGGTCATCGAAGGAGAAGAAGGAGGTGGAACCGGGTCATAACCACCGGGGTTCCAGGGATGGCAGCGGCTGAGGCGGCGAATGCCAAGCCAGCTACCACGCAGGAAGCCATGGGTTTCAATGGCTTCCTGCGTGTAGCAGGAACAGCTGGGATAGAAGCGACAGTGATTAGCCATCAAAGGGCTGATGGCGTAGCGGTAGAACTGGATCGAAAGGATGGCCAGTTTACGCATGGGGACTATCGCTTACCCCTGGTTCGGTCTGCGGTTCAGGGGCTGGTCGCTGGCGAGCCAGGCGTTTCCACAATTTGCCGAACTGCTCATGCAGTTCCGGGTTGTGCAGATCGCCCAAGCCCTTGCGCGCCACCACGACAATGTCCAAACCGCCCAACAGCTCCTGATTGAGTCGGAACGAATCCCGAATCAGGCGCTTCAGACGGTTACGCTCGACAGAAAGCTTGACGCTTTTCTTACCGATCACCAAACCCAGGCGGGGATGGTTCAGATCGTTTTCACGAGCCAGGAGCAGGACGTTCTTGCCGGGGGCTTTGCCGCTGGGAGAGTCGAAAACCGCTTTGAAGTGCCGGGGAGTCAGCAAACGCTTTTCCCGACAGAAGTCTCGACTCACCACCTGTTCCGGTTTATCAGACGGCCAGGCGCTTGCGGCCTTTGGCACGACGACGGGACAGGACGGCACGACCGTTTTTGGTGGCCATGCGAGCGCGGAAACCGTGAGTGCGAGCGCGCTTGATAGTGCTGGGTTGGAAAGTGCGTTTCATGGTGCGTTACCTGGGTGGTCCACTACGGGCCGGAATGGCCCCCGTTTAAAGAGACCGGCGATTCTAGTGAAAGCCGAGCCTCAGGTCAATTTCCAACCACGCTTGATTGAGTAAAGAAAGATAAAAGGAAAGAAATGCTTAAAAGACTAGAACTGGTAATAACTCTTACTGAGCTGCTTTTCTGTGGGTAAGTGGCTGCAGTCCTAGTCATCCTAAGCTTCTGGCGTTTGCAAAGGTTGTCGGTAAGCCGTGCTGGGACTGTGTGTCGCCTGGGGGTGAGCTGTGGATTAAACCACGACTTACCCACAGTGGGATTTTTCACCCGCTTGTCCACCGGGTTTTCCAGAGCCCTTGGTTACCGTTATCCACAGCTTTCATTAGCGCATGCGGGAACCTTAGGAACACTAGTAAATCCTTGATTTTACTTGGCTGCAGTCGCTTATACGTGTGGATAACTCGGTTTGGCGGGGCTACAATGCAGGCTGATTTTTTGCCTCGCGAACCGTAGCGACCTAGGGGATGTAAGTGTCCGTTGAACTTTGGCAGCAGTGTGTTGAGCTGCTACGCGACGAGTTGCCCGCACAACAATTCAATACCTGGATCCGTCCGCTGCAGGTGGAAGCCGAGGGTGATGAGCTGCGGGTCTATGCACCGAACCGCTTTGTCCTCGACTGGGTCAACGAGAAGTACATGGTACGCCTGCTCGAGCTTCTAGCTGAGCGGGCCACTGGTCTGGCGCCCGGGTTGTCACTCTTGATTGGCAGCAAACGCAGCGCTGCGGCGCGAGTAGCCGCTCCGGCCCCAACTGTGAGTGCTCCCAGTGCCCCGGCTGCCCCAGCGCCACTGCACGTCGAAGCAGCGGCCGACTCGCTGATGAATCAGGCTCCTGCTGTAGCAACACGACCTACCGAGCGCTCGGTTCAGGTCGAGGGTGCGTTGAAGCACACCAGCTACCTCAACCGCACTTTCACCTTCGAGAACTTCGTCGAGGGTAAATCCAACCAGATGGCCCGCGCGGCCGCCTGGCAGGTAGCCGACAACCTCAAGCACGGTTACAACCCCCTCTTTCTTTATGGCGGCGTCGGTCTCGGCAAAACCCACCTGATGCACGCGGTGGGTAACCACCTGCTGAAAAAGAATCCGAATGCCAAGGTGGTTTACCTGCATTCCGAGCGTTTCGTCGCTGATATGGTCAAGGCGTTGCAGCTCAATGCGATCAACGAGTTCAAGCGCTTCTACCGTTCGGTCGACGCGCTGCTGATCGACGATATCCAGTTCTTCGCCAAGAAGGAGCGTTCCCAGGAGGAGTTCTTCCACACCTTCAACGCCCTGCTCGAAGGCGGCCAGCAGGTGATCCTCACCAGCGATCGCTACCCGAAGGAAATCGAAGGCCTGGAAGAACGCTTGAAGTCGCGCTTCGGTTGGGGCCTGACCGTCGCGGTCGAGCCGCCTGAGCTGGAGACCCGCGTGGCCATCCTGATGAAGAAGGCCGAGCAGACCAAGGTTGATCTGCCGCATGACGCCGCCTTCTTTATTGCCCAGCGCATTCGCTCCAACGTGCGCGAACTGGAAGGCGCGCTGAAACGGGTGATCGCCCACTCGCACTTCACCAACCAGCCGATCACCATCGAGCTGATTCGTGAATCGCTGAAGGATCTGCTGGCCCTGCAGGACAAGCTGGTCAGCGTCGACAATATCCAGCGCACCGTGGCCGAGTACTACAAGATCAAGATTTCCGATCTGCTGTCCAAGCGCCGCTCGCGTTCGGTCGCCCGACCACGCCAGGTGGCCATGGCCTTGTCGAAAGAATTGACCAACCACAGCCTGCCGGAAATCGGCGATGCATTTGGCGGAAGAGACCACACCACAGTTCTGCACGCCTGTCGTAAGATTGCGGAACTGCGGGAATCCGACGCGGATATCCGCGAGGACTACAAGAACCTGCTGCGCACCCTGACTACCTGACACGCAGCCTCATTAGGCAAGGGACTAGACCATGCATTTCACCATTCAACGCGAAGCCCTGTTGAAACCCCTGCAACTGGTCGCCGGCGTCGTCGAACGCCGTCAGACCTTGCCGGTACTCTCCAACGTGCTGCTGGTGGTCGAAGGCCAACAGCTGTCGTTGACCGGTACCGATCTGGAAGTCGAACTGGTTGGCCGCGTAGCGCTCGAAGACAGCGCCGAGCCGGGTGAGATCACCGTACCGGCACGCAAGCTGATGGACATCTGCAAGAGCCTGCCGAATGACGCGCTGATCGATATCCGCGTCGATGAGCAGAAGCTGGTGGTCAAGGCCGGGCGCAGCCGTTTCACCCTGTCGACCCTGCCAGCCAATGACTTCCCCACCGTGGAAGAAGGCCCGGGTTCGCTGACCTTCTCGCTGATCCAGAGCAAGCTGCGCCGTCTGATCGAGCGCACCAGTTTCGCCATGGCCCAGCAAGACGTGCGCTACTACCTCAACGGCATGCTGATCGAAGTACAGACCGGCGTCCTGCGCGCCGTAGCCACCGACGGTCACCGCCTGGCCATGTGCGCCATGGAAGCGGCCATCGAAAACACCGAGAAGCACCAGGTCATCGTGCCGCGCAAAGGTATTCTCGAGCTGGCTCGCCTGCTCACCGAACAGGACGGCGAAGTCGCCATCGTCCTTGGCCAGCATCATATCCGCGCCACCACTGGCGAGTTCACCTTCACCTCCAAGCTGGTCGACGGCAAGTTCCCGGATTACGAGCGTGTGTTGCCGCGTGGTGGCGACAAGCTGGTGATTGGTGATCGTCAGGCCCTGCGTGAAGCCTTCAGCCGTACCTCGATTCTGTCCAACGAGAAGTACCGTGGCATTCGTCTGCAACTGGCCAGCGGTCAGCTGAAGATCCAGGCGAATAACCCGGAGCAGGAAGAAGCGGAAGAAGAAGTGGCAGTCGACTACAACGGCGGCTCGCTGGAGATCGGTTTCAACGTCAGCTACCTGCTCGACGTGCTGGGCGTTATGACCACCGAACAGGTGCGTCTGATCCTCTCCGATGCCAACAGCAGCGCCCTGGTGCAAGAAGCCGGCAACGACGATTCGTCTTACGTTGTCATGCCGATGCGCCTGTAACCCCTGAATGTCTCTCTCCCGCGTCACCGTCACCGCGGTGCGAAATCTGCACCCGGTGACGCTCTCCCCCTCTCCCCGCATCAACATCCTTCACGGCGCCAACGGCAGCGGCAAGACCAGCCTGTTGGAAGCCATCCACCTGCTCGGCCTCGCCCGCTCCTTTCGCAGCAACAAGCTACTGCCGATGATTCAGTACGAGCAACCGGCCTGTACCGTATTCGGTCAGGTTGAGCTGGCTGATGATCGCTCCAGTAATCTGGGTATTTCTCGTGACCGTCAGGGCGAGTTGCAGATTCGCATCGATGGGCAGAATGCGCGCAGCACGGCGCAGCTTGCCGAAGTGTTGCCGTTGCAGGTGATCAACCCGGACAGTTTCCGCCTACTCGAAGGGGCGCCGAAGATTCGTCGGCAGTTCCTCGATTGGGGAGTGTTCCACGTGGAACCACGTTTTTTGCCGGCCTGGCAGCGCCTGCAGAAGGCCCTGCGCCAGCGAAACTCGTGGCTGCGGCATGGTACACTGGACGGCGCTGTACAGGCCGCGTGGGACCGTGAGCTGTGCCTGGCCAGCGATGAGTTGGACGGTTATCGACGGGCCTATATCCAAGCCCTCAAACCGGTGTTCGAGCAGGTGCTGAGTGAGCTGGTGGAACTTGAGGGACTGACCTTGAGTTACTACCGCGGTTGGGACAAGGACAAGGCGCTGACCGATGTACTGGCCGCTACCCTGCCCCGCGACCAGCAGCTCGGACATACCCAGGCCGGACCGCAGCGCGCCGATTTACGCCTGCGCCTCGGCGCACATAATGCCGCAGAGATTCTGTCCCGCGGCCAGCAGAAGTTGGTGGTTTGCGCACTGCGTATTGCCCAGGGGCATCTGCTGAACCAGGCCAAACATGGCCAGTGCATTTATCTGGTAGACGACTTACCGTCGGAGCTGGATGAGCAACATCGACAGGCCTTGTGCCGACTGCTGGATGATTTGCAGTGTCAGGTGTTCATCACCTGTGTCGACCACGAATTACTGAATGATGGCTGGCGCACGGATACGCCGGTCGCCATGTTCCACGTGGAACATGGCTGTATCACCCAGACACGACCACCGGGAGTGAAGGCATGAGCGAAAACCAAACGTACGACTCCAACAGTATCAAGGTCCTCAAGGGACTGGATGCCGTACGCAAGCGACCAGGCATGTACATCGGCGACACCGATGACGGCAGCGGTCTGCACCACATGGTCTTCGAGGTGGTCGACAACTCGATCGACGAAGCGCTGGCCGGCCACTGCACTGACATCAGCATCACCATCCACCCGGATGAGTCGATCACCGTGCGCGACAACGGTCGCGGCATCCCGGTCGACATGCACAAAGAGGAAGGCGTCTCCGCCGCCGAGGTCATCATGACCGTGCTGCACGCCGGCGGTAAGTTCGACGACAACAGCTACAAGGTATCCGGCGGCCTGCACGGCGTGGGTGTCTCGGTGGTGAACGCGCTGTCGAAAGAACTGGTCCTGACCATTCGCCGCAGCGGCAAGGTCTGGGAACAGACCTACGTCCACGGCGTCCCACAGGCCCCGCTGGGCCCGGTTGGTGACAGCGATAGCACCGGCACGCAGATCCACTTCAAACCGTCGGAAGACACGTTCGCCAATATCCACTTCAGCTGGGACATCCTGGCCAAGCGCCTGCGCGAACTGTCCTTCCTCAACTCCGGTGTCGGCATCGTCCTCAAGGACGAGCGCAGCGGCAAGGAAGAGCTGTTCAAGTACGAGGGTGGCCTCAAGGCGTTCGTCGAATACCTGAACACCAACAAGACCGTGGTCAACCAGGTGTTCCACTTCAACATCCAGCGCGAGGAAGATGGCGTGGGTGTTGAAGTTGCTCTGCAGTGGAACGACAGCTTCAACGAGAACCTGTTGTGCTTCACCAACAACATTCCGCAGCGTGACGGCGGTACTCACCTGGCTGGTTTCCGCTCCGCTCTCACCCGCCACCTGAACAACTACATCGAGGCCGAAGGCCTGGCCAAGAAGCACAAGGTCGCGACCACCGGTGATGACGCCCGTGAAGGCCTGACCGCGATCATCTCGGTCAAGGTGCCGGATCCGAAGTTCAGCTCGCAGACCAAGGACAAACTGGTCTCCTCCGAGGTGAAAACCGCGGTGGAACAGGAAATGGGCAAGCACTTTGCCGACTTCCTGCTGGAGAACCCCAACGAAGCCAAGGCCGTGGTCGGCAAGATGATCGACGCCGCCCGTGCCCGTGAAGCGGCGCGCAAAGCGCGTGAAATGACCCGCCGCAAAGGCGCGCTGGATATCGCCGGCCTGCCCGGCAAGCTGGCCGACTGCCAGGAAAAAGACCCGGCGCTGTCTGAACTCTACATCGTGGAAGGGGACTCCGCGGGCGGTTCTGCGAAGCAGGGCCGTAACCGCAAGACCCAGGCGATCCTGCCGCTCAAGGGCAAGATTCTCAACGTTGAGCGCGCGCGTTTCGATCGCATGATTTCCTCCCAGGAAGTCGGCACGCTGATCACGGCACTCGGCTGTGGTATCGGTCGCGACGAGTACAACATCGACAAGCTGCGCTATCACAACATCATCATCATGACCGACGCCGACGTCGACGGTTCGCACATCCGTACCCTGCTGCTGACCTTCTTCTTCCGTCAGCTGCCGGAGCTGGTCGAGCGTGGCTACATCTATATCGCCCAACCGCCGCTGTACAAGGTGAAGAAGGGCAAGCAGGAGCAGTACATCAAGGACGACGAGGCCATGGATGAATACATGACCTCGTCCGCCCTCGACGACGCCAGCCTGCACGTCAACGAGAATGCCCCGGGCCTGTCCGGCGCGGCGCTGGAGAAGCTGGTCAACGAGTACCGCGCGGTGATGAAGACCCTCGGTCGCCTGTCCCGCGTCTACCCGCAGGACATCACCGAGCACTTCGTCTACCTGCCGCGCGTATCGGTCGAGCAGCTGGCCGACCAGGCTGCCATGCAGTCCTGGCTGGACGCTTTCCAGGCGCGCCTGAAAGGTGTCGAGAAGTCTGGACAGACCTACACCGCTAGCCTGCGTGAAGACAACGAGCGTCACCTGTGGCTGCCGGAAGTTGAAGTGATGGCCCACGGCCTGTCGAGCTACATCACCTTCAACCGCGACTTCTTCGCCAGCAACGACTACCGCACCGTGACTACCCTCGGCGAGCAGCTCAACAGCCTGCTGGAAGACGGTGCCTACGTGCAGCGTGGCGAGCGCAAGAAACCGGTCACTACCTTCAAGGAAGCATTGACCTGGCTGATGACCGAAAGCACCAAGCGTCACAGCATCCAGCGTTATAAAGGTCTGGGCGAGATGAACCCGGAGCAGCTGTGGGAAACCACCATGGACCCGAGCGTGCGGCGCATGCTCAAGGTGACGATCGAAGACGCCATCGCGGCGGATCAGATCTTCAACACCCTGATGGGCGATGCCGTGGAGCCGCGCCGCGACTTCATCGAAAGCAATGCCCTGGCGGTGTCCAACCTGGACTTCTAAGTTTTTCGCTAGATATAAAAAACCCGGCAATCGCCGGGTTTTTTATTGCCTATTCAAAGGCTTAACTCATGCCCACCAGTAGCGAACGAAGTGGAAGAAGATTGGTGCGGCGAAACACACCGAGTCCATGCGGTCGAGCATGCCGCCGTGGCCTTCGATCATGTGCCCCCAATCTTTCACCCCGCGATCACGTTTGATCGCCGACATGACCAGGCCACCGGCAAAGCCCAGCAGGTTGACCAGCAGTGCCATGAGGGCGGCCTGCCAGAAGCTGAACGGGGTGATCCAGCACAGCAGTGCGCCGATCAGGGTCGCCAGGGCCACGCCGCCGATAAAGCCTTCCACGGTCTTTGATGGCGACAGCTTGGGCGCAATCTTGTGTTTGCCGAACAGCTTGCCGCAGACGTACTGCAGCACATCGGACAGTTGCACCACCAGGATCAGCCAGGCGATCAGCAGCAGGTTGCGTCCTTCATAACCGGGAATCTCCAGGGTCAGCAGTGCCGGCACCATAGACACGCAGTACACCGCGATCATCAGCCCCCACTGCACCTTGGACGCCCGCTCGAGGAAGCGCGTGGTATCGCCGCCGAGCGACGCAAGGATCGGCAGCAGCAGGAACAGGTAGACCGGGATGAAGATGCTGAACAACCCGTACCAGTCGATGCCAATCAGCAGGTACTGCATGGGCAGGGCGAAGTAGAAGGCGGCGACCAGCGCCGGGTAATCGCCGCGCCGGGTCGGGGTGAGGGTCATGAATTCGCGCAGGGCGTAGAACGACACGCCGTAGAACAGCAGCACCACGCCATTCTTGCCGAAGACGAAGGCGATGCCGATCACCAGCACCATCACCCACCAGGCATCGATGCGCGAGTTGAGGTTATCGATCACCGAGTTGGGCGTATCGCCGGCGCGGCGTTTGAGCACGCGGCCGATCAGGCTGGCCAGCAGCAGAACGGCACCGATGCCGGCGAATAACAGCAGGGTATTGCGATCCATCTCAGACTTCCTCCGGTGCCAGGGCCAGCAGGGCGTTGCGCGCTCGTTCGAGGAAGGCCGACTTGGCTTCTCCGTCGATGGGTTCCAGCGCGGCGCCGAAACTCAGTGTGCACAGCAGCGGCAAGGGCAGCGCCCTGCCCTTGGGCATCACCCGGTTGAGGTTGGCGATCCACACTGGGATCAGCTCCACCTGCGGCGCCGCCTTGGCTAGGTGGAAGATCCCGCTCTTGAACGGCAGCAGCGGCTCGTCGCCAAGGTTGCGCGTGCCTTCGGGGAAGATGATCAGCGAGTCGCCCTGCTCCAGCGCGTCGAGCATTGGCTGCAGCGGGTTGTGTTCCGGGTTGCTGCGATCGCGGTCGACCAGCACGCCGTTGAACACCTCGTTGATCAGGAAGCTGCGCAGCCCGCCCTTCTGCCAGTAGTCGGCGCCGGCCACCGGGCGGGTGCTACGGCGCAGTTCGGCCGGCAGCGAGGCCCACAGCAGAACGAAGTCGCCGTGGCTGCTGTGGTTGGCGTAGTACAGCCGTTGCACCGGCTGCGCGGTGCTGCCCAGCCACAAGGCGCGAGCCCCGGTGAGCAGACGCGCCGCCGAGGTAATGGCGAAAGCGGTCAATGAAGCGAGCATGGACAACTCCTATCCAGCGAAGGAAAACCAGGGCACGACCAGGATCATGATCAGTGCCAGCAACAGTTGGGCGGCCAGCCACAGGCCCTGCATGCGCAACAGGCGGCGGGCGCCGCGGATGCGGGCGTCCCACGGGCGGGCGGTTTGGGTGGCAGGTTGTAAGTGCAGTTCGACCAGTGCGCTATCGAGTTCGGCGATGCGTGCTTCCCGTTGCGTCGGGTCGGCAGCCAGAACGGCGAATAGCTCGGCGTCCAGGGCTGCGCGGATCGCCCAGTACTTCTGCACGAGGCCGAGCAGGATCAGCAGCACGCAGGGCAGCGCCATCAGCAGGTTGCCGCGCCCGATCAGCATTGGCAGCAGACCGCCGGCCAACCCCAGCAGGGTCAGCCCGGTGGACAGCTGGTCGAGCTGACGCCCGCGGCGCAGCAGGCTGGCGATCAGTAGCAGAGACATTTCAGAGACCATGGATCATCTCCTGGGTGCTGGGCCGTTGTTCCGGCAGTTGCCGCATGGCCAACAATGCCTGTTGGTGCGTGTCGCTCAGGACGACCTGGGGACGCGCCTGGCGAATCCGCTGCAGCGCCTCTTCGACGTTCTGGCTGCCGCCGTAGTGCAGTAGCCAGGCGGCGACGGCGCAGGCGCTGCGCGAGTAGCCGAGGGCACAGCAGACCAGCAGCGGACCGTGCTGGCGCAGCTGTTCGATGGCCTCGGCGGCTTTCAGGCAATCGGCTGCGCTGGGCGTGATCAGGTCGAGCAGCGCAACGTTGCGATAGGCCTTCCCGTCGTTACGCAGCGGCAGTTCGGCACACAGGTCGAGCACTGCAGCAAAGGGCTGCAACTGGCGGGTTGTTGGCAAGCGACCGAGCCAGATGCCCGGGCAGACCTGATCGGGTTGTGGATGGCGCTGCGTCCACAGCCGTGAATTGAGCCAGGCACCGGCCAGATAGGGCGCAAACAACCAATGGGCGGCTGTGGTGAGGGAGCCATCGGCCTGCTTCTGGAAGCTGCCGGCACCGATCAGCGCATAGTTCAGCGCCACCAGCAGCAGGGCGACGCACGGCCACAGCAGCCATAGCCAAGCGCCGCCAAGATTGGCCGCCACAGCAGCACAGACCGCGCTGCCGAAGGCATAGCGCAGGGCCAGGCGCCAGCGTTTGCTATCCCGGGCGACCTGCAGGTGCTGCAGCGGGCTACGCCCCTCGATGGGCCATAGCCACACGCACAGCCAGCCGGCCAGCACCCCGGTGGGTACGTCGATGAAGTGATGCTGCCAGGTGGTCAGCACCGACAGGCCGATCAGCGCCATCCAGCCATGCAGCAGGCCGCGCAACAGCAGGCCACGGGTGTGCCGGGCGAACATCACCCAGATCACCACCAGCAACGCGATATGCAGTGAAGGCGCCTGGTTGAACGGCTTGTCGAACCCCATCAGCACATCGAACATCCAGCCGAAGAAGCCGGCCAGCTCCGGACGCTCGAAGGTGAAGCGCAACGGCCAGAGCAGGAAGCAGGCGACGCAGATGATCTGCACGCTGAGCAGGCGCAGGGCGTGCCGGTCCATTTCCCGGCGAGTAGCTGGGAGCAGGAAGGACAGACCGTAGAGCAGGTCGATCGACCAGTAAGGGACGATGGTCCAGGGCCACAGTGGGGTCTGGCTTTCCCAGGCGAACACCAGGCTGCCGACGTCGTTGCGCTTGGCGGTCAGCCAGTTGGCGAAGCTGTAGCTGGCGAAGAACAGTGGGGCCAGCAGCAATAGCCAGAGCACCCCGCGCTTCCACAGCCCGCTTTCGCGGGTGGCGGGGATGTCCATCAGGACACCCGCTGGGCCAGGGAAACGCTGAAGATGCCCCACTCATCGATGCGCTGTTCCAGCTTGCGGAAGCCGGCAGCGGCCACCAGCTGATCCATTTCCGCCTGGCTGCGCCGACGCATGACCCAGGGCTGGCCTTCGCGGTGGCTGGTCAGGGCGCGGGCAATCAGTTCCAGCTGCGGGTGCCAGGGCTGGCCGGTGTAGATCAGGTAGCCGCCCTCCTCGACCGCTGCCGCCAGGCCGGCCAGCGAATCGCTGACCATCTGGTTGCTGCCGAACAGCTCGTACAGGCCGGAGACCACGGCCAGCGTTGGTTTGGGGTCGAGTGCAGCCAGGTCGGCCTTGTCGAAGGCATCGCCTTTGACGAAGCGGGCGATCTCGCCCAGGCCCTTCTGCTCGATCAGGGCACTGCCGTCGCGCACGTTGATTTCGCTGTAGTCGCGCAGCAGGATCGAGTCCGGCTTGTGCTGCAGCCCTTCGAGCGATTCGAGGATGTAGCGGCCGTGGCCGGCGGCGATATCGACGATGCGCACGCCCTTGCCCGCCTCGCGCAGCGTGCCCATGGCCAGGCGCAGCAGCTCCTCGGCGTGGACCTTGCGCTGGCGAATGCCGCGCCAGCCGATGGAGTTGAGGTAGTTCTGGTCGATCAGCCGGCCCAGGGCGCTCTTGCCGCTTGGCGTGTTGCGATAGACGTAATCCAGGGTGCTGCCGGAATCGAAGCCGGTTGCGAAGCCCAGTTTGACCCCGTCAGACAGCCCGCTGCCCAGCTTCAACCCGGCGCGGGTGGCGCGCCAGTACAGGTCGGCGAGGGAGTTCTTCGGCAACGGTGCGGCCAGTTCCTCGGCTTCGGCGCAGGTGGCGCCAAGGCGGTCGGCATCCAGCAGCGAGGGGCGGGTCAATGGCTCCTCGAAGCTGCGCAGGATGAAGCGTCGGGCACGGCTCAGGGCATGGGCGCGGTCGCGCTCGCCGAGGGTGTCGTGGAAGAAGCCGGGGAGGATGTGCTTCTCCTTGCGCAGGCTGCCCAGGCGCTCGAAGAACTGCTCCTGCGGCTGGCGATGGACAACGAAGTCGGCGCCGGAGATCAGCAGCTGGGTGGGGATCTGGATCGCCTGGGCGTCGGCCACCACGCGGTCGGCGGCTTCATACAGGCCGAGCAGCATGTTCACCGAAATCGGCCGGCTGATCAGCGGGTCGTTCTCGAAGGAAGCGATGCGCTCGGGATCGTGGCTGAGGAAGCGCGCCTTGACGTAGCTGTTGACGAAGAAGTTGCCGCGCCAGGCACGCAGCAGCTTCAGACCGGGGCGGGCGAAGGGCACGTAGAGCTTGACCTTGAACGCCGGCGAGGCGAGCACCAGGCAGCGGATCTGCGGGGCGTAGTCGTGGACCCAGGTCGACACCACCACGGCGCCGACGCTCTGCGCCAGCACGGCCATGTCTTCGACGGCTACGGCGTGGGTCGCGGCGATGTGCTCGATAAAGGCCTGCACGTCGCGCACGCTGGTGGCGAAGCTCGGGCTGTCGCCACGGGCGCCGGGGGACAGGCCATGACCGCGGGCGTCCCAGGCGAAGAAGTCGTAATCCGGTAGATCCAGCTCGCCCGGCAGGTGGGCCATGCGCCCGCCGTGCTCGTGGCCGCGGTGGAACATCACCACTGCCTGGCGCGGGCCGGCAGCAGGTGTCGTGGCGGGCCAGTGGCGATAGAGCAGCTCGACGCCATCGTGAGTGGTGAAGATGTGGTTCTGGGCTTCGCGCATCGAAATATCCTTATTCCGACTGGGAGGGTTGTGCCACCTCGGCCAGGCCGTGGCGCACGCGGTTGAACAGGGTGTACAGCAGTAGGGCCAGGATCACCGCGAGCAGCCCGTCTATCCAAGACGCTGGCAGCAGGCCGCACGCTACACCCGCGCCCAGGGTGCCGAAGCAGAAGGCGCGGTCGCTCTTGCCCATGGGCCCGTCGTAGCGCCGCGTGGCACCGACCATCGGGCCGAGCACGCCGGCGTATTCGCTGATCACCGCCAGCAGCACTACCAGCACCACCAGCAGCGGCGAAACCCCGGCCAGCAGGGCGAAAGGCAGGTACAGGGCGCTGTCGGCGATCACGTCGCAGAGTTCGTTGAGGTAGGCACCGAGCCTGGATTGCTGGCCGAACTCGCGGGCGAGCATGCCGTCCACGGCGTTGAGCGCCATGCGCAACAGCATCCACACGGGGATCAGGGCGAACAGCCAGACATGCGCGCTGCCCAGAGCCAGCAGCGCGCCGAGCAGCACGGAGACGAGGCCGGCGGCCAGGGTCACCTGGTTGGCGGTGACACCACGCGCATGCAGGCGGGTGACGCCCGGGCGCAGCAGGTTCTGGAAGCGTGGCTTGAGCTGGTAGATGGACGGCATGGAGCGAAATTCCCTTTCACGAAATGCAGGTGCGGCTAGCTTAACCCCTTTGCCGCCGGGGCGTTCCGGCAAGACTGTGCGGCACTGCCGAATTCCCTGCGGCAGGCCTGCGCGAAAAACTTATGCCCCGCTATGCCTGATTCGAGGTAGAGAGAAAAGCTGTTTTATATCATTAGGTTACGGCTGCTGATGGCACTGCGCCGGTATTTCTTGCACAGCTTATCCACAGCTGGGCTCAAACCGCGCTGGGCTCGTCCAGCGGGCTGAGTTGCGTGGGGATGCCGGAGATCTGCTGCTGGGTCTGGCTGACCCAGTTGAAGGCGCGCTCGTTGAGTTCGGCGATGGCGCGCGGGCCCTCGCCTTCGGCATACATCAGCGGGCCGATCACCACCTGGATGGTGCCGGGGTACTTGGCCCAGCCCTGCTTGGGCCAGAACTCGCCGGCGTTATGGGCGATCGGCAGCACCGGCAGGCCGGAGTTGACCGCCAGGGCCGTACCGCCACGCGAGAACTTGCCGATCTGACCCGGCGGAATGCGCGTGCCTTCCGGGAAGATCAGCACCCAGGCGCCCTGCTCGATGCGCTCGGCGCCCTGCTTGGCCAGTTGCTTGAGGGCGGCCTTGGGGTTGCTGCGGTCGATGGCGATGGGCTTGAGCATGGCCATCGCCCAGCCGAAGAACGGCACATACAGCAGCTCGCGCTTGACCACTTGCGACAGCGGTTCGAAGAAGGCCGAGAGGAAGAAGGTTTCCCAGGTGCTCTGGTGCTTGGCGAGGATCACGCAGGGCTGCTGCGGGATGTTTTCCAGGCCGTGGACTTCGTAACGGATGCCCACCATGACTTTCGCCAGCCAGGTGGCGCAGCGGCACCAGGTCTGGATTACCAGGCGGTAGCGTGCGCGAAACGGCAGCAGCGGCGCGATGAACACGCAGAGGATGCACCAGAAGAAGGAGCTGGATGACAGCAGCAGGTAGAAGAAGAAGGTTCTGATGGCCTGCACTGTCGTCATGGGGGCTCGTGTTCTCTAGAGAAGAAGCTGATCGGCAACTGCCGCCAGATCATCGAATATCAGGGTTCCCGCTGGCAATGGCTTGGCCAGGGTCCGTTCGCCCTTGCCGGTTTTCACCAGTACGGGCTGGCAATGGACGGCCAGCGCCGCGTCGAGGTCACCCCTGCTGTCGCCAACGAACCAGATGCCTGCCAGTTCTGTGCCGTAGTGCGCGGCGATCTGCTCGAGCATACCCGGCTTGGGCTTGCGGCAGGCGCAACCGTCGTCGGGTCCATGGGGGCAGTGCACGATCAGGCCGACTGTGCCGCCCTGCCCGGCCACCAGCTCACGCAGGCGCGTGTGCATGGACTCCAGGGTGGCGACGTCGTAATAGCCGCGCGCCAGGCCAGACTGGTTGGTGGCCACGGCCACGGTCCAGCCGGCCTTGCTCAGGCGCACGATGGCATCGATGGCGCTGGGGATGGGAACCCACTCGGCCAGCGACTTGATATAGGCGTCGGAGTCTTCATTGATGACGCCGTCGCGGTCGAGAATCAGCAGTTTCATGCAGTTACCGAGGCGACCGGGCGGCATGCGCCGCCCGGCAACCCGTCAGCCCAGCAGGGAGATGTCGGCGACGCCGAGGAACAGGCCGCGTAGCTGGTTGAGCAGCGCATAGCGGTTGGCGCGTACGGCGGCGTCATCGGCATTGACCATCACCGCGTCGAAGTACGCATCCACCGGCTCGCGCAGGCTGGCCAGCTGGGCCAGGGCTTCGCGGTAGCAGCGTGCTGCAGCCATCGGGCCAACGGCCTGGGCAGCTGCGGCAACGGCTTGCGCCAGGGCCTGTTCGGCACCGGCTTCCAGCAGGGCGCTGTTCAGCGTGGCGGGTAGGTCACCTTCGGCCTTGGCCAGGATATTCGACACGCGCTTGTTGGCGGCGGCCAGGGCGGCGGCTTGCGGCAGCTGGCGGAAGGCCTGCACGGCCTGTACGCGCTGGTCGAAGTCCAGCGGCGCGGCTGGGCTCAGGGCGCGTACCGCTTGGTACACGGCCACTTCGACGCCTTCGTCTTCGTAGCGCGCCCGCAGGCGGTCGAAGATGAAGTCCAGCACCTGCTGGGCCAGGCCGTCGGCCTTGACCTTGTCGCCATACAGACCGATGGCGAAGGCCACGGCCTCGACCAGGTCGAGGTCCAGCTGCTTCTCGATCAGGATACGCAGCACGCCCAGCGCGGCGCGGCGCAGGGCGTAGGGGTCCTTGGAGCCGGTCGGCAGCATGCCGATGCCGAAGATGCCGACCAGGGTGTCGAGCTTGTCGGCCACGGCCACGGCCGCACCGGTCAGGGTCTGCGGCAGCTCGGCGCCGGCGCCGCGCGGCATGTATTGCTCGTTCAGCGCCTGGGCCACGTCATCGGCTTCGCCGTCATGCTTGGCGTAGTAGTAGCCGGCGATGCCCTGCATTTCCGGGAATTCGCCGACCATCTCGGTGGCCAGGTCGCACTTGGACAAGAGGCCGGCACGCGCGGCGCGAGTGGCGTCGCCACCGATGCGCTCGGCAATGAAGCCGGCCAGGGCGGAAACCCGTTCGGCCTTGTTGAACACGCTGCCGAGCTGGGCCTGGAACACCACGTTGGCCAGGCGCTCGTTGCGCTTCTCCAGCGGCTGGCGCTTGTCCTGCTTGAAGAAGAACTCGGCGTCGGTGAGGCGCGGGCGTACTACTTTCTCGTTGCCGGAAACGATCTGCGCCGAGTCTTTCGACTCGATGTTGGCCACGGTGATGAAGCGCGGCAGCAGCTTGCCGTTGCCGTCCAGCAGGCAGAAGTACTTCTGGTTGTCCTGCATGGTGGTGATCAGGGCTTCCTGCGGCACGTCGAGGAAACGCTCCTCGAACGAGCAGACCAGCGGCACCGGCCATTCGACCAGGGCGCTGACTTCATCCAGCAGCGCCGGCGGCACGATGGCGCTGCCGTTCTCGGCCTTGGCCAGTTCGGCGACGCGGGTGTCGATCAGCGTGCGGCGCTCGGCGAAGTCGGCGATCACGTAGGCGCCACGCAGGTCTTCGGCGTAGTTGGCCGGGCTGGAAATGCTCACGTCACGGTTGGCGTGGAAGCGGTGGCCACGGGAGATACGGCCAGCCTTCTGCGCGAGGATCTCGCAATCGATGACCTGGTCGCCGAACAGCATCACCAGCCACTGGCTCGGGCGCACGAACTCGGTCTTGCCGGCACCCCAGCGCATGCGCTTGGGAATCGGCAGGTCGTTCAGCGAGGCTTCGACGATGCTCGGCAGCAGCGCGGCGGCCGGCTGGCCGGCGATGGACTGGCTGAACTTCAGCTTGGGCCCGCTCTGGTCGATCTGGCTCAGCTCGACGCCGCACTTCTTGGCGAAGCCCAGCGCTGCTTGAGTGGGGTTGCCGTCCTTGTCGAAGGCGGCCTGCACGGGCGGGCCGTCGAGGTTGACGGTGCGGTCCGGCTGCTGCGCGGCGAGTTGTTCGACCAGTACCGCGAGGCGGCGCGGTGCGGCATAGAAGCGCGCCTTGGTGTAGCCCAGGCCGGCGGCCTTGAGGCCTTTTTCCACGCCGGCGAGGAAGGCTTCGCCGAGGCTTTTCAGCGCTTTGGGTGGCAGCTCTTCGGTGCCCAGTTCAACCAGAAAATCCTGAGCACTCATTATTCGGCCTCCTTCAGCTTCGCCAGTACTTCGTCACGCAATTCGGGGGTGGCCATCGGGAAGCCGAGCTTGGCGCGGGCCAGCAGGTAGCTCTGGGCGATGTTCCGCGCCAGGGCGCGCACGCGCAGGATGTACTGCTGGCGCGCTGTCACCGAGATGGCGCGGCGGGCGTCGAGCAGGTTGAAGCTGTGTGAGGCCTTGATCACCATTTCATAGGCCGGCAGCGGCAACTGCAGCTCCATCAGGCGGTTGGCCTCGGACTCGTAGAAGTCGAACAGGTCGAACAGCTTGTCGACGTTGGCGTGCTCGAAGTTGAAGGTGGACTGCTCCACTTCGTTCTGGTGGAACACGTCGCCGTAGGTGACCTTGCCGAACGGGCCGTCGGAGTAGACCAGGTCATACACCGAGTCGACGCCTTGCAGGTACATGGCCAGGCGCTCGAGGCCGTAGGTGATCTCGCCGGTGACCGGGTAGCACTCGACACCGCCGACCTGCTGGAAGTAAGTGAACTGGGTGACTTCCATGCCGTTCAGCCAGACTTCCCAACCCAGGCCCCAGGCGCCAAGGGTCGGCGATTCCCAGTTGTCTTCGACGAAGCGGATGTCGTGCACCAGGGTGTCGACGCCGATGCGGCGCAGCGACTCCAGGTACAGGTCCTGGATGTTCGCCGGGTTCGGCTTGAGCACCACCTGGAACTGGTAGTAGTGCTGCAGGCGGTTGGGGTTCTCGCCGTAGCGACCGTCGGCCGGGCGGCGCGAGGGCTGCACGTAGGCGGCGTTCCAGGTTTCCGGGCCGACGGCACGGAGGAAGGTGGCGGTGTGGAAGGTACCGGCCCCCATTTCCATGTCATAGGGCTGCAGGATCACACAGCCCTGCTCGGCCCAGTAGCTTTGAAGGGCAAGGATCAGGCCTTGGAAGGTGCTCACGTCGGGCGTAGTCTGGCTCACGAATTTCACCGGTATCGAAACTTTGGCGTAGCAGGTCGCTGGAAAACCCGGGGTTTTCCGTCGCCTGGTAAAGCCGCGCAGTATACCCAAGCCTTAGGAAACCCGCATGCCACGCTGTTTCTGGTGCAACGACGACCCGCTGTACATCGCCTATCACGACGAAGAATGGGGCGTGCCCCAGCGCGATCCGCAATGGCTGTTCGAGATGTTGCTGCTGGAAGGCTTCCAGGCCGGGCTGTCGTGGATCACCGTGTTGAAGAAGCGCGCGCGCTACCGCGAGGTGCTGTTCGGTTTCGATGCCGAGCGCCTGGCGCGGATGACCGACGCGGAAATCGAAGAACGCATGCAGGACCCCGGCATCATCCGCAACCGCCTCAAGCTCAAGGCCGCGCGACAGAACGCCCAGGCCTGGCTCAAGCTGGACGACCCGGTGACGCTGCTGTGGTCGTTTGTCGGCGGCGCACCAAAGATCAATCACTTCAGCGAACGCGGCCAGGTGCCGGCCGTCACCACCGAGGCCGAGGCGATGAGCAAGGCCCTGAAGAAGCTCGGCTTCACCTTCGTCGGGCCGACCATCTGTTACGCCTACATGCAGGCGGCGGGGATGGTCATGGACCACACCATCGACTGTGATCGGCATGCCGTGCTGGCAAGGCCGTAGGGCGGAAAAGCCGACGCTTCGCCCAGCTTGCGCGACAGTAGGGCTGAACCAGCCGGTCACAATCGCTACAATGCGCGCCCTTTCCTAGCTCTGGAGTGATTCGTGGAGAAGCTCAAAGGTGCCCTGGTGGTCGGTTTCCTGCGCCTGTTCGCCCTGCTGCCGTGGCGTGCGGTGCAGGCGGTGGGCAATGCCATCGGCTGGCTGATGTGGAAGCTGCCCAACGGCTCACGCGAAGTGGTGCGCATAAACCTGGCCAAGTGCTTCCCCGAGTTGAGCGAGGCCGAGCGTGAACAGCTGCTTGGTCAGAGCCTCAAGGGCATCAGCAAAACCCTGGCCGAGAGCGCCTGCGCCTGGATCTGGCCGGCACAGAAATCCCTCAAACTGGTGCGCGAGGTGGAAGGCCTGGAAGTGCTGCAGCAGGCGCTGGCCAGCGGCAAGGGCGTGGTCGGCATCACCAGCCACCTGGGCAACTGGGAAGTGCTCAACCACTTCTACTGCAACCAGTGCAAACCCGTGATTTTCTACCGCCCGCCGAAGCTGAAGGCGGTGGACGATCTGCTGCAGAAGCAGCGAGTGCAGATGGGCAACCGCGTGGCTCCTTCGACCAAGGAAGGCATCCTCAGCGTCATCAAGGAAGTGCGCAAGGGTGGTGCCGTGGGCATTCCCGCCGATCCCGAGCCGAGCCGTTCCAGCGGCGTATTCGTGCCCTTCCTCGGCACCACGGCGCTGACCAGCAAGTTCGTTCCGGGCATGCTCACCGGCGGTAAGGCCGTCGGGGTATTCCTGCATGCCGTGCGCCTGGCCGATGGCAGCGGCTACAAGGTGATCCTCGAAGCTGCGCCGCAAGGCATGTACAGCGAGAACATCGAAGAAGGCGTGGCCGCCATGAGCCGCGTGGTCGAGCGCTATGTGCGGGCTTATCCCAGCCAGTACATGTGGAGCATGAAGCGCTTCAAGAAGCGCCCGGATGGCGAAGCGAAGTGGTATTGATGCGCGTGGCGTAAGCCAGTACCGTCTGTATCACTCGCCCGCAACATGAGCAGAAGGACAGGCATGGATAACAAGCGTGAGCACAACCGCAGCCCGCTCAAGGTGCAGTTGCGCATCGACCATCCGCTGCACGGTCAGATGCTGGTGACCACCCGCGACATTTCCGACAAAGGCGTGTTCGTGGTGGTCGACGATGCCCAGCGTTTGCTGCAGATCGGCGAAATCGTCAGTGGCCAGGTGCAAGGCCTGCCCATCGAAGCGCCGATCGTGCAGATGCAGGTGGTGCGCTTCGAGCCCAGTGGGGTGGCGCTGATTTTCCAGCGTGACTAAGAACCCGCTCACGATCTCCTGTCCGTCGGCCATGCCGCGCTAAAAACAGGCTCGGACGCTCATTTACAGCTCGTGAACTCCGCTTCCTCGCCGGTTTTTAACTTGTCTGGCTCTAGTCCAGAAAATCGTAAACGGGTTTTAACGGGCTGATGGGCTAAGCGCCCGCGCCATCCCCGCCGGTGGTCTTCTCCAGGCGCCGGAGAAACACCAGCATCTCCTTTTCCGTCTGCTTGTCGCCACGCTTGCGCGCCACTTCCAGGCCGTTGTGCCAGGCCAGGCGCGCTTCTTCGCTGAGGCCCTGGCGCTGGCAGGCCTGGCCCAGCAGCTTCCACGCCGCAGAATAATTCGGATCGAACCCCAGGCATTTCTGCAGGTGCTCGGCGGCCAGGTCGGGCTGCCCGAGGTCCAGGTAGCCCTTGCCCAGGCCGAAGCGCAGCAGGGCGTTGTCGACGCCTTTGCCCAGCAGCTTTTCCAGGGATTCCAGCATGCTTGTGCGCTCGCTCTAGAAGAAGGTCAAACCAACCTGGAATAGCCGTTCCACATCACGAATGTACTTCTTGTCGACCAGGAACAGGATCACATGGTCGCCGGATTCGATCAGCGTGTTGTCGTGGGCGATCAGCACTTCCTCGTCGCGGATGATCGCGCCGATGGTGGTGCCCGGCGGCAGGCTGATCTCGCCGATCATCCGGCCGATCACCTTGCTCGATTTGGCGTCGCCGTGGGCAATCGCCTCAATGGCTTCTGCCGCACCACGGCGCAGCGAGTGCACGCTCTCGATGTCGCCACGGCGCACGTGGGTGAGCAGGGTGCCGATGGTGGCCAGCTGCGGGCTGATGGCGATATCGATATCGCCGCCCTGGACCAGGTCGACGTAGGCCGGGTTGTTGATGATGGTCATCACCTTGCGCGCGCCGAGGCGCTTGGCCAGCAAGGACGACATGATGTTGGCTTCGTCATCGTTGGTCAGGGCGAGGAAGATGTCTGCCTCGTTGATGTTCTCTTCCACCAGCAGGTCGCGGTCGGAGGCGCTGCCCTGCAGCACGATGGTGCTTTCCAGGTTCTCCGAGAGGTAGCGGCAGCGTGCCGGGTTCATCTCGATGATCTTCACCTGGTAGCGGCTCTCGATGGCCTCGGCCAGGCGCTCGCCGATATGCCCGCCACCGGCGATGACGATGCGTTTGTAGCTGTCTTCGAGGCGGCGCATCTCGCTCATCACCGCGCGGATGTGGGCCTTGGCGGCGATGAAGAACACTTCGTCGTCGGCTTCGATCACCGTGTCGCCTTTGGGCATGATCGGCCGGTTGCGGCGGAAGATCGCGGCCACCCGGGTGTCGACATTGGGCATGTGCTCGCGCAGTTGCTTGAGCTGCTGTCCGACCAGCGGGCCGCCGTAGTAGGCCTTGACCGCCACCAGCTGGGCCTTGCCTTCGGCGAAGTCGATCACCTGCAGGGCGCCGGGGTATTCGATCAGGCGCTTGATGTAGTTGGTCACCACCTGTTCGGGGCTGATCAGTACATCGATCGGGATGGCTTCGTTGTCGAACAGGCCGCTGCGGGTCAGGTAGGCCGCCTCGCGCACCCGGGCGATTTTGGTCGGGGTGTGGAACAGGGTGTAGGCGACCTGGCAGGCGACCATGTTGGTCTCGTCGCTGTTGGTCACCGCCACCAGCATGTCGGCATCGTCGGCACCGGCCTGGCGCAGCACGGTGGGGAAGGAACCACGGCCGACCACGGTGCGGATGTCGAGGCGGTCACCGAGCTCGCGCAGGCGGTCGCCATCGGTGTCGACCACGGTGATGTCGTTGGCTTCACTGGCCAGGTGTTCGGCCAGGGTGCCGCCGACTTGTCCCGCGCCGAGGATGATGATTTTCACGCGATCACTCCGTTAGCCGCGTGATGCGGCGATCTTGATCAGCTTGGCATAGTAGAAGCCGTCGTGGCCGTCGACCTGTGGCAATAACTGGCGGCCGTGGGTGGCTTTGAGGCCGAAGTCGCCGGCGATATCCAGCTCGCGTGCGCCCGGCGTGCGGGCGAGGAAGGCGGCGATGTTGTCGCTGTTTTCTTCCGGCATCACCGAGCAGGTGGCGTAGAGCAGGATGCCGCCGACTTCGAGGATGGCCCACATCGCATCCAGCAGTTCGCCCTGCAAGCGGGCCAGGGCGGGAATGTCGTCGGCCTGGCGGGTCAGCTTGATGTCCGGATGGCGACGGATCACCCCGGTGGCCGAGCACGGCGCATCGAGGAGGATGCGCTGGAATGGCTTGCCGTCCCACCAGCTGGCGGTGTCGCGCCCGTCGGCGGCGATCAGGGTGGCGTCGAGTTGCAGGCGCTCGAGGTTCTCGCGCACGCGCAGCAGGCGGCTCGCTTCCAGGTCGACGGCGACCACTTCGCTCAGCTGCGGCTGGGCTTCGAGCAGGTGGCAGGTCTTGCCGCCGGGCGCGGCGCAGGCATCCAGCACACGCTGGCCGGGCGCCAGGTCGAGCAGGTCGGCGGCCAACTGGGCGGCTTCGTCCTGCACGCTGAGGCGGCCTTCCATGAACCCGGGCAGGGTTTTCACGTCCTGGGCGGTGAGCAGGCGGATGCCATCGCGGCTGTAGGCACAGGGCTCGGCGTCGATGCCGGCGCTGCGCAGCTCGTTCAGGTAGGCATCGCGGCTGCCATACCGGCGATTGACCCGCAGGATCAGCGGCGGGTGGGCGTTGTTGGCGGCGCAGATCGCCTGCCACTGCTCTGGCCAGCGCGCTTTCAGGGCCTTCTGCAGCCAGCGCGGGTGGGCGGTGTGCAGCACCGGGTCCTTGTCCAGGCTGGCGAAGATCGTTTCGCCATCGCGCTGGGCATTGCGCAGCACGGCATTGAGCAGGCCCTTGAGTGAGGGCTTCTTCAGCTTGTCGACGCAGGCCACCGTCTCGCCGATGGCGGCATGGGCCGGGATGCGGGTGTAGAACAGTTGGTACAGGCCGATCAGCAGCAGCGCTTCGACATCGCGATCGGCGGCCTTGAAGGGTTTCTGCAGCAGTTTCTCGGCGAGCAGGGCCAGGCGCGGCTGCCAACGTGCAGTGCCGAACGCCAGGTCCTGGGCCAGGCCGCGATCACGCGCTTCGACCTTGTCCAGCAGTGGCGGCAGGCTGCTACCCAGCGAAGCCTTGCCGGACAGCACGGCGGCCAGGGCGCGGGCGGCGGCCAGGCGCGGATTCATTGACCGAGCACCAGGCCAGCGGCGAACTGCTCGCGGCGGCTGTTGTAGAGGTCGGCGAAGTTGAGCGGCTTGCCGCCGGGCAGCTGCAGGCGCGTCAGGCGCAGGGCGCCGTCACCGCAGGCGACGGTCAGGCCATCCTTGCTCGCGGCGAGGATCTGTCCGGGCTGGCCCTGACCTTCGCCCAGGCTAGCGGCCAGCACTTTCAGCGGCTCGCCGTTCAGCGTGCTGTGGCAGATCGGCCAGGGGTTGAAGGCACGCACCAGGCGTTCCAGCTCGACGGCCGGGCGGCTCCAGTCGAGGCGCGCCTCGTCCTTGTTCAGCTTGTGCGCGTAGGTGGCCAGGCTGTCGTCCTGCACTTCGCCGCGCAGCTCCCTGGCGGCGAGTTTGCCGATGGCTTCGACCACCGCGGCCGAGCCGAGTGTGGCCAGGCGATCGTGCAGGCTGCCGCCGGTATCCTCGGCGCTGATGGGCGTGCTGACCTTAAGCAGCATTGGCCCGGTATCCAGGCCGGCTTCCATCTGCATCACGGTAACCCCGGAGTGGGCATCGCCCGCCTGTACCGCACGCTGGATCGGCGCCGCACCGCGCCAGCGTGGCAGCAGCGAGGCATGGCTGTTGATGCAGCCGAGGCGCGGGGTATCCAGCACCACTTGCGGCAGGATCAGGCCATAGGCGACCACCACCATCAGGTCCGGCTGCAGCGCTGCCAGTTCGGCCTGGGCAGTGGGGTCGCGCAGGGTCTGCGGCTGGTACACGGTAATCCCTTGCTGCACGGCCAATTGCTTGACCGGACTGGGCATCAGCTTCTGCCCGCGCCCGGCCGGGCGATCCGGCTGGGTGTAGACGGCGACGATGTCGCGGCCCGCATCGAGCAGGGCCTGCAGGTGCTGGGCGGCGAATTCCGGGGTGCCGGCGAAGACGATGCGCATGGGACGATTCACTATGCAAAGAACGGGGGAAACAAAAAGGCTTGCCGTAGCAAGCCTTTGGGGTCGGTGATCAAGCCTGCTGGCGGTGCTGTTTTTCCAGCTTCTTCTTGATCCGGTCGCGCTTGAGGCTAGACAGGTAATCGACGAACAGCTTGCCGTTGAGGTGATCGCACTCGTGCTGGATGCACACCGCGAGCAGGCCCTCGGCAATCAGCTCGTAGGGCTGGCCATGCTTGTCCAGCGCCTTGATGCGGACCTTCTGCGGCCGGTCGACGTTCTCGTAGAAACCGGGTACCGAGAGGCAGCCTTCCTGGTACTGGTCCATCTGCTCGGTCAGCGACTCGAACTCGGGGTTGATGAACACCCGCGGCTCGCTCTTGTCTTCCGACAGGTCCATGACCACCAGGCGCTTGTGCACGTTGATCTGCGTCGCGGCTAGGCCGATACCCGGAGCGGCGTACATGGTCTCGAACATGTCGTCGATCAGCGTATGCAGCGCGGTGTCGAACACGGTGACCGGCTTGGCAATGGTGCGCAGGCGCGGATCGGGAAATTCGAGGATGTTTAGAATCGCCATAGGATGTTTGTGATGCACTTGTGGAATAAAGTCAAAAACCGCTGCTAAGATGATGAGCAGCTTTGAAAAACGGCTTAAAAACCGCGGCTTCAGCGGCTTACAGGCGTCCGCCACATAATAAAGGGATTCACCGCATGAGGAAATCACTACTCGCCCTGCTGCTTCTCGCCGTTGGCGGTCTGGCCCAGGCAGAAGTGCAGCTCAAGGAAGGTCATCCGGACCGTTACACCGTCGTCAAGGGTGACACGCTCTGGGACATCTCCGGCAAGTTCCTCAGCCAGCCCTGGAAGTGGCCCGAGCTGTGGCATGCCAACCCGCAAATCGAAAACCCGCACCTGATCTATCCCGGTGACACGCTGAGCCTGGTCTACGTCGACGGCCAGCCGCGTCTGGTGCTTAACCGTGGCGAATCGCGCGGCACCATCAAGCTCTCGCCGCAGGTACGCAGCACGCCGATGGCCCAGGCCATTCCGACTATTCCTCTGGAAGCGATCAACAGCTTCCTGCTGACCAACCGTATCGTCGATTCCGCTGAAGAGTTCGAAGGCAAACCCTATGTGGTGGCCGGGGAAGCTGAAAGCGTAATCAGTGGTGCGGGTGATCGTATCTATGCCCGCGGCGCATTCGATGAGGGCCAGAACGTTTATGGCATCTTCCGTCAGGGCAAGACCTATACCGATCCTGAAACCAAGGAGTTTCTTGGTATCAACGCCGATGATATCGGCAGCGGTGAGGTGGTTGCCGAAGAGGGTGATATTGCGACCCTCAACCTGACCCGCTCGACTCAGGAAGTGCGTCTGGGCGATCGCCTGTTCCCCACCGAAGAGCGTGCGGTCAATTCGACCTTCATGCCCAGCGAGCCACCGACCGATGTCGACGGTCTCATCCTTGATGTGCCGCGTGGTGTAGCCAAGATTGGCCAGTACGACGTGGTGACCATCAACAAGGGCAAGATCGACGGTCTGAGCGAAGGTAACGTGCTCGCGGTATTCAAGACCGGCGAGACCGTACGGGATCGTATCACCGGCGAATCGGTGAAGATTCCCGACGAGCGTTCCGGTTTGCTGATGGTGTTCCGCACCTACGAGAAGCTCAGCTACGGCCTGGTGCTCTACGCCACCCGCGACCTGGCGGTGATGGACAAGGTGAAGAACCCGTAATACCCAGAACCCCCGCTGCTTGCGGGGGTTCTGCTTTCTACCGGCGGTGTTTTCGCCACCCGATCAAGGATGATCGTCATGTCTGCAGTTTCTCCTGCCGAACTCGAGGCGCGCCTGCGTCTGCATTGCCTGCCGGAGCTCGGCCCACGGCGCTTTCGCCGTCTGCTCCAGGCTTTCGCTTCTGCTTCTTCTGCCCTTAGTGCCCCGGCCTCTGCCTGGCGTGCCCTCGGCTTGCCGGCGATTTGTGCCGAGTCCCGGCGCAGCGCCGATGTTCGTGAGCGCGCTGCCCACGCGTTGCAGTGGCTGGAGCAGCCCAACCAGCATGCGCTGATGTGGGACGATGCGAGTTATCCAGCCTTGCTCGCCGAGCTGTCGGATGCCCCGCCGCTGCTGTTCGTGGCAGGTGATCCAGGCCTGCTGGAGCGCCCGCAGCTGGCCATGGTCGGTAGTCGCCGCGCTTCTCGCCCGGGTATGGATACCGCCGCTGCCTTTGCCCGCAGCCTGGCTGGTGGCGGCTTCACCATCACCAGTGGCCTGGCCCTGGGTATCGACGGCGCGGCCCATCAGGGTGCGCTGGATGCGGCGGGCAGCACCGTGGCGGTACTCGGCACCGGCTTGCTCAGGCTCTACCCGCAGCGCCACGTCGGCTTGGCGTCGCGGATTGTCGACGGCGGAGGTGCGCTGGTGTCCGAGCTACCGCTGGACAGCCCACCGCATGCCAGCAACTTTCCGCGGCGCAATCGCATCATCAGCGGCTTGTCCCTTGGCGTGCTGGTGGTGGAAGCCAGCCCGTCCAGCGGTTCGCTGATCACTGCCAGGCTGGCCGCCGAACAGGGTCGCGAGGTCTATGCGATTCCTGGCTCGATCCACCATCCGGGCGCGCGGGGTTGCCACCAGCTGATCCGCGAAGGCGCCACGCTGGTGGAAAGTGTCGAGGATATCCTGCAGGCCCTGCGTGGCTGGCAGCAGCAGGTGCCAAGCACCGCAACCAAACCTGCCAACAACCATCCGCTGCTGCGCCAACTGCACGCCTCGCCCCTGAGCAGCGAAGGGTTGGCGCAAGCCTGTGGCCTGGCCCTGAGCGAAACACTGGTCGCACTGACCGAGCTGGAGCTGCAGGGGTTGGTGGTGTGTGAGGCGGGGCGCTGGGTACCCCGCATGGCCTGAGGTCGTTACACTCGCCGCCAGTCAGGCCGAGTCGGGAGTGAGCATGAGCAGTTGGCAGATACAGCGGGTCGCACGGGTGGTGCGCCAGGGGGGCGTGATCGCCTATCCCACCGAGGCGGTCTGGGGGCTAGGTTGTGACCCCTGGAGCGAGGCAGCGGTGCAGCGTCTGCTCGCACTCAAGGATCGGCCGCAGCACAAGGGCCTGATCCTGGTAGCTGACGACATCAGCCAGTTCGACTTCCTCCTCGACGATCTACCCGAGCGCTGGATCGACCGTCTGGCCAGCACCTGGCCGGGGCCCAACACCTGGCTGGTACCGCACCAGGGGCGGCTGCCCGAGTGGATCACCGGCATGCACGACAGCGTGGCCCTGCGCGTCAGCGACCATCCGCGTGTGCGCGATCTGTGTGCCCTGGTAGGGCCGCTGGTGTCGACCTCGGCCAACCCGGCCGGGCGGCCGGCGGCACGCACCCGGCTACGTATCGAGCAGTACTTCCCGCGCCAGCTGGATGCGGTGTTGGGCGGACGCCTGGGTGGACGCAAGAACCCCAGCCTGATCCGCGACCTGCGCACGGGCGATGTGATTCGCCCGTCCTGATCTTTGTAAGAGCTCGCTGCTGCCGCGTCAGTTACGGCAGCAGAATGGTCGAGCCGGTGGTCGCGCGACTGCTCAATGCGTCGTGCGCCTTGGCCGCATCCTTGAGGGCGAAACGCTGGCCGATATCGACCTGCAGGCGCCCGTCGCCGACCAGCGCAAACATCTCGTCGGCCATCGCCTGCAAGCGCTCGGCGCTGTTGGCGTAGGAAAACAGCGTTGGCCGCGTGACATACAGCGAGCCCTTCTGCGCCAGTACACCCAGGTTGACCCCGCTGATCGCGCCCGAGGCGTTGCCGAAGCTGACCAGCAACCCACGCGGCGCCACGCAGTCCAGCGACATCTCCCAGGTGTCCTTGCCCACCGAGTCATAGACCACCGGGCACTTCGCTCCCCCGGTCAGCTCCAGGACCCGCGCCGGCACGTTCTCGTGGCTGTAGTCGATGGTTGCCCAGGCGCCGTTGGCGGTGGCCAGCGCGGCTTTATCCGGGGATGACACGGTGCCGATCAGCTGCACGCCGAGGGCCCGTGCCCACTGGCAGGCGAGCAGGCCGACGCCGCCTGCCGCGGCATGCCAGAGAATGGTCTGCCCGGCTTCCACGGCATAGGTCTGGCGCAGCAGGTACTGCACGGTGAGGCCCTTGAGCATCAGCGCGGCGGCCTGCTCGAAACTGATTGCCTCGGGCAGGCGCACCAGGTTGGCAGCCGGCAGCACATGCAGCTCGCTGTAGGCGCCCAGCGGGCCGGTGGCGTAGGCGACGCGATCGCCGACACGCCACTGGCTGACCTCGCTGCCCACCGCCTCGACCTCCCCCGCACCCTCGGTGCCCAACCCGGACGGGAAAGCGGCAACCGGATACAGGCCGCTGCGCTGGTAAGTGTCGATGAAGTTCAGGCCGATGGCGCGGTTGCGCACGCGCACCTCCTGCGGGCCGGGTTCGGCCGGGGTGTAGTCGAGGTAGTCGAGCACCTCCGTGCCGCCGTGGCGGGAAAACTGGATACGTTTGGCCATGTCGTGCACTCCGTCTGCAAAGACCTTCATCCAAGCGGCTGGGCTGATCCCCGTCAAGCTTCGGACGGGGGCGACGATGGTATGCTTGCGCCCTTCTTTTCGATCGTCCGGGTTAATGCCGTGAGTGAACGTACCCAGGCCGTGAAGGCCTATCTGCTCGATCTGCAGGACCGTATCTGCGCCGCCCTCGAAGCCGAGGATGGCAGCGCCCGTTTCTTCGAAGACAGCTGGGAGCGGCCCGCCGGTGGGGGTGGCCGCACCCGGGTGATGGAGAATGGCGCGCTGGTCGAGAAGGGTGGGGTCAACTTCTCCCACGTGTTCGGCGACAGCCTGCCACCCTCGGCCAGCGCCCATCGGCCGGAACTCGCCGGGCGCGGCTTCGAGGCCCTCGGCGTGTCCCTGGTGATCCACCCGGAAAACCCTCACGTGCCGACTTCCCACGCCAACGTGCGCTTCTTCAGTGCGGAGAAGGAAGGCGAGGAGCCGGTCTGGTGGTTCGGTGGCGGCTTCGACCTGACGCCCTACTACGCCAGCGAGGAAGACTGCGTGCACTGGCACCAGGTGGCCGCTGACGCCTGCGCGCCGTTCGGCGCCGAGGTCTACCCGAAGTACAAGGCCTGGTGCGATCGCTACTTCCACCTCAAGCATCGCGGCGAGCCACGCGGCATCGGCGGGTTGTTCTTCGACGACCTCAACCAGTGGGATTTCGACACCTGCTTTGCCTTTATCCGTGCCATCGGCGATGCCTACATCGACGCCTACCTACCCATCGTGCAACGGCGCAAGGCCACCCCGTTCACCGAGCAGCAGCGCGAGTTCCAGGCCTTCCGCCGTGGTCGCTATGTCGAGTTCAACCTGGTGTTCGACCGCGGCACCCTGTTCGGCCTGCAGTCCGGTGGGCGTACCGAGTCGATCCTCATGTCGCTGCCGCCACACGTGCGCTGGGGCTACGACTGGAAACCCGAGCCGGGCAGCGAAGAAGCGCGCCTGACCGAGTACTTCCTGCAGGATCGTGACTGGTTGGGTACTGGATTCAACTGACACTGATTGTGCGCGCACACATGGTGGCGCGCAGCTCACCCGGCAGGGAGTTCGGGTTTATTTCGTAGGGATAGCCATGCGTCGATATCTTATTGTTCTGCTCGTTGCATCAGCCGCCTCCACCCACGCAGAGGATGGCAAATTCGAGCGCCGTTGTGGCTGGCTGGAGAACCCTTCACCTGCAAATGTCTCGCTGACCGATCGTGATGGCGAGTGGTTCATCGGAACGCAGGGTGGCCCGCAAGCTGAGGGTGACTGGGATGCCCGGTTCCCCGCCGACCAATGGGTGCGTACCAATGGTTTCAGCTATGGATATGGCTGTGCTTGCATCAGCATGAAGGTCGACGTGCAAAACCATAATGTGTTGGCGGTGCGCGATCCGCAGGCCAAACCGCTGGAAGTCTGTCGGACGGATAACACGCTAAGCGGCAAGCCCTACGAAGAATACTCGCGAATGCCGATGCGTACCTTCCGGGGCAAGGGCTACAGCTTCAACTACCCCCAAAGCTGGCGCCTGCGTGAAGAAGGTACTTGCCAGCTACTGGACGCCCCCGGACGGCGCAAGAACGAGGAATACACCCTCAATATCTGCGCCCGACCGGCCTCGCTGGAACAGGTTGCCGAGGACGCGATCTTCGGTAAAGACGAGAACGGTGTCTGGATGCGCTATGCCGGAAAATCTGCACCTAGCCCGGTTCGGGTACGTGAGGGCGATGGATGGACGGGGCTTTCAGCAGAGCAGTCCTGCGGTGTGTCTGATGAGCAAGGAGGTTTTCACTCCGCCGGCGGTATGTGCTTTTGGGCGGCATTGTCCGATGGAGCCACTGGGTTGCTGATGGATAGCGTGGGTTTCTATCAGGACTTCCAGCAGATCGGTATCATCGTCGACTCCGTGCGTTTCTCTATGGTCGACCCCGTGAAGAAATAGGGCTCGGTAGCGCACCCCTTTCTAGTCGTATTTCAGGATTGTAGATGGATCGTTATGGCGTCTTCGGCAACCCCATCGGCCACAGCAAGTCGCCGCTGATCCACCGCCTGTTCGCCGAGCAGACCGGCCAGGACCTGTCCTACGAAGCCCTGCTGGCGCCGTTGGACGACTTCAGCGGGTTCGCCCGTGCCTTCTTCGCCGAGGGCCAGGGCGGCAACGTCACCGTGCCGTTCAAGGAGCAGGCCTACCAGTTGGTCGATGAGCTGAGCGAGCGGGCACGCCGCGCTGGTGCGGTGAACACCTTGAAGAAGCTCGATGACGGCCGCCTACTCGGCGACAACACCGATGGTGCTGGCCTGGTACGCGATCTCACAGTGAATGCCGGGCTCGACCTGAGCGGCCAGCGCATCCTCCTGCTCGGCGCCGGCGGTGCCGTACGCGGCGTGCTGGAACCGATCCTGGCGCACAACCCGCATGCCCTGGTGATCGCCAACCGCACGGTGGAAAAGGCCGAGCAACTGGCCCACGAGTTCGCCGACCTCGGCCCGCTGGCCGCCGCTGGCTTCGACTGGTTGAGCGAGCCGGTCGACCTGATCATCAATGGCACCTCGGCCAGCCTGGCCGGCGAGTTGCCGCCGATCGACGCCAGCCTGATCCAGCCCGGGCACACGGTCTGCTACGACATGATGTACGGCAAGGAGGCGACGGCCTTCAACCGCTGGGCGGCCGAGCAGGGCGCCGCGCGTTGCCTGGATGGCCTGGGCATGCTGGTCGAGCAGGCCGCCGAGGCCTTCCAGCTGTGGCGCGGTGTGCGTCCGGACAGTGCGCCAGTACTGGCCGAACTGCGACGCTTGCTGGCCTGAGCCGTCGATGCGATATCTGCTGATCGTCACCGGACTCTGGGCATTCTCCTTCAGCCTGATCGGCGAATACCTGGCCGGGCGGGTCGACAGCGATTTCGCCGTGCTCGCGCGGGTGTTGATTGCCGCTTTGGTATTCCTCCCCTTCACCCTCTGGCGCGGTTTGCCACGTGGCCTGCTGGCCGGGTTCTGGCTGGCCGGGGCGCTGCAGTTCGGTGTTACCTACCTGTGCCTGTACCGCAGTTTCCAGGTCCTCACGGTACCGGAAGTGTTGCTGTTCACCGTGCTCACGCCGATCTACGTGACCCTGCTCGACGACGCCCTGGCACGCCGCTTCAGCCCCTGGGCGTTGCTTGCCGCGCTGGTGGCGGTGCTCGGCGGAGTAATCATCCGCTTCGACCGCCTCGAAGGCGATTACCTGCTCGGCTTCCTCCTGCTGCAGTTGGCCAACCTGACCTTCGCCGCCGGCCAGGTGCTGTGCCGGCGCCTGTTGCTGCGCTATCCAGTGGAGCAGCCGCTGCACCGTTTCTTCGGCCATTTCTTCCTCGGTGCGCTGCTGCTGGCGCTGCCCTCCTTCCTGCTGTTCGGTAACCCGGACAAGCTGCCGCAGACTGCCGTGCAATGGAGCGTGCTGGCCTGGATGGGCCTGTTCGCCACGGCCCTGGGCATGTTCTGGTGGGTCAAGGGCAGCACCCGGGTGGACGCCGGTACCCTGGCGGTGATGAACGAGCTGCATGTGCCGGCCGGCTTGCTGGTCAACCTGCTGATCTGGAACCGCGACTTCGACCTGCCGCGCCTGGCAGCCGGTGGCGTGGTGATCCTCCTGGCCATGGGTCTGCTGCATCTGGGCCGCCGTAGAGCGCCTGCGCTCGCCTGATAAGCGACGGCCACTTATACTTTCGCCACTCGCCGGCACGGACCGCCCAGGCACCACATTGATCTGCGCGGACCGTACTCGTGAAAAGAGCCTTTCCCCTTGCCGGCCTGCTGCTGGCCTGCCTGACCCTCGTTGCCACCCCTGCCCTGCAGGCGGCGGCCAAGACCCAGGAACTGGCCTCCGGTAGCGCCCTGCTGGTCGACCTGAACACCAACCAGGTGCTCTATTCCAGCAACCCCGACCTGCAGGTGCCGATCGCCTCGGTGACCAAGCTGATGACCGCCATGGTCACTCTCGATGCCAAGCTGCCGCTGGACCAGCAACTGCCGATCGTGATCAAGGACGTACCGGAAATGCGCGGCATCTACTCGCGCGTACGCCTGGGCAGCCAGTTGAGCCGTCGTGACATGCTCCTGCTGACCCTGATGAGTTCGGAGAACCGCGCCGCCTCCAGCCTGGCACAGCATTATCCGGGCGGCGTGCCGGCCTTCATCACGGCGATGAACGCCAAGGCCCGCGCCCTGGGCATGACGCGCACCCGCTACCGCGACCCCACGGGCCTGTCCGAGGGCAACGTCTCCACCGCCAACGACCTGGTCAAGCTGATCAAGGCCGCCGGCCAGTACCCGCTGATCGGCCAGTTCAGCAGCACCCGCGAGCATGTCCAGCAATTCGCCAAGCCGAGCTACAGCCTGGGCTTTCGCAACACCAACGGCCTGGTGCACAAGCCCAACTGGAGCATCCAGCTGACCAAGACCGGCTTCACCAACGCCGCCGGCCATTGCCTGGTGATGCGCACTCAGATGGGCGGCAAGCCGGTGGCCTTCGTGGTGCTGGATGCCTTCGGCAAGTACACCCACATGGCCGACGCCAGCCGCCTTAAGAAGTGGGTCGAGACCGGTCGTGTCCAGCCGGTGGCCCCGGCGGCCCTTGCGTACAAGAAACAACGCCAGCAGGAGCGCGCGCGCACCATGCAGGCTTCGCAGTAAGCGGGTGTAACCCGTATAAAAAAGCCCGGCTAGAGCCGGGCTTTTTTGTGGGCTGGATTTACCGTGCCACAGGATGGGAGTGCGGAGCTGTGCTTTTCACCGCATCCTCCACGCTCACAAACTTGATGTCTTGGTGCCGGAGACAGGAATCGAACCTGCGACCTTCGCGTTACGAGTGCGCTGCTCTACCGACTGAGCTACACCGGCCTGGAGCGCAACTTATCAGCTGGCCGCAAGCCGATCAATTGCGCCGCCCAGCGGCGTTTACAGGAACCAGCGATATTCCCGCGCGCTGACTTCGTTGAGGAAGTCCAGGTGGTCCTGGCGCTTGTTCTCGCCGTAGACGAAGACGAATTCGCTGCCGAGCTTGTCCCTGACCACCTCGTGGGACGCCATCGCCGCCACGGCGGTGAGCATGTCCTTGGGGAAGTCGATGCCGCTGCTGCGGTCTTCGTTGAGCGAGGGGATCGGCTCGCGGGCCTGGTCCAGGCCGTGCTCCATGCCGCTGAGGATGGCTGCCAGCACCAGGTAGGGGTTGGCGTCGGCGCCGGCCAGGCGGTGTTCGATGCGCAGGTTCTTGCCGTCCGACTCGGGGATGCGGATGCACGCATCGCGGTCTTCGAAACCCCAGCTGGCCTTGCTCGCCGAGTTGACCATGGCGCCGTAGCGGCGGAAGGCGTTGTGGTTGGCGGCGAAGATCGGCATGCAGTGCGGCAGCAGCTCCAGGCAGCCGGCCACGGCGTGGCGCAGCGGACGCTGGCCGTCGCCATCGAGCAGGTTGTTGCCGGCCTCGTCGTACAGGCTGACATGCACGTGCATGCCGCTGCCCGGCGCCTGCAGGTAGGGTTTGCTCATGAAGCTGGCGCGGTAGCCGTGCTGCATGGCCACGCCACGGGTGCTGCGGGTGAACAGCGCGGCCCAGTCGGCGGCCTGCAGGCCGTCCTCGCAGTGGGCGAAGTTGATCTCGAACTGGCCGGGGCCTAGTTCAGCGGTGATCACGTTGGCTTCCACGCCCTGCTCCTGGGCGGTTCCGACCATGTCGTGGAGCACTTCGGAGAAACGCGTCAGGCGCTCGATGTGCATGTTCGGCTGGTCGTCGGCGTCGCCGGTCAGCGGGTCGCGGGGGAACTGCGGCAGGCCGTTTTCCAGTTTGCGGTCGAACAGGTAGAACTCCAGCTCGAAGGCCACCACCGGGCGGATGCCACGGGCCTGCAGGCGCTTGAGCACGCGGGCCAGCACTTCGCGCGGTTCGAATTCGATCGGTGCCTCGGTGCCGTCGGAGCTGATCAACATCTGCCCCATGGGCTGCTTCTCCCAGCGCACCGGCTTGAGCGTGCCGGGGATCAGCCGGCGTGGCGCGTCCGGGTCGCCGTCGTTGAAGCAGTAGTCGCCAATCGGGTGCAGGCCGCCCTGGGCGCCGAGCAGCACGCAGTTCTGCGGCACTTTCAGCGGGCCGCCGGCTGCGACTTTTTCCAGCATTTCGACCGGGTAGCGTTTGCCGTAGAAGTGTCCGGGGATATCCAGGCAGATCAGCTCGACGTAGCGCACATCAGGGTACTGAGCGCGAAAGGCGCGGACTTCACTGAGCAGGTCGGGGAATTTCGTTGTTGTTGTCATGGCGGCTATCTGCGCGGATCAGGTGAAGACCCAGAGCACTCTTGTGGGGAAATCGGAAAGATTGGCGTAGCGGAACTGCGCGTGCGGCGGCAGCTGGAAGCTGTCGCGCGGGCCGAGGGTGACCGCTTCGGCGGCGTCGCCATACCACACGGTCAGTTCGCCCTCGAGGACGAAACCGCCCTGCTCCGAGCTGTCGTTCAGGTGCCCTTCGCCGCTGCTGGCACCGGGTTCGAGAAAGCTCTCGAGCATGGCGAAACCACCGGCCATGCCCGGCGAGGCCAGCACATCGGTGATGCCCCCGGCGTAGTAGAGGGTGCGCCGCTCGTCCGGGCGGGTCACCCAGCGCACGGCACGCGGGTGGCCGGGGTTGTAGAAATAGGTGGTGGGCACGCCCAGCGCTTCGCTGATGGCGGTGAGGTCGGCCACGGTCGGGCGCGACAGGCCGCGCTCGACCTGGGACAGGAAGCCCACCGAACGGCCGATGCGCTCGGCCAGTTCATTGAGGGTGACGTTCTTGTGCTTGCGCAGATCGCGCACCAGGATCGCCAGCCCTTCGATTTCGTCCTGCTTGTCCATCGGGTGTTCCTGTCTTGTCGTTGGACTCTTGTAGGGTGGATGACGCTTTTTTCATCCACCGGCTTTGGTGGAAAACGCTGCGCGGTTTTCCACCCTACGCGAGCATTCATCTGCCATCAGATCACATCGCGCAGCCGGTACCAGGCCTTGCCCACCGCCTCGATCGGCGCGGCCAGCAGGTCGCCGCCGGGGAAGCTCGGGTTGCTCAGGCCCTGGTACAGACCCAGCAGATGCTCGTCGCCAAGGATCGCATCGCTCACCGCGCGAGCGGCGGCCAGGGTCGGCAGGATGCCGTGGCCGGAGAAACCCTGCAGCCAGAACTTGTGGCCCTGGCGGCCGACGTCCGGAGTGCGGTGCATGGTGCAGTCGATATGGCCGCCCCAGCCGTGGTCGATCTGTACGCCGCGCAGTTGCGGGAAGACCCGCTCCAGGTACGGCCGGGTGGCTGCCGGCACGTCCGCCGGGATGCCGCCCAGGTAGGTGCAGCCGCCGCCGAACAGCAGGCGGTTGTCCGGGGTGACGCGGAAGTAGTCGGGGACGAACTGGTTGTCGATGGCGCAGGTGCCGCGCGGGAACAGCGAGCGCGCCAGCTCCGGGTCCAGCGGCGCGGTGGCCACCTGGTAGGAGCCGACCGGCAGCAGGCGCTTGGACAGCGTGCGGTCGAGGCGGTCGATGTAGGCATTGCAGGCCAGCACCAGTACATCGCCATGCACCTCGCCCTGTTCGGTACGGGCGACGAAGCCGGCGTCGGTCTCGCGGTAGTCGAGCACCTTGCTCTGCTCGAAGATCTGCCCGCCGGCGGCCTCGATAGCGTTGGCCAGGCCGTGGGCCAGCTTCAGCGGGTTGAGGTGGGCGGCACCGGCATCATGCAGGGCGGCCAGGTAGCGCGGGCTGGCGATCCACTGCGGCAGGTCCTGCTTGGGGATGAAGCTCAGCTGCTGGTAGCCGTATTTCTCGGTGGCTTCTTCGAGGCTGTCCTGCAGCTGGCGCACCCGGCGCGGCAACACGGCGGTGTAGATCGCGCCGGTGCGGTAGTCGATGTCGAAGCCATGGCGCTGTGGCAGCTCGCGCATTTCCTCGGCGGCCCAGACCATGCTGTCCCACAGCGTGCGTGCGCGCTCCAGGCCGAGGGCCTTCTCGAACGGCGGCATATCGCAGGACCAGCCCGGCAGCGCCTGGCCACCGTTGCGCCCGGAAGCGGCCCAGGCCAGGCGACTGGCTTCCAGCAGCACCACCTTCTTGCCGGCCAGGGCCAGGCGCAGCGCGGTATGCAGGCCACTGAAGCCGCCACCGATGATCAGGATCTGGCTGTCTACACGGCCTTCCAGGCGCGGGCGCAGCGGAATGTTGCCATAGGTGGCGGCGTAGTAGGTCCCGATATGCTGCGCGGACTGCTTGAACATGAAAGCCTCATGAAATTTCTTATTAGAAAGTTCATGAATAAATACACGATAAATTTCACAAAGCCAAGCGCGCGGCAGCGTACGCTGCTTTGCAGCCGCCGTGCCGTTGCCCCGTAGGGCGGGTGCAACCTGCGTTGTAGAAGGGTCGGCGCCTCAGCTCAGCCAGGCTTCCTGCGCCAGGCATTCGCTCAGGTAATCGAGGAAGCAGAGGATGCGCGAGGCCAGCGCGGTGTTGCGGTAGTAGACGGCGTTGATCGGTTGGCGCACTTCCAGGGTTTGCTGCGTGAGCACCTCGACCAGGGCGCCGCTGGCGCGATCGGCGGCGGTCATGAAGTCCGACAGGCAGACGATGCCGGCACCACCGAGGGCCAGTTGGCGCAGGGTCTCGCCGCTGGAGGCCTTGAGCGTGGGGGCAATCGCCAGGTGGTCGCCGAGGGCATGGCGCAGCGGCCACTGGTTGAGGCTGTCGGGCTGGGTGAAGCCGAGCAGGCTGTGTTGCTCCAGCTCCGCCACGGTGCCTGGCGTGCCGCGTTCAGCCAGGTAGACCGGGCTGGCCAGCACGCGGATGCGGCTGCTGCCGAGCGGCCGCGCATGCAGGCTGGAGTCGCGCAGGGTACCGATGCGGATGGCCAGGTCAGTGCGCTGCTCCAGCAGGTCGATGATCTGGTCGTTGCTGTTCAGCTCCAGCTCAATCTGCGGGAAGCGCTGGCGGAAACCGGCAACCAGGGGCACCAGGACATGCAGCATGAACGGCGAGGCGGCATTCACCCGCAAGCGCCCGGCCGGCAGCTGGCGGCGCAGGGCCATCTGCTCCTCGGCCTCTTCGACGCTGGCGAGGATGCGCCGCGCCTGGACGAGAAAGGCCGCGCCCTCCTCGGTCAGCTCCAGACGCCGGGTGGTACGGCGCAGCAGGGTGACTTCAAGCTTGTCCTCCAGGCGACTGAGCGCGCGGCTGATGCCGGAGGCGGTCTGCCCCAGCTGCTCGGCAGCGGCAGTGATGGAGCCGCCATCGACCACGTGGGTGAGGGCGAGCAGTTCATCCAGGGTCGTCTTCATTTGTGACTCCGAGACAATTATCTTCTCGCCTATATCGGGTTTCTGCATGAGTGTGGGGGCCATGCCAAGGCTTGGCAATTGCACCATCATCCAGATGATCTCATTGGCCTCGGTACCGGCCTGCTGCCTGAAGAGGCGATGGTTCAAGCCGCTTTGGCCGAATCGCAGTGCATTCAGTCGCCTCCGACGCCTGCAATGTGCCTTAGCGGATGCTGCAATCGGAACGACTTCAACAACGAGCGTCCCGCCATGTCCGAGACCCGCACCCGCATTGCCGACATCCTTAGCCGCGATGAAATTAAGGCCCTGACCCAGCGTTCCGACTGGCGCGGAGCCTGGGCCGTGTTCTCGACCTGGGCCGTACTGGCCCTGACCTTCGCCGCCCTGGCTTGGGCACGCGAGAGTTTGCCGGCGTGGGTCTTTGCCATCACGTTGTTGCTCGGCCTGGCGATCATCGGTGGGCGCCAGTTGTGCCTGGCCATCCTGCAGCACGATGCGGCCCACGGCACCCTGTTCAAGAGCAAGTGGGGCAACGACGTGCTGGCCGACTGGTTGTGTGCGCGCCCGGTGTGGAACGAGCTGCACAAGTACCGCCCCTACCACCTGGTGCACCACGCCAAGACCTCCACCACGGACGACCCGGATCTGTCCTTGGTGTCCGGCTTCCCGACCACGCGCCGCTCGCTGCTGCGCAAGCTGGCCCGTGATCTGTTCGGCGTGACCGGGGCCAAGTTCGTGCTGGGCCGCGTGCTGATGGATGCCGGCGTTATCAAGTGGACGGTGGCCAACGATGTCCAGCGCCTGCCCCAGGCCGGTCGTCGCTGGTGGGACTACCCGCTGACCTTCCTCGGCAACGCCGCCGGCATGCTGATCACCAACGGCCTGCTGTTGGCCGCCTTCTGGGCCTGCGGCCACGCCTGGCTGTACGGCGTCTGGGCGTTGGCCTACGTCACGCCCTTCCCGCTGTTCATCCGCATCCGCTCGATGGCCGAACACGCCTGCCTGGAGCCCAGCCGCGACACCCTGCGCAACACTCGCACCACGCGTGCCGGCTGGCTGGCCCGCGCTTTCGTCGCGCCGATCCGGGTCAACTATCACATCGAGCACCACCTGATGGCTTCGGTGCCCTTCTTCCGCCTGCCGCAGCTGCATGCCTTGCTGCGTGAGCGCGGCCTGACGCCAGAGCCGCTGAGTTACTGGCAGGTGCTGCGCTTGGTCAGCAGCCGCGGCTGAGACGAAAATCAAAAGGCTCTGTCCCCGTTACGTGTTGCATCGGCGCGTAGTCTCTCTGGATCCCCGCCTGCGCGGGGATGACGAGGCAAAGGGGACGTCCCTGCAGAAAACCGTCATTCCCGCGCAGGCGGGAATCCAGGGAGCAGGCGACTACTGGATTCAGGTAGCAACTCGCCCGATCAAGCAACACGTAACGGGTACATAGCCAACGAAAAAGCCGCCCGAGGGCGGCTTTTTCCTGGCACAGCGAATTCAGCGGCGCGCGCCGCGAACCCCTTCGGCCAGCTGGCTGCACAGGTTGAGCACGCCTTTGACCGCAGCATCGTCATTCTCGGCGTTGGCGATCTGGTCGATCAGTGCCGAGCCGACGACCACGCCGTCGGCCAGGCGGGCGATGGTCGCCGCGTGTTCCGGGGTGCGGATGCCGAAGCCGATGCTGATCGGCAGGTCGGTGTGGCGGCGCAGGCGGGCTACCGCTTCTTCGACGTGCTCGATGGTGGCCGAGCCGGAACCGGTGACGCCGGCCACCGAGACGTAATAGACGAAGCCCGAGCTGCCGTTGAGTACGGTGGGCAGGCGCTGGTCGTCGGTGGTCGGGGTGGTCAGGCGGATGAAGTCGAGGCCGGCGGCCTGGGCCGGGTCGCACAGGTCGACGTTATGTTCCGGCGGCAGGTCGACCACGATCAGGCCATCCACGCCGGCTTCTTTCGCGTCGGCGATGAAGCGCGGCACGCCGTAGTAGTGGATCGGGTTGAAGTAGCCCATCAGCACCAGCGGGGTGGTCTGATTACCGGCACGGAACTCGCGGACCATCTGCAGGGTTTTCGCCAAGTTCTGCTTGGCGCCCAGGGCGCGGATGTTGGCCAGCTGGATGGCCGGGCCGTCGGCCATCGGGTCGGTGAACGGCATGCCCAGTTCGATCACATCGGCGCCGGCGTCCGGCAGGCCCTTGAGGATCGCCAGCGAGGCGTCGTAGTTGGGGTCGCCGGCGGTGATGAAGGTCACCAGGGCGGCACGGTTCTGCTGTTTCAGCTCGGCAAATCGGCTTTGCAAACGGCTCATCAGTTGTTCTCCGATTTGGACAGGTCGAGGTGGTGCATGACGGTCTGCATATCCTTGTCGCCACGGCCGGACAGGTTGACCACCATCAGGTGATCCTTGGGCAGGGTCGGCGCGCGCTTGAACACTTCGGCCAGGGCGTGGGCGCTTTCCAGGGCCGGGATGATGCCTTCCAGGCGGCAGCATTGGTGGAACGCGGCGAGGGCTTCGTCGTCGGTCACCGAGGTGTACTCGACGCGGCCGATGTCGTGCAGCCAGGCGTGTTCCGGGCCGATGCCGGGGTAGTCGAGACCGGCGGAGATCGAGTGGGCGTCGATGATCTGGCCGTCGTCGTCCTGCAGCAGGAAGGTGCGGTTACCGTGCAGCACGCCCGGTACGCCGCCGTTCAGGCTGGCGGCGTGCTTGCCGGTCTCGATGCCGTGGCCGGCCGCTTCGACGCCGATGATCTGTACGGATTTATCGTCGAGGAAGGGGTGGAACAGGCCCATGGCGTTGGAGCCGCCGCCGATGCAGGCCACCAGGCTGTCGGGCAGGCGGCCTTCCTGGGCCTGCATCTGCTCGCGGGTTTCCTTGCCGATCACTGCCTGGAAGTCGCGCACCAGCTCCGGGTACGGGTGCGGGCCGGCTACGGTGCCGATCAGGTAGAAGGTGTTGTGTACGTTGGTCACCCAGTCGCGCAGGGCTTCGTTCATCGCGTCTTTCAGGGTGCCGGTGCCGGCGACTACCGGGATCACGGTGGCGCCCAGCAGCTTCATGCGGAACACGTTGGCCTGCTGGCGATCGATGTCGGTGGTGCCCATGAAGATCACGCATTCCATGCCGAAGCGCGCGGCCACGGTGGCGGTGGCCACGCCGTGCATGCCGGCGCCGGTCTCGGCGATGATGCGTTTCTTGCCCATGCGCTTGGCCAGGAGGATCTGGCCGATGCAGTTGTTGATCTTGTGCGCGCCGGTGTGGTTCAGCTCTTCGCGCTTGAGGTAGATCTTGGCGCCGCCGCAGTGCTCGGTCAGGCGCTCGGCGAAATACAGCGGGCTCGGGCGGCCGACGTAGTCGCGCTGGAAGTAGGCCAGCTCCTTGATGAATTCCGGGTCGACCTTGGCCTTGTTGTACTCGGCGGCGAGGTCGTGGATCAGCGGCATCAGGGTTTCGGCGACGTATTGGCCGCCGAACGAGCCGAACAGGCCGTTGGCGTCGGGGCCGGTGCGAAGTGAGGTCATGGCAGAGCTCCTGCGTGGTCTCACCCGAAGGGCCTGGGTGAGGAGTAGCGATGAGGGTCGATAACGACGATGGCGCCATTCTACCCCTGGCCGCTCGCGGGAAAAGCGATTAGATTGCCGTAACACGTCAGGAAAACTCACGGATAACATGAGCCGAGAACTGCCCCCGCTGAATGCCCTGCGCGCCTTCGAGGCGGCTGCTCGCCTGCAGAGCGTCAGCCAGGCCGCGGATGAGCTGAGCGTCACCCACGGTGCCGTGAGCCGGCAGATCCGCTTGCTCGAAGAGCAGCTTGGGGTCGCCTTGTTCAGCAAGGATGGTCGCGGCGTAAAACTCACCGATGCCGGGGTTCGTCTACGCGAGGCGGCGGGTGAGGCGTTCGAGCGTTTGCGCAGCACCTGCGCCGAGCTCAAGCGGCAGACCGCGGATGCGCCCTTCGTCCTCGGTTGCCCCGGCAGCCTGCTGGCGCGCTGGTTCATCCCGCGTCTGGACCGGCTCAACCGCGAGCTACCCGAGCTGCGCCTGCAACTCTCGACCAGTGAAGGCGAACTCGATCCGCGCCGCCCTGGCGTGGATGCCACCCTGTGTTTCGCCGCGCCGCCCTGGCCGGCGGACATGCAGGTGTTCGAGCTGGCCGCCGAGCACATCGGTGCGGTTCTCAGCCCGCGCTACGTTCGCCATGCCGAATTGGCGCAGGCACCGGCCAGCGCCCTGCTTGGCGAGCCCCTGTTGCACACCGTGTCACGCCCGCAGGCCTGGCCGCAGTGGGCGCAGGCCCATGGCCTGGATGCGCGCCAGTTGCAGCTCGGCCAGGGCTTCGAGCACCTGTATTACCTGCTGGAAGCAGCGGCCGCCGGCCTCGGCGTGGCCATTGCGCCACAGCAACTGGTCGCCGATGACCTGGCGGCCGGTCGCCTGTTGGCGCCTTGGGGCTTTGTCGAAACCGACGCGCGGCTGGCGTTGTGGGTGCCGGGGCGTAACCGCGATGGCCGTGCCGAGCGCCTGGCGCAATGGCTGCGCCAGGAGCTGGAAGGGGCGGGTGAGGCCGGCAAGCGCTAGGCACCTGCCAGCCGATCGGCTTAAAGATCCGGCGTGTACTTGACGCTGAACATCAGGTTGCGTGGGTCGCCGAAGTTGTTGTTGCCATCAAGTTGGTTGTACCCGGCGGCAATGTACTTCTTGTCGAACAGGTTGTTGGCGTTCACTGCCAAGCCGATTTCCGGCGTCAACTGGTAGCCGACCCGTGCGTTCCATACGGTATAGCCTGGGACGTCATAAGTACGCTCGTAACCCAGCGTGTGGCTTTGTGTCGTAAGGCCCAGGCCTGTGCTGAGGCGGCTCAAATCGCCGGTGAACTGATAGTTACCCCACACGCGCAGCATGTGTTTCGGCGTCCAGGTGCTGAACACGCTGCCTTCGTTGGTCGGGTCTTCCAGGTACTTGGTAGTGTTGTAGGTGTAGCCGGCGAACAGCTGCAAGTTGTCGATCACTTCTCCGCTGATTTCTGCCTCGATACCTTGGCTGCGCACTTCACCCGCGGCCTTCGAGCAGTACCAGCCATCACAGGCGTAGCCGGCGGCCAGGTCGTTCACCGAACGGTTTTCCTGGTCGTAGCGGAAGAAGGCTAGGGAAGTGTTGACCCGTCCATCCAGCAGCTCACCCTTGAGGCCGATTTCGTAGTTGGTGCCGATCACCGGCTCGAGCATCGAGCCACTGGCATCGCGGACAGTCTGCGGCTCGAACACGTCGGTGTAGCTGGCGTAGACCGCCCACTCGCGGGTCAGGTCGTAGACGATACCGGCGTAGGGTGTGACCTCGCCGGTTTCGTTCGCCGTGCTGGGTTCGCTGACGTTCACGACGTTGCTGAAGGCGAACTGGTTGCGGGATTCATAGCTGTAGTCATACCAGCTGACACGCGAACCCAGTACCAGGGTCAGGTCGTCGACCGGCTTGATCCGCCAACTGCCGTACAGGCCTTTCTGACGGATATCGTACTCGCTCATGTAGCCCCGCCCGCCGGCGGTATTGAGCAGGCCTTCGTAGCTGACTTCCGGGCGGTTATGGTCGATGTCGAAGATGGTGTCGCTGGTGGGGTTAAAGGTGCGTGCGTAGCGATCGTCAGTGGTCATCTTGGAGTAGTTGCCGCCCAAGGTGACTTCTTGCTGCATCGACAAGGCTTCGAATGTGCCGGTGAGGTTCATGTCGAGGCCGAGCTTGGTCGAATCGAAATCGGTCACCCAGTCGTCATATTCGGCACCGCTGCCATCTGCTTCCAGCCCGTAACCGACGGTCGACAATCGTTGCTGTTTCGACGTGTTGTCTTCAGTCATGCGCAAGGCACCGACCTTGAAGGCCCAGTCGTCGTTGAAGCGATGTTCGAGGTCGGCGTAGACCGTGGTGACGTCAATTTCCGAATGGTTCCAGTGCGCGCCTGCATAGGTCGAACGCGAAATGTCAGGCATCGAGCCGTCGGCGTAGCGCGGCAGGCCGCGGATGGTCGGGCGTGACTCGCCATCCGATCGACTGATCGCCAGGCCCAGGGTGGTGTCATCGCGCAGGTCGATGTCGAGCGCGCCGTACAGCGAGTGGGTCTTGCTCCACTCGTAGTCGATGAAGGACTTGCTCTGGTCTTCGTCGGCGACGAGGCGGCCGCGGATGGTGCCGGCCTGGTTCAGCGGGCCACCGGCGTCCAGCTGCAGGCCGTAGTGATCCCACGAGCCGGCCTTGCCGGTTAGGGCGACGGTCGGTGCACTCTGGCCGCGTTTGCGCACCATGTTGACGGCGCCGCCAGGGCTGCCGGTGCCCTGCAGCAGGCCGGATGCGCCGCGCAACACTTCCAGGCGATCAAAGAAGATCAGGTCCTGGGTCGCCCAGTTACCCAGCGCATAGGTGTTGCGAGGAATGGGTACGCCATCGTACTGCCAGGCGTCGATCTGGAAGCCGCGCGAGGAAAGGATCATGCCCTTGCCGACGCCCTGTAACCCCACGATGCCGGTGGTCTGATTGACCGCGTCCTTGAGGTCGACCAGATCTTGATCGTCCAGCTGCTGGCGGGTCATCACCGTGACCGACTGGGGGATTTCCTTGAGCGTATGCGTGCCCTTGCCGATGGTCACCGCCCGGGCAGCGTAGGAGCCGCTGCCCTCGGTGGTAGCGCCTTGCAGGTCGGCATTGACGCTGGTGGCACCCAGTTCCAGGGCGCCGTTGCCGTCGACGGCGGGCTGCACGCTGAAATTGCCGCTCTCGGTTACCCGCAGTTCCAGGCCGCTGCCTTCGAGGGCCTGTTGCAGGGCCTGACCGGCGGTGAGCTCGCCGCGAATGGCCGGCGCCTGCTTGCCGCGCACCAGTACCGGCTCCAGCGACACCACCTGGCCGCTCTGGCGGGCGATGGCGTTGAGGGTCTCGGCCAGGCTGGCGGCGGGCAGGTCGAAGCGCAGGGTCTGCTGCTGGGTGGCGGGTTCGCTATGGGCGTAGCCGAACGGGCCGGCAGTGGCGAGCGCGATGGCGATGGCTAGGGCGCGGGGCCAGGGTTTGGGCACGGGATGCTCCTGATGAGAATGGTGTTGTCAGGAGATAGGTGGGACGAAAGATGAAAACCGGACACGGATGAGAATAATTTTCATAAATTCTTTTTGAAGGCAGTGAAGCGCACGCGGGCCCGCCTACGTTGCGCGTCAGTCCTGTGCATCGATCAGGGTCAGCCACGGCCCGTAATGGCTGATGCGGATCGGCAGGGTTTCGCCCAGGGCGGTCAGCGCGCGCTCGGGCTGATCCAGCGGGAACACCCCCTGCACGCGCAATGAGCGGACGTCCGGGGCGACGCGAATCAGCCCGGAGCGGTACGGGCGCAGGGCCTCGATCACCGCATCCAGCGGTTCGTCGAGCACGCTCAGCTGGCCTTGCAGCCAATCGGCACGGTGCTGCTCGCCACGGCCCAGCGGCTCGATATGGTGTGCCTGCAACAGCGCCGCCTCGCCTTCCTGCAGATCATGGCTGGCGCCATTGGGCAGGCTGAGTCGCACCGAGTGTTCGAGTACCAGCACGCGGGTGGCCTGGTCTTCCTGGCGCACCAGGAAGCGCGTGCCGAGGGCGCGCACGTCACCCTGGGCGCTGCGCACGATAAAGGGCCGGTTCGGGTCGGCGGCGACCTGCACCACCAGCTCGCCCTGGCGCAGGCGCAGCAGGCGCTGGCTGGCGCTGAAATCGAGATCGACCGCGCTGCCGGCATTCAGGTTGAGCTGGCTGCCATCGGCCAGGCTGTAGACCCGCCGCTCGCCGGTGCCGGTGTGCAGGTCGGCGAGCAGCGCCTGGCCGGGTTGGCTGCGTGCCGCCAGCCACAGGCCGCCGCCGAACAAGCCGAGGCCAACCAGGCCGCGCAAGACTTCGCGGCGCGAGGGGGTAGGCTGCAACAACACCTCGCGCGCCTGGCCTGGCGCGCGTCGCTCGAAGCCGCGCAGGGTTTCGTAGTGGCTGCCGAGACCCTGCTGCAGCTGGCGCCAGGCCAGGTCATGGGCCGGGTCGCTGGCCAGCCAGGATTCGAAACGTGCCAGCAGCTGGGCATCGGGCGTGGCGGCGCGCAGGCGCACCATCCAGTCGATGGCTTCCTGGCTGGCGCGGCTCAGGGCGATCTGACTCATGGCTGCATCCCGGTCAGGTAGCACTGTTGCAGGGCCTGGGTCATGTAGCGGCTCACGGTGCGTTCGGAGACGCCCAGGCGACGGCCGATTTCCACGTAGCTGAAGCCATCGAGCTGGCTGTAGAGGAAGGCCTTCTTCACCGCCAGCGGCAAGCCGGCGAGGCTACGGTCGATGGCGCTGAGGGCTTCGACCAGCAGGGCGATTTCTTCCGGCGATGGCGCCAGCGCTTCGGGCAGGTTGCCCAGGCGTTCGAGGTAAGCGAGTTCCAGCTGGCGCCGCCGATGGCGATCGAAGATCAGCCGGCGGGCGATGGTCGACAGGTAGGCGCGGGGCTGCTCGATGCTGTCCGGGTCGACGTGCGCGGCGAGCATCTGGCAGAAGGTCTCGGCAGCAGTGTCCTCGGCGTCGGCGCGGTTGCGCAGGCGGCGCTGGATATGTTGCAGGAGCCAGCGGTGGTGGTCGCTGAAGAAGAATCCCAGCTTGCTGGTCGTGGGGCTGGACACGGCTGGGCGTCTCGATAATGAATGCTAATTATTCTCATCTTACCGTTCCGATACAACGCCCGGCAACCATGCAGGCCAAGTGCGACTAATCTGAACTTTAACGTTCGCTGGCGGGACTCAACTCCATGAGGCACCTGTTCAGCCCTTGGGAGAACTGCAATGTCCGATCACCACACCTACAAGAAAGTCGAACTCGTTGGTTCCTCGAAAACCAGTATCGAGGACGCGATCAACAACGCCCTGGCCGAAGCGGCCAAGTCCATCCGCAACCTGGAATGGTTCGAAGTGACGGAAACCCGCGGGCATATCGTCGACGGCAAGGTCGGCCACTTTCAGGTCACGCTGAAAGTCGGTTTCCGCGTCAGCGATAGTTAAGCCGGTGGGCGTTGCCTGGGCGCGAAGGTTGCTCGTGCGCGCCCATTGCGTGGGATGAACCTGCCTTGTGTTGTTTAAACCTCAATCACTGCAGAGATGCGAAGGAGCGTAACGATGAAACGACTGATGCTGGCTGTTGCCGTGTTTTCCCTGGCTGGTTCGGCCCTGGCGGCGGGTAAGCCCTGCGACGAACTGAAGGCTGAAATCGACGCCAAGCTCAAGGACAAGGGCGTCGTGTCCTACAGCCTGGAAGTGGTCGACAAGGGCAGCGCGACCGACAAGACCGTGGTCGGCAGCTGCGAAGCGGGCGCCAAGGAGATCGTCTACCAGCGCGGCTGATCGCGCGGGGTCGAACCCCGGGAATGAACAAGCCGGCCACGTGCCGGCTTTTTCATGGGTGTCGGCGGACAATTTGTTTGCCTGGTCAGGATTGCCTTTCGCTCGCGTGGCCCCACATAGGAGAGACGAACCTCAGGAGGTCCCATGACGCGACTGGCCACTACCCCGCTTTCCATCCTCGACCTGGCGCCCATGCGCGACGACGACCACAGCCCGGCCCAGGCCCTGCAGCGCTCCCTGGCGCTGGCCCAGCATGCCGAACGCCTGGGCTTCTCGCGCCTGTGGGTGGCCGAGCACCACAACATGGATGGCATCGCCAGTTCGGCTACCGCCGTGCTGCTCGGCTACCTGGCTGCCGGCACCAGCACCCTGCGCCTGGGCTCCGGCGGGATCATGTTGCCCAACCACGCGCCGCTGGTGGTGGCCGAGCAGTTCGGCACCCTCGACGCGCTCTATCCGGGGCGCATCGAGCTGGGCCTGGGCCGCGCACCGGGGGCCGACCAACAGACCGCCCGCGCTCTGCGCCGTGATCGCCTGGGCAGCGCCGATGATTTCCCCCTGGATGTCGAAGAGCTGCAGGCCCTGCTCGGCCCGCGCCAGCCCGGCCAGCAGGTGATCGCCATGCCGGGCGCCGGCAGCAACGTGCCGATCTGGCTGCTTGGCTCCAGCCTGTTCAGCGCCCAACTGGCGGCGCAGAAAGGCCTGCCCTATGCCTTCGCCTCGCACTTCGCGCCGCGCTACCTGCACCAGGCGCTGCGCATCTACCGCGACAACTTCCAGCCCTCGGCCGTGCTCGACAAACCCTACGCGATGATCGGCGTGCCGCTGATTGCCGCGCCGACCGACGAGGAAGCCGAATTCCTCGCCACCAGCGCCTACCAGCGGGTGCTTGCGCTGATGCGTGGGCAAAGCCTGGTGATGCGTCCGCCGGTGGAATCCATGGCCGGGCGCTGGCAGCCCCACGAGCAGCAGGCGGTCGGTGATTTCCTCGGCCTGGCGGTGATCGGTGGCCCGGAGAAGATTCGTGCGCGCCTGGAGGTGCTGCTGGAGCAGACCGGCGCCGACGAGCTGATCTTCACCTGCGACCTGTACCAGTTGGAGCATCGCTTGCGCAGCTTCGAAATCGTCGCCGGATTGCGCGGTTAGACGGTACGAACTTTGTAGACCCTCGGCTCCTCTCAACTACAACACCCACCCGAGAGGAGCATCGCCATGTCGATCAAGAAAAGCGCATCCGCCCACTGGCAAGGCGGCATCAAGGACGGCAAGGGCACCATCTCCACCGAGAGTGGTGCCCTCAAGGCCAACCCCTATGGCTTCAATACCCGTTTCGAGGACCAGCCGGGGACCAACCCCGAAGAGCTGATCGGCGCGGCCCATGCCGGTTGTTTCTCCATGGCCCTGTCCAAGCTACTGGGTGAGGCGGGCATGACCGCCGAGAGCATCGACACCGAGGCCCAGGTGGTGTTGGAGAAGGACGCGAGCGGCTTCACCATCACCGCCGTGCACCTGACCCTCAAGGCGCGCATTCCGGGTGCCGATCGCAGCAAGTTCGAGGAAGCGGTGCAGGCGGCCAAGACCGGGTGTCCGGTGTCCAAGCTGCTGAATGCCGACATCACCCTGCAGGCGTCGCTGGACAACTGAGGGGCTAGAAGCTCCCGCAGCGCTGCACGGTAGCCCTGGCGAGGATGTTGCGCTGGTCGTCATACAGCCAGCCCTGGGCTTTCATCAGCTGCGGGCGGCCTTCCAGGCGATAGCGCTGGCCGGCAACGAAGTTGTCGTAGCGCACCCGCAGGTAGCAGGTGATCTGCTTCGGGCCCCCGCCCAGGTCGCCCCCACCGAGGTAGCCCACTTCGAACTGCAGGCGCGCCACCAGCTCATGCTTGCCGGGCGGCACCTGGAAGAAGCGCCCGTCGCGCAGGTCGAGGCCATCCAGGGTATGGGCCATCAGCAGGGCAGATGGGGTGCCCTGCACATCGACCCAGGCCTTTTGCGCATCCGGTTTGGGCAACGGGCTGGCGCAGGCAACCAGGCCGAACAGGCTGAGGAGCAGCAGAAGGTGGCGCATGGCAGGGACCCGGGCGAGGTACAGGTGTGCCCAGCATAGCGCCGTTCACACCTCGCCGCAGCGCCCCTCGCGGCCCCGCGCAAGCTTGCGGCCCTGGGCGTCGTAGAGCTGTACCAGCGGGCGGAAACCGAAGCTGTCGGCCTCTAGGCGATAGGTGCCGCCGGCGGCGAAGTCGGCATAGTCGATGGTCAGCAGGCAGGTGCGTGGCAGTGCTTCGCTCTGTGGGCCGATATTGCTGGGGTCGACCTCGAACTGGAAGCGCACCTGCAACTCGTGCTGCCCGGGGCTGACCTGGAAGAAGCGGTCATCGTCGAGGGGCTTTTCATCCACCTGCAGCGCTTGCAGCTGTTCGTGCTCGGCGCTGCTGAGGTTGACCCAGGCCTGGCCGGGATCGTGACGGGGCAGCAGGGAGCAGCCGGCGAGTAGGACGGGCAGGCTGCTGAGCATCAAGCGGTGCATGGCGGGACTCCGTGGCGGTGGCGCGAGGCGGGGGCGATGCAATAGGCTCAGAGCCATGCCGCCACCCTTTGTCGTTGCCTTACTCGACCGCGCGCTGCGGCGCTCGGTTCCCCTGCTGCTCGGCCTGCTGCTGAGCGGTTGCGCGTCGCTGGACTACTACGCCCAGCTCGGTCGCGGCCAACTCGCCCTGCTGCAGGCGCGTGAGCCGGTCAGCCGGGTGCTGGCCGATCCCCGGCGCGATCCGGCCCTCAAGCGGCGCCTGGCCCTCGCCCAGCAGGCGCGTGAGTTCGCCAGCGCTCGCCTGGCCCTGCCGGACAACCACAGCTACCGCCTGTACGCCGACCTCGGTCGACCCTATGTGGTGTGGAATGTGTTCGCCACGCCGGAGCTGTCGCTGGCGCCGTTGACCCATTGCTTCCCCGTTGCCGGCTGCGTGGCCTATCGAGGCTTCTATGTCCAGGGCCGGGCGCGTGGCGCCGCCGCGCTGCTGCGTGAAGAGGGGCTGGATACCTATGTGGCCGGCATCGAGGCCTATTCCACCCTGGGCTGGTTCGCCGACCCGCTCCTCAACACCATGCTGCGCTGGGACGACGAGCGCCTGGCCGCGGTGATCTTCCATGAGCTGGCTCATCAACGTGTGTATGTGGCCGACGACAGCGCGTTCAACGAATCCTTCGCCAGCTTCGTCGAGCAGCAGGGGCTGCGCCAGTGGCGAGCCAGCCGTGGCCTGCCGGAGCAGGATGAGCGCCAGCAACGCCAGCGCCAGCAGTTCACCGCACTGGTGCTGGCCAGCCGCGCGCGCCTGGAAAGCCTGTATGCCAGCCCCGTGAGCGATGAGCAGAAACGCACGGGCAAGGTCGCCGAGTTCGAGCGCCTGCGCCGCGACTATCGTCAGTTGCGTGATCGTGAATGGGCCGGCGACCGTCGTTACGACGCCTGGGTCGAGGCCCCGCTGAACAACGCCAAGCTGCTGCCCTTCGGCCTCTACGACCAGTGGGTGCCGGCGTTTGCAGCCTTGTTTCGGCAGGCCGATGGCGCCTGGCCGGCCTTCTATGCCCGTGCCGCGCGCTTGGGTGAGTTGCCTTTGGAGCAACGCAACCAGGCGTTGGCCGCCCTGGCGGCGGACGGCTAGAACTTGCTGGCGGATTGACTCGTCAAATGCATAACCAATCGTCAACAAAAGGACAGGTGCGATGAAAAATGTATGGCTAGTGCTGGTGCTGGGCCTGCTGAGTGGCACCGCGCTGGCCGCGCCCAAGCCCTGCGAGGAGCTCAAGCGCGAAATCGAGGTCAAGGTGCAGGCTGCCGGCGTCACCAGCTACACCCTGGAGATCGTCGCCAACGACGAGGTCAAGGACCCCAACATGGTGGTCGGCACTTGTGCAGGTGGTAGCCGCAAGATCATCTATCAGAAGAACAGCGACTGAGCTTTTCCCTGGTGCCTTCCTCGGCGCCTGGATAAGCAGCCTGCGTAGGGTGGGTGAAACCCGCGTGGGCAGCCTCGCGGCTTGCACCTGCCCTACGGCCGCTCTGAAAGGCGCGTGTCATACACCAGCCGTTTTAGAGGTTGCGGGCTCGGGCTTGCGTTGCGAACGGTTTTCATTAGAGAATGAATGATATTAATTATCATTTGAGACGGATTTCCCGTGCTCTCGCCGACGCCCGCCACCGACCACGCCACGCAGCAAGCCGTGCACGCCCTGTATCAGGAGCACCACGACTGGCTGCGCCTGTGGCTGCGCAAGCGTTTGCCGTGTGCGGAAAGTGCCGCTGACCTGGCCCAGGACACCTTCGTGCGGGTGCTGGTCAGCCGCAAGGCGTTCGACCTGCGTGAGCCGCGCGCCTACCTGAGCAGCATCGCCCGCAGCCTGATGATCGACGGCTTCCGTCGCCGCGCCCTCGAACAGTCCTACCTGGAAGCGCTGGCACTGCTGCCCGAGCCGCTGGAAATTTCCCCGGAAGCGCGGGTGCTGATCCTCGAAACCCTGCTGGAAATCGACCGCATGCTCGACGGCCTGGGCACGCGCGGCCGCGAGATCTTCCTGCTGGCCCAGCTCGATGGCCTCAGTCATGTGGAGATTGGCCGGCGCCTGGGCCTGTCGACCAACACCGTGCGCAAATACCTGCTGCGCGCGCTGACCCAGTGCCTGCTGCTGATCGAGGATTGAGCATGAGTGCCACCGCGCCTTCCCCGGCCGTACTGCGCGCCGCCGCCAACTGGTTCCTCGACCTGCAGGACGCACCCGCTTGCGCCACCACCGCCGCGGCACATCGCAGCTGGCTGGAGGCCGATGCCGCGCACCGCCAGGCCTGGGCACGGCTGGAAAAGCTGCAAGGCAAACTGGCCGTGCTGCCCAGCGGGCTGGGCCAACCCGCCTTGCGCGGGGTCGACGCCAAGCGCCGCGAGAGCCTCAAGCTGCTTGGCCTCTTGCTGCTCGGTGGCAGTGCCGCCGGCCTTGGCTGGCAGTCCGCGCCGCTGCGCAGCCTGCGTGCCGACCAGCGCACCGCCACCGGCGAACAGCGCAGCCTGCGCCTGGACGATGGCGGCAGCCTGCAACTGAATACCGACAGCGCGGTAGACCTGGCCTACGGCGAGCAGCTGCGTGAAGTCTCCCTGCTGCAGGGCGAAATCCTCGTACAGACCGCCGCCGACCCGCAGTCGCGGCCCTTCGTCGTGCACACCGGGCAAGGCAGCATCCGCGCCCTCGGCACGCGCTTTCAGGTGCGTCGCGACGGCGAGCGCACCCAGGTGCGGGTGTTCGAGCATGCCGTGGAAATTCGCACCCAGGCTGCAAGCCAGGTGCCGGTACGCATCGAAGCGGGCCAGCAACTGTGGTTCAACGCCGAGGCCTGCGCCGCAGTGGAGCCACTGGATCGCTACGCCGATGCCTGGACGCGCGGCATGCTGGTGGTCAGCGACTGGCCGTTGCCGCGCTTTATCGACGAGCTGGCACGCTACCGCCCGGGCCTGCTCCGTTGCGATCCGGCGCTGGCCGACCTGCGCATTTCCGGGGCCTTCCAGCTGGCCGACGGCGATGCCCTGCTGGACAACCTGAGCACCACCCTGCCGCTGCGCATTCAGCGCATCAGCCGCTACTGGGTGCACGTCGAGCCGGCCTGAATCCCGCGAGCTGAAAAATATTTCATCTCAGGTGTTGTTGATTCTGTTTCTCATTCGACTTGGTAGGAAAGCGCCGTCAGTGCGCTGCCAACGCCAACCCATCCAAGGAACCTCCCATGTCGCGCCCGACCGCTCCGCGCAGCGCCCTGCTGCTCCGTTCTCCCGTGCCCAGCCCGCTGAGCAAAGCCATTCACCGCGCGCTGCTCGGCGCGGCCCTGGCCCTGCCGCTGGGTGGTGTACTGCTGGCCGAGCCGGCCTGGGCGCAAAGCGTGGCGGCCGAGCGCGATTTCGCCATCGCCGCCGGTTCGCTGGAGTCGGCGCTGAACAGCTTCGCTGCTACCGCCGGGGTCAGCGTGTCGTTCTCCCCGGATGCGGTGCGGGGTCGCCAGTCGGCCGGCCTGCACGGGCGCTACGGCGTCGACCAGGCGCTCAACCAGCTGCTCGCCGGTAGCGGTGTGCAGGTGGTGCGCCAGGCCAGCGGCAACTACTCGCTGCTGCCGCCGCCGGAAGCCGGCTCGGCCCTGCAACTGGACGCCACCAGTGTCACCAGCACCGGCCTGGGCGCCACCACCGAAGGCACCGGTTCCTACACCAGCGGCTCGACCAGCACCGCCACCGGCCTGCCGCTGTCGATCCGCGAGACGCCGCAGTCGGTGTCGGTGATCACCAGCCAGCGCATGCGCGACCAGGGCCTGACCCAGCTCACTGACGTGGTGCGCCAGACCCCCGGCCTGACCCTCAGCCAGAGTGGCGGCAACGGCGGCGACAACAGCGCCATCTACTCGCGCGGCTTCGCCGTGGAGAACTACCAGATCGATGGCCTGCAACTGCTCGACAGCAACTACAGCAGCCCGGCGCAGAGCAACGACATGGTGCTGTACGACCGCGTGGAGGTGATCCGTGGTGCCACCGGCCTGACCAACGGCGTGGGCACTCCCGGCGCTACCCTGAACATGATCCGCAAGCGTCCGACGGCTGACTTCAAGAGCAGCGTTAGCGTTACCGGCGGCTCCTGGGATTACCGGCGCACCGAGGCCGACGTCAGCGGTTCGCTGACCGAGAGCGGCAACGTGCGCGGCCGCCTGGTCGGCGCGTACCAGGAAAACGATTCCTATGTCGACCGCCTCAGCGAGCGCAAGGAAGTGCTCTACGGTGTTATCGAAGCCGACCTGACTCCCGACACCCTGCTGACCTTCGGCATGGATTCGCAGTCCGACGACTATGACGGTCACGCTCGTAGTGGTCTGCCGCTATTCAACAACGACGGCTCGTGGGCTGATCATGACGACTCGGATTCCGCAGCCGCCGATTGGGCCTATTCCAACCGTAGCGCCGTGTCTGCCTTCGCCATCCTCGAGCACAACCTGACCGAGCGCTGGAAAGCCAAGCTGACCCTTAATAATCGCCGCAGCGAGTACGATGAATTCAGTGGCTATGCCGGTGGCAATAACTATGCGGCTGGCGCCGATCCTGCTTCGGTGATGCTTTATGCCAACCGCTGGAAAGCCAAGCCGGTGCAGAACAGCTTCGACCTGAACCTGGCCGGCAGCTACGACCTGTTTGGTCGTGAGCACGATGCGACGATCGGCTACACCCAGCAGAAAACCGACTACAACACCCCGGCCTACTCGTGGTGGCGTGACCCTGTGACGGGTGCTTTCCCGGTGATCGGCAACATCAACACCTGGGATGGCAAGACACCGGGCAAGCCTGATCTGCAGGCCTACGGCCGCATGGACTTCAGTGAAGAGCAAGACGCCGCCTACGCCAGCACCCGCCTGCGGGCCACCGATGACCTGTCGTTCATCCTCGGCGCCCGTCTGATCGACTGGGAAAACAAGGTCACCTACGACTACGACGATGGCACGCCAAGCGACGTCAGTGATCGCAGCGAAACCGGCGTGGTTACGCCGTTCGCCGGCGTGGTCTACGACCTCAACGACATCTGGTCGGTATACGGCAGCTACACCAGCATCTTCAAGCCGCAGAGCTACAAGACCCTGACCGGTGCCTATATCGATCCGCTGGAAGGCGTCGGTTATGAAGTGGGCAGCAAGGCCGCTTTCTTCGACGACCGCCTGAACCTCGGCATCGCCCTGTACCAGATCGAGCAGGACAACCTGGCCGTGTCGCTGGGCGATGGCCAGCTGGCCCCGGATGGCAGCCAGGCCTACCGCGCCGAGTCGGGCACCAAGACCCGTGGTTTCGAGGTGGAACTCACTGGCGAAGTGGCCACCGACTGGCAGGTCAGCACCAGCTTCAGCCGCAACATCGTGCAGGACTCCGACGGCAACGCGCTCAACACCAACATCGCGCAGAACACCGCCAAGCTGTTCACCAGCTACACCCTGCGCAGCCTCGGCAATGGCCTGACCTTCGGTGGTGGCGTCAACTGGCAGAGCGAGGCCTACAGCGACGGCGTTGGCCCGTTGGGCGTGCGCTTCACCCAGGACGACTACGCCGTGGTCGATGCCTTTGCTCGTTACCCGCTGACCAAGCAGCTGAGCGCCACCCTCAACCTAAACAACCTGCTGGACGAGGAGTACTACACCACGACCACCTCCAGCTACTTCGGCACTCCGCGCAACGCCACCCTCGGCCTGCGCATGGACTTCTGATCGGCCCCGCCGCGCTGCCGGGTTTAGCGCCGGCAGCGCGGTGGACACATCCCGTCACAGCTTCGGCTGTGGCCGGGGTGCGGGTTTTGCTCTGCTCGTTCGTCCTGGCTTTAGGGAGTTTGTATTCCCCGGGCCACAAATTTGTCTGCCGCTGGCGTTGCCGGCGGTTTTTCTTTGTACCGAACGATGGCTGTCTGCTGATGAAACCGACTTCCTCCTCCCCCGGACGTGTACGCGTGCTGCTGTCACGCAGCGCCGCGGCGATTCTCGGCGGCTACGCGCTGACCTCGGCCGTGGTGATCTTCCTCGGCGCCGTGTTGCCGCTGCCCAAGAGCCAGGCCATCCTGGCCGCCTCGCTGGCCAGTTTCGCGGTGTATACCGCGGCCATCGTCTGGGTCTTCGCGGTGCAGGACAACCGCCGCGCCTGGCTCGGCCTGTTGCTGCCGGCCGTGGTCCTGGCCGTGCTCGGCTGGTGGTTGGGGAGGGGCATGGTATGAGCGAGCCAGTCGTGAAGGACGGTCTGCGCCAGTCGATGGCCTGGCTGCACACCTGGGGCGGCCTGTGGGCCTGCTGGGTGTTGTTCGTGGTGTTTCTCACCGGCTCGCTCGGCGTGTTCGATGAGCCGATCACGCGCTGGATGAAGCCGCACCTGCCGCAGGCCGCCGAGGCCAGTGGCGGTACCGGCATGGACGATGGCTTCGACCGGCCGAACGCGGTGCGCATGGGCCACGACTGGTTCGTCGAGAATCAGCCTGGCGCGCATTTCTGGGGTATCGGCCTGCCCTCGGATGAAGACCCGTCGATCCGCCTGTTCTGGCAGGACCCGCAGGAGAATTTCCACAACGCCCGCATCGACTCCACCACTGGTAAGCCGGTGGACGGCTCGCACGAGCGCGACAGCGAAGGCGGCCACCACTTCGTGCACATGCACTTCGAGTTCCACGGTGGCACGGCGGGTATCTGGCTGGTCGGCTTCTTCACCATGGCCATGCTGGTCGGCCTGGTCAGCGGGGTGATCACCCACAAACGCATCTTCAAGGACTTCTTCACCTTCCGCCCGGGCAAGGGCCAGCGCAGCTGGCTGGACGCGCACAACGCGGTGTCGGTGCTGAGCCTGCCGTTCCAGCTGATGATCGCCTACACCGGCCTGGCGACCTTCTACGCGCTGTACATGCCGGTCGGCATCGCCACCCATTACAGCAACGAGGAAGCCTACTTCGCCGACCTGCTGACCCAGCCGGCGCAAGAGGAACACACGGGCATCGCCGCACCGCTGGCCAAGCTCGACGAGCTGCTGGTGCGTGGTGAAGCGCAGCTGCAGCGCCCGGTCAGCTTTGTCAGCATCGAGCACCCCAACGACAGCAGCTCCAGCGTGCGCCTGTTCGGCCGCTTCATCGAGAAGAGTGGCGAGTACCGCCTGCTCGGCGACGGTGGCGGCCAGGTGTTGTTCAACGGCGTAACCGGCGAGCAGACCGATATCCAGATGCCCGGCGAGTTGCGCGGCGGCGCCTCGCAGGACGTGCAGTCGGTGATGGCCAACCTGCACTTCGCCGCGTTCGGCGGGCATGCCGCGCGCTGGCTGTACTTCATCTGCGGCCTGGCGGGTGCGGCGATGATGGCCACCGGGGCGATCCTGTTCATGGTCAAGCGTCGCCAGCGTTCGCTGCATGAGTTTGGCGCGCGCACGCCGCAGGTCTACCGGCTGATCGAGGTGCTCAACATCGCCTCGATCAGCGGCCTGGCCCTGGCCTGCATCGCCTTCTTCTGGGCCAACCGGATCATCCCGTTGGGCATCAGCGACCGGCCCGAGTGGGAAATCGCCGCGTTCTTCGCCGTGTGGCTGGCGACCTTCGTGCATGCCGCGCTGCGCCCGGCGAACCGCGCCTGGATCGAACAGCTGCTGGCCACCGCCCTGCTCTGCCTGGCATTGCCGCTGCTCAACTGGCTGGTGGTCGGCGACCAGTTCATCGCGTACCTGCAACGTGGCGACGGCGAGCGTGCCGGGGTCGAGCTGGTGGCCATCGCCTTCGGCCTGCTCAGCCTGTGGACGGCCCGGCGGCTCTGGCACAAGAGCCAGCAGGCGGCCCACGCCAAACCGCGCCGCGAGCGGGCGCGCAACGCCGAAGCGGAGGTGGCGTGATGGCTATTTCCCTCGCCCTGCTGCTCGGCGGCGCGCTGTGCTACGCCGGGATGGCGGCGCTGTGCCTGGGCATGGATCGTCACCACCGCCAGGTCTGGTCGCGCACCGCGCCGCGCCGCCAGCGTGGCTTGCGTTTGGTCGGCTGGCTGCTGCTGGCCGTGGCCCTGTGGCCGTGCATCCGCGCCTGGGGCGGCTCGGTGGGCGTGGTGATCTGGTTTGGCCTGCTTACCGGCGCCGCGTTGCTGTTGGTATGGCTGTTGCCTTATCGGCCCAAGGGCGCCGCGTGGTTGATGGGCCTGAGTCTGCTGGGCAGCCTGCCCGCGCTGTTGTGGAGTGCCGGCTGATCCGCTGGTGTGCAAGGACGAGCATCGAATGAGTTTCCCTTCTGTAAAAACTATCCGTCGCGGCCTGCTGCTGGCGCTGCCGCTGGCCGTGATCGGCGGCGTACTGCTGTGGCGCAGCGAGCCGGCGCCGGCGTTTGCCACCGAGGCGGTCAGCCGCGGCGATGTCGAGGCCACGGTGGTCGCCATCGGCACCCTGCAACCGCGTGAGTCGGTGGACGTCGGTGCCCAGGTGTCCGGCCAGGTCACCCGCCTGCATGTCGAGCCGGGTGACCCGGTAGAGAAGGGCCAGCTGCTCGCCGAGATCGACGCCAGCCTGCACCAGGCCACGGTCGAGGCCGACCGCGCAGCACTCGATGGCCTGCGCGCGCAGCTGGAAGAACAGCAGGCACAGTTCGAGCTGGCCCAGCAGCAACACCAGCGCCAGCAGCGCCTGGCGGTGGACGAAGCGACCCGCGAGGAAGACGTGCAGGTCGCCGCCGCCAGCCTGAAAGCCGCCCAGGCCCGCCTCAAGCAGCTGCGTGCGCAGATCGCCGAGAGCCGGGCGCGGCTCAAGGGCAACGAGGCGCAGCTCAGCTACACGCGCCTGTACGCGCCCATCGCCGGCACCGTGCTCGGCGTCGACGTGAAGCAGGGCCAGACCCTCAACGCCACCTACCAGACGCCGACCGTGCTGCGCATCGCCGACCTCTCGGCGATGACCGCCTGGACCAAGGTCTCCGAGGCCGACATCCGCCAGCTCAAGCCGGGCCTCGGCCTGTACTTCACCACCCTGGGTGGCGACGGCCGCCGCTGGCACGCCAAGATCCGCCAGATCCTGCCGTCACCACCGCTGCCACCCGCGGCGTCCGGTGACGCCGGTGCCGCGCCGGTGACCATGAAAGCCGTGCAGTACACCGTGCTGTTCGACGTCGACAACCAGGACGGCGAACTGATGCCGCAGATGACCGCCCAGGTCACCTTCGTTACCGCCGCCGCCCGTGATGTGCTCACCGCACCGCTGGAAGCGTTGCAGGCGGTCGAAGGCAAGAGTGGCGTCTTCACGGCGCGCATCCTCAATGGCAAAGGCCGCCCGGAACCGCGTGAAGTGCAGATCGGCGCGCGCAGCCGCCAGCGCGTGGAAGTGCTCGACGGCCTGCAGGAGAACGAGCAACTGATCACCGCCGAGCTGCCGGACACCCGCGTGGCGAGGTTCCAGTGGTAAGCAGCACGCCACTGATCGAGCTGGAGAATATTCGCCGCTGCTATGGCGGCCACGACGGCGCCCCAGAGGTGGCGGTGCTGCGCGGGGTCAGCCTGAGCATCGCGGCCGGCGAATTCGTCGCCATCGTCGGCGCTTCCGGCTCCGGCAAGTCGACCCTGATGCACCTGCTTGGCTGCCTCGACCGGCCGACCTCGGGCACCTACCGCTTCGCCGGCCGCGATGTCGCCGAATTTGATGCCGACCAGTTGGCCTGGCTGCGCCGCGAGGCGTTCGGCTTCGTGTTCCAGGGCTACCACCTGATCGCCACCGAATCGGCCCGCGAGAACGTCGAGATCCCCGCGCTATACGCCGGCACCCCGGCCGAGCAGCGCCGCGAACGCGCCAGCGCCCTGCTCGCCCGCCTGGGCCTGGGCGAACGCCTCGACCATCGCCCCGGCCAGCTTTCCGGCGGCCAGCAGCAGCGGGTGTCGATTGCCCGCGCGCTGATGAACGGCGGGCGAATCATCCTCGCCGACGAACCCACCGGCGCCCTCGACTCGCACAGCGGCCAGGAGGTCATGGCCCTGCTGCGCGAGCTGGCGGCGGCCGGGCACACGGTGATCCTGATCACCCACGACCGCGACGTGGCCGCCCAGGCGCAGCGGGTGATCGAAATCCGCGACGGCGAGATCATCAGCGACAGTGGCGCTCAACCCTCGGCCCAGGCACTGCCGGCCCCGGACATGGCGGCGGCCGGGCAAGGATCCAGCCTGCCCTGGTGGAAGACCTTCGACGAGGTGGCGCGCTCGGCCTGGCGGGTGATGTGGCTGAATCGCTTCCGCACCGCGCTGACCTTGCTCGGCATCATCATCGGCGTGGCGTCAGTGATCGTCATGCTCGCCATCGGCCTGGGCACCAAGCAGAAAGTCATGGCGCAGATGGCCTCGATGGGCGCCACCACGCTGTACCTGTACAGCGCCCAGCCGCCGGAAGGTGGGCCCTGGGGCGTGCTCAGCGAGGCGGACATGCTGGCCGTGGCCAAGCTGCCGGAAGTCGACCTGGCCACGCCGGTGATCGGTAACCAGCGCACCGTGCAGTACGGCAATGTCTCGCGCGATATCTACGTGTATGCCAGCAACGAGCAGCTGCCGGGCATCCACCACTGGCCGCTGGCGCAGGGGCGCTTCTTCAACGCCGCCGAGGACGAGTCCCTGGCGCCGGTGGTGGTGCTCGGGCACAAGGCGCGCAAGCAGTTCTTCCGCGACGAACCCAATCCGCTGGGCCGCCAACTGTTGATCGGCGATGCGCCGTTCGAGGTGATCGGGGTGATGGCCGAGAAGGGCAAGGAATCCGGCGCCGACTACTACGACGAGATGGTGTTCATCCCCTACCAGGCCGGCCGCGCACGGGTCTACCAGGACATCCTGGAACCCGAATACGCCACCCTCACCGCGATGTCGACCAGCCAGGTCAACGCCGCTGGCGAGGCGGTGCGCGAGCTGCTGCTGGCGCGCCATGGCCGCGAAGACTTCCAGGTCGACAACGCCGCGGCCAAGGTCCAGGCCGAGGCCGACACCCAGGACAGCATGACCCGCATGCTCGGCCTGATCGCCGCCGTCTCCTTGCTGGTCGGCGGCATCGGGGTGATGAACGTGATGCTGATGACCGTGCGCGAACGCACCCGCGAGATCGGCATCCGCATGGCCACCGGCGCACGCCAGCGCGACATCCTTCGCCAGTTCCTCGGCGAGGCGGTGCTGGTCACCCTGGTCGGCGGCAGCATCGGCGTGCTGCTTGGCCTGCTGCTCGGCACGGGGCTGCTCGTCGCCGGCGTGCCGCTGATCTTTTCCCTGAGCGCCATGCTCGCGGCGTTCGCCTGTGCGGTGGCCACCGGCCTGCTGTTCGGTTACCTGCCGGCGAAGACTGCCGCCGCGCTCGACCCGGTTGTCGCGTTGGCGGCGGAATAGGATGAAATCTGCAATGACTTACCGCCTGCTGTCCCTGCCCCTACTGCTGGTTCTGCACGGTTGCACCAGCCAGGAGCCCGCGGTGGTCACCCCCGCCGCGCCAGCGCAGTGGCAACACGCGCCGCTGGTGAGTGCGCAGGTCGCTCCGGACTGGTGGCACGGTTTTGCCAATCCCGAACTGGATCGTCTGGTCGATCAGGCGCTGCTGGCCAACGACGATCTGGCCGGCGCCGTAGCCCGCGTGCGCCAGGCCGAAGCCAGCGCGCGCATGGCTGGCGCCCCGCTATTGCCGCAACTCGACGGCACCCTCGGCGCGGGTCGTGAAGGGCGCCTGGGTGGCGATGCCGAGGTGGCGGGGAGCAGCTATTCGGCAGGGCTAGCGGCCAGCTACGAGGTCGATCTGTGGGGCCGTCTCAACGCCGGTCGCGACAGCGCCCTGGCCGACCTGCGCGCCAGCCAGTTCGACCGCGCGGCGCTGCAGGTCACCCTCAGTGCCGGCGTGGTGTCGAGTTGGCTGCAGCGGGTCGGCCTGGACCAGCGCCTGCGCATCGCCGTGCTCAACCTGGACAACGCCGAACGGGTGCTGCGTACCGTCGAGTCGCGCCAGCGCGCCGGTGCCGCCACCAGCCTGGAACTGGCCCAGCAGCGTGGGGTGGTCGCCGAACAGCGGCGCGCCCTGGCCGCGCTGAGCCAGCAGACCGACGACAGCCGCGTGGCGCTGGCCGTATTGCTCGGCCAGAGCAGCAGCGCCAGCCTGAACCTGGCCGAACAGCAGCTGGAAGCGCTGCAACTGCCGGCGATCAGCGCCGGCCTGCCCAGCGACCTGCTGCTGCGCCGCCCCGATGTGGCCCGCGCCGAGGCGCAACTGGCCGCCGCCGATGCCGATGTGCAGGCCGCTCGCGCTGCCCTGCTGCCGCGCCTGAGCCTGACGGCTACGGCCGGCGGCAGCGCCGAACGGGTCTCCGACGTCTTTGCCGATCCGGTCTATTCCCTGGGCACGGCGCTGCTCGCCCCGATCTTCGACGGCGGCTACCTGGCTGCCAGCCGCGATCTGGCCGAGGCCCAGCGCGAGGAACTGCTGGCCGCGTACCGCAGCAGCATCGTCAGTGCCTTTGCCGATGTGCAGCTGGCGCTCAACGGCCTGGCCGGTATCGAAGCGCAATGGCAGGCGCAGCAGGCGGTGCTGGAGGAGGCCGAGCTGGCCTTCCGCTTGTCCGAGTCGCGCTACCGCGCCGGCGCCGACACCCTGCTGACCTTGCTCGACACCCAGCGCACCCTGTACGCCGCCCAGGACGACAGCGCGCAACTGCAACTGGCGCGCCTGCAGGCCGGCGTGGCGCTGTACCGTGCCCTTGGTGGTGGCTGGCAGGTGGCGACTAGCGAGTGAAGGCCTGGTGCAGCTCCGCCAGGGTGGCGAAGTACCAGTCGGGTGACTCGGCCATCAGCTCGGCGTGGCTGCCGAAACCGTAACCCACGCCGATAGCGCGCAAGCCATTGCGCTGGGCGCCGATCAGGTCGTGCTTGCGGTCGCCGATCATCAGCGTATCCGCCGGGTCCAGGCCTTCCTCGGCGAGCAAGTGGCGAATCAGCTCGACCTTGTCGGTGCGCGTGCCGTCCAGCTCGCTGCCGTAGATCACCTTGAAGTGCCGGGCGAAGTCGAAATGCCGGGCAATCTCGCGGGCGAACACGCTCGGTTTGCTGGTGGCGATGTACAGCGTGCGGCCCTGCGCGCCGAGCATGCCGAGCAGCTCGCCGACGCCATCGAACACGCGGTTCTCGTACAACCCGGTGACCTTAAACCGTTCGCGGTAGTGGTTCACCGCCTGCCAGGCGCGTTCTTCGCTGAAGTCGTAGGACTGCATGAAGCACTGCAGCAGCGGTGGGCCGATGAAATGCTCCAGGCGGGTCAGGTCCGGCTCGTGGATATCGAGCTGGGCCAGGGCGTATTGGATCGAGCGGGTAATGCCCTCGCGCGGATCGGTGAGCGTGCCGTCGAGGTCGAAGAGGATGTTTTGTGCGTACTGCATGGAAATACCGGGAATAGGAATGAACGGGCGGCTTACTGGTCGTAGCCTTCGGCCAGGTGCTGGTCCTTGAGCTTCACGTAGTTGCCGGCGCTGTAGCTGAAGAAGGCGCGCTCCTTGTCGGTCAGGGCGCGGGCCTGCTTCACCGGGCTGCCGACATAGAGGTAGCCGCTCTGCAGCACCTTGCCCGGCGGCACCAGGCTGCCGGCGCCGATGATCACCTCGTCCTCTACCACCGCGCCGTCCATGACGATGCTGCCCATGCCGACCAGGATGCGGTTGCCCAGGGTGCAACCGTGCAGGGTGACCTTGTGGCCGATGGTCACTTCGTCGCCGATGATCAGCGGGTAACCCTCCGGGTTGAACGGTCCGGCGTGGGTGATGTGCAGCACGCTGCCGTCCTGCACGCTGGTGCGCGCGCCTATGCGGATGCGGTGCATGTCGCCACGGATCAGGGCGAAGGGCCAGACCGAGCTGTCTTCGCCCAGCTGTACGTCACCGATGACCACTGCCGAACGGTCGACGAACACCCGTTCGCCCAGGCCGGGTGTGGTGCCCTGATAGGTACGAATCGCCACGATAGTCTCCTTCAAGCTGCGGTTTGCCCCGATTGTAATTAACATGCGGGGCATTCCGGTTGTGAAACGTCGCCCGCGACCCCATAACCTGTACATGTATTCGCGCATCAAAGGTGCCTAGCCGTGACCGCATCCAACCCCCTCCTGCAAGACTTCGACCTGCCGCCCTACCCCCTGATCAAGCCTGAGCATGTCGAGCCGGCCGTCAGCCAGATCCTCGACGACAGCCGCGCCGCCGTGGCTGCGCTGCTGGCGCAACCGGGCAAACCGAGCTGGAACGGCCTGGTGCTGGCCCTCGACGAGCTGGGCGCACGCCTTGGCCGGGCCTGGAGCCCGGTCAGCCACCTCAACGCGGTGTGCAACAACGCCGAACTGCGCAGCGCCTACGAGGCCTGCCTGCCCAAACTGTCGGAATACTGGACCGAGATGGGCCAGAACAAGCCGTTGTTCGAGGCCTATGAGGCGCTGGCCAACAGCCCTGAAGCCAGCGGCTTCGATGTGGCGCAGAAGACCATCCTCGAACACGCCCTGCGCGACTTCCGCCTGTCCGGTATCGACCTGCCGCCAGCCGAGCAGAAGCGCTACGGCGAGATCCAGATGAAGCTGTCCGAGCTGACCAGCAAATTCTCCAACCAGCTGCTCGACGCCACCCAGGCCTGGACCAAGCACGTCACTGACGAAGCAGTTCTGGCCGGCCTCACCGATTCGGCCAAGGCGCAGATGGCCCAGGCGGCCGAAGCCAAGGGCCTGGACGGCTGGCTGATCAGCCTGGAATTCCCCAGCTACTTCGCGGTGATGACCTACGCCGACGACCGCGCCCTGCGCGAAGAGGTCTACGCCGCCTACTGCACCCGCGCCTCCGACCAGGGGCCGAACGCCGGGCAAAACGACAACGGCCCGGTGATGGCCGAGATCCTCGACCTGCGCAAGGAACTGGCCGGCCTGCTCGGCTTTGCCAGCTACAGCGAGCTGAGCCTGGCCAGCAAGATGGCCGAGTCCACCGAACAGGTACTGACCTTCCTGCGCGACCTGGCCGTGCGCAGCAAGCCGTTCGCCGCCCAGGACCTCAGCGAGCTGAAAGCCTTCGCCGCCGAGCAAGGCTGCAACGATCTGCAGAGCTGGGACGTCGGCTACTACAGCGAGAAGCTGCGCGAGCAGCGCTACAGCATTTCCCAGGAAATCCTCCGCGCCTACTTCCCCATCGACAAGGTGCTGACCGGCCTGTTCGCCATCGTCGAGAAGCTCTACGGCATCCAGATCAAGGAACTGTCCGGCTTCGACAGCTGGCACCCGGACGTGCGCCTGTTCGAGATCAGCGAGAACGGCCAGCATGTCGGGCGCTTCTTCTTCGACCTTTACGCCCGCGCCAACAAGCGCGGCGGTGCCTGGATGGACGGCGCCCGCGACAAGCGTCGTTCGGCGCAAGGTGAGTTGGTCAGCCCGGTGGCCAACCTGGTGTGCAACTTCACCCCGGCGGTCGGCGGCAAGCCGGCACTGCTGACCCACGACGAAGTCACCACCCTGTTCCATGAGTTCGGCCACGGCCTGCACCACCTGCTGACCCGCGTCGAACATGCCGGCGCCTCCGGGATCAACGGCGTGGCCTGGGATGCGGTCGAGCTGCCGAGCCAGTTCATGGAGAACTGGTGCTGGGAGCCGGAAGGCCTGGCGCTGATCTCCGCTCACTACGAGAGTGGCGAGGCACTGCCGCAGGACCTGCTGGACAAGATGCTGGCCGCGAAGAACTTCCAGTCCGGGCTGATGATGGCGCGGCAGATCGAGTTCAGCCTGTTCGACTTTGAACTGCACGCCACTCACGGCGACGGCCGCAGCGTGCTGGAGGTGCTGGAAGGCATCCGCGCCGAGGTCTCGGTGATGCGTCCGCCTGCCTACAATCGCTTCCCCAACAGCTTCGCGCACATCTTCGCCGGCGGTTACGCGGCCGGTTACTACAGCTACAAGTGGGCCGAAGTGCTGAGCGCCGACGCCTTCTCCAAGTTCGAGGAAGACGGCGTGTTCAACGCCGACACCGGTCGTGCCTTCCGCGAGGCGATCCTCGCCCGTGGCGGTTCGCAGGCGCCGATGGTGCTGTTCGTCGACTTCCGCGGCCGCGAGCCGAGCATCGACGCCCTGCTGCGCCACCTCGGCCTGAGCGCGGAGGCAGCATGAGCGAGCAACCCGAAGTCACCCCCAAACGCTTCATCGCCGGCGCCGTGTGCCCGGCGTGCAGCGGCCAGGACACCATCAAGATGTGGAACGTCGACGGCGTGCCGCATCGCGAGTGCGTGACCTGCGGCTACGCCGACACCCTCAATGCCCAGGGCCAATCGGTGCCCAAGGAACTCGGCACGCGGGTCAGCCTGGCGCCGCCGAAACCGGCCGACCCCAAGGTTCAGGGCGTGCAGTTCTTCCCCAATCCGAAGCTAAAGAAACCCGGCGCCTAACGCCGCCTGCTGACGATGTGAGTGGCTACGCTGGAGTGAACCTGCACCAGCGCTGAGCATTTCTTACTCACGCAAGCTCTGGTCGTATCGGAGGATTCGCCATGGCTTGCCGTCATCTGTTGCTGCGTGCCCCGCGCCGGGAGCCATCCCGTCGTGCTTGATCGCTACCACCTGCTGGCCAACCTGCGGGCCGCGCGTCTGCCACAGGCGCCGGTCAGTCCGGTGCTGCAACGCAAGGCCGGGCTCAGCGGGCGCCTGCTGTTCGCCCTGTTGCTGGTCGGCGGGTTGCTCTACACCGCCATCAGCCTGCTTGCCGACATGCGCGCCAGCGGTCTCGAACCGCAGCTCGGCCTGCCGCTGCTGGTGCTCGGTGTGGCCTTGCTGGTGGCGCTGGGCTTCGAGTTCATCAACGGCTTCCACGACACCGCCAACGCGGTGGCCACGGTGATCTACACCAACGCCCTGCCGCCGAACGTGGCGGTGCTGCTGTCCGGCCTGTGCAATTTCCTCGGTGTGCTGCTTTCCAGCGGCGCGGTGGCCTTCGCCATCGTTGCCCTGTTGCCGGTCGACCTGATGTTGCAGGTCGGCAGCGGCGCCGGCCTGGCGATGATCTTCGCCCTGCTGATCGCCGCCATCCTGTGGAACCTCGGCACCTGGTGGCTGGGCTTGCCGGTATCGTCGTCACACACCCTGATCGGCTCGATCGTCGGTATCGGCCTGGCCCACGGCCTGCTGAGCGGTAACCTGGATGCCAGCGGCAGCGACTGGGAACAGTTGCTGAAGATCGGCTATGCGCTGTTGCTGTCGCCGCTGGTGGGTTTTGTCGCTGCGGCGCTGTTGTTGCTGCTGTTGCGTGTGGCGCTGATGAGCCCGGCGCTGTTCCGCGAGCCCGAGGGGCAGACGCCGCCACCCTGGTGGATTCGCCTGCTGCTGATCCTCACCTGCTCCGGGGTGTCGTTCGCCCATGGCTCCAACGACGGGCAGAAAGGCATCGGCCTGATCATGCTGATCCTGATCGGTACCGTGCCGCTGACCTTCGCCCTCGACCACAGCCAGTCGCCGGCGCAGACCGCGCACTTGGTTGACCTCAGCCTGGCCGCCGAGCAGGCGCTGCGGCGCACGGCATCCCCTCTGGAAGCGGCGGATACGCGCCAGGTGCTGATCGACTACCAGCGCAGCGAAGCACTCAGCCCAGCATTGTTGCCGGCGCTGGGCACGCTGGTTGGCGATATCGGCCGCGAGTTGCAACGCCACGGCAGCCTGGCGGCGGTGCCGCAGGACGCGGTGCTGGCGCTGCACAACGACCTGTACCTGAGCGCCTCGACCATCGTCCTGCTCAACGACGAGCAACTCGGCCTGGACCCCGAAGCCTGGGGCGCGCTGCAGGCCTTTCGCGTGCAGGGCGAGGCGCTGACCCGCTTCGTGCCGCTGTGGGTCAAGGTGGCGGTGGCCTTCGCCCTCGGCCTGGGCACCCTGGTCGGCTGGCGGCGCATCGTCGCCACCGTCGGCGAAGGGATTGGCAAGGAGCGCATGACCTACGCCCAGGGCGCATCCGCCCAGCTGGTGACCATGCTCACCATCGGCGCAGCGGACAGCTACGGCCTGCCGGTGTCGACCACCCAGGTGCTGTCGTCCGGGGTGGCCGGGACCATGGTCGCCAACGGCAGCGGCCTGCAGGGCAAGACCGTGCGCAACCTGCTGCTGGCCTGGGTGCTGACCTTGCCGGCGGCGATTCTGTTGGCGGGTGGGCTGTACACGCTATTCAGCGCATTCCTGTAGCTCAGCCGGCGCGAAAGAACTCGCCCGGCGTGCAGCCGAACTGTTGGCGGAAGGCAGCGATAAAGGCCGAGGTCGAGTCGTAGCCGCAGGCCAGGGCCACGTCGGTGACCCGCTGGCCTTGCTCCAGCGGCGTCAGCGCCCCGAGCAGGCGCATGCGCTGGCGCCAGGCGCGGAAGGTCAGCCCGGTGTCGCGCAAAAACAGCCGGCTGAGGGTCTTTTCCGATACCGCCAAACGCTGGCTCCACTGCGCCAGGGTGGCCTGGCCATCCGGTTGCGCCTGCAGGCTGCGGCACAGGGTACGCAGGCGGGCGTCACGCGGTAGTGGCAGCATCAGGTCGACAGGTGGCGCGGCGTTCACCTGGTCGAGCAGCACTTGGGCCAGGCGCCCGGGCGTGCCGTCCTGGTCGTATTCCACCGGCAAGGTGCTGAAGGCGCTAATCAGCTCGCGCAGCAGTGGGCTGACCACCAGCACCTGGCAAACACTGACCTGGCGCTCGGCCACGCTGTTGTCGATATACAGGCTGCGCATTTCTGTGCGCGGCGAGCTGTATACCCGGTGCGGCAGCCCGGCCGGGATCCACACGGCGCGCTGCGGCGGGGCGACGAAGCGGCCGGCGTCGGTGTGGATTTCCAGCACCCCGGCGATGGCGTAGGACAGCTGCACCCAGGGGTGGCTGTGGCGATGGGTGAGGGCGCGGTTGGGCAACGACTCGATACGCCCGTACAGCGGCCTGGGCAGGCTCTGCAGCCCGGGAATACTGCGCCGGTAGGCTTTTGGCTGTCCGTTAGGCGGCATTGATTGGCTCTTTGGCGTTAGTCGGTAATTGGCGAACACGGTAGTGTCGCCACAACTGCTCCGCAAGCATGAGAACGCGCATGTCCCTGTCCCGCCTGCTGCCTGACCGCTTCACCCTGACCCTGCTCGCCGTGGTCGCCCTCGCCAGTCTGTTGCCCTGCAGCGGCCAGGCGGCGGTGGCGTTTTCCTGGGTGACCAACCTGGCCATCGCCCTGCTGTTCTTCCTGCACGGCGCCAAGCTGTCGCGCGAGGCCATCATTGCCGGCGCATTGCACTGGCGCCTGCACCTGCTGGTGTTCGCCTGCACCTTCGTGCTGTTCCCGCTGCTCGGCCTGGCGCTCAAGCCGTTGCTGGCACCGCTGGTGACCCCGGAGCTGTACCTCGGCGTGCTCTACCTCTGCGCGCTACCGGCTACGGTGCAGTCGGCCATCGCTTTCACCTCGCTGGCGCGCGGCAATATCCCGGCGGCGATCTGCAGCGCGGCGGCGTCCAGCCTGTTCGGCATCTTCCTCACCCCGCTGCTGGTGGCGCTGCTATTGGGCACCCAGGGCGACGGCGGTTCGACCCTGGACGCCATCGGCAAGATCACCCTGCAGCTGCTGCTGCCCTTTATCGCCGGGCAGATCGCCCGCCGCTGGATCGGCGCCTGGGTAACGCGCAACAAGAACTGGCTGAAGTTCGTCGACCAGGGCTCGATCCTGCTGGTGGTCTACGGCGCGTTCAGCGAGGCGGTGGTCGAAGGGCTCTGGCAGCAGATTCCGCTGTCTGCCCTGGGCGGCCTGCTGCTGGTCTGTTGTGTGCTGCTGGCGCTGGTGCTGTTGTGCACCTGGCAACTGGGCAAGCGCCTGGGTTTCAGCCAGGAGGACCGCATCACCATCCTCTTCTGCGGTTCGAAGAAGAGCCTGGCCACCGGCGTGCCCATGGCCCAGGTGCTGTTCGCCGGCACTGGCATCGGCATGCTGATCCTGCCGCTGATGCTGTTCCACCAGATCCAGCTGATGGTCTGCGCGGTGCTGGCGCAGCGTTATGCGCAGCGGCCGGAGTCGGTGGCCGAAGTCTAGGGCCTGTTGCCACTTCATTTGGCGCAGTAACGCACCTTGTGCACGGCCTTGTAGGAGCCAGCTTGCTGGCGATGCTTTGGGGGGCGCAGTGGATCGCCAGCAAGCTGGCTCCTACAAAAACAGGCGACCTCCTGCCAGGCTGTACGCCGTCGCGCGGGCAGCTATTATCGGCGCCATGACCGTCGCCTTTCCGATCCGCAAGGAATGCCCGCCCGGCCTGTGCATCTGCGAGCGTGAGCGTTTGCTGGAGCAGGCCGGCGCCGATCTACGCGTCCTGCAGCTGACCCTGCAGGAGGAAAAGCGCCTGCTCGATCGCCTGGAAAACCTCGCCGACCTGGCCGACCTCGAGCGCATGCAGGTGCGCATGCACCAGCAGCTCGGCATCGCCGTGCAGATCACCCCGAGCTTCAACGAGGTGCGCACCATGCGTGGCATCAGCATCGTCGTCGAGGCGCTGCCAGGGCTATGCCGCAAGACCCGTCAGGCCATCCCCACGGCAATCCGCCGCAGCCTGGAACGGCATCCGGAAATCGCCTACGCGATCCTCAACTCAAACGACCTGCTGCGCGACGCCTGACCATTCGGCAGCGCCGGCTTGTGGCTGTGGATGACTCGTTATACTGTGTTTATATACAGTATTTGAGTGCCCCGCCATGTCGATCATTCCGCCCCGCGGTCGTGGTACCGCCAGCAATCCGCACAACCGCTTTGCCCCGACTCGCTCGCAGGTCGAGGACGATGGCTGGTTCCAGGACGAAACGCCGCCGAGCCTGGCCACCGAGGTACGCCGCGAGCAGGCGAAGACGGTGATCAGTCGCAACCAGTCGCCGGATGTCGGCTTCGACCGCTCGGTGAACCCCTATCGCGGCTGCGAGCACGGCTGCATCTACTGCTTCGCTCGCCCCAGCCATGCCTACTGGGACCTGTCGCCGGGCATCGATTTCGAAACCAAGCTGATCGCCAAGACCAACCTGGCTGATCGCCTGGAAGAGGAGCTGGGCAAACCGGGCTATGTGCCGCGACCGATTGCGCTGGGCATCAACACCGATGGCTACCAGCCCATCGAGCGTGAATACCAGCTGACCCGCCGCGCGCTGGAAATCCTCCTGCGTTTTCGTCACCCGGTGACCATCATCACCAAGAGCTCGCTGATCCTGCGTGACCTCGACCTGCTCGAGGAGCTGGCCAGCCGCAATCTGGTCAGCGTGGCGTTCAGCCTGACCACCCTGGATGACGAACTGAAACGCATCATGGAGCCGCGCACCGCTTCGCCCTCCGCCCGGCTGCGGGCCATGCGCACGCTGGGTGAGCACCGTGTGCCGGTCAGCGTGATCACCGCGCCGATCATCCCGATGATCAATGACATGGAGCTGGAAGCGCTGCTCGAAGCGGCGCGCGATGCCGGCGCGCGCTCCGCCGGCTATGTACTGCTGCGCTTGCCGCTGGAGATCGCCGAGCTGTTCGAGGAATGGCTGCAGGCGCACTTTCCCGAGCGTGCCGCCCATGTGATGAGCCTGATCCGCCAGTCCCGCGGCGGCCGCAACTACGACAGCCAGTTCGGCACGCGCATGCGTGGTGAGGGCATCTTCGCCGACCTGCTGGCGCAGCGCTTCGCCCTGGCGCGCAAGCGTTTGGGCCTCAATCACCGCGAGGGCTTCAACCTCGATTGCAGCCAGTTCGCCCCGCCTGGCCGGCAAATGGCCCTGCTGTAATTTGTGACTCTTCAAGGCTGGCAACTGTCCGCATGGCGGGTCGATAATTCGCCCCAGCGCAACGGTTCAGCATGAGGTAGACGCAATGCCCTACAAGCACAACGCCATTCCCCTGCAGGCGCGTACTGCGCCAGAGAGCGCCGACGAAGCGCTGAACGCCATAGTCGGAGGCTTCAAGCGCTTCCGCAACGAGGTCTTCCCGCAGCAGGAAGAGCTGTTCAAGGCGCTGGCCAGCGCGCAGAACCCGCGGGCCATGTTCATCACCTGCGCCGACTCGCGCATCGTCCCCGAGCTGATCACCCAGAGCGCGCCGGGCGACCTGTTCGTCACCCGCAACGTCGGCAACGTGGTGCCCGCCTACGGGCAGATGATGGGCGGCGTATCCACCGCCATCGAGTACGCGGTGCTGGCCCTGGGCGTGCAGCATATCATCGTCTGTGGCCACTCGGACTGTGGCGCGATGAAGGCGGTGCTGGCCCCTGAGACCCTGGAACGCATGCCGACGGTGAAGGCCTGGCTGCGCCATAGCGAAGTGGCGCTCAGGGTGGTCGAGGAGAACTGCGGTTGCGGTGGCGATGACACCCTGAGCGTCCTCACCGAGGAGAACGTGGTGGCCCAGCTCAATCACCTGTGCACCCACCCCTCGGTGGCGGCGAGGGTGGCCAATGGTCAGCTGTTCATCCACGGCTGGGTCTACGACATCGAGACCAGTGCGATCCGTGCCTACGACGCCGAGAGCGGGCGCTTCCTGCCCCTGGACGGCGACGTGGTGCCGATGGCCACGCCCAAGGCGCGCTACCAGCCGCTGTGAAACAACAAGGCCCGCAATCGCGGGCCTTGTTGCATCTGACCGTGGTTCAGGCCGGCAGGCCCAACTCCACACCCAGCTGGCGCGACAGGCATGGCCAGTTCTGCCAGGCCGCCAGCGTCTGCGGGCTGGATAGGCGTGCGCGGTACTCCTGCACCGAGCTTTGCTGGAACACGTCTTCACTGAGCATGCCATCGACCGCGTGGTGCACGGCCTCATCCAGCTGGTTGGCGAACGGCTCGCCGATCAGCTGGTGGGCGATCAGGTTGGCCACCGTGGTATCCAGCGGGATCAGCGGCTGGCCAAGGTGGGCGATATAGCGGTCGTTGACCTCCTCGACCAGGCGATGGGCCAGGTACGACTCGTCGAGCAGGGCGTCCAGGCCCTGATGCCCTTCCAGCAGCGCTGGCGGGCTGAGGAAGAACTGCTCGGCCAACTTCAGCACCGGCTTCACCTGAGCCTCGATCCCGGCATCGCGGGCCACGGCGTGGGCCGCATCCAGCACGTCCGGCACCTGCTCGATATAGGCAGCGACAAAGCGCTCCAGCACGCCCTGGGCATCATTGGCGGGCAACTGGATCGTTGGGTGCAGGCGCGCCAACTGACCTTCCAGCTGGTGGGCCAGATGACCGGTGCTGGCTTCATGGCCGAGGGCTTTCTGGATTAGCTCGCGCAAGGCAGGGGTATTCATGACGGCTCCTATGACAAGGACATGACTCAAACGAGCATTGACATTAGCTGCCCGAAAACGAGGTTTAAGAACCGATTGTCATAATTTTTTAATGTTTATGCACGGTCGCTATAACAAGCGCAGGTGTCTGCGCTGCATGCCGCGCCTCTCTAGGGCTACAGAGAGGAGGGCAAAAGCGTCCGCTATTTTTCCAGTTGCGTTGTGCAGACGCGCTCGCTGTCTATAATCGAACTCGCAAGGCGTGAACCTGATGGAACCGGACGGGCTTCGGCACGGAGAGGTTTCGACAGATGTAGCCAGCCGTTTTGGCAGTCGATCCCTTTGCCGCAGGCTTAGCCGGCGGGATAACAAGAACAACGAGGGGAACCCGCAATGATGCGACATCCACGAGTCTGGGTGGGCCTACTGCTGTGGCTGGCATTCAGCTCGGCGCAAGCCGCCTGGACGGTGAACATGACACCCGGGGTCACCGAGGTCAGCCGCACCGTTTTCGATCTGCACATGACCATTTTCTGGATCTGCGTCGTGATCGGCGTGCTGGTATTCGGCGCCATGTTCTGGTCGATGCTGATCCACCGCCGCTCCACCGGCCAGCAGCCGGCCCACTTCCATGAAAGCACCACGGTGGAGATCCTCTGGACCATCGTGCCGTTCGTGATTCTGGTGGTGATGGCGGTACCGGCGACCAAGACGCTGATCGATATCTACGACACCTCCGAGTCTGATTTGGATATCCAGGTCACCGGCTACCAGTGGAAGTGGCACTACAAATACCTGGGCCAGGATGTTGAGTTCTTCAGCAACCTGTCCACGCCCCAGGAACAGATCCACAACCAGGCCAAGAAGGACGAGCACTACCTGTTGGAGGTCGACCAGCCTCTGGTGGTGCCGGTCGGCGCCAAGGTGCGCTTCCTGATTACCTCGGCGGATGTGATCCATGCCTGGTGGGTGCCGGCCCTGGCGGTGAAGAAAGACGCCATCCCCGGCTTCGTCAACGAATCCTGGACCCGTATCGAGAAGCCCGGAATCTTCCGTGGCCAGTGCGCCGAGCTGTGCGGCAAGGACCACGGCTTCATGCCGATCGTGGTCGAGGCCAAGTCCAAGGAAGACTTCGCCAAGTGGCTGGCCGAGCGCAAGGAGGAAACGGCCAAGCTCAAGGAACTGACCGAGAAGGAATGGACCCGCGAAGAGCTGGTCGCGCGTGGCGACAAGGTCTACCACACCACCTGCGTCGCCTGTCACCAGGCTGAGGGCCAGGGCCTGCCGCCGATGTTCCCGGCACTCAAGGGCTCGAAGATCGCCACCGGGCCGAAAGAGGGCCACCTGGATATCGTTTTCCATGGCAAGCCAGGCACCTCCATGGCCGCCTTCGGCAAGCAATTGTCGGAAGTGGATATCGCCGCGGTCATCACCTACGAGCGCAACGCCTGGGGTAACAACATGGGCGACATGGTCACCCCGAAAGACGTGCTCGCCCTCAAACAGGCTCAGGAGTAAGGACATGAGTGCAGTGATCGATTCGCATGGTCATGCCGGGCATGACCACCACCATGGGCCGGCCAAGGGCCTGATGCGCTGGGTGCTGACCACCAACCACAAAGACATCGGCACCATGTACCTGTGGTTTAGCTTCGCCATGTTCCTCCTCGGCGGTTCGATGGCGATGGTGATTCGTGCCGAACTGTTCCAGCCCGGCCTGCAGATCGTGCAGCCGGAGTTCTTCAACCAGATGACCACCATGCACGGCCTGATCATGGTCTTCGGTGCGGTGATGCCGGCGTTCGTCGGCCTCGCCAACTGGATGATCCCGCTAATGGTCGGCGCGCCAGACATGGCTCTGCCGCGCATGAACAACTTCAGCTTCTGGCTGCTTCCGGCGGCCTTCGGCATGCTGGTCAGCACGCTGTTCAGCGAAGGCGGCGGGCCGAACTTCGGCTGGACGTTCTACGCGCCGCTGTCGACCACCTACGCGCCGGAGTCGGTGACCTTCTTCATCTTTGCCGTGCACCTGATGGGTATCAGTTCGATCATGGGCGCGATCAACGTGGTCGCCACCATCCTCAACTTGCGCGCGCCCGGCATGACCCTGATGAAGATGCCGCTGTTCGTCTGGACCTGGCTGATCACCGCCTTTCTGCTGATCGCGGTGATGCCGGTGCTGGCCGGCTGCGTGACCATGATGCTGATGGACATCCACTTCGGTACCAGCTTCTTCAGTGCGGCTGGTGGTGGCGACCCGGTGCTGTTCCAACACGTGTTCTGGTTCTTCGGCCACCCCGAGGTGTACATCATGATCCTGCCCGCCTTCGGTGCGGTCAGCGCGATCATCCCGGCCTTCGCGCGCAAGCCGTTGTTTGGCTACACCTCGATGGTCTACGCCACCGCGTCGATCGCCTTCCTGTCGTTCATCGTCTGGGCGCACCACATGTTCACCGTCGGCATCCCGCTGACCGGTGAGCTGTTCTTCATGTACGCCACCATGCTGATCGCCGTGCCCACCGGGGTGAAGGTGTTCAACTGGGCCAGCACCATGTGGCAGGGCTCGATGACCTTCGAAACACCGATGCTGTTCGCCGTGGCCTTCGTCATCCTGTTTACCATCGGCGGTTTCTCCGGGCTGATGCTGGCCATCGCTCCGGCGGACTTCCAGTACCACGACACTTACTTCGTGGTGGCGCACTTCCACTACGTGCTGGTGCCCGGCGCGATCTTCGGCATCTTCGCCTCGGCCTACTACTGGCTGCCGAAATGGACCGGCCACATGTACGACGAGACCCTCGGCAAGCTGCACTTTTGGCTGAGTTTCATCGGCATGAACATGGCGTTCTTCCCGATGCACTTTGTCGGCCTGGCCGGCATGCCGCGGCGGATTCCGGATTACAACCTGCAGTTCGCCGACTTCAACATGATCTCGTCGATCGGCGCGTTCACCTTCGGCGCCACACAGTTGTTCTTCCTGTTCATCGTCATCAAGTGCATCCGTGGCGGCAAGCCGGCCGGGGACAAACCGTGGGACGGGGCCGAAGGGCTGGAGTGGACAGTGCCTTCGCCGGCGCCGTACCACACCTTCAGCACACCGCCGGAAGTGAAGTAGGAGCCGCGCCGTGAGCGAAGCCCTGGCCAACCGTCGCCTGGTCACCCGCTTGCTGGTGGTCGTGGTGGTGATGTTCTGCTTTGGCGTGTTCGTCTTGCCGCCGTTCTATGACGCGATGTGCCAGGCGTTTGGCATCAATGGCAAGACGGCCAAGCCGTACCAGGGCACGCAGGTGGTGGACGAGGCGCGCCAGGTGCGCGTGCAGTTCCTCGCCACCAACTCTGCGGACATGGTCTGGGAGTTCGGCCCCAAGGCGGATGATCTGGTGGTGTACCCGGGGGCCAGCAACGAGATGCTGTTCGTTGCCTACAACCCCACCGATCACCCGATGACTGCCCAGGCCATTCCCAGCGTCGCGCCGTCCAAGGCAGCCGCCTACTTTCACAAGACCGAGTGCTTCTGCTTCACCCAGCAGGTTCTGCAGCCGGGTGAGCGCATCGAAATGCCAGTGCGCTTCATCGTCGACCGCGATTTGCCCGCCGACGTGAAGCACCTGACGCTGGCCTACACCCTGTTCGATATCACTGCGCGTAAACCGCCCGTCGCGCAGGCGACTCCATAAGGAGAATAAGAATGTCGAGTCATGAGAACTACTACGTTCCCGCCCAGAGCAAGTGGCCGATCATTGCCACCGCCGGCATGCTCATCACGGTCTATGGCCTGGGCACCTGGTTCAACGATATCAAGGCTGACCGCCCGGACTCCCACGGCCCGCTGCTGTTCTTCATCGGCGGCCTGTTCCTCGCCTACATGCTGTTCGGCTGGTTCGGCGCGGTGATCAAGGAGAGCCGCGAGGGCCTGTACAGCCCGCAGATGGACCGCTCGTTCCGCTGGGGCATGAGCTGGTTCATCTTCTCCGAGGTGATGTTCTTCGTCGCCTTCTTCGGGGCGCTGTTCTACGTGCGTACCTGGGCCGGGCCCTGGCTGGGGGGCGAAGGCGATAAGGGTGTGGCCAACATGCTCTGGCCGAACTTCCAGTACAGCTGGCCGCTGCTGAACACGCCGGACCCCAAACTGTTCCCGGGTCCGAAGGACGTGATCAGCCCGTGGCACCTGCCGCTGATCAACACCATCCTGCTAGTGACCTCCAGCTTCACCGTGACCTTCGCTCACCACGCGCTGAAGAAGGATCACCGTGGCCCGTTGAAATTCTGGCTGGCACTGACCGTATTGCTGGGTATCTGCTTCCTGATCCTGCAGGCCTACGAATACTACGAGGCGTATCACCACCTGGGGCTGACCCTGGGCTCGGGGATCTACGGCGCGACGTTCTTCATGCTCACCGGCTTCCACGGCGCGCATGTGACGATGGGGGCGCTGATCCTCACGGTGATGCTGGTGCGGGTGATGAAGGGGCACTTCAGCGGCGACAAGCACTTCGGCTTCGAGGCGGCCAGCTGGTACTGGCACTTCGTCGATGTGGTCTGGCTGGGGCTGTTTATCTTCGTCTACGTGCTGTGAGGCTTTACCAGGTGACGTGACTGGCCAGCTGACCGCTGTAGAAGCCCCAGGCGATCAACGCCACGGTGAGGGCGGTCAGGCTTACCCGAACACTCAACGAATTGACCACGCGTGAACCACGGCCCTCATCCCTGACCAGGAAGAACAGGCCGCTGAACAGACTGACCAGCGTGGCCAGCAGCAAGAGGACGATCGCGGCTTTGAGCATGCGTGACTCCGGGGGATGGGAAATGGGGTGCCGTATCAGTATAGCCAGCCAGGTTGTGGCTTTCGGCAGGCAACGATGAAGACCTTTCGCCCGGGAGTTCTGCCCAGCGTGCTGGTGGCCTTGCTGCTGCCACTGCTGATCAGCCTGGGCGTCTGGCAGCTGGCACGGGCCGAGGAAAAGCGTGCGCTGCTGGCCAGCGACGAGATTCGTCGCGCGGCCACTCCCATCGGCTTGAACGAACTGGAGCAGCGTGCCGATATCGCCCATATCCGCGTGCGCCTGCATGGCCAGTTCGACGAGCGCCACAGCCTGCTGCTCGACAACCGCACGCGGGCCGGCCAGGCCGGCGTCGAATTGCTGCAACCCTTCTATGACCAGGCCAGTGGCTTGTGGCTGCTGGTCAATCGCGGCTGGATGCCCTGGCCGGACCGGCGTATCCCCGTCTCCTTCACCACCCCGGCAGAGCCCCTGCAGCTGGTCGCGCAGGTCTACGTGCCGCCGGGCGCCACCTTCCAGTTGCAGCAGGATGCGCAAAGCGGCGACTGGCCACGGCTGATCAACCGGGTCGATGCGCAGGCGCTGTGGCAACAACTCGGCCGTGGCGGCATGGCGCAGGAAGTACGCCTCGAGCCGGGCCCGGCCAGCCTGCGTATCGACTGGCCGGTGGTGAGCATGGCCCCGGAACAACATACCGGCTATGCGGTGCAGTGGTTCGCCTTGGCCGCTGCACTGCTGTGCCTCTACATCTATCTCGGTTTGCATACCGCGCGGGAGAAAAACCATGAGTCCAGCCATGAATCCAGCCATCCCCAGCTCTGACGCCCCTCCGGCGCGAGGTCGTGGTCGCTGGTCGCTGATCCTGCTGCTATTGCTGACGATCGGCCCGATGATTCTCGCCACGGCCATGTACCAGTGGCGTTTCTGGGTGCCGGATGGGCGCAACTACCACGGCGTGCTGCTGGGTGACGGCCAGCAACTGGCCGATATCGGGGTCACCGGTACAAGCCAGGGCCAATGGCTGTTGCTGGTCACCGCGCCAGCCGGTTGCGCCGAAGCGTGTCGGCAGCTGGTGTACAGCGCGCGGCAGATCCATATCGGCCTCAACCGCGAAGCATCGCGCGCCAGCCATGGCCTGGCTGTCTCCCAGCCCTTGCCGGGCGAGTACGAGGCGCTGCTGGAGCAGGAATACCCGCAGCTGGGACGCTTCCAGCTGGATGCGGTGACCTACGGCAAGTCGGGCGCTCAGGGTGCCCAACTGTGGATTGTCGACCCCCACGGCAACCTGGTGTTGCGCTACGACGACACGATCAAAGGCAAGGCAATCCTCGAAGACCTGAGGTTGCTGCTCAAGCTGTCGCAGATCGGCTGATCGGTCGCCCATAACCACAAGAACGAGGCCCCTGATGACTGAACGCAATGCCCGCCCTGGTTTTCGTCTGGCTGTCCTGGCCACCTTGCTGGCGGTGGTCGTGGTGCTGCTCGGTGCCTACACCCGGTTGACCCACGCCGGGCTCGGCTGCCCGGACTGGCCGGGCTGCTACGGCTTTATCAGCGTGCCGCAAAGCGAGGCGCAATTGGCCCACGCCGAAGCCAACTTCCCGCATGCCCCGGTGGAAGCGCAAAAGGGCTGGAACGAGATGATCCACCGCTACTTTGCCGGCGGCCTGGGCCTGTTGATCCTGGCTATGGCTGTGCAGGCCCTGCGCCGGCGCAACGAGGCGCAGCGTCCGCTGAAGTTGCCCCTGCTGCTGCTGGGCGTGGTGATTGCCCAGGCCGCCTTCGGCATGTGGACGGTGACCCTGCAACTCTGGCCGCAGGTGGTGACGGCACACCTGCTGGGCGGCTTCACTACCTTGGCGCTGTTGTTCCTGTTGAGCCTGCGTCTGTCCGGGCGCTTTGCGGTGCTCCCGGCGATCCCCGCGAGTCTGCGCTGGCTGGCAGGGCTGGCCCTGGCGGCGGTGGTCGGACAGGTCGCCTTGGGCGGCTGGGTCAGCTCCAACTACGCGGCGGTGGCCTGCGTCGATCTGCCGACCTGCCACGGGCAATGGTGGCCGACCACGGACTTCGCCAACGGCTTTCACCTGACCCAGCACATCGGCCCCAACTACCTCGGCGGCCAGTTGGACAGTGATGCCCGTACGGCCATTCACCTGACCCACCGCCTCGGCGCGGTGCTGGTCACGGTGCTCCTGCTGTTGCTGGCCTGGCGCCTGCGCGCGGCGGCTCAGGGCAAGCTGGCTGGCCTGTTGCTGCTGGCGCTGGTGCTGCAAATCAGCCTGGGCGTGAGCAATGTGTTGCTGCACCTGCCGCTGGCCGTGGCGGTCGCCCACAACGGTGGTGGCGCGGCCTTGCTGCTGACGCTGGTACTGATCAACTACCGCCTGCGCGCGGTTGCACCATCACGTGTCGCCGAAGATTCGCGAGCAGCGCTCGCTCCTGCCGGCCTGGCCCAGGCCGGCAAATAACAACAACCAAGGAGAGACCCTCATGGCTACTCTGCTGCAAGCCCACCAGGAACACGCCAGCTGGCGCGATTACCTGGAACTGACCAAGCCGCGCGTGGTGGTGCTGATGCTGATCACCTCGCTGGTCGGCATGTTCCTCGCCACTCGCGCGGGGGTGGCCTGGCAGGTGCTGGTGTTCGGCAACCTCGGCATCGGCCTGTGTGCCGGAGCGGCGGCAGCGGTCAACCATGTGGTCGACCGGCGCATCGACTCGATCATGGCGCGTACCCACAAGCGCCCGGTTACCGCCGGGCGGCTATCGCCCGTAGCGGCACTGGGTTTTGCCCTGCTGCTGGCGGTGACGGGGATGGCGCTGCTGCTGACCTTCACCAACGAACTGGCCGCCTGGCTGACCCTGGCCTCGCTGCTCGGTTATGCAGTGATCTATACCGGCTTCCTCAAGCGCGCGACGCCGCAGAACATCGTCATCGGCGGTCTGGCCGGTGCGGCGCCGCCACTACTGGGTTGGGTCGCTGTCACCGGGCATGTCAGCGCCGAACCGCTGCTGCTGGTGCTGATCATCTTTGCCTGGACTCCGCCGCATTTCTGGGCCCTGGCGATTCACCGCAAGGAGGAATACGCCAAGGCCGACATCCCCATGCTGCCGGTGACCCACGGCGAGCACTACACCAAGGTGCATATCCTGCTGTACACCGTGGCGATGTTCGCCGTGACCCTGTTGCCCTACGCCATTCACATGAGCGGCCCGCTCTACCTGGCGGCTGCCGTCGTGCTGGGCGGGCGCTTCCTGCACTGGGCCTGGGTGCTTTACCGTGACAGCAAACCGCACGCGGCGATCAACACCTTCAAGTACAGTATCTGGTACCTGTTCCTTCTCTTCATCGCCCTGCTGGCCGATCACTACCTACTACTGAGCCTATGAACCGAACCCAGAAAACCGTTTTCATCCTGGTTGGCGCCGTTGCCCTGGTGCTTGGCCTGACTGTGCACAAGGTCCTCAATGGCCACGGTGACGGCACCGACAAGGTGGCCCAACTGGATGCCGGCATCGTCCTGTTGCCGCAGGCCCGCAGCCTGCCCGACCTGAGCCTGACCAATCAGGATGGCCAGCCGGTGGTGCTGGATCAACTCAAGGAGCAATGGAGCCTGCTGTTCTTCGGCTACACCTTCTGCCCGGACATCTGCCCGACCACCCTGGCCCAGCTGCGCCAGCTCAAGGGCATGCTGCCGGCCGATGTGCAGGGACGGGTACGCATGGTGCTGGTCAGCGTCGACCCGAATCGCGACACCCCGCAGAAACTCAAGCAATACCTGGGTTACTTCGATGCCAGTTTTGTCGGCCTGACCGGTGCCCAGGCGGATATCCAGACCCTGGCCAGCGCGGTGAGCATCCCCTACATTCCGGCCGACACCAGCAAGGAAAACTACACCGTCGACCACAGCGGCAACCTGGTCATCCTCGGCCCGGATGGCACCCAGCGCGGCTTTATCCGCGCGCCGCTGAACAACGACAAACTTGCTGAACAATTGCCGCCGCTACTGCGCAGCGAAGGTGGCGCATAAAGGACGAGTCCTCGCTACAATGCCGGAACCCGCCGGCGGGCCACGGGTCGAACAGCCGCCCGCCCCTCGCGGTCCCATTGCCAAGGAGTCCTGCATGCGTAACCTGATTTTCAGCGCCGCCCTCGCCACCCTCAGCCTGTTCGGCCTCAGCGCCCAGGCCGAAACCATCGAGGCGGGCAACCAGTATGTCGAGCTGAGCAGCCCGGTGCCGGTCTCCGAGCCCGGCAAGATCGAAGTGGTCGAGCTGTTCTGGTACGGCTGCCCGCACTGCTACCAGTTCGAGCCAACCCTCAATCCGTGGATCGACAAGCTGCCGGAAGACGTCCATTTCGTGCGTATTCCAGCCATGTTCGGCGGCGTTTGGGATATTCACGGGCAGCTGTTCATCACCCTCGAATCCATGGGCGTAGAGCGTCAGGTGCACAAGGCCGTATTCGATGCCATCCACAAGGAAGGCAAGAAGCTGGCGACCGCTGAAGAGATGGCCGACTTCGTTGCCACCCTGGGCGTCGACAAGGACAAGTTCCTCAGCACCTTCCACTCCTTCGCCGTCAAAGGCCAGATGGAGAAAGCCAAGAAACTCGCCGTGGCCTACCAGATCTCTGGCGTGCCGACGCTGATCGTCAACGGCAAGTACCGTTTCGACGTGCGCAGTTCCGGTGGTCCCGAGCAGACCCTGGATGTTGCCAACCAGCTGATCGCCAAAGAGCGCGCAGCGCGCTGAGCCCAGGCCCGGCATGTTGCGGCGCTGGAGTTCCGGGCGTTCGGCAGGCCTGCGGGATACGCAGGTCAACCACCGTTGCCCGGAATCCGGCGCTTTACCTAGCAGCGGGCTCCTGCGCCTGCTCAGCTTCAACATCCAGGTTGGTATCAATACCGCCGGCTATCGCCACTACCTGACCCGCAGTTGGCAGCATTTGCTGCCCAATGCCGGGCGGGGTGGCAACCTGCAACGCATCGGCAGCCTGCTTGGCGACTATGACCTGGTCGCCCTGCAGGAAGTCGACGGCGGCAGCCTGCGCTCCGGCTACGTCAACCAGGTCGAGCACCTCGCCCAACTCGGCGCCTTCCCCTACTGGTACCAGCAGCTCAACCGCAACCTTGGCCGCCTGGCGCAGCACAGCAATGGCGTGCTCAGCCGCCTGCAGCCGAGCCAGCTGGAAGACCATCCACTGCCGGGCCCGCCTGGACGTGGGGCGATCCTGCTGCGTTTTGGCGAAGGGCCGGACGCGTTGGTCGTGGTGATGATGCACCTGGCCCTCGGCGCCCGTACCCGTACTCGCCAGCTCGCCTACATCCGGGAGTTGATCGGCGGTTATCGCCATCAGATTCTCATGGGCGACATGAACACCCATGCCGTCGATCTGCTGCAGCATTCGCCGCTGCGTGACCTGGGCCTGCTCGCGCCGCAGATCGAGGCAACGTTCCCCAGCTGGCGCCCGCAGCGCTGCCTGGACCACATCCTGCTCAGCCCCGGCCTGGCCCTGGAACGGGTCGCCGTGCTCAGCCAGCCGATTTCCGATCATCTGCCGGTAGCGGTGGATATCCGCCTGCCGGTAGCCTTGGGCGGTTATCCACCACCTATGCTCAACGTGCCTGCCACTGGATCGCCACCATGACCGATGATGCCCAGCGCTGGAAAGCCAAATACCTGGAGAGCCTGGAGCAGCAGGAGGTGCTGGAAGAGCGCTGGAACGAGCGTCTCGACCTGCTGCGCCGTGGCCTGGTGCGTAGCTCGCTGGCGGCGGAAGGTGCCGACAAGGCGGTCGACCAGTGCATGCAGGAATTGCGCGACATCATCCGCGGCGACCAGATGGACCGTGGCCTCGCCGCGCTGATTCCGCGCCTGGAAAAAGCCGTGCTCGACTCCGAGCAACGCAGGCAGCAGCGCGTCGAGCAGAACGTCGCCGGCCTGACCGGCCTGACCAGCCAGTTGCTGGCGCTGGACCTGCCGCGCGAAGTGCGCAAACCGCTCAAGCAGTTCGCCAAGCGCATCGAGGAACGTGCCAGCCAGTCCCGCGAAATTCCGGCCCTGCTGGCCGAGCTGAGCAGCCTGCAGGAAAAGGCCCTGGTGGTGATCAGCAGCAGTGGCGACGGTGAAGCGGCCCGCCCCGGTTTGCTGCAGCGCCTGTTTGGCGGTCGCGATGAGGACGCCAGTGGTGAGGCAGCTCCCGCTGCTACTGCGCCCGCAGGTGCCGATGCCCCGGCGATCAGCAACGAACCGGCGGCCAATGCCGAATCGCTAGCTCCAGCAGCGCCGCCGGTGGCCCAGGCCGCGGGTGCCGAATTGGTTGAAGCCGCCGCGGTTGCGCCGCTGGTGCAGCCTGCTGTCGTGCCGAGCCCGGTCAGCCTGATCGAGGGTGGCGCGCCGCCGCGAACTTCACCGACCCTCGACAGCCTGCCTCTGGATGCGCGCATCTTCACTGGCGAGGGCAATCCCGAATTCGCCCTGCCGGATCGCCCCGAGCCCGGTTACAGCGCCGTGGCGCCGCATGTCGCGCAGAGCCTGCAGAAGCTGCTGGATGAGCTCGATCTGCCGCCGCGCCACCAGCCCCAGGGCGAGGCATTGCGCGAGCGCCTGCAGGGCGGCCTGAACTGGTACGAGCTGGTTCCGGTGCTCGATGACCTGGCTGTGCTGGTGCTGGCGGTCAGCGACAGCGGCCAGCGCGAGTTCGCTGGTTATCTCAAGCAGCTCAACGAGCGCCTGGCGGCGTTCCTCGGCACCCTCACCGAGGCCCACGAGGGCTACAGCGAATCGGTCGAAAGCGCGCGCAGCTTCAATCAGGAGCTACGTGACCAGGTCAGCGGCTTGCAGGCCAGCGTGCTGGATGCATCTGACCTGGATGACCTCAAGCGCGCGCTGGAAGCGCGGCTCGATGGCCTGCTCAGCACCGTCAGCGAACACCAGCGCCAGCGCGATGGCCGCGAAGAGCTGGTCACCGAACGCCTGCAGAGCCTGGTGCAGAAAGTCGCCGACATGGAGCAGGAGGCGCAGGAGTTCCGCGATCACATCGAGGAACAGCGGCAGAAAGCCCTGACCGACCCGCTCACCGGCCTGCCCAACCGCGCGGCCTGGAGTGAGCGCCTGGAGCTGGAGATGGCTCGCTGGCAGCGCTACGGCGGTGATCTATTGCTGGCGATCCTGGACATTGATCACTTCAAGCGGATCAACGACGACTATGGCCACCTGGCCGGCGACAAGGTGCTGAAGATCATCGCCACCGAGCTGGCCAAGCGCCTGCGCAAGACCGACTTCCTCGCCCGTTTCGGCGGCGAGGAGTTCGTCCTGCTGGTGCCCACCACGCCGCTGGAAGGCGGCCACCAACTGCTGGAGACCCTGCGCAGCGCCATCGAGAGCTGCCCGTTCCACTTCCGTGGCGAGCGGGTGACCATCACCCTGTCCTCCGGACTCACCGCCTTCGGCAAGGGCGAGAGCAGCGAGAAGGTCTTCGAACGCGCCGACCAGGCGCTCTACCGCGCCAAACGCGGCGGGCGCAACCGTATCGAGCAGGACTAGCGTCGAGCCGTCCGCAGCGTGTGCCGCGTCCGTCGGACTGCGCCTCAGGCGGCACTCGGCAGGTAAGGTTTCCAGCTCTCCGGAATAGCCTCCAGGCGCGGGTAGCCCATGGCGTCCAGTTGCAGGTGCGAGAGCAGGAACGGCGTGTGCCGCAGGTGCGCCGGCACGCTGCGCAGTTCCGGTAGCCAGAGGCTGACGTAGGCGCCGTCGGGGTCGTACTGGCGAGCCTGGCGCAGGGCGTTGAATAGCTCTTTTTGCCGGGGATCGCTGCTGATTCCTGCCAGATAGGCCCAGTTCCCCCAGTTGCTCGCCGGGTCGTAGTCCAGCAGGTGTTCCTCGAACCAGGCGGCGCCGTGGCGCCAGTCCTGTTCCAGGTCATTGACCAGGTAGTTGGCCACCACCTGCCGCCCGCGATTGGACATGAAGCCGGTAGCCGCCAGTTCGCGCATGTTGGCATCCACCAGGGGCATGCCGGTGCGGCCCTGGCACCACTGGGTGAAGCGCTGGTCGAGATGTTGCGGTGCGCGCGCGGTGGCTTTCAGCCCGCCAGCCCGGAACAGCGCGCTGCCGTGGCGTACCAGGGTCCAGCGGAAGAAGTCGCGCCAGAGCATTTCCAGCCACAGCCAGTGGGTCGAATCATTGCGCCCGTACTGCGACTCGTGGCGGCGTAGCTCGGCTACCACGCGGCGCGCGGACAGGCTGCCGTTGGCCAGCCACGGCGAGAATTTCGACGAATATTCGCTGCCGATCAGGCCGTTGCGGGTGTCCTTGTACTGGCGCACGCCCTGGCTCAGCCACAGGTAGTCGCGCAACCGCGCCTGCGCGGCGGGCTCGCCACCGGAGAACGGGAAGGCGCTGTTGGCCACGCTGAGCGGTTCGCCCAGGCCCAGTTGCGACAGGCTGGGCAGCGGGTTGCAGTAAGACTCGGCGCCTTCCGGCAGGGCCGGTAAACGGGCCGGTGCGGGGCGTGGCTGGAACACCGGCAGGCGCTGTTCCACCAATTCGCGGAACTGGCTGTAGACCTGCGGCAGTTCCTCGATGCGGCACGGCAGCTCTTCGCTGCGCAGCAGGTGGTTGCCGTTCAGTTCGCGCAGCGGCACCTCGCCCAGGGCGCTGCGCACGGCGGCGAGCTGGGCGCGCTCCTCGGGGGCGATTTCTTCCAGGGTCAGGACTTCCTGCAGGGCGAACTGCTCGACCAGGCGCGGTAGCACCTGCTCGGCGTGGCCCTTGATCAGCATCAGCGCCGAGCCGCGCTGGCGTAGCTCGCCATCCAGTGCGGCCAGGCTTTCCAGCAGGAAGCGCGCGCGGTGCACGCCAAGTCGCGGGTTGCCCAGCGGCCCAGGCTGTAGCGCGTCGGTGTCGAGCACATACACCGGTAGCAGGCGATCCGCCGCCAGTGCGGCCTGCAACGCCGGATGATCGTCCAAGCGTAGATCCTGTTTGAACCACAGCAACTGACGTCGCATGGCGCTCCTCCTCGATGAGCCTTGAGATAGACAATACGCCGCTGCGCAGCGAGTGCTGCTGCCGTCTGTCCCGCCCTGACTCCCGCTGTCGTTCGATACGGGCGAACTGTGATACGCGTCGCACTCTATGGGCTCGCCTGGCGGCCTCAAGGTAGCGTTCCTGACACGTGGCAGACGCATTGACGACAGACGCTGCGGGGCCTGGCCGTTTAGACTGTGGGGATCGTTGAGGAGTTCGTCATGGATCTATTCGGCATCGCCGTACTGGTGTTTCTGGTCACCGACCCGTTCGGCAATATCGCCATCTACCTGGCTGCCCTGAAGAATGTCGCACCCGAGCGGCGCATGCGCGTGGTCGCGCGCGAACTGCTGTTCGCCCTCGGCCTGCTGATGCTGTTCCTCACCTTTGGCGACAAGATCCTCAGTGGCCTTGGCCTGTCGCGCGAGGCCACGGCGATTGCCGGCGGCATCATCCTGTTCATCATTGCCCTGCGCCTGATCTTCCCCACGCCGCAAGGCCTGCTCGGCGACGTGCCGGACGGCGAGCCGATGCTGGTGCCGCTGGCCACTCCAGCGGTGGCCGGACCGTCGGCGCTGGCGGTGCTGATGACCCTGCGCAACACCCACCAGGGCGAGTTGTGGGAGCTCTACCTGGCGGTGTTCCTGGCCTGGCTGGCGACTGCGGCGATCCTCCTGCAGGCCTCCTGGCTGCAGCGCTTCCTTGGTCCGCGCGGGCTGATGGCGGTGGAGCGCCTGACCGGCATGCTGCTGATCATGCTCAGCGTCGACATGCTGTTGGACAACCTGCAGAGCATCCTGCATATCGCCCCCTGACGGCCTGCTGCGCGTGGGTCAAGCGGCTGCGACAAGCGCTGCGCCGCTAGTTTGCAAGATCGTCATCAAGCCCCGAGCGGAGCTAAACTCCGCTCCCCTGCCGAGCGTGCTGCCCAGCCCATGAGATTCGTTCTACTCGCCCTCACTGCCATGCTGCTGACCGCCTGCGCCAACACGCCGTCGATCAACGACAGCTACCACGCGCGCAGCCAGAACAGCCGTGTGCAGTACATCGTGCTGCACTACACCTCCACCGATTTTGCCCAGTCCCTGGCCCTGCTGACCCATGCCGATGTCAGTAGCCATTACCTGATCGCCGACGACCAGCCCGCCAGCGTCTACCGCCTGGTCGACGAAGACCGCCGTGCCTGGCATGCCGGTGAGAGCGAGTGGCAGGGCCGCACCTGGTTGAATGCCAGCACCATCGGCATCGAGATGGTCAACCAGGGCTACGAGGACACCCCCCAGGGGCGCGTCTGGCAGCCCTACAGCGAGGCGCAGATCGAGGCGCTGATCGTCCTGCTCAAGGACATCGTGCGGCGCCATCAGCTGCCCATCGACAGCATCATCGGCCACAGCGATATCGCCCCGCAGCGCAAGGTCGACCCCGGCCCGCTGTTCCCCTGGAAGCGCCTGGCCGAGGCCGGCCTGATCCGCTGGCCGGACGCCGCCGCAGTCGCCCGCGAGCAAGCCGCCTTTGCCGCCAGCCTGCCGAGCGCGCAGTGGTTCCAGGAGCAACTGCTGCGCCTGGGCTACCCCACGCCGCAAACCGGCCACTTCGACCCGGCCACGCGCAAGGTGCTGGCTGCGTTCCAGATGAAGTACCGGCCGGCGCGTTTCGATGGCCAGGCGGACGCCGAAAGCGCAGCCCTGCTGCTGGTGCTCAACCGCCCGGCGCCTTGACTGGGGAGCCGCAGGCGCCGCACCGCACTAGGCGCTATACCTGAGTGACCCCTGCTCGGAGTCCGCTCCATGTCGCCCCGGCTGGCGCAGTTGCGTCGCGCGCTCTACCGCCCCTGGCCCCTGGCACTGCTGGCCTTTTTGTTCGGCGCGCTGCTGTTTGGCCTGGGCGGTCTGTGGCTGGCCAACTACCAGGCGCAACAGGCCGAGAGCGAGCGCCTGCAGAGTCAGGGGCAGCGTTTTCTGCAGCGCATCGAGCAGATCTTCGGCCAGTTGCAGGAAGCGCTCGACAAGCTCGACCAGCAACCGCTGCGCGGCTGCGACCTGGCCATGGTCGAGGCCCTGCGGCAGATCACCTTCAGCCATCGCTTCGTCTACGAGGCGGCCTTCATCGGTGGCAACCAGCGCTGTTCGTCCTCGCCCAAGCGCAGCTCTTTCGGCCCCGAGCGCCCGGCGGATATCGAAGGCGAGCGGCAGAGCTACTGGCTCAACACCAGCGCGCAACCCAACGATGACCTCGCCGCGCTGGTGGTGCAGCGCGGTTACTTTCGCCTGTCCACTGCGCGCGGGCACCTGGCCGATGTGGTCGAGCTGCCGCCCGGCGGCAGCCTGCTGCTGGTCACTCGCGCTGGCAGCAAGCCGCTGCCGATCCTCGGCCCGCCGCAGCCCTGGCCGCCGCCCGAGGGCTGGCCGCCGGAGCAGAGCCTGCTGGTCAGCGCCAGCCAGCTGATCTACCGCATGCCGACCCAGAGCCCGGACTTCGACCTGCTGCTGTTCGCCGATCGCAGCGCCCTGCAGCAGCGCCTGCGCGAGGGGCTGATGAGCTGGCTGCCGGTGGCCGTGCTGCTGGCGTTGCTGCTCGGTGTGCTGACCTTCCACCAGGTGCGTTATCGCCAGTCGCTGCCCGGCTCGTTGCCTGCGGCCTTGCGCCGACGCGCGCTGCGGGTGCGTTACCAGCCGATCTACGACCTCGCCAGCCGCCGCTGCGTGGGGGCCGAGGCGCTGGTGCGCTGGCGTCGCGCCGACGGCAAGCTGCTGGGCCCGGACCATTTCATCCCGATGGCGGAAAGCAGCGGGCAGATCCGCGAGATCACCGATTACGTGCTGGAGCAGGTGCTGTCCCAGCTTGGCCATTTCCTCGGCCAGAACCCTGACCTGTACATCTCGATCAACCTGGCTGCCTGCGATGTGGCGGTGCCGCGCATCGACGAACTGGCCACGCGGCTGCTGCTGCAGTACCGGGTCAACGCCACGCAGATTGCCTTCGAGGTCACCGAGTCCGGGCTGGCCGATACCCAGGCCGCGCAAGGCGTACTGGCGTCACTGCGGGCGCGTGGCCACCGGGTGCTGATCGACGATTTCGGCACCGGCTATTCGAGTCTGGCTTACCTGCAGGAGCTGCCGGCCGACGTGCTGAAGATCGACAAGTCGTTCGTCGATGCGCTCGGCCATGATGCTGCCAGCAGCGGCGTGGCGCCGCACATCATCCGCATGGCCCACGAGCTGCAGTTGAAGGTAGTGGCCGAGGGTATCGAGCATGAGGCCCAGGCGCTGTTTCTCGCCGAGCAGGGCGCGCAGTGCGGCCAGGGCTGGCTGTTCGCCAAGCCGCTGACGGCGCGCCAGTTCCGCCACCTGGTAGAGCGGCAGAAGGCCTAGCGGCTACTCGCCGATCAGGCTGCGCACGCGCTCGCGCAGCAGGTCGAGGTTGTAGGGCTTGGTCACGCTTTCGGTGCGCGCCTGCTGGTTCTGGCTGCGCATCTCATCGAGTAACTCGCGCTCCGAATAACCGCTGGCGAACAGCACCGGCAGGCTCGGGCGCAGCGCGCGCGCGGCGTGGGCCAGGGCCCGGCCGTCCATGCCGGGCAGGCCGACGTCGGTCATCAGCAGGGCGGCCACTTGCGCGCCGCGCAGCAGCTCCAGGGCCGGTACGGCATCGCCAAAGGCGAGGACGTGATAACCCAGCTCCTCCAGCACTTCGACAGTAAGCAGGCGCACGATCGTATCGTCTTCGACCAACACCACGATCTTGTTGACGGTACCTGGAAGGGGGCTGGACATGCTGATCTCTGCGTGATGGCGGAAAAAGCCAAGTGTGCCTGAACCTGCCATTTGCAAAAGCAGGCAAACTTCGGCGATATGCTGCGGTCAGTCAGCCATGGGCGTGCAATGCAGCGCACAGCGGACAGTGCCCCACAATAACCCTTGCCAACCTTCCAGCGGACCCGCCGATGTTGAATCAGTCAGCTCAGGATGAAAAAAGTTTCCGTCGTATTCTCGCCCGCAACGTGGCCCTGCCCCTGGGGCTGGGCCTGGTTGGGGCGGTGTTCTTCGCCCTGCTGATCACCTACCTGCTGAACATCATCAAATGGGTCGAGCACACCGACCAGGTACTCACCGGCGCTGCCGAGGCCTACAAGCTGAGCATCGACATGGAAACCGGCATGCGCGGTTTCGTCATCACCGGTGACGAGAGCTTCCTCGGCCCCTACGAAATCGCCCGGCCCAAGGTACGCGCCGACCTCGACGAGCTGGAGGGCCTGGTCGCCGACAACCCGGCCCAGGTCGAGCGGCTCAAGCGCCTCAAAGGCCTGCAGGGGCAATGGGAAGAGTTCGCCCAGGAGGTTATCGGTGAGCGCCGCGCGGGCAATCAGTACCAGGGCAATATCAGCAGCGGTCGCGGCAAGAACCTCACCGATGAGATGCGCAACGAGTTCGACACCTTCATCGCCACCGAGCGCACCCTGCGCCAGCAGCGCAACGTCGATGCCAGCAACAGCACGCTGCTGAGCACGGTGCTCTACCTCACCGTCAGCCTGCTGTTCAGCGGCCTGCTCGCCGCCTTCGGTCGCCGCGAGTTGATGCGCCTGTCGCAGACCTACTCCGCCTCGCTGGCGCAGCAGGAAGCCTATGCCGAGGAGCAGCGCCAGCGCGCCTGGGTGCGCGGCGGCCAGACCCAGCTCGCCGAACGCCTGCTCGGCGAGCAGCAGTTGCAGACCCTCGGCGGCAAGGCCCTGGAGTTCCTCGCCGATTACCTGCAGTGCGCGGTCGGCGCGCTGTACCTGCGCGACAGTCACAGCGGCGACCTGCAACGCATCGCCAGCTACGGCTTCAGCCGCGAGCAGGAGCAGCTCAGCCAGCAGTTCTACAAGGCCGACGGCCTGGTCGGCCAGGTCGCGCTGAACCAGCGCCCGGTGTACCTGCAGGACCTGCCGGCGGACTACATCAAGGTCAGCTCCGGGCTGGGCAACGGCGCGCCGGCGCATGTCGTGCTGCTGCCGCTGCATGCCGACGAGCGGGTCAATGGCGTGCTCGAACTGGGTTTCCTGCGTCCGCTGACGGCGCGCGACCATGAGTTCCTCGAACTGATCGCCAGCAGCACCGGCCTGTCGCTGGAAAGTGCGCGCTACCGCCAGCGCCTGCAGGAAGTGCTCGCCGAGAGCCAGCAGCTCAACGAGGAGTTGCAGGCCCAGCAGGAAGAGCTGCGCGCCGCCAACGAAGAGCTGGAGCAGCAAGCGCGCATCCTCAAGGAATCCCAGGCGCACCTGGAAACCCAGCAAGCCGAGCTGGAGCAGACCAACGAGAAACTCGCCGAACAGGCCCAGGCGCTGTCCGAGCAGCGCGACAACCTCGACCAGAAGAACCACGCCCTTGGCCAGGCCCAGGCGCAGCTGGAAGCGCGCGCCGAGGACCTGCAGCGCGCCAGCCGCTACAAGTCGGAATTCCTCGCCAACATGTCCCACGAGCTGCGCACACCGCTGAACAGCTCGCTGATCCTCGCCCGGCTGCTGGCCGATAACCCGCACGGCAACCTCAATGCCGAGCAGATCAAGTTCGCCGAATCGATCTACTCGGCCGGCAATGACCTGCTCACCCTGATCAACGACATCCTCGACATCGCCAAGGTCGAGGCCGGCAAGCTCGAAGTGTTCGCCGACCAGGTGCGCCTGGCCTCGATGCTTGATGGCCTGCGTGATGTGTTCACCCCAGTGGCCGGCGACCGCGGCCTGGCCTTCGAGGTCGAGACGGGTGCCGGGGTGCCGGACTTCCTGTTCACCGACCGACAGCGCGTCGAGCAGATCCTCAAGAACCTGCTGGCCAATGCCTGCAAGTTCACCGAGCAGGGTTCGGTGACCCTCAGCGTCGAGCGCCGGGCCAACCTCGGCATCGCTTTCGCCGTGCGCGACACCGGCATCGGCATTGCTGCCGACCAGCAGGCGCTGATTTTCGAGGCGTTCCAGCAGGCCGACGGCACCACCAACCGCCGCTATGGCGGCACCGGCCTGGGCCTGTCGATTTCCCGCGACCTGGCGGCGCTGCTCGGCGGCTCCATCACCGTCAGCAGCGAGCCTGGCCAGGGCAGCACCTTCACCCTGCTATTGCCGGAGCAGTACCAGGCCCGTGGCGAGATCAGCCTGACGCCGGCCCCGGTGACCCTGCCGGCGCCGTCTCCGGCCGTTCCCGCTGCCGTGCCGGTCAGCCCGCCCGTGGCGAGTTTTGCCGATGACCGCGAGCACCTCGACGAGGTTCGTGGCCGTCGTGTGCTGGTGATCGAGGACGAAACCCGTTTCGCCCAGATTCTCTACGACCTGGCCCGCGAACTGGGCTATGCCTGCCTGGTGGCGCAGGGGGCCGACGAGGGCGTGGCGCTGGCGCAGCAATTCCGCCCGGACGCCATCCTGCTCGACATGCAGTTGCCGGACGGTTCCGGCCTCGGCGTGCTGCAGCGGCTCAAGGACGATCCGCTGACCCGGCACATCCCGGTGCATGTGGTGTCGGTGGACGACCGCAGCGAAGCGGCGTTGCACCTGGGTGCCATCGGCTATGCGTTCAAACCGACCACCCGCGAGCAGCTCAAGGCGGTGTTCGGCAAGCTGGAGGCCAAGCTCGACCAACGGGTCAAACGCATCCTGCTGGTCGAGGACGACGCCCTGCAACGCGACAGCATCGCCCGCCTGATCGGCGACGAGGACATCGAGATCGCCGCCGTCGAGAGTGCTGGCGAGGCCCTGGCGCTGCTGCGCAGTACCGTATTCGACTGCATGATCATCGACCTCAAGCTGCCCGACATGCAGGGCAACGAACTGCTGCAGCGCATGGCCAGCGAGGAGATCTGCTCGTTCCCGCCGGTGATCGTCTACACCGGGCGCAACCTGACCCGCGACGAGGAAGCCGAGCTGCTCAAGTACTCGCGCTCGATCATCATCAAGGGCGCGCGCTCGCCCGAGCGCCTGCTCGACGAGGTGACCCTGTTCCTGCACAAGGTCGAGGCCGAGCTGTCCACCGATCGCCAGCGCATGCTCAAGTCCGCGCGCAGCCGCGACAAGGTCTTCGAGGGCCGGCGCATCCTCCTGGTGGACGACGATGTGCGCAACATCTTCGCCCTCTCCAGCGCGCTGGAACACAAGGGCGCGGTGATCGAGATCGCCCGCAACGGCCACGAGGCGCTTGCCAAGCTCAACGCCGTGGCCGACATCGACCTGGTGCTGATGGACGTGATGATGCCGGGCATGGACGGTTACGAAGCGACCCGCGCCATCCGCCTGGAACCGCGCTGGCGCAACCTGCCGATCATCGCGGTGACGGCCAAGGCGATGAAGGACGACCAGGAACGCTGCCGCGAGGCCGGTGCCAACGACTACCTGGCCAAGCCGATCGACCTCGACCGGCTGTTTTCCCTGATCCGTGTGTGGATGCCGAAACTGGAACGAATCTGATGCCGACGACCGAGATCGAATTGCGGCTGCTGATCGAAGCGATCTACCTGCGCTACAGCTACGACTTTCGCGACTACACCGGCGCCTCGCTCAAGCGCCGGGTCAAGCAGGCTCTGGTGCAGCTGGACTGCGCGACCATTTCCGCGCTGCAGGAACGCATCCTCCACGACCCGGCGGCGTTCATGCAGTTGCTGCAGTACCTCACCATTCCGGTCAGCGAGATGTTCCGCGACCCCAGCTACTTCCTCGCCCTGCGCCAGCAGGTGGTGCCGGTGCTGCACACCTACCCGTCGCTGAAGTTCTGGGTGGCCGGCTGCAGCACCGGCGAGGAGGTCTACTCGCTGGCGATCCTGCTCAAGGAAGAAGGCCTGCTGGAACGCAGCATGATCTACGCCACCGACATCAACCCGCATTCGCTGGAGAAGGCCGAGCAGGGCATTTTTGCCCTCGACAACCTGCGCGCCTACACCGAGAACTACCAGCGCGCCGGCGGCCAGTGCGCGTTCTCCGACTACTACTCGGCAGCCTACGACCGCGCCCTGTTCGACAAGTCGCTGCGCGCCAACGTGACCTTCGCCGACCACAGCCTGGCCACCGACAGCGTGTTCGCCGAGACCCACCTGATTTCCTGCCGCAACGTGCTGATCTACTTCAACCGCGAGCTGCAGAACCGCGCGCTCGGGCTGTTCCACGAGTCGCTGTGCCACCGCGGCTTCCTTGGCCTGGGCAGCAAGGAAAGCCTGGAGTTCTCCAGCTACGGCGGTCATTTCGAGCCGCTGGTGCGCCAGGACCGGATCTTCCGCAAACGATGAGCGTGCGCGCCGAGGTGCAGATTCGCGGGCGGTTGCAGGCCCCGCTGGAGGCGCTGGTGATCGGCGCCTCGGCCGGTGGCGTGGACGCGCTGCTGCGCCTGCTGGGCGGGCTGCCCGGCGACTACCGGCTGCCCATCGTCTGCGTGCTGCACCTGCCGGATAACCGCGACAGCCTGCTGGTCGAGCTGTTCCAGCGGCGCCTGGCGCTGCCGGTGCAGGAAGCCGGCGACAAGGACAGCCTGCGCGCCGGCACCCTGTATTTCGCCCCGCCCGGCTATCACCTGTCGATCGAGAGCGACCGCAGTTTTTCCCTCAGCCGCGAAGAGCCGCGGCTGTTCGCCCGGCCGTCGATCGACATCCTCTTCGAGTCGGCGGCCGATGTGTTCGGCCCGCACCTGGCCGGAGTGTTGCTCACCGGGGCCAGCGCCGATGGCGCCGCCGGCTTGCTGCAGATCCAGCGCAGCGGCGGTCTTGCGCTGGTGCAGGACCCGGCCGACGCCCAGGTGCCGGTCATGCCGCAAGCCGCACTGGCGCTGCTGACCGCCGATTTCCTTCTTCCCCTCGATGGCCTGCACACGCTGCTGGCCGAACTGGATACGCCACCATGCTGAGAAAGATCGAAGCCAAGTTGCTGCTCGTCGATGACCTGCCGGGCAACCTGCTGGCGCTGGAAGCGCTGATCCAGGGCGAGGACCGCACCATCTTCTGCGCCAGTGATGCCGGCCAGGCGCTGGGCCTGTTGCTGGAGCACGACTTCGCCATCGCCATCCTCGATGTGCAGATGCCGGGCATGAACGGCTTCGAGCTGGCCGAGCTGATGCGCGGCACGGAGAAGACCAAGCACATCCCGATCGTCTTCGTCAGTGCCGCCGGGCGTGACCTCAACTACGCCTTCAAGGGCTACGAAAGCGGCGCCGTGGACTTCCTGCACAAGCCGCTGGTGCCGCATGAGGTGCGCAGCAAGGTGGCGGTGTTCGTCGAACTGTATCGCCAGCGTAAAGCGCTCTTGCGCCAGCTGGATGCCCTCGAACAGAGCCGCCGCGAGCAGGAGGCATTGCTGGCCGAGTTGCGTGCGACCCAGGGCGAATTGCAGAACGCGGTGCGCATGCGTGACGACTTCATGTCCATCGTCTCCCACGAGCTGCGCACGCCGCTCAACGGCCTGGCGTTGGAGGTCCAGCTGCGCAAGCTGCGCCTGGAGCAGAACCGCAGCGATGCCTTCACCCTCGATCGCCTGCGCGCTATCACCCTGCGCGACGAGCACCAGATCAACAGCCTGACGCGGCTGATCGATGACATGCTGGATGTCTCGCGCATCCGTACCGGCAAGCTGTCGATTCGCCCGCAGCCGTGCGACCTCAGCCAACTGGCCAGCCGCGTGACGGAAAACCTCGCCGGGCTGATCGGCAACGCCGGCTGCAGCCTGGAACTGCAGCTGGAAGGCCCGGTGAACGCCGAGGTGGACGCTTTCCGCATCGAGCAGGTGCTGGTCAACCTGCTCACCAACGGCCTGCGTTACGGCGCCGGCAAGCCGATCAAGGTGCGGGTGTATGGCCGGGAGGCGGATGCCTGCATCGAGGTGAGTGACCAGGGCATGGGGATTTCCGTGGCCGACCAGCAGCGCATCTTTCAACAGTTCGAGCGGATTGCCGGCAATGGCGTGCCGCAAGGGTTGGGGTTGGGGCTGTATATCAGCGAGCAGATCGTCGAGGCCCACGGCGGGCACATCGAGCTGCACAGCCGGCTGGGAGAGGGGGCGTGCTTCCGGGTCGTGCTGCCTTACGGCGTGGCGGAGGTCGGATAATCGTCGTGCAAATTGCACTGCGGGTTTTTCGCGATCGTGCAAAGCGCAATGCAAAATGCCCGAATATATTTTATAAATGTATGATTTATAAGTAATTTATCCGGCACAAAAGCTGGCATGCCGTCTGCAAAATCAGTTGCGTAAGCCTCACTGATTCGCTGATGGAGTAGCCCCCATGCACACTGTTCGCCGGATGTCCCTGCTGAGCCTGTTCTGCCTGTCCTGCACCCTCGCCGGTGGTGTTACGGCCGAGGAGTCCTCCACGGCGCTGAAGACCACCGAACTGCACCTGGCCAGCCCCATGGTCGCTCGCCCGCTGGCCAGCGTGCCGCAGCAACGGGCGCAAGCGCTGCGTACCGCCGCCCCGACCCAGGCCGACCAGGGCCAGTGGCTGCGCATCAGCGACGACGGCGAAACCGACACCGCGCAGCAGCAGCAACGTCCCCAGCGTTGGGTGTTCTGACTTCCCAGCCACCCCCACTGCACAAGGAGCGCAGCATGTCGAAGAGTGCCCTGGTTCTGCTGGTTATGACCCTGCTCAGCGTCGCCGCCTTGTGGCTGGCGCCCGCGCTGGATGCCGAGCTGCGCCTGCTGCTCAAGCTGACCGGCGCCGTGAGTGCCGTCCTCTGCACCCTGGCCCTGATGGCCGGCCGGCGCATCAAGTTCGACCCCATCCTGCGCTGACCACCCGAGCAACCCCACCTCCACCTCCGCGCTAACAACATCCATGCGGCGCAGCTGATTCTGCTGCGCCGCAGGCGTTCACAGCGGCAGGCTGATATAGAAATGCGCGCCCTGGCCGGGACGTGAGTGGACGTTGAGCCGGCCACCGTGCAACTGCACGATCTCCTTGCTCAGCGCCAGGCCCAGGCCGACACCGCCCTTGCGCCGCCCCACCTGCACGAAGGGCTCGAAGATGCGCGCCTGCTGGCTGAAGGGAATGCCTTCGCCCTGGTCGAGCACGCTGAGGATCACCCGTTCGCCGTGGCGCCGGGCCTGCAGTTGTACTTCGCCGCCTTCTTCGCTGTGGCGCAGGGCGTTGCTGATCAGGTTGTCCAGCACGCGCTCCATCTGCGTGCGATCCAGGTTGATGGCCGGCAGCTCGCCCTGCACCTCGCTGCGCAGGCTGATCTGGCGCTGAACGGCGGCCTCGGTAAAGCGCTGGCTGGCCTGCTGCAGCAGTTCGTCCAGCGGGCACAGGGCGCGCTGCAGTTGGTGCAGGCCGTTCTGGTAGCGGGAGAAGTCCAGCAGGTCGTCGATCAGGCGCACCAGGCGCTGCATTTCCTCGGCCACGGTGCGTATCAGGTCCTGCTCGCGGCTGCCCTCGACCACCTGCTGGCGCTCGCGCAGCAGGCTGAACGCCATGTGCATGCCGGTCACCGGGGTGCGCAGTTCATGGGAGGCGCGCAGGACGAATTCGCTGCGTACGCGCTCGAAGATGCGCTGCTCGGTGACGTCGCGCAGGACCATCACTGCGCCCAGCTTGAGCCCGTCGCTGGGCTGGATCGGGGTCAGGGTCCAGGCCACCAGGCGGGTGTCGCCGGCGCTGTCGATCTGCAGGTCGGCGGGCGCCTGCTCCAGCAGCTCGCCGCTCAGCACAAGCTTCACTGCGTCATGCACGCCGCTGTCATCCAGCAGCCGAGCGATGGGCTGGCCATGCGGGTCGTTCTGCCAGAACAGCTGGCGCACGGCCACCGGGTTGGCGTGCTCGATGCGGCCGTGGCTGTCGAGAATCACCAGGCCGTCGTCAATGCTGTCGAGTACCGCCTGCAGGCGCCCTTCGCTGGACAGCAACTGGTGGATGTTGCTCGAGTGGTGGCGGCTCAGGGCCTCGGTCATCAGGCCGAAGCGACGGCTGAGCACGGCCAGCTCGGCGACCGAAGACACCGGCAGGGTGACCTGGTAATTACCCTTGCCGATCTGGTCGGCGGCGCGCGCCAGCAGGTCGATCGGCGCGCCGAAGCGGCGGGCGATGCTGTGGGCGGTGACGAAGCCGATCAGCAGCACGGCGATACCGATCATGCCGAGCAGCGCGGCGATCAGGATCGAGCGTTCGCGGGCGCGCTGCGCCGCCGCGCTGATGTTCTGGAAGGCCAGGTTCTGCGACTCCACCATGCGCTCGCGCAGGGCGGTGAAGGCGGCGGTGAAGTCTTCGTTGGCGCCCATTCTGGTCGGCGCCGGGCCGCCCTGGGCAATCGCCGCCTCGAGGTTCTGGTACAGCTGCTCGATGTGCTCCAGCTCGCTACGGCTCGTGGCCGAGAGGGGCAGGCGCGAGGCGTCGTCGAGGGTCTGGCGAAAGCGCTGCTGGCCGCGGCGCAGGGCGGCCAGGTCGGGTTCGTCGCCGATCACGCTGGTCAGTTGTTCGCCGAGGGCCTGACGCAGGTGCTGGCCGACTTCCACGGTGGAAAAGCCGCGCTGGATCAGCTCGTGCTGGCTGTTGGTCATCTGCATCACGCTGATCAGGCCGAACAGCAGGCCGAGCAGGGCCACGCTGATCAGTGCGGAGATGCTGAGAAACAGCCGCGTGCGCAGCTTCATCGGCAACTTCATGGGAAGCCCCTTAGAGGTTGTACTGCTTGCGCTTGCGATACAGCGTCGAGGCGTCGATACCGAGGGTCTTGGCAGCCAGGTCGAGGGTCGGGCTGCTCGCCAGCACCGCCGCGATATGGGCTTTCTCGACGTCTTCCAGGCTCATCGAAGCGCCGATCCGCGCCACGCCGCTGCCAGCGGGTTCGGCGCCGAGGCCGAGGTGGCTCACTTCCACGGTTTCCTGCGGGCAGACGATGCTGGCGCGCTCGATGACGTTGCGCAGCTCGCGAATGTTGCCCGGCCAGTTGTAGTCGAGCAGGGCCCTCAGGGCCTCTTCGCTGAAGCTGCGCGCCGGCCGCGCATAGTCGCAGACGAAGCGGGCGAGGAAGCGTTCGGCCAGGGTCAGGATGTCGTCCTGGCGCTCGCGCAGCGGCGGCAGCTTGAGGGTGATGACGTTGAGCCGGTAGAGCAGGTCTTCGCGGAATTTGCCGGCGCGCACCATTTCGTCGAGGTTGAGGTTGGTGGCGGCGAGGATGCGCACGTCGGCGCGACGGGTCACTGGGTCGCCGACCCGCTCGTATTCCTTTTCCTGGATGAAGCGCAGCAGCTTGGGCTGCAGGGTCAGTGGGAAGTCGCCGATCTCGTCGAGGAACAGGGTGCCGCCGTCCGCCTGGTTGACCCGGCCAAGGGTGTTTTCGCTGGCACCGGTGAAGGAGCCGCGGGCGTGGCCGAACAGCTCGCTTTCCATCAGCTCGGCGGTCAGCGACGGGCAGTTGATGGTCACGCAGGATTTCTTCAGGCGCCGGCTCCAGCCGTGGATGGCGCGGGCCAGTTCGCCCTTGCCGGTGCCGGACTCGCCGAGGATGAGGATGTTGGCGTCGGTGACGGCCACCTGCCGCGCGGTTTCCAGCACGGCCATCATCGCCGGGCAATGCGAGTCGAGGTCATCGCTGGGCTTGCGCACTTCGCCTTCGAGGACTTCCAGGCGCGCGGCCAGCTGGCGCAGCTCGAGCTGCTTGGCGGCGGCCAGGCGCAGTTGGTCGGGGGAGCAGGGTTTCACCAGGTAATCCGCGGCGCCGGCCTGGATGGCATCGACGGCGGTGTCCACGGCCGAGTGGGCGGTGATGATCACCACGCGCATCCACGGCGCCTGGATGCGCATCTGCGCCAGCAGGTCGAGGCCGTTGTCCTCGCCCAGGCGCAGGTCGAGAAAGCACAGGTCGAAGACCTGGCGCAGCAGCAGGTGTTCGGCCTGGGCCGCGCTGCTCACGGCGGCCACGCTGTAGCCCTCGTCTTCCAGGCAATAGCGGAAGGTGCGCAGGATGGCCGACTCGTCGTCGACCAGCAGAATGCGACCGCTTTCGGTGTGTGGCATGGGTGTTTCTCCTCCTCGTCCTGTGGGGGCAGATTGCTCGACCTGGTCATTAGTCCCGGTTTTTTCGTGCAAGTTGCACGGCGTATTCCGCGCAATCCTGCATGCTGCACGCCATCCAATGGCTTCAGTTGTAGTTAAGTGTCTGAATTATATTGTTTTTATGGATTGTAAAAGCCTGGCACAGGGCTTGCGATATTAGCCGTAACGGAGAGGGCAAATCGCTTCCGATCCAGCCTCCCGCGTAATACCAGGAGAACAACATGAGCAAGTCGACCGCACAACTCAACGAGCTGATTGAAATCACCCGCGACGGCCAGCGCTTCTACCAGCATGCCGAAGGCGAGGTGAAAGATGTACAGCTGAAGAGCCTGTTTCGCGACATGGCGCACGCCAAGACCGAGATCATTCAAGCGTTAGCTAGCAAAGTCGCGGCCAATCACGAGCAAGTGCCCCAGGGCGGCACGGTGATCGGCAAGCTACGCCAGGTCTACGCCGACACCAAGGCCTCGTTGTCGAGCGACACCGACAGCACCTATGTGGCCCAACTGGAGGCTGCCGAAGACCGCTTGCTGCACGCCTTCGAGGACACCCTGCAAGATGCCGAGCCGGATGTGAGCAGCCTGCTGCGCGGTGAAATGCCCAAGATTCGGGCCTGCCATGACCGCATGAGTGCGCTCAAGCACACCATGAAGTAACCCCACCCGGTGCTCGCGGGCCGCCAGCGGCAGCCTGCGCTCACCGCCAGCCCTGCAAGGAGCCGCGCCATGTGGATATTCGTTCTGATCGTATTCGCCAGCCTGCTGGTGCTGTTCATCGGTATGACCGGCAGCGCCATCATCGTTGGCCAGGCCGTGTGCGTCAGCCACGACGCCTGGGCCGAAGAGGATCTGGATGGCGTTCTGCAGGCGCTCCCGCAGGGATTCTGAGCAAGAAGGAGAAAGACCATGCTGAGTTGGGCCATCACATTCCTGATCATCGCCATCGTCGCAGCCGTACTGGGCTTCGGTGGTATCGCCGGCACCGCCACGGGGATCGCCAAGATTCTCTTCGTTGTCTTCCTGGTGATGTTCATCGTGTCCATGATTTTCGGCCGCCGCGGGCGCTTATGACCCGTCGCTGACCCGAAATAGTTGCATCTGCCGCCCGGCAGGTGCAGCCCGTAACGCTGCGCTCACCCAAGGGCGCATGACCAGGGGGCCGGGATGCTCTGCACAGCAGTCGGAGCGACCTAGGGGCACAGCGAGTGCCTCCGCAAGGGCCGGGTCAGGCACGCGTTGCCGGCAGCGGGTGTATCCACCGATCACCGCGCTGCCGGCACGCTTATTTCTTCGCCCATCCGCTGCATCCATTCCTCATCCATCCCTCATCCATCCCTCATCCAGCTTGCCGAGCCCGGCGGTCGCGCTGACTGCATGGCCCCGCTATCATCGCCGGCATCGACCGGGGGTGAATGATGCTCAATGGCCTGTGGCTGGGATTTTTTGCGATAGCGGCAGTCGCGGCGCTGACCCGCTGGATCGGTGGCGACCCGGGCGTCTGGGCGGCGATGGTGGAAAGCCTGTTCGCCATGGCCAAGGTCTCGGTGGAGCTGATGGTGGTGCTGTTCGGCACCCTGACCCTGTGGCTGGGCTTTTTGCGCATTGCCGAGAAGGCCGGGCTGGTGGATTTGCTCGGCAGGGCGCTCGGGCCACTGTTCGCCCGGCTGATGCCCGAGGTGCCGCGCGGTCACCCCGCGCTCGGCTTTATCACCCTTAACTTCGCCGCCAACGGTCTGGGCCTGGACAACGCTGCCACGCCGATCGGCCTCAAGGCGATGAAGGCGCTGCAGGAGCTCAACCCCAGCGCCACCGTGGCGAGCAACGCGCAGATCCTGTTCCTGGTACTGAATGCCTCGTCACTGACCCTGTTGCCGGTGTCGATCTTCATGTATCGCGTCCAGCAGGGCGCGCCTGACCCCACCCTGGTGTTCCTGCCGATTCTCCTAGCCACCACCGCCTCGACCCTGGCGGGCCTGCTCAGCGTGGCGCTGATGCAGCGCCTGCGCCTGTGGGACCCGGTGGTGCTGGCTTATCTGGTGCCGGGTGCATTGCTGCTGGGCGCGTTCATGGCGGTGCTCGCCAGCCTGAGTGCGGTGGCGCTCAAGGAGCTGTCGTCGCTGCTCGGCAATCTGGTGCTGTTCGGTCTGATCCTGCTGTTCCTGCTGGTCGGTTGGCTACGCAAGGTGCCGGTGTATGAAACCTTTGTCGACGGTGCGCGCGAAGGCTTCGACGTGGCCAAGAACCTGCTGCCCTACCTGGTCGCCATGCTCTGTGCGATTGGCGTGCTGCGTGCTTCCGGCGCGCTGGACTTCGGCCTCGACGGCATTCGCAGCCTGGTCGACTGGCTGGGCTGGGACAACCGCTTCGTCGACGCATTGCCCACCGCCCTGGTCAAACCGTTTTCCGGCAGCGCGGCGCGCGCGATGCTGATCGAAACCATGCAGAGCCAGGGCGTCGACAGCTTCCCGGCGCTGGTCGCGGCAACCATGCAGGGCAGCACCGAAACCACCTTCTATGTGCTGGCGGTGTACTTCGGCGCGGTCGGCATCCAGCGTGCGCGGCATGCGGTGGGCTGTGCCCTGTTCGCCGATCTGGCCGGGGTGCTCGCCTCGATCGCCGTGTGCTACTGGTTCTTCGGCTGAAGCGCCCGCAGTACGCGGCTTGCCGCCGGCCTGGCGGGGACTAGACTGCAGAGACTTGGTCCCATCCCGGAGTTGGTCATGTCCCTGCGCTCAGTCACTGTCAGTACCCGCAACTTGATCGGTTTCGGGGTGCTCACCCTGATCCTCCTGTTTACCGGAGGCGTTGCTCTGAAGTCATTGAGCAACCTGCATGACGAGCTGAACGAAGTGAAGGATGTGTGGATGCTCGGCCTCGACCTGATGGCCAAGATCAAGTCCGACCGCCAGTCCATGCGCCTCGCCGAATACGAGGCGTCCGTCCAGCCGAGCGAGCTGGCCAGCCTGCGCAGCGAGATCGACAGCATTCGCCAGCGCGTCACTGGTTACGACAAGGCCTACGAAGACACCATCATCCTCGACGAGGACCGTCGCCTGTTCACCGCCTATCACGCCAAGAGCGCGGCCTACGAGCAGACCCTCGGTCAGGTGCTCGCGGCCCTGGCCGCCGGGCCCGTGGATGCCAGCCTGAGCAAGCAGTCCGAAGGCCAGTTCGATGAGCTGGTGACGGCCCTCGACCAGTTGATCGCGCTGAACAACAAGGGTGCCGCCGATGCCGGCGCGCGTGCCGAAGCCAACGCGAAGAGTTCGACCTGGACCTTCAGCCTGATTCTCGGCGTTAGCGTGATCTTCACCCTGCTCGCCGCCTGGCTGCTCAGCCGCAGCATCACCCAGCCGCTGGCCGACCTGGCGCGCTCGGCCCAACGCATCGCCAGCGGCGACCTGACCCAGCCGGTGGGGGCCGAAGGGGCCGACGAGGTGACCCAGGTGCAGCGCTCCCTCGGCGACATGCAAACCACCCTGCGCGACACCCTGCAGAGCATCCAGAACTCGGCCACGCAACTGGCGTCGGCGGCTGAAGAACTGCACGCGGTCACCGAAGACTCATCCCAGGGCATCACCCGGCAGAACGATGAGATCGAGATGGCCGCCACCGCGGTCACCGAGATGTCGGCGGCAGTGGACGAGGTGGCGCGCAACGCCAATCACACCTCCGACTCTTCGCGCGAGGCCGAGCAGACGGCGCTGACCGGTCGCCAGCAGGTCAGTACCACGCGCAGCACCATCGAGCAACTCAGTGAGCGCCTGCAGATCACCTCCACCACCATCGCCCGCCTGGCCGAGGAAGCCATTGGCATCGGCCGCGTGCTGGAAGTGATCCGCACCATCGCCGAACAGACCAACCTGCTAGCCCTCAACGCCGCCATCGAGGCCGCGCGGGCCGGTGACCAGGGCCGTGGTTTTGCCGTGGTCGCCGATGAGGTGCGGGCCCTGGCCCAGCGCACGCAAACCTCGACCCAGGAAATCGAGCGGATGATCAGCGCCATCCAGAACGCCAGTCAGGAGTCGGTCAATGCCATGGCGCAGAGCAGCGAGTACGCGGTGCGCAGCCAGAGCCTGGCCAGCGAGGCGGATGGCGCGCTGGAAGTGATTTCCGCGCGGGTCAGCCAGATCAACGAAATGAACCTGGTGATCGCCAGCGCCGCCGAGGAGCAGGCCCAGGTGGCCCGCGAGGTGGACCGCAACCTGGTGGCGATCCGCGACATCGCCGCGCAGAACGCCACCGGCGCCCATCAAACCTCGGTGGCCAGCGACCAGTTGGCGCGCCTGGCCAGCGAGCTGAACGGCATGGTGCAGCGCTTCCGCCTGTAACCGATGCTCAGCGGGCGGCCGACTCGCTGTCGTCCGCCACCTGCTGGCGGGCCCAGTCGGCGATGGGGTCCGGCGGGTCGTACGCGCGCAGGGCCGCCATCTTCGGCGCGATAAAGGCTTCGAAGGCCGGCGCCGATTCGAAGTACAAGCCGGTGAACAGGGCGAGGAACGACTTGCCGCCGATGCTCACGGAGAACAGGTTGCCGATTGGCTTGCCATGCTTGATCAACAGCTTGAGCTCGGAATGACTGCCGTACTGGCCCGCCAGCGGCAGCTCCTGCTGGAGCACATCGCCGTTGTCCAGGCCGATGCCTGCACCGGTGGACTCGGCCATGCTGTTGACCAGCGCGGCACCGGCCTCGGGGAACAGTTTCAGCGAGCTGTGCAGGAAGAAACCGTGCCCGGGGTTGTGCTCGTAGGTCAGCTCCGTGGTGCGGTTCCAGTAGGTGATCAATCGGCTGAAGCGGCCATCACCCTCGATGCCGTAGCGCGTGAAGTCGGCGCTGGTCAGCAGCAGGTTCTGCTCGACGCGGCTTGGCTTGTCGCTGCGCGAGCAGCCCAGCAGCAGCGCCAGGCTCAGTAGTAGGCACAATCCCTTGTACATCGACGTTCCCTGCGCTGGCTTGAATGCCGGCCCAGCATGCCGCAGGCCGCGCGCAGCGGCTAGTCGCTGACGCTGAAGCGCAGCACGCCGATCTGCTGGCCACCCTCGGTGAGCACCTGCACCTGCCAGTCGCCGGCCACCTCGCTGGGGAAGTTGCGCTTGTGCGTCCAGGCGCGGTAGCCGGCCTTGCGCCCACCATTGATGTCCAGGGCGATGCGGTCCATCTCAACGCCATCGCGGCGCCAGACATGGTAGATGCGCTCGTTGAGCCCGCGTGGCGCGCTGATCGAGGTGTAGGCATACAGCCCGCCACTGCGCAGCTGCGCGCTGCTGATCTGCTCCAGGCTGGCGCCTGGTGCGCGATTGAGGTTGTCCATCTCGCTGGTCACCGCCATTTCGGTGAGCCACAGGGTCGCCGGCGGAATCCAGCGCTGGGCCAGCCAGCCGGCGCCGCCGAGCAGCAGGATCAGGCCGCCCAGGGCCAGCCAGCGCCACCACTGCTGGATGCGCAGGGTGCTGGCCAGGCTGGGGAACGACAGCAGCAGCGCGGCGCCCAGGGCCAGGCGATAACTCTCGGCGGTGGTCAGGTGGACGATCAGCGGCAGCGCCGTGAGCAGCACCGCGAACAGCGCCACCGTGTGATACGCCAGGTACAGCCAGCGCCGTGCGGCCAGCCACTTGTAGTAGAGCGGGTCGACGATCGCCACCAGCGCCGCCGCGCCGAGCAGGCTGGTGAACACCAGTTGGCCGCTGTTCCAGGCGGTGGTGATGAAGAAGAACGGCAGGGCAAAGAACAGGCTTTCCTGGTGGATCATCTGCGTCAGGTAGCGCAGCAGCCCCGGCGGCACCTCCAGGCCCAGCCAGCGCGCGGCACTGCGCGTGAGCAGGCCCTCGAGCAGCAGCCAGACCCAGCTCAGCAGCATCAGCACGGCGATCACTTCACCGGCGCGCGCCTGGCGGTCGACCAGGATGAAGCTGGCCACCCCGGAGGCGAAGCCGAACAGGGCGATCAGGCCGGGATAGCGCTGCATCAGGGCGAGCAGGCGGGTCAGGTAGATTTTCAAGTGCGACATAGGCGGGGTGAAACTGTGCGGGGCGCGCATGATCGCATGGCGACCGGCCTGGAGTAAGGGTTTGTCCGGTTACTTCGTCTGCAAATCGGCGTGGCTCAAGGGCGGATCATCCTGGCGCGTGGGCTCGGCTGCAGCGGGCTCGACGCCGGCACCGAGGGCGCCGGTTTCCTCGTTCTCCAGCACCGCATAGGCGCTGCTGCAGAACAGCGAGTTGAGGCGTTTCATGTCGGCGATCAGCTCCAGGTGCAGCGAGCTGGTCTCGATGCTCTGCACCACCTGGCGGCTCAGGCGGTTGACGTGGGCATGGGCCAGCTTGCGTTCATGCAGGCGGAAGCGGCGCTTCTCGCGCAGCAGGTGCTGGGCGCTGCTGCGGTCACCGCTGAGGAACACGTTGAGGCCCAGGCGCAGGTTGGCGGTGAGATCGCCATGCAGGGTGATCAGCTCATCCAGGCCACTGTCGGAGAACGCCTGCAGGCGCGGGCGCTTGTGGCTGTTGAGCTTGCCGACCATCTGCTCGATGAGATCGCCGGCATGCTCCAGGTTCACCGCCAGCTCGATGATCTCGGCCCAGCGCCGGTTGTCCTGTTCGCCGAGGTCGTCGCGCGGCATGCGCGCCAGGTACAGCTTGACCGCGTTGTACAGCGCATCGACATCGTCATCCAGGCGCCGCACCTGGCGCCCGGCTTCGCTGGAGTCGTCGCGCAACACGTCGAGCTGGCGGCCGAGCATCTGTTCGATCAGGTCGCCGATGCGCAGGGTTTCGCGCACCGCGTTGGCCAAGGCCAGGCTCGGCGTGTCCAGGGCGGTCTGGTCGAGGTGGCGCGGTTTGGCCACGCCGTCGTCGCTGGCGCGCTCGGGCAGCAGCAGGCTGCACAGGCGCGCCATCAGCCCGACGCTGGGCAACAGCAGCACGCAACGCAGGCTGTTGTAGGCCAGGTGGAAGCCGATCACCAGGGTCGCCGGGTCGAATTTCAGCTCGCCCATCCAGGCCACCAACGGCCCGCTCACCGGCACGATCAACAGCAGGCCGAGCAGTTTGTACAGCAGGCTGCCGAGGGCCACGCGGCGACCGGCGGCGGATTGCATGCTGCTGTTGATCAGCGCCAGCACGCCGCTGCCGATATTGGCGCCGATCACCAGGCCGATGGCCACCGGCAGGCCAATCACTTCGGCGCCGGCCAGGGTCGCGGTGAGCAGCACGGCAGCCAGGCTGGAGTAGCTGAGCAGGGCGAACAGCGCACCAATCAACGCATCCAACAGCAGGTCGCCGGTCAGCGAGGCGAACAGCACTTCGATGCCGTTGGCCTGGACGATCGGGTGGGCCGCTTCGACGATCAGTTCCAGTGCCAGGATGATCAAACCCAGGCCGATGGCCACCCGGCCGACCTGGCCCAGGCGGCTCTGCTTGCGCGAGAGAAACAGCAGCACGCCGCTGAAGATCAGCAGCGGCGACAGCCACGACAGGTCGAGGGTCAGCACCCGCGCCATCAGCGCCGTGCCGACGTCTGCACCGAGCATGATCGCCAGCGCCGGCGGCAGCGCCATCAGGCCCTGGGCAACGAACGAGGTGGCCAGCAGCGCCGTGGCATTGCTGCTTTGCACCAGGGCGGTAACGCCGATGCCGGCGGAGAAGGCCATCATCCGGCCGTGCATGTTGTGGCTGAGGATGTGCCGCAGTTGCGTGCCATACACGCGCAGGATGCCCGTGCGCACGATGTGCGTGCCCCACACCAGCAGGGCGATGGCAGATAGCAGGTTGAGCAGGGTGAGCATGTGCGGCCTCCCTGGCAGCGGGTCGAGCGAGTCGCGACATGGGCGACCCGGCTTAAGGTGTCCGACTGGCGCCTTACGGCTTGGTTCGAACTTTCCCCGCCACGCTACTGTTCAGCTCTAGTCGTTTTGATCCGGCTGCGCCAGTTCTGGGCGCGACACAGGCTGTCGCACGTCGCCGCTAACCTGGCCCAGCTGATAACCTAGCGCCCTCGACAGGATGCCCGGCCCGCCATGCTCAACCTCTTCCACGCCCCCGACCTGGAAACCCTCGGCGCCCTGGCCACGCGCCTGCTCGCCCAGCCGCAGCACGACCCCTTCGCCCCGGCGCGGGTGGTGGTGCCGAGCCAGGGCATCGGTCGCTGGCTGACGTTGCAGCTGGCGCGCGAGCAGGGCATCGCCATGCAGCTGGAAGTACAGCTGCCGTCGGCGTTCGTCTGGGAGCTGTCGCGCCAGGTGCTCGGCCAGTTGCCGGAGCAGTCGGCCTTCACCCCGGTGACGCTGACCTGGCGCCTCTACGACTGGCTGTGCGAGCCGGCCAACCTGCAGCGCGCCGAGCGTCTGCAACGCTACCTGGAAGGCGGTGACGAACGCCGGCGGCTGTCGCTGGCGGCGAAGATCGCCGACGTGTTCGACCAGTACCTGCTCTATCGCGATGACTGGCTGGCGGCCTGGGAGCGTGGCGCGCTGTGTGACCTCGGCGCCGACGAAGCCTGGCAGGCCCTGCTCTGGCGCGAGCTGACCGCCGACGGCCACCCGCACCGCGCGCGCCTGCTCGACGACCTGCTGCAACGCCTGTACGACCCGACCCCGATTGCCGGGCTGCCGGAACGCCTGCTGGTGTTCGGCATCAGCTCGCTGCCGCCCCATCACCTGCGCGTGCTCGACGGCCTGGCCCGGCACACCGAAGTGGTGGTATTCGCCCTCAACCCGTGCCGCGAGGCCTGGGGCGAGATTCGTGATATCAGGGAGCTGGCGAAACAGCCGGAGCTGAGCCCGGATGAGTGGTACCTAGATGTCGGCCATCCGCTGCTGGCCAGCCTCGGCAAGCAGGGCCGCGATTTCTTCGACAGCCTGTTCAGCCTGGCTTCGGCAGAAGGCGGGCAGGAAACCGGGCTGTATTCGGAAGATGCCGACCTGCTCGACGACAGCCTGCTGCACGCCCTGCAGCACGACATCCTGCGCTTGCGCACGCGCCAGCCTGACGAGCGCATCGTGCTGCGCGAAGACGACCGCTCGCTGGAGCTGCACGTCGCTCACTCGCCGCTGCGCGAAGTAGAAATCCTGCATGACCAACTGCTCGCGCGCTTCGCCGCCGACCCGAGCCTGACGCCGGATCAGGTGGTGGTGCTGACCCCGGATATCGAACGCTACGCGCCCTATATCGAAGCGGTGTTTTCCTCACGCACCGGCGCCTCGCGGCAGACCGCGCCGCGCATTCCATTCAGCCTCGCCGACCGCAGCCTGCGCGCCGAACTGCCGCTGCTGGAAGCCTTCCTCGACCTGCTTGCCCTACCGGAGAGCCGCTTCACCGCCGAAGAAGTGCTGGCCTGGCTGGAGCAGCCGGCCATCGCCCGCCGCGCCGGTATCGAGAGCGAAGACCTGCCGCTGCTGCGCGACTGGCTGCGCGACGCCGGCGTGCGCTGGGGCCGCGATGGCGAGCACCGCCGCGCCCTCGGCCTGCCCGAGGACAACGCCTTCACCTGGGCCCAGGGTCTGGACCGCCTGCTGCTGGGCTTCGCCGCGCCGCCGCAACTGGCCGGTGAGGCCATCCCGCTGCTCGGTGACAGCCTGCCGCTGGACGCCCTGGAAGGCGCGCGCGGGCAACTGCTCGGGCGCCTGTGCGCCTTCGTCGGCAAGCTCGCCGGCCTGGCCGAGAGCCTGCAACGCGCGCGCCCGCTGGCCGACTGGGCGCTGGACCTGCAAGGCCTGATCGACAGCCTGCTCGACGAGCGCGAAGCCGCCGACACCCTGCTGCTACTCAGCCAGGCCTGCGCCGCACTGGCGCGCCAGGCCACCGACGCCGGCATTGCCCGCCCGCTGGAACTGGCCTTGGTGCGCCAGCAGCTCGGCACGGCGCTGGAGGCCGGTGGCGGCGCCTCGGGCTTTCTCACTGGCGCGGTGACCTTCTGCACCATGGTGCCGATGCGCAGCCTGCCGTTCCGCCAGGTCTGCCTGCTCGGCCTCGACGATGGCGCGCTGCCACGGCGCACACCGGTGGCCGGCTTCGACCTGATCGGCAAGAAACCGCGTCGCGGCGACCGTGCGCGGCGCCTGGACGACCGCTACCTGCTGCTGGAAACCCTGCTCTCGGCACGCGACGGCCTGTACCTCAGTTACGTCGGCCGCGACCCGCGCGACAACGCCGTGCTGCCGCCTTCGGTGCTGGTCAGCGAACTGCTCGAAGCCGTCGACATCACCGCCGCCGCTGTGTGTAGGAGCGAGCTTGCTCGCGATCCTGCCAGCACCGCCGCATCGCCACAGCAGCGCAAGGCCAGCGCCGCGATCACCGTCGCCCACCCGCTGCAGCCCTTCGCCCCCGGCAATTTCCAGCAAACCGGCCAGCAGCTGGGCTTCTCCGGCTCCTGGTTCCGCGCCGCCCAGCGCCTGGCCGAAGCGCCGCTGCTGGCGCCACCGCCCTTTATCGGCCAGCTGCCGGAGCCGGGCGAAGAGTGGTTAACAATTGAACCGTCGCAGCTGCTGCACTGCTTCCGCCACCCGGCGCGTTTTCTCCTCGAACAACGCCTGGGCCTGCGCCTGGCCGACGAGGAAGAAGCCATCGCCAGCGACGAGCCGTTCAGCCTCGAAGGTCCGGCCCGCCGCGGCCTGCGCAACCTGGCCCTGCAGGCGGTGGAGCGCGACTGGAGCGAGCAGCAGGAGCGCCGCATCGCCCGAGCCGCCGGCTGGCTGCCGCCCGGCGAACTCGGCCACGCGCTGTGGGGCAAGCTGCGCGGCCCGGTGCGTGCGTTCGCCCCACGGCTGTTCGAGGCGCGCCCGGAAGACGCGCCGCAACCGCTGCTGGTGGATGTCACCCTGGCCGGCGTACGCGTGCATGGCTGGCTGGACGGCGTGACCGCCAGCGGCCTGTTCGACTGGCGCCTCAATGCCCCTGGCGCCTGGGACCTACCCGGCTTCTGGCTGCGCCACCTGCTGCTGAACATCGCCGCCGGCGCGGGTATCGCCCGCGACAGCCTGCTGATTTCCCCGGCCGGCGACTGGCAACTCGGCGCGCTGGGCAACCCGCGCGAATTGCTCGAACCCTGGCTGGCCGCCTACCGCGAGGCACTCAGCGCGCCGCTGCCGTTCCTCACCCGCAGCAGCCATGACTTCGCCAAGGCGCTGGTCACCCCCAGCGCGCGCAGCAAGAAGGAGCCCATCGACTCTGCCCGTGGTGCGGCGCAGGGCGCCTGGCTCGGCGCCGACTTCAGCCCGATTCCCGGCGAGGCGCTGGACGCCTGGTACGCCCTGGCCTTCCGCGACCGCGACCCGCTCGGCGAGCGCTTCGAACAGCTGGCCGAACAGCTGCTCGGCCCGGCACTGCTGGCCCTGGCCGCCGACGAGGAGGACGCATGAGCCTCGACCTGCAGACCTCATCCTTCACCGGCCGCTCGCTGATCGAGGCGAGCGCCGGCACCGGCAAGACCTGGACCCTGACCGCGCTGTACGCGCGCCTGCTGCTGGAGCAACAGCTCAGCGTTAGCCAGATCCTCGTGGTCACCTACACCACCGCCGCCACCGCCGAGCTGCGTGAGCGCATTCGCGCGCGCCTTGCCGAATTGCTCGGGGTCTACGAAGGCACGCCGAGCAAGGACGGCTTTCTCACCGAACTGCATCGCCGCCATCCCGGCGAAGACGCACGCCGGCGCCTGCTGCTGGCCGTACATGGCTTCGACGAGGCGGCGATCTTCACCATCCACGGCTTCTGCCAGCGCGCGTTGCAGGACTCGGCCTTCGAGGCCGGTGGCGACTTCGACAGCGAGCTGACCCAGGACGACCGCGAGGTGCTCGACGCCCTGCTCGGCGACGCCTGGCGCCACGTGCTGGCCGAGGCCGATCCGGCCTGGGCGCGTTACCTGGCCAAGCAGAAGATCACCCCGGCCGTGCTGCGCCAGCGCCTGCGCAGCCACCTGGGCAAACCGTACCTGCGCATCGAGCCGCGCGAGCAGGCCAGCGGTGACGAGCTGAATGCCGCGAGCCACGCCTGGGAGCGTGCCGAGCAGCTGTGGCGCGAGCAGGGTGCGGCGTTCGTCGAGCAACTGCGCGGCCATACCGGGCTCAGCCAGAGCACCCACAAGGCCGCCAAGTTCGCCCTGTGGGCGGCGGGGCTGGACGCCTATTTCGCCGACCCGGCGGCGCTGTTCGAAGTGCCGGATGGCCTGGCCAAGTTCGGTGCGGCGGCGCTGCACAAAGCCACCAAGAAAGGTTTCGACGCGCCCCAGGGCGCCATCGCCGAGGCCTTCGACGGACTCAGCGAAGCGCTCGGCGCTGCCGTGCCGGCCGGCCGGCAGAAGCTCATCGCCCTGCAGGTGCAGCTGCTCGATCAGCTCAACGCCGAGCTGCCGGCGCGCAAGGCCGCGCAGCGCCTGCTGGCCTTCGACGATTTGCTCAACCGCCTCAACGAAGCGCTGCACGGCCCAGCCGGTGACGACCTGGCGGCGACCCTGCGCACGCAATACCCACTGGCGCTGATCGACGAATTCCAGGACACCGATCCGGTGCAGTACCGGATCTTCGATCGCATCTACCCGGTTGTTCCGGGCGTAGCGAGCGGCTCGCTGGCAAGGAAGGCGTCGAGCGAAGACCGAGACAGTACAAGCGGTACGGCGAGGTCTGAGCGAGAAACTGACGCCGCCAGCGAGTCGCGCAGTAGCCCGGGTGGCGACCTGTGTTTCGTCGGCGACCCCAAGCAGGCGATTTACGCCTTCCGTGGCGCTGACCTGGCGACCTACCTCACCGCCCGCGATGCCGCCGCGCGTTGCTACGACCTGCCGTTCAACTACCGCTCCACGCCGCAGCTGATTGAGGCGCTGAACCGTCTGTTCGACCGCCCGCAACCGTTCGCCGAAATCGGCCTGGACTACCCGCCGGTCAGCGCCGGGGCCAAGTCGCGCGAGCAGCTGGTGCTGCCGGACGACACCGGTACGGCGCCGCTGGCGCTGGTCTGGCTCGGCGATGAAGGCTTCAACAAGGGCCGCGCCGGCGAGATCGCCGCCATCGACACCGCCCAGCGCATCGCCGGCCTGCTCGCCGCCAGCGCCCAGGGCCAGGCCTATTTCGCCGAAGACGGCCAGCGCACACCGCTGCGTGGCGGCGATATCGCCGTGCTGGTCGCCAGCCACCGCGAGGCCGCCAGCGTCGCCGGCGAACTGGCCGCGCGCGGCGTGCCCAGCGTGCGCCGCGGCCGCGACAGCGTGTGGCACAGCGAGGAAGCCGGCGAGCTGGCCGCGGTGCTCGCCGCCTATGCCGAGCCGGGCCGCGAAGGCGTGCTGCGCTACGCCCTGGCCAGCCGCCTGCTCGGCCGCGATGCCGCGCAGCTGGCGCGCTGCCAGGACGACGAGCGCGCCTGGGACAAGGAGCGCGCCGACGCCGAGCAGTATCACCAGCTGTGGCAGCAGCACGGCTTTATGCGGGTCTTTAGAGCGTGGTTGGATCAGGAGCAGGTAGCTGAACGCCTGCTGGCCGGCATCGACGGCGAGCGCCGGCTGACCAACCTGCTACACCTCGCCGAACTGCTGCAGACCGAGAGCTTGCAACGCCCTGGCCTGGAAGCGCTGCTCGCCTGGTTCAATGGCCAGCGCAACAGCGAGGGTGCTGGCGACGATGCCCTGCTGCGCCTGGAGAGCGATGCCGAGCGCGTGCAGATCGTCACCATCCACACCTCCAAGGGCCTGGAATATCCGTTGGTGTTTTGCCCGTTCCTGTGGGACGGCAAGCTGCTCGGCCAGTTCACCGACAGCGCCCGTTGCCACGACGAGCACGGCCAGCCGCTGCTCGACCTGGGCAGCGCGCAGCTCGACCAGCACCTGGAACGCGCCCGCCGCGAAGTGTTCGCCGAGAAGCTGCGCCTGACCTACGTGGCCCTGACCCGTGCGCGCGACCGCCTGTGGCTGCACTGGGGGCCGGTCGCTGTGCCCAAGCCGAATCAGAAGACCGGCGCCCTGCCCGACGAAGGCCTGCACAGCAGCGCCCTGGCCTGGCTGCTGCACGGTCGCCAGTTGCCGGGTGACGATGCCCTCGGCGATTTGGCGGAGCACCTCAAGGAGAAAGCCGGCGTGGCCCTCGGCGCCGAGCTGGACCGCCTGGCCGAGAGCAGCAACGGCATGCTCGCCCGCGTCGATCTGCTGAATCGCGAGGCCAGTGCCGGCGGCGAACAGCGCGCCCAGGCGCCGGCCGCGTTGCAGCAGTTCCAGCGCAGCCTGCACAGCGCCTGGCGCATCGGCAGTTTCTCCGGGCTCTCCGCCGGCATGCACATGGAGGCGCCGGACCGCGACGCCCTGGCGATTCCCGCCGCCAGCGAGCCGGGCATGGGTTTCTTCGCCTTCCCCCGTGGCGCGCGTGCCGGTACCTGCCTGCATGCGATCCTCGAAGACTGGGCGCGCGACAAGGCGCCACTGGCCGAACTGATCGCCCCGGCGCTGACTGCCCACGGCATCGATGCCGAATTGTGGAGCGCGATTGCCGGCGAGCAACTGCAGCGGGTACTGGACACCGATCTCGATGGCGCCGGCCTGACCCTGGCTAGCCTGCAGCGTGCTCGCCGCCTGCCCGAGCTGGGCTTCACCTTTCCGGTGGCCAATCTCGATGTGCAGCGCCTGCGCGTGCTGCTCGCCGACCCCGCCATGGGCCTGGCCGAGCCGCTGCGCCTGGCCGCCGAACGCCTGGAATTCGACAGCCTGGAGGGCTTCCTCAAGGGCTTCATCGACCTCACCTTCGAGCACAACGGGCGCTGGTACATCCTCGACTACAAGTCCAACTGGCTCGGCCCGGACGCCAGCCACTACGGCGGCGAGCGCCTGCTGCAGGCCCTGGCCGGCGAGCACTACTACCTGCAGTACCTGATCTACCTGGTGGCGCTGCGGCGCTTCCTGCGTCAGCGCCTGGCCGACTTCAGCAATGATCAGCTCGGCGGCGCCTACTACCTGTTCCTACGCGGCATGCCGCAGGCCGGGGTGTACTTCGCCCGGCCCAGCGATGAGCTGCTGGATGCCCTCGACCGACTGTTCGCGGAGGGCCAGTGATGCGCCGTTGCGTAAGGTGCGCCGTGATCCCGCACGGGCAGATTGATGGGCACATCGCTCGTGTAGGAGCCAGCTTGCTGGCGATCTGTGGCCGCACGAAAAGCATCGCCAGCAAGCTGGCTCCTACGATCGAGGTGGCGCGATGAACCTCGCCGATCTGCCCCTCGGCCCGCTGGAACGCGCCCTGGTCGACAGCCTGCGCCGTCTTGATCCGCAGGTACCGGAGGCCGTGCTGGCTGCTGCTGCGCTGTGTACCGAGGCCCTGGCCGGTGGTGACGTCTGCCTGCCGCTGCAGCGCCTGGCCGGTCGCCGGCCCTGGCCCGAGTTCGCCTTCAGCCTGCCAAGCCTCGCCGACTGGCAGGCGCAGTTGCAGGCCAGCGCCCTGGTCGGCGCGCCGGGTGGTTTCGCCCCGTTGATCCTCGACGGCCAGCGCCTGTACCTGGCGCGCTACCACGCCTACGAAACCCAGCTGGCCGCACAGTTGCTGCAGCGCGCGGCGGACGTGCCGGCGGTCGATGAAGCCGCGCTTAGCGAAAGCCTCGGCCGCCTGTTCGCCTTCAACAGCAGCACTCCGGACTGGCAGCGCCTGGCCGCCGCGCAGGCAGTACGCCGGCGCCTGGCGGTGATCTCCGGCGGCCCCGGTACCGGCAAGACCACCACCGTGGTGCGCCTGCTCGCCGCCCTGCTCGAACAACCGGGTGGCGCCAACCTGGCCATCGGTCTGGCCGCGCCCACCGGCAAGGCGGCGGCGCGCATGGCCGAGGCGATCCGCAACGCCAAGGCGACGCTGCCAGTCAGCGACGCGATCAAGGTCGCATTGCCCGAAGAGGCGCGCACCCTGCACCGCCTGCTCGGCAGCCGTGGCGACACACCCAAGGTGCGCCACGACGCGGCACGGCCGCTGGCGTTGGACGTGCTGGTGGTCGACGAAGCCTCGATGGTCGACCTGGCGCTGATGGCCAAGCTGGTCGACGCGCTGCCGCCCCATGCGCGGCTGATCCTGCTCGGCGACAAAGACCAGCTCGCCGCCGTGGAAGCCGGTGCGGTATTCGCCGAGCTCTGCGAGGGTCGCGGCTTCGATGCCGAGGCGGTGACCGATCTGCAGCGCATCACCGGGCAAACCGTGCCGGTCGAACCACCGCGCTCGCGGCTCGGCGATGCTGTGGTGCTGCTCACCCACAGCCACCGTTTCGCCGGCGACAGCGGCATCGGCGAGCTGGCGCGGCGCATCAACGGTGGCGATGCGGCGGGCACGTTGAACCTGCTGCGGGAAAACCGCACCGACCTGCACTGGCAGGAGCAGCCGACTCCGAGTGCGCTGCTGGAGCGCCTCGACCAGGGCTATCGCCCCTATCTGCAGGCCGCGCGCAACGGCGATCCGGCCCAGGCCTTCGCCGCGTTCAACGCTTTCCGCGCGCTCACCGCGCAACGCGAAGGCCCGTGGGGCGTGAGTGGCATCAACGAGGCGCTGGAGGCGCGGATCAAACGGCGCCTGAGCCTGCCCGAACGCGAACGCTGGTACCCCGGCCGCGCGGTGATGGTGCGGCAGAACGACTACGCCCTCGGCCTGTTCAATGGCGACATCGGCCTGTGCCTGCATGGCGAACATGGCCTGCGCGTCTATTTCGAGGGTGAGGACGGCTATCGCGCCTTCGCCCCGGCGCGCCTGCCCAGCCACGACAGTGCCTTCGCCATGACCGTGCACAAGAGCCAGGGCTCGGAGTTCAGCGAAGTGCTGCTGGCCCTGCCCGAACTGCCCAGCCCGCTGCTGACCCGCGCGCTGTTCTACACCGGCATCACCCGCGCCAAGCACAAGGTGGAAATCTGGGGCCTGCCGGCGCGCCTGAGCGAGGCGGTGAATACCAGGGCCGAGCGCGCCGCGGGGTTGGCGGAGCGGCTGGGGGCAGGTCCGTGCGAGCTGCCAAAGCCGCCGGCAACATCGGCAACATCGGCAGCAACGGATCAGCTCAGTCTGTTCTGACGACGCCCCCCGGACTGAAGTTTGATCGTTCCCACGCTCCGCGTGGGAATGCAGTTGCAGACGCTCTGCGTCTGCGGGACGCGGAGCGTGCCGGGAGCTGGTTCCCACGCTGGAGCGTGGGAACCATCGGACTGCTTAGGCAATAAAAAACACCGGCGCTAGGCCGGTGTCTGTCGCAGTCTGGCGGTGATCCATCGCGGTCACTGCCTGTTTCAGCTGCGGTTACTTCAAGTCGACATTCAGGCTGGGCGAACCAAAGGCCATCAGGCTGGCGTTCGACTGCTTCAGGTAGCTGCTCCAGAAGCTTTCCAGGTGCTGCAGGGTCTTGCCGGAGCGGTAGGCTTCCTTGGCGTCACCGCCCACCAGCCCGGCGCCGTGCACGTAGACGCGGGCGCCGCCGAAGTCGGTCAGCAGGTTCTTCTGCTGCACCTTGTCCAGCTCCGCAGCCGGGTCGATGTCGCGGATCTGGTTGTTCTTGTAGAAGCTGCCGAAATCGCTGTTTTCCAGCATGTCGGAGATCAGCAGAACGACTTTTTCCTGAGCCGGGCGGCTGGCGATTTCCTCGCCGATCTTCTGCAGGCTGCCGAAGATTTCGCTGCGGGCGATCTCGGTGCCAGGCTGGCCGAAGCTGGCGACGAACTGCTGGCCGAACTTCTTCTTGAAGAAGGCGGCTTGTTGCAGCAGGCAGGCATCCAGTTGCTTCAGGCTGGTGCTGCCGAGGCTGTTGCGTACTTTGCCTTGCAGCGGCGAGTCGAGCTGGCCGGCGAACTGCAGCTTCATGTAGTGGTTCTGCAGGAACGCGGAGAACTGGTACAGGCGCACGCTGTCGCCGGGCTGCACGTAGCGCATGGCGTGCTCCCAGGCGCTGCGTTGCAGCGGTTGGGGCATCTGCACGGTTTCATCGATGATCACCACCAGCTCACGCCCCGACGGCGCCGGCTGGTGCTCGCTCAACTGGGCGTGCGGGTAGCAACCCGGGATGTCGTTGCGCTCACTGGCCTGCGCCGCCGTGAATGGCAGCGCGCAGGCCAGGGCCAGAGTTGCCAGGCGGCGCATCTCAGGCACCTGCCTTGGCGCGTTTGATGGCGTGCTGCACTTTCTGCTTGCTCTGCAGGGTGGCGTGGTCGATGCCCAGTTCGGTGCCGATGCTCAGCAGCTCGCTTTCCGAATACAGGGTCAGGTCGCCGAGGCCGGCGATCAGCGCGGACTGGTCTTCCTGGGCCGGTACGGCGGCTGCGACGGTGGCCGCAGGCGCTTCGGCAACGGTGGTGACGGTCACCGCGACGGCGGCTTGAGGAGCCGGCGCAGCTGCCGGGGCTGGCTGCGCGGCGCCGGCGAGGATGGCGTCACGCTCACGCTGGCGGGCCACGTCACGGCGCAGTTTTTCCAGTTCGGCTTCGTTGGCCCGCTCTTCATCGCTGAAGCGTTTGCGCTCGGCGGCTTCCTGGGCGGTGGCCTTGCGCGCTTCCGCTTCGCTGGCATACAGGGCAAAGCTGCGGCGCTCACCACGGTCGGTGCTGCCGCCGAGGGTGTGATTGTGCTCGATGCGTTCCTGCAGGCTGCTCAGCTTGGATTCGGCATCGCGGGCGACTTGTTCGCGCTTGAGTTCGTGGTACGCGGCGAATTCGCCGGCGCTGCTGAACCCGGTGATGTAGCCCGCTGCTTCTTTCGACTGGATGCCGGCAAAGGAGCGGAATACGCCGATCAGCACGCCGATGATCTGCACGCCGATGAAGATCACCGAGAGGATGATGAAGGTCAGGCGGTAGGCAAAAATGCGGTCGCTGGCCACTTCACTGGCGGCGCGCTCGTCGGCTTTCTGGCCGTCGGCCACGGCTTCACTCGGCAGTTCGAACGGCGAGCTGCTTGGCTCGGCGAACGGCGAGTCGGCTTCGGTGCTGTAGGGCGAGGCGTTGACCTGCTGGGTTTCCATCTCGTTGATGGTCGAGGCGCGGATCAGGTAGGCGCCGATGGCGAACACGCTGATCAGCACGATGGCGATGATGGTCTTCCACCAGGTCGGGGTCACGGTGGCGTTGTGCTGCACGCGGTTGATGATGTGCAGGTACTTCGGCTGGCCGTTGTCGAGGTCGGTGTGGTCGAGGTCGACGTTGCTGTCGGACTGCAGGCGCTGGGCATCGTTGTCGCGCTTGGCTTGCATGTGCCACAGGCGGGCCTTGCTGATCAGGCCGTTCTTGTGAATTTCCGCGCCCATCAGGTGGGTCGCCGGCACCAGGATGGTACCGATCAGCAGGGAAATGATGATCGCCGAGAACTCGGCCTGGTTGGCGGAGATGTTGGTGGCAATGAACGGCGACAGCACCAGGGCGAAGATGAAGGCTTCGAGGATGACCAGGAAGATACTGGCGCCCCACAGCACCACGCCGGTGGGTTTACGCCCGCGCTCCTCAACCTTGTTCAGGTAGTTGGCGCACTTCTCGTAGAAGGTGCCGTCCTTGTTTACCCGCTCGTAGAAACGATGGTACTTGGCGCACAGCTCACGCTCGGTCTTGTACCAGGTGGCGCCGCCCTCCTCGCGCTCCTCGACTTGCGAGCGCCGCGAAGCGCGGGCAATGAAGCCAAAGAACGGCAGGGAGCAGCCGAGATTGAGGAAGAAGTATTTGACCTGGTCCCACCAGCGGATCACGGCGATGGTCAGGACCATCAGGCCGACCAGGGGCCAGATCACGTAGCGGTAGGCGGCAAGCGCCGTGGACAGTGTTTCGAAGAGTTCCATGGTGTTCCCCTGGTTCAGCTACGTTCAGGTGTGTAGGCGGCGGCAAAGGTTTCCCCGCCATCGCTGTAGAAAAGTTGGCCATCCAGGCTCTTGTCGCCGGCCTTGCGCATGACCACGTCGACGCAGGACACCGCGGCCTTGGCCGGCTGGTCGACGAACACGCGGTACAGCACGGCGTTTTCGCCTTCATAGGTGTTGGCCGTGGCGCGCAGCGTGGCGCTGGCCTTGCCTTTGTTCTGCGCATAGTCGCGGGTGACATAGATCACCGGCGGCGCGGCGACCGTGGCGCTTTCGCGCAGCACCGAGACGGGCGAGAGGGTGACCAGGTGACCGTTGACCAATCCGGCCCACGAGCGGCCATTCATGCCGGGCAGGTAGTCGCGGGTGGCGTGCTCTTCCAGGACCTGGCCGGTGGCGAGGCTTTTGACTTCGCCGCTCAGGCGCGGGCTGTCCTGGGCGCAGCTGCTCATCGGCAGGTCGGTGGCATAGGCGCTGGAGACGATGGCGAAGCCGCCACTTTTCGGCGTGATGGTCTGGCCGAGGGTCCAGGGCGTGTTGCGCTCCGGCTGGCCGCCGAAGTCGATCAAGGCCGGGCTGCCCTTGGGCTTCGCCTTGGCAGCCGTCGTCGTCTGCTGGCTGCTGGCTGCTGGGGCTTTTGCAGGGCTGGCGGGCTTGCTCGCGGCGGACGGCGCCGGGGTGGTTGCGGTGCCATGGGCCAGGTATTTGGGGTTGTTCTGCTCGGCATTGACGCGCTTGACCAGCATCGCCTTGTCGTTGACCTCGACGATCTCCACCCGGCGGTTCTTGCCGCGTTGCATCGGGTCACTGTTGTCGGCGAGTGGTCGCGAGGCGCCGGCACCCTGGAAATACATGCGGTCGGCGGCAATCCCCTGTTCGGCGAGGATGCTCGCCACCGCGCGGGCACGGCGCTCGGAGAGTTTCTGGTTGGTCTCGGCGCTGCCGGTGGCGTCGGTATGGCCGACCACCAGGATGGCGGTGTTTTCCTTGGCATCGAAGGCGCTGGCCAGTTTGCGCACCTGGCGCTGGCCGTCGAGGCTGAGCTCGGCGCTGCCGGTGGCAAACATGCCCTGGTCTTCGACCTGGGCAACGATGCCGGCGGTTTCTGGCGCCGCACTGGGGGTGCTGCCCGCGGTTTGCAGGGTTTCCACCTGCAGCTTGAGGTTTTCTTCCTCGGCGAGCTTCTGCAAGCGGTCCACGCGGTTCTTGTAGGCCAGCGCCAGGCCGCAGCCGGCCGTTGCACCGACTACGGCGCCGCCGATGATGGCGCCGGTGTCACCCTTGGTCGCGGCGCCGATGGCGGCGCCTGCAACGGCGCCCAACAGACCGCCGGCGATGCAATTGGCAGTCTTGCTGTTGTCTTTGACAAGGTTATCGACGGTGGCACAGCTGCTGGTGCCCAGGCAGATGGCGATGGCCAGTGCGGTGTTGCGAAAGCCACTCGAGCTGCTGGGGGACAGGGGGCGGGTCAAAGTGGGTGCTCCTGAGGCGGGCGACAATGCTTCAGGGCAAGCGGCAGCAGCGTAGCGCTACCGACATTCATCCCTGAATTATTTATTGCGAAATGTTCTGAATTCGCTTTTTTCGATTTCATCACGAATGATGATGGCACTTCAATGGCGCCAATAAAAAATCGCACAAAAGGTCAGGAAACATCCCGCTCAGGATTCGGCGGCCGCTCTATATCAGGGGTTGTGCGGCGTGGGTTATTAGCCGTAAACAAAAAACGGGGCCTTTCGGCCCCGTTTTTGTTTGCGCAAATCCGGCTTATTGGCCCGGAATATCCTTGCGCAGCTTCACCGGGTCTTCCTTGCGCCCGCGTCGGGTGCGCATGCGGATGTTGATCGCTTCCACGCCGAGAGAGAAGGCCATGGCGAAGTAGACATAGCCCTTCGGCACATGGATTTCGAAGGCCTCGGCGATCAGCACGGTGCCGACCACGATAAGGAACGACAGCGCCAGCATCTTCAGGCTCGGGTGCTTGTCGATGAAGTCGCTGATGGTGCCGGCGGCCAGCATCATTACCAGTACGGCGACGACGATGGCGGCGACCATGACCGGCACGTTGGAGACCATGCCGACGGCGGTGATCACCGAGTCCAGGCTGAACACGATGTCGATGATGGCGATCTGGATGATGGTGCCGATGAAGTTGCGCGCCGCGCCGCCGGCCGGGGTTTCTGCGCTTTCGTCTTCGCCTTCCAGGCCGTGATAGATCTCGCTGCTGCTCTTCCACAGGAGGAACAGGCCGCCGAAGAACAGGATCAGGTCACGCCCGGAGATACCCTGGCCGAAGAGCTGGAACAGGTCGGTGGTCAGACGCATGATCCAGGTGATCGACAGCAGCAGCAGGATGCGCGTGACCATGGCCAGCGCCAGGCCGAAGAAGCGTGTGCGTGCCTGCATGTGCGGCGGCATGCGGCCGACCAGGATGGCGATCATGATGATGTTGTCGATGCCGAGGACGATCTCCAGGGCAGTCAGTGTCAGGAAAGCAACCCAGATTTCCGGGTTGGTTAGCCATTCCATATCAGTTCCTTGCGAATAAGTGTGGTCGGTTGGCGTGGGTGATCGGCCAAGCGGCAAATTCTATCTGGCTTTGCATGAAATTTCCGGCGGGCGCGCAATCATCCGCCGAACAGCGGGAACACCCCCATCAGCAAGGCGGCGAGCAGGATGCACAGGCAGATCACAATCGCCCACTTCAAGGTGAAGCGCTGGTGGTCGCCGAACTCGATCTTGGCCAGGCCGACCAGCAGGTAGGTGGAGGGTACCAGCGGGCTGAGCAGGTGCACCGGCTGGCCGACGATCGAGGCGCGGGCCATTTCCACCGGGCTGATGCCGTAGTGGCTGGCGGCTTCGGCCAGCACCGGCAGCACGCCGTAGTAGAAGGCGTCGTTGGACATGAAGAAGGTGAACGGCATGCTCACCAGGGCGGTGATCACCGCCAGGTAAGGCCCCAGCTCTTCCGGAATTATCGCCAGCAGGCTCTTGGACATGGCTTCGACCATGCCGGTGCCGCTGAGGATGCCGGTGAAGATGCCGGCGGCGAAGATCAGCCCGACCACCGCCAGGACGTTGCCGGCGTGGGCGGCGATGCGTTCCTTCTGCTGCTGCAGACAGGGGTAGTTGATGATCATGGCGATGCTGAAGGCGATCATGAACAGCACCGGCAGCGGCAGCAGGCCGGCGATCAGGGTGGCCATCAGCGTCGCGGTTAGCGCGCCGTTGATCCACAGCAGTTTGGGCCGGCGCGCTTCCGGGTATTGCGAGACGCTGATCTCGGCGTGCTGTTCATGGTCGTCCGGCAGCTGCAGCACGCCGAGGCGCGCACGCTCGCGCTTGCCGTAGAGCCAGGCGACGCCGAACAGGGCGATGCAGCCGACCAGCATGGCCGGGATCATCGGCACGAAGATCGCCGACGGGTCGACGTGCAGGGCGCTGGCCGCGCGCGCGGTGGGGCCGCCCCAGGGGGTCATGTTCATGATCCCGCCGGCGAGGATGATCAGCCCAGCCATGATCAGCGGGCTCATGCCCAGACGGCTGTACAGCGGCAGCATGGCGGCCACGCAGATCATGTAGGTGGTGGCGCCGTCGCCGTCGAGGGAAACAATCAGGGCCAGGGCGGCGGTGCCCATGGACACCTTCAGCGGGTCGCCCTTGACCAGCTTGAGGATCTTGCGCACGGCTGGGTCGAACAGGCCGGAGTCGATCATCAGGGCGAAGTAGAGGATGGCGAACATCAGCATCACGCCGGTGGGCGCGAGCTTGCCGATACCTTCGAGCATCATCGGGCCGATGCCGGCGGCGAAACCGCCGAGCAGGGCGAAGCTGATGGGCACGATGATCAGGGCGATCAGGGCGGACAGGCGCTTGGTCATGATCAGGTACATGAAGGTCATGACCATGGCGAAGCCGAGGAAAGTCAGCATGGCGGTATCTCCGGTCGGGTCAGCGCAGCGGGTGCGACGAGCGGAGAACAGGCGCGGCGAGGCCGCAGCGGCAGGCGGAACGAGGCATGGCAATCACCCATCTTGTTGTTGTCGGGGGTTGGCCGGGTAGGCCCGGCCGGCCGGTCTGATGCCGGCAGTGGGGCGATGCTAAGGGGCGAAACTTTCAGCCAGCTTTCGCCGGGTGCCCGTGTTGTCGGTAGGCGGGGATGGCGACGGGCGGTCTGCCGATTGCCGTGCTGGCGGCCAATGGCTAGGGTGAGGAGCCCTGGATGAGGAGGTGAACATGACGCAGCGACACACCGGCGGCTGCCATTGCGGCCAGCTGCGCTACGCCTTCACCGCGCCGCTGCGCGATATCGCCCATTGCCACTGCTCGATCTGCCGGCGCACCAGTGGCGGCATCGTCACCACCTGGCTCACCGTGCCGCGCGCGAGCTTTCAATGGACGGCGGGCCAACCAGGCGCGTACGCCTCCTCGTCATCCTGTACGCGCTATTTCTGTCGCACTTGCGGCTGCCAGCTGGCGCTGTTCACCGCCCTGAGCCCGGATAGCCTGGACGTGACGGTGGCGACCCTGGACGAAGCGGGGCAGGCGCCGGCTGACCGGCATATCTGGGTGAGCAGCCGGTTGCCGTGGCTGCAGCTGGATCCGCAGTTGCCCGAGGAAGATGAGGAAATTTTGTAGGGTGAATCGAGATACCCACCGGGCAGCGTTGCATTCGCTTCTGTCAGGATTCGCTACTGCGGGCGACAGGTAGGGCGGGTGAAACCCGCGTTTGTCCCGGCGCGGGCTGCACGCGCCCTACAACGTCAGCCCCGGCAGTAGGTCGTCAGCCGTTTCAGGGCAACACCAGCCCGCCACTGGCCTTGTGCAGCGACCGCAGGTGCTCGCCGATGTGCTCGAGGTTGGCTTCGCTGGCGTCGATTTCCGCCAGGCGCTCGGGGTCGAGCAGGCGGCGCACTTCCTCATTGAGGCTGTCACTGAGCCGGCGCAGGGTCTGCTGGCGCTCGCTGCTCTGTGCTTCCAGGCGCTGCCATTCCCCGGGCTGAGGCAGGCCGTAACCGGCGTCGAGCAGCTCCGCCGGGCGGCTGAGGAAGCCGCTGTTGGCGAGGATCTGCCGCAGGGTGTCGTCAGCCACGGCGTAGCGTCCGTCCTGCGGGTTGTCACGGGCGCTCAGGTAGCGGCGCTTGAGCTCGTCTTGGGCGAACAGCAACTGGCGGCGCAGGGCCGCTTGCTCCAGCAGCAGCAGGGCGGCGCTGGCGCGCAGGTCGGCCTGCTCGATCCACGGGCGACGTTGGGCGGCGGGCAGCGTCAACCAGTCCTCAACATTCACCTGGGTAATTGGCAGGCGTGCGCGCAGGATGCTGAACATTGCCTGGTAACGATCCCGGTAGGAATCGAAGCGGTAACCCAGGCGCAGCGCCTCGCGCGGGTCGTCGAGCACGCTCAGGTCGGCCAGGTCGCGCCCGCCGAGCAGCGCCAGCAGGCCATTGGGCATGATGCTGTCGAGGCTCTGCAGCTCGTTGCGGCCGGTGCCGCTGCGCAGCAGTTTGAGGGTTTCCACCGCGCAGTTGTTGGACAGGAACCAGTAGTCGCCGTCGTAGCTCCAGTGCACTTCGGCGGCATGTTCGACCAGTTGCTGCAGCTCGTCGCGCGACAGCTTCAACGGTACCGAGGCCAGGCCGCGCAGCTCGACCTTGGTGTACTCCTCGATCACCTGCTCCAGCGGCAGGATGAACAGGCGCGACGGATAGGCGCCGGTCAGGCCGTCCCAACTGGACAGCTGCACGTCGCCGACGAAGGCGCGGTAGGACAGCACCAGGTGCTGGTCGAGATCCAGTCGGCAGTCCGGTCCCAGCGGCCGCCCCGGCGCGCAGATCACCAGGCGCAGCATGCTGTGGCCCCAGCGGCTGGCCCACTGCTGGTTGGGCTCGGCGAGCAGGTAGTCGACCGCGTACACCCTTGCGGGGTCGAGTTGCCCCAGCGGCTGGCGGGCGAAATTGCTGCCGGCGTTGAGGTAGGCATAACTCGATGCGCATTCGGCCTGGGCGCTGGGTTGCCAGGCGAAATGCTCGCGCAGGTAGCGCTGTAGGCTTGGACGGCGACAGGCGTAGGCGGGGTCGAGGAGGAAGTACTCCATGTTCACCGCGACGAATTCGCGCGGGTTGCTCAGCTCGTAGAGGTCCGGGCTGCGCGCGTCCTGCCCGTTGCCCTGCTCACGCTGACCCCGTTTGCCGACGGCTTGCTGCCAGCCGGCCAGGTCGAGCAACTGCGGGTCGTCGCTGATGCTGAAGCGCCGTGCGGTCTGGCCGCGGCAGCCGTCCGCCAGGCCGACCAGTCCGGTGCTGTTGGCCTGGCTGCGGCAGTGCTGCTGGCGCAGGCCCTCACTGACGGGCCACAAGGCGGCGCGGTCGTAAAGGTGGGTCAGTTCGTGCAATACGGTGGCCAGCAGCTCGCGGCGCAAGCTGCCATGGGCTCGTCCGGAGGGGGCGTCGGCCAGCTTGGGATCGATCAGCTGCGGCAGTAGGCGGACATTGAGCGCCAGGCCATCGGGACGGGTGATGCGGCCATAGGCATTGGCCGGCAGATCATCCGACCAGCTGACCTGCACCGTGCGATCGAGGCGCTGGATAAAGCTCGGTGGTAAGGCAGCCAGGGCCTGATCGAGCAGGTCCTGGCTGACCTGGCGCTCTGACGGGCTGAGGTTGGCGGCATCCAGGCTCAGGCGCAGCTCGGCCTGGGCGCAACTGCAGGCCAGCAGCGCCAGGGCTGCCAGCCAGCGGGGCATCACAGCGCGAGAATGGCTTCGGCGAGGGCCTGATCATCGGCCTGACGGGCTTCCGGCAGGCGTTCGCGCAGGGTGGCGAAGGCGGCTTCCAGCTGCGCCCCACGGATCTCGCCGGCACTGGCAACGAAGCTGGCAGCATCGCTCTGGGCCGCGCGCACGACCTTCATGTCGCGGATCGAGGTGGTGGTGTCGGAGGTGAAGTCGAAGCTGCGATCCAGCGCACGGATGATGATGTTGCTGGTCGCAACCAGGGTTTGCGCCTGAACACTGGCAGCGCCCAGGCAAAGGGAAGTGGCGAGCAGGGCGGACAACAGGTTACGCATGGTGGCTCCAGACAATCGGGTTGATCCGTCTATTGGACGAAATTCACCCTGTGCAGTTCAAGCCCCGTGACAGGTGCGCGCCAAAGGCATCACGCCAGGCGGGGCGTATATGAGGGGTGACGTTAATTATCGGGGCTCTCACCGCATCTGAGGATGCGGGCCAGTTTGCATGAAGCCCCTATCAAACCTTGCGAAACAGCATGGCTGCTAGCAGGGCAAGGTTCTCCAGGAAACCTTGGCGGTGGACGCCAGAACGCAAAGTGGCAAACACCCGGACCAGCAAAGTGGCACGTCGTGCGTGGGCGAAGCGCTCCAATACCCTGCGACTGTCGTCGCTCAGCAGATGCTTACAGGTTTCAAGTGCGCTCAAGTTGATTTCATTCCACTGCTTATAGTGCCCGGACATGACGTTTTTCAGGCGCTTGAGGCGGCTTTTCAGTGAGCGGTTGGAGCCGATCAGGTTGGCACCATGTTGTCGGTAGCCGATCGCCGGTTTGGTGTCGTAAAGGATATTCCCCTTGCATCCACTGGTTAGCATATATAACCACCAGTCGTGGGAAACGACAGTTGGGTTGCCTGCTCGTGTGACCAAGTGCTTCAACGCCGAGTTGAAGACCATCGTGTTACCGCCAGCAATACTTTGCACCAAGGCATTGCGGAATGACGGTGGTTTGCACAGTAGGGGAGATAGGCCAATAGGCGCACCGCTTGAGCCGACCAAGCGGGTTCGCGAGCAATACAAGCCTGGGTATTCAGGGGGCTGGTGTTCCAGCCAGGCAAGTGCTCGCTCCAGTTTGTCCGCATGCCACAGATCATCCTGATCGCAGAAGGCGAAGTAGTCGGCAGTAATCTTGTCGGCCACCGCCATAGACAGGAAGTTAGCTGCAAACCCCTGTTTAGGCCCCTGTTGTATATGTAGGCGGTCCTGCAGGCGGCTCTGGTATTGCCCCAGGATATCCAGGGTTGTATCGCAGGAGCCGTCGTCGGATACGTACAGCACCCAATTTTTGTGCGTCTGCTTGAGCAGTGATTCGAGCTGTTCAGCCAAATAACGCTCGCCATTATAAGTCGCCAACAGAATAGCGACCCGAGGCTCTGTTGCGGCGGCCTGAGTTTTTTCGGCTAGCGGCGGCTGTGCGCAGGCGTGCATGGATACGATCTGACCTTTCAGGTGGCGGATGGGGAGGTTTTATTATTAGATTCCATCTGTTTTCCGCATGCTCTTATAACTGATCACAATCCATAATGTGATGACCTGAGGGTATTCCATCCTGCCGGCCAAAGGTCTGGCTTGATATTGCTTGCAGATGGGCTGCCCGTACAGGCGAAGTAAGTATGGTGGTTCTCGCTACTGGCCCAGGCATCCCAGTTGTATATCTTGCCGATCAGATGCACTTGCTCCTGACTGGGGCGATCCAGCAATTGCAACAGGTTGTCGAGCGCGCCGGTATATGCCACGACTTGCCCCAAGTCTTTATACAGTTGTTCCGACTGGTGAGCGAAGTCGCTGATTCCCTGGTTGATCCCTTCGACTATCAGGCTGATGTCGTAGTCGATGCCACGCTCCTGATCCTCAATGAATTGCAGGGTCGGCCCAGAGGACAGGCGGTAGCCGATAGTGGTCGGATGAGGCGCTGAAAAGAACAGTTCGGCGACTGCACGATTCCGGTACAGGGCCTGGGATTGTGCGTGACTGGCGCCAGTGCTTTCCGTGAAGGCGCGAAGCTTGATCTTCTTGCTATTGGCCAGTTTGCTGGAGTGCTCTGAAAGCCCCAGGTAATAGCCCGTCAGCTCCAGCGCGAACATTCCTTCACAGGCCGTCTGGAAGGCTTGCTGGGTGGTCCCGCTCCAGCCCACGTCAACAAAGGCGATGCGCATGCCATCGCGAAGGCCAAGATCCAGCAGATGCCGATAAAGGCCTTTGCGGGTTTCCTGTGCGGCCTTGAGCAGGCTCGGGCGCATGGCGACGAGGAACTGCTTGATGCTTTCGGCGCTGTTCTTTGTCAGTGGTGTCGCACTGCTCAAGCCCAGATCGCCTAGAACCTGCTCGTCCGGAAGGTCGATACCAATCCTGGAGAAAAGATCCTGCAGGGTGATGTTGTCGGCGCCGGACATCAGGAAAGGCACGTACTTGAGGAAGTTCTGCTCGGTCAGGCTGGCGAGCGTGAACGACACGCGCGAGCCACGCAGATAGGAGGCTTCCAGGCCCTTGCCAGGCGAGGATTGATGCAGCTGGTGCATCAGGTAGCCATCGCGCGATACGAAGAGGATGCGATCTACTTGATCGAGTCGTGCCTGTTGCTGAATCCAGTGCAGAAAAGCCTGCAGGATCGGGCCGCCAAATTGCCAGCCCAATTGCCACCAGGGGCTTTTTTCAAGGCAATAGGTGCCATAACGAGACAGCCCAAGATTGATCGAGCCAAGGGCATCCAGGCGGCCCTGAGGCGCCGTGAAGACTGGTGCCTGGTAATGCACGCTGCGCAAACCCTTTTCCTCGGCGCGTTGCACATCACCCAGGGGGTTGTCCCCGACATGCAGAATGTCCGCAGGTTGCATGCCCAGTCGTTGTTGCAGCTGGACGAAGAGTTCTCCGCTGTCGCGCTTGGTACTGTTGCAGGCAGAGGAAATCAGGAAGTGGTCGATGCTGATTCCGGCGCGCTCGGCCAGTGCGCGGAAAAAACTCTCCGGCAGGTACATGTCCGAGGTCAGGACGACTACCTTGCCGGCGGCGCGGGCTTCGTCCAAGAGGGCCAAGATTTCCGGGTTGACCCGCAGCACGAGGTGCTCCAACTGCTGCTCCAGGTTGCCCCGCTCTGCAAGGCTGGACAGCGAATGGGGCATGCTGGAGTAGATGTCCTCCAGGCAGATTTCGTGGCGGCCTTCGTGGTGCATGCGCTGGAAGCCCAGGTGTTGGGCCGCGCTCCGTTGTTGGCGAAAATCACTGACCTGCAGTTTGAGCCCGAGTAGGTCAAACAGTGCTTCAGGCTCATGCAGAGTCCTGAGGAACAAGGTGTCGAAAACGTCGAACGATACGGCCTTGATATGCGGCAGATGTTCGCGGAAGGCGTCGACAATGGCCTGGTAGCGCTGAGTCATGGATAGCGTGCCTTCAGAAGTTCTGCGCAAGAAAATTTACGCTGCTGCCATGCAGGTTCGGGTTGAAGTAAGGATCGTGCATGAAGTAACCCGGATGCTTCTGGTACAGGCGGCGCCGCTCTTGCGTCAGTCGCTGCAGTTTGAGTGGGTCCTCATCGTCAACGCCGCGTGAGACGGACTCGTGATGAAGCAGGCGCACGGCATTGCACACCAGGTTCTTCAGGCCCTGGTCATGCAGGCGCCAGCACAGGTCGACATCGTTGTAGGCGACGGGGAAGGACTCGTCGAAGCCGCCGACAGCTTCGAACTTACTGCGCTTGACCAGCAGGCAGGCTCCAGTCGCGGCAAGCCAGTTCCACTCCAGGATGTTGCGGCCGAAGTAAATCGGTGCATCGGCAGGTGCGTTATAGAACGCGTGCCCAGGGCCTGCTGGAAGGTTGAGCACCCCGCAGTGCTGGATGTTGTGACTGCCGGGAAACAACAGCTTGGCACCCACTGCCCCGATGTGATCCAGCTGGGCAAACCCGAGCATGCGCTCCAGCCAGTCTGGGGCCAGTGCTTCGGTGTCATCGTTGAGGAACAGCAGGTAGTCGCCTTTGGCCTCGCGCGCGCCCAGGTTGTTGATGGCCGAATAGTTGAACGGGTGCGGATAACGCAACACGGTTACCCGTGGATCCTGCGGTGCCTGGTCGAAATACGCGCGCGCTTCCGGGGTGCTGGAGTCGTTGTCGATCAGGATGATTTCGTAGTGTCCGTAGCGAGTCTGCTGGAGCAGTGAATCGACACAGCGCTTCAGGATGGCTGTGTTATCGCGGCTGGGAATGATGATTGAAACGAGGGGCGTGCCAACGGGACGATAATTGACCCGACACTGGCTGGGCATCTCCGCGACATTCTCGACAATGCCTTGCAGGCCGCGTCGCACCAAGGCTTCTTCCTTCAGCCGGCGCATGGCATCACTGGCATACGGCTTGGCATCCAGGCCACTGGCCGTCGACGAAGGCAGGGTGCGCCAGTGGTACAGCACTTTAGGGATATGGTGGATGCGCTGGGTGCGCTCAGTCAGGCGCAGCGCCAGGTCATAGTCCTGGGCGCCGTCGAAGCATGAGCGGAAACCGCCAAGCTCATCGACCAGACTTTTGCGCATGCACGCCAGGTGACAGGTGTACATGATGCTCATCAGGGCATCGGGTGACCAACCGGGCTTGAAGAACGGCTGGCTGTAATTGCCGGCGTCGTCGATCTTGTCTTCATCGCTGTAGATGAAGTCGGGGTCATCAGTGTTAATCGCTTTCGCGAGCTCGAAGAGCGCATCGGCTGTCAGCTCATCGTCGTGGTCGAGAAAGGCCACGTATTCGCCGGCAGCCAAGCCCAGGGCGATGTTGCTTGCGGCAGAAATGCCACCATTCTTCTCGCTGAGGCTCACCTTGATGCGCGGGTTGTCCAGTGCCTCCAGGAAGTGACGGGTGGCGGGATTGGGTCCCGCATCCTCGACAAAAATCAATTCCCAGTGGGGGTACCACTGCTGTTCTACCGATTGGATCAGCGCCTGCAAATAAGGCGGCTCTATACCGTATACAGGGGTAATGATTGAGATCAGAGGCTTGCGCCCGAACTCCGCCAGCACCTTGTCCACTGCCGAGGTGCGTCGTGGTGGTAGATAGCAGTACGCCGGATAGGTCGTCTGTTCGAGCTGGTACTGACCCTCGCGCGCCAGCGCTGAACGCCGATAGCTGAAGCTGAAAGGGCGTGTCTGGCCGGGACTCCACGCCAGGCGCCAGGCCTCGTAATGGCCCATGCCGCGGAAAAAGATACCGAAATAGCGGTAGGCCAGGCGCAGGCAGGGCTCGCGCAGCTTGGCGGGCAAGCGATGGTAGAGACGTTTTGCCATCAGTCGAGCTGAGGCTCTCAGGGTCTTCACGGTTTCTCGTGCCCCGCTGGTGACGGCGCGTAGGGGCTGGGTGATGCGCCAGGAGGCAGACTGTCGGAGGGCATCAATAGAGCGGGAGAGGTCATGCAGGTCTTGCTGGATGTCTATTAGTGCCTGATGGGTGTCTGCTAGCTCTTGCTGGGTATCGGTTAGCGCTTGGGTAACGTGGTGCAGGTGGGCGTTTTCTTTTCTCAGCGCATCCAGGTGCTCGCTGGTTGAGGTGATACGAGCATTCTGCGCAATGACCAGTCGATAGGTTGGGCCCAGGGTGTTGAGCCAGGCAGTTGCTTCTTGCAGCTCGGTGCGAACGGCGGGGTCATCAAGATCGACCGCATCGGTTGCCAGCTGCTGCAGCAACTGATGGACCCGTACAATTTCTTCCGCCAGGCTGGGGTCTGCTCTCAGATCATCCTGAGTGTGCTGGTAGTGGCGCAGGCCACTTTCCAGAAAACTATCCTGATAGGTATTCAGTTCGATCTCTGCAGGTTGCGGCAGGCCTGCGAGCCGGGCGATGCGCTCCAGCTCTCTGGCTGGCTGTTCAAGCAGCTGGTTGAAGTCGACCACCAGGCGCCGATAGCCGGCGGTGTCCAGCAAGGCGGGAAGAGCATGCTCCAGCCACAGGAAGTAATTCTTCCCAGCCAGAAAATTGTCTCGTTTTTCCAGTGAGCGCGAAACGCTAAGCGGATCGCGGCTGCTGATCAGGAAGATCGGTTCGACATTGCAGCGCTTGAATATCTCCAGCCAGAAAGGCAGCAAGCGAGTCATTCGCGGGTCTTTCAGGCCGAACAGCGGGTATTGCACGGTCTGGGCCTGCAAATAGGCCTCTGCCTGGGCGGCCAGCGGGTGATCCAGCAATCGGGCCCAGTCGTGTGGGGTCTGGAGCGTGCCCAGGCTATGCCAGTTCAGGCCAAGTTCAGCGAGCAGTGCATCGTTGAGGGCGACGATCTCCAGATCTTCCCAGAAGCCCTTGTTGTTGTTGCCTTCAAAGGCCGGCATGAGGTTGTCGCCCAGCGACACGCCAATGACCTGTAAGCCTCGAGTCAGAGCACTGGTGCCGCTGCGGTGCATGCCCAGCACGACCAGGATTTTTTTGCATTCAGTGCTCATACGACTCTCTAGTGCTGATCTATTGCCTGTTTTTCTTGTTGTTCAGCCGACGGCTTTCTTCAGAGTGCTGCAGCCGCCTCGGCGGCTTTCTTTGCGCATTCTTCCTTGTAGGCCATGCGGGCTACTTCCAGGTACCCACTGGTAACCTGTTCGGCGTTGTCACAGATGATGCTGCGGCCCTCATGGAGCCAGAGAACGCGGTCACAGAGTGACTTGATTGCTTCCATGCTGTGGGAAACCAATACGACGGTTTTCTTCGACTCGATCTTCTCTTTCATCGCAGCGTGCGATTTGTCCTTGAAGTTCTGATCGCCGACGCCAAGCACCTCGTCAATTAGCAAGATGTCCGGGTTGGCCTGGATGGCGACAGCAAAGCCCAGGCGCGCACGCATGCCTGTGGAGTAGGTACCAACTGCGCGCTCAAAGAAATTACCCAGGCCGCTGAACTGATGAATGGCATCTATCTGCGACTTGATCTGTTTCAGTGGCATGCCGAGTAACAAGCCGCTGAGAATTGCATTTTCGCGTCCTGACAGCTCCGGCCTGAAGCCGACATTCAGCGCCAGCAGGCTGGCATTGGTATTGGGTTGCCGCCAGATTTGCCCGCAGTCCGGGTCGATGATGCCGGCAATCATCCGCAGCAGTGTGCTTTTCCCTGCGCCATTGGAGCCGATCACCCCCAGCGTTTCACCGGCATGCAGGGCAAAGCTCACATCCTTGAGTGCCCAGTAGTTTTCATAGCGCAGAACGCCTACACGCTGGCGATAGGACACACCGACGTTCTTGACTTCGAAGATGACTTTTTCACTCATGATTTTGCTCAGAGCATCAGCTTTGGATAACGCCGCTCATTCTTGTGAATGAACAGCAGGGCGAAGGCCAGCGCAGGAGTGGCGACCGCCACGATGTAAAGCAGGTGCATGGCATCTGGCCACTGATTGTTGAGCAGCACGGCGCGATAGGCATCAATGACCAGCACCATGGGGTTGAGTTCGAACAGCCAGCGCACAGACTCTGGAATTCTCTCGGCGCTGAAGAAAATGCCGGAGAGAAACATCATTAGCATCAGCGCGTTATCAACAACATGCTTCAGGTCCTGGGCGAATGGAATAACACTCGCCAGCAGCAGACCAAAGGCAATGATCAGGTACAGCTGGGTGAGGATAATCGGCACCAGGCCAAGCCAGTGCAACGATGGACGTTTACCGATGACCAGCATGAAGAGCAGCAACAGCAGCAGAATGATGAAGAACTTAAAGGTATTGCTGAAGATTTGAATCAGCGGGAAGAGGCTTTTGGGCACATAGATCTGCTGAACCAGGCCGGAATTTGATGAAATCGCTACGCTAGCCTGGCGCACGGACCCATCAAACCACTTCCAGGCAATCATACCGGTCAGCAGGAAGGGGACGTAATCCGGGCCGCCCTGCCGCAGTGCAAGGCCGAAGACCAGATAGAAAGTGGCCATGTACATGACCGGCTCAATGATCCACCAGAGGAAGCCGAGAAAGCGGCGTGCCACTTCTGTACGAAGGTCGCTGTACACCCCGTAAAGCAGGATTTCCTTATAGTTCATCTACGACAGAGGCCGATTGAAAAGGGGCGCTCATTTAACCACAATGCTCTCCTTTTTCATCACGTTGCCTACACGACCTGGGCATTTGCTGCCAGATGGTCGCGCAGTGCCTATAAGAACAATTAGGAAGGTTATGCGGTTTATCCGATCCTTGTTTTCCCGTGCTGAGCAAGCTCAGCCACGTCCCGAGCGGGTAACTGTCATGGTGGTGGGCATGCACCGCAGTGGCACCAGTTTCCTGACCGGGTCTTTGCAGCAGGCAGGCCTGGAGCTTGGCAAGTTCAGCGCCTGGAATCCGCATAACCTCAAAGGCAACCGGGAAAATCTGGAGATCGTCGCATTCAATGACGAAGTCCTGCTTAAGCGAGGCTTTGCCTGGGACAACCCGCCCGCCGAGCCGGTGCTGTGGAGCGATGAGGAATATGCAGCGGCACGTGAGCTGATCGCCGAGTACGACGGCGTTGCCCGCTGGGGGTTCAAGGATCCGCGTACGCTGCTGCTGGTTGAGGGCTGGCGGCACCTGCTGCCCGAGCTGCGCTTCGTCGGAATATTCCGTCATCCGACGGCGGTTGCCCAATCGCTTGCGGCGCGGGGAGGGATGCCCCAGGAGCAGGCGTTTGCACTTTGGCTCGCCTATAACAAGCGTCTCCTGGCGTTGTACCGTCAGGTCAAATTCCCCTTGTTGTGTTTCGATGAGGATGAGTCAGTGCTGCATCGCAAGCTCGATGCCGTTCTAGACGAGCTGGGGCTCGAACCCTCGGCAGAGCGCTTTTTCAGCGCCGAACTGAAGCATCACGAGCAGGTGCGCCAGCCGCTACCAGCCGAACTGCAGAAGCTGTATCGCGAACTGTGCCGTTGTGCGCGCTGACGGGTAACGAATAGATGTCGATCTTCCGCCGAATCCCTCGTTTATCGATCGTGGTCATTGTCTACAAAATGCCCGATCAGGCCGAAAAGACACTTTATTCGTTGAGCCCTGCTTATCAGCAGGGTGTCAGCGAAGACGATTACGAAGTGATCGTTGTGGAAAACCATTCGGATCGTCTGCTCGGGCATGAACGTGCCACGCAGTACGCTGGAAACGTGCGCTACTTCCCTCGAGAGGAGACTCTGCGCTCGCCGGTGAATGCCATCAATTTTGGCGCAGAACAGGCTACCGGCAGTCATATCTCGATCATGATCGACGGCGCGCGAATGGTCACCCCTGGCGTGGTGCGCCTGGCTCTCGAAGCTTTTCGCATGGCACCGCATGCCGCGGTATCTGCGCCTGGCTACCACATCGGACACAAGCTGCAGCAGGTAGCCGTCAACGAAGGCTATGACGAGAAGGCTGAGGCCAGCCTGTTGGCGAGTATCGAGTGGCCCCAGGACGGTTATCGTCTGTACGACATCGCGGTGCTGAGTGGCTCGTGCCAGGGCGGATTTTTCCGCTCCAATTACGAAAGCAACTTTATCTGTATGTCGATGCGCAAATGGGCTGCGCTGGGTGGGATGGACATCCGCTATAACGATTTTGGCGGCGGTAACGCCAATCTGGATCTCTACAAGCGTCTGCTGGAGTATCCGGATACCCCGTTCTATTTATTGTTCGGCGAGGGTTCCTTCCACCAGTTCCATGGAGGTGTGACCACTGGAACGCGCAAAGCCGAGCGCGATGTCATTTACAAGGCGCTGGACGATCAGGATCGCTCCATCCGTGGCGATGATCGCGCGCCCCCCGATGTTCGGCCGATTCTGCTGGGTAGCCCACATCCGAGCGTGTACCGCTTTGTGCGTTTGTCGCTGGAAAAGGTGGGCGGTTAGTGAGTACGCCACTACTTTCCATTATCGTCATTGCCTATGACATGCCGCGCCAGGCGTTGAATACCCTGATCAGCCTCAGCCCGGCCTATCAGGACGGTGTGGCAGCCGATGATTACGAAGTAATCCTAGTCGAGAACCGTTCGCGACGGAATATGGACGCTGCGGCCATTGCGGCGTTGCCAGGTAACTTCCATTACTTCTTGCGCGATGAGCCAGGCGTCTCTCCGGCGGCTGCCATCAACTTCGGTTTTGCCCAGGCCCGTGGGCGATTCATTGGCTTGATGATCGATGGCGCGCGCATGGTGACCCCGGGGGTCGTGCACAACGTGCTGATGGCATTCAGCCTGAATGCTGATGCCATGGTTGCCGTGCCGGGTTATCACCTGGGTGAAAACGAACAACAGTTTCATCTGACCCATGGTTACACCGAGGAAAAGGAGCAGGCACTGCTGGACGAGATCGACTGGCAGCGCAATGGCTATGGCCTGTTCGATATCTCCTGCCTGAGCGGGGCGAATCCTAACGGCATCTTCCACCCCTTCATGGAATGCAACTGTCTGTTCACTTCAGCCGAGGTATTCCGCGAAATAGGTCAGGCAGATGAGCGCTTCGACCTGCCGGGGGGCGGTGCGCTGAACTTGTGTATCTACCGCAAGATTGCCATGCATCCGCGTACACGCTCCTTCATGTTGGCCGGCGAAGGGTCGTTCCATCAGTTGCATGGCGGTGTTACCACGTCCGAAGTGGTCAAGCGTGACGACATTCTGCGCAGGCAGAGTGATCAGCTCACGGAGTTGCTGGGCCAGCCTTTCCGTTCACCCACAGTTGAGCCGATCCTGCTAGGCAAGATCCCGGGGCCGGCGCTGCGTTATTTAAAGCATTCCATTGAGCGCGGCATGCACCGCATGCAGCGCTGCGCTGAACGAAATGAAGATATGTATGCCGATGAGCGCGCCAAGGAGCGTCTGCGCGAAGAACGCCAGGCGTGAGCAAGCTCATCCAACTATGTCATTTGTGCCAACCCAGTATCTAAATCAACCCACAGTCTGCAGGGAATAAGAAAATGAGCCTTGTCTACATGCCACCGTCAATCCGCCGCTTCGAACCCCTGCATATGGTGTTCAGTACCTGGGTTGATCACCTGCCGTTTGGCTATGACCTGGTTGCGGCGATTCGCCCGAAAATGCTGGTCGAGCTGGGCACTCACAAAGGGTTGTCGTATTTCACCTTTTGCCAGTCGATGAAGGAAAACGAGATCGATGGCCTGTGCTACGCCATCGATACCTTCGAGGGTGATGAGCACACCGACAAGTACGACGAGTCGGTATTCAACTCGGTCAACAACCACAACCGTCAGCACTACCACGGCTTCTCTTACCTGATGCGGATGTTCTTCGAAGATGCTTTGAAGCACTTCAACGAAGACAGTGTTGATCTGCTGCACATCGATGGCTTCCACACCTATGAAGCGGTCAGCGCGGACTTCGCCAACTGGTATCCCAAGGTCAAACCGGGTGGGATCATCCTGTTCCATGATGTGCAGGCGCGGCTGCAGGACTTCGGTGCCTGGAAATTCTGGGATGAAATTCGTGGCCATCACGAAACCTTCACGTTCAATCATGGTTTCGGTCTGGGTGTGCTGCGCAAGCCCGGTGGCGATCGTAGTCAGGACCCTGAGCTGCTGAAGGTTCTCTTTGAGGATCAGAGCGAAAAATCCGATGCGGCGTTGCGGGCGTTCTATGTGCATGCCAGCAAGCATCTGGAAAATAACCGTAAGCTCAAGCGTCTGACCCAGGATGCTCCAGCCAAGCCAGTCAAACAGGCCTGATGAGCAGCTCGCCGGCTCTGGCAGGGCTACGCAGCCCTGCGCGTTATATCCCACAGCTGGAGGCCTTGCGTGGCTGGGCAATCCTGCTGGTAGTGATGTTTCACTACTTTGGGATACTCACCAGTGATGGTGCGGCTGGTCTACCAGAGGGTAGTTCCCTTTGGCTACGGGTGGTGGCTGCGGGAAACACCGGGGTTTCCCTGTTTTTCGTGCTTAGCGGGTTTCTCCTGACGCAGCCTTTCATTCTGGCCATGCGTAATGGCGAGCGAGTTGGCATTGGCAGTTTTTATAGTGCGCGGGTGTTGCGGGTTGTCCCGCTCTACTACTGTGCGATTCTAGTGGCTTGGCTGGTCAGTTCCAGTGGAAGTGCGTTGAAGGCACTAGTGTTTATTCCGGTCGGTTTCGATATTTTTCCGTTCAGCGTGCCATGGTGGTCGCTTTGTACGGAGATGCAGTTCTATTTGCTGCTGCCTTGGCTGATGTTGACGCTTCAGTACAGAGCAGGCCGCTATTTATTAACTGCTGCCTGCGTCATTTGGTTCACTCTGCATTGCTACTACTTTTTCCAGCCGAGATGGCTAAATAACGAGGAAACCACTTGGCTGCGGTCCTCTCTATTTGGTCGCGGCTCCGCTTTTATGGTCGGTGCTGTGTGTTGTTGGTTTTACATGGGGCGTGGCTTCTTATGGCTGAGCGCGTCTATGAAGAGTGGCATGCTGCTGTCGCTAGTGCTGCTAGCAAGTCTGCTACAGCTTTTGCAATGGTACGGGTCTGTCGGCCAAACTCAGGCGCTCATGCGTATGCCGCTTTACCATTCGCTTGAGGCTCTGCTGTGGGGGGGCATACTACTTTGCTGTCTGTGTTGGCAGGGTAAGATCAGGCAGCTGTTACTCAATCCGCTTTTCAGCCACTTCGGCACGATTTCCTATTCGCTTTACCTGATCCATCTACCTGTGCAGTTTTATCTGACCTATCCGCTCAAATCCGCTAACGGGGGACGTTTCCCGTTCTGGTCTGCCGAGGGTCTGGTGGCGCTTGCTGGCAGCTTCCTGGTGTCCTGGCTGCTGGCAGTGATCTGCTATCGCGTTATCGAGCGGCCGTTCTTGCGGCTCAAATCCCACCTACCGGTACTTACCGATAAATTTCTGGGACGGCCTGCCAAAGCGTAGCGAAGCCAGGCTGCGCTTCGCCTGCAGGTCGGCCATTGGTGTAGTAGTACAGCGCGAGCGATTTGCGCTGGACATCTTCCGGGCAGGTCAGCGGCTGCGGGTGGCCGTGGTATGAGGTCGACGTCGTATTGAATACCACGCAACGATTCAGGGTCGGCAGTACCCGTTTGGGCGGGCCCTGCATGTCCTTGTCCCAAAGTTCCAGGTGGCCGCCGTATGTTTCCGGCCAGTCCTGATTCAGATAGAGCAGGAAGTTCAGACGGCGATCGAGGGCGAACTCGCGATGTGTTGCGAAATCGGCGTGAATCTTGAGGAAGCCTCCGCGACCGATCTGGTGGATGCCGGCCCCGCGCAGGTTTGGGTCGGGAATCAGGTTGGCAATCCCGGTCATCTTGCTCAGGAAGCTCAGGAAATAGTGGGAGTTGAGTTCCCAGATCAGTTGCCGATAGGTCGGTGGCATGAGCAGATTGTCGCGGATGTTGCGCTTGTCCTTTTGCACATACTCGCCACTCTCTTTGTCCTTGTGCGTGGCGTCGTTCCATATGGGCAGGTTTTGATCCTGTGGATATTCTTCCAAGAGTTTTTGGATTGTGCGCTGGGGCAGGAAGCCGTCAATAACGATGTGGGGAAATGGCTGGTTTTCGCAGTAAAGCCCGGCCAGTTGCTCCTGGGCAGTCTGTAGGGCCTGGTAGTTGATGAGAAGACCATCCGAACTGGGTGCCACGTATCGATCGGCGGCCAGTTTCGGAAATAACGTATCACTCATTTGGCAAGGATCCTGTTCGTGGCGGGCTACTGTAAAAACGCGTGCTTTTTATTTCTGATCATTCTCCTGTGTGCTGGCTGTTCGGGCAATGATGCCGATCAACCTTCACGGCCCAACATCCTGTTCATCCTTGCGGATGACCTGGGCAACAACGATATCGCTTCTTGGGGGGCAGGTGAGCCGAGAACCCCTACGCTGGATCAGTTAAGCCAGCAGTCGCTGCGTTTTCGCAGCCACTATACGGACAGTTCATGTTCCGTCAGCCGGGCCGCGCTGTTGAGTGGTAGGGATCCGGTGACCATTGGTTTCGAGCCCATTGGCTTGGGGTTGTCGGAGGATCTGGAAACATTGCCCAGATCATTGAAGCAACTGGGCTATCGCACTTTGCATGTGGGGAAATGGCATGTGGGGGAGGCCAAAGAGTATCCAGGGGTGTGGCCTTTGCAGCAGGGGTTTGATCACTGGTTTGGGATGTTCAGCCATTTCGTTCTACAGGGGCCGAATGCCTCGGGAGAGTTGGAAAGTAGTAAACCCACATTCATGAACCCCTGGTTGCAACTGGATCGAGAGCCCATCAGGAAGTATTCGGGACATCTGGATGACATCCTCACCGACTACGCGCTGAAGCAGATTGCCAACGCCAAGAATGATAAGGCGCCTTGGTTCATTAACCTGTGGTACCTGTCACCACACCACCCATATCAGCCAGCCGAAGCATTCGCCAAGCAGTATCCGGATGACGCCAATGGCCGTTACCTGGCTGTGCTGGCCCAGCTGGATCATAATGTGCAGCGTGTTCTGCAGGCGCTGGAGCAGTCCGGCCAGGCTGAAAACACTATCGTGGTCTTTGCCAGCGACAACGGCAGCCCGAACATCGCACGCGACAGCAACTATCCGTTCACCGGCATCAAGGTCAGCTACCGCGAGGGAGGAGTTCGTTCACCGTTGTTGATCCGTTGGCCAGGCCACTTGAAAGCGGGTGATATTGAAGGCACCACGCGTATCACAGACCTGTATCCGACCCTGCTGGGCATGGCTGGTGGTGAGGTGCCAGGTGGTCTCTCGGGGCGCAACCTATCTGATGCGTTGTTGGCTCAGGCGTCATTGCCGAAAGTCGATGCACTTCACTGGGCGGCTGATACGGCCTGGGGGCAGTTGTATGGCGTGCATTTCCCTGGGCGCGGGCTGTTCGCGCAGGATGTGACGGGTCCGTTTTCGGTCGAGGCAGTTACTGGCCCCGTTAACAGACCGGTGCGCAGTGAGACGCTTGAGCTGAGTCAGGTGCAGGCGGGCGATCTGATGCGGGATTGGGAGCGGAAGGTTCGCCCCATTCCGCTTACCTGGCAGCGACGATCTGCTTCAGCGGGCGTTTTGACCGGGCGTGACTTTCAGCGTGCCCCCATGATTGGCGGGTTCTCCTTAGGGTTGGCTCTAGGGTCACCTTCGGCGGGGCAGGGTGAACAGATCCTTGTTGAGCAACCAGGCGTTTGGAGCATGCACTTGCTGCCCGACGGGCACCTGCGTTTTCGCCACGGGGCAACTGTTTTTTTGAGTGGAGCTGCGGTGAGCCTGCCGCGTGCCTGCAATACGCTCATCGCTAGCGTCTATCTCGAGCCAGCTAGCCAATTTCCTTTCAAGAAACCAGGCACCGCTGACGTCCGTCTGTTCGTCAACCAGGAACTGGTGTTGCAGAGTTCGCAAATGTTGACTCGCACGAATGACGAAGCTGTGTTGCATTCCCCGACTTACATTGGTGCTGGCGCCGATGGACGCGACACCTATTCGGGAACGGTGGATAAGACGTTGCTAATTGGTAAGCACTTCCGGCCTGGGCAAACCGGCTATGGCTTAGGTGATATGGCTGCAGATCTCTGCGCGCCTTGAGCATGGAGGCCCGGTAGGCCGGGCTAGCAGGTTTGCTGACGGGGATGTGCCCTGTACCTGCTATTCCCGAGGGTAGGAATATATGGCTTTAACTTGCGCGCGGGAAGGTATAGATCGAATGTCTGCTGGTGGTTGCCAGCATAGGAAAACTGAAAACGAGCGAACTATGAGGGCACTCTATGAAGCGGTTTTTTGTGGGTGGAAGCCGGCAGACCCCAAATTTGGGGGCTCTATCGTGAGGGTACTACTAAGGCGGCTTTTCGGGCTCCCTTCTCAGCAAAATGTCGTCGATACCAGTCAGCGGCTTTTCTCGGCTGGGCTTGTGCGTGAGGCAATTGATCGGCTATCTGCCCAAGTACGCGCAGCGCCTTCAGCCGACATTGAGATCTGTCTTATGGCGATGCGCCATCGAGGGTTTTTCCATGTGCAGCACCCGCAGGGCGCACCACATTGGCCGCCCGTGGTGCAAGCGTCACCCTTCGCGGCTGGGGTAATACCGTCGGTAGAGAAAGACCAACTTTCGGCCTCAATCCTGGCTCAAGGTATTCAGGGGCATGGCGCATTGATCGTTCGTGGTCTGCTGTCTTCTGCACAGATCAGTACCATGACCGCAGCAATAGACAACGCCATCAAGGCTGCTGACGTTGAGCCTGATCGTCGCAATGAAGAACAACAGGCTTGGTTTACGCCGCTGCAACCTTGCCCTGAAGGTGGAGAGCAGAAGATTGCCCGCAAGTGGGTACGCGATGGTGGAGGCGTTCTGGCTGCTGACTCCCCCCGAGGTTTTTTCAAGTTACTCGAGACGCTTGGGCAGAGCGGAGTTTTGCCGGTGCTGGCTGGCTATCTGGGAGAGGCTCCCGCGTTGTCTGTGAAGAAGACCACGCTACGTCGGGTTTCTCCGAAATCGAATTCAGGTTGGCATCAGGATGGTGCGTTCCTAGGGCAGGATATTCGTACCGTCAATTTGTGGATTGCCCTGACCGATTGCGGTGTAGATGCCCCATCCATGGATATGGTGCCAACTCGCCTGCCCGGGATTGTTCCCACTGGCACGGGGGAGGCCAGTTTCAGTTGGTCCGTTGACGATGCCGCGGTGCGCGCCGCCGCTGGTGATACACCGCCGGTGCGCCTTCATTTCAAAGCTGGCGATGCGATTCTGTTCGATGAGCGGAATCTACATCGCACAGCCGTCGACCCGGGGATGACCCAAGAGCGCTATGCCATTGAGGCGTGGTTTTTCGCCCCCTCGTGTTACCCGCTTAACCAGTTACCATTGCTTTGTTAGCAATGTGGCTAAGCGCTAGGTCTCTAGCGCAGGGGGGGGCTAAAGTTGACTCATAAAAAACCCGGCACCAGGCCGGTTTTTTTATTGGACGGGAAAAGGCGTCTTAATCGACCGCCTTGACCATGTCCTCGATCACTTTCTTGGCATCGCCGAAGACCATCATGGTCTTGTCGAGGTAGAACAGTTCGTTGTCCAGGCCGGCGTAGCCGCTGGCCATCGAGCGCTTGTTGACGATCACAGTCTTGGCTTTGTAGGCCTCGAGGATCGGCATGCCGGCGATCGGCGACTTCGGGTCGTTCTTCGCGGCCGGGTTGACCACGTCGTTGGCGCCCAGCACCAGCACCACGTCGGCCTGGCCGAACTCGGAGTTGATGTCTTCCATCTCGAACACTTGCTCGTAAGGCACTTCGGCCTCGGCCAGCAGGACGTTCATGTGGCCAGGCATACGACCGGCAACCGGGTGGATCGCGTACTTCACGGTGACGCCACGGTGGGTCAGCTTCTCGGCAAGCTCCATCAGTGCGTGCTGGGCACGGGCCACTGCCAGGCCGTAGCCCGGGACGATGATCACGGTGTCGGCGTTGGTCAGCAGGAAGGCGGCGTCGTCGCTCGAACCGGATTTAACCGGGCGAGCTTCTTTGGAGCCAGCCGGGCCGGCTTCTTCAGTCGCACCACCGAAGCCACCGAGGATCACGTTGAAGAACGAGCGGTTCATCGCCTTGCACATGATGTACGAGAGGATGGCGCCGCTTGAGCCCACCAGCGAACCGGCGATGATCAGCATCGAGTTGTTCAGCGAGAAGCCGATACCGGCCGCCGCCCAGCCCGAGTAGCTGTTGAGCATCGACACTACGACCGGCATGTCGGCACCGCCGATCGGGATGATGATCAGCACGCCAATCACGAAGGCCAGGGCCAGCAGGATGGCGAACGCAGTCAGGTTACCGGTGAAGGTGAAGTACAGACCCAGGCCGAGAATCGCCAGGCCGATGGCCAGGTTGAACAGGTGCTGGCCTTTGAACTGCACAGGCGCGCCCTGGAACAGGCGGAACTTGTACTTGCCCGACAGCTTGCCGAAGGCGATCACCGAGCCGGAGAAGGTTATGGCGCCGATGGCTGCACCGAGGAACAGCTCCAGGCGGTTACCGGCAGGGATGGCGTCACCCAGGTTGGCGACGATACCCAGCGATTGCGGTTCGACGACGGCGGCAATGGCGATGAACACCGCGGCCAGGCCGATCATGCTGTGCATGAAGGCGACCAGTTCCGGCATCTTGGTCATTTCGACGCGCTTGGCCATGATCGAGCCGGCGGTGCCGCCCAGCAGCAGGCCGACCAGGACGAAGCCCAGGCCTTTGGCTGCGCCGCCTTCGGCCATCTGTGCGCCCAGCTTGAACACCAGGAACACGGTGGTGAGCACGGCGATGCCCATACCGATCATGCCGAACAGGTTGCCCCGGCGCGACGTGGTGGGGTGCGACAGACCCTTGAGTGCCTGGATGAAGCAGATCGAGGCAACGAGGTAGAGAACAGTGATCAGGTTCATGCTCATCAGTGTTTCTCCGCCTGCGCTTTAGGCGCCTTTTTCTTGAACATTTCCAGCATGCGACGGGTGACCAGGAAGCCACCGAACACGTTGACCGCGGCCAGGGCCACGGCAGCGGTGCCCATGAACTTGCCCAGCGGGGTCACGGTCAGGGCGGCGGCCAGCATGGCGCCGACGATGACGATCGCGGAAATTGCGTTGGTCACGGCCATCAGCGGGGTGTGCAGGGCCGGAGTCACGTTCCACACCACGTGGTAGCCAACGTAGATGGCCAGCACGAAGATGATCAGGTTGTAGATACCGTGGGAGATCAGCATGTCTTCCATTGTCTGGCTCCTTATCCGTTCTTGCGCACGATTTCACCGTCGCGGCACATCAGGCACGCGGCGACGATGTCGTCTTCGAGGTTGAGGTGGAACTTGCCTTCGGCGTCGATCACCAGCTTGAGGAAGTCCAGCAGGTTGCGTGCGTACAGGGCCGAAGCGTCCGCCGGCACCAGGGCCGCCAGGTTGCTGTGGCCGACGATGGTCACGCCATGCTTGATTACGACTTCTTCAGCGACGGTCAGCGGGCAGTTGCCGCCTTGCGCCGCAGCCAGGTCGATGACCACGGAGCCCGGCTTCATCTCGGCGACAGTCGCTTCGTGCAGCAGGGTCGGTGCCTTGCGGCCCGGGATCAGCGCGGTGGTGATGACGATGTCAGCCTGCTTGGCCTTCTCGTGCACCGCCTTGGCCTGACGCTCCATCCACGAGGCCGGCATCGGACGGGCATAGCCGCCAACGCCTTGGGCGCACTCGCGCTCTTCATCGGTCTCGAACGGTACGTCGACGAACTTGGCGCCGAGCGATTCGATCTGTTCCTTCACCGCCGGACGCACGTCCGAGGCCTCGATCACCGCACCCAGGCGCTTGGCCGTGGCGATGGCCTGCAGACCGGCAACACCGGCACCGAGGATGAGGATGCGCGCAGCCTTCACGGTACCGGCGGCGGTCATCAGCATCGGCATGAAGCGCGGGTAGTGGTGCGCAGCCAGCAGCACGGCCTTGTAGCCGGCGATGTTGGCTTGCGAACTCAGCACGTCCAGGCTCTGCGCGCGGGAGGTGCGCGGGGCGGCCTCCAGGGCGAAGGCGGTGACGCCACGGGCATTCATGCGCGCGATGGTCTCGTTGCTGAACGGGTTGAGCATGCCAACCAGCACGGCGCCGGTTTTCATGTGGGCCAGTTCGGCGTCGGTCGGGGCAACCACTTTCAGCACCAGATCGGCACCGAAGGCGGCAGCATCGTTGCCAATGGCTGCGCCCACGGCTTCATAGGCGCTGTCCGGGATGCTGGCGCTAACGCCGGCACCGGTCTGGACGGTCACCTGATGGCCTTGGCCGATCAGCTTCTTGATGGTTTCGGGAGTAGCGGCAACCCGCGTCTCACCGGCATGGGTCTCGAGAGGAACACCGATGTGCACTTCAATTCTCCTGCGTGATCTTTTTAATGAACCGGCGCACTACGGATGGCGCGCTGGCGAGGGCGGATCAGCACAAACCCGCGCGTAAATGGGCGGGGCGCGGCATTTTGCAGGCGAACGGCGAGGCCATCAAGAAGTTCTGGAGTCGGACTGATTAATAACTACAAGTCACTATCGGACTGCGGGTTTCCCGATATTCCGGCAAAGCGGCGTCATTACTGGCCTCGGCGCTCACAAACAGGGCTCGGGCCCGCGCCAGCCATAGCTTTGCTGAATGACCATTCGTCGATTGCGGTTGGGGTGGAACCACCGAATCGTGGGGGCATGCCGTGGTTTTTTCGGTCAATCCGGCGGCTAAAGGTGGTTTTGGGCACGGAATGTAGTAGTTCAGGAACCTGACTACTGGAAGGCTTGCGGTGGCGGGGGAGGCTCTGTAGCGGGGTTGTGCGGTGTGGCGCCGGGCACCTGGGGTGCACGGCGCTGTGAGTGGGCTCAGGCCAGGGCTTTTTTCTGGCGGATGCAGGTCGGCCCGGCGCGTTGTTCGACGGCGATGCGTACGTCATCACGCAGGCCGAGGAGGAACGCCAGCTCGGCGACCACGAACAGCGGGCCGACTACCAGGCCCATCAGGTCGTCGACGAAGGCCGGTTTGCGCCCCTCGTAGTAGTGGCCGATGAACTGGATGACCCAGCCGACCACGAACAGGCCCAGCCCGCCGCTCAGCCAGACCAGGGTGCTCTGTTGCGCCAGCGCCGCGCCGGCCCACAGGCTCAGCGCCAGCAGCGCGGCCATGAGCAGGCCGAAGCGCAGATCCAGGCGCAGATAGAAGACGCTGGCGGCCAGTGCGGTGAGCAGCGCAGGCGACAGCCACAGGCCGGCGACCTCCAGGCCGGGGCGCGAGAGCAGTACGGCGACGGCGACCACGATCAGCGGGATGCCGATGAAGTGGCTAAGGATGTTGCGCTGGTCGCGGTGGTATTCCGCGTACTGGCCGAGGTGATCGACGAGGGACTTCATTTGCATACGCCTCATGGGTCGGGGTGCTTTGGCCGATAATGGCTGGACTGCCCCATGCGGCTCTGTCAGCTAGCCGACAAATCCGGAGAGATCATCGTGACGACCGAGGCCCTGCGCCTTTCGCTGTTACAAGGCCACTGGTTCAGCCACCTGCCTGCTGCCCTGCAGGATGCGCTGCTGGCCGCCACATGTGAACGTAGCCTGGACGCCGGGCAGCGCCTGTTCCGCCGCGGCGATCCGCCCTGTGGTTTGTACGCCGTGCTGGAGGGCGCCATCCGTATCGGCGCGGTCAGCCGCACCGGCAAGGAAGCGTTGCTGACCCTGGTGGAAGCGCCGCAGTGGTTTGGCGAGATTTCTCTGTTCGATGGCCAGCCACGCACCCACGACGCCTTTGCCGAAGGCCCGACGCGCCTGTTGCTGGTGCCGCAGGCGGAGTTGCTGACGTTGCTCGAGCGTGAGCCCGCCTACTGGCGCGAGTTTGCCTTGCTGCTGAGCCAGAAACTGCGCCTGGCCTTCATTGCCCTGGAAGACATGAGCCTGCTGCCGGCAGCCCCGCGCCTGGCCCGGCGCCTGTTGTTGATGGCAGAGGGTTATGGCGAGACCGGCGAGCGGCGCAACCTGCATCTGGCCCAGGAGCAGCTCGCGCTGATGCTGGCCCTGTCGCGGCAAACTACCAATCAGATTCTCAAGGAGCTGCAGGCCCGCGGTGCGGTGCGCCTGAACTATGGCGAGATCGAGATCATCGACCTGCAGTTGTTGCGCCAGGCGGCGGACACCGACGGCTGATCAGGCCGACTGCAGCAAGCGCCCGGGGAAATGCTCGAGCAGCGTCACCGGTAGCCGCAGCAGGCGCGCGGCGCGGCTTTCCAGCAGGCTTTGCGGCGCCTGGTTGGCCGGTAGCTCAAGCAGCTGGGCGCAGAGGTTGAGCACCAGCGCTTCGCGGGAGAACACCCCGCTGCCCAGGGCGTAGTAAGCGGCGATCAGCTCGCGCAAGCCGAACGGCAGGCGCCAGCGGATGCGCAAGGCCGAGCCGAAACCTGCGGCGCGGCGGCTCATGGCCCGCTCGATCTGCTCGTTGCTCAGCTCGCCGCCGGCGTTCTGCCAGTCCTGCAGGCTGCGCAGCAGCGCCAGCTCGCCGATGTTGTGCAGCAGGCCGGCGGTGTAGCACAGCTCGTTGTCCAGGCGCAGCTGCGCGGCCAGCCAGTGGGCGATTTCGGCGCCGCGCTGGGCCTGTTCGCCGGTGTGGCTGGCCAACTCCGCCAGGCGTGGGTCCTGCAGCAGGGCGTTGCGCTGGATGGCCAGGCCCAGCACCAGGTTCAGGCTGCGCGCGATGCCCAGGCGTTGCAGGGCCTGGGACAGTGTCTGGCAGGGGCCGCTGCGCTGTTCGGCGGCGCTGTTGGCGGCGGCGATCAGGCGTGCGGTGATTTGCGGGTCGCGGGAGAACTCGGCGGCCAGCTCGCCCAGGTCCTGTTCACCGGCCTGCAGGCTGCGCGCCACGGCGTCGCGCACATCGGCCAGCAGCGGCGCGCCCTGGCCTTCTTCGCGCACGCTGTCGAGGTAGTGTTCGAGGTTGTCCACCAGCAGGGTCGGGGCGTTGGTGTCGGCCTGGTAACTCTCGCTGTGCAGCAGGGTTTGCAGGCGCTGGCGCAGGTGTTCGGCATTGAACGGTTTGGCCAGGTACGCGGCAGGCGCCAGTGGCAACACGGCACGCACGCTGGAGGCGTCGACCCGGTTGCTGATCAGGATGTACGGCAGCGCCGGGGTGCGCGGATGGCGGCGCAGCTGGCGGAGCAGTTCGATGCCGTCGAGCCCGGCCAGTTCGCCATCGGCGATCACCAGGTCTGGCAGCTTGCGCCGACAGCGGGCCAGGGCGGCTGCGCCGTCGCTGACCTTGAGTATCTGGGCATCGTTGCGCGCATCGAGCACCAGTTGAGCCAGCAGGTCGGCAATCCAGGGGTTGGCCTCGGCTATGAGGATCTGCGGAGCGTTAGCCGGGGTGGACATGGCAACCTCTGGAGTGATGGCAAAATAGTGGCGCAAGTCGAGTGGCGGCGCACAGTCTACGGATTGGCCAACGCGGCGCCAGCGCCGGCCGACGAAGCGGCGAGCACTTCGTCAGATTACCGCACGGTGTTCTGGTGTGGCGAGCGGGAGGCTCTATTTCAGGGGTTTCTGGCGTTCTTCGGAGCGCTTAGTCGCGGCTGGCGAGCTGCGGGGCGAGCAGCGCGAGGCTCGAGTCGAGGACTGCCTGCTGCTGCTCCGGGCTGGCCAGCATGCGTGCCAGCAGCAGTGCGCCGACGCACTGGGCGATGATGGCCCAGGCCAGTTCGGGGTTTTCCAGCTCCGTTGCCCAGGCCTGCTGCAGGCGCACCAGCCAGTGTTCGGCGCGCTCGCGCACCGGCAACTCGGCGCGAGCGATTTCCGCCCCCAGGCTGGGCAGCGCGCACCCGGCATCCGGCTGTTGCACGTGGGCGATGTTCAGGTACAGCTGCAGGCAGCGCTGCAAGCGGTCGCGGCCTGCACCGTTGTGCCCGAGCAACTCCAGGCTGTGGCTCAACTCGCGCTCGACGATGGCGCCGAACAGCTCGTTCTTCGACGGAAAGTGGCTGTAGAAGGCGCCGCCGCTGAGGCCAATGGCTTTCATCAGGCCATCCACGCCGGTGCTGGCGAAGCCGCCGTGCTTGGCAATGGCGCTGCTGCTGGCGAGCAGCTTCTCGCGGGTCTGGGCTTTGTGGTCGGGGGAATAGCGCACCCGGGCCTCCGTTGCGGTACTGGCTTGACGATGGGGAAAGCGTAGCATAACGTTCGTTTGGTAAACGATCGTTTATTAAAGAGGTCTAGAGCATGAGCACGCCGTCCAACGATAAGAAAGTGGTGCTGGTCATCGGCGCGGGTGACGCCACTGGTGGCGCCATCGCCAAGCGCTTCGCCCGCGAGGGCTACATTGCCTGCGTAACCCGGCGCAGCGCCGACAAGCTGCAACCGCTGGTGGACGAGATCCGCGCGGCCGGTGGCGAGGCCCATGGCTTTGCCTCCGATGCGCGCAAGGAAGAGGAGGTCGCTGCGCTGGTCGAGCAGATCGAAAGCGAGATCGGCGCGATTGAGGCCTTCGTCTTCAACATCGGCGCCAACGTGCCCTGCAGCATTCTCGAAGAGACCGCGCGCAAGTATTTCAAGATCTGGGAAATGGCCTGCTTCTCCGCCTTCCTCACCGGCCAGGCGGTGGCGCGGCGCATGGTCACGCGGGGTCGCGGCACCATTCTGTTTACCGGTGCTACCGCGGGCCTGCGCGGCGCCTCGCATTTCGCTGCCTTCGCCGGCGCCAAGCATGGCGTCCGCGCCCTGGCGCAAAGCATGGCGCGTGAGCTGGGGCCGTTGAATATCCACGTTGGCCATGTGGTGGTGGACGGCGCCATCGACACCGCGTTTATCCGCGACACCTTCCCGGCCATCTATGCGCGCAAGGACCAGGACGGCATCCTCAACCCCGAGCATATCGCCGACAGCTACTGGTTCCTGCACGCCCAGCCGCGTGATGCCTGGACGTTCGAGCTGGACCTGCGCCCCTGGATCGAGAAGTGGTGACGTGCATTGACCCGCTACGCGACGCCTAGCCTGAACGCCGCTCGCTGGGTCGCGGTACCTCGTTAGAACAATCACAAGAGAGAGCCATTCATGAGCAAATCCGTCGAGTTCTACTTCGACTTTGGCAGCCCCACCACCTACCTGGCCTGGACCCAGTTGCCGGGCATCTGCGCGGCGCACGGTGCCGAGCTGATCTACAAGCCGATGCTGCTGGGCGGCGTGTTCCAGGCCACGCACAACGCCTCGCCGATCACCATTCCGAGCAAGGGCCGCTTCATGATGCAGGACCTGCAGCGCTTCGCCCGGCGCTACCAGGTGCCGATGCAGTTCAACCCGCATTTCCCGATCAACACCCTGGGCCTGATGCGCGGCGCGGTGGCCGTGCAGCAGCGTATGCCAGAGCGCTTCGAGGCCTATCTGACGACGGTGTTCAAGGCCATGTGGGTGGATGCGCTGAACCTGGGCGACCTGGCGGTGCTGGGCAAGGTGCTCGGCGAGGCGGGCTTCGATGCCCCGGCGCTGCTGGCGCTGACGGCCGAGCAGGAGGTGAAGGACACCCTCAAGGCCACCACCGAGGAAGCGGTGAAACGTGGCGTGTTCGGCGCGCCGAGCATGTTCGTCGGCAACGAGTTGTTCTTCGGTCAGGACCGCCTGGACTTCGTTGAAGAAGCTCTGCAGGCCTGAGCAGCAGGAATACGCGATGCCTGCTTTGGTAGCCCGGATGCAATCCGGGGGGCTGAGCTGCCTGCTTCCCGGATTGCATCCGGGCTACGGCGCGTCATTTGCCAGGCAAAAAAAGGCCCGCTTGCGCGGGCCTCAAGGAAACGCCTGGCCTGGTGAGCATCAGGCGAATTCTGTGTGGCATCCGGCAGGAGCGCGGATGCCACGGCAGAGCAGTTACGCCAGTTCGTCGAAGCACTCGGCGACGATGGCAATACCCTTTTCCAGCTGGGCATCGGGAATGGTGACCGGCATCAGGAAGCGCACCACGTTGTAGTAGGTGCCGCACGACAGCAGGATCAGACCCTTCTCGCGCGCCTTGGCAACGATCTTGCCGGTCAGCTCGGCGGCCGGCTTGTTGTGGTCGCCGCCTTCGAACAGTTCGATGGCGATCATCGAGCCCAGGCCGCGCACGTCACCGATGACCTTGTGTTTGGCCGCGATGTCGCGCAGGCCGGCCTTGAGCTTCTCGCCCAGGGCCTGGCTGCGTTGCAGCAGGTTCTCTTCGTCGAACACTTTCAGCACGGCCAGGGCCGCGGCGCAGGCGATCGGGCTGCCGGCATAGGTGCCACCCAGGCCGCCGGGAGCGATGGCGTCCATGATTTCGGCCTTGCCGCACACGCCGGAGATCGGGAAACCACCGCCGACCGATTTGGCGAAGGTGGTCAGGTCAGGCACGGCGCCCAGTTGTTCGGTGGCGAAGAAGGTGCCGGTACGGCCGGCGCCGGTCTGCACTTCGTCGGCGATCAGCAGGATGCCGTGCTGGTCGCACAGGGCGCGCAGACGCAGCATAAAGGCCTTGGAGTTGACGTAGAAACCACCTTCGCCCTGCACCGGCTCGATGATGATGGCGGCGATGTCCTGCGGCTGCGCGTCGTTCTTGAAGATGCGCTCGATGCTGGCGATCGACTCGTCTTCGCTGACGCCGTGGATTTCGCACGGGGCGATGGCGCGGTACACGCCAGCGGGCATCAGGCCCATGCCGGCGGAGTAGGGCACCACTTTGCCGGTCAGGCTCAGGGTCATCATGGTGCGGCCGTGGTAGGCGCCGGTGAAGGCGATCACGCCGGCACGGCCGGTGGCGGCACGGGCGATCTTCACGGCGTTCTCGACGGCTTCGGAGCCAGAGGTGACCAGCAGGGTTTTCTTGGCGAAGTCACCCGGTACGCGCTTGGCGATTTCTTCGCAGAGCTCGATGTAGGGTTCGTAGGCCAGCACCTGGAAGCAGGTGTGCGACAGCTTGGTCAGCTGCTCCTGCACGGCGGCAACCACTTTCGGGTGCAGGTGACCGGTGTTGAGTACCGCGATACCGCCGGCGAAGTCGATGAACTCGCGGCCTTCGACGTCCCACACGGTGGCGTTTTCGGCGCGCTCGGCGACGATCGGGTGGATCTGGCCCACGCCACGCGGAACAGCGGCGGCACGGCGTTGCAGGATGGATTCGTTGGTTTTGCTCATGTTTTCCTCATCGACCGCGTCGTTTGCGCGGCTGTGTCCAAGGATGATGACGACGGGCGGGAAACGCGGCAGCTAACGATGATCGAACTGCCAGTCTCCTGCCGATACGTCTGCAGGGTTCGCCGGTGCCACCACCGGAAACGCCGACGCCGGCTGACGCAGCTCTTGCCTGTCAGCCGACACCCACGGAAATTCAACACTCAATAAAACGGTTTAGGGCGCTGCGAGCTAGCGTCAGGCAAGGCGCAATCGGGCGAGAGCGCGGAGTTTACGAGCTGTAAATGAGCAGCTCGAGCCCGATTGCAACGCTGCATGCGCGACGCGCAGCAAGCCATAGATCCGTTTTTCAAATACCGCCGAGGCAGAGGTATTTAATCTCCAGATAGTCTTCGATGCCGTACTTGGAGCCTTCACGGCCCAGGCCGGAGGCTTTCATGCCGCCGAACGGCGCCACTTCGTTGGAGATCAGGCCGGTGTTGATGCCGACCATGCCGTATTCCAGGGCCTCGGCCACGCGGAACACGCGACCCAGGTCGCGGGCATAGAAGTAGGAGGCCAGGCCGAACTCGGTGTCGTTGGACATGGCGATCACATCGGCCTCGTCCTTGAAGCGGAACAGCGGGGCCAGCGGGCCGAAGGTTTCTTCCTTGGCCACGGCGGCGTTCTTCGGCACGTCGACCAGGATGGTCGGCTCGAAGAAGCTGCCGCCCAGGGCGTGCGGCTTGCCACCGAAGACCAGTTTGGCGCCCTTGCTGACGGCGTCCTCGATGTGTTCTTGGACCTTGGCCACGGCCTTGCCGTCGATCAGCGGGCCGGTGGTGGTGCCGTTTTCCAGACCGTTGCCGATCTGCAGCTTGGCCACTGCGACTTTCAGCTTCTCGACGAAGGCGTCGTACACGCTGTCCTGGATGTACAGGCGGTTGGCGCAGACGCAGGTCTGGCCGTTGTTGCGGAACTTGGAGATCAGCGCGCCGTCGACGGCGGCATCCAGGTCGGCGTCGTCGAAGACGATGAACGGCGCGTTGCCGCCCAGCTCCAGGGACACCTTCTTGATGTCGTGGGCGCATTCGGCCATCAGCTGGCGACCGATTTCGGTGGAGCCGGTGAAGCTCAGCTTGCGCACGATCGGGTTGCTGGTCAGCTCGGAGCCGATGTCGCCGGCGCTGCCGGTGACCACGCTGAACACGCCAGCAGGGATGCCGGCGCGGTGCGCCAGTTCGGCCAGGGCCAGGGCGGAGTACGGGGTCTGCGAGGCGGGCTTGAGCACCATGGTGCAGCCGGCGGCCAGGGCCGGGCCGGCCTTGCGGGTGATCATCGCTGCCGGGAAGTTCCATGGGGTGATGGCAGCGGTCACGCCGATCGGCTGCTTGATCACGATCAGGCGCTTGTCGGGCTGGTGGCCCGGAATCACGTCGCCATAGACACGCTTGGCTTCTTCGGCGAACCACTCGAGGAACGAGGCGGCGTAGGCAATTTCGCCCTTGGCTTCGGCCAGCGGCTTGCCTTGTTCGAGGGTCATCAGGCGGCCGAGGTCGTCCTGGTGTTCGATCATCAGTTCGAACCAGCGGCGCAGTTTGCCGGCACGCTCTTTGGCGGTCAGGGCACGCCAGGCCGGCAGGGCCTTGTCGGCCGCTTCGATGGCACGGCGGGTCTCGGCGGCGCCCATCTTCGGCACGCTGCCGATGATTTCACCAGTGGCCGGGTTGTTGACCTTGATGGTCTGGCCGCTATCGGCGTCCAGCCAGGTGCCATTGACATAGGCTTGCTGGCGGAACAGTTGGGCGTCTTTGAGTTGCATAGTGTTCTCCGGGTGCATGGCGCCGACGGTGCAGGCAATCAGGCAAATGGCGGGCAGCAGAATGCAGTGCCCAGCGTTTGAAATGTCACACGAATGCTAGGGCCAGCTCCGGCAAAGGGCAATAGGTATGTTCGATAAAACCAACAAAATAGCGAAAAAGTATGAACACCCCTGCGCTGCACCGGGTTTCCTGCGGATTAGCTCGCCAGCATGGCCGGCCTTGGGCTCAGCGGTACGGGCGTGCCAGTGCGGGGCAATGCTGGCTGTTCAAGATCACGAACATCAATGACGCGCCATCAGATGGCGCGGTCCGGGCTTTTTAGTGGCCCGGCAGGCTGTCGCGGTACTGGCTCGGGCTCTGCCCGCTCCAGCGTTTGAAGGCGCGGCTGAAGCTGCTGCTGTCGGCGAAACCGAGCAGGTAGGCGATCTCGCTGATCGAGCAGTCCTGGGCGCGCAGGTGTTGCAGGGCGAGGGCGTGGCGGGTGTCGGCGAGCACCTGTTCGTAGCTGCTGCCCTCGTCACTGAGGTGGCGTTGCAGGCTGCGCAGGCTCAGGTGCAGGCCGTTGGCGAGGGCTTCGGCGGAGGGCTCGCCGTTTGGCAGGCGCTGTTCCAGGGCGCGGCGCAGGCGACGGCTCCAGGTGTCGGGTTGCAGGGCTTCGAGGCGTTTCTGCAGCACGGCCTCGTTGTGTGCGGCGAGTTCCGGGTTGCCGTCTTCCAGCGGTTGTTCGAGGTCGGCGAGGGCAAACACCAGCACATCCTCGGCTGCACCGAAGTGCAGCGGGGCACGGAAGACTTCCTGCCAGGGCTGTGGATTGGCCGGCGTCGGCCGGCGCAGGTGCACGGCCAGCGGCGCGTAGTCGCGGCCCAGGCGGTTGCGGCAGGTGCGCACGTAGATGGCGGCGAAGGCGTCGATGGCTTCCGGCGCAGGCGGCAGGTTGCCGGGCGGCAGGCGCAGGTGGAATTCGCAGGTGTCACCGACATGGCGCAGCTCCAGCTCCAGGGCATCGCTGACCACCTGGTGGTAGCGCACGATGCGCTCGAACACTTCGCGCAGGCTGCCGCTGGCGACCAGAGCCAGGCCCAGGGCATGGAAGGTGGTGGGGGCGACATGCCGCGAGGTATTCAAGCCCAGCGCCGGGTCACCGCTGGCGGCCACGGCCAGTTGCCACAGGCGCGTGGTGGCGGACAGCGGGTAGCGCGCGTTGGGGTCGTCGAGCTGCGCCGGGTCGAGGCCGGCCTCGCGGCACAGGGCGGCGCTGTCGAGGCCGAGGCCGTCGAGTTGACGGCGCAGGGCGCGGGTCCAGCTGGCCAGGGTGGTGGGTTCAGTCATGCAGGTTGGCATTCTCGGTCAACAGGTTGGCGTTATCGGCCAGGCACGTCGGCATCAGGACGCGCACTCTAGCCTGGCCTGATTACTAGAACGATCCGCAGCGCCCGCCCGGCGCCACACACGGACAAAGAGGATGCGTGCATGACCCCGACTCCTGCAACCCATGGCCAACAAAACCACCAGCAGCGCTCCGCGCATATCCGCACGGTGGTGATGGCGCGTGGTGAAGAACTGCGCCAGCGTTACCCGATCCTCCAGCATCAGGACGCGCTCGGCGCGGGCATCCTGACCTTCGCCCTGGCCGGCATGATCGGCTCGGCCTGGCTCTACCTGGATGGCGCCATCGCCTGGTGGGCGTGCCTGCTGGCCAACGCCTTCTTCGCTTCGCTGACCCACGAGCTGGAACATGACCTGATCCACTCCATGTACTTCCGCAAGCAGCGCGTGCCGCACAACCTGATGATGGCGCTGGTGTGGATGGCGCGGCCGAGCACGATCAACCCGTGGATTCGCCGCCACCTGCACCTCAACCACCACAAGGTGTCCGGCAGCGAGACCGATATCGAAGAGCGCGCCATCACCAACGGCGAGCCCTGGGGCTTCGCCCGCCTGCTGATGGTCGGCGACAACGTGATGTCCTCGTTCATCCGCTTCCTGCGGGCCAAGACCTGGGCGCACAAGAAAATGATCGTCACCCGTACGCTCAAGGGCTATGCGCCGCTGGGCCTGCTCAACTGGAGCACCTGGTACGTATTCCTCGGCTTCCACCTGATCGACTTCGTCGCCAGTGCCGCTGGTGCCCCGATCGCCTGGTCGGCCACTACCCTGAGCGTGATGGATGGGGTGACCATCGCCGTGGTCGTGCTGGTCGGGCCCAACGTGCTGCGCACCTTCTGCCTGCACTTCGTCAGCTCCAACATGCACTACTACGGTGACATCGAGGCCGGCAACGTGATCCAGCAGACCCAGGTGCTCAACCCCTGGTGGTTGTGGCCGCTGCAGGCGTTCTGCTTCAACTTCGGCAGCACCCATGCGATCCACCACTTCGTGGTCAAGGAACCCTTCTATATCCGCCAGCTCACCGCGCCCCTGGCGCACCAGCTGATGCGCGACGCCGGCGTGCGCTTCAACGACTTTGGCACCTTCGCCCGCGCCAACCGCTGGCAGCCGGTGAGCAAGCCGGCCGCTGAGGCTGCACAAGCTGCCTGACCTATCCGGGGCCCGCTCGGGCCCCCGTTTTCCCGGAAGTTTCGATGAATATCCTGATCGTCCACGCCCATCCCGAACCGCAGTCCTTCTGCAGTGCGATGAAAGACCTCGCCGTCGATACGCTGCAGCAGGGTGGCCACAGTGTGCAGGTGTCCGACCTGTACGCGATGAACTGGAACCCGGTGGCGTCGGCCGCCGACTTCCAGCAGCGCAACAACCCCGACTACCTGGTCTACGCCCTCGAACAGCGTCACGCCCACGGCCAGCAGGCCCTGGCCGCGGATATTGCCGCCGAGCTGGAGAAACTGCTCTGGGCCGACCTGGTGATCCTCAATTTCCCGCTGTTCTGGTGCTCGGTGCCGGCCATCCTCAAGGGCTGGATCGACCGCGTGCTGGTGTCCGGCGTGTGCTACGGCGGCCTGCGTTTCTATGACCGCGGCGGCCTGGCCGGCAAGCGCGCGTTGCTCAGCTTCACCCTGGGCGGCCAGTCGCACATGTTCGCCGACGAAGAGGCCGTGCACGGTGACTGGGAACCCATGCTGCGCCCGCTGCAGCGCGGCACCCTGGCCTACACCGGGCTCAGCGTGCTGCCACCGTTCGCCGCCTGCCACGTGCCCTACATCAGCCAGCAGGCGCGCGAGGAAATCCTCGAGCAGTACAGCGATTACCTGCAGCGCCTGGATGAAGTCGAGCCACTGGTGTTCCCGTCCCTGGCCAACTTCGACCGTCACCTGCACCCGCTGCGCAACGCGCAGGAGGTGCCGGCATGAAGACCTGGATCTGCGTGGTGTGCGGGCTGATCTACGACGAAGCCAGTGGCTGGCCGGATGACGGCATCGCCGCCGGTACACCCTGGGCCGAGGTGCCGGATGACTGGCTGTGCCCGGACTGCGGCGTGAGCAAGGCCGACTTCGACATGCAGGAAATCTGAACCGACCAGCGCGGCCCGGCGCGCATGGACGCCCGCGCGGCGGATGCGTATGATTGCGCCCCGCAACGCACCAGTAGCTCAGCTGGATAGAGTACTGCCCTCCGAAGGCAGGGGTCGTGGGTTCGAATCCCGCCTGGTGCGCCATATGAAAAAAGGCTTAGGTGAAAACCTAGGCCTTTTTGTTTTTCATGTGTCCCACATGTGTCCATGCCATGCCCACGCCACATTGGCAGGTCCACTGCCCTTATCTGCCGGGCGTTGCTAGGCACCAGTGGCTGGCATGAGCCGTAACGTGCAACACGTTACTCAGCCTCTCCCGCTACTCACAGATCGCAAGCGCTGCAGGGTGTCGAACGCGCTGCTCGGAAAAGCAGATCGTCCGGTGCCCTGGCTACCTGCTTGCCGGGCCGCGCCATGGCCTGGCCTCATACGGGGCCCGCAAATCCAGGTATAGCGTTTGAGAATAGCTGCCTCGATCATTTCTATTTTCGAGTAATGGCATGCAGGGCGTAGCATCCGACCCACGCTTTGGGGCTCTGCTAATGCCCGGCGGCATGGCTCGTTGTGCCCGTTCTCGGCCAAGCCAGCGCCTCCTCGCCGCCACAGATTCCCGGATGAAAAAGAACAAGTACCAGAGGAACCCGCATGACCCTTTCCGTCCCGCTCACCCGCGAGCATTTCGAACGCCTCGACCGTGATGATCCGCTGAGTGCCTGCCGCGCTCGCTTCGACCTTCCCGAGGGCGAGATCTACCTGGATGGCAATTCGTTGGGGGCGATGCCTGCCCATGTGCCGGCGCGCATCGAGAAGGTGCTGAAAGAGGAGTGGGCCCATGGCCTGATCCGCTCCTGGAACGACGCCGACTGGTACCCGGCTCCGCAGCGCACCGGCGCTAAGATCGCCAAGTTGATCGGCGCTCAGGCTCACGAGGTGATCGTCGCGGACTCTACCTCCATCAACCTGTTCAAGGTGCTGGTGGCCGCCACCCGCATGCAGCCGGGGCGCAAGGTGATCCTGGCTGAGAAAGGCAACTTCCCCACCGATGTCTATATCGCCGCGGGCGTTGCCGAGCTGACCGGTTGCGAGCTGCGCTGTGTGGAGCCGGACGAGGTGCTGGATGCGCTGAACGATAGCGTTGCGATCCTCTCCCTGACCCAAGTGAACTTCAAATCCGGCCGTCGCTACGACATGGCGGCCATCACCGCTCGCGCTCATGAAGTCGGTGCCCTGGTGGTCTGGGACCTATGCCATTCCGCGGGCGCCATGCCGATAGAGCTGAACGGTGCCAATGCCGACTTCGCGGTCGGTTGTGGCTACAAGTACCTCAACGGTGGTCCCGGTGCCCCGGCCTTCGTCTTCGTCGCCGAGCGCCACATCGCCCATGTGCGCCAGCCGCTGACCGGCTGGCACGGCCACGCCAAACCGTTCGACTTCACCCACGAGTACGCTCCGCACCCGACCATCGACCGCATGCTGGTGGGTACCGCCCCGCAGCTCGGGGTGTTGGCGCTGGAAGCGGCACTGGAGGTGTTCGAGGGCGTCGACATGCAGGTACTGCGCAAGAAGAGCGTCGCGCTCTGCGACCTGTTCATCCAGCTGTGTGACGAGCAACTGCTGGGCCTGGGCGTCGAGTTGCGCACCCCGCGGGATGCCGAGCAGCGCGGCAGCCAGGTATCCCTGGCGCATGCCGAAGCCTATCCGGTGATGCAGGCGCTGATTGCCCGCGGCGTGGTGGGCGATTTCCGCGCGCCGGACATCCTGCGCTTCGGCTTCACCCCGCTGTACACCCGCTATGTAGACGTTTGGGACAGCGTGGAGGCCCTGCGCGAGATCCTGCACAGCGCCGAATGGAATCGCCCCGAGTTCATCGCCCGCAAGTCGGTGACCTGATTTTCCTTACCAGATCGGAGCATTCAATATGACAAGAACAACAAGCTCTTTCGACGACCTGGTTCAGCGCGAGCAGGGTCTCAAGCAAAGCCTGAGCAGCGGCCAGCTGTCGATGATCGCCATCGGTGGCGCCATTGGCACCGGCCTGTTCCTGGGCAGCGGTTTCGCCATTGGCTTCGCGGGTCCCAGCGTGCTGGTCAGTTACGCCATTGGTGCGGTGATCGCACTGTTGCTGATGGGTTGCCTGGCGGAAATGACCGTGCGCCATCCGACGTCGGGGTCCTTCGGCTCCTTCGCCGAATTCTATGTGGCGCCCTGGTTCGGCTTCCTGATCCGCTATGCCTACTGGGCGTCCATCGTCTTCGCGGTGGGCACCGAGATCACCGCAGCGGCCATGTACATGAAGTACTGGTACCCGGAGGTGCCTGGCGGCTACTGGATGGCGACCTTCTCGATCGCCCTGATTCTGGCCAACGCACTCAGCGTCAAGGTGTTCGGCGCCATCGAGTATGTCTTTTCGCTGCTCAAGCTCTGCGCCATCGTGGTCTTCATCCTTCTGGGGGCGTACGTGGTCTACGGCGCGCCGGTCGACTCCAGCATAGGTTTCAGTAACTACAGCAACGATCGCGGCTTCTTCCCCAATGGTCTGTGGGGCACCTGGGTGGCGGTGATCGTGGCCTTCTTCAGCTACCTGAGCATCGAGATGATTGCGGTGGCGGCCGGTGAGGCGAAGGACCCGCAACGCGCCGTCACTCGTGCGTTCCGGATTACCGTCGTGCGTCTGGTGGTGTTCTATCTGCTGACCATCGCACTGGTCCTGGCGATTGTGCCCTGGGGGCAGAACAACGGCGGCCAGAGCCCCTTCGTCACGGTAATGAACGCCACCGGCGTGCCCTATGCGGGCGCCGTGTTCAACGCGGTGATCCTGATCGCGGCCCTGTCGGCGATGAACAGCCAGCTGTACATCACCTCGCGCCTGATGTTCAGCCTGTCCCGTGCCGGCCAGGCGCCCGCAGTGTTTGGCCGCGTCAGTGGCAAGGGCGTGCCCATCCCGGCGCTGCTGCTGTCTTCGCTCGGCATTGGCCTGGGTACCCTGCTGTACCTCGCTTACCCGGAGAAGGCCTTCACGTTGATGATGTCTATCGCGATGTTTGGTGCGATGTTCACCTGGGCAGGCATCTTCCTTACCCACCTGTTCTTCCGTAAGCGCCAGGGCAGCGAGCCGCTGGAGTTCCGTCTCTGGGGCTACCCCTGGACCAGCCTGGCGGGCTTGCTGCTGATGCTTGCCGTGATGGTCACCACGCTATTCACCGAGGAATTCGCTCTGACCCTGGTGTTCGGCGTGCCCTTCCTGCTGGTGGTCGGTGCGATCTACGTCCTGCGCTTTCGCAAGACCCGCTCCATCGAAGGCGACGCACCCAAGCCGCTACCCATCCAGCGCTGATACGACTCAGCTACTCGATCAACACGTTGCTCAGACACCGGGCAGTCCGACTGCCCGGCAGGGGAGCGCGTGCCCGTACTACCCAAACGACGACCTGAAGAAGAGTGTTCCATGCGTGCTGTCAAAACCTCTCTGTCGATCCTTATGTGTCTGTGCGCGCTGCCTGCTGCTGGCCAGCCCATGGGCGGCTTTGCAGAGGTCGTCGATGACAGCCGTTTGAGCCTGCTGCTGCGTAACTCGTATTTCAACCGCAGCAAGGAGGACGGTCGTAGCGACAGTCGAGACTGGACCCAGGGCATCAATGCCGACTTCACCTCGGGTTTCACGCCGGGAACCTTCGGCCTGGGTCTGGATGCGTTTGCCTATCTGGGCCTGAAGCTCGATGCGTCGCCTGGCAAGGCGGGCACGGGTAACCTGCCGGTTCATGATGATGGCGTTCCCGCCGACGAATATGCCAAGGGCGGTGCGGCGCTGAAACTGCGCTGGTCGAAAACCCTGCTCAAGCTGGGCGAGCAGCGTCCGGATACGCCAGTGTTCGGGGTCAGCCACTTCCGCATCGTGCCGCAGACCGCCACCGGCGTTGCCCTGGAAAGCCAGGAATGGGACGGCCTGGAGCTGCAGGGTGGGCATTTCACCTCGGCCACCAGTCCGGTGACTACCAATTCCGATGGCGACCTATGGGCGGTCATGGCGGGCGTTACCTCCTCGGCGGCCGACTACCTGGGGGGCACCCAGCAGCTCGCCCCCGGCCTGTCGGCGACGCTCTACGGTGCCCGCTTCGAAGACATCTGGAACCAGTACTACGCCAACCTCGACGGTCGCCTGGAACTGCAGGGTGAGCGTGAAGTCGGCGTGGGCCTGACGCTCTACCGCACCCAGGAGGCCGGTCAGGCGAAGGCAGGGGAGATCGACAACACCACGCTCGGCCTCTCGACTTTCTATCGCTTGGGCGATCACCGCTTCCTGCTGGGTCTGCAGAAGGTCGCCGGCGATACGCCATTCGACTACCTGGGCGTCGGCGACAACGACCGCAACGGGCGCAATGGCCGTGACCAGGGGGCCTCCATCTGGCTGCCCAACTCGGCACAGTTCTCCGACTTCAATGGCCCGCATGAGCGCTCCTGGCAGCTGCGTTATGACTTCTCGCTGGCCGGGCTCGGCCTGCCTGGAGCCTCGTTGATGGCGCGCTACATCAGCGGCGCGGGCATCGACGGCAGCCACATCCCCCAGGACAGCCCCTATGCGGGACGTTACGGCGCCGATGGCGCTCACCACGAAACCAACCTGGAGCTGCGTTACCTGGTCCAGGCCGGTCCAGCCAAGGGGCTGAGCCTGCGCATGCGGCAGGCCTGGCACCGTGCCAACGCCGAACAGGGCTCTGGCGATCTGGACGACTTCCGCCTGATTACCGATTACCCGATAGAGATTTTCTGATGTGCCGTCCTGCGGCCTGAACCTTTGACCTTACCGCCCCGCAAGGGCTCAACAAGTGGAGTGAACAATGAAAACAACGCAACGCTCGCTTAAATCGGCCGTACCCTTTGGTACCGGCCGACTGGCGGCCACGCTGCTGCTGGGGCTGTATGCCAGCGGTGTCGTGCAGGCCGAGGAACATGGGCCGATCGATATTCGCGACCCCTACGTCAAAGCGCAGACCGAGCTCTCGCCAGACCGCACGCCGCCGGCGCCGAAGCCCGGCAGCTACGGCATGGACAAGGCCACCGGCAAGTTCATCGATCCGGTCATGACGCCGTTCTCCCACAACGGGCAGTCCTTCCCCGGACAGTTGGACTACTGGGATACCCAGAGCTACATCAAGAACATGAAGATCGAGGCCTACTACCCGATCCAGGTCGAGCCCTTCCACACCTGGCAGAACATCGTCGACTTCGATGGCAAGCGCTATCTCTATCAGTACGTGCGCCGCACCCTGAAGATCTTCGATATCACCCAGCCGAAGGCGGTCAAGCTGCTGCTGGCCCAAGGTCAGAACTGGGGCCCCAATGGTGGCGGCGAGGAGGTCAACCCGCTTCCGGCACAGGACATGTTCGGCGCTGCTTCCATTCAGTGGAACAAGAAGCTGGGCAAATACATCATGGTGCAGTCCTACGAGGTGCGGCGCTTCGGTGTGTTGAGTGACAAGTACCGCGAGCCGGACAAGGTCGAGGCGATCCGCAAGTCCAACCACCTCAAGGGCTTCAAGGTCTACGAGATGAATGGGCCGCTGCCGCAGGACTGGAAGCTGATTGCCACCCGCACGACCGACATCGAGCACCCGAATGCGCCGGTGGGTGAACAACAAGGTTCCGGGGTTCGCGATATCCCCGCCTACTTCGGCGGCGACACCATGTTCGTCGCGGCCGCGCCGAGTGACAAATACGCGCTGACCGAATACCCCAACGACCTGTACAACGCGGGTTATCAGTCCTGGGACATGTCCGACCCGAGCAACCCCAAGCTGCTCGACGTGCTGACCGTGCCTGGCCAGATCATCGGTGATCCCGCGCATGAGGCGGTGTTCAAGGCCAACCCGCGCGCCGGTAACCGCGCAGCATGGATGGGCGCACGCATGTCGCTGTTCATTCCCAAGCCGGTCGAGCAGGGCGGCAAGTACGGTTACGCCGCCATGGGCGGTATGGGCCTGTACGTGGTGGACATCTCGAAGCCTGAGCACATGAAGGTGGTCGGCCACCTGGAGTTCCCGGTGAGCATCGCCGGTACCGAAGGCGACAACATCGATGTGTCGCAGGTGGAGAAAACCGGGTTGATCTATTTCAGCGGCTACCCGCTGAGCGAAGACTGCTACGAGCCCTACAAGGACATCTACGCGGTCGACGTGAGCAACCCTGCGAAGCCGGCCATCAAGCACGTACTGCCGCGCCCGACGCCACCTGCGGACGCGAAGTTCACCGACTTCTGCCAGCGCAAGGGCAGCTTCGGGCCCAAGCGTAGCGGTTACTACACCCAGCCGGGTGTGTCCCGTGACGGCATCCTGCCTTATGCGTTCTACAACGCCGGGGTGCAGGTGTTCGATGTGCGGAATCCGGAGAAGCCGAGCATTGGGGCCTACTTCGTGCCGCCGTTCGATACCAAGAACGTGGCGAGCTACGCCGTTGGCAACCTGACCCACGGCACCTACACCGAGTACGACCGCAACCTGATCTGGGTCTTCACCAACCATGGCTTCTACGCGCTGTCGACGCCGCTGCTGGGTGAGCCAAGTTTTGCGCCGCCGACCAAACCCTGGCCGGCCCGGGACTGATCCAGCCCACAAGAACAGTAACAACCAATAAGAAAACAGGCCGCGGCAACCGGGGGAAGGTTGCCGCAAGCCTCTACTGGTTCTATCGGAGCATCAAATGCGCAAATTTTTACTCGCCCTACCGCTGGTGAGCGGCTACGCCTGTGCGGACATCGCGGACCTTAAGGACGTTTCGGGCATCGACGTTATCGAGCTTTCCGGCGTTATCGACGTCAACTACGAGGTGGCTGAGTCGGGTGGTTACACCGAGGAACGCGTCAACGGCGGGGGCTTGAGTGCCAACCGCCTGCAACTGCAGATGCAGGAAGCCGTCACCGACGACCTGTCGCTGAACTGGGTCTACCAGGCGCAGTACAACCCGCACTCGGATGATGATATCGGCAAGCGCGAGACCTATTTCGAGGTCACGTCCAAACGCTGGGGGACGCTGAGTGCCGGTCGCCGGGATACCCCGTCCGCCAACTCCTACGGCTATGCCGACCCGCTTTACAACAACGACTACAGCCTGATCAGCAACGTCATGGTGTTCTACGCGCCGTGGCGTGAAGACGGCCTGCTGATGTACATCAGCCCGCGAGTCAACGGCTACGAGTTTCGTGGTGGAGTCAGCGAGGGTGAGGATGATGGCAGCCGCGATGGCCAGGTCACCAGCATCTCCGTGGACCGCTGGACCGACAGTCCCTGGTATTTCTCTGCAGGCCTGGATCGCAAGTACCAGCGCAACCTGTGGGACAAGCACACCATGGAACAGTCCACCGACGCCTACCTGACCGTGGTGTACAGCATGGGGCTGACCGAGCTGTCGGCGGTTTACCACCGCTACGTGGGCTACTACGCGTACGCACCCTGGGTGGATTTCGAGTCCAACGGCAACGACCTGCAACTCGGTATGCGTCACAACTTCGGCAATAAGCACAACGCCACGGCCAGCTTCATCTACAAGGACGACCGCAAGGATGATGCGTTGAGCGACGCCGCGGCGATCAGCCTTGGCTACATCTACAACTACGACAAGAACATCGACCTCTACGGGGTCTATGCCTACATCCATCACAAGCGCGATAGCGAGATTCGCTACCCGGTCAGCTGGAGCCTGGACAATCCTCTGCCGAATGAGAACCCGCAAGGTATGCAGCTGGGCGTGCGCATCAAGTTCTGAACCCCGCCTCTTCGGCCTCCGCGTGAGGTCCCCTTTCTTGCCGGGCTGGGCGGCCGGTCGAGCGCCTAGCCTTTCGACCGGAAACCGCTCATGACCCGATCTTTAGGCTTTGGCAGCAAGCTGTTGCTGGCGACCTCGCTGCTAGTGGTCGCCAGCTTCACTGCCTCCTCTCTTTACAACGACTCACACCTGCGCAGCGCGCTCGGCACGGCTCTGGAGAGCCGCCTGCAGAACGTCGGGAAACAAGCCTCCAGCACCGTGCAGTACTGGCTGGAGGGACGCCTGGTGCTGATTGAGCAGGCAGCGCAAACCATTGCCCGCCAGGGTGTCGAGCGCGATGCCAGCATGAGCCTGTCCCCGCAGGTCATACGCGACAGGTTCGTGTATGCCTACCTGGGGCGTGCCGACGGCACCTTCCAGATGTCACCGGACCACCCGGCTCCCGAGGGCTACGACCCGCGTACCCGGCCCTGGTATCAAGCCGCCCGGGAGAGCCGTGGTGCCGTTTTCACCGAACCTTATCTGGATGCCACCGACAGCCAGTTGATGCTGACCATTGCCATCCCGCTTCGACAACAGGAGCAGTTACTGGGCGTCGTGGGCGGCGACCTGAGCCTGGAAGCCTTGGTGCGGCTCATCAACGGTCTGGACGTCTACGGCATGGGCTACGCCTTCCTGGTCAGCGCCGACGGCAAGGTGCTGGTGCACCCGAACAAGGACCTGGTGATGAAGAACCTGCGGGACATCTATCCGCAGAACACGCCTGCCATCAGCGCCGGTTTCAGCGAAGTGGAGCTGGACGGCACCCCGCGTATCCTCTCCTTCGCCCCGATCAAGGGCCTGCCCTCGGTGGACTGGTACATCGGCGTGTCGGTGGACCGGGACAAGGCCTACGGTCTGCTCGGCGAGTTCCGCACCTCGATCCTCATCGGCACCCTGGTCGCCGTGGTGCTCATTGTCCTCGTGCTGGGCATGCTGATCCGTGTGCTGATGCGGCCGCTGCACACCATGGGCCGCGCGATGCAGGACATCGCCCAGGGTGAAGGCGACTTGACCCGCCGCCTGGCGATTCACACCCAAGACGAATTCGGTGCACTGGCGGGTGCCTTCAACCGCTTTGTCGAGCGCATCCACCACTCCATCCGCGAAGTGTCCTCGGCCACCGACCAGGTCAACCAGGTGGCCAGGCGGGTGCTCAGCGTCTCCAACGCATCAATGAGCAACTCCGACCAGCAGAGCCAGCGCACCAACAGCGTGGCCGCCGCGATCAATCAACTGGGCGCCGCCACCCAGGAAATTGCCCGCACCGCCGCCGACGCCGCGCACCAGGTCTCCTCTGCGCGCACCCTGGCCGAGGATGGCCGGCAGGTGGTGGAGCGCACCCTGATGGCGATGAACGAGCTGTCGGCGAAGATCCGCGCCTCATGCGGCAACCTCGAAGCACTGAACAGCAAGACGGTGAACATCGGCCAGATCCTCGACGTGATCAAAGGCATCTCCCAGCAGACCAACCTGCTGGCCCTGAATGCCGCCATCGAGGCGGCACGGGCGGGCGAGGCCGGGCGCGGGTTTGCCGTGGTGGCCGACGAGGTACGCAGCCTGGCCCATCGCACCCAGGAGTCGGCGCAGGAAATCCAGCAGATGATCGAGGAACTGCAGGTAGGCGCCCGCGAAGCCGTCAGCACCATGACCGAAAGCCAGCGCTACAGCGAAGCCAGCGTGGTCATCGCCAACCAGGCCGGCGAGCGCCTGGGCAGCGTGACCCAGCGCATCGGCGAGATCGACGGCATGAACCAGTCGGTGGCCGCCGCCACCGAGGAGCAGACCGCAGTAGTCGACTCGCTGAACCTGGATATCACCGAGGTCAACAGCCTCAATCAGGATGGCGTGGAGAACCTGCAGGCCACCCTGCGCGCCTGCGCCGAACTGGACCAGCAGGCGGTGCGGCTGCAGCAACTGGTGGGCAGTTTTCACATCTGAAAACGGCGGCATGCTGCCGGCGGGTTCACCGTTGGCCCTCTCCCTCGGGAGAGGGCTGGCCTGCCGGGTCAATGATCAGGCTTCGTCAGCGTTAGTTGTTGCCAGCGTGGCACTGGAAACCTTGCCGCTCTCCCAGGTACCGATCTGGATTCCCGCCTGCGCGGGAATGACGAGGCAGGGGGTGTGGCACAGCGTCGTCCCACCCACTCCGTCATGACTCGCTGCGCTCGCCCATGAGAGCCGCACTGAAGTGCGTTCAGCGCAGGCGCTGTCCCGCGCAGGCGGGAATCCAGAGGCATTCGGCAGCACGGAAAGCGGCTAGTCAGATGACACAACACGTACCTGGGACATAGCCAAAAAAAGCCCCGGGCCAAGGGCACTGGCGCGGGGCGTTAAGGTAATAACCAAGGAGTTTGCAGGCGCTTAGAAACCGAAGAATTCCTGGGCGTTGCCGGCGCAGATGCGCTTCCTTTCATAGTCGGACAGTTCGGGGTGCTCCAGTACACCGGAACCGATACGTTGCTCGCCCAGCGGGAAGGGCGAATCGGAACCGAGCATCACCCGATCCGCGCCCATCACATCCACCAGCAACTGCAGCGAGCGCGGGTCGAACACGGCCGAGTCCACATGGAAGCGTTTCACGTAGCTGGAGGGCAGGTTCGGGCAATCCTCGCGGACGATGTCTCGATGGCGCCAGGCGTTGTCGACGCGACCGAGCAGGAAGGCGAAGCCGCCGCCGCCGTGGGCGAAGCAGATGCGCAGCGATTCGGGGAGGGACTCAAAGGCGCCAGAGAGAATCAGCGAGAGGATGCCCAGCTGGGTTTCCGCCGGCATGGCCACCAGCCAGGGCAGCATCCACTTCTTCATGCGCTCGCGGCCCATCATGTCCCAGGGGTGCACCAGCAGCGGGATACCTTCGGCGGCGCAGTGCTGCAGGAAGCACACCAGGCCATCGTGGTCCATGTCATGGTTGCCGACGTGGTTGCCGATCTGCACGCCGACATGGCCGCAGGCCTTGGCCCGGCTGGCCTCGCGGCAGGCGGCATCGATGTCCTGCAGGGGGACTTGGGCCAGCACCTTGAGGCGATCCGGGGCGCTGGCGGTCATCTCCAGGGCGCGGTCGTTCATCAGCTGGGCCCAGGGCAGGGCGCGGTCGATGGGCTGGTCGTAGCCGAACATCACCGGGGTGGCACACATCACCTGGATGTCCAGGCCCTGCTCGTCGAGGTGCTCGATGCGGCGCAGCGGGTCCCAGAGTACGTCGTGCACCGGGCGAAACGGCTTGTCGCCGATCATGATCTGGCCGGTGCGCCCCTCAGTGTGCAGCCAGGGTGCCCGCTCGGGGCTCAGGCGCGCGGCTTCCGCCTGACTGATCTGCGGGAAGAAGTGCGAGTGGATATCGATTTTCATGCTGGGTGGAACTCGTTCAGGGTCTTGTGCCAGGTCTGCCAGTCGCGTCCGGGGTGAATCTCGCCGCACTGGTTGCAGCGCCGCTCTTCAGGCGTGGTGGCGTAGAACTGCTCGTACACCGGGGGCAAGTCGTTGACGATGCTCTGCAGTTGCATTTCGTAGCGTTTGATCAAGTCGCCGCAGCGGGCGCAGACCCACAGCAGGGCATCATGCTGGCCGGCCGGCCGGGCGCGCTCGATCACCAGGCACAGGCTGCCCGGTTCGGGGCGTTGCGGTGAATGGATGACGTGGGGTGCCATCAAGTAGATGTCGCCTTCGCGCAGGTCGATGCGCTCGTAGCGGCCGTGGTCCCAGATGTTCAGGTAGGCGTTGCCCTTGAACTGGTAGAAGAACTCCTCCACCGGGTCGTCATGGAAGTCGGTGCGCTGGTTGGGGCCGCCGACCACGGTGACCATGAAGTCGCTGCCCTGCCAGATCTGCTGGTTGCCCACGGGGGGCTTGAGCAGGTGCGCGTGTTCTTCGATCCATTTGGTGAAGTTGAACGGCGGGCTGAAGTGATGTTTGTCCATTGTTCTTCTACTCAGCGGTTGAGGGGGGCGTAGGCGATGGCCTTGATCTCGATGCGCAGGTGCGGGTGCGGCAGCTGGTGGACGGCGACCGTGGTGCGGGTCGGCCCGGTTTCATCGAAGTATTCGGCATACACCTCGTTGTAGCCGCCGAAATCGTTCATATCGACCAGGAAGCTGCTGATCTCCACCACATCCTTCAGGCCGGCGTTCTCGCAGGCGAGGATGTCGCGGATATTCTCGATCACCGCACGGGTCTGGGCGCGGATGTCCAGGTTGGTGGTGCCCATGGCATCCACCTTCACGCCGACGAAGCTGTTGTCGGGGCGGCGCGAACTGGTGCCGGAGACGAAGAGAAAGTCGCCGGCACGCTTGATATGAGGGAAACATCCGCGTGGCTTGGCCTTGCCGGCCACGACGGTGGATTGCTGGTTGCTCATGGTTCGGTTCCTTGTTCGGGTGCGCTTCAGCGCACGCTGAAGCTGCTTTCGCCCAGGCCATTGATCTCGACGCTGACATGCACGCCAGGGCGCAGTGCCTCGGCGGCGGTGGCGCCGCCGGCCATCACCAGGCTGCCTGCCGGCAGGGCGATTTCGGCCCGGTGCAACAATTGCGAGGCCTGCACCAGGCTGCGCAGCGGGTGGCCGAGGATGGCGGCCGTGGAACCGGCCTGAACCACGCGGCCGTCCATGCGCATTACCACGCCGGCATTGGCCAGCCCGGAGAAGTCCCGCGACCAGGGACCTATGGTCAGGCCCGCAGACGAGCAGTTGTCTGCCACCACGTCTTCCAGGCTGAACTTGAAGGCCTGGTAGCGGGAGTCGATGATCTCCAGCGCAGGCGCCACCGCCTCGAGGTAATCGGCGGCTTCCAGCAGGGTCAGCGGACGGTCGATGGTGCGCCGGGTGAGAAAGCAGACCTCTGGCTCCACGCGGGGGTGGATGTAGCGCGACAGGTCCACCAGGCCGCCATCCTCTTCCAGCATGGCGTCGGTCAGCCAGCCCCAGATCAGGCTGTCGACCCCCATCTGGATCATCTTGGCGCGGCTGGTGAAGCCCATCTTGATACCGATGCTGCGCTCGCCGTTGTCGTAGCGGTGTTGCATGGCGGCGCGCTGGATGCGGTAGGCGTCTTCCAGGGAGAAGGGCGACAGGGCGCTGAACTGCGGAACGGCTTCTGCGTGGCGTGCGGCCAGGTCGAGGGCTGCGGCGATGCGGGTGATCTCGGTGTTCATGTGCGGTTCTCCTTGCGGCTGGCCAGCAGGTCCAGGGCCACGTCGACGATCATGTCTTCCTGGCCGCCGACCATGCGTCGCCGGCCCAGCTCGACCAGGATGTCCAGGGTTTTCAGGCCGTATTTCTGCGCCGCCACTTCGGCGTGCCGCAGGAAGCTGGAGTAGACCCCGGCATAGCCCAGGCCGAGGGTCTCGCGGTCGACGCGCACCGGGCGGTCCTGCAGCGGCCGCACCAGGTCGTCGGCGGCGTCCATCAGCCGGTAGAGGTCGCAGCCGTGGTTCCAGCCCAGGCGCTCGGCGGCGGCGATAAATACTTCAAGAGGCGCATTGCCGGCGCCGGCACCCATGCCGGCAAGGCTGGCGTCGATGCGCTCGCAGCCCTCTTCTGCCGCGGTGATCGAGTTGGCTACGCCCAGGGACAGGTTGTGGTGGGCGTGCATGCCGGTCTGAGTCTCGGGCTTGAGCACGGCCTTGAAGGCACGCATGCGCTCGCGCACGTCCTGCATGTTCATCGCACCGCCGGAGTCGGCCATGTAGATGCACTGGGCGCCGTAGCTTTCCATCAGCTTGCCCTGCTGGGCGAGCTGCTCGCCCGGAATCATGTGGCTCATCATCAGGAAGCCCACGGTGTCCATGCCCAGTTCGCGGGCGTACTCGATGTGCTGCTTGGACACATCCGCCTCGGTGCAGTGGGTGGCTACCCGCACCGAGCGCGCGCCGGCGTCATAGGCGGCCTTGAGGTCGTGCACCGTGCCGATACCGGGGAGCAGCAGCACCGTGAGACGGGCGTGCTCGATGACGTCGGCGGCCGCTTCGATCCACTCCAGGTCGGTGTGGGCGCCGAAGCCGTAATTGAAGGATGAGCCTTGCAGGCCGTCGCCGTGGGTGACTTCGATGGCGTCGACCTTGGCCTGATCCAGGGCGCGGGCGATCGCCTGCACCTGGTCGAGGGAGTACTGATGGCGGATGGCGTGGCTACCGTCGCGCAGGGTGACGTCGGAGATGTAGAGCTTCTTGTTCGGGTCGAAGGTCATGGTCGCTCTCCTCAGCCGTTAATCATGGACATGGCCATGCGCTCGGCAGTAGCCAGCGCGGCAGAGGTCATGATGTCGAGGTTGCCGGCGTAGGCCGGCAGGTAGTGGGCGGCGCCTTCGACTTCGAGGAACACCGAGGTCTTCAGGCCGCTGAACTGGCCGTGACCGGGGATATGCAGCGGCGCGGACTCGGCAATCACGTCGAACTGCACCTTTTGTTTCAGGCGATAGCCCGGCACATAGGCCTGCACGGCGGCGGCCATTTCCTCGATGCTGGCTTCGACCTTGGCCTGGTCGGCCGCTTCGCTGAGCACGAACACCGTGTCACGCATCATCAGCGGCGGCTCGGCCGGGTTCATGATGATGATCGCCTTGCCCTTGGCCGCGCCGCCGATCGCTTCGATGGCCTTGCTGGTGGTCTCGGTGAATTCATCAATGTTGGCGCGAGTGCCGGGACCGGCGGACTTGCTGGCGATCGAGGCGATGATCTCCGCGTAGTGGACCTTGGCCACCCTTGAGACCGCCGCGACCATCGGGATGGTGGCCTGGCCACCACAGGTGACCATGTTGACGTTGAGCTTGCCGAGGTGTTCTTCCAGGTTGACCACCGGCACGCAATAGGGACCTATCGCGGCCGGGGTCAGGTCGATCAGGCGAAGACCGGGCTTGTGGCCCCGCAGGAACGCGTCGTTCTTCACGTGAGCGGCGGCTGATGTGGCATCGAAGACGAAGTCGATCTCGCTAAAGATCGGCAGGCGGGTCAGGCCTTCCACGCCTTCGTGGGTGGTGGCGACGCCCATTCGTGATGCGCGGGCCAGACCATCGGAATTCGGGTCGATACCGACCATGGCGCCCATTTCCAGGTGCCGTCCATGGCGGAGAATCTTGATCATCAGATCGGTGCCGATATTGCCGGAGCCGATGATGGCAACTTTGCGTTTATGGCTCATGGGGGCTCCTGTCAGTTCTGCGCAGCAAAGGCGGCGCTGACGCTGCCCAGGCCCTGGATATGGGCGGTGAAGACGTTGCCCGGGCGCGCGGCCACCATGGGCCCCAGGGCGCCGGTGAGCAGAATGTCGCCGGCACGCAGCGGTTCGCCGAGGCGCACCATGGTGTCGGCCAGCCAGATTGCGGCGTTCAGCGGGTTGTCCAGGCAGGCGGCACCTGCGCCGACCGAGACGGGTTCGCCGCACAGGGTCATGTGCATGCCGCAGCGCACCAGGTCCAGCTGGTCCAGCGTCACCGGGCGGCTGCCGAGGACGAACAGGCCAGAGGACGCATTGTCGGCAATGGTGTCGACCAGACGGATGTCCCAGTTGGCGATGCGGCTGCCGACCACTTCGATGGCCGGCAGGGCGAAGGCGGTGGCGCGGATCAGGTCGGCCACCGTGTGTCGTTCGTGGCAGAGGTCGTGTTCCAGTACCAGGGCGATCTCCGCTTCCACCTTGGGTTGTGCGCAGTCGTCCCAGGCGATGGGCTGGCCATCACCGCGGGCCATATCGGCCAGCAGCAGGCCGAAGTCCGGCTGGTCCACGCCCAGCTGCTGCTGCACGGCGTGCGAGGTCAGGCCGATCTTGCGACCTACCGGGCGGCGGCCGGCCTGGAGGGCGGCCTGGGTGTTGTGGCGTTGCACTGCGTAGGCCAGGGCTACCGGGTCGGCGCACGGATCTTCGGCCTGGGCGGCGGCGATCAGTTCGCGCACCGGGGCGCAGGGTTGGCCGCTGCGCTGTGCCTGGCGCAGCCGGTTGGCCGCTTCGATGAGGGCTGCATGCATGGTGGTGCTCCTGCTCAGGCGTTGACGCAGATGGTGGAAATCTCGGAATAGAAGTCCAGCGAGTGGCGGCCACCTTCGCGGCCGAGGCCGGAGAGGCGTGCGCCGCCGAAGGGCGTGCGCAGGTCGCGCAGGAACCAGGTGTTGACCCAGACCATGCCGACATGGAAGCGCCGCGAGACCTTGTGCGCCCGCTTCAGGTCGCGAGTCCACAGCGCGGTGGCCAGGCCATAGGCGGAGTCGTTGACGCGGCGGATCACTTCGTCTTCGGTGTCGAAGGGGGCGATGTGGCACACCGGGCCGAACACTTCTTCGCGCACGCAACGGGCGTCGTCGGACAGGCCGGTCCAGATGGTCGGCTGTACATAGGCGCCGTTGTCGCGTTCGTCGCCGAATACAGGCACACCGCCGCCGGTGATTTCGTTGGCGCCTTCGCTGCGGGCCAGCTCGAAATAGCCGAGGACCTTGTCGCGGTGCTTGTGGGAGATCAGCGAGCCCATGTTCACCCCATCCTCGTCCGGGTAGCCGATCTTCAGCTGCTCGGCACCGGCCTTCATGGCGGCGACGAAACGCTCGTAGATCGGCCGCTCGACATAGACCCGCTCCGAGCACAGGCAGACCTGGCCGGAGTTGGTGAAACTGGAGCGCAACACGCCGGCCACTGCCGCATCGAAGTCGCAGTCGGCGAAGACCACGGCGGCGTTCTTGCCGCCCAGCTCGAAGGACACGTCACGCACGCCTTCCGCAGCGGCCTTCATGATGGTGGCGCCGGTACGCGATTCGCCGGTGAAGGTGATGGCGTCAACGTCCGGATTGCGGGTGAGGAATTCCCCCGCCGAGTTCGGCCCGAAGCCGTGCACCAGGTTGAATACGCCGGCTGGCAGGCCGGCCTCGTGCATGACCTCGGCCAGCAGGGTGGCGGAGGAAGGCGAGTCTTCCGACGGTTTGATCACCACCGAGTTGCCGCAGGCCAGGGCCGGCGCAACTTTCCAGGTGAGCAGCAGCATCGGCAGGTTCCATGGCGAAATAATTGCCACCACACCGTGCGGCTTGCGCACGGTGTAGCTGAAGACGTCGCTGCCATCGGCGGCGCGCATTTCGAAGAACTCGCTACCGGACTGGCGCACCAGTTCGGCGAAGGTGCGGAAGTTATGCACGCCGCGGGCGATGTCGAGGGTACGTGCCTGCTGCACCGGGCGGCCGGTATCGGCCACTTCGGCGGCGACAAACTCCTCGAAGCGCCGCTCGATGCCGTCGGCGATGCGCATCAGCATGTCCGCGCGCTGGCTGACGCTGAACTCGGCCCAGGGCCCTTCCTGCGCGGATTTGGCGGCTGCCACGGCACGGTCAACCAAGGCCGCAGTGGCCTCGCAGACCTGGCTCAGGGTGCGGCCATCGATAGGGGAAACATTGGGGAAGGTCTTCTCGCTGGCGACGAATTCGCCGGCGACATAATTGCGGAGCAAGGGCAGGGGAGAGGACATCGCAACCTCCGATTCTTGGATTTCGGAGGAGTCTAGGGAGCGACGCTATAAAGGAATAATCAAAGGATCGGGCTTATCTATTAAGCAATGGAATAGCAGAGGTTGCTGTGCAGGGGCCGCCTGCATGGCTCAGCCCTTCTCCGAATCACGATGCTCCTGGCTTGCCTGCTCCAGGCATTCGCGAAATAGCCTGGCCGCCGGCCCGAGGTCGCGGTTGCCCGCATAGAAGCAACCAATATCACCGAATTGCAGCGGCGCGCCCAGGTCGAAGGCCTTGAGCATCCTGGCTTCGGTGAACTGGCGGGCCGCTTCGTACGGCATCAGGGCCACGGTCTGTTGATCCTGCATCAAGGCGATGTTGGTCAGGATCGACAGCGACTCCACCACGTTGGATGGGGTGTTGAGTCCCGCTTCGGCGAACAGCTTGTCGGCGGTGCGGCGCAGCAGCGAGTCGCGGGTCGGCAGCACCCAGGGGTAGTCTTGCAGTTGCGCGAGGCTCACCGGGTTGCCATGCAGGGGATGCCCGGCGCCGCCGACTACGCAGAGCTCTTCGCCGTAGAGAACCTCGACCTGCAGCATGGGCGATTCATTGCGCCAGCTCCATTCATCCGGTACGCGTCCGACCACCAGATCAACCTCACCCACAGCCAGTGCCGGGAAGAGCTGGTCCATCTGCCCGACCCGCAGTGACACCAGGACACCGGGTGCACGTTGCTTGAGCAGTTGCATGGCGCGCGGCAGCAGCGAAGTGGACGCGGAGATCAGCGTGCCGACCATCACATGCCCGGAGGTGCCCTCCTGAAAGGCATTCACCTCATCGGTCAGCAGGCGCAGCTCGGCCAGTAGCGACTTGGCGCGGCGTACCACCAGCTCCCCAAGTTCCGTGGGGGTGACCCCGCGATTGCCGCGGATCAGCAGGGGCGCGTCGAAGTAGGACTCCAGCTCATGGATGATCTTGGTCACGGCCGGCTGGGTCAGGTTCAGGGCCTGGCCCGCACGCAGCAGGGAGCCGCTTTGCAGCACCTGGTCGAAGACCACCAACTGGTAGAACTTGAGCTTGCGCGCAACGGAGAGGGTCGTGAACTTCATGATTCTGCCTGCCCGGGGGAAGGCGGCATGTTAATCACAATCGCGCGGCGCAGGGCAATTGGGCGTTCTTGCAACGCGGGGCCGTGCGGCGCGCTTGTTGGCGCAGGCCTGATGCCAACCGACTGCTGATTGTTTCGTCATGGGTAACAAACAATCACCCCAGCGCCAGCTTATCCGCGCCCCTGCGTCTCTCTAGAATCGCCCTCACGTCCGGCGCTCGTCGGCGTCTCCCAGTCTGCATCGCACGTCTACTCCAGCAGGATCACCCACTGTGTCGCGTCACCTCAAGACAGGACTGGCGTTCGCCGGCTCCTTCGCCCTGTTTTCCGCCATCGCCGGCTGCATCAGCAGCGACGGCATCGCCCCTCGGGAAGAACAGCTCGACGCCGGGCAACTGGCCACCGATGCCGCCATCCAGCAGGCCAACCGCGACGCCCAGTGGCCGGCGCAGCAGTGGTGGCAGGCCTACCGTGACCCGCAGCTGGACGCCTGGGTACAAACCGCGCTGGATGGCAGCCCGAGCCTGGCCCAGGCCGAGGCGCGGGTGCGCATGGCGATGTCATTGGCGGGTGTCGCCGAGGCCGCCGAGGCGCCGCAGGTGGGTGCGGATATGTCGCTGAATCGCCACCGCTGGCCGGACGACTATTTCTACGGCCCCGGCGAGCTGGCCAAGACCACCACCTGGAACAACAATGCGGCCATCGGCTTCACCTACGCCGTGGATTTCTGGGGTCGCGAAAGCAGCACCAGCGAGCGTTACCAGAACCTCGCCTACCTGAGCGCGGCCCAGGCGCGCATGGCCCAGCTGGAGCTGGAGAGCAACATCGTGCGCGCCTATATCCAGCTCTCGCTGCAGTACGCCGAGCTGGATATCGGCCAGGCCCTGCTGCGCCAGCAGGAGCAGATCCTGGCCCTGGCCCAGCGTCGCCTGGCCGGTGGCATCGGCACCCATTTCGAAGTCAGCCAGGCGCAAGTGCCGCTGCCCGAGACGCGGCGCAAGATCGAGGCGCTCGACGAGGCCATCGCCCTCAGTCGCAATCAACTGGCGGCGCTGGCCGGCAAGGGCCCGGGCGCCGGCGCCAGCCTGCAACGGCCGAGCCTGAGCCTGGCGGCGCAACCGGGCCTGCCCAGCAGCCTGCCGCTGGAGCTGGTTGGCCATCGTCCGGACGTGGTCGCCAGTCGCTGGAACGTCGCCGCCCAGGCCAAGGGCGTGGACGCCGCGCGCGCCGACTTCTACCCCAACGTCGACCTGGCCGCGAGCCTCGGTTACAGCGCGGTGGGCGGCGGCATGTTGGAGTTCCTCAGCGGGCAGAAATCCAGCTGGGGCATTGGCCCGGCGATCTCCCTGCCGATCTTCGATGGCGGTCGCCGTCGGGCCCAGCTGGGCGGGGCCTCGGCCGGCTACGACATCGCTGTGGCGCAGTACAACCAGACCCTGGTCGGTGCGCTGAAGGGTATCTCCGACCAGCTGATCCGCATCCATTCGATGGCCCTGCAGCAGGACTATGCCGGCCAGGCCGTGGCCGCTGCGCAGCAGACCTATGACATCGCCACCCAGGCCTATCGTGGCGGCCTCACCGATTACCTCAACGTGCTCAATGCGCAGTCGCGCCTGTTCGAGCAGCAGCTGGTCGAACAACAGGTGCACGCCGCGCGCTTGAGTGCGCATGCCGGGCTGGTGGTCGCCCTCGGTGGTGGCCTGCTCGAAGGCCAGGACACACCCAAGGCGGCGCAGCTGCTGCCGGAAAGTGTCGCCGTGCAAGCGGGTGCGCGCTGAGATGAAGGCCGCGCTGCTGCCCAGTGGTGGTGACCTGCGCCGCGCGCTGTATGAGTGGGCGCGCAGCGACGGGGTGACCTGGGTGTACATCGCCAAGGTGCTGCTGGCCTCGTTGCTGACCTTGTGGCTGGCGCTGCGCCTGGAGCTACCGCAGCCGGGCACGGCGACCATCACGGTGTTCATCGTCATGCAGCCGCAGAGCGGCCAGGTGTTCGCCAAGAGCTTCTACCGCTTCATCGGCAGCCTGATCGGGCTAGGCGTGATGGTCGCGCTGATCGCCCTGTTCGCCCAGGAACGGGTGCTGTTCCTGCTTGCCGCGGCGCTGTGGATCGGCCTGTGCACCGCTGGCGCTGCGCGTTACCGCGATTTCCGCTCCTACGCCTGCATGCTCGCCGGTTACACCGCGACGCTGATCGGCCTGCCGGCCACCCTGCAGCCGGACGTGGCCTTCATGCAAGCGGTCTGGCGCCTGCTGGAGATCAGCCTGGGGATCTTCTGTGCCGGCATGGTCAGCGCGACCATCCTGCCGCAGACCTCCACGGCCGCCATGCGCAATGCCCTGTACCAGCGCTTCGGCGCCTTCGCCGGATTCGCTCTCGGCCACCTTGGAGGCGGCCAGCGTGAGGCGTTCGAGCAGGCCAACGTGGCCTTCGCCGCCCAGGCCGTGGGGCTGGAAGCACTGCGCAGCGCGACCACCTTCGAGGACCCGCACATGCGCCTGCGCAGCCGGCGCATGGCCCGTCTGAACAGCGAGTTCATGGTTCTCACCACCCGTTACCACGCCCTCTACCAATTGCTCGAGCGCCTGCGCAGCCAGGGTGCCGTGGCGGTGCTACAGGCTCTCGAACCCTGCCTCGACGAAGTGCGCCAGGTGCTTGAGCCCTGGCGCGAGCGCGCGCTGACCGCCAGTGATGCGCTGGCCCTGGCGAGCCAACTGGATGCCCATCGCCTGCGCCTGATGCAGCGCATTCGCAGTGCGCGGCTCGCCTTGCAGGTCGAGCCGGCCGAGCGGCTGGACTTCAACACCGCTGCCGAGTTGCTCTACCGCTTCGCCGACGACCTGCACAACTACGCCCAGACCCACGCCTCGCTGGCCGCACACAAGCACGCACGCGAGCAGGGCGAGCACCGTTTCTCGCCCAAGGCCAATGCCGTTGGCGCGCTGGTGGTGGGTGTGCGCACGGCCTTGCTGGTGCTGCTGCTCGGCTCGTTCTGGATCGTCACTGCCTGGCCCAGCGGCAGCAGCTTCGTGCTGACCGCGGCGGCCGTCTCGGTGCTGGTCTCGGCGGCGCCCGATCCGGCCCGGCTGGCTTTGCAGATGGCCTTCGGCACGTTGATCGCGGCGGTCCTGGGTTTCGCCGTGACCTTCTTCGTCCTGCCGCACCTGGATGGCTTTCCGCTGCTGTGCATGGCGCTGGCGCCAGTGTTCGCCCTCGGTGCGTTCCTCTCGATCAAGCCGCAATGGGCTGGCTGCGGCCTGGGTTTGCTGGTGTTCTTCTGCGTCGGCGCGATCCCGCAGAACCTCACCGTCTACGACCCGGCGCACATGCTCAATTCCTATATCGCGCTGTTGCTGGCGCAGCTGCTGGCCGCCGCGTTTGCCGCCGTGCTGTTGCCACCGACCAGCGCCTGGATGTGGCGGCGCCTGGAAAACGACCTGCGCCGGCGCGTGGTGCAGGCCATCAGCGAACCGCTGGACGGGCTGGTAGCGTCGTTCGAGAGTGGTACCCGCGACCTGCTCAACCAGGGCTATGGCCTGGCAACGCGTAGCCCGCAGGTGCAGCGCCGCCTGTTGCGCTGGACCTTCCTGGTGCTGGAGGTGGGCCACGCGGTGATCGAACTGCGCCGCGAGCAGGAAGCCCTGCCGGCCGAGCCCTGCTACGCCGCAGACATGCCCTGGCGCCTGGCGATTCGGGCCATGGGCCGCGCGCTGATCCGCCTGTTCGTGCAGCCGGGCGAGGGCAATCGCGAGCGCGCCCTGGCGGCGGTCGAACAGGCCATCGCGGCGACTAGGGCCACCGCCGAGCCGCGGGCGCCGGACTTCGAGAGTTCGCCGCTGCGCCGCGTGCTCAGCTACCTGCACTTCATCCGCAGCTCCCTGCTCGACCCGCAGTCACCGCTGCGCGACGGCGAGCCCCGCACAGGAACCCCCAGCCATGCTGCCTGACAGCCTGCCCCGCGAAGTGGCCTTCCACGGCCTCTATATGCCGACTTTGACCCTGCTGTTCGTGGTTGCCGCCGCACTTTGCTGGGGCCTCGACCGGCTGCTGGCGAGCGCCGGCCTGTACCGCTTCACCTGGCACCCGGCGCTGTTCCGCCTGAGCCTGTTCGCCTGCCTCTTCGGTGGCCTAGCGCTGACCATCTACCGCTAATCACGAGCCGATCATGACCTTGAAATCCGTCTTCAGCCTGCTGGCGACCCTGCTCATCCTGGCCGTGGCCCTGCTGATCGGGCGCACCCTGTGGGTGAACTACATGGACACCCCCTGGACCCGCGACGGCCGCGTGCGCGCCGACATCATCAACGTCGCCGCCGATGTCTCCGGGGTGGTGGTCGACGTGCCGGTGCACGACAACCAGCAGGTCAAGCGTGGCGACCTGCTGCTGCAGATCGACCCCGAGCACTACCAGCTCGCCGTGCGCCAGGCCGAGGCGCTGGTGGCGTCACGCCAGGCGACCCTGGCGATGCGTCAGCAGAACGCCAAGCGCCGTGCGGCGATGGACGAGCAGGTGGTCTCGCGCGAGAGCCTGGATGATGCCAGTAACCTGGCCCTGGCCGCCGCTGCCGACGTGCAGCAGGCGCGGGCGGCCCTGGCCGCCGCCCAGCTCAACCTGGCGCGCACCCAGGTGCGGGCCTCGGTGGATGGTTACGTGACCAACCTCAACGTGCACCGCGGCGACTACGCGCGGGTCGGCGAGGCCAAGCTGGCGCTGGTCGACCAGGATTCCTACTGGGTCTACGGCTACTTCGAGGAAACCAAGCTGCCGCACATCCGCGTGAATGACCCGGTCGAGCTGCAACTGATGAGCGGCGAGCGCCTGCGCGGGCACGTCGAGAGCGTTGCCCGGGCCATCTACGACCGCGACAACCCGGACAGCCGCGAGCTGGTGGCCGACGTCAATCCGACTTTCAACTGGGTGCGCCTGGCCCAGCGCGTGCCGGTGCGCATCCATATCGACGAGGTGCCGGATGGCGTGCTGCTGGCGGCGGGGATTACCGCCACGGTGATTGTTACCCCGCAGGGCCAGGAGCCGCTGACTGGCAGCGCCGGGAACGTGCACTAGTCGTTGGTGGCGTGGGTCAGGTGCAGTTCATGGGCGGCCTTGGTGAAGCGGCCACAGCGCACCACGGCCTCGTTGGGTGATCGGCCGTGAATAGCAAGGTCATTCCATAAAGGAATGGCTGGATGCCAAGGCTTCGTTTGTCGAAACAGGTAAAGCCCCATAGCCTTGGCGACCAGGGCTGGCCTATGTGGGCAAGCCACCATGAGTTGGCATGAGCATGAAACAGGGTGTGATGTACGGCGGTCTGGCGGGGGCGGTGTGGGGCATGGTGTTTCTCGGCCCGGCGCTACTCAGTGACTTTCCGCCGCTATTGCTGAGTTGCGGGCGCTTCCTGCTGTATGGCCTGGTCTCGCTGCTGATGGCTCTGCCGCTGGCCCGTGGTCTGCTGCGCAAGCTCGTCTGGGCGGATGTGCCGGTGCTGCTGCGCCTGGCCCTGAGCGGCAACATCATCTACTTCGTGTTGCTGGCGGCGGCCATCCAGCGCGTGGGTATCGCACCGACTTCGCTGATCATCGGCGTGCTGCCGCTGACCATTACCCTGCTCGGGCGTAACGAAGCGGATGCGCCACCGCTGCGCCAGCTGGTGTGGCCGCTGCTGGCGATTCTGGCGGGGATTCTGTGCATCAACCTGGAAGCCCTGTTCAATGTCGAAGCCCGCAGCCTGCCGCTGTTCGACCAGCTCTTTGGTCTGGGCTGCGCGCTGCTGGCGCTGGCCTGCTGGAGCTGGTTCGCCACCGATAACGCGTGCAGCATGAAGCGTCAGCAGCGCTTCAACAGCAACGAGTGGTCACTGCTGATCGGTTTGGCCACCGGCCTGCTCGCCGGGTTGATCTGGCTGGGTGCGCTGGCGCTCGATCTGGATGTCGTGCAACCGCAAGTGGCCGCCGAGCGCTGGCACAGCTTCTGGGTGATCAACGCAGTGCTGGCGGTGGTCGCGTCCTGGCTTGGCTATGTCTTCTGGAATGCCAGTGCGCGACGGTTGCCGCTGACCCTGTCGGGGCAGATGGTGGTGTTCGAGACGTTCTTCGCCCTGGTCTATGGCTTCATCTACTTGCAGCGCTTGCCCAATCTGCTGGAGTTGCTGGCCATCGTCCTGCTGCTGGGCGGGGTGTGCGCCTCGGTATGGCGGCATAGCCAGGCGCCACAGGTGGCGCCTGGCTCCGCGCAAGCCCTCAGCTGATCCAGCCCTCGGCCTTGGCACGGGCGACGGCCTGGGTGCGGCGCTCGACGCCGAGCTTGACGTTGATGCGCCGCGCGTGGGTTTTCACCGTGTGCAGGGAGATGTACAGCTGCTCGGCGATCTGCTGGTTGGAGCAGCCCTGGGCGATCAATTCGAGCACCGCCAGTTCGCGTTTGCTCAGCAGTGATTCGCTGGGTTCCAGGATGACTTCGCTGCCGAGCATCTGGCTGTGCAGGCGTTGGTACCAGCAGGTGCTGGTGAGCGCCGGCAGGACTTCTTCCAGCCATTCGCTGCGGCGCTGGTAGAGCGTCTGCAACGGGCGCAGCAGGGCGATGCGCTCGGCCTCGATCACCGCCTGGTGCAGGCTTGCCGCCGCCGCTTCCGGTTGGTTGTCGAGGTACAGGGCCTCGGCCAGGCTCAGGCTGCATTCGCCGGCCAGGGCCAGGTGCCCGGACTGGCGGCAGTCGGCACGCAGGCTTTGCAGGGCGGCCACGGCCACGGCGGTCTGGCCGAGCAGCAGGCGGGTGAAGGCTTCCTGGTAGCGGGCCCGTGGCAGCAGGTCGTAGAAACCCGAGGGGGCGAGCAGGTGATCGGTCTGCATGCGTTGCAGACCCTGCTGGAAATACTCGAGGGCCTTGTCCAGCTCGCCCTGTTGCAGGCACAGCTGGCCCTGGGCGAAACGCAGCACTTCGCGGTAACGCACTTCCGGCACCTGCAGCCACTGCATCTGCCGCTCGGCGCGGCGCAGCAGTTGCTGGGCATGGTCGAATTCGCCGCGCATGCCGGCCAGCTCGGCCAGCACCTGGTAGCCGAACAACAGGTAGGCGTCCTCGCTTTGCTCCGCCTCGCTGAGGCCGGCGCGCAACACCTCGTCGGCTTCAACCAGCTTGCCCTGGGCCGCCAGCAGGCTGCCGCGCAGCAACAGCAGGCGCGCCAGAGTCGGTCCTTGCAGGTCGCCCAGTTGCAGTTCCTGCAGTGCCTGCTCGGCCTGCTCCAGGGCGCGCACCGGTTCGCCGCAGAGGATCAGCAGTTGCGTGCGGTCGACGCTCAGCAGGGCTTCGAACAGCACGTTGCCGCGTTGCCGCGCCAGGCGCAGGCCTTCGTGCAGGTATTGCTGGGCGGCGATCAGGTCGTGCTCGGCCATGGCCTGCTGGGCCAGCCCCTGGTTGCAGATGATGCGCTGCGACCAGGCCGACTCCTCCAGTGCCTCCAGTGCTTCCAGGCAATGCTGGCGCGCGCTGCGCATGCCGCGCTGGCGCTGCAACATGCCCACCACCGACTGGTATTGGGCGATCAGTTGTTGCTGGCGACGGGCGCTGGGTTGCGGCAGGAAACGGTCGATGTCCAGCAGGCAGCTGTCCACTTCATCGAGGCGCACGCAGAGGATCAGCGCCCAGGACTGCAGCATGATCAGCCGTGGCGTGCTGGAGAACAGGCTGGCCGGCAACTCGTCGCGCCAGTGCAGGAACTGCGAGACGCTGTGGCCGATCAGCAGTTGATCCTGGCCGTAGCGTTGCAGGTAGTTGGCCGCCACTTCCGGTTGCCCGGCCCACAGCGCGTGCTCCACCGCTTCGCGCACTTCGCCACGGCTGGCAAACCACTGGCAGGCATGGATATGCGCATGCACGTGCAGGTGGTTGCCGGGCAGGCGCTTGAGCATGGCCGCCAGCGGCCGCCACAGGCGGAACCATTCGCCACAGCCATCCAGGCTTTGCAGGAACAGCTGGCGCTGGCGCAACTGGTCGAGCACCTGGGCACCGCCTTCATCTTCCAGCAGGTGGTCGCACAGGGCCGCGCAGAAGCGCGGCATGTGCGCCAGGGTGCGCAGGGCGCTGAGCAGGGAGTCGGGCAGGCCGCTGAGCACTTCGCGCTGCAGGTAATCGAGCAGCAGCGGGGTGCCGGCGCTGAGGCGCTGCGCCAGGTTCTGCGCGGTGCCCTCGATCAGCAGCAGGCAGATGCCGGCGAGCCAGCCTTCGCTGTGTTGCAGCAGTTGCCCGCGCAGTTCATCGGGCAGCGCCAGTTGACGTTGTTGCAGCAGGCGCTCGAGTTCTTCGCTGTCGAGGGCCAGGGCCTGGGCATCGAGCTCCAGCAGGTCGCCTTGCAGCAGCAGGCGCGGTAGGTTCCAGGCCGGGCGCCGGCGCCCGCTGATCCACCAGCGCAGGGTATGCGGGGCGCGCTCCAGCAGGCGATCGAGGCAGGCATCGAGATCGGCGCAGGGCTGGCGCGGGTAGTCGTCGAGGATGATCCACAGCGGTTGTTCGACACGGCCGAGCAGTTGGCTCAGCTCCGCGCAAGGCTCGCCATCGCCATGGGGCAGTTGCAGGGCGGCGGCCAGGCGTGCGAGCAGTTCGCCGGGGCTCAGGGGGTGACCGAGCAGGTCGAGCCAGACCAGGTGGGTGGCGGGGTTGGCCAGGCGTGCGCATTCGTTGAGCAACACGCTCTTGCCGAAGCCGGCCGGGGCGCAGATCAGGGTCAGGCGGCTGTCGCTGGCAAGCAGGCGCTGGGCCAGGCGCGGCCGGCCAATATGGCTGGCGGGCAGGCGCGGCAGGGCACTGTCGTCGACTCGCGAGCGAGCAGGCGTTGGCAGGGCGCGGACGTTGTCGTGCATGGTCGGGCCTCGGCTCTATTGTTGTCTTTGTTGGGGCGGCGAGAGGTGCTTCGATAGTACCTGTCACAGAGGCTAGGGCAATAAAAAAAGGCGACCGCAAGGGTCGCCTTATAAAGGAGCAAGCGTTGCGTGTGGCTGCGTCGGGCAAGCCCGACGCGAAGCCCCGGCTGATGAGACCGGGGCCAACCGGGTCTAGCGTACGCCAGCGTTGCGCAGGGCAGCTGGGGTGTAGTCGGCGGCGGTGGCCGGGAAGCCGAACAGGTAGCCGTTCTTCTCCTCGTTGTTCATGCCAATCGCCAGGTAACGGCCGGAGATGATGTCGTACAGCGCTTCGAAGGCATAACCCGGGCTCTGCTGCTTGTAGTGGTTGGCCAGCATGGCCTGACCGACACGCCACAGTTGGCCACGACCGTCGTAGTGCTCGGACACGGCGATCTGCCAGGTGTCTTCGTCGATGAAGAAGCGACGCTTGGCGTAGATGTTGCGCTCGCCGGCCTTCAGCGTGGCTTCGACTTCCCAGACGCGGTGCAGCTCGTAGCGTGCCAGGTCCTGGTTGGTGTGGCCGGCCTTGACGATGTCGCTGTATTTAACCGACGGCTGACCGATGTGGTAGTTGTTGTACGGGATGTACAACTCCTTCTTGCCGACCAGCTTCCAGTCGTAGCGATCTGGCGAGCCGTTGTACATGTCGAAGTTGTCCGAGGTGCGCAGACCGTCGGAAGCGGTACCCGGGCCGTCGTAGGCCACCTGCGGTGCACGACGCACACGACGCTGGCCGGCGTTGTAGATCCAGGCCATGCGCGGGTCCTTGACCTGATCCAGCGAGTCGTGGACCAGCAGCACGTTACCGGCCAGACGCGCCGGGGCAGTCACACGCTGCTTGAAGAACAGCAGGGCGTTTTCCGCTTTGTCTGCGGCCAGGCCGCTCATGCTGTCGGGGAACGCCACTTCGTCTTCGAAGTTGACCAGGGTGTAGGTGCCGTTGGTTTGCGGCGTGGCCTGCACGATGCTGCGGCGCACGTTGCCACCGCGGTAACGGGTGATGTGGTTCCACACCACTTCCAGGCCGTTCTGCGGGATCGGGAAAGCGTAGTAGCGGCTTTCGCTGAAACCCTTGAGGCCGTTGCCGCCTTCCATCAGCGTGGTTTTCACCGCGCTGGTCTTGGCCGCCTGGTTGATGACATCCGGTACCGCCGCGGTGCGGTGGCTCGGGTAGACCACCATCTTGTAGGTCTCCGGGTAGCGCTTGAACATCGCCAGCTGGCCTTCGGAGAGCTTGGCCTTGTACTGGTCGAGGTTCTGCGGGGTGATGGTGTACAGCGGCTGCTCGTTGGCGAAGGGTTCGCCGAGGAAGCCGTTGGCCGTCACCGGTGCCGCATTCACGGGCAGGCCGCCGTCCCAGGCCGGGATGGTGCCTTCCGCGTTGCCGGCTTTTTCGCCGCCGAGCGGAGTCAGGGTGGTGCCCAGCTTGTTCGCCTCCTCCGGGGAGACGGCAGCGAGGACGCTGCTCGCCAGCACAGACAGGGTGAGCGCCGTGATCAGTTTGCTTGTTGTTTTCATAGACTGATTCTCTAGTGCAGCCGAATTAGAAGTTCATACCGACGCTGAGCGCGACGAAGTCGCGATCGGTCAGGGTGTTGTAATCACCGTCGAAGAAGTTGGTATAGCTCAGGCTCGCGGTGTAGGTGTTCAGGTACTCGGCATCGACACCGACGCTGGCGGCCTTGGAGCCTTCGTTGAACACCGGACCGTAGCCGTCGACATCATGGGAGAAGGCGACGTTGGGCTTCAGGTTGATCCCGGCGACCACGTCGTTGTAGTCCCAGATGGCGCGCGCGCGGTAACCCCAGGAGGTGTTGGTGAAGAAGCCGTGGGTACCGTATTCCTCAAGGGCGGCAACGTTCGATGCAGCGGTGCCATGTGGCGAGCCGTAGATCGAGTCGCGGCCGTAGGCCACTTCGTCACGGCTTTCCAGGCCACCGATGGAGGTCATGCCAACTTCGCCCACCACGGTCAGACGCTCGGCGCCCATGATCTGATCGAAGAAGTGGGTGAAGGTGGTCTGTGCCTGGGTCACTTCCTTGCGGTTGTAACCACGGCTGACCAGACCTGCAGTGTCGAGCGCACCGGCGAAGCCGCCGCTGTTCAGGCCTGCCACCACGGTGTTGGCCAGCTTGCCGGTCATGTCGGTGCCGTTGATGCCGATCGGCATGTTCGGCCGGTAGCTGATTTCACCCGCCCACGCCGTGCCGGTAGGCAGGGTGGTGGAGAAGCTCAGGCCATAGAGCTGGATATCTTCCGGGTACATCATGGCGTAGCTGCCACGGCCCAGGAGGATCGGCTGGGCCAAGGCGCCGCCTAGGGTAGTCAGTGCAGCCGTGATATCCGCTTCGCTGGCATTGGTGAAGATCGCGTTGGGCGTACGGCTGTGGTAGTTCATGAAGTACGCCGCGTACTCGGTGCTTTCACCCAGCCAGCGCAGGGCAGTACCCCACTGGCCGTCGTCGCGGGCATCCTGGTCGCCGGCACGTGGCACGATCAGGCCTTCGTCGGTGACGCCTACCTGGCTCAATGCAGCCGCTGCACCTGGGCCGAAAGCGCCAGACTTGGCGCCCTGGATCGAGGCGATCGAGCCGGGGCCGAGGATGTTGTAGTTGTTGTCGCAACCATCGGCGACGACGTCGGCGCTGGCGAAGAAGGTGCCGCAGTTGTCGGCAACGGTCTGGTCCCACTCGAGCTGGTAGAAGGCCTCGGCGGACAGGTTCTCGGTGATCGACTGCGACACGTAGAACATGTTGACCGGGATCAGGCCTTCCTTGATCTCGGCGCCAGGACGGCGGAAGGCCGCCGCGTCGATCGGGTTGATCGAGTTGATGCTGTTGCCGATGAAGGTGCTCTCGCCCCAGCTCACCACCTGCTTGCCGACCCGTACGCTGCCGGGCATCTCGGCGATCTGGTAGTTGTGGTAGACGAAGGCATCGAGGATCTGCGCGCCGGAGGCCTGGGCGGCTTCCTTGCGATTGTGGTCGTCGATGTCCTTGAACAGGCGGCTCTCGTCTTTCAGCTCGAAGTCATACCAGTACTTGCCGCGAACGAAGATGCCGGTGTCACCGTATTTCAGTTCGAGGTCGTGGATGCCCTTGAAGATCTTCGAGAAGGTTTCGCCTTTCTTGAAGTTCATGCGGCCGTCGTCACCGGTCTGGGTGAAGCCGGTGCCGCCGTTGGCTTCACCGATCAGGTCCTTGTCCGGCGAGGCGGTGGACCAGCTTGAGCCGACCGACAGGGAGGAGTCGAATTGGCCTTCGATTTCCCCGATGTTGAAGTTGACGGCGTATGCCGGAGCGATACTGCCGAGTGCGATAGCGAGGGCGAGGGTGCGTGGCTGGAAGATTCCGGGCCGTGTTGTTTTTGTCATGCGGCTCTCCGTGGATGGGGGTGGAACTGAGTGCACCCTACGCAGGGGATGACAGTGGGTTAAGCGCACCAAGGATGGATTTGCCATGTCACTCGAAAGTATTAATGCGCTTGCCAGGGCTGGCGTAGAGGCACTAACACCGATCTGAATGAAAGGTCATTAGTCGTCCGTGATGGCGCAGAAAAAAGCCCCGCATTGCGGGGCTTCGGGTGGCGGCAGGAGTTGGCCGGGTCAGGCGGTTTTCAGTTGTGCCTGCGGCGTGCCGCTGGTGCTTTCCGGTACCCAGCGCTGCAGTTGTTCCAGGCTGGCGCGGTACGGCTTGAGGCCCATCCACAGCAAGCCGATGGCGAGAAGTACGGAGGCGGTGGTCACGTACAGTAGCGAGTAGCGCAGGGCCTGGTCGTCGGCGAATACATAGTCGGTAACCAGCGCCACGAAGGTGGGCCCCAGGCCCAGGCCGAACAGGGTGACGACGAACAGGTAGATCGCCGACGCCTGGCCGCGCATCGAGTTGGGCATGATTTCCTGGATCGCCGCCGGTGCCACGCCGAACGGCATGCTCAGGAAGAAGATCGCCGGCGCCAGCAGCACGCTGGCCCAGAAGGCGCTTTCCATCAGCGGGAACAGCGCGACCACCGGCAGGGCGCCGAGTGCGGCGTACAGGCCGACGCGCATGTTGGCGTCGACTTGGCCGCGCTTGGACAGCCAGTCGGCCAGGCGCCCGCCACAGACGATGCCGACGCAGCCGAACACCGCCACCAGGCTGCCGTAGACGACGCCGACATGGCCGGCATCCCAGCCATAGGTGCGGATGAAGAAGCTCGGAATCCAGGCGGCGCTGCCGTAGCCGGCCAGGGCCAGGCCGGCGAAGCCGAAGTTGTGGCACAGCACGGTGCGGCGGTTGCTGCGGATATAGCGGCCGACTTCGGCCAGCGGTACCGCGACGCCGGCGCCGACACCGCGGCGTGCCGGCTCGCGCACGGCCAGCATGAGCAGAGTAAACAGCACGCCGGCGGCGCCGAGGATCAGGAAGATCAGCTGCCATGGGCGCACTTCGCCGAACACCGGCAGGTGCAGGTCGCCCTGCGCCGAAGCGAACTTGATCACCAGGCCGCCCAGCAGGAAGGCGATACCCGAGCCCAGGTAGACGCCCATCGAGTAGACGCTGATGGCCGTGGCGCGACGCTCGGGTGGGAAGCTGTCGGCGATCAGCGAGTAGGCGGCGGGGGACAATGCGGCTTCACCGACACCCACGCCGACCCGACACAGGAGGAACTGCCAGTACAGCTTGGCCATGCCGCACGCGGCGGTGGCGGCGCTCCAAAACAGTACGCCGATGGCGATCAGGCCGCGGCGGCTCTTGGTGTCGGCCAGGCGCCCGAGCGGAATGCCGCAGATGGTGTAGAACAGGGCGAAGGACAGGCCCATCAGCAGGCTCATCTGCGTATCGCTGATGTCCAGGTCGCGGCGAATCGGGCCGACCAGCAGGTTGAGGATCTGCCGGTCGATGAAGGACAGCACATAGGCCACCATCAGGATCACCACAGTGGTCCAGGCGGACAGGCTGGAGGGGTAGCCATTCTTGTTGTTGGGCATTGGCGGCTCCGCGGCGCCACGAACAGGGCGCAGGCTGATAGGAGGATTCAGCTTAGGCTGATAGGCGTGCCGGTTAATATCGCCCCAAGGTGTTATCAGCGAACTGAATCGGGATGATGCCCCGACGCTGATGGTAGGCGTTACGCTGCAGTTATTTGGGTGAAATAGCGGCTAACGTGAAGCTTATTGCATCGATCATGCAGCTATTCGAAGCGCTGTTGGCTGGGCGCTAAAAGGTTGCCGAATGTTGCCGGTTTGCCGCTCAGACCACGCCGTTGGCGCGCAATAGCGCGATCTGCGCCGCATCCAGCCCCAGCATCTGGCTGAGGATGAGCTCACTGTGCTCGCCCAGCAGCGGCGGGGCGCTGCGGTATTGCACCGGGCTGGCGGACAGGCGCAGCGGGCTGGCCACCTGTGGCGTGCTGCCGGCCAGCGGGTGTGGCAGGTCCAGGCGCAGGCCGCGGGCGATTACTTGCGGATCGGCGAACACCTGGGCCAGGTCGTTGACCGGACCGCAGGGCACGCTGGCCTGCTCCAGCAGCGCCACCCACTCGGCGGTGGTCTTGAACACCGTGACCTGGCGGATCAGCGGAATCAGCTCGGCGCGATGGGCCACGCGCTGGCTGTTGCTAGAAAAGCGCGAGTCGTCCGCCCACTCCCGATGGCCGGCGACTTCGCAAAACTTGCGGAACTGGTTGTCGTTGCCCACGGTGAGGATCAGGTCGCCGTCGGCGGTGGGAAAGTCCTGGTAGGGCACGATGTTCGGGTGGGCGTTGCCCAGGCGCCTGGGCGAGGTGCCGGTGGTCAGGTAGTTCATCGCCTGGTTGGCCAGGCAGGCCACCTGCACGTCGAGCAGAGCCATGTCGATGTGCTGGCCTTCGCCGGTCTTCTCGCGGTGAGCCAGGGCGCCGAGCACCGCCACCGTGGCATACAACCCGGTGAGGATGTCGGTGAGCGCCACGCCGACCTTCACCGGCCCCGCGCCGTCCTCGCCATCCGGCTTGCCGGTCAGGCTCATCAGGCCGCCGAGGCCCTGGATCATGAAGTCGTAACCGGCGCGTTTGGCGTAAGGGCCGTCCTGGCCGAAGCCGGTGATCGAGCAATAGATCAGGCGCGGGTTGAGTGCCTTCAGGCTCGCGTAGTCGAGGCCATAAGCCGCCAGTCCGCCGACCTTGAAGTTCTCGATGAGGATGTCGGACTTGCTTGCCAGTTCGCGGGCGATGCGCTGGCCTTCGGCCTGGGTGAAGTCGAGGGTCAGCGATTGCTTGTTGCGGTTGGCGGAGAGGAAATAGGCCGCCTCCGAGGTGTCGCGACCCTCGCCATCGCGCAGGTAGGGCGGACCCCAGTGGCGGGTGTCATCACCGGCGCCGGGGCGCTCGACCTTGATCACTTCGGCGCCGAGGTCGGCCAGGTTCTGCCCGCACCACGGCCCGGCGAGCACGCGGGACAGATCGAGTACGCGAAGGTGGGACAGGGCGCCGGACATGGGAACCTCGGAGGTAGGGTGTGGGTGGCTAGAGGGTTGGGGTGAGGGTGTCGCGGGCAGCTCGGAGTGCCTTGGGAATCCCTCTCCCCCGGGCCCTCTCCCGGAGGGAGAGGGGAGGCCGTCAGAAGAACGCCTGGATGCCGGTCTGCGCACGGCCAAGAATCAGCGCGTGCACGTCATGGGTGCCTTCGTAGGTGTTGACCACCTCAAGGTTGACCAGGTGGCGAGCCACGCCGAACTCGTCGCTGATGCCGTTGCCGCCGAGCATGTCGCGGGCCATGCGGGCGATGTCCAGGGACTTGCCGCAGCTGTTGCGCTTCATGATCGAGGTGATTTCCACCGCGGCGGTGCCTTCATCCTTCATCCGGCCCAGGCGCAGGCAGCCTTGCAGGGCCAGGGTGATCTCGGTCTGCATGTCGGCCAGCTTCTTCTGGATCAACTGGTTGGCGGCCAGCGGGCGGCCGAACTGCTGACGGTCCAGGGTGTACTGGCGTGCGGCGTGCCAGCAGAACTCGGCGGCGCCCAGCGCGCCCCAGCTGATGCCGTAGCGGGCCGAGTTGAGGCAGGTGAACGGGCCCTTCAGGCCGCGCACGTCGGGGAAGGCGTTCTCTTCCGGGCAGAACACGTTGTCCATGACGATCTCGCCGGTGATCGAGGCGCGCAGGCCGACCTTGCCGTGGATGGTTGGGGTACTCAGGCCCTGCCAGCCTTTTTCCAGGACGAAGCCACGAATCTCGCCGGCATCGTCCTTGGCCCAGACCACGAACACGTCGGCGATCGGGCTGTTGGTGATCCACATCTTGGCGCCGGTCAGGCGGTAGCCGCCGTCGACCTTCTTGGCGCGGGTGATCATCGAGCCCGGGTCGGAGCCGTGGTTCGGCTCGGTCAGGCCGAAACAGCCGATGAATTCGCCGCTGGCCAGTTTCGGCAGGTATTTCTGCTTGGTCGCTTCGTTGCCGAATTCGTTGATCGGCACCATCACCAGGGACGACTGCACGCTCATCATCGAGCGGTAGCCGGAGTCGATGCGTTCCACTTCGCGGGCGATCAGGCCGTAGCACACATAGTTCAGGCCGCTGCCGCCGTAGGCTTCGGGGATGGTTGCGCCGAGCAGGCCGGTTTCGCCCATCTCGCGGAAGATCGCCGGGTCGGTCTGCTCATGGCGGAAGGCTTCCAGCACGCGCGGGGCCAGCTTGTCGGCGGCGAACTGCTGGGCGCTGTCGCGCACCATGCGTTCTTCTTCGGTCAGTTGCTGGTCCAGCAGGAGCGGGTCGATCCAGTTGAAGCTTGCCTTGGCGGCCATGACGGAATCCTCGAAACGGTGGCTGTAGGCCGGCGCATGGCCGGGCGATGGAGAGAGACTAGGCCCGTGGCGCGCACGGGGCAAACGAGGATTTTGCACGCTGTTGTGCGGATAACTCACTCCGAGATAGCCTTGCTGGGCGATTTCGCCCTTTGCAAGTGAGGCTATGGCATAGATGCGCCGAAAGATCCCCAGCACCGCCGCCCTGGTGGCCTTCGAGTCGGCGGCCCGTCACCAGAGCTTCACCCGCGCCGCCGAGGAGCTGGTGCTGACCCAGAGTGCCATCTGTCGGCAGATCGCCAGCCTCGAGGAGTTCCTCGGCCTGGAGCTGTTCCGCCGTTCGCGGCGCGGGGTCAAGCTGACCGACGCGGGTCTGGCCTACAGCCGCAAGGTGGCGGCGCAGCTCGATGCGGTGGAGCGCGACACCCTGGCGCTGATGGGCCAGCAGGGGGCGATGAGTATCGAGCTGGCGGTGGTGCCGACCTTCGGTACCCAGTGGTTGCTACCGCGCCTGCGCGAATTCCAGCAGCTGCACCCGGAAGTCACCGTGCACCTGACCAACCGCACCCGGCCGTTCCTGTTCGCCGACACCGGCTTCGATGCGGCGATCTATTACGGTGACGCCGAATGGTCCGGCACCGAGGCACATGTCCTCATGCCGGAAAGCCTGCAGCCGGTGTGCAGCCCGAGCCTGCTTGGCGCGAGTGACGCGCTGAGTGCCGAAGAGCTGGCCACGTTGCCGCTGTTGCAGCAGACCACTCGGCCCTACGCCTGGCGCCAATGGTTCAACGCCCAGGGCCTGAACGTGCCGCGTGACATGACCGGACCGCGCTACGAACTGTTCTCCATGCTGGCCCAGGCCGCAGCGCATGGCATGGGCGTGGCGCTGATCCCGCCCTTCCTGATCCAGCGCGAACTGGCCGAAGGCAGTCTGGTGCCGGCGCACCCCCGGGTCTTCGCCAGCAGCGACAAGGCCTATTACCTGATGATCCCCGAGCGCAAGGCCGAGTCGGCAGCCCTGCGGGCCTTTCGCGATTGGCTGCTGCAGGCGGCGCGCCAGTATCGCGGTGAGTAAATCGCGGGCATGAAAAAGCCGGGCTCATGGCCCGGCTTTGGGTGCCGCCCCGCAAATTTACGGGGCGGCAGCGAACTGGTTAAGCGACATCCACTGTTCCGACAGCGAACGGGCATGGCGATCCACCGTGGTCGGCGCGAAAGCGCGGCCCGAGGCGCTGGCCAGGGCGTTGCTCTGGCTGTTCATGTCCATCAGTGCGGCGCGCAGGAAGTTCCAGCGGGTTTTCAGCTTGGCAACGCCCTGGTTGTCCTTCTCGTCGAGGGTGGCCAGTTCCTGGTCGATGGCTGGCACCAGGATGCGTTCGTCCTGGCCGAGGTAGTTGTCCTGCTGCTCGCGGGCGATTTCGAAGCTGCCGACATAGGAGCGGCTGAGGTACTGCACGGCGAGGTATTCGACCTTGGCGGGCAGTTCGCCTTCCGGCGTGGCACCCGGTACGGCGCGGGTCACGGTGAGCAGCGCGCGCAGGGAGTCGGCCAGCTCTTGTGGGTAGCGCCACGGCATGTTGTCTTCTTTGGGGCCAAAGGAAACACCGAGGCGTAACTGGGTAACAAGTTTGGTGGCCAGGCCGGGAATTTCGGAACTGCTGCTCATGGCGCTCTGCGAAGCGGTTTCCAGGTTCGCAATATCCTTCTCCAGGCGCGCCAGATGGGCTTCCTGGAAGCCTTCACCGCGTAGCAGCAGCAGACTGCTGGTGGCGCGGCAGGCATACACCTGGACTTGCTCGGCCGCGGTCATCGGTGCGGCGAATGTCTGCACCGAGAGGCTGGCGAGAAGCCCCGTCATAAACAAAAAAAACAGACGAAACAAAGGGTTACGGTTCATGCCGTGGTGCTCCTTATTATTCTTGTGAGCCGCGGTGTTGCTGGCACTGGACAGCGTGCAGTGCAGTAGCAACAGCCTACTGCGCTTGTCATAGCAAAGGATGCGCCAAAAGAGTGATTTGTGCCGCAAATTTGGCGATTCAGACTCGTCACTCTTTCGGCTGTGCTAAGGGCTTTGCCTATGCAGGGATGAGTGTTCGCGAGGGGAATGCCAAAAGAGCCTTCTCCCTGTCCAGGAGAAGGCTCTGCGTCAGCGCTTACAGCGAGGAGTGCGCCTGCCAGACCTTGGGCTTGAAGTACAAGGTTTCGCCGCGGGCCAGGCCGCTCAGGCTGTCGTGATCCTTGACCACTTCGGCCTCGATCAGCTCGTCCTGGCCGTCGACCTTGAGGGTCACCCGGGTGATCGCGCCGAGGGGGCGGATGTCGCGCACTTCCGCGCTGCGGTGCTCGGCCACGGCCAGGCGCGACAGCGACACTTCATGGGGGCGGAACAGCAGGTGCTGGTCCTCGCCGATATGCAGGCGGTTGGAGTCGCCGAGGAAGTGGTAGACGAAGTCGCTGGCCGGGTTCTCGTACACCTCGCCCGGTGCGCCGATCTGCTCGATCACACCTTTATTCATCACCACGATGCGGTCGGCCACTTCCATGGCTTCTTCCTGGTCGTGGGTAACGAACACCGAGGTCAGATGCACTTCCTCGTGCAGGCGCGCGAGCCAGCGGCGCAGCTCCTTGCGCACCTTGGCGTCGAGGGCGCCGAAGGGTTCGTCGAGCAGCAGCACCTTGGGTTTGACCGCCAGGGCGCGGGCCAGGGCGATGCGCTGGCGCTGGCCGCCGGACAGCTGCTCCGGGTAGCGATCAGCCAGCCAGTCGAGTTGAACCATGTTGAGCAACTCGTGTACCTGCTTGGCGATTTCCGCTTCGCTCGGGCGTTCGTGCTTGGCCTTCATGCGCAGGCCGAAGGCGACGTTGTCGAACACGGTCATGTGGCGGAACAGCGCGTAATGCTGAAACACGAAGCCGACGTTGCGATCACGCACGTCGTGCTGCGACACGTCTTCGCCGTGGAACACGATATTGCCGGTGTCCGGGGTTTCCAGGCCGGCGATGATACGCAGCAGGCTGGTCTTGCCGCAGCCGGACGGGCCGAGCAGGGCCACCAGCTCGCCGCTGTTGATATCCAGGTTGATGTCGTTGAGCGCGCGGAAGGCGCCGAAGTTCTTGGTGACGTTACGAATTTCGATACTCATGACTTATTCCTCGTCGTCTGCGGATTTCAGACGGGACAGACGCGCTTCGCTCCACTGCTTGAGCAGCAGGATGATCAGGGCCAGGGCCAGCAACATGCTGGCCACGCTGAATGCGGCGACGTGGTTGTATTCGTTGTAGAGAATCTCGACGTGCAGCGGCAGGGTGTTGGTGTAGCCGCGGATATGCCCGGACACCACCGATACCGCGCCGAACTCGCCCATGGCCCGCGCGGCGCACAGCACCACGCCGTAGATCAGGCCCCATTTGATATTGGGCAGGGTCACGTGCCAGAACATCTGCCAGCCGTTGGCGCCGAGCAGGCGCGCGGCTTCCTCTTCCTGAGTGCCCTGTTCCTGCATCAGCGGGATCAGTTCGCGGGCGACGAAGGGCACGGTGACGAACACCGTGGCCAGGACGATGCCCGGCAGGGCGAAGATGATCTGGATATCACGATCCGACAGCCACTCACCGAAGAAGCCCTGGGCGCCGAACAGCAGCACGTAGATCAGGCCGGCGATCACCGGCGAGACCGAGAACGGCAGGTCGATCAGGGTGACCAGGATGCTCTTGCCGGTGAACTCGTACTTGCTCACGCACCAGGCGGCGGCCACGCCGAACACCAGGTTGAGCGGCACCGAGATGCCCACGGCGAACAGCGTGAGTTGCAGCGCGGAGATTGCGTCCGGCTCGATCAGGGCCGTGAAGAAGGTGCCCAGGCCGAGCTTCAGCGCTTCGTGCAGCACCACCAGCAGCGGCAGCAGCAGGAAGATCGCGAAAGCCAGCCAGGCACCCGCGATCAGGGCGAAGCGGCCGATGGCGTTGCCGCGGCGGGCGGCGTTGGCCGCAGCGGCGGCCGACAGGGTTGTACTCGACATGGCGGCCTCCTTACGGGCGTTCGATGCGGCGCTGCAGCAGGTTGATCAGCAGCAGCAGGATGAAGGACACCACCAGCATCAGCACGCCAATGGTGGTAGCGCCGTGGTAGTCGTACTGGTCGAGCTTGACCATGATCAGCAGCGGCAGGATCTCGGTCTTCATCGGCATGTTGCCGGCGATGAAGATCACCGAGCCGTACTCGCCGACGCCGCGGGCAAAGGCCAGGGCGAAACCAGTCAGCCAGGCAGGCAGCAGGGCCGGCACGAGGATATGGCGGAACACCTGCAGCGGCTTGGCGCCGAGGCAGGCAGCGGCCTCTTCGACCTCACGCGGGATATCTGCCAGTACTGGCTGGATGGTGCGCACCACGAAGGGCAGGGTGACGAAGGTCAGCGCCAGGGTGATACCGATCGGCGTGTAGGCGATCTTGAAGCCGAGTGCGGTGGCGAACTGGCCGACCAGCCCGGCGGGGGCATACAGCGCAGTCAGGGCGATACCGGCGACCGCGGTGGGCAGGGCGAAAGGCAGATCGATCATGGCGTCGATCAGCTTGCGTCCGGGGAAGTTGTAGCGCACCAGGACCCAGGCCAGCAGCGTGCCGATGATCCCGTTGAGGACGGCAGCGGCGAGGGCGGTGGAGAAGCTCAGTTTGAGCGCAGCGAGTACGCGCGGCGCGGTGATGATGGTCCAGATCTGCTCCCAGCTGAGCTGGGCGGCGTGGACGAACATGGCACCCAGGGGAATCAGCACCAACAAGCTGAGGTACACCAGGGTGTAACCCAGCGTCAGCCCGAAGCCGGGTATGACGGGGGAAATGCGGCGTGACATGATTTTGGCCTTGGCTAGTTTTGCGACGAAGGAATGACGCGTTGCGAGCGAAGGTCAGACAAGGCGAAAGCCGGCGAGGGCAGCGGAGTTTACGGGCGGTAAATGAGCATGCCCGAGCCGGCTTTCAACGCAGTATGACCGAGCGCAGTAGCGTCACTGCGCCTGGTAGATCTGGTCGAAAATGCCACCGTCGTTGAAGAACTTCGGTTGAGCAGTTTTCCAGCCACCGAAATCCTTGTCGATGGTCACCAGTTTCAGGTCGGGGAACTGCTTGGCGAACTCGGCAGCCACCTTGCTATCACGCGGGCGGTAGAAGTTCTTCGCGGCGATGCGCTGGCCTTCTTCGCTGTACAGGTAGTTGAGGTAGGCGGTAGCCACTTCACGGGTGCCTTTCTTGTCGACGTTCTTGTCGACCACGGCAACCGGTGGCTCGGCCAGGATCGACAGCGAGGGTGCGATGATTTCGAACTGGTCGCCGCCTTGTTCTTTCAGGGCCAGGAAGGCTTCGTTTTCCCAGGCCAGCAGCACGTCGCCGATCTGGTTGTTGACGAAGGTGATGGTCGAGCCACGGGCGCCGGTGTCCAGTACCGGCACGTGGTGGTACAGCTCCTTCACGTATTCCTGTGCCTTGGCATCGCTGCCGTAGGTTTGCTTGGCCCAGGCCCAGGCGGCGAGGAAGTTCCAGCGTGCGCCGCCGGAGGTTTTCGGGTTCGGGGTGATGACTTCCACGCCCTTCTTGGTCAGGTCACCCCAGTCCTTGATGCCTTTCGGGTTGCCCTTGCGTACCAGGAACACGATGGTCGAGGTGTACGGAGTGCTGGACTGCGGCAGACGGGTCTGCCAGTCCTCGGGGATCAGCTTGCCGAGCTTCTGCAGTTCGTCGATGTCACCGGCCAGGGCCAGGGTCACCACGTCGGCCTTGAGGCCGTCGATCACGGCGCGAGCCTGTTTGCCCGAGCCACCGTGGGATTGCTGGATGGTGATGGCTTCGTGGCCTTCGGCCTGCCAGTGCTTGTTAAAGGCAGCGTTGTATTCCTGATACAGCTCGCGAGTCGGGTCGTAGGACACGTTGAGCAGTTCGGTGGCAGCAAAGGCCGGGCTGGCGATCAGGGCGCTGGCCAGTACGGACAGAGCGAAACGGCGAATGGACATGGTGAAGCTCCTGGTATTGGGTCTTGTTCGGGAATGGCGTTGGCTGTCTGGGCGTTCCGATCAGCTACACATTCGTCGTGGGGGGCGGTGTGTGTGCATGCTCGTGGCCTTCTTAATGCTCGGGTTCATGGGGCACACCCTCCGGTTGTCCAGTCGGGTTTCGCAGGCAGCGCCGATCAGGCGTGCTTGCTGCTCTGCGCTTGCAGGCGGAATTTTTCCTTGCGCTCGATCTGCACGATCTGCGCGTTGTGCACGGTGATTTCCACCGAACCGAAACGCAGGTTCTGTAGGGCTGCCTGGATTTCGCGCAGGATGCCGGCTTCGTCCTGGCCTTCGACGCTTCTGAGGGTTGCGCTCATGACTCTGCTCCTTGAAGGGGCCCCTGGCGGTTGGGTGACGGGGCGTGGAGCGGATAGTAAGGAGGAGTTTTTATTCTTAAAAAGACTATTTAAGAATTTTGATATGCCATTTAATTATTTATGGGCGATTCGTGCTGTGCGGATCGAGTGGCCGCCACGTGCTGGCGTGCCCGGGTTCTCTTGGCAGGCTTGCGGGCAGGCAAAAAAAAGCCGCTCGGGGGAGAGCGGCGAAGGTAAGACGTCAATAAGGAGCACAAATCAACGTCAGGAGGTATGGCGGCGCCGCGATCCACAATTCCGGCTGATGCGGCAGGCGGATCGGCGATAACCGACAAGAGCGACGTGAGGGCGGGCATTTCAGGAGTATCCGGTCCCGCCCTGGCGATCTCGAACTGGAGGCCATGATAGGTGGGCAAACGGACAGGAAAAATCGCCGATCTGGCGAATTACCTTTGCTTGATTCGTAACAATGCTTTGGCGTCAGCCCAGTGCCGGGCGTCTTCGGTGGCCCGCTCGTCCTCGGTGAACAGTGGCGGCAGCTCGGCCTTGAGGAAATCCACCCAGGACTTGATCTTGGCATCGAGGAAGCGCCGCGACGGGTACACCGCATAGATATTGCGCTCACGGAGACGGTACTCCGGCAGCACGCGCAGCAGGCTGCCATCACGCAGGGGCGGCGCCGCGACAAACGACGGCAACAGGCAGAAGCCCATGCCCGCCTGGGCCACGCGGATCAGCGACTCGGCGATATTGACCTGGAAACACTCCTGCGGCAGTGCGTCGTAGTCGCCGTGCTCGTCGCTGACCAGCCAGCTGTCCGGGTACAGCAGGTCGACCAGGCGCAGGTAACGGTGCTGCTGCAGGTCCGCGGGGGTCTGCGGCACGCCGAACTGGCGCAGGTAGTCGGGGGCGGCGCAGACCACGCTGTACATGGGGCCGAGCAATTGCGCGACCATCTGCGAATCGGGCAGCTCGCGGGCGAAGGCGATCACCACGTCGTAGCCGTCTTCGATCAGGTCGGGGTCGCGCTGCGACAGGGTCAGGTCGACCACCACCTCGGGATAGCGCTCGTGGAAGCGGGCGATCAAGGGCGTCAGGTGCTGCAGGCCGAGGCCGATCATGCAGTGCACGCGCAGGCGGCCGCTGGGCTTGAGGTGCGCACCGCGGGCCTGGGCAGCGGCTTCGTCGACCTGATCGAGAATCTCCCGGCAGCGCTGCAGGTAGTGCTCGCCCACTTCGGTCAGCGCCAGGCGGCGAGTGGTGCGATGCAGCAGGCGCGCTTCGAGCTGTTGCTCCAGCTCGGAAACCAGGCGCGAAACCTGGGCGGTGGACAAGTCCAAGGCCTGGGCAGCGGCGGTAAAGCTGCCTGTGTCGATGACCCGGACGAACACGCGCATGCTGTGCAGGGTGTCCATTGTTGCCTCTCAAGTAAGAGCCTTTGCACAGGCTCTGCGACTGCTGCGTATAGGGCCGCAGATTATCCGCAGTCCACTGAAAAGACACTAGACCTGTAGTGGATCGAGGCGATACCGCAGATTGGCGCCAGGGTTCCTGACCGCGTGGTCGGGTATGCAAATTTCCGCCATCCGTCACATCGACCGCTGCCAGCCATCGTCAGCCGGCGGCCAGCCGCTTAAGCTCGGGGCTGAGAGATTCAGGTGCGAGGTCGAGGTCATGGAAGATAACAGCAGCCAGCCCAGTGAAATCGAACAGCTGACCCTGGCTCTGTTGCACAGCCGTGGCGAGGTGGAGCGCCTGCGCGAGCGTGAGCAACTGGTCAGCAATTTGCTCGGCAGCATCAACGTGGTGTTCTGGGCGATGGACTGGGAACAGCAGAAAGTGGTCTACGTCAGCCCGGCGTACGAGACGGTGTTCGGCCGCTCGCCGGCGCTGCTGATGGCCAGTTTTGATGAGTGGCGCAACAGCATCTACCCGGATGACATGGAGTTCGCCGCGCAGAGCCTGACCTCGGTCATCGAGCTGGGTGCGGTGGAGCAGCGCGAGTACCGCATCATTCGCGCCGATGGCGAGATCCGCTGGCTCAGCGACAAGTGCTTCGTCAGCCCACGCGGTGGCGCCGACGGCACGCCGCTGGTGGTCGGTATCGCCGAGGACATCACCGAGAAGAAAGCGCTGCAGAGCGAGCTGCACCGCCTGGCCACCATCGATGTGCTGACCGGGGTGAACAATCGCCGGCACTTCTTCGACCAGGCTGCGACGTTGTTCGATGAGGCGCGCAGCAGCGCTCGGCCGCTGACCTTCATGCTCCTGGACATCGACGACTTCAAGAAGATCAACGACAGCTACGGCCACCAAATCGGCGACCGCGTGCTGCAGCGCGTGGCCCATTGCGGCGCGTATGTGTTGCGGCGTGACGATCTGTTCGGGCGTATCGGCGGCGAGGAATTCGCCGCCATCTTCCCCGGTTGCGATGCACAGCAGGCCTTGCAGGTGGCCGAGCGGTTGCAGCGCGAGGTGCAGCGCCTGCAGTTCACCGTCGATGAGCAGACCTTCGGCGTGACCATCAGCCAGGGCCTGACCAGTCTGGCGCCGGGCGATGACCTCGACGACCTGTATATCCGTGCCGACGAAGCCATGTACCGGGCCAAGCACAACGGCAAGAACTGCATTGTGCTGGGCTGACCACCACCCCGTTATTCCCGCGCAGGCGGGAATCCAGAAAGCCTTGAGCCCCGATAAAGCCAAAGGCAAGAGCACTGGATTCCCGCCTGCGCGGGAATGACGAAGAAGAATGCAGTGCGGGTGCAACCCGCGTAGGTCATGCGCGGATTTCATCCGCCCTATGGCTGTGATTCCGGTCTGTGCGGGGTGATGAGGCCGTCCCCTCACCCCAACCCTCTCCCCGGAGGGGCGAGGGAGCTGTCTTGCGGGACTTGTGGGAGTGGCGGGGTTGCAGGTGGCGAAGGCTGCACATAGCCAGGAGCGGGCACGGCCATCCCCTCTCCCTTTTGGGAGAGGGTGTTGTGGCTCAATGATTCTGGACACCCCGATAGGGCGTTAAGCTTCGCCCAGCCATGAGGTGTTTGCGTGACCAGAAGATCATTCAGTACAGATTTCAAACTCGAAGCAGCCGGCCTGG
>NZ_JACJUD010000010.1 GCF_014174475.1 Aquipseudomonas ullengensis
TACCTGACGGATTACTACAACCATCAACGACCACACAGCTACAACGGATACAGAACGCCAGCGGAAACCGAATCACTGGCCGGATAAACCTAAACCAGTGTCCAGTTCTCGTTGACCACAACAGTCAGTTCAGGCGAAGAAGCTGCGTGGCCACGGGACGTCCTCCCCTCACCCCAACCCTCTCCCCAGAGGGGAGAGGGAGTCTCCAGTCGCTAGCGGCAGAGCAGCACCACCACCGCCACGGCCAATAGCAGCGATACGCTCTTCCAGAAAAGCAACGGGTTGCGTTCCAGCAGTGGCGCGCGGGTCTTGTTGAGGAAGGCTGCGCTGGGGTGGCGCAGCTCGTGGACGAATTCGGAAATGTCTTCGTAGCGCTTGTAGGGGTTGGGGTGGGTGGCCTTGCGCAGCACGTCGTCGATCCACGCCGGGACTTCGCGCTCGGTGTGCCGGGCGCTGTGGTAGACCAGTCGATTCTGCGCCGCCTGGCTGCGTGATTTCGCCACCTGTGCGCCATACGGCAGCTCACCGGTGAGCATCTGATAAGTGATCACTGCCAGGGAAAACTGGTCCGAACGTGGCGTGCCGCTTTCACCGAGGAAGTATTCCGGCGCGGTGTACTGCGCGGTGCCGAGCAGGTGGTCGCGGGCCAGTGGCGTGGTGATTTCCATCAGCCCGGCGACGCGGGTGGAGCCGAAGTCGATGATCTTCACCGTGCCGCTGCTGTCGATCATCACATTGTCTGGGCGCAGGTCCTGGTGCAGCATTTCCAGGCGATGGAAGGCGCGCAGGCCCTTGGCGATCTGTTCGACGATGCCGCGCACGGTTTCCAGGTCGGGTCTCGGGTGGTCGATCATCCACTGGCGCAGGGTCTGGCCTTCGACGAATTCACTGACGCTGTACAGGTAGTGGCGCTTGCGCGTCTGCGTGCAGGGCTTGAGCACGTGGGCGCTGTCGATGCGTCGGGCAATCCACTCCTCGGTGAGGAAGCGCTCCAGGTATGCCGCGTCGTGCTGCATGTCGATGGATGGGGTTTTCAGCACCACCGGCGTGTCGCCATCGCGCGCCAGGTACACGTGGCTGCGGCTGCTGGCATGCAGCTCGCGGACGATGGTGAAACCGTCGAACTCCATTCGCGCATCCAGCAACGGCGGGCAGGGCAATTCGCTGAGGGTCTGGTACAGCTCGCCGGCATCCTGCACCGGCAGCTCGTCGATGCGCACCAGCTGCGCCGTGAGGTTGTCCGTGCTGCCTCGGGCGTAGGCCAGGGCGACGATAGCGCGCGCGGCGGCGTCGAGGTCGGCGTGACTGTTGATCAACTCGACCATTTGCCGTGGGTCGAGGTGCTCGTGCACGCCATCGGTGGCGAGCAGGAACAGGTCGCCGACCTCCACTGGCACGGCGTGGTAGTCGAGCTCCAGTTGCGGGTTGATGCCCAGCGCCCGGCTCAGGTAGCTGACGTCCTGGCCGACCCACAGGCGATGGTCGTTGGTCAGCTGCTCCAGCGCGCCGCCGTGCAGGCGATAGATGCGCGCGTCGCCGCAGTGGAACAGGTGCGCGGTGGTGGATTTCAGCACCAGTGCGCTGAAGGTGCACACGTAGCCGCGATCCTGCTCGTAGCGGTACTGGCCCTGGCGCGTCTGCGCGTGCAGCCAGGAGTTGGTGGCGCTCAGCACGCGCTCGGCGGACTGCTTCACCGACCAGGCGTCTGAGGTGCAGAAGTAATCGGCAAGAAAACTGCTCACCGCGGTTTCACTAGCGATGTGGCTGACTTCGCTGCTGCTGATGCCGTCCGCCAGGGCGATGGCGATGCCCTTGGCGCCGAGCTGTAGCTCGGGCGGGATGTGCAGGCCGTGGAAGTCCTGGTTGCTGGGCTTGCGGCCCTTGTCGGAGTGCTGCCCGGTAGAAACGCGCAGTTGGCTGGGCATGGTTTCGCTCGGGCGCGGGTGGTGTAGGAGCGCGCTCTGCTCGCGAAGCCAGTCGCGGCAGAAGATCGCGAGCAGAGCTCGCTCCTACAGGGGGTTAGTTATAGGCGCGCTTGGCAGCGGTCTTCACGTGGGTGGTGTAGAGGGTCAGGCCGGTGAAGGCAATACCGCCGACCAGGTTGCCGAGGGCGGTGGGGATCTCGTTCCAGATCATGTAGTCCATCACCGAGAAATCGCCGCCCATGATCATGCCGAAGGGGAACAGGAACATGTTCACCACCGAATGCTCGAAGCCCATGTAGAAGAACAGCATGATCGGCATCCACATGGCGATGGTCTTGCCGCTGACGGTGGTGGAGATCATCGCGCCGACCACGCCCAGGGAGACCATCCAGTTGCACAGCATGCCGCGCAGGAAGATGGTCAGCCAGCCGGCGGTGCCGTACTCGGCGTAGCCCAGGGTACGGGCTTCACCGATGTGCGAGATCTTCTCGCCGATGGCGCCGGGGCCGGTGGAGAAACCGTAGGTGAAGACGAAGGCCATCATCAGGGCCACGGTCAGTGCGCCGGCGAAGTTGCCGGTGAACACCAGGCCCCAGTTGCGCAGTACGCCGCCCACGGTGACGCCCGGACGCTTGTCGATCAGGGCCAGCGGCGTCAGCACGAACACCCCGGTGAGCAGGTCGAAACCCATCAGGTAGAGCATCACGAAGCCGACCGGGAACAGCATGGCACCCACCAGCGGCGAGCCGGTCTGCACGCTGATGGAGATGGCGAATACGGCTGCCAGGGCCAGGATCGCACCGGCCATGAAGGCGCGGATCAGGGTGTCGCGGGTCGACATGAAAATCTTCGACTCGCCGGCGTCGACCATCTTGGTGACGAATTCGGCAGGGATCAGGTAGGACATCGGGGGTACTCGCTGTGTCGTTCGGGGTGGCCGCTCGCGGGCGAGCGGCCAGGAGGGTGCAGTTCTATGCGGTGACGCCGATTTCCACGGCATCGCCGTTGAGGCGCACCGGCCACACACGCAGGCGCTGCTCGGGGTATTCCAGGCAAGTGCCGTCGGCCAGGCGGAAGTGCTGCTTGTACAACGGCGAGGCGATCACCAGATCCCCCTTGAGCTGGCCGACGATGCCGCGGCCGATGACGTTGGCGCCGGATTTCGGGTCGCGGTTCTCGATGGCGAAGAGTTTCTCGCCCTCGAGCGTCTGCGGCAGGTGGAAGAGGGCGATCTGCTCGCCATCGAGCCAGGCGACCACGCCCGAGTTGGCGACCAGGTCTTGCGTGCTGCACAGCGGTTGCCAGGCAGTAGCCGGCAGGGATTGAGCGCGTACGGCGTTGGGCTGGCTCATCAGAGCACCTCCTCGAAGACGGGAATCAGGTGGAGTTCGCTGGCAGAAATGGGACGGCGTTGGCCGCGTTCCTTGACGAAGTGAATGTCCGGATCGGCGCGTTTGTCGTTGACGAAGGTGCGGAAGCGTTTGAGTTTTTCCGGGTCCTTGAGCGCGTTGGCCCACTCGCATTCGTAGCGGTCGACCACCAGTTGCATCTGCGCTTCCAGTTCGCCGGCCAGGCCCAGGCTGTCGTCGAGGATCACTGCCTTGAGGTAGTCCAGGCCGCCTTCCAGCGACTCGCGCCAGACCGAGGTGCGCTGCAGCTTGTCGGCGGTGCGCACGTAGAACATCAGCACGCGGTCGATCAGGCGGACCAGCGTTTCGTCATCCAGGTCGGTGGCGAACAGCTCGGCGTGGCGCGGACGCATGCCGCCGTTGCCGCATACATAGAGGTTCCAGCCCTTGTCGGTGGCGATCACGCCGATGTCCTTGCTCTGCGCCTCGGCGCATTCGCGGGTGCAACCGCTGACCGCGAACTTGATCTTGTGCGGCGAGCGCAGACCCTTGTAGCGGTCCTCCAGGCGCAGCGCCATGCCGACGCTGTCCTGCACGCCATAGCGGCACCAGGTGCTGCCGACGCAGGATTTCACCGTGCGCAGTGACTTGCCGTAGGCGTGGCCGGTTTCAAAGCCGGCGGCGATCAGCTCGGCCCAGATGTCCGGCAGTTCGTGCAGTTGCGCGCCGAACAGGTCGATGCGCTGGCCGCCGGTGATCTTGGTGTAGAGGTCGTATTTCTTCGCCACCGCGCCGATGGCGATCAGCCCGTCCGGGGTGACCTCGCCGCCGGGAATGCGCGGCACCACGGAGTAGGTGCCGTTCTTCTGCATGTTGGCCATGAAGGTGTCGTTGGTGTCCTGCAGCGGCACCAGCGTGGGGTCGGTGATCGACTGGTTCCAGCAGGACGCGAGGATCGAGCCCACCGCCGGTTTGCAGATGTCGCAACCGGTGTGGCCACGGCCGTGATGGGTCAGCAGCTCTTCGAAACTGATGATGCCTTCCACTCGCACGATGCCGTACAGCTCCTGGCGGGTGTAGGCGAAGTGCTCGCACAGGCTCTTGTCGACGGCCACGCCGCGGGCGCTCAGCTCGTGCTCGAAGACCTGCTTGAGCAGTGCACTGCAGCCGCCGCAGCCGGTGCCGGCCTTGGTCACGGCCTTGAGGTCGCCGAGGTCGGTGATGCCGGCGTCGACCTGGCAGCACACCGCGCCCTTGCTGACGTTGTGGCAGGAGCAGATGGTCGCGGTGTCCGGCAGGGCGTCGGCGCCCAGGGTCGGCGCGCCATCGGACAGCGGCAGGATCAGGCTGGACGGCTCCTGCGGCAGCTTGATGCCGTTTTGCGCGTACTGCAGCAGGGTGTCGTAGTAGCTGTTGTCGCCGACCAGTACGGCGCCGATCACATGCTGGCCGTCGCCGGAAACGACCAGGCGGCGGTAGCTGGCGCTGGCCTCGTCGATGAAGCGGTAGCTCTTCGCACCAGGGGTGGCGGCGTGAGCGTCACCGATGGAGCCTACATCCACGCCGAGCAGCTTGAGCTTGGTCGACATGTCGGCGCCGGTGAACGGCTCGTGGGCCTGGCCGACCAGTTGCGCGGCGAGGTTGCGCGCCATGGTGTAGCCGGGGGCGACCAGGCCGAACACGCTGCCGTTCCAGGAAGCGCACTCGCCGATGGCGAAGATCGCCGGGTCGCTGGTGCGGCAGTCGTTGTCGATCACCACGCCGCCGCGCGGGGCGACTTCCAGGCCCGAGCTGCGGCCCAGGGCGTCCTGCGGGCGGATGCCGGCGGAGAACACGATCAGGTCGGTTTCCAGGTATTCGCCGTCGTTGAAGTTCATCCGGTAGGCGTATTCCTCACCGATGACGATGTCCTGGGTGGCGCGCGACAGGTGCACACCCACGCCCAGGGCTTCGATGCGTGCACGCAGTGCGGCGCCGCCGTCGACATCCAGCTGCACTGGCATCAGCCGTGGGGCGAACTCGACCACGTGGGCTTCGAGGCCGAGGGATTTCAGCGCGTTGGCCGCTTCCAGGCCGAGCAGACCGCCGCCGACCACCACGCCACGGCGCGCGCTGCTGGCGGCCGTGCGGATGCCGTCGAGGTCGTCGAGGGTGCGGTAGACCAGGCGCGAATTGCCCTCGGCGCCCGGAATCGGCGGCACGAACGGGTAGGAGCCGGTGGCCAGCACCAGGCGGTCGTAGGCGCGGCGGCCGTGATGGGTAACCACTTCCTTGCGCTCGCGGTCGATCTCCAGCACCTGCTCGCCAAGGTGCAGGTGCACGCCGTTGCGGGCATACAGGTCGGCGTCGCCAAGGGCCAGGGCTTCGGCATCCTTGCCGCCGAAGTATTCGGAGAGGTGCACGCGGTCGTAGGCACGTTGGCGTTCTTCGCCATACACATGGATCTGGTACTGCGCCAGCGCGCCGCGCTCGATCAGTTGCTCGACACAGTGGTGGCCGACCATCCCGTTGCCGATGACGATCAGTGTTTCGCTTTTGATCGGAGTGACGATGGAGTTCATAGCCTGTCCTCGGTGGAAGCCGCTGCCGGGGCAACGCGGTTTAAAAAGCACAAAAAAAGCGCCTGGAGCTGGTGGGCAGCTCCAGGCGCCTTTGCCTGGTATTCAAGAATGTGTGGAGTGAGAGCCAGGGCCACGTTGCCCGGTTCACTCGTCTCGTGCCTGTGCAGGCTGTTGGTCGGCGGTGACCAAACGAGATGCACCGCCTGAAGGTCTGGCGGGCTTTGACAGGGCAATAGCAGATTGCGTGCCAGAGTTTTGGTTGGGTAGTTTCAAGTGGGGCGGGTGGGGTGCTGCAGCGCTTGTGTGGTGGGCTTTTGCGGTGATTAGCGCCAGGTGGTGCGCGGTTGTTTTTTGCGGTCTCTTTGGGGCTTTGTTTGGGGTGGCGAGCTGAACCAGAAGGGTGCGCAAGGGGTGTGCATTCCCTTTTTTGGGGCGATTCGTGCTGGGCGGAGCTCCAGCTTCCTCGTCGTCCTCGCGAAGGCGGGGGCCCAGGGCCGGCAGCTCGATTTATTCCGTATCACCGAGTCGGCTAGAGCCTTTCTGGTTTCCCGCCTGCGCGGGAACGACGGGGTGGGTATGGAAAGTTGCGCGGGAGCGTTGCGCTTCTCCGCGATAAAGCCCCTACGCAGAGCGTGGGAGCGATCATCGAGTGTGGGAGCCATCATGGCCGCGTGGATAGAACCCTCTCCCTCTGGGGAGAGGGCAGGGCGAGGGGGCAGGCCGTGCAGCTCGGGAAGAATGCTGTGGCCGATGCCCGCGTTCGGGTAGGGCGGGTGAAACCCGCGAATGCCCCTAGTTAAGCCGGTAGCGGGCCAGTTCCTGGTGGCTGAGCACGCGCATTTTGCTGGGTTCGATGCGTTGCATGTCGTCTGCCAGGCTGGCGGGGATGTTCATCTCGCGGAAGTAGGCTGCGGCGTTGTAGTGGGCGCCGGAATAGTTGCGTGCGGCCATGGCCGAGTCACCCTGGGGGAAGTAGGGGCGGTGAATGCCGACGTAGCCTTTCACGGTTTTCTTGTGCCCGGCGGCGAGCAGGTAGACGCACGTGCCCTGGCACACGCCGGTAGAGGGCACCAGGGCATCGAAACCGGTTTCGCGCAGCAGGCGACCCATGCGGATGGCCTCGGGCACGGCGCCGCCAATGCTGTCGAGCATGAGGATCTTCTGCGCGAACTTGCCGGGGTTGGCGCGCAAGCCCTTGAGCAGCGCCTCATAGTCGCCGGGGGATATTTCCTCGGACACCTTGGCCACCAGGATCAGGCCGATGCTCGGGTGCTTGACGGGCTCCACCTCGACCTTGGCCAGGGCCGTGGTTGAGCAAAGGGCGATGAGGCAGGCGAGTGCGCTGCGAAGTGCGGTACTGATCATGAAACGGGCGAATCTCTGACGAAGGCGGTGGAAGGCGCAGAAGATACCTGCCTCGGCGCCTTTGTGCACCGCTGCGTCGGCCCGGCAGTCGAGCTCACCGACCAGCAACCGCCGTCCGCAGCAAGCGCTCCAGCTGCTCATGCTCCCAGCGACTCAATAGCTGCACGGGGTCTGTGCCAAAGCGCTGCCAGGTGTCGGCGCCAGCGGCTCGGCCATCCGGCGCCTGGCACTCGGCGCAGTAACCGAGGGCAGTACCGTCGGTGCACAGCGTGAGCCGCCAGCCATCGATCAGCACCGCTATCTGGCCGTCATGGCATTGGCTGCAGCTTGTGTCCAGCACACGGGTGCCGAGCGCCACGTCGCGCAGTAGCTGGTACACCTCGCGTGCGCTGAGGGGCGAAGGGTTATTCACTCGGGACATTCCGGTGGGGCCATACACCGGCGGGATCGGCGTTTGTCGCGCGCCAATCCCGCCGTTGCTCAGGCGTGCGGCAAGGCTGGCGTGCGGGGCGGGATCAGGCGTTTCGAGCCGGTCGACTCATACGCCGCCGCCAAGCGCAGCAGGGCCGAGTCGTCGTAGGCGCGACCGGCGAAGGTCAGCCCGACGGGCATGCCGATATCCGCCATCACCCCCATCGGCACCGTGACCGTGGGCACGCCGAGGTGGCGGATGGCGAGGTTGCCGTTGGCGACCCAGATGCCGTTGCTCCAGGCAATGTCGGCAGACGCCAGGTTCACATCGGCGTCTGCCGGGCCCACGTCGGCGACGGTGGGGAACAGCACGGCGTCGAGGCCGAGGCCGTCCATCCACTCCTCCAGGTCGAGGCGTCGCGTCGCTTCCAGCCCGCGCAGGCCGTCCGCCAGGGTGGCGATCTGGTCCCAGGGGGTGATGCCGCGCTGCGCCATCTTCACGTATTCGTCCATGCCGGCGGCCAGCTCGTCTTCGCGATTGGGCAGGGTGCCCGGGTCATGCGGGAAGATCTGCGGGCCGTCAACATCGGCCAGTTGGTTGAGCTTCGGGTCGCCGTTGGCACGCAGGAAGTCATCGAAGGCCCAGCCGGACAGTTCCCACAGCTCGTCATGCAGGAACTCCCTGGACACCAGACCGCGGTTGTACACGGTCGGCGCGCCGGGACGGTCGCCTTCGCAGTTGGACACCAGCGGGAAGTCGACCTCCACCACTTCGGCGCCGGCGTCTTCCAGGGCCTTGCGGGCGGCTTCCCAGAGGGCGATCACTGTGTCGCGGGTGTGGATGCGCTGGCCGGTCGGGCCGCCGATGCCCGGCTTGTCGCTGGTTCCGGCTTCTTCGTCCTTATTGATGAACATGCGTGGCACGCCAAAGCGCTTGCCCGCCAGCGCGTCGGCCGTCGCGGCCAGTTCCAGGTAGGACGCCGGGCGCACCGAGGCGACGCTGGGGATCGGCACCCAGGGCTGCAGTCGCCACAGATCGCCGCGTTTGTCTGCGTCTTCGGCGACCACCACATCGAGTACTTCGAGCAGGTCGGCCATGGTCCGCGCATAGGGCACCACCACGTCCATGGTCGGTGTCAGCGGCCAGTTGCCGCGTACCGAAATCACCCCGCGCGATGGCGTGTAGGCGCACAGGCCGTTGTTCGAGGCCGGGCCGCGCCCGCTTGACCAGGTTTCCTCGGCCAGGCCGAAGGCGGCGAAGCTGGCAGCGGTGGCGGTGCCGGCGCCATTGGAGGAGCCGGAGGCGAAGGGTGCGGTGAGGTAATCCGCGTTATACGGGCTTTCCGCGCGGCCATAGACGCCGCGCTGCATGCCGCCGTTGGCCATGGGCGGCATGTTGGTCTTGCCCAGGCAGATGGCGCCGGCAGCGCGCAGGCGTTCGATGGTGAAGGCATCACGGTAGGCGACCAGGTCCTTGAAGGCCGGGCTGCCGGAGGCGGCGGTCAGGCCTTTGACCAGGTAGCTGTCCTTGGCCGTGTAGGGGATGCCATCCAGCGGGCCGAGGGTTTCGCCACGGGCGCGGCGGGCGTCGGCAGCCTGCGCCTCGGCGAGTGCCTCGGGGTTGCGCACCACCACGGCATTCAGCGCGGTGGCGGTAGCAGGGCCGTCGTAGGCGTCGATCCGGGCGAGATAGGCCTGGACCAGCTCAACCGCCGTGGTGCGACCGGATTCGAGCGCGGCGCGCAGTTCGGCAATGGAAACTTCGGTTACTTCAATCATGCTGTCACCGCTGACTTTTATGAATGTGGGCCACAAATTCTCGGGGGAGCAGGCGCTCGATCATTGCAAACGCGGCACGCCTATCACGCCTCGTCGCATGCTATGACGTGATGGCGCCGGGCTTGCAACCTGGGCCGATGAGGCTCCCCGGTGGGCTATTTTGCACCAAACAAGAGCGCAGCCGCTGCAGCGATTCGTTCGCCATCGCCTGGCCAGGAGGGCGGCGCGCCATTACTGGCCGTCACGCCGCCAGTTCCGTAATATCCGCAGCTTTTTGGCGGCGTGCCAGGCCGTTCTCTCGGGGGTGAAACATGCAAGTAAAACGTCTGCGCGCCGATGTGCTGGCCGGGCTCACCACCTCGTTCGCCCTGGTGCCCGAGTGCATTGCCTTCGCCCTGGTGGCTCACCTCAATCCGCTGATGGGGCTCTATGGTGCCTTCATCATCTGCACCCTCACCGCGCTGTTCGGCGGTCGACCGGGGATGGTTTCCGGCGCCGCCGGCTCGATGGCCGTGGTGATCGTCGCCCTGGTGGTGCAGCACGGCGTGCAGTACCTGCTCGCCACCGTGCTGCTCGGTGGTTTGCTGATGGTCGCGTTCGGCCTGTTGCGTCTGGGCAAACTGGTGCGCATGGTGCCGCACTCGGTGATGCTGGGTTTCGTCAACGGCCTGGCGATCATCATTGCCTTGGCCCAGTTGGAGCACTTCAAAGATGGCGAGGCCTGGCTCAGCGGTAATGCGCTGTACCTGATGCTCGGCCTGGTGGCGCTGACCATGGCCATCGTCTACCTGTTGCCGCGCCTGACCCGCAGCGTGCCGCCGGCGTTGGTGGCGATCCTTGGCGTGGGGCTGGCGGTGTACCTGCTCGGCCTGCCAACCCGCACCCTGGGCGACATGGCGCATATCGCCGGTGGCCTGCCGGCTTTTGCCCTGCCGGACATCCCCTGGAACCTCGACACCCTGCGCATCATTGCCCCCTATGCAGTGCTGATGGCCCTGGTCGGCCTGCTGGAAACCCTGCTGACGCTGAACCTGACCGACGAAATCACCGAGAGCCGTGGCTACCCGGACCGTGAATGCGTGACCCTGGGTGCGGCCAATATGGTGTCCGGCGTGTTTGGCGGCATGGGTGGCTGCGCGATGATCGGCCAGACCGTGATCAACCTCAGCTCCGGCGGCCGTGGCCGGCTTTCCGGCGTGGTTGCCGGGGTGATGATCCTGCTGTTCGTGCTGTTTCTCTCGCCGCTGATCGAGCGCATCCCGCTGGCCGCGCTGGTCGGGGTGATGTTCGTGGTGTCGCAGCAGACCTTCGCCTGGGCCTCGCTGCGGGTGCTGAACAAGGTACCGCGCAACGATGTGCTGGTGATCATCGCCGTGACCACCATCACCGTATTCACCGACCTGGCCACCGCCGTGCTCTGCGGTATCGTCATCGCCGCGCTCAACTTCGCCTGGCAGCACGCCCGCGAGCTGTATGCCGAGAGCCATCTGCAGGCCGACGGCAGCAAGCTCTACAGCCTGCACGGCACGCTGTTCTTCGCCTCGACCACTGCGTTTCTCAACCTGTTCGATACCGCCAACGATCCGGATCGGGTGACCCTCGACTGTCGCCACCTGAGCTTTGTCGACTACTCGGCCATCGCCGCGCTGAAAACCCTGCGCGAGCGCTACAGCAAAGCCGGCAAACACCTGCGCGTGCTGCACCTGTCCGAGCGCTGCAAGCAACTGCTCAAACGTTCCGGTGTGCAGCACGACTGAGTCGCGCGCTGGCCCACGCGCTTCCCGGCGCAACGCCCCGGCGTGTGTTGGCACGGGTGTATTCGAGGTTTTGCCATTCAGGAAAAAGGCTTTTGCGCGACCTGTGCGTTCTGCCAGGCCCTGTTGCTTGCGTAGGCTCCCGGCGACACCAAGAAAAACAAGGGAACTCACGATGAACCGGTTCATCCCGAACCTGCTGGCACTCGCAGTCGCTTTTTCCTCTCTGGAAGCCATGGCCGCCGCCGATCTGGTACTGGTCAACGGCAAAATCTTCACCGCCGACCGCGCCCAACCCCAGGTACAGGCCATCGCCGTGGAAAACGGCAAGGTCCTGCAAGTGGGCAGCAATGCCCAGATCAAGGCCCTGGCCGATGGCAGCACGCGGGTCATCGACCTGGCGGGCAAGCGCCTGATGCCGGGCCTGATCGACTCCCACTCCCACGCCATCTTCGGTGGCCTGGAACTGGCCTCGGCGAACATGGCCGACGAGAAGGTCGACCTGGCCGAGCTGGAAAAACGCCTGCGCACCTGGCGTGACGACGGCACCGCCCGGCATGGCGATGTGCTCAACGTGGGCGGCATGAGTTCCAGCTACTGGTCCCAGGCCGAAGACCTGGGCAAACGCTTCAACCAGGGCGAGTGGGCGCAAGAGCCGGTCGTGCTGGCCGGTAGCGACCACCACACCGGCTGGGCCAACCAGGTGATGCTCAAGCGCGCCGGCATCGACAAGGCGCTGATCGCCAGCCTGCCCAAGGCCGAGCGCGACACCATCGGCACCCTGAAAAATGGCGAGCCCAACGGCTTTGTCGTCGACGCCGGCTGGGACCGTGTGGCCAAGGTGCTGCCGGCGCCCAGTGATGCAGAGCTGCTGCGCGCTGCCGAAGCGGCCGTGCACTTCAACAACAGCCAGGGCATCACCGCCTGGATGGACCCAGCGGCCAACGCCGCACCGGGCGAGGCGGTGTTCAACCTCACGCCAACCGAGAAAAGTGTCGGCATCATCCCGGCCTACAAGGCCCTGGCCGAGAAGGGGGGCCTGAATGCCCACGTCGCGGCGCTGATGGTGGCCAACCCGAAAAGCCGCCCGGCAGACCTGGAGGTGCTGGAGAAAGTGCGTCAGCAGTTCCAGGGCGTGCCCAACCTGACCCTGCCCGGCATCAAGATCTTCGCCGACGGCGTGCTGGAGTTCCCGGCGCAGAGCGCGGCGTTGCTCAGCCACTATCACAACTCGGAAAAGCAGGGCGAGCTGCTGATCGACCCGGCCCACTTCGGTGAACTGGTCAGCGCCGCCGATGCCCGCGGCTGGCTGGTGCACATCCACGCCATCGGCGACCGCGCCGTGCGTGAATCGCTCAACGGCATCGAGCAGGCGCGCAAGGACCGGCAAAGCGGCGTGACCCACTCGATCACCCACCTGCAGCTGGTCAATCCGCAGGAATTCGCGCGCTTCAAACCGCTCGGGGTGATCGCCTCGATGCAGCTGCTGTGGGCTTCGGCGGATGACTACACCATGGACCTGGTCAAACCCTATGTGAGCGCCGAGGCGTTCCGCTACCAGTACCCGGCGCACTCGCTGCTGGCCCAGGGCGCGACCATTGCCGGTGCCAGCGACTGGCCGGTGTCCTCGCCGAGCCCGTGGTACGCCATCGCCCAGGCCGTGACCCGCGAAGGGCCGAAAGGCGTGCTCAACGCCGACGAGCGCATCGACCGCGAAACCATGCTCTACGCCTACACCCTCAACGCTGCCAAGGCCATCGGCCTGGAGCAGCAGATCGGCTCGCTGAGCGCTGGCAAGCAGGCTGACTTCGTGATCCTCGACCGCGATGTATTCAAGGTCACCGACGCGGAGCTGGCCGAGACCCAGGTGCTGTCCACCTACTTCGCCGGCCGTGAGGTGTACACCCCGGCCAAGTAAGCGCCCGCAACACCCACAACGCCACCTTGCCGCACTGCCGGCAAGGTGGCGTTGTGCTTTCTGGCTGGGGCAGGGCTAGCCGAATGCCAGCGGGGTGTTCCGCGTGTTGCTGGACAGCTTGCAGGCAACACCATATTTTTCGGTCTGGTCTTGTCTGGTGCTGCTTTCCCTTCAGCGGAAATTGCATTTGTCTGGGGTGGCTCTAGAAGTAGAGGCGGTTTAGCGTGGATAAGGGACGTTATCCGACATTTGTTCGGATGTTATGCGGCAGTGATGTAGATTAACTATGGAAAAGGAAATCAGCGTTGGAAGCTACGCTAAGACGATACACAGAAATCCCCTATGTCATAGATCTTTTACAGACAAGAGAGCTGACATTAGTTAATCCCAAAGCATGGGATGATCGAAATGATTCATTCTACATAGAGCAGTATGCGCGAGCAGCTGGAGTCTCAAGTACTTATGCTTTATGTCTGGCTGAGGCGCCGGAAACCTATCATCACTGGCGAGTTTTCTCACATGGCAGTGGAGGTGCATGCATCACCTTCGACAAAAGCAAAATCATAAAATATGCAACGAAGCATCATGGGGTTCGCGCCGAAAGCGTCCAGTACTGCACTATATCGGATCTTAGGGGCGAGCCTCCCCAAACCGAAGAGCTCCCCTTTCTAAAACGCTATGCGTATGCAGATGAAAAGGAATTTAGGCTTTTCTACGGAGCCAAGAGTAAAGGTGAGCCTATATATAGGATTCCAATTCCACTTTCGGCAATTGATCGAATAACGCTTAGTCCTTGGCTTCCAAGAGCTGTCGCCATTCATGTCAAGAGCACTTTGAAGTCAATAAATGGTTGCAGCAATCTGCGCATTTCTAGATCTACACTTGTTGAAAATGAAACCTGGAAAGAGTTTGCAGGAAATGGCATATAACAATGCAGCTCGCTGGGGCTGGCTAAAGCCAGCTCCTTAGCTCAATCGTTAGGTAACAGAGGCTAATCATGAGTCGCCTAGACACAAGGCTAGAAAGTGAAGGTGCTGAGTTCCTTGTTCTTGGTCAGCTACTGATTCACCGCATTCCTACCTATAAAACATATACAAACATGCCTGGGTACGATCTCGTTGCAACGAATCCAGAGAAAAATACATCTGCCCGCATACAGGTGAAAAGCCGTTGGAATACAGGGGCAATCGACTTTCCAATTAAAAGCTTTGATTGTGAATTTGTTGTCGCAGTTTTTCTTAATCGTGGCTCCAAAGATGGTCGGAAGGAAGTTATGGCCCCTGATTACTACGTTTTACCAGTAAGCCTCATAACCTCTTTACCCCGCAGCGCAAACTGGGGGAAAGTAAGCATGAAAAATGTAGCGGATTTAGATCGGTACCGAGAGGCTTGGCACCTAATATCATCATTCATGGAGTCTGTGACCTAAGTACTGGTTCAAGTCGCTCGTTTCGCTCACTCGGGCCGGCTAAATCCGGACCCTTAGCTTAATCATTAGGTGCTTGATGAAAATAGCAGCAGATTTCTTCAATGAAATGAAGCGCAATGAGTCGCGCGGTCGATGCCTTCATTTCGAACGCGGAGAGCGCTGTAATGAAATAATCAGTGCCCACTCAATTCAAAAAAGCAATCAATTGGGAGAGATAGCTGAAGCCGGTCATGTATACCGAATAACTGCTGAGATGTCGGTCCTGCGAGATAATAATTGGCAACCTGCGCCCCAAAAAATCGGATGGAAAAAAGCATCTACATTTTCCGGATTTTGCAAATACCACGACAATGAGCTTTTTAAGCCCATTGATAACTACCCTTTGGAACCCAATTCAGAGCAAGTAGCACTTTATGCTTATCGCTGCATGTGTCGAGAATATTTTACAAAAGAAAATGTCGCGACTTCATTAAAGAATTTTATAAATAATTCAGCGCTGCATGCGGAGCAAAAAAACTTTCTTGAGGCCTCTTATATGGGGCATTCACTCGGCTTTCAGCGCCTGCAGTATCACAAAAAATATTTCGATGCAGCGTTGCTTTCCAAAAGCTATAGTGAGTTTCAGTTCCTAACGCTGACATCTAATTCGCCTTGGCATCTACAGTTGTCAGGCGTGCTATATCCTGACTTCGATTTTCTCGGAGGAGGCCTACAAGATCTTGGCGACTTTAAATCACCATTGGATTTTATTACATTTTTTACCGCTCCTTTAGCTCAAGGGTGGTCATTCACTTTGTGCTGGCACGCAAGCAGTAATAATTCATGTGTAGCACTCGCAAGGTCTTTGGCGAGTGCGGTAAGTTGCGGAGCAAGCCCACAAGATGCATTGCTCAGATTCTCGTTCTCATGTTGTGAAAACCACGCATTTCGTATTACTTGGTGGGATAGTTTGCCTGTCTTGGCGAGAGAAGCCATTTTGAGCCGAGTAGCCTTAATGGCAGATCCAGAGGCTCCGGTACCGTCAGATTACTTAGCTAAAGGGTTAGAGGGAATAGCAGGCTGGGAAGTTGAAAATATATTCACTACGCTTACTGCTACCTCATGATTCGCACGCTAACAAACGTTTCAAATAGCTCATTTGGGCCAGCTAAAGCCGGTCTCTCGGTTTAATCGTTGGATAAAAAATGAATCTGACACTACGCACGGACGCAATCACCACCGCACTAGCCATTGCTTTCTTCATGGCAATCACTCTCGCGAAAGGCGATGTCCTTTTCATTGGCTACTGGTACTACGCAGCAGTCTTTCTAGGGATTTTTATTCTCTCTGCACTTGTAAAGGCAAAGCCTCTGTTTATCTCCGGCGCAGTTCTGGCTGCGGGGTTGGCTTTTGGTGTTTACATTCGTGCCAATTGGGTTCCGGTCACTACCAACGATCTACTGGCGCTAGGGCATGTCTTTTCACTGCCGGGCGCGGCGGTTGGTCTGCTGGTGTTCGGTGTTGTCAGCCGCTTTTCAACTCGCAATAAGCCAGCCCTTGCCTTTGCTGCTGGCTTCCTGGGGTTCGGGATAGGGTTTTTGGCGAATCAAGCCATTTTATGCAGCACTGTCTTGTACTGCGGTGCACTCCTGGGGGTCTGAGTGCACTCTGCCGAGCCGTCATTCTCACAGCAGCGCTTGCACTGGCCTGTAGGGGAATAAACCAGAGGCTCCGTGGCACCTGGGCTCCCGCCTGCGCGGGAGCGACGGCATGGTGGGTTTTCCCTAGGACACATTCTTGAGGTTGATCAAGTTCTGTCCCGCCGCCTGCAGCGCCTGGTAGCGGTGCACGCAGGCGATCGAGGCGTAGACGTTCTGCACGGTGGGGCTGTCGTTGGGCGGGCTGCTGCGCTGGATCAGGCGGATGATGTTGCCGGAGCTGCGGGCGATGACGAAGTAGGCGGAGTACATAGGGTGCCTCGCTGGCCGGGGGTTACCTGGCCGGGGTGTCGGGGTCAGGTGGTTCTGTGGCGTTCGAAGAAGCTCATCACCTGTTTTTCCGCGTCGTCGTGGGGCATGTCGTAGCGCTGCTGAACCAGCTTGGTCAGCTTTTGCGCGTCACCTTCGGACTTGATCAGTTCGTCCAGGGTCAGTTCGTCCCAGACGACCCGCGCCAGGCTGGCGAGGTGGCGCCAGTTTTTGCGGATGATTTCGGCGAGTGGCCTGCTCATTTTCTGGCTCCTTGGGGTTGCGTGAGTGGGTCTGCAATCAGCGTCGCAGTGATTGCCTTTGCGGTCGGTGCGCTGGCGCGCTTAGGCGGCTGGCTTGTTGCGGCCTTGGTGGATAAGCAGAGCGTTATCCACCCTACGGCGGCCTGAACTCCCTCTCCCTGCGGGAGAGGGTTGGGGTGAGGGGTTTGGCGAGTTTGGCGCTGCGGGTCAGAGCGGCCGGCAGCGCAGGGCTATGTGGTGTTCCTGACCGTCGTCGATGAGGGGGACTTCCAGGCCTTCGATCAATACGCCGTCCAGCTGCAACGAGGGCTCTGCGTCGGCCTGTTGCTGCACCTCGATACGGTACAGCGCGCTGCCGAAGCGGTAATCCAGGCTGAAGCCCGGCCAGTCGGCCGGCAGCACCGGTTGTAGGCGAAGGCTGGCGCCGCTGCGCTGCAGGCCGAGCAAGGACTCGACGATCAGCCGGTACATCCAGCCGGCCGCGCCGGTGTACCAGCTCCAGCCGCCGCGCCCGGCATGGGGCGCCACGCCATAGACGTCGGCAGACACCACATAAGGCTCGACCTTGTACTGCTCAATGGTCGCGGGATTGCCGTGGCTGACCGGGTTGATCAGGCGCAGCAGTTCCCAGGCGCGGGCGCTGTCGCCCAGGCCGGCGAAGGCCATGCTCGCCCACACGGCGGCGTGGGTGTACTGGCCGCCGTTCTCGCGCACGCCGGGCACGTAGCCCTTGATATAGCCGGGGTCGAGCGCGCCCTTGTCGAAGGGCGGGTCGAGCAGTTGCACCAGGCCCAGGTCGCGGCGCAGCAGATGTTGCTCCAAGGCGTCCATGGCGCTGCGCTGGCGCTCGGGTGCGGCGGCGCCGGAGAGCACCGACCAGCTCTGGGCGATGGAGTCGATGCGGCACTCCTCGTTACCCGCCGAGCCCAGTGGCGTGCCGTCGTCGAAGTAGGCGCGGCGGTACCAGGCGCCGTCCCAGCCGTGCTCTTCCAGGCTGATACGCAGCAGCGCGGCCTGTTCGGTGCAGCGCTGGGCGAAGGGTGCGTCGTCCTGGCTGTGGGCGATGGCGACGAACTGCTGCAACACCTCATAGAGGAAGAAACCCAGCCACACGCTTTCGCCCTGGCCTTGTTCGCCGACGCGGTTCATGCCGTCGTTCCAGTCGCCGCAGCCGATCAGCGGCAGGCCGTGGGCGCCGCGCGCCATGCCGTGTTCGATGGCGCGCACGCAGTGCTGGTAGAGGCTTTCCTGCAGGGACGAGGGTTGCGGCAGGTCGTAGTAGGACTCTTCGCCGGCATTCAGCGCACGGCCCTCGATATAGCTCACCGGCTCATCGAGTACGCCGTGGTCGCCGGTGATGCGCACATAGCGGCTGGCGGCCAGGGGCAGCCACAGGTAGTCGTCGGAGCAGCCGGTGCGCACGCCGCGATCCAGCGGTGGATGCCACCAGTGCTGCACATCGCCCTCGCTGAACTGGTGCGCCGCGCACAGCAACAGGTGCTGGCGGCTGGCGGCCGGGCTGGCATGGATCATCGCCATGCTGTCCTGCAACTGGTCGCGGAAGCCGTAGGCGCCGCCGGACTGGTAATAGCCGCTGCGCGCCCAGAAGCGGCTGGCGATCACCTGGTACATCAGCCAGCCGTTGACCATGACGTTGATGGCCGGCTCCGGGGTGTTGATCTGGATCGCGCCCAGGGTTGCGCGCCAGTGCGCGCGCACCTCGTCCAGTGCGCTGCTGGCCGCGCTGGCTCCGCGAAAGCGCTGGGCCAGGCGTGCGGCGGCCCTGGCGTCGTGGCCTGCACCGAGGCGGAAGACGACTTCCTGGCTCTCGCCATCGGCCAGCTCGAACGCCACCTGGATCGCCGCGCAGGGGTCCAGGCCGCCACCGGTGCGCCCGGACAGGCGCGGCTTGGCCAGCGCCGCGGGGGCATTCAGGTTGCCGTTGCGGCCGAGGAATTCGCTGCGGTCGCCGCTGACGCTGCGCGCCGGCGAGTCGACATCGAAGAACGCCACGCGACCGGGGAACTCGATGGAGTAGGCGTTGCGCGCGAACAGCGCGCCGCTGACCGGGTCCTGCTCGGTGATCACGTGCATCGCCGACTTCTCGCGCAGGTCGCCGAGCACCCAGGCCACGTAGCCGGTGGCGGACAGGCTGCGCTCACGCCCCGAGTGGTTGCGTACTTTCAGGCGCGAGAATTTGATCGACGCATCCAGCGCCACATACACCCACAGCTCGCTGTGGATGCCGCCTTCATCGTGCTCGAAAACGCTGTAGCCGAAGCCGTGGCGGGTGGTGTAGCTGCCCGTGCCGGGGCGCGGCAGCGGGGTGGGCGACCAGTAGTGGCCGGTTTCGTCATCGCGCAGGTACAGCGCTTCGTCGCTGGCATCGCCAACCGGCTCGTTGTGCCAGGGCGTCAGGCGGTACTCGTGGGCGTTTTCGCTCCAGGTGTAGGCGCCGCCGCTTTCGCTGAGCACCGTGCCGAAGTGCGGGTTGGCCAGCACGTTGGCCCAGGGCGCCGGGGTGCTGACGCCTTGGCCCAGACGAATGACGTACTCGCTGCCATCGGCGCTGAAGCCGCCGTACGGGTTGCCCAGCAACAGCGCCGGGTTGCTGGAGGGTGGGCTGGCTGACAGGCGCGGCGGGGTGCGCATCTGCTCCGCATCGAAACGCGGCAGCGCCGGCTCGCTGGAACGCCGGTGCACCTGCTCGGCCAGGCTGCCGTTGCTGTCGCTGAGCACCAGGCGCGCCACGGCGAGCATCAGCAGGCGGTCCTCGTTGGACAGTTGCTGGGCCGGGCGGACGAAGATGCCGCCCGGACGGTCGACCAGATTGGCCTCGCTGCCGGAAGTGACCAGCGCCATGATCTGGTCTTGCAGTTGCTGGCGATAGCCGACCTGGTCCTCGTTCCAGATCACCAGGTCCACCGCCAGGCCTTTTTGCCGCCAGTAGGCGTGGGCCTGCACCAGTTGCTGCACCAGCTCGATATTGGCCGGGTCGGCGATCTGCACCAAGACGATCGGCAGGTCGCCGGAAATCGCCTGGCCCCAGAGGTCGGACTGGTTGCGCTGGTTGCCGGTCAGCACGCTGGCATCGGCGCGCAGCGCGGCATTGGCGTAGAGGATCGAGGCGGCCATCTGCTCGAACAGGCGAGCATCGGCCAGCGAGGCGTTGAGTTGGCGCAGCAGCACCTGGCTGTGGGTCCAGGCCAGGCCGAACACGCGGTCGGCCAGGTGGCGGTCGCGGTATTTGTCGATCAGATGCAGGCAGCTGTCGCGGGTGTCGCCGACACCGGTGACCAGGTCGATGATGGCGGTCTGGCCGGGGTCCAGGGTGATGCGGCAGCGGATCGCCACAACCGGGTCGAGCACCGAGCCGGCGCTGCCGGACAAGCTGTCTACGCCTGCATCCAGTGCCGCTGGGTGGGCCACGCTGCGGCCACGGCCGATAAAGCGCGCGCGGTCGGTTTCGTAGGAAATCGCGTCGATGTCCACGCCGTGGGCCGCCAGCAGGTGACACATCCACGGCACGCTTTCCTGGCTGGAACGCGGCCGCCGCGAACACAGAATCGCTTGCAGCGACGGCAGCAATTCGGTCTGCACGAACAGCTTGCTGAAGGCCGGGTGCAGGGCGTCGGCGATGGCCGGGGCGAGCACCACTTCGGCGTAGCTGGTGAGCTCCAGGGTGCGCCGCACACGGGCGCGGTTGGTCAGGTGCAGGCGGCGCAGTTCGATGTCGTCTTCGGGTGAGACGACGATCTCGGTGTGGCTGTCGAAGTCGCGCTCGCGCACGCGGAATTCGGCGCGGGCGTCGGTGAAGATCGCCTCGTAGCCGGCCGTGCGGCGCAGCGTTGGCTGGTGCGCGGCGGACCAGAAGTCGCCGCTGGCGACATCGCGCAGGTAACAGAACATGCCCCAGTGGTCGCGGCTGATGTCTTCCTGCCAGCGCGTCACGGCAGTGCCGTTGCAGCGGCTGTAGCCACCGCCGGCGCTGCTGAGCATGACGTGGTAGCGGCCGTTGGAGAGCAGTTGCACGGCGGGGCGGCGGCGATCCGGGTCGCTGAACACCCGCAGCTTGGTTTCGGTGACCCGCGCGGCCGCATCGGCGGCGGGCGAGTGGGCGGCATGCAGGTACTGCGCGGCGGTTTTCGGGATGCGCTCCTGCAGCAGCAGGGCGGTGGCCTGGAACTGCGGGTCGGACTCGAAGCGCCGTTGCATCGGCCGGTCCAGCAGGACATAGACCAGCGCCAGCAGGCTCATGCCCTGGTGGTGAGCCATGAACGACTGGATCACCGCTGCACTTTGCCCGCGCGGCAGCCGCGCCGGGGTGTAATCGACTGCCTCGTACAGGCCGAAGGTGCCGGCCAGCCCCTGGCTGGCCAGGCGCTGCAGGTTCTTGCAGGCGGCTTGCGGGTCGACCATCAGCGCCAGGACCGAGGCGTAGGGCGCGATCACGATGTCTTCACCGAGCCCGCGCTTGAGGCCCAGGCCGGGGACGCCGAAGGCGCGGTACTGGTAATTGAAGTGCGCATCCTGGGTGTTGTAGCCAGACTCGGAAACGCCCCAGGGCAGGCCCAGCTGGTTGCCGTGCTCGATCTGCCTGGCTACGGCGGCGCGGCAGGTCTGGTCGAGCAGGGTGCCGGCGTAGTTGGGCATCACCAGCATCGGCATCAGGTACTCGAACATCGACCCGGACCAGGACAGCAGCACCGGCACCCCGGCGTTGCTGGTGAGCAGGCGGCCGAGGGTGAACCAGCCTTCCTGGGGCAACTGGCCCTGGGCGATCACCACGAAATTGGTCAGCCGCACCTCGGAGGCCAGCAGGTCGTAATAGGCGCTGTCCAGGCGGTTCTCCTCGGCGTTGTAGCCGATGGCGAACAGGTCGCGGCGCGGTTCGTAGAGGAAGCTGAAGTCCATCTGCGCCAGGCTGCCGGCGACGTGGGCGAGGCGCTCGGCACAGGCGATGCGTTCCCTGGCGCGGTGCTGCACCGCCTGCACCTGGGCCTGGCTGGCGTCGGGCCATTGCCGGCTGTCCAGTTGCGCCAGCTGGCGCCAGGTCCCTGCGGCAGGCTGTTCGCTGCTGTCCCGGGGCGGCAGGCAGAACAGGCTCAGCTCGCTGTGCAGGTCGTCGCAATGCGCCACCAGCGCCTGCAGCCAGCGCTCGGTTTCGCTGTCCAGCGCGGGCTGCAGGCTCTTGCGCAGCAGGCGGCTGTAGTCGAGCAGGCGTTGCAGGCGCTGGCAGGTGGCTTCCAGGCTTTGCGGCGCGGCGGCCTGGGCGGCGTCCAGCTCGCCTTGCAGCTCGCGCAGGGCATGTTCGTTGAGGCGCGCGCCGCGCACGGCGTCGTGCAGCAGGGCGAGGGTGTCGCTGAGGCCGGCAAACAGTTGCGGGCTGAGCAGGGGTTGCTCGGCCAGTTCCAGCAGGCCGGGGCGCAGGGTCAGCAGCAGGCCGGCCAGGTTGCCGCTGTCCACCGTCGACACGTAGTGCGGCGGCAGGGGCTTGAGCGTCTGCGTGTCGTACCAGTTGAAGAAGTGCCGGCGATGGCGCTCCAGGCTGGCCATGCTGGTCAGCGACTGGTCGAGGCGCGCCAGCAGGCGGCCGGCGCTCAGGTAACCGAAGTCGTAGGCGGCCAGGTGCGAGAGCAGGGCCATGCCCATGTTGGTGGGCGAGGTGCGGTGGGCGATCACCAGGCTCGGCTGTTCCTGGATGTTGTCGGGCGGCAGCCAGTTGTCCAGCGGGCCGACATGCTGGTCGAAGAAGGCCCAGGTCTTGCGCGCCAGGTTGCGTAGAAAGCGCAGGTCATCGTCGGACGGGGTGAAGGCCTGCCGCGCCGACGGCCGACTGAGCCACCAGGCGACGGCCGGGCCAGCCAGCCACAGCAGGAGTAACGGGCTGGCCACCGCCAGCACCCACGGCGTGTGCAGCAGCAGGGCGGCGCTGCCGAGTGCGGTCGCCGGGGCGACCCACATCAGCCGGTACAGGCCGGGCAGGTCGTTGCGGCTGCTGCGCTCCACTTCACGCGAGGGGTTCCATTGCAGCAGGCGCTTGCGGCTGACCAGCATGCGCCACAGGCTGCGGCTGATGGCGTCCAGGCTGAGCGCCGCCTCGAAGGGCAGCCACACCAGGCTCAGCAGGGCGCGGCTGAAATGCAGCGCGGCCGAACCCGAGGTGGCGTGCAGGTGCTGGCCGAGGGGAATGTCGTGGGGCTTGCGCAGCAGTTCCAGTAGGGCGCTGAGCAAGGGTTGGGTCAGCACCAGGGCGAGTACGGCCAGGGTCCAGGGCAGCGCCTGGTCGATGGCGAACCAGCCCCACAGCAGCATCGCCAGGAAGGCGGCTGGCTCCAGGCTGCGGCGCAGGTTGTCGAGGATCTTCCAGCGCGCCAGGGCATTCAGCCGGTTGCGCTCCACGCCGCCTTGCGGCTTCGGTGTCCACGGCAGCAGCCAGGGCAGCAGTTGCCAGTCACCGCGCATCCAGCGGTGGCGGCGCTTGCAGTCGGCGCTGTAGCGGGCCGGGTGTTCTTCGTACAACTGCACGTCGCTGAGCAGGCCGGAGCGGGCGTAGCAGCCTTCGATCAGGTCGTGGCTGAGGATGCGGTTATCCGGGAAGCAGCCTTCGAGCGCCTGCTCGAAGGCATCCACCGCGTAGATGCCCTTGCCGATGAACGAGCCGTGCTGGAACAGGTCCTGGTACACGTCGGAGACGGCGCGGGTATAGGGGGCGACCCCGGCGTCGCTGCCGAACAGTTGCGCATAGGGTGAGCGCGCGGTGCTCGGCAGGCTGATGCCGACCCGTGGCTGGAGGATCGCGTAACCGTTGCTGATGCGCCTCTGCACGGGGTCGAACACCGCCCGGTTGAGCGGGTGGGCAAGGGCGCCGACCAGTTGCCGGGCGACATCGCGCGGCAACTGGGTGTCGGTGTCCAGGCTGATGACGTAGTTCACCGGCGGCAGCGCGGTGATATCGCCGACGATCAGCGCGAAGTGATCCTGGCCCTGGCCGCGCAGCAGGGCATTCAATGCGGCGAGCTTGCCGCGTTTGCGTTCGTGGCCCATCCACACGCCCTCGGCGGGGTTCCAGCGACGTGGGCGATGCAGCAGGTAGAAGCGCTCGGCACCGCTTGGCGGGTACTTGAGGTTGAGCGCTTCGATCAGTTGGCGGGCCAGCTGGAGCAGGGCGGCGTCCTGGTCCAGCACCTCGCTGGGCGCATCCATGAAGTCGGTGAGCAGGGCGAAGTGCAGGTTGGCGTCGCGGTTGGCCAGGAAGCGTACCTCCAGGCCTTCGACCAGTTCCTCGATATCCCGCGCGCTGCCCATCAGCGTCGGCACCACCACCAGGCTGCGCGCCTGTTCGGGAATGCCGTCGCTGTAGTCCAGACGCGGCAGGATGTCCGGCGTCACGGTCAGGGTCACCAGCCAGTTGACCAGGCCCAGGGCCAGGCAACTGGTCATCAGCAGGGCCGGTATGCACAGCAGTACCAGCAGCGGGTCGCTGAGTCCGGCACTGCGTGCGGCGGCGAGGAACGGCCAGGCCAGTAGCACGCTGAGAATCAGTGCCGGGCCGAGGAAGAAGGCCAGCGGTGCACGGCGCAGCAGGCGCTGCCAGGCCTCGGCGATGGGCGGGCGCGCGCCGAGCTGTTGCTCCAGCTCGCCGAGGCCAGGACCCAGTAGGTAGAAACCGACATGGCTGGCGAGGCCCTGACTGGCCGCTGCCAGGTCGATGGCGCGGCGGGCGATGGCTTCTTCCGCGTGGCTGCAGTGTTTCGCCAGGCGCTCGACCACGTGGCGGTAGTGGTCGCGGGTGGCGAAATCCATGCTCGGGTAGATCGCCGCCGGGTCTTCGTGCAGCACCTGTTCGACCCGGCTCATGCTCTCGACGAAGCTGCGCCAGTCACTGGCGGACAGCTTGCGCAGGCTGTTGATGCTGTTGCTGATGGACACCTGCTCGGCGGCCTGCTGCTGGGCATCCAGTTGCACCAGGCGTTCGATGTTCAGCCCGCTTTCGCTGAGGGTCTGTTCGATCCAGGTCAGTGGCAGGATCAGCGCCGCGCTTTGTCCCTGCAGGCGCCGGGCCAGCTCGGCGACGAAGGAGCTGGTCAGCGGTGGTTGCGAGCGGGCCATGTCGGCGACGGTCAGCAGCACGCTTTTGGCATCGTGTTCGGCGGTGTCGCGCAGGCGGTCGGCCCAGTCGTTGGCCAGGTTGCGGTCGTCCCAGTTGGCCATTACCCGTGAGGCGACGCGGCGCAGGTTTTCGATCAGCGCCAGGCGCAGCATGATCGGGATCGCCCACAGCTCGCCGAGGGTCAGTGGCATGACCGACTGGTAGGACGCGACGAAGCGACTCAGGCTCTCGCTGTCGACCCGGCCGTCACCGTGGGAAATGGTTTCCAGGGCGATGTCGTAGACCCGTGGCAGACCGCTCGACGGACCGCTGGCCAGGCGCGGCAGTTCGCGGCTGTAGCCTTTGGGCAGGTGTTTGCGGGCGGTGCGGATCTGTTCTTCGATCAGGTAGAAGTTGTCCAGCAGCCACTCCGCCGCCGGGGTGGCGCGGCGGGTGTCCAGCGGCACGTCGCCGAGCATGGCGCAGCTGCGGACCAGCAAGGCTTCGTTGTCGGTCAGGCGAGTGAGCAGTGCGCCGGCAGCCGCGCGCGGGTTGAGCTGATGCTGTTTGGCCAATTCATGGCCGTGGTTGGCCATCTGTTCGGCGCTGAACAGTTCAGCCCGCAGGACGGGTTCGTAAGCAAACTTACGCGGTGAACTGCGCAGCTGCGAGAGAGCGCGGAGCCATGAGCTGGGCATTGTTTCCTTGACCGGCTACGTCGAGTTGCAGCGACCTGGCCTGAGTGAAGCGAGACAGGCAGCGGTCTGCCGGGTCATGCCGACGCGGCGTTGTGGGGTGAAACTCTGCTGCGCATGACGGTGCACCGGCGTCGGGTTGGCGTCTGTCCGTTAGCGCACATAGGGCGGGCTGGCCGTTCAATGGCGCGGGTTTGGCGGTAGTCGGTGTTGGCTCTGGTTGGGTTCGCTGACTACCCGCGGTGGCCCTGGGGGCTGGCTCGCTAAGCGTGCTGGCGCACCGACGCCCGGCCTGGTTCTGGCCATGGTGGCGCTCCTGTTATCGCGCCATTCGGTGCGATGCGGCCAGCGAGGTCACCATGAACAAGTCCAATGAGAGCAACCCCGGCAACGTCCAGCCCAAGCCCACCGGCCAGGCCAAAAAGGTGCAAGACGGCAACATCACCGTGCCGTTCAACAAGGTGGAGCGCAAACCAGAGCACAAGCCTGCGGCTAAACCCATGGTCGGCAATGTGGCGGAGCCGCCGGTGTCCAAAGCGCCGTTGGCCGAGCAGCGCTCCGAACGCGGCGACCGCCGTGTGAGCCCAGAGCCGCACACTTCGTGATCAGCTTCGGTGCCCCCGTGCGCAAGGGCCAGTGGCTGCAACAGATCGCTGCGGCCAAGGCGACCTGGGGCAAGCTCAGTGAGGTTGAGCTGCGCCAATGCCAGGGCCATGCGCCGACGCTGGCCGGCATGGTGCGCCAGTGCTATGCGATCAGCCACGAAGCGGCGGAAAAACAGGTCGACCGGTTTTTCGACAAGTATTGCGTCTAACCACCAGCGCCCGGGGCAGGGCGGCCTCGGGCGCTATGCGCGGCAACGCACCGACAGCGGGCGTGAGCGACTGCCATCGTCCTCTTCCCGGCCCCCGGCACATTCGCCGGTATCGGGACTGCGCAGAGGTCACCATGAGCAAGCCTACCGAACAGCGTTACCCCAGCGGCCCCGTCAGGGTCGGTGAGCAGAAATCCGGAAGCCCACGCCAGCCGTTCTACAAGGCCAAAGAGGTCATCCATGACCCGGTTCCAGCTCCCGCCAACGAGGCCGGCAAACCCCCGCTGCGTGCGGCCAGGGGCGATGACGACCTGATGAGCCAGGAACCGAAAAAATCGTGATGCCGGATAGCGATGCCCTCGAAGGCAGTGTTGCGCTGTCTCAAGAGACGCAGGGCGCGCTTGCCGACACCGCGTTGCAGGCACACCAGCCCGAAGATCGCCGGATGAACACCTGGCAGGCCGGCTATCCACGGCCGCTGCACCAGCGCGAGCGCGATAGCTGGCTGAAGCTGAAACACCAGGAAAGCCGGCCTCAACAGGCCGTGGCGCCGATGCCCGAGGTTGATTCACCGCTCAGTGGCCCAACCTGATTGTGTAGGAGCCAGCTTGCTGGCGATGCTGGTCGGCGCCGATGGGCAGCGGATCGCCAGCAAGCTGGCTCCTACAAAGGCGGGATCTCCGCCGAGTGCGAGGCGGACGGCTGGGGCGCCATTCGGGCAGCCCAGGCGCTGGAATCAAGCCGTGGCAGCCGCCATGTCGATGTCTTTATAGAGCCCCGATGAGGCTTTGATCACTTCCCGGGCGATGGCGGTTTCCCGCTCGCTACGGGTGTCTGCCAGCAGCACCACGTCACCCTGACTAGCGGCATCGCTGACCTGTGCGCAGGTGCGTTCGGCATGCTTGCCCGCGTCGCTGCCGGCGCCGATCACGCTGCCGAGGAAGCCGCCGATGAGGGCGCCCCAGCCGGGCAATATCAATGGCGTGATCAGCGGGCCGGTGCTGAACAGGCTGATGTGGTTGATCAGCAACACCACTTCCGCCAGGGCGCCAAGGCCGATGCCGATGCTGGCGCCGATTCCACCAGGGATCAGCACGTCCTGCAGCGTCCGGTTGCTCCTGGTGTCTGGCGCGGGCGGGGCATCGGCATCGTCGGCGATGATCTGCAGGCGGTCGCTGTGCAGGCCACGGCGCACCAGTTGCAACAGGGTGTCTTCGGCGGGAGCACGGTGGGGGAAAAAGCCCCATACGGTGTGGTGGTAGCTATCCATGGTGATGCTCCTGAGCGTAAGCCGATGCCGAGTGTCGAGGCTGTTAGCTTGGAGCGTGGCGCAACCGCCAGTCTGTGCGCTCGCGTACGCAGGGGCGCAATAAGGCTCAGGCCGCCGCCCGAGGTTGATTCACCGGCTCAACCTGACCCTGTAGGAGCGAGCTCTGCTCGCGAAGCTTTTGCGCGGGCGGGTTCGCGAGCAGAGCTCGCTCCTACCGGTTGCCGCGCCACACACCGCGCGTGGGTTGTGGTTGAACCCAACCCTGTAGGAGCCAGCTTGCTGGCGATGCTTGTCGGCGCCGATGGGCAGCGGATCGCCAGCAAGCTGGCTCCTACAGGTTCCCGGGCCACACAACCCGCAGCGAAGCCCATCCCGGGCGACGGTCTACGGACTGCGGCGCGGCTTACATCAGCTGGTCGATCAGGATCGCGTTGCTGTAGATCAGGCTGCCGTCGCTGGCGCGGTGGCCAACCAGGTGGAACTGGCCGCGCTGGTCGCTGGGGCGCAGGTAGACGCGCAACTGGCAGTCGGACAGCGGGCCGCACTCCTCGGGTAGCTGCAACTCCAGAGTGTCCATGTCGACATCGACCATGACCTCTTTTCCCTGGGTTTTCTGCAGGTGTTCTTCCGCCTGCTCCAGGTGCTTGTGATCGACGCCGTTGATGTAAAACTCGATGAGTCCCAGCGGCGTGGATTTTTCTGCGTTGCCGGTTTTGCACCAGCCTTCGATGCTGAAGCTGCTCATGGCGAGGCCTCCTGAAATGATGGCGTGGCACTGCCATGCCCTGCCTGTTAAGGGTGGACAGCCATGGCGGCGAGCTGATTCAGCGTTTGCGATGAGTGGCAGGTGAGCCGGGAGGGCGCCTGCGCCTAGGGCAGCAATTGCCAGACCTCGGCATTGGCCAGCTCCTTGACGCTGGCATGCCGCACCGCCCCGTGGATGGGGGTGAGCGCGTAGCTGCTGGCCGACTCGAAGGTGGCCGAGTAACGCACGCCGCTGAGCCGGTGCAGGTAGAGCAGCTGGGCGTTGATGGGCTGGGCGCGCTGGGTTTCGCTCATACCGTTCATTGCGTGGCCTGCGGCGGTGTCGGATAGGCCTCGATCCTGAGCCGGCCACTGCCGCGCGTCTGTACGCCATCGAACCCAATGGCAGGTCGGTGCGTCAGCGAACGCTGCCCGGTATTGGCTGAAAAAACCCTGCTATGCGCGGCAACGTACGGACGTGCGTGTGTACGGCTGTCATGGTGACTTCCCGAGCCCCGCCATTTGCGCGCGCCCGTGTGCTTTTCTGTGGAGGTCATGATGAGCGTGCCTATTGATCCGAATGTGCCGACCGGTCCGCCGGAACCGCCTGTGCCGGGTTTCACCGAGCCGGATACCGACCAGCCCGATGATGCAGAACTCCCCGAGCAGACACCGCAGGACGACCCGTTGGACAGCGACCTGAGCCCTGGGAGGGGCAATGGCGCCCTCGGCGAGCCAGAGCCGTCATGAGCCTGCCCAGCGTCGAACAGCTCAAGGGCCAATGGCAGCAGCACCTCGGTGCGGCCAAGGTGTCCTGGGGCAACCTGATCGACGACCAGCCACTCTGCGCCGCCGGTCGTGCGCAACGCCTGGCGGGCTTGCTGCAGGCGCGTTACGCCTTCTCCCGGGATGACGCCGAGGCGCAGGTAAAGCGTCTTTTGGCCACGCACAAAGGCTGATCTGAGCCAGGCCAGCTGCCGTTTCGTCAGATGCAGTGGGCAGGGCACCTGGGGTTTTCAGCGACGTTTCGACACGGGTACCCATGGCGCCAACGGAGCCAGGCTAGAGGGAGAAACACAATGAAAGCCTATTCCCGCGCGTTACTGATCGTCCTTGGCATTGTCCTGGCTCTGCTGACCCTGAGCGGCCTGGTTACCATCTGGAACCTGTCGCAGGAGCTGGTTGAGGCGCGCCAGCAGTCCCAGGCCTGGAAAATCTACGCCCTGGGCCTGCCCACCCATAGCCTGCAGGCAGTCCAGGGCATGGCCGATGCATGCCGCTACGTACCCTGTTGCCTGGCTGCGGGTGCAGCCCACGGATTACCGAACACCTTTGCCGTGCTGGGTGCGCACTTCAGTGCCACCCGGTTGGCAGTCGAACTGCATGAGCACGTGCCTGGCAGCGCCGTTGAACAACTGCCCAGGTTGAGTTTTTGATTCCGGGAATGCTCGGCAGCGGCGATGGAGAGGTGCGATGACTTATCGGGTGCTGATCGTCACGGCGGATGCCGGCGATTGCAGCGGGTTGCAGGAGATGCTTGGGCAAGCCCGAGACGGGCCTTTCAGCAGCGAACGGGTGCGGTTGTTGTCCGCCGCCCTGGCGCGCTTGCCGGCGGGGGGGATTGATGCGGTGCTGCTGGACCTGTCGTTGCCCGACAGCCAGGGCATCGACACCTTCCTGCGCTTGCATGCAGCCGCCTCGTCGATACCGATCCTGACTCTGTGCGCCCTGGAGGACGAGGCCCTGGCGCTGCAGGCCCTGGACTGCGGCGCCCAGGGCTATTTGCTCAAGGGGCAGTTCGCCAGTTACCTGGTGGCCCAGTCACTGCGCAACATCATCCAGCGGCAAAACCTGGAGGAGCGCCTGAGCCAGGAGCGCGCGCGGGCGGAAATCACCCTCAACTCGATCAGCGACGCGGTCATCGGCACGGACATGCTGGGCAATGTCGACTACCTGAATATCGCCGCGGAACACATGACCGGCTGGCTGCGCGAAGAGGCCCGCGGCCATCACATCGACCAGGTCATGCACCTGGTCGATAGCGAAACCTCGGCGGTGGCGGTGAACCCGGTTGGCCTGGTGCTGCGCCAGAACCAGCCGATGGGCATGACCGCCGGCACGGTGCTGGTGCGCCGCGATGGCAGCAATGTGGCGATCGAGGACTCTGCCGCGCCGATTCTCGACCCCAGCGGGGAAATCAGCGGGGCGGTGGTGGTGTTCCACGATGTCACCGAGGCGCGGGTGATGGCCATGAAAATGGCCTATCTGGCACAGCATGACTTTCTTACCCGGCTGCCCAACCGCGTACTACTCAATGACCGGATCGCCCAGGCCATCAGCCTGGCCGAGCGCAGCGGCAATGCCATTGCGCTGATGTTTCTCGACCTCGATCACTTCAAGTACATCAACGACTCCCTCGGCCACGCGGCTGGCGACCAGTTGCTGCAATTGGTGGCGCAGCGCCTGTCGGCCTGCGTGCGCAACTCGGACACGGTGAGCCGTAGCGGTGGCGACGAGTTCGTCGTGCTGCTGGCCGAGGGGCGCGACATGCAGGACGCCGGCCTGACCGCGCAGAAGATCATCGCCGCCCTGTCGGCGCCTTACGCCATCGACCAGCACGAGCTGCACATGACCTGCAGCATCGGCATCAGCGTGTACCCGGCCGATGCCGAGAGCGCCGAAGCGCTGCTGAAGAACGCGGACACCGCCATGTACCACGCCAAGGAAAGCGGGCGGAACAACTACCAGTTCTTCAAGCACGCGATGAACGTGCGCGCGGTCGAGCGTCAGGTGATCGAGAGCAGCTTGTGGCAGGCTCTCGACCGGCACGAATTCATCCTCCATTACCAGCCCAAGCTGAACCTCAAGACCGGTGCCGTGACGGGCGCCGAGGCGCTGGTGCGTTGGCAGCATCCGCAATGGGGGCTGACCCTGCCGGAGCGCTTCGTGCCGGTTGCCGAGGAGTGCGGGCTGATCGTGCCGCTCGGGCGCTGGGTGCTGCGCGAGGCCTGCCGGCAAACCCGGCGCTGGCAGGAGCAAGGGCTGGAACTGGCGTCGATTGCGGTGAACATCTCGGCGCTGGAGTTCCGCCATGCAGATTTCGTCGCCGGGGTGCAGCTGATCCTCGCCGAGACCGATTTGCCGCCGCAGTGCCTGCAACTGGAAATCACCGAAAGCGTGCTGATGCGTGATGCCGATATCAGCAGCGGCATCCTGCAGCAGCTCAAGGACATTGGCGTGCAACTGGCGGTGGATGATTTCGGCACTGGTTATTCCAGCCTGAGCTACCTGCTGAAGTTCCCCATCGACGTGCTGAAGATCGACAAGTCCTTCGTGCATGCCATCAACGCCAACACCGGCATCATCGCCAGCGCGATGATCGCCATGGGCGCCAGCCTGCATTACAAGGTGGTTGCCGAAGGGGTGGAGAGCCAGGCGCAGCTGGTGTTCCTCAAGCGCGAGCAGTGCGATGAAGGGCAGGGCTACCTGTTCAGCCGTGGCCTGCTGAGCGAGCAGTTCGCCCGGCTGTTTCTGCACAAGAGCGTACCGCTCGACTGCTGACAGGGGCCTTCAAGCCAGGCTGGGAGGTGGCGGCGGGTGCGGGCTGAGCAGCCGTGCGTAGCCCTGGTTCAGCGCGCCATAGCACTCGCAGGCGGCGGCTTCGAGGCCAGGGCGGTCGAGGATGGTGATCTTGCCGCGGCTGTAGTGGATCAGGCTGCGCACCTGCAGGGCACCGGCGGCAATGGTCACGCCGCTGCGGCGCACGCCCAGCATGTCGGCGAGAAACTCGTGGGTCAGGGTGAGGTGATCGGAATGTGCGCGGTCATGGCTCATCAGCAGCCAGCGCGCCAGGCGCGGCTCGACCGCATGGAAGTGAGCACAGGCGACGTTCTGCGCCAATTGCATCGTCAGCACATAGAGGTAGCGCTTGAGCGCGCGCAGCAGGTGCGGGGACTCGCGCAGTGCCTGGCCGAGCCGGGCCGTGCTGATGCGCAAGGCCCGGCCGCTGCCCTGAACCACCGCCCGGTTGGGTGCCACATCGAGGCCCAGCACCAGGGTGGCGCCGAGCATGCCTTCGTTGCCGATCAGGCACAGCTCCAGCGGACGATGCGGGCCCAGGGTGGTGACCAGGGAGATAAAGCCGTCGAGCGGGAAGTACAGATAGTCGTAGGTCTGGCCGGGTTCGCAGAGCGTGTTGCCGAACAGCAGCTCCACCGTTTCGCAGTGCGCCAGGACGCGTTCGAGCTCCTTGGGCGGCAGGGCGTTGAGCAGCAGGTTGACGACAGGTGTTGGGGGTGCAGCTGGCATGCGCGAGGCCTGCAGCACGAGTCAGCCGAGGTGGCGCGGGAAGGGTGCCAGGCAGTCCCGTGGGCGCAGTGTGCACACCTGCTGCCGTGCGCTCTGTTCGCTAGGCCACGCAGGCCGGGATTGCGCGGCTGGGGGCGGTCTCAGGTGGCCGGGTGCTTGGGGATGTAAGGCAATAGCCGATCGGTTTCCTTCTTCACCACGGCGTAGCACTCGCAACTCAGTTGTTCGAGTTTCTGCCGGTCGAGCACGGTGATATGCCCTCGGCTGTACTCGATCACACCCTGGCGTTGCAGTTTGCCCGCCGCCTCGGTGACACCCTCACGGCGCACGCCGAGCATGTTGGCGATCAGCTCCTGGGTCATGGTCAGCTGGTTGCTTGGCAGGCGATCCAGCGACAGCAGCAGCCAGCGGCACAACTGCTGGTCGATCGAGTGATGGCGGTTGCACACCGCGGTTTGCGACATCTGGGTAATCAGCGCCTGGGTATAGCGCAGCATCAGAACTAGCAACTCGCCATGCCGGTTGAACTCATCTTTCAGGTGCTGGCCAGGCAGCCGATACGCGTGCCCGCCGCTCTGCACGATGGCCCGGCTGGGCGTGCTCTCGCCGCCCATGAACAGGGCGATGCCCACCAGCCCTTCATTGCCGACCACGGAAATCTCCGCCGAGGCACCGCTTTCCATCACATACAGCAGGGAAATGATCGAGTCGGTCGGGAAGTAGACATGGCGCATCGTATCGCCGGACTCGTACAACACCTTGCCGAGTGGCAATGCCACCCGCTCCATGTGCGTGAACAGGCGTTCTTGCACGTCTCCAGGCAGGGCCGCCAGCAGATGATTTTGCTGCGGCATGCAGGGTTCTGCCATTTCAGTCCCCTTTTGATAACTGATATAGGCATTAAATTGACTATACGCCGCTGCAGTATTCGCTCTGTTCGCTACCGCACATAAGGCTTTTTCGTGATGAGGTGGGGAGGGGGTTATCGCGGGGGATTTCGAGGCTGGGCTGGGCGTCTGGGCAGGCCGCATCACACCCCAGCGGGAAGCATCGCGCTGGTCACTGGACAGCTTGCGGGCAAAATCATACTTTTCAGGCTGGTCTTGTCCGGTGTCGTGCCCTATTCAGCAGATGTTGTGATTGTTTGAAGAGGGCTGGAAGTAACAGCGACTTGGTGCTCGACAAGGAAGGTTATCCAACATTCTGTTGGATCTTATGCGGCAGTGATGTCGTCTAATAATAGTTAGGCATCAATTGTGCTCATCAGATTTTCGGTGTTTGAAATTGACAATGATTCGGGGCACAGCGCTGGAGCCTTGGTGGCAGCCCATGCACTAAGAGATGAGGGTGACCTTACTGTTTCAGAGCACAGGGAATTGCGCATCGCTCTAAAATGGTTTAATGAAAACTTGCCGATACCTGAAACCTTAAATGACATAGAACACCGCAGGGCAATATCTTGGTTCAAGCCAGGGGCCGAAGAAGCAATAAAGAAAATGTGGCTCCTAAAAGATATACTTGAGCAGCACGGGATTTATATAAAAGTTCTTCGAACAGAAGATCCGGGAACAGTACTGCATGACGACTCATGGCAGGTTATCGCCAAGCCACATAAAGGGCAGCGGTTCTGAATCGAAAACCGCATGCCTAACAAGTGGTTAAAATCGTTCGCTTCGCTCACTGGGACGGGCTCAAGCCCGCCCCTTAACCAAACGTTATACGGTATGAGTCATGGCCGGCATCGACATATTTCCCCCGCTAACACCAGAGCTAAATGTACGCTGCATTAAAAAGTCGTTGAGCTTTTATACAGAGCTACTCGGCTTCTCGATTTGCTTCGAGCGCCCAGAGGATGGCTTTGCAACCATCGAACTTGACGGTGCTGTTCTCATGCTTGAACAGATAGAAGAATTGGCGCCACAAAATGATCCATGGATCCCCGCAGAGCTTGAATACCCCTTTGGTCGAGGCATAAACTTCCAGATAACCGTTAAAAATCTTGATGGTATATACCGTTGCTTAACGGATAACAGCTATCCAATCCAGTTGCCACTAGAGCAAAAATCATATCGAGTTGGTGGTCAGTTCGTTAGCGTTAGGCAATTTATGATCATTGACCCAGATGGCTACTTACTCAGGCTAAACAGCCTTGCCAATGTAAACGCTGGTGCGGCCCAGGTATAACAGCTGGTTCAAACCGTTCGCTTCGCTCACTGGAACGGGCTAAAGCCTGTCCCTTAACTAAACGTTAGATGCATTGCCCCACCGCACGTCGCGCCCGCTTGCCCTCATGAATACCATGTAATACATTGCATTCAATAGTATGGAGGGCATTCCTATGAGCGTCACAACCGTCCGGCTACAGCCTGAACTCGAAGAAAATCTTGGAGCCATGGCCGAAAAGCTTAACCGGAGTAAAAGCTGGCTTATTAATCAGGCGCTTAGAGAATTCTTTGAGCGTCAGGAGCTAGAACAGACCCGCTGGCAAGAAACGCTGCAAGCGATGGAGTCCGTAGCACAGGGCAAGGTCGTGTCCGGTGAGGCAGTAAATGCCTGGCTCCAGAGCTGGGGCAGCGCAAATGAACTGCCGCCACCTAAGGCGAGCCAATGAAGCTGGTCTACTCAGAAGAGTCCGTGGCCGATTTGGTTCGTCTCCGAGCATTCATTGCTGAGAAAGATCCCCTTTCTGCCGCACGTTTAGCAACAGAGCTCATTGCTCGCATCGAGAATCTTCGCCTGTTCCCAACAATGGGCCGCGCAGTGGAGTTAGCTCCAGACCCAAAGGTTATTCGTGATGCAATTTTCGGGAAATACGTAATTCGGTACGCTACGCATGCCGAAGCTGTCGTGATTCTCCGTATATGGCACCACTATGAAGACCGCATGCAAAGCATCTAACTACTGGTTCAAGTCGTTCGTTTCGCTCACTGGGGCGGGCTAAGCTGACCCCTTAACCCTGAGGCAGGAAGCCGCGATGCTCGTGACCAAGCCATGGCGAAAATATATATTCATCGCTTTTATGTGTTCGCTCCCGGTTGCGATCGTCGCCGTAATATCAATCTTCATGTACTCATCGCTTGAGTCGGAGTGCCATGTGAGTAACGTATTGCAGGGGCAAATGCGAGTGAATTTATCTAAGTTGGAGTTGCAGTCAGCTCGCCCTGGTCGTGGGGTGTGTCCAACCTTATTCTTTTATATGAGGGATGACGGTGTGGCTGGTTGCGCAGAAGGCTTTGAACATAAATTTCGTGGCCCTGAAGTTTCTTTTGGCAGTTGCGGCTGATTGTAAGCTTCTAACAACGTATATGGACTCTCCCCTCAAGCAGTGGACCGACGTGTCGCCCAGCCGCTGGCGATAGCAGGTGGATTGAGCCCCTGGGAAGCAGGATCGACGGCCCGAACCGGCCGGCGCATGGCGCGATAGCAACTATCCTTCGCTGCAGCGATCCCTTGCATCAGGGCTGTCGAAGCGCACGCGAGTCGACGTCCTTTCCCTCTGCTGCCAACCAGGTGCCGGTCTATGCACAAACTCTGGAGAAAGTATTTGGCGCTGCTGGATAACGACCTGTGCACGAAAGTCTTCGATAACTTCAAGAACCTGCTGGTCTGCGCCTTGCTGTTCGCCGCCGGGACGGAAGCCCTGCATGGCGACCATCGGTTGTTCATGGGCCTGTGGGTATCGAACCTGACCGGCTGGGGCTTGATCATCGTTTCGGCGCTGCTGTTGCTGCTGAACATCAGCGATGGCCTGCACCGGCTGGCCAAGTTGCGTTACCACCGGGTGTTGCAGGTCATCCTGTGTTTGCTCTATCTCGTGCTCGCCGTGCGGGTGGTGGAGATCGTCTGGAGCTTTCGCGCGGAATAGCACGCGGGGCGGTTGAATGCGCTTGCGCCATCACCGCTGCCGGTCGCCGCAGGGCTTGGTCGAGGCCATACGTGCCGTGCAAAGCTGCAATCCGCCTTTGCAGCCCTGTCTATTCAACCGGGTGCAACGAGGCTCGAAGATGGCTCCTGACTTACCAGGAGTCATTGCCATGACCCGCCTCGATTTACCCCACGTCGACCTCAACCTGCGGGTCGTGTTCGATCTGCTGATGCAGGAACGCGACCTTCGCCGCGCCGCCGAGCGCCTGTTCCTCGCTCCTGCGCAGGTCAGTGGCGCGCTGGCGCGCCTGCGCCGGCAGTACGACGATCCACTGTTCGTGCCCGCCGGCCCGTATTTGCAGCCAACTCCGCGCGCCTTGGCGCTGACGGCCATCGGCCAGATAGCGCCCTTCGATCCCTCCATCAGCCGCGAGGTGTTGCGCATCGGTATGAGCGACGATGCCGAGCTGGGCCTGCTGCCGCAGTTGCAGCGCCACCTGCACGCCGTGGCGCCCCATGTAGTGCTGGTGGTGCGCCGTACGCAGCACCAGACACTGGCCCGTCAGCTGAATGCCGGGGAGATCACTGTCGCCATCGCCTATGTCGGCGAACTGCCGCCGGGCATCCGCCAGCGTCGCTTGCGTCGCAGTCGCTCACTGTTGTTGCGCGGAGATGGACAAGGCGCGCCGCTGAGCCTGGTCGACTATGCCGCCCGGCCCCATGCCCTGGTCTCCGGCGTCGGTGACCTGCATGGGTTTATCGACGACGAACTGCGCCAGCGCGGCCTCAGCCGTGAGGTGCGCCTGGTGGTTCCGCAGTTCCACGGTCTGGCTGGGTTGCTACGCGGCAGCGCGATGGTGGCCAGCGTGCCGGATTACACCGCGCCGGCGCTGCTGGCAGAAGGCGGTGTGCGGGTCGAGGAACTGCCATTCGCGGCGCCGCGCTTTGACCTGTCGATGGCCTGGAGTGCCAGTCGCGAGGTCGAACTGGCGCCGGTGCAGCGCTGGCTGCGCGAGGCAATCAGCACTTGCCTGGGCGAGGTGGCAGAAGAGGGCGTCGAGATCGCGTGAGCGGCTGCGCGCAGTGGCGAAAAAGGCTGTTCTGAGCAGCGTTCGCCCGTTACCGCTCAACCGCGCTGTCTTGGTATTGTGGCTAGGCTTTGAACCTGCTTGGCCACCTGCCTGCTGCGCACCTGAGGAGACGCTGTGAGTTTCGACTGGAACGATATTCCGCTGCTGATTGCCCTGGCCCGTGACGGCAGCATGAGTGCGGCGGGCCGTGCGCTGGGCATCGACCCCTCGACCATGAGCCGGCGCCTGGCCGCCGCCGAGACAGCGCTGCAGACGCGCCTGTTCATTCGCGACAACGCCGGCTATCACCCCACCGAAGCCGGGCTGGTGTTTCTCAGTTACGCCGAGCGCGTGTCGGGCGATGTGAAGAGCATGCTGCTGGACACCTGCAGCGAGGCCGAAGGCATCTCCGGTGCGGTGCGCATTACCTCCATCGACTTTCTCTTCAGCCACTGGCTGGTCGACCACATGCCGGCGTTGCTGGAGCAATACCCGCGCTTGCAATTGCAGTTGCTGGTGGGCAACCAGGCGCTGTCGTTCACCCGGCGCGAGGCGGATTTCGCCCTGCGCCTGGCTCGCCCGCAGGACGATGCCGCGCTGGTGATGCGCAAGGTTGGCGACATCGGTTTCGCCGTCTACGGTGCCGAGCGCTTCGCCAACATTGCCCGCGAGCAATGGGCCGAGCAGCCCTGGCTGGCCTACGGCGAGGAGCTGGCGGAGATGGCCGAGATGCGCTGGTTACGCGAGATCGCACCGCACGCGCATTACCCGATCCGCGTCAGCAGCGTCAGCACCCTGGTACACGCCTGCCAGACCGGCGTGGGCCTGGCCCTGTTGCCGTGCATCCTCGGCGAGCGTAACGGCTTGCGCCGCCTCAGCGCTGAGGTGGAAGTGCTGCGCGAGGTCTGGCTGCTGAGCCACCGCGATGCCGGCAAGATCGGCCGCTACCAGGCCGTCAGCAATTGGTTGAAGCAAGTCTTCGAGCAGGAAGCGGCGCCCCTGCGTGGCGAGCCACGCCAGCCAGCCCCGCCGATATGACACGCCCATGCACGGTTGCATAGGCACTGTGCAGCCCTGTGCGTTCAGCTGCGCCGCGATTCCCGTCATGCTTGGCCGAACGGGCCCCGAACTGCCATGGAGAGCGTGATGCTCACACTGATCCACAACCATCCGCTGATTATCGCCGTGGCGCTGCTGCTGGCCGACCTGGCCGCCTGGCGGCTGTTGCCGGCGCAGGCCAAGGCACTGCGTGTGGCGCTGCGGCTGGGCTTCTTCCTGGCCTACAGCCTGGTGATCATCGAGGCCGGCATGAGCCCGCTGCAGCCGCCACCCTGGAGCGATGCGGCGCTGAACATGATGGGCTCGGTACTGGGCATCGCCTGGTGGCTGCTCTGCGCGCGTACCCTGACTGTGGTGCTCGGCGTATTGCTGATGCCGCGCAGCGGGCACACCGGGCGCCTGCTGCAGGATGTGCTGGGCGCGGTGATCTTCCTGGTGGCGGTTGTCGCGGCCGCGGCCTACGTCATGCAGTTGCCGGTGAAGGGCCTGTTGGCCACCTCCGGTGTGGTCGCCATTGTCGTCGGCCTGGCGCTGCAGAGCACCCTGGGTGACGTGTTTTCCGGCATCGTGCTGAACACCACCAAGCCTTATCGCCTGGATGACTGGATCTCCATCGATGGCACCGAGGGCAAGGTGATCGAAATCGACTGGCGCGCCACCCACCTGCAAACCAGCCAGGGCGGCACGGTGGTGATCCCCAACTCGGTGGCGGCCAAGGCCAAGGTGCTCAACCTCAACCGGGCCGCCGATGTGCACAGCATCAGCATCACCTTGTCCGTGCCGGCCCAAGTACGCCCGCGCCTGGTGCTGGATGCGCTGAACAAGACCCTGCAAGGCGTCAGCGCACTGCTGCCGACACCCAAGCCCAAGGTCACCATCAAGAGCTCCGACCTCACGGCGGTGGAGTACGAGGCCAGTGGCTTCGTCACGCCCGGAACCAGCAAGGATGAGGTGCGCAACCTGCTGTTCGACCTGGCCCATCGCCACCTGGAAGCCGCCGGCATCCTGCGCGGTGCGGACGTGAGCGACGTGCCGAAGAGCCGCCCGCGCAGCCTGCTGGACGATGTGAAAATCTTCCGTTCGCTGGATGCCGAGGAAAAGGATCGGCTCAGCCAGCAGATGGTTGCGCAAACCTTCAGCGCCGGTCAGGTGGTACTGGAGCAGGGCGAAACCACCGATTACCTGTTGGTGATCGGCACCGGCGTGGTCTCGGCGGCAGTACCCGATGGCGACAGCTTCATCGAGGCCGGGCGCATGGGCCCGGGGGAAATCATGGGCGAGGAGGGCGTGACCCTGGGGGCGGCGTCCCAGGCACGGTTTACCGCGCTGACCTCCAGTGTGATCTACCGCATCGACAAGGCGATGATCGAAGACTGCCTGCAGCAGCGCGAAGAAGTCGCCAGCGCCCTGAGCAAACTGCAGACCTTCCGCCAGGAGGCCAGCAGCTCGTTGTTGGTGCATAAGCCGGCTGCGATCAAGAAGGGCGGGTTCCTGAGCTGGTTGCAGCGTTCCTGAGGGCGCCGTTCCAGCAGCAGCCTTTTTAGGCGCGAACCCAGCGTTGGCGGGTCCAGCCGCTCAACGCATCGACTACAAACACCAGTATCAGCATGGCCAGGATGACCGTGCTGGCCTGCGCTTCCTGGAACAGGCTGAGGCTGACGTAGAGCATCTGCCCCAGGCCGCCGGCCCCGACGAAACCGAGCACGCTGGCCATGCGGATATTGTTTTCCCAGCGGTACAGCGAGTAGGCCAGCAGCTGCGGCCAGAGGTTGGGCAGGGTGCCGTAGCAAAACGCCGCCACCTGGCTGCCGCCCTGCAGGCGAATGGCCTCGGCAGGGGCCGTGGGTGTGTTTTCCAGGGCTTCGGCGAATAGCCGGCCGAGCACGCCTGCGGTGTGCAGGGCCAGCGCCAGGGTGCCGGCGTTGGGGCCCAGGCCGGCGGCCAGCACCATCAGGGCCGCCCACACCAGTTCCGGGATCGCCCGCAGGCCATTGAGCAGCAGGCGGGTAACGCCTTGCAGCGGTCTGCCGAAACGCCCGGCGGCCGGCAGCGCCAGGAGCAGCCCGAACAGGGCGGCAAGCAGGGTGCCGATGGCCGACATGGCGATGGTCTCCAGCGCGCCACGGCCGATGGCCAGCAGGTGCGTACCACTCAGGTCAGGCTGCAGGAAGCGCGCAACGTAGGCGCCCATGTGCTTGAGATTGCCCGCTTCGCCGAGGGCGAGCAGGTCCAGGCTCAGGTAGGCGAAAGATGCGACCACGGCAGCGAGGATCGCCAACAGTAGGGCGATGTTGCCCAGGCTCTTCATGCCAGCCTCCCGCGCAGCAGGCGACTCAGTGCATCGGCCAGCAGTACCAGCAGGAGGAAGGTCAGCAGCATGCTGGCGACTTCGCCGCCGGCGAACATGCGCATGGACAGGTCGATCTGCTGGCCTAGCCCGCCGGCACCGACAAAGCCCATCACCACCGAGGCGCGGATCGCGCATTCCCAGCGATACACAGTGTAGGAGGTCAGCTCGGCTGCAGCGTTGGGTAGGATGCCGTAGACGAAGGCGGCCAGGCGCCCGCTGCCGCTCTGCAACAGGGCATGCATGGGGCGCTGGTCCACCGATTCGAATATCTCGGCATAGACCTTGCCGAGCATGCCGGCGTAGGTGATGGCGATGGCCAGCACGCCGGCGGTGGGGCCGAGGCCGACGGCGCGAACGAACAGCAGTGCCCAGACGATCTCTGGCACGCTGCGCAGGAAAATCAGCAGCCCGCGTACCGGCCAGCGCAGGGCCTGGCCCAGGCGGCCAGGCTGGCCACCGCGAGAGGCGGCCGACAGTGACAGGGCGCGGCTGGCGGCTAGGCCGGCGGGAATGGCCACCAACAAGGCCAGGGCCATGCCGGCGGTGGCGATGGCCAGGGTCTGCAGGGTGGCATCCAGCAGCAGATCGAGAAACTCGGGGGTGTGAGCGGGCGGCCAGAAGGCCGCGACGAAGCGGCCCATCTCGCTCTGGCTGTCGGCCTGCAGCAGCACGCCCAGGTCGAGTTCGGCGAGCTGGATGCCCGGCCACAGCAGGGCAACCGCCAGCACTGTCAGCAACAGGCGGGGCAGAGCGGCGGGGTCGCGGTTAGCGCGGCTCAGCATGAGGCCAGCCCCCGCGCTGTCCGGTCCCGCTGTTGTAGGAGGGGCCTCGGCCGCGACCCACGCAGCACAGAGGCGTAGCGGGCAAGACGGGTATCGCAAGTCAGCATCGTGGAATCTGCAGGCTCAGGGTGACTGCCGGCATTTGCGGCGATACCAGTTGCTCATTGGCATACAGCGCATCGAGCAGGGCCTGGTCGACCTCGGCAGCAGGGCGATCGAAGACGATGTGCCCTTCGCGTACGCCGACGATGCGCGGGAAATGCGCCAGCGCCAGGTCCACCGCGTGCAGGCTGGCGACCAGCGTCACGCCGCGTGCCTCGGCGTGCCGGCAGAGCACGTTCAGGCAGTGGTCGGCGAGCACCGGGTCCATGGCCGACACCGGCTCGTCGGCTAGCAGCAGCTCCGGGTCCTGATACAGCGCACGGGCAATGCCGACCCGCTGCAGCTGGCCGCCGGACAGCTGCTGGCACTGGGCGAACAGCTTGTCGGTCAGGTCCAGCCTGGCCAGCACCTCGCGGGCGCCAGGAATATCGCTGGGGTGCAGCAGATTGAGCAGGCTGCGGCCCAGGCCCCATTGGCCGAGCTTACCGGCCAGCACGGCGGTGACCACCCGCTGCCGTGGCGGCAGCGGCGGCGCCTGGTGGACCAGGCCGATGCGTGTGCGCAGGCGCTGGCGCGCACGGGCGGAGAGCTGCCAGGGCTGCTGCCCCAGCACCTCTACCGCTCCTGCGCTGGGCATCAGGGCGCTGGCCAGCAGGCCGAGCAGGCTGGATTTGCCGGCGCCGGACGGGCCGATAATGGCGACCCGCTCACCGGCGTCGATGCTCAGGTCCACGCCGCGCAGGGCGTGAACCCCATTGCCGTGCTGCAGGCTGGCGCCGGAAAGGCGCAGGCTCATTTCAGCAGGTCGGCGGCGCGAGCGGCGTCCTCGATGCCCTTGTAGTTTTCCGGCTTGGTCTCGATGAAACGGCTGGCGGCCTGCAGGTCGAGGATCGCCTTGTGCTCGGGATTGGCCGGGTCGAGGGCGAGGAAGGCCTGCTTGATCTTCGCGGTTAGGGCCGGGTCGAGGGTGCCACGCACGGTCCAGTTGTAGTCGTAGTAGGTCGGGGTGGTGGCGAAGACCTTGACCTTGCTGGTGTCGACCTTGCCGGCAGCGACCAGTTTTTCCCACACGCTGGCGTTGAGCACGCCGCCGTCGACCTTGCCGGCCTGCACCCAGGCGGCGGTGGCGTCATGCGCGCCGGAGTAGCCGATGCGGCTGAAGTAGCTTTCCGGCTTGATGCCGTCCTGCAGCATGAAGTAGCGCGGCATCAGGCTGCCGGACGTGGAGGAGATGGAGCCGAAGGCGAAGGTCTTGCCCTTGAGATCGGCCAGCGACTTGACGTCCGGGTTGGCGGTGATGAACTTGCTGGTGAACTGGGCGTCCTGCTCGCGCTGTACCAGCGGGATGGCGTTGCCGGTTTTCAGATGCACCTGGACGAAGGTGAAGCCGCCCAGCCAGGCCAGGTCCAGACGGTCGGTGGCCAGGGCCTCGACCACGGCCGGGTAGTCGGCCACCGGAACGAACTCGACCTTCATGCCCAGTTCTTTCTCCAGGTAGGCGCCCAGCGGCTTGAACTTGCGCAGCAGTTCAGTGGGGGCTTCGTCCGGGATGGCACTGACTTTCAGCACGTCGGCGGCATGCGACAGGGTGGCGGACAGGGACAGGGTGAAAGCGGCGGCGAGCGCCAGGGTGCGCTTGAGCATGAAGATTCTCCGGTTCAATAGCGGAAAAGGTTCGAAGGGGCGGGCCAAGGGCCGCGCTTCGTCAGGGTAGTAGAACGGCGGCGATTATATGGGCGCAGGCGTGAAAGAGCAGCTTTGCTAGAATCCGCGCCTGTTTCCGATTTGCCGAGAGCCTGACCGATGAGCGAGCCGATCCGCCTGACCCAGTACAGCCATGGAGCCGGTTGCGGCTGCAAGATTTCCCCCAAGGTGCTGGAAGTGATCCTCGCCGGTAGCGGCGCGCAGAACCTCGACCCCAAGCTGTGGGTGGGCAATGCCTCGCGTGACGATGCGGCGGTCTACGCCCTGGACGACGAGCGTGGCGTGGTCTCCACCACCGACTTCTTCATGCCCATCGTCGACGACCCCTATGATTTCGGCCGCATCGCCGCCACCAATGCGATCAGCGATATCTACGCCATGGGCGGCGACCCGCTGATGGCCATCGCCATCCTCGGCTGGCCGGTGAATGTGCTAGCGCCGGAAGTGGCGCGCGAGGTGATCCGTGGTGGCCGCGCGGTATGTGACGCCGCAGGCATCCCGCTGGCCGGTGGCCACTCCATCGATGCGCCCGAGCCTATCTTCGGCCTGGCCGTGACCGGCGTGGTCTACAAGAAGCACATGAAGCGCAACGACACCGCCACGGCTGGCTGCCAGCTGTACCTGACCAAACCGCTGGGCATCGGCATCCTTACCACCGCCGAGAAGAAGGCCAAGCTGCGCGCAGAAGATGTCGGCCTGGCCCGCGACTGGATGTGCACCCTGAACAAGCCTGGCAGTCGCTTCGGCAAACTGGCCGGCGTGCAGGCCATGACCGACGTCACCGGCTTCGGCCTGCTCGGCCATCTGGTGGAGATGGCCGACGGCGCGGGCCTTACCGCCCAGCTCGATTACGCCGCCGTGCCGCGCCTGCCGGGCGTCGACTACTACCTGGCCGAGGGCTGCGTGCCGGGTGGCACGTTGCGCAACTTCGACAGCTATGGCGAGAAGATCGCACCGATCAGCGACGCGCAGCGCGACCTGCTGTGCGACCCGCAGACCAGCGGCGGCCTGCTGGTGGCCGTCAGCCCCGAGGGCGAAGCCGAGTTTCTGGCGGTGGCCGCCGAACTGGGGCTGCAGCTGGCACCCATCGGCCAACTGGTCGAGCGACAGCGCCACGCGGTAGAGGTGCGGTGATGCGCGACAACACCAGCGACTACCGCGAGCTGTTCCTCAGCGATGTGCCGATGATGGACATGCGCGCCCCGGTCGAATACGCCAAGGGTGCCTTCCCCAATACGGTCAGCCTGCCGCTGATGACCGACATCGAGCGGCAGAGGGTGGGCACCTGCTACAAACAGCACGGCCAGCAGGCGGCCATCGAATTGGGCCACCAACTGGTCTCGGGGCAGATCAAGGCCGCGCGCGTCGAGGCCTGGGCGGCCTTTGCCAAGGCCCACCCGCAAGGCTACCTGTACTGTTTTCGCGGCGGCCTGCGCTCGCAAATCGTCCAGCAATGGTTGAAAGAAGCGGGTATCGACTATCCACGGGTCATCGGCGGCTACAAGGCCATGCGTACCTTCCTGATCGAGGCTCTGGACCGGGCGATGGCCGAGTGCGACTTCGTCATCGTCGGCGGCATGACCGGCACCGGCAAGACCGAGGTGGTGGCGGCCCTGGCCAACAGCATCGACCTGGAAGGCCACGCCAACCATCGCGGCTCCAGCTTCGGCAAGCGCGCTACCGGCCAGCCCGCGCAGATCGACTTCGAGAACCAACTGGCCATCGACCTGCTCAAGCGTCGCGCACGTGGGCAGCAGCAGTTCGTGCTGGAGGACGAGAGCCGCCTGATCGGTACGTGCTCGCTGCCGCTGCCACTGCACCAGGGCATGCAGCGCTACCCATTGGTGTGGCTGGAGGACAGTTTCGACGGTCGCGTGCAGCGCATTCTCAAGGACTACGTGATCGACCTGGCCGGCGAATTCCTTGCCGTACATGGTGAAGAACAGGGTTTCGCGCGCTTTGCAGAACGGCTGCTGCAAAGCCTCGACAACATCCTGAAACGCCTCGGCGGCGAGCGCCACGCACGCCTGCGCGAGCGCATGCAGCAGGCGCTGGACGAGCAGCTCCGCAGTGGTGCGGTGGAGTTGCACTGCGGCTGGATCGAGGCGCTGCTGAGCGAGTACTACGACCCCATGTACGTCTACCAACGCGATAGCAAGGCGGCGCGCATCGAGTTCGCGGGTGAAGCCGAGGCGGTCATCGCCTATTTGGCAGAGCGCCAGTTGCAGCGCTAGCGCGAAGGAACACCAAGAGCCGGGCTGGCGCAGGCCACTTCGCCATCCGCCCTTGGCCGCTTTTTGCCGATCAGCGAGCTGCGGTCGATTGGGCAACGGCAATCCAACCTGTAGTCAGCGCAGCTGTAGCTGACCGTTTGCCTTGATGCGCTGAGATTCCACTTCGGGCCAGCCTGCGGCTATTCCAGTTGCACCCCGTGGCCGCAGTTGTCGAAGCGCTGATAGCTCCAGGGCGCGTTGACGTGGATGTCGGAGCCGGAGTTGCCGACCCTGGTCGAGCATCTGATCCGCAGCTTTATGCCCGACGCCCGCGCGACCATCGAGCAGGTGGCCGACTGCATGATGTTCAGCACGCGCAAGCTGCAACGCCTGCTGGCCGATGAAGGCACGACTTTCCAGGAACTGCTGACCTCGGCCCGGCAGTTCATGGCCTGCCACTACCTGCAGGATTCCACCATCAGCATTGCGCAGATATCCGACCTGCTCGGCTACAGCAGCCAGAGCGCATTCAGCCGCGCGTTTCAGCAGTGGTACGGGCAGAGTCCGAGGGCGTGGCTAAAGCAGCAGGTGCTTGGCGTTAGAGGGAGGCGGGATAATCAATAGTGGTTGTGGCGGAGAGCTGCACTGTCGGAGTGGGAGAGTCCTGCAGCGGAACAAGGCCGATAACGTTTGGTTAAGGGGCCGGCTTTAGCCGGTCCCGAGTGAGCGAAGCGAACGACTTGAACCAGTTGTTATGGCTTACCGCTCCCAGATGGGCCTAATTTCTTTGCCTGTTACTAGGGTGTGTAGTGCACACATTGCTTCGTGTATTTTTACGGTGACTTCTTTTATGGAGTGGAGTTTTACTTCCTCTACTGTGGTTTTTAACGATCCTCCGCGTGAGGAGGCAAAAGAAAGCATGACTTTCCCCGTTTCTTGATCTGTGGTTATTGCGTTGTGAGCATACTTGTTTCGTGCTTTTTGAGCGGACTGGAGCTTTGCAATAACCGACTTGTAATTTTTTATATTGGGATACTGAGGGGCTAGCTTTTCGCTGAGCGCGCTTATTATGTCTATTTTCTGTTGAAAATTACTGCTTGCTACCATTATGACGGCTCGATAATCAAGAGCCGCCTCGTATCCTGCTAGCTTGCTGATAGCTATGTTCACGCTCGATTCTAGTGTGCCCCATAGGGTCGTTACTCGTCCGAGTTCAAGGAGATATTCATTCGGGGCAGGCCAATTATCTTTGAATGTTGGAATGCTCATTTTGTTTTAGCCATAACGTTTGGTTAAGGGGCCGGCTTTAGCCGGTCCCGCAGTGAGCGAAGCGAATGACTTGAACCATTTGTTAGGCGTTGCCTATAAAAGGGTTGTTGAGGTCGTATGAGGACTCAGCAAGAAC
>NZ_JACJUD010000011.1 GCF_014174475.1 Aquipseudomonas ullengensis
TCGTTAATTCGAGAGTTAACTCTTTAGTAATAGAGAGATTTGCGATTGCTGAGCCAAGTTTAGGGTTTTCTCAAAACCCAAGCAGTATTGAACTGAAGAGTTTGATCATGGCTCAGATTGAACGCTGGCGGCAGGCCTAACACATGCAAGTCGAGCGGTAGAGAGGTGCTTGCACCTCTTGAGAGCGGCGGACGGGTGAGTAATGCCTAGGAATCTGCCTAGTGGTGGGGGATAACGTTCGGAAACGGACGCTAATACCGCATACGTCCTACGGGAGAAAGCGGGGGATCTTCGGACCTCGCGCCATTAGATGAGCCTAGGTCGGATTAGCTAGTTGGTGAGGTAAAGGCTCACCAAGGCGACGATCCGTAACTGGTCTGAGAGGATGATCAGTCACACTGGAACTGAGACACGGTCCAGACTCCTACGGGAGGCAGCAGTGGGGAATATTGGACAATGGGCGAAAGCCTGATCCAGCCATGCCGCGTGTGTGAAGAAGGTCTTCGGATTGTAAAGCACTTTAAGTTGGGAGGAAGGGCATTAACCTAATACGTTGGTGTCTTGACGTTACCGACAGAATAAGCACCGGCTAACTTCGTGCCAGCAGCCGCGGTAATACGAAGGGTGCAAGCGTTAATCGGAATTACTGGGCGTAAAGCGCGCGTAGGTGGTTCAGCAAGTTGAAGGTGAAATCCCCGGGCTCAACCTGGGAACTGCCTCCAAAACTACTGAGCTAGAGTACGGTAGAGGGTAGTGGAATTTCCTGTGTAGCGGTGAAATGCGTAGATATAGGAAGGAACACCAGTGGCGAAGGCGACTACCTGGACTGATACTGACACTGAGGTGCGAAAGCGTGGGGAGCAAACAGGATTAGATACCCTGGTAGTCCACGCCGTAAACGATGTCGACTAGCCGTTGGGATCCTTGAGATCTTAGTGGCGCAGCTAACGCATTAAGTCGACCGCCTGGGGAGTACGGCCGCAAGGTTAAAACTCAAATGAATTGACGGGGGCCCGCACAAGCGGTGGAGCATGTGGTTTAATTCGAAGCAACGCGAAGAACCTTACCTGGCCTTGACATGCTGAGAACTTTCTAGAGATAGATTGGTGCCTTCGGGAACTCAGACACAGGTGCTGCATGGCTGTCGTCAGCTCGTGTCGTGAGATGTTGGGTTAAGTCCCGTAACGAGCGCAACCCTTGTCCTTAGTTACCAGCACGTTATGGTGGGCACTCTAAGGAGACTGCCGGTGACAAACCGGAGGAAGGTGGGGATGACGTCAAGTCATCATGGCCCTTACGGCCAGGGCTACACACGTGCTACAATGGTCGGTACAAAGGGTTGCCAAGCCGCGAGGTGGAGCTAATCCCATAAAACCGATCGTAGTCCGGATCGCAGTCTGCAACTCGACTGCGTGAAGTCGGAATCGCTAGTAATCGTGAATCAGAATGTCACGGTGAATACGTTCCCGGGCCTTGTACACACCGCCCGTCACACCATGGGAGTGGGTTGCTCCAGAAGTAGCTAGTCTAACCGCAAGGGGGACGGTTACCACGGAGTGATTCATGACTGGGGTGAAGTCGTAACAAGGTAGCCGTAGGGGAACCTGCGGCTGGATCACCTCCTTAATCGACGACATCAGCTTCTTCATAAGCTCCCACACGAATTGCTTGATTCACTTGCGAAAAGCGATTGGGTTATTGCCCGAGAGTTAGACGATTGGGTCTGTAGCTCAGTTGGTTAGAGCGCACCCCTGATAAGGGTGAGGTCGGCAGTTCGAATCTGCCCAGACCCACCAATTGTCAAGGGATGTGGCCAAGTCCGTAGATGGGGCCATAGCTCAGCTGGGAGAGCGCCTGCCTTGCACGCAGGAGGTCAGGAGTTCGATCCTCCTTGGCTCCACCATTAACTCGATAATCGCTGAAAGCTCAGAACTGAGCATCTGCCACAAAGTGGCTGAGATGTTGAGTTCTGGTCTTTGCGCCAGAACTGTTCTTTAAAAATTTGGGTATGTGATAGAAGTAGACCGATTTATTACTTTCACTGGTAATGAGTCGAGTCAAGGTAAAATTTGCGTGTTCTCTATATTGCAAATTTTCGGCGAATGTCGTCTTCACGTTTGAGACAGTAACCAGATTGCTTGGGGTTATATGGTCAAGTGAAGAAGCGCATACGGTGGATGCCTTGGCAGTCAGAGGCGATGAAAGACGTGGTAGCCTGCGAAAAGCTTCGGGGAGTCGGCAAACAGACTTTGATCCGGAGATCTCTGAATGGGGGAACCCAGCCATCATAAGATGGTTATCTTGTACTGAATACATAGGTGCAAGAGGCGAACCAGGGGAACTGAAACATCTAAGTACCCTGAGGAAAAGAAATCAACCGAGATTCCCTTAGTAGTGGCGAGCGAACGGGGATTAGCCCTTAAGTTGATTTGAGATTAGCGGAACGCTCTGGAAAGTGCGGCCATAGTGGGTGATAGCCCTGTACGCGAAAATCTCTTATCAATGAAATCGAGTAGGACGGAGCACGAGAAACTTTGTCTGAATATGGGGGGACCATCCTCCAAGGCTAAATACTACTGACTGACCGATAGTGAACTAGTACCGTGAGGGAAAGGCGAAAAGAACCCCGGAGAGGGGAGTGAAATAGATCCTGAAACCGTATGCGTACAAGCAGTGGGAGCCTACTTTGTTGGGTGACTGCGTACCTTTTGTATAATGGGTCAGCGACTTATATTCAGTGGCGAGCTTAACCGAATAGGGGAGGCGTAGCGAAAGCGAGTCTTAATAGGGCGCTTTAGTCGCTGGGTATAGACCCGAAACCGGGCGATCTATCCATGGGCAGGTTGAAGGTTAGGTAACACTGACTGGAGGACCGAACCGACTACCGTTGAAAAGTTAGCGGATGACCTGTGGATCGGAGTGAAAGGCTAATCAAGCTCGGAGATAGCTGGTTCTCCTCGAAAGCTATTTAGGTAGCGCCTCATGTATCACTGTAGGGGGTAGAGCACTGTTTCGGCTAGGGGGTCATCCCGACTTACCAAACCGATGCAAACTCCGAATACCTACAAGTGCCGAGCATGGGAGACACACGGCGGGTGCTAACGTCCGTCGTGAAAAGGGAAACAACCCAGACCGTCAGCTAAGGTCCCAAAGTTATGGTTAAGTGGGAAACGATGTGGGAAGGCTTAGACAGCTAGGAGGTTGGCTTAGAAGCAGCCACCCTTTAAAGAAAGCGTAATAGCTCACTAGTCGAGTCGGCCTGCGCGGAAGATGTAACGGGGCTCAAACCATACACCGAAGCTACGGGTATCACTTAGGTGATGCGGTAGAGGAGCGTTCTGTAAGCCTGTGAAGGTCAGTTGAGAAGCTGGCTGGAGGTATCAGAAGTGCGAATGCTGACATGAGTAACGACAATGCGAGTGAAAAACTCGCACGCCGAAAGACCAAGGTTTCCTGCGCAACGTTAATCGACGCAGGGTTAGTCGGTCCCTAAGGCGAGGCAGAAATGCGTAGTCGATGGGAAACAGGTTAATATTCCTGTACTTCTAGTTACTGCGATGGAGGGACGGAGAAGGCTAGGCCAGCTTGGCGTTGGTTGTCCAAGTTTAAGGTGGTAGGCAGAGTGCTTAGGTAAATCCGGGCGCTTAATGCTGAGAACTGATGACGAGCGCTCTTTTAGAGCGTGAAGTGGTTGATGCCATGCTTCCAGGAAAAGCTTCTAAGCTTCAGGTAACTAGGAACCGTACCCCAAACCGACACAGGTGGTTGGGTAGAGAATACCAAGGCGCTTGAGAGAACTCGGGTGAAGGAACTAGGCAAAATGGCACCGTAACTTCGGGAGAAGGTGCGCCGGTGAGGGTGAAGGACTTGCTCCGTAAGCTCATGCCGGTCGAAGATACCAGGCCGCTGCGACTGTTTATTAAAAACACAGCACTCTGCAAACACGAAAGTGGACGTATAGGGTGTGACGCCTGCCCGGTGCCGGAAGGTTAATTGATGGGGTTAGCGCAAGCGAAGCTCTTGATCGAAGCCCCGGTAAACGGCGGCCGTAACTATAACGGTCCTAAGGTAGCGAAATTCCTTGTCGGGTAAGTTCCGACCTGCACGAATGGCGTAACGATGGCGGCGCTGTCTCCACCCGAGACTCAGTGAAATTGAAATCGCTGTGAAGATGCAGTGTATCCGCGGCTAGACGGAAAGACCCCGTGAACCTTTACTATAGCTTTGCACTGGACTTTGAATTTGCTTGTGTAGGATAGGTGGGAGGCTTTGAAGCGAGGACGCCAGTTCTTGTGGAGCCAATCTTGAAATACCACCCTGGCAACTTTGAGGTTCTAACTCTGGTCCGTTATCCGGATCGAGGACAGTGTATGGTGGGTAGTTTGACTGGGGCGGTCTCCTCCTAAAGAGTAACGGAGGAGTACGAAGGTGCGCTCAGACCGGTCGGAAATCGGTCGTAGAGTATAAAGGCAAAAGCGCGCTTGACTGCGAGACAGACACGTCGAGCAGGTACGAAAGTAGGTCTTAGTGATCCGGTGGTTCTGTATGGAAGGGCCATCGCTCAACGGATAAAAGGTACTCCGGGGATAACAGGCTGATACCGCCCAAGAGTTCATATCGACGGCGGTGTTTGGCACCTCGATGTCGGCTCATCACATCCTGGGGCTGAAGCCGGTCCCAAGGGTATGGCTGTTCGCCATTTAAAGTGGTACGCGAGCTGGGTTTAGAACGTCGTGAGACAGTTCGGTCCCTATCTGCCGTGGACGTTTGAGATTTGAGAGGGGCTGACCTTAGTACGAGAGGACCGGGTTGGACGAACCTCTGGTGTTCCGGTTGTCACGCCAGTGGCATTGCCGGGTAGCTACGTTCGGAAAAGATAACCGCTGAAAGCATCTAAGCGGGAAACTTGCCTCAAGATGAGATCTCACTGGAGCCTTGAGCTCCCTAAAGGGCCGTCGAAGACTACGACGTTGATAGGTTGGGTGTGTAAGCGCTGTGAGGCGTTGAGCTAACCAATACTAATTGCCCGTGAGGCTTGACCATATAACACCCAAACAATTTGCTGTTTGTGTGTCTCGACAGAAGTCGACAAAGACCGAAAGTTTGCAAGACCACGCACAAGTTACCGTGCACCGATATCACATACCCAATTAGCTGTTGCGACTAAACACCGAAACAGCAAACGAATTGCTTGACGACCATAGAGCGTTGGAACCACCTGATCCCATCCCGAACTCAGTAGTGAAACGA
>NZ_JACJUD010000012.1 GCF_014174475.1 Aquipseudomonas ullengensis
TGTTGTGGTCAACGAGAACTGGACACTGGTTTAGGTTTATCCGGCCAGTGATTCGGTTTCCGCTGGCGTTCTGTATCCGTTGTAGCTGTGTGGTCGTTGATGGTTGTAGTAATCCGTCAGGTAGCGCAGCACATCAGCCTCAGCTTGCCCTTGGCTGGCATACCCATGCTCCGGCATCCATTCCGTTTTCAGGCTTCTGAAAAAACGCTCCATTGGAGCGTTATCCCAGCAGTTACCGCGGCGGCTCATGCTCTGCTTGATACGGTAGCGCCAGAGCATCTGGCGGAACTCAATGCTGGTGTAGTGGCAACCCTGGTCAGAGTGAAACATCACCTGTTGCGGGCAACCTCGGGACTCGTAGGCCACGCGTAACGCGCGTGTCGTGAGCTGCGAGTCAGGCCGATTGGACAGTGCCCAACCGACAATGCGGCGCGCATACAAATCCATGACTGCTGCCAGGTAGATCCAGCGATTACCCGCCCAGATGTATGTCACATCACCGCACCACACTTGGTTGGGGCCGCTCACTGTGAATTGCCGATCCAGTGTGTTGGCCGCAATGACGCTTTCACCATCAGCCTTGCGGTAGCGATGCTTGCGACATTGCGAGCTGAATAGCCTGGCTTCTTTCATCAGGCGTCCAGCCAGAAAGCGACCAGCCTGCACGCCCTGTATTCGCAGCGCTGCCGATAATGTTCTGGCTCCTGCGGAACCACGACTTTGTGCATGAAGCTCGGCAGCAAGCTGACGCAAGGCAATTCGCCTGTGATCAACTCGGCGACGGCGTTTGCATGCTTCGTAAACACTGCTGCGCTGCACATCAAACACCCGGCACAGCTCGGCTCGTGGATACCGCTCGCCCAATGCCTCAATCAGCGCTACTGATCGAGGGAGTCCGACATCAAGAGAGCGGTAGCCTTTTTTAGGATCTCTTTCTCCCGCTCCAGACGCCGAACCTGGGCTTCCAGTTCCTGTATGCGCCTTTGCTCAGGAGTCAGGGCTTTGCTGCGTGCTGGTGTAGTGCCGCCACGCTCGCTGCGCAGTTGCTCTACCCAGCGACGCAATGCAGTCGGGCCTACGCCTATCGATTTGCAGGCTTCGGGAATGGAGTACCCCTGATCCAAAACCAGGCCGGCTGCTTCGAGTTTGAAATCTGTACTGAATGATCTTCTGGTCACGCAAACACCTCATGGCTGGGCGAAGCTTAACGCCCTATCGGGGTGTCCAGAATCATTGAGCCACAACA
>NZ_JACJUD010000013.1 GCF_014174475.1 Aquipseudomonas ullengensis
AGCTAAGGATGGTCTGAAAAAGACTTCCTGAATTTGGCAAAATACCCGGGCTCCATCCGCCGAGTTTTCCGATGAAGCAAATGACCTTCGCCGATGCCGAGTACGCCGGCAAGCGTAAACAGACCCGCAAAGAGCTGTTCCTGATCGAGATGGATCGGGTGGTGCCGTGGAAGGGTTTGATTGCCCTGATCGAGCCGCATTACCCCAAGGGTGAAGGTGGCCGTCCGGCGTATCCGTTAATGGCCATGCTGCGCGTCCATCTGATGCAGAACTGGTTCGGCTACAGCGATCCGGCGATGGAGGAAGCGCTGTACGAGACCACCATCCTGCGCCAGTTTGCCGGGCTGAGCCTGGAGCGCATTCCCGACGAAACCACGATCCTCAACTTCCGTCGCCTGCTGGAGAAACACGAACTGGCTGCCGGCATCCTGGCCGTGATCAATGGTTATCTGGGTGATCGAGGCCTGTCGTTGCGCCAAGGCACCATCGTCGATGCCACGTTGATCAATGCACCGAGTTCGACCAAGAACAAGGACGGCAAACGCGACCCAGAGATGCACCAGAGCAAGAAGGGTAACCAGTACTACTTCGGCATGAAGGCCCATATCGGTGTCGATGATGAGTCCGGCCTGGTGCACAGCGTGGTGGGCACTGCGGCCAATGTGGCGGATATCACCCAGGTCGACAAACTGCTGCACGGCGAGGAAAACATGGTCGGTGCCGACGCGGGTTACACCGGTGTCGAGAAACGCCCTGAACATGAAGGCCGTGAGGTCATCTGGCAGATCGCCGCCCGCCGCAGTACCTACAAGAAGCTGGGTAAGCGCAGCCCTTTGTACCAAGCCAAGCGCAAGATCGAGAAGGCCAAGGCCCAGGTGCGTGCCAAGGTCGAGCACCCGTTCCGGGTGATCAAACGGCAGTTCGGTTATGTGAAGACGCGCTTCCGTGGCCTGGCAAAGAACACCGCGCAACTGGTGACGCTGTTTGCCTTGTCGAACCTATGGATGGCACGCCGGCACTTATTGACCCCTACGGGAGAGGTGCGCCTGTAATGCGGGAAATGGCTGCCGCGAGGTGCTCGTGGCGGCTAAAAACGCAGAAATGAGCGGGTGACCTGATCGTCTTTGATCGATTCGCCGCTTTCAAAATCGGCGGGGGCTGAAGTCAGCCAGAAATACATGGCTACTTCAGACCATCCCTA
>NZ_JACJUD010000002.1:0-360322 GCF_014174475.1 Aquipseudomonas ullengensis
CCATCCCGAACTCAGTAGTGAAACGACGCATCGCCGATGGTAGTGTGGGGTTTCCCCATGTGAGAGTAGGTCATCGTCAAGCTCCTATCCCCAAACCCCCAATCCGTGTAAACGGGTTGGGGGTTTGGCTTTTTGGGCTAGGAAAACTCCTGAAGTCTGGCTGGCTTTGCTGCCTCCGCCGGTAGTGCGTTGTCGCTCTAGAATCTAGCCTGTAAGCTGTTTCTCATTAGGCGGGAACCTTTACCACTGGGGGTATCGTGGAGCTCCGCACATATCTATGTATTTTTGGAATGGAGTCTGACCTCGATCATGACTGAGCTGAAATCAGCCAAAACCCGCCGAACAACCAACTGGTCCGCCATCTGGATTCTGCCCCTGATTGCCATGTTGATTGGTGGTTGGCTCGCTTGGCGCGCCTATGATCAGGCTGGCATCGAGATCCAGGTGTTCTTTCCGAGCGGGGATGGGATTCAGGTCGGCAAGACCGAGGTGGTCTACAAGGGGATGTCGATCGGCAAGGTCGTGGCCATGGAGCTCGACGACCAAGGTAAGAACCGCGGTGTGCGGGTCGCCATCGAGATGGACAAGAAGGTTCAAGATCACCTGCGCAGCAGCACGCGCTTCTGGCTGGTTAAGCCGAGTGTTTCTCTGGCAGGTATAACCGGCTTGGAAACCCTGGTTTCCGGTAACTACATCACTGTGAATCCAGGGGCGGGAGAACCCACTCGGGAGTTCGTGGCGCTCACAGAAGCGCCGCCTCTGGCGGATAGCGTTGCTGGTTTGCACCTGATCCTTAAGGCTGATCGGCTGGGCTCGCTGAATCGCGATAGCCCGGTGTTCTACAAGCAGATTCAAGTCGGCAAGGTGAAAAGCTATGTCCTTGCTGCTGACCAAAGCACGGTAGAGATCAAGATATTCATTGAGCCTCAGTTCGCCAGCCTGGTGCGCAAGCACACACGCTTCTGGAATGCCAGTGGTGTGTCCATCGATGCCGGCCTGTCTGGCGTCAAGGTACGTACCGAGTCGCTTTCCAGCATTGTTGCAGGGGGCATTGCGTTTGCCACGCCGGAACATCGTGCCGATAGCCCAGCAACCGACCCGACCATTCCTTTCCGTCTCTATGAGGATTACGAGGCCGCCCAGTCCGGGATCAAGGTTGCGCTGAAACTTACCGACTTCGAGGGGTTGGAGGCTGGGCGCACACCGGTCATGTACAAGGGCATTCAGGTCGGCACCCTGAAGGCCTTCAAGGTCGATGAGGACCTGGCAGGTGCTTCCACGGAGCTGGCCCTAGACCCGAGCACAGAAGATTATTTGGTCGAAGGGACCGATTTTTGGGTGGTCAAACCGTCCATCTCGCTGGCGGGGATTACCGGTCTGGAGGCGTTGGTCAAAGGTAACTACATTGCCATTCGCCCGGGTGAGAAGGGCGCTGCGCCTTCGCGCAATTTCGTGGCTCGGGCCAAGGCGCCGCCTCTGGATCTCGGCGCGCCGGGCCTGCACATGGTGCTGTTTGCCGATGCCCTGGGTTCGCTGGATGTGGGCAGCCCGATCCTCTACCACCAGGTCAAGGTCGGCTCGATCCAGAGCTACCAGTTTTCCCACGACCGCAAACGAGTGGTTCTGGGTGCGCATATCGAGCCGGAGTACGCCAACCTGGTGAACAGCTCCACACGCTTCTGGAACGCCAGTGGCATCACGCTGACTGGCGGGCTATCCGGTATCGAAGTCAAAAGTGATTCCTTGCAGAGTCTGCTGGCTGGCGGTGTCAGTTTCGAAACCCCGGATATGAAGGCGCCGGTTGAGCGCAAGATCCAGCGTTTCACTTTGCACAAGGACCGCAGTGATGCCGTGCAGGAGGGCGTGGCGATCCAGATCAAGGTGGCCAGCGGTGACGGCCTGAATCCGGGCACGGTGATTCGTTACAAAGGGCTGGAGGTCGGCAAGATCGAAACAGTCGAGTTTACCGACGATCTGCAGGCCGTGTTGCTCAATGCCCGTATCACCAAGGCGACCACGCGTATCGCGGCCGTGGGCAGCCAGTTCTGGGTGGTCAAGCCCGAGCTGGGCCTGGCACGTACGGCCAACCTGGAGACGCTGGTGAGTGGTCAGTACCTCGAAGTGCAGCCGGCCAGCAAACCTGGAAAGGCGCAGACCTTTTTCGAGATACGCCAGCAGACGCCGATTGCCGAGAGCCGTGAGGAAGGCCTGAAGGTCATCCTGAGCGCCCCGCGTCGTGGCTCGATCAAGCCGGGTGTGGTGGTCAGCTATCGCGAGGTGCCGGTAGGCAAGGTCACCCGCTTTGAGCTAGGCCCAACCTCTGATCGCGTGTTGATTCATGTGCTGATCGAGTCGCGCTATGCGCCTCTGGTGCGCAGCGGCAGTCGCTTCTGGAACGCCAGTGGCATTGGTGTGGACGCCGGCTTGTTCAAAGGCCTGAAGGTGCGTACCGAGTCCCTGGAAGCGCTGCTCGAGGGCGGGATCGCCTTTGCCACGCCAGACAATGCGCAGATGGGCGGGCCGGCGATTCCTGGGCAGACTTTTGCCTTGAACGAAGAGCCGAACGAGGAATGGATGAAGTGGGCACCGAAGATCGTGCTGGATAAGTAAGCGGCGGCGATTCAGTTTGGGTTAAGTCAGGGCGGCTATCTTGTTTCTTGTCGGAACCAACTACCCCTAGCGGAGATTGAACATGAACAAGTTGACTGCCCTGTTTGCCATTACTGCCCTTGCTGCTACTGCCGGTGTTGTCCAGGCCCGTGACCTGGGGCCGGACGAAGCGCTGAAGCTGCGTGATGCCGGCACCATCCAGAGCTTCGAGAAGCTCAACGCCGCTGCCATCGCCAAGCACCCCGGCAGCAAGATCGAAGAGACCGAGCTGGAAGAGGAATACGGCCGCTACATCTATCAGGTCGAACTGCGTGACGCGCAAAACGTGCAGTGGGACCTGGAGCTGGATGCCACCAGTGGCCAGATCCTCAAAGACCATCGCGACGATTGATCGATCGCCAGATAACGAAAGGGCCGCTTATGCGGCCCTTGTCGTTTGTGCGGGTTGAGGATCAGGCCGGCTGGCTTTCCGGCTCGGCGGCTTTCACCACCTCGCGGCGCTTGATGAACTTCCAGTCCGCTTCGTCGATGTAGATGCCGTTCGGGCCGCTGCCACCTTCCAGATCGATAGCCACGGTTGCCGAGACCTGCGGTTTCACCGAGGCCAGGATCGGCACGAAGCCCAGCTGCAGGCTGGTCTCGATCAGCGCCTGCTGGTTGCGCTCGTCGATGTCCGCCGCTTCATCGAGGTAGTACGGCAGGCGTACCTTGCCGGCCTGCTCGCGATCCATCAGGTGCAGCAACAGGTACATGTTGGTCAGCGCCTTGATGGTCATGGTCGTGCCGTTGGAGGCGGCGCCGTCGATGTCGGTGTGCATCACCGGCGCGCCGCCGACCTTGGTGATCTCGAAGGCCAGCTCGAACAGGTCCTTGAGACCCAGCTGGTTGTGGTTGGCCGCGACCAGGCGCGCCAGGTACTCCTTGGCCTCCTCGTTCTTGGCGTCCTGATCGCCGCTCTGCTGCAGGTCGAACACCGACAGGGTCTCGCCTTCCTCGTACTTACCGGCGCTGTGGATGATCTGGTCGATGTGCTTGAGCGCGTCCTTGTTCGGTGCGAGGACGATGCGGAAGCTCTCCAGGTTGGACACCTGGCGCTTGTTGATCTCGCGGTTGAACAGCGCCAGCTGGTGTTCCAGGTTGTCGTAGTCGCTGCGGATATTGCGCAGGGTACGGGCAATATCCGTCACGGCAGCACGGCGCGCCTTGGCCAGGGTGAGGGCTTCGTCCTGGCGGTGCGCGTAGGCGTTGACCAGCAGGTGCAGGCGGCGCTCGACGTCGTCTTCGCTGTCGAACTTGGCCACGCCCTTGAGGCGTACCTGGGCGTACAGCGCCTCGATCTGTCCGTCGATACGCTGCAGCGCCTGCCAGCTGTCCTGGTAGTCGTTGAGCAGGGGCTGCAGGTTGTCCAGCGAGTCGTCGACCGGGTCCATGAACGGCGTGCCGAATGGCAGGTCGGCCGGCAGCAGTTGGCGACGGCGCAGGGCGTCTTCCAGGGTGCGCTGCTTGGCTTCCAGGTCGGCCAACTGACGGCCGACCAGTTGCAGCTTGGCGGACAGCTGCTGCACGCGCTCGGTGAAGGCGTCCGACGCGCGCTTGAGCTCGTCCTGGGCAGCCTCCAATTGGGCCAGCTGTTCTAGCTTGCTGGCGTCCTCGACGGACAGAGTCTGGCAGCGGCGGAAGTCTTCCAGCGCCTTCTGCGCGTCCAGCACGTCCTTGTACAGCTGCTCGGCCTGGGCCTTGCTCGCCGCGCGGTCGGCAGCCACGGCCTGCTGGGTCTTGAGTTGCTTGAGCTCGCGCTCCAGGCGATCGCGCTGGTCGCGCAGGGCGGCGCGGTCGGCCAGGGCCTGCAGGGCCGGCGGCTCGATATGCGAGAGGTCGATGGTCAGGCCAGGCACGCTGAACTGCTCGCCCTTGAAGCGATCCAGCACCGCTTCCACGGCCTTGACCCAGTCGTCGCCCTCGGCCTGGATGCCTTTCTCGCCTAGGGGCAGGCTGAACAGCTGGCCGTTGAACAGGCGCATTAGGCGATCGACGTCGGCCTGGCTGAACTCCTCACGCAGGCGCGAGTAACTGTTGTTGTCGGCGTGGTCGAGCTGCTGCTTGACCGACTTCAGGCGTTTCTCCAGGTCACGCAGACGCTCGTCCAGGTCCTCGGCGGAGAACTGCCGCGACTGCGCCAGGGCGCCGGCCAGTTCGTCGTGGGCGTCCTTGGCGGCGAGCAGTTGTGCTTCCAGCACTTTCACATCGTCGACCAGGGCGAAGCGGTTCTTCAGCACCGCCAGTTCGCCCATCCAGCGCTGGATCTCGCTGATCTCGCGTTCCAGGCGCATCAGCTCCTGGGTGCCGCCGCGCTGCTCGTGCTGCAGGCCGTCCTGCTCGGCGCGGTAATGCTCGTGCTGGGCCAGCAGTTCGTCGCGGCGGGCGCCGGAGTAGTCCTGCCAGGTGCCGAGCAGGTTATCCAGCAGCGGCGACAGGCGATGCAGCTTGCCGCGCAGCACTTCGCGCTGCGCCACGCCTGCGGACAGCGCCTCGATCAGCGGGCCAGCGGTGACCAGTGCCTGGTAGTCCTGCTCCATGCGGCGCACATCGCGGAACGCCTCTTCGGTGGCGGCGATATAGTCGACGCTTCCGGAGCGCAGGCTGTGCTCGAAAGCGTCGAGGAACAGTTGCTTCAATTTCGCCGCGGTGATCTCGCGCATATGCAGCAGGTTGATGAACAGGGCGCGGAAGGTCTTCAGGCTCTGCTCGCTGGTGGAGCGCAGCGGGATCAGGGTCAGGTCCAGCGGGATCGAGGTGTGTCCGCCAACCAGCAGGCGCCGCAGTTCATCGGGCTTCAGTTCATAGGCGACGATGCCGGCCTGGCCAAGGTTGTTGAACAGCTCGCGCTGGCGCAGGCAGGTGCCGTTGCTCTGGTAGTGCTGCAGGTCCAGCTCGCCACGGTAGGCGAAGAACTGGTGGCCGAAACCGCCGCCCGGGCCGCGACCGGCCACGCCGATCACGTGCGGGCCGTGGGGCAGCGACACTTCGACGAGGATGTAGCTGGTGTCGCTGGCGAAGTAGAACTTGCGCGACTGCTCCAGGCTGTACTTGCCGAAACTCATGTCCGACATGCGCGCCAGGATCGGGAACTGCAGGGCGTTGATCGACGCCGATTTACCCAGGTTGTTGGCGCCATACACCGACAGCGGGTTTTCCAGCGGGAACAGGCCGAGGCTGTAGCCGGCGGTGTTCAGCAGGGCGAAGCGGCGGATGCCGTAGCGTTCCTGGCTCATGCGTCGATCTCCTGGGCATCACGTTCTTCGGCCATGGCGCGGGCCAGGGCGTCTTCTTCGCTTTCTTCGGCGTCGGCCGGTTCGATGATCACGATGTCGTCCTCGACTTCATCGGCGACCAGCACCGGCGTCGGCAGCGGCAGGGCGCTGTGCAGGCTGGCGGCGAGGTCGCGGTCCTGTTGCACGGACAGGCACACGTCGAGGAAGCGGTGCATCGGCGCGAGGAAGCGGTACACGCCGTTCTCCTCGCCGGCGAAGCCGAGCTGGGTCAGGCGGCGCATGACCTTCTCTTCCAGTTCTTCCTGGGTGGTGACTTCGGCCTGCAGGAACAGGTCCTTATACTTGTCCAGCAGCGGCGGCAGCTCGTCGCGGCCGAGGCTACCGCCATCAAGCACGGCCAGCGGGTCGCGGCCCTGGTCGGCGAGGTGCTCGACCAGGATGAAGGTGAACAGCGCCAGGCGCTGGGCGGTCTTGTTCACCTGGGCGCCCATCTGCTCGGGGACGAAGTAATAGAAACCGCGGGTGTCGCAGGTCAGCTCGTAGCCGAGCGACTTGAACAGCGCGCGGTACTGGTCCTGCAGGTTGGACAGCTGGGTGTACAGCTCCGGGTCGCGGCGGCTGATGTGGTAGCCCTTGAACAGCTCGCGGAAGATCGGCGCCAGCTGGGTCAGTTCTTTCAGGTCGATATTCATACGCGATGCTCGCAGGCAGTCGTAGGGTGGAAAACCGCGAAGCGTTTTCCACCAGAGGATTCGAGGTGCTGGATGGTGGACAAACAGAGCGTTGTCCACCCTACGCAAGGCTTAACCATGAGGGCGGCCTACCAGCGCGTAGGAGCTCAGGCTGACCTGATGCTCGCGGGTGAGGTAATCGCGGCGCTCGAGGCGTTCACGCTGGAAGCGGCTATCGCGGGACAGGCGCGAGAACCAGTAGAGCAATTCGTCGGTGGCGCCGGTCGGTTCCTGCTCCAGCAGCCAGACCATCAGGTCCGGCAGCGGCAGGGCCTGCTCGCAGCGCTCGATCATCTCGCGCGCGGTGCGCGGTGCGCGTTGTGGTTCGCCCTTGCGCGTGGTGCTGGCCTTGGGGAACTGCGACGGCTTGGGTTCGAAGCGGGCGAGGGCGTAGACGTATGCCTCGACCTGCGAAGCAGTGCCGAGGAAGGTGCTCTGCGGTCGTGTGTGCAACGGCAGGGAGGCCTGCGGCACGGCATCCAGGCCCTTCTTGCGGATTGCCGCCAGGGCCAGCGCAGCGCCGCGGGTCACGGCGTTGTGCCGGCGCGCTTCCTCGCGCAGCGGCAGCAGCAGCTCGCGGGCCTTGCGCAGGGTCAGCTGGGCGGTGGTCTGCATTTCCAGGATGCGCGCGTGGGTGCGCAGCAGCAGATCGTCGTCGACCAGTTGGCCGAGGCGTTGCTGTTCACCGAGCAGCTTGAGCAGCACCTGCTCGACGCGGCGCACGCCCTGCTCGAAGGCGCCGTCGGCGGCGACCAGCTGGATCATCGGCTCAACGTATTCGTCCCAGGTCGCCAGCACTTCGGCGTAGCGCTGGCGCAGCGGAATCTGCCGGTCGCTGGTCTTGGCCCGCTCGGCCACGCCGATCAGCGCCTGCTCGTCATTGCCGAGCTTCTTCAGTACATCGCGCACACGCATGTCGAGCAGGCGCAGCTGGCGCGCCAGGTCGTTGCCGTCGCGGACTTCAAACGCGTCCTGGATATAGCCGGCCAGGCGCTCCAGGTGGCGCAGGTAGGCTTCGATCTCCAGGCACAGGCCGAGGCGGTGTTCACGCCGCAGGTAGGCGAGGAAGTCGTGGATCTGCGCGTTCAGCTCGAAGCGGTTGGGGCTCTTGGCCACCGGCACCAGGATATCCAGGCGAATCCACTGGTCGAGCAGGGCGGTGATGTCGGCAGGGCTGCCCTCGGGCAACTGGGCGCCGAGCTGGTTGCGCAGTTCCACCAGGCTCAGGGTGCCGGCGTCGAAGCGCTCGCACAGCGGTTCCAGTAGCGTCCAGTGCTCGGCGAGGGCGCGCAGTACGCGCTTGGGGTCAATCATTGGGGCATCCGTTCTGCAGGCTGCTTTCCTGATCTGCTGCGCGTCGGCCAGTCGGCGTTAAAAATGGCTTCGAAATGCTCATTTACAGCTCGTAAACTGCGCTTTCTCAGCCATTTTTGCCTTGTCTGGCTCTAGCTCGCGAGATCATCAATAGTTCAAAGGCGGCGGAATTGTACTGCAAAGGTGTGGGGCTGGCCGACCGGGTGTCGAAACGCCTGTCGGCCTTCCCCGACGCGGCGATTCAGGCCACAATTCCCGCCCATCAGAGCGGGCCGCTGCCCGCCACAGGAACTCTCTACCTTGATCGAAGAAGCCCGTCGCCGTGCCTATCTGACCGCCATGCAGGTGGTCAGCTGGCTGCCGCGCAGTGTGTTGCCCTTTGCCGCGCCGTCGCGGGCCGAGCTGCTGCAGCCATTGCCCGAGCCGGAGCCGCCGGTTGTCGCGCCGCCGGTAGCGGCTGCCGCGCCTGCAACGGTACGCGAAGAAGCGCCGGCCCCCCGCCCGAGCATCGAAGTGCCGCGCCCGGCCGTGTCGATGCCCAAGCCGATGATCAAGGCAGAGCCGGCCGCGACCGAAGCAGAAGAAACCCCGGCACCAACCCGAACTACCCCCGTACCGCCGCCGCGCTTCGCCCTGCAGCTGCTGCGGGCTGGCGACTGCGCCCTGCTGGTCGAACTGCCGACCGGCGAATCGTTCCAGAGCCGCGACCCGGCCTATCTCTTATTGAAAGACCTGCTGCGCGCCGCCGGCCTGCCGGACAGCCCGCAGCAGGTTGGTGACGGTTCGCCGATCCACTGGCCGTTGCTGTCGCGCGGCAACCTCGATCAGGGCCCGGATGCCGCCCGTGACTATGTGCAGGGCGTGTTGGCTGGCCAGTTGGAAAGCCAGCCGTGTGCCTGCCTGTGGCTGATCGGTTTACCGGCCGTGCGTTTTGCTGGCGAAGGCGATGCCGAGAGCTTCAATCGCGAACTGACCATCGACGGCCTCGGCCCTGCCTGGGCGCTGCCGGGGCTGGAACTGCTGATGGACGAGCCCGAGCGCAAGCGTGAGCTGTGGCAAGCCATGCGTCGGGTGATGCAGCGCTGGAAGCCTTCCATATGAGCACCGCCATTACCTTCCGCCCGATGGTCGCGGCGGATCTCGACCGCGTGCTGCAGATCGAGGCCGCGGCCTTCAGCCATCCCTGGACGCGCGGCATCTTCGAGGATGGCCTGAAGTCCTACGACTGTTGGGTGATGTTCGAGGGCGAGGAACAGGTCGGTCACGGCGTGATCCAGGTGATCATCGACGAGGCGCACCTGCTCAACATCACCGTGCGCCCGCAGAGCCAGGGCAAGGGCTACGGTTTGCTGCTGCTGGAGCACCTGATGCGTCGCGCCTACGCCATGAAGGCTGGCGAATGCTTCCTCGAGGTGCGCGCCAGCAACCAGTCGGCGTACCGCCTGTACGAGCGCTTCGGCTTCAACGAGATCGGCCGGCGCCGCGACTACTACCCGGCGCCGGGTGGTCGCGAAGATGCACTGGTGATGGCCTGCACCCTGCTCGACTGATCCCGCTGCTCCCGCCCTTGTAGATGTCCGCCGTTTTGGCGCTTTCGGCTTTTGTCCGCTGTTGTTTTGCCGCGTAGGATCGAGGCATAACAATAAGGCGGAGCAGCCAATGAACGCGGTCGATGTGCTGGTGGTGGGCGCGGGTATTTCCGGGCTGACGGCGGCCTGGCGTTTGCAGCAGGCAGGGCGTTCGGTGCGGGTGCTGGAGGCGTCGGGCCGTGTCGGTGGGCGCACGCTCAACCATGCCTTTGCCAGTGGCGAGGTGGTGGAAGTCGGTGGCCAGTGGGTGGGGCCGACCCAGGAGCGCATCCTTGCCCTGATCGACGAGCTGGGCCTGCAAACCTTCCCGCTGTGGAACCAGGGCGACAACCTGACCCTGTTCGGCGGCGCGCTGAAGTCCTATCGCGGCACCATCCCGCGTTTCGCCCCGCATGTGCTGCTCGACGTGCTGCAGGCGCAACTGCGTTTCGAACGGCTGGCGCGGCAGATTCCCCTGGACGATCCGGCCCGCCACCCCAAGGCGGCGCAGTGGGATCGCATGACCTTCGCCGAGTGGATCAACCGGACCCTGAAGACCGCCCACGGGCGCAAGGTGTTCGAGCTGCTCAGTGGCGCGGTATTCGCCGCCAGCCCCCATGACCTGTCTTTTTTGCATGTGCTGTTCTACGTCAACAGCGGCACCGACTTCGACACCATCCTCGGCGTCGAGGGCGGCGCCCAGCAGGACCGCATAACCGGCGGCTCGCAGCGTATCTGCCTGGCCCTGGTCGAGCGCCTGGGCGATGCGGTGTTACTCAAGCAGTCGGTGCGGGCGGTGCGCCAGGATGATCAAGGCGTCGAGCTGGTTACCGACCAGGGTGTGCATCGCGCGGCGCGCGTGATCTTCGCCGTGCCGCCGACCATGCTCCTGCGCATCAGCCAGGAGCCACAGCTGCCGGGCTGGCGCGACCAGTTGCTGCAACGCCAGCCGCAAGGCGCGGTGATCAAGTGCATGGCCCTGTATGAAACACCGTTCTGGCGCGAACGCGGCCTCTCCGGCCAGGCCACCAGTGAGCTAGGCCCGGTGCGCCTGACCTTTGACAACAGCTTGCCGGACTCGTCGCATGGCGTGTTGATGGGCTTTATCGAGGGCGACGAGGCGCGCCACTGGAGCGCCCGCAGCGAGCCCGAACGGCGCGCGGTGGTGCTCGAATGCTTCGCCCGCTACTTCGGCGAGCAGGCATTGGCGCCGCTGGAGTACGTCGACAAATGCTGGGCCGACGAACCGTTCGCCCGTGGCTGCTACGCCGCGCTGTTCCCGCCGGGTTTGTGGACGTCCGGGGCGGTGCGCCTGCGCGAGCCGTTCGGCCGCCTGCACTTTGCCGGTACCGAGACGGCTACCCGCTGGATGGGTTATTTCGACGGCGCTGTGCAGGCTGCTGAGCGTGCCGTGAGCGAAGTGCTGGCAGCCGAATAAAGGAGGCGCGCATGTGCGACACCCTGGTAATGCGCCAAGGCGGCCAGACCTGGTTTGCCAAGAACAGCGACCGCGAGCCGGCCGAGCCACAGCGCCTGCTGCGTATCGAGGCGGTGCAGGGCGATCGTGAGCGTGAGCTGCAGACCACCTACCTGCGCATCCCGCAGACGGCCGAGCGCCACGGCCTGATCCTCAGTCAGCCGAGCTGGCTGTGGGGCGGCGAAATGGGCGTCAACCAGCGCGGTGTGGTGATCGGCAACGAGGCGGTGTTCACCCGCCTGACGCGCAAGCGCGGCGAGGCGCTGCTGGGCATGGACCTGCTGCGCCTGGGCCTGGAGCGTGGTGGTTCGGCCCGCGAAGCGCTGGCGGTGATCACCGAGCACCTCGAGCGCTTCGGCCAGGGCGGTCCGGCCGGTTTTCGCGACAAGGGCTTTCGCTACGACAACAGCTTTCTGATCGCTGACGCAGGTGAGGCCTGGGTGCTGGAAACGGCCGGGCAGTTGTGGGCGGCCAAGCGCGTCGAGCGCTGGGCGATTTCCAACGCGCTGAGCCTTGGCCATGAGTTCGACCTGAGCAGTGCCGATCTGCCGGGGCAGGCGCGCAAGCTGGGCTGTTGGGACGGGCGCGGCGATTTCCACTTCGCCCGTGCCTTCGATACCCGCCTGTTGCCCTGGGTTGGTGGGGCGCATCGGCGACGGGCGTTGAACCAGGATTTCCTCGCGCAGTGCCCGGCCACTGCCAGCTGGGCTGAACTGACGGCGGCGCTGCGCAGCCATGGCCGGCGCGGCGACGATCTGCACCACCACGACAATCGTCAGGTGTGCCTGCATGCCGGCGCCTTCTGGCGGCCGTCGCAGACCACTGCCAGCCTGATCGCCCGCTTGCAGCCTGAACGCATCGAACTGGCCGCGACCGGCACATCCGCCCCGTGCCTCGGTCTGTTTCAGCCGCTGGGCTTCGACGAGGGCGCAGGGGCCGCGTTGCTCAGTCGTAGCGAAGAGCCGGTGTCCGCCTCGCTCTGGTGGCAGTTCGAGGCCGTGCACCGGCGTGCGCTGGTCGACGAGGGTTTTCGCCAGGCGCTCAGGGCCAGTCGCGCTACGCTGGAGCCACGGTTGCTGGAGCAGCTGGGCGCCGCTCAGGTGGATTGGCAGGGCGCGGCCGAACAGGCAGCGGCCTGGCATCGCCACTGGCAGGTCGAGGCCAGCGCCGGCTCTATATCACTGCCGCTGTGGTGGCGGCGCAAGGCTGCTCTACAGGGCTGAAACGCCTTGTAAATGGGGCGGCGGCTCCGTATGTTTCGCCGCGGGCACGGGAGGATAGACATGAGCGATCTGCAGCAATTGTTCGACAACAACGCGCGCTGGGCCGAGGCGATCAACGAGGAGGACCCCGAGTTCTTCGCCAAGCTGGCCAAGCAACAGACTCCCGAGTTCCTCTGGATCGGCTGTTCGGATGCGCGGGTACCGGCCAACGAGATTGTCGGCCTGTTGCCGGGCGATATCTTCGTCCACCGCAACGTCGCCAACGTGGTGCTGCACACCGACCTCAACTGCCTGTCGGTGATCCAGTACGCGGTCGACGTGCTCAAGGTCAAACACATCCTGGTCACCGGCCACTACGGCTGCGGTGGTGTGCGCGCGGCCATGCAGGACCGCCAGTTCGGCCTGATCGACGGTTGGCTGCGCTCGATTCGCGACCTCTATTACGAGCAGCGCGAACACTTCGCCGCGATCGACAACGAGGAAGATAAAGTCGACCGCCTCTGCGAGCTGAACGTCATCCAGCAGGTGGCCAACGTCAGCCACACCACCATCGTGCAGAACGCCTGGCATCGCGGCCAGGAGCTGTCGGTGCACGGCTGCATTTACGGCATCAAGGACGGTCGCTGGAAGAATCTCAACGTCACCGTCAGCGGCCTGGAACAACTGCCGCCGCAATACCGGCTGCGCCCGCTCGGCCAATCCTGAGTTGCCTCGCGCGCAACTCTTCGCCTGGCTGGGTCTGGCCCTGGCGAGCCTGTTCTGGGCGGGCAACTCACTGGTCGCCCGTGCATTCACCGGCATCATTCCGCCTTTCTCGCTGGCCTTCTGGCGCTGGGCGATAGCGCTGTTGATCCTCTTGCCCCTGGTGGGGCCGTCTCTCTGGGCGCATCGCCAGGTGCTGCGCCGCGCCGGCTGGCGCCTGTGGGTCGCCGCATTGCTGGCCATCACCCTGTACAACGTCATGCTCTACACCGCGGCGCAGAGTACGGCGGCGATCAACCTCAGCCTGGTGAGCACCTGTTTGCCGCTGGCGACCTTCATTGGCGCGGGGTTGCTGCTGGGCGAGTGGCCGGCGCGGCGTGCCTGGGTTGGCTTGGGCCTGGCGATGATCGGCCTGCTCTGGCTGATCGCCAAAGGCAGTTGGCAGGTACTGAGCAGCCTGTCCTTCGCCCAGGGCGATGTGCTGATGCTGCTGGCAATCCTGGATTGGGCCCTGTACTCGCTGCTGTTGCGCCGCTGGCGGGCGCACTTCCAGGTCCCACCCTTCACCTTGCTCGGTGCCCTGGTGTTGCTCGGCCTGCTGATGCTCTCGCCGTTGTACGTCTGGGAGCTGTGGCAGGGTGCGCGCTTCGAGCCGAGCCTGGGCAATCTGGCCGCGATTGGCTACACCGCACTGTTCGCGTCGGTCATCGCTTACCAACTGTGGAACATCGGCCTACGCGAACTCGGTGCGGCGCGCACGGCGATGAGCAACTACCTGATGCCGGTGTTTACCGCGTTATTGGGCTGGGTATTGCTGGGCGAGGGGCTGCAGGACTTCCACTGGGTCGGCGGCGCTCTGATCTTCGCCGGCCTGCTGCTGGCTGGCAGGCTGCAGAGCGGGCGGACATGAGCCCGCGCCTCTGCGTGATCCCCGGCGATGGCATCGGCCAGGAAGTGGTGCCGGTAGCCGTGGCGGTGCTGCAGCGCCTGCTGCCGGATCTGACTCTGGTCGAAGCCGAGGCCGGCTGGGAATGCTTCCAGCGCCACGGCGTGGCGGTGCCCGAGGTCACCCTGCAGGCCATGCGTAACTGCGGCGCCGGCCTGTTTGGCGCGGTGTCATCGCCGAGCCATCAGGTGCCAGGCTACCGCAGCGCCATCCTTACCCTGCGTCAGCAACTCGGCCTCAACGTCAACCTGCGGCCCGTGCGCAGCTGGCCGCAGGTATCGCCCAAGGTAGGCATCGATTTGCTGATCCTGCGTGAGAACAGCGAAGGCCTCTACAGCGGCCGCGAACACTGGCAGGAGGAGGGTGTGGCGATTGCCGAGCGGGTGATCAGTCGCACCGCCAGCCAGCGCCTGGCCGAGTGCGCTGCGCAGGTAGCTGCCCAGCGCCAGGCGCGGCGTATCACCTTGGTCCACAAGGCCAACGTGCTGCCACTGACCTGCGGCCTGTTCCGCGACACCTGCCGCGCGCACCTCGAAGCACAGGGCTGGCGCGATGTAGTGGATGAACGCCTGGTGGATGTGGCGGCCCTGCAACTGGTGGCGCAGCCAGAAACCTTCGACCTGATCGTCACCAGCAACCTGTTCGGCGACATCCTCTCCGACCTGGCCTGCCACTGGAGCGGCGGCCTGGGCCTGGCACCCTCACTCAACTGGGGCAACGGCCTGGCCCTGGCCGAACCGGTACACGGCAGCGCCCCCGACATTGTCGGCAGCGGCCGCGCCAATCCGCTGGCTGCCATCCTTAGCATTGCTCTGTTACTGCGTCATCACTGGCAGCGTGAGGATTTGGCGGAGCGCTTGGAGCGTGCGGTGGCGGACTTTCTACGCGAGGAGTGGCGTGACGATCTGGCGGGGGATACGACGCGGGTGGTATCAGAAGGTGTTTTGGCACGGATTGGTTGAGCGTGGGTGGAGGCAGTAAGAACGCTCGAATTCGTGGGGGCGTAAAACTTTAAGGAGGAAGGAGTGGTGATGGCTGTATTGGCTTTTTTCCCGGCGCTAGCAACTGCTGTTACCAGCTACGGCCTTTATCGTACGGCTACGGGGAAAGGTGTGAGTAGGGCCTACAGATGGGTGGAGAATGGCTTGTACGTCATTCTCGGATTGGAGCTGTTGGTGATCCTGGCTGCATGGATATAGATAGAGCACCGGGAAATTGCTAGCCCAGAAACACAAAGGCCTACCCGAAGGTAAGCCTTTGTTTTGTTTGGTGGCTACGCAGGGACTTGAACCCCGGACCCCAGCATTATGAATCACCTGAGTGGCGCCAGAGTAAGCCCCACAAACCCATAGAATGGGCCTTCTAGCCTTACTTTCTTCCCGCTACGCCAGAGCTTTCCAGAGAAAGCTGTCGATGTAGTCACTCCGGTTGGTCGTCATATATTAAAACTGGATGGGCCCGAAAGGAGCCTCCACCATCATATTTTGAGAAGTTTACATGAGCCCCTATTTTGATAGGATTTGGCCCGTATACACTCTCTTTATGGAAGAATACATTATTTTCTTCTTGGGATATAAAGCCCCATGCTTTGTGAAGGAAGTTATTGATCTGCCCTTCATGTCGCTGAGCAGTTGCATAGCAAAGCCTGCTGCAGGCTGAAACTAAGCTGTCTGCTGTTGGTCTGTCTTTTGGATTCTTTTTTAGACAGGAAAGCGATATTGATAATAAGCTTTCTGCGAGCGGTCTGAATTGTGGATTTGATAGAACAAAAGCAGGTGGAGGGGTGATATCTACATTCATGATTCTCTGAACTGCTTTTAAACCATTTCCAAATGGCAAGGCTCCAGTTATTAGTTGATAAAACATCGCTCCAATAGACCAGATATCTGCTGCTGCACTTACAGTTCGAGGGCTTTCAATTGCTTCAGGAGCCATGTATGGAAGGGCGCCAACTGCAGTTTGAGACATGGAAAGGGTGGAGTCGCCGCCTTCGATAGCTTCTACAAGTTCATCTTTGGCCATGGTGGCAATGCCAAAGTCTGTTATTTTTATCGAAGTTAATGAATGCTTGCCAGTTACCATTATATTGGTGGGTTTTAAGTCTCGATGCACAACGTTGGCATGGTGAGCAGCTGCAAGCCCCTTCGCTAAGTAGTTAAATATTCTAGCGGCAAGATGGGGGTCGATAAATTGTGCTCGGCTTAGCAGCGCTTGTTGGAGATCGGTGCCGTCTATAAGTTCTTCTATAAGGTATCTATCTTCGCCATCCCTAACATAGTCTAAGGTTTTTGCTATGTTGTGATGGTTGACTTTTGCTGAAAGTATGGCGCTTTGTTTGAATCTTTTAGTTGCAGATGAGTTTTTTGGGGTTTTTAATGCCACGTATCTATCTAGCAGTCGATCATGTGCTTTGTATACGTATTGCATGCCGCCTTCATTGATGTAGCTGTCTATTGCGTAACGCTCGCCAATTATAGTGCCCTGTTCGAATCTAGACATTATATTGTTATCTCTGGATTGGATATGTCGAAGGTAATGAACTCTCGCTCATTTGCTCTTCTCGCCGGAGAACCTAGCGCTACGACGCAGCTTCCGGGTAGCACTGCACCATTTGATACTACACGATTATTTATTAAGACCTCTCCAGATACATCTATTACGATGAAGTCTGTACCATTATATTCAATGGTTGCTTTTCCAATATTTGTAAACTCTAGTGTTGTGCTTGGGTTTTTCGAGGTGAGATAAGTAGGGACCCCTTTGTGAACCACTAGTGCTTGATGTTGATTGAGTAGAATATGCTTGGCCAGCGCAGCCTTGATGGCGGATATGGGAGGTCTTTGCTCTGGAGAGTAGTGTAGACAGTCGTTTAGAATGCTTTGTATTTCCGGAGCTAGGTTCAGCGGTGTTAGGTTAAAGTGATGTCGCGATACTGGCTTGTCATACGCACATACTAATTCTTTAGGTACGCTTCCAAGTGCAAGGAATAAAGCTGTTGCACCAAATCCATAGACATCAACTGCGGAGGTGAATTTGGGGCTTTCACCGTAGAGCTCTGGGGCTGCGAAGCCATGAGTCCCTATAAAACCGACTGTGGCTGCATTAAAACCTTCTTGTCGAGATAGTCCGAAGTCATAGATTTTTATAACTCCCTCCGGGTCAAGCTTCATATTGTTCGGCTTGATATCTCTGTGGATGGTTCCGGCGTCGTGGATGTCGCTTATGCCAGATGCTATTTGCCAGATGTTCTTATAGTATGTGATTTCATCTTTGGGAGGGACAAAGCCATCAATAAGATCTTCGCCGAAAATGTACTCTTGAACTATGCCTGTTCCGAATTCTGTAGTGTTCACTATGTCATAAACTTGAACTACGTGCTTGGATCGTACCCGCATCAGTGCTGCCAGCTCGTCTAGCATTCGTCTCTGATCAATTGAGCTTTTGATGAATTTTATTGCGACCTGACGCTCAAGTACGGTGTCAGTGCAAGGAATTACTCCTCCCATACCGCCTAGAAAACTTGAGCCGATGGGTTGATATCGGTCTGGCAGTCCCTGCATTTTTATTTCTCCCTGAGATTGAAGGTCATCGTGAACTTCGGATCTTCATTTTCCTTTTTGGAAGCGGCCTTGCTTTCTATTTCGTCGCCTAGCAGATCTTTAATTGCTTTTTTTATCGGAGGCCTTCTCGATCTCTTGATTCTTACCGGGTTGCTTTTGCCGTCTTTATTTTTCGGCTCGACCTCCGCCGATATAATCTGTTCCTGAGAAATAGGCTTCTCGTTTGGTGTGGATTTGCTATGTGCTACCGGGATTAATTGAATTTCCCCGTTATGATCCCATAGCTCAATCACTCCCGTGCTATCAGTAACAAAAGCGTCTGCTTGAGGCGGGATGGCTATAACGGCAGCGGTGCAGTTGTCGTGTCCGCCAAGAAATTTTGCAACGTCTATTAATCTTTTAGTTGTAGTGCTTGGGTCTGAGGCGACTATGGCAATTCTTTCCATTACTTCGTTCCCGAGGTAATGCACGCCATCCGTAGTCATTATTATAGATGTTGCGTCGTGTATCTCTGATTTAATAATGTGAGGCTCTAGCGCTTCGCCTATCCCTATGTACTGTAGTAGCTCATGCCTATTGGCGAGTCCCGGTGCGACGTCACCCATCTGAGCTGCAATGGTATCGTCAGTAGTAATTTGTTCTATATGATAGCTGTGCTGGCTGTATATCCGGCTATCGCCGACATTTACATAATGAATCTTTCCATCTGCTCTTAAGAGGGTTGCGGATAAAGTTGCTCCACCTCGGCCATTATGTAGTTTGTAGACTTCTTTGTTGGCACTTAGAGTGGCAGAATTTAGCCAGTCATTGGGCATTCCAAAACTTGAGCTGTTTCTAAAGAATGAACTGAAAAAACCTGCAATAGCAGTAGCGGCGCATAACTCACCATCAATCATGCCACCCATGCCGTCACTAATTGCAATCAAGATATAAGCGTTTCCGCTAAAATCATGTCCGCGCGCCATTGCTACTCGGTCTTGATTTTGCGAGCGCTGATAGCCGATGTCTGAGCTAAGAGTTGCATTTAATGCCGGGATTTTTTTTATTGATGCTGTGGGCATTTTGCGCAATAGCCATGCCTTCAGACGTTGAAACACAACATCCGATTCAGTGCTCATATAAGGCTCTCGTTTTACTCTTCTGATCCATAATTGTCATGACTCCTGTCTTTCCGCCGAAGTTCATATCGGGCATACCAGCGCCTAGCTACTTCCTGGGTGATCGCTATCCCGCGTTCGGACTGCTCAAGTTTCGGTTGGCTTCGTCATAGGCCGGACTCGTTTGGCCCATCTCAGGCGCCACTTCTCCGCTAATCATCCACCATCGATAGTGTGGATAGAGTCTGCTGAGCTCTTCGACCTCCACTGTGCTGATGCGGATCTCCTTGTTGTAGAGCACCGTCCTCCAGCGATTCGAGCCTATCGGCGTTTCCCGAACAAGCCGATCCATGCCAGCTATAGATGCAACGGTTCTAACGCGCTCGTCAATTGTGCTCATTCGATATAAATATCTTGTTCAAATAGTTTGAATTTGGCCGATGACGCCTCTATAGTTTGTTCAAATAGTTTGAAACAAGCTATTTGAGGATTATTCGGATTATAGGGCAAAGAACATGGAACAGTCTGGTGTAGTGGGGCTTTCGTTTGAGGGGAATCCCGAGCGCGTCACCGATTTTCGCGATGCGCCGTTTTGCACGAAGCTCGCGTTGGCTCAGATGCTCGACAACGAGAAGATCAGCGAAGACGTGGTACGTGGCTGGACTGAAAGCTACACCGTGCCGACCGTCAAAATTGGTCGCCATCGGGTGATCAACCTGCACCGCATCCGCCGCGACCTCGACCGTGGCAAAACGGTGTTCTGCGCCGGGGACTACGCCGATGAATAAGGCGTCCTCCCATGAGCCCGTACAAGCCCACACATACCCAGGACTGCGACTGCTCTGTGTGCTGGTCAAAGCGCGAAGCGGCCAAGCCCGCTCTTTGCCAATCCACACCCTGCGCCCACTGCCGCCCCGCATCAGCGCACAAGGCAAATGGTCGCTGGCAGATCACCCCGGCTTTCACCTGCGCGAAACACACGCCCAGCCTGCGCCCGCCGCAGTACTGGCGCGAGTGCTTCACCACGGGCAAGCCCACGCCTTTCGTGCCGATCCACGAGCCGTTCACGCTGGAGGGCTGAACCCATGAGCGCTTCCCCTGAGCAAACCGATGGTTACGTGCTGTGCCAGGACTGCAGCCACGTCGAGCCCTACACCTCCGAACGGCATCACGGTCGTGAAAACTGCCCCAAGTGCGGCGGTAGCTTTTGCGGCTGCAATGCCTGCTCCGAACTGGCAAGGCTGGCCCTTCAGTTCCAAGAGCCAAGCGATGAGCAGGAGGCGGGCGAATGAGCCGTTCTTTCTATATGGCCCGCTGCCTGATCGCGCTCATGGGGGAGTGGTCAATTCCCATCGTGATCGGCATTGCCCTCGGCACCGGCTTGAGCACGTGGCAACTGATTGAGGTGACCGACCTGTATGAGTCGGCCTTCACCCACTCCCTGCAATCGGCGGTTGAGGCATGCAAAGTCGAGCCGCCAGATACCCCATCGCCTCCGGCGTCCGGGACTGGCCCGCCAGTCGCGGGCGAAGGTGGCGAAACGGGATGACAAGGGCGAGGCCCTTGGTGTGTTACGCGATACCGACCCGCGCATAGGTCACTTAAACCCCAGTAAGCCGAGATAGCCACGGTGGTGAATTTTTAAGAATTCACCTTCGCGGGATCGCTCGGCCTGCAGAAAGGCAAGCCGCGCAATAACGCGCAACTCAAGTGAGGAAATACCGATGGCACGTTCGACTATGGAAGTTGCATTTCTGGGCACTCAGAAACTGGCGTTCAGCCAGAACGGCTCGGAAGTGAAGATCGTAAAAGTCTTCTACGGCGATGAGCCGGACGGCGAAACCGAAAACGGTCTGTCCATCGTTTCGATGGATGTTCCGCTGGAGGTGGCCGACGAAGTATTCGCCGCAGGTGCCAATTTCGACCCGCTCGAAAAAGTCCGCATCACCTTTGAGGTGGCTCGGGCTGGCAAACAGAAGGGCAACAATCTCGCTCTGCATATCGAAGCCGTGGCCCCAGCCCCGGCTGCCCGCACGGCAGCACCTAGCCCACAACCGAACCCAGCAGCCAAGCCTGCCGAACAACCCAAGGCCTAAGGGGTAGTCGGTCATGGGGCGCTACTTGTTCATCGCCACGCTGGCTTTCCTGGGCGGGCATCTGTGGGGCTACTCCACCGGCTTGCTGGAAGGCACTCAGCTGCTCGCTGACACCTTCCACACGCCCGCCCCACGCCTGGAGCCGTAATCCATGGCCGTGGTGTCCGTTCAGGCCTGCACAAGCTGGCTCACCAATCCCGATGCAACGGTGAGTTGTGCAGCGCTTGAGTGGCATCAGGCCTACCTGATTCCGCCCGAGGCCGCTGGCTACGTCGACATCTTGGTGTCGGGCGGTTTTTCACCGGAAGCCTTCGCCGTTGGTTTCGGCGGGACGCTTCTGGTTTTCGCAATCGGCCTTTCCGGTGGAATGGTCGCATCAATCCTGAGACGCATGAGGTAACACCAATGAACCAACTGAACCGCTTCACCCGTTCCGCTCGCAACCTGGCCCTGGTGGTTGGCGTGTCCGTCTTCTCGGCTGGTCAGGCCATGGCTGCTGCCATCCCGATCGACATCAGCGGCATCGAAGAGCAGATCAACGCCGGTGCAACCAGCGCCGGTTCGGTGGCCGGCTACGTGGCCCTGGCACTGGCCGTTCTGGCGTGTGCTGGCGTCATCTTCGGCATGCTCCGCAAGAGCTAAGCCGTGCTCTGGTCAGTGATGCTCGGCGCCTTCGTAGCCGGTGCATTTATCACAGGCTTTCGGATCGGTGAGTTCTTCTGACCGGGGAGTGAGGGGCCGAAAGGCCCCTTATTTGTTTATGCGCGCCATCTTCCTGCTGTTACTGCTTACCTTCTCCAGCATCGCGACAGCTGAGAACTACTACTGGAAATACAGCTCCGGTACGACTTCGTTTCCCGGCATGTACAACTTGCAGTTTCCGACACCAACTGCGGCTTGTGACGCGGCGGTAACCTATTACTCAAATTCAACTTTCCCTGTCGTTACCGCGCATAGCGTGGGGCCGATTACGGCCACTGGTGCTAGCTTTAGATTCACTTGCACCATCGAAGTAAAGGTTGCTTCTGGTAGTGCTAGAGGTAGCGCATATCCAGTATTCACTCGGTACGGTGACTCTTGCCCGTCGGGTACCTCCTGGGACGCTTCTAGCGCCACCTGCAAAAACCCCTGCACCGACAAGTTTGGTCAGACCGTCAGCTTCACGTCCTCCGCATCTTCTTTAGATCCTTGCTTCGACGGTTGTACGGTTGCGGCAACGAACATCATTCCGTTCAAAGTCGAGCCTAAGCCTGACCTTCTGTTTTTCTATGACGGCCAGTACACCGGCGAATCATGTTCGTCACCCATCACCACGGTCGAAGCCTCGCCACCTTCGCCAACTGAGTCAGAAGAAACCGAAGAGTGCACCGAAACCACGGTGACTTATGACGCTGAAGGTCGACGTCACGAAAGCAACAGCTGCACCACGACCACCACCGACTCCGACAACCAGAAGTGCGTGGCGGCGGGCGGCTCGGTCGGTGCCTACAACGGCACGATGACCTGCATTGCCTCCAACAAAGGCCCCAAGCTCACCGAGACCACCAAGCAAGTCGACAAGACCACCGATGAAAAAGCCGACGGTGGCAAGAAAGAGACGACCACCACGACCACCACCACGAAAACCTGCGTGGGCGCTGGTGCCTGCTCTACCTCTACCACCACTGTGGTTACCACCTCCAATACCAATGCCGATGGCACAGCCGGCTCTTCCTCGTCGCAATGCAAGGGCTCGAATTGCACCACCAACGGCCAGGCCGGTAACGGTTCGGGCTCAGGGTCTGGATCTGGCTCGGATGACCAGGGCGAGGAAGAGGAAGAAGACGAAGAAATCGCCAGCCCGACCAAGGCGCTCGGCAAAGGTGAGCAAGGCGACTTCACCGAGGGCGTGACCGAGTGGGACGAAAAGCTCCAGGGCGCACGCGATGAACTCGATGACAAGCTCGAGGAGTACTCGGCGCTGTTCGCCGGTGTATTCGACCTGAACCTGGGCAGTGGTGGCGGCTCCCTGCCGTGCGAACAGATCCCGGTCACCATTGGCACCGCCACCGTCTCCCTGGATATGTGCCTGGATCGCTACGCCGACACCTTGTCCTACCTGCGCTACGCGCTTCTGCTCGCGGCGTCTGCGTTCGCCGCTCTCATCGTCATGGGGTAACGAACATGGATTGGATTGCCGGCTATCTCGACAACTTCACCACCTTCCTCCAGTGGGTGTGGGACTTCCTCGCCAACGGTATTTACGACTTCATCAAAGACGGCATGGTGCTGCTCACCAAGGCCGCCATGTACTCATGGTTTCAGATCCAGCTGTTTGCCTTGGATGTGGCCTATGAGACGGCGCAAAGCCTGATGTCCGACTTGGGCGTAGTTGAGGCGGTGCGCTCGCGCTGGTCTGGCCTGCCCGCTGAGGTGGCCAACACCCTGGCCTTCTTCGGTGTGCCGCAAGCGCTGAACATCATCTTCTCGGCGCTCTCGACCCGATTCGTCCTGAAGTTCGTACCCTTCTTCGGACGCTAACCATGTCGATCAAAATCCACCATGGCCCCAACGGCTCCTACAAAACCTCCGGGGCTATTCAGGACGATGCCGTGCGCGCCCTCAAAGAGGGGCGGCTGATCATCACCAACGTGCGGGGCTTTACCCTGGAGCGGGTGCTGGAGGTGATGCCCGAGCTGCCCGGCACGGTCGACATCATCAACCTCGACCTTGAATCCTTGGCCGATATGGAGCGCATGCGCACGTGGTTTCAGTGGGCACCGCGGGGCGCGTTCATCATCTTCGACGAAACCCAGCTGGTGTTTCCCAAGGCGTGGCGGGAAAAGGATCTGGATCGTTTCGACTTCCCGGGTGGCCCCGAGGCTGCGGCCCAGGCTGACCGGCCCATGTGCTGGCTCGATGGCTGGACCCGCCACCGGCATTGGAACTGGGACATCGTCTTAACCACGCCGAACATCAGCTACATCCGCGACGACATCCGCATGACCTGCGAGATGGCCTACAAACACTCCAACCTCGCGGTCATCGGCATCAAAGGCCGCTACAAAGAGGCTCAACATGACGCACAAACCAATCGCCCTCCCATGGAAGGCACCGTCATTGAATACAAGAAAATCAAACCCGCCACCTTCCGCCTCTACCAGTCCACCGCCACCGGTATCAGCCAGGACACCAAGGCCGGAAAGAGCCTTCTCCGCTCGCCTAAGCTACTTTTTCTCCTGGCATTTATGGCCGCTCTTGTTATCGCTCTATTTTCTCTCGGCGGCATTGATTTCGGGCCTGCGGGCGCTGCTTCTACCGCTGATGAAACTCCTGCTAAAGCCGCTGCGCCTGATGCTGCGCCTCCTGAAAATCCTGCTCCCGCGTCTGCTGCTCTTCGTATTCCTGTTGTGGGGAATCAACCGGATGCTGTTCCTGCTGTTGAGCTGAACCACCCGTTTGCACCGCGCACCTTTGCCTTCCGGGGACTGATCGAAGGCAAGCGCGATGGACACCCCGTCGAACTGGGGCAAGTCGATGTCATCGGTGCCGATGGCGCGGTGCTCAGGCAGACCTTTGCCGACCTACGAAAGCTCGGTTACCACCTGCATGCGCGCAGCCCCTGCCTGCTCGATATCAGCCACGCCATGGGGTTCAAGGGGCAAGCGGTCTGTCCGGGCACGTTACCCAGCAAAGAGCCTAGCCAGGCCATCGCAATGGCCGCTAGCAGCACACCAGCCAATAACCCCGTAACCACCGCTACAGCCTCTACGGCTCGTCGTAGCGTGGTCACCGTTGTGCCCGATTCAGAGTATCCAGCAAGGCCGTGGCGGTGATGAGCGAGCGCCAAAGTGGCTCGGTTCAGAACGAAGGCGCGAGCGAGGCACGCGCCTTCGCGACGTCCCTGTAACACGTCAGAAAGACAGAGATTAAGTCCCACGTTAAACCAGAGTGATGGGGAAACCATGAGTAAGGCCAGAGACTTCCACCGTATAGATCTACTGACCGGTGCGCCGGATTCGACAAGCAGGCTCTTCGTAGATCCTGGGCAAGTTGGCTTCGTCGACCTGTCAGGTGTTCGCCTGCTGCGTTGCGGCGTCGACACAGTCCGCCAGCTTTACCGGGGCATGATCCGCCCGGAAATCATGGCGCTGTTTGAGACCCCTGGCGTCATGGTCGACTTCGCTGGCCAGCGCTGGCATTCGGGACGGGTAGGGCGTGACTCCGGTTACCAGTACAAGCTGCAGAACGCTGATCTGGGCTTCGTTCTGCTGGTGAAGAACTTCAACGCGAAGCTCGACGCGATTGGGCCGCATCTGAAAATCGAAGTCTCGCCCCACGCCATCGACAACCACTCGCCTGAGCGTCTGCAAGAGCGGCTGGATTTCTACGCCTCGCATCTGCTGAGTCATGTGGAGCGCAATCAATGCGCCGTGCATCTGGCGCTAGATGTACAGGGTTGGAAGCCCCCAGTGGATCTGGTGGCGCGTATGCACTGCAACGCCAAAGTGCACCGGGATATCTCGGGCATCAGTGAGATTTCCTGGGCGACCAAGAGCAGTGTTTACGGCCGGGGTGAAACCTCAATGTTCGGCTCTGCCAGTGGCGTGCAGCTCGCTATCTACAACAAGACCGAGCAGGCCCGCGCAATCGACAAGCTCGACTACTGGGAAAGCGTCTGGAAGCGTCGAAACTCATTCGATGAGGCCGATCCTGCTAACTACGATCCGCAGTCGGATGTGTGGCGTATTGAGCTGCGTTACCACCATTCGGTTGTTCAGCAGTTCGCCAGCGGATCTGTCGACGTACGCACTGGTCAGGCTATCGAAACTGATTCGTTTGCAGCCTTCTCTGGGCACTTGGACGGCCTTTGGCGCTATGGGTTACGGCAATTCAAGCTGCTGGCCCGCCCTGGCTATTTTGAGCCGGTCTGGACGTTGTTCCGTGAAGACGTCCGGGTCGATATCGCCGCTGACTCGCTGCTCGATGACACCGCCTACAAGCGCTACTACAAGACCTCGCATGGCTTCTCGGGAAAGAACGTCGAGCTGTTCCTGGGCAACTTCGTCAGCTTGCTGGCAAGGGAGCGGGTGGGCGCAAAAAAGGCGTTCTCGGTGCTGCGCAAATGGGATTGCTGGCCCGTCATCCGGGAGCACTACGCCGCTAAGGGAATGACCACGCCGGATCTACTGGCCCATATCGAGAAGCTGATTGAGGAGCGGCATGTTCGATGGGGTAGGGCGGTATGACCGTACGCAAAGATGGCAAAACATGGACGGCTGACTTTTACGAAAATGGCCGCGCCGGTCGCCGTATCCGTAAGAAAGGCTTTCTAACCAAAGCTGCAGCCCAGCGCTATGAGTCCGATTTCTTCGCCACGCTGAACCAGACTGGTCGCCCGTTGGATGATCGGCTCTCGGATCTGGTGACCCTCTGGCATTCCCTGCACGGCTGCTCGCTCAAAGACCAAAAGCATCGGCTATCTCGGACGTTGGCGGTGGTTGAGCGCCTGGGCAATCCGCGTGCTTCTGAGTTCGATGCTTTGGCCTGGGCTCGTTACCGCCAAATGCGCCTCAAGGATGCCTCGCCGCAAACGGTCAACCATGAACAACGGTATCTGTCGGCGGTCTTCTCTGAGCTGATCCGCTTGGGCGCATGGTCGGGTATCAATCCCTTGGCCAAGATCCGCCAGATCAAAACCGACCAAACCGAGCTGTCATTTCTGACCTTGGATCAGGTGAGCCAGTTGCTCGATGAGTGCCGCCAGTCGACGAACAACCATACCTATCCGGTTGCTTTGATCTGCTTGGCAACTGGTGCGCGTTGGGATGAGGCCGAGTCGATCCAGCGGAACGCCATTTTTGGCGGGAAAGCGCATTTCCATCGGACGAAGAACCGGCAGTCTCGGGCGGTGCCGATTCCCAAGGAAGTCGAGGAGGCGGCTTTGGCAGTGGGCATGCCCGGCAATGGTCGGCTGTTCATGTCGTGCCGTGCTGCATTCCGCAGTGCCTATAAGCGTTGTGGCTTCGATACACCGGGGCAGCTAACCCACATCCTGCGGCACACCTTCGCCAGCCACTACATGATGGGGGGAGGGGACATTCTCGGTTTGCAGCGCATCCTGGGCCATTCCTCGATCACGATGACCATGCGCTATTCGCATCTGTCACCGGAGCACCTCGAGTCTGCTCTGCGGTTCTCCCCATTGGCTCAGATGGGCCAGCACTGACCAACGTTGACTGGTTTGTATGTCGGTGTATGATTTGTTTAACGCTTAACGTTAAGGATTAAAGCGTGATTCTGAGTTTCAGCTGTGAGGAAACCCAGCATCTGTTCGAGTCGGGAGACTCCAGGCGCTGGAAGAGCGTTCTGAACGTTGCCACTAGAAAGCTGGCAATGCTCAACGCTGCCGTAGAGCTTCGAGACCTAAGGTCTCCACCTGGGAACAGGCTGGAGCAACTGCACGGGAACCGTGCAGGCCAACATAGCATCAGGATCAATGACCAGTGGCGTGTCTGCTTCGTATGGACGGCAGCAGGCCCTGAGAGTGTTGAGATAGTCGATTACCACTGAGGAGGTGGAATCATGGCAGTTAATGGCATGCGCCCCATTCACCCAGGTGAAGTGCTGCGTGAAGAGTTTCTTGAACCGCTGGATATTGCTCCTGCCGCGCTTGCACGGGCTCTGCACGTATCCGCTCCGACCGTGAATGACATTGTTCGTGAGCGTCGTGGTGTGACTGCGGATATGGCTATTCGTCTGGGGCGTTACTTCGACACGTCGGCTCAGTTCTGGATGAACCTACAAACGGAGTACGCCCTAGCGACGACATATGCTGAGGCAGGAAAAGCAATCGAGCATGAAATAGAGCCGTTGCGCGCAGCGGGTTAGTGTTTCTTGTTGAGACTATGCTGCTTAAGTGCTGCTGCTAATCAAGGAGGAGGCAATGACAGATGTGATTGAGGCAGGGCGGTCCGATTCTGTTGCTGACGGTTCGTCTCTGAGTTTGTCTTCGGGCTTTTATGGGTTGATTGGATCTGTTCTCAAGGATCCTGGACTGAGCCCTGAACAGAAAGTCATGCTGATTGACGAGGTTCGAAAGAGCACGCCTGCAAGTGATCGCTGGACTAGTCGTTACGCGATCTATTCCCTTGTCGCGATTGCGTTGTTGGCTATGGTCGGCATCATATGGCTAGGGCTGTGTGACAAGTTGGTTCCAGATGGTTTGGTAGCCATTGGATCCGCAGCCGTTGGAGGGTTGGCTGGGTTGCTTGCCCCGCGCAAGGGGTAGTCGGCGGGTAGTCACTTTGTAGTCACTACCCCAGAAACGACAAAGGCCTACCCGAAGGTAAGCCTTTGTTTTGTTTGGTGGCTACGCAGGGACTTGAACCCCGGACCCCAGCATTATGAATGCCGTGCTCTAACCAACTGAGCTACGTAGCCGTTTGAGGCGCGCATTATTCTCGGCTGTGTACTGGCTGTCAAGCCTGCTCCTGGAGATTTTCGCGGTTGATCAAGCGCTTACACGCTCATGCCGAAAGGCCGCGCCAGTGGCATCTCTGCTTCGAGGCGTTGAGGTTGGCTTGTCGGTTTCAGAATCCGCTTTCCCGCAGCAGGATGGCCAGGGTGTAGGTCAGGCCTTCGCCCAGCAGGCTGCGGCGGGCGCCTTCTATCTGCACGCGGCCACGGGTTTCCTGCAGGCCCACGGGGGCGTCGTCCAGTTGTACCAGTACGTGGAACAGTGACTCAGTCGGGGTCATGCCGTCGCCGTGTCCCGCTGTGGTGATTGGGCCGCCGTAGCGGGAGGCGAGCATCGGGTGACTGAGCTGGTTGACCCGGGTGCTGCCGATGGCGATGACTTTGCCGCTGATCGGCTGCGGTCGCCCGACTGGATAGAAGCGCACCGGGCTGCCGGTTGCCAGGCGGTGTACCTGGTCCTGCTCGACATAGGCGTCGACTTGCCAATGCCGAGGGTCGACCAGCACACCGAGGGCTTCGCGACTGCCGACCCACTGGCCGGGTTGCCAGTCGGGATTGACGTCGCGCCACACGCCAGCGAAGGGCGCCCTGAGGCTCAGGCGCGCCATCTCCGAACGGGCGGCACGGATTTCCTGGGATTCAACGTCCAGGCGTTGCAGGGTGGCGTTCTGTTGCGCCAGGCCGCGCGGGTCGGCCAGCAGCCCTTTGAGGCGTGCCTGGTAGCTGTCGAGGCTGGCCTGGTTGCCGAGCATGCGTGCACTGATATCCGGTTCGTCCAGCACGACCAGGCTGTCGCCGCTGCGTACCGGGCCACTTGGCCGAAGCGTTTGCAATTGCGCCGGGTAAGGGCTGAACACCCGCAGTTGCTGTTCGGCGCGAGCCACGCCGTCGCCATGTACCTGGCTGCGCCAGGGTATTGCGAGCAATAGCAGTACCAGTGCCAGCAAGGCCCAGAACAGGTGTTTGCGCCGCCCCGGTACGCGTTCGCGGGCGGCCCACCAGTGCTTCAGTTCGCGCCATACCGGTAGTACGACGAACCAGGAGATCTCCACGATGAACAGGAAGATCCCCAGCAGCTTGAAGAACATCAGGTACACCGCGACCGCGATGCCGAGGAACAGGACCAGGCGGTACAGCCAGGTGATGATGGCGAAGGCCACCAGCAGGCGCCGTTGGCTCGGGGCGAATGGTTCGGGCCAGGGTTCGTCGAGGCCTAGCAGGTTGCGTCTCAGGGTGGTCCGGGCCAGCGCCGAGGAGCGCTCATGCAGGTTGGGAAAGTCGAGCAGGTCGGAGAGGATGAAGTAACCGTCGAAGCGCATGAACGGGCTGGCATTCAGCGCCAGGGAGAGGATCCAACTGGTGGTCGCCAGGTAGAGCAGGGCATTGCGCAGTACGCCGGGCTCGCTCAGGGCCCAGCCCAGGGTGGCCAGGCCGGCGATGGCCAGCTCGGTGAGGATGCCGGCAGAGGCGATGGCCAGGCGCTGGCGCGAGCTGCGCAGCTTCCAGCTCTCGCCGGTGTCGGTGTAGAGCATCGGCCAGAGCACCACGAAGGCAATGCCCATGTGCGCGACCCTCAGCCCCAGGCGCGTGGCGACCAGGGCGTGCCCCAGCTCGTGCAGGGTCTTGGCCAGGATCAGTGCCAGGGCGAAGCTGAGCAGCCCTTCGGTGGAAAAGGACTCGACCACGGCATGGGTGAAGGTGTCCCATTGCTGCAGCACCAGAATCACGCCCAGGGTACTGAGCAGTATCACCAGCCAGGCGGTGAAGGGGTGGAATAGCCAACCCAGGGCGCCGGCGAGTTTCTGCAAGTGGGTCTGCGGATGCAGCAGCGGGACGCGGAAGAACAGGTAGTGGTGCAGCCACCAGTTCCAGGTCAGCCACTGGTTGCCCTCGCTACGCGCCTGCAGGCGCGCCACTGCGGCTGCGTCGGGACGCAGCAGCTGGTGCTGTTCGAGAAACTGGCGCAGGCCCAGTACCTGTTCTGGCTCGGGGCGTAGCGGTGTCTGCGCGGCGATGTCCTGGCAGATCTGCCGTGGCGTGCGCTCCCAGCGCAGCAGGCACTCGAACTCCAGCCAGCCGATGCGATAGAAGCGGTTGACCACCGTGTCGTGGATGACCCAGCCCGGCTCGCCGTTGGCGCCGGCAGCGACTTCGCTCAGGCGCAGGTCCTCGCGCATGGCCGGGGTTGGCAGGTCCGCGGGGTCGAGCATTACCAGCCACTCCAGGCGCGCAGCGAGGCCAGCGGGCGGCGTAGCAGGTAGTAGCCGAGCAGCACGCGTTCGCCATACAGCTTGGCGGTGCCGTGCAGGCCCAGGCGAGCATGGGCTGGCTGGCCTTCGATGCTGGCCAGCAGGCGGTAGGAGACCACGGCATCATCGCCGGGTTTGGCTTGATAGCTGGTTTCCAGCACCTCGCCCTGGAGCGGGGTGAGCGGGTAGGCGGTGAGGAACAGGGTGACCTGGGCGCCGGGTTCCAGGGCGATGGCGTCGGCCACCGGCAGCTGAATACGCATGGCCGGCACGGCGGGGTCGGCCAGTTGCATGATGCGTTCGCCGGTGGCCACCGGTTTGCCCAGCCAGTCATTGGGGTCGCTGAACACCGCTACACCGGCGCGTGGAGCGACTACCTGGGTGCGTTTGAGCTGCGCCTGCACCGCTGCCAGTTCGGCGCGGCGCTGCTTGGCGCGACCATTGAGCAGGGTCAGCTCACTCTTGCTTTGCGGGTTGTCGAACGCGCCCTGGCTGGCGGAGAGCAGCTCGGCATCGGCCACTGCGACTTCCTTGCTGAGTACTTCGGCGCGGTTGCGCAGGGTGGTTTCGTCCAGTGTCAGCAGCAGGGTGCCGGCTTGCACCTCCTGGTTGGGGCGTACCTCGATGCTGGCAATGACGCCGTCAATCGGCGAGCTGATGTTCTGCGCTTGCAGCGAGACCACTTCGGCCGGCGCCAGTACGCTCTGGCGCACCGGGACCAACAGCAGCAGGGCGGCCAGGCCCAGGCCGAGCAGCACCTGGCGGCGGCTGGGGCGCCAGCGCAGCAGGCGGTGCTGGCGGGTGAGTGCTGCCCAGCAGTAAGCCCAGGTTTGCCACAGGCCGCCGAGCAGCTCGGGCAGTGGGGCAGCCGGCTCGGCGTCGAGGAGGAACAGCAGCAGGCCCAGGCGTTGCCCTTCGCGGTCATGCAGGGGCACGCACCACAGGCCGTTTGGCCACCACTCTTGCCAGCCTTCGGCGATCTCTTCGGGCGGTTCGAGTGCCTCGCGCGCCAGCCAGCATGGTTGTGGCGTGGTGACGTGCTGGCCGATCCAGCGTGCGGCGCGCTGCAGCCAGATCAGGTAGGGCGAGTCCTCGGTGGGCTTGGCCAGGCCGGAGATACACAGCAGCTGGAAACCCTCGCCCTGTTGCGCCAGCACCAAGGCCTGGTGGTAGCGCAGCAGCGGGTAGAGGTCGTTGGCCATGCTGAACGCCAGGGCGTTCAGCGAGTCGGCGGCCAGGGCTCGGTCGCGCAGGTTCGCCAGGCTAAGCAGCAGGCGCGGGTTGGGTTGCAGGTCGCTCATTGACTGTCGGCCAGGCGCGCCACCCCGCTCATGCCGGCGATCAGTTCAGGGTGGGTGGCATCCAGCGTGGCCTCCAGTTCGACCGCCTGGGCTACCGCATCGACCCGTGCGTTGATGGCACTGATATGCGCGACGTAAGTTTTGCCGGTTTCCGCGATGCTGATCTGCAGGGCCATGCCTGTCTGCAAGTTTGGCAGCAGGGTGGAGGGAACATTGAGGCGCACCTTGAGCGCACCGTCGCTGACCAGATCGAACAGCGGTGTACCGGCACTGACGGTCTGGAACGGTTTGGCGTGTACCTTGGCCACGCGCCCGGCGAAGGGGGCGTTGACCTTGCAGTAGCTGGTCTGGGTCTGCGACATGCTGCGCGCGCCGTCGGCCTTCTCCACCTCTGTGGCGGCCATCGCCACTTCCAGGTCGCCCACCGCGTCGAGCTTGCGCAGATGGCGCTTGGCTTCCAGGTTCTGCTTGGCCATGGCCAGCTCGGCGTTGGCCACCTTGGCCCGCGCCTGGCCCTCGCGGCAATCGAACTGGGCCAGCAGCGCCCCTTTGTTCACGCTTTGGCCGAGGCTGGCGTTGAACTCGCCGAGGGTGCCGGCCATCTGGCTGGACAGCGTGGTTTCCGTCTTGGCCGCCAGTAGCACGCGGATGGCTGAGGGGTCGGAGAAGTCGGCGCCGACCTCTACCGCATATGCCTGGGAAACATGGAGCAGAGAGGCCAACAACAGCACAGGGCTACGGCTGAACGGCATGCGTACTTCCTTGTGTGGTCAGCAGCAGGCTCTGCGACTGACGGGCTTCGATGGTGTTCTGGATTTCCCGCGACAGGCTCTTGATGTCGTGCTTGTCGATGGCCTCAGGCAGCACATCCAGGCCTATCGAGTTGTAGAGCCGCCCCCAGGCCGCCTGGGCGCTGGAGTAGGCCGCCTCGCGCTGGTAGCGCGACAGCAGGTAGCGGCCTTCCGCACGGATCACTTCCAGCTCCGAGCCAAGTGAGCTGCTACGGGCGGCGCGGGCATAATCGAGCAGGCCTTCGTCGACACGCAGGCCTTCTTCGGCGAAGTCCATTTCCTGACGCGCCAACTGGTAGCGCAGGGCGCCGACCCGAACCTGGGTCAGGATGGCCATGGACAGCGCGACGCGCCGGGTGTCGTCGGTGGCGCCCTGGGAGCCTTCGGCATTCAGCAGGGCCGGTAGCTGCATCAGGCGCAGCAGGTTGAGGGATACCTGCACGCCGGTTTCCGACCAGTGATTGTTGTACAGGTATTTGTTGGAGTCGTACTGGTAGCCCCAGTTGAGGCCGACGTTGGGCCATAGCTGGGCTTTGGCGATCTTCAGGTCGTTCTCGTTGACTCGCTTGCGGTACCACTCTTCCATGATTTCCGGGCGGTTCTGCAGCGACAGCTGTTCGAGGCGATCGATGTCGACCTCGATGGGCTGCAGTGCGGGTTCAGTCTGCTCGGCCAGCACCAACTGTGTACCCGGTGGCAGCGACATCAGGGCGGCGAGTTCGGCCTGGGCGAACTCGAGGTCCTGGCGGCGTACGGTGAGCAGGGAAATCGAGTCGAGCAGGGCGCGCTGGTAAGCGAGGATTTCCAGGCGCGGCAACAGGCCCTTGGCCTCGGCCTGGCGGGCGGCATCCAGGGCCTGTTCGGTGCGTGCCAGCAGGCGGTTGACCTCGGGCAGCAGGCGCTGGGCACCAAGGGCACGCCAGTAGGCATTGCGCACATCCTGCAGGACGTTCTGCGCGACCTTGCGGCGCCGCTCTTCGGCCATGAGGATCTGGTCGCTCTTCTGCTGCGTGCGGTAGTAAGCCACGCCGAAGTCCAGCAGGCTCCAGCTCAGGCCGAGGCCTGCTAGGTCGCGGTAGCGTTCCTGCGAGGTGGAGGCACGCAGGCTTTCTTCGCCATCCTGGATGCCGATCGAGGTGCCGCCGGAGTCGTTGTTGCGTCCGGAGTAGCCGGCCGAGGCGACCAGGCGCGGCAGCATCTCGTGGCTGGAAACATCGCGCAGATCGGAGGCCAGTGCGCTTTCCATCAGTTTCAGACGGTAGTCGAGGTTGTACTTGAGGGCACGGGCTACCGCATCGTAGAAGGTGATGGGAGCTGTCACCGGCTCCTGTTGACCGTACATATGAGCACGGTCGTCGAGGATGCGCTCGCTCTTTTCCTCCGCGGTATAGGGCTTGGGCACCAGTGCCGAGCAGGCACTGAGCAGCAGGGTCGAGGCAATGGCGAGGCTCAGGGTTTTGGGTGAGTAGTGGGGCATGAGAAGTCCTTATTCATCCTAACTACGCGGCGTCGAGTTGCCGAACGGACTCAACCGCTTTGCGGCTGACTGTAGCTGTTGCTGAAAGCTGCGGGCGGTTTGGGTGGATTCTGCTTCAGTTTCGTCGCTTGAGGTCGGTTGCTCTCCCAGCATGTCCTGGAGGCCGCTGGCGAACAGCGACGGATCGCTGAGCAGGCCATCGGCGGTCAGGTCGACACGGCTCTGCCGGCCGAGGATCCAGGCAAGATCCAGCGAGCTTTGGAAGCTGCTTTGATCGACGCTTTGGCCGACGAACTGGCCGGGTACTGCAGGCAGCAGGCGCTGCATGAAGGGGCTCTGCATTTCGACCGGCAGGGTCATGCGCAGGTCGCTGCCATCCGATCCCCAGGACAGCGCCTGGTCCAGATTGCTGTTGTTCTGCACCACCGGGGTGACGAAGATCGCCGGGTCGAAGTTCAGGTCAACGCTGTTTTGTGCCGGCGTGGAGTGTTGATAGGGCCGCCAGCCGCCTTGCCCGTCGATGTCTGTGTCATCGGGTGGTGGTACGTAGGGTGCGGCGATGTCCAGGTCGATCACCAGTTCGGCCTGGTCGGTGGCGCCGGCCAGGTCTTGCATGGTGTAGGTGAAGACGTCCTGCAGCACCTGGCCGAGGCCAGCGGCCGCCAGGACTTCGGAGTTGGTCAGGTCGATGGTGTAGGTGTAGCTGCCATCGTCATTGATGACCAGGGTGCCGTAACGCCCGACCAGGGTTTGGCCGATGCTGCCGGTAGTGCCGCTGGCGCCTTCCGCTCCGGTGCGAATACCCACCACCTGGAAGCGCTCACCGCTGTCCACGTCGCCGTCGTTGGGCAGTACGTTACCAGTGGCCTGCGGTGCGCGAGTCTGGTCGCTGGCCACATTGCTGTCGTTCTGCGCCACCGGGTTGTCGTTGGCACCCTGGATCAGCACGTTGAGCTGCGCCGTGGACTCGGCACCGGTGGTGTCGCGCATGCGGTAGGTGAACACTTCGCGCAGGGTCTGCCCGGCGGTGCGCAGCGCTTGAACCACGGGATCATTGTTGTTCAGCACGTATTGGTAACTGCCGTCGGCATTCAGCGTCAGGCTGCCGTAGCGGCCCTGCAACACCTGGCCGGCGCCAGCACTGTTGCCCAGCTCGCTGCTGGCGCCGAGCACCTGCTGGGTCTCGCCATTGGCCACGCTGTCGACATCGGTGTCGTTGCCTAGCACGTTGCCGACTGGGTTGGTTCCCGGGGTGCCGTTGCCGATGCCGCCAGCCTCTACGGCGGTGGCGTTGTCGTCGACCGCGATCGGCGTGTCGTTGCGACCGTCGATGGTGATCACCAGTTCGGCCAGGTCAGTGGCTCCCCATAGTGTTTCCTCTACCGTGTAAGTGAAGGTGTCTGTCAGGGTTTGGCCGCTGGTACGCAGGGCTTGAACGGCGGGCAGGTCATTGTCCAGTACATAGGTCCAGCTGCCATTGGCATTCAGCGTCAGGTCGCCGTACAGGCCACGCAGGGCAGTACCTGGAGTGCCAGCGGTGCCGCTACCGGACTCGCCGCCGGTACGCACGGCCGCGACGATCAGGATGTCATCTTCTATGTCTGTGTCGTTGCCCAGCACGTTGCCGGAGGGGTTGCTGCCCGGCGTAGCATTGTTTAGGCCGCTGGCTTCGATGGCGCTGCCCTGATCGTTGCCGGCCACTGGTGCGGAGTCCTGCCCGCGAATGAATACAGTTAGTTGGGCGACGTCGGTCAGGCCGCCGAGGTCTCTGACTTCATAGGTGAATACTTCAGTGCGGAGCTCCTCTGGGCCGAGCGCCTGCAGGGTCGCGTTGTTGGGGTCGACGGCGAAGCTGTAGCTGCCGTCAGCGTTGAGGGTCAGGCTGCCATAGCCGTTGGCGCCGAGCAGGGCTACGCCGATGGCGCCTGCCGTGCCGCTGCCTGCTTCGGCCCCGGTGCGGATACCGCTGACGCTGAGCACATCACCCTGGTCGATGTCGCTGTCGGCGAGGAAGAAGCGCGCATCGGTGAGCACGTTGCCGCTGGGGTCAAGCCCAGTGCCGCCGGGGTTGGCAGCCACGCCATAGGCCAGGTTGTTGTAGGCCACCGGCGCATCCCAGGCGCCCTGGATGGTGACGTTGAGCTGGGCGTTGTCGGTCAGCCCGGCAGTGTCGCGCATGCGGTAGGTGAAGGTGTCGCTCAGCGATTGGCCCTGGCGCAGCTGCTGGACGGCCAGCAGGTTGTTATCCACGACGTACTGGTAGTTGCCGTTGGCATGGATGGTCAGGGTGCCGTACTGGCCCTGGATCACCTGACTGCCGCTGATGCTGGTGAAGGTGCCGCCGGCCCCCTCGCTGCCGGTGCGAATGCCATTGATGGTCTTGCTGTCGCCAGCGTCGACGTCGGTATCGTTATTTAGCAGGTTGGCAAAGCTGCCGGGGTTGCCGATGGAGTCGGGGTCGACGCCCGGCGTGCCGTTAGCGGTGCCACCTTTTTCCTGGGCCACGATGGTGTCGTTGCCGGCCACTGGCGCATCGTTCTGGCCGGAAATCACCACCATCAGTTGCGCGGTGCTGGTGCCGCCGCGGGCATCTCTTACCGTGTAGCTGAAGGTCTCGTTGAGCTGGTTGCCGCTCAGTCGCAGGGCCTGCACGGCGGGCAGGCTGTTGTTGACGACGTAGGTGTAGCTGCCGTTGGCGTTCAGGGTCAGGGTGCCGTAGCTGCCTGTCAGGCCTACGCCGACACTGCCGCCGCTGATGGCGCTGACGCTCAGGGCGTCGCCATCCGGGTCGCTGTCGTTGCTCAGTACGTTGCCGCTCGGGTTGACCCCGGCAGTCTGGTTGTTGACGCCGCCGGCCTCGACCGCCTGGGCGGTGTCGTTGGTTACCACCGGTGCATCGTTGACGCCGCTGATGGTGATGGTCAGCTGGGCAAGGTCAGTCAGGTTGGCCGTGTCGACGATGCGATAGGTGAACACCTCGTTGATCGTCGAGCCCGGTGGCAAGGCGCGAATGGTGGCGTTGTTGCTGTCGACGTCGTAGCTGTAGCTGCCGTCCGGGTTGATGGTCAGGCTGCCATAGAGACCGGGGATTGTCGTGGTACCGCTGACGCTGGTGAGGCTGCCGCCTGCAGTCTCGATGCCCTGGCGGATGCCGTTGACCTGTAGCTTGGTGTTGGCCGGATTGTCGATGGTATCGACGTCGCTGTCGGTGCCGGGGCTGTCGGTGATGACGTTGCCGGTGGCCGGCACTTCAGGAATGCTCAGGGCTACCGAGCCGGCCTGTGCCGTGTCGCTGTCGTTGCGGGCAATGGGGTTGTCCTGGTTGCCCTGGAGGGTGATGGTCAGCGCTGCCAGGCCGCTGAGGCCACCGGCATCGGTCACCGTATAGGAGAAGGTTTCGGTCAGCGTATCGCCGATGGCCAGGGCCTGCACGGTGGCGTTGTTGTTGTCGATGACGTAGCGGTAGCTGCCGTCGGCACCGATGCGCAGGGTGCCGTAGAGCCCGGCGATCGAGGTGCCGGTGGCGCTGGTAGTGCCGGTATTGACGGGCACTGTCGGGCCTGCAACGCCTTCGAGAATGGCGCGCACGCCGGACACATGCTTGGTTTCACCATTGGCCACGCTGTCGACGTCGGTGTCGTTGGGCAGCACATTGCCGGTGGCATCGGAACCACCGGAGCCGTTGGCCACGCCGCCGGCCTCGACCGCAGTGCCGACGTTGTCGACACCCACGGGGGTGTCGTTGGCGCCGCGGATGGTCACGCTGAGCGTGGCGATGGAGTTGGCAGTGTTGCTCGGATTACCGCTGTCGGTGATCTCGTAGCTGAAGCTCTCGCTCAAGGTCTGGCCGCTTAGGCGCAGGGCCTGCACCAGGGCATTGCTGTTATCCACCACGTATTCGTAGCGGCCGGTGGCGTTGATCTTCAGGGTGCCGTACAGGCCGACTATCTCGTACTGGGTGCCGTCATCGACCAGTGCCTGGATCACATCGTCGCCGCTGCCGGCGCCTTTCAGGGCCGTTATCGAGACGACACTGAGGACATCGCCATTGGTGGCGATATCGACGTCGGTGTCGTTGCTCAGCACTGAGCCGCGCGGGTCGACGCCCAGGCTGGTGTTGTTGGCGCCGCCGGCTTCGGTGGCCAGGGCGCTGTCGTTGACCGCCACTGGTGCATCGTTCACCGGGGCCAGCACTATGGCCACGGTATCCAGGTCGGTGAGGGCGTCCTGGCTGGTTTCGCCGGGGGTGCCGTCGCCGTCCTTGTCGCCGAAGTTGCCCTGGTCGTTGGTCAGCACCGTCAGGGTGTCGTTGCCGTTGTAGTTGAGGCTGCCCAGGTAGCGCAGGTTGGCCAGGGCGCTGTTGAGGTTGGCCAGGGTGCCGGTGAGCACCATCTGCGCCGAGTTGGCGCCGCCTACCGTCACCCCGGCCGGGGTGCTGGACAGCGACAGGGTGCCGTGCAGCACGCTGAGGGTAACGGTGAGGGTGCGGCTGGCGCTGTTCGGGTCACGGTTGGCATCTACGTCGGCGACGCTGATGCCGGTGATGCTCAGTGGCGTGTCTTCCGAGCCGCTCTGGGTTCCGGGTACGGTATTGATCGGCGCGTCGTTCTGCTCGACATAGCCAGCGTTGGCGTTCTGTTGCACGCCTTCGCCGAGGGTGACCACGATCTGGCCGAGGGTGCTGCCGTCGCTGTCGATGCGGATGCGCAGGTCGCCGACCGGCTGCGTGTAGTTGATGGTGCCGGTAGGCGTGTCGATGCGGTAGAGGCCCGAGGGCAGCACGCCGAAGCTGTACTGCCCACTGGCGTTGGTAGTGGTGGTGAAGGTGGCATTGTTGCCGGTGGTGCCGAAGTCGTTGTCAGTACCGGCCCAGGTCAGGGTCACGGTCTGTCCGTCCAGGCCGGTGCCATCGGGCGTGGTGCTGGTGGTGGCGCTGGCGGTGTCGTTCCACAGGGTGCCGGCGATGATGCCCAAGCCCGCTGCAGAGCTGAGCACATAGTCGTTCACGCCGCCGCTGCCGGTACGTTCGCCGGTGGCGCCGCCATCCGCGCCGACGCTACTGCCGCCCCAGGCCGTGAAGTCCTCGGGCAGGCTCGACCAGCGCAGGGTCGCCGTACCGTTGGCCTGGGCGACCAGGGCGCTATTGGGCACGGTGACCTCATAGACCACCTTGACTTGGGTGCCGACGTCCAGCTGATCGAAATTAACGGTGAGGCTGCCGCTGGTGCTGAAACTGATGCCATCGGCGGGCAGGTCACCAACCAGGTAGGTCGTGCTGCCAACGGTGATGCTGGTCAGGCTGTAGGCGGAGCCGCCTGTGAAGCCGTCGGTCAGCACCGCGTCATAGGCTGGCAGGCCGCCATTCTGGGTGAATACTACTTCCACCGTGGCCGTTCCGGTGCTGCCACCCGGATTGGGGTCGAAGGTGGTGACCGTCTTGTCCATGCCGGTGAAACTCGGCTCGACGATATCCTGATACAAGGTCGCGCTGGTGCTGATCTGGGTGGCGCCATTGCCGACGAAGTCTCGTGCCGTGACCGCCAGATGGTCGCCGGCCTGGTTGGAAGCCTGGTTGCTGACCCTGACGTTGAACTCCAGTGCCAGGCCCTCGAGGTTGTTGTCGTTGCTGTCGGTAGTGTCCAGGTTGCCAAAGCTGAAAGTGACCGTGCGGCCATCGGCGGAAACCGAGATCAGGCTGGAATTGAGCACGGCAGTCAGCGGGTTGGCTAGGTTCGGCTCGATGGGGCCGGCCTGAGGCGTATCCTGGTCGCCGGTGATGGTTGGGTCGCCGCTGCTGACCAGTGAGCCGCCGAGGCTGCTGGTCAAGCCGGTATTGGAAATCAGGCCGATCAGCACGTTATTCAGGTTGGCCGGGATGAACTCCAGGCCATCGGCCAGGGTGATCTGAATCTGGTAACCGCTACGGCCACCCTCGGGAACGTTGGCCACGACCCGATAACGCACGATTTCGCCAATGCTGACCGTTTCGTTGATGCCATTGGTGGGGTTGGCTGCCGGGGTATCGTCGAGGCCACCGACCCGCGAGATCCGGAAACCTGTGGAGGCAGGAATAATCAGGCTGGCGCTGCTGCGGTAATCGTTAAGGCTACCGCCATTCAGCGGGCCATCGACACCGGTGCGCTCGCCAGCGGGATTTGCGGTACCACCGGCGTTGCCGTCCAGGCTGGTCCACTGTGCAGTAGCGATATTGGTGAAAATGGCCGCGTTGTTGGCGGTAGCGTTTACCGTGCCGCGTACCGTCAGCACGATGCTATCGCCCGTGCCGATATCGATATTGGCTCCACTGACGCTGCGCAGTACGTACTGGCTGCCGACCAGGGCGATTTCGAAGTCGGCGCCGCCATTGTTGGTAGCGTCGCCGTTGTAAACCTTACCGACCAGGGTCAGCCCATTCAGCTGCGTGGGCAGGTTGTCGAGCAGGGTGATGTCGAAGGCGTCGTAGCCGCTGCTATTGGTCAGGGTAATGGTGAAGTCGATCACCGCGCCGAGGTCGAAGCCGACGAGAGGCGGAACGGTCAACAGTTGCTGGGTAACGCTCAGCACCGGCTCGCGCACGGTGATGGTTGGTGTGCCGTTGCTGTCCACGGTGCGGTCGATTGCTGTGCTGCCATTGACGGTATTGCCGTCCGGGTCGCTGTAGATCAACTGCGCATCGTTAGTGCGGGCGACGCCCTCCTGGTTGCCTGCCACGTTGTTGGCGATCAGGTGTACGCGGATGGTGAAGCTGTTGTTGCCGGTATTGTTGTCGGCCGTGGCGCCAGCGGCACTGAAGGTGAAGCGCGCATCGACGCCGTCAGCACCCAGGGTGCCACCAACCCCGGTCATGCCGGAGAAAGTGACGCTACCGGCGAAACCGGTGGTGATCAGTTGGTAACCGGCACCGCTGGCGAAGCTGGTGTCCAAGCGCATGCCGGGGGGAATCAGGTCGTCGATACGCAGGCTCTGGGTGCTGCCCTCGGGCAGGGTCACCACGATGTCGTAGAGCATGCCTTCGCCGACCACCAGGTTGGCACCGGTGGTGTGGCTGGCACTGGAGTCGCCGTCGTCCAGGCTGCCGCCGGCGAAGCCCTGGGTAATCGTGGGTGCGGCGACCTGCTGGCCGGCGGTATCGGAGAGCGGGGCGCCGGATATGAAGTTGTCGCCGCCCTCGGCGCTGGCGTAGTTGAGCAGACTGGCACTGCTCTGCAAGGTGCGGCTGGCGGCGATGCTGTTGCTGACGGTGACGTCGTAGGTGATCACCACCAGGTTGGCGCCGCTGGTGTCGGCCGCTGTGCCGGGGCGTCCGGCGAGCAGGCCACCGGTGCCGGCACCGTCGATGAAGGTAATGGTGCTGCCGCTGACGCTGTAGTCGCTACCCGCTTGCAGAAGCGTGCCGTCGCCGCGGTAGATCTGCAGGTTGGCATTGGCCAGGCTGCCGCCAACGAAGGACAGACCGGTGGGCAGGGTAACGCTGGTGCGGACGTCGAAAGCCGCGCCGCCACCACTGTTCTCGATGGCAGTGGCCAGGCGCAGGGTATCGCCGCCGTCGATGCCGGTGACGTTGCCGTTGACCGCGGTGATGGCGGTGACGCTGCCGCTGAACGGTGGTACGCCGCTACTGCCGGGTGCGCCCCAGGTGCCGCTGGTGCCGCTGACCGTGCCATTGCTGCTGGAGACCACACCGTGGCTAATGCTCAGCACCGGTTCGGCAATGGAGGCGATCACCGCGACATCGCTGGAGTTGAAGACGGTCTTGCCCTCCAGGGTAGTGGTCTGGCTGGACTCGGCGAGCACATCGAACTCGCGGCCATCGGCGAACGGTTGGTCGCCGACGAGCATGGTGAACTCGATCTCGATGCGGCTGCCAGTGGTGATGTTGTTGGCCTTGACGTAGCTGCCGAGGTCGAACACCACCGAGTTGCCGGGGCCATTGCTAACGGAGATGGTGCCGTCGGCGTTGGTGTTGCCAGCGCCGAGCACCCACTGGCCGACGTTGGCTTCGCCGCCACTGCCGAGCTGCCAGCTGATGCCGCTGACATCGAACAGCGGCAGCGGCAGGTAGGCGGTCAGCTTGAGGTTCTCGTAGTCGCCGGTGACCAGGTCGTAGCTGAGGCGGAAGGTCACTTCGTCGCCGGGCTTGAGCTCGACGCCAGGCGCCGGGGCGCCGCCGTCGTTGAGGTCGGCCAGGACGATGTCGATCTGGCTCTTCGGTACGCTGCTGACTGTGCTGGAGGTATCGCTCTCATTGCTGCCGGTGAGGTTGATGTAGTCCTCGAGGACAGTGGCGGTGACCGTGGCGTTGTTGCTCAGCTTGTCGCCTTCGTTTATCTCGCTGTGCGGGCTGCCGGCCGGCGGGGCGTAGCTCTGGCCGACCACCGCCAGGTAGCTGATCACTGCCGTGGTGGCGCCCTCGAGGTCGCTGTCGAAGGCCAGGTCGCCGTTCAGCCAGCCGCGGTCGCCGAAGGCGTCGAGCAACGACTGGCCGATGTCGAAGGTGCGGGTGACGCTGCCGTCTGCGTTGTTCACCGTCGACGACACGATCAGGGTAATGGTCTGCGGCCCGCCGCCATTGAAGTTCACCGTCAGGGTAGGGGTGCCCTGCAGGGTCTGGCCATCGCTGAGGGTGTCGGTAACGGTGAACTGGCCCTGCTCCAGGAAGCTCTTGCCGAAGGCGAAGTAATCGGAAATGGCAATGTTCAGGTCGTATTTCAGGGTATCGCCGGGGGTCAGGCCGGTGGTGCCGAGGTCGGTCTGGATGGTCACCTGTTTGATCAGGGTGATGGACTTGGCAACGAAGCTGGTGCTGGCGCCGGTGCCGCTGACATCGATCTCGGTGGCCGGCGCGGTGACGTCCCGGCTATCGAGGGGGACCCATTCGCCGGTGGCGCTGGGGCCGCCGAAGGTGATGGTGACATCGTCGCCGCTGACGGGGTTGATCACGGGCTTGCCGTCCAGATCGGTGTCCGGCACGAAGAAGGTGACATTGGTAGTGGTGGCAGCGCTCAGGGTCGCATAGGTGACGGTGAACGAACTGATGTACAGGTCATTGCTCAGGTCGGCATCGTTGTTCAGCGCCAGCGCCGCAGCTATTACCACCGGGTCGGTACTGGTGCGGCCGTCGTACAGCGTCATGGAGGTGATGACGCCGCCGCTGCCGGGGGTGATGCCGGTGACGATGACATTGCCCGGAATCGGCTGGGTAACCACCACGTCGGTCAGGGTCTGACCTGCGGCCGGTGTGACGGTGGCCTGCAGGGTGCGCTCGAAGTTGGGGCCGGTGGCGGTCTCGCCTTCCGGGGTAATCACGGTCTGCGCGAAGGTCAGTACGGTGGGGCGAACCACGAAGCTTTTGCTGCCGGACTCGACCAGGCTGGGGTCGCTGGCCGGGTTGTTCAGCGAGTCGTTGCCGTACTGGAAGCCGCTGCGTGCACGAATGGTCAGCTCTGGTGTGCCGTTGGAGAAACTGGTGTCGGCCAGGTTGCTGAGTTTGGCGGTGATCTGGATGCCGATCAGCGGTTGGCCGTCGGTCACGCTGGCGAAGGGCAATGCCAATACCACCAACTGATCGCCGGCACGCATGCCATAGGTGGCGGCATTGATGATCAGGGGGTTGCCGCTGGCATCCACCGCCAGCGGGTGGGTGGCCTGGCCATTGCTGTCGAAGGTGATGACCTGGGCCGTCAGGGTCTGCCCGAGGTACTGGGCAGAGACGAAGGTGATGCCGTCGTCCGTAGCGCTGCCGGCACCGTCCTTGCCGGTGGCAGGCAGGAACAGGTCGATGAAGGGGGCATAGCCAGCCTGGCTGGAGGTGTTGTCGAAGTTCACCGTGAAGGTGAAGTTTCCGCCCAACAGTACCTGCGCGCTGGTGGCCGGCAGGCTGGTGGTGGGGGCGGCGTTGGCCAGCAAATCGTCATAGCCGCTCAGCGCGGCGCTGCTGAGGGCGATGCCCTTGTCGATATCGCCGCTGCGGACTTCCAGATTCCAGTCACCGCCGGCGGCGCGTGCGCCGGTATCGTCATTGGAGGCAGCCACGTCGGCGCCGGTCCAGCGTGCCAGTTCTCCTACGAGTGTCTGTCCTGCCTCTCCGGCACCGACCTTGCAGCCATAGAGCTGGATGTCGGCGCCCTCGCTGAGGTTGTCGCTCCATTGCTGCAGGGCGTGGCCGAACTGACCGATGTTGTCGCTGGAGAGGGTGGTTTTGCCGAGGGTGAACTGACCGGCGGCGCCGTGGGAGAGAATCTGGATCGAGTCGACCTGGCCCAACGTCTCCAGAGCCTGCTCGATGGCGGCAATGCCATCCTGGCCTTGCTCGATCACCAGGGCCTGCACGCCTGGCGGCAGTTGCTGGGTCAGCTGCTCGCGGTTCTCTACGCGGCTGTCGATCACCAGCAGGTGACGCGGAGCACTCTGCGCGGGTGTGGCCGCCGTTTCCACAGGCGTGGCATGGGCATCCTGGATGGGATGATCGGCGCCACTGTTGTGCTGCTGCTCGGTGGCCACCGCTGCGGCGCCGTCGAACAGAATGCGTGGCTCCAAGGCCAAGTAATGACTTTGCGGCCTCAGAGAGTCCCGGTTTTTCTGGAGGATATTCGCCATTACTAAAGACTCCCTTCCGAGGACTATTAAGCCTTGAAATATAGACCCACTTTTCCTTGTGCGAGTCTAGTTTCAGCGCTTTAGCTGGCGCTTGGCAATGGATTTTCCTCTCTGCGTGTCGGGTGGGCGGGTATCGGTAATTCTCCCTAGGCGGTCTGCGTCGTGATGAAAAACAGCTCTCAGCTATGACGCGTCAGGCGGCCCGAACGATGAGTGGATAGATGGCCTTGTGCCGCATCATCCTGCAATTAACGCAGCTGCCGTGCTCCCGTCGGCGCGGTGAGGAGGGCTGGAAAAGAAAAACCCCTTGAGGCGGCTGCCATCAAGGGGTTTCGTGTCCAGCGAGATCCGTCAGGACCTCTCTTACGCTTAGACGTTGAAGCGGAAGTGCATCACGTCGCCGTCCTTGACGATGTAGTCCTTGCCTTCCAGGCGCCATTTGCCGGCTTCTTTGGTGCCGGCTTCGCCCTTGTACTGGATGAAGTCGTTGTAGGCGATGACTTCGGCGCGGATAAAGCCTTTTTCGAAGTCGGTGTGGATCACGCCCGCTGCTTGCGGGGCGGTGGCACCGACTTTGACGGTCCAGGCACGGACTTCTTCGACGCCGGCGGTGAAGTAGGTCTGCAGGTGAAGCATTTCGTAGCCGGCGCGAATCACGCGGTTCAGGCCGGGTTCTTCGAGGCCCAGGGCTTCGAGGAACATGTCTTTCTCTTCGCCGTCGTCGAGCTCGGCGATTTCCGCTTCGATCTTGTTGCACACCGGCACCACGATCGCGCCTTCTTCGTCGGCAATCGCGCGTACGACGTCGAGCAGCGGGTTGTTGTCGAAGCCGTCTTCGGCGACGTTGGCGATGTACATCACCGGCTTGGTGGTGAGCAAGTGGAAGCCACGGATCACCGATTTCTCGTCGGTGCTCATGTTCTTCATCAGGCTGCGCGCCGGCTTGCCTTCGCTGAAGTGAGCGATCAGTTGCTCCAGCAGGCCTTTCTGCACGACGGCGTCTTTGTCGCCGCCTTTGGCGTTACGGGTGACTTTCTGCAGTTGCTTCTCGCAGCTATCGAGGTCAGCGAAGATCAGCTCCAGGTCGATGATCTCGATGTCGCGCTTGGGGTCGACGCTGTTGGCGACGTGAATCACGTTGTCGTCTTCGAAGCAGCGCACGACGTGGGCGATGGCGTCGGTTTCGCGGATGTTGGCCAGGAACTTGTTGCCCAGGCCTTCACCTTTCGACGCGCCGGCTACCAGGCCGGCGATGTCGACGAATTCCATGGTGGTCGGCAGGATGCGCTTGGGGTTGACGATGGCCGCCAGGGCCGCAAGACGCGGGTCGGGCATCGGCACGATGCCGCTGTTCGGCTCGATGGTGCAGAACGGGAAGTTCTCCGCCGCAATACCGGATTTGGTGAGGGCGTTGAACAGGGTGGACTTGCCGACGTTGGGCAGGCCGACGATGCCGCAGTTGAATCCCATGATGTGTCCCTCGCGCGATATGGCGGTGAAGAGTTAAAGGGTGGCTTTCTGGCTGTGCAGCTTGTGCATCGCTTTGCTCCATTCGCCGGCGAGTATTTCGGGCAGTACGCCGAGGGCGAAATCGATGCTGGTGTCCAGCAGGTCCTGTTCGCTGCGCGGGGCGCGGCCGAGGACAAAGTTGGAGACCATGCTGCTGTGCCCGGGATGGCCGATGCCAAGCCGCAGGCGGTGGAAATTGTTCTGATTGCCGAGCTGGGCAATGATGTCGCGTAGCCCGTTATGTCCGCCGTGCCCGCCGCCCTGTTTGAGCTTGGCGACGCCGGGGGGCATGTCGAGTTCGTCGTGGGCCACCAGAATGGCGTCCGGAGTGATCCGGAAGAAATTCGCCAGTGCCGCTACGGACTGACCGCTGCGGTTCATGAAGGTGGTGGGGATCAACAGACGAACATCGCGGCCCTGATGGCTGAACTTGCCCACCAGGCCAAAATACTTTTTGTCGAGGCTCAGGCTGACGCGTTCGCGGTCGGCCAGGCGCTCAACAAAAAGGGCCCCTGCGTTATGCCGGGTCTGGTCGTATTCTGGGCCTGGATTACCCAGGCCGACGATCAGTTGCACGGCAGTCACGACAGAGGCCCTTCCTTTAAGGCGTGCTGAGTATCAATTACTCGGCAGCGCCTTCTTCTTTCGCCACGCGGGACGCGTGGATGTTGGCTACGGCCAGGTCGTTGCCGTGGGCCAGGGCCACCAGCTCGACGCCTTTCGGCAGTTGCAGGTCGGACAGGTGAACGATCTGACCGACTTCAACTTTGGCCATGTCGACGTTGATGAATTCCGGCAGGTCTTGCGGCTGGCAGGAAACTTCAACTTCAACGATGGTGTGGGACACTTCGCCACCTTGCTGCTTCACGCCAACCGAGGATTCCTGGTTGATGAAGTGCAGGGGAACGTGGGCGCTCAGCTTCTGGCCGGCAACAACGCGAACGAAGTCAGCGTGCAGCACGAAGCCTTTGGCCGGGTGACGTTGCAGGGCCTTGATCAGAACGTTTTCGGCAGTGCCGGCAACGTTCAGGGTCAGCACGTGGCTGAAGGCAGCTTCGTTTTCCAGCAGCTTGGCCAGGTCTTTGGCCAGCAGGCTGATGGATTGCGGGGCTTTGTCACCACCGTAGATTACGGCCGGAACCAGGCTGGCGATACGACGCAGGCGGCGGCTCGCACCTTTCCCCAGGTCGGAACGCGCGTCGGCATTCAGGGCAAATTCAGTCATTTCACTTCTCCAAAATAACCAAACCGCCAGCTGCGCTTGCGACCAGCGTGCGGGCGGTTGGGCAAAAAGCCCCGCACGCGGCGGGGCACTAGTCGTCAGTCAATGTTTCGCTTAGCGGAACATCGCGCTGATCGATTCTTCATTGCTGATGCGACGCATCGCTTCAGCCACAACTGCAGCCATATCCAGTTGACGGATACGCGGGCAGGCTTGCGCCGCAGCGGACAGCGGGATGGTGTTGGTCACCACCAGTGCGTCCAGCACGGAGTTTTCGATGTTTTCGATGGCGCGGCCCGACAGCACCGGGTGGGTGGAGTAGGCGTAGACCTTGGCGGCGCCGTGCTCTTTCAGCGCCTTGGCGGCGTGGCAGAGGGTGCCGGCGGTGTCGACCATGTCGTCCACCAGTACGCAGGTGCGGCCGTCCACATCACCGATGATATGCATCACTTCGGAGTGGTTGGCTTTCTCGCGGCGCTTGTCGATGATCGCCAGGTCAACACCCAGGGACTTGGCCACGGCGCGTGCACGCACTACGCCGCCGATGTCCGGGGAGACGATCATCAGGTTGTCGAAACGCTGGCTTTCGATGTCATCCACCAGAACCGGGGAGCCGTAGATGTTATCTACCGGGATATCGAAGAAGCCCTGAATTTGGTCAGCGTGCAGGTCGACGGTGAGCACGCGGTCGATACCGACCACGGTCAGCATGTCGGCTACTACCTTGGCGCTGATGGCCACGCGAGCGGAGCGCGGGCGGCGATCCTGGCGGGCATAGCCAAAGTAGGGAATGACTGCAGTGATACGAGAAGCCGAGGAGCGGCGGAAGGCGTCAGCCATCACTACCAGTTCCATCAGGTTGTCGTTGGTGGGTGCACAGGTCGGCTGAATGATGAAGACGTCTTTACCGCGAACGTTTTCATTGATTTCAGCACTGATTTCGCCGTCGGAGAATTTGCCTACGGAGGCATCACCGAGAGGAATGTGCAGTTGGCGCACGATGCGACGCGCCAGGTCGGGGTTGGCATTCCCCGTGAAGACCATCATCTTGGACACGCGCAGTACCTGCCTGAGGGTGGGTCCGATGAATTAAAAAGCTGTTCAAAAAGCAGGGCTCTTTGAACAGCTCTCGAATATATGGCAGGGGCGGCTGGATTCGAACCAACGCATGGCAGGATCAAAACCTGCTGCCTTACCGCTTGGCGACGCCCCTGTAGAGTTACCGCAAATGCTTGAATCGATTACGCAACCGCTAGGCGGTTATGGCAGGGGCGGCTGGATTCGAACCAACGCATGGCAGGATCAAAACCTGCTGCCTTACCGCTTGGCGACGCCCCTGTATCTTGCATAACCGAATGCTAGGCATTCCCTTCCGATACTAGTTTTTCGAGCTGCAGATGCACCGGAGATCGGTTGCAACCACGAGCGACGAAACTTGGCAGGGTGGCCGGAAGTTGGCGCGAGACTTTATCAGCATCGCCCTGATTTGGGAAGCTCCCAAATACACAAGCTCCGGTTCCAGTCATCTTTGCGAGAACAAATTTGTTCAGCAAGTTCAAAGCGTTACGCACTTCGGGGTAGCGCTTCTCGACAACTGGTTGGCAGTCATTATGACCACCCCCCTCGGGAAGGCTGCGAACTGTAATGGCCGGGGTATTCCGTGTCAACTCGGGGTCGGCAAAAACTTCGGCGGTGCTGATGGATACCTGGGGTATGGCGACCAAGTACCAGGGCTCCGCCAATTCGACGGCTTGCAGGCGTTCGCCGACGCCCTCGGCGAAGGCGGCGCGACCGCGCACGAACACCGGCACATCGGCGCCCAGGCCGAGGCCCAGCGTGGCCAGCCGTTCTTCGTCCCAGCCCAGCTGCCACAGGTGGTTGAGGCCGAGCAGGGTGGTTGCCGCATCCGAGCTGCCACCGCCGATGCCGCCACCCATGGGCAGGCGCTTTTCCAGCCATATATCGGCACCGAGCGAGCAGCCGCTGGCGTTCTGCAATTGGCGCGCGGCGCGGACGATCAGGTTGCTGTCGTGGGGGACGCCAGAAATCTCGGTGTGCAACTGGATTACGCCGTCCTGTCTCGTAGAGAAGCCCAGCTCGTCGCCATGCTCGAGGAATTGAAACAGGGTCTGCAGCTCGTGATAGCCATCGGCGCGGCGGCCGAGGATGTGCAGCATCAGGTTGAGCTTGGCGGGGGCGGGCAGGGTCAGTTGAGCGTGCGCGGGGATGGAATGGGCTGTCATTGCGATGTGCCGTTATCTGGGAGCGAGCCTGGCGTGAAAGGGCTTCGCGAGCAGAGCTCGCTCCTATAGGTTTTGTCTTGGGGGCTTATTGGCCGAGCTTGCGCGGTTGCCAGTCCTTGATCACCAGGGTCACGTCGAGCTTGTCGCCGTGCAGTTTGATGCGCTCGGGCAGGGAAAAACCGTTCTGCTCGACGTAGCTCAGGTATTCCACGTCCCAGCCATCCTGCTCCAGGCGGGCCAGCTGGCTGTCACCATCGAGGGTGACGCGGCTGCGGCTGTCGGGTGCCGGCAGGCCACGCACCCACCATTGCAGATGCGAAACGGGCAGGCGCCAGCCGAGTTTCTCTTCCAGCAGTGCTTCGGGCGATTCGGCTTCGTAGCGGCCCTGGTTGGCCACTTCCAGCAGGATGGCGCCGGGGCGGCCGGTCAGGCGGGCGGCGCCGCGGCCGAGCGGGCCGGACAGGCGAATGTCGTAGTAGTCCTGGCGTTGCAGCCAGAACAGCGTGCCGCTGCCGGAATCCTTCGGGGCGCGGATGCCGACCTTGCCGCTGATCTGCCAGCCGTCGAGGGTGCTGATCTGTTCCTTGTGCGCCTTCCAGAGCAGTGGATCGCCCTGGCCGCCGATGGATTCGTGGCTGGTCAGGCCGGCGCAGCCGGCGAGCAGGGAAAGCAGACTGATGACAATAAGGTGGCGAAGCATGGATCAGAGCGTCTCGGAACCGGTCAGGCGCAGCAGGGTGCCGCGCAGGATTGTGCTGTCGGGCTGTGCTTCAAGGGCGCTGGCCCAGACCTTGCGGGCCTCGCGCTGCTTGCCTTGAGCCCAGAGGACTTCGCCGAGGTGGGCGGCGACTTCGTGATCGGGGAATTTATCCAGGGCCTGGCGCAGGAAGCGCTCGGCATCGTCGAGGTTGCCCAGGCGGAAGTGGACCCAGCCGAGGCTGTCGAGGGTCGCCGGGTCATCCGGGTTGAGCTGGTGGGCTTTCTCGATCAGCGTGCGCGCTTCCGCATAGCGTGTGGTGCGGTCGGCCAGGGTGTAGCCGAGAGCGTTCAGCGCGGCGGCGTTGTCCGGCTCGCGCTCGATGATGCTGCGCAGATCCTTCTCCAGGCCCGGCAGGTCGCCGCGTTTCTCGGCGAGCATGGCGCGGGTATAGAGCAGGTTGGTGTCGTTGGGGAACTGCACCAGGCCTTGCTGGATGACCTGCCAGGACTGCTCCAGGCGCTCGCGGTTGGCCAGGGCCTCGGACTCCAGCAGGTAGAGCTGGATGGCGTAGTCGGGCTGGCTTTCGCGGGCCTTGCTCAGGCGGTTGCTGGCCTGATCGGCGCGGCCGCTGTCGAGGAGGATTTCGGTCTGGCGCAGTTGGGCGGCGAGGTAGTCGTTGCCGGGGCCGACCAGGGCGTATTCGATCAGCGCGCTGTCCGGGTCTTTACGCTGTTCATAGACATGCCCGAGGTTGAAGTGGGCCGCGTCGACATGGCTGTTGCGCGCGACCAGTTCTTCCAGATAGACCGAGGCCTCGTCCCAGGCCTGGTCTTCCAGGCACACCAGGGCCAGGGAGAAGCGCAGGTCGTCGTCATCCGGGTATTGCTGGACCAGGCCGGCGAATTCGCTCTTGGCATCGTCGAGGCGCTCCAGTTCGACCAACTGGCGGGCATAGGCCAGGCGCAGGCGTTTGTCTTCCGGGTGCTGCTTGATGCCTTTTTCCAGCAGCGGAACGGCTTCCTCGCCACGGTCCAGGCTTTGTAGCAAGCGTGCGCGCAGCAGCAGAGGTGGGATTTCCTGCTCGCTGGCGTCGTGTGCTTCAAGCAGCTCCAGGGCTTCTTGCGGGCGGCCGTCCTGATGCAGCAGCAGGGCCTTGCCGAACAGCAGTTGGCCATTCTCCGGGTATTTCACCAGCAGGCGGTCGAAGCTCTGCAGCAGGCCGGTGCGGGTGTCCGGGTCGGTTTCTGCAGCCGACAGGGCAAGGAAGTCGAAGTGGGTGTCGCCCTGGGCCTGAAGGACTTTTTCCATGTATTGCATGGATTCGTCATAGCGCCCGCTGCGAGCCAGTTGCACGGCGGTGGCACGCTGGGCGTCGAGGTTGTTCGGGGCGTTCTTCGACCAGATCAGTGCGGTGTCCAGGGCGGCCTGCTCGGCGCCGAGGTACTCGGCGATCCGGAAGGCGCGCTCGGCGACGGCCGGATCCTGGGTGGCGTTGGCCTGTTGCACGTAGTTGCCGAGGGCAATGTCGAAGCGGTTGCGTTGCCCGGCCAGTTCGGCGGAGAGCAGGGAATACAGGGTTTCCTCGCTGAACGAGGCGTACACCTTGGGTTCCGCGGGCGCCTGGTTGGCGGCCGTGTCTTCGACTGGCGGGGTGCCGTCCGGCGCAGAGGGCGCCAGGGTCTGGCAGCCTCCAACAAGCAGAAGGGCGGTCAGCAACGCGAACGATTTATTCATGAGGGAAAATGCGACTAACCTGCGGTGCGGTCATCATGACACAAGCGATCTGGCAAGCCCAATGGGCTGGGCCATTCCGGGGCGTGCTGGGCTGTTCGTCTATAGGGGCAATAAACACGCAGAGCCTGTTTACGATCTCGCGAGCTAGAGTCAGGCAAGGCAAAAACAGGTGAGGAAGCGCAGTTTACGAGTGGTAAATGAGCATTCCGAGCCTGTTTTTAACGCTGCATGATCGACGCGCAGCAGATCGTAAGCAGGCTCTGCCAGTTGTTCTCGTTCCGGTGACGTAGGACAATTGCCCGTTATCCCGTCTCCCTTAGCGACCCTGCATGGCTTTCCTCGCCCTCGGTATCAACCACAAGACCGCCTCGGTCGACGTACGCGAGCGCGTGGCATTTACCCCCGAGCAGTTGGTCGAGGCCTTGCAGTTGCTGTGTCGCAGCACACCCAGCCGGGAAGCGGCGATCCTCTCCACCTGCAACCGCAGCGAGCTGTACCTGGAGCAGGATGAACTGGCCGCCGACGATGTACTGCGCTGGCTGGCCGACTATCACCGCCTGAATATCGATGACCTGCGCGCCTGTGCCTACGTGCACCAGGACGATTCCGCCGTACGCCACATGATGCGCGTGGCTTCCGGGCTGGACTCCATGGTGCTCGGCGAGCCGCAGATCCTCGGCCAGATGAAGTCCGCCTACGCCGTGGCGCGCGAGGCCGGTACCGTCGGCCCGCTGCTTGGTCGGCTGTTTCAGGCGACCTTCAGTACCGCCAAGACCGTGCGCACCGACACCGCCATCGGCGAGAACCCGGTGTCGGTGGCCTTTGCCGCCGTCAGCCTGGCCAAGCAGATATTTTCCGACCTGCACCGCAGCCAGGCGTTGCTGATCGGCGCCGGCGAGACCATCAGCCTAGTCGCTCGCCATCTGCACGATCAGGGCGTCAAGCGCATCGTCGTGGCCAATCGCACCCTGGAGCGCGCCAGCCAGCTGGCCGAACAGTTCGGCGCGCATGCCGTGTTGCTGGCTGATATTCCGCAGGAGCTGGTCAACAGCGACATCGTCATCAGCTCCACCGCCAGCCAGTTGCCGATCCTCGGCAAGGGCGCGGTGGAGCGTGCGTTGAAGCAGCGCAAGCACAAGCCGATCTTCATGGTCGACATCGCCGTGCCGCGCGACATTGAGCCGGAAGTCGGCGAGCTGGACGACGTTTACCTGTATACCGTCGATGACCTGCACGAAGTCATCGCCGAGAACCTCAAGAGCCGCCAGGGCGCCGCCCAGGCCGCCGAAGAACTGGTCAGCGCCGGTGCCGACGATTTCATGCAGCGCCTGCGCGCGCTGGCCGCGGTGGATGTGCTCAAGGCCTACCGTCAGCAGGCCGAGCGCCTGCGCGACGAGGAGCTGGCGCGGGCCCAGCGCATGTTGGCCAATGGCACCTCGGCCGATGAAGTACTGGCCCTGCTGGCGCGTGGCCTGACCAATAAGTTGCTGCATGCACCCAGCGTGCAGCTGAAGAAAATCTCCGCCGATGGCCGCTACGATGCACTGGCCGTGGCCCAGGAACTGTTTGCCCTCGACGAGGGCGAGTCGAAGCCATGAAAGCCTCATTGTTGAACAAGCTGGACATCCTCCACGACCGCTACGAGGAGCTCACTGCGCTGCTCGGCGATGGCGAGGTGATCAGCAACCAGACCCAGTTCCGCGCCTATTCCAAGGAATATGCCGAAGTCGAACCGGTGATCCTCACCTACCGCGAGTTCCGCAAGGTGACCGACGACCTGGAGGGCGCCCAGGCGCTGCTCAAGGACAGCGACCCGGACCTGCGCGAGATGGCCGAGGAAGAAGTGGCCGAGGCCAAGGCGCAGCTGGTTGACCTGGAAGACCGCCTGCAGCGCATGCTGCTGCCCAAGGACCCCCGCGACGGCCGCAACGTGTTCCTCGAAGTGCGTGCCGGCACCGGCGGTGACGAGGCGGCGATCTTCTCCGGCGACCTGTTCCGCATGTATTCGCGCTACGCCGAGCGCCAGGGCTGGCGAGTCGAGATTCTTTCGGAGAGCCCGGGCGAGCATGGTGGCTATAAAGAGGTGATTGCCCGCGTCGAGGGTGACAACGTCTACGCCAAACTCAAGTTCGAATCCGGCGCCCACCGCGTACAGCGCGTGCCGGAAACCGAATCCCAAGGCCGTATCCACACTTCGGCCTGCACCGTGGCAGTGTTGCCCGAGCCGGATGAGCAGGCCGTCATCGAGATCAACCCGGCCGACCTGCGCATCGATACCTATCGTGCTTCCGGCGCCGGTGGTCAGCACATCAACAAGACCGACTCGGCAGTGCGCATTACCCACATTCCCTCGGGCATGGTGGTCGAGTGCCAGGAAGAGCGCTCCCAGCACAAGAACAAGGCCCGGGCACTGGCCTGGCTGTCGGCCAAGCTGAATGACCAGCAGGACGCTGCCGCGCACAAGGAAATCTCCGACACGCGCAAACTGCTGGTCGGTTCCGGCGATCGTTCCGAGCGCATCCGCACCTACAACTTCCCCCAGGGCCGGGTCACCGATCACCGCATCAACCTGACCCTGTACTGCCTGGACGACGTGCTGTCCGGTGGCGTGGAAGCGGTGATCGAGCCGCTGCTGGTGGAATACCAGGCCGACCAGTTGGCTGCCCTGGGCGATTGATCGCCCCTCAGCGCAAACCTGTAGGAGCGAGCTTGCTCGCGATGCTCTTCTGTTGTGGTTTGCCCCTGATCGCCAGCAAGCTGGCTCCTACGGAGAAATCCCGTGGTGACGATCCAATCCCTGCTCGATAGCGCCGATCTGCCCGACTCGCCCAGCGCCAGCCTGGATGCCGAGCTGCTGCTGGCTGCCGCCCTGGGCAAACCGCGCAGCTACCTGCGCACCTGGCCGGAGCGTGAGCCGAGCGCCGAGCAGCAGGCACTGTTCAGCGCCATGCTGGTGCGCCGCCGCGCGGGTGAACCGGTGGCCTATATCCTCGGCCAGCAGGGCTTCTGGAGCCTCGATCTGGAAGTCGCCCCGCACACCCTGATTCCCCGCCCGGATACCGAATTACTGGTGGAAACCAGCCTCGAACTGCTGCCGGCCACACCGCTGCGCGTACTCGACCTGGGTACCGGCACCGGCGCCATCGCCCTGGCCCTGGCCAGCGAGCGCGGTGGCTGGCGAGTGACCGGGGTGGATCGGGTCGAAGAGGCCGTGGCCCTGGCCGAGCGCAATCGCCAACGGCTCAAACTGAACAATGCCGCATTCCGCACCAGCAGCTGGTTTTCCGCTCTGGCGGGCGAGCGCTTCAATCTGATCGTCAGCAACCCGCCGTACATCGCGGCAGACGACCGCCACCTGGGCGAGGGCGATGTGCGCTTCGAACCGGCCAGCGCGCTGGTGTCCGGGGCCGATGGGCTGGACGATATCCGCTTGATCATTACCCAGGCCCCCGCGCATCTCGACGCGGCCGGCTGGTTGTTGCTGGAACATGGCTATGATCAGGCCGAAGCCGTACGCGCCCTGTTGTTGGCGGCCGGCTTCTGTGCGGTAGAGAGCCGCCGCGATCTGGGCGGGCATGAACGTATTTCCCTGGGGCAATGGCCGGCATGAGCCTGGAACTCAACGACGACGAACTGCTGCGCTACAGCCGGCAGATCCTCCTGCCGCAGATCGATATCGCCGGTCAGCTGCGCCTCAAGCACAGCCGTGTGCTGATTGTCGGTCTCGGCGGCCTGGGCTCGCCGGTGGCCTTGTACCTGGCCGCAGCCGGCGTCGGTGAACTGCACCTGGCCGACTTCGACACGGTCGACCTGACCAACCTGCAGCGGCAGATCATCCATGACGTAAGCCAGGTCGGCGTGGCCAAGGTCGACTCGGCCATCAGCCGGCTCAGCGCGCTCAATCCGCAGATCCGCCTGGTGTCCCATCGCACGGCACTGGATGTCGACTCGTTGGCGGCGGCGGTGAATGCGGTCGACCTGGTGCTGGACTGCTCCGACAATTTCACCACCCGTGAGGCGGTCAACGCTGCCTGTGTGGCAGCCGGCAAACCGCTGGTGAGTGGCGCAGCGATCCGCTTGGAAGGCCAACTCGCGGTGTTCGATCCGCGGCGTGCCGAGAGTCCCTGCTACCACTGCCTGTATGGCCACGGCAGCGAGGCCGAGCTGACCTGCAGCGAGGCCGGCGTGGTTGGCCCGCTGGTGGGGCTGGTCGGCAGCCTGCAGGCGCTGGAAGCGCTCAAGCTGCTGGCCAATTTCGGTGAACCGCTGGTGGGCCGCTTGCTGTTGATCGACGCGCTCGGCTCGCGCTTTCGCGAGCTGCGGGTCAAGCGTGATCCGGCGTGCAGCGTGTGCGGGGAGCGAGCATGAGCAGTGCGCCGATCGGGGTGTTCGACTCTGGCGTCGGCGGCCTCTCGGTGCTGGGCGAAATCCGCGCGCGACTGCCCGGCGAGTCGCTGCTCTACGTCGCTGACAGTGGCCATGTGCCCTACGGCGAGAAGACCCCGGAATTCATCCGCGCACGCAGCCAGGCCATCGCCGAGTTCCTTCTCGCTCAAGGCGCCAAGGCGCTGGTGCTGGCCTGCAATACCGCCACGGCCTCGGCGGTGGCCGAGTTGCGCGAGCGTTACCCGGCGTTGCCCATCGTCGGCATGGAACCTGCCGTCAAACCGGCCGCAGCGGCTACCCGTAGCGGCGTGGTCGGGGTGCTGGCCACCACCGGTACGCTGAAGAGCGCCAAGTTCGCCGCCTTGCTCGACCGCTTCGCCAACGATGTGCGGGTCATCACCCAGCCGTGCCCGGGGCTGGTGGAACAGATCGAAGCCGGCGAACTGGACAGCCCGCGCACCCGCGCCCTGCTGCAAGGCTTTGTTGCGCCCTTGCTGGACGAAGGCTGCGACACGCTGATCCTCGGTTGCACCCATTACCCCTTCATCAAACCGCTGCTGCGCGAGCTGATTCCGGCTGACGTCAGCCTGGTGGATACCGGTGCGGCGGTGGCCCGGCACCTGCAAAGCCTGCTCGATCAGCACGGCTTGCGCGCGCCACTGGGCGAGGTGCGGCAGACGCGTTTGTGGTCCAGTGGTGACCTGCAGAAAATGCAGCGTGTGCTGCCGGTGTTGTGGGGCGAGCAGGCGCGGGTCGAACCGTTGCGCGAGCCACCAGCCTCAACCGAATTACTTAAGTAGGGTTTTACTCATAGCGATTTTTTCTATACTCGTTTGTACGGTTTCGTCGAATTCCGCTTACGAATACAGGAAGTTGCCATGAAAAAGACGCTTTCTTTGGCTGTAGCTGCAGCCCTTAGCCTCGGTAGCCTGTCCGCTCAGGCCGTTGATTTCACCTTCGCTGCTGGCCAGTCCAGCGACTCCAATGCGGTGTTTCGCCTGGGTGCCCAGTGGGACTGGGACAAGAGCTGGCTGCAGAGCTCCACCGGCCGCCTGACCGGCTACTGGGACGCCGGCTACACCTACTGGGTCGGTGACGAAACCGCCAGCAACAACAGCCTGTCCTTCTCGCCGGTGTTCGTTTACGAATTCGCCGGGGAAACCGTGAAGCCCTACATCGAAGCCGGTATCGGTGTGGCGCTGTTCTCCAGCACCGAGCTGGAGGGCAACGATCTCAGCTCCTCCTTCCAGTTCGAGGACCGCCTCGGCGCCGGCCTGCGCTTCGCCGGGCAGGAAGTGGGTATCCGCGCGATTCACTACTCCAACGCCGGCATCAAGCAACCGAACGATGGGGCCGAGGCCTATACCCTGCACTACCGCCTGAGTTTCTAAGGCGGGCTGCATAAAAAAGCTATGTTCCTGTTACGTGTTGCCAGGGGAGAAACCTTCCCGTCTGCCCAGCACCGAGCTGGATTCCCGCGTAGGCGGGAATCCAGAGGAATCCGGCAGCACCAAAAGCGGCTAGTCATATGACGCAACACGCTATTGGGACATAGCAATAAATAACCGGGCCATGCGCCCGGTTATTTGTGGGTGGCCGCAATCAGCGATAGATAGTGCCCATGCCCTTGCGCTCGTCCAGGCACTCGGGGGAGCCGGTTTCAAATTCACGGCAGATCAGCGGACGTACCTCGTAGATGGTGCAGCGCATGCTGTCGCGATCCAGTGCGGCGCACCAGCCGTCATCCAGGCGCAGCATCACTTCACCGCCCCAGTCATCGGTATCGATGAAACGCTGCGGTACGCCGGTATCGGTGATCAGCATGACCTCCAGCTGGCAGCAGCAGGCGGCGCAGTTGGAGCAGCTGACGGCAGGCTCGACGGGGAGCTGGGTGACGGGGATTTGCTTCATGGGCGCAAGTTTACGGCAGGCACCCGGGGATGTGGTGCTACGGCGACCGACGCAAAGCACTCGATGACGCAGGTCGAGCCATGGCATTGGTCGCAGGAATTTGCCAGGCAGGCTGTTGCTCGACAGAATCTCGCGCCGATTCGGCGCAACGTGCCGGACTGCGGCGGTGAAAGGGGGCTGTAGTTGAACCAACAGAGATTGTCCGTACGCCTGGAACGCGTGGCGGCGCATGTGCCGGCAGGTGCGCGGCTGGCCGATATCGGCTCCGATCACGGCTATCTGCTTGTCGCCTTGCTGACGCGTGGCGTGATCGCGGCGGCGGTGGCCGGCGAGGTGGCCTTGACGCCGTTTCACGCGGCTCAACGCAGCGTGCGCGAAAATGGCCTGAGCCAGCGGATCAGCGTACGCCTGGCCGATGGTCTGGCAGCGATTGAGTCAGCAGACGGAATCACCGCGATCAGCTTCTGCGGCATGGGCGGCGAGACGATCCGCGACATCCTCGACCGCGACAAGGCGCACCTGAGCGGCGGGGAGCGCCTGATCCTGCAGCCCAACGGCGGCGAGCAGCCACTGCGCCAATGGCTGATGGAAAATGGCTACCGCATCCTCGACGAGGAAGTGCTGCGGGAAAACCGCTTCGACTACGAAATTATCGTCGCCGAGCGCAGCGGGCCGGTGAGCTATAGCGCCGAGCAGCTGTACTTCGGCCCGCTGCAGTTGCAGGAGCGCAGCGCCGCATTTATAGCCAAGTGGCAGCGCCTGTTGCGTCTCAAGCGGCAGACCCTGAGCAACTTCACCCGGGCGCGGCAGGCCGTGCCCGAGGAGAAGCTGCAAGCGCTCACGCAACAGGTCAGGTGGATCAGCGAACTGCTGGCGGCAGAAGGCGAGAGGCGCTGAAGGGCTGATTTCCGGTCTGCGCAACGCGCCGGTAACTAACCTGGGCGTATGCTGGTTGAGCGTTAGGGCATGAATATCCGTTACGCCAGTGGGCTAGAGGACTACGTCGCATAACAAGGCGATGTTTGACTAACCGTTGGCCAGTCCGCATTTTTCCGGGAGTAGCCCTTTGCTAAAGGCGTTGTCTGCCAGAAGCAGAGGCTCCAGCCCTTGCCATCGCAGATCGACCCACTTGTATCCATTAAGTCGTGGCAAAACGCGCAGCAAAAAAAGCCAGCCTCACGGCTGGCAATGGGAAATCGATAGCAGGAACACCTCACCAGGATTCCTCAGCACCCATTAAAATTCGCTGCTCTGCGTTCAAGAAACGAGCTGACGCCCTCTTTGAAATCATCACTGCCTAGCAGTGGAGCGAGATCTGGGATCAACCTATCCATCGCGACCTGCTCTCCCTGATTCAGCGAAATGCGTGCGCTGTTCAGGGTCGCGGCCACGCCCAGCGGTGCCTGAAGCGCAATACGTTCGGCTAGTTTCAGCGCTTCATCGAAGTGCTGACCAACTGGGTATACCCCCTGTACGAGCCCCATTCGGTAGGCCTCGTGGGCATCGAACTCATCGCCTGTCAGCAGGTAGCGCATCGTGTTGCCCCAGCCAATATTCTGAGCGAAACGCACTGTGGCGCCGCCTACTGCATACAAGCCCCGCTGGACCTCAATCTGGCCAAAACGACAGTTATCCGCCGCGACTCTTACATCGGCGGCAAGCATTAGCTCCAGCGCCAGGGTGTAGCAGACGCCCTGCGTGGCCACGACGACCGGCTTGCGAACACGACGAGACGGATCAAGGCCAAAGGGATCGCAAGCGCCTTCCGGTAGCGCTGGAAAACCACCTTTGGCGAACTGAACAGCCCACTGCTCCAGCTCCAACCCTGCGGTGAAATGTTTCCCTTCGCCATAGAGCAAGCCACAGCGCAAAGTGGGGTCTGCATCCAGAACCCCATAAGCCACAGCCAATTCAACATAGAGATCAATGTCCATCGCGTTCATCTTTTCAGGACGATTGAACCCGATGCAAAGAACATTGCCGCGCCGCTCAACTTTGACATTATCGACCATCAGAATCCCACCCGCAGCCTAACCGTTACTGTGCAGCCGACAACTTGCAAGGCTCGCCAGATTTTCCGCTCGCCCATGCAATTGCCTGCTCCACCACTCTTGAATAATTGGCATCACTGTAGATTTCAGCGTAGTGCCCCAGCGCGGAATAGAACGCGCGACCTTTGCCCAGGCAATGCTTCCACATCATGGGATGATCCTTACCCATGCTGATGTCCACGCCGACCATCTTGGGTGAATAGCTGGCCTCGTCGATGCTCAGTAGAACCTCGACTCCAGGGCGCGGACTCTTATCGAACGAGTACCACTCATCCGCCATGACCCAGGTGTGTGGCAGGTGGGCCACAATCGGGTCTTCTGGTGCATCGACGGTCAGCGTTGCGGATTGCTTCTGCGGAAACATCGGGTGACCCTTGAACTGCGCCTTGATCACATCGCTCACGTACCACGACCAGGCGTATTCAGGGTCGCCTCCAGAGGCATGCAGGCCTACGTAACCGCCACCGCTCCTGAGGTAACGCTCGAAAGCTTGCCGCTGCGCTTCAGTCAGTACGTCGCCGGACACGTTATTCCAGACGATAACGTCGAACTTGCTCAGGTCAGCGGTATTGTGAATGGCAGCGTTATCGGTTTGATAAATGTGCCAGCCATTCGCCTCCGCAAGCCGAGCAAGTAAATCGTTGGCCGCAGGAATCGCATCCTTGTGAATGAAGCCATTGGTCTTGTCGAAGACCAGAATGGCGGGCGACTCGACATTCACGTTTTGCGGCGCGTCCTGATCATAGACAGGGTCACGGAATAACCCTTGGGCCCGCAGGAAGAAGTAGATCAAGGTGCCGAGCAGGGCCACAACTGCAAGCAATACAAGCAGCGTACGACGGATGATTTTCATAAAAATACCCAGTTGTGAAGTCAGATCCGACCGGCCTTGAACTCAGTCACCGCGTGATCCACTGCCCTCGCCGTCAGCGCCATCAACGTGAGCGATGGGTTTACGCAAGCCACAGAGGTCATGCAGGAGCCATCGGTAACGAAGAGATTGGGAACCTCATGGCTCTGATTCCACTTGTTCAAGAAGGAGTCCTCTCGATTGCGGCCCATACGAGCAGTGCCCATTTCATGAACACTGGCTCCTGGAGGCGTACCGGAGAAGTCCTGGATCATCACAGCACCGGCAGCGGCAAGCATCTGATGGGCTTCGGACACGATGTCCTTGACCATGGCCTTCTCGTTGTCCCTGTAGACGTAATCGAAGCAGGCCAACGGGATGCCGTACGAGTCAGTCAAAGTAGGGTGCAGGAACATCTTGTTCTCATAGTTAGGCAGAACCTCGCCGAAACCGGCCACGTACATGAGCCAGGGGCCGGGGCCTTTCATTGCCTCTTTGAACTTCGCCCCGAAGCCAGGAATCGCGCCGAACTTGGAGTTCCAGCCCAGGCGCTGTGCAGCAGCCTGGTAGCCATAGCCACGCAGGTACGGCTCTTCCTTGTTGTTGAGGTTTTTAAACCGGGGAATGTAGATCTGGTTGGGCCGGTATCCGTATGGGTATTTCTCCAGATAGCCAGGCATCACCCCCAAGGCACCATTACCGTAGGTGTGGTCCATGAGGTAGCGCCCTAGCACGCCACTGGTATTGCCCAAGCCTTCGGGGAAGGTTTCGCTTTTGGAGTTCAGCAGGATCTGCGTACTGCCGATGGTAGAGCCGCAGAGGAAAATCATCTTCGCGGAGAACTTCAGCTTTTCTCGGCTGTTCGCATCGATCACGCGAACCGACGACGCTCGCTTGGTCGCGTGATCGTACTCGATGCTTTCCACGACGCTGTCGCAACGCAACGTCATATTTCCGGTGGCCTGAGCAGCCGGTAGCGTCGAGACGATGCTGTTGAAATACGCTTTGAAGGTGCAACCACGCTCGCACTTGTAGCAGTAGGTGCAGGCCCCACGGTTGTTCTTCGCCTCGGTCTGGACAGCCATTCTCCCCATCGTTACACAACGGGAACCGCCGTAAGTCTCCTTGACCTTCTGGGCAAAAACCTTCTCTACATGGTTCATCTCCATCGGCGGCTGGAACTCACCATCAGGGAGCTGCGCCAGGCCTTCTTTTTGCCCACTGACGCCAATGAATTTCTCTACATAGCTGTACCAGTCCTTCAGATCGTCGTAGCGGATCGGCCAGTCGCAGCCATGGCCATCTTTTTTGTTGGCTTCGAAATCTAGGTCGCTGAACCGATAGACGTGACGCCCCCAGACAAGGGATTTACCACCGAGCACGCCAGGGCGAATCCACACGAAGGGCTTCTCTGGATTGAAAGCGTAAGGGTTCGCTTTGTCGTTGTTGAAGAAGTGGCGCGTGGTTTCGTCGAATGCATAGATTTTGCTTTGAACTGGATACTCGGAGTCATACAGCTCACGCAAAGGTTTACCACCGAATGGAATCTTCCACGGCGGCTGAAACATGCCTTTGTAGTCGACATCGTGCTTGATCTCTTTGCCGCGCTCCAGCACGAGAACCTTGAGACCTTTTTCGCAGAGTTCCTTGGCAGCCCAGCCGCCAGTGATACCCGAGCCGATGACGATTGCATCAAAATCAGTCTGCATAAAACACCATTAAAAAATTGCCATCAGGCGAGTGGCTTATTGGTGCAGCCGGTCGATCACCAGATGTACTGGCGACCGCCGCTGTCTTTTAGATCGGCCTCACCGCTGTATCTGCCCGGTACAGGCAGGTACTGCATTTCGGTGTTGGAAGCCGCTTCAGAGGTGTAGTAACCAACCACCACCAACTCTTTGAGCTTGGTGAAGAAAGGCGCTTCTTGATCGATAGCGCCCTTACCCATCACAGAGGCTGGCGTGATGGGCTGCGGATGAGCCTTCGCGTACTCCATTGCGATGGCCTCGAAGCTCTGCAAGCAAGCCACTTGCTGCGCCTGCTCGCTCTTGATGAACTCGCGGCAAAACGCTTTCAGGCAGTGCTCATCGAGTGCTGCTAGCCCTTCGAGAAAAATGCTTCGCTCACGCGGGGCATACCAGTCAGAGACCACGCTCTCGACAAAGTCAGGGACCTTCGCATCCACCGCGCCAGGCGTATCTGTGCGAGGGATGATCAGGTCCGATAGGACCGAGCAAAGCCGGGCCTGATGAGAGTTGAGTGGAAAGGAAAGCAGTTGCTTATCGCCCCCCGCCAACGCATTGACCAACCCGCTGGAGGTAAGGCCACCGAGTAGCACGCATGTATTTGCCAGAAACTGCCGACGTAGCATTTTGAGATCCCCAGTACGGTTTGAAATTGAGAGGAAAGGAGTGCGTTAACGCACTCCGGCCTGCCTCAAACGTGCGGGGGTGAACTCTTTCAGATCAGGCTTCACGTCGAAGTTAACTGGCGTTTCTTCCTGGGCAAGAGCATTGATCGTGTAGCGGCCAGAGATGAGGTCGTACTGCGCCTCACCTGAGGTCCAGATGATCTGATGGTCGTAGTAGTTGATGATGTAGGTTTCTGCGAGGCGCCACAGGGCACCTCGGCTATCACGACTTTCGGCGACAAGAATCTGGTAGGAGTCCTCGTCGAAGTAGAAGTCACGCTGCGAATAGATGTGCCGCACACCCGGCTTCAACTTGGCCCGTACATGCCAAACACGGTGCAGTTCGTAACGGGTGAGATCCGGGTTGATGTGGGTCTTCTGGATGATGTCCTTGTAGGTATTGGTACGCGAGGCGAACCGATAGCTGTTGTACGGAACGTACATCTCTTTCTTACCCATGATCTCCCAAGTGAAGCGATCCGGGGCACCGTTGAACATGTCCACATCGTCCACCGTCATGAGACCGCCGGCGGTCGGGGTGTCATAACCGACCGTGGGGGATCGCCGAACTCGACGCTGCCCCGGTGTGTATGCCCAAGACTGGCGTGGAGCGATCGTCTGGTTGACGGTGTCCTGAATCAGTCGAACCCCACCCGCATCACGCGGCGGTGCCAGCGTTTCCTGAAGGTAGTAGAAGAGCATGTTGCCTTCTTGGGAGCCGTCATTGCGGAAGTCGCGGTTGTACAGGTAGATGTCGCGGTTCTTGCCGATGGTGTAGCTACCACCAGCCTGGATATTGGCCCCGGCATTGGTCCGCTGGACCGCATTGCCACGGTAGCGCAGCAGGTGATTCCAGATGAGCTCCAAACCAGATTTAGGCAGAGGGAACGGAGTGGCAACCTTCGCTTCCGTTATGCCGTTGCCATCTTCGGTCAGCTTGGTCTGCTCAGCGTTTACCTTGGCCGCGTCATAGACAAACTGCGGAAAGGACGCGGACCGGTGAGTTGGATAGATGTTCATCTTCCAGGTATCGGGGTGCCGGCGCAGCATGGCCAGTTGGCCCTCGCTAATCTTGTCCTTGTAGCTCTCTGCGTTGGCTGCGGTGATAGTCAGCAGGGGTTTGTCTGCTGCATAGGGATCCTTGTAGCCCGTTGCCGGGTCGAAGGCATCCTTGGTCATTGGCAGGCCACCATCCCAGGCCGGAATCGAGCCGTCGGCATTACCGGCCTTTTCAGCTCCGACCGGAGTGAGATCTTGGCCCAGACGGGATACATCAGAAGCCGCCAGTACATGACCACACGAGATCAACGCCAGTGCAGCAACAAGATGAGTCTTATAGAAAGCAGTCATTACTACACCCTCAGAAACTGTACTTGACGTTGAAACTCAGGAAGTCGCGGTCGCGGTTGTAGCGCCCACCGCCATGGAACGCGGTGTAGCTGACGCCGGCACCGACCACCTCCTTGTAAGTGGCATCCACCTTCGCGGTGTAGGCCCGCTCGCCTTCGTTGTTGGCGCCGTTGCGCCCGTTGATGGCGCTGTACACGCTGACACCGGGAGAAACGGTGAACTGTCCCAGGATGTCGTTGTAGGTCAGCGAAGCAGAGGTGGTGGCACCCCAGGAGCTGTTGGTCATGCCGCCGGGAAAATCGGGGTTATCAAATGTCTGTGCAGGCAGGCTTCCGTAGATGCGGTTGGCACTCGCCTCGGCGACGATGCTTCCCAGGTCCGCACCCAGCACGCCGCTGGGGAGCAGGTAGATGGCGGAAAGAGTGGCTTGCGCCCGATCCCTTTCGACATAGCCAGGGATGTAAGTCCCCTCAGGCAACCCGCCCACCACTGCCGGAGAAATCACGGCGCGAGAGGTGTACTTGCCGACAATGGAGTCAGGGCGATAACTCAGTTCACCTGCAACGGCCAAACCATCCAGCAGCCCACCATTAATAGTGCTGTTGAAGCTGAAGCCATAGAGATCTCGCTTGCCCAGATACTCCGCAAAGTAGGTGGCTCGATTGGCAAACGGAATGGGGCCTACACCAGGCACCGCCACGGTGGCACCTGCCGTGGCGCTGACTACCGGTGTCTGCGTGCTGTAGCGAAGGTAATAGAGCCCGAAGTCCGTCTGGTTCAACTCCGGAGCCATCCAACGCAAGCTCAATCCGTATTGAGCATCGTCATCAGGCTCAACATCGTGTGCGCGTGGAACAAAGGTCGTCATGAGCAGGGATTCAGCGAGCGGGCGTATGGGGGCCGGCACACTATTGAGATAGGCGCGCACTTCGTCTGGGCTATCGAATGCAGTCGCGCTTCCCAGCAGACCGGTGATCGACTCCTGAATGGCCGCGACAGGCAGATAGTCGCAGTCATCGTCGCCGATCACGTCGGAGGTCGAAAAGAAGGTCCCGCAGGCATCGAGTTTCGCGGCTTCCCAGGAAGAGCCCGGTTGCCAGTAGCCCTCAAGCGCCACATTCTCGGTCAGCTCGAAGGAGAACGACCCCATCAGGGTTGGCAGGAAGGCTTCCTTGATTTCCGACCCTGGAGCACGAAGAGCGCTCACGTCATAGGGGTTGGTTGCCGAAATGCCGCCTTGGGCGAACATCGACTCACCCCAGTTGATCACTTGGCGGCCTAAGCGCGCGGTGAACCGGCGATCGCCGATATCCCAGCCGCCATAGACAAACGCATCGAGCAGCTCCGCACCGGAGCCGGCAAGATCCTCACCATCGTTACTGATCTCACGATGACGACGAGGGTCATCCTTCAATTCGAAATCATAGAAGGCTCGACCACGCATGAAGACGCCGTAATCGTCCTGAAAGCGGAGGTTCAGGTCAGACACGACCTTCGCCACTTCCGACACCAGATCGCCTTTGCGGAAGTTCAGGTCGCCATCGTCGGAAACGATTGGGCCATTGTCGAGACTACCGCCATTGGAGCTGGCAATCAGCTTCTTGGATGGCGCCTGCGTGCGATAGGTGGCACCGTACGAGACGGTCGTGTCGAGAGAGCCAGACAGTGTTTCACCTTCAAACTGAAAGGCGAATGCCGACCCGCACGGAACCAAGCTTAGAGCCAGGGCACCAAGAGCCAGGCGGGGCCGGGAGTAGCCATAGATAGCCGCACGAACAGCACGGCGTAGCGTGGGTGATTTTTGCATCCTGTGTCTCACTTGTTTTTATTGTTGAGCGCAACCCCACTTGCTAACGGCGGCAAGACGGTCATTGCAGACGCACACGTTCAGACAGCATGAGCCCACGGTGCAGGTCGGACTCACGGGTCGGTTGAACACTACGTCTCAGGTATGCCTGCTCGCATTAACCTCAAAGCACCAAATTCGATAACAATATGTATCTAACTGTTTTTATTAGATTTATATAATTTCTAAGTCGATATACACGCAACCGTAGTCCTTTGCTTCATATCGTTAGTGCTTTTGGGTGAATGGCATATGGAGGGGACAGGCCTCATATTAGGGAGCGAGGAAATGAGCGGTTTCCTTTCCACGAACAAGACGAGCTTATGATTCCGGCTGCTTCCTCCCAGAACGCGTTGACTGTCCAGCTTCCCCGAAAACCAAGAAGCCACGTCTTGCGCACGTCTCTGATGAGCAAGGTGCTCTCACGCGATGTTCGCCTGCGCCTGCTCTGCGCTGCGGCTGGCAGCGGGAAAACCACGCTGATGGCGGACTGTGCCCGCTCTCATACTGGTGGAAAGGTCGCTTGGATTCCCCTGCATGGCACGGCACTTAGCAACGAGGCATTTCTTCAACACCTCGTGGACGCGCTGGGGTTGGCTGCCCCGGAGGGGATCAACGAAGCCCTGGCAACTAGAGCGTTGCTGTCAATTTCCGAGCCTGTCTGGGTCATGCTCGATGACTACCCCCACCAGCCCACACCAGAACTAGATGCCTTGCTGGGGCGGCTTCTGAATTTGCACACCCCCGTTGTTCAGTGGTGGATAACGAGCCGGCGACGCATTGCCATCAACATGGCGAAGCTGCTGATCGCTGATGAGCTACTGGAGCTCAATGGTGTGGACCTTGCCCTCACTCATGCCGAGCTGCCGGCCTTGCTCGGCGAAGGAACCGATCTCAAGGCTTTCGAAGGCACCTTTCGTGATACCCAGGGCTGGTTTGCGGCTGCCTCCATCTGGCTTGCCGCGCAACAGAGCCAGCGCAGCCATCTGAGCAGCAATTACCAGCTCGAATCCTTGCTTCGGGACTACGTTGAAATCGAGGTGCTAGGCACGCTGCAAGGCCAGCTTCGGCAGCAATTAGCCGTCCTGGCAGTTGCCTCGGCCTTCGATGAAGCGCTCTGCTCGCACCTACTAAACCTAACCGATAGCTATGCATGGTTTCGGGATCTTGAGAGTCAGGGTGCACTGCTCTATCCCATCGCTGAACACCCAGGATGGTTCCGGCTCATGCCCACCGCAGCCTCCGTTCTGGCTCGCGAGCTGAGCACCGAAGACACCCAGCGTATTCATCTGCAAGCATGCGATTGGCTGGCGCAGCAGGAGCAATACCGCTTCGCAATCGACCATGCCCTGGCCGCAGGCAAGCATGAACGGGCGACAAAACTACTCGAGCAGCTTGCAGACAGACGTCTTCTACACGGCTTTCAATCCACACAGGTTTTTGAGTGGTTCAACGACCTTCCCAATAGCCTCACGCACAGCAGCAGCGACTTGGTTCTGCTCAACGCCTTCGCGTTTGGCGTTACGTTCCAAGTCGAGAAAGCAGCGGCCTGCCTGGAAAGCCTCAACAAGTTTCTCCCCGCAGCAACGGCTGAGCAGCACCTACGGACACTGGGTCGCGGCCAAGCGTTACTAGGGCTCCTGGCACATGCCTCAGGTGACCGCGAGCACGCTCAGCGCCACTGCAAAGAAGCTATTGCAGTCCTACCGGTCAAAGACTGGGCGGTTCAACTGCTTTGCCGCACCACCCTGATCAACCACGCATTGTTTGCCGGGCAACTCGCAGCCGTCGACGACCTTTTAGCCTCCGCACGGCAATTCTTGAAGCTGTTCGACAGCGAGCTGCCTGCGGTGGTGATGGATAACTATCAGGCCGAAGTCATGATGGTTAGAGGCCAGCTAGTTCAGGCAGAAACGATGCTTGAGCGCAATCTGCTACTCATCACCAACACCATCTTCTCCGAGCGAGGATGGGTGGGGCGGCTCCACCTCAAACTTGGCCAAGTCCAAATGCGCCTAGGCAAAATCGCTCTGGCTGAGGAGCATTTCTGGACCGCCTTCCGGATCATGCGCAATGCTCTAGAGCCTGCTGCGTACCAGGCCTTGCTGGCTTTGGCCGATCTAGCGCTACTGGATGATGAGGTCGGGAAAGCCAATAGCCTGGTGGAGAAAGCTGCCAGGCTATTGGCCGAACGGAAAATGACACCATCGAGCTACCTGGCGAATCTAGAGCTGGCACAAGCGAAGGTACTGATCCGGCGCCAAGAACCCGCCCGAGCATTGCTGCTACTTGAGAACATTCGCCAGCGGCATGCTTGCGGCCAAAGCACTCAACCGATGTCTACGCTTGAGTTGCTGCTGGAGTGTGAGGGGCTAATAGCAGAAGTAGGTGCGGCAGATCACTCGCAAGCACGCAGGGAACTCCAGGAAGTCATCGCCAAAGCCACTCCCCTTGGTTATCTAACCTGTGCTGCTGACCTGACGTTCAAGCTCGCCCTACTTTCCTACAACGCCGGGGAGAAGGACGAGGCACGGACCTGGTTACTTCAAGCTCTGGAGACGGCCAAGCCGCTAAACCATCGGCTGCCCATGGAGTATCTGGAGCGCACCCATCCAGATCTTTGCTCCCTCGTGGAGCGAGAGCGGCAGCACGACCTTCTTTCTGAGCGAGAAACCGAGGTGCTTCGACTCGTGGAGGCCTGCCTATCGAATGTCGAGATCGGGCAACGGCTATTCATCTCCATGTTTACTGTGAAAAGCCATATCCAACGGATCTGCGGCAAGCTAGGCGTGAGGCGTAGGGCGCAAGCGGTAGCAAAGGCCAAGTCGATGGGGATTCTCTGAGCAGTAGAGTGCCGATCCTCCGTTTAACGAAACAGCACTCTGCATGCGCCACTTCCAGGAAATGTCTATTTTTAGCGCGCTTGGCGGATGTTTGTAACCTGAAAAACTGTCCCCTTTGGCCGCTGTACCTGGCCAAGACTGCATACAATTTGCACCCGATTACCCTGGGCCATGACTATGGCTGCAACGAACAAGGAGCTCGCCGCTATGGCCTCCCCAGATAAACAGCAAAAACGCGCCCAGCGGGCCAAAGCCAAGGCCAAGCAGAACCGCTCTGGCAAGTTCAAAGCCAATGTCGTGCATCCGCTGCTGGCCAACCCGCTGATCGACGAGCCATTCGATGATGTCGAGATCGACCTCAGCACCTTCGACTTCAAAGACATCGAAGAGAACGGCTTCGACCCGGCGCACTTCGACGATTTGTTCCAGGCGATGAAAGTCGGCGAAGGCATCAGCCTGCTAGCGATGTGCCTGGTGTTCCTGCAATACCCGGTGCTGGAACTGGTGGTCGCGGAGGAGGCGGAAGACGCGGCGACCGACTTCATGATGGGCCTGCTGATTACCTATCGCGGGATCTTCCACGATGAAGACGAAGACAGCGCGGTGAATTGGGTCGGCGGCGATGCCTTCCAGAATGCCTACAACGAAGCGTCGATGATCCTGCAGAAGAAGAACGCCCGCGGCCCCCGCGTTTAGTCGCGCGCCGAGTCGCTACTGATGGTGTGGCGAGCGGCGCAAAGGGACAAACGGCGCCGCCGCACGGTTGAAGGTGCGGCGGCGGCCGGTGAGGCTCAGGATTTGACGAAGGCCAGCATGTCGGCGTTGACCTGTTCCTTGTGCGTATCGGTCAGGCCGTGGGGCGCACCCGGATAGACGATCAGCTTGGCGTGCGGGATCAGCCGCGCGGACTCCAGGCCGGCGGCCTGAATCGGCACGATCTGGTCGTCGTCACCGTGGATGATCAAGGTCGGCACGTCGAACTTCTTCAGGTCCTCGCGGAAATCGGTCTCCGAGAACGCCTTGATGCTGTCCAGGGTGTTCTTGTGCCCGCCGAGCATGCCCTGCATCCAGAACGAGTCGACCAGGCCCTGGGAGAACTTGGCGCCGGGGCGGTTGAAGCCGAAGAACGGACCGCTGGCGATGTCCTTGTACAGCTGCGAGCGGTCGGCGATCTGCCCGGCGCGAATGCCGTCGAACACCTCGATGGGCAAGCCCTTGGGGTTGCTCTCGGTCTGCAGCATCAGCGGCGGCACCGCCGAGATCAGCCCGGCCTTGGCCAGGCGGCTGGTGCCGTGGCGGCCGATGTAGCGGCTGATCTCGCCACCACCGGTGGAGAAGCCGAACAGCACCACGTCTTTCAGGTCGAGCGCTTCGATCAGCTGCGCCAGGTCGTCGGCATAGGTGTCCATCTCGTTGCCGTTCCACGGCTGGCTGGAGCGGCCGTGGCCACGACGATCATGGGCGATGGCGCGGTAGCCGTTGGCGGCGAAGTGCAGCATCTGCGATTCCCAGCTGTCGGCGCTCAGTGGCCAGCCGTGGCTGAAGACCACGGGTTGGCCGCTGCCCCAGTCCTTGTAGTAGATCTGGGTGCCGTCGCGAGTGGTGATGGTACTCATGTGACTAACTCCTTATCGATAGGGGCAGGTGGAGGCTCAGGGAGCCAGGAAGTCATCGGTACTGCTCATGCCGGCGTAGGCGAAGGCCAGTGCTGCCATGAAGGCGGCATGCACCTGGGCGGCCGGGACTTTCACGCCGTTGAACTCCAGGTCGAGCGTAGCGCAGGCGTCGTGGATCACCGTGACGGTGTAGCCCATGTCGACGGCGGCACGGGTGATGCCGTGGACGCACATGTGGCTCATGTTGCCGACCACCACCAGTTCGTCGATGCCGTGCTGGTCGAGGATGGCTTCCAGCTCGGTCTCGCGGAACGAGTTGATGAAGTGCTTGAGTACGACTGGCTCATCGCTGCGGTTGAGCACTTTCGGGTGCAGTTGCGCGCCTTCCGAGCCGGGGGCGAAGAACGGTGCGTCGGCGCTGGTGAACTCGTGGCGGATATGCACCACCAGGTCGCCGGCGGCGCGGAACTTGGCGATAACGCGGGCGGCCTGGTCGGCAGCTGCTTCAACCCCGACCAGGGGCCATTTGCCGTTAGGGAAATAGTCGTTCTGGATATCAACTACGATGAGCGCTTGCTTAGCCATGATGTTTTCCTCGGGTGGGTTGTGCTGTGGTGTTGGGGCCAGTGTTGGCCTTTTGCGGCGCGCCGAGGATTGGCAGGAACGACAACTGCGGTGGGTAAACTGACAATGAGCAATACGCGTGCGATCGCCGAGATCGGTCTGCTGGTCTACCCGGGTGCACAGACCTCGGCGGTGGATGGCTTGACCGATCTGTTCAGCGTGGCCAATCAGATTGCCGCTGAGCAGGCCTCGGCGCAGCTGCCGGTACTGCGCATCAGCCATTGGCGCCTGGATGAGAGTGGCGGCCAGCCGCTGCGGACGTTCGACAGCCAGCCCGGTGCTGCGAGCAAGCTGGTGGCGGTGCTGATTCCTCCCTCGCTGACCACCTTGCCGGCTTCCGAGGTGATGCAGCGCCTGGCTGCCTGGGTGCGCGAGCACCATGCCGGCGGTGCGACAGTGGGCTCGGTGTGCCTCGGCTCCTTCGTGCTGGCCGAAGCCGGGTTGCTCGACGGGCGCAAGGCGACCACCCACTGGACCCGCGCCAAGGAACTGGCCGAGCGCTATCCGCGGCTCAAGGTAGAAGTGGATACACCGATCGTCGACGACGGCGACATGATCACCACCGCCGGCCTGATGGCCTGGGCCGAACTGGGCCTGCGCCTGGTGGACCGGCTGATGGGGCCGAGCATTGCCGCCCACACGGCGCGTTTCCTGATGGTCGAGCACATGGACAGCGCCCGCGAATGCGGCAGCAACTTCGCACCGATCCTTAGCCATGGCGACGCCGCCGTGCTCAAGGTGCAGCACTGGTTGCAGGGCAATGGCGCAGTGGATGTATCGCTGAGTGCGATGGCCGAACGTGCCGGGCTGGAGGAGCGCACCTTCCTGCGCCGCTTCCGTGCCGCCACCGGGCTCAAGCCCACCGAGTACTGCCAGCATGTGCGCGTCGGCAAGGCGCGGGAGATGCTCGAATTCACCAACGGCACGGTCGACCACATCGCCTGGAACGTCGGCTACCAGGACCCGGGAGCCTTTCGCAGCACCTTCAAGAAGATCACCGGGCTGTCGCCCAGCGATTACCGCAAGCGCTTCGGGGTGAGTGCGCCGGCGGACAAGGCCGATCAGGCGGCTGCGCTCTAGATAGAGGGTTCCCATGCTTCCGGGACGCTTTGCGTCCCACAGACGTAGAGCGTCTGCAACGGCATGCCCACGCGGAGCGTGGCAACGATCAGACGATCAATCTCATGCCGCTCGGGGCTTGCAGACCCTCGCCAGCGTATTCAATCCCACCATCGCCCCCGCCCAGATTCCCGCCAGCACGGCCAGCGTCGGCCAGGTGCCCAGTGGCATGCCCACGTCTGCCAGTTGCGCGCCGGCGTAGTACGACAGTGGCCCGAACACTGCGCCGAGCAGGGCGCCCAGCCACCAGGGGCGCGCGCTCCACGCCAGGCTGTGGTTCAGGGTGGTGGCGAACAGGGCCCACAGCAGTGCCAGCCAACCTGGCAGCAGGGGGCTATCGCTGGGGAAGGCGAGCACGCCGAGGTGGAGCAGGCTGGAGTCCAGCAGGCAGCCGAACAGCAGCACGCTGAGCACCAGCCGGCCGTCTTCGCGCCAGCTGGAAATCCACAGGAAGTGCGCCACCAGGCAGGCGCCGGCGAGCAGCAACAGCCAGGGCCGCTGGGCGCCGAACACGCAGGCGAACCAGCCGAGCTGGAACAGCAGGGCGTTGAGGATCAGTGAGCGGGGCGCTGTCAGCGGCATATGGGCGGGCCGATAGTTCGAGGGGCTGAGAGTGCCCTCACCCCCGGCCCCTCTCCCGGGGGGAGAGGGGAGGTCATGCATCAAGCATCGAAGCGGCCGAGCAGCGGCGCCGGGCGGGCGCCTTCCTTGGCCAGCAGCAGTTGCGCGGTGCCGATGGTGCGTTCGAGGAAGCCACCCTCGCAGTAGCACAGGTAGAACTCCCACAGCCGGTAGAAGTAGTCGTCGTAGCCGAGTTGTTCCAGGGCATGGCGGGCGCGGCGCAGGTTGTCGTGCCACAGGCGCAGGGTGGCGGCGTAGTGCAGGCCGAAGTCTTCCATGTGGTGCAGGTTGAGGTCGGTGTCGCGGCTGACGATTTCCAGCATCTTGCTCACCGAGGGCAGGGCGCCGCCGGGGAAGATGTAGCGCTGGATGAAGTCCACCGAGCGCTTGGCCTGTTCGTAGCGCTGGTCGCGGATGGTGATGGTCTGCAGCAGCATCAGGCCGTCGTCCTTGAGCAACTGCGCGCATTGCTGGAAGTAGGTGGGCAGGAAGCGATGGCCGACCGCTTCGATCATCTCGATCGACACCAGCTTGTCGTATTGGCCGTCGAGGTCGCGGTAGTCCTTCAGCAGCAGGGTGATACGTTCCTGCAGGCCCTGCTCCTCGATGCGCCGCTGGGTGTAGGCGAACTGTTCGCGCGACAGGGTGGTGGTGGTCACCTTGCAGCCGTAGTGCACGGCCGCGTAGATGGCCATGCTGCCCCAGCCGGTGCCGATTTCCAGCAGGTGGTCGGCGGGCTTGAGCTGGAGCTTCTGGCAGATGCGTTCGAGCTTGTTCAGCTGGGCCTGTTCGAGGCTGTCGTCGGGGCGCTCGAACATGGCGGCCGAATACATCATGGTCGGGTCGAGGAATTGCTCGAACAGCGCGTTGCCGAGGTCGTAGTGGGCGGCGATGTTCTTCTGCGAGCCCTGGCGCGTGTTGCGGTTGAGCCAGTGCAGGCCCTGGATCAGCGGCCGGCCGAGCAGGGCCAGGCCGCGCTCCATGCCGTCCAGCACATCGAGGTTGCTGACGAACACGCGGATCACCGCGGTCAGGTCCGGGGTGCTCCAGTAACCGTGGATATAGGCTTCGCCGGAGCCGATCGAACCATTGCCGGCGACCATGCCCCACACCGCCGGGTCGAGCACCTGGATTTCCGCATGCAGCGGTGAACCGGCCTGGCCGAACAGCAGGCGTTCGCCGTTCTCGATGATTGCCAGCTGGCCGTGACGCAGTTGGCCGAGTTGGCGCAGCACGGCGCTGCGCAGCAGGCCGGCGCCCAGGCCGCTGCCGGCGCGCACGCGGGTCTTGGCGGAAGTCAGGTCAGGGCTTTTCATGGCTGGGCTCCAGATGGGCGGTACGTTGCTCGCCGTCCGCGGCGCGATGGGGAAACAGGGGGATGCGTTTGAGCAGCAGGCGCAGGGCCTGCCAATAGATGCCGAGCAGGGTCTTGCCGGTCATCCAGGGAAAGGCCAGCAGGTGCTGGTGCAGGCTGGCGCGGGTCAGCTCGATGCGCTCCAGGGCCAGGCCGGCGCTGAACAGCAGCTCGTCGCCCTGCCAGTCCTGCATGCGTACGTGCAGTTGCGCGCCGGGTGCGCTGAAGCGCATGCGGTATTCCAGCTCGCGCGGCAGGAAGGGCGAGACGTGGAAACTCTTGGCCACGCGATGGCGCGATTCACCCTCGGCATGGGTCGGCAGGACGTAGTGATAACGCTCGTGCCAGGGTGTGTTGCGCACTTCGCAGAGGATCGCGGCCAGGCGCCCGTCGGCCTCGAAGCAGTAGAAGAAGCTCGCCGGGTTGAACGCCAGGCCCCAGCTGCGCGGCTGCGCCAGCAGGCAGATGCGGCCCTGCGGGACATGCCCGAGGGCCGCGCCGACCCGCTGGCGCACGGCGTCCACCAGGGGCGTGCCGTGGCGAGTGAGCTGCGGCAGGAAATCGCTTTCGCGGAAGGCGAAGGCGGCCCAGGGCGAGCGTCCGGCCAGGGGTGACAGGGCCAGCACGGCGTCCTGTTCGGCCAGGTCGAGGTAGAGCATGCCCATGCTGTAGCGAAAGGCATGGCTGCGCGGCAGCAGGCGCCGGTGGCTGACCCAGCCGCGATAGAGGGCGCTGTTCACAGCTGCTCACCGAAGGCGGCGGCCACGCGCAATGCGCTGACTACGCCGTCTTCGTGGAAGCCATTGGCCCAGTAGGCGCCGCAGTAGTAGCTGTGCTGCGCGCCGTTGAGCTCCGCCCAGCGCGCCTGCGCGGCCACCCCGGCCAGGCTGTACTGCGGGTGGGCGTAGGTGTAGCGGCCGAGGACCGTGGCCGGGTCGATGGCCGCGCTCTGGTTGAGGCTGACGCAGAAGGTGTGCGGCGCCTGGATGCCCTGCAGGATGTTCATGTTGTAGGTGACGGCGGCGGGTTGTTCGCGCGGTCCGCCGAGGCGGTAGTTCCAGCTGGCCCAGGCCAGTTGGCGCTCGGGCAGCAGGCGGGTGTCGGTGTGCAACACCACGTCGTTTTCGGCGTAGCGCAGGGCGCCGAGGATCTCCCGTTCGGCCTGGCTGGGGGCGGCCAGCAGCGCCAGGGCCTGGTCGCTGTGGCAGGCGAAGATGACCTTGTCGAAGCGTTCGGCGCCGGCCGGGCTGTGCAGGGTCACGCCGTCGGCATCACGCTCGATGCGTTGCACCGGGCAGTTCAGGCGAATCCGCTCGGCGAAGCTTGCGCACAGCGGCGCCACATAGCTGCGCGAGCCGCCGGCGATGACCCGCCACTGCGGGCGGTGGCTGACTGAGAGCAGGCCGTGGTTGCTGAAGAAACGCACGAAGAACTGCAGCGGAAAACCGAGCATGTCGGCCAGCGACATGGACCAGATCGCCGCGCCCATCGGCACGATGTAGTGGTCGATGAAGCGCTGGCCGTAGCGCCGTTCGCGCAGGTAGTCGCCGAGGGTGGTGTCGGCGGCGATGCGCTGCCGGGCGAGGTCGTCGAGGGCTTCGCGGTTGAAGCGCAGGATGTCGCGCAACATGCCCCAGAAGCGCGGCGACAGCAGGTTGCGGCGCTGGGCGAACAGGCTGTTGAGGGTGTTGCCGTTGTACTCGCAGCGGGTCAGCGGGTCGCGCACCGAGAAGCTCATTTCGGCGGGTTGCGTGGCCACGCCGAGGCGTTCGAGCAGGGCGATGAAATTGGGGTAGGTCCAGTCGTTGAACACGATGAAACCGGTGTCGATGGCATGGCGCTGCCCGCCCACCTCGACATCGACGGTGTGGGTGTGCCCGCCCACCCAGTCGCTGGCCTCGAAGACCGTGATGTCGTGCTGGCGATTGAGCAGGTAGGCGCTGGTCAGGCCGGAAATACCGCTGCCGATGATGGCGATGTTCATGGTCTGGAATCCGCGTCGGAGGATGTGCGCGCCAGGCGTTTGCCCAGCGCCAGTTGCAGGCGTTTGGGCAGGTGAGCGAGCAGCACCAGGGTGGCGATGAACAGGCGCGGGAAGGCGATTTCCAGCGGGCGCCGATCGAGGTGCTCGACGATGTAGCGGGCGGCTTTGTCCACCGGCCAGCGCATCGGCATGGGGAAGTCGTTGCGCTGGGTCAGCGGGGTGTCGACGAAGCCGGGGCTGACCAGGGTGACATCGATGCCGGCACTTGCCAGGTCGATGCGCAGTGATTCGAAAAGGTAGCGCATCGCCGCCTTGGACGCGCCGTAGGCACCGGCACGCGGCAGGGGGAGAAAAGTCACCGAGCTGCACACCGCTACCAGGTGCGGGTTCTGCCCCAGGCGCAGCAAGGGCAAGGCGGCCTCGACGCAGAGGCTGGCGGAGAGCAGGTTGCTGCGTACCACGCGCTCGACCATGGCGGCTTCGAAGGTCGCCACGTCGATGTATTCACAGGTGCCGGCGTTGAGGATTGCCTGGTCGAGGGCGCCCCACTGGCTGGCGATGCGCGCACCGATGGCCTGCACCTGCTCGGCGTCGGTGAGGTCGCCGGGGGCCAGCAGCACCTGCTGCGGGTAGCGCTCGGCGAGGGTTTGCAGGGCGCCGGCATTGCGCGCACTGACGGCCAGGCGATGGCCCTGCTGCAGCAGCAAGTGGGCGAGCGCTTCGCCAATGCCGCTGCTGGCGCCGGTCAGCCAGATGCGCTTGCTCATGCCAGACGCCCCTTGAGCCAGGCGATCACGCGGCCGAGCACGGGCAGGTGCTCGTAGAGCAGCGCGCCGGCATCGAAGTAGTCGCGGTGCTGGTAGACCTTGTCCCACCACAGCAGGTGCGAGCAGCCGTCCACGCGGATCGGCCGGCCCGCGGCCAGGCGCGGGTGGCGATAGGTCATGGTCCAGCGCAGGTAGCCTTCGCCGTCGCTGACCTGGTCGTAGCCGTGGAAATCGAAATGCAGCTGGTCGATGTTGGCGTACAACTCGCCGAAGTAACCGCGCAGCGCCGGCAGGCCGCGCACCTCATGCAGCGGATCGCGGAACAGGATGTCGTCGCTGTACAGCTCGCCCAGCTGGTCGAGGTTGCCGGCATCGAGTGCGGCGAAGCGTTCGGCAAACTGGCGGAGGAAGTCAGACATGTGCCGGCTCCAGCGGCGGCAGGCTGCGGAACGCCTGCAGCACGCGCTCGCGGCTGTGCGCCAGGTCGACGATCGGCCGTGGGTAGTCGGCCAGGCCGAACAGCCCGCCCATCGCCGACGGGTCGTGGATGTCGCGCTTGTTCAGGCCGACCAGCTCTGGCAGCCAGGTGCGGATAAAGCGCCCGTCGGCGTCGAACTTCTGCGACTGGCTGATAGGGTTGAAGATGCGGAAGTAGGGCGCCGCATCGGTGCCGGTGGAGGCGCTCCACTGCCAGCCGCCGTTATTGGCCGCCAGGTCGCCGTCGATCAGGTGGCGCATGAAGAAACGCTCGCCTTCGCGCCAGTCGATCATCAGGTTCTTGGTCAGGAACATCGCCACCACCATGCGCAGGCGGTTGTGCATCCAGCCGGTGGCCAGCAGTTGGCGCATGGCCGCGTCGATGATCGGGATGCCGGTGCGGCCCTGCTGCCAGGCGAGCAGGTCCTGCGGGGCGTCACGCCAGGGCAGGGCCTCGGTCTCCGGGCGGAAGGCGCGGTGGCGCGAGACGCGCGGGTAGCCGACCAGGATGTGCTTGTAGAACTCGCGCCAGAGCAGCTCATTGATCCAGCTGACGGCGCCGGGGTTGCCGCTGTCGAACTCGCCCTGGTTACCGCGCAGCGCCGCATGCAGGCACTGGCGCGGGGAAATCACCCCGGCGGCCAGGTAGGTCGACTGCTGGCTGGTGCCGGGGACGATCGGGTAGTCGCGGCTGTCCTGGTAGTACGCCAGGCGCTCTTCGGCGAACAGCGCCAGGCGTTCCTGGGCCGCATCTTCACCGGCGGGCCAGAGCTGGCGCAGGCTGTCACTGGGCGTGGCGAAACCGTCTACCGCGGCGGGTACTTCGTCGCTGGCAATACCCAGCGGCGCCTGGGGCGCGGGCAGGCCGACCAGGGCCGGCAAGGCGGTGTGCAGGCGCTGGTAGCAAATCTTACGGAACTGGCTGTAGACCTGGAAGTAGCTACCGGATTTGGTCAGCACGCTGCCGGGCGGGAAGAACAGCTGGTCCAGGTGGCTGCGCAGCCGCACGCCAAGCGGCTCCAGGCTGGCCGCCACCTCACGGTCGCGGCGGCTTTCGTGGAGGCCGTATTCCTCGTTCACCTGCACGCAGTCGATGGCGTGCTGCCGGCACAGCTCGGCGATCACCTGGGGTGCATCGCGCCAGTGCGGCGCCCGGCGGATCAGCAGTGGCACGTTGAGTTCGGCCAGGCGCTGGCGCAGCTCGACCAGGTTGCGCAGCCAGAAGTCGACCTTGCACGGCGCATCGTCGTGCTCCAGCCATTGCTGCGGGCTGATCAGGTACAGGGCGATGGTCGGGCCGGCGCCCATGGCGGCGTGCAGGGCGGTGTTGTCCTGGGTTCGCAGGTCGCTGCGCAGCCACATCAGTTGGCGCATGGGGTGTCCTTTTGCGGTTCGCCAAGCAGCCCTAGGCGTTGCAGGAGCTGTTCGGCATCGAGTGGGTCGCGGGCCAGGTGCAGGCCGGGCAGGGTGTGCAGTTCGTCGGCGTGGATCTGCGTGGCGTGGCCGACCAGCAGCACGGGCACGTTGCAGGCGCTGTGCAGGCGCGGCAGTTCGCGGCGCAGCTGCGCGTTGTCCAGGGCCTGGCCGGCGTACAGCAGCAGGGCGCGCGGGGCGCTGTGCTCCACGGCCAGCAGCAGTTCGGCGGCGGGCACCGGCCAGTCGAGCACCTCCACCGAGCACTCGGCGCTGCTGGCGAGCCAGGCGCTCAGCCACAGGTTGGGCTCCAGCGGCAGGTCGGACAGGTTGACCAGCAACAGGGCGGCGCCAGCCTGCTGGCGGTTGTTGTGGTACAGCCGTGCGCCGAGCTTGCTGCGCAGCCAGGAGTGCCAGAACACCCGCTCCAGTTGGGCACCGAAGGGCGCGCCGTGCCAGCGCTGGTCCAGCTCGGCGAGCAGCGGCAGCAGCAGTTGCTGGCACAGGGTGCGCGGCGGATAGAGCGCCAGGGCGCGGTTGAACTGTTCGTCCAGTTGCCGTTCGGCCTGCTGCGCGATGCTGTGCAGCAGGGCCTGGCGCTGTTCCTGCCACAGGTTGCTGCCGACACTGGCGGTAGGGGTGCGCTGTTCGAGCAGTTCCTTGACCTGGCTGACCGCCACGCCGCGTGCCAGCCAGGCCAGTACGGCCTGGATGCGTTCGACGTTGTCGGCCGAATACAGGCGATGGCCCTTGGGCGTGCGGTGCGGCACGATCAGGCCGTAGCGGCGCTCCCAGGCGCGCAGGGTCACCGGATTGACCCCGGTGCTGCGCGCCACCTCGCGGATCGGCAGATAGCCTTGGGCGAGGGCTTGTTGATAGTCGTCGGGAGCGTTCATCAGATGGCGTTGCGCAGGCTGAGGTTTTCCGGGTGCGGCTGCAGGTAGGCCTGGTGCGCCACGTAGCGGTCCGGATGCTGGCGGAAGTGGTGCTTGAGCAGGGTCAGAGGCACCACCAGCGGGATGATGCCGCTGCGGTACTGGTCGATCAGTTGCTGCATTTCCTGTTTCTCCTCACGGCTGAGGGCCTGCTTGAGGTAGCCGGAGAGGTGCTGCAGCACGTTGCTGTGGGTGCCGCGGGTGGCGCATTTCTTCAGCGCCGCCATCAGCAGGCTGAAATAGCGCGGGCCCAGCTCCAGCGGCTCATGCTGGCCGAGGTCGCCGAGCAGGCGGCCGAGGGCCTGGTACTGCGCCGGGTTGGTGGCCATCAGCTGGTACTTGTAACGGGCGTGGAAGTCGGTGATGGCGCGGCGGCTCAGGCCGGCGGCCAGCAGGCGCTGCCATTCGGCGTAGGCGTAGACGCGGGTGAGGAAGTTCTCGCGCAGCACCGGGTCGTTGAGACGGCCGTCTTCCTCGATCGGCAGGTCCGGACGCAGGCGGCTGAAGGCGGCGGTGTACAGGCCGGTGCCGCCACCTTCGGCGGGGTAGCCGCTGTCCTGGTAGACCTTGACCCGCTCCAGGCCGCAGGACGGTGATTTCTGCATGACGATATAGCCGCTGATATCGCCCAGCTCGCCAGCCATACGCTGGCCATAGTCGCTCAACGCCTGGCTGACATCGTGCTCGCGATCCCGGCTGCCGATGGCGCGCGGGGCTTGTGGGTCGCCGACCAGGCGGATCGCTTCACGCGGGGTGCCGAGGCCGATGGCCACTTCCGGACACACCTGCACGAAGTCGAAGTGCTCGGCCAGGATCTGGCTGCACAGGCGCGATTCCTTATGCCCGCCGTTGAAGCGCACCTCGGCGCCGAGTAGGCAGGCGCTGATGCCGAGTCTGGGCTTGCTGGGGGACGGGCTCTGGTACATGGCGGGCACCTATGCTGATAACTTGTACAGAAATATAGTTCTGTACAATGTTGGTTCATCATAGGCTTATAGCTGTACATATCAAATAATTTGTACAGTTTTTGTGGCGGTTTCTAGTGTGGGCGATAGGCGGGTGCGGCCAAAACTCCCTGGCTGCGGGGTTGCAGGGTGTACATGGGCGGGTTCAGGGGTAGCCGAGCAGGGCCTTGATGCGCGCCAGATTGGCGCTGACCCATTGCTTGTCGATGGCGCCCCAATTGCGGATCACGTAATGCCCAGCGTTGTTGCGCTCGCCTTCCTGCTGCTCGAAGACGCACTCGATATCCAGTTCACCCAGAGCCAACAGTGTGTCCTGGGCGGTGCGCCGGGGCATGCCGGTGGCCTCGATCAACGCCGGCACGCTGGCGGCCACGCCACTGTCGATCAGCCAGGCCACGTAGAGGCGGCGATAGAAGCTGCTTTTGGTTTTGCTGATATCCATGAGCGTTCTCCTACAGAAAGCACAAGGCCCGCGATGGCGGGCCTTGTGGGGTTACAGGTTGGCGATCTTCTCGCGCTGCTCGACCAGCTTGGCCAGCGCCTGTTCGGCCTCGGCCAGTTTGGCGCGCTCCTTGTCGAGCACTTCTGCCGGCGCCTTGGCGACGAAACCTTCGTTGCTCAGCTTGCCGCCGACGCGCTGCACTTCACCGGAGAGGCGCTGGATCTCCTTGTCCAGGCGCGCCAGTTCGGCGTCCTTGTCGATAAGCCCGGCCATCGGCACCAGCACTTGCATGTCGCCGACCAGGGCGGTGGCGGACATCGGTGCTTCCTCGCCGGCGGCCAGTACGCGTACCGACTCCAGCTTGGCCAGCTTGTTCAGCAGCGGCGCGTTGTCGTTGAGGCGACGCAGGTCCTCTGCGCTGGCGTTGGCAACGATGATGTCGATGCGCTTGGCCATGGAGATCTTCATCTCGCCACGGATCTGCCGCACGCCGAGCATCAGCTGCTTGACCCACTCGATGTCGCCTTCGGCGGCGGCATCGATGCGGCTCTCGTTCGCCACCGGCCAGGCCTGCAGCATGATGGTCTCGCCGCTGACGCCGGCCTGGGCCTTGATCCGCTGCCAGATTTCTTCAGTGATGAAGGGCATGAACGGGTGAGCCAGGCGCAGGACGACCTCAAGCACTCGCACCAAGGTGCGGCGGGTGCCGCGCTGGCGCTCGGCCGGGGCGTTCTCGTCCCACAGCACGGGTTTGACCAGCTCCAGGTACCAGGCGCAGTACTGGTCCCAGACGAACTCGTAGAGCGATTGGGCGGCCAGGTCGAAGCGGAAACCGTCGAGGTGACGGGTGACGTCGGCCTCGGTGCGCTGCAGCTGGCTGATGATCCAGCGGTCCACGGAGGACAACTCGACCGCTTCACCGTTGATGCCAGTGTCCTGGCCATCGGTGTTTTCGAGCACGAAGTTGGCAGCGTTCCACAGCTTGTTGCAGAAGTTGCGGTAACCCTCGACGCGGCCCATGTCGAACTTGATGTCACGACCGGTGGACGCCAGCGCCAGGTTGGTGAAGCGCAGGGCGTCGGTGCCGTAGGCGGCGATGCCTTCCGGGAACTCGGCGCGGGTCTGTTTGGCAATCTTCTCGGCCAGCTTCGGTTGCATCAGGCCGGTGGTGCGTTTTTCCAGCAGCTCGTCGAGGGTGATGCCGTCGACGATGTCCAGCGGGTCGAGCACGTTGCCCTTGGACTTGGACATCTTCTGGCCCTGACCGTCGCGCACCAGGCCGTGCACATACACGGTCTTGAACGGGATCTGTCCGGTCAGGTGGGTGGACAGCATGATCATCCGGGCGACCCAGAAGAAGATGATGTCGAAGCCGGTGACCAGTACGTCGGTGGGGTGGAAGGTCTTGAGGAAGTCGGTCTGCTGCGGCCAGCCGAGGGTGGAGAAGGTCCACAGGCCGGAGCTGAACCAGGTGTCGAGGACGTCTTCGTCCTGGCGCAGGTTGGCGTCGCCGAGGTTGTGCGTGGTGCGTACCTCCGCTTCGTCACGACCGACGTAGACGTTGCCGGCGTCGTCGTACCAGGCCGGGATGCGGTGACCCCACCAGAGCTGACGGCTGATGCACCAGTCCTGAATGTCGCGCATCCAGCTGAAGTACATGTTCTCGTACTGCTTGGGCACGAACTGGATCTCGCCGCTCTCGACCACGGCGATGGCCTTCTCGGCCAGCGGCTTGGTGGAGACGTACCACTGGTCGGTCAGCCACGGCTCGATGATGGTGCCGGAGCGGTCGCCCTTCGGTACTTTCAGGGCGTGGTCGTCGATGCTTTCCAGCAGGCCGGCAGCCTCGAAGGCGGCAACGATCTGCTTGCGCGCGACGAAGCGGTCGAGGCCGGCGTATTCGGCCGGCAGGCTGCCGTCGATCTCGGCGTTGACGCTGCCATCGACGTTGAACACCTGGGCCTTGGCCAGCACGGCGGCGTTCTTGTCGAAGATGTTGAGCAGCGGCAGGTTGTGGCGCTTGCCGACTTCATAGTCGTTGAAGTCGTGGGCCGGGGTGATCTTCACGCAGCCGGTGCCGAACTCGGGATCGCAGTAGTCGTCGGCGATGATCGGGATGCGCCGACCCACCAACGGCAGCTCGACGAAGGTGCCGATCAGGGCTTTATAGCGCTCGTCTTCCGGGTGCACGGCCACGGCGCTGTCGCCGAGCATGGTTTCCGGGCGAGTGGTGGCGACGATCAGGTAATCCTTGCCGTCGGCGGTCTTGTTGCCGTCGGCCAGCGGGTAGCGCAGGTTCCACAGGTGGCCCTTCTCGTCGTGGTTTTCCACTTCGAGATCGGAAATCGCGGTGTGGAACTTGGTGTCCCAGTTGACCAGGCGCTTGCCGCGGTAGATCAGGCCATCGTTGTGCAGGCGCACGAAGGCTTCTTTAACGGCCTCGGACAGGCCCTCGTCCATGGTGAAGCGCTCGCGCGACCAGTCCACCGAGGAGCCCAGGCGACGGATCTGCCGGGTGATGGTGCCACCGGACTGTTCCTTCCACTCCCAGACCTTTTCCAGGAACTTCTCGCGACCCAGGTCGTGGCGGCCGATACCGTCGGCGGCCAGCTGACGCTCGACCACCATCTGCGTGGCGATGCCCGCGTGGTCGGTGCCCGGCTGCCACAGGGTGTTGCGGCCCTGCATGCGGCGGAAGCGGATCAGCGCATCCATGATCGAGTTGTTGAAGCCATGGCCCATGTGCAGGCTGCCGGTGACGTTCGGCGGCGGGATCATGATGGTGTAGGGCTCGCCGGAACCTTGCGGGGCGAAGTAGTTGTTTTGCTCCCAGGTCTGGTACCAGGAAGTTTCGATGGCGTGGGGCTGGTAGGTCTTGTCCATGGGTGCGGCGGGACCGTATTGGCAACTGATCGGGAAAGCCGGCAAGTATAACGGGGATGGTGCGCGAGGCGTAAGGCCGGCGGATTGGTGGGGCTATTGCGGTCGAAACAGGTGCAAGGCGCGGTTGCTCAGGGCTTGGGGCGCTTGATCAGGCGATCCAGGCGGGCATCCAGGCGGCGCTTGAGTTCGGCTTCGATCTGCGGCACGAAGTCGTCGATCACGTCCTGCAGGATCAGCTGGGCCGCAGCGCGCAGTTCGGCGTCCAGGCGGTTCTGCTCGGTGCTGCTTGGCGGGGGCAGGCTGCGTTGTACGGCGTTGCCAATTACCGTTGCCGTCACGCTGGGCATGGGCTTGCTCACCACCGGCGCCACCGGTGCAGGGCTGACAGGCGGCTGCGGCGGGATGCTGAGCGTGGGACTGGAGGCGGGCGCCGGCGCTACGGGTGGCGCCGTCGGCAAGGCAGGCGGGATGGCCGGGCCTGGCTCGATGATGTCCGACAGCAGCGGGATCTGCAGGCTGTCGTCCAGTGTGTCGGTGAGCAGTGGCGGCTCTAGCTGGTCTTTTTCCAGCAGCTCGCGGATGGCTTCGAGGTCATCCAGGAGATGGGCGGGCTTCGGCGACTTGGGGATGTCCATGGCGGCTTCTGGGCCTGTCCGAGTCGTCGCAAGGGGCGGTCGGGCGTGGCTGAAATGGCTGAGGGGGCGGATTTTACCCGTTGTGCTCGGGTCTGGCGACGCTGCGTTACGGCTTCAGGCGCTGGGTAGGCCTCGAATCTCTACAGTTCGACGCGTTGCGGGTCATAGCCTTTCTGCCGGTACAGGCGGAAGTTCTCGCGGCACAGGGCCAGCAGCTGCGGCTCCTGGTTGACGATCTCGATCACCCGGCTGAACTGCTCCAGATGCGGCGAGAGGCCGGGGTTGAGGTTGATCAGTAGGCCTTGGCTGGTTGCCGGCTGTTCGTCCAGGCCGAGCACCACGGGCGCCTGCGGGTTGTGCTGGTGCAGGTCGTGGGGCACGAAGCTGTCGGCCTTGAAGCGCCACAACAGCTCGTCCAGCTCCTCGCACTGGGCCTGGTCGGCGCCACGCAGGAACACCGGCATGCCGGCGCGCCAGGCTTTCAGCGCCAACTGGCAGGCCGCGCGCTGGCGGTCTGCCGGGGTGGCGGAGGAGAGGACGTAGAACTCTATCCTCACTTGACCCGATCCAGCAGGTACTGGGTCAGCATGGGTACCGGACGGCCGGTGGCGCCCTTGTCCTTGCCGCCGCTGATCCAGGCGGTGCCGGCGATGTCCAGGTGCGCCCAGTGGTAGCTCTTGGCGAAGCGCGAGAGGAAGCAGCCGGCGGTGATGGTGCCGGCCTTCGGCCCGCCGATGTTGGCGATGTCAGCGAACGGGCTGTCGAGTTGCTCCTGGTATTCGTCGTACAGCGGCAGTTGCCAGGCGCGGTCATCGGCGTGCTCGCCGGCCTTGAGGATCTGCTTCACCAGGGCGTCGTTGTTGCCCATCAGGCCGGAGACATTGCTGCCCAGGGCGACGATGCAGGCGCCGGTGAGGGTGGCGATGTCGATCACTGCTTGCGGCTTGAAGCGCTCGGCATAGGTCAGGGTGTCGCACAGCACCAGGCGGCCTTCGGCGTCGGTGTTGAGGATCTCCACCGTCTGCCCGCTCATGGTGGTGACGATGTCGCCGGGACGGGTGGCGCCGCCGCTGGGCATGTTCTCGGCGCAGGCCAGCAGGCATACCAGGTTGATCGGCAGTTGCAGGGTGAGCACCGCATGCAGGGTACCGAACACGCTGGCGGCGCCGCACATGTCGTACTTCATCTCGTCCATGCCGGCGGCCGGCTTGATGCTGATGCCGCCGGTATCGAAGGTGATGCCTTTGCCGACCAGGGCGAAGGGTTGTTCATCCTTCTTGCCACCGGTGTAGTGCAGCACGATCATCCGCGGCGGCTGGTCGCTGCCCTGGGCCACGGCGAGGAAGGCACCGGCGCCGAGTTCCTTGAGCTTCTTCTCGTCGAGGATCTCGACCTTGAGGTTCTTGTGCACCTTGGCCAGGGCCTTGGCTTCTTCCGCCAGGTAGCTGGGGTGGCAGAGGTTGGGCGGCAGGTTGCCGAGGTTCTTGGTGAAGGCCATGCCGCCGGCGATGGCCTGGGCATGCAGGCTGCCGCGCTCTACGTCGGCCAGAGTGGCCTTGTCGGCGATCAGGGTGATCTTCTTCAGGGCCTTGGGTTCGGCCTTCTTGCTCTTGAACTGGTCGAATACATAGCCGCCGTCAGCCAGGGTTTCCACCAGCAGTCGGGCCTTGCCATAGGCGTCGCGGCCCTTGACCTTGAGTTCGTCGAGGGCCAGCACGGCATCGCTGCCGCCGAGGCCTTTGAGCACGCCGTGCACCGATGCAACCAACTTGCGGTACTGGCGGTCAGACAGCTCGCCCTTGCCGCTGCCGACCAGTAGCACGCGCTCGGCCTTGAGGCCCGGCAGGCTGTGCAGCAGCAGGGTCTGGCCCGACTTGCCGGCGATGTCGCCGCGCTTGAGCAGGGCGCTGATCGCGCCGCTGCTGGCTTCATCCACGGCCTTGGCTGCGACGCCAAGCTTGCGCCCCTCGCCGATGGCAACCACCAGCGTGGCGGTCTTCAGGGTTTCCGGGCGAGTGCTTTTGACGAGGAATTCCATGAGCTGTCCCCAAGACAAAGAGTCGGGTTTGGCAGATAATGCCGGCTATTTTTTCAAGGGCCTGCCCGCATGGCGGGCCGGCAACTGTGTGGCTAGTTTGAGCGTAGCCGCCTGAGCCTGACAACCCTGGAGCGTCTGGTTTGATCGTCTTCCGTTATCTCTCCCGTGAACTGCTGGTTACCTTGAGCGCGGTCAGTGCCGTGCTGCTGGTGATCATCATGAGCGGGCGCTTCATCAAGTACCTGTCCCAGGCCGCACAGGGCGTGCTCGATCCGGGCGTGCTGTTCATGATCATGGGCTTTCGCCTGCCCGGCTTCCTCGAGCTGATCCTGCCGCTGGGGCTGTTCCTCGGTATTCTGCTGGCCTACGGGCGGCTGTACCTGGACAGCGAAATGACCGTGCTGTCCGCCACCGGCATGAGCCACAAGCGCCTGCTGGCCTACACCCTGGCGCCGGCGACGCTGATTGCCGTGCTGGTTGCCTGGCTGAGCCTGGGCCTGGCGCCGCAAGGTGTGGCCGGGGTGGCGCGGATCCTCAACGAACAGGATGCCCTGACCGAATTCGACACCCTGGTGCCCGGCCGCTTCCAGGCCATGCGCGATGGGTCGCGGGTGACCTACACCGAGGCGCTGACGGAAGATCGCAGCCAGCTGTCCGGCGTGTTCATCTCCGAGAAACGTCTGCGTACCGGCAGCGATGCCAAGGACAAGAAAGATCCCGGCATTGCCGTGTTGGTCGCCGAGAAGGGGCGTCAGGAAATCCAGGCCGATGGCAGCCGCTATCTGATCCTGGAAAACGGCTACCGCTATGACGGCAACCCGGGTCAGGCCGACTACCGCGCGATCAAGTACGACACCTATGGCGTGTTGCTGGCCAAGCCGGAAGTCAGCAGCGAAGTGGGCGAGCGCGAGGCCATTCCAACCCGCGAACTGATCGGTAGCGACGACCCGCGCCATCAGGCCGAACTGCAGTGGCGCCTGTCGATTCCGCTGCTGGTGTTCATCGTCACCCTGCTGGCGGTGCCGCTGGCCAAGGTCAACCCACGCCAGGGGCGCTTCCTCAAGCTGCTGCCGGCGATCCTGCTGTACATGGCCTACCTGTCGCTACTGATCGCTGCGCGTGGCCAGCTGGACAAGGGCAAGATTCCCATGGAACTGGGCCTGTGGTGGGTGCATGGGCTGTTCCTGCTGATCGGACTGGGGCTGTTCTTGTGGCAACCCCTGCAACTCAAGCTGGCCAGTCGCCGTGCTGTTAAGGAGATGGCTCATGGGTAAGCTTGATCGCTACATCGGCAGCAGCGTGTTCTTCGCCATTCTCTCGGTGCTGGGGGTGATTGTCGGCCTGGCCCTGTTGTTCGCCTACATTGACGAATTGGGCGACCTGAGCGAGACCTACGGAACCCTGGAGGCACTGATCTACGTGCTGCTGACCCTGCCACGGCGGATCTACGAGATGCTGCCGATGGCGGCGCTGATCGGCTGCCTGATCGGCCTCGGCAGCCTGGCCAGCAACAGCGAGCTGACCATCATGCGTGCGGCTGGGGTGTCGGTCGGACGCATCGTCTGGGCGGTGATGAAACCCATGCTGGTGCTGATGCTGCTCAGCGTGATGATCGGCGAGTACGTGGCGCCCTGGAGCGAGAACCTGGCCCAGGCGCACCGCTCCATGGCTCAGGGCGGCGGTGAAGCGCAAAGCTCCAAGCGCGGCCTGTGGCATCGCCAGGGCCAGGAGTTCGTGCACATCAACGCCGTGCAACCCAATGGCCGTCTGTTCGGCGTAACCCGCTACCAGTTCGATGACCAGCGCCACATGCTGTCCGCCAGCTTCGCCCGGCGCGCACAGTTCAAGGGCGATCACTGGTTGCTGCAGGACGTGAAAACCACCCAGTTCCACGACAAGAGCACCGAAGTGGTCGAGGCGCCGAGCGAGCGCTGGGATGTCGAACTCAACCCGCAACTGCTGGGCACCGTGGTGATGGAGCCCGATGCCCTGTCGGTCAGCGGCCTGTGGCGCTATATCCATTACCTGGGCGAGCAGGGGCTGAACAATGGCAACTACTGGCTGGCGTTCTGGACCAAGGTGCTGCAACCGCTGGTGACGGCGGCACTGGTGCTGATGGCAATCTCCTTCATCTTCGGCCCGCTGCGCTCGGTGACGCTGGGTCAGCGCGTATTCACTGGTGTACTGGTGGGCTTCGTGTTCCGCATTGCCCAGGACCTGCTCGGCCCGTCGAGCCTGGTGTTCGGCTTCTCGCCGCTGCTGGCGGTGCTGGTGCCGGCAATGATCTGCGGGGTGGCGGGGGCGTTCCTGCTGCGTCGAGCTTCCTGATCAGGTTGTGTCGCAGAAAAGGCCGGGCTTAGCCCGGCCTTTTGGTTTCTGGCGCGCGGCGTAGGCTGGGTTAGCCGCCAACCTGATGTTCAGTTCTGGCGGCTGGATTGGTTGCGGCGTAACCCAGCAGCGGGGCCACGGGGTGGTGCGCTGGGTTACGCCGCGCCGAGCTTTCGCGCAATGCCTTGGCAACTGTAAGCGCGGCTAACCCAGCCTACGGGCTGGTGGTTATTTCCCACTTGGACGTACAGGTTTTGTAGGGCGGATAACGTTCTGTTTACCCGCCATTGCGCCGATGTACTGATTGTCCTGGCGCTATGTCGGTGGAGGAGGGCGCGTGTAGTTCGCTGCAAAAACAACAATGCCCGCGCGGGGCGGGCATTGTCGGTGTGGCGTTGGCTCAGAGCGTCGCGGGGTTGCCGGCGCTGGTCAGGCGGCGCGCCTGTTTCAGGTACAGGGTCACTTCGCGTGCCGGGATCGGCTTGCTGTACAGGTAGCCCTGACCCTCGTGGCAGCCCTGGGCAATGATGTACGACTCCTGCTCGAGGGTTTCTACGCCCTCGGCGATAACCTGCATCCCCAGGCTCTTGGCCAGCTGGATGATGGCACGCACGATGGTGGCGTCGTCTTCGTCTTCCAGTACGTCCTGAACGAAGCTGCGGTCGATCTTGATCTTGTCCAGCGGCAGGCTCTTCAGGTAGCTCAGCGAGGAGTAGCCGGTACCGAAGTCGTCGATGGCGATCAGCGCGCCGGCGCGGCGCAGGCTGAGCAAGTGCTGGGCGGCGGTGGTGATGTCTTCCATCAGGCCGGTTTCGGTGACTTCCAGTTCCAGGCTGCGCGCCGGCAGGCGGTAGACCTGCAGCAGGTTGTTGACCATGCGCGGCAGCTCGGCGTGGTGCAGCTGCACGGTGGACAGGTTGACGGCCATGCGCAGGTCGCTGAAGCCCTGGTCGTGCCATTCGCGCAGCTGGCGACAGGACTGGTCGAGCACCCATTCGCCGATGGCGATGATGGTGCCGTTCTGTTCGGCCAGCGGGATGAACAGGTCTGGCGGGACGAAGCCATGTTGCGGATGCTGCCAGCGCAGCAGCGCTTCGACGCCCACTACGCGGTGGTCGCGGTAGTCGATCTGCGGTTGGTAGACCAGGTGCAGCTCGCCACGGGTGAGGGCTTCGCGCAGGTCTTTCTCCAGCTCGCGGCGACGGCGCATCTCGCTGTCGACGCTGGCGATGTAGAACTGGTAGCGGTTGCGCGAACGGCTCTTGGCCAGGGTCATGGTCTGTTCGGCTTTTTGCAGCAGCTTCTCGGTGCTGTCGCCGTCTTCCGGGAACAGGGTGATGCCGATGGTGGCGCGTAGGCGAACTTCCTGTTGTTCCAGGGCGAACGGCGCTTCCAGGTCGTCGAGGATGTTCTGCGCCAGTTCGGCGGCTTCGTAGGGCTGTTCGATATCGGCCTGGACCAGGGCGAACTGATCGCCCCCGAGGCGTGCCAGGGCGCCGAGGCGGCCGCTGTGGCTGCGCAGGCGGTCGGACAGCGCCAGCAGCAACTGGTCGCCGGTCTGGTAGCTGAACTGTTCGTTGATGCCCTTGAAGTCATCCAGGCCCACGCACAGTACTGCGACACGGCGTTGCAGGCGCCCGGCGTCACCGAGGATCTGGTCGAGCTGCTGCTGCAGTTGCTGGCGGTTGGGCAGGCCGGTGAGGAAGTCGTATTGCGACATGCGTAGCAGGCTGTTTTCCGCCTCCCGGCGCAAATGCGTATTGCGCTCGATGGAGGCCAGCAGCTGGTTGGCGGTGTTGATCCACAGTCCCAGCTCGTTCTTCTCGTTGCCGCGCAGCATCGGCAGCTTGTGCTCGCTGGGGCGGTCCGGATTGATGTTGGTCAGGTGCTCGATGATCTTCGACAGCGGCTTGGTCAGCAGCCAGTGGTAGACCAGGTACAGCACCAGGCCCATGGCCAGGGCGCGCAGCACGCCGGAGATGAAGATGATCACCGAGGTGGTGATGAAATTCTCGCCGTAGGTGGCGGTGTCCAGGGTGATGCTGAGGTCGCCGTAGTATTCGCTGTAGGGGCCTTTGCCGACCAACTGGGTGGTGAAGGCCTGCTCCTTGCCGAGAATCGGGTCGGTGATCCAGCGGGTCGGGGAGGGGTTCAGTTCGCGCGAGCGCTCGGCAAGCATCGGCTCGTTGGGGTGGCCGATGGAGGCATGGCGCACGGCTTCATGCTGGAACAGGCCTTCGATGACCTGCATGCCCATCTCGCGGTCGAGGCTGTAAACCGCCTGGGTCGAGGGGTCGCGGAACATGCCGAGAATGCGCTGGGCGTCGTTGGCGACGGCCTGGCGTGTCTTGTACACGTCGAAAACGATCTGTCCGCAGCTCAGCACCACGCCGACCACGAGGGCCGACAACAGGACAACACGAAGCAGCTTGAGCGACAGGCTGTTTTTCAATTCCAGCTTCAAATCGGGATTCCTTGTTCGCCGCCGGAGGCTTCTGACCGTTGTGAGTATTGGCAAATGCAGGTGAGCCGTCAAAGGGCCATTACGTCATAAGCCGGTTTTTTTGCCCTGGCCTGACTTGGCGCGTGTTTCATCGTTGAAACAGCTGGCACGCGCGTAATTGGTGCGCAATGTAACGGAATATTGCCTAGCAGGCGCGTGTGGCGCTGGCACAAGAGTTGCGAATGCCTGGCTGTCACGCCTCGGGGGGATTCGCCATGAAGATGTACCTGCTGTCGTTGTCTGCACTGTTCTTCGCTACACCGGCCCATGCGGCCGATGATCTGGCCAGCAATACGGCCTGGGTGGTTCTGGCCAGTGCGCTGGTGTTCTTCATGCAGGCCGGCTTCGCCCTGCTGGAGAGCGGCATGTCACGGGCCAAGAACGCGGTCAACGTGATGATGAAGAACTACATGGACGGCTGCGTGGGCGGCATCGTCTTCTGGCTGGTGGGCTTTGGCCTGATGTTTGGCGCCAACACCACCGGCTGGTACGGCATGAGCCATTTCGCCCCGCACGAGGGCGAGCCCTGGGACTTCACCTTCCTGCTGTTCCAGATGATGTTCGCCGCCACCGCCGCGACCATTGCCAGCGGCGCGATGGCCGAACGCACCCGTTACGCCGGTTACCTGGTGGGGGCGGTGGTGATCAGCGGCTTCATCTATCCGGTGTTTGGTAGCTGGGTGTGGAGTGGCGCTTATGGTGGGCAGGGCTGGCTGGCGAAGATGGGCTTCATCGATTTTGCCGGCTCCACCGTGGTTCACAGCGTCGGCGCCTGGTGCGCGCTGGCCGGCATCCTGGTACTGGGGCCGCGGCTCGGGCGTTTTGCCGCAGATGGCACGCCGCGGGCGATTCCCGGGCACAACCTGAGCCTGGTCACCCTCGGCGGCTTCGTGCTCTGGCTCGGCTGGTTCGGCTTCAACGCCGGCAGCACCCTGGCGATGAACCACAGCCTCGGTTTGATCGCCCTGAACACCCACCTCGCCGCGGCGGCCGGCGCAATCGGCGCGATGCTGGCGCTGCGCAGTACCTCCAGCCCGTTGCTGCTGACCACCACCATCAATGGCTCGCTGGGCGGGCTGGTGAGCATCACCGCCGGCTGCGCCACCATGCTGCCGGGCTACGCCATTCTCACCGGGCTCATTGCCGGTTTCGTGGTGGTGTTCGGCATGCGCCTGCTCGATAGCCTGGGCCTGGACGATGTGGTCGGCGCGGTGCCGGTGCATGGCTTCTGCGGCATCTGGGGCACGCTGGCCGCCGGCCTGTTTTTCACTGGGGATCTGTTCAGCTGGGCGCGGGTCAGCGTGCAGCTGATCGGTTCCGGTGTGGCCTTCCTGTGGGCCTTTCCGATGGCCCTGGCGATGTACTTCATCGTCGCCAAGACCATCGGCCTGCGCACCTCGACCCAGGATGAACAGCGCGGCCTGGATTTCGCCGAGCATGCCGAAGTGGGCTATCCGGAGTTCAATCAAGCGGTGACCTTCGATGGCGCCGAACTGACGCGGAGGGCCTGAGATGAGTCTGACCACCCGTCGCCGTGCGATCTATACCGGTCTGGCCGGGCACTTTCCGGAAGACGAGATCATGCCGCTGCTGTCGCTATGGGAGGCCAAGTATTCCGACAAGCCGCCGTTCGCGCTCAACGAGTTTCTCGCCGAAGTGGTGCAGCGCAGCGGGCGCAAGCTGGAGCGCGCGCGCCTGTACCGCGAGCTGGTCGGCGCGCTGACCGGCCCGGCCACTGAACTGCTGCCGGACCCTGCTCCGCGCCTGCAGGCCTGGCGGCGGGGTGAGGGGCAGGCGGCGGAAGAGGTGTCGGGGCCCGATGCGCTGGCGCGGCAGACCTTCGATACCTTGAGCCAGACCCTGTTCAGCTTGCTCGACCCGGAGCTGGTGCCGCGTTTGCGCCGCTTCGCCGCCGGCAACCTGACCGGTATGCAGGTCGATACCGAGTTGCGCCTGCGTCTGCGCGGCTGGCTGGAGCAAGGCGGCTCGCTGGGGCTGACCGCGCTGACCCTGGAGCACCTGCGGGTGCTGCTCAACCTGCTTTATATAGGGCTGTGCGAATTTCTCGGCCCGGTGCTGGCGGATCAGGTGCTGACCCGCGCGGTGCAGAAGGTCGACCTGATGCACCTGCCGTTGTCGCCACAGAAGTTGCTCTGAGAACCTGTCTCGGACTTCTTGATCGTCGGCCATGCTGTGTTGAAATTGGGCTCGGACTGCTCATTTACACCTCGTAAACTCCGCGTCCTCGCCCAATTGATTCGCTGATGCTCACCCTTCGGGCCAGCTGCGGCTGTTACTCCCGCTGGTCGTTGCGCCTTGCCTGGCTCTAGCTCAAAAACTCCGAAACAGGTTCTGAAGTACAACGCAGAAAGCAAAAAAACCGGCAAAGCCGGGTTTTTTGTGGACGCTGGTTGCGACTTAGGCGGCGAAGTTCTTCGCCACGAAGTCCCAGTTGACCAGGTTCCAGAACGCCTCGACGTACTTCGGGCGCAGGTTGCGGTAGTCGATGTAGTAGGCGTGTTCCCACACGTCGCAGGTCAGCAGCGGGGTGTCGCCGCTGGTCAGCGGGCAACCGGCGCCGATGGTGCTGGCCAGGGCCAGGGAACCGTCAGCCTTTTTCACCAGCCAGCCCCAGCCGGAGCCGAAGGTGCCGATGGAAGTCTTGCTGAACTCTTCCTTGAATTTGTCGAAGGAACCGAAGGTGGCGTTGATCGCGTCAGCCAGGGCACCAGTCGGTTGGCCGCCGCCGTTCGGGCTCAGGCAGTTCCAGTAGAAGGTGTGGTTCCAGATCTGCGCGGCGTTGTTGAACACGCCACCGGAGGAAGTCTTGATGATGTCTTCGAGGCTCTTGCCTTCGAACTCGGTGCCGGGCACCAGGTTGTTCAGGTTCACCACGTAGGTGTTGTGGTGCTTGCCGTGGTGGAATTCCAGGGTCTCGGCGGACAGGTGCGGCTCGAGGGCGTTTTTCTCGTACGGCAGCGGCGGCAATTCGAAAGCCATGGTCTATCTCCTTCATCAGGTCAGGATATGTGCGACTAGCGCGAGGCCGTTCACGGGGCGGCCGGAAAGCGGGCGGCGACGAGTTTGTACTCTTTAATGTGCCGCGAGCCCCGGATCATAGCATCCGAGCCAGCCCATAACCACGCAGCAACTGTGTGGGAAAGCCGATTCCAGGGGGCTTCGCTGGCTCATGGGTTGGGACTGGCGGCAGCGTTGGAGGTTCGACTTGAATCAGGCCAGCTTCATCAGCGCCACGCCGGCGACGATCACGCCGCAGGCCAGTAGACGTGGGCGCGGCAGGGGCTCGTGGAGGAACAGATAGCCGATCAGCAGGGCGAACACCACGCTGCTCTCGCGCAGGGCCGAGACCAGGGCAATAGGCGCCTGGGTCATCGCCCAGATCACCAGGCTGTAAGCCAGCATTGACATGGCGCCGCCGGCCAGGCCGCCGCGCCAGTGCGGGCCCAGGCGCAGGAAAATGCCTGGCCCGCGGCGCACGGTGATGACCAGAGCCGCCACCACGCCATTGACCGTGAACAGCCACAGCGCATAACTCACGGGATCCTGATTGGTGCGTGCGCCGAGGGCGTCGGCCAGGGTGTAGCCGGCAATGCAGGCGGCGGTGGCCAGGGCATTGCCAAGCAGGCGCTGGTTGAGTGGGGCGTGGGCGTGGCCACCGCGCCAGGCCATCAGCCAGATGCCGGCGACCAGCACCAGCAGACCCGGCCACTGCCCCAGGTTCAGGGCGTCGCCAGCCAGCAGTGCCAGCACGGCGACGATCAGCGGTGAGCTGCCGCGCGACAGCGGGTAGACCTGGCCCAGGTCGCCATGCTGGTAGGCACGTGAGAGGAACAGGTTGTAGCCAATGTGCAGCAGGGCGGAGAGGGCGATCCAGGGCCAGGCGCCGGCGACCGGCAGGCTGACGAAGGGCAGGACCAGCGCGGCCACCAGGCCCGCGCCGATCTGGATCAGCGAGGCGGTGAGGTAGCGATCGAGACCGATCTTCAGCAGGGCGTTCCAGCCGGCATGCAGCAGCGCGGCGGCCATCACCACGGCAAAGACGGTCGTATCCACACGCGGCTCCCTGGCTGGCGGTCGAGGGCTGCAGGATAGCGCCCTCGTCGCCGCGATCACACCTGTGGTGCGTGAGCGAGGAGCTGCCAGGCCACGGCGAACATCATCGCCGCTACAGAGAGGTCGAGTACGCGCCAGGTGGCCGGTCGTGCCAGCCAGGGCGCCATCCACGCAGCGCCCAGGGCCAGGGTGAAGAACCAGATCATCGAGGCGCTGGCGGCGCCCAGGGCATAGGCGCCGGGCACCGGCTGCTGGGCGCCGAGCGAGCCGATCAGCAGCACGGTGTCCAGGTACACATGGGGGTTGAGCAGGGTTACCGCCAGCGCCGCCATGAGCACGGCGCGGCGTGAGCGCGGGCCGCTTTGCTGGTCCTGCTCCAGCGCCTGCGGGCTCAATGCGCGGCGCAGGGCCTTGGCGCCATACCAGAGCAGGAAGACCGCGCCGCCCCAGCGGGCGATGTTGAGCAGCAGCGGGCTTTGTGCCAGCAGCGTGGCCAGGCCGAAGACGCCCGCGCAGACCAGCAGCGCATCGCACAGCACGCACAGCGCGGCCACCGGCAGGTGGTGTTCGCGGCGCAGGCTCTGCGCCAGGACGAAGACGTTTTGCGCCCCGATGGCGATGATCAGCCCGGCGGCCACCAGCAGGCCGTTCAGATAGCTCTGCCACATGGCTCAGGCCTCCCCTTTGGCCAGGCTGCGCAAGGCCGCCATGGCGCGCTCGGCATCGGCTTGAGCGACGAACAGATGGTCGTGGTAATAGCCGGCGATCACGTTGCAGCTGATCGATTGCTTGGCCAGCGCGTTGGCGAAGGCGGCGGTGAGGCCGACGGCGGCCAGCGAGGAATGCACTTCTAGGGTGATCCACGCGGCCACGTAGTCGAAGTTCAGGCCCAGGCGTTCAGCCTCGTGACGGGCGAGGATCAGGGTGGTGCCTTCGGCTTCGCGGAAGCTGCCGATCACCTCCGTGCCTTGCGCAATGGCCGGGTCACGGACGCTGCAGAACACGAACTCGCCTGGATTGAGCTGGGGCGACAGGCTGGCGAGCAGCTTGCTCAGGGAGGTTTCGCCGGTCATGGGGTGATCCTTGGTTCGGTGATGATGCTGGCCAGTCTGGGGGTGCAGGGTTTATAAGAAAAACAAATCATGCTGATCTCCCATTAGGAAATCTTATGTTCGATTACAAACTGCTCGCCGCCCTGGCGGCCGTGGTGGAGCAGGCCGGTTTCGAGCGTGCGGCGCAGATGCTGGGGTTGTCGCAGTCGGCGGTGTCGCAGCGGATCAAGTTGCTCGAGGCGCGGGTCGGCCAGCCGGTGCTGGTGCGCGGTACGCCGCCGGCGCCAACGGAAATCGGTCGGCGCTTGCTCAACCATGTGCAGCAGGTGCGCCTGCTCGAGCGCGACCTGCAGGGCGCGGTGCCGGCGCTGGACGAGGGCGCGCCGGTGGAGCGCCTGCGCATCGCCCTCAACGCCGACAGCCTGGCGACCTGGTGGGCGCCGCTGATGGGCGACTTCTGTAGCGAGCACGGGCTGCTGCTGGATCTTGTGGTGGAAGACCAGGATGTCGGCCTCAAGCGCATGCGTGCTGGTGAAGTGGCCGGCTGCGTGTGCGCCGCCGAGCGCCCGGTGGCCGGCGCCCGCTCCGTGCTGCTGGGTGCCATGCGCTACCGGGCGCTGGCCAGTCCGGCGTACATGGCCCGGCATTTCGCCGCCGGGGTCACGGCGCAGACGCTGGCGCGGGCGCCGTGCATCGTCTTCGGTCCGGACGATTACCTGCAGCATCGCTACCTGGCAGCGATGGGCGTGAGCGGTGGCTTCGCCTATCACCTGTGCCCGTCTTCGGAAGGCTTCGTGCGCCTGGCCAGTGCAGGCTTCGGCTGGGGCCTGGTGCCGGAGCAGCAGGTGCAACGCGAGCTGGCCAGCGGCCTGTTGGTCGAGATCCTGCCCGGGCGGCCGCAGGACGTGCCGCTGTACTGGCATCACTGGCGCAGCGGCGGCGAGCTGCTTGCCAGCCTCACCCGCCACCTGGAACGCGGCGTGGGCGAGTGGCTGGTCAAGACGTAGGGCGGGTGCAACCCGCGAGTTGAGCCCACGCGGGTTGCACCCGCCCTACATTGCGAGGCTTAGAGCTGGAACTGCGGCGTGAGAGGTAGCCCGGACTAAAGTCCGGGCTACGCACTGCTGCTTTTGTGTAGGAGCCAGCTTGCTGGCGATCAGACAGTCAGCGGATCGCCAGCAAGCTGGCTCCTACAGTCGACCTGGCCGGCTCCAGTCAGAGCTGGAACTGCGCCACCAGTTGTTCCTGGCTGCCGGCTACCCGGCGCAGGTGTTCGCCGCAGTCGCGGGTGTGCGCGGCGGTCTGGCGGTTCTCGCCGGTCATGTCGCTGAGGCGGTGCATGTGCTGGTTGACCTCATGGGTGGTGGCCGCTTGCTCCTCGGCCGCCGCGGCAATCTGGAAGGCCAGGGCATGCACGCCTTGCAGCGAGTCGTCGAGGTGGCTCAGCGAGCCGAGCACCGCCTGGGTTTCGTCTTCCAGCGCGCGGGCTTGTTCGGTAGCGCCCTGCATGCTGGCCTGGGCCTGATCCGAGGACGCGCCGAGGGCGCCGACGATGGTGACGATTTCCTCGGTAGCGGTGCGCGTGCGCAGCGCCAGGTTGCGTACCTCGTCGGCGACCACGGCAAAGCCGCGCCCGGCCTCGCCGGCACGCGCTGCCTCGATGGCGGCATTCAGGGCCAGCAGGTTCGTCTGCTCGGCGATGGCGCGAATCACCCCGAGTACCGAGCTGATCTGCTGGCTGTCGTTGGCCAGCGCCTGCACCACCTGATCGGAATTGCGCAGGCCGGCGAGCAACTGGTCCTGGCGGCCGATCATCTGTTGCAGGGTGCCCTGCATGGTGGCGAAGGCCTGGCGCGCGGCGGCGCTGCCGTCGGCGCTCTGGCTGGCGTTGGCGGCGATTTCCTGCACGGTGGCGGACATCTGGTCGACCGCGCTGACCACCATTTCCAGTGACTCCTGCTGCTGGTCGAGGCGGTTGCTGGTCTGCCCGGCGGCGCCGAGGATATCGCCACTGGCGTCACCCACCGCCTGGCTGGCCTGGCGCAGGCGCTCGACCACTTCACGCCAGGCGTTGGCCATTTCGTGCAGGGCTTGCATCAGGCCGCTGTGCTCGGCGCTGTCGCCACTCAGGCGCAGTTCGCCGGCGGCCAGGCGGCGGGCGAGGGCGGCCATGTTGCTCGGTTCGCCGCCCAGCGGGCGCATCACGCTGCGGCTGATCAGCCAGGTGGCGATGGCCACGCCGAGCATGGTCAGCGCGGCGAGTAGCAGCACTTGCCACATCAGCTTGCGCACCGGGGCGAAGGCCTGGTCCTGGTCCATCTCGGCGACCAGGGCCCAGCGCATGCCGTCCAGATCCAGGGGGACGAAGGCCTTGAGCACCGCCTGGCCGTCCAGCCCGGCTTCCACCAGGCGCCCGTGCTGCCCGGCCAGGGCCTGCTCGATGGCCTTGCCCGGCAGGGCGGCGGCCAGTTGGTCGGCGCGCTGGACCTGGTGATCGGGGAAGCGCACCGAGTCCGAACGCAGGCGGCTGTCGGCACCCACCAGGTAGGTCTCGCCCGCCTCACCGAGCCCCTGGCGGGTCTGCATCACGTCGTTGAGCGCATCCAGCGGCAGCTCCAGCACCAGCAGCAACTGCAGTTCGCCATCGCTCATCACCGGCGCGGCGAGCAACTGGCTGGGGATCTGCTCGGCGCCGTTGGGCGTCAGGTCGCTGATCTGCGCTTGCTGGCTGTCCAGGCCGCTGCGTGCCAGGCGGCCCAGCGGGGTGTCGCGCCAGGCGGGGTCGCCGAGGTTCTGCTGGTAGTCGGGGCCGCGCAGCACGCTGAACAGCACCTTGCCGTCGCGGTCGACCAGCTTGAGGTCGCGGTAGCCGAAGGTCTTGATGAAGTTCTCGAAGATCGGCCGGTCGTAGTTGCTGGTGCTGACCAGCGCCGTGGAGTCCAGCCCTGCGTAGCTGGTGCCGAGGTTGCTGGCCAGAGTGGCGAGCTGGTTGTGGCGTGATTGCCAGTTATCTTGCAACTGGCGCTGTTTGATATTCGCTACGGCCTCCAGGGCATTCAAGGTCTGCTCCTGAAGGGCATGACTGGCCTGGCGATAGACCGTGAAGGCCATCGCCAACACAGGAATTAGACCGATCAGTAGAAAACTGATCGCAAGCTTGGCGCGCAACGGCATGTCCAACGACTCCGCGGGTAGATGGGTGACAAATGGGGGTAAACGTCAAATATTTTGCAAGAACCGTGCAAATTTATTAACAACTGTCAAAAAAAACGAGCAGGCGGCTGCAAGGCCGCCATTCTGGCCGCAGGAGCAACAGTCAGAAGCCTTGGCGGCTGCTAGAGTCGCAGGCACAACAAGACCCCAGGGGGCTGACGAATGAAGATTCTGGTAACGGGTGCGAGCGGATTCATTGGCGGGCGCTTTGCCCGCTTCGCGCTGGAGCAGGGCCTGGCGGTCCGCATCAATGGGCGCCGCCCGGAAGCGGTCGAGCACCTGACCAAACGTGGTGCGGAATTCGTCCAGGGCGACCTGAGCGACACCGATCTGGTGCACAAGCTGTGCCGCGATGTCGAGATGGTGGTGCACTGCGCCGGCTCGGTGGGTTCCTGGGGCACCCGCGAGCATTTCCACCTGGGCAACGTCACGCTGACCCAGAACGTCATCGAAGGCTGCCTGGGGCAGAAGGTGCGGCGCCTGGTGCACCTGTCGTCACCCTCGGTGTACTTCGATGGCCAGTCGCATATCGGCCTGCGCGAAGAACAGGTGCCGAAGAAGTTCGTCGATCACTACGGCGCGACCAAGTTCATCGCCGAACAGAAGGTCATGGAAGCGCAGGAGTTCGGCCTGGAAGTGATTGCCCTGCGTCCGCGCTTCGTCACCGGCGCTGGCGACACCAGCATCTTCCCGCGGCTGATCGAGATGCACCGCAAGGGCCGCCTGATGATGATCGGCAATGGCCTGAACAAGGTCGACTTCACCAGCATGCAGAACCTCAACGACGCCCTGTTCAGCAGCCTGCTGGCCGCCGGGCCGGCGCTGGGCAAGGTGTACAACATCAGCAATGGCACGCCGGTGCCGCTGTGGGATGCGGTCAACTTCGTCTTGCGCCAGTTCGACCTGGCGCCGGTGACCAAACACATGCCCTACGGCGTGGCCTACTCGGCCGCGGTGCTCAACGAGACGATCTGCAAGCTGCTGCCGGGGCGTCCGGAGCCAGGTTTGTTTCGTCTTGGCGTGGCGGTGATGGCGCGCGACTTCTCCCTGGATATCAGCCGCGCGCGGCAGTACCTGGACTACGACCCGCAGGTGAGTGTGTGGACCGCGCTGGAGGAGTTCTGCAACTGGTGGAAAGTACAGGGGCGATAGGCCGCGCCGGGCTTATTCCAGCAAGGTAGCCCGGACTTCAGTCCGGGAGGCGCTCATTTGTTTCTCCCGGACTGAAGTCCGGGCTACGGGGGCATCGCCAACTGCGGTTATCAGCCCGTCCAGCCTTATACCCAGTCAACCCAGCCTGACCCGGCGGGCGACCTATACTGGCCCTTAAAGCCAGCGAGGAAGTCCGCATGTTCACCATGATGGAAAGCGCCCGGCTCGAAGCCCTGCACCTGGCGCAAGACCCCGTCACCGGCCTCAAGGCCATTATCGCCATCCACAACACCCGCCTCGGCCCGGCCCTGGGAGGGTGCCGCTATCTCGCCTACCCCGATACCGACAGCGCCGTGCGCGACGCCATCCGCCTGGCCCAGGGTATGAGCTACAAGGCGGCGCTGGCCGGCCTGGAGCAGGGCGGGGGCAAGGCGGTGATCATCCGCCCGGCGCATGTCGACAACCGTGGCGCGCTGTTCGAAGCCTTTGGCCGCATGATCGAGACGCTCAAGGGCGGCTACATCACTGCGGTGGACAGCGGCACCTCCAGCGCCGACATGGACTGCATCGCCCAGTTCACCCAGCACGTCACCAGCACCACGACCGCTGGCGACCCCTCGCCGCACACAGCCATGGGCGTGTTCGCCGGTATTCGCGCCACCGCCCTGGCGCGGCTTGGCAGCGACGATCTGCAGGGCCTGCGCGTGGCCATACAGGGCCTGGGCAACGTCGGCTATGCCCTGGCCGAGCAGTTGGCCGCCTCCGGGGTGGAGTTGTATGTCAGCGACCTCGATCCCGGCCGCGTGCAACTGGCGGCGGAGGAGCTGGGGGCGCACCCGGTCAGCAGCGAAGACCTGCTCGGCACCCCCTGCGACATCCTCGCGCCGTGCGGCCTGGGCGGTGTGCTCAACAGCCATACCGTCGGCGAGCTGCACTGCGCGGCCGTGGCGGGGGCGGCCAACAACCAGCTGGCCAGCAACGAAATCGCCGACGAGCTGGAGTCGCGCGGCATCCTCTACGCACCCGACTATGTGATCAATTCTGGCGGGCTGATCTACGTCGCGCTCAAGCACCGTGAGCAATCTCTCGCCGCGATCACTGCGCACCTGTCGAAGATCGGATTACGCTTGACCGAAATCTATGGCCACGCGCAGGCTGACAAACGTTCACCGGCGCGCGTCGCCGATGCGCTGGCCGAACGCCTGCTTTACGGCAGCTAAGCCCCTACCCGGGGCGGCGCTGCCGGCAGACCGAGTGCGAACTTCGCCCTGGGTCGACACAGTCCCGCCGCCACAAGCAGCGGGGTACACCCCTCACACCTATCCGGTGTGTTGATAGGAAAGCGTGCTATGACCTCTAACAAGATCGACCTTGCGTATACCCGCTATCTAGCGCCCGACGGCCGCCTCACCGGCGAGCTCCCAGCCTGGGCCGACGACTTCAACCTGCTCACCCGCCTGTACCGGCAAATGGTCCTCACCCGCCTGTTCGACCTCAAGGCGGTGGCCCTGCAACGCACCGGTCGCATCGGCACCTACGCACCCACCCTCGGCCAGGAAGCCATTGGCGTCGCCATCGGCAGCCTGATGGCGCGCGAAGACGTGCTGGTGCCGTACTACCGCGACACCGGCGTGCAGCTGATGCGCGGCGTGAAGATGGAGGAAATCCTCCTCTACTGGGGCGGCGACGAGCGCGGCAGCGTCTACGTCGACCCGGCGGTGCAGCAGGACTTCCCGCTGTGCGTGCCGATCGCCACCCAGTCGCTGCATGCCTGTGGCGTGGCCACGGCGTTCAAGATCCGTGGCGAACACCGGGTCGCCGTGACCACCTGCGGCGACGGCGCCACCAGCAAGGGCGACTTCCTCGAAGCGCTTAACGTGGCCGGTGCCTGGCAACTGCCGGTGGTCTTCGTGATCAACAACAACCAGTGGGCCATCTCCACCCCGCGGCGCATCCAGAGTGGCGCGCCGAGCCTGGCGCAGAAGGCCATCGGCGCCGGCTTCCAGGGCGAACAGGTGGACGGCAACGACATCCTTGCCGTCTACGACCGCATGCAGATCGCCCTCGAACGGGCGCGCCAGGGCAAGGGCCCGGTGCTGCTGGAATGCCTCAGCTACCGCCTGGGTGACCACACCACTGCCGACGACGCCACCCGCTACCGCAGCGCCGAGGAGGTGAAAAAGGCCTGGGAGGAAGAACCGATCAAACGGCTGCAAACCTACCTGGCCAGCCAGGGCGTGTGGGACGAGGGCCGCGAGCAGGCCCTGGTCAGCGAATGCCAGGCGCTGGTGCAGCAGGCGGTGGATGCCTTCGAGAGCGCCGGCACCCAGCCGGTGACCTCGGTGATCGACCACGTCTATGCACAGTGGCCGGCGGCCCTGGCCGAGCAGCGCGAGATGCTGCTGGAGCGGGCGGCGCGTCGCGCAGGAGGGCTGCATCATGAGTGAGATGAAGAAGTATGCCCTGCTCGATGCGGTCAACCTGGCCCTGCACCGGGCGATGCAGGAGGACGACAACGTGGTGGTGCTCGGCGAGGACGTCGGCGTCAACGGCGGGGTGTTCCGCGCCACTGCCGGGCTGCGCGATGCCTTCGGCTTCAAGCGGGTGATCGACACGCCACTGGCCGAAACCATGATTGCCGGGCTGTCGGTGGGCATGGCTGCGCAAGGCCTGAAACCGGTGATGGAGATCCAGTTCCTCGGCTTCATCTTTGCCGCCATGGAGCACCTGGTGACCCACGCCAGCCGCCTGCGCAATCGCACCCGCGGGCGCCTGAGCTGCCCGATGGTGCTGCGCAGCCCGATGGGCGCCGGTATCCGTGCGCCGGAGCACCACAGCGAAAGCACCGAGGCACTGTTCGCCCATGTGCCGGGGCTGCGCGTGGTCATCCCGTCCTCGCCGGCACGCGCCTATGGCCTGCTGCTGGCGGCCATCGACGATCCCGATCCGGTGATCTTCCTCGAACCGACCCGGCTCTATCGGATGAACCCGCAACCGCTGGTCGACGACGGCAAGCGCCTGCCGCTGGACAGTTGCTTCACCCTGCGCGAGGGCAGCGACATCACCCTGATCAGTTGGGGCGCCAGCGTGCAGGAAACCCTGCAGGCCGCCGACCGTCTGGCCGAGCAGGGCGTGTCTGCCGAGGTGATCGACGTCGCCTGCATCAAGCCGCTGGACCTCGACACCCTCGAGGCCTCGGTGCGCAAGACCGGGCGCTGCGTGATCGTGCACGAGGCGCCGAAGTCCTGCGGGGTGGGTGCGGAGATCGCCGCCAGTTTGTACGAGCGGGCGCTGCTGGATTTGCAGGCGCCGATCCAGCGGGTCGCCGCGCCGGATATCCCGCCGCCGCTGTACCGCCTGGAGCAGCTGTACATCCCCGGCGTCGAGGACATCCTCGCGGCCTGCGACAGCACCCTCAACTACGCATAACAACTCCCTCTCCCTCCGGGAGAGGGTTGGGGTGAGGGCGGAGGCCGCGTACAGGCTTTGCCATCTCCCCCCTCCATGGAGAGAGCGGAGAAAAGGAGAACAACAATGAAATACTTCAAATTGCCCGACCTGGGCGAAGGCCTGCAGGAAGCCGAGATCGTCGAATGGCACGTCAAGGCCGGCGATACGGTGAAGGCCGACCAGCTGCTGGTTTCGGTGGAAACCGCCAAGGCCATCGTCGATATCCCGGCGCCCTATGACGGCGTGGTGAGCAAGACCTTTGGCGGCGAGGGCGACATCCTGCATGTCGGCGAGCCGCTGCTGGCCTACGAGGGCGAGGAGGACGCCGGCACCGTGGTTGGGCGCCTGGAGGGTGGCTATGCCAAGCAGGAGGACAGCTTCTTCGTCGGTGCCGCCCCCTCGACCCGCGAACACCTGGCGCCGCGCGCCACGCCGGCGGTGCGCCAATTGGCACGCAAGCTCGGCGTCGAGCTGGCCGGCCTGAGCGGCAGCGGCGCCGATGGCCTGGTCACCAGTGCCGATGTGGAAGCGGCGGCGCAGACCGCGCGCGACAAGTTCGGCGGTGAGCGCCTGCGCGGGGTACGCCGCAGCATGGCGATCAACATGGCCAAATCCCATGCCGAAGTGGTGCCGGTGACCATCTACGGTGACGCTGACCTGCACCGCTGGGGCAGCGCGCGCGACCCGCTGATCCGCCTGGCCAAGGCCATCGCCCACGCTTGCACGGTGGAACCGGTGCTCAATAGCTGGTTCGACGGCAAGGGCTTGTCGATCCGCCAGCACGACAAGCTCGACCTGGGCATTGCCGTGGATACCCCGGACGGCCTGTTCGTACCGGTGCTGCGCAATGTCGGCGAGCGTGATGCGGCGGACCTCAAGGAGGGCATGGCGCGCCTGCGTGCGGACGTCAAAGCGCGCTCGATCCCGCCGCAGGAAATGATGGGCGCGACCATCACCCTGTCCAACTTCGGCACCCTGTTCGGTCGTTACGCCAACCCCATCGTGGTACCGCCACAGGTGGCGATCATCGGTGCCGGCGGCATTCGTGACGAGGTGGTGGCCTGGGAGGGCAAGCCGGCGGTGCACGCGATCCTGCCGCTGTCGCTGACCTTCGATCATCGCGCGGCCACGGGCGGCGAGGCGGCGCGCTTCCTCAAGGCGCTGGTGGCGGCACTGGAGGAGCCACAGGACTGAGCCTTTAAACACCGTCATTCCCGCGTAGGCGGGAAACCAGAGAGTCTGTCGCGCCTGGGCTCCCGACTTCGCGGGAGCGACGTTAAATTTTCCAGGTTCGAGAAACGCCCACGGCAGCGATGCCGTGGGCGTTTTGCTTCAGTGCTCGGGTGGAGGTCGCTGGTGGATAAGCAGAGCGTTATCCACCCTACGTCGACGTGTCAGGCCCTGTAGGGTGGAAAACTGCGCAGCATTTTCCACCCGTTGCCTTCAGCGCGTCTGACGAAACACCAGCGCCAGGCCAAGCAGGATCGCGCCCATGCCGACCAGGCTGAGCATGGGCATGCGGTTGCCGAGGAACAGGTAGTCCATCGCCGCCGTCACACCCGGCACCAGGTAGAACAGGCTGGTGACGTTGACCAGATTGCCGGCGCGGATCAGTCGGTACAGCAGCAACTGCGCCACTACCGAAATCACCAGGCCCAGCCACAGCAGCGGGACCAGGAACTCCAGCGACCATTCGACACTGAAGGGCTTGAATGGCAGGAACAGTGCGAACAGCAGCAGGCTGACCAGGTACTGCAGCGGCAGGGTCTGCATCGGCGTTTGCTGCGAGCCCTTCTGCAGGATGGCGCCGAGGGTCATGCTGCCCAGTGCCAGCAGCGCATAGCCGGCACCGGCCACTGACACCCGCGCTAGGGCGATGCTCTGCCACACCACCAGCACCAGTCCGAGCAGGGCCAGCCCGAGGCCGAGCAGGCGCGGTAGCGAGGCGCGCCGCTCCAGCAGCATCAGGGTGAGGATCGGCTGCACGCCCAGCACGGTGGCCAGGACGCCGGGCGTGATGCCGTGGTCCAGCGCCAGCAGGTAGCCCAGCGAATACCCGCCAATCAGCAGCAGGCCGGTACCCGCGGTACGCAGGCGCTGGCCCGGGGCGGGCAGCCAGCTTCGGCTCCAGCAACCGATCAGGGCCAGCACCAGCAGCGCCAGGGCGAAACGCAGGATCAGGAAGGCGAAGGCGGAAGCATGATCCAGGCCCAGCCGCGCAAAGATTGCGCCGCTGCTCCAGAGCAGGACGAACAGGGTGGTCGAGGCAAGCGTGCCCCAGGCGTTGTTATTGACTTGCATGATGGATACCTGTCGAAAGCGCTAACGGCTTCACCGACTGCGCAGGGCGCAGATGACCGTGGAGGTCGGGGAAAGCGGGTTTCCGGGCTGAGTCAGCCGGCGGGAGCGAACGGCGGAGGCGGCGGGGAGCCGGCTCGGCCTGCGCGGGGAGGCGAGACAGGTGGGGCGATGGACCGGGCAGCAGCACGCGCGTGATGGCCGACGGTGTCGGTGATCGTGGCAGGCGTGAGGGGGAGGCTGTTGCTGGTCATGACATTGGTCCGCAGTGGAGAGCCTTGCAGGGCCCGTCGAAACTAGCGTTTCCTGGCTGGACGGTCAATCTTTGCTGGCTTGCCGCGCGCTGTGTGGCGCGCGGCAAGTTGGGGGTCACTCTTCGCTGGAGGCAGCGTCCAGTTCGGCGAGGGCGTCGGGCTGGTTCTTGAAGGCCTTGGCGAAGGTGTCGCGGTTTTTCGCCATGAAGATACCGAGTTCCTCGACCTGCTCCTCGTTCAGCGAAGGCACCGCCTTGTGCAGGGCTTCGGACAGGGCTTCGGCCAGTTCCAGCATCTTGTCGTAACGATCGGCTTCGGCTTTATCCATGAACAGGCGCTCCGGATCGCGACTGCTGCGGTACACCACTTCGACGGCCATTCATCACCTCATTCCTGTATCGTTTGGAAAGAAACACTGTATTTGCATACAGTAATTGAATGCTTGGATACGTTGCAAGGGTTACGCCAGTCTAGTGCCCTCTTTGGGCACTGCAGAATTGAAAAAGGCGCCCGGAGGCGCCTTTTTCGTCCTGTTAGGGACGTATTTCGATCAATGTGCCGTCTTTCACCACATTCCACAGCTCGCGCATGTCGACGTTCTTCATGGCGATGCAGCCTTCCGTCCAGTCGAGGGTGTGGAAGTACCACTCGGGGTATTCGTCATCCAGCGGCGTGCCGTGGATCATGATCATGCCGCCCGGCGGCACGCCCTTCTTGCGCGCATTGGCGGCATCGCGGGCGTTGGGGTAGGAGATGTGCATGGCCAGGTTGTAGCGGTCGCTGACCTTGCGCCAGTCGATCCAGTAGAAGCCTTCCGGGGTGCGGCTATCGCCTTCGCGCAGCTTGGCGCCTTTGGGTTGTTGGCCCAGGGAGATGCGATAGGACTTGAGTACCTCACCGCGCGCCATCAGGTGCAGCTTGTGTTCGGATTTGAGCACCAGCACCTTGTCGACCGCCTTGCCGCCCAGGGTTGGGGTGGTCGAAGCAGGGGCGAGGGTGGTGAGGGAAAGACAAAGGACGGCGAGCAACCAGCGCATTACAGTGTTCCGCAATATTTCTCTGGCCTGAGGGTTCAGGCTGTTGTGGGGCGAGAGTCTGCCAATGCTGCCGCCGATGTTCAATCTCCGGGGGATTGCCGGTAGCCCGCTTGCCGGGCAAAAGCTCGCCGAACTGTCTGCTACGGCCTTCGGCATGCTTTCATGGCGCGACATTCCTGATCCGGTGCCCATTCGATGATTCGCCCCCAGCATCTACGCGACCTGCTGCTTGCCGCAGGCAGCCACCCGCAAGGCCGGCCACACCTGAGCGCGGCCAGTGCCCTGGTGCGAGTCGGCGGGTTGCTCTACGTGGTGGCCGACGATGAGTTGCACCTGGGCATATTCGCCGCCACGGGTGAAGACCCGGGCCAACTGCTGCGTCTGTTCGCCGGTGAACTGCCGCAGGATAAGGCCGAGCGCAAGGCGCTCAAACCGGACCTGGAAGCCCTGGCGTTGCTCCCCGCGATGTCGGGGTTTGCCCACGGCGCCTTGCTGGCGCTGGGTTCGGGCTCCAAGGCCAATCGGCAGGTGGCGGTGCTGCTGGCGCTGGGCGAGGGCGGCCAGGTCGAAGGTGCGCCGCGCTTGTGCGATCTGGCGGCGCTGTACCAACCGCTGCACGCGCACTTCGCCGATCTGAATATCGAGGGGGCGTTCCTGCTCGGTGAGCAGTTCGTCCTGCTGCAGCGTGGTAATCAGGGCCAGTCGAGCAATGCGCAGATCCGTTATGCCTGGCCGCAACTACAGGCCTGGCTGCTGGGCGAGCGGGCTGAGCCGCCGCAGCCGCTGGCAATCCAGGCCGTGGCGCTGGGCGAGTTGGCCGGCGTGGCCCTGGGCTTTACCGATGGCGCGGCGCTGGCCGATGGGCGCTGGTTATTCAGCGCCGCTGCCGAAGACACCACGGACAGCTACAGCGATGGTGCCTGCCTGGGCACGGTGATCGGTCTGGTCGAGGCCGATGGCCAGGTCAGGCGCCTGGCCGAACTACAGGGGCACTGGAAAGTCGAGGGGATTGCCCTGGCCGAGGATGGCCGGCTGCTGCTGGTAACCGACGCCGACGACCCGCAGACCGCTGCCAGCCTGCTATCTATCGACCTGTCTCTGCCGCGCTGAGTCTTACTTGGCCAGCGACACAGCCAGTTCATCGACCTGGATGGCCCACTCCGCATCCCGCTGCAGGGCTTCCTTGAGGAAGCTGGCCTGGGCGGCGCTCCAGAACGGTGCTGCGGCGATGTTCTCGCCCTCGTTCAGGTGATGGTCGCGGATAAATGCGGCGATTTCCTCGTGGCTGGAGGGCAGGCCGAGCTGCTCGAACAGGGTACGCAGGCTGTGGTGATTGCTGGTGTCCATGGTCGTTCTCCGGTGGTGTGGCGCAGGGGCTGCTGTCAGCCTCGCGGACGCAGGGCTGCCAGGCCCTCGTTGCGGATCGGGTAGAGCTGCTCGCGGCGGTCGGCGAAATAACACTGCAGAGTACGTCCGGCCGTGGGGAAGGCTAGCTCGTTCCAGGGGATTTCGTGCTCATGGAACAGCTTTACCTCGAGGCTTTCCTCGCCGGCGGCGAAGTCCAGGTCAACCAGTTCGGCGCGGAAGAACACATACAGCTGGCTGATATGCGGCAGGTCGAACAGGGTGTACAGCGCCAGGTCGCGCACGCGGGCGCAGGCTTCCTCGTCGGTTTCGCGGGCGGCGGCCTCGGCCAGGGTTTCGCCGTTCTCCATGAAGCCGGCCGGCAGCGTCCAGTAGCCGCGGCGCGGCTCGATGGCGCGGCGGCACAGCAGTACCTGTTCGCCCCACACCGGCAGGCAGCCGGCGATCACCCGTGGGTTCTGGTAATGAATGGTGGTGCATTGCGGGCAGACGAACCGTTGGCGGTTGTCGCCCTCGGGGATGCGTTGCTCCACCGGGCTGCCACATTGGCTGCAGAACTTCATGCCGACTCCTCTTGCGGGGCACTCATCTTGGCGCCGCCGAGCAGCCTCGGCAAGCCGTCCTGTCGGTACGGGGGTTGGGCGGTCGCACGGTTTCTGCCATGATGCCGGGAAGAAAAAGAGACCGAGAATTCCCATGCTCGACGAGCTGCTGCTACGCGTGCGCAGCCATAGTCCACGCATTCTGCCGACCGATCAGCGCCTGCCGGAAGCGGCTGTGCTGGTACCGCTGACCCGCAGTGACGAGCCCGAACTGGTGCTGACCCTGCGCGCCAGTGGCCTGTCCACCCATGGCGGCGAAGTGGCCTTCCCCGGTGGTCGCCGTGACCCGGAGGACCGTGACCTGATCCATACCGCCTTGCGCGAGGCGGAGGAAGAGATCGGCTTGCCGCCCGGCCTGGTCGAGGTCATCGGCCCGCTCAGCCCGCTGGTGTCGCGCTTCGGCATTCGGGTCACGCCCTATGTTGGGGTGGTGCCGGATTACGTCGAATACCGCGCCAATGATGATGAGATCGCCGCGGTGTTCAGCGTGCCGCTGCGCTTCTTCTGCGAAGACCCGCGCGAGGTCACTCATCGCATCGATTATGAAAGGCACAGCTGGTACGTGCCTTGCTACCACTACGAAGGCTACAAGATCTGGGGGCTGACGGCGGTGATGATCGTCGAGTTGGTCAACCTGCTCTTCGATGCCGGCATCGATCTGCAGCAACCGCCGAAGTCGTCGGTGCGGATCGTCAAAGTCTGATTGCCGAGGAAATCACCATGAAGTACCGCCTGGGCGATGCCCGTGTACAAGCCCATGCCGAAAGCTGGATCGCCCCGACTGCTGCGGTGATCGGCAAAGTGCGCCTGGATAAGGGTGCCAACGTCTGGTTCGGCGCCGTGCTGCGCGGCGACAACGAGCTGATCCACATCGGCGAGAACAGCAACGTGCAGGACGGCACGGTGATGCACACCGACATGGGCTTTCCGCTGACCCTCGGCCAGGGCGTCACCGTCGGCCATAACGTGATGATGCATGGCTGCACGGTCGGCGATTACAGCCTGATCGGCATCAACGCGGTGATCCTCAACGGCGCCAAGATCGGCAAGTACTGCATCATCGGCGCCAACAGCCTGATCGCCGAAGGCAAGGAAATTCCCGATGGCAGCCTGGTCATGGGCAGCCCCGGCAAGGTGGTGCGCGAGCTGACCGAGCAGCAGAAGAAGATGCTCGAAGGCAGCGCCGCCCACTACGTGCACAACGCCCAGCGCTACGCCCGCGACCTGGTCGAGGACGCCGACTGATGGAGGCCGAACGCCCGGTCCGTTCGCCCTGCGTGAGCATCTGCGCGCTGGACGAGCAGGACATCTGCATCGGCTGCCAGCGCACGGCCGACGAGATTACCCGCTGGGGCCGCATGGACAATGCCGAGCGCCGCGCCGTGCTGCAGCTCTGTGTCGAACGCACCCAGGCCGCCGGGCAATTCCTGCAACAGCCCGCCAGCCACTGAATTCCCCCTTTCCCGCTGTTATCCCGAGGATGATGTGATGCCCCGTATCGGTACTCCGCTGTCGCCGTCTGCCACCCGTGTTCTGCTCTGTGGCTCTGGCGAGCTGGGCAAGGAAGTGGTGATCGAACTGCAACGCTTGGGCTGCGAAGTGATCGCCGTCGACCGCTATGCCAATGCCCCGGCCATGCAAGTGGCACACCGCAGTCACGTCATCAGCATGCTCGACGGCGCCGCGCTGCGGACGGTAATCGAGCTGGAGCAGCCGCATTACATCGTGCCGGAAATCGAGGCCATCGCCACCGATACCCTGGTCGAGCTGGAGGCCGAAGGCTTCACCGTGATCCCCAGTGCGCGTGCGGCCAAGCTGACCATGAACCGCGAGGGCATCCGCCGCCTGGCCGCCGAAGAACTGGGTCTGCCGACCTCGCCGTACCGTTTTGCCGACTCCTTCGAAGAGTGCTGGGCGGCGGTCCAGGCGCTGGGTTTTCCGTGCCTGATCAAGCCGATCATGAGTTCCTCGGGCAAAGGCCAGTCGCTGCTGAAAAGCATGGCCGACCTGCAAACCGCCTGGGATTACGCCCAGGCAGGCGGGCGTGCCGGCAAGGGGCGGGTGATCGTCGAGGGCTTCATCGACTTCGACTACGAGATTGCCTTGCTCACCGTGCGCCATGGCGGCGGCACCACCTTCTGCGCGCCGGTTGGCCATCGCCAGGTCAAGGGTGACTACCAGGAATCCTGGCAGCCGCAGCCGATGAGCGACAAGGCGCGGGCCGAGGCCGAGCGCATTGCCCTGGCGGTCACCGGTTCGCTGGGTGGACGCGGCCTGTTCGGCGTGGAACTGTTCGTCAAAGGCGATCAGGTGTGGTTCTGCGAGATTTCCCCGCGTCCGCACGACACCGGGCTGGTCACGCTGATCTCCCAGGACCTGTCCGAATTCGCCCTGCATGCGCGGGCCATTCTCGGTTTGCCGATTCCATCCATTCGCCAGCTGGGACCATCGGCTTCGGCGGTCATCCTGGTGGAAGGCGAGTCGCAGCAGGTCAGCTTCGGTAATCTCGGCGCGGCCCTGGCCGAGCTGGATACCGCCCTGCGCCTGTTCGGCAAGCCGGAGGTCAGCGGTCAGCGGCGCATGGGCGTGGCTTTGGCTCGCGATGAAAGCCTCGAGGCCGCCCGCGCCAAGGCGACGCGCGCCGCCCAGGCTGTCAGCGTCGAGCTGTGACATGCCTGCGTGCGCTGGGCTGGTGGGGGCTGACCCTGAGCCTGGCGCCGTTGGTGCTGCCCCAGGCGCTGTGGACGCGGCGCACGGCGTTGCGCTTGCCGCCGGCAGGTGGTGAGCAGCAGGGCCTGGTGGGTGGCGATTTCGCGGGTGAGCCGCTGCGCCTGCTGGTGCTGGGCGAGTCGACGGTCGCTGGCGTAGGCGTCGAGCTGCTGGAGTCGGCCCTTGCCGGCCAGCTGGCAGTGGCTTTGGCGCGGCGTCTGCAGCGCCCGGTAGCCTGGCGCGCGCTGGGCGAGAACGGCATCACTGCCGTGCAGGCCGGTGAGCGCCTGTTGCCGCAGGCGTTGCAGCAGCCGGTCGACCTGGCTGTGCTGGTCTTCGGGGTCAACGACACCACACACCTGAGTTCGCTGGCGGCCTGGAGTGCGGCGCTGCGTCGGTTAAGTCGACCGCTGGCCGCGCAGGGCGCGCGGGTGGCGTTTACCGGCGTGCCGCCGATCGAGCATTTCAGTGCCTTGCCCTGGCTGCTGCGCAAACTGCTGGGGTTGCGCGCGGGGCTGCTGGATCGGCGCCTGCGCCAGGTTTGCGCCGAGGAGGGCGCGCAGTATCAGCGTCTGCAGCTGGAGTTCGCCGCCGAGTTTCTTGCCGTGGATGGCTATCACCCGTCGGCGCAAGGCTATCGGGTCTGGGCGGAAGATTTGGCGCTGACGCTCAGCGTCGCTTGAACGGCGCCTGCCACAGGCGTACGCTCTTCACCCGGCTCTCGCTGGACTCGAGAATTTCCAGGCGATAAGGGCCGATGCGCAGGCACACCGGGCTGTCGGGGATGGTTTCCAGGGCTTCGGTGATCAGGCCGTTGAGGGTCTTCGGGCCTTCGCTGGGCAGGCGCCAGCCCAGGCTCTTGTTGATCTCGCGGATGTTCGCCGCGCCATCGATGATCTGCGTGCCGTCGGCTTGCGGGTGGATATCCGGGTTGGCCTCGCCATCCTCGTGGCTGAAGTCGCCGACGATCTCGTCCAGCAGGTCTTCCAGGGTGACGATGCCCAGCACGTCGCCGTATTCGTCGACCACCAGGCCGAGGCGGCGCTTCTCCTTCTGGAAGTTCACCAACTGAGTCGCCAGCGGCGTGCCCTCGGGCACGAAGTAGGGTGGCTGACAGCATTCCTGCAGGGTGGCATGACTCAGTCGGTTCTGCGTCAGCAGGCTGGCCAGGCGGCGCATGTGCACGATGCCTTCGACCTGGTTGATGTCGCCGCGGAACACCGGCAGGCGGGTGTGGCCGACGCCATGCAGTTGCTCGATGATCTGCTCCAGGTCATCGTCCAGGTCGATCCCGGTGACTTCGCTGCGCGGAATCATGATGTCGTCGACCGTGACCTTTTCCAGCTCGAGCAACTCCAGCAGGGCGTGCTGGCGTTGCTGGCGGATTTCCTGGGCGCTGTCGCCGCGTGTGGTTTGTCGCCGTTCGTGGCTGGGCGCGCCGAATGCTTGTGCGGTGTTGTTGGCGCGGTGTCGCGGCAGGCGGTCACGCAGCAGGAGTGTCAGGGCTCCCACCAGCAGAGCCAGTGCGCCAAGCCAGTACGCGCAGGGGGGTAGGTTCACGGTCGATTAGATATGCAGGATGAATTCGCGAACCAGCTTGCTGCCAAAATAGGCCAGCATCAGCAGGAGGAAGCCGGCCAGGGTCCAGCGAATGGCCTTGTGCCCGCGCCAGCCAAGCTGGTGGCGACCCCACAGCAGTACGGCGAATACCAGCCAGGCCAGGCACGATAGCAGGGTCTTGTGCGCCAGGTGCTGGGCCAGCAGGTTGTCGACGAACAGCCAGCCAGACAGCAGCGACAGGGTGAGCAGCGCCCAGCCAGCCCAGAGGAAACCGAACAGCAGGCTTTCCATGGTCTGCAGGGGCGGGAAGTTGCGGATCAGTCCGGATGGGTGCTTGTGCTTGATCTGGTGATCCTGCAGCGACAGTAGCAGCGACTGGAACATGGCGATGGTCAGTACGCCGTAGGCGAGGATCGACAGCAGGATGTGGGCCAGGATGCCCGGCTCCTCATTGATCGGGCTCAACGTGCCGGAGGGCAGGAACTGCGCCAGCAGCACAGTCAGGCAGCCCAGCGGCATGAGGATCAGCAGCAGGTTTTCCACCGGGATACGCGCGCAGGCCAGCAGGGTGATGGCGATGACCGCGTAGGCGATCAGGCTGGCCGCGTTGAAGAAGTCGAGGCTCAGGCCGGCCGTGGCATGCAGCTGTATGAACAGGCTGCCGCCATGGAAGAACAGGGCGATTACCACCAGCAGCGCGAGGAGCAGCTTGTTCGGCAGTTCTTGCCTGGCCAGGCGCAGGCCTTGGTAGATAGTGGCGCCGGCGTAGAGCGCAGCGGCGGCCAAGCTGGGCAGCAGAGGGTGCATAAGTCCTTGTAACGCAGGGCCCGAAAGGTCGAGAGTTTGGCATATAAGAAGCATTCCACGAAAGACCATCGGCGGTGTCGGCGGGCCGGGCACTTGGTTATACTGCGCGGCTTGTCGCAAGCCCCCGTTTAAGGAACGCGCATGTTCGAAAACCTAACCGACCGCCTGTCACAGACGCTGCGCCATGTCACCGGCAAAGCCAAGCTGACCGAGGACAACATCAAGGACACCCTGCGTGAAGTGCGCATGGCGTTGCTCGAGGCCGACGTCGCCTTGCCGGTGGTCAAGGATTTCGTCAACAAGGTCAAGGAGCGCGCCGTCGGCACCGAGGTGTCGAAGAGCCTGACGCCGGGCCAGGCGTTCGTGAAGATCGTCCGTGCCGAGCTGGAAGAGCTCATGGGTGCGGCCAACGAAGACCTCAACCTGGCAGCGACACCGCCGGCCGTGGTGTTGATGGCAGGTTTGCAGGGTGCGGGTAAAACCACTACCGCCGGCAAGCTGGCGCGCTTCCTTAAAGAGCGCAAGAAGAAGACGGTGATGCTGGTCTCGGCGGACGTTTATCGCCCGGCGGCGATCAAGCAGCTGGAAACCCTGGCGGGCGACATCGGCGTGACGTTCTTCCCGTCCGATATCAGCCAGAAGCCGGTGGCTATCGCCCAGGCGGCGATTGCCGAGGCCAAGCTCAAGTTCATCGACGTGGTCATCGTCGACACCGCCGGCCGTCTGGCCATCGATGCCGAGATGATGGCGGAGATCCAGGCCGTGCACGCGGCGATCAAGCCAGTCGAGACCCTGTTCGTGGTCGACGCCATGACCGGTCAGGATGCGGCCAACACGGCCAAGGCGTTCGGTGATGCGCTGCCGCTGACCGGCGTGGTGCTGACCAAGGTCGACGGTGATGCCCGTGGCGGTGCTGCGCTGTCGGTACGGCAGATCACCGGCAAGCCAATCAAATTCCTCGGTATGGGCGAGAAGAGCGACGCGCTCGAACCGTTCCATCCGGACCGTATCGCCTCGCGCATCCTCGGTATGGGGGACGTGCTCAGTCTGATCGAGCAGGCCGAGCAGAGCATCGACCGGGAAAAGGCCGAGAAGCTCACCAAGAAGCTGAAGAAGGGCAAGGGCTTCGATCTCGAAGACTTCCGTGACCAGCTGCAACAGATGAAGAACATGGGCGGCCTCGGTGGCCTGATGGACAAATTGCCGTCCATCGGTGGCGTCAACCTGTCGCAGATGAGTGGCGCCCAGGGCGCTGCCGAGAAGCAGTTCAAGCAGATGGACGCGATCATCTGCTCGATGACCCCGGCCGAACGCCGCGATCCGGACATCATCAGTGGCTCTCGCAAGCGCCGCATCGCGCTCGGTTCCGGCACCCAGGTGCAGGATGTCGGGCGGCTGATCAAGCAGCACAAACAGATGCAGAAGATGATGAAGAAATTCACCGCCAAGGGCGGCATGGCCAAGATGATGCGTGGTCTTGGCGGCATGATGCCGGGCGGCGGTATGCCGAAGCTGTAACCCTGCAGCAGGCTGCAAGCCGTGCAGTGCTGCACTCTTGCGGTTTTTTGCAGGTGATTTGATCGCGCCGCCGACCGGCGGACCCAAAAAGAGATTTGCAAACGGCTGCATAATCCTTAGAATATGCGGCCTTTCGGGCCTAGGCCCTCAAAGTGTGCCTTTTAGTTTTGCAAGCACCGACTACAGGAACGATGTTCACATGGTAACCATCCGTCTTGCCCGTGGCGGCTCCAAGAAGCGCCCCTTCTACCACCTGACCGTGACCAACAGCCGCAATGCGCGCGATGGTCGCTTCGTCGAGCGTATCGGTTTCTTCAACCCGGTCGCCAGCGGTGCGGAAGTGAAGCTGTCTGTTGATCAGGAGCGCGCTACCTATTGGCTGAGCCAAGGCGCCCAGCCGTCTGAGCGCGTTGCTCAGCTGCTCAAGGAAGCTGCCAAGGCTGCTGCCTGAGTAACATGACCACGATGCCGACCGCCGAGGACCTGATCGTTCTCGGCAAGATCACTTCGGTGCACGGCATTCGTGGCGAGGTGAAGATTTATTCCTTCACCGATCCGATTGACAACTTGCTCGATTATCGCCGCTGGACTCTCCAGCGTGATGGCGAGGTCAAGCAGGTTGAGCTGGTCAGCGGACGCTTGCAAGGCAAGGTTCTGGTGGCGAAGCTCAAGGGCCTCGATGACCGCGAAGTGGCACGTACCTTCGCGGGTTTCGACATTTGTGTGCCCCGAGCCCAGTTGCCGGACCTGGCTGAAGACGAGTTCTACTGGTACCAGCTGGTGGGTCTCAAGGTCGTCGATACGCTCGGGCAACTGCTCGGCAGCATCGATAGCCTGATGGAGACCGGTGCCAACGATGTCATGGTGGTCAAGCCCTGTGCGGGCAGTCTGGATGATCGCGAGCGCCTGCTGCCGTATACCGCGCAGTGTGTGCTCAAGGTAGACCTTGAGGCCGGCGAAATGCAGGTCGACTGGGATGCCGATTTCTGAGCTGTCAGTCTCTTGTGCGAGCGAGTGCCATGCGTGTTGAAGTCATCAGCATCTTTCCGGAGATGTTTGCCGCGATCAGTCAGTACGGTATTACCAGTCGTGCGGTGAAGCAGGACCTGTTGCAGTTGAACTGCCACTACCTGCGTGATTTCACCGATGACCGTCATCAGACAGTGGACGACCGGCCTTTTGGCGGTGGTCCCGGCATGGTGATGAAGATCAAGCCTCTGGAAGGCGCTCTGGCTGCGGCCAAGGCATCTGCCGGAGAGCAGGCGAAGGTGATCTACCTGTCGCCGCAAGGCCGCCAGCTTAATCAACTGGCAGTGCGTGAGCTGGCTGGCGAAGAGGCGTTGATCCTCATCGCAGGTCGCTACGAGGGAATCGACGAGCGCTTCATCGAAGAGCATGTCGATGAAGAATGGTCGATCGGTGACTACGTTCTCTCCGGTGGTGAATTACCGGCGATGGTCCTGATCGATGCAGTCACACGTTTGTTACCCGGTGCATTGGGCCATGCAGATTCGGCCGAGGAAGATTCGTTTAGCGACGGTCTGCTCGACTGTCCGCACTACACCCGTCCGGAGGTGTATGCGGGAAAGCGTGTTCCTGAGGTGTTGCTTAGTGGCAACCATGAACACATCCGGCGTTGGCGTTTACAGCAGTCCCTTGGTCGGACCTGGGAACGCCGTGCTGATCTTCTGGATAGCCGCTCGCTTTCTGGGGAAGAGACCAAGCTGTTGGCGGAATACATCCGTCAACGGGACGATAGTTAACGTATCGATGGCAGGCCGCGGCTTGTCTTAGGAGCACAGCATGACTAACAAAATCATTCAGCAACTCGAAGCTGAGCAGATGACCAAAGAGATCCCGACCTTTGCCCCGGGCGACACCGTTGTCGTTCAGGTGAAAGTGAAGGAAGGCGATCGTTCGCGTCTGCAGGCTTTCGAGGGCGTGGTTATCGCCAAGCGCAACCGTGGTCTGAACAGTGCTTTCACTGTTCGTAAGATCTCCAACGGTGTTGGCGTTGAGCGTACTTTCCAGACCTACAGCCCGCTGGTTGAAAGCCTGGCCGTCAAGCGTCGCGGCGACGTGCGCAAAGCCAAGCTGTACTACCTCCGCGACCTGTCCGGCAAGGCAGCACGCATCAAGGAAAAACTGGCCTAATCGCACAGTTTTACTTGTCGAAAAAAGCAGCCCACGGGCTGCTTTTTTCTTGCCCGAAATTTCCCTTTTCTGCATGACCGCCGCATAGAACAACTACAACGCCGCAGAACAGGCAGCCACCGAATTTTATTCAGGTAGTCGTGGCATGACCCCCAGAGAGCAAGAGATCCAGCGCCGTACCGAATTGTCGGAAACCCGCGTGACCAAGGCGGTATTCCCGCCGACCACCAATCATCACAACACCCTGTTCGGCGGCACGGCGCTGGCGTGGATGGATGAGGTGTCGTTCATTGCGGCCACGCGTTTCTGTCGTTTGCCGTTGGTGACCGTGTCCAGTGATCGTATCGACTTCAATCATGCGATTCCGGCCGGCTCCATCGTCGAACTGGTCGGTCGGGTGATCAAGGTGGGCAATACCAGCCTCAAGGTCGAGGTCAACGTGTACGTCGAGAGCATGTACAGCGATGGTCGCGAACAGGCTATCAGTGGTGTGTTCAGCTTCGTTGCCATTGGCGAGGACAAGAAGCCGATTCCGGTACTGCCGGAGCCGGCTCAAGCAGCAGAATAAAAAAGGCGCCTCCAGGGCGCCTTTTTTCTGGGTTTCGGTTACTCCTGTGCTTCTTCGATCAGGGCCACCAGGGTCCAATCCGGGCCTGGGGTAAAGGCCAGGGGTTCGCTGGCGACATGCACGCGCTCGCGTGGGTCGATGGCCAGCAGCAGGTTGGCGCGATGGCCATGCAGTGCCTGGTATTCACTCCAGCCGAAGTTAGGGGTCAGCGTGGTGCTGCGTATCTCGGCGCCACGGGTCAGCAGTCCCGCCAGCTGTCCGTAGGTCTGTGCCGGGTAGCCGAAAGGCTGGCCACGGTACTCGTGGCTGGCGCGATGTTTCTCGCTGAGTCGCTGCTCGCGCTGGTTGGGCAGGCTGTACAGGTTCTTCTTGCCGAAGTCCGGACGGAAGCAGGTGCAGGCCAGGCTGTTTTGTTCGCTGGACGGCGATAGTGCGAGCAACTGGCCGATACCGGTCAGGTCGAGGTTGGCGTCGGCGTGTTGCGAGGCCGGGTTGCCGAAGTAGGTGGGCAGGTTGTCCATGCGTGCCGCGCTGATGTTTTCCCAGGTCGAGTCGGTCAGCAGGATGCTGGTGCCTCGCTGTTGCAGGGCCTTGCCAATGGCCCGCGCGACCGGGTTGGCGCCAATGATCAGGAAACCGTGGGCGGCCGGTTCGGCAACCTTGAGCAGGCGGGCCAGCGGGCGTGCGGTGGCGCTTTGCAGAACGACGGTGCCGATGATCACCAGGAACGTCAGTGGCACCAGCAGTTGAGCCTGTTCGGAGCCATGCTCCTGCATGCGCAGGGCGAAGATCGCCGAAACAGCAGCGGCGACGATGCCGCGCGGAGCAATCCAGGCCAGCAGGGCGCGCTCCCGCCAGTTCAGGCTGGAGCCGTAAGTGCTCAGTGCAACGTTCAGCGGGCGTGCGACGAACTGGATCACTGCCAGCAGCACCAGGGTCGCCGGGCCCAGCGCCAGTAAGGCGTGTAGATCCAGGCGGGCGGCGAGCAGGATGAACAGGCCGGAGATCAGCAGCACGCTGAGATTCTCCTTGAAGTGCAGGATGTGCTTTACATCCACGCCGCGCATGTTGGCCAGCCACATGCCCATCAGGGTCACGGCCAGCAGGCCGGATTCGTGGACCAGCAGGTTGGCTGAAATGAAGATGCCCAGTACAGCCGCCAGCGCGGCGAGGTTTTCCAGGTAATCCGGCAGCCAGTGGTGGCGCAGCAGCAGGCCGAACAGCCAGCCACCAGTGACGCCGAACAGCGAGCCGCAGATGATCACTTCGGCGAAGGTAAACAGGCTCTCGCCCCAGGGTGTGCCGCCGCTGTGGCTGGCGATGAAGCTATAGACCACCACGGCAAGCAGGGCGCCGATGGGGTCGATGACGATGCCTTCCCAGCGCAGGATGTTGGCCACCGAGGCGCTAGGCCTGACCACGCGCAACATGGGGATGATCACCGTGGGGCCGGTGACCAGGGTCAGGGTGCCGAATAGAATCGCCAGGTCCCAGGGGAAATCCAGCAGGTAGTGGGTGGCGACAGCAATCACTGCCCAGGTCGACAGGGCGCCGATTGTGACCAGGCGCTTGACCACGCTGCCGATTTCCCGCCATTCGCTGAGCTGCAGGGTCAGGCTGCCTTCGAACAGAATCAGCGCCACGGACAGCGAAACCAGCGGGAACAGCAGCTCGCCAAACAGCGCGCTGGGGTCCAGCCAGCCGAGCAGCGGTCCGGCGAGGATGCCGCTGATCAGCAGGAACAGGATCGCCGGCAAACGCAGGCGCCAGGCCAGCCACTGGCTGGCCAAAGCCGCCGCGCCGATGCCGCCGATGCCGAGGAGAATGTGGGTTTCGCTCATAGAGACTCCTTGTCTCTGGTGGTTCAGTAGAAGGCTATGAAAGACTAGTTCGTCTAACGCTAGTGAAGCAGTTTCTTATGCCAATTCTCGATCACCCATTGATTGATCGTTTTCTCGATGCCTTGTGGTTGGAGAAGGGGCTGTCGGTGCACACGCGAGATGCCTATCGCAGCGATCTTGGGCATTTTAATAGCTGGCTGCAGGAGCGCGGTGCCGAGCTACCGCAGGCGGGGCGCGAGATTATCCTCGATCACCTGGCCTGGCGTCTGGAGCAGGGTTACAAGGCGCGCTCCACGGCGCGTTTTCTCTCTGGTCTGCGTGGCTTCTACCGCTACCTGCTGCGCGAGGCGTTGATCGGCGAGGACCCGACCTTACAGATCGAACTGCCGCAGCTCGGTCGGCCGTTGCCCAAGTCACTGTCCGAGGCGGATGTCGAGGCGCTGCTGGCGGCGCCGGAGCTGGATGATCCGATTGGCCTGCGTGATCGCGCCATGCTCGAAGTGCTGTACGCCTGTGGCCTGCGGGTGACCGAGCTGATTTCCCTGACCCTGGAGCAGGTCAATCTGCGCCAGGGCGTGCTGCGCGTGTTCGGCAAGGGCAGCAAGGAGCGCCTGGTGCCGCTGGGCGAGGAGGCGATTGCCTGGATCGAGCGTTACGTACGCGAGGCACGGCCCTTTCTGCTCGATGGAAAACCCAGTGATGTACTGTTTCCCAGCCTGCGCGGCGAGCAGATGACCCGGCAGACCTTCTGGCACCGAATCAAGCATCAGGCGCGGGTGGCCTGCATCGCCAAGCCGTTGTCGCCGCACACCCTGCGCCACGCCTTTGCCACGCACCTGCTCAACCACGGCGCGGACCTGCGCGTGGTGCAGATGCTGCTGGGCCATAGCGACCTGTCGACCACGCAGATCTACACCCATATCGCCAAGGCGCGCTTGCAGGAGCTGCATGCGTTGCACCATCCGCGCGGCTGAAAAAGTCTGACTGGTTAACGGCGTGCGGGAGCGACAGCAGGTTCTCGCGGTCTATTCGTCCTGCGCTTACATCCGCCCGGCGTCTGTAATCGGCTCGCCGGGGCTTCTATGGTAGGCTTGGCCCATCGTTACAGGAGTGTTCCATGCACCTTTCCCGCTTTGTCGCCGGTGCCGCTTGCGGCCTGTTGTCCGTCGTCGCTCTGGCTGCTGATCCTGATCAGGCCATCCGTGCCACGCTGAGCAAACTGCAACCCGATCTGCCCGTCGAGGCAATTGCCGAAAGCCCGATGTCGGGGCTGTTCCAGGTTCACCTCAAGGGCGGGCGCATGCTCTACGCCAGTGGTGACGGCCAGTTCCTGATGCAGGGCAACCTGTACCAGGTCAAAAACGGTGATGCGGTCAACCTGACCGCGCAGGCCGAGAGCAAGGGCATCGCCAAGGTGATCAACGACATTCCGTTGAGCGAGATGGTGGTGTTTTCGCCGAAAGAACCGGCCAAGACCCATATCACCGTGTTCACCGATACCGACTGTGGCTACTGCCAGAAGCTGCACAGCGAAGTGCCTGAGCTCAATCGCGAAGGGGTCGAGGTGCGTTATGTCGCCTTCCCGCGCCAGGGCGTGGGCTCCCACGGCTACAACGGTCTGGTCAGCGTTTGGTGCGCCAAGGATCGCCTGGCTGCGATGGACAAGGCCAAGTCGCGTGAAGAACTGCCTGCCGGCAATTGTGAAAACCCGGTCGCCAAGCAGTACGAACTGGGTCAGATGGTCGGCGTCAATGGCACGCCAGCGATCATTCTGGCCAATGGCAAGATGATCCCCGGTTACCAGCCGGCGCCGCAATTGGCCAAGATTGCCCTGGAGGCCAAATAGGCCGGGCTTTCGGATCGATTGACCAAGTACCAGCCGCTTCGTAAAGTGCGGCTCTTTTCCGCGGCCGGGGCATCCCCCCGGCCGTTTTCGCAGTGAGATGGGGAGTTCAGCGTGAAGCCGGTAAAAGTAGGCATCTGTGGCCTTGGGACCGTCGGTGGCGGCACCTTCAACGTACTCAAACGCAACGCCGAGGAGATTGCCCGCCGTGCCGGGCGCGGAATCGAGGTTGCGCAGATTGCCGCTCGTCGTCCCAATCCGAAGTGTGATACCGGCGCTACCCCCATTACCGCCGACATTTTCGACGTGGCGACCAACCCGGAAATCGACGTGGTCATCGAGCTGATCGGTGGCTACACCCTGGCCCATGAGCTGGTGCTCAAGGCCATCGAGAACGGCAAGCACGTGGTCACCGCGAACAAGGCGCTGATCGCCGTGCACGGCAACGAAATCTTCGCCAAGGCCCGCGAGAAGGGCGTGATCGTCGCCTTCGAAGCAGCCGTGGCCGGTGGCATCCCGGTGATCAAGGCGATCCGTGAAGGCCTGTCTGCCAACCGCATCAACTGGTTGGCCGGGATCATCAACGGCACTGGCAACTTCATCCTTACCGAGATGCGCGAGAAAGGCCGTGCCTTCTCCGACGTCCTCAAAGAAGCCCAGGCCCTGGGCTACGCCGAAGCCGACCCGACCTTCGACGTCGAAGGGATCGACGCCGCGCACAAGCTGACCATCCTCGCCTCCATCGCCTTCGGCATTCCGCTGCAGTTCGACAAGGCCTACACCGAAGGCATCAGCCAGCTGACCAGCGCCGACGTCAACTACGCCGAAGCCCTGGGCTACCGCATCAAGCACCTCGGTGTGGCCCGTCGTACCGAGGCCGGCATCGAGTTGCGCGTGCACCCGACGCTGATCCCGGCCGATCGCCTGATCGCCAACGTCAACGGCGTGATGAACGCGGTGATGGTCAATGGCGACGCCGCCGGTTCGACCCTGTTCTACGGTGCCGGCGCCGGCATGGAGCCGACCGCTTCCTCCGTGGTCGCCGACCTGGTCGACGTGGTGCGTGCCTTGACCACTGATCCGACCAACCGCGTACCGCACCTGGCCTTCCAGCCGGATGCGCTGTCCGACCACCCGATCCTGCCTATCGACGAGTGCGAGAGCGCCTACTACCTGCGCATCCAGGCCAAGGATCATCCGGGCGTACTGGCCCAGGTGGCGAGCATCCTCTCCGAGCGCGGCATCAACATCGAATCGATCATGCAGAAAGAAGCCGAAGAGCACGACGGCCTGGTACCGATGATCCTGGTCACCCACCGGGTCCAGGAAGCGCGCGTCAACGATGCCATCGCCGCGCTGGAAGCGTTGAGCGACATCGTCGGCAGCGTGGTGCGTATCCGCGTCGAGCAACTGAGCTGAGGTAGAAAGCCATGCGTTATATCAGTACCCGCGGCCAGGCCCCGGTCCTCAACTTCGAAGACGTGCTGCTCGCCGGCCTGGCCAGCGATGGCGGCCTCTACGTCCCGGAAAACCTGCCGCGCTTCACCCAGGAAGAGATCGCCTCCTGGGCCGGCCTGCCGTACCACGAACTGGCCTTCCGCGTTATGCGCCCGTTCGTCACCGGCAGTATTCCGGATGCCGACTTCAAGAAGATCCTCGAAGACACCTACGGCGTGTTCGCCCATAACGCCGTGGCGCCGCTGCGCCAGCTGAACGGCAACGAGTGGGTGCTGGAGCTGTTCCACGGCCCGACCCTGGCGTTCAAGGATTTCGCCCTGCAGCTGCTCGGCCGTCTGCTCGACTACGTGCTGGCCAAGCGCAACGAGCGCGTGGTGATCATGGGCGCTACCTCTGGCGACACGGGCTCGGCGGCCATCGAAGGCTGCAAGGCATGCGACAACGTCGACATCTTCATCATGCATCCGCACAACCGCGTGTCCGAGGTGCAGCGCCGGCAGATGACCACCATCTTCGGCGACAACATCCACAACATCGCCATCGAAGGCAACTTCGACGACTGCCAGGAGATGGTCAAGGCCAGCTTCGCCGACCAGGGCTTCCTCAAGGGCACCCGTCTGGTCGCAGTCAACTCGATCAACTGGGCGCGGATCATGGCCCAGATCGTCTACTACTTCCACGCGGCCCTGCAGCTCGGTGGCCCGGCGCGCTCCATTGCGTTCTCGGTGCCAACCGGCAACTTCGGCGACATCTTCGCCGGCTACCTGGCGCGCAACATGGGCCTGCCGATCAGCCAGCTGATCGTCGCGACCAACCGCAACGACATCCTGCACCGCTTCATGAGCGGCAATCAGTATGTGAAGGGTGACCTGCACCCGACCCTGTCGCCGTCCATGGACATCATGGTGTCGTCGAACTTCGAGCGCCTGCTGTTCGACCTGCACGGTCGCAACGGCGCGGCTATCGCCGGGCTGATGGACACCTTCAAGCAGGGCGGCGGTTTCAGCGTCGAGGAAGACCGCTGGACTGAGGCGCGCAAGCTGTTCGACTCGCTGGCGGTGAATGACGAAGAGACCTGCGAGACCATCGCCGAGGTGTACAAGGAGTGCGGCGAGCTGCTCGACCCGCACACAGCCATCGGCGTGCGTGCTGCGCGCGAATGCCGTCGCAGCCTGGCCGTGCCGATGGTCACCCTGGGTACCGCGCACCCGGTCAAGTTTCCGGAAGCGGTGGAGAAGGCTGGCGTTGGTGCTGCACCGGCGTTGCCGCCGCACCTGGCCGATCTGTTCCAGCGTGACGAGCGCTGCACCGTGCTGGCCAACGACCTGAAGACCGTGCAGCAGTTCGTTGCTGCCCAAGGTAATCGCGGCAAGCCGCTGTAAGAGCCTGTTCTAAGCCTGCTGCGCGTCGGCATACGGCGTTAAAAATGACCTCGCGAGGCTTTCAACGGACTCTACCGCCAGCGCGCAAAGAAAAAGGCCAGTCACCGCAAGGTGCTGGCCTTTTTCATGTTCGGCGCAAACTCAGGGGTGATAAGCGCGGATAAAGAGGCTCACCACTTCCTGCACGTGCTCGTCGTCCGTCTGGCCGTCGGCCGGCTCGTTGCAGCCGATCATGCGGCGGAAGTTGCAGCCGCCCTTGATCAGGCTGAAGAAGTGCTCGGCTGCGCGCTGGGGATGCTTGACGCGCAACTGGCCAATTCGATTGGCCTGTTCCAGCAGGTGTTCCATGGCCATCAGCATGCGGTGGGGGCCGGCATCGTAGAACAGCTGTGACATCTGCGGGCTCTGCGCGGCCTGGGTCGTCACCAGGCGCATCATGGCAATCGACTCGTCGCTGTTGATCAACGTATTGAAGCCGCGACCGATGGCCAACAGCACCGTATCGATGGGCGTGTCGGCACGCAGTTCGAAGTACAGCGGTGGCAGCTGTTCCTCGCATTTGGCTTCCACCGCGCAGGCGAACAGCGTCTCCTTGTCGGTGAAGTGGCTGTACACCGTGAGTTTGGAAACGCCGGCTTCGGCGGCGATGGCGTCCATGCTGCTGCCCTCATAACCCTTGCTCATGAACAGGCGCTTGGCGGCCTCGAGGATGGCAAGTCGCTTGGCTGGGTCTTTGGGCCGTCCGGGGCCGCTGCTGGGTTGTAACAGTTTGTTGGACATTTCGCGTTTTAATACTGGACTGGTGAGTTTGCTATTTTTACTATACCGCTCAGTATAAGTATTCCAAGCATTCTTTGCGAAAGGTCATTCACCATGTTCCGCCATGCCCTGTCCCTCGCTGTGCCCGTCAGCCTGATCACCCTGTTGGTTGCCTGTGGCAACAGCGAACCCGTGGCCCCGCCACCTCGTCCGGCCATGGTGGTGCACCCGCTGCCGGCGGGGGATGCAGTGGATACCTATCCGGGTGAAGTGCGTGCGCGCTTCGAGTCTGAGCTGGCCTTCCGCATCGGCGGCAAGATCAGCAAGCGCCTGGTGGATGCCGGTGACCGCGTGCGCAAGGATCAGCCGCTGGCCGAACTGGACCCGGAAGACGTCAAGCTGCAACTGGAGGCCGCGCGTGCCCAGGTTGCTGCCGCCGAGGCCAACCTCAAGCTGGTGCGTGCCGAGCGTGATCGCTACCACACCCTCTTGGAGCGGCAGATGATCAGCCGCTCGCAGTTCGACAACGTGGAAAACCAGTACCGAGCCGGCGAAGCGCGGGTCAAGCAGATCAAGGCCGAGTTCAACGTGGCCAATAACCAGGCCGGCTACTCCGTGCTGCGCGCGACCCAGGCCGGCGTGATTTCCCGTCGCCTGGGTGAAGTCGGGCAGGTGGTGGCGGCCGGGCAGACCGTTTTCACTCTGGCCGCCGATGGCGAGCGTGAAGTGCTGATCAGCCTGCCGGAGCACGCCTTCGAGCGTTTCCGCATCGGCCAGGCGGTCAGCGTCGAGCTGTGGTCGCAACCGGGCAAGCAATTCCCCGGGAGCATCCGTGAACTGTCGCCGGCGGCCGATGCGCAGTCGCGCACTTTCGCCGCGCGAGTGACCTTCGCCGACGGCAAGGTCAAGGCCGAGCTGGGCCAGAGTGCGCGCGTGTCGATCAAGGCCGATGGCGAGGTGCCGCTGTCGGTGCCGATGTCGGCGCTGAGTGCGGAGAAGGACAAACCCTTCGTCTGGGTCGTCGACCCCAAGAGCGGCAAGGTGGTGCGCACCCCGGTGCTGGTTGGCGCTTATGGCCAGGAGCGGGCTTCCGTGTTGCAAGGTTTGAAGGAGGATGACTGGGTCGTGGCGGCCGGGGTGCATGTACTGCTCGACGGGCAGCAAGTGCGTCCGGTGGATCGCGACAACCGTCCGGTCGCACTGGCGGGCAAGGAGTAAGCCATGTCCTTCAACCTGTCCGAATGGGCGTTGCGCAACCGCAGCATCGTCCGCTACCTGATGATCGTCCTGGCCGTGATCGGCGCGCTGTCCTACACCAAGCTGGGCCAGAGCGAGGATCCGCCGTTCACCTTCAAGGCCATGGTCGTGCGTGTCGACTGGCCGGGCGCCACCGCCGAGGAAGTCTCCCGGCAGATCACCGAACGCATCGAAAAGAAGGTGATGGAGACCGGTGACTACGAGTTCATCAGCTCCTATTCGCGCCCGGGCGAGTCGGTGGTCACCTTCATGGCCCGCGACAACATTATTTCCAAGAACATCCCCGACCTCTGGTACCAGGTGCGCAAGAAGGTGGGCGACATCCGCCACACCCTGCCGCCGGGTATTCGCGGGCCGTTCTTCAACGACGAATTCGGCACCACCTTCGGCAACATTTATGCCCTCACCGGCGAAGGCTTCGACTACGCGGTGATGAAGGACTACGCCGACCGCCTGCAGCTGCAACTGCAGCGGGTCAAGGACGTGGGCAAGGTCGAGCTGCTCGGCCTGCAGGACGAGAAGATCTGGATCGAGCTGTCCAACACCAAGCTGGCGACCCTTGGTCTGCCGCTAGCGGCCGTGCAGCAGGCGCTGGATGAGCAGAACGCGGTGGCCTACTCGGGCTTCTTTGAGACGCCGACCGACCGCGTACAGCTGCGCGTGTCCGGGCGTTTCCAGACGGTCGAGCAGATTCGCAATTTCCCCATGCGCATCGGTGATCGCACCTTCCGCCTCGGCGACGTCGCCGAGGTCCATCGTGGCTTCAACGACCCGCAGGCGCCGCGCATGCGCTTCATGGGCGAGGATGCCATCGGCATTGCCGTATCGATGAAAGCCGGCGGCGACATCCTGGCGCTGGGTGAAGCGCTGGAGCAGGAGTTCGCCCGTACGCAGCAGGACTTGCCGGTGGGCATGCAGCTGCACAAGGTGTCTGACCAGCCGGCGGCGGTGAAGACCGGCGTGGGCGAGTTCGTTCAGGTGCTGGCCGAAGCGCTGATCATCGTGCTGCTGGTCAGCTTCTTCTCCCTCGGCCTGCGTACCGGCCTGGTGGTGGCGCTGTCCATCCCGCTGGTGCTGGCGATGACCTTCACCCTGATGAACTACTTCGGCATCGGCCTGCACAAGATTTCCCTCGGCGCGCTGGTGCTGGCGCTGGGGCTGCTGGTGGACGACGCGATCATTGCCGTGGAGATGATGGCGATCAAGATGGAGCAGGGTTACGACCGCTTCCGGGCGGCCAGTTTCGCCTGGACCAGTACGGCCTTCCCGATGCTCACCGGCACCCTGATCACTGCCGCTGGCTTCCTGCCGATCGCCACTGCGCAATCGGGTACCGGCGAATACACCCGCTCGATCTTCCAGGTGGTGACCATTGCACTGCTGGTGTCCTGGGTCGCGGCGGTGGTGTTCGTGCCGTACCTGGGTGATCGCCTGTTGCCGGACCTGGCCAAGCTGCATGCGAAGAAACATGGCGGCAACCCAGAGGGGCATGACCCGTACTCGACCACTTTCTACCAGACCGTACGCGAAGTGGTGGAATGGTGCGTGCGCCGGCGCAAGACCGTGATTCTGGTGACCGTCGGCCTGTTCATCGTGTCCCTGGCGTTGTTTCGCTTCGTGCCGCAGCAGTTCTTCCCGGCCTCCGGGCGCCTGGAGCTGATGGTCGACATCAAACTCACCGAGGGCTCGTCGCTTAAGGCTACCGAGGAGCAGGTCAAGCGCCTGGAAGCCAAGCTCAAGGATCATCCCGGCATCGAAAACTACGTGGCCTACGTCGGCAATGGCTCGCCGCGCTTCTACCTGCCGCTGGACCAGCAACTGGCCGCTACCCGTTTTGCCCAGTTCGTCATCCTGTCCAAGAGCATCGAGGACCGCGAAAAGCTGCGTACCTGGCTGATCGGGGTGATGAACGAGGACTTCCCCTTCACTCGCACCCGCGTCTCACGCCTGGAGAACGGCCCGCCCGTGGGCTTCCCGATCCAGCTGCGGGTCAGTGGTGAGCACATCGACGAGGTGCGCGCCATCGCCCGCCAGGTGGCCGCCAAGGTGCGTGAGAATACCCACGTATCCAACGTGCACCTGAACTGGGAAGAGCCGAGCAAGGTGGTCTACCTGAACATCGATCAGGAGCGCGCGCGGGCCCTGGGCGTGAGCAGTTCCGACCTGTCGAAGTTCCTGCAGAGTTCGCTGACCGGCTCCAGTGTCAGCCTGTTCCGCGAGGACAACGAGCTGATCGAGATCCTCCTGCGCGGCACCATCCGCGAGCGCCAGCAGCTTGAGCAGTTGCCGAGCCTGTCGGTACCCACCAGCAGCGGCCAGAGTGTGGCCCTGTCGCAGATCGCCACCCTGGAATACGGCTTCGAGGAGGGCGTGATCTGGCGTCGCGACCGCCTGCCGACCGTCACTATCCTCGGCGATATTTACGGCGGCGAGCAGGCCGCCAGCCTGGTCAAGCAGATCATGCCGACCCTGGAGCCGATTCGTGCCTCACTGCCCAGTGGTTATCTGCTGCAAGTGGGTGGCACGGTGGAGGACTCGGGGCGCGGGCAGAAGTCGGTGAACGCCGGCATCCCGCTGTTCATCCTGGTGGTGCTGACCTTGCTGATGCTGCAGCTCAAAAGCATGTCGCGCACCGCCATGGTGTTCCTCACCGCGCCATTGGGGCTGATCGGTGTGACCCTGTTCCTGCTGCTGTTCCAGCAGCCGTTCGGCTTCGTCGCCATGCTCGGTACCATCGCCCTGTCGGGGATGATCATGCGTAACTCGGTGATCCTGGTCGACCAGATCGAGCAGGACATCGCCGCCGGTCAGGATCGCTGGCACGCCATCATCGAAGCCACCGTGCGGCGCTTCCGGCCCATCGTGCTGACCGCCCTGGCGGCGGTGCTGGCGATGATCCCGATGTCGCGCAGCGTGTTCTTCGGGCCGATGGCCGTGGCCATCATGGGTGGTCTGATCGTCGCCACGGCGCTGACCCTGCTATTCCTGCCGGCGCTGTACGCGACCTGGTTCCGGGTCAAGGAAACGGAAGCCAGACCGCAGTAACCGCCCACAAAAAAGCCCGGCAGATGCCGGGCTTTTTTATGCCTGCTGCGGTGCGGCTCAGAGCGCGCCAAACACCTTCTTGGCCAGGCTGGTGGCAGCGCCGGCGGGGTTCTGGCGGATGCCGGCTTCCTGCTCGGCGATCATCTTGAACAGGCCGTCCAGCGCCTGTTCGGTTACGTAGTTCTCGACGTTGGCGCTTTTGGCGTCGACCACGCCGAAAGCGGCGGCCTGGCCGGCGAAGCTGTTGTACTGCTTGGCCAGGCCGACCTGGTCGGTGGCCTGCTTGACGATGGGCAGGAACTTGGCGCGGATCTGCTCGCGGCTGGTCTTGTTCAGGTACTGGGTGGCGGAATCATCGGCGCCAGCGAGGATGCCCTTGGCGTCCTGCACGGTCATTTTCTTCACCGCATCCACCAGGATCACCTGGGCTTGTGGCACGGCGGCTTCGGCGGCCTTGTTCATGCTCGCTTCGAGCTGTTCGACCTGGGCGCCCATGCCCATCATCTTCATGGTGCTGGCGGCCTTGCCGAGCTTGCCCGGCAGCTCGATGCGCACGTCGTCGTTGTTGCTGAAGCCACCGGGTTTTCCGAGTTGCTTGACGGCGATCTGCGCGCCCTGGGTCAGGGCATCCTTGAGGCCGCCACTGGCATCGCTCTGGCTCAGGTCGGCAAGGGACAGGGCGAAGGCGCTGGTGCAAAGGGCCAGGCCGGCAACGAGGGCGGTAAGGCGAAGCATGGGGACATCCTTTTACGGTAGAAAGTGCCGCGAGCTTAACGGAGCCGGGCGGCACAGCCAATCGGCCGTGCCAGGCGCCGTTGTCGCGTTAAAAACAACAAGGCCGCATGGGGCGGCCTTGTTGGGTGTGGGCGGAGCCAGCCTTCAGGCCGGCTCGTCCTTTTCTTCTTCACGCTCCAGCGCCACCTGGCGGATCGACAGACGTAGCTCCGCTGGCAGTACGCGCTTGGCCGCACCTTCGGCCAGTTCGGCCAGCTGCGGGTGATGGCTGAGCTTGCCGGCGCTGTCCTGGCGCAGCACGCCTTCGTCGAGCAGGGTCTGGATGAAGTGGCGGAACAGGCTCTTGTCGAAGAACTCCGGGGCGTTCAGGCCATGCAGGATCGACAGGCGCTGGGCCATGACCACGCAGAGGTTCTCCAGCTCCTCGGCCGACAGCACGTTCTGCCCGGCGTTGCTTAGCAGGGCGGTGGCCATGTAGAAGCGCTGCAGGGTCTGCACGATGGCGCGGGCCAGCAGGGTGAGCAGGACGAACTGGCGCGAACTCGGTGCCGGGCGGATGTAGACGTCTTCCTCGCGGCGCAGCAGGCCCTGTTCAACGAAGGCGGTCAGCCACTGGTCGACCACGCCTTCCAGCTCCTCGCGCGACCAGCGGATGAACAACTCGGATTGCAGGTACGGATACAGCGCACTGGTGTAGCGCAGGATCTGTTCGCGGCTCATCCGCGAGCTGCTCTGGAAGAAGCTCGCCAGCAGCGCCGGCAGGGCAAAGATGTGCAGCACGTTGTTGCGGTAGTAGGTCATCAGGACAGCGTTCTGCTCGTCCAGGTAGAGGATCTTGCCCAGCGCGTCCTTCTGTTCGGCCAGCAGGTCCATGCTCTGCACGTAGCCGATCAGCGCCTGGCCGTCGCCTTCTGGCAGGGTCGCGTGGGGCGAGTAGGGCACCTGGCGCAGCAGCGCCAGGTACAGGTCGAGCACGCGCGCCAGGGCTTTTTCATCCAGCGCCAGCTTGCTGGTGGAGAGCAGTGCCAGGGCCACCAGGTTGACCGGGTTGACCGCTGCGGCCTCGTTGAGGTGCTGGGCCACGCGCTCGCCGAGGCGGTTGGTGGTGGCGTTCAGCCAGTCCGGGCGGAACTGCGTGCCGTAGTCCTGGCTGCGCCAGTCCGGCTGCTCCTGGTCGAGGAACTCGGCCAGCTTGATCGGTTCGCCGAAGTTGACCCAGACGCTGCCGAAGCGCTGTTTGCGGATGGCGCTGATGACCTTGAAGATGTCGAAGATCGACTCTTTCTTCTTCGCCGCGCCACGCAGTTCGCCGAGGTAGGTGCGGCCCTCCAGTACGCGCTCGTAGCCGATGTAGACCGGCACGAACACCACCGGCAGGCGGTTGGAGCGCAGGAAGCTGCGCAGGGTAATGGCCAGCATGCCGGTCTTCGGCTGCAGCATGCGCCCGGTGCGCGACCGGCCGCCTTCGACGAAGTACTCCACCGGGAAGCCGCGGCTGAACAGGGTGTGCAGGTACTCGTTGAATACAGCGGTATACAGCGGGTTGCCCTTGAACGTGCGGCGCATGAAGAAGGCACCGCCGCGACGCAGCAGGCTGCCGATCACCGGCATGTTGAGGTTGATCCCCGCGGCAATGTGCGGCGGGGTCAGGCCGTTGCGGAACAGCAGGTAGGACAGCAGCAGGTAGTCGATGTGGCTGCGGTGGCAGGGCACATAGATCACCTCGTTGCCGTGGGCCACGTCGCGCACGGCGTCGATATGGTTGACCTGGATGCCTTCGTACAGCTTGTTCCAGAACCAGCTCAGCACCACTTCAAGGAAGCGGATGGCGGTGTAGGTGTAGTCCGAGGCGATCTCGTTGCCGTAGCGCAGGGCCTGGGCCTCGGCTTTTGCCACGCTGATCTTCTCGCGCTCGGCTTCTTCGATGATCGCCTGGCGCACTTGCGGGCCGTGGACCAGGCCTTTGACCAGGTTGCGCCGGTGCGACACGTCCGGGCCGATGACCGCGGTTTTCTGGTTGCGAAAGTGCACGCGCAGGATGCGCTGGACCATGCGCTGGGTGCGCTCCAGGCCCTTGTCCTGAGCCAGCAGCTCGCGCAGGTGGATCGGTGCGGAGAACTGCACGCGGGTCTTGCGGCCGAGAATCAGGATGCTGACCAACTTGCGCAGCCGGCCGGTGACGGCCCAGCTGTCGGCGAACAACAGTTTCCACGGGCTGGTCTCGCGGTCCGGCGACTGGCCCCAGAACACGCTGACCGGGACGATCTGCGCGTCTTCCACGGCATTGCGGTCGAGTGCGGCGAGGGTGCGGATCAGCATTGGCGGCGCGCCGCGCTTGTCATGGCCGCCAAACCAGCCCGGCTCGGGGGTCAGGTAGAAGAAGGCAGCGGGTTCGACCTGCTCACCGATCGCCACCGGCAACACCGGGCGCGGCAGGCCGGCCTTGGTGCATTCCGTATCGACCACCGCCAGGTCGCTCGCCGAGGGTTGCTGCAGCACGTAGAACACCGGCTTGCTGCGATCGAGCTTGAGGGTGAAGGCGGACTGGTTGATGGTTTCCGAACGCACCCAGAGGTACAGGACGCGGCGCAGGGCACCAAAAACGAGACGGCGAAAGGGCGAACGGGTCATAAGACTTCTGCGGGTATGACGGGGTCGCTAGTTTGCCGTATCGCTGGCCCGGCAGCAAAACCGTTCGCTTGCGTGGATGCGACGAAAATAGCTGCAACTTTCTGCAACTTGCGCTGTCTTGCTAAGCCAGCGGTCGGCTCCTTATAGTCCGGCCGGCATTTGTGTGGCCCGTTCGAGTGCTGCATGTCAGCCAGGCGGGCCTTTATCGCGACGGTGAGAGGCCATGATCGAAATAAGAAACCTGACCAAGCGTTTTTCCGGGCACACGGCCGTCGACGGCCTGAGCTTCACAGTCCAGCAGGGGGAAGTGCTGGGCTTTCTCGGCCCTAACGGCGCCGGCAAATCCACCACCATGAAGATGCTCACCGGCTTTCTCGCACCGACATCCGGTAGCGCGAGCGTTCTCGGCTTCGACGTGCAGAGCCAGACCCTCAAGGCCCAGCAGCAGATCGGCTACCTGCCCGAAGGCGCGCCCTGCTATGGCGACATGACGGTACGCGGCTTCCTCGAATTCATCGCCGAGATCCGCGGCTTTCGTGGCGCCGAGAAGCGCGAGCGGGTGCTGCGCGCGGCGGCCCAGGTGGAGCTGGACAAGGTGCTGGAGCAGAGCATCGAGACCCTGTCCAAGGGCTTCAAGCGCCGGGTCGGCCTGGCCCAGGCGATCCTGCATGATCCCAAGGTGCTGATCCTCGACGAGCCCACCGACGGCCTCGACCCGAACCAGAAGCACCAGGTGCGCCAGCTGATCCAGAGCCTGGCCCGCGACAAGATCGTGATCATCTCCACCCATATCCTCGAAGAGGTCAGCGCCGTGTGCACACGCGCGGTGGTGATCGCCGCCGGCAAGCTGGTGGCCGATGCCACGCCGTTGGAGCTGGAAAGCCGCTCGCGCTACCACCAGGCGGTGACCCTGGTCAGTGACGGCGCCCTCGACCAGGCGGCCCTGGCCGCCCTGCCGGGTGTCATCGGCATCGAGGAAAACCCCACGGAGCACAGCCTGACCCTGCTGGCCAAGCCGGGTGAGGTGATCTTCCCGCAGGTCAACGAACTGATCCGCCAGCGCGGCTGGACCATCAAGGAACTGGATGTGGAGCGCGGTCGCCTCGACGAAGTATTCCGCAGCCTGACCCGAGGAGAAGCGGCATGAAGCAGTTGCCGGTGATTTTCAAACGCGAGCTGGCCAGCTACTTCGCCACGCCGCTGGCCTATGTGTTCATCCTGATATTCCTGGTGCTGTCGGGGGTGTTCACCTTCTACATGGGTGGCTTCTTCGAAGGCGAGCAGGCCGATCTCAAGGCTTTCTTCAATTTCCACCCCTGGCTCTACCTGTTCCTGGTGCCGGCCCTGGCCATGCGCCTGTGGGCGGAGGAGCGCAAGTCCGGCTCCATCGAGCTGCTGATGACCCTGCCGATTACCCGCTTCGAAGCGGTCACCGGCAAGTTCCTCGCGGCCTGGGTATTCGCTGGTCTGGCGCTGCTGCTGACCTTCCCGATGGTGATCACGGTCAACTACCTGGGGCAGCCGGACAACGGCGCCATCGTCACCGGCTACATCGGTAGCTGGCTGCTGGCCGGTTCCTACCTGGCCATCGGTTCGTGCATGTCGGCCCTGGCCAAGAACCAGGTGATCGCCTTCATCCTCGCGGTCAGCGCCTGCTTCCTGTTCATCGTCAGCGGTTTCCCCATGGTGCTGGATGCCTTTAGCGGCTGGGCGCCGCAATGGCTGCTCGATGCGGTGGCCTCGCTGAGCTTCCTGACCCGTTTCGAAGCCATCAGCAAAGGCGTTATCGACCTGCGCGACCTGCTGTATTTCATCACCCTGATGGCTGCGTGGTTGGCTGCGACCGCCATCGTGGTCGATCTGAAGAAGGCTGACTGAAAATGAAGAAGCTGATGTATTCCGGCGCCGGCCTGTTGCTGGTGGCCCTGGCCTTCCTGGCGTTCAACCTGTTCTCCGGGCTGGCGCTGACCAATGCCCGTCTCGACCTGACCGACCAGAAGCTCTACACCATCTCCGAGGGCACCAAGCAGATCCTCGCCGAGATCGAAGAGCCGATCGACCTGTACTTCTTCTACTCCGACAAGTCGGCCCGTGACCTGGCCGTGCTGCGCAACTACGCCGCGCGCGTCGAGGAAATGCTCAAGGCCTACGAGCGTCAGGCGGGTGGCAAGATCAAGCTGCACATCATCGACCCCGAGCCGTTCTCCGAAGAGGAAGACAAGGCCGCCAGCTTTGGCCTGCAAGCCGTACCGGCAAGCCAGGGTGGCGAGCAGATCTACTTCGGCCTGGCCGGTACCAATGCCACCGATGGCAAGCAGATCATCCCGTTCTTCCCGATGGATCAGGAAGAGTTCCTCGAATACCAGCTCAGCCAGCTGGTGCAGGGCCTGGCCAAGCCGCAGCGGCCGGTGATCGGCCTGTTGTCCGGGCTGTCGATCAATGGCGGCTTCGACATGGCCAGCCGTCAGCCGATGGCGCCCTGGATGTTCATGGAAGAGGTGCGCCAGCTGTTCAAGATCGACAGCCTCAAGGCCGGCCTCGACAAGATCCCGGACGAAGTCTCGGTGCTGCTGCTGGTGCACCCGAAGAACCTGCCGCAACCGACCCTGTATGCCATCGACCAGTTCGTCCTGCGCGGCGGCAAGCTGCTGGTGTTCGTCGACCCGTACAGCGAGGTCGACAGCGGCATGCCGATGCTGCCGGGTGACGAGGCCGGTAAGGCCAGCGAGCTGGAACCACTGTTCAAGGCCTGGGGCCTGCGCATGGTGCCGGACAAGGTACTGGGTGACGGCTCCTACGCCATGTCGGTGGGCATGGGTCAGGGCGCGGAGCAGCGCGCCGTGCGCCACCCTGGCTGGCTCGGCCTGCCGCAACGCGCGCTGAATCAGGAGGATGTCAGTACCGCCGGCCTGGAACACATCAACGTCGCCACCAGCGGCATCCTCGAGCCGCTGGAAGGAACCAAGACCCACTTCACCCCGCTGCTGCAGAGTTCGGAATACGCCATGCCGTTCGACGCCGAGCGCTTCGCTACGCTGGCCAATCCCGAAGTGCTGATCCGCGACCTGCAGCCGACCGGCGAGCGTTATGCGATTGCCGCACGCATCAGTGGCCCGGTGCAGAGCGCCTTCCCCAACGGCATCGAGGGGCAGAAGGACGGCCTCAAGTCCGCCGACAACATCAACGTGATCGCCGTGGCCGATACCGACCTGCTCACCGACCGCATGTGGGTGCAGGTGCAGGACTTCTTCGGCCAGCGCGTGCCGCAGCCGTTCGCTGACAACGCCGCGTTCGCCATCAATGCCCTGGACAACCTGGCCGGCAGCGATGCGTTGATCAGTGTGCGCTCGCGTGGTCGCTTCAGCCGTCCGTTCGAGGTGGTCGAGGCGCTGCAGCGTGATGCCGAGGCGCAATTCCGGGTCAAGGAAGAGGCACTGCAGAAGCGCCTGGCCGAGACCGAGCAGAAGCTCGCCGCCCTGCAACAGCAGGACCCGAGCAAAGCCCTGGAGCTGACGCCGGAGCAGCAGACCGCGGTGCAGCAGTTCGTCGACGAGAAGGTGCGCATCCGCAAGGAACTGCGTGAAGTGCGCTACCAGCTCAACGCCAAGATCGAGGACCTGGGCCGCGTGCTCAAATTCGTCAACATCGCCCTGGTGCCGCTGTTGCTGACCCTTGGTGTATTGGCGCTGTGGCTGTGGCGCCGCCGCCGTCACGGTTGAGGCGGGCAGGGTAGGCATGCCGCGTCAGAGCCTGATTGCCCTGGCCTTGCTGCTGGTGGCGCTGTCTGCCGGTTGGTGGTTCAACCGGCCGCTGGAGGTGCCGCCGGCTGCCGTGATCCAGCCCTGGTTGCCTGCCTTGCAAGGGCAGGCGGCCACGATCACCGCCATCGAGGTGCGTCGTCCGGGTCAGCCACTGGTGCGTCTGGAGCGGCGCGAGCAGGGCTGGGTGCTACCGGCCAAGGCCGACTACCCGGCGGATCAGGCGGCGGTGTCCGCGTTGTTGCGGGCGCTGCTGGCGGCGCACAAGGTTGCGCCACGTACGGCCAATCCCGCGCTGTTCGCGCAACTCGAGCTGGATGAAAAGGACGGTGCCGAAGGCCAGGCAATACGCCTCAGCCTGGAGCAGGCGGGAGCGGTGCCCACGGCGCTGCTGATCGGCAAGCCGGGGCAGCAGGGCGGGCAACTGGTGCGTCGCGCGGATGAACAGCAGAGCTGGCTGGTCGACCAGCGCGTCGAGCTGCCTGCCACCGAGCTGCAATGGCTGGATCGACGGGTCAGTGCGATTCCCTTCGCCACGGTGCGCGAGCTGACCCTGCGTTACCCGCAGGGCGAGGTGCTGAGCCTGTGTCGCAGCAGCGCGCAGGAGCCGGATTTGCAGGTGCGAGGCTTACCGAAGAACCACCAGTTGGCCTTCGCGTCCATCGCCAATGGCAGCGCGCTGCCCTTCACCGACCTGCAGTTCAACGAGGTAGCACCGCTCAGCCAGATCGGCTTCAAGGGCAAGCCTGCGTTGCGTTTCAGCCTGTCCACCTTTGCCGGGGCCACGCTCGAAGGCGAGGTATTCGTGCAGGCCGAGCAGCCCTGGCTGGTGCTCGGCAAGGCTCAGGGTTTCGATGCGCAGAGCCTGCCGGGTACGTCCGCGTGGGCCTATCGCCTGGAACCGACGCAGTACCAGATGCTGGCGAAAAAGCTGACCGATCTGCTCACCAAGAAGCCTTGAGAAATCGCTGAAAGCCCCGTGGTTATTGGCTTCTGGCTCGTATTAAAAAATCACTTGGCAAGTCAAATGCTTGTTTTATACTCGACGAGCGGTCGCATAAGGACGCCATTCAAATGACCTGCTTCCTGCTGTTCTGGCGGGAGCGGAAACAAGAAGAAGAGCGTTGGTTCGATCGTCGAGGCCCGTCCGGGCACTAAAACAATATTGAGAGTCGAGGGAAGTGGTAATGGCTGATCGTGAGGTCGGAACCGTCAAGTGGTTCAATGATTCCAAGGGCTATGGCTTCATTCAACGCGAAAGCGGGGCGGATGTATTCGTCCACTACCGCGCCATCCGTGGCGAAGGTCACCGCTCTCTGGTAGAAGGCCAGCAGGTCGAATTTTCCGTGATCGAAGGCCAGAAGGGGCTTCAAGCGGAAGACGTATCCAAGGTCTGAGAGTCTGTCTACGATCTCTTGATCGTCGGCCATGCTGCGTTGAAATGGGGCTCGGGCTGCTCATTTACAGCTCGTAAACTCCGCGCCCTCGCCCCATTTCGCCTTGCCTGGCTCTAGCTCAAGAAATCGTAAACAAGACCTGAGCCCTTCACCGGCTCGATGCAAAAGGCCCGTCAGTGACGGGCCTTTTGTTTGTGCGGATACCGGCGTTCAGTCGGTACGCCAGGTGATCTCTTCTTCGCCATCGCTGCTGAGGCGAATCCAGCGGTCGGCGGTTTCCACGCTTTCCTCTTCGTCCCAGCCGCCCGGTGCGCAGCGTACTTCCACGTTCAGCGCGGCGAAGGCAGCACGGGCGCAGGTCAGGTCATCGGCCCAGGGCGTGGCAGCGCTTTCCAGGTAGAGGCTGTGCCATTTGCCCACGGCTTTCGGCAGCCAGGTAACCGGCACATCGCCGGCCTGGCATTTGTAGGTCTGGCCCTGCTGGCGCCATTCGCTGACGGGGCCGATGGCGTCACCTAGCCAGGCTGCGATGGCCTTGTGATCGGCGTCCTTGAGGTAGATCTCGATATCGGGTTGGCGCATCAGTGTGTGTCCCTAGATTTTCTCGATCCAATCGTAGCGAATGGAGACAGTAACTTCGAAGTCTTCGGCGATCACCGCCGCGCGGCGTTCGGCGCTGGCGCGCCAGCCGTGCGGGGTCATGGCCAGCAGGTCGGCGCGGGCCTGGCTGCTGGTCAGCGGCAGGGCAAAGCGCAGGGTTTCGCTGTGGGCCAGGCGCATGCCGGGCGGAATCAGTTCGAGGTGCTTCTGGTCATCATAGTCGCGCACCTCGTCGTACAGCTTCTGCCGTAGTTCCATCAGGTGCTCGCCGGTCGGGCCCATGCGCAGCAGGCCGCCACCGGGAGCGAGCAGGCGCAGCGCTTCCTGCCAGTCCAGCGGGCTGAATACGCTGGCCAGCAGGGTGCAGCTGGCGTCGGCCAGGGGCACGCGGGCCATGCTCGCCACCAGCCAGCTCAACTGCGGGGCGCGTTTGCAGGCGCGCTTGACCGCCTCGCGGGAGATATCCAGGGCATAGCCATCGGCGTCCGGTAGGCGCTCGGCGAGCTGGGCGGTGTAGTAGCCCTCGCCGCAACCGATATCCAGCCAGCGCTGCGGCTTGCGCTCGGCAGCCAGCTCGGCCAAGCGCGTGGCCAATGGCGCGTAGTGGCCGCCATCGAGAAAGCGCCGGCGGGCCTCGACCATGGCCACGTTGTCACCCGGGTCACGGCTGTTCTTGTGCTGCACCGGCAACAGGTTCAGGTAACCCTGGCGCGCACGGTCGAAACGGTGGTTGGCCGGGCAGGCCACGCCATTGTCGACGGGGCTCAGGGCCTCCTGGCAGATCGGGCAGGTCAGACTCATGCGAGCAAGTTGACCAGGGTCTGGTAGTAGATTTCGGTCAGCACATCGAGGTCGCTGGCCAGCACGCGCTCGTCGATCTGGTGGATGGTGGCGTTGACCGGGCCCAGTTCGACGACTTGCGTACCCAGGGTGGCGATGAAGCGCCCGTCCGAAGTGCCGCCGGAGGTCGAGGGGGTGGTCTCGCGGCCGGTCACAGTTTTGATCCCGGCGGCCACGGCATCCAGCAGGTCGCCCGGCTGGGTGAGGAACGGCAGGCCGGACAGCGCCCAGTCCAGTTCGTAGTCCAGACCGTGCTTGTCGAGGATGGCGCGCACGCGCTGCTGCAGGCCTTCGACCGTCGACTCGGTGGAGAAACGGAAGTTGAACACCGCTTTCAGCTCACCCGGAATCACGTTGGTCGCGCCGGTGCCGGAATTCAGGTTGGAAACCTGGAAGCTGGTGGGCGGGAAGTAGGCGTTGCCGTTGTCCCAGTGCTCGGCGGCCAATTCGGCCAGGGCTGGGGCGGCCAGGTGGATGGGGTTCTTGGCCAGGTGCGGGTAGGCCACGTGGCCCTGCTTGCCGCGCACGGTGAGGGTGCATCCGAGGGAGCCGCGGCGGCCATTCTTGACCATGTCACCGACCAGGGTGGTGCTCGACGGTTCGCCGACGATGCACCAGTCCAGGCGCTCGCCACGTTCGCGCAGGCGCTCGACCACGGCCTTGGTGCCGTGGTGGGCCGGGCCTTCCTCGTCGCTGGTGATGAGGAAAGTGATCGCGCCCTTGTGGTTCGGGTGATCGGCGACGAAGCGCTCCACTGCGATGATCATCGACGCCAGGCTGCCCTTCATGTCGGCCGCGCCACGGCCGCAGAGCATGCCCTGTTCATCGATCAGCGCATCGAACGGCTGGTGCTGCCAGGATTGCAGCGGACCGGTCGGCACCACGTCGGTATGCCCGGCGAAACACAGCACCGGACCGTCGCCGCCACGGTGGGCCCAGAAGTTGTCCACCTCCTCGATCCGCATCGGCTCCAGCGCGAAGCCGACGGCAGCCAGGCGGCGCATCATCAGCTCCTGGCAGCCTTCGTCGACCGGCGTGACGGATGGGCGACGAATCAGGTCGCAGGCAAGCTCGAGGGTGGGGGAGAGGGTGGGCATGGATCGACTCCGGATAACACTCAGGGCGCGGAAAAGGCGCACATCTTAAAGCAAAACGGCGGCCCAGGGCCGCCGTTTCGACAGGCCACGCGTGACTCAGGCCTGCGCCACAGCCTCGTCGGCCGGGGCTTCGGACGGTTTCGGCAGCGACGACAGCAGGGCCATGATCAGCGCCGCCAGGTACGGCAGCGACTGCACCAGCAGGGCTGCCACCCAGAACTGCACGTCGGCGTTGTGGATGTCCTGGGCGAAGCTGATGCCGATGGCCGCACCCCACAGCAGGAGCATGACGAACACCTCTTCGCGTGCTTCCGCCAGGGCTACCGCGATGCCGTGGTTGCTGGCCATCTTCGGTGTGCGGAAGAACGGGATGGTCTTGGTGAACGCGCCGTACAGCACCGCCTTGGCGATGGTGTGCGACAGCGCCAGACCGGCCACCGCCGCCTGGAACGAACGCTTCAGGTCGACACCCACCGCACGCTGGTAGAGGAACATGATCTTGCCGAACTTGAAGAAGAACAGCGTCAGCGGCGGGATGGCGAAGATCAGCAGCGGCGGGTCGACCCGGTTGGGCACGATGATCATCGCCGACGACCAGAGCAGGGCGCCGATGGTGAAGAAGATGTTCAGGCCATCGGCAATCCACGGCAGCCAGCCGGCGATGAAGTGGTAGCGCTGGCCACGGGTCAGTTCCGAGCCCTGGCCGCGGAACAGACTGCGGGCGTGGCCTTTCATGATCTGAATGGCGCCGTAGGCCCAGCGGAAACGCTGCTTCTTGTAATCGATGAAGGTGTCAGGCATCAGGCCCTGGCCGAAGCTGTCGTGGGCGTAGGCGGCCGAATAGCCTTTCTCGAACACGCGCAGACCCAGCTCGGCGTCTTCGCAGATGGTCCAGTCGGCCCACTTCAGCTCGTCCATCACGGTACGGCGGATCATGGTCATGGTGCCGTGCTGGATGATCGCGTCGCGGTCGTTACGGGTGACCATGCCGATGTGGAAGAAGCCTTTGTACTCGGCGTAGCAGAGCTTCTTGAAGGTGCTCTCGTTGCCGTCGCGGTAGTCCTGCGGCGACTGCACCACGGCAATATCCGGGTTGGCGAAGTGCGGCACCATGTGCTTGAGCCAGTTGGGATTGACGCAGTAGTCGGAGTCGATCACCGCGATCACTTCGGCATCCGGCGAGGTGTGCGGCAGGATGTAGTTCAGCGCGCCACCCTTGAAGCCTTCGATCGGTGCGACGTGGAAGAAGCGGAAACGCTCGCCGAGCTGCTCGCAATAGGCCTGTACCGGTTCCCAGACCGCCGGATCCTTGGTGTTGTTGTCGATGATGATGACTTCGTAATCCGGATAGTCCAGAGCGGCCAGGGCATCCAGGGTCTGTTTCACCATCTCCGGTGGTTCGTTGTAGCAGGGCACGTGGATCGACACTTTCGGCCGGTAGGCGGTGTCGGTCAGCACTGGCAGGAACGGCCGGCGGCGGGTGCGGGTCCAGGCGGTTTCAGCCAGCTCGTGGGCCTCGGTGAGCAGCACGATGAACACGCCAAGGGCGCCGATCCCGAGCAGGCAGCCGACGGTCAGGCTGAACCAGGTGCTGTACTGCTGGCTGTAGTCGTAGGCGATCCACACCAGGGCGGAACCGCCGACGAAGGCGACGAAGGTCAGGAAGGTGCGGCCGCGCTGACGCAGCGAGCTGCCGTCGATCAGCATCAGGGCCAGGGCCAGCAGGGCCAGGACCACCGAGCCAACGGCCAGCATGCGCCACTGCGGAATGGCCACGATCGGGCCTTCGAAGGCGAACTTGGGTTGGCGGTCGAGGTTGTACACACCCCAGTAGGCGCCCACGGAGCCTTCATCGCTGGCCTTCCACGGCTGGTCGAAGGCTTCGATGACGAAGTAGTTGTAACCCTTGGCGTTCAGCGTGTTGACCAGCGTGCGCAGGTAGATCGCCTGGTCGGCCTGGGAGGCGTCGGCGCCGCCACGCATGCGACCGTTGCTTGGCCAGCCGACTTCGGACAGCAGCAGCGGTTTTTTCGGGAAGAGTTTCTTCAGGTCCTTGGCCCGCTCGAGGACGAACTCGGTGGAGTCCTCCATCGGCACGAATTCCCAGTAGGGCAGCACGTGGGCGGCGACCAGGTCGGTGTGCTTGGCCAGCTGCGGGTATTCCTGCCAGATGTGCCACTGTTCGGAGGTGGTCACCGGCACCTTGACGGCGGCGCGCACGCGATCGATGTACTCGATCAGGTGTTCGGGGGTGATCTCACGGCGGAACAACGCTTCGTTGCCGACCACCACGCGAACCACGCTGCGCGAGTTGTTGGCGATCTCGATGGCCTTGACGATCTCGCGTTCGTTGCGTTCTTCGTCGGGGCTGATCCAGATGCCCAGGGTCACGCGCAGGCCGAACTCTTCGGCGATGCGCGGAATGTCCGCCAGCTTGCCGTCCACCGAGTAGGTGCGAATGCTGTCGGTCTGCTTGCTCAGCAGCTCGAGGTCGGCGCGGATCTGCTCGTCGCTCGGGTAGATGTTGCGCTGCGGGTCTTGCCCGGCGCGGAACGGCGAGAAGGAGAAGCCGGAGATCTGCTCCGGCCAGTCCGGGGCAGTGACGGGGCGGTTGTACAGCGCCCAGATACCGGTGAACAGCGCGGCAATCGCCACGAAAACCACCAGATTGAGACCGAATTTGCGCGTTGGCATAGCTATTGTCTGGTTCCGCAAGGTGGAACGAAAAAGGGCCGGCGAACGCCGGTCGGCGCGCATGCTACTCCGCCGCCGATTACCTGTATAGCACCGCTAGAGCCGCTAATGGCGGGCTTTTGCAGGTGCTGGCGGTTTTGATCCACGGGGCGCGGATTTAGTTCTTCGGCCGAGGCCTCACAGGGCACGCAGGAGGATGCGTTCGCTGGTGGCCAGGTCGATGTCGCGGTGCTCGCCGAGGGCGAGCATGCCATGGCGCTGCAACTGCGCCAGTACTTCAGGAATCGCCTCGGCATCCAGGCCATGAGCGGACAGCCGCGTGGCCACGCCCATGCGCTGGAAGAAGGCTTCGGTGGCGTGGATGGCCGCATCCACACACTCGTCCGGGCTGCCCTTGCGCAGGCCCCAGACCCGCTCGGCGTATTGCAGCAGTTTGGCGTGCTTGGCGTCGCGGCGTTCGGCCAGCAGTGCCGGGAGGATCACGGCGAGGGTCTGCGCGTGGTCGAGGTGATACAGGGCGGTGAGTTCGTGGCCGATCAGATGGGTGGCCCAGTCCTGTGGCACTCCGCAGCCGAGCAGGCCATTGAGGGCCTGGGTGGCGCACCACATGAGGTTGGCGCGCACGTTGTAGTCCTCGGGGTTGGCCAGGGCCTTGGGTCCTTCCTCGATCAGGGTCAGCAGCAGGCCTTCGGCATAGCGATCCTGCAGCGGCGCATCGCTCGGGTAGGTGAGGTACTGCTCCAGGGTGTGCACGAATGCATCCACCACGCCGTTGCCGATCTGTCGAGGCGGCAGGCTGAAGGTGGTCCGTGGGTCGAGAATGGCGAAGCGCGGGAACAGCAGCGGGCTGAAGAACGGTAGCTTCTGCTGGCGCTCGGCATGGCTGACCACGCCGTTGCCGTTGCTCTCGGAGCCGGTGGCGGCCAGGGTCAGCACGCAGCCCAGGGGCAGCGCCTGTTCGGCGCGGGTGCCGCAGAGCAGGTCGAACGGCTCACCCGAATAGGCGCAGGCGGCGGCGATGAATTTGCTGCCATCGATCACCGAACCGCCGCCGACGGCCAGGATGAAACTGCTTTCGTCAGCCTTGGCCTGTGCCACGGCGCGCAGCAGGGTGGTGTATTGCGGGTTGGCTTCGATGCCGCCGAAGCGGCTCACCGGGTAACTGCTCAGGGCCTGCTCTACCTGTTCCCACACACCGTTCTGGAAGATGCTGCCGCCGCCGTGGGTCACCAGCACCCGGCTGCCGGCAGGGATGTGCTGGGCCAGGCTGGCGATCTGGCCTTCGCCAAAGAGGATGCGCGTCGGGTTGTAGAAGTTGAAGTTGCGCATGAGCGGCTCCGCGCAGGACTGTCCCTGCACTATAGCGAAGCGCTTGTCCGCTGCCCGGCATGCGCAGTGGCGCGCGGCACTTATATAATGCCCGCCGGTTTTCGAGGTGTGTGGCATGGCAACAGATGATCAGCGTTTCGGCGGCATCGCCCGCTTGTACGGCGTGCAAGGGCTGGAGCGCCTGCAGGCGGCGCATGTGGCGGTGGTGGGGCTCGGCGGCGTGGGTTCCTGGGCAGCGGAAGCGCTGGCACGTTCCGGTGTGGGCGAGATTTCCCTGTTCGACCTGGACGACATCTGCGTGACCAATACCAACCGTCAGGTGCATGCGTTGGCCGGGGCGATCGGCAAGGCCAAGGTCGAGGTCATGGCCGAGCGCATTCGTGCGATCAATCCGGCTTGCGTGGTGCACGCGGTGGCCGACTTTGTCACCCGCGAGACCATGGCCGAGTACATCACCGAGGAGTTGGATGCGGTGATCGACTGCATCGACAGCGTGGCGGCCAAGGCAGCGCTGATCTCCTGGTGCAAGCGGCGCAAGATCCAGGTCGTCGCCACCGGCGGTGCTGGCGGGCAGATCGACCCGACCATGATCGAGATCGCCGACCTCAACAAGACCGTCAACGACCCATTGATCGCCAAGGTGCGTTCGTTGCTGCGCCGCGACTACAACTTCTCGCGTACGCCGGGACGCACCTACAGCATCACCTGCGTCTACTCGCGCGAGCAGCTGCGCTATCCGCAGGCCGATGGCAGCGTGTGCCAGACCAAGGTGTTTGCCGGTGAAGGCACACGCCTGGACTGCGCGGGCGGCTTCGGTGCGGCAATGATGGTCACCGCCAGCTTCGGCATGCTCGCGGCGGCAAAGATCGTCGACAAGCTGGTAGCCGGCGCGCGGCGCCCATCGGAGCGGCAGGCGCCGACGGCCTGAGCTTTGTATCAGGCTCTTTACCCAGGCATTACCTTGGGCTGACCCATCGGCGCGGGCGGCTTTGGCACCATGGCGCTCCAGATTGCCGCCCCATTGTGGATGCCTGCCCATGCGCCTTGCCTTGCCCTGTTTTGCCCTGCCGCTGTGCCTCGGTCTGCTGACCGCCTGTGCCGGACATCCCGAACCGCCAACGAACCCTGCCGACGCCATGCAGCCTTACCTGCAGGCGGCGTATCAGCCGGCTGCCCATGTACCGGTTACGGGGTGGGATGCGCTGTGGATGCTGGGTGAGGAGGCGGTGGAGGTCAGCTGGCTCGCCCCGCGCGAGGCTCAGGGGGCGCCGCTGATCGTTTATCTGCCGGGCCTGGGTGAGGGCAGTCGTGCTGGCGAGCAGTGGCGTCGCGCCTGGGCTGAGGCTGGCTATGCGGTGCTTTCGGTGCAGCCCAAGCGTTATGGGCGGGCCATCTATTCCAGCAATGAGGCCCAGGCCGGGGTGTTCTACGGTCTGGCGCAGCGTAGCTATGCGGCGTCGGCATTGCAGGGGCGTATCGAGGTGCTTGAGCAGGTGCTGGGCGAAGTCCGGCGCCGTGCCCAGGCGGGCGAGTTTGCCGGTGTCGAGCTGAAGCCGGTGGCAGTGGCGGGCTTCGACCTCGGTGCGCAGACCGCCGCTGCGCTGGCCGGTGAGCGTGATGCGCGGGAGCCGATGCCGGCCGGTTGGCAGCCGCAGGCGGTGATTCTGCTCAGCCCTTATGCACCTAGTCAGGCTGACCCCCAGCGCTTTGCACGGATTGCCACATCCGTGCTGGCGGTGACGGGCCCGCGTGACGAGGACCCGTTCAGCTGGGTCAGCCCGCCAAGCCGCCGCCAGCAGCTGTGGCAAGGGTTGCAGGTGGCGGGCAGCTATCAGTTGCTCAGCCGGTCGGCCAGCCACGCCTTGCTCAGTGGTTCGCTCGCGGGCATGCCGCCAGGGGAGGGCAGAGGCGGCAAGCCGCCGCGCGGTAGCGAAGGTGGCGGACCCGGAGGCAGCGGGGCAGGTGGTCCGGGGGGCGGTGGTCCCGGCGGGCCGGGTGGCCCTGGTCGTGGTGGCGAGGTGTTCGCCAGTCGTGCCGGGCATGGCCAAGGTGTGGAAGAGACGTTCGATCCCCGTCAGGCGGCCAGCGTGCAGGCGGTCAGCTTGGCCTTCCTCGATGCCCGCGTGCGCCACTCGGCTGCGGCGCAGGCCTGGTTGGACCAGGCCGCCGAGCAGTGGTTACAACCGGTGGCCAGCCTGCAGCGCAAGCCCTAGGCAACCCATCCAGCCTGTAGCAGCCAGCTTGCTGGCGATGCTTTTGCCGGCTGGATCGCCAGCAAGCTGGCTCCTACGGTGGCGGTTATCGGGACCGCACGGCAGCTCGGGCGCTTTTATCTGCCGCGGCTGGCGCCACCTAGCCGTATAATCGCGCACTTTCCCGGCCTGCCGGCCCCAAGAGATACCCCGATGATCAACAACGATGTGCTGCGCAGCCTGCGCTACCTGCTGGATATCAGCGACGCCAAGCTGGTCGAGATCTGCCAACTGGCCGACTACCCGCTTGCCGAAGCCGATGTCGCGGCCTTCCTGAAGAAGGACGAGGAAGAGGGTTACACCCCGTGCAGCGACGAGGTGCTGGCGCATTTCCTCGATGGCCTGGTGTTTTTCAAGCGCGGCAAGGATGAAAGTCGTCCGGCGCTGCCGGTAGAGAAACGCCTGACCAACAACACCATCCTGAAAAAGCTGCGCGTGGCCTTCGAGCTGAAGGACGACGACATGCACGAGATTCTCCAGGCCGCCGACCTGCCGATGACCAAGGCCGAGCTGAGCGCGCTGTTCCGCAAGCCGGGGCACAAGAACTTCCGCCTGTGCGGCGATCAGGTCCTGCGCAACTTCCTGCGCGGCCTGACTCAGCGCCAGCGCGGCTGAGTCTTCGGCTCAGCCCTGCGCCAGCTCGCGCATGCGCTGCAGCACGGCGTTCAAGCCGTTGCTGCGCGAGGGTGACAGCTGGCGACCCAGGCCCAGCTGGTTGAACCAGTCGGGCAGGTCGAGGGCGGCCAGTTCGGCAGCCGACAACCCGTCGATGCGCGCCAGCAACACCGCCAGCAGGCCGCGAATCAGCCGCGCATCGCTGGTCGCGCGGAACCGCCAGCGTCCCTCGCTACACGTGCCCACCAGCCACACCTGGCTCTCACAGCCCGCTACGCGGTTGGCGTCCTGCTTTTCTTCGTCGCTCAACGGCTGCAGGCGTTCGCCCCACTGCATCAGCAGGCGTGCGCGCTGTTCCCAGCCCGGGCAGGCGGCAAAGGCATCCAGAGCTTCCCGGGCCGGGAGTGGGAGTGTCATGCCGGCATCGCCTGTGTAGGAGCGAGCTCTGCTCGCGAAGCATTTAGCGGGTCTGGCGTTCGCGAGCAGAGCTCGCTCCTACAGGTGCTCGGGCTCATCGCAGCAGCTCCAGCGCTTTATCCAGGGCGCTGAAGAAGCGTTCCAGGTCGGCGCCATCGTTGTACAACCCCAGCGACACGCGGATCGCCCCAGGCAGCCCCAGGCTTTTCAGCAGCGGCATGGCGCAGTGGTGTCCGGCGCGCACGGCGATGCCCTGTTCACTGAGCAAGTGGGCCAGGTCGGCGCTGTGCACCTCGGCCACGGTGAAGCTGGCCAGGGCTACCTGTGGCTCGCCGAGCCGGCGGACGCCGTCGCGCACGGCCAGGCCGGCCAGCAGCTTGGCATGCAGGGCGGCCTCGTGGCCGGCGACGGCCGCTGCGTCCAGGTGCAGCAGGTAATCCAGCGTCGCGCCGAGGGCGATCACGCTGGAGATGGCCGGTGTGCCGGCCTCGAAGCCCAGCGGAGCGGGACGAAAGCGCGCCTGCTGGTAGTCGGCGTCGAGCATCATTTCGCCGCCGAACTGCCAGTGCCGCAGCTGCGCCAACGCCGCGCGGCGCCCGTAGAGCAGGCCGACGCCATCCGGGCCATACAGCTTGTGGCTGGAGCAGACATAGAAATCACAGCCCAGGGCCTGCACATCATGGCGCCCGTGCACCACGCCCTGGGCACCGTCGATCACGCTCAGGGCGCCGTGGCCCTGGGCCAGGGCGATCAGCTCGCGCACCGGCTGCCAGCGGCCGAGCACGTTGGACAATTGCGCCACCGCCAGCACGCGGGTGCGCGGGCCGATCAGTACGGCGGCCTGTTGCAGGTCGATCTGTCCGCTGGCATCCAGCGGCAGTACCACCAGCTTCAACCCGCCCCGCAGCGCCAGTTGCTGCCAGGGCAGCAGGTTGGCGTGGTGCTCCAGGGCGCTGATGACGATCTCGTCCCCGGGCTGCAGCAGGTGCTCCAGACCGTAGGCCAGCAGGTTAAGGGACTCGGTGCTGCCGCGGGTGAAGAGAATCTCCTCGCTGCCGGCCGCATTCAGCCAGCGCGCGGCCTGGGTACGACTGTCCTCGAAGGCGCGGGTGGCGCGCTCGCCCGGCAGGTGCTGGGCACGGTGCACGTTGGCTGCACCGCTGGCGTAGTAGCCCAGCAGGCTGTCGAGCATGGCCTGCGGCTTCTGCGCAGTGGCGGCGCTGTCCAGGTAGGTCTGGCCTTCGGCGTCGAAGGCCTGGATGCCGGGAAAGTCGGCGCGCCAGGGAGAGATCAGGGACATGGGCTACGGCACCGCAGGAGATGTGTGCTGAGTATAAATAGACAGGCCGGGCATAAGCCCGGCCTGTGGCAACCGCGTAGCGCTTAGTTGTGCGCGTGCAGCGCTTCGTTCAGCTCGATCGCGGTCTTGTTGGTCTTGCACTCCACTGCACCGCTCTGCGAGTTGCGGCGGAACAGCAGGTCCGGCTGGCCAGCCAGGTCGCGGGCCTTGACCACCTTGACCAGGTTGTTCTGGTCGTCCAGCAGCGCCACCTTGGTGCCGGCGGTGATGTACAGGCCGGACTCGACGGTGTTGCGGTCGCCCAGCGGGATGCCGATACCGGCATTGGCGCCGATCAGGCAGCCTTCGCCGACGCTGATGACGATGTTGCCGCCACCGGACAGGGTGCCCATGGTCGAGCAGCCGCCGCCCAGGTCGGAACCCTTGCCAACGAATACGCCGGCGGAAACGCGGCCTTCGATCATGCCCGGGCCGGCGGTGCCGCCGTTGAAGTTGACGAAGCCTTCGTGCATCACGGTGGTGCCTTCACCGATGTAGGCACCCAGGCGCACGCGGGCGCTGTCGGCGATGCGCACACCGGCCGGCACCACGTAGTCGGTCATTTTCGGGAACTTGTCCACCGAGAACACTTCCAGCAGCTCGCCCTTCAGGCGGGCTTCCAGTTGGCGCTCGGCCAGCTCGCCGAGGTCGACGGCGCCCTGGCTGGTCCAGGCCACGTTCGGCAGCAGCGGGAAGATACCGGTCAGGTTCAGGCCGTGGGGCTTGGCCAGGCGGTGCGACAGCAGGTGCAGCTTGAGGTAGGCCTCGGGGGTGGAGGTCAGCGCGGCATCGTCGGCCAGCAGGGTGACCACCAGCGGCTTGGTGCTCTCAGCCAGACGGGTGAGCAGGGCTGCCTGGGCACTATCCACGCCCTTGAGCGCGGCAGCCAGCTCGCTGGCCTGGTTGGTGGTGATGGTGATGGCCTGGTTGCCACCGTTGTAGCCCAATTTGTCGCTAACGGCGGCGACCAGCTCGGCGGCCGGGTTGAGCAGGGGCTGGGCGTAGAACACTTCCAGCCAGTTACCCTGGCGATTCTGGGTGCCGACACCGAAGGCGATGCTGAAGAGGGTCGTGGACATGATGATTTCCTTGTTGCGAACGGGGTGGGCGCGCGGCGTCAGGCCAGCGCGGCGGAATAGAGTTCAGGCTTGAAACCGACCAGGGTGCGGTTGCCCAGGTCGAGTACCGGACGCTTGATCATCGACGGCTGCGCGAGCATCAGCTCGATGGCCTTGGCCTGGTCGAGATCGGCTTTCTGTGCGTCGTCGAGTTTGCGGAAGGTCGTCCCCGCACGGTTGAGGACGATCTCCCAGCCGTGCTCGTCGCACCATTTCTGCAGGTTGGCGCGGTCGATGGCGGAGACTTTGTAGTCATGGAAGCTGTAGCTCACGCCGTGCTCGTCGAGCCAGGTGCGGGCTTTCTTCATGGTGTCGCAGGCTTTGATGCCGTACAGGGTGATACTCATGGTCGTGATCCTTGAAAACTTACAGTCCTTTGCAACTCACAGGCCTTTGACGAAGGCGCGGATACGCTCGGCCGCTTCGATGCATTCGGCCAAGGGCGCAACCAGGGCCATGCGCACGCGGCCGGCGCCTGGGCTGACGCCCTCCACTTCGCGCGACAGGTAGGAACCGGGCACCACGGTGACGTGTTCGCGGGCGAACAGTTCACGGGTGAAGGTGGCGTCGTCCATGGGTGTCTTGGCCCACAGGTAGAAGCCGCCGTCCGGGCGTTGCACGTCGAGCACGTCGCCGAGGATGGCCAGCACCGCGTCGAACTTCTCGCGGTACAGGTCACGGTTGGCGCGTACATGCACTTCGTCATTCCAGGCGGCAACGCTGGCCAGCTGGGTTTGGATCGGCATGGCGCAGCCGTGGTAGGTACGGTACAGCAGGAATGATTTCAGAATATCGGCGTCACCGGCAACGAAGCCCGAGCGCAGGCCCGGCAGGTTGGAACGCTTGGACAGGCTGTGGAACACCACGCAGCGTTTGAAGTCGCTGCGGCCCAGTTCGGCACAGGCGGTCAGCAGGCCGGCGGGCGGGTTTTGCTCGTCGAAGTACAGCTCGCTGTAGCACTCGTCGGCGGCGATCACGAAGTCGTACTGGTCGGCCAGGGCGATCAGCTTCTTCAGTTCTTCGACCGGGATCAGGGCACCGGTGGGGTTGCCCGGAGAGCACAGGAAGAGGATCTGGCAGCGCTTCCAGACGTCAGCCGAGACGGCGACGAAGTCCGGGTTGAAGCCGTTGTCTTCCAGGCATGGCAGGTAGTGCGGCGTGGCGCCGGCGAGCAGGGCCGCGCCTTCGTAGATCTGGTAGAACGGGTTGGGGCTGACCACCAGGCCGCGCTCTTGTGATGAGTCGGCACGTTGCACCACGGTCTGGGTGAAGGCGAACAGTGCCTCGCGGGTACCATTGACCGGCAGCACGTGGCGCGCGGCATCCAGCCAACCGGCCGGGACATTGAAGCGGCGCTCGCACCACTGGGCGATGGCTTCGCGCAGGGCGGGCACGCCGAGGGTGGTCGGGTACACCGCCAACTGATCGAGATTGGCCGTCAGCGCCTCGCCGACGAACGCCGGGGAGCGGTGCTTGGGTTCGCCGATCGACAGGGCGATCGGGCGTTTGGCCGCATCCGGGGTGGCGCCGGCGAGCAGGCCGCGCAGTTTCTCGAAGGGGTAGGGCTGCAGCTGGGTCAGGGCGTGGTTCATAACGTCTCTTTGCGCATGCGAGCCGGGCGGCGCGAGGCCCGGCCGGGTTCAAATACTGATTGAGCTGAGGCTGACGGTCTCGCCGTTGGCTTGCGACAGCTGCTGGCCGATGGCCTCCTGCAGGCGGGCACACAGCTCGGGGTCGGACAGCGGCTGGTTATTGGCGTCGGTGATGAAGAACACGTCTTCCACCCGCTCGCCGAGCGTGGCGATCTTGGCGTTCTGCAGCGACAGGTCGAAATCCAGGAAGATCTTGCCGATCCGCGCCAGCAGGCCCGGGCGGTCCGGGGCGGTCAGCTCGATCACCGTCACCGGGCGCTGGGCATCGTTGTGGATGCTCACCTGCGGGGCGAAGGCGAAGTGCTTGAGCTGGCGCGGCACGCGGCGCTGGATGATGTTCGGGTAGTCGTCCGGGTTCTTCAGGGCGCTGATCAGGCCATCGCGGATCTGCTTGATGCGCGCTGGGTTGTCGCCGATGCGCCCGCCGTCGGCATCCAGGACGATGTAGGTGTCGAGGGTGAACTGGCTGGTGGAGGTGATCACCCGGGCGTCATGGATGTTCAGGTTGAGCTGGTCCATGGCGGCCACGGTCACGGCGAAGAAGTCGTGTTGGTCCGGGGCGTAGATGAAGATCTGGGTCGCACCCTCGAACTCGCGCTGGGCGGTTTCCTTGATCAGCACCAGCGGGTCGTTGCCGGCCGGGTGCTGGAGGATGGCCTCGGTGTGCCAGGCCACGTCGGCGGCGGTGTGGCGCAGGAAGTAGTCGTCGCCGAGCTGGCTCCACAGTTGCTCGGCGTCGTCCTGGTCGATGCCGCCGCGCACGAGGATGTCGATGGCCGACGTCTGCGTCTGGCGAATCTGCTCCTCGCGGTCCAGCGGGTTCTCCAGGCCGCGGCGCAGGGCGCGCTTGGTCTCGGTGTAGAGCTGGCGCAGCAGGCTGGCGCGCCAGGAGTTCCACAGGCTGGGGTTGGTGGCGTTGATGTCGGCCACGGTCAGCACATAGAGGTAGTCGAGGCGGGTCTGGTCGCCGACCAGTTGGGCGAAGTCGAAGATCACCTGCGGGTCGGAGAGGTCCTTGCGCTGGGCGGTGGTCGACATCACCAGGTGCTGCTGCACCAGCCAGACGATCAGGCGCGAGTCCCAGTTGGGCAGCTGGTGGCGCACGCAGAAGGCTTCGGCATCCACCGCGCCGAGGGCGGAATGGTCACCGCCGCGGCCCTTGCCGATGTCGTGGTAGAGCCCGGCGAGGTAGATCAGTTCGGGCTTGGGCAGCTTGTCGATGACCTTGCTGGCCAGCGGGAATTTCTCTGCCAGCTCCGGCCACTTGAGTTTGCGCAGGTGTTTGATCAGGTTCAGCGTGTGCGCATCGACCGTATAGATGTGGAACAGGTCGTGCTGCATCTGCCCGACGATGTCACCGAACTCCGGCAGGTAGCGGCCGAGGATGCCGTAGCGGTTCATTCGCCGCAGGTTGCGGTGGATGCCCTGGGGCGACTTGAACAGTTCGATGAACAGGCTGGTGTTGCGGATGTCGCGGCGGAAGTCGTCGTCGATCAGGTGACGGCTGTCGCGCAGCAGGCGGATGGTGTCGGCGCGCACGCCTTGCACTTCCGGGTGCTGGGCCATCAATACGAAGACTTCGAGGATGGCGAACGGGGTGCGCTTGAACACCCCGGGGCTGGTCACTTCGAGGTAGCCGTCACGGATCTGGAAGCGGCTGTTCAGCGGTTGTGCCGGGCCGGTTTCGCCGGCGCGCAGGATGACTTCGACGAAGTGCTGGTTGATCAGGTCGGACAGCTCGGCGACGCCCATGACCACGCGGTAGTACTTCTGCATGAAGCGTTCGACGGCCATCTTGCCTTCGCCGTCCTCGAAGCCGAGCATGGCGGCGATCTTGCGCTGGTAGTCGAACAGCAGGCGGTCTTCGGCGCGGCCGGCGAGCATGTGCAGGGCGTAGCGCACCTTCCACAGGAAGTCCTGGCTGGAAGCGAGCATGTTGTACTCGCTGTCGACCAGGAAGCCTTCCTTGACCAGCGAATGCAGGTTGAGGCTGCCGAACTGGCGGCGCGCTACCCAGAGCACGGTCTGGATGTCGCGCAGGCCGCCGGGCGAGCCTTTGACGTTGGGTTCGAGGTTGTACTCGGTGTCGTTGTACTTGGCGTGGCGGGCCTTGGCCTCCTTGCGCTTGGCCAGGAAGAAGTCCTTGCTCGGCCACATGCGTTCGCTGGCGGTGACGTCCTGCATGCGCTGGCGCAGGCGCTCGGGGCCGGCGATGGTGCGGCTCTCCATCAGGTTGGTGATCACCGTCAGGTCGGCGCGGGCCTCTTCGGCGCATTCGTCCACCGAGCGTACGCTCTGGCCAACTTCCAGGCCGATGTCCCAGAGCAGGGTGAGGAAGCCCTCGATGGGTGTGCGAAAGACTTCGTGGTCGGCGCTGTCGAGCAGGATCAGCAGGTCGATGTCGGAGTTGGGGTGCAGCTCGCCACGGCCATAACCGCCGACGGCCAGCAGGGCGATATCGGCGTCTTCGCTCCAGTCGAAGCGCTTCCAGGCTTCGTGCAGGACCTGGTCGACGAACCAGGCGCGGTCTTCGATCAGGCGGCGAATGTCGCGTCCTTCGCGGAAACGCCCGTCGAGCACCTCGCGGGCCTGTTTCAGGGCTTTCTTGAAGGCGGCGATGGGGCTGGACTTGAGCGCCAGTTCCGCCTGGAACTGGCCGCGATCAAACAACTCCGGGTCCATCTGCGGCATGCGTGCCTACCTTATATAAATGCTCAGGCGGAGGTGCGCGGCAGGGTGTCGTCGCTGCGCAGGGTGAGGATCTCGTAACCGTCGGCGGTCACCAGCACGGTGTGCTCCCACTGGGCGGAGAGCTTGCGGTCCTTGGTGATGGCGGTCCAGCCGTCGCCGAGCAGGCGGGTTTCCGGGCGCCCCTGGTTGATCATCGGCTCGATGGTGAAGGTCATGCCTTCCTTGAGCTCGAAGCCAGTGCCGGCACGGCCGTAGTGCAGGACCTGCGGTTCTTCGTGGAACACCGCGCCGATGCCATGGCCGCAGTATTCGCGAACCACGCTGAAACCCTGTTTCTCGGCATGTTTCTGGATCACTTCGCCGATATCGCCCAGGCGCGCGCCCGGCTTGACCAGCTGGATGCCTTTATACATGCACTCCTGGGTGACCTGGGCCAGCTTGACTGCCCATTCGGCGACCTTGCCGACCATGAACATCTTGCTGGTGTCGCCGTGGTAGCCGTCCTTGATCACGGTGACGTCGATGTTCAACACGTCGCCGTCTTTCAGCGGCTTCTCGTTGGGGATGCCGTGGCAGACAACATGGTTGATCGAGGTGCACACCGATTTGGGGAAACCCGGGCGGCCTGGCGCGGCGCCATAGTTGAGTGGCGCCGGGATGGCCTTCTGCACGTTGACGATATAGTCGTGGCAGATGCGGTCGAGCTCTTCGGTAGTGACACCGGGCTTGACGTGTTCACCGATCATCTCCAGCACTTCGGCGGCCAGACGGCCGGCCACGCGCATCTTTTCGATTTCGGCGGGAGTCTTGATGGTCACGGTCATGCGGTCTCTCTCGGCGCCAGTGGCGCAAGGCAAAATCAGGGAAGAGGGCGATTCTAGCAGAAAGCCGACCCGTGGCGGCAGGGCGCCGGGGCAGGTGCGCGGGTTTTGCAGGTGTCACTCACGCTAGCTCGGTGGGCGATTGTGTGATATAAAATGCGCCGCTTTACGGGCTGTGTGTCCGTGAAGCACTAAACCCGCACACGTATCGACACGTTATCCTGGGTGCCCGCAAGGGTTGGATAGCGGGATACGTGGAGGCCTAACCCGACTTATCAAGGAACTATCATGTCCCAAGTCAATATGCGCGATATGCTGAAGGCCGGTGTGCACTTCGGCCACCAGACCCGTTACTGGAACCCGAAAATGGGCAAGTTCATTTTCGGCGCGCGCAACAAGATCCACATCATCAACCTTGAAAAAACCCTGCCGATGTTCAACGACGCTCTGTCGTTCGTTGAGAAGCTGGCTTCGGGCAAAAACAAGATTTTGTTCGTCGGCACCAAGCGTTCCGCTGGCAAGATCGTTGCTGAAGAAGCAGCACGTTGCGGTTCGCCGTACGTCGATCATCGCTGGTTGGGCGGCATGCTGACCAACTACAAAACCATTCGCGCCTCGATCAAGCGTCTGCGCGACCTGGAAATCCAATCCCAGGACGGTACCTTCACCAAGCTGACCAAGAAAGAAGCGCTGATGCGCACCCGTGATCTGGAAAAACTGGATCGCAGCCTGGGTGGTATCAAGGACATGGGCGGTCTGCCGGACGCTCTGTTCGTAATCGACGTTGACCACGAGCGCATTGCTATCACCGAAGCCAACAAACTGGGTATCCCGGTTATCGGCATCGTCGATACCAACAGCAGCCCGGAAGGCGTTGACTACATCATCCCAGGTAACGACGACGCCATCCGCGCCATCCAGCTGTACATGGGTGCCATGGCCGACGCGGTTATCCGTGGTCGCGGCAATGCCGCTGGCGGCACCGACGAGTTCGTCGAAGAAGCTGCCTCCGAGGCCAGCGAAGGCTGATAGCGGGCGACTAACGTCACCCGTTGCGCAAGAAGGGGGCTAGGCCCCCTTTTTGCCACTTACGAATTTGTACCCGGTATCCGGGTTGATTGGTTGACTACCGATTCAAGAGGATAAAGAACATGGCAGAAATTACTGCAGCCCTGGTTAAAGAACTGCGTGAGCGTACTGGCGAAGGCATGATGGATTGCAAAAAGGCCTTGACCAAGGCCGGCGGCGACATCGAAAAAGCCATTGACGACATGCGTGCTTCGGGCGCCATCAAGGCCGCCAAAAAGGCTGGCAACATTGCCGCCGAAGGCGCCATCGCCATCAAGGACGACGGCAAGTCCGCCGTTCTGCTGGAAGTTAACTCGCAGACCGACTTCCTGGCTCTGCAAGACGACTTCAAAGCCTTCGTGGCTGCCAGCGTCGACCAAGCCTTCGCTGACAAACTGACCACTGTTGAGCCGCTGATCGAAGCCCGTGAAGCTGATCGCCTGGTTCTGGTTGGCAAGACCGGTGAAAACGTCAACATCCGCCGTCTGGCGCGTATTGAAGGCGACGTACTGGGTTCCTACCTGCACGGCAACAAGATTGGCGTAGTCGTGTCCCTGAAAGGCGGCACCGTCGAGCTGGCCAAAGACATCGCCATGCACGTAGCGGCCAGCAACCCTGAGTTCCTGCTGCCGACCCAAGTCTCCCCAGAGGCCATCGAGCGCGAGAAAAACGTGTTCCTGTCCCTCAACGAAGACAAGATGAAGGGCAAGCCGGCTGAAATCGTCGAGAAGATGATTGCTGGCCGTATCAGCAAGTTCCTGGCTGAAGCCAGCCTGGTTGAGCAGGCTTTCGTCAAGGATCCGGAAATCACCGTTGGTGCTCTGGCCAAGAAAGCCGGTGCTGAAATCGTTTCCTTCACCCGCTTCGCGGTCGGTGAAGGCATCGAGAAGCCGGTCGACAACTTCGCTGACGAAGTTGCTGCTCAAGTGGCTGCCGCCAGCAAGCAGTAAGACGGTTCTACACTGTCGTACCGAAGAGGCTGCCCGCTTATGCGTGCAGCCTCTTTTGCAAAGCGCGAGGCATTATTGCCAGCGCTGCACCAATTCACCGGGCAGTGGTCTGACTGCCGGGTAAAATACGAAGCCCTAGGCTTCGACTAGAAAACAACGCCGCAGGAGAGATACGCATGGCTCAGCAGGTGAGTGGTCGCCAACCTCGCTATAAACGCATTCTGCTCAAACTTAGCGGCGAAGCCCTGATGGGCTCGGAAGACTTCGGTATCGATCCCAAGGTGCTGGATCGCATGGCGCTGGAAGTCGGCCAGCTGGTCGGTATCGGCGTACAGGTCGGTCTGGTTATCGGCGGTGGCAACCTGTTCCGTGGCGCGGCATTGTCCGCCGCCGGGATGGACCGGGTTACCGGTGACCACATGGGTATGCTGGCCACCGTGATGAACGCCCTGGCCATGCGCGACGCCCTGGAGCGCTCGAACATCCCGGCCATCGTCATGTCGGCGATTTCCATGGTCGGTGTGACCGATCACTACGATCGACGCAAGGCCATGCGCCACCTGAAGACCGGTGAAGTGGTGATTTTCGCTGCGGGCACTGGCAATCCGTTCTTCACCACCGACTCTGCCGCCTGCCTGCGCGCCATCGAGATCGACGCCGATATCGTACTCAAGGCCACCAAGGTCGATGGCGTGTACACTGCCGATCCTTTCAAAGATCCCAATGCCGAGAAGTTCGAGCGCCTGACCTATGACGAGGTGCTTGATCGCAAGCTTGGGGTGATGGACCTGACGGCGATCTGCCTGTGTCGCGATCACCAGATGCCGTTGCGGGTTTTCAACATGAACAAGCCCGGCGCCCTGCTGAATATCGTGGTGGGTGGCGCTGAAGGCACGCTGATCGAGGAGAATGCACAATGATCAACGAGATCAAGAAAGACGCCCAGGAACGCATGCAGAAGAGCCTGGACTCGCTGGGTCAGGCGTTCAGCCGGATTCGTACCGGCCAGGCGCACCCGAGCATTCTGGCTGGCGTGATGGTGCCTTACTATGGCGCCGATACCCCGCTGAACCAGGTGGCCAACGTCACCGTCAAGGACGCCCGCACTCTGCAAGTGGTGGCCTTTGAGCGCAACATGCTGGCGGCCGTCGACAAGGCGATCCAGAGTTCCGGCCTGGGCTTCAACCCAACCAACCTGGGCGAGCTGTTGCTGATCTCGATGCCGGCCCTGACTGAGGAAACCCGCAGGGGCTTCACCAAGCAGGCGCGTGGCGAGGCAGAAAACGCCCGTGTCGCGGTGCGCAACATCCGCCGTGATGCCATGGCTCAGCTCAAAGACCTGGTCAAGGAAAAGGAAATCAGCGAAGACGACGAGCGTCGTGCCGCCGATGACGTGCAGAAGATGACCGACAAGTTCGTTGCTGAAGTGGAAAAGGCGCTGGAAGCCAAAGAAACCGATCTGATGGCGGTCTGACGGTCCTTTCCCATGGTCAAGAGCAAGCAGGAAGCAGCGGCGATAGTGCCACGTCATGTGGCCATCATCATGGATGGTAATAATCGCTGGGCGAAGAAGCGTCTGCTGCCTGGCGTCGCCGGGCATAAGGCGGGCGTCGATGCGGTGCGCGCGGTGATTGAGGTGTGCGCCGAGGCGGGGGTTGAAGTGCTGACCCTGTTCGCCTTTTCCAGTGAGAACTGGCAGCGCCCGGCCGAGGAAGTGGGTGCGTTGATGGAGCTGTTCCTCAGTGCCCTGCGCCGTGAGGCGCGCAAGCTGAAGAGCAATGCCATCAGCCTGCGCATCATCGGCGATCGTTCGCGCTTTCACCCGGAACTGCAGGCCGCCATGCGCGAGGCCGAGCAGCAGACCGCCGGTGACAGCCGCTTCGTCCTGCAGATCGCCGCCAACTACGGTGGTCAGTGGGATATTGCCCAGGCCGCGCAGCGCCTGGCGCGTGATGTGCAGGCCGGGCATCTGCAACCGGAAGACCTGACGCCCGAGCTGCTGCAGGGCTGTCTGGCCACGGGGGACCTGCCGCTGCCGGATCTGTGTATTCGTACCGGTGGCGAACACCGCATCAGCAACTTCCTGTTGTGGCAGCTGGCCTATTCCGAGCTGTATTTCTCCGACCTGTTCTGGCCGGACTTCAAACACGAGGCCATGCGCAAGGCGCTGGCCGACTTTTCTACCCGCCAGCGGCGCTTCGGCAAGACCAGCGAGCAGGTAGAAGCCGAGGCGCGTAACTGATGCTGAAACAACGGATCATCACGGCGCTGATTCTGCTGCCAATCGCTCTGGCAGGTTTTTTTCTGCTGAACGGCGCGCTTTTCGCCCTATTCATCGCTGCGGTGGTGACTCTGGGTGCCTGGGAGTGGGCTCGCATGGCGGGCTTCACTAGTCAGGTGCAGCGCGTCGGCTACGCCGCCGTGGTGGCGGTAGTGCTCTATGGGCTTTACCTGACTCCGGCGCTGGCCCCTTGGCTGCTGGGGTTGGCTGTGCTCTGGTGGTTGCTGGCGACCCTGCTGGTGCTCGGTTATCCGGGTAGCAGTCGCTACTGGGGTGGTTTACCGGGCAAGTTGCTGATCGGTCTGCTGATCCTGCTACCGGCCTGGCAGGGCCTGGTGCTGCTCAAGCAGTGGCCGCAGGCCAATGGCTTGATCATTGCGGTAATGGTGCTGGTGTGGGGCGCCGATATTGGTGCCTATTTCTCTGGCAAGGCCTTCGGCAAACGCAAGCTGGCGCCGAGCGTCAGCCCCGGTAAGAGCTGGGAAGGGCTGTATGGTGGTTTGCTGGCCAGCCTGCTGATCACTGCTGCGGTCGGTCTTCAGCAAGGCTGGCAAGGCAAGAACTTCGCTCTGGCGCTGGGTGGCGCGGCGCTGGTGGTGCTGGTGTCGGTAGTCGGTGATCTGACCGAAAGCATGTTCAAGCGCCAGTCGGGGATCAAGGACAGCAGCAATCTGCTGCCTGGGCACGGCGGCGTGCTGGATCGTATCGACAGCCTGACTGCTGCGGTGCCGGTGTTCGCCGTACTGCTCTGGCTGGCCGGCTGGGGCGCTCTGTGAGTCAGCTGCAACAGATCACGGTTCTCGGGGCAACCGGCTCCATCGGTCTCAGCACCCTGGGCGTGATCGCTCGGCATCCGGAGCGTTATCAGGTTTTTGCGCTGACTGGTTTCTCGCGCTTGCGCGAGCTGGAACAGCTCTGTCTCAAACACTGCCCGCAGTTTGCGGTGACGGCCGACGAACATTCTGCAGCCCAGTTGCAGGGCGCTTTGCGGGCTGCCGGCCTGTCGACCCAGGTACTGGCTGGCGCCGAGGCGCTGTGCGAGGTTTCCGCTCATCCCGATGTGGATGCGGTGATGGCCGCCATTGTCGGCGCCGCCGGCTTGCAGCCGACCTTGGCAGCGGTCGAGGCGGGCAAGAAGGTGCTGCTGGCCAACAAAGAAGCGCTGGTGATGTCGGGTGACCTGTTCATCCAGGCGGTGCGCCGCAGTGGCGCCGTGCTGTTGCCGATCGACAGTGAGCACAACGCGATCTTCCAGTGCCTGCCCGGCGACTATGCGCGTGGCCTGGGTGCGGTAGGTGTGCGCCGCATTCTGCTGACCGCCTCGGGTGGCCCGTTCCGCGAAACGCCGCTGGCCGAGCTGGAGCAGGTCAGTCCCGAGCAAGCCTGCGCCCATCCCAATTGGTCGATGGGGCGCAAGATTTCGGTGGACTCGGCCAGCATGATGAACAAGGGGCTGGAGCTCATCGAGGCCTGCTGGCTGTTCGATGCCAAGCCCCCGCAGGTCGAAGTGGTGATTCATCCGCAGAGCGTGATCCATTCGCTGGTCGACTATGTCGATGGCTCGGTGCTGGCGCAGCTGGGGAATCCGGATATGCGTACGCCGATCGCCCATGCATTGGCCTGGCCGCAGCGCATCGATTCCGGGGTGGCGCCACTCGATCTGTTTGCAGTGGCGCGTCTGGATTTTCAGCGCCCGGATGAACAGCGTTTTCCTTGCCTGCGTCTGGCGCGACAGGCGGCAGAAGCGGGTGGCAGTGCGCCGGCGCTGCTCAATGCGGCCAATGAAGTGGCTGTGGCGGCCTTTCTCGAGCGGCGCATCCGCTTCCCGGAGATCGCGCGTATCATCGATGAAGTATTGAATTCCGAGGCCTCGACTGCGGTCGAAAGCCTCGGCGCGGTGCTGGCTGCCGATGCCCGGGCGCGTGCCCTGGCTGGTGAATGGTTGAATCGCCACGGGCGTTGAGGTCGGAGGAAGGCGATGAGCGCGATGTACATGTTTTTCGGCACCCTGATTGCTCTCGGCGTGCTGGTGACGTTCCATGAATTCGGTCACTTCTGGGTGGCGCGTCGTTGTGGTGTGAAGGTTTTGCGCTTCTCTGTCGGCTTCGGCAGCCCATTGCTGCGCTGGAGTGACCGGCAGGGCACGGAGTTCGTTCTGGCTGCCATTCCGCTGGGTGGCTACGTAAAAATGCTCGACGAGCGTGAGGGCGAGGTGCCCGAGGCGCTTCTGGATCAGTCCTTCAATCGCAAGTCGGTGGGGCAGCGCATCGCCATCGTCTCGGCCGGGCCGATTGCCAACTTCCTCCTGGCCATCCTGTTCTTCTGGTTTATCGCCATGCTCGGCAGCGAGCAGGTGCGTCCGGTGATTGGCAAGGTCGCTCCCGACAGCCTGGCAGCTACTGCTGGCTTGCAGGCAGGGCAGGAAATCATTGCTGTCGATGGCGAGCTGACCGGCGGCTGGGCAGCGGTCAACCTGCAGCTGGTGCGGCGCCTGGGTGAGAGTGGCAGCCTTGAACTGCGTGTTCGCGAGCCTGCGTCGACCCTGGAGAGCACTCATCAATTGGCGCTGAGCGACTGGCAGAAGGGTGTCGATGAGCCTGATCCAGTCGGCTCCCTGGGGATCGCCCCGTGGCGCCCGGCTGTCGAACCAGTGGTTAACGAGGTGGACCCGGATGGCCCGGCGCATGCGGTCGGCGTGAAGCTGGGGGATCGCCTGCTGGCGTTGGATGGCCAGGCGCTGGATGAATGGCAGCAAGTGGTCGACCGCGTACGTGTACGTCCGGGCGAGCAAGTAGTGCTGCGCCTGCAGCGTGATGGTCAGGTGCTGGATCTGCAATTGACCCTCGCCGCCCGCGGTAAGGCGGGTTATCTGGGGGTTGGCGTCAAAGGTGGCGAATGGCCGGCCGAAATGCTCCATGAAGTGAGCTTCGGTCCGCTGGATGCAGTGGGTGAAGGCCTGCGCCGCACCTGGCAGATGACCGCCTTGACCCTTGATTCGCTGAAGAAAATGCTCTTGGGCGAGCTCTCGGTAAAAAACTTGAGCGGGCCGATAACCATTGCTAAAGTGGCGGGCGCTTCGGCCCAGTCCGGCGTGGGGGATTTTCTCAACTTCCTCGCGTACCTGAGCATCAGCCTGGGTGTTCTCAATTTGTTGCCCATCCCGGTGCTGGATGGCGGGCATTTGCTGTTCTACCTGGTCGAGTGGGTGCGTGGTCGCCCGCTGTCAGAGCGAGTGCAGGGGTGGGGTATCCAGATTGGTATCAGTCTGGTGCTGGGGGTCATGTTACTGGCGCTGGTCAACGACCTAGGCCGTCTGTAACGAAATGCTGAATTCCGAAATCTGCCGCGTATTGCGGCAGTTTCTTTATTGTCAGTTGGAATAAGAAAGGACTTCATGAAACGTCTGCTGCTACCTGCGGTTCTCGCCGCATTGATGATCGCCGAAGTTCACGCCGAGTCCTTCACCATCACAGATATTCGCGTCAACGGCCTGCAGCGGGTTTCCGCCGGCAGCCTGTTCGGCGCCTTGCCGTTGAACGTGGGCGACCAGGCTGACGATGGTCGTCTGGTCGAGGCGACTCGCTCGCTGTTCAAGACTGGCTTCTTCCAGGATATCCAGCTGGGTCGTGAAGGCGATGTGCTGGTGATCAGCGTGGTCGAGCGTCCGTCGATCTCCGGTATCGAGATCGAAGGCAACAAGGCGATCAGCACCGAAGACCTGATGAAAGGTCTGCAGCAGTCGGGTCTGTCCGAAGGCGAAATCTTCCAGCGCGCGACCCTCGAAGGCGTGCGCAACGAGCTGCTGCGCCAGTACGTTGCCCAGGGCCGCTACTCGGCCGAGATCGAGGCGGAAGTGATTCCGCAGCCGCGCAACCGCGTCGCGCTGAAGATCAACATCAACGAAGGCTCGGTCGCTGCTATCCAGCACATCAACGTGGTGGGTAACAGCGTATTCCCCGATGAAGACCTGGTTGGCCTGTTCGAGCTGAAGACCACCAACTGGCTGTCGTTCTTCAAGAACGACGACAAGTACGCCCGCGAAAAGCTGTCCGGTGACCTGGAGCGTCTGCGCTCCTACTACCTGGATCGCGGCTACATCAACATGGATATCTCCTCCACCCAGGTATCCATCACCCCGGACAAGAAGCACGTCTACATCACCGTCAACGTCAACGAAGGTGAGAAGTACAGCGTCCGCGAGGTCAAGCTGTCGGGCGACCTGAAAGTTCCGGAAGAAGAAATCAAGAAACTGCTGCTGGTCAAGGAAGGGCAGGTGTTCTCGCGCAAAGTGATGACCACCACCTCTGAGCTGATCACCCGCCGCCTGGGTAACGAAGGCTATACCTTCGCCAACGTCAACGGCATCCCGCAGCCCCATGACGAAGACCACACCGTATCGATCACCTTTGGTGTCGACCCGGGCAAGCGTGCCTACGTCAACCGCATCAACTTCCGCGGCAACACCAAGACCGAAGACGAAGTGCTGCGCCGCGAAATGCGCCAGATGGAAGGTGGCTGGGCTTCGACCTACCTGATCGACCAGTCCAAGACCCGTCTCGAGCGTCTGGGCTACTTCAAGGAAGTGAACGTCGAAACGCCGCAGGTTCCGGGCACCGACGACCAGGTCGACGTCAACTACAGCGTGGAAGAGCAGGCATCCGGCTCGATCACCGCCAGCGTTGGTTTCGCGCAGAACGCCGGCCTGATCCTTGGTGGCTCGATCAGCCAGAACAACTTCCTCGGTACGGGTAACAAGGTCAGCCTGGGGCTGACCCGTAGCGAATACCAGACCCGCTACAACTTCGGTTTCGTCGACCCCTACTGGACGCCGGACGGTGTCAGCCTGGGTTACAACGCCTTCTACCGCACCACTGACTACGACGAGCTCGATACCGATGTATCCAGCTACTCGGTCGACAGCCTGGGTGCCGGTGTGAGCATCGGTTACCCGATCAGCGAGACCTCGCGCCTGACCTACGGCCTGACCGTGCAGCAGGACTCCCTGGATACCGGTTACTACACCGTGGATGAGATCCTCGCCTTCCTGGATACCGAAGGCGACAACTTCCTCAACTTCAAGGGTTCCATCGGCTGGTCGGAATCGACCCTGAACAAGGGTGTGATGGCGACCCGTGGTCACTCGCAGAGCCTGGTGCTCGAGTCGACCATTCCGGGTAGCGACCTGTCGTTCTTCAAGATCGACTACCGTGGCCAGACCTTTGCTCCGTTGACCCAGTCGACCGCGCTGCGTTTCCACACCGAGCTGGGCTATGGCGACGGCTACGGCTCGACCACAGGCCTGCCGTTCTATGAGAACTACTATGCCGGTGGCTTCAACTCCGTGCGTGGCTTCGAGGACAGCACTCTAGGCCCGCGCAGTACTCCTAGCGTGGCGCGAGATGCCAATGGTACTCCGCTCAGTAGCGGTGCCGAAGGCGCCGGTCCGGGTGTTGATGGTCGCTATACCGATGACCCGGATCCGGTAGCTTACGGTGGTAACGTGTTGATCCAGGGGGGGGTCGAGTACCTCTTCCCGCTGCCGTTCATCAAGGACCAGCGCTCGCTGCGGACCGTGCTGTTCTGGGACGTGGGTAGTGTGTTCCTGAGCGATTGCCCGACCAAGACGGCGGCTACTCAATACATGAATACCTCCAGCTGCGGCACTATTGATGCCAGCGAACTGGCCAGCTCCGTGGGTGTTGGTGTGACCTGGGTGACTGCGCTGGGTCCGCTGAGCTTCAGCCTGGCGGCGCCGGTGAAGAAGCCGGAAGATTCCGATCCGCAGATATTCCAGTTCTCGCTGGGCCAGACGTTCTAATTGCTTGATAAATGACAACAGTATTTGTTGCAGGAGTTTCACTGTGCGTAAGTTGACTCAACTGGTTCTGCTGGCTGCGGCCCTGGTAGCAACCCCGGCGTTTGCCGAAATGAAGATCGCGGTCATGAACTACCAGATGGCCCTGCTGGAATCCGATGCGGCCAAGAAATACGCCGTGGATGCCGAGAAGAAATTCGGTCCGCAGCTGAACAAGCTGAAGCAGCTGGAAAGCGGCGCCAAGGGCATTCAGGATCGCCTGGTCAAGGGTGGCGACAAGCTGCAACAAGCCGAGCGCGAGCGCCTGGAGCTTGAATTCAAGCAGAAAGCCCGTGATTTCCAGTTCCAGTCCAAGGAGCTGAACGAAGCCAAAGCGGTTTCCGATCGCGACATGCTCAAGCAGCTCAAGCCGAAGCTGGACAAGGCCGTTGAAGAAGTTATCAGCAAAGGTAACTTCGACCTGGTGCTCGAGCGCGGTGCGGTAGTCGATGTCAAACCTCAGTACGACATCACCCGCCAGGTTATCGAGCGTATGAACTCGCTGCGCTGATCATGAGTGCAACAGTGTTCACCCTTGGCCAACTGGCCGAGCGCCTCGGTGCCACCCTGCGTGGCGCCGCAGACAAGCAGATCAGCGGTCTGGCGACCTTGCAGGACGCCGGCCCCGATCAGCTGAGTTTTCTGGCTAACGCGCAGTACCGCAAGTTTCTCGCCGAGACGCGTGCCGGTGTTCTGCTGCTGACTGCCGCCGATGCTGAGGGTTACGCCGGCGACGTGCTGGTGGTGGCCAATCCGTATCTGGCCTACGCCGAACTTTCCCATCTCTTCGATCGCAAGCCGGTTGCGGCAGCGGGTGTACACCCGACTGCCGTAGTTGCTGCTGATGCCGTGGTCGATCCGAGCGCCAGTGTCGGCGCTTATGTGGTGATCGAAAGTGGCGCGCAGATCGCAGCCGGCGTGACCATTGGCGCTCAGTGCGTGATTGGTGCGCGCAGCGTGGTGGGCGAGGGTGGCTGGCTGGCGCCGCGGGTGACGCTGTATCACGACGTGATCATTGGCAAGCGTGTGGTGATCCAGTCCGGCGCGGTACTCGGGGGTGAGGGCTTCGGCTTCGCCAACGAGAAGGGCGTCTGGCAGAAGATCGCGCAGATTGGCGGTGTGCAGTTGGGTGACGACGTCGAAGTCGGCGCTAATACCACCATCGACCGCGGTGCGCTGGCCGATACCCTGATCGGTAACGGTGTGAAGCTGGATAACCAGATCATGATCGCGCACAACGTGCAGATCGGCGACAACACGGCCATGGCCGGCTGCGTCGGGATTTCCGGCAGCACCAAGATTGGCAAGAACTGCATGATCGCCGGTGGCGTGGGCATGGTTGGGCACATCGAGGTGTGCGACAACGTGTTCGTTACCGGCATGACCATGGTCACTCGCTCGATTACCGAGCCAGGCGCCTATTCTTCCGGGACCGCCATGCAGACTGCTGGCGACTGGAAGAAGAGCGCGGCGCGGATTCGCCAGCTGGACGATATGGCACGACGCCTGCGCGATATGGAAAAGCGCCTGGCTGCCGTGACCCCGGGCCCCGACGCCTCATCAGATGCCTGACCCGCACCTGGCGCGCGCCCCTATTTTTTGAACAGGCTTTCCGGAAATGATGGACATCAACGAAATTCGCGAATATCTGCCGCACCGCTACCCTTTCCTTCTGGTGGATCGGGTTGCCGAGCTGGATATTGAGGGCAAGAGCATTCGCGCCTACAAGAATGTCAGCATCAACGAGCCTTTCTTCAACGGCCATTTTCCCGAGCATCCGATCATGCCGGGCGTGTTGATCATCGAAGCGATGGCACAGGCTGCCGGCATCCTCGGCTTCAAGATGATGGATCTGAAGCCGTCCGATGGCACCCTTTATTACTTCGTCGGTTCGGACAAACTGCGTTTCCGTCAGCCAGTGCTGCCGGGTGATCAACTGATACTCGAAGCGCGCTTCCTCAGTAGCAAACGCAGCATCTGGAAGTTTCAGTGCAAGGCCAGCGTCGACGGCAAGGAAGTCTGCTCGGCAGAAATCATCTGTGCGGAACGCAAACTATGAGTTTGATTGACCCTCGCGCCATCATCGATCCGTCGGCCAAACTGGCGGATGACGTTCAGGTCGGCCCTTGGTCGATCATCGGAGCGGATGTGGAAATCGGCGAGGGTACCGTGGTTGGGCCGCATGTCGTGCTCAAAGGGCCTACCCGTATCGGTAAGCACAACCACATCTTCCAGTTTTCCTCGATTGGCGAAGACACCCCGGATCTTAAGTACAAGGGTGAGGCCACGCGTTTGGTGATCGGCGATCACAACGTGATCCGCGAAGGCGTGACCATTCACCGCGGGACCATTCAAGACCGTGCAGAAACCACCATCGGCGATCACAACCTGCTGATGGCTTATGTGCATGTCGGCCACGATAGCGTGATCGGCAACAACTGCATCCTGGTCAACAACACTGCGCTGGCCGGCCATGTGCACATGGACGACTGGGCGATCCTCTCCGGCTTCACCCTGGTCCACCAGTTCTGCCGTATCGGCGCGCACAGTTTTTCCGGCATGGGCACGGCGATCGGCAAGGACGTTCCGGCCTACGTCACCGTGTTCGGTAACCCGGCCGAGGCGCGCAGCATGAACTTCGAAGGCATGCGCCGTCGTGGTTTCAGCGCCGAGGCGATTCAGGCTCTGCGTCGCGCTTATAAAGTGGTTTATCGCCAGGGGCTGACCGTCGAACAGGCATTGGCCGAACTGGCCGAGTCTGCTGCACAGTTCCCGGAAGTGGCGGTATTCCGCGACTCGATCCAGGCATCGACCCGCGGCATCACCCGCTAAGCCATGTCGCGTCCATTGCGAATCGCGCTGGTGGCCGGTGAGGCTTCCGGCGACATCCTCGGCTCCGGCCTGATGCAGGCACTCAAGCTCCAGCACCCGCAGATCGAATTCATCGGTATCGGCGGGCCGCGCATGGAAGCCGAAGGGCTGGCGTCCTATTTCCCCATGGAGCGCCTGTCGGTGATGGGCCTGGTCGAGGTGCTCGGCCGGCTGCCTGAGCTGCTGTCGCGGCGCAAACGCCTGATCCGCACGCTGATCGCCGAGAAACCGGACGTGTTCATCGGTATCGATGCCCCGGACTTCAACCTGACCCTCGAACTCAAGCTGCGTCAGGCCGGGATCAAGACCGTGCACTACGTCAGCCCGTCGGTCTGGGCCTGGCGGCAGAAGCGCGTGTTGAAGATCCGTGAAGCCTGCGACCTGATGCTGACCCTGTTTCCCTTCGAGGCGCGCTTCTACGACGAGCATCAGGTGCCCGTACGCTTCGTCGGCCATCCGCTGGCCAACACCATTCCCCTGCAGGCGGATCGCCAGGCGGCGCGTGACGCCTTGGGCCTGGACGGTGATGCGCCGGTGGTCGCGCTGTTGCCTGGTAGCCGGGGTGGTGAAGTGGCGCGCCTGGGGGCGTTGTTCCTCAATGCCGCTGAGCGCTTGCGCACCATGCGCCCAGGCGTGCGTTTCGTTCTGCCGTGCGCCAGTCGTGAGCGCCGTACGCAGCTGGAAGAAATGCTGGGTGGGCGTGATCTGTCCTTGCAGTTGCTCGACGGCCGCTCCCATGAAGCCCTGGCAGCCTGCGATGCGGTGCTGATCGCCTCGGGTACGGCAACCCTCGAAGCGCTGCTGTACAAGCGCCCGATGGTGGTGGCGTACAAGGTGGCGCCGCTGACTTATCGGATTCTTCGGCGCCTGGTGACCAGCGCCTACATTTCCCTGCCCAATCTGCTGGCCGAGCGCTTGCTGGTGCCGGAGCTGATCCAGGACGCGGCAACCCCGGATGCCCTGGCGCAGAGCCTGGCGCCGCTGCTGGATGATGGCGCGGTGCAGACCGAGGGCTTCGACGTGATTCATCGCGCCCTGCGCCACGATGCCTCGACCCAGGCCGCCGAAGCGGTGTTGGCCCTGGCGGAGCGCGCCTGATGCAGATGGGCCTGGATTTCAGCCTGGTCGAAGAGCTGGTCGCCGGTGTCGATGAAGTCGGCCGTGGTCCGCTGTGCGGTCCGGTGGTGACTGCGGCGGTGATTCTCGACCCGGCGCGACCGATTCTTGGCCTCAACGACTCGAAGAAGCTCACCGAAGCGCGCCGCGAAAAACTCTTCGATGAAATCCGCGAGAAAGCCCTGGCCTGGTGCATTGCCCGCGCGGACGTGGAAGAGATCGATCGCCTGAACATCCTGCATGCCACCATGCTGGCCATGCAGCGCGCGGTGGAAGGGCTCGGCGTCACGCCGCGTCTGGCACTGATCGACGGTAATCGCTGCCCGAAACTGGCGGTGCCCAGTGCGCCGGTGGTCAAGGGTGATAGCCAGGTGCCAGCCATCGCCGCCGCATCGATCCTGGCCAAGGTCAGTCGTGATCGCGAGATGCAGGAAATGGAGCGCCTCTACCCCGGCTACGGTATCGGTGGCCACAAGGGCTACCCCACGCCTGTCCATCTGGAAGCGCTCAAGCGCCTGGGTGCCACGCCGATTCATCGGCGCTCCTTCGCCCCAGTGCGCAATGTGCTGGATGGAGTCGAGTAAACGCCGCACGGCTCGTTCGCCAGCTGTTGTTTAAGTCGAGGCCCGGTACAATCCGGGCCTTATCGTTTTCGTGTTCTGTACGGGATTGTCATGACCGCCACCTTCGTCCATCTGCGCCTGCACACCGAGTTTTCCCTGGTCGACGGGCTGGTCCGGGTCAAGCCCCTGGTCAAGGCCGTGACGGGGGCGGGCATGCCGGCGGTGGCGGTCACCGACATGAGCAACATGTGCTCGCTGGTGAAGTTCTACAAGGCGGCGCTGGGCGGTGGGATCAAGCCGATCTGTGGCGCCGACATCTGGCTGGCCAGCGCCGACGAAGACGGCCCGCTGAGCCGCATGACCCTGCTGGCGATGAACCCCAAGGGCTACCGCAACCTCACCGAACTGGTTTCGCGTGGCTGGAGCGAAGGGCAGAGCAACGACATGGTGATCATCCAGCGTGACTGGGTGAAAGAAGCGGCCGAGGGTCTGATTGCCCTGTCCGGTGCCAAGGACGGCGAGATCGGCCTAGCCCTGCTCGGCGGCGAGCCGGGCCGCGCCGATAGGCTGCTGGCCGAGTGGCAGGCCGTGTTCCCCGAGCGCTTCTACCTCGAGCTGCACCGCTGCAATCGGGTCAACGACGAAGAGCACGTGCACGCCGCCGTGGCCCTGGCTGAGCGCTGCGGCGCGGCGCTGGTGGCGACCAACGATGTGCGCTTCCTCAAGCAGGGCGACTTCGAGGCCCACGAAACCCGCGTGTGCATCGGCGAGGGCCGTGCCCTGGACGACCCGCGCCGCCTGCGCAGCTATTCCGATCAGCAGTACCTGAAGTCGCCGGCGGAAATGGCCGAGCTGTTCAGTGACATTCCCGAGGCCTTGGCAAACACCGTCGAGATCGCCAAGCGCTGCAACATCGAAGTGCAGCTGGGCAAGTACTTCCTCCCGGACTTCCCGGTGCCGGAAGGCATGACCATCGACGAATACTTCCGCAAGGTTTCCTTCGACGGCCTCGATGAGCGCCTGGAAGTCTTACTGCCTAAGGACACTCCGGACTACGAGGCGAAGAAGCAGGTCTACATCGATCGGCTGAATTTCGAGCTGGATATCATCATCCAGATGGGCTTCCCCGGTTACTTCCTGATCGTGATGGACTTCATCCAGTGGGCCAAGAGCAACGGCGTGCCGGTCGGCCCGGGCCGGGGTTCGGGCGCCGGTTCTCTGGTGGCCTATGTGCAGAAGATCACCGACCTCGACCCGCTGGCCTATGACCTGCTGTTCGAGCGCTTCCTCAACCCTGAACGCGTATCCATGCCCGACTTCGACGTCGACTTCTGCATGGATGGCCGCGACCGGGTGATCGACTACGTGGCCGAGAAGTACGGTCGTAACGCGGTGAGCCAGATCATCACCTTCGGCACCATGGCGGCCAAGGCGGTAGTGCGCGACGTGGCGCGGGTGCAAGGCAAGTCCTACGGCCTGGCCGATCGCCTGTCGAAGATGATTCCGTTCGAAGTCGGCATGACCCTGGAAAAGGCCTACGAGATGGAGGAGCCGCTGCGCGACTTCCTCAAGACCGACGAAGAGGCTGCGGAAATTTGGGAGATGTCGCTCAAGCTCGAGGGCATCTGCCGCGGTACCGGCAAGCACGCCGGGGGCGTGGTGATCGCGCCGACCAAACTCACCGACTTCTCACCGATCGCCTGCGATGACGAGGGCGGCGGCCTGGTTACCCAGTTCGACAAGGACGACGTGGAAGCGGCCGGCCTGGTCAAGTTCGACTTCCTCGGCCTGCGCACCCTGACCATCATCAAGTGGGCGATGGAGACGATCAACCGCGAGCAGGCCAAGAAGGGCCTGCCGGACCTGAACATCGACTTCATCCCGCTGGACGACAAGCCGACCTACGCGATGCTGCAGAAGGCCGAGACCACAGCGGTGTTCCAGCTCGAGTCGCGCGGCATGAAGGAGCTGATCAAGAAGCTCAAGCCGGACTGCCTGGAAGACATGATCGCCCTGGTGGCACTGTTCCGCCCCGGCCCGCTGCAGTCAGGCATGGTGGACGACTTCATCAACCGCAAGCACGGTCGCGAGCAGCTGTCCTACCCGCATCCGGATTACCAGTACGCGGGCCTGGAACCGGTGCTCAAGCCCACCTACGGCATCATCCTGTACCAGGAGCAGGTGATGCAGATCGCCCAGGTGATGGCGGGCTACACCCTCGGTGGTGCGGACATGCTGCGCCGTGCCATGGGTAAGAAGAAGCCCGAGGAGATGGCCAAGCAGCGCGGCGGCTTCATCGAAGGCTGCGCCGGTAACAACATTTCGGCGGATCTGGCGGGCAACATCTTCGACCTGGTGGAAAAGTTCGCCGGCTACGGCTTCAACAAATCCCACTCGGCCGCCTATGGCCTGGTGTCATACCAGACCGCCTGGCTCAAGGCGCACTACCCGGCGCCGTTCATGGCCGCGGTGCTGTCGGCGGATATGCACAACACCGACAAGGTGGTGACGCTGATCGAAGAGTGCCGCAGCATGAAGCTGCGCATCGACGCGCCGGATGTGAACACCTCCGACTTCAAGTTCACCGTCAACGACGATGGTCGCATCGTCTACGGCCTGGGGGCGATCAAGGGCGTCGGTGAAGGCCCGGTCGAGGCCATCGTCGAGTCGCGCCAGGACGGGCCGTTCAAGGACCTGTTCGACTTCTGCAATCGGGTCGACCTCAAACGCATCAACAAGCGCACCCTCGAGGCGTTGATCCGCTCTGGCGCGCTGGACCGCATGGGGCCGTACTTCCAGGATGAACTCAAGGCCTACCAGGCCAGCGTCGACCTCAACCGTGCCGTGCTGCTGGCGGCGATGGAAGAGGCGGTGCAGGCCGCCGAGCAGACCGCTCGCAGCCACGACAGCGGGCACATGGACCTGTTTGGCGGGGTCTTCGCCGAGCCGGAGCTGGATGTGTATGCCAAGCATCGCCGGGCCAAGGAGCTGTCGCTCAAGGAACGCCTGAAGGGCGAGAAGGACACCCTCGGCCTGTACCTCACCGGTCACCCGATCGATGAGTACGAAGGCGAGGTTCGCCGTTTCGCCCGCCAGCGCATCATCGATCTGCGTCCGGCGCGCGAGTCGCAAACCATCGCCGGGCTGATCGTTGCCCTGCGCGTGATGAAGAACAAGAAGGGCGACAAGATGGGCTTCATCACCCTCGATGACCGCTCCGGGCGCATCGAGGCCTCGCTGTTCGCCGATGCGTTTGCCAGCGCCCAGGCGCTGCTACAGACCGATGCGCTGGTGGTGGTCGAAGGTGAAGTGAGCAACGACGAGTTCTCCGGTGGCCTGCGTCTGCGCGCCAAGCGCGTGATGAGCCTGGAAGAAGCGCGTACCGGCCTGGCCGAAAGCCTGCGCCTGCGCCTGCCAGGTTCGGTGCTGCAGGGCGACCGTTTGCGCTGGCTCGGCGAGTTGCTGCGCAAGCACCGCGGTGCCTGCCCGTTGACCCTGGATTACAGCGGTGACGAGGCCAAGGCCTTGCTGCAGTTCGGCGAGCAGTGGCGCATCGATCCGGCCGACAGCTTGATTCAGACCCTGCGTGACCAGTTCGGCCGGGACAACGTCTTCCTCCAATACCGCTGAGGAGCAGGCCGCGCGCTTGCCTTCTCGGCCTCGACCCTGGGCGCCTTATCCCTTAAGGTAAGGCGCAGTTGGAACCAGCCGCCCGGCCGCCACGGCCGCCGACTCAAGACGGATGCCTATGAACCCGAATTTTCTCGACTTCGAACAGCCGATCGCCGACTTGCAAGCCAAGATCGAAGAGTTGCGCCTGGTCGGTAACGACAACGCGCTGAACATCGGGGACGAAATCTCCCGGCTGCAGGACAAGAGCAGCGCATTGACCGAAAGCATTTTCGGCAACCTCAGCAGTTGGCAGATTTCCCAGCTCTCGCGCCATCCGCGTCGCCCCTACACCCTCGACTACATCGAACACATCTTCACCGAGTTCGACGAGCTGCACGGTGATCGTCACTTCTCCGACGATGCCGCGCTGGTTGGCGGTGTGGCGCGCCTGGATGGCCAGCCGGTAATGGTCATCGGCCATCAGAAGGGGCGTGAGGTGCGCGAGAAGGTACGCCGCAATTTCGGCATGCCGCGCCCCGAGGGCTACCGTAAGGCTTGCCGCCTGATGGAAATGGCCGAGCGCTTCAAGCTGCCGATCCTGACCTTCATCGACACCCCGGGCGCGTATCCGGGTATCGATGCCGAAGAGCGTAACCAGAGCGAAGCCATCGCCTGGAACCTGCGCGTGATGGCCCGTCTGAAAACCCCGATCATCGCCACGGTAATCGGTGAGGGCGGCTCCGGTGGTGCGCTCGCCATCGGTGTTTGTGACCAGTTGAACATGCTGCAGTACTCCACCTATTCGGTGATCTCGCCCGAAGGTTGTGCCTCGATCCTGTGGAAAACCGCCGAGAAAGCGCCGGATGCGGCCGAGGCCATGGGTATCACCGCCGAGCGCCTGAAAGGCCTGGGTATCGTCGACAAGGTGATTGCCGAGCCTTTGGGCGGCGCTCACCGCGATCCGGTCACCGTGGCGGCCAATGTCCGCGAAGAGCTGCTGACGCAGCTGGCTGGCTTGCGCAAGCTGGATACCGACAAGCTCCTGCAGCGTCGCTACGATCGCCTGATGAGCTATGGCCTGGCCTGATTCAGGTACAGCACCAGACACAACGGGCCTTCGGGCCCGTTGTTGTTTTAAGCTTGGCCGATGATCGATCTCGAACAGCAGCTACTCGCAACCCTCGGCCCCTGGCGCAATGCGCCGGCCTGGCGCGTCGCCCTGTCCGGTGGGCTGGATTCCACCGTACTGCTGCATCTGCTGGCGCGCCTGAGTCGCCAGCAGGCGTTGCCGCCGTTGTCCGCTATTCATATTCATCACGGCCTGCAGGCTGTGGCCGACACCTGGCCGGAGCACTGCCGCCAGCTGTGTGCCGAGCTGGATGTGCCGCTGCAGGTCGAATTCGTGCAGGTCGACTCGGGAGCCAGCCTGGAGCGGGCGGCACGTGAGGCGCGTTATGCGGCATTTGCCCGACGATTGGCCGAGGGCGAGCTGCTGCTGACTGGCCAGCACCGCGATGATCAGGCCGAAACCCTGCTTTTACGCCTGTTGCGTGGCGCTGGCGTACGCGGCCTGGCGAGCATGCCGGTGCAGCGGCCCCTGGGGCGTGGGCAGTTGGTGCGGCCGTTGCTGCAGGTGTCGCGCGCGGCGCTGGAGGCCTATGCCCGTGAGCAGGCGCTGGAGTGGGTCGAGGACCCTTCCAATAGCGATAGCCGCCTGGCGCGTAACTTCCTGCGCCGCGAGGTGTTGCCTGGTCTGGCGCCGCACTGGCCGCAGGCGGCAGGCAATCTGGCGCGTAGCGCCGGCCATCTGCGCGAGGCGCAGGAGCTGCTGGATGAACTGGCGTCGCTCGACCTGGGTACGGCCGATACCGACCATGAGTTCGCCTGGCTGGGGTTGCCGTCGCTGGCGCTGGCCCCTCTGCAGGTTTTGTCCGATGCCCGCCAGCGCAATGCCCTGCGTCATTGGCTGGCAGCATTCACCCCCTTGCCTGATAGCGAGCACTGGGCCGGCTGGCGTGATCTGCGTGATGCGGGGGGCGATGCGCTGCCGCTGTGGCGCTTGGCTGGTGGTGAATTGCGCCGCGCCGACGGACGGTTGTGGTGGCTCTCGGGGGATTGGCTGAAGGCTCCGGGCCAGGCACAGCCGTGGCCTGATTCCGCTGTGCCCCTGGAATTGCCTGGGAATGGCCAGGTACAGATCGTCGGGCAGGCGCCGTCGGGATCGCTGCAGGTGCGTTATCGCCAGGGTGGGGAAGTGCTGGTGGTGGCCGGGCGTGGTCACCGTGATCTCAAGCGCTTGCTCAACGAGCGCGGCATTCCGGCCTTCGTGCGCGGTCGCCTGCCATTGCTCTACCGTAACGACGAGCTGCTGGCGGTGGCCAATCTGCCGGGATTGGAGGCTGTGCAGCAGGGCGAGTGGCGGCTGTGCTGGCAGCCACCGACGAACGAGCAAGGTTTGAGCTGAAAGGGCCTTTCCGGTAGACTACGCTCCCGTCTTGTTACTGCTTTCTGCGGATTCCCTCGGAACCCGCGGCAGCTTGCTTATTTCAGGTTGGCCAGGTGCGCCGGCCTGCGCTTTCACCCCGGCGGCACTGACCGCCTGAACGCAGACTTCTAGGATTTTTCATGACGCGCTACATCTTCGTCACGGGTGGTGTTGTTTCTTCATTGGGGAAAGGCATCGCTTCGGCTTCACTGGCAGCCATCCTGGAGGCGCGGGGCCTGAAGGTCACCATGCTCAAGCTGGACCCCTATATCAACGTCGATCCGGGCACCATGAGCCCGTTCCAGCACGGTGAGGTGTTCGTCACCCACGACGGCGCTGAGACCGATCTTGACCTGGGCCACTATGAGCGGTTCATCCGCACCACCATGACCCAGAACAACAACTTCACCACCGGCCGCGTCTACGAAGACGTGCTGCGCAAGGAGCGCCGTGGTGACTACCTGGGCGCAACCATCCAGGTCATCCCGCACATCACCGACGAGATCAAGCGCCGCATCATCAAGGGTGCCGGTGATGCCGACGTGGCCATGGTCGAGATCGGCGGCACGGTCGGCGACATCGAGTCGCAACCGTTCCTCGAAGCCATTCGCCAGCTGCGTGTCGAAGTCGGCGCCAAGCGCGCCATGCTGATGCACCTGACCTTGGTGCCATACATCGCCACCGCAGGCGAGACCAAGACCAAGCCGACCCAGCACTCGGTCAAGGAACTGCGTTCCATCGGCCTGCAGCCTGACGTGCTGATCTGCCGCTCCGACCATGAAGTCGACCTGTCCTCGCGTCGCAAGATCGCCCTGTTCACCAACGTCGAAGAGCGTGCGGTGATCGGCCTGGAAGACGTCGACACCATCTACAAGATTCCGTCCGTGCTGCATGCCCAGGGCCTGGACGACTTCGTCGTCGAGCGCTTCGGCCTGCAATGCGGCCCGGCTGACCTCTCCGAGTGGGACCGCGTGGTGGATGCCAAGCTGAACCCGGAGAAAGAAGTCACCATCGCCATGGTCGGCAAGTACATGGAGCTGCTGGATGCCTACAAATCGCTGATCGAAGCGATGAGCCACGCCGGTATCCAGAACCGCACCAAGGTCAGCATCCGTTACATCGATTCCGAAGACATCGAGAACAAAGGCACCGACCTGCTCGAGGGTGTCGATGCCATCCTGGTACCCGGCGGCTTCGGTTTGCGCGGCGTGGAAGGCAAGATCACCACCGTGCAGTACGCCCGCGAAAACAAGATCCCCTACCTGGGCATTTGCCTCGGCATGCAGGTCGCAGTGATCGAGTTCGCCCGTAACGTATTGGGCTGGAAAGACGCCAACTCCACCGAGTTCGACCAGCACGGTGCGCACCCGGTCGTTGGCCTGATTACCGAATGGCAGGACGCCACTGGCGCCACCGAAACCCGCAGCGATGCTTCCGACCTAGGCGGCACCATGCGCCTCGGTGCACAGGATTGCCAGCTGGAAGCCGGTTCGCAAGTGCGTGCCTGCTACGGCAAGGACGTGATCGTCGAGCGCCATCGTCACCGCTACGAAGTGAACAACAACCTGCTGCCGCAACTGCAGGCCGCCGGCCTGAAAGTATCCGGTCGCTCCGGCGACGGCGCGCTGGTTGAAGTGATCGAGGCCCCGGATCATCCGTGGTTCGTCGCTTGCCAGTTCCACCCGGAATTCACCTCCACCCCGCGTGATGGTCACCCGCTGTTCAGCGGCTTCGTCAACGCGGCGCTGGCCCAGAAGGCACGCAAGGCATGACCCAGAAAACTATTCGCGTCGGTAACATCGAGATCGCCAACGACAAGCCGTTCGTGCTGTTCGGTGGCATCAACGTCATGGAGTCGCGTGACCTGGCCATGCAGGCCTGTGAAGAGTATGTGCGGGTTACCGAAAAACTCGGCATCCCCTACGTGTTCAAGGCCAGCTTCGACAAGGCCAACCGCTCCTCCGTCACCTCCTTCCGTGGCCCGGGCCTGGAAGAGGGCATGAAGATCTTCGAGGAAGTGAAGAAGACCTTCGGCGTGCCGGTGATCACCGACGTACACGAACCTTACCAGGCCGCTCCGGTGGCCGAAGTGTGCGACATCATCCAGCTGCCGGCCTTCCTGTCGCGGCAGACCGACCTGGTTGTGGCCATGGCCAAGACCCAGGCCGTGATCAATATCAAGAAAGCCCAGTTCCTCGCGCCGCAGGAGATGAAACACATCCTGACCAAGTGCGAAGAGGCGGGTAACGACCAGTTGATTCTCTGCGAGCGCGGCTCCTCCTTCGGTTACAACAACCTGGTGGTGGACATGCTCGGCTTCGGCATCATGAAGCAGTTCAACTACCCGGTGTTCTTCGACGTCACCCATGCCCTGCAGATGCCGGGCGGGCGTGCCGATTCCGCTGGCGGTCGCCGCGCCCAGGTCACCGACCTGGCCAAGGCCGGCATGAGCCAGGGCCTGGCTGGCCTGTTCCTCGAGGCCCACCCGGATCCGAACAACGCCAAGTGCGATGGTCCTTGCGCCTTGCGCCTGGACAAGCTGGAACCCTTCCTCACCCAGCTCAAGCAGCTGGATGATCTGGTCAAGAGTTTTGCCCCGATCGAGACGGCATAAGAGACGTCGTTCAATGTCTGCTGCGCCTGCCCTGTGCTCGCCGTGACCTTGAACGACTTCCTGGCTGTTTAGACCGCATCTTTCAACTGTTGGAGCTAGCAAGAATGGCAAAGATTGTCGACATCAAGGGCCGTGAGGTTCTCGACTCCCGTGGCAACCCCACTGTAGAAGCCGATGTAATCCTCGAAAACGGCATCATCGGCAGCGCCTGTGCGCCGTCCGGTGCCTCCACCGGTTCGCGCGAAGCGCTGGAACTGCGTGATGGCGACAAGAGCCGTTACCTGGGCAAGGGCGTGCTGAAAGCCGTAGGCAACATCAACGGCCCGATCCGTGACCTGCTGCTGGGCAAAGATGCCCGCGAGCAGAAAGCCCTCGACCTGGCCATGATCGACCTGGACGGTACCGAGAACAAAGGCAGCCTGGGCGCCAACGCCATCCTCGCCGTCTCCCTGGCCGCCGCCAAGGCTGCCGCGCAGGCCAAGGGCGTGCCGCTGTACGCGCACATCGCCGACCTCAACGGCACCCCAGGCGTCTACTCGATGCCGGTACCGATGATGAACATCATCAACGGTGGCGAGCACGCCGATAACAACGTCGACATCCAGGAGTTCATGGTTCAGCCGGTTGGCGCCAAGACCTTCTCCGACGCGCTGCGCATGGGCACCGAGATCTTCCATCACCTGAAAGCCGTGCTCAAAGCCCGTGGCCTGAGCACCTCAGTCGGTGACGAAGGCGGCTTCGCGCCGAACCTGGCCTCCAACGAAGACGCCCTGGCGGCCATCGCCGAAGCCGTAGCCAATGCTGGCTACAAGCTGGGCACTGACGTGACCCTGGCCCTGGACTGCGCTTCTTCCGAGTTCTTCGAAGACGGTCAGTACGACCTGGCTGGTGAAGGCAAGGTATTCAGCGCCGAAGGTTTCGCCGACTACCTGGCCGGCCTGACCCAGCGCTACCCGATCATCTCCATCGAAGACGGCATGGACGAGTCCGACTGGGCCGGCTGGAAAGTGCTGACCGATAAAATTGGTGAAAAGGTGCAGTTGGTCGGCGACGACTTGTTTGTAACGAATACCAAAATTCTCAAACGCGGCATCGACGAGTCCATCGGCAACTCGATCCTGATCAAGTTCAACCAGATCGGCTCGCTGACCGAAACCCTCGAAGCCATCCAGATGGCCAAGGCCGCCGGCTACACCGCGGTCATCTCGCACCGCTCTGGTGAGACCGAGGACAGCACCATTGCCGACCTGGCTGTGGGCACTGCCGCTGGCCAGATCAAGACCGGCTCCCTGTGCCGTTCGGATCGCGTGTCCAAGTACAACCAACTGCTGCGTATCGAAGAGCAATTGGGCGGGAAAGCCCCGTACAAGGGCCGCGCCGAGTTCCGCGGCTGAGCACTGCGCGGGCTTCGTACGCCATACGGCGTTGACGTTGGGTTCGCCTGACCTTTGCTCGCGACGTTTTCAGTAGTGGTACAAGAAGTGGTAAAAGGGCAGCGCAAGCTGCCCTTTTCTTATGGATTCAGAGTTAGATGGCTAAAGCTCCCTACTGGTTGTTCGTTGCCCTGCTATTGGTGCTTACTGCCCTGCAGTACCGCCTGTGGGTGGGTGAGGGCAGCCTGGCCCAGGTGACGGACCTCAAGCATCAGATCGCCGAACAACAGGGCGAGAACGAGCGCTTGCTGGAGCGTAACCGCATTCTCGAGGCCGAAGTGCTGGAGCTGAAGAAAGGCACCGAGACCGTTGAAGAGCGGGCTCGTCACGAGCTGGGCATGGTCAAAGAGGGCGAGACCCTCTATCAGTTGGCCGAATGACCCGCGCTGTCTTGCCGGCGTTCTGGGTGGTGATTCCCGCCGCTGGCGTGGGTTCACGCATGCGCGCCGACCGTCCCAAGCAGTACCTGCAGCTGGCCGGCCGGACCATCCTCGAACACACCCTCGATTGTTTCCTCGACCATCCGCAGCTCAAGGGCCTGGTGCTCTGCCTGTCGGTGGGCGATCCCTATTGGCCGGAATTGCCCGGCGCCAGCGACCCGCGAATCCAGCGTGCCGATGGCGGTAACGAGCGTGCCGACTCGGTGCTCAGTGGTCTGCTGCGCCTGCTCGAGCTGGGCGCGCAGGAAGATGACTGGGTGCTGGTGCATGACGCCGCGCGACCCAACCTGTCCCGGCATGATCTCGATCAGCTGTTGCTGGAGCTGGCAGACGACCCGGTTGGCGGCCTGCTGGCGGTGCCGGCGCGCGACACCCTCAAGCGTGCCGGCGCGGATGGTCGCGTGGCGGAAACCGTGGACCGCAGCCAGATCTGGCAGGCCTACACGCCGCAGATGTTCCACTTTGCCGCCTTGCACCGCGCCCTGGCCGATGCCCTGGTGGCTGGCGTGGCGGTGACCGATGAAGCCTCGGCGCTGGAGTGGGCCGGTCTGGCCCCGCGTCTGGTGGAGGGGCGGGCGGACAACCTGAAGATCACCCGCCCTGAGGACCTGGACTGGTTGCGTCAGCGCTGGTCTAACAAGGTCTGAGGGAGCTTGTAGGAGCCAGCTTGCTGGCGATCAGTCGGGTGGCGATCGCCAGTAAGCTGGCTCCTACAGGGCAGGCTACACCCTGAACTGATTGATCAACCGACGTTGCTGCTCGGCCAGCTTGGTCAGTTCGGCGCTGGCCTGGCTGGCTTCGTCGGCGCCACCGGCCACTTCCGCGGCGACCTGGCCGATGTTGGTGACGTTGCGGTTGATGTCCTCGGCTACCGCGCTCTGCTCCTCGGCGGCACTGGCAATCTGGGTGTTCATGTCGTTGATCACCGACACCGCCTGGGTAATCGATTCCAGCGCCTCGGCGGCGATCGCCGCCTGTTGCACGCTTTCGTCGGTGCGCGTCTGGCTCTGCTCCATGACGCTGACCACTTCACGGGTGCCTTGCTGCAGTTGCTGGATCATCGCCTGGATTTCTTCGGTGGCCTGCTGGGTTTTCTGCGCCAGGTTGCGCACCTCATCGGCAACCACGGCGAAGCCGCGGCCCTGTTCGCCGGCCCGTGCGGCTTCGATGGCGGCGTTGAGCGCCAACAGGTTGGTTTGCTCGGCGATGCCGCGGATGGCGGTGAGGATCGCGTTGATGTTCTCGCTGTCCTTGGCCAGGGTCTGCACCACGCTGGTGGCACGGCCGATCTCGGTGGCCAGCGCGGCAATCGCCGTCGAGGTCTTGTGCACGATGTTCTTGCCGTCGTTGGCCGAGCGGTCGGCATGGTTGGCGGCTTCGGCGGCCAGGGTCGCGTTGCGTGCCACGTCCTGGGCGGTGGCGGTCATCTCGTGCACGGCGGTGGCGACCTGGTCGATCTCGGCCATCTGCTTCTGCACGCCCTGGTTGGTGCGGATGGCGATGTCGGCGGTGTGCTCGGAGGAGTCGCTGACCTTCTGCACCGAGCCCACCACGTCGCGGATCATGCCCTGCAGCTTGTTGAGGAAGGTGTTGAAGCCATTGGCGATCTGCCCCAGCTCGTCGGCGCGGTCGACGTTCAGGCGCACAGTGAGGTCGCCATCGCCCTTGGCGATATCGTCGAGCATGCCGACCATCTGCTTCAGCGGGCGGGCGATACCGTAACCGACAAACCAGATCACCAGCAGGCCGATGGCGGCGATGATCAGGCCGACCACGCTCATGCCGATGGTGTCTTCGTGGGCCTGGTCGGCCAGCACGTCCTGCAACTGCTTGAGGTCGGCGAATACGGCGGAAGTCGGCAGCTCGATGGCCAGCGTCCAGCGGGTGCTGGTGCCGGCAACCTGGAACGGCAGCAGCAGCTGGAAGACCTGGCGCTCCTCGTCGAGATTGGAGATGGGCGCGGTGCCCGAGCTTTGCTTGAGTTGGCTGGCCAAAGTGTCGCCGAGCGCCTTGCCGGCAGGTTGGCCGATCAGGCTGGCGTCCTTGGTGGCAGCGATCAGGGTGCCATTGCCGGCGACCAGGGCCAGCTCGCCGGCGCCGTCATAGAGGCCGCTCTTGGCGTTGGTCAACAGGCCCTGGATGAAGTCGAGGGCAAAATCGTTGCCCACCGCGCCTTTGAACTGGCCGCCGACCAGGATCGGCGCGTTGAACGAGGCCACCAGTACCTGCTTGCCGCCGAAGTCATAGGAGGCCGGGTCGATGACACAGGGCTGCTTGCTGGCTTTCGGGCACAGGTAGTACTCGCCCTCACGCACGCCGGTGGGCAGCACCTTTTCGCTTTCCATCAACTCGACGGTCAGCGGCTCCAGCTTGAGCTCGCTGCCGCTGCGGTACCACCAGGGCATGTAGCGGCCGGTGGCGTCGTAGCCACTTTCCTTCTGCCCCGCATACAGGTCGTCCTCCTGGTCGAAGGCATTGGCCTCCCAGCCGATGTAGAAGTCGATCAATTGCGGGTTGGCCTTGAGGTTCTCGCCGACCAGGGCGGTCAGCTCGTCGCGACTGAGGTTGATGGCGGTGCCATCGGTGGCGCCCAGGCGGCTGTTGAGGGTGGCCAGGGACTTGGCCTGGGTCATGGGCACTTCGAACTGGCGCTGCAGCTGGCCGACCTGGGCTTCGGCCAGTGCTACCAGGCGCTGGTTGATGACCTGCTCGAGCAGGTCATGGCTGCGCTCCTGCAGCAGGGCCTGGGTGCGTGAGCTGGTGTACAGCGCATACAGCACGAGGGCAACGACGACTGCGAGGATGCTGGCGCCCGCCAGGGCCGCGACGGAAAACTGAATCGACTTGAATCGCATGGGAACTCCGCAGTGTCTAGATTGCGCCTGTCCCTGGCATATCGGCCGCTGGCCGGAAAAGCATTAGCCTCTGCAACTAGCAAAGATGGCGACAAGTCATAGTTCAAGCAGGACAGTTGTCCTGAAGCCAAGGGCGCCCTAGCATACGGCGCTCGTTTGAAATGGAGATTCACATGCATACCTTGTTTCGTCTGGCGGCCATTGCCGGCTGCTCCCTGTTGGCCGCCTGCCAGGCCGTTAACACCACCAGTGGCGGCGCAGTAGGCGTCGAGCGCAAGCAGTACATGTTCAGCATGCTGTCTGCACAGGAGGTCGACGGCATGTACGCCAAGGCCTATCAGGAGACGCTGAGCGAGGCCTCTACCCAGGGGGCGCTGGACAAGAACAGCAAGAATGCCGCGCGCGTCAGTGCCATTGCCAAGCGGCTGATTGCCCAGGCGCCGGTGTTCCGTGCCGATGCGGCGCAGTGGGACTGGCAGGTCAATCTGATCCAGAGCGACGAACTCAACGCCAACTGCGGCCCCGGTGGCAAGATCATCGTCTACAGCGGCCTGATCACCCAGTTGCAGCTGACCGATGCCGAGCTGGCGGCGGTGATGGGCCACGAGATCGCCCACGCCTTGCGCGAGCACAGCCGCGAGGCGATGTCCAAGGCCTACGGCACACAGATGGCGACCCAGATGGGCTCAGCCCTGCTCGGGTTGGGTGATGTCGGTAAGCAGATGGCCGATACCGGCGTGGAGTACCTGATGACTCTGCCTAACAGCCGGTCCAACGAAAACGAGGCGGATATCATCGGCCTGGAACTGTCCGCTCGCGCCGGTTACGACCCGAACGCGGCCATCACTCTGTGGCAGAAGATGAGCAAGGCCGGTGGCGGTGCGCCGCCGGAGTTCATGAGCACCCACCCCTCGTCCACCAGCCGGATCGACGCGCTGCAGGCGGCAATTCCCAAGGTGATGCCGCTGTATCAGCAAGCCAAGAAGTGATGGAAAAGCCGGCGCCGAGGGCGCCGGTTTAGTTTCAGGGTAGGGCTTTTTCGGCGAAGGGTTGGGTCTGCAGGCCCAACTGGGAGCGGAAGCTCTCCATGTCGAACATGGTGCAGATTTCGCGAATGTCGCCAGCCGGGGTCAGCGTCCAGAAGGCCATGGCCGAGATGGAGAGCACCTTGTCGCTGGGCGGATAGCCCAGGGCCGGCTTTTCGATGGTGCCGATCAGGGTGCTCCAAGTGACCACCTTGTTGCCTTCGGCGATGCATTCTTCGAGTACCACTTCCAGCTCCGGCATGGCGCTGCGGATTTCCTGCACCATGCGGGTAAAACCGTGGCTGTCCAGCGCGCGGCCCATGAACGAGCTCTTGTAGAGGAAGTCGGCGCTGTGCAACTGCTCGGCGAGCGCCAGGCGACCCTTGTTCCAACTCAGGTCGATATGCTGGCGTACCCGCTTTTTCATCTCATCCAGTGACATTTACTGCTCCTTGGTCGGGCTGGCTGTGCAACTCCTTGCACAGATTACCCAGCCCGATCGAGGTTGGCATCTGCCCCTGGAATGGGTGTGGCGCAGGCCGTTTTCAGCCGCCGGCGCCAATCCCCAGTGCCTGACAGCTCGCGTAGATCGCCAGGGCGGCAAAGGCCAGGGCGGCGAGGCGACGAATGAGCGTCAGCGGCAGACGATCGGCAGCGAAGTTACCTGCCAATACCACCGGCACGTTGGCCAGCAGCATGCCCAGCGTGGTGCCGATCACCACCCAGAGCAGGTCCGGGTACTGCGCCGCCAGCATGACCGTGGCGATTTGCGTCTTGTCGCCCATCTCGGCAAGGAAGAACGCGATCAGCGTGGTCAGGAACGGGCCGAAGCGCTTGAGGCGGGACTCTTCATCGTCGTCCAGCTTGTCCGGTACCAGGGTCCACAGCGCGACGGCGGCGAAGCAGGCGGCGAGGATCCAGCGCAGGGTGGTGGGCGAGAAGAACCCGGCAACCCAGTTGCCGGCGGCACCGGCGACGAAGTGGTTGGCCAGGGTGGCGACGAGAATGCCCCAGATGATCGGCCAGGGGCGGCGGAAGCGGCATGCCAGGACGAGTGCGAGCAGTTGCGTCTTGTCGCCAATTTCGGCGAGGGCGACGATTCCAGTGGGGACGAGCAGGGATTCCAACATCAGGCGGTTCCTAAGGGGCGGGTTTGACTGTTCTATGACACGTACTACCTCCCCGCCCCGGGTAAGGTGTGCGTGTCATAGGTCTTGTCAAACCCAGGCCGGTTAGGGCCTTGGGTCGCATGCGCCATGCTCTGCGGAGCAAGTGTGTTGACGCATGCCGGGTGAGCGGGCGCTCACGGGAGACTACTCCCCTAGGACGGGCGGCATTTTGCCCAAACTGCGTTGGGGTGGCAACCGTCAGTCGTCGCTGCTGCGCACATCCATATCCTGGTAGCTCACCAGTCGGCTGCCCTTCTTCATGCGATAGCCCAGCCAGATGGCGAGGAACAGCGGCAGGCTGATGTAGGTGGCGACCAGGCCGGCCCAGTCGATGTTGTCGCCGACGAAGGCCTGGTAGTTCTGCCCGAGGGTGATCACCAGGCACAGGCTGAAGGCGAACAGCGGGCCGAAGGGGAACAGCTTGGCGCGGTAGGGCAGGTCTTCCAGGCGCCCGCCCTGGGCCAGGTAGCCCTTGCGGAAGCGATAGTGGGAGATGGCGATGCCCAGCCAGGCGATGAAGCCGCACATGCCCGAGGTGTTCAGCAGCCAGGTATACAGGGTGCTGTCGCCGACGATGGAGGTGAAGAAACACAGCGCGCCGACCAGGGTGGTGACGTACAGCGCGTTGCGCGGCACGCCGCTGGCGGACAGGCGGGCGAACAGCTTCGGCGCCTTACCCTGTAAGGCCAGGTTGTACAGCATGCGCGTCGAGGCATACATGCCGGAGGTGCCGGCCGAGAGGATGGCCGTGAGGATCACCGCGTTCATCACGCTGGCCGCGGCGGCGAAACCGGCACGCTCGAACAGCAGGGTGAAGGGCGACACACTGATGTCGCTGGCATCGTTCTGCATCAGGCTCGGTTCGGTGTAGGGAATCAGCATGCCGATCACGAAGATCGCCAGGATGTAGAACATCAGGATGCGCCAGAACACCTGGCGGATGGCGATGGGGATGTTCTTGCGCGGGTTCTCCGACTCGCCGGCGGCGATGCCGATCAGCTCGGTGCCCTGGAACGAGAAGCCGGCGATCATCGCCACCCCGACCATGGCCTGCAGGCCGCCGACGAAGGGCGCATCACCGGTGGTGAAGTTGCTGAAGCCGGGGGATTCGATGCCGCTCATGATGCCGAAGATGGTGGCCAGGCCGACACCGATGAAGATGAGAACCGTCACCACCTTGATCAGCGCGAACCAGAACTCGCTCTCGCCGAAGCCCTTCACCGAGACGACGTTGAGCAGGAACATCACGCCGAGGAACAGGGCGCTCCAGTAGATGCCCGGCACGTCTGGCAGCCAGAAGCTCATGATCAACTGGGCCGCCACCAGCTCGGCGGCGATGGTCACTGCCCAGTTGTACCAATAGTTCCAGCCCTGGGCGAAACCGAAGCCCTCGTCGACGAAGCGGCTGCCGTAGGTGCTGAACGAGCCGGATACCGGCATGTACGCGGCCATTTCGCCGAGGCTGGTCATCAGGAAGTACACCATTACCCCGATCAGCGCGTAGGCCAGCAGTGCGCCGCCCGGGCCGGCAGTGGCCACGGTGGCGCCCGAGGCGACGAACAGGCCGGTGCCGATCGAGCCGCCGATGGCAATCATGTTCAAGTGGCGCGGCTTGAGTACGCGGTGCAGGCCCGGCTGGGCGGTGGTCGGTGTATCAGTCACAAAAAGCTCCGGTGCATCCGGCCGGGGGCGGATGCGTCAGTAGGGTCGAAAGATGAGATTAGCCGCGGCGGGCGCGGTAGATGCGGAAGCCTTCGGCATCCTTGAGGGTCTGGCAGGCACCCAGGTGCTGTTCGATCAGTGGCGGGTACTTGAGGAAGCTGTTGGCCACCAAGCGTAGTTCACCGCCGCGCACCAGGTGGCTGGCCGCCTGGCGCAGCAGGTGTTCGCTGGCCTGGTAGTCGGTGTGCACACCCTGGTGGAAGGGCGGGTTGGTGAGGATTGCGGCCAGTTCATGGGGAGCAGCGTCGATTCCGTCACCGGCGATCACGTTGGCGTCGAGGCCATTGGCGGCCAGGGTCAGGCGGCTGCTTTCGACGGCGAAGGCGTCGACATCGAGCAGGCTGACCTGGCTTTGCGGATAGCGGCGCTTGAGCACCGCGCCGAGCACGCCAGCGCCGCAGCCGAAGTCGAGCAGATGACCGCTCGGCAGGTTGTCCAGTTGCTCCAGCAGCAGGGCGCTGCCACGGTCCAGGCGCCCGTGGCTGAACACGCCGGGCAGGCTCAGCACCTGCAGCGGGCCATCGGCCAGGGCCAGTTCATAGCGTTGCGCCAGGCTGTGCAGGTCGGGGGCGGCGGGGGGCTGTTCCACGGTCACTTGCCACAACTGGCAGTGGCGGGCGCTGTCGAGCTTGCGCGGCTTGCCATAGGCGGCCAGTTGTTTGGCGGCGCGCTCGATGCCGCCACGTTTCTCGCCGACCAGGTACAGCTCGCGGCCAGCCAGGCGTGCGGCCAGGGCTTGCAGCAGGTAGTCGGTGAGTTCGCGCGACTTGGGCAGGAACAGCACGGCGCTGTCGAAGGTGCGCTGCGGGGCGCGGGTGTCGAACGCGCTGCGCTCGGCGAAGCGCGCCTGCAGCAGGCTGTGCTCACCGGCATGCCAGCCCCAGCCATGGGCGCGCGGCAGCTTGCCGAGCAGGTCGTCGGCAGGCAGACCGGCCAGCAGCAGATCGCCCTGGAACAGCTCCGCCTGGCGCAACAGCACCTCGCTTCGTGGGTCCATGGCGATCTCCGCGGTAGAAAAAGGGCGCGTAGTTTACCCGTTGACCACCCGCTTGGGCGCACCGGCGAAGAAGTGGCTGGCGTTCTCCGACAACTGACCGACGATGCGTTGGCGTGCCTCGCGACTGCCCCAGGCATTGTGCGGGGTGATGATCAGGCGCGGAATGTCCGCGGCCAGCAGCGGGTTGCCGTTGCGCGGTGGTTCCTCGCGCAGTACATCGAAGGCTGCGCCGCCGAGATGGCCAGCGCGCAGCGCGTCGGCCAGTGCCTGCTCGTCGACCAGGCCGCCGCGGGCGGTATTGATCAGCAGGGCCTGAGGTTTCATCAGCGCCAGCTCGGCGGCACCGATCAGGTTGCGTGTCTCGTCGGTCAGCGGACAGTGCAGGGTCAGGGCATCCACCTGGGGTAGCAGTTCGTGCAGCGGTAGGCGATCTGCACGCGGCGGGCGGCCGGGCAGGGCGCCGAGCAGCACGCGCATGCCGAAGGCCTCGGCCAGGCGTGCCACGGCGCCACCCAGCTCGCCATGACCGAGCAGGCCGAGGGTTTTGCCTTCCAGTTCGATGATCGGGAAGTCCAGCAGGCAGAACTGGCTGGCGCGCTGCCAGGCGCCATCGCGGATGGCCAATTGGTAGTCCGGCAGGCGCGTGGCCAGGGCGAGCAGCAGCATCAGGCAGTGCTGCGCCACCGACGGGGTGCCGTAGCCCTGGCAATTGCATACGCAGATGCCGCGTTCACGGGCGGCGGCGAGGTCGACATTGTTGGTGCCGGTGGCCGAGATCAGGATCAGCTTGAGGTCGGGGCAGGCAGCCAGGGTGGCGGCATCCAGTGCCACCTTGTTGGTGATCGCCACCTGGGCATCCTGCAGGCGTTCAATGACCTGGGCAGGGGGCGTGCTGGCATGCAGGGTCAGCTCGCTGAAGGCTTGGCGCAGCGGCGCCATGTCCAGGTCGCCGAGGTCGAGAGAGGCGTGGTCGAGGAAGACTGCGCGGGTGGGACTATTCATCAGCTGTGCCTGTTTCGCGTCTGTGGACTGGCGTAAGGTTGCCACCCTCACGCGTTGATTCCCACTGTTCGGAGGTCGTATGTACTGGGCTGAGTTTCTCACCGTAGCGTTGATCCACCTGCTGGCCGTGGCCAGTCCCGGGCCGGATTTCGCCATCGTGGTGCGCGAGAGCGTGGCCCACGGCCGCCGCGCCGGGATCTGGACGGCGCTGGGTGTGGGCACGGGGATCTTCGTGCACGTCGGCTATTCGCTGCTCGGCATCGGCCTGATCGTGTCGCAGTCGATCGTGCTGTTCAACGCGCTGAAATGGCTGGCGGCGGCCTACCTGTTCTATATCGGGATCAAGGCCCTGCGCGCCAAGCCGTCCGGCGCGGATGCGCTGGAAGTGGGCACCGATGCTGAAGCGCGCTCGCCGCGTGGCGCCTTCATGACCGGCTTCGTGACCAATGGCCTGAACCCCAAGGCCACGCTGTTCTTCCTCTCGCTGTTCACCGTGGTGATCAACCCGCACACGCCGCTGGCGGTGCAGGTCGGCTATGGCGTGTACCTGGCGTTCGCCACGGCGCTGTGGTTCTGCCTGGTGGCGCTGCTGTTCAGCCAACAGCGGGTGCGCGCCGGCTTCTCGCGCATGGGCCATTGGTTCGACCGGCTGATGGGCGTGGTGCTGGTTGGGTTGGGGATCAAGCTGGCGTTCACTGAGCTGCGCTGAACGGTGCCGTTGTAGGAGCGAGCTCTGCTCGCGAAGCGCTTTACGGGCCTGATTCGCGAGCAGCGCTCGTTCCTACAAGTGCTGCGTACCTTCTCAAGACATCGCTATAAAGAAGCTATGTCTCAGTTACGTGTTGTGTCATCTGACTAGCCGCTTTCCGTGTTGCCGAATGCCTCTGGATTCCCGCCTGCGCGGGAATGACGGAGTGGGTGGGACGACGCTGTGCCACACCTCCTGCCTCGTCATTCCCGCGCAGGCGGGAATCCAGATCGGTGCCCGGGCGGGCGGAAAGGTTTCTCCCCTGGCAACACATAACTTGGACATAGCCATAAAAAAGCCCGCCTAGGCGGGGCTTTTTTTATGCCGTGACGCTTAGATCAGCTCGATGGCTACCGCAGTGGCTTCGCCGCCGCCGATGCACAGCGAGGCCACGCCGCGCTTGCCGCCTTTCTTCTGCAGGGCATTGATCAGGGTGACGATCAGGCGCGAGCCGGTGGAGCCGACCGGGTGGCCCTGGGCGCAGGCGCCGCCGTAGACGTTGACCTTGGCGTGGTCGAGGCCGTGCTCACGCATGGCCAGCATGGTGACCATGGCGAAGGCTTCGTTGATTTCGAACAGGTCGACGTCGTCCTTGCTCCAGCCGGTTTTTTTGAACAGGTTACTCATGGCACCGATCGGCGCGATGGTGAACTCGCTCGGGTCCTGGCTCTGGGTGGCGTGGGCGACGATCTTCGCCAGCGGCTTGAGGCCACGCTTGGCGGCTTCTTCGGCGGTCATCAGGACCAGGGCGCTGGCGCCGTCGGAGATCGAACTGGCGTTGGCGGCAGTGATGGTGCCGTCTTTCTTGAAGGCTGGCTTGAGGCCCGGGATCTTCTCCAGGTTGGCATTCAGCGGCTGCTCGTCGTCCTTGACCACGACTTCGCCTTTGCGGCTGGTGACGGTAACCGGGACGATCTCGCTGGCCAGCGAGCCATCGGCAATGGCGGCCTGGGCGCGTTTCAGCGACTCGATGGCGTAGGCGTCCATCTCTTCGCGGCTGATGCCGTACTTGTCGGCGGTTTCCTGGGCGAAGGAGCCCATCAGGCGGCCGGTACGGGCATCTTCCAGCCCGTCGAAGAACATGTGGTCCTTGATCTCGCCATGGCCCATGCGCAGGCCGGTGCGGGCCTTCTCGAGGATGTACGGGGCGTTGGACATGCTCTCCATGCCGCCGGCGATCATGATGCTGTTGCTGCCGGCCTTGAGCGCGTCATGGGCCTGCATCACGGCTTTCATGCCGGAACCGCACAGTTTGTTGATAGTGGTGCAGCCGGTGGCGGCGGGCAGGCCGGCATTCAGCGAGGCCTGGCGGGCCGGGCCCTGCTTGAGGCCGGCGGGCAGTACGCAGCCCATGATCACTTCTTCCACGTCGCCAGGCTGGATGCCGGCACGGGCCACGGCTTCGCGGATGGCGATGGCGCCCAGCTCCACGGCAGGCACACCGGACAGGCTGCCCTGGAAACCACCCATGGGGGTACGGGCGCCGCTGACGATGACGATATCGGACATCGGGATTACCTCTTGTTGGAAATAGTGGGTACTGCGCAATGGGGGCGATTCTACTCGGTGACTAAAAGTGGCCAAAGAGTCACGGGGAAAATCATTCTTTGGGCTGATTAATGGTCTGGGTCGGGGGCTCTAGATTGGTCGCCAGAGAACAATTCCCCAAAAAGGTATCCGTCATGCTGCAGACCCGTATCATCCCGCCGGCCGAAAACGCCCACGACACCCCACTGTTGCTCAAGCGTCTGCTGCTGTCCGGCATTCGCTACGAGAAGACCCGGGAGATCGTCTACCGCGACCTGGTGCGCTACAGCTACGCCACCTTCAACGAGCGCGTGGCGCGGCTGGCCAACGTGCTCAGCGAGGCCGGGGTGAAGGCGGGTGATACCGTGGCGGTGATGGATTGGGACAGCCACCGTTACCTGGAATGCATGTTCGCCATCCCGATGATTGGTGCGGTGCTGCACACCATCAACATCCGCCTGTCGGCCGAGCAGATTCTCTACACGATGAACCATGCCGACGATAAGTTTGTCCTGGTCAACAGCGAGTTCGTGCCGCTGTACAAGTCGATCGAAGCGCAGCTGACCACGGTCGAGAAGACCCTGCTGCTCACCGACGAGGCAGAAAAGACCGCAGACCTGGGCAATCTGGTCGGCGAGTACGAGAACCTCCTGGCGGCTGCCAGCCCGCGCTACGACTTCCCCGATTTCGACGAGAACTCGGTGGCCACCACTTTCTACACCACCGGTACCACCGGCAACCCCAAGGGCGTGTACTTCACCCATCGCCAACTGGTGCTGCACACCCTGGCCGAAGCCAGCGTGCTGGGCAGCCTGGACAGCGTGCGCCTGCTGGGCACCAACGACGTGTACATGCCGATCACACCGATGTTCCACGTGCATGCCTGGGGCATTCCCTACGCGGCAACCATGCTCGGGCTCAAGCAGGTTTATCCGGGGCGCTACGACCCGGAACTGCTGGTACAGCTGTGGCAGAAGGAGAAGGTGACCTTCTCCCACTGCGTGCCGACCATCCTGCAGATGGTGCTCAATGCCAAGGCCGGCCAGGGCCTGGATTTCGGCGGCTGGAAGATCATCATCGGCGGCAGTGCGCTGAATCGCTCGCTGTACCAGGCGGCCAAGGCCCGCGGCATCCAGCTGACGGCGGCTTATGGCATGTCCGAAACCTGCCCGCTGATCTCCTGTGCACACATCAACGAGGAGCTGCTGGCCGGTAGCGAGGATGAGCGCATCACCTACCGCATCAAGGCCGGCGTGCCGGTTCCGCTGGTCGAGGCGGCGATCATGTCGGCCGATGGCAAGCTGCTACCTGCTGACGGTGAAACCCAGGGCGAGCTGGTGCTGCGCGCGCCCTGGCTGACCATGGGCTATTTCCGCGAGCCGCAGAAAGGGGCCGAACTGTGGGAGCACGGCTGGCTGCACACCGGTGATGTGGCGACCCTCGACGACTTCGGTTTCATCGATATCCGCGACCGCATCAAGGACGTGATCAAGACCGGCGGCGAGTGGTTGTCGTCGCTGGAGCTGGAAGACCTGATCAGCCGTCACCCGGCCGTGCGAGAGGTGGCGGTGGTGGGTATTCCTGATCCGCAGTGGGGTGAGCGTCCGTTCTCGCTGCTGGTGCTGCACGATGGCCAGGTGCTGGATGCCAAGGGCCTCAAGGAACACCTCAAGCCTTTTGTCGAACAGGGCCACATCAACAAGTGGGCGATACCCAGCCAGATCGCAGTTGTTACCGATATTCCCAAGACCAGTGTCGGTAAGCTGGATAAGAAACGCATCCGGACCGATATCGCCCAATGGCAGGCGGCGGGCAGCGCTTTTCTGTCTACCCTGTGAGGGCCTGCCTGCGCGCCTTAGTACTAAAAGCTGAGTTTTGAGCAAACGCTTGGCTCATTAATTGCTGTTTTGCAGCCACTCTGGCCAGTTGCGAATTCCGTGACTGGCCGGTCTAGAGAGGCTGGGGCTGGAAATCACACTTTAGAGGGATCAAGCCTCAGGGCCTGCTAGCTATATTCCGCACCATCCATAACAAAAAAACACATGGAGTAGCGTCGATGACAACAACCAACCCGTTCTGGCGTCTGGCCAAACTGCCTCTGGCAGTCAGCCTCGCCTCAACCCTCGCTGCCCCGGCATTCGGTGTCACCTTCAACATCGGTGAGATCGAGGGTCAGCTGGATTCCTCTCTCTCCGTAGGTGCCAGCTGGTCGGTACGCGGTGCCGAGCCTGCGCTGGTAGGGGCGCGTAATGGCGGTTCTGCATCGTCTCAGACCGGTGACGATGGCCGCCTGAACTTCAAGAAGGGCGAAACCTTCTCGAAGATCTTCAAGGGCATCCACGACCTCGAACTGAAGTACGGCGATACCGGCGTATTCGTTCGCGGCAAGTACTGGTACGACTTCGAGCTGAAAGACGAACAGCGTCTGCTCTATGACATCGACGACCACAATCGCAAAGAGGGTGCACAGTCCTCCGGCTCGCAGATCCTCGACGCATTCATCTACCACAACTACCAAGTCGCCGAACTGCCGGGCAGCGTGCGCCTGGGCAAGCAGGTAGTGAGCTGGGGTGAAAGTACCTTCATCTTCAACTCGATCAACTCGATCAACCCGGTCGACGTTGCTGCATTCCGCCGTCCCGGCGCCGAGATCAAGGAAGGCTTGATCCCGGTCAACATGTTCTACATGTCCCAGAGCCTGACCGATAACCTCTCTGCTGAAGCGTTCTATCAGCTGGAGTGGGATCAGAGCGTTTTGGACAACTGCGGTACCTTCTTCTCGGTCGACGTAGCAGCTGACGGCTGTACAGATCGCCTGGCAGTACTGGGTAGCGACTTTAATGGTCCAGGCACCCCAGGATATGTCTACCTTGGCCGTGCGGGTGATCAAGATGCACGTGATAGCGGTCAATATGGCGTGGCCTTGCGCTGGTTCTCGCCTGAGCTGAACGATACCGAGTTCGGCTTCTACACCATGAACTACCACAGCCGCACACCGATTCTGTCTTACATCTCGGGTCAGGGTGTCTACGGTGTTGAAAACCCGGCTACTGGCGAGGCATATGCCAAGTACTACCTCGACTATCCGGAAGATATCCGCCTGCATGGCGTGAGCTTCTCGACCAACATCGGCTCTACCGCTGTTGCCGGTGAACTCAGCTACCGCCCGAACATGCCGCTGCAGCTCAATACGACGGACCTCACTCTGGCGTCGATTGCGCAACTTGGCCCGGTCTTCACAAATAGCCCGATTTTCACTAGCGGCCATGCTCAGCCTGGTACCGGTGAGTTGCTCAAAGGTTATGTGCGCAAGCCAGTTAGCCAGGCTCAGGTGACCGTGACCCAGTTCGTCGATCAAGTTCTGTTCGCCGAGCGTCTGACTCTGGTTGGTGAAGTGGGCTACACCCACGTGAGCAACTTGGGTGAGAACGAACTGCGCTTCGGTCGAGCACCAGAGTTCGGTTCGGGTGTGCTGCCGACTAATAGTCTCTGCACGGGCCTGGGCAACACTGCTAACCCGGACGAGTGCAACAGCAAGGGCTTCTTCACTGAAACCTCCTGGGGCTACCGCGCTCGCGCCATCCTCGACTACAACGACGTGTTCGCCGGTGTGAACCTGAAGCCGAACGTGTCCTGGTCGCATGACGTCGATGGCTACGGTCCGACCTTCAACGAAGGCAACAAGGCTGTCAGCCTCGGTCTGGATGCCGAGTACCAGAACACCTACACCGCCAGCCTGTCCTACACCGATTACTTCGGTGGCGAGTACAACACCAACGTTGACCGTGACTTCGTCGCGCTCAGCCTCGGCGTGAACTTCTAAGCAGGTCGGAACATAAGGAAAGATATGCACATGAAAACAACAAAATACCTGCTGCAATCCGGTGCCCTGGCTCTGTCCCTGCTGGCTACCAGCGTTATGGCTGCCGTTTCTGCTGATCAAGTTGCCAAGCTCGGCACCAGCCTGACTCCGCTGGGCGCGGAAAAGGCCGGCAATGCTGACGGTTCCATTCCTGAGTGGACCGGCGGCCTGCCGACCAACGCCGGCGCTGCCGATGCGGCTGGCTTCCTGGCCGACCCGTTTGCTGGTGAGAAGCCGCTGTTCACCATCACTGCGCAGAACGTGGATCAGTACAAAGACAAGCTGACCCCCGGCCAGCTGGCGATGTTCAAGCGCTACCCGGACACCTACAAGATGCCGGTGTACACCACGCATCGTTCGGCTACCGTTCCGCAAAACGTGCAGGACGACACCAAGTTCAACGCCGCCAACACCAAGCTGGTACAGGGTGGTAACGGTCTGGAGAACTTCAAGACCGCCAACCCGTTCCCGATCCCGCAGAACGGTCTGGAAGCGGTGTGGAACCAGATCACCCGCTACCGCGGCGGCAGCGTGCGCCGTCTGGTCACCCAGGCGACTCCGCAGGCCAATGGTTCGTTCAGCCTGGTGTACTTCCAGGATGAATTCACCTTCCCGGCCAACCTGACCGACTACGATCCGAGCAAGCCGAGCAACATCCTGTTCTACTTCAAGCAGCGTGTAACCGCTCCGTCGCGTCTGGCTGGTAACGTCCTGCTGGTGCACGAGACCCTCGACCAGGTCAAAGAGCCGCGTCTGGCTTGGCTGTACAACGCCGGTCAGCGCCGTGTACGTCGTGCCCCGCAGGTTTCCTACGACGGCCCGGGTACCGCTTCCGACGGTCTGCGTACCTCCGACAACCTGGACATGTACAACGGTGCTCCTGACCGTTACGACTGGAAGCTGGAAGGCAAGCAGGAGCTGTACATCCCGTACAACTCCTACGCGCTGGACTCGCCGAAGCTGAAGTACGCTGAAATCATCAAGGCCGGTCACATCAACCAGGATCTGACTCGTTACGAGCTGCACCGTGTCTGGCACGTGGTCGGTACGCTGAAAGCCGGCGAGCGCCACATCTACGCCAAGCGCGACATGTACATCGACGAAGACACCTGGCAAGCCGCAATCATCGACCACTACGATGGCCGTGGCGCGCTGTGGCGTGTTGCCGAAGCTCACGCGCAGTACTACTACGACAAGCAAGTACCGTGGTACACCGTGGAAACCCTGTACGACATCGTCTCCGGTCGTTACCTGTCCATGGGCTTGAAGAACGAAGAGAAGCGCGCTTACGAGTTCGGCTTCAAGGCTTCGAGCAGCGATTACACCCCGGCGGCCCTGCGCCAGGCGGGCGTGCGCTAAGTCGCTCTGCGTAACAAGAAAAAGCCGGCCTAGTGCCGGCTTTTTTCTTTGCCGAAAAAATTCCCGGCTTCAAAAGCGGGGGCCAAGGGGATAGGCTGCGGGCAACACTCAGGCAGCGACCCTTGAATCTCTCCGTGACCGATTTATCCCCTGCATCTGCCACCAGCCTCCAGGCCACGCCTGGGGACGGACGTTTCTATCGTCCGCCCCTGCCGGCAGGGCATGTGCGCCGGCCACGCCTGTGCGAACGCCTGGCGCAAGGGGTGGATGGGCGTCTGCTGCTGGTCTGCGCGCCGGCTGGTTTCGGCAAGAGCTCGCTGGCCATCGAATTCTGCGAACGTTTGCCGGTGCAATGGCAGAGCCTGTGGCTTGGCCTGAACCGTCGTGACAGTGATCCCGGGCGTTTCCTCGAGCGCCTGCTCGAAGGGCTGCGCCAGCACTTTCCAAACCTGGGCGAAGAAGCGCTCGGCATGCTGAAAATGCGCCAGCGCCACCAGCCCTTTGCCTTCGAGGAATGGCTCGACGGGCTGCTCGATGAGCTGGGCGGGCGGGTCGATCCTGCCGCACCGCTGTTGCTGGTGCTCGATGATTACCACCTGGCGCAAGGCGCGGTGCTGGATCGTTGCCTGCAGTTCTTCCTCAATCACCTGCCTAGCGGCTTGCTGGTGCTGGTCACCAGCCGGCAGCGGCCCGACTGGCACCTGGCGCGCCTGCGGCTGTCGCGTCAGCTGCAGGAGTTGCACGAACAGGACCTGCGCCTGACCCTCGAAGAAACCCGCACGTTGTTGTTCAACCAGGGCGCGAGCCTGGCCGGCGACGAGCTGGATGGCCTGTTGCAGCGCAGCGAGGGCTGGGCTGCCGGCCTGCGCCTGTGGCTGATCACCGCCAACGAGCGGCAGGAGGCGGACGAAGCCACGCGCGATCTGCATGGCGGCGAAGGGCTGATCCGCGATTACCTGCTCGAAGAGGTGATCGAGCGTCAACCTGCTGAAGTGCAGTCATTCCTCTATGACACGGCCTGCCTCGAACGCTTTTGCGTTGAGTTGTGCGATGCCATGCGCGATGCCCACGACAGCGCCGAGATTCTTCAGCACCTGCAGGCCCACCAGGTTTTCCTGGTGCCGCTCGACGAGCAGGGCCGCTGGTTCCGTTATCACCATCTGTTCACCGACCTGTTGCGCTCCACCTCGGCAGCTCCGTTGTCGCTGCCACCGGCCAGCCTGCACCTGCGCGCCTGCCGTTGGTTCAGTGGCCAGGGCATGCTGGCCGAAGCGGTGGAACAGGCCCTGCGTGCCGGCCAGCCGGATGTGGCGGCCAGCCTGGTGCAGAATTTTTCCGAAGAGCAACTGCTGGCCGAGCAGAACGTCGCCATGCTGCTGCGCTGGAAGATGGACCTGCCCGACAGCCTGCTGACCAGTACGCCGCGCCTGATCGTGCTGTACAGCTGGGCCCTGGCCCTGGCCTGCCAGCTGGATGCCGCCGAGGACCTGGCCAACCAGCTGGCGCGCTTCCTGCCGGCGCCGACCGCTTGCGAGCAGCAGAGCCTGCTGGCGCAGTGGCTGGCGGTCAGCGGGGTCATCGCGCGCGGGCGCGGCGACAGTCAACGCGCCGAACAGTATTTTTCCGAAGCGCTGGCGAGCATGCCGCCAGAGCGCTTCGGCCCACGCCTGCTGTGCTTGTCGACGCTGGCCAACCTGGCCGTGGTGCGCGGTGACCTGTGGCGCGCCCGCGGGCTCAACCGCGAAGCCCTGGAGCTGGCGCAGCGCCAGGGTAATCCGCTGTTCGAGGCGCTCTGTCATTACGACCGCAGCCGGGTGTTGCAGGCGCGGGGGGAAATCGTCCGGGCCCTGGAAGAAGTGCGTTGCGGCCTCGAGCGCCTGCGCGATCTGCCCACGCAACGCCTGTACGCCGCTCGGGCGCGGCTGACCTTATACGAAGGTTTCCTGCTATCCCTGCGCCTGCAGCCGGATGAGGCACGTAGCCGCCTGCAGGCCGGTATCGCTGAGGCCCGTGGCTGTCGCGATATCAGCCTGCTGATCGGCTACTGCATGCTCGCCAGCGAAGACGGGCGTAATGGCCGCTTTACCGAAGCCTTTGCGCAGTTGGCGGAAGCCGAGCGGCTGATGCATATCTGGGATGTGCCGCCAGTGTATTACCTGGCGATGATCACTATGGCCAAGTGCGAACTCTGGCTGACCCAGGGGCAAGTCGACCTGGCCAATGCCTGGCTGATGCGCCTGGCCGAAACCTATGGCGGCGATAGCGCGGCCGCGGCCCCGGAGTTCCACCCGCAGCTGCCCTTGCATATCGAACTGCACCGCGCAGCGCTGGAGCGTCGCCAGGGGTTGCTGAGCGAGGCGGAGCGCCGCTTGCGGGCGTTGATCCTGCATGCGCCGAGTTGCGGTGGGCAGTTGCTGGGCAGCTTTGCGCAGATCCAGCTGATCCTGCTGCTGTGCGCGGTAGGGCGTGAGCGTGAGGCTCAGCAGCAACTGCATGGCAGCCTGCTGGCAGCCAGCGGCGGCGCCTTGTTGCCGTTCCACGAGTTGTTGTCGCATCAGCCGGACTGGCTGCGTGCGCAACTGCGCAGTGCGCCGCCATCGCCCCTGGGGGAGAGGTTGCAGGCGCTGCTGCCGGCGGAGCAGGTGAGTGAGGGGCAGGTGGTCTGCGCCCCGGCGGAGGCGTTGAGCACCCGCGAGCTGGCGGTGCTGGCACTGATCGCCCAGGGTTGCTCGAATCAGGAGATCAGCGAGCGCCTGTTCATCTCGCTGCACACGGTGAAGACCCACGCCCGTCACATCAACAGCAAGCTGGGGGTCGAGCGGCGTACCCAGGCCGTGGCGCGGGCCAAGGGCCTGGGGCTGCTGCGCTGATGCTTAGCTGGCCTCGGCCGGGACGTCGAACTCGCGGCGATAGTGCTCGATGACCTGCAGGTTGTCGTGCTGCCAGGGGTGGAAGTCGCGGCTGAAATAGTCGCAGTAGACCCGCCACAGCGGCCTCAGGATGCCGCGGCTGCCCCACAGCCAGACCAGGCCGTCACGCCAGACCCTCCAGTTCCACAGCAGGCCGTCGCGCTTGAGCATGTGCACCAGGCCCTTGAAGGTGTCGAGGGTGAAGAACAGGGTGCTTTGCAACATCGCCCGACGCCGTAGCCAGACACTGCCGCAGACCTGCTGGTACAGGTCGAACGCCACGGCCTTGTGTTCGCTTTCCTCCAGCGCATGCCAGCGCCACAGGCGTGCCATGGCCGGGTCTGCGCCTTGCATCCAGTCCGGGTTCTGCAGAATCGCGTCGGCCATGATGGCGGTCAGGTGCTCCACCGAAACGGTCGCCGCCAACTGGACCTTCGCCGGCAGGTGCTTGCGCACGAAGGCCAGGCGTCCCTTCAGACGCCGCTCGAGGTAGTCGAGGTCGTAGCCGCTGGCACGCAGGGCGTCGCTGTAGTGTTCATGCTCGCGGCTGTGGTGCGCTTCCTGGCCGATGAAGCCGCGGATCTGCTGCAGCTGCTGCGGGTCGCTGACCCGATCGCGGTAGTGCCGCACCGAGTCGATGAAGAAGCGCTCGCCGTCCGGAAACAGCAGCGACATGGCATCGAAGAAGTGGCTCTTGAACGCATCGCCGCCATGCCAGTGGCGTGACCACGGCTGAGGAAAGTCGAACCCGGGCTGGCGCGGCTTGATCTGCAGATCAGGCGGGGTAGGGTTGGCCATGTTGCCTCCCATCTCGTTGTTATGATGGGTTCGACTATGGCCTTGCCGGCTTTTGTCGGACAAGGTTATCTTCAGCCAATCTCAGGGTCATATCCGGCCACTGGCACTAGCCGAGACTATCGATGAGCAAGCCGCTGACGTTCAGCTCCGAGTTGGTCCCGATCACCTACGCCGAGGCGCTGCTGACCCTGGCCTGTGAGCGCGGTATGCCGCGCGCGGAGCTGCTGCAGGCTGCGGGTGTGTCGGCGCAGGTGCTGGAAAATCCGGGCGGGCGTATCTCGTTCATGGATTTTCACCAGCTCGCCAATACCGCGCTGCTGCACTGTGACGAGCCGGCGCTGGGCCTGTTGCTGGGGCAGCGGCTGAATGCATCGGCCCACGGCATCCTCGGCTATGCACTGCTGTCCAGCGCCAACCTGGGCAAAGCCATCCAGTTCGCCCTGAAGTACTACCGGGTACTGGGCCTGACCTTCGAACTGGAGCTGCTGGAACATGTCGATCACCTTGAGTTGCGTGCCATGGAGTCGGTCCCCCTCGGGGCGTTGAGCCGTTTTGCCGCCGAAAGCCTGAACGCCAGCCTGTACAGCATTGCCTGCTTTCTGCTCGGCGAGGCGCCGCAGGGCGTGACTCTGGGCTTCGCCTACCCGGCGCCTGAGCATGCGCCGCGCTATGCAGAAGTGTTCGGTGCGCCGGTGCAGTTCGAGCAGTCGTGGCACTGGTTCAAACTGCCGCGCAGCTATCTCGAACGGCCCATGGCCCTGGCCAACCCGGCGACCATGCAGATGTGCGAGCAACAGTGCGAAGCGTTGCTGGCCACCCTCGATGTGCGCGATGGCCTGCTCAGCCGGGTACGCCGCCTGCTGCTGGCGCGCCCGGGCGACTTTCCCGATCTGGACAGCGCCGCCCGCGCCCTGCACACCAGCGGGCGTAGCCTGCGCCGGCACCTGGCCGTGGCCGGCACCAGCTACCAGCAGGTACTCGATGAGGTGCGTCAGCGCCTGGCGCAGCAGTACCTCAGCACCACCCATTTGCCGCTGTACGAGATTGCCCTGCTGCTGGGCTTCAGCGACCCGTCCAATTTTCGCCGGGCCTTCCGCAAGTGGACGGGCAAGCAGCCGAGCGATTATCGTGCCGCCCCCTGATCTGACCCCGAGGACACGCCGATGCCCGCCAGCCCAACGCCCAGCCTGATCCGCGAAACCTTCCCGGTCGGGCCTTTGCAGTGCAATTGCACGATCATTGGCGACCCGCTGAGCAAGAAGGCCATCGTGGTCGACCCGGGTGGCAATCCCGAACTGATCATGGCGCGCCTCGATGCCCACGGCCTCAAGGTGGTCAGCATCATCCACACCCATGCGCACCTTGATCACTTCCTCGCTTCCGGGCAATTGAAGGAGCTGACGGGAGCCACCCTGCACCTGCACAAGGAAGACCAGTTCCTCTGGGACAACCTGGAAATGCAGTGCCGCATGTTCGGCGTGCCCTATGTCCCGGTGCCGGCGCCGGATCAGTGGCTGGCCGACGACGAGGAGCTGGCTTGCGGCTGCGGCGTGGCGCTGCACACGCCTGGGCATACGCCGGGCTCGACCAGTTTCTGGTTCCCGGAAGCCAAGTTGCTGATTGCCGGCGACACCCTGTTTCGTCGGGGCATCGGCCGTACCGATCTGTGGGGCGGCGACTACGCGACCATCGAGCGCTCGATCAAGCAACGCCTGTACAGCCTGGATGAAGACGCCACCGTGGTCACCGGCCACGGCCCGGATACCCTGCTGGGTGATGAGATGCGTGAGAACCCTTTTATCCGTGCCTAAGAGCAAGGAATCTTCTTCAACTAACGTGTTCCAATAGCGGTCAGCCGCTCCGGCTGAGTCCTCTGTTCGTGGGAGTCCAATCCATGTTTACCCCTTCACGCCTGATCCTTGTCGCCACCCTGGCGGCCCTGATGACGGGCTGTGCTTCGCAAAATCCCTATGACACGCAAAGCTCCGGTGGCGTGAGCAAGACGGCCAAGTACGGCGGCCTGGGTGCGCTGGCTGGCGCGGTCGCCGGCGCGGCAATCAACCACGACAATCGCGGCAAGGGCGCACTGATCGGTGCCGCCGTTGCCGGTGCAGCGGGTGCCGGTTATGGCTACTACGCCGACAAGCAGGAAGCCGAGCTGCGTCGCAGCATGGAAGGCACCGGGGTGCAGGTTGAGCGCCAGGGCGACACCATTCAGCTGATCATGCCGGGCAACATCACCTTCGCTACCGATTCGGCGGATATCGCCAGCAGCTTCTATACCCCGCTGAACAACCTGGCCAGCTCCTTCCGCCAGTACAACCAGAACAGCATCGAGATCGTCGGCCACACCGACAGCACCGGCAGCCATCAGTACAACATGAGCCTGTCGCAGCGCCGGGCGCAGAGCGTGGCCAACTACCTGTCGGCCCAAGGCGTCGACGGTTCGCGCCTGAGCACCCGCGGTGCCGGCCCGGATCAGCCGGTGGCCAACAACGCCACGCCTGATGGGCGCGCGCAGAACCGTCGGGTGGAAGTGACCCTGCGGCCGTTGCCCGCACAGCAATAAGTCCAACGTTACCAACAAGGCCCTCATTCGAGGGCCTTGTTGTTTGTGCCGCCTGTCATGTGCATGGTGGTGCACAGATTCCTGACTAGACTCTCAACAGAAATTCTCTCTGGCTTGAGCTGGTTCGGTGTGCGTCAGGTGAGCGACGTGCGCCGTCTAAGGATGACAAAACCGCATGGACGCAACCGCTCCCAACGCCCACGTACGCAAACCCTGGATCCCCTTGCTGGTCTCGGCCCTGTTGATGCTCGGGTTGGGCTCGCTGGTGAGCTGGCAATGGCTGGCACTGCGTGGCAGTGCCGCTGCCGAGCAGGAGCAGCGCTTCGCCCTAGCCGTGGATGGCGTCGAACAGAGTGTGCGCGATCGTCTGCGGGCCTATGAAATGGTCCTGCGTGGCATGTCCGGTCTGCTGGCGGGTAGTGCGGATGTGTCGTTTGATGAGTGGCAGCGCGCGGCAGAGCAGTTGCAGCTGCAGGAGCGCTATCCCGGCATCCAGTCGCTGAGCTGGGGACGCTACCTCAAGGCTGCCGAGCTGCAGCCGTTCATCGAGGCGGAGCGGGCAGCCGGACGCAGCGAATTCCAGGTGTTCCCACCGGGCCAGCGCGAGCTGTACGCGGTGGTCGACTACGTCAACCCGCTGGACTGGCGCAACCGCCGCGTGGTGGGTTACGACATGTTCAGCGACCCGACCCGCCGGCAGGCGCTGGAGCAGACCCGCGACAGCGGCGAGTCGCGGCTGACGGGGCCGCTCAAGCTCAAGCAGGAAACCGAGGAAAGCACCCAGGTCGGCGCCTTGCTGTACCTGCCGGTGTACCGCCGTGATGCGCCGTTGAGCAACCAGGCCGAGCGCCAGGAGGCGCTGCTGGGCGTGGTGATCGGTTCGTTCCGTATGGGTGATCTGATGCGCGGCATTCTTGGCAGCAGCGCCGAGTTGTTCCGCATCGAACTGCTGGATGTAGCGGACAAGCAGACCCCGTTGTTGCAGCAAGAGGCCTCGGGTGGGCATATCTCGCGTTTCGAGGCGCAGCGCCCCCTGCATTTCTACGGCCGCGACTGGCAGCTCAAGGTGCGCAGCATGCCGCGCTACGAGGCCACGCAGCGCAATGGCGATCTCAGCTTCAGCCTGATCAGCGGCCTGGCTGCCTCGCTGCTGCTGTCGTTGCTGGTCGGTGGCTACCTCTACCTGCGCGAGCGTTCGCTGACCTACAGCGAGCGTCAGAGCCACGATCTGCGTGAGCGCGAGGAGCGCTTTCGGCTGGTGGTGGAGGCCTCGCCCAACGCCATCGTGCTGGCCGACCGCAGTGGCCGCATCACCATGATCAACCGCCAGACCGAGCTGCTGTTCGGCTATGGCCGTGAGGAGCTGGTCGGGCAGCCAGTGGAGAAACTGCTGCCCGACGCCATTCGCAGCGCGCATGTCGGCCTGCGCGAGAACTACCAGAGCGCGCCCGAGCCACGGCGCATGGGCGGTAATCGCGAGCTGTTCGGTCAGCATCGCGATGGCCGTTCGATTCCCCTGGAGGTCGGCTTGTCGCCGATCCGCACCGGCGATGAGCTGCTGGTACAGGCCGTGATCATCGACATCAGCGCGCGCAAGGCCGCCGAGGAGCGCTTTCGCCAGGTGGTGGAGGCTTCACCCAACGCCATCCTGCTGGTCGATGGCAAGGGCCGGGTGGCCATGGCCAACCGGCAGACCGAGGAAATGTTCGGCTACCCGCGCAGCGAGCTGATCGGCCAGCCGGTCGAGAGGCTGCTGCCCGAGTCCTTGCGCGCCATGCACCCGGGCATGCGCCAGAACTTCTTCAATGACCCCTCGCCACGCAGCATGGGCAACAACCGCGACCTGTTCGGCCAGCACCGCGATGGCCGCTTGATCCCACTGGAGGTGGGCCTGTCGCCCCTGCGCACCGGTGAAGAGCTGCTGGTGCAGGCGGTGATCATCGACATCAGCGAGCGCAAGGCGGCGGAGCAACGCTTGCGCGAACAGGCCGAGCAGTTGGCGCTGGCCAACCGCTACAAGTCCGAGTTCCTCGCCAACATGTCCCACGAGCTGCGCACGCCGCTCAACAGCATCCTGATTCTCAGCGAGCAACTGAAGCAGAACATGGCCGGCAACCTCACCGAGAAGCAGGTCAAGCATGCCGACATCATCTACAAGGCCGGCAACGACCTGCTGCAACTGATCAACGATGTACTTGACTTGGCTAAGATCGAAGCCGGGCGGGTGCAGCTCAAGCTGGAGCCGCTGAACGTCCACGATATGTTGGTGGAGCTGGATGCCAGCCTGCGGCCGATGGCCGAGATCAAAGGGCTGCGCCTGCTCAGCAGCATTGAGCCCGGTGTGCCACGGGTGATCCATATCGACCGTGGGCGGCTGTACCAGATCCTGCGCAACCTGCTGTCCAATGCGCTGAAGTTCACCGAGCACGGCGAGGTCGAACTGCTGATCAACCGCAGCATGACGCCCCTGGATGATGAGCGGGAGACCCTCGAGATCGTCGTCCGCGACACCGGTATCGGCATCGCCGCGGAACAACATGAGCGCGTCTTCCAGGCCTTCCAGCAGATCGATGGCTCCATCAGTAGGCGCTTCGGTGGTACAGGGCTGGGCCTGGCCATTACTCGCCAGCTGGTCGAAGCGCTGGGCGGCAAGATCCGCCTGGAGAGCATCGCCGGTGCCGGTTCGCGCTTCATCGTGCTGTTGCCGGTGGTGGCTGTGGCTCAGGCCGAGCCGGACGAGCCGCTGAGCAGCGCGCCGCTGCGCAGCGGGCAGGGGCCGGCGATATTGGTGGTGGAGGATGACCTCAACTTCGCCTCGGTGATCGCCGAGGAGGCCCAGGCCCACGGTTTTTCCAGCGTGCTCTGCCGCAATGGCAAGCAGGCGATCAACCTGCTGCAGAGCGAGCGCTTCGCGGCGGTGATCATCGACATCCTGTTGCCGGATATCAGCGGCTGGCAGATCTACCGACGCCTGCGGGGCCTGGTGCAGTACCGCGATATCCCGGTGCATATCCTGTCCTGCGTGCCGCAACCGCAGGACTGGCACGAGGACGGTACGCGTTACCTGGTCAAACCCATCGGCCGTGAGGCGTTGGAGCAGGTCTTCCACGATATCGGCAGGCCCGATATCGGCACCCGGCCACTGCTGCTGGTGGAGGATGTCGAGGTCGAGCGCGAGCACTACCGCGAGCACCTGCAGCAGTTGGGTTTTGCGGTGACGGCGGTGGCGACGGCCGAGGCGGCCCGCGATGCCTATGGCGCGCGGAGTTTCAGTGCCCTGGTGATCGATCTCGATCTGCCCGACGCGGATGGTTTCGACCTGCTGGAACTGCTCAATCGCGAGCGCCCGCTGCATGGCAGCCAGGTGGTGATCAACACTGGTGTGGACGTTACCCGCGTTGACTTGCAGCACCTGCGCCGTTACTCGGCGGTGGTGGTGCGCAAGAGTGGCGATGATTTGCGGCCACTCAGCTCTGCCCTGCAGGGCTTCCTCACCACGGTGCGCGAACCGCAGGTCGATAGTTCGGGGCTGGCCGGCAAGCGTGTGCTGCTGGTGGACGATGACGTGCGCAACATTTATGCGATGACTGCACTGCTCGATGAAATAGAGCTCATCGTGGTGCCGGCCAAGGATGGCGTGGAGGCGCTGGAATGCTTCGCCCGCGAACCCTTCGATCTGATTCTGATGGATATGGCGATGCCCAACATGGATGGCTACACCGCCACGCGGCTGCTCAAGGAACAGCACGATTGCCGGATTCCGGTGATCGCCCTGACGGCCCATGCGATGAAGGGCGACCGCGAGAAATGCATCACCGCGGGCGCCGACGACTACCTGGCCAAACCGGTTGGGCGTCAGGAACTGCTGGAAATGCTCCAGCGCTGGATCAACACCCCGATCGAGCCGCAGAGTCGAGCACGCCAATGACGGCGCGATATGGTGAGTGCTGCAAGCGGTGGCAGGCCTCGGGTTGGGGTGGGCAATGTTCAAGGCTGATGGCGCAAGGGCGCGCCATGGGAGGGCTGGATGACGCGGCTGCAGCTTGAAACACCGGTGGACAGTCAGGTGTTGCTGGTGGTGGATGATCGCGAGGAGAACCTGGTGGCCATGGAGGCGCTGCTGGGCGATGGCCAGTGGAACGTGCGCACGGTCAACTCTGGCGAAGCCGCCCTGCAATGCATGCAGTCCGAGGATGTCGGGCTGGTGTTGCTCGATGTACAAATGCCGAAAATGGACGGTTTCGAGGTGGCGCGCCTGATGCGTGGCAGCCCGAATACCCGCTACACGCCGATCATCTTCCTCTCCGCCATCGCTCATACCGAGGACTCGGTGCTGCACGGCTATGCCATCGGCGCGGTGGACTTCATCCTCAAGCCCTTCGACCCCAAGGTGCTGCGGCACAAGATCAATGCCCTGCTTGAGCACGAGCGCCATCGTCACGAGATGCAACTGCTCAGTCAGCAACTGGACAGTGCGCGGGCCTTCAATGCCTCGGTGCTGGAAAACGCCTCGGAAGGCATCATGGTGATCGGCCAGGATGGCCTGATCAACTTCGCCAACCCGGCCATGGCGCAGATGCTTCATGGCGACGTGGCCGACTTGCAGGGCACCCAGTTGCTGTCCTACCTGCGGGCGCCGGAGATGGCGCAGAACTGGCAGGAAACCGAGTTCTACCGGCACTGGCGCGCCGGCCAGACCTACCGGCTGCACGATGCGGTGCTGAATACCTTCAGCGGCAGCTTCCTGCCTGTTGCGTTGTCCTGTTCACCGCTGCCGCAGTACCAGAACTCGATGGTGCTGATCGCCCTGGACATGTCTGTGGTGAGCAACTTGCACGCGCAACTCGAATCACAGGCGGTTACCGATGCCCTGACCGGCCTGCACAACCGACGCGGCTTCAACCAGGCGCTGGAGTCGGCGCTTTCACGCATCGACCGCAGCGGCAAGCGCATGGCGGTGATCTACCTGGACCTCGATGGCTTCAAACGGATCAATGACTCCCTCGGCCACGCCGCCGGCGACATTGTGCTGCGCCGCGTGGCCGAGCAACTGAAGACCTGCCTGCGTCCCTACGACGTTCTCGCGCGCATGGGCGGGGACGAGTTCACTGCGTTGCTCGATTCGCTCGACCACCCGGAGGATGCCGCGCGGGTGGCCGAGAAGCTGATCGAACTGGTGTCGGTGCGGCACAAGGTGGACGGCATCGAGTTCACCGTTGGTGCCAGTGTCGGCATTGCCTGCTACCCGGAGTGCGGGCAGACGGTGGATGGCCTGCTGCGTTCGGCGGACATGGCCATGTACGAGGCCAAGCGCGCCGGGCGTCAGCAGTACCGCTTCTTCTCGCCGGAAATGAACGGCCGCGCGCGCTCGCGGTTGATGCTCGAAGAAAGCCTGCGCATGGCCATCGAGCAGGACGATTTCGTGTTGGTCTATCAGCCGCAGATCGACCTGGCTACCGGCCGCCTGCGCGGCTTCGAGGCGCTACTGCGCTGGCAACACCGGGTGGCCGGTACCGTCTCGCCAGGGGTGTTCATTCCGCTGCTGGAGGAAACCCGGCTGATCAACCGGGTGGGCGACTGGATCTTCCGCCAGGGCATCAGCCAGTGCCGCTCCTGGCGTGAGCGTTTTGGCGAAGAGCTGGTACTCAGCCTCAACGTCAGCCCGGTGCAATTCGGTATGCCGCAGCTGGTGGATGACCTGCGCCGGGTGTTGGAGGAGCTGCAACTCAATCCGGCCCAGCTGGAAGTGGAGGTGACCGAAAGCGCGCTTATGCAGGACCTCGACAACACCCGCGAGCAGTTGCAGCAACTGCGCGAGCTGGGCGTGCGCATTGCCATCGATGATTTCGGCACCGGTTACTCGTCGCTGGCGTACTTGCGGCATTTCGAGATCGACACGCTGAAGATCGATCGGCTGTTCATCGCCAACATGCTCGACTCGCCGAAGGATGCCGCCATCGTCAGCACCATCATCGACCTGGCCCATCACCTCGAACTGGAAGTGATTGCCGAAGGGGTGGAAACCATCGAGCAGCGCGACTGGCTGATCGCCCACCAGTGCAGCACCATGCAGGGCTTTCTGGTGGCGCCGGGCCTGTCGGTGGACAAGGCCGGCAGTTTTCCGCTGCGGCTCGACTGGTCGACCTGGAAACCCGATGCATAAGCCCATGGGGCGTGCTCTGCTGGCAAACGGCTGACGCAGCAGCTGCTTTGCGAACAGAGCCTGCTGCTGGCTAGCCAGGAAAGCGCTGGTGCAGCTCGGCCAGCTCGGCATCCTTGGCCAGCCACAGCTGGTTGACCCACTGCTGGAACTGCAGGCGGTACTGTTCGTCCTGGTCGTAGTTGCGGCTGATGAATTCCGCAGGGATTTCCAGGCGGGCGAACTGCACCACTACTTCGCCGACACGGCCACAGAGCAGATCCCAGAACCCAGGGTTGCCGCCGGGATAGTGGATGGTCACGTTGACGATGGCATCCAGTTGCTCACCCATGGCATCCAGCACGAAAGCGATACCGCCGGCCTTGGGCTTGAGCAGGTACTTGAAGGGTGAAGCCTGCTGCGCGTGTTTCTGCGGCGTCAGGCGCGTGCCTTCGAGGAAGTTGAACACCGACACCGGGTTGGTCTTGTAGCGGGCGCAGGCCTTGCGCGTGGTGGCCAGATCCTGCCCGCGCTTTTCCGGGTGCTTGGCCAGGTATTCCTTGCTGAAGCGCTTCATGAAGGGGAATTCCAGCGCCCACCAGCACAGGCCGATCACCGGAACCCAGATCAATTCCTGCTTGAGGAAGAACTTGAGCAGCGGCATGCGCCGGTTGAGCAGGTACTGCAGCACCAGGATGTCGACCCAGCTCTGGTGGTTGCTGGTGACCAGGTAGGAGTGGTTCAGGTCGAAGCCGTCCAGGCCGCTGACATGCCAGCGGGTGCGGCGTACCTGGTTCATCCAGAACTTGTTCACCCCGATCCAGAATTCGGCGATGCCATGCATGACGAAGCGCAGGCCGCGCTGGATCGCCGGTACCGGCAACAGCAGCTTGAGCAGCGACACGGCGAACAGTGGCCAGCAGCAGACCAGGGTATTCAGGGCCAACAGCAGGCCGGCGATAACGCCGCGCAGCGGGGCAGGCAGTAGATGCAGCATGGGGGCTTGAGCCTCCTGGCAGAGGGGCATTCTGTGTGCCCCGGATTGCTTGAAAACCTTGTGGCAGATGGTCTGCCGCAAGTCGGTTCGGTGCCAAGGTTAACGCTTGTACACTGAACGGCAAGTGTTGGCTTTGACCTCTTGGTCATGCCTGCTGGGGTTTTCGCAGTTCCCAAACGTGGCGAATTCTAGCGCAAGCGAGGTGAAACCCGCGTCGGTGCCACGCGCGTTCTAGATGGTTCCCACGCGGAGCGTGGGAACCATCAAGCCTGTTTCACCCTTTGGCCACCGCCTGGATCGCTGTCAGGGCGATGGTGTAGACGATGTCGTCCACCAGCGCGCCGCGCGACAGGTCGTTCACCGGTTTGCGCAACCCCTGCAGCATGGGCCCGACGCTGACACAGTCGGCGCTACGTTGTACTGCCTTATAGGTGGTGTTTCCGGTGTTCAGGTCGGGGAAGATGAAGACCGTGGCGCGCCCGGCCACCAGGCTGTCCGGGGCTTTCTGCCGGCCCACGCTGGCGATGGCGGCAGCGTCGTATTGCAGGGGACCGTCGATCAGCAGTTGCGGGTTCAGCGCCTGTGCGGTGCGTGTGGCTTCGCGAACTTTCTCCACCTCGGCACCACTGCCGGAGTCGCCGGTGGAATAACTGATCATCGCCACCCGTGCCGGCACGCCGAAGGCTTCGGCCGAGGCGGCACTCTGCAGGGCGATTTCTGCCAGTTCCGGGGCCGTCGGGTCGGGGTTCACCGCGCAGTCGCCATACACCAGTACCTGGTCCGGCAGGAGCATGAAGAACACCGAAGACACCAGGTTGTAGCCCGGCGCGGTTTTGATCAGCTGCAAGGCCGGGCGAATGGTGTTGGCCGTGGTGTGGATGGCCCCGGAGACCAGGCCGTCGACCTCGTCCAGCGCCAGCATCATGGTGCCCAGCACCACCGTGTCCTCCAGCTGTGCGGTGGCCATCGGCGCGTTCAGGCCCTTGCCCTTGCGCAACTCGACCATGGGTCCGACGTAACGCTCGCGAATCAGATCCGGGTCGAGGATTTCCAGCCCGGCGGGCAGCTCGATGCCTTGCGCGCTGGCCACGGCGTGCACCGCTTCCGGCTTGGCCAGCAGTACGCAGTGGGCAATGCCGCGGGCCTGGCAGATGGCGGCGGCCTGCACGGTGCGCGGCTCGCTGCCTTCGGGCAGGACGATGCGCTTGTTCGCCGCCTGGGCGCGGCGCACCAACTGGTAGCGGAATGCCGGGGGCGACATGTGTGGCTCGCGCGGGCTGCCACAGCGCTGCTTGAGCCACTCGTGGTCGATATGCCCGGCGACGAACTCGGTGACCTTCTCCGCGCGCTCGCGGTCGTCGATGGGGATTTCCTTGTTCAGGCGATTGAGGTTGGTCGCCGTGTCGTAGGAACCGGTGCTCACGCTGAGCACCGGCAGGCCGCTGTGCAGGGCGCCGCGGCACAGCTCCATGATCCTTGGGTCCGGCGGGAAATCGCTGCACAGCAGCAGGCCGGCCAGCGGCACGCCGTTCATTGCGGCCAGGCTGGCGGCCATGATGATGTCGTCTCGATCACCAGGAGTCACCACCAGCACGCCGGGCTTGAGCAGTTGCACGGTGTTGGGCACGGCGCGGGCGCACAGGACGATCTGCGCCACCCGGCGCTGCTCGTAGTCGCCGGCATTGATCACCCGGGCGCCGAGCAGGTCGGCGATGTCGCGGGTGCGCGCGGCGTTCAGCTCGTCCTGCCACGGAATGCAACCGAGCAGGCGGAACTCCTCGGTCTTCAGCAGTGGCGAGAGCTGTTGCAGGCGGGCGGCGAAATCATCGCCACGCACCTTGTTGAGGATGGTGCCGAGCACCTTCGGATCCTTCGGCCCACCGAACAGCTGCGCCTGGATTTCGATGCGGTCGGACAGTTCGTTCATCTCCTGGGCGGACTCACCGTCCGGTGCCGATACCAGGATGATCTCGGCATCCAGGCTCTTGGCCAGGTGCACATTGATCCGCGCCGCATAGCTGGCGTGGCGGGTCGGCACCATGCCTTCGACGATCAGCACGTCCAGGCCCTCGGCGGCCTGCTGGTAGAGGCTGATGATTTCTTCCAGCAGCTCGTCCAGCTGACCATCGCCGAGCATGCGTTCGACGTGGCTCAACGCCAGCGGCGTGGGCGGTGTGAGGCCCAAGGTGCGGGCGATCAGTTCGGTGGAGCGCTCCGGGCCCGCGTCGCCGGGATGCGGCTGGGCTATCGGCTTGAAGAAGCCGACTTTCAGCCCGGCACGTTGCAGGGCGCGAACCAGGCCGAGGCTGATGGAGGTAAGGCCAACACCGAAACCGGTGGGGGCAATAAAGAAGGTATGCATGCGTTCTCCGTTCTTGAAGGAGCGAGCGGGTTCGACAGTGGGCGCCGGTTTGTTCTTCCCCGTTTCAAGCATTGAGCAGGGCGAGGGTGTCGAGGGCGATCTGCCGCTCCTCGTTGGTCGGTACCACCAGGATGCGCGGGTGGCCGTGGGCGTGAATGGAGCCCGCGACGCCGCGAATACAGCGGGCGTTGGCTTCCTTGTCCAGGGCCAGGCCGAGCAGCTTGAGGTGGGCTACGGTCTTGCTGCGCACCAGCGGTGAGTTCTCGCCGATGCCGCCGGTGAAGATCAGGCCGTCCAGTTGTGGCAGGGCACAGCTCATGCCGGCCAGCGACTTGGCCAGGCGATAGCAGAACACTTCGATAGCCAGGGTCGCGCCGACATGGCCCTGATCACGTGCCTGTTCCAGGCTGCGCATGTCGTTGGACAGGCCGGAGAGGCCGAGCAGGCCGCTTTCCTTGTTCAGCAGCGTGTCGATGCGTTCCAGGCTCCAGCCCAGGGTCCGCGCCAGGTGGCCGTGCAGGTTGGGGTCGACGTCACCGCTGCGGGTGCCCATCACCAGGCCTTCCAGTGGGGTCAGGCCCATGCTGGTGTCGCGGCTCTGGCCATCGACGATGGCGCAGGTCGAACAGCCGTTACCGAGGTGCGCCGACAACCAACTGCTGTCGCCGCTAGCCAGGCCGCTCATCTCGGCAGCGCGATGGCTGACATAACGGTGGCTGGTGCCGTGGAAACCATAGCGGCGCACGCCATGCTCGCGGTACAGCGGCTCCGGCACGGCGTAGCGATAGGCGTGCTCGGGCAGGCTCTGGTGGAAGGCGGTGTCGAACACCGCTACCTGGGTCAGGCTGGGGAACAGCTTGAGTGCCGCTTCGATGCCCTGCAGGTTGGCCGGGTTGTGCAGCGGTGCCAAGGGCGCGGTGGCGCGGATCGCCTGCAGGCTCTGCGCATCGATGCGGCAGGCGGCGGTGAACTGTTCGCCGCCATGCACCACGCGGTGGCCAATGCCATGCAGTTTGCCACCGGCCGCGCCCTGCACCAGCGGCAGCAGTTGGGCGAGGGCCGCACGGTGGTCGCCGCTGGGCAGCATCAGGCTGTCCTGCTCGCCGCCGCGCTGCCAGTGCAGCACGGCGTCCTGGCTGCCCAGGCGTTCGGCCAGGCCACTCAAGGTGAATTGCGAATGGGCCTCGTTGACCAGGGCGAACTTGATCGACGAGCTACCGCAGTTGATGACCAGAATATTGCGTGCCGGCATGACGACTCCCTATCTGCTCTGTGCACTGTTTGTGGCGTGTTCTCGCTGCTCGGCGGCGCACCAGCCGCAGGCGAAGGGCTGGCCGATGCGCTGCTGGCGTTGCTGCACATCCATGACCCAGGCGCGGTTCTGCCAGGGCGGCTGGTGGCGCAGGTGCTGGGTGTGGCCGCAGGACAAATCGGCGACCCAGTGGCCATCTTCGTCCTGGTGGAAACCCACCAGTAAGCAGGTCGGTATGGCCCGTTTGTCTGGGTTCGGGTCGCTTTCAACCGAGGCCGCAGGTAAACTCGCCGGTTCTTCAATCTTTTGCAAAAGGTCTCACCCTATGCTGATCGCCGCCAACAAGGCTGTCTCCATCGACTATACCCTGACCAACGATGCTGGTGAGGTTATCGACAGCTCTGCCGGCGGCGCCCCGCTGGCCTACCTGCACGGTGCAGGCAACATCATCGCTGGCCTGGAAAAGGCCCTGGAAGGCAAGCAGGCCGGCGACGAGCTGACTGCTGTCGTCGAACCTGCCGATGCCTACGGCGAATACAGCGCCGAGCTGGTTGCCACCCTCAATCGCAGCATGTTCGAAGGTGTCGACGAGCTGGAAGTCGGCATGCAGTTCCACGCCTCCGGCCCGGACGGCGGCATGCAGATCGTCACCATCCGTGACCTCGACGGCGACGACGTGATCGTCGACGGCAACCACCCACTGGCCGGTCAGCGTCTGACCTTCCAGGTCAAGGTTGTCAGCGTGCGTGAAGCCCTGGCCGAAGAACTGGCCCACGGCCATATCCACGGCGAAGGTGGTCACCACCACTGATTAGCAGCCTGATTATCGGTTGCGCAATACGACTTATGGTCGTCCCACGCGTAATCGTGGCTGCTAAGCTGAGCTAAGCGAAAAAGGCGCCCATGGGCGCCTTTTTTGTCCTCGGCGCAGATTTTTATGCAGGCTCAAGGAGTTACTCATGAGTGCCTTTCACGATCTCAATCTACGCGCGCTGGACGGCCAGGATCTGCCGCTGGCGCCGTTCAAGGGCCAGTTGGTATTGGTGGTCAACGTGGCCTCCAAGTGTGGCCTGACCCCGCAATACGCGGGCCTGGAAGCGTTGCATCAGCAATACCGTGAGCGTGGCTTCACCGTACTGGGGCTGCCGTGCAACCAGTTCGCCGGCCAGGAGCCGGGTAGCGAAGACGAGATTCGCGAATTCTGCAGCCTCAACTACGGTGTGACGTTCCCGCTGGGCAGCAAGCTGGATGTCAACGGTCCTACTCGCCACCCGCTGTACCGCCTGCTGGCGGGCGAGGGCGCAGAGTTCCCGGGGGATATCACCTGGAACTTCGAAAAGTTTCTTGTCGGCCGTGATGGTCGCGTACTGGCGCGTTTCTCCCCGCGCACCACGCCGGACGATCCTGCCTTGCTGCAGGCGATCGACAAAGCGCTAGCCTGACCGTTCTGGCGCATGGACTCGCTCGATAGCGGGCAAATGCGCCAATGCTTCGGCTGTTTCACCCTCGTGGCTTGTCGGCTGCTCCCGCGCGCTGCTTAATCGGCTGACTTGCTGAGGAGGCCCGCGATGACCAGTTTTCCCCATGATGACGCGCTCCAATTGGCTTCTCCGGCCGCCCTGCGTGCGCTGATCGAAAGCCGCCGTGCGGTGCGCCGCTTTACCAGCGAGCCGGTGCCCGATGCGGTGATTCGCGACTGCCTGGACCTGGCCACCCTCGCGCCCAACTCCTGCAACCTGCAACCCTGGAGTTTCCAGGTGATCCGCGATCCCGAGTTGCTCGCGCGCCTGCACCCGGTGTGCATGAGCCAGAACGCGGCCAAGGCGCCGCTGATCATCGCCGTGTTGGCGCGCCCGGACACCTGGCGTCAGGCCTGCCGCGACATCGTCACTCACTGGCCGGAGCCCGAAGTGCCGGGGCGCATCCGCCACTTCTACGCCAAGACCGCGCCGTTCCAATACAACCAGGGGCCGTTGGGGCTACTGGGCTTTCTCAAGCGCCAACTGCTGCGTGTAGTGGCACTGCGCAAGCCGCTGATGCGTACGCCCAACAGCAAGGCCGACATGCGCATCTGGGCGGTTAAGTCGACCGCGCTGGCGGCGCAGAACCTGATGCTGGGATTCCAGAGCCACGGCTTCGCCACTTGCCCGATGGAAGGCTTTGACGAGGTGCGCCTGCGCCGCGTGCTCGACCTGCCACGTGCGGCGATTCCGATCATGCTGCTAGCGGTCGGACGTCAGGGCGAGAAGGGCGTGTACAACCCGCGTCTGCGCTTTCCGCTGGAGCAGCAGGTCACCTGGTTGTAGGAACTGGCTTCTAGGGCTTAATCACTAATATCAATAGTGCTGGGTGAAGCGAGACGACCGGTCATATCCTCGCCCCATGAACAACAGCATTCGACTCGACAAGCGCGACCTGATCCTGGCCAAGGGCTCGGCGGTGATGACCCGCCGCGGCTACCACGGCACCGGGGTGCAGGAGATCGTCCAGGCCGCGGGAATTCCCAAGGGCTCGTTCTATCACTACTTCGCCAGCAAGGAAGATTTCGCCTTGCACGCCCTCGAGTTCGTCTACCGCCCGCGCCTGCAGCGCTACGCCGAGGCTCTGGCCAATCCGGCGCTGAGCCCGCGGGCGCGTATCCTCGCCTACTACCTGGAGCTGCAGGAGCATTTTTCCCGCCAGGACAAGGCCGAGTACCACTGCTTCATTGGCAGCCTGAGTTTCGAGATGGCCGACCTGCTGCCGGCGATCGGCGCCCAGGTCGATGCTATCCAGCAAGCCTCGGTGGACATCCTGCGCGGTTGCCTGGAGCTGGCGCGTGACGCGGGTGAACTGGCCGCCGACGAGGACTGCGACAACCTCGCGACCTTCATCAACAGCGCCTGGCAAGGCGTGCTGGCACGCCTCAAGGTCGGCGCCGGTAGCGCACCGCTGAACGCCTTCAACACCCGTCTGGAGCTGCTCCTGCGGCCTTGATTTTTTATTGCCTATAAACGAGACGACCGGTCATCTGTCCGGCATTTGGAGTCCTTATGAACGCCCCTGCAAAAGCCCTGTTCCAACCCTTCCAGCTGGGCAACCTGGAGCTGCCGACCCGCGTGGTAATGGCGCCGATGACCCGTTCCTTTTCCCCGGGCGGCGTGCCCAACGCCAAGGTCGTCGAGTACTACCGTCGCCGTGCTGCGGCCGGTGTCGGCCTGATCGTCACCGAGGGCACCACCGTCGGCCACAAGGCTGCCAACGGCTACCCGCACGTGCCGCGTTTCTATGGTGAGGACGCGCTGGCTGGCTGGAAGGAAGTGGTCGACGCGGTACACGCCGAAGGCGGCAAGATCGTTCCGCAGCTGTGGCACGTGGGCAATGTGCGCAAGCTCGGCACCGAGCCGGACGCTAGCGTGCCGGGTTACGGCCCAAGCGAGAAAATCAAGGAAGGCAACGTGGTTGTGCACGGCATGACCAAGGCCGACATCGACGAAGTCATCGCCGCCTTCGCCCAGGCCGCCCGTGACGCCAAGGCGATCGGCATGGACGGCGTGGAAATCCACGGCGCCCACGGTTACCTGGTTGACCAGTTCTTCTGGGAAGGCAGCAACCAGCGTACCGACGAGTACGGTGGCGACCTGGCCCAGCGTTCGCGCTTCGCCATCGAGCTGATCCAGGCCGTACGCGCCGCCGTCGGCCCGGACTTCCCGATCATCTTCCGCTTCTCTCAGTGGAAGCAGCAGGACTACACCGCGCGCCTGGTGCAGACGCCGGAGGCCCTGGAAGCCTTCCTCAAGCCGCTGAGCGACGCCGGCGTGGACATCTTCCACTGCTCGACCCGCCGCTTCTGGGAGCCGGAGTTCGAAGGCTCTGATCTCAACCTGGCTGGCTGGACCCGCAAGCTGACCGGCAAACCGACCATTACCGTGGGCAGCGTCGGCCTGGACGGCGAGTTCCTGCAGTTCATGGTCAACACCGACAAGGTGGCCGAACCGGCCAGCCTGGAAAACCTGCTGGAGCGCCTGAACAAGCAGGAGTTCGATCTGGTGGCCGTGGGCCGCGCGCTGTTGGTCGACCCGGATTGGGCGCTGAAGGTCCGTGAAGGCCGCGAGCAGGACATCCTGCCGTTCAGCCGCGAAGCGCTGAAGCAGCTGGTCTGATCCCTAGGTTTACCCCTGGCGCACGCCTCGGCTGTTGCGCCCCTCTAAGCCCCGGCACGCCGGGGCTTTTTTATTCGCTGAAATGTAAGCCATTGCTTACATGTGCTGTAAGTGTTCGCAGGCAGATTACGCCCGCAGGCGGCGCTTTTCTGATTTACATAAATACTAACTTATTGAAATATAAAGATTATTTATATTTATGAGTTGTTGCTAGCTGCCTGCTTACAGCCAGGAGTGGCCTTGTGAAGGCGATGAGAGGCGGTAATATGGAGCCGTGCCAAGGGAAAGGCGCAGATTGTCAGGACGACAGTCAGGGAACCACTGCAGGATGCAGTTCATCAGGAAGATGGCAGGATTCTCAGGGAGTAGGGAAGAAAGAGTGGGCAGCTAATCACTGCCCCTTTTTTTGCCCGCAAAAAACTGCAGACAGAAAAAGGCCCGCATTGCGCGGGCCTTTTGCATTGCGGGGCGCTTAGCGCTCCAGGTGTTTCAGCTTGTCCTTCACGCCATCCCACTCTTCGGCGTCGGCCAGGGCATCTTTCCTCTCGGTGATGTTCGGCCAGACTTCCGCCAGTTCGGTGTTCAGGGCGATGAACTCCTGCTGGTCTTCCGGGACTTCGTCTTCGGAGAAGATGGCCTGGGCCGGGCATTCTGGCTCGCAGAGGGCGCAGTCAATGCACTCGTCCGGGTGGATTACCAGAAAGTTCGGGCCTTCGTAAAAGCAGTCCACCGGACAAACTTCCACGCAGTCGGTGTATTTGCACTTGATGCAGTTGTCGGTGACGACGAAAGTCATGTTCTGATTCTCTCCTCAAACAGCGGCCGTGCCCCGTTCTGGGTGGGTCTCCGGCACAAAAAGTGATGGCCTCGACTCAGGCTGGAGGTCGGGCAATCTTAAAAGCGCGCGGATTCTACCAGTTTGCGAGGCTCGCTGTCAGATCCGTGTCTTCCATGTATATAACAGCTCCAGTGCGCGGCGCGGTGTCAGATCATCGGGATTGATCTTGCCCAATTCTTCCAACACCGGGTGCGGCAGGGTGGCGAACAGGTCGTTCTGCATCGGGGCGGCGGGTTGGCCGGCCACGCTGCGCGGCGCTTCGTGGGGCAGGCTAGTGGTTTCCAGGCGCGCCAGGTGCTCGCGGGCGCGGGCGATCACCGGCGCCGGCACGCCGGCCAGCTGCGCCACGGCCAGGCCATAGCTCTGGCTGGCCGGACCGGGCAGCACATGGTGCAGGAAGACGATGCGCTCGTTGTGCTCGGTGGCATTGAGGTGCACGTTGGCCACCACCGGCTCGCTCTCGGGCAGCACGGTCAGCTCGAAGTAGTGGGTGGCGAACAGCGTCCAGGCGCGCAGGCTGGCCAGCTGTTCGGCGGCCGACCAGGCCAGCGACAGGCCATCGAAGGTGCTGGTGCCGCGGCCGACTTCGTCCATCAGCACCAGGCTGCGCTCGCTGGCGTTGTGCAGGATGTTGGCGGTCTCGCTCATCTCGACCATGAAGGTCGAGCGGCCGCCGGCCAGGTCGTCGCTGGAGCCGATGCGGGTGAAGATGCGGTCGACCAGTGACAGCTCGCAGCTTGCCGCCGGGACGAAGCTGCCGATATGGGCGAGCAGCACGATCAGCGCGGTCTGGCGCATGTAGGTCGACTTACCACCCATGTTCGGGCCGGTGATGATCAGCATACGGGTGTTGTCGTCCAGGCCCAGGTCGTTGGCCACGAACGGCGTATCCAGCACCTGCTCGACCACCGGGTGGCGACCCTGGCTAATGCGCATGCAGGGTTCTTCGACGAAGCGCGGGCGATTGAGGTCGAGGTTCAGCGCGCGCTCGGCCAGGTTGCTCAGCACGTCCAGTTCGGCGAGGGCTGCGGCGGTGTCCTGCAGTGGCGCCAGGTGGCCGATCAGGTGCTCCAGTAGCTCGTCGTACAGCAGTTTCTCGCGAGCCAGGGCGCGGCTCTTGGCTGACAGGGCCTTGTCCTCGAACTCCTTGAGCTCCGGGGTGATGAAGCGCTCGGCGCCTTTCAGGGTCTGCCGGCGGATATAGTCCGCCGGGGCCGATTCGGCCTGCTTGCTCGGCAGCTCGATGAAATAGCCATGCACACGGTTGTAGCCGACCTTGAGGTTGGCCAGTCCGGTGCGGGCTTTTTCACGTACTTCCAGATCCATCAGGTACTGGCCGGCGTTCTCGCTCAGCGACTGCAGTTCGTCCAGCTCGGCGTCGTAGCCGGTCTTCAGCACACCGCCGTCGCGGATTACCGCCGGCGGGTTGTCGATGATGGCGCGGGCCAGCAGGTCGGCCAGCTCCGGGTAGGTGCGGATGCTGGTCGCCAGCTCGGTCAGGTGTGGAATATCCAGCTGAGACATGCCGCTTTGCAGCTGAGGCAGGGCGGCCAGGGCATCGCGCAGGCGGGCCAGGTCGCGTGGGCGGGCGTTGCGCAGGCCGATGCGGGCGAGGATGCGCTCGAGATCACCGATGTCCTTGAGCTGCGGCTGAATCAGTTCGAATTGGTAACGATCGAGCAGGCAGGCGATGGAGTCCTGGCGGCCTTCGAGCACGGCGCGGTCGCGCAGCGGACGGTTCAGCCAGCGCGTCAGCAGGCGCGAACCCATGGCGGTCTGGCAACGGTCGACCACCGATTGCAGGGTGTTGTCGCGCCCACCGGCGAGGTTGGTGTCCAGCTCCAGGTTGCGTCGACTGGCGCCATCGAGGATTACCGTGTCGTCCAGACGTTCGTGGCGCAGGCTGCGCAGGTGCGGCAGGGCGGTGCGCTGGGTTTCCTTGGCGTAGCCGAGCAGGCAACCGGCGGCGCCGATGGCCAGGCTCAGCTGCTCGCAGCCGAAGCCTTTCAGGTCCTGGGTGGCGAACTGTTGGCACAGGCTCTTGCGCGCCGTGTCGCGGTCGAAGTCCCAAGGCGCGCGGCGGCGGGTGCCACGGCGCTTGTCCACCGGCAGGCCTTGCGGCCAGTCATCGGGGATCAGCAGTTCGGCCGGGCTCAGGCGCTCCAGCTCGGCCAGCAGGTTTTCCCAGCCCTTGAGTTCCTGCACGGTGAAGCGGCCGCTGGTGATGTCCAGGGTGGCCAGGCCGAACAGGCGCTCGTCACCGAGCACGGCGGCCAGCAGGTTGTCGCGACGCTCGTCGAGCAGGGCTTCGTCGCTGATGGTGCCGGGGGTGATGATGCGCACCACCTGGCGTTCCACCGGCCCCTTGCTGGTGGCCGGATCGCCGATCTGTTCGCAGATCACCACCGACTCACCGAGTTTGACCAGCTTGGCCAGGTAGCCCTCTGCCGAATGATGCGGGATGCCGCACATCGGAATCGCCTGGCCAGCCGATGAGCCACGCGCGGTCAGGGTGATGTCCAGCAGAGCAGCGGCCTTCTTCGCGTCCTCGTAGAAAATCTCGTAGAAGTCGCCCATGCGGTAGAACATCAGTTGGTCTGGGTGCTGGTGCTTCAGCCGCCAGTACTGTTGCATCATCGGCGTGTGGGCGGAGAGGTCGCTCATGGTTCTGCTGTCCGGCTTAATTCACAAAGTCGCGTAGTGTACGGTATCCGCCGAAGCCGCTTAACCCCGGAGAACATATGGATTCCCTCAGCGTATTGGCCGCCCGATTGGGGCAGAGCCTGCAGGCCATCAAGGCTCAGGTCAGCACCGCCGAATCCTGCACCGGCGGCGGGATTGCCGAGGCGATTACGCGCATTTCGGGCAGTTCGGCCTGGTTCGAGGCGGGTTATGTCACTTACTCGAATAGACAGAAAATCTTGCAGCTGGGCGTTCCGGCCGAGCTGTTTATGCGCGTGGGGGCGGTCAGCCAGGACGTGGTCGAGGCCATGGTGCAGGGGGCGCAGAAGAACAGCGCAGCACGTTTTGCCGTGGCCGTGAGCGGTGTTGCCGGCCCGGATGGCGGCTCGCCGGAAAAGCCGGTGGGTACGGTGTGGCTGGCCTGGGGCGATGGCGAGTTCCTGTATAGCCAGCGCTGCCATTTTTCCGGTGATCGCGATGCGGTACGCCGGCAGACCGTAGAACGGGCATTGCAGGGCTTGCTCCGACTGGCGGCAGGAGAAAATCCGCAACAGGGGTAGGCGAGCGACTTGCCTTATGGAATACTACTGTCTACTTATACAGTTGTTGGTGGGCGATTGGCTCCCTTTGATCACGTGAGGATGGAAATGGACGAGAACAAGAAGCGCGCGTTGGCGGCAGCCCTGGGTCAGATTGAAAAGCAATTCGGCAAGGGCGCCGTGATGCGCATGGGCGACCACGAGCGCCAAGCGATTCCCGCCATTTCCACCGGCTCCCTGGGCCTCGACATTGCCCTTGGCATTGGCGGCCTGCCGAAAGGCCGGATCGTCGAGATATACGGTCCGGAATCCTCGGGTAAGACCACCCTGACCCTGTCGGTGATCGCAGAAGCGCAGAAGATGGGCGCCACCTGCGCCTTCGTCGACGCCGAACACGCCCTGGACCCGGACTACGCCGGCAAGCTCGGCGTCAACGTCGACGACCTGCTGGTGTCGCAGCCAGATACCGGTGAGCAGGCCCTGGAAATCACCGACATGCTGGTGCGCTCCAATGCCGTCGACGTGATCATCGTCGACTCCGTGGCCGCTCTGGTGCCGAAAGCCGAAATCGAAGGCGAGATGGGCGACATGCACGTCGGCCTGCAGGCCCGCCTGATGTCGCAGGCGCTGCGCAAAATCACCGGCAACATCAAGAACGCCAACTGCCTGGTGATCTTCATCAACCAGATCCGCATGAAGATCGGCGTGATGTTCGGTAGCCCGGAAACCACCACCGGTGGTAACGCGCTCAAGTTCTACGCCTCGGTGCGTCTGGACATCCGCCGTACTGGCGCGGTGAAGGAAGGCGACGAGGTGGTCGGTAGCGAAACCCGTGTCAAAGTGGTGAAGAACAAAGTGGCTCCGCCATTCCGTCAGGCTGAGTTCCAGATTCTTTACGGCAAGGGCATCTATCGCACCGGCGAAGTCATCGACCTGGCTGTGCAGCTTGGCCTGGTTGAGAAATCCGGCGCCTGGTACAGCTACCAGGGCAGCAAGATCGGCCAAGGCAAGGCCAACTCGGCCAAGTACCTGGAAGACAACCCGGAAGTGGGCAGTGCCATCGAGAAGATCATCCGCGAGAAATTGCTGGTGGCTTCCGGCCCGACCGCCCGTGCCGAGGCGACTGCCGATGCCGACGATCTGGCTGACCTCGACGCCTGATTGCTGATAGTCGATAGCCCCTGCGATGGCTCTGGTGCTCGATACGTTGGTGGCTGTGCGGCGTACCGCCATGGATCTGCTGGCTCGCCGCGAGCATGGGCGGGTCGAGCTGGCGCGCAAGCTGCGCCAGCGTGGGGCCACCGATGAGTTGATCGACAGTGCCCTCGACCGCCTGGCGCAAGAGGGGCTGTTGTCGGAAGACCGCTATCTGGAGAGCTTCGTGGCCAGTCGCGGTCGTGCTGGCTACGGTCCACTGCGGATTCGCGAAGAGTTGTCCCAGCGTGGTTTGTTGCGTCCAGCCATCGAGCAGGCGCTGGCCGAGTCCGGGATTGACTGGAACGAGCAGTTGCGTGAGTTGTGGTTGCGCAAGTTCGCCGGCGAGCTACCGATGGATATGCGGGAGAAGGCCAAGCAAGGGCGTTTTCTCGCTTATCGAGGTTTTTCCCAGGAACAGATTGGCCGCCTGCTGCGCGGTGCCAGTCTCGACTGATTCCCCTTTGAGCCCGAAGCCTCCCCTCTTCGGGCTCTGTTTTTTCTGCCGCTATTGATTCAAGGCCCGTCCTCTCAGTTTGCAGAGAAGGGCACTTCGTGCGCGGCTGCTCGGCCGGTTTCAGCCGTTCTGGGCCCAGTTCTGTGGCAGGTTGATAAAGTCCACCAGTTCACGCAGGCGGCCATGGTCGCGGGCCTTGAAATGGAAGGCGAGGCGCGTCAGGTCACGCAACTCGGGCTCGTCGTATTCTGCTTCATAGGAGGCCTGTTGCTGGAAGCCAGGACTCACGCAGAGGTCGATGAACTCCCGGTTCAGCGTATCCAGGGCGACTGGGTGGAGGGGATGGTTGAGGCGAATCACGAAGCGATCCTTGAGCCAGCGCGAAGAATGGAAGTTGCGGTAAAAGCGGGCGATTTCCTGGCCCGCCTCTTCGGCGCTATGTACCAGACGAACCAGTTGCAGGTCGTTGGGCAGGATGTAGCGTCGCTCCTGCAATTGCTCACGCAGAAAGCGCAGGGCTTCTTCCCAGTAATTGCTGCCGGGTTCGTCCAGCAGCACGATGGGCACCAGGGGGCTCTTGCCGGTCTGTACCAGGGTCATCACTTCCAGGGCTTCGTCGAGCGTGCCGAAGCCGCCAGGGCAGAGCACCAGGGCATCGGCTTCCTTGACGAAGAACAGTTTGCGCAGGAAGAAAAAGTGGAAAGACAGCAAATTGCCGGTGCCGTGCACGGTGGCATTGGCACTTTGCTCGAAGGGCAGGGTGATGTTGAACCCCAGGCTGTTTTCCAGCCCCGCACCTTCGTGGGCGGCAGCCATGATGCCGCCTCCGGCCCCGGTTACCACCATCAGGTCGAGACGCGTCAGCACCCGGCCGAGGTCGCGGGCGAGGGTATAGGTCGGGTGATCGGCGGGTGTACGCGCCGAGCCGAATACGGTGACTTTGCGGCGGCGTTTGAACTGTTCGAGGGTGCTGAAGGCGTGCTCCATTTCCCGTAGGGTCTGCAGCATGATCTTGGCGTCCCAGCGGTTGCGATCGGCCTGGGCCATGCGCACTACGGTGGTGAGCATCTCACGGTACAGCGGCAGGTTGGGGCTGGCGGCGGGCACGACCAGGGCGCTGAGTTCTTCGATCTTGCTGGTCAGGTCGATGCCGCTGGTGTGGAAGTGCCGAGACAGGTAATCGTCCGGTTCATAAGGCATGAGACGTCTCCTTCAATACGGATCCGGTCATTTCACATCCGTGGAGCGCCTGATCCTGTTCAGAGTATGGCTGGGCCATGACGCTTTGAGTGCGTGCTTTTGGCTCTGCAGTGCTGCTTCCTTTTGCCGCGCCACCGGCCATTCGTCCGATCAGTAGGGCGCCCGGCAATCCTCTGTTTTACTGACAGCTGCCGGAACTTGCGCAGTCAGGCTGCGCAAGTGCAGCTGCCAGAGCAGGCTCAGTCTTGCAATGCAGCGCAGGCGTCGGTACGGCAGGCCGGCGCGCGTGAGGAATGGGAGGGCAGGGCATGCCCAAGATCACATTGGAGATCGAGCTGGATATGTACCGCTTGTTGCAGCAGGCGGCACGGACCAACAACCTGAGTCTCGAAGACGAATGCCTGCGCAGGCTGGATGGCGGTGCGCGACGATCACGCTATATGGAAGCCCTGCTCGCCGAGCTGCGCGCCGACGATGAGCAGCGCCGCGCGCAGGAAGACTGAGCGGCGGATCAGAGGCCGCAGTCGACCTTGCTGAAGCGTTCGGTGGTTACCGGGCGATTGCTCTTGTACTCGCTGAACTCGTAACGTAGTACTGCACCGCGAGCCAGCAGCTGACGGTAGCCGGTGTTGTTGCAGACACTGGCAGCCAGCTGGCTGCGCACGGCGTCCGGGTTGCCACGCATCTGGGCGGCATGGTTTTCCCGCACGCTGAGGTGATTGATCAGCTCGTTGCCAGCCACGGTGTAGCCCTGGTCGAGAATATCTTCGTTGATGGCCCGTGGCGTGCCAACGCTGCTGTCCTTGGCCACCTGGTTGAGCATGCGAGTCAGCTCGAAGTCATTCAGGGAGGCCGCTTGGGCGGCTGGCAGGATGAAGCTGAAGGCGAGCAAAGTAGCGAGGCGGTGCATGACAATTCTCCGGAATTCAACGTGACGCTTCGACCGGTGGGCAGTGGACTGGTTCAGTCGCCGGCAATCTTACTCTAGACTTGCGCGCCCTTCGCCTTACATCCCGCAGGTTCCCCCGATGAGTCACGCCGTTGCCCGGCTGCGCGCCGAGCGCCTGGCCCGCAGCCTGAAACCCTTTGTCTCAAGGGGTTCCCGCGCGCCGCGTTGTCCGCAATGTCGGGTTCTCGGCAATTACTGTCTGTGCGCCTGGAAGCCGCAGGTCGAGGCGCGGGCCGGTGTATGCCTGTTGATGTATGACGTCGAAGCATTGAAACCGAGCAACACCGGCTGGCTGATCGCCGATCTGGTGGCGGACACCTTCGCCTTTGGCTGGAAACGCACAGAGGTCGATCCCGCCCTGCTGGCGCTACTGGCCGATCCGCAGTGGCAGCCCTATGTGGTGTTCCCGGGCGAGTATGCGCAGCGGCCGGAGCGGGTGATCAACGAACTGCCTGTCGAGGCGGGCAAGCGGCCGCTGTTCATCCTGCTCGATGCGACCTGGACCGAGGCGCGCAAGATGTTCCGCAAGAGCCCCTATCTCGACAACCTGCCGGTGCTCAGCCTGCAGCCGGAGCAGTTGTCGCGCTATCGCCTGCGCCGTTCCAATCGTGATGAGCACCTGTGCACCGCCGAAGTGGCGGCGCTGTGCCTGGAGCAGGCGGGTGATGCACGGGCGGCCGTGGCGCTGGACGCCTGGCTGGACCTGTTCACCGAGCGTTACCTGGGCGCCAAGCACCGCTGGCTGGTGGATGAGAACAGCCCCGCGCACCTGGCGGTGAAGGCCTTTCTTTAGTTGAGCACGGCCTTCTTCGGCCAGAGTTGGGCGACCAGCATGCCGACGAACATCAGAGCGCAGCCGAAGTAGCCTTTCAGCGCCAGGGTCTCGCCGAGGAATAGCGCGCCGGCGATGGCGGCGAACACCGCTTCCAGGGACAGGATGATCGCGGCGTGGGAGGCGATGGCATCCTTTTGCGCGATCACCTGCAGGGTGAAACCGACTGCCACGCCGAATACACCGCCGTAGAGAATGGCTGGGCCGGCGGCGAGGATCGCGGCGAGCTCGATCTGCTCCGTTGCGATGGCCAGCGCCAGGCTGATCACCGCGCAGGTGACGAACTGCAGCAAGGCCAGGCGCAGCGGATCGTGGCGGCCGGCGAAGAAGCCAACCAGCAGCACATGCACGCCCCAGACGCAGGCGCCGGCCAGTTGCAGCCAGTCGCCAGAGGCGACGTGGAAGCCATCGCCGACACTCAGCAGGAACATGCCGAGCACCGCCAGGCCGGCGCCGAGCCAGGTGCCCATGCCGGTCTTGTGGCCGATGAAAAGGCCGAACAGCGGCACCATGATCACGTACAGGCCGGTGATGAAGCCGGAGTTGGTCACGCTGGTGAACAGCAGGCCGACCTGTTGCAGGTTGATCCCCAACGCCAGGGCCAGGCCCATGGCCACACCGCCGAACAGCAGGCCACGGTTCATCGGCTCGGGGCCTTTGCCGTCCTTGCGGCGGCCGAGGAACAGCACCAGTGGCAACACAACCAGGCTGGCCAGGGTGAAGCGCAGGCCGGTATAGAGGAACGGGCCGATGGCATCCATGCCCATGCGCTGGGCGACGAAGGACGCGCCCCAGATCATGGCAGTGAAGAGCATCAGCAGGTCGGCGCGAAGGGCGTGGCGGCGCATGGTCGGTCTCGGCAGGAAAAGGCCGCGACTGTGCCGCAAAGCGTCGAACTTGACCACCCCGTCAGGCCGCGGCACGCCGAGCGGCGCTTTTCTATCGGCGCATTCCCGCCGGCGCGCGCATCCCTTAAGCTGTGCACCTCCCGATGGGACCTACAACAAGAACTGGGGATACTGTGGCTGCTTACGAAATTCTGATCGCCGATGATCACCCGCTGTTTCGCAGCGCCCTGCACCAGGCGCTGACCCTGGGCTTGGGCCCCGAAGTACGTCTGGTCGAAGCGGCCAGTATTGCCGAGCTGGAAGCACGCCTGAGTGAGAAGAGCGACTGGGACCTGGTCCTGCTCGACCTCAACATGCCGGGCGCCTATGGGTTCTCCGGCCTGGTGCTGTTGCGCGGGCAGTATCCGCAGATTCCCGTGGTGATGATTTCGGCGCAGGAAGAAGACGCCGTTATCGTGCGTTCGCGCGAGTTTGGTGCCAGTGGCTTCATCCCCAAGTCGAGCCCGTTGGAGACTATCCAGCAGGCGGTGCGTCAGGTGCTCGACGGCGATATCTGGTGGCCGGCGCAGACCGCCGAGGCGGCTGCCATTTCGGCCGAGGCCAAGGCGGCCAGTGCCGGCTTGGCCAGCCTGACGCCCCAGCAGTTCCGTGTGCTGACCATGGTCTGCGAAGGCTTGCTGAACAAGCAGATCGCCTTCGAGCTGAGTGTCTCCGAGGCCACCATCAAGGCCCATGTGACGGCCATCTTCCGCAAGCTGGGGGTGCGCACGCGGACCCAGGCGGCGCTGTTGCTGCAGCAGATGGAATCGATTCCCGGGCACTGACCCGTACTTCACGCTTTTTTGACGACGCCGTGGCTAGAGTGCGCGGCGCACACCCTAAGGATTGTTGTTAATCATGTCGCCATTCAAGGGCCAGACCGGCCTGAAACGTATCCTCAACGCCGCAGGCTATTCGTTGGACGGCCTGAGCGCCGCCTTCAAGGGCGAAGCCGCTTTCCGTCAACTGGTGCTGCTCAACGTGGTGTTGCTGCCGCTGGCCTTCTGGCTGAATGTCAGCCCGGTAGAGCGGGCGCTGATGGTCGCGGTGGGTTTGCTGTCGCTGATCGTCGAGCTGTTCAACTCGGCGGTGGAAGCGGCCATCGACCGTATTTCCCTGGACCGCCATCCGCTGTCGAAGAACGCCAAGGACATGGGCAGCGCCGCCCAGTTCGTCTCCCTGAGCCTGATCGCGCTGGTCTGGGGCATCATCCTGATCGGTTGATCGGTTGATCGGTTGATCGGTTGGACGTAGGTGCGGGCTCTGCTCGCGAAATCGATCCGTACAAGCGTTTCGCGAGCAGAGCTCGCTCCTACAGGCGTGGGTCGCTCTGCCTCTGCTTCAGAGCACGCCAGCCTTTTTCCAGGCCAGGTAGCGCCCCACCAGTTCCGGCCCCAGCTCGCCAGGGCGGGCATCCAGTACCGGCATGCCGTGGGCCAGCAGGCGCTCGTGCAGGCTGGCGCGTGCGTTCAGATAATCCACCGTGCCGCAGTAGCCCAGCGCCTGCTCGTAGTTCTGCACGGGCGCCTGGCGCAGACGGTCGAGCACTTCTTCGCGCAGGCTGGCGATCAGTACGCGGTGCTGGCGCCCCAGGCGCTTGATCGCCGTCAACAATTCCTCGTCATCCTCGTCGCGCAGGTTGGTGACCAGCACCACCAGGGCGCGTCGTTGCTGGCGTGCCAGCAAGGCGTTGATTGCTGCCGTGTAGTCGGCCGGGCGGTGGGTGCTGTCGAGGGCATAGACGGCATTCAGCAGGGTGCTGATGTGCGCCTGGCCTTTGACCGGAGCGACGTACTGGTCCTGGTTGCTGGCAAAGGTCGCCAGGCCCACGGCATCGCCTTGGCGCAAGGCGACGTAACTGAGCAGCAGGCACGCATTGAGGGCGTGGTCGAAGTGCGCCAGGTCGCCGTCATGGCTGCGCATGCGCCGGCCGCAGTCGAGCAGGAAGACAATCTGCTGGTCGCGCTCGTCCTGGTATTCGCGGGCAATCGGGGTGCGTTTGCGTGCGGTGGCTTTCCAGTCGATCTGCCGCAGCGTATCGCCGTCGCGGAATTCGCGCAGTTGATGGAATTCCAGACCCAGGCCGCGGCGCTGGCGCTGGCGTACACCGAGTTGGCTGAGCCAGTCGTCGACGGCCATCAGCTGGGCGCCATACAAGCGGGCGAAATCCGGGTAGACGCGGGTAGCGCTGGCCAGCTCCAGATAACGCCGGCCCTGCCACAGGCGCAGGGGGCTGGGCAGGCCGAACTCGCAACGGGCAAAGCTGAAGTGGCCGCGCTTGAGCGGGCGCACCCGGTAGCCGAACTCGGTCTGCTCGCCGGGGTGCAAGGTCACCTGCTGCGGCAGGAATTCGAAGTCCATGCCGTCGGGCACATGATCGAACAGGCTGGCCACCAGCGTCTGCTGGTAGTCGTGGTGCACGGTCAGGCGCACCTCGCTCCAGCGTCCGAGGGGCAGATTACCCGGCAGATGGCGTTCCAACCGTGGCGCGGGCAGGCGGCGCAGCCACAGGGCGTCGACCGCCGCCAGTACCGACAAAGCGAGCAGCAGCCCCCACCAGAGCGGTTGCAGGGTGGCTGGTAGCTTGACGCGCAGCAACGGCAAGGCGCCGAGCAGCATGGCCAGAACCAGCAGGCCGGCGAGCAGGCCGAGCAGCAGACGCGATGGTTTCATGCCGGACGCGGGCCTCGGGTAGCAGGGCGGGTGTCGATCACAGGCGCGGCGCCGGAGTCTGGTCGAGGAGTTGCTGCAGTACCTGGTCGACCGACAGGCCTTCGATATCCAGCTCCGGAGCCAGGCGTACGCGGTGACGCAGCACAGCCAGGGCGCAGGACTTGACGTCGTCCGGCAGGACGAAGTCGCCGCCGCGCAGCAAGGCACGGGCACGGCCGCCGCGTACCAGGGCGATCGAGGCGCGCGGCCCGGCGCCCATGGCCAGGCCCGGCCAGCTGCGGGTGGTGCGTGCCAGGCGCACGGCATAGTCGAGCACCTGGTCGTCGATCGGCAGTTCACTGGCGATCTTCTGCAGGGCCAGAACGTCCTTGGCCTGCAGCAGGGTGCGCAGCGGCGCTACTTCGAGCATGTCGGCCTTGGCCGAACGGGTTACCTGGCGCACCAGGTCCAGTTCTTCGCTGGCTTGCGGGTAATCCATGCGCAGCTTGAGCATGAAACGGTCGAGTTCGGCCTCCGGCAGCGGGTAGGTGCCTTCCTGCTCGATGGGGTTCTGCGTGGCCAGCACCAGGAAGGGTTGCGGCACGGCCAGGGGGCGCCCTTCGAGGGTCACCTGGCGCTCCTGCATGACTTCCAGCAGCGCCGCCTGGGTCTTGGCCGGGGCGCGGTTGATCTCGTCGGCGAGCAGCAGGTTGGTGAACACCGGGCCCTTGCGCAGCTTGAACTGCTCGGTCTGCAGGTCGTACACGGCGTGGCCGGTGACGTCGCTGGGCATCAGGTCCGGGGTGAACTGGATGCGCGAGAACTCGCCGCCGAAGCATCGCGCCAGGGCGCGTACCAGCAGGGTCTTGCCCAGGCCGGGAACGCCTTCGACCAGTACATGGCCGCCGGCGATCAGGGCTGTGAGCACGTCGTCGATAACCGCGGTCTGGCCGACCACGGCCTTCTGCAGTTCGGCGCGCAGGGCGCCCAGCATCTGGCTGGCGCGCTGGCGCTGACTGACCAGGGGCGCGACTGCAGCGGGTGCGGCCACCGGGGTTGCCGCTGGTAGTTCGGGGCTGGCGCTGCTGTCGGGTTGTTCCGGGGTCTCATCGCTCATATCGAATTCCTGAGGGTTTGCAGGTTGGTGACCTGGCGGGTGAAGTCGGCAGCGGACAGCCGTTGCGTGCCCTGGGGGCGCATGGCCTGGCTGATGGCGCTGGTGGGGATACGGGTGAGGCGGCCGAGAATTTGCCACTGCTCGGCCACGGGCAGGCGCTCGAAGCCGGGGTGGCGATGGCGCGCGCGGCGTTGGATATCGCGTTGCAGGTTGTGTAGCAGGTGGGCCTGGCCGACACGGCGCATGAGGAAGTCGGCGCTGCCGCGCAGGTGTTCTTCCAGTTGCCGGCGAGCGTGGCTGGGTGGCGCTTGCAGCGGCCCATGGCGCATGCCGACATGCCACAGCAGCAGGATGACCAGCAGCGCCAGGGCGGCGAGGGCGGCCGGGAAGTGGCGCAGCAACTGGCTGAACAGGTCGTCGCGCTCGCTGCTGTAGACCAGGGTGACGCTGCTGTCCTGGCTCAGGTACCAGAGCAGCCAGGCGTTGTCGTAGTCGGCGATGTTTTCGTTCTGCCAGATCCAGGCGTCGGTCAGCACGGTGATCAGGCCCTTGCCGTGATCCAGTTGCAGCATGTGCGTGCTGTCGCCGCTGTTGGCCCAGGCATGGGCGCGGTTCTGCGTGTCATACAGGTGGAATTCGGTGTCGAAGTCAATGTAGGCCGGCGCTTCTTCGTTTTCCAGGTAGAGCTTGGTCAGTTCCGGGTAGCGATCTGCCTCGGCCTGTTCTTCTGGATCATCGGTGGCGGGCTGTGCTTCGTCAGCAGATGGCGCATCTGCTTCCTCTGCGTCCTCGGCCTTGACTGCTTCGCTGCTGTTGTCCTCGTCGCTGGCCGCCTCGTCGCCGTTTTTACTGTCTTCGTCGAGTTCTTCGCTGAGTTGCTGGTGAATGCCCAGGCTGTTCAGCAGCAGGTCCTCACTCGTGCCTGCTTCCTCGTCCCAGATGCTCTCGGCGACGAACAGCAGGTGGCCACCCTGGGCGGCCCAGTCGAGTGCCTGGCGCGCCTGCCGTGGCGTCATGTTGTGGCGGCTACCAAGCAGCATCAGGGTGTGGCCGGCGGGGGGTAGGGTGGACAGTACCTGCAGGCCGTCTGCACGGCTGACGGTGATCTTCTGCAGGCGCAGGAAATGTTCGGCTGCCAGGTACTCATTGGCCCGGGCTTCCGGTGCGGCGCCGTGCTTGAGGGTTTCTTCGTAGGGCTGCAGTTTTCCGAGCACATACAGTCCCAGCCCGGCGAGTGCCAGGATGAGGGCGATAGCGAGGAGGATTCTGGCGCGCCGGGTCATGCCGCTGCTCCTTCACGGAACAGCCGCCGCCAGCCTTCGCAGAGCCCGCGGCGCAGCTGCTCGGGGGGCAGGCGGTGGCCATAGGCGAGGTTCTGCCAGTGGCGGGTCAGGATGCCGCTGAAACGGCTCAGCTCCTCCTGGTCGAGGCGCTGTACCAGTTGCAGCACTTCGCCCTCGGTGTGCGAGTTTTTCAGCGGCAGGCGGTAATCATGCAGCAGGCGGCTGAGTAGGCCGCGGTAGAGCAGGCCGAGGGCCTCGCGCGGCTGTTCGGTCCAGAGCCGCTCGGCCTCGCTGGCGATATCGTCGGGCAGGCTTTCCGGCGCCAGTTCCAGGCCGAACAGCTGGCTGGGCATTTCGCGTACTCGGCGCTGCGGCAGACCAAGCTGGCTGGCGAAGGTGCGCAGCCAGTCGCGATAGCGCCACAGCAGCAGGGCCACCAGGCAGGCCAGGGCCGCCCACAGAAGGACTTCGAAGATCAGTGCGACCACGTCCAGCTTCTTCCAGTACTCGCCGAGCTTGAACAGGGTTTCCAGCAGTTCGAGGAGCCCCTTGGCATCCTCCTTAGTCGGTTCCTCTGCTTTCTTCTCGTCACCGAAGCGCCAACGGGTCACGGTTTCGCGGTTCTCGAAGGGCGGCTGGTCCAGCAGCTTTTGAATGCCGTCATGGGCGGCCTTGCTGGTCAGCGGTTGCTGCTGCAGGCGCTCGGCGTCCGGACCCTGCGGGTCGTCGTAGGGCACCGGGCAACTGCTGACGCTGTCCGCCGCCATGGCCTGGGGAGCTGGCGCCAGGCTGAACAGGCCGAAGGCCAGCAGCAGGACATAGGCGCTGCCGGTCAGGCGCTGGCGCAGGCGGCGGAAGGCCAGCTCGATATCCCAGGCTTCCAGGGCGGTGCGGCGGTTGAGGTAGAGGGTGAAACCGCAGGCCACGTAGAGCGGCTCGGCGAGTACCAGTACTAGGGCGTAAAGCAGGTTGGACAGGTGTTCCAGCCACAGCCACTGGCCTTGCGCGGCATTCACCAGGCGCTGCCAGTCCCAGTTCAGTTCTATCTGCTGCGGCAGCATCAGGTAGAACAGGCTGGCGAGGCCGATCCACAGCAATCCTTCCAGATGCATGCCGATCACGGTCAGCCAAGTGGCGCCGCCGGCATAACGCTGGCCAAGCACCACCAGGCGCTTACCGCGGGCTTCGCCTTTCAGTCCCTCTAGCTGCAGTACCGGCAGATCGAAGCTGCGGGTCGGGCTGAAGCGTCGCCAGGTCAGGCTGGCCAGCAGCTGCGGTTTGAGCAAGCCGGGCAGGGCGCGCAGGGCCTGCTTGAGCGTCGGTGTATCGCCGAACAGGGCGTGGGAGAGGATGTACAGCGGCAGGCGTTCCCAGGCGGGTTTCAGCCACCAGAACAGCAGGGCGGCGAGGGTCGGGTGTTGCCACAGCAGCAGCGTGATCAGGGTGAACACCGGCAGCGTGACCAACGCCCAGCTGGCCATCAGCAAGCCGGCATGGCGCCGGGCGAGGAGGATGCCCAGGTCCATGGCTTCCCACACGCGGCGCGGGCGGATGGCGACGCTGGCGTCAGTCAGGCGCATGGCGGTTGCGTCCGGCAAAAACGAAGTAGGCGATCACCAGCAGCCACAGGCCGCCGCCGACCCAGTATTTGATGGTGGGCGTGGTGTAGGTCATGGAGGACCAGAAGGCTTCGATAAAGGCGGCGATGAGCAGGAACAGGATTACCCCGGCAACCAGTTGGATGGCGTGCCCGGCGGCCTGGCGCAGCGCTTCGCGGCGGCTCAGCCGGCCGGGGGCAAGCAGTGCCCAGCCTAGCTTGAGCCCGGCGGCCCCAGCGAAGGCGATGGCGGTCAGCTCGAAGGCGCCGTGGCCAATGACGAAGGACCAGAACGTCTCGCTGTAGCCCAGGCGAGTCAGGTGACCGGCTACGGCGCCGATCATCAGGCCGTTGAACAGCAGGAAGAACAGGCTGCCGAGACCAAACAGCAGGCCGCTGGCGAAGGTCTGAAAGCCGATGCCGATGTTGTTCATGATGTAGTAGCCGAACATCATCCAGTCGTCCCCGGAGTCACGCTCACTGAAGCGACCGATGCGCCGGGCGTCGGGGTCGTACATCTTTTCCATGTTCGATACCTGCGCGGGGTCGAGCAGGCTGTAGATCAGGTCGGGGAAGCGCCAGGTCAGCAGTCCCATCACGGCCAGGCTGCCGAAGAACAGCAGGCAGGCGCATAGCACCACGCGCCATTCGCAGCGAACCCGTTGGGCAAAGCCGGCAATCACGAAGCCGATGATCTGCGCGCCGAGGTGGCTGCGGTGGCGATAGAGCTGCTGGTGGCCACGCATGGCCAGTTGTTGCAGCTGGTCGATCAGGTGGCTGCTGTAGCCCCGTTCTTCGGCCAGGGCCAGGTGCTGGCAGAGGTGCCGGTAATCGGCGGCGAAAGCCTCGCAGGGCTTGCTCTCGGCCTTGCCTTTTTCCAGTTGGCCAAGCAGGCGCTCGAAGCGCTGCCAGTCGGTGTTGTGGAGTTGTTCGAAGAGGTGCTGTTTCATGCCGACCCCAACAGGCCGCGGGCAATGCTGTTGAGGCGCGCCTCGGCGTGCTCCGGCAGGCATTCCAGCGGTTCAGCGAGGATGGCCGCCAGTTCGGTACGGCGTGCGGACGACAATCCGCTCTGGCGCTCGGCAAAGCCAAGGATGGCGCGCTGGTCGGCCAGGGTCAGGGCGAAGGGGGCGCGTTCGGCGTCAGCGTCCGGCAGTGGCGGGCGCAGGCTTTCTTCATCGCGGTAGACCACCAGGGTGCCGGCGGCGAGATCGCCCAGGCGTTTGAAAGTCGTGTTGCTCAGGCAGCTGAGGGCGCCCAGGCAGTAGCCCATTGGCAGCATGTCGACGAAGCGCAACAGGTTGCGGGTCAGCGACGAACCCCAGCCGACTGGCGTGCCATCGTGATGGACGACGCGCAGGCCCATGGCTTTCTTGCCGGGGGTGCGGCCCTGGTAGAGCACTTCGAACAGGACCGGGTACCACCAGTTGACCAGGAAGAACAGGATGGTGCCCAGGCCCATGCCGAACTGACCGAGTACGGAAAGGACGATGAAGGCGACCAGCAGAATGGCGCCGCGCGCCAGCAGATCAAGGGCGAATGCCAGGGCGCGCACCACCAGGCCGGCGGGGCGCAGGGCCAGATCGATGCCTTCCGGGGTTTCCACCTGATAGCGGGTGTCCAGAAGCAACGGGCTGGCGTTCGATAAAACCTGTGGGGTTGGCGGCATCGGTCAACTGCGTCGAAATGAGCCTGATGCTAGCCAGCAGCAGGGCGCTAAAGCAATCGGGTCGCCGTAGCGACCCGAACATCAGGCTAACTCAGTTGGCCGGCGGCAGTACGCCGAAGATGGTGCGATAGAGCACGCCGACGCTGATCACGAACAGCGGCATGGTCCAGACCAGGCCGATGCCCAGCGGGATGATGCTCAGCGCCATGATCAGGCCCAGCGCGAGGAACAGGAAGAAGGCCTTGAACCAGTGTTGGCTGATGGCCTTGCGCGAGGTTTCCAGCGCTTGCCACGGCGACAGGCCGCGCTCGGCCACCAGCGGGATCGCCAGCAGGTAGGCCACGCCCAGGTATATGCCGGGGATGATCAGCAGCAGCGTGCCGACATAGATGAGCAGAGTCATCAGCAGCGCCGTCACCGCCAGCGGGACGAAGCGGCCGAGGGTGCTGAAGATATCGTTGAACGATACCGGCTGATCGGCGGCGCGGCGAATGCCGACCATGTTCAGGCCGGCCAGCAGTGGGTAAGTCAGGGCAGAGCCGATGATCGACACGGCGAACTGGCCAATGATCAGGTTGGTGGCACTGGTTTCGCCGAGAATACCGAGCGCGCCGAGAATGGCGCTGAGCACGGTGGTCACGATGATCATGGCGACGTAGAAGATGACGAAGCCACCGAAGATGATGCCCTTGGTGCCTTTGACCCGTTGCCAGGCTTCGCCGAGCAGGTCGCCGATGCGGTAGTCATAGCCACGGCTGAGGGCCTCGGCAATGCTCGGTACCTGGGTGTTGGCGGGCAACTCCTGCAGGTTGGCACTGGGGGCTGCGTAGGGGTTTGGCGCGGTGGATTCACTCATATACGACTGTCCTTGTTGATGGGGTGAAGTTCCAAGCCCGCATGCTATCGGCAGAGCGGGCCAGGCGGCAAGCAGCGCAGGCCGGGGGCGTGAGGCCACGCATGCTTTGCGGGGGTGGATGCTAGACTGGCGCAGCTTTCAACCTTGGGAAAACGCCGTGTCCTCGAGCATCTTCTGGTACGACTACGAAACCACCGGTATCAACCCGCGCTGTGATCGCCCCTTGCAGGTGGCCGGTATTCGTACCGATGAACAGCTCAATGAAATCGCCGAGCCGCTGAATATCTACTGCCGGCCGGCCGATGACATCCTGCCGCATCCGGCGGCCTGTCGAATCACCGGCATCACGGCCCAGGTACTGGAGCAGCAGGGGCTGAGCGAAGCAGAGTTCATGACCCGCGTGCATGCCGAGCTGGCGCAGCCGGGCACCTGTGGTGCGGGTTACAACAGCCTGCGTTTCGACGACGAAATGACGCGCTACAGCCTGTACCGCAACTTCTTCGATCCCTATGCCCGCGAGTGGCAGAGTGGCAACAGCCGCTGGGATCTGATCGACCTGATGCGCACCGCTTATGCGCTTCGCCCCGAAGGTATCGAGTGGCCACGTGACGAAGACGGGCGGGTGACACTCAAGCTGGAGCGGCTGACCCAGGCCAACGGCATCGACCATGGGCAGGCGCACGATGCGCTGTCCGATGTGCGCGCGACCATCGCCCTGGCTCGGTTGCTGCGCGAGCGTCAGCCGAAACTCTATGACTATCTGTTCCAGCTGCGCAGCAAGGCACAGGTAATGGAGCAGATTCGCCTGTTGCAGCCGCTGGTGCATGTCTCCGGGCGTTTTGCCGGAAGCCGGCATTACCTGGCGCTGGTGCTGCCGCTGGCCTGGCATCCGACCAATCGCAATGCGTTGATTGTCTGTGATCTGCAGGCAGATCCGCAGCCTCTGCTGGATCTGGATGCCGAAACCTTGCGCCAGCGCCTGTATACCCGGCGCGAGCAATTGGCCGAAGGGGAGCTGCCGGTGCCGCTCAAGTTGCTGCATATCAACCGTTGCCCGGTGGTGGCTCCACTCAAGGTGCTGCGTGAGCAGGATATCGCCCGCCTGCAACTGGATATGGGTGAGTGCGAGCGACGCGCCGGGCAGTTGCGTGATGCTAAATCGAGTTGGCAGAACAAGCTGGCGGATATTTATGCCAGTGAAGATTTCGAATCGGTGGATGATCCGGAGCAGCAGCTTTACTCCGGCTTCCTCGATTCGCGGGATCGGCGCCTGTGTGATCAAGTGCGCCAGGCCAGTGCCCAGCAATTGGCGGGAGGTAATTGGGCGTTCGCCGATGAGCGTTTGCCTGAGTTGTTATTCCGCTATCGGGCGCGCAACTTTCCGAGCTCTCTGGCTCCGGCTGAAGCCGAACGTTGGCAAAGTTTCTGTCAGGCGCGCCTGAGCGACGAGCACTATGGTGCTCCGAATACACTGGATAACTTCGAGGCGGCAATGACGCAAGAGTTAGCCGTGGCGACTGAGGCGCAGCGTGCGGTATTGCTGGGCTGGCAGGAGTATGCGAACAAATTGCGCGAGCGCTACAGCGGCTGAAATGCAGGGTGTCACGGGAAATAAAAATGCCGGCATAAGCCGGCATTTTTATTGATCGTGTTGTGGATTAGCCCAGCAGCGTGGCCCAACCTTCAACGACAGCAGCGCCCCACTTGGCTTTCCACTCTTTCAGAGTCTTGTGGTTGCCGCCTTTGGTTTCGATCACTTCACCGGTGTTCGGGTTCTTGTATTGCTTGACCTTGCGTGCGCGCTTGGCGCCAGTGGCTTTGGCAGTGCGCGGAGTTTTGCTGGTTTTGGAGTCCGGATCGAGCAGGGCGATGATGTCGCGCAGGGACTTCTGGTATTCGCCCATCAGGGTGCGCAGTTTGCCTTCGAATTCCAGCTCTTTCTTCAGCTTGTCATCTTGCGAAAGATTTTTCAGGCGCTCTTGAAGTTCTTTGATGGCTTCTTCAGTGGCGCGGTATTCGTTGATCAGGGACATGTGGGCTCTACCTTAAATTAGCGGGCGGGTGGCGATGGGTAAGTGGAATCAATAATAGACAGGCGTTGGCGTCAAGTAAATATGCTTGAAAAGTTTTGCAGAGATTATCTTTTGCGCTCTATTGGGCCTGTATTCACGCAAACTAATTGATCGTGTCATTTGGCCTGCATGGAATACCCGCTGCGCCAATTCATCCGAACGACATGCAGATTTAACAAACTGCTCGGCAGTTATTGGTGGCCACTTTTCAGGCATAACCGGCGAACTGTTGCGCAGTTGCTGCGGTGTGCAATTCTCCGCGCGTGCATGGCTTGGGCTGCCGTCGTTACTGAAGTTTTGCGCCGCAGTGGCTAGAATGGCGGCCTTGCGAAGTTTTCGGAGTTTTCAGCATGCGCACTTTTCGGTTGGTCATTGCCTGTCCTGACCGGGTTGGCATCGTGGCCAAAGTCAGTAATTTTCTCGCCACTTACAATGGCTGGATCACTGAGGCCAGTCATCACTCGGATAACCAGAGTGGCTGGTTCTTCATGCGCCACGAAATTCGCGCCGATTCGCTGCCCTTCGATCTGCAAGGGTTTCACCAGGCGTTTGCACCGATTGCCCGTGAGTTCTCCATGGAGTGGCGGGTCACTGACTCGGCGCAGAAGAAACGCGTGGTGCTGATGGCCAGTCGCGAGTCGCATTGCCTGGCAGATCTGTTGCACCGCTGGCACAGCGATGAGCTGGATTGCGATATCCCCTGCGTCATTTCCAACCACGACGACCTGCGTAGCATGGTCGAGTGGCACGGCATTCCATTCCACCATGTGCCAGTCAACCCGCAGGACAAGGCGCCGGCGTTCGCCAAAGTGGCGCAATTGGTCGACGAGTGTGAGGCGGACGCAGTGGTGCTGGCGCGCTACATGCAGATCCTGCCGCCGCAGCTGTGCGAGAAATTCGCCGGGCGGGTGATCAACATCCACCACAGCTTCCTGCCATCCTTCGTCGGCGCCAAGCCTTACCACCAGGCGTCGCTGCGGGGGGTCAAGCTGATTGGCGCGACCTGCCACTACGTCACCGAGGAGCTGGACGCCGGGCCGATCATCGAGCAGGACGTGGTGCGGGTCACCCATCGCGACAGCATCGAGACGATGGTGCGCCTGGGCAAGGACGTAGAGAAGATGGTGTTGGCCCGAGGCCTGCGCTATCACCTGGAAGACCGCGTGCTGGTGCACGACAACAAGACAGTCGTGTTCGACTGAGTTTGCGGGCGCGTCGAGCGTTCGCTTCCGTTCCAAGTGCAGACCTGGAGCCTGATCATGAGCGATCCGCTAAAACGCGCCACGGCCAGCCCACCGCCCACCCTGGGCGAGGGATGCCTCAGTCGTTACGATCCAGAAGCGCTGCAGCCCGAGGATGGTACCGAATTTTCAGGTGCCGCTGAGCTCTGGGAGCAGTTGCAGCAGGAGCAGGGCGCTCCTGTAGAGGTAGGCAAGGCGCAGGTTGAACCCGCGCCCAAGCCCAAATAGTCAGATGCGGAAGCTATCGACCAGTTGCTTCAGGCGTGCAGCCTGTTGCTCCAGGTCGCCGCAGGCACGCAAGGTGGCCTGCAGGTTTTCCACGCCTTCCTGGTTGAGGGTGTTGATCTCGGTGATGTCCATGTTCAGGGCTTCGACAACCGAGGTTTGTTCTTCCGTGGCGGTCGCTACCGACTGGTTCATCCCGTCGATTTCGCCAATGCGCTGGGTCACGCTGCCCAGGCGTTCACCGGCCTGGTTGGCGATGGACACACTTTCCTCGCTGTAGCGCTGGCTTTCGGTCATGGTGCTGACCGATTCGCGGGCATCGACCTGCAACTCCTCGATCATCTTCTGGATTTCCTGCGCCGACTCCTGAGTGCGGTGCGCCAGGTTGCGTACTTCGTCGGCGACCACGGCAAAGCCGCGACCTGCCTCGCCGGCGCGGGCGGCCTCGATGGCGGCGTTGAGTGCGAGAAGGTTGGTCTGTTCGGAGATGCTTTTGATCACTTCGAGGATCTGGCCGATGTTCACCGTCTTGCTGTTGAGCGCTTCGATATTGGTACTCGAGGCGCTGATCTTGCTCGACAGGTCGTTCATCGCCCGGATGGTTTTCTGCAGCACCTGGCTGCCTTCTTCGGCCAGGTGGCGGGCATCCGAGGCCTGGTGCGAGGCGTCGGCAGCGTTGCGGGCGATTTCCTGGGCTGCAGCGCCCAGCTCATTGATCGCGGCGGCCACGCTGTTGGTGCGGTTGGCCTGCTCGTCCGAGTTGACCATGGACGAGTTGGAGGCATTGACCACCAGCTTGGCCACTTCGTTGACCTGTTGGGTGGCCGAGGATACTTCGCGGATCGAGCTGTGGATGCGCTCGACGAACTGGTTGAACGAGCCCGCCATCTCGCCGAACTCGTCGTGGTTCTGGATCGGCAGGCGTTTGGTCAGGTCGCCTTCGCCCTGGGCGATATCACGCATGGCCTTGCCCATCATCAGCAGCGGCTGCATCAGCACGCGGATCAGCATGCTGAGCAGCAGCATGATGATGACCACGGCAATGACCGTGGCGATGATGGCTGATGTGCGGAACTCAGTGAGCGTGGAGTAGGCCTTCCCCTTATCGATGGACAGGCCGATGTACCAGTTCACCGATGGCAGGCCTTTGACCTGGGTAAAGGTGAGGATGCGCGGTACGTCATCCAGTACGACTTCGGAGAAGCCGCTGCTGACGGTCGGCGTGTTCTCCGGGTAGACGTCCTTGAGGGTTTTCATCACCAGGTCCTTGTTCGGGTGAACGAGGATCTTGCCGTCCGAGCTGACCAGGAAGGCATAGCCCATGCCGTCGAAGTCCAGGGAGTTGATGATCTGCACCAGGGTGGCGAGGCTGAGGTCGCCGCCGACCACGCCGGATTGGCCCGAAGGGGTGGCGATGGTGATGATCAGCTCACCACTGGCCGCGTCGACATAGGGTTCGGTGAGGGTTGAGCCGCCGGCGCTCATGGCGTCCTTGTACCAGGGGCGGGTGCGCGCGTCGTAGTCCGCCGGCATGGCTTCTTCCGGGCGCATGGTGAAGCTGCCGTCCGCCGAGCCGAGGTAGGTGAAGACGAAGGTCGAGGCCAGGACTTTCTGCTCGAGCAGGCTGACCAGGATTTCCGGCGTGGTGTCCGGGTGGATCGACTGGGAGACGTTTTCCACCAGCAGGATGCGTCCTGACAGCCAGTTCGAGATGTTGCTCGCGGTCACTGCACCGATGCTGGTGAGTTCATCCTCGATATCGGCCTTGATCGAATTGCGTTGCAGGTAGTCGTTGTACAGGCTGAACAGCGAGAAGGCGACGATCACCACCAGGGAGGCGGCAATCAGAATCTTGTGGCTGAACTTCAGGTTCTGGGTCATGGTCACTTGCGTCCGGTAATTTCTGGCAGCAGTCTGGTTTCTGTCGCAAGGCGCGCAGAAGCTGGCAACTGTGTGCTAACACAACCTATAACGACATAAGTGCAGTAAAGCTTTAGCGCGAGGGATGGCAAGATGCCTGCAAATGATTCATTTATTCTCGGCAGCGACCCGCAAGGGCAGCCAATCAGTCAGGCGCTACGCCTGACCAACCGCCACGGTCTGGTGGCGGGCGCGACCGGCACCGGTAAAACGGTGACCCTGCAACGGCTTGCCGAGATGTTCAGTGATGCCGGTGTGGCGGTTTTTGCCGCCGATATCAAAGGCGACCTGTGCGGCCTTGGCGCGGCAGGCAACCCGCAAGGCAAGGTGGCCGAGCGGATTGCCGGCATGTCCTGGCTCAACCACAGCCCGCAGGCTTATCCGGTCACCCTCTGGGATGTCGCGGGCAAGACCGGGCATCCGCTGCGCACCACCTTGAGCGAAATGGGCCCGCTGCTGCTGGCCAACCTGCTGGAGCTGAGCGACAGCCAGCAAGCGGCGCTGTATGCCGCCTTCCAGGTGGCCGATCGCGAAGGCCTGCTGCTGCTCGACCTGAAAGACCTCAAGGCGCTGCTCAATCACCTCAAGGACCATCCCGAGATGCTCGGCGAGGATCGTGCCTTGTTCGCCGGTGCCTCGGCGCAGGCCTTGCTACGTCGCCTGGCGACGCTTGAGCAGCAGGGCGCCGAAGCATTGTTCGGCGAGCCGGCCTTGCAGCTGGAAGACATTCTTCATCCTGATCGCGATGGACGTGGGCGCATTCACCTGCTTGATGCCAGTCGCCTGGTGCATGAAGCGCCCAAGGTCTACGCGACCTTCCTGCTGTGGCTGCTGGCCGAACTGTTCGAGCAGTTGCCGGAGCGCGGCGATGCCGACAAGCCGGTGCTGGCGCTGTTCTTCGATGAGGCGCACCTGCTGTTTGCCGATACGCCCAAGGCGCTGCAGGAACGCCTGGAACAGGTGGTGCGGCTGATTCGCTCGAAGGGCGTCGGCGTTTATTTCGTCACCCAGTCTCCTGGCGACCTGCCGGACGACATCCTTGCCCAGCTGGGGCTGCGCATTCAGCACGGCTTGCGTGCGTTCACCGCCAAGGAGCAGAAATCCCTGCGCGCGGTGGCCGATGGCTTTCGGCCTAACCCGGCTTTCGATTGCCTTAACGTGCTGACCGAGCTGGGTATCGGCGAGGCGCTGGTCGGCACCCTGGAAGAGAAGGGCACGCCAGCGATGGTGCAGCGTGTGGCGATTGCCCCGCCGCAGTCGCGTATCGGGCCGCTGAGCGAGGCTGAGCGAGCGCAGCTGTTGCGCGGCTCGCCCCAGGCTGGACGCTATGACAAACCGGTTGATCGGGAGTCGGCCTACGAGTTGCTGATGGCGCGCAAGGCCCCCCCTGTTGCTGAAACTACGACTGAGAAGACGTCGGCCGGCAACAAGGGTGGTGACGACCCAGGCTTTGGCGGTGCGGCCGGTGAGCTGTTGGGCACGCTGGCTAGCCAGGTGATGAAAACGGCAGTGCGTCAGGCTGCCAACCAGATTGGTCGGCAGTTGGTGCGTGGCTTGATGGGCTCGTTGCTGGGTAGCAGCAAGCGCCGTTAAGTCAGGGTGAGAAATGAAAAAGGCGCCCGTAGGCGCCTTTTTCTTTGCATGGGTCTATTTGCTCATCAGTTGAACAGGTAGGAGCCCAGGCAGAACAGGCCGGCGGCGAGCGCCATCGAGGTGGGCAGGGTCAGTACCCAGGCCATCAGGATGTTGCTCACGGTGCTGCCTTGCAGGCCGCTCTTGTTCGCCACCATGGTCCCGGCGACACCGGATGAGAGCACGTGAGTGGTCGAAACCGGCAGGCTATAGATGTTGGCCAGGCCGATGGCGCAGGCCGCAGTTATCTGCGCGCTCATGCCTTGGGCGTAGGTCATGCCCTGCTTGCCAATCTTCTCGCCGACGGTCTGCACCACGCGTTTCCAGCCGACCATGGTGCCGATACCCAGCGCCAGGGCAACCGCCAGGATGACCCAGAACGGTGCGTATTCGGTGGTGGCGGTGAGGTCTTTACGCAGCTTGTCGAGGTCGGCTTTTTCGCGTGCTGGCAGGTTATCCAGCTTGCTGACCTTCTTCGCCGAATCATCCAGGCAGAGCAGGTAGCGACGGATATCGATGCGCTTCTCTTCGCTCAGGCTGTGGTAGTCCTTGACCCCTTCCAGGTTGCCGAGCAGGGCGGCGATGGTCGGCTCGGTCAGCTTCGGATCGCAGCGGAACTGCTTGGGCAGCTCGGTGTTGCCAGGCTTGCCGAGTGCCAGGTACTCGGTCAGGGTCGGCGCATTGCGCTGATAGAAGTCGCTCAGGTGAATGGCGGCATCGCGGGTGCGGTCGATCTGATAGGTGGTGCTGCCCAGGTCCAGAACGAACTTGGCCGGCACAATACCGATCAGCACCAGCATGATCAGGCCGATACCTTTCTGCCCGTCGTTGGAGCCGTGTACGAAGCTCACTGCCATGGCGGAGAGGATCAGTACCAGGCGATTCCAGAACGGCGGCTTGTTCTTGCCCTTGGTCTCTTTGCGGCTTTCCGGCGTGCTGTGCACCTTGGGCGTCGGCATCCAGCGCTTGAGCGCAAGCAGCAATATGGCCGCGACGATGAAGCCGGCAATCGGCGACAGCACCAGGGAAATACCGATGTCGATCGCTTTCTGCCAGTTCACCCCATCGCTCAGCGAGATATCGGTGAGCAGGGCGTTGGCCAGGCCGACGCCGAGAATCGAACCGATCAGGGTGTGCGAGCTGGAGGCCGGGATGCCGAAGTACCAGGTGCCGAGGTTCCAGGTAATGGCGGCAGCCAGCAACGAGAACACCATGATCAGCCCGTGGGCGGTGTTGACGTTGATCAGCAGCTCCACCGGCAGCAGGTGGACGATGGCATAGGCCACACCGACGCCACCGAGCAGCACGCCGAGGAAGTTGAAGATCCCGGAGAGAATCACTGCCAGATGGGGCGGCATGGCCTTGGTGTAAATCACCGTCGCCACGGCGTTGGCCGTGTCGTGGAAGCCATTGATGAATTCGAAGGTGAGGACGAATGCCAGGGCGAGCACCAGGCTCAGCACCAGCCAGGCATCAAGCCCGCTGAATAGTTCGAACATGAAGGTAGGATGACAGGCTCGTGAAGGGGGGGCGATTATGCCAGATATGGCCCCTGAGCCAACCTCTTATCTGCCGGCTGGTTGTGTCGAGCCGTTGCCCCAGCTGGCCTCAGTCCGCTTCCTTGGCCCGCTCAATCTTCTGTATTTCTTGCTGGAATGCCTGGTCCAGAAGGCTGGCTTTCTTGCGCCAGGGGCGGCGCTCGGGGTCTGGCTGGGCGGCGTAGGTCAGCACTTCGCCGCCATATACATCCTTGTAACGTTGCGCCTGACGCTCCAGTTCGGCGCGCAGTTCGTCTTTCGTCACGTATTCACCTGAGAGGGGAGTGGGGTGTGCAGCTAGTGCTGCAGATTGGCCAACTTGCGATCGAAGCAAGTAACGCGGCCGCGATTATAACGAGCAAAACTATCTTTTCCAGATATTACAAAAAGACTTTATATCCTGCTCGATACACTTCTGAGCGTGTGAGCACTGATTTGGTTCAGTGGAAAGTTGAGTGCGTGGACAGTTAATTGCCCTTTTGGTGCCCATGCGTAGCGCGAGTCTTGGCTGCCTGCCCTCTCTGTCGGGGCTGCCCGGTCTGCTTGGTCCGCCTGGAGCTAAGGGCGTAACGGCTGCCGGCTACCAAGTAACTAAGAGGGCTTATAGCTGTTGTAAGCCCTTGTCTGAATATTCCCTTTATCGCTCGTGCAACTCTTTTGTATTGGCGACCAGGAATGCACTACATGTTTGCCAGGGCGTCTGGTTATGGCAAATAGAAAGACAATCGCTTGCCACTGTATTTTCGCGAGTTTACTCAGCGTAAGGACAGTTCCCGCCTTGGGTACGCAATTCGCAGGGCGAGTGGGTCATACCTGTCTTGTGAAAAGTGCGGCGCTCGCCTGACTGAAGGAGAGCGCCGAGGGTGTTGCTGCCTGCCCTGTTATTGCAGCACGCCGCGCTGACGCAGCAGATCGACGATGTGATCGGCCGCCGCTTCGGCACTGTAACGGCTGGTGTCGATGTGGATTTCCGGCGTTTCCGGCGCTTCGTAAGGCGAGTCGATGCCGGTGAAGTTCTTCAGCTCGCCACGTCGTGCCTTTTTGTACAGGCCCTTGGGGTCGCGTTTTTCCACTTCGGCCAGGGACGTGTCGACGAACACCTCGATGAATTCACCATCCTCCACCAGGCTGCGGGCCAGCTCCCGCTCGGCGCGATAGGGCGAGATGAAGGCGCTGATCACCACTAGGCCGGCGTCCACCATGAGGCGCGAGACCTCGCCAATCCGGCGGATGTTCTCCACCCGATCGACCGGGGTGAAGCCGAGGTCCTTGTTCAGGCCGTGGCGCACGTTGTCGCCGTCTAGCAGATAGGAATGCACGCCCATCGCATACAGGCGCCGTTCCAGCAGGTTGGCGATGGTCGACTTGCCGGCACCGGACAGGCCGGTCAGCCAGAGCACGCAAGGCTTGTGGTTGTTGAGCCGGGTGCGCGCCGCCTTGTCCACTTCCACGGCTTGCCAGTGCACGTTCTGCGACCGACGCAGGGCAAAGTGCAGCATGCCGGCGCCGACTGTCTGGTGGGTGAAGCGGTCGATCACGATGAAGCTGCCCATGTCGCGGTTTGTCGCATAGGCGTCGAAGGCAGTCGCACGATCCAGGTTCAGGGTGCATACGCCGATCTCGTTGAGTTCCAGGGTTTTGCCTGGCAACTGGTCGAGGCTGTTGACGTCGAGCTGGAACTTGAGCTGGCCGATGGCGCCGCCGATGGTGCTGGCACCCAGTTTGAACAGATAAGGGCGGCCCGGCAGCATCGCGTCTTCGCTCATCCAGACCAGCGTCGCTTCGAACTGGTCGGCTACTTCTGGCGGCGAGTCCGCAGCTGCGATTACGTCGCCGCGGCTGATGTCGATCTCGTCACTGAGGGTCAGGGTTACTGATTGCCCGGTTACGGCCTGAGGCAGATCACCATCAAGGGTGACGATGCGCGCCACTGTGCTGACCTTTCCGGACGGCAGTACGCGGATCGCATCGCCCGGCCGTACGCTACCGCTCAGGATGCGCCCGGAAAAACCACGGAAGTCGAGGTTTGGCCGGTTCACCCACTGCACGGGCATGCGCAGGGCTGCGTGCTCCAGGGTTGCGTCGATCTGCACCGTTTCCAGGTACTCCATCAGGCTCGGCCCGTGGTACCAGGGGGTGTTGCTGCTGGCGCTGGTCATGTTGTCGCCGCGCAGGGCGGACAGCGGAATGCTCTGGATATGTTCGAGGCCCAGCTTGCTGGCGAAGGCGCGGTAGTCGGCGTCGATCTGTTCGAAGACTTCCTGCGAGTAATCGACCATGTCCAGCTTGTTGATCGCCAGCACCACGTGGCGAATGCCGATCAGCGATACCAGGTAGCTGTGGCGGCGGGTTTGTGTCAGCAGGCCCCGGCGTGCGTCCACCAGGATCACGGCAACATCTGCGGTAGAGGCGCCGGTGACCATGTTGCGGGTGTACTGCTCATGGCCAGGGGTGTCGGCAACGATGAACTTGCGCTTTTCGGTGGCGAAGAAGCGGTACGCGACATCGATGGTGATGCCCTGCTCGCGCTCCGCACTCAGGCCATCGACCAGCAGGGCGAAGTCCAGCTCGCCACCCTGGGTGCCGAGTTTCTTCGAGTCGGCTTCCAGCGCCGTCATCTGGTCTTCCAGCAACGCCTTGGCTTCGTAGAGCAGGCGCCCGATCAGCGTGCTCTTGCCATCATCCACGCTGCCGCAGGTGATGAAGCGCAACAGGGATTTGTGCTGGTGGGTCTTGAGATATTGCTCGATGTCTTCTTCGATGAGCCGGTTTTGTGCGTTCATCAGAAGTACCCCTCGACTTTCTTCTTCTCCATGGAGCCACTGCTGTCGTGGTCGATGACCCGGCCCTGGCGCTCGGTGGTCTTGGCCAGCAGCATTTCCTGAATGATCGCCGGCAGGGTGTTGGCCTCGGACTCGACTGCGCCGGTCAGCGGGTAACAGCCCAGGGTGCGGAAGCGCACGCTTTTCAGCTCCGGTACTTCACCTTCGTGCAGCGGCATGCGCTCATCGTCGACCACGATCAGTACACCGTCGCGCTGTACCACTGGACGGCGTTCGGCGAGGTACAGCGGCACGATCGGGATTTTTTCCAGATAGATGTATTGCCAGATGTCCAGCTCGGTCCAGTTGGACAGCGGGAAGGCGCGGATGCTTTCTCCCTGCAGCTTGCGGGCGTTGTACAGACGCCAGAGCTCCGGGCGCTGGTTCTTCGGGTCCCAGCGGTGCTGGGTGCTGCGAAAGGAGAATACGCGCTCCTTGGCCCGTGATTTTTCTTCATCGCGGCGCGCACCGCCAAAGGCCAGGTCGAAGCCGTACTTGTCCAGTGCCTGTTTCAGGCCCTGGGTTTTCCACATGTCGGTGTGCAGCGCAGAGCCATGGGTGAAAGGGTTGATGCCCTTTTCCAGGGCTTCCTGGTTGTGGTGGATCAGCAGCTCCATGCCGGACTCCTGCACCATGCGTTCGCGCATCTCGTACATCTCGCGAAACTTCCAGGTGGTGTCCACATGCAGCAGCGGGAAGGGGGGGCGCGAAGGGAAGAAGGCCTTGCGTGCCAGGTGCAGCATGACGGCACTGTCCTTGCCGATGGAGTAGAGCATCACCGGGTTTTCCGCTTCGGAAACCGCTTCGCGGAAGATATCGATGCTCTCCGCTTCGAGGCGTTCGAGGTGGGTCAGGGGCATGCGCGGGGCCTCTTGCGGCAAAAGAGTGTGTACCCGGAAGGATACGGTACTGCAGGGTAATCGGTTGTCGGTGATGACGTCCACGGCCCTGTGTATGACAGTAAAGTCAGTGACTTAGGCTTGTGCGCAGGTGCGGCATGACAGCTGGCGACGGCCCATGCACCGGTCCCGTGGCCGGTGCATGTTAGCGCTTGGACGTCAGCCCGCGGGGCTGGGCAGCAGTTCTTTCAGCGGGGCGCTGTCGTCGGCCAGTTGGGCGGCGGTTACTGCTATCTGTTCGGCTACCAGGCGTTTGGCGGCGAGGAAGTCCTGCGGGCGGTTTACGGTGTCGGCGGCCAGTACGCGGCCATCCTTGAGGTAGAAGGCCGAGAAGCTGTCGCTGTCTGGCGAGCCGCGTAGAACCAGCTGCTCGTAGCCTTCGGACAGGCCGACCATCTTCAGTTTCAGCTCGAACTGGTCGGACCAGAACCACGGCACCGAGGCGTAGGCCTTGATCTTGCCGGCCATGCCGGCGGCGGCGACGCGTGACTGTTCGAGGGCGTTGGGCACCGACTCCAGGCGCAGGCGGCGGCCGAGCAGGGCGTTGGGGTGGTTGGTGCAGTCGCCGGCGGCGTAGATGTCCGGGTCGCTGGTCTGGGCGTGCTGGTCGACCAGGATGCCATTGTCCACGTCCAGCCCGGCTTCGGCGGCCAGTTCGGTATTGGCCAGCAGGCCGATGCCGACCACCACCAGTTCGGCTTCCACGCGGCTGCCATCGGCGCAGAGCAGGGCGCTGACGGCATCGCCGTTCAGTTCCAGGTCGGCCACTTGCACGCCGGTGCGGATTTCCACCCCGGCTTCGCGGTGCTTGCGCTCGTAGTAGGCGGAAAGCTCAGCGGCGGTGACCCGTTGCAGCACCCGTGGCAGGGCCTCCAGCACGGTAACCTGCAGGCCCTGCTGGACGGCCGATGCGGCGACTTCCAGGCCGATATAGCCACCACCGACGATGACCAGGCGTTTGCCAGCGGCGAATTGGCCGCGGATGCATTCGACATCATCGAGGGTGCGCAGGTAGTGGAAGTTGGCGCAGCGCTCGGCCGCTGCCGCTTGCGGCACGCTTAGCGGGCGCGGGCGGCCGCCGGTGGCGATGGCCAGCTTGTCGTAGTTCAGGCTGCGGCCATCGGCCAGTTGCAGGGACTTGTTCGCGCGGTTGATGTGCACGACCTTGGCGCTGCCGACAAACTCCACGGCGGCTTTGTCGTACGCCGCCTGCGGACGGATCGACAGGCTGCTCGCGGCGCTCGCGCCAGCCAGGTAGGCCTTGGACAGCGGCGGGCGATGGTAAGGCAGGTGCGCCTCCTCGCCGATCAGCAGGATACGGCCGGTCCAGCCCTCGTTGCGCAGGGCAATGGCCAGTTCGCCGCCGGCATGGCCGGCACCGATGATGATCGCGGTGGAGGTTGCAGCGTCAGTCATGTATTACCTCGTGGCAAAGGGCAGTGAGTAGAGAGTCGCAGGCCGCTAGTGTATGCATCCTGGCCAGCGGCGTCCCGGCTGAACACGCCAATCAGCCGGCCGGCGGCGCTGGCCTGAGATCAATCAAGGAGTGCGGATGAGCCAATTGCAAACACCCACCGAGCAGGCGTACGAAGTGCCGACGGTGAGTCTGCTCAGCGCCCTGCTGTTCTGGCTCAAGCTGGGCTTCGTCAGCTTTGGCGGGCCGGCGGGGCAGATTTCGATCATGCACCAGGAGCTGGTGGAGCGGCGCCGGTGGATTTCCGAGCGGCGTTTTCTGCATGCGCTGAACTACTGCATGCTGCTGCCCGGGCCTGAGGCCCAGCAACTGGCCACGTACATCGGCTGGCTGCTGCACCGCAGCTGGGGCGGGGTGATTGCCGGGGTGCTGTTCGTGTTGCCTTCGCTGGCGATCCTGATCGGCCTGTCCTGGGTCTATGTCGCGTTTGGCGATCAGCCGCTGGTGGCCGGGATCTTCTACGGCATCAAGCCGGCGGTGACGGCCATTGTCGTGCAGGCCGCCCACCGTATCGGCTCGCGCACGCTGCACAACCGCTGGCTGTGGGGTATTGCCGCGGCGGCCTTTGTCGCCATCTTCGCCCTCGAAGTGCCGTTTCCGTTGATTGTGCTGGGCGCGGCCGCGCTCGGCTGGCTGGGCGGGCGGCTGTTGCCGGCGCAGTTCAGCCTCGGCGGTGGCCATGCGGCGGCTGCGCGCTCCTACGGCCCGGCGCTGATCGACGATGACACGCCAACCCCGCCGCATGCGCGCTTTCGCCTGTCGCGCCTGCTGCTGTTGCTGGTACTCGGTGCACTGCTGTGGTCGCTGCCGATGGGCCTGCTGTGGGCCCTGCAGGGCTGGCACGGCACGCTGACGCAGATGGGCTGGTTCTTCACCAAGGCGGCGCTGCTGACTTTCGGCGGTGCCTATGCGGTGCTGCCCTATGTTTACCAGGGTGCGGTCGGGCACTACGGCTGGCTGAGCCCGACGCAGATGATCGATGGCCTGGCCCTGGGCGAGAGCACGCCGGGGCCGCTGATCATGGTGGTGGCCTTCGTCGCCTTCCTCGGGGCTTATGCGCAGCCGCAATTTGGCGCCGACTCCAGCCTGCTCAGTGGCGCCGTGGCGGCCTGCCTGGTGACCTGGTTTACCTTCCTGCCATCCTTTTTGTTCATTCTGGCGGGCGGTCCGTTGGTGGAGTCGACCCACAACGAGCTGCGCTTTACCGCGCCACTGACCGGCATCACTGCGGCGGTCGTGGGGGTTATCGTCAATCTGGCGCTGTTCTTCGCTTACCATGTGCTGTGGCCGCAGGGGCTGGCGCAGGCATTCGACTGGCCGGCGGCATTGCTTGCCCTGGCCGCAGCGGTGGCCTTGCTGCGCTTTCGGCGCGGGGTAATGGAGGTGCTGCTGGCTTGTGCGGTGCTGGGGGTATTGTTGCAGCAGGCACGCGGGTTTTATTGACCCGGCATGTGCTTCTCTATATTCACGTATCAGGAACAGGCGTAGGCAGTAGCCGCCCATGAGTGAGAACGCAGTATCGAACTGGCAACGCTGGTTACTCAAACCCTCGGTTTTGCCGCTGGCGAGGATCTTTGTGGTGCTGGTCTGCCTGTCGCTGGTGGCTACCGATGGCTGGCTGATCTGGACCAACCGCGCCATTCAGTTGCGTGACGCCGAGGTCGAGACCTCCAACCTGGCCTCGGCCCTGGCGCGCCAGGCTACCGACACCCTGAAGAAGGCCGATACCGTACTGATCAGCATGGTCGAGCGCCTGGAATATGGCGGTACTGGCCCTGCTGCCTTGTCCCGCCTGCAGCTGCTGATGAAGCAGCATGTGCATGCCCTGCCGGAGCTGCATGGCCTGTTCGCCTACGATCGCAATGGCAACTGGCTGGCCAGCTCCTTTGGCACCCCGCCAGTGGGCGCCAACAACGCCGACCGCGAATACTTCATCTATCACCGCGACCATCCCAACGATCACAGCGTGCATATCGGCCTGCCGGTGCGCAGCCGTACCACGGGCGCCTGGATCATCCCGGTGTCGCGGCGTTTCGAGGATGCCCAGGGCAACTTCCTTGGCGTGGCCCTGGCGGGCGTATCGATCGATTACTTCCAGAAGTTCTACGCCACCTTCGACGTGCGCGCCCATGGCTCGATCAACCTGGTGATGAACAGCGGCGAGCTGGTGGTGCACAGCCCCTTCAACGAGAAACTGATCGGCGCCAGCATTGCCGACGGGGTGATCTTCCGTGACCTGCTGCCGGAGAGCCCAACCGGCACGCAGATGCTCACGTCCATCGTGGATAAGGTGGAGCGCCTGTACAGCTACCGGCAGATCCAGGAGTTCCCGCTGGTGTCCATCGCCGCCCTGGCCCGCGACGACATCCTCGCCGACTGGCGTCGCGATACCGTGGTGCAACTGACGGTAGTGTCCCTGCTGGCGGGGCTGCTCGGCCTGTTCGGTTTCTACCTGATCCGCCTGATCAAGCAGGGCCTGCTGGCGGAAACCGAGCTGCTGGCCACTCGCGATGCCTTGCGCTCCTTCAACCAGCGCCTGGAGAAACAGGCGCTGGAGGACGAGCTGACGGGCCTGGCCAACCGCCGGCGCTTCATGCGCACCCTCGAAGACGAATTCGCCCGCGCTGCGCGTTACCAGCGGCCACTGGCGCTGATCCTGTTCGATGTCGACTACTTCAAGCAGTACAACGATATCTACGGCCATTCGGCGGGCGACGACTGCCTGCGCAGCGTGGCCCTGGCCATTCGCAGCGGGCAGAAGCGCCCGGCGGACCTGGCCGCCCGCTACGGTGGCGAGGAGTTCTGCCTGCTCCTGCCGGAAACCAGCAGCGAGGGTGCCCTGCAGGTGGCCGAACAGGTGCGCCTGGCGATCGAGGCACAGGCCATCGTGCATGCCGGTTGCCCGTGGATGCGCCTGAGCCTCAGCGCTGGCGTGCAGGTCTGCGTGCCGAACCCCGAAGATGGCCCCGAAGCGCTGATCCAGGCCGCAGACAAGGCGCTGTACGCGGCCAAGGCGGCGGGACGCGACCGGGTGCAACTGTTCGACCCGAATATCGCGCAATTCATCGGCTAGCGTGGCTGGAGCTGCACGGGCGCGGCGGGGATAATGCCCGCTCAGTGTCCAGGCCCGATGCCCATGTCCGCCCCTTCCTTCAGTGTTCGCCCGAGCTACCTGCACCTACCGCAGGGCGACTGGCTCACCGTGCTCGACTGCCTGTGTGCGCGCTTTCCGGCGATCAGCCGCGAGACCTGGCTGGAGCGCATGGCCCGCGGCCGGGTGCTGGACAGCAGCAACTGCCCGATTGGCCCCGACGAGCCCTACCGCGAAGCCTTGCGCGTGCAGTATTTCCGCGAGGTGCCGGGTGAGCGGGTGATCCCCTTCGTGGAGTCGGTGCTGCATGCCGACGAGCACCTGGTGGTGGCCGACAAGCCGCATTTCCTGCCGGTGATGCCCGCCGGCGACTACGCCGAGCAGACCCTGCTGACCCGCCTGTGCCAGCGCCTCGGCAATCCAAACCTGACGCCCTTGCACCGCATCGACCGGCACACCGCCGGGCTGGTGCTGTTTTCCGCCAACCCGCAGACGCGCGGGGCCTACCAGGCGCTGTTTCGCGAGCGGCAGATCGACAAGCGCTACCACGCCATTGCCCCGGCCTTGCCACACCTGCAATTCCCGCTGGAGCGGCGCACCCGCCTGGAAAAGGGCCAGCCGTTCTTCCGCATGGAAGAAGTCCCCGGCGTGCCGAACAGCGAAACCCTGTTCGAAGTGCTGGAGCGCAACGACGAACTGTGGCGCTACCGGCTCTACCCGGTCACCGGCAAGCAGCACCAGCTGCGCGTACACATGGCAGCCCTCGGCGCGCCAATCTGCAACGACACCTTCTACCCCGAACTCAACGATGAGAAGGGCGTGGATGACTTCAGTCGCCCGCTCAAACTGCTGGCCCACAGCCTGAACTTCAGTGATCCGTTGAGCGGTGAAGTGCGCAGTTTCGAGAGCGGGTTGACGCTGGATTGGTGATTTCGCCGGGAGTCTCTTTGCGATCTTTTCAGGGGGCGCCGATGGTGAAGCAACAGGCGGATAAGCAAAGCGTTATCCACCCTACAGGGCTTGCAGGCTTGTGTAGGGTGGAAAGCTGCGCAGCATTTTCCACCGAGCGCCTGCTGGCGAGATCGTCAGCAGGCGCTTAGTCACGCTCCAGCGTGCAGGTTGCTTCGGCGACCTGCAACGACTTGCCATTCAGGGATTCGCTGCTTTCCAGGAGGCCGACTTTCCATTCGCCTAGCTCCAGGGTTGCGCTTTCCACGGGCTTGATCCGCCTGTCCTTGAGTTGCCAGCTGATATCTCCGGCGTCGAGGGTGATGGTCGCCGGATAGAGGGCGTAGAGCATCTCTTCTCGGCCCAAGATATCCTCGACGACGATATGTATTTCATCTTCACCGTAGGTTGTCTGGCAGTGCTGCTGCTTTGGCGCACGCAGCATGTCGAGCAGCTTGGCCTGGCGTGGTGCCGTGCTCTCCAGGCGTACGGCCTGGAAATAGGGGTAGTTGCCACCACGGCGGCAGTACCACACGCCATTGTAGGAATGCCAACCACTGGATTGTTCGCAGACCAGGCCTTGGTTGTACCAAGCATTGGCCAGCAGTTTGGTGTCCTGGCTGCTGTCGAGCAGTTGTTGTCCGGCCTCCAGTGCGAGCCCCTGTTCGCCGATTTTCAGGGCTATCAGCGAGAGGTTGCTGAGGATGCGCGGATCATTCGGCGTCGCTTCCCGTGCCAGCAAAAGAGCCCGGTAGGCCGGTGCGGCGTGGCCTTGGGCGTAGTCCTGTTCGGCCTGCAGGGTCAGTTTTCTGGCTTGTCGTTGCAGTTGCGGCTCATCGGGTACGCGCAGGGTGTCTTCCAGGTCGGCAACACGTTGCGGGGGAATATTCGGGTTCGGTTCTTTGGCGTCGGCAGCGGTGTGGCGCTTGAGCCAGTCCAGTGGTGTGCCGGTGCGCGCGTCCGGAAATTCGTGGGTGACAGTCTGGATAAAGGTGGCCGCGCCGTACTCCACCAGTAGCTCGATCAGCTCTGGCGAGGCGTACCGAGCTGCATAGTGCAGCGCCGTCATGTTGCGGGTATCGAGCCGGTAGGTGCAGGTGTCTTCTGGCCAGATGGTGGTGACATTGGGTTCGGCGCCCTTGGCCAGCAGAATGCGCGCGGACTCCAACTGGTTGTACTGGGCGGCGTACATCAGGGCAGTCTTGCCGAAAGGATTGGTCTGGTTCGGGTCTGCGCCCTGTTTGAGCAGGTACTGCAGGGCTTGAGGATGCTGGATGGCAATGCTCAAGTCGCTGAGGGTGCCGCCCAACTGGCGAACGCGCTCAAGAGGCTGGCGCTCAAGGATGGCCTGGCGCAGGGCAGATTCTTCCTTGGCAAAGGGGCTATAGCCGCTGCTGGGGAAAGCCAAGCCGCTATTGACTGCCGATAGCAATGCGCTGCGAGCGACCTGGCGGGCCTGTTGCGGTTGCCAGCCGAAGTGGGATTGGTAGAAGTGGGTCATTACTTGGGTGGTCTTCTCGAACTGGGCTTGGTAATCGCGCACTGACTGGAATTCGGATGTGCCGGTCAGTGCCCATCGACCAAGGTTCTCGCTATTGGTGCGGAACTGGGTTTCCAGCGCCTCGGACGATTGCGCTCGGCTGTATTGGCCCCAAGGTCGAAACAGTATTTCTGAGAGCGCGCTGGCTCTCATGTCTTTCCGTCGCTCACCTGGACGCAGGGAGCCACAATCACCTTCGCTGGCGGAGATAGAACCCAGCGTGGCACTGAGTTGCCCGATCGAGGCGCGCGCGACTTGCAGCGGTGTATCACCCATGTGTTGTTGCTGAGGAGCAATACTTACGCGGCAGACCTCTTCCCAGCTCAGGTCAGCCTTGAGCTGGTGCAAGTACAGCTTTTCGAGCGGTTGCCACCAGCCGCTGCCACTGCTGAGGACGAAGGCTTGTCGATTGGCATCAAGGAATAATCTGGGAGAGGAGCTGCGTGGCGCTGCTTTGTTCAGATCAATGTCAGCTGCCCAGTAAGCATTTTTATGTGCAACGTGGCTGGCGACGATTTGCTCCGGCGCGCAGCCACCGCCGCAACCTGGGTGGGCGTAGGTGTTGAAGTAGACTGAGCTGCCATCGGTCAGGAGCAAAGAGGAGTTATATCCGGTCTGTTCCTGCAAGCCATCCGGTATCAGCTCATCTCTGAGCGACTGGTGACTAAAGAACCCAAGCTCTGCACTGCGCAGCAGACCCGCACAATGCGGACTGTGGTTTTCCTCCAGCGTCGGCTTGAACCAGGCGTTGCTGAAATCCAGCTCTTCGGGTGGCGGGGCGCTGTCTGCCATTGACAGCGAAGGGAGCAGGAACAGGCTGAGTAGCAGGGCGCGGAACATACGGCATCCTTGTCGCAGGGGCATCCATGAATGAGCCAACCCTAGCCTGTTCCTCGCGCCTGTGCAGGGCTTTTCACTGCTCTACCCGGCGTTGCGCAAGCGCGCCAGATCGCGCACCGGTGGCGCGCCGAACAGGCGGCTGTATTCGCGGCTGAACTGTGAGGGGCTTTCATAGCCGACGCGGTAGCCGGCGGCCGAGACGTCGAGGTTTTCGCAGAGCATCAGGCGCCGTGCTTCCTGCAGGCGTAGCTGTTTCTGGTACTGCAGCGGGCTCATCGCGGTGACGGCCTTGAAGCGGTGGTGCAGGGTGGAGGCACTGAGGTTGGCCACCCTGGCCAGTTCCTCGATGCGCAGCGGCGCGTCGTAGTGCTGGTTCAGCCATTCGATGGCGCGGTTGACCCGGTGCGCCTGGCTGTCGGCGGTGGCGATATCGCGCAGCAGTTGGCCTTGCGGGCTGCACAGCAGGCGATAGAGGATTTCGCGCTGGATCAGCGGGGCGAGCATGGCGATGTCACGCGGGGTATCGAGCAGGCGCACCAGGCGCAGGATGGCGTCGAGCATGGCGCCGTCCAGGCAGTCGACATGGATACCGCGACCGCTGCTCAGGCTGGGCACACCGATGGGGCCGGCTTCGGCGATCAGCTTGCCGATCTCACCGGGGTCGATATCCAGGCGCAGGCTCAGGTACGGCTGCTGCGGCGAGGCTTCGGTGACCTGGCCGGTGACCGGCAGTGCGACGCTGGCCACCAGGTAGGTGAGCGGGTCGTAGGTGTACGTCTCGTCCTCTAATCGCACCACTTTCTGCCCCTGGGCAATGATGCACAGCGCCGGCTGGTACAGCGTGTGGGTGATGGCCGACGGCTGGGTGCTGCGAAACAGGGCCAGTGGGCCGATGGCCGACAGGGTCAGGCCTTCCTGCGGGGTCAGGCGGGCGATCAGCTCGGCCAGGTCCTGGCGGCGCTGCGGGTTGTCGACATCACTGGGGCTGTTCGGGTGCATGGCCGGCACTCTCCTGCAAGGTATGGCCTGGAGCTTACGCCGGGTGCGCCGGCAAATCCTGTGGCGGCAGTAAAGCGAGCAGGATTGGGCAAGTGAATGACAGGTTTGGGTCAGTGGCTTGCGCAAATGTGTCAGAGCATTTCGCCTGTCTATTGGCTTTGCTCGGTATGGCGCTGGTGAGTTTCACAGGATCAGGCAAGTCATCCGCAGGATCTGATTACCCCTGAACAACCACTGGCGGGCATGCTCTGTCCTGCCGCGCCGCCGCTGCACGGCCTGTTTCAACCTACCGGGAGCGATCACCATGAACGATGCCATTGTCAGCCTGGCCAGCTTCCAGGCGAGCGCTGGCCACAGTGAAGAGCTGGGGCTGCGGCTGGGCGAGTTGCTGCTGCGTGCGCGGCTGGATGCTACCTGCCTGGGTTGTGAGCTGCTGCATGACGCGCAGCAACCGCAGTGCTGGCAGCTGCGTGGGCAGTGGTGCTCGGAGCAGGCGCTGCACAGTCACCTGCAACTGCCGCATATGCAGTTGCTTGGTGGGTTAGTGGCCGGTGGGTTGGTGCAGCAGATGGAGATGCGGGTCGAGCCGGCGCTGGCTGGTTGAAGCCGGCGCCGAAGTGGTCAGCCGCAGCTCAGGCGAATGATGCTGTCGCCATCGTCGATGTCGATGTTCAGCCGCTGCGAGTTGTAGTCCAGGGTCACCGGCTGGTTGGGCGTGGTGACGCGCAGGAAATTGGCCCCGGCCTTGGCGCGTGCTTCTTCGGCCAGTTCGCTGGTGATCCGCTTGCCGGTCAGGTTCTGTACGGCTTCGGCGTTGCAGGTGCCATCACCCTGGGTTTCCGGCGCTTGCGGTTCGCTGGCACAGGCGGCCAGCAGGGCGCTGGCGAGCAGGGCGGCGGCGGGCAGTAGACGGTTCATGGGGCTTCCTTGTCGGCAGTGGGACGAGTGTCCACGTTGCCATCGTCAGCGCTTGCAGGCAACCGGCAGGGGATTGTGCGGGGTGCTCTGGGGCGGCGTATGTACCTCTACGCCGACGCATGCTCCGTTGCCACCTGCTGGATCTGCTGACGCAGCCAGCGGCGCAGGCGATCGGCGTCGGTGCGCTCATGCCAGATCTGCATCACCTCGACCCGCGGCAGCTCCAGCGGCAGGGCATGCAGGCGCAGTTCGGCGTCGCGCGCCACGGCCTCCTCGGCCACCGAGCGCAGGCAGGTCAGCAACATGCTCGAGCCGCGTACCAGGCGGGTCGGGGCGATGAAGCTGGCCAGCCCGGCGGCGATCCGCCGCGTGAGCCCGCGCGCTTCCAGGGCACGATCGACCAGGCCGTTGAGGTCTCCGGTGAGGGTGGTCAGCAGGTGTTCGCAGGCGAGGAAAGCGTCCAGATTGAGGCCGTCGGCCAGTAGCGGGTTGTCGTGGGCGGCCAGCACCACGAAGTCTTCGCTGAGCAGGCGCTGTTGATGGAAGGTGTCCGGCAGGTTGGCGAAGAAACCGGCGATGGCCAGGTCGCAGGTTCCTTTTTCCAGTTCCTCGCGGGGCAGCAGGCCACGGGTGTTGTGGGTGATCAGCACCAGCTCCGGGGCCTGGGCGCGAATGTGCGGCAGCAGGCGCGGCAACAGGGTCTGCTCGATGTAGTCGGTGGTGTAGAGGTGGATGCGCTCGGCGCGGGCGAGGAAGTCGCGGCCTTCGCAGAGGTCGTAGAAGGCCTGCATGTCCTCCACCAGGCGCTGCACTAGTGGCGCCAGCTCGTGGGCGCGCGGCGTCGGGGTAAGGCCGCGCGGGGCGCGGACGAACAGCGGGTCGCCGAACTCGTGGCGCAGCTTGTTCAGCTTGTGGCTCAGCGCCGGCTGGCTGAGGGCCATGCGCGTGGCGGCCAGGGAGGCGTTGCGTTCCTGGTAGACCACATGGAAGACCAGCAGCAGGTTGAGGTCCTTGTTGGTGATATTCACTATTTGGATACCAGAAATAGAGTCTTTCGAATTATCGAATCATAGCGGTGCTTCTAAGATGCCCACCACCCAGGCAGCAATCCTGTTGCCACTGAATCTGCTCGCGGAGGCATTGCCATGAAGACGCCCAACCTGATCACCCTGGCCCTGCTCGGCACCCTCGCCAGTGGCGCCGCCTTGGCCGGCGAAAGCCAAGGCCGAGTGCTGGTGCTGTTGTCCAGCGAGAACCAGCTGGCACTCAAGGACGGCAAGCAATACCCCACCGGCTACTACCTCAACGAGTTCGGCGTGCCGGCTGACCAGCTGCTCAAGGCCGGCTATGAGCTGGTGCTGGTAACGCCCAGGGGCAATGCGCCGAGCATGGACAAGACCTCGCTCGACCCGATGTACTTCGGCGGCGATGCGGCCGAGATGCAGCGCATCCAGAAGGTGGTGGCTGGCATTGCCGGGATCGACGACAGCCTGTCGCTGCAGGAGGTGCTGGCTGGCGATCTCGATCAATATGGCGGCCTGTTGATCCCTGGTGGCCATGCGCCGCTGATCGACCTGGCCAACAACCCGCAGGTCGGCGCACTGCTCCAGCATTTCCACCAGGCTGGCAAGCCGACCGCCGCCATCTGCCACGGGCCGATTGCGCTGCTCTCGGCGCAGGCCGATCCACAGGGCTACGAGGCGGCGCTGGCGCGCGGTGAGCGGCCGGCGGCGCGCGACTGGACCTACCAGGGCTATCGCATGACCATCTTCTCCGAGCCGGAGGAAGTGCAGTTCGAGTCCTCGCTCAAGGGCGACAAGATTCGCTACTACCCGGGCCAGGCGATGAGCGCGGCCGGTGGCGAGCTGCAGTACGCCGAAGCCTGGAAACCCAACGTAGTGGTCGATCGCGAGCTGATCACCGGGCAGAATCCGTTTTCCGACCATGCCCTGGCCAAAACGCTGATCAACAAGCTGCAGGCCCGGGACTAGCCAAGAGGAATAATCGATGAAGTACCTGCACACCATGGTGCGCGTCAGCGACCTGGACGCCTCGCTGCGTTTCTACCGCGATGCCCTGGGGCTGAACGTGGTCAAGCAGCGCGAATACCCGCAGGGGCGTTTCACCCTGGTCTACCTGGCCGCGCCGGGCGACGAGGATGCCCAGGTCGAGCTGACCTACAACTGGGACAGCGAGGACTACGGCGGCGCGCGCAACTTCGGCCACTTGGCTTATGCGGTGGATGACATCTACGCGCTGTGCCAGCGGCTGCAGGAGCACGGCGTGACCATCAACCGCCCGCCGCGTGACGGCCACATGGCCTTCGTGCGCTCGCCAGACAATATCTCCATCGAGCTGCTGCAGGCCGGCGAACCGCTGGCGCCCCAGGAGCCGTGGCTGTCCATGGGCAACACCGGCTCCTGGTAATGCCGGGGGACTAGAACCTGCTCAAAGTCTGCTGCGCGTCGGCCATGCTGCGTTGAAATCGGGCTCTAGCTCGCGAGACTTTGAGCAGGTTCTCAGCCTGCGGCCATCAGGCGCTTGTACAGGCGGGTGCGGCGGGCGATCTTCAGTTGCTCCGATAGCAGCGCGCGCAGCGGCGAGACGTTTGGCTTGGGCTGGTCGCCACGGCTGAGGCGGCGCATCTGGAACTTCACCGTGGCCATGTAGGCCAGCGAGGCCAGGGCTTTCTGCTTCCAGCGGATTGGCGCCAGCTCGGCGCTGACCTGCCGCTCACCCGCCTGCCAGCGGCGCGGCAGGTTGGGTTCGATGGCCAGGGCGGTGGCGATGCCGGCCATGGCCACGCCACTTTCCAGTACCTGCTCGACCACCGGTAGACGGCGGATACCGCCGGTGACCATCACCGGCATCTTCGCCGCTGCGGCGATCTCGCCGGCGAATTCGAGGAAGTAGGCCTCGCGCGCCAGGGTCCGGCCGTCGCGCGCGTCGCCCTGCATGGCCGGCGCCTCGTAGCTACCGCCGGACAGCTCGACCAGGTCGACCGAAAGCTCGTTGAGCATCTGCACCACGCGCTTGGCGTCGGCACCATCGAAGCCGCCGCGCTGGAAGTCCGCCGAGTTGAGTTTGACCGCCACGCAGAAGCCCGGCGCCACCGCAGCGCGCACGGCCTTGACCACTTCCAGCAGCAGGCGCGCACGGTTCTCCAGTGAGCCGCCCCAGCTGTCGGTGCGCTTGTTGCTCAGCGGCGAGAGGAACTGGCTGAGCAGATAGCCGTGCGCCGCATGGATCTGCACGCCAGTGAAGCCGGCCTGTTCGGCCAGTTGCGCGGTGCGCGTGAAGCGCTGGATCAGGCCGCCGATTTCCTCGTCGCTGAGCGCCTTGGGTACGGGGAACATCTTCGACAGGCCGCCCAGCTCCAGGGCCACGGCCGACGGGGCGACGGTCTGCTGGCCGAGGTTGGCTTGCATCTGCCGGCCGGGATGGTTGATCTGCATCCAGAACTGCGCGCCCTGGGCACGGCCGATGCGCGCCCACTCGCGGAACTTGTCCAGCTGGCGATCGTCTTCCAGCACCACGCCGCCGGGGCCGGTCATGGCGCGGCGGTCGACCATCACGTTGCCGGTCAGCAGCAGCCCGGCGCCGCCTTCGGCCCAGGCCTGGTACAGGCGCAGCAGCTCGGCGGACGGGCCCTGGCTGGCGTCGGCCAGGTTCTCTTCCATCGCCGCCTTGGCGATGCGGTTGGCGACGGTGGTGCCGTTGGGCAGTTGCAGCGGTTGGAAGGCAGTCATGACGTACTCCGGGGGTAGCAGATGGAGCAAGCCTAAGGTTAAAGTCAACTTTAAGGTCAATAGCCGTGAGTGAGAAAAATGAAAATAGGTGAGCTGGCCAATCGTTCGGGCCTGGCGCCATCGCGCATCCGCTTCTACGAAGCCAGCGGGCTGATCGCCGCGCAGCGTCAGGCCAATGGCTATCGCGAGTACCCGGAGCAGACGGTGCAGATCCTCAACATCATCACCGGCGCCCAGCAGTCGGGGTTCAGCCTGGAAGAAATCCGCCGCCTGCTACCCAGCAGCGAGCAGCAGGGCTGGCCCCACGACGAGTTGCTGGTCAGCCTGCAGCGCAAGGTTGGCGAGATTGAGGTCATGCAGCAGCGCCTGGCGCAGAACAAGGCGCACTTGCTGAGCATCATCGCCGGCATCGAAGGCAAGCCGGAAGGCATGTCGTGCCAGGTCAACGCCGAGCGGGTGCTGGCCAATCTGCGTGATACACGTGAAGCCGACTAGGCATGCGGGTTTGCCATCGCCAGGACATATTCGGCAAGCACTCGGGATTTGCTCGGCGCCTTCGATAGGAGTAATAGATGGGGTGCTGAACCTCGATGGCGGCAACGCCTCGAACGAACACCCCAAGCAAAATGAGGAAGCCTTATGCAAGTTCAAGTGCACGCGAATCAGATTGAAGGCAGTGCTCGGCTTCAGGAGTGGGTTAGCTCGGCCGTGATGGACAAGCTGGATCATTTCGAGGAGCGGCTGAGCCGGGTGGTAGTACATATCAGTGATGAAAACGGCCATAAATCCGGCCCCGACGACAAACGCTGCCAGATCGAGGCGCGTCCCAAAGGCCACCAGGCCATCTCGGTTACCCACAAAGCCCACGACATGGGTGTCGCCGTAGACGGCGCCGCCGAGAAAATGCGCCACGCGCTGGAACACCTGACCGGGCGGCTCGAATCCCGCGTGGTCTCCACCGGCCGCCTCGAAGCGTCCGACGATGTCATCCTCACCGATGCCTTGCTGCAGGAGGACTTCCTGGCCAAACAGGAAGAGCTGGACAAGGACTGATCGCGAATTCGCTCACCCCACATAAGGAAACCGCCCGTATGGGCGGTTTTTTATTGCCTGCTCGGTGCGCGTCGGGCCTCAGGGTTTTGCTGCCCGCGCTTTGCACTTCATCGTCTCGGCTTCATCGCCCCAGACTACGCTGGCTTCGCCCTGGCAGGCCGTCCAGGGTGAAGATGGCCAGGCGTGTGGATGTGTTCATGCGCGCTCTCATGGTTATTCAGCGCCACCTCTACTCAAGCCTTCTCCAGCCAGGGCATGGCCATTTCCAGGGCGCCACGGCCGCCGCGACGCAGGCTGCCGAGCAGCGGTAGCCAGGGCATGTCGGTCACGCGTACTGCGCTGGCGGGCATCAGTCGCACTTCGCCTGCGGTACTGCCGGCCGGGCCGCCATCGGGGATATAGATGGTCAGCCAGTCGCCCTGGGCTTCGAACACCAGGCAAATGCGCCAGCCGTCACCCTCGGCGATCAGGCCGACTTTGACGCCCTCGAGGCTCTCCATACCGGTCAGGCGTGTGGTGGCGTCTTTCAGCAGCTGATAGCCCGGCAGGTTGCTCAGCACCTTGTCTTCCAGCGAGTGGCGCAGGGTTTGCGCCGGGGCGGTCTTGGCCAGCAGCCCGGCGAAAAAGCACAGCAGGATCAGCGCGACGAAGGCGACCAGGCTGAACAGCGTCACGCCCGCCACCGCATGGTCGCCGAACATCGGCAGCAGCTTCTGGATCGGGCCGCGCAGCAGGTGCACGGCTTTCTGGACCAGCACCGCGATCAGCACCAGCGGCAGGATAAACAGCAGCCCCCCGGCGACGGTGGTCTTGATGAACTTGAACATGGCGCTCTCCTTGTGGGCCGGGCAATCCAGCCGTACTGGTTCGAAGGCTAACCCATGCTGGCGCGGGGCAGTTCGGCGCCCGCGCTGTTTGCGGCTGACGCGGCAACAGCAGGCCGCGCGGATGCGCCTGGATTGTTTAGCGAGTGCATAACTGAACATGTAAAAAATCCGATTTAACCAACGCTAGCCGGCGTGCGAGTCTCCTCTTCCATGAGTGCCCCGATGCGTTATTTCCGCCAGCTGTTCAGCCTGCGTCTGCCCAAGACCCAGGCCCGCCTCGGCGCCGATCGGGCCAACCCGCTGCTTCCTGAAATCCTCGCCTTCTGGGCGCTCTGGCATTGCCGCCACGCACGCCCACCGGATCGCCCCTTCGCTGGATGCTGAACCCAGTAGCTGTCCTGGCCGCTGCCTGACCCGTTAGTGAAGCCATTTACCCGGTGTAAAGCTGTACCGCAGCTTTCACGGTGGAGCAGACCCACGGTCGTCCACCTCATGCAAACAAGGAAAACACGATGAACGCCGCCCTCCAGCCCGCGACTGCTGCCGCCGAACGCTGCAAGTCCTACTACAGCGCCACGCTCAATGAAGAGACCAATTACCCGACCCTGCAGGGCCAGGTCAGCGTCGACGTGGTCATCATCGGTGGCGGCTTCACCGGCGTCGCCAGTGCGGTGGAGCTGGCCGAGCGCGGTCTCAAGGTGGCCATCGTCGAAAGCAACAAGATCGGCTGGGGTGCCACCGGGCGCAACGGCGGCCAGGTCACCGGCAGCCTGTCGGGCGATGAGGCGATGCGCAAACAGATGCGCAACAGCATCGGCGAGGAAGTCGACGACTTCATCTGGCACCTGCGCTGGCGCGGCCACGACATCATCAAGAACCGCGTGGAGAAGTACGGCATCCAGTGCGACCTCAAGCACGGCCACCTGCATGCGGCGATGAAGCCCAGCCACATGGACGAGCTGAAAAGCGCCTACGAGGAGGCCCAGCGCCGCGGCATGGGCGACCAGGTCAGCCTGCTCGACCGAGACGACATGCGCCAGCACCTGGGCAGCGAGCTGTACCTGGGCGCGGTGAAGAACACCCGCAACATGCACCTGCACCCGCTCAACCTGTGCATCGGCGAGGCCAAGGCCGCAGAAAGCCTGGGCGCGCTGATCTTCGAACACTCCGAAGTGCTGGAAATCGTCCACGGCGCCAATCCTGCGGTGATCACCGCCCACGGCCGCATCGACGCCAAGCAGGTGCTGCTGGCTGGCGACGTCTACCACAAGCTCGAGCCGAAAAAGCTCAAGGGCAAGATCTTCCCGGCCATGGGCGGCATCGTCACCACCAAGCCGTTGGGCGAGCTGGCCAAGCAGCTCAACCCGCAGGACCTGGCCGTGTACGACTGCCGTTTTGTCCTCGACTACTACCGCATGACCGCCGACGGCCGCCTGCTGTTCGGTGGCGGCGCCAACTACTCCGGGCGCGACTCGCGGGATATCGCCGGTGAACTGCTGCCGTGCATCGAGCGCACCTTCCCGCAGCTCAAGGGCGTGCAGATCGACTTCCAGTGGAGCTGCGCCATGGGCATCGTGGTCAACCGCATCCCGCAACTGGGCAAGCTGTCGGACAACGTCTGGTACTGCCAGGGCTACTCCGGCCACGGCATCGCCACCACCCACATCATGGGCGAGATCATGGCCAACGCCCTGACCGGCACCCTCGGCCACTACGACACCTTCGCCGCGTGCAAGCACATCAAGGTGCCGATGGGCGACATCTTCGGCAACCCGATGCTGGCCGCCGGCATGTGGTACTACCAGATGATGGAAAAGTTGCGCTAACAGCCCGTAGGGCGGGTGCAGCCCGCGTTGCCGGCGACGCGGGTTGCACCCGCCCTATAGTCATGCAGCCCAGTCTGCCCACCGCTCCTACAGGGGGGGCGACCGTTTGTCCCTGAACCCCTCTGTCTCGGTACTTTCACTTGCCCTGTGCAGTCTTGCGTTGCATAAGAACCTATCTGCGATCTCCTGACTGTCGGCCATACGGCGTTAAAAACGGCCTCGGACTGCTCATTTACAGCTCGTAAACTGCGCGTCCTCGGCCGTTCTTTCCTTGTCTGGCTCTAATTCAGAAGTTCGTAGACAGGTTCTAAGAACGCTGGAGTTGCCAGGCGGGTGGTTGCCCGCCGTTGCGCTGAAGCGCAGTGGATCAGGGAGAACAGCATGCGTAGACCCTTCATTTGCCTGAGCCTCGGCCTGCTGGTGCTCGGCGGCTGTGGCAAGGATCAGGAACCCCAGCGCGACTACGCCGCGCCGGGCAGCAACTACGACCTTTCGCACTGGAAACTGACCTTGCCGGATGACCAGGCCAGCGAAGTGCGCGCCGAGAAACTCGAAGCGGGCTATGCCTCGCGCTACTTCCACCTGAGCGAAAGCGGCGCCATGGTGTTCATCGCCCCGGCCGGTGCCGGCACTACCAAGAATTCCGATTACCCGCGCTCGGAGCTGCGTGAAGTGCTCGACCCGGCGGACGACAACCGCAACTGGTCGGGCAGCGGCTTCCACCAGCTCAAGGCCAGTTGCCGAGTGATGCAGGCGCCGAGTACGGAAAAGATCATCGTCGGGCAGATCCACGGTTTCGACGCGCGTCCGCTGGTCAAGCTGCAGTGGCAGAAGGGCAAGCTGCGGGCGCTGATCAAGCAGCATCCCAAGGGCGACAACGAAGACCTCAGCCACACCTTCTCGGTGCCGGTGAACAACGACCTGTTCTCCTACAGCATCGAGGTGCGCGACGGCGTGCTCAGCGTCGAGGCCAACGGCGAGCGCTTCAGCCATGACTTCTATGCCGCCGACCCGGCTTGGCGCGATGTGGCCTTCTACTTCAAGGCCGGCGCCTATGTGCAGGACGATGACGGCAGTGCCGATGAGGTTGGCGAGGTGCAGTTCACCGAGCTGGCGGTGCACCACGGCGGGTAGCGGCGTATCCTGTGCGCCTTTCCAACTGCGCGTCAGGTCTGCCCGATGAAAGCCCAGCTCCTCGAACTCATTACCCTGATCAGCTCCGGCTGCATGACCGACGAGGAGATCGCCCGCATCGCCGACGAGGCCGATCAGGCCTACGCCGACCCGCAGGCGTTCCTCGCCGCCAACCCCGACATCAACTACGACGACAGCTTCCCGATCCCTCTGGGCGAATGGGTGGTGGTCGGCAGCCTGCCGGAAACCGTGCTGCTACTGGCCGACAGCTACGAAGAACTGTTGCAGAGCATCATCGAATCCTTCGGCCCGGACGTGACCTTCAACATCAAGCCCAAGCAGCTGGCCAAGGTCGAGCCGCTGAAGGCGCTGAACCGCATCCAGGTGCAGCTTTCCAGTATGTACAAGGAGAAGGGCGGCTATGTGCTGGTGGACCTCAGCGAGCCGCTGGATGACGAGCTGCAGTGCGTGCTCGTCTACACCAGTGACCTGGCGCGGGTGGTGGAGCTGGCAGTGGCGGTGGGGATCTACGCCGCGCCAGCCTACGAGAGCCTCAAGGCCGCTCAGGAAGGCGAATAGCCTGCGCTGACGGGCCATGCCGCAAGGGCATGGCCCGCAGTTGGCTTACTGGCTCAGGGCCTCGACGAACTGCGCATCGAAGGTGTCGGCGAAGTCTGGAATCACCGGGATCTGCCCGTTGGCCTTGAGCAGGTCGGCAATCACCGCGCCGCTGCCGTAGAACGACGTGGTGGCGTCGGACTTCTCGAAGTTCTTGCCCATCTCATGCAGCGGGATGTTGTACACGCCGGACAGTTGCTCCTTGGCTTCGGCCGGGGTGACGCCGAGCACCTTGGCGATGATCTGCGCCGACTCGTCCGGATGGCTCTGCATATAGGCCAGGCCGTCCAGGTAGCCTTTGAGCAGCGCCTTGATCGCCTCGGGGCGTTTGGCGATGACGCCTTCTTCGAAGGCCAGCACGTCGGTAATCAGCCCCGGCGCATCCTTGGACGAATACACCACATGGTACTTGTCGCCCGGCATGTTCACGGTCTGCGACACGTTGGGCTCGTAGGTCACGCCGATCGGCAGGCTGCCGGAGGCCATGGCGCTGGGGATGGCCTCGGGGCTGAGGTTTACCGAGATGATGTCCTTGCTGCTCATACCGTGGCTTTTCAGGGCGTAGGCGAGCAGGAAATCGGTGGTCGACAGCGGGCTGAAACCGACCTTCTTGCCCTTGAAGTCCTGCACCGAGGTGATGGATTTCTCCGCGACTATGGCATCGCCACCGTTGGAGAAGTCGATCGGCAACACTGCGCGTTGCGGAATACCCTTGGCCACCGACGCCACCACCTGGTCATAGGTCAGGGTGCCGCCATCCAGCGCACCACTCATCATTGCCGGCGGCACCATGGTCGGGTCGTTGAAGAATTGCAGTTCCACCTTGAGCCCATGGGCCTTGTACAGGTCGAGCTTGTCAGCAATGTAGAAGGGCGCCTGGCCGACCCACACCACGGTGCCGATTTTCATCGTTTCCATAGCCTGGGCACTTAACGACAGCACGCCAGCGGCGGTGGCCAGGCTCACGCCGAGAAGGGTCTTGCGCAACGAGCTAGCGGTAAAGACTGAAGTCATGATGAAGCTCCTGTACGTGTATGAGGGTCAGTGCGGGTTGGGTTCAGGTTTTTTTCTTCTATTGCGTGGGGGCAAACAGGTCTTTCAGGTCAACCTGTTCAGGTTTGGGTTCGATCAGCAGCAACTGCGCTTCCAGCTCTTCGATATGGCGCAACATGGCCTGGGCGAACCGGGTCTTGTCGCCTTCGAGCAGGTCAACCAGGTCGGCGTGACAGGAGTGCGAGCAGACCTCGCTGTGCGGGCGCTCGTAGATCGCCGTGACCAGCGCCGAGCGGGCCATCAGGTCGCGCAGCAGCTCATGCAGGATCGGGTTGCCGTACAACTCGGCCAGCAGCACATGGAAGTCGTGGGAGGTGCGCAGCTCGGCGGTGCGGTCGTCGCCCTCCTCGGCGTGGGTTTCCTTCTTCACATGCTCGCGCAGAAGGCTGATGCCGGCGGCGTCGATGCGTTGCACCACTTCGGCGGCCAGGGCCACTTCGATGATTTTGCGGGCCTCGAACACGTCGCGGGCTTCGCGTGGCGACGGCTTGGCGACGAAGGCGCCCCGGTTGGGTTCCAGGGTCACCACCTTGTCTCGGGCCAGTGCCTGCAGGGCCAGGCGCGTGGATCCACGGCTGGCGCCAAAGGCTTCCGCCAGTTGCTCTTCACTGAGCTTGGTGCCGGGCAGCAGGCGCTGCTCGCTGATGGCGCGGTAGATGTCCTGGTACATGCGCTCGCTGTCCGGGTTGACGGTCTTGGCGGCGGTCTTGGCTTTGTTGGCGGGGCTGGCCATATGGGTCTGCTCGCTCGGTTCCGGGTTAGACGGCCAGGCCGGGGTCGGCCTGCACGCTGTGGTAGATCTGGTCGGGGGTGGTCAGCCAGATCTGCTCGCGCTGCGCGCAGATGTGCTGCAGCGCCTGGGTCAACTGACGCAGGCGGAATGGCTGGCCGCTGATGAAGGAGTGAATCACCACCGACATCACCAGCGGCTGGTCGCTCGCGGCGTTGAGCAGCTCGTCGAACTGGTCGGTGATCATCTGGCGAAAGTCGCTGGCGCTGGCCTGGCGGCCGATGATGGTCGAGCTGTCGTTCAGCTCCAGTGCGTAGGGGATGTGCAGGAAGCGCCCGTGGCTGCTGTTGAGCCACACCGGGCGGTCGTCCATGCCCAGGTCCAGCACATAGCCGTAGCCAGTTTCGGCCAGCAGGTCGACGGTGTTTTCGGTCTGGCTCAGCCAGGGGCTGGACCAGCCCAGCGGTGCTTTGCCGGTGGCCTGCTGGATGCGCTGGCTGACGCTGGCGAGGTATTGGCGTTCATCCTCGCGGGCACGCCCGGCCAGCGAGTCGGAATTGCTCAGGCCATGGCCGATCAGCTCGCAGCCGGCCGCGCTGAGCTGTTCCACCAGGCCCGGTGCATGGTCATAGACCGCGGTGTTGAGCAGCACCGACAGCGGCACCTCATGCTCGGCAAAACGCTGTTGCAGGCGCAGCGCGCCGACGCGGTTGCCGTAGTCGCGCCAGGAGGTGTTGGCGTAGTCCGGGTAGGCCATGCCGCTCATCAGGTTCTCGGTCAGGCCGGGGCCGAAGTTGTATTCCTCGACGCCCATCACGAAGTAAACCGCCAGGCGTGCGCCGTTCGGCCAGCAGCGCGGGTTGGCCGCGGTGATCGGGGTGTAGGGGTAGCGGTTGTGGCTGCTGAGCATGGACGGCTCCGGTAATGAGAGGGGAACGGCCACTTACAGGCCGGGCCACTGGGCGCGCAGGTCGCGCGGTGGAAAATCGAAGCTGCTGTGCTTGCTGGTTTTCAGGCCCATGGCGACCAGGCCTTCGGCCATCTTCAGCGCGGCGCAGACACCATCGATGACCGGAATGCCGAGGGCCTGCTGCAGCGGTTCGACCATCTCGCTGAGCCCGGCGCAGCCGAGGATCAGCACCTCGCAGCGGTCGTGCGCCAGGGCCGCATGGGCCTCGTCGAGCAGCGCCTGGTAGAGCGCCGCGTTGTCTTCTTCCTGGCAGTCGTCGACCTGTACATCGATGGCGCGCAGGCCGGCGCAGCGGTGCTGCAGGCCACATTCATTGAGTACGCGGCGGGCGTGGATAAGGGTGCGCGGCGGCAGGGTGATGATGCTGAAGCTGGCGCCCAGCAGGCAGGCGCTGAACAGCGCCGCTTCAGTCATGCCGATCACCGGCCCGCGGGCGACTTCGCGGGCGGCGGCCACGCCGGTATCACCGAAGCAGGCCACCACATAGGCATCCACGCCGTTGGCTTCGCCGTCCTGCACCTGGGCGATCACGCCGAGGCTGGCCCAGGCTTCATCGACATGGCTTTCCACCGAGGGGGTGCCGAGCCGAGGCTGGGTGGCGAACACCTCGGTGCCGGCGGCGGCGATCAATTGGGCGCTGTGTTGCAGGCGTTCGGTGAAGGCGCGGGTGGTGTTGGGGTTGATCAGCTGGATTCGCATGCGGGGCACTCGGCCTGATGGTTCATGTCAGGGCTAGAGCAGGGAGCGGGCCAACTTTCGTCTATCGATTAAATGTTTATTTAAATCATGTTGTTAGGGTTCTTGTTGGGTTCTTTGGCTGGCGCCGACGCGCTGTGCGTTGCGATCCAAAGCGGAGCATTGCTAACCATCTTGGTGCAATCGTTAACAATTTATTTTGATGATTGTTAACGATATTCCTGGCCAGTTTTTCCAGTGAAATGCCGGTGGCGCAGGGGCTGGCGCTGAATCGAAGACGGGTAGACAAGGATTGGCCTGGGTTTTGCGATGACTCCGCTACTGCGCAACGCTTAGCCGAGAGAGCCCCAATGCCTGCAGCACGTGCAATCCATATCCGCCAGGCCCGGCTGTTATGCCTGGATGACGATGACCGCCGTTATGACGAGGCTGATCTGCTGATCCTCGATGGGCGTATCGCCGCTATCGGCCCGGTGCTGGATGCCCAGGTACCGGCCGGTGCGCAGGTGATCGAAGGCAAGGGCCTGCTGGCGATGCCGGGGCTGATCAACGCGCACTTCCATTCCCCCGGCAACTTCCTCAAGGGCCAGCTCGATAGCCTGCCGCTGGAAGTCTTCATGCTCTATGAAGTACCGCCGCTGGCCGCAGAGGGTGGGGCCGAACGCATGGCGTATCTGCGTACCCTGCTGGCTGCCCTGGAAATGCTGCAGCGCGGCATTACCGCCGTGCACGACGACGCCTACCACGTGCCGCTGGTGACCGAGCAGAGCCTGGATACGTTGATGCAGGCCTATCGCGATGCCGGCATTCGCGCCACGGTGGCGATCGACCAGCCGAACGTCGTCGAGTACGACAAATACCCCTTCCTGCATGACCTGCTGCCCGAGCCCCTGCGTGAGCAGATGCGCGCCGCGCCACGGCAGACCGATGCGCAGTTGCTGGCCATGTACGACCACCTGATCAGCCGCTGGCACGGTGCCGAGGATGGGCGCCTGGCGGCTGCGGTGTCCTGCTCGGCGCCGCAGCGGGTCACGCCCGAATACCTGCAGGCGCTTGGCGAGCTGAGCCGGCGGCTGGACCTGCCGTTCAATATTCATGTGCTGGAAACCAAGCTGCAGCGCGTGCTGGGCGAGGAGAAGTACGGCCAGTCGCTGGTGCAGTTGCTGCAGCAGCGCGGCGTGCTGGATGAGCGTTGCCAGATCATCCACAGCATCTGGGTCGACGATCAGGACATCGCCCTGCTGGCCGCCTCCGGCTGCGTGGTGGCGCACAACCCGGTGTGCAACCTGCGCCTGGGCAGCGGGGTGATGCCGTTTCGCAAGCTGCGCGAGGCCGGGGTGACCATCGCCCTGGGCACCGACGAGCTGTGTTCCGACGACACCGCCAACCTGTGGTTCGCCGGCAAGACGGCGGCGCTGATCCATAACCTGCACACCGCGGATTTCAACCAGTGGCCACAGGCCGGTGAGATCCTGCAAAGCATGACCCGCGGCGGCGCCTGCTCGCTGCGCATGGACGGCCAGCTCGGCCAGCTCAAGGTCGGCGCCTGCGCCGATGTGATCCTGCTCGACATGGACACCTGGGCCTTCACCCCGCTCAACGACCTGGTGCGCCAACTGATCTATTGCGAGGACGGCAGCTCGGTGCGCTACACCCTGGTCAATGGCCGGGTGGTGTATGCCGACGGCGACTTTCCGGGGCTGGATGTGAAGGCCATCCGCCGCGAGATCCGCGAGCTGGGGCAGCTACTGCAGAGCCAGCATGCCGACACCGAGGCCCATGCCCAGCAACTGATGCCCTACTACCGCGCCATGTACGACCAGGCCCACGCCCGCGATGTCGGGCTGCGCAGGAGATTGGCCGATGCCGACTGAACCCTCTATTCGCCCCGACCCAGAACAGCCGCTTACCCCGGTATCAGGAGAGCAGGTCATGACTGCCTATCAACCCGTTCCATCGCCGCGTACAGCGGTGCGTCCTGCCCGCCCCAGCTGGTGGGTGATCCGTGGCGAACTGCCGCGCGGCGCCATCTGGGGCCTGGCTGGCGCCGGCCTGCTGCTGCCGCTGCTGGTCTGGTGGGCCTGCGCCGCGCTGGGCCTGAGCAACCCGATGTTCATGCCCGGCCCGGACGCGGTGCTGGCGCGGGTCGGCCGCTGGTGGACGGAAGAAGGCCTGCTCGCCGACATCGGCATCAGCGTCTACCGAGTCATGGCCGGCTTCGCCGCCTCGGCGCTGATCGCCCTGCCGATCGGCCTGTACATCGGCACCTACCGGCCGGTGCAGGCGTTTCTCGAACCGCTCACCGACTTCATCCGCTACATGCCGGCGGTGGTCTTCATTCCGCTGATCATGCTCTGGGTCGGCATCGACGAAGGCTCGAAGATCCTCATCATCTTCATCGGCACCTTCTTCCAGATGGTGCTGATGGTCGCCGAGGACGTGCGCCGCGTGCCCATGGCGCAGATCGAGGCGGCGCAGACCATGGGCGCCTCGCGCAGCGAGATCGTCAAACTGGTGATCCTGCCATCGTCCCGCCCGGCGCTGCTAGACACCTTGCGCATCACCTGCGGCTGGGCCTGGACCTACCTGGTGGTGGCCGAACTGGTGGCCGCCAACTCGGGCCTCGGCTACGCCATCCTCAAGGCCCAGCGCTACATGCACACCGACAAGATATTCGCCGGCATCATGCTGATCGGCGTCATCGGCTTGCTCACCGACCAGGCGTTCCGCTGGCTCGGCCGCGTGGCCTTTCCCTGGATGAAGAGGTAAGCGCCATGACTGACAGCAAGATCCAGATCCGCCACGTTGGCAAAGTGTTCAACAGCCAGGGCCGCAGCGTGCAGGCCCTGCAGGACGTCAGCCTGGACATCCAGGCCAACGAATTCATCACCTTCGTCGGCGCCTCCGGCTGCGGCAAGTCGACCCTGCTGCGCTCGGTCGGCGGCCTGGAACAGCACAGCGTCGGCGAAATCCTCGTCGACGGCCGCGCGGTCAACGGCCCCGGCATCGACCGCGCCATGGTCTTCCAGCACTACAGCCTGTACCCCTGGCTGCGGGTGATGGAGAACATCAAGTTCTGCCGCCAGCTCAAGGTGGTGTCCGACACCGTGCGCAGCGATGCCGACGTCGAAGTCGCCAGCGGCCGCGCCGATGCCCTGCTGACCCTGATGGGCCTGTCGGCCTTCGCCAAGGCCTACCCCAACCAGCTCTCCGGCGGCATGCAGCAACGCGTGGCGATTGCCCGCGCACTGATGCCAAAACCGGAAATCCTGCTGATGGATGAACCCTTCGGCGCCCTCGATGCGCAGACCCGCGAGGTGATGCACGACCTGATCCGCCATGTGCACCGGCTGGAGAAGAGCACGATTTTGTTCGTCACCCACGACGTGGAAGAGGCGATCTACCTCGGCGGCCGCGTGGTGCTGATGGCGCCGCGCCCAGGACGCATCGACACCATCTACGACGTACCGCTGCCGGCCGAACGCAACCAGGACATGAAGCTCTCGGCGGAATTTCTCAGCCTCAAGCGCGAGATCCTCGCACGCATCCGCGAGACCTCGGGGATGAACACCGACCTGGAACTGCTGGAACAGCTGACCCGCACCGTGCCGGCCTGATAAACCCCCGTCATCCCCGCGAAGGCGGGACAGCGGCTCCATCACTGAACAGCGCTTGCGCTGGCCCGAAGGGGGATCAACCAGAAAGGCTTGAGGCCGTGGGCAGATACAGGAAAGCGCCGGGTTGCCGGCCACTGGGTTCCCGCCTGCGCGGGAACGACGGGGGTTGGGAGCCGGGTAGGGTGGATAACGCTGCGCTTATCCACCAAGGCGCACAGACAGGCCGCTTCATCCTTGATAGATCGACACTGAATATTCCCAGCCCGTCATCCTCGCGAATGCGGGGATCCAGTAGCCGGCAACTCCGCGTCTCCCGTCTCTACGCGCTGCCTGCAACCTTTCTGGGTCCCCGCATTCGCGAGGACGACGGGGAGGTGGCCTACGAATAGGCCTGCCTTCAGTCGCGCTGCGCCGAAGACTGGCTGAGCATCTCGATCGGGCGGATCTCGAAGTCGCGGGTCAGGTAGTCCATGCGCTGTGCATGGAAGCGGCGCATGTGCGGCAGGGCGGAGTGGATGTCCAGGTGTTCGCGCGACTGCCACACCTCGAAGAACACGAACAGGTTCGGGTCTTCGCGGTCGCGCAGCATGTGGTATTCGATGCAGCCGGCCTCGGCGCGGCTGGGTTCGACGTAGGCGCCGAACAGCGCGGCGAACTCGTCGGCTTTTTCCGCTTTGACGTGGGCGTGCAGGATGAAGCCGTGTAACTCGCTCATGGGGTTTATCCACTGGCTGGTAGGAAGTGGGTAAACCTTATCGCAATAGTTGATGATCTATTCGTGACTTATCCGCAAGTATGCTTTGCCTGGCGCAGGGTTTTTCCGCAGGGGCGTGGCCGGTAGTCTGCCGGCCATCGAAACCTTGCCGAGGCCCTAGCCATGAAGAAAGTCCTGCTGCTCAACGGTGGTAAACAGTTCGCCCACTCCGATGGTCGCTACAACGCGACCCTGCATGACGCGGCCGCCAGCCTCCTTGATCGTGCCGGGGTTGAGTTCAAGACCACCCAGATCGATGCCGGTTACGACATCGATGAAGAGGTGGCCAAGTTCCTCTGGGCCGATGTGATCATCTATCAGATGCCGGGTTGGTGGATGGGCGCGCCCTGGACCGTGAAGAAGTACGTCGACGAAGTGTTCACCGCCGGGCATGGATCGCTGTACGCCAACGATGGCCGTACCCGTTCCGACGCGTCGCAAAAATACGGCAGCGGCGGTTTGCTGCAGGGCAAGCAGTACATGCTGTCGCTGACCTGGAACGCACCGCAGCAGGCCTTCGACGATCCGACGGACTTCTTTGGCGGGGCGGGTGTGGATGCGGTCTACCTGCCATTCCACAAGGCCAACCAGTTCCTCGGCATGAGCGGGCTGCCGACGTTCTTGTGTGTGGATGTGATGAAGCGGCCGGCGATCGAGGCGGATGTCACCCGTTATCAGGCCCATCTGGCGCAGGTATTTGATCTGCCGAGCTGAAGGTCCGGCGGGGGAGAATCACGCCCATCCCGAGGGGATGGGCGTCGTAGCGTCTGCCGTTATGGCGTGACGATGTTGAACCAGAAGTTGAAGTTGTCCATCAGCCCCAGCAGCTCGGGTACGGCTTCCTGGCGGCCGTCGAGCTTGATCTCGCCGGAGGCGATCTTGTCCTTCAGGCTGCCCTGGCCCATCTGCATGGCAATCAGGCTGCTCATCTTCAGGGTCAGGGTGGCGTCGGCCTGCGGGCTCATGCTGTTGGCATAGTTGAGCACGCCGTTCTCCAGGCTCAGCACGTACTGCTTGTGCAGGTCAGTCAGATCCAGGTTGATGCTGATCTTCTTGCCAGCAGCCTTGGGGCCGTTGAGGCGGACGGCGAGGTAGTCGAACAGGGTTTCCGGCTGCATGGCGCGGATCATGTCGGCGCTGGCGGTTTTCATCCCGGGACCTTGCGGCAGGCCGTTGCGCAACTCGAAGGCACCTTGCAGGTACACCGAGCGCCACGGGCCGGACTCGGCCTGGTAGCCCAGCTGCTCATAGGTGTCGGCCAGCAGGTTCTTCGCCTCGACGTTGCCCGGTTCGGCGAACACCGCATGTTTGAGGGCTTCGGCCACCCAGCGGTATTCACCCTTGGCGAAGTCGGCGCGCGCCTTGCTCAGCAGCGAGGCGCTCCCGCCCATGTATTCCACGTATTTCTTGGCGGCCGCTTCTGGCGGCAGTTTGTCCAGGTTGGCCGGGTTGGCGTCGTACCAGCCCATGTAGCGCTGGTACACGGCCTTGGCGTTGTGCTTGAGGGTGCCGTAGTAGCCGCGGTTGAACCAGGCCTGGTCCAGCTCCGGTGGCAGCTTGATGGTCTCGGCAATTTCCTCGCCGTTGAGGCCTTCGTTCATCAGGCGCACGGTTTGGTCGTGGATGTACTTGTACATGTCACGTTGCTTACTGAGGAGGTTGGCGATGCGCGCCTGGCCCCAGGTCGGCCAGTGGTGGCTCTGGAACTCGACGTCGACCTTGTCGCCATACAGCTCCTGGCTTTGCTGGATGAACTTGGACCACTGCAGCGCATCCCGTACTTCGGCGCCACGCAGGGTGTAGATGTTGTGCATGTGGCGGGTGACGTTTTCGGCCATCCACAGTGCCTTGAACTGCGGGAAGTAGGTGTTCATCTCGGTGGGTGCTTCCGAGCCCGGGGTCAGCTGGAACACCATCTTCACGCCATCGACGGTCAGTTCGCGGCCGGTCTTGCTGACCACTTCGGTGGGCTCGATCATGCTCACCTGGCCGGCGGAAATGGTCTGCCCCAGCCCGGAGGAGACGCCGCCCTGGGCCGAGCGCGGCAGCATGGCGCCGTACATGTACACGGCACGGCGGGACATGGCGTTACCGGCGATGACGTTCTCGCTGATGGCGTGCTCACTGAATTCCGGCGGGCTGATTACCCGGACCTTGCCGGCCTTGACGTCGGCCTCGTCGATGATGCCGCGCACGCCGCCGAAGTGGTCGGCATGGGAGTGGCTGTAGATCACCGCGACCACCGGCTTCTTGCCCAGGTGCTCGGTGACCAGGGCGAAGGCGGCCTTGGCGGTTTCCACCGAGAGCAGCGGGTCGATGACGATCCAGCCGCTGTCGCCTTCGATGAAGGTGATGTTGGAAATGTCGTAGCCGCGTACCTGGTAGATCCGCTCGGTGACCTTGAACAGGCCGTGCTGCATGTTCAGCTGGGCGATGCGCCACAGGCTCGGGTTGACCGTGTCCGGCGCGGCCTGGTCGAGACCGATGTACTGCTTATAGGACTCCAGGTCCCACACCACCTTGCCGTTGGCATCGCGGATGGTCAGCTCTTTGGGCTGGGCGATCAGGCCGCGCTGGGCGTCTTCGAAGTCCTGTTTGTCGGCGAATGGCAGTGCCTCAAGCACCGCCGCATTGGCGGCGCGGGTGGTGGCGGTGGCGGGCTTGGAAGCGGCCGGCTGGGCGTGCACCGAGAGGGCCAGCAATGACAGGGCGGCCGTCAGGGCAACGGAGCGGCGTGTACGGGAAGAAAGCATGAGTCACCTTCAGGTTGTGGCTAAGCGAATTGCAACTGCCCGGCACCTTAGGTTTTCAGCTCCCCGCGACCAATACTGACTAGTAGTGATTTGCCCTGCCCACAGCGCTCTGCAGCGCTGTCTGGCGGCTCCGGCGATTGCCGCAGGGCGTTTGCCGGGTGCGTGTCATCCGTTGCGGGCGCCGGCTGCAGAGGGTGCCGGGAGAATCGCCAGAGGGCAAAAAAACTCACTCTTAGTGATGACTTTCAATATCACTACTTTGTCCGTTACCCCGCCTGGGGGGATTGATTAGCTTTGGTCGCCGATCAAAACCCATCAGGGGACAAGTTGCATGACAACAAAAACAAGAAATGCCCGCTTCCAACGCCATGCCTTGGCTGCCGCCATCGCACTGGGCTGTGTCTCGCAAGCGCAGGCTGTCAATTTCAATATCGGGGAGATCGAAGGGCAGCTGGATTCGTCGCTGTCGATTGGTTCGAGCTGGTCCACCGCCTCGCCGGACAAGGACCTGATTGGTTCCGCCAACGGCGGCACCGGCTTCACCCAGACCGGTGATGACGGCCACCTGAACTTCAAGAAGGACAAGACCTTCTCGAAGATCTTCAAAGGCATCCACGACCTCGAACTGAAGTACGGCGACACCGGCATCTTCGTCCGTGGCAAGTACTGGTACGACTTCGAACTGAAGGACGAGAGCCGCGAGTTCAAGGACATCGACGACCACAACCGCAAGGAAGGCTCGCAGGCCTCCGGCGCGCAGATCCTCGACGCCTTCCTCTACCACAACTACAACATCGCCGAGATGCCGGGTAGCGCGCGTATCGGCAAGCAGGTCGTGAGCTGGGGTGAGAGTACCTTCATCGGTAACAGCATCAACTCGATCAACCCGGTCGACGTCTCCGCGTTCCGCCGCCCAGGCGCGGAGATCAAGGAAGGCCTGATTCCGGTCAACATGTTCTACATGTCGCAGTCCATCACCGACCAGCTCTCGGCAGAAGCCTTCTACCAGCTGGAATGGGACCAGACCGTACTGGACAACTGCGGCACCTTCTTCTCCAGCGCCGACGTAGCCGCCGACGGTTGCGATGACAACTTCAATATTCTCGATGCGGCCACCGTTGCCAATCTGATGCCTTACCAGGGCCTCGCGTCGGCCCTGGGCGTGCAGATCGAGGAAGAAGGCCTGTTGGTACAGCGTGGCGGCGACCGTGATGCGCGGGACGATGGCCAGTGGGGTACCGCTCTGCGTTGGCTGGGCGACAGCACCGAATACGGTGCCTACTTCATGAACTACCACAGCCGTACGCCCAACGTGAGCTTCCAGAACGCCAGTGCGGCGGACATCACCACTGCCTTCACCCTGGCCGGTGGTGCACTGGCACAGCCGATCCTGCTGGGGCGCGGCAGTTACTTCCTGGAATACCCGGAAGATATCCGTCTGTACGGCCTGAGCTTCTCCACCACCCTGCCCACCGGCACGGCCTGGAGCGGTGAAATCAGCTACCGTCCGAACATGCCGCTGAGCATCAACGGCACCGACATGACCGCCAAACTCGCCACCACCGTAGCCGGCGGCCTGGCCACTGGCGGTTTCGCTGGCGCCCTGGGGCAAGCCAATGCCATCAGCCACGGCTACCTCCGCAAGGAAGTGACCCAGGCGCAGACCACCTTCACCCACTTCCTCGATCAGGTCATGGGCGCCGAGCGTCTGACCCTGGTGGGCGAGTTTGGCGTGACCTCCATCGGTGGTCTGGAAAGCCGTGACGAAGTGGCCTACGGCCGCGACTCGATCTACGGCTCGCCGCACGGCAGCACTGCTGCCAACAATGCCTCGCGCGACGAGTACGGCACCCACGGCTTCTACACCAACACGTCCTGGGGCTACCGCGCCCGCGCCATCTGGGACTACAACGACGTGTTCGCCGGGGTCAACCTGAAGCCCAACGTCGCCTTCTCCCACGATGTCGACGGCTACGGCCCGGTGTTTAACGAAGGCTCCAAGGCAGCCAGTATCGGCGTGGATGCCGAGTACCTGAACACCTACACCGCGAGCTTGAGCTATACCAACTTCTTCGACGGCGATTACAACACCCAGACCGACCGCGACTTCCTTGCCCTCAGCGTTGGCATGAACTTCTAAGCACAGAATAAGAACGAGGATACCTAGATGATCGCTAGCAAAACCCTGATGCAGACCGGCGCCCTGGCGCTGAGTCTGCTGGCCACCAGCGTCATGGCCAAGGTCAGCCCGGAAGAAGCCGCCAAGCTGGGCACCACCCTGACCCCGATCGGCGCGGAAAAAGCCGGCAATGCCGACGGCAGCATCCCGGAGTGGACCGGCGGCCTGCCGACCACCGCCGGCGCCGTGGACGGCAAAGGCTTCCTGGCCGACCCGTTCGCCAGCGAGAAGCCGCTGTTCACCATCACCGCGAGCAACGCCGAGCAGTACAAGGACAAGCTGTCCGAAGGTCAGCTGGCGATGTTCAAGCGCTACCCGGATACCTACAAGATCCCGGTATACCCGACCCACCGTACCGCAGCGCTGCCGGATGAAATCTACGCCGCGGCCAAGACCAGTGCGCTGAACACCGAAGGCCTGGACGGCGGCAACGGCCTGTCTGGTTTCTCCGACAGCCGCTACTACGCCTTCCCGATCCCCAAGAGCGGCGTCGAGGTGGTGTGGAACCACACCACCCGTTACCGCGGCGGTAACATCAAGCGCCTGATGACCCGCGTGCAACCGCAGGTCGGTGGCGACTTCAGCGTGGTGAACTTCGAGGACGAGGTGTCCTACCCGGGCAACCTGGCGGACCAGGACAAGGCCAAGGCGGCCAACATCCTGTTCTATTTCATCCAGCGCGTGACGGCCCCGTCGCGCCTGGCTGGTAACGTCCTGCTGGTCCACGAGACCATCGACCAGGTCAAGGAACCGCGCATGGCCTGGCTCTACAACGCCGGCCAGCGTCGCGTACGCCGTGCTCCACAGGTTGCCTACGACGGCCCGGCTACCGCCGCCGACGGTCTGGCCACCTCGGACAACTACGACATGTTCAACGGTGCACCGGATCGCTATGACTGGAAGCTGGTGGGCAAGAAGGAAATGTACATCCCGTACAACAGCTACAAGCTGGACTCGCCGAGCCTGAAGTACGGCGACATCCTCAAGGCTGGCCACATCAACCAGGACCTGACCCGCTACGAGCTGCACCGCGTCTGGGAAGTGGTTGCCACGCTGAAAGCGGGCGAGCGCCACATCTACGCCACCCGTCACATGTACTTCGACGAAGACACCTGGGAAGTAGCCCTGGCCGACCATTACGACGGTCGTGGCGCCCTGTGGCGTGTAGGCGAAGGCCACATCCAGAACTACTACCACAAGCAGGTTCCGGGCTACACCGCCGAAGCGCTGTATGACGTGATCGCCGGCCGCTACTCGGTCGTTGGTCTGAAAAACGAAGAGAAGCGCAGCTGGGAGTTCGGCTTCAAGGCCACCGCTTCGCAGTACACCCCGGCGGCCCTGCGTCAGGCTGGCGTGCGCTGATCCATCGATTCGATTACTACTCCGTGGTATTTGAGGCGGCCTTCGGGTCGCCTTTTTTTATCCGGCGGGTTTGCCTAGCAACACTAAGCTCTGCAAGGATGAAGGCCTGCTGCGTCACACATCGAGTTTGTCCATGGTTCCCCCTGCGTCTACCTCTCCACGTGCTGCTGATCTGCCCCGACTGCCTCCTGGCCATCTGCCCCGGCCGCGCCTGCGTGATGCCCTGTTGCAGGCCGATTGTCGCCTGCGCCTGCTCTGTGCCCCGGCGGGCAGCGGCAAGAGCGTCGTGCTCACCGAGTGCGCGCTGCAGTGTCCGCCAGACACCCAGCGGGTCTATCTGGCCCTGCGCGGCAAATCGCTGACGGTCGACAGCTTCCTGCAACGGCTGGCCAGTGCCTTGGGCGCTGCGGCCGATCTGACCAGCATCCAGCAGCACCTGGATGATGTGCCGGGGACGCTGTGGCTGCTGCTCGACGACTACCCGCGCTTTCCGGACAGCGCGCTGGATACGCTGCTCAATGACCTGATCCTGTCTTCCCCGCGCCGGGTGCACTGGTGGATTGCCACCCGCCGTCGCCCCGCGCTGCAGTTGTCGCGTCTGCTGCTGGATGGCGAGCTGTTCGAGCTGGGCAGTACCGAACTGGCCTGCACCGAGAGCGAGCTGTTCGAGTTGCTGCAGCGCAACCAGCTGGAGTGGTCGTGGCAGGCGATCCACGAACTGCGCAGCGATTCCCAGGGCTGGTTCGCCGGCATCCGCTTGCACCTGCTGCACCTCGTGCCGGACCAGCTCCCGGTGGCATTCGATCGGGCTGACCCGCGCCTGCTGGACTACCTGCGCCGCGAAGTGCTCGACGAGCTGCCCGATGACTGGCAGCAGGCGCTCTATACCCTGGCCCAGTTGCCACAATTCGATGCGGCGCTGTGCGAGCAACTGCTCGGCGTGGGCGAAGGCGCGAGCCTGCTGGAGCAACTCACGCTCTGCGGTTTGTTTATCGAGCCTGCCGACGACGGTCAGTTGTCGCGCGTGCAGTCGGCGCTGGCGCAACCGCTGGCTGCCCAGTTGCCCCCATCGATGGCCAAGTCCGTGTTTCGCAAGGCCTGCCAGTGGTACCTGAGCCAGGACAACGTGCGCCTGGCACTGGAGTGTGCGGTCAAGGCCGAGCAGAGCGACGTGGCGGCCAGCCTGATGCAGCGCTACACCGAAGATTCCCTGCTGCAGGGGCGTAGCCTCGCGCAACTGTTGCTATGGCGTCGCGAGCTGCCGGCGGAGCTGCTCACCAGTACACCACGCCTGCTGATGCTCAACGCCTGGGCGCTGATGCTCAGCGGCCGGCTCGATGAAGCGCAGTACTACACCGACGAGCTGGCGCGTTTTCTGCCGCAACCCACGGCGGCCCGCCAGCGGGGCCTGATCGCCCAGTGGACAGCGCTGACCGCCAACCTGGCATTCCATCGCGGCGATGCCGAACAGGCCCGCTACCTGCTGGCCGAGGCGGTGGCTGAGTTGCCCGAGCGGTCCTGGAGCCAGCGCCTGTTCTGTTGCGGCATGCAGGTCGATCAGGCGATGACCGAAGGCCGCCTCGACGATGCCCAGGAACTCAACCGCATCGTTACCAAGCAGGCCCGCGAGCATGCCAGCCTGGCCTTGGAAAGCGTAATGGTGATGGGCCACGTCAAGCTGCTGGAAATCCGTGGCGAACTGTTGCGCGCGGAAACCCTGCTCAAGCGCCTGTACAGCGAACTGACCAGCGCCTGGGGCGCCGAGGCCAGCCCGATGCGTGGCCGTGTGCAATTGCGCCGCGCGGCCCTGCTGTTGCAACAGGGTCGCTACCAGGAGGCGGAGGCGGGCTTCCACTCGGGCCTGCAGGAGGCCCTGGCCTGCGACGATCCGGCGGCTTTCTGGGCCTACCTGGGACTGGCCGAGCTGGATGCCCTGCAGGGTGACCCGACCAGCGCCTTCATGCGTATCACCGATGCTGAGCGATTCATGCAGTACGACCACATCAGCGAGGCGCTCTACCAGGGCCTGCTGCTGCGTGCTAAGGCACGCCTGTGGCTGAGCCAGGGGCGCGCCGTGCAGGCCGAGAAGGCCTTGCTGGCGTTACCGCCGTATGCGCTGAACTTCTCGCCTTTCGGCGCACCGGATCTGCACCTGCGCCTCAACCTGTTGCTGCTGCAAGCGCGCCTGGCCAATGGTGCGGTGGAGGAGGCGGTCGCCGGGCTGGCGCAACTGCACGCCAAGGTCCTGAGCGAAGGGCGTCGGCCGCTGGCCTGCGAGGTCGGTTTCGCTCTGGCCGAAGCCCTGTACGCCTGGAACAAACCGGCGCAGGCCAAGCAGGCCTTGCTCGATGCCCTGGCCCTGTCGCGGCAGATGGGCCTGGCCAGCGTTGAGCGTGCCTTCGCCCAGCGCAGTCCCGCGCTGATGCGCTGGGCGGGCGAGGCCAGCAGCAATGAAGGCGCTCCCGCCGCGTTGCTCAGCCGCCGCGAGCTGGATGTACTCAAGCTGATTGCTCAGGGCTACTCCAACCAGCAGATCGCCGAGAGCCTGTTCATCTCCCTGCACACGGTGAAAACCCACGCCCAGCGCATCAACTTCAAACTGGGCGTCGAGCGCCGCACCCAAGCCGTGGCCCGGGCCAAGGAGCTGGGCCTGGGTTGAACGGGGTAGGGTGGATGCAACCCGCGTTATGAGTGGGGCTGGCTGTGCCGGCAGTGCCGCTCACGCGTCCTGGGTGCCCAGCAACTGCCGCCGGCGCGCGCGCGGGGTCATCCCGTACCAGCGCTGGCAGGTGCGGTTGAACACGCTCTGTTCGCTGTAGCCGAGCAATCCCGCAACCTGTGACATCGGCATGGCGCGCTCGGCCAGGTACTGCTCGGCGCGGTCACGGCGAATCGCCTCGAGCATCTCCTCGAAACGTCGCCCCTGGTCGGCCAGGCGTCGCTGCAGTACGCGCTGGTGCAGGCCGAGCTGCTCGGCGATCAGCGGCAGGCGGCAACGCTGGGTGGGCAACATGCGCAGGATCAGGCGCTCGACCTGCTGCACCAGATCGTCCGGCCCCTGGGCGCTGAACTGGCTGAGGTACTGCAGCAGGGTGTTGTGCATGTGCGGGTCCTGCTGCTCGATCGGCTGACTCAGTTGCTCGGCCTTGAGCACCAGCGCATTGCAGGCCTGCGCGGTGTAGGCCGCGGCCTTGAAGAAGCGCTTGTAGCGCGCCGGCGGTAACGGCGAGATGCCGCTGAGCAGCACCGCCTGGGCGGTGAAGTCGACCCCGCACAGCAGCTTCATGGTGTTGTGCCCCACGCCCATTGCCAGCTCGATCATCTGCCGCTGCTGGAGCAGGCCGGGCAGGCGGATGCCAATCACCAGGCGCGGTGCATGGGCTTCGCTGTTGTCCAGGTCGAGGTGCAGTCCCGGGCTGTGATAACCGATGAAACGCACGATTTCACTGAGTGCCTGGCCGACCGTGGCCGAGCTCTGGGCGATCAGCGCCACCGGGCCGAGGACGTGCAGGTCCTGGTAGTCGGCCATGCGCAGGCCGAAGTCCGGGCAATTCAGCTCCTGCGCCGCACACTCCAGCAGCCCGACCAGGGCGCGCAGCGGCACGCGTGCGTCTTCTTCCAGGAGCAGGGCGGGTTCGATGCCAAAGCGCTGCAGAAGGGCGTCGGGATTGCCGCCGAGCTGTTCGGTCAGCTCGCGGAAACCGTTCAGCGACGTGGTGCGGATCAGGGCGGTCATAGTCGTTATTGATCAAAAATAAGTCGGTATAGATCAATAAATTTGCACCACGCCAGCGAAGAATTCCAGTCCCCGGTGTGGCGTTCATTACGGCTTGATTGCGCGCTACGCACCTTTCCTTGCTGGGCAACCGAGAATCTCTTCGATGGAATTCGACTACATCATCATCGGCGCCGGCTCTGCCGGCTGCGTGCTGGCCAATCGCCTGAGCGCCAACCCGGCAAACCGTGTGTGCCTGCTGGAGTCCGGTCCGGAAGACCGCTCGCCGCTGATTCATGCCCCGGCCGGGGTGGCCGCGATCCTGCCGACCCGTCACGTCAACTGGGCCTTCAATACCGTACCGCAGCCTGGCCTGGGTGGTCGCCTCGGTTACCAGCCGCGCGGCAAGACCCTGGGGGGTAGTAGCTCAATCAATGGCATGGTCTACATCCGTGGCCACCAGTCGGACTTTGACGAGTGGCAGGCGCTGGGCAACCCGGGCTGGTCGTTCGCCGATGTGCTGCCGTACTTTCGCAAGAGCGAGATGCACCACGCCGGCGAAGGGCAGTTCCACGGCGGCACGGGCGAGCTGTATGTCGGCAAGCTCGAGACGCACCCGGCGACCCAGGCTTTTGTCGAAGCCGCCCAGCTGGCCGGGCATCGCTTCAATCCCGACTTCAACGGTGGCGAGCAGGAAGGTGTCGGCCCCTACGATGTGACCATTCGCGACGGCCGGCGCTGGAGCACCGCTACGGCCTTCCTCAAGCCGATTCGCAACGACCGCAGCAACCTGACCGTGATGACCGGCGCCCATGTCGAGCGCATCCTGCTGCAAGGCAAGCGGGCTACGGGCGTACAGGTCACGTTCAAGGGCCGCAGCCAGGCCTTGCGGGCGCGCCGGGAAGTGCTGCTCAGTGCCGGCGCATTTGGCAGCCCCCAGCTGCTGATGCTCTCGGGCATCGGCAGCGAGGCTGAACTGAAAGCCCAGGGCATTACCGTGCGGCACGAGTTGCCGGGTGTGGGGCAGAACCTGCAGGACCACCCGGATGTGGTGCTCTGCTACCGCAGCAGCGACACCTCGCTACTGGGCGTGTCGGCCCGGGGCAGCCTGAAGATGGGCAAGGCGCTGGCGGATTATGTGCGCCACAAGCGCGGCCCACTGGCGAGCAACTTTGCCGAAGGCGGCGCCTTCCTGAAGACCGATGCCAGCCTGGCGCGCCCGGATATTCAGCTGCATGCGGTGATCGGCATGGTCGACAACCACAATCGAACCCTGCACTGGGGGCATGGCTACAGCTGTCACGTTTGCGTGCTGCGGCCCAAGAGCATCGGCAGCGTGGGCCTGCAGTCGGCGGACCCGGCAGCGCCACCGCGTATCGACCCCAACTTCCTCGGCCACGACGATGATGTGCAAACCCTGCTCAAGGGTTACCGCATGACCCGCGAGATTCTCGAACAGGCGCCGATGAAGCCGCTCAGCCTCAAGGACATGTACAGCGAAGGCCTGCACAGCGACGAACAGTTGATCGACCTGCTGCGCAAGCGCACCGACTCGATCTATCACCCGATTGGCACCTGCAAGATGGGTAGCGACGAGATGGCGGTAGTCGACGGCCAGTTGCGCGTGCATGGCATCGAGGGGCTGCGCGTGGTCGATGCCTCCATCATGCCGACCCTGGTTGGCGGCAACACCAACGCGCCGACCATCATGATCGCCGAGCGCGCGGCGCAGTGGATTGCCTCGGCCTGACGCACGGTTCATCCCGAACCGGCCCGGGCAGTGCAGTTGGACGATCTGCCTGGTCTGGCGGGTTGCTGAGTGCGTGAGGGCGTCTATCGATCTGTGACAGCGGGGTCAGGCCGCAACAGGACAGCCCGCCACGCATTAGCGTGGGCGGGCTGCTCTGTTTGCCACTCGTTGCGAGTGGCCGTCGCCAGGTGTGAGGTTACTGCTTGGCGCGACTGAGGAAGTCCTGCACGAGGTTCGACATGTCGAAGCTCTTTCCGCTCTGAACGGGAGGGTATTCGGCGAGTGTCTTCAAGTGCCCGCCGATCAGCTCACCCACGGGCTGTATCAGCCACGACACCTTCTGCAGCAGATGCCCATAAGAGTCTTTGCTGTCATAGCTTTCGAATGGGTCCATGCGCAGGTTGAAGAGGAGCGGTACCGTGCGGGGGACGACGTTGGCGTAGTAGTCCTCCTTGGTGGAAAGGTGGAACTTCCACGGCCCCACACGCACGGCAGTCAGCTTGCTTTCGTAGTAGTAGAAGAGGCTGTTGCGGGCCGATTCAGGGGCCTCACCTTCCCAGTACGGCACGTTGTTGAGGCCGTCGATGTACTGCTTCTTCTCCTGCTTCATGTCGGCGGCTACGTCAGGCACTCCGGCTGCGGCGGCAAAGCTGGTGAACATGTCCATGTGCGTTTGAATGCCATTGAGCACCTGGCCGGGTTTGACAGCACCGGGCCAACGCAGCATGGAAATCACCCTTACGCCACCTTCATAAGTGGACATCTTTTCGCTACGAAATGGCGTCGTCCCTCCGTGCGGCCAGGAGGAGTGTTCCGGGCCGTTGTCCGTGGAGTACCAGACGATGGTGTTTTCATCGAGGCCATTGGCCTTGAGGAAGTCGAGGAGCAGACCGATATCGTGATCATGCTGCAGCATGCCCGAGCCGTGCATGTCGCCTTCCGAGGTGTACTTCTCCGCCGCGTAGCGCCACTTGGCGGCAAGCCGCGTGTAGAGGTGCATGCGTGAGGTGTTCAGCCAGACGAAGAACGGCTTGTCGCCATCTTGGGAGCGTTTCATGAAGTCCATGGCCTTCGGCAAGACTTCCTCCTCGTCGAACATCTTCATGCGTTCTTGGGTAAGCGGGCCGGTGTCCTCGATGGTCTGCTTGCCGACACGGCCGAAGCGCGGGTCCTCTGTCGCATCGTCCTTGTCGGTGGCGAAGGAGTGCAATACGCCACGAGTGCCGAATTTCTTTTGATAGGCCTCGAGGCTGCCGGCGTAGGACTTGGCGAAGTTCTGGTAATCGCGCTGCTCCGACTCTTCCTGGGTGTTGAGGTGATAGAGGTTGCCAAAGAATTCGTCGAACCCGTGGGCGGTGGGCAGGTGTTCGTTGCGGTCGCCGAGGTGGTTCTTGCCGAATTGCCCGGTGGCATAGCCTGCCTTTTTCAGCACTGCAGCCAGGCTCGGGGAAGCCGCCTGCAAACCCAGCTTGTCGCCCGGTTGGCCGACCGTGGTCATGCCGGAGCGAATCGGGTATTGCCCGGTGATGAACGCGGCACGGCCGGCGGTACAGGAAGGCTGTCCGTAATGGTCGGTGAAGCGGATACCCTGCATGCCGATGCTGTCGATGTTTGGCGTGGTGTAGCCCATCGTGCCCATGCCGTAGGCGCTGACGTTCTGCCAGCCGATGTCGTCGCCCCAGATCACCAGGATGTTGGGTTTCTTGGTGGCGGCAGAGGCGGGAGCGCTCAGGCCAATCACCGATGCCGTAGCCATCAGCGAGGCCAGGGCGTAGTGGAGAAATCTGGATTTCATGGTTTTTCCCATGCTGTTGCGTGAGTGCCCGGAGAGTCGATCTGCCAGGCGTGCAGTTTGAGCGCAGGCAGTGCCAGGTCAGGTGAAGGTGATCATCACCTTGGCTTGCTCCTGCGGGTCGCTCAGCGCAGCGAATGCGTCGGTCACCCCGTCAAGTTGCACGGTGCTGGTAATCAGCGGCTCGCCATTGAGTTTGCCGTCGGCCAGGTCGAGCAAGGTCTGGGCGAATTCATCGCCGTTGTAGCCGTAGGCAAAGCTCACATTCATTTCCTTGGCGATGCCGATCAGCGGCTCGATCCTGTCCGACTCCATGCACACGCCCACCACGACCAGACGGCTGCGCGGTGGGGCGTGCTGCAGCACCTGCTGGATCAGGCCCGGAATACCTACGCACTCGAAAACCACGCAAGGCTTTGGCTGCGGACCGAGACTAAACATGGCGGCCGGCCCCTTGATGTCGTAGTTGGCGGGTGCGGCTACCTCTACCCAGGATTGGTAAGGGGAGTTCTCGGCTGGGTTGACCACCAGGTCGGCGCCCATTTTTTCTGCCAGTGCGCGGCGTTTGGGGGAGTAGTCGGAGGCGACTACTGGGCCGATCCCGCGCGCTTTGAGCACGGCGATCAAGGCCAGGCCAATGGGGCCGCAGCCGATCACGATGGGCACTTCGTCACCGGCCAGTTGCGCACGATTGACGGCATGCACGGCGACGGCCATCGGTTCGGTCAATGCCGCGATAGGCGCGGGCAAATCACCGGGGACCGGAATCAGCAGGGCTTCGGACAGCACCATTTGCTCGCCATAACCACCGGGGTAGCGGTTGGAGAAACCAACGTGTTCGAAGCCGCTGGGAGCGAAGATAAACGGCATCGAGCAGACACGGGTGCCGACCTTGAGTCGCTTGTCGCTGCCGGGCCCGTGGTCGAGAATTTCGGCGCAGAACTCATGGCCGAAAACTACGTCCTGCTGGGCGTCGAAGTCGACCGGAATGCCGCCACGCTTGAAGTTGGCCAGTACGTGTTCGCAGTGGTGGAACATATGCAGGTCCGACCCGCAGATGCCACACGCCAGGGTTTTAACCAGCACTTCGCCGGCAGCTGGAGTGGGCGCCTGGACGGTACCCGTCAGTAATTGCTTGTCACGCATGACGACAGCTTTCATAGGGTGGTCCTTTCTTGTTGTGGTGTATATCGCGATGGCTGCACGGGGCAGGCACCGCCGTGTCGCGTTTAACTACTGGGAGCTGGCTTAGATCTGGCCGGTCTCGCGCAGCCAGGCTTCGGAGCGGCGCAAGCCCTCGGCAAGGTCGACTTTGGGCTGGTAGCCGAGCAGGCGTTGGGCCTTGGCGATGGAGATGCCGCCACGGCGGGCGAACATGTACATGGTGTCCGGCGCGGCTTCGCTGGTGCTGTTGAACAGACGCCCGACTTTCCACAGCACGTTGGTGATTGCCACGGCCACGCCCAGCGGCAGGCTGCGTGGTGCGCCACTGCGACCGGCCCAGCGCCAGTGGTGGCTGAAGAAGGTCTTGCAGGTGGTGGCGCTGCTGCTACTGACCTGGAAAATATGGCCAACGGCCTGAGGCAAGCCCGCGGCCAACATGACGCCGTCAAGCAGGTCGTCGATGTACACCGGGGTGAAAATACCGTTGCCGCCATTGGGCAGAATCAACGCGCCGGCCTTGGCCATTTTCAGGGGTTCGCTGAGCCATGCGCGCGAACCCGGGCCATACACATCGCCCGGGCGGACGATGGTGCACTCGATCTCGCCGGCTGCGTGGGCGGCCAGCACCAGGTGCTCGCTGGCGCCCTTGGCAACGCCATAGCGGTACTGTTCACCGATCACTACGGGAGATTGCTCAGTGGCTTCGCCGGTGTAGTCCCAGCCCAGGGCCGCAATCGAAGAAAACTGCACGAAGCGTTTGACTCCGGCGGCGATGGCGACGTCCAGGCAGTTGCGCACGCCCTGCACCGATACGTCGCGATAGAGCTTCCAGTCGGCGGCCAGAGATACCACCGCCGCGGTGTTGATGAACAGATCGCAGCCTTTGGCATGTTCGGCCCATGCCTGTGGCTGGGTCAGGTTGCCGGCCACGACGTTGTTCGCCGGGTCGGCAAACAGGTCCATACCGCGTACGTCGGCCCCCAGTGCTTTATAGCGGGCAGTCAGGGCGCGGCCGATAAAGCCGCTGGCGCCGGTGATGAATACGGCGCGAGGCACCTCGGGTGTTTGACCGGCGCTGCCGGTGGGCATCGTGATAGCAGTCATGACATGTCCCTCGATGGCTCACCTGCCCAGCGGGGCTCGACCATGAGGGGGCCAAGGCGCGGACGAACAGGTGGGCGTGGAGTGCCCACCCTGCCAGTCGAGGGTGGGAAGCACAGGCATCAGCCGCGGGTGGTGTAATCCGCCGCACGCGGGGTGATGTACTTGGCAGGCTCCAGGCCGCGCTCGCGCACCAGGTTGTCGAACATCAGCATGATGTCGCTGGCATCCATGATGCCGAGGTAGTTGCCGTCCTGGTCGAAGTTCACGTTGGCGCCGTAGACCACCATCATGGTGTCGGTCATTTCGGTGTTGCTCGCCGGCACGGAGAACTGGTGCACCGAACCGCCTGGCTCATACAGGTAGCTGCCAGCGGTTTGCGGCTGGTCCGGGTATTCGACGTAGTTCCACTTGCCGCTCAGGGTGAAGAAATGCACCGGGCCGGTGTGGTAGTGCTTGGGCAGCATCACGCCCGGGTGAAAGATCACCCGCAGCACCCAGATGCCGACGTTGGGATCGAGGAACAGCGGCTGCACGTCGATACCCGGTACGCCAGGCAGGGCGTCCTTGTAGATCGGCAGCTCGTTGGTGTTGAGGGTCAGCAGGTCTTTGTGGTCGTGAACTTGGGCAGGGATGGCCATCTTGTTGTTCTCCTGGTTACGAGCAGTCAGTCGGATCACGGTTGGATCTGACTGCATGTTGCGCCAGGCATCGCTTCAATATTTGACATTTCGAACCATTGATATTGCAATTCACGACAATTCGTCCGGAAAAGCCGAGAGCGGGCTGCGCTGCAAAAGCGGCCCATAAAACCAGGAGGTCGCCATGATCGGTTTCATCCGCGCCACGGCATTGGCCGATTTTTCGGCCTTTGCCTCCAGCCAGGGCCTGCAGCCGGCAAAATTGCTCCTCAGGAGTGGCTTGCCAGTCGACCTGGAGCAGCTTCCCGACAGCCTGATCCCCTACGGCAAGATGCTCGACCTGCTGGTGCTGTGCGAAATGGAGACCGGCAACCCGCTGTTCGCCCTGCAGTACGGCCTGTTCCAGGGGGTGAATGTGTTTGGCCCGCTGCTCTATCTGCTGCGCAACGCCAAGGATTTGCGCGAGGCGCTGTCAGAGTTGGTGCAGTACTACCGCGTCCATTCGGGGGCGGCCACGGTGGGCCTCGAAGAGCAGGGCAAGCATGCCTTTCTCACCTACACCATCAGCGACACGACGGTACCGGGGTATCGCCAGGGTTCCGAACTGGCTGTTGGCGTGGGCATGCAACTGATGCGCACGCTTCTTGGCAACCGCTGGAGCCCCCAGGCCTTGCTGTTCCAGCATGCGCAGATTGCCGAGCCGGCGCAGTACCGGCGCCTGGTCGATCTGAGCCCGCGCTTCAATACGCCCTATAACGGCTGGATGTTTGCGGCGGATCTGCTCGATACACCGCTGGCGTCGGCCGACCCGGCGCTGCATCGGTTGATCCGTGAGCACCTCGATTACCTGGCGCACATGACGGCCGAGGAGTTGCCGACGCTGGTCCAGCAACTGATTCGCAGCTTCATGCCCGAAGGACGTGCCAGCATCGAATACATCGCCGCCCACATGATGCTGAGCACGCGCAAGCTGCAGCGCCGATTGGACGCCGAAGGCACGTCATTCCAGGAGCTGTTGTCCATGACCCGCCAGAGCATGGCATGCCACTACCTGCAGGACTCGGCGCTGAGCATCGCCCAACTGGCCGACTTGCTCGGCTACGGCGACCAGAGCGCATTTTCGCGGGCGTTCCAGCGCTGGTATGGCACCAGCCCGCGCGAGTGGCGCAAGCAACTGCCCAGCAAGGCCGGTCGATTGCAGGCGCTAGTCCCTAGCGCTGGCGATCGTGCCAGCTAAGCTGCATGGGCCGCTCTGGGCAACGAGGTGTAGGCCACGCTGTGGTTTCGCTGCTGCGCCAGGTGAGTGATGCAACTGTCGTCCAGCCAGCAGGCGGCGACCACTTCATTGACGAGGGAATGCAGATGAACAGAACCCTGACCGCTATCGCCGCGCTGCTCATGGCGGGTACCGCCCAGGCCGGGATCCCGCAACTCAACGCCACCTGCCCGGGCAACCTGGAGGTGCATGCCGATGAGGGTGGCCCTATCTATATCAACGGCAAGGAAACCCAGCTGAAGAAGTTCAACGACAACTACTTCGAGGCCAAGGGCGAGGGTGTGACCCTCTCGCTGAGTATCAATCCCGACGGTTCGCCGTCGCTGTCCTACACCGGCAAGCACGGCGCCAATGGCGTTTGCGCCGAGACCAAGGCTGGCGCGGCAAGCACTGCCTCGCCGACGGCCAAGGCTGAGGCAGCCTGCCTGGCCGCAGTGGCCAAGAGCACCAATGTCGAACAGGCCAAACTGAAGGTGACCGATGTGCTGACTGCCGAGGCCGGCGTCGGTGTCACCATCGAGGTGCCCGGCGCAGATGCCCCCTGGTCGTGCCTGTCCAGCCCTGAAGGCAAGGTGCAGGGCGCCAGCTACACCGGCTCCGAAGGCGCGCTTTGAGGCTTGCCTTGCGCCTGCACTAGCAGGCGCTCCTTACAGGCTGAAACCACCGTCGATGGGAATAATGGCGCCGGTCATGTAGGCACCCGCCGTGCTCGCCAGGCTGATGGCCAGGGCGGACATTTCCTCTTCGCGGCCCCAGCGCTTCATCGGGATCACCGCCGTGTCCTCGGCCATGGCGGCTTCGTCCTGGGCGATATGGCGGGTCATCTTGCTCGGGAAGCGGCCGGGAGCGATGACGTTGACGTTGATGTGCTCGCCAACCAGTTCGCGGGCCAGCATGCGCGACAGCTGGTGCAGTGCCGCCTTACTCGGGCCATAGGCATAGGCCTGTTCGCCGAACGAGGTGATGCCGGCCACCGAGCCGATGTTGATGATCCGCGCCGGGTTCTGCTCGCTGCCGGACTTGCGCAGCAGTGGCAGCAGTTGCTGGATGCAGCTGAACACCGAGGTCACGTTGAGTTGCATGACCTTCTCCCAGCCCTTCACCGGGTAGCTCTCCAGCGGTGCGCCCCAGCTGGTGCCGGCGTTGTTGACCAGGATGTCGAGCTGGCCGAGGCGCGCGCCCAGTTCGGCGGCCAATGCCTTGGCGCCTTCTTCACTGGACAGGTCGGCGGCCAGGCCGATGCATTCGCCATACACCGACAGTTCTTCGGCAGCCTGGATGCACGCGGCGCCATCACGGGCGCAGATGAACACCCGCGCGCCAGCTTCGAGGAAGCCCTGGGCGATCATCCGGCCGATGCCACGGGTGCCGCCGGTAACCAGCGCGGTGCGGCCTTGCAGGCTGAAATAGGAGTGCATGGAAGAGTCCTCGGGCAGGTTGGGAAGGCCCTAACCCTAATCGCCCGCAGGATCTGGATGAAGCGCGATCTGGCGTTATTGTCCCGGGGAATGCCGTGCTATTGGCGAGGCGGGCGCTGGCGCAGCGGGTCGAGCAGCGGCTTGAGGCCGTTGTGGTCGATCTCCTGCATCAGGGCCAGAAGGCGGCCGATCTCGCCGTTGGGGAAACCTTCACGGGCGAACCAGTTGAGGTAGTGGCCGGGCAGGTCGGCGATCAGGCGGTCTTTGTACTTGCCGAAAGGCATGGTGCGGGTGACCAGCAGCAGGAGGTCTTCGGGTTTCATCGGTGGGCCAGGTCGCGCAAGGGAATAGGCAGCGAGGATAAGGTGCTGGCGCCGCGTGGCCAAGGGCAGGCCGTCACTGTAGGCTCTAGGGCCTGTTAAGGCTTCGGCGCACACCGCGTTGCTGCGCCAAATCGCGCCAGGCAAGACGCGGGACGCAGGTAATGGTGATCCCTTGCCAAGTCCCGCAACGCCGCATGGCGCGATTTGGCGCGTAACCCGAAGGGACGGGCCAGTTTTTGCGCGGAACGTCGTTACTCGACGGCTCATTTGGACGACCAAACTTCGCGTCTCGCGCCTAGCTCCGCGCAAAAACTTGCTCCGTCGCGGTGCGCGCCGAAGCCTTAACAGGCCCTAACAATTGGCGAAGGGAGTGGGTGAGTGGATTTCAAGGCGAAGATTTCCCTGCGGCGTCCGCGTGACAGTGGCGAGTTGCCCGAAGGGTACGGCGCGGCCTGGCTGGACGAACTGATCGAACGGCTGGAAAGCGACCGCGGACGCATCATCAATTCAGCCGCCGTGCGCCGCCTGCAGCAGAAGACCCAGGTCTTCCCGCTGGAGCGCAACGCCGCCGTGCGCAGTCGCCTGACCCACTCGCTGGAAGTGCAACAGGTCGGTCGCCATATCGTGCGCACGCTGTTCCGCAAGCTCGGCCCGCGTGCGGCGGAGCATGGCCTCGACGGCCTCGACGGCGCGCTGGAAACCCTGGTGGAAATGGCCTGCCTGACCCACGACGTGGGCAATCCACCGTTCGGCCACTTCGGCGAGTTTGCCATTGGCGACTGGTGCGCCCGTCACCTCGACGGGCTGTTCGCCGCTGCGGTGCCAACGCCGAGTGACGCCGAGTTGCGCCAGCGCATGCTGGTCGACCTCAGCGCCTTCGAGGGCAATGCCCAGGCCATCCGCCTGGTGCATCGTTTGCACCGGATGAACCTCACCTACAGCCAGACCGCGTGCATGCTCAAGTACGTGCGTGCGGCGCATCAGCCACGCCCGCCCAAAGGCAGCGACGGCGCCTACCTGCGCAAGAAACCCGGCTTCTACCTGGGCGAGCAGGATTTTGTCGAAGGGTTGTGGCAGGCCTTGGGCATGGCGCCGCAGACGCGCTACCCGCTGGTCTATGTGATGGAGGCGGCGGACGATATTTCCTACTGCCTGGCGGATCTGGAAGATGCAGTGGTCAAGGGCATCCTCGACCTGGAGCGGCTCAGCGCCTTGCTGCGCGAGACCTTCCAGCGCAGCAAACCGCTGGATACACCGATCGACAGTCGTGGCCGCAGTTTCGACGAGCTGCTCGGCGATGCCCAGGCGCGCGCCCAGGCCGAGCCGGTGGACAAGGTTGGCCAGTTCTTCATTCGCCTGCGGGTGAACCTGATCCACCCGCTGGTGCAGCACGCGGCCGAGCAGTTCATCGAACAGCTCGACGCGGTATTCGCCGGCACTCTCGACCGCGCGCTGCTGGAGGACGACAGCGCCGCCTGCGCGGTGGTGCAGACCTTCAAGACCGTCGGCGCCGAGCATGTGTTCTGCCACCGCGAGGTGGACACCCTGCAACTGCAGGGGCTGCGCATCCTCCAGGGCTTGCTCGATGCCTACGGCGCGCTGCTGACGGTAGATGGCGAGGCATTCCAGGCCATGCTCGAGGGTCGTGGTCGCGCCGACCTGCGCATGCTGCTGCGACGCCTGCCGACCCACCTGCTCAGCGCCTACCGCGAGGCATTGACGCAAGAGCAGGGCAGCGATGCGCCACTCTGGGAGTTCTACCACCGCACCCGCCTGCTGCTGGACTTCGTCAGCGGCCTGACCGATCAGCTGGCGCAGGATGAGTACCAGGTGCTGATGGCGCTTTGAGCGTTAAGTCGCAGCCCCGTAGGGTGGACAACGCGAAGCTTGTCCACCGGGATTGGTCGGCGGTACATCGCTCAAGGAAGAGGGGGCATAGCTCTACCCACTTCAATCGGTCGCACGTACAACGCTGTGCGAGGTGGCCGGGAATAATCGGCGGTGGAAAACGCTTCGCGGTTTTCCACCCTACACACTACGCGGTAGCCCGGACTGAAGTCCGGGCTACCGGTGTCGCTGTGGCTCTTAATTTCCCGCCTGGTTCTAAGAAACGCTTTTTCGGACAGGCATAAAAAAGCCGGGTCTCTCGCGAGCCCGGCTTTTTCGTTACGGCGCCGTGATCAGCTGGTGCGGATCAAGTGGTCGAAGGCGCTCAGCGAGGCCTTCGAGCCTTCGCCCATGGCGATGACGATCTGCTTGTACGGCACGGTGGTCACGTCGCCGGCGGCGAACACGCCGGGGATGTTGGTGGCACCCTTGGCGTCGACGATGATCTCGCCGAAGCGGCTCAGCTCCACGCTGCCTTTCAGCCAGTCGCTGTTGGGCAGCAGGCCGATCTGCACGAAGATGCCTTCCAGTTCGACCGTGTGCAGTTCTTCGCTGGTGCGGTCCTTGTAGACCAGGCCATTGACCTTCTGCCCGTCGCCTTTGACCTCGGTGGTCTGGGCGCTCTTGATCACGGTGACGTTAGGCAGGCTGTACAGCTTCTTCTGCAGCACGGCGTCGGCACGCAGGGTGTCGGCGAATTCCAGCAGGGTGACGTGGGCGACCAGGCCGGCCAGGTCGATTGCCGCTTCCACGCCGGAGTTGCCGCCGCCGATCACCGCCACGCGCTTGCCCTTGAACAGCGGGCCGTCGCAGTGTGGGCAGAAGCACACGCCCTTGGCCTTGTATTCCTGCTCGCCGGGTACGCCCATCTCACGCCAGCGCGCGCCGGTGGAGAGGATCACGGTCTTGGCCTTGAGGCTGGCGCCGTTTTCGAACTTCACCTCGTGCAGGCCGCCTTCACTGCTGGCCGGAACCAGGGCGCTGGCGCGTTGCAGGTTCATGATGTCGACTTCGTATTCGCGCACATGCTCTTCCAGGGCGCGGACCAGTTTCGGGCCTTCGGTTTCCTTCACCGAGATGAAGTTCTCGATGGACATGGTGTCGAGCACCTGGCCACCGAAGCGCTCGGCGGCGATGGCGGTACGGATGCCTTTACGCGCGGCGTAGATGGCCGCCGCGGCGCCGGCCGGGCCGCCACCGATCACCAGCACATCGAAGGCAGGCTTGGCGCTCATCTTCTCGGCGTCACGGCTACCGGCTTTGGTGTCGATCTTGGCGAGGATTTCCTTCACTTCCATGCGGCCCGAGGCGAACACTTCGCCGTTCAGGTAGATGCTCGGCACAGCCATGACCTGGCGGCGCTCGACTTCTTCCTGGAACAGCGCGCCGTCGATGGAGACGTTGCGGATGTTGGGGTTGAGCACGGCCATCAGGTTCAGCGCCTGGACCACGTCCGGGCAGTTCTGGCAGGACAGCGAGAAGTAGGTTTCGAACTCGAACGTACCTTCGATGGCCTGGATCTGCGCGATGGTCTCAGCGTCCAGCTTGGACGGGTGGCCACCGACCTGCAGCAGGGCCAGCACCAGCGAGGTGAACTCGTGGCCCATGGGGATACCGGCGAAGGCAACGCCGATATCGGCGCCCGGGCGAACCAGGGCGAAGGACGGACGGCGGGCATCGCTGCCGTCGGTCTTGAGGGTGATCTTGTCGGTCAGGCCGACGATGTCTTGCAGCAGTCCGAGCAGTTCCTGGGACTTTTCGCCGTCATCGAGGGAGGCGACGATCTCGAACGGCTGGGTGACCTTCTCGAGGTAGGCCTGCAACTGGGTTTTAAGAGTGGCATCCAACATGACGGGGTTCCTTTTTGACGAATTGCGGACAAACAAACGCCCGGGCGGATCGCGCCCGGGCGTTCGGGCACTTGCGGCTGGGTCTCAGCCGGCAAAGCGCAAGGCGGATGGGGCCTTGGCGGCCCCAGGCAGATCTTAGATCTTGCCTACGAGGTCCAGCGAAGGAGCCAGGGTCTTCTCGCCTTCTTTCCACTTGGCCGGGCAAACCTGGCCCGGGTTAGCGGCGGTGTACTGAGCTGCTTTCAGCTTGCGCAGGGTCTCGGAGACGTCGCGAGCGATTTCGTTGGAGTGGATTTCCACGGTCTTGATCACGCCTTCCGGGTTGATCACGAAGGTGCCGCGCAGGGCCAGGCCTTCTTCCGGGATGTGCACGCCGAAAGCGTTGGTCAGCTGGTGAGTCGGGTCACCGATCAGCGGGAACTGAGCCTTGCCAACGGCAGGCGAAGTTTCGTGCCAGACCTTGTGCGAGAAGTGGGTGTCGGTGGTGACGATGTACACCTCGGTACCGGCCTTCTGGAACTCGGCGTAGTTGTTGGCGGCGTCTTCGATTTCGGTCGGGCAGTTGAAGGTGAAGGCTGCCGGCATGAAGATCAGCACCGACCACTTGCCCTTCAGGGACTGCTCGGTCACTTCGATGAATTCGCCGTTGTGGAAAGCGTTGGCTTTGAAAGGCTGAACTTGGGTATTGATGAGGTTCATCAGTGAACTCCTTAGGGGGGTTGGTAACTTGATGCTGGGCATACTAACCGCATGCGCCGTAATCGCTAAATTGAATGAAGGCATGAGCACGATTGGCTAGGTCTATCTGCCTTCATCTAAAAGGTGGCAGTTATCTATGACAATCAACCAACGACTTGTAGTTGTGGGTGGCGCTCGCGGTACTGCTCGAAAATGTATTGGCGCACGCGCTCGCGATGCTCGCGGTGGTTGAGCAACAGGCGGTAGGCCGCTTGTTGCGGGCCTGCAGGGCGGATGCGCAGGCCGTTGATCGCCATGGGTTCATGCCCGGGCAACGGTAGCCACAGGCAGAACTGCTCGGGCAGATCGCCCTCACCTTCCTGGCTCAGTAGCAGGCTGCCGGGAGAAATCTCGTTGACCCGCAAGGACGTGGCCGCGCCATGTTCATCGAGCAGGTACAGCGCTTGCGGCAGGTTCAGGCGCCAGGGGCGGCGGATGATACCGTCTTCGAAGATGCTCGGTGCGCCCAGTTCCAGTTGCAGGTTGTGCATCTCGTCTTCGACCAGTTGCAGCGGGAAGGCCATGCGGTAGTTGCCCAGCTGGGCTTCCAGGCTCAGCTGCGCATGCTGGCCGAGGCGGCTGAACAGGGCGTTGGCCAGCGGGCCACCATCGACGGTGAAAGTTGGGCTGTGCAGGGTTTTGCCGCTCAACTGGTTGTCGTAGAGGTGGCTGATGAAGTCCAGTTCTTCACCGGACAGGGTGCTGTGCTCGGACATGCAGGCCTCCTGCGAGGCGGGGAACAGGAAGTAGCAAGCAATAAATACGCCTGGCGGCCTAGCCGGCCGTCAGCCTTGCGAGCTCGGCTTTCAGACCACGAACCTCGGCCTCTAGTTCCCGCACCCGCTGCTTGGCTTCGACTTCATCACTGACGTCCTTCTGGATGCCGATGAAGTAGGTGAGCTGGTCGCCGGCGTTGAACACCGGGGTGATCGACAGCTCGTTCCAGAACGCGCTGCCATCCTTGCGGTAGTTGCGGATGATCTGCCGACACGGCTTCTGCGTGCGGATGGCCTCGCGGATGGCTGCCAGGCCCAGTTGATTGTGGTCGTCGCCCTGCAGGAAGCGGCAGTCCTGGTAGAGGATGTCGTCACGCACGTAGCCGGTCAGGCGCTCGAAGGCGGCGTTGGCGTAGATCAGGATGTTGTCTTCGCCTTCCTGTTCGGCCACCACGATGCCGTCGTTGGAGGCGTCCACCACCAGTTGCAAGAGCTTGGCATTGATCATCGTGCAGGTTCCCTGTTCATGTGCGCTGCAGTTTATGGCATCCCGATGGGCCGTTCACTTGCGGCATAATGCGAGACATTATCAATCTGTTGCGGAGTCATTCATGAAAGTCGCCATTCTCTCCGGTTCGGTCTATGGAGCCGCCGAGGAAGTCGCCCAGCGCGCTGTTGAGGTGCTCAAATCCGCCGGTTTCGAGCCATGGCACAAAGCTGGTGCAAGCCTCGATGAGGTTCTGGCCTTTGCTCCCGAGGCGGTCCTGGTGGTGACCTCGACCACCGGTATGGGTGAGCTGCCGGGCAACCTGCAGGATCTGTATTACACCCTGCGTGACCGTTTCCCGGCGTGGAGCGGTTTGCCGGCCGGCGTCGTCGCCCTGGGCGATTCCAGCTACGACGTGTTCTGTGGTGGCGGCGAGCAGATGCGCGAGTTGCTGCTGGAGCTGGGCATGCGTGAAGCGCTGCCGATGCTGCGCCTGGACGCCAGCGAGTCGGTCACCCCGGAAGACGACGCCCAGCCGTGGCTGGCCGAGTTCGCCGAGGCGTTGAGCGCCTGATGCACCCGCGCGCGGCCGAGTTGATCCGCGAGCTACAGCTGGCGGAGCACCCGGAGGGCGGCTACTACCGGCGCCTGTTCACCTCGGCCCAGCGCCAGGCGGATGGCCGCGCGGTCTCCAGCTCGATCCTGTTCCTCCTGCCGGCTGGGGTGGTGGGGCGCTGGCATCGGGTCGATGCCGACGAGCTGTGGCACTTCTACGAAGGTGATCCGCTTGAGCTGCTGGTCGCCGAAGCCCCCGACAACCTGTGCAGCCTGCGCCTCGGCCCGGTCGCCGATGGGCAGATGCCGCAGCAGGTGGTGCCGGCCCAGGCTTGGCAGGCGGCGCGTAGCACCGGGGCGTTCACCCTGGTTGGCTGTACCGTGGCGCCGGAGTTCCAGTTCGAGGGTTTTCGCCTGCTCGCCAACGATCCACTGGCGCAACGCCAATGGCCGCGATTGGCGGCGGACTATCCCGAGCTGGTGTGACCTGCTGGGTCACTAAGCTGGCCTGCAAGGCGACTACCGGTGGCATGGCTTGCCACTAGACTCATCGGCACAACAACAAGTGCCGAGGTAACCGCCGTGAACGCTCCGCTCAATCTGCCCGATCTGAAAAGCCAGGTGTCCGCCGCCGAGTGGCAGACCCGCGTCGACCTGGCGGCCTGCTACCGGTTGATCGCCCTGTATGGCTGGGATGACCTGATCTTCACCCACATCTCGGCGAAGATCCCCGGCACCGAAGAGTTCCTGATCAACCCGTTTGGCCTGATGTTCCACGAGATCACCGCCTCCAGCCTGGTGAAGATCGACCTGGCCGGCAACAAGCTGATGGACAGCCCGTACAGCATCAACCCCGCTGGCTACACCATCCACAGCGCCGTGCATGAAGTCCGCCACGACGCGGCCTGCGTGCTGCACATCCACACGCCGGCCGGCATCGCCGTGTCCGCGCAGAAGCAGGGCCTGCTGCCGATTTCCCAGCAGTCGCTGTTCGTGCTCTCCAGCCTGGCCTACCACGACTACGAAGGCGTGGCGCTCAACCATGAAGAGAAGGTGCGCCTGCAGGCCGACCTGGGCGACAAGCACTTCTTCATCCTGCCCAACCATGGTCTGCTCACCGCCGGTGGCAGCATCGCCGATACCTTCCTGATGATGTTCACCCTGCAGCGTGCCTGCGAGGCGCAGGTGATGGCGCAGAGCGGCGGTGCCGAGCTGATCCACATTCCTCAGCAGATTCTCGACGGCTCCGCCGCAATGGTCGCCGGGGTGATGAAAACCAGCCAGGGCATGGGCGGCCAACTGGCCTGGCCGGCGCTGCTGCGCAAGCTCGACCAGCAAATGCCGGGTTACGCCGAGTGACGGCGCTGCCAGGCATCGCCCTGGATGAGTGGCGTGCGCAGGGGCAGGGCTTCACCTTCAAGGGCCACGCCATCCGTTATTGGGTGACTGGCGCGGCGGATGCCGAGCCGTTGCTGTTGATCCACGGTTTCCCCACGGCCAGCTGGGACTGGCATTACCTGTGGAAACCGCTGGCCCAGCGCTACCGGGTGATCGCCTGCGACATGCTCGGCTTCGGCTATTCGGCCAAGCCGCGCCCGCACACCTACGACCTGCTGGAACAGGCGGACCTGCAGCAGGTCTTGCTGGCGCACCTGGGAATTACCGAGCCGGTGCATGTGCTGGCGCACGACTACGGCGACAGCGTGGCCCAGGAACTGTTGGCCCGGCACCAGGATGGGCGTCTGCCGCTGGCCAGCTGCGTGTTCCTCAATGGCGGGCTGTTTCCGGAAACCCATCACCCGGTGCTGACGCAAAAGCTGTTGCTCAGCCCGTTGGGGCCGCTGCTCGGCAAGCTGTTCTCGCGGGCCAAGCTGAAGGCCAATCTGGACAAGGTATTCGGCCCGCACACGCCGGCCAGCGAAGCCGAGCTGGATGCGTTCTGGAGCCTGATCGCCCATAACGACGGGCCGGCGGTGATGCACCGGTTGATCCGCTACATCCTCGATCGCCGCGTCAATCGCGAGCGCTGGGTGGCGGCCATGCAGGCAACGGCAGTGCCGCTGCGGGTGATCGATGGTGCGCTCGATCCGGTTTCCGGGGCGCACATGGTGGCGCGCTACCGCGAGCTGATTGCGAACGCCGACACCGTGTTGCTGGAGCAGATCGGCCATTATCCGCAGACCGAGGCACCCGCAGAGGTGCTCGAGCATTATCTGCAGTTCCGTGACCGTCTGGAGGCCAAAACATGCAGCGACGTACTGTCCTGAAGGGAGCCGCTGTAGGCGGTGTAGTGGTGTTGGGGGCGGGTTTCTGGGCACTGCCCACCAGCGTGGCGCCCGCCGCCTTGAATCTGCAGGGCGCGGAACAGGTGCTGAGTGGCCTGGTGGGGCGCGAGCTGGTCAGCCTCAAGGGCTGGACCCCGGCCGAGGTGTTCAACCACTGCGCGCAGAGTATCGACTACTCGATGGACGGTTACCCCGAGCTGAAGCCGGCATGGTTCCGCCATAGCGTCGGTCCGCTGGCCTTCAGCGTGTTCAGCGCGCGCGGGGCCATGCGCCACAACCTGCATGAGGCGATTCCTGGCGCCACGCCCTTGGCGGAGCCGGCCAGCACGGCGGCTGCCTTGGCCCGTCTGCAAGGCGCCTTTGCGCGGTTTGCGGGGTATCAGGGCGAGCTGCACCCGCACTTCGCCTACGGCGCTCTGAACCACGAGGAATACGCCCAGGCCCATGTGTTGCATCTGTACAACCACTTGAGTCTGATTCGTTCGGCCGATCAGTCTGCCTGATTTTGCCTGGCATCAATCATCCCTCTGCCTTATCGGCCATTATTCAGTCGTGCCGCAAATGATTGCCGTGGGGCAGTCATTGCCGGACACTCGAGGCCTTTTCCACCCGTCGAGGAAGCAAGTTCATGAGTGATGCCGTTCGTTTCGAAGACAAAGTCGTAATCGTCACTGGTGCCGGTGGTGGCCTCGGTCGTGCTCATGCGCTGCTGTTCGCCAAACACGGTGCGCGCGTGGTGGTCAACGACCTCGGCGGCAGCACCCAGGGCGAAGGCGCCAACTCATCGGCGGCCGACAAGGTCGTCGCCGAGATCCAGGCCGCAGGTGGCACCGCCGTGGCTAACCATGACTCGGTGACCGACGGCGGCAAGATCGTGCAGAACGCGCTGGATGCCTTCGGCCGCGTCGACGTGGTGGTCAACAACGCCGGCATCCTGCGCGACAAGAGCTTCGCCAAGATGGAAGACGCTGACTGGGACCTGGTCTACAAGGTCCACGTCGAAGGCGCCTACAAGGTGACCCACGCGGCCTGGCCGCACCTGCGCGAGCAGAACTTCGGGCGCGTCATCTTCACTGCGTCGACGTCCGGCATCTACGGCAACTTCGGCCAGTCCAACTACGGCATGGCCAAGCTTGGCCTGTACGGCCTGACCCGCACCCTGGCCATCGAAGGGCGCAAGAACAACATCTTCGTCAACGCCATCGCCCCGACTGGCGGCACGCGCATGACCGAAGGGCTGATTCCGCCGCAGGTATTCGACCAGCTCAAGCCCGAGCTGATCAGCCCGCTGGTGGTGTTCCTCGGCAGCGAAGGGTGCAAGGAAACCGGCGGCCTGTTCGAAGTCGGTGGCGGCTGGGTCGGCAAAGTGCGCTGGGAACGCAGCAACGGCGTCGGCTTCAACCCGCTGCAGGGCTTCAGCCCGGAAGACGTGGCGGCCAGCTGGCAGGAGATCGGCAACTTCGAGGGCGCCAGCCACCCGGCTGACACCAACCAGGCGCTGGGCGCGATGCTCTCCAACCTGCAGAAGTACGTGAAGCTCGGCTGATCCAGCCGCGTTTCGCAGAAAGGCCGGCTCTTTAGCCGGCCTTTCTGCTTTTATGCTGCGAGGAAAACCATCAGGAGAACGCAATGAGCGTCAGCGTCGAGAAGAACGGCCCGGTCACCACCCTGACCATCGAGCGTCCGCAGGTGCGCAATGCCGTCGACCGGCCGACTGCCGAGGCACTGGCGGCGGCCTTGCGCGCCTTCGAGGCAGATGAAAGCGCCCGTGTGGCAGTGCTGACAGGCGCCGCCGGAACCTTTTGCGCCGGTGCTGACCTCGCGGCAGTGGCAGAGGGCGCCGAGCGGGCCAATCGCCTGGAAGTCGATGGTGACGGGCCAATGGGGCCGAGTCGCATGCTGCTGAGCAAGCCGCTGATCGCGGCTATCGAAGGCCATGCGGTAGCCGGCGGCCTGGAGCTGGCCTTGCTCGCCGATCTGCGGGTGATGGCTGAAGACGCGGTACTCGGGGTGTTCTGCCGGCGCTTCGGTGTGCCGCTTATCGATGGCGGCACAGTGCGTTTGCCGCGCCTTATCGGCCAGAGCCGGGCGCTGGATCTGATTCTGACCGGGCGTCCGGTCGCAGCGGGCGAGGCGTTGCAGATGGGCCTGGTCAATCGCGTGGTGGCCAGCGGTACGGCGCGTACCGCGGCGGAGCAGTTGGCGGCGCAAATTGCCGGGTTTCCCCAGCTGTGCATGCTGACCGACCGCGCCAGCGTCTACGGCCAGTGGGATCAGCCGCTGGAGGCGGCCTTGCGCGCGGAGTTCAGCGCTGGCATGGCGGTGGTGCAGAGTGGTGAAACCCGTGCCGGCGCCCAGCGATTCAGCGCGGGAGCGGGGCGGCACGGGGACTTCACTGAGCCGCAGGCCTGATTGTCCTTGTCCGGCCCCGTCAGTGCAGGGCCGGCGCGCGTGCTAGCTCGTGCAGCCGCTGACTCAGGCGCAGGCTTTCCTGCGGGTCCTCGCTGAGCAGCAGGGCGCGTTCGAGGTCATAGCGCTCGGCCTGTGGGCAGTCCAGCTCGCGGTAGATCATGGCCCGTACCTGGTGGTCGGCGGCATTCGGCGGGGCCAGGAACAGCACTCGTTCGGCATCCTTGAGGGCGGCCAGGTGCTCGCCGGCGGCGCCATGCAGGTTGCACAGGTTGCGCGACAGGCGCAGCAGCAGGGCATGGCTGTCTGCGGTCTGCAGGTGGCTGGCATTCAGTTCGAGGTGCACGCCGCCGACCCGTGCCAGCAGCTCGCGGCAGTCACGGGTATACAGGCGGCGGCCGCTGCACGGGTCGAGCAGGTGATCGGCGCCCGGTACGCGCAGCAGCAGATGGCCGGGGAAGTTCACCGCCTGCAGCGGGATCTCCAGTTGCCGCGCCAGTTCCAGGGCGATCAGCGCCAACGACAGCGGCTGACCGCGCCGGCGTTGCAGCACGCGATGCAGCAAGGCGGCCTGCGGGCGGGTGGGCAGGCCGTCGTCTTCGTGAAAATCCAGTTCGTTGAGGCGCCGCAGCAGCGGCTGGGCCAGTTCGCCAGGCGGCAGGTTGGGCAGGCCGGCGGCGACCTGCTGGCGCAGGTTGCTGATCTCGCGCAGCCAGTGCTCGCTGTTCAGGTCGGGATCATGCTCGGCGGCAATCGCCAGCGCAGCGGCGAACAGCGCGGGTGGGTCTGTTTCGAGGTGGTTCAGCCAAGCTGGGCGTGCCGTCATCAAGGTCTCCTCTCGCTGGGAGTTCTTGTCTGACTTTTAACCGGCTGCGCTGCTTGCGTCCAGTCCTGGTGCTGTAGCTGTCAGGCGTAGATGCGCTGGCCGCGGTACATGCGCACGGAGCCGCGATGTTCCTCAGGCTCGACTGCGGCTGGCAGTGGCGCTGCGCTTTGTGCCTCGGGCAGGGCATGGCCGCGGTACTGGCGTGCAGGATGCGGATGGGCGGCGGGAACTGCGCTGGTCGGGAAGTCGCTCATTTCGGCCAGGCGGATGGCCAGGCTGCGGGTTTCCTGGTCACTGGAGCGCAGGCAGGCCAGCAACATGGCCTCCACCGCATCCGGCTGGCTCAGGCGGATATCCACGCAAAGCTCGTCGCGCAGGCGGCGACGTAGGGCTTGCATGCAGTCCAGAACGGCTTTGTTCAATTCCATACGCGTTTCCCCTGTGTCCGTGGCGCGATGCGGTGCTGTTGACTCACCGCGGCGATACCGCCCTGTCAGCATTGCAAGCGCCGTACCAGCCGCCCAGGTGGCGAACTGTGCGGTGTTTCACAGGTCCATGTTGCGCGAGCCGCCCGTCGCTGGTGCGGCTTGCACTCCTCTGGCGCGGGACTGATTGCGCCGGGACTAACCGGTATACTGGCGTTTTGTTACTCGGCTTCGGCCTCTCCTGAAGGTTTACCCATGCGCAACGATGCACACGACGAGCTGGATCACGTTCCCAGCCTGACCACCGACCCGCGTGATCGCGACGACTACCAGAGCGGTCACCACGCCCCAGCCCACGCTCCAGCCCATGCCCACGCGCCGCAGAGCAGCGCGCGCAGCTACCCGCAGGTGGAGCGTCGTCGTGGTTTCGGTACCGGGCCGTTGTGGGCGCTGATCGGTGCGCTGATCATCGCGCTGGGCTGCCTGAGCTGGTGGAGCTACCAGCAGATCGCCCAGATGCAGGCGTCGATAGTGGTGACCCAGGAAACCTTCGCCAAGATGAGCGAGGTCGCCGACGGGCGCATCCAGGATATCTCCGGCAAGGTGGTGGCCACCGAATCCAACGTCACCAGCGGCAGCGAAGCGCTCAAACTGCGGGTCAAACAACTGGAAACCAAGCTGGCTGAGCTGAGCAAGCAGCAACAGAGCGTGGCTGGCCAGCAGAGCGGGCAGGGCAAGCGCCTGGAGCAACTGGCCAGCGACCTGAAAAGCCAGCAGAGCACCACCAGCCAGTACGACGACCGCTTGGCCAAGCTCGACAAGCAGGCCGCCGAGCAGAAGAGCGGCCTGGCCGGTGTCGGCAAGCTGCAGGAGCAGGTCAAGGCGCTCGGCGGCGACATCGATACGCTGAAGAAGCAGGGCAACCAGAGCCAGGCGATCAAGAGCCTTGAGCAGGACCTGCTGGTGCTGCGCAGCGAGCTGGATAACCGCCCGGCGCAGAGCGGCACCAATACCGCCGAGTTCGACGCCTTCCGCGCCCAGATGACGCGCAACGTCAGCACCCTGCAGGCGCAGGTGCAGAACCTGCAGCAGCAGATCAACGCACGGCAGTAATCGATACCCGAAAAAAAGCCCCGCTCAAGCGGGGCTTTTTTATGGTCGCGAGTCTGGCCGATGCGTCATACCCAGGTGTTCAGGTGCAGCCGGCGCTGGCTGACCCGCACGAACTGCTCGCTGGCCTTCTGCAACAGGCTGAACTGATCCACGGTCAGCTCGCAGCTGGGATGGCCTTCGGCTTCGCAGCGATACAGGGTCTGTGCATTGTTCTGCTGCAGGCAGTGGTAACGCTGCAGGCGGGCTTCGATCTTGAGGCTGAGCAGGTCGATGTAGGCCACGGCGAGCTGTTCACTTTGCCCGACTTCCAGGGCGCAGCGCTGCAGGGCGGGGGTGTGGGTGTAGGGCGAGGCGGAAAGCATCACTTGCTGGCAATGCTGCAGATCATCGCGCAGCACGCCGTTTAGAAACCACTGGCCGCGCATGTCACGCCGCAGCTCCAGGCTACGCGGGCCGTGGTTGTCGACCTTCAGCCAGAGGCGGCGGAAGCGCCAGCGTGCATCGCAGTTGAGCGTATAGGTGGCGGCGATGTTGTTGCCGCGAATGTTCTGCAGCAGGTGGCTGCTGGCGTTGACGCCGTTGCTGTCGATATCCAGGTTGAGGTGTTCAACACCCGGATTGTCCCAGGGTTTCCAGACCAGGCTCTGTTGCATCCTTGCACTCCACGGCTCAAGGTCCGGGCGCCTCGCGTCGGCGTCCTGCCAACGACTTCCCTGAAGGCATCCCGGCGCTCAGGTGGGGGAAGATTACGAGGCTTTGCAGGCGTTGTCTGTCAGCCAAAGCTGACATTGGCAACTTTCTGCGCAGGTCAGGCCTTGCGGGCGAGCGACGGTTGCGCGAACTGCACACCGCTCAGGCCGGTGTCCTGCAGGGCGCGGATATTACCGTGGTCATTGCCATCGGGGTTGGCCAGCACGGCGCGGTAGTGCTCGCCGAAGGCGCGCAGGGTTTCTTCCAGGCTGAAGCCTTCGAGCAGGGCCAGGCCGAGGGTCTTGCACGAGCCTTCGTTCTGCCCGCTGGCGTTTTCCACGTTGCCGTTGCGAAACGCGCTGGGCTGGTAGTCGTAGTGCGCGGCGACGAAGGCCAGGGTGTCGGCGAACAGGAAGCTGTCGCTGTGCAGGCGGGCGCGGAAGTCTTGTAGCTGGCTCATCAGTGTTTTCCCTTGTCGAAGGCAGCCTGTTGTTCGGCGCTGGCTTCTTTCTGGTATTTGGCTTTCCAGTCGGCATACGGCATGCCGTAGACCTCCTCACGGGCCTGTTCCATGCTGACGTCCACTTCGAGGTCGTCGGCGGCGGCCTTGTACCACTTGGACAGGCAGTTGCGGCAGAAGCCGGCGAGGTTCATCAGGTCGATGTTCTGCGCATCGGGGCGCGAACGCAGGTGCTGGACCAGGCGACGGAAAGCGGCGGCTTCCAGTTCGAGGCGTTGTTGTTCGGTCATGGCGAGGCTTCCGGACGGCGGCGGTGGCGCGAATGATAGAAGGGCTGGCGGGTGCCGGCAACGCCCGGAACCAGAGCGGCGCCGGGCATTTCAGCGGCTGTTCTAGCGGTGGCCGGCGAGAGTGATCGACACCGATTCGGCGAAGCGCAGGGCGTGCAGCTTGTCGACTTCTACCTCGGCGTAGCGCACGGCCGGGCTGGCCATCACCAGGTCGAGGATTTCCTGGGTCAGGCGCTCGAGCAGGGCGAAGCGGTTTTCCTCGACGTGACGAATCACCGCCTTGGTGATGGTGCGGTAGTTGAGGGCATGGTCGATGTCATTGCCCTGCACCGCCTCGGCGGCGGGGTAGAGGATGGTCAGGTTGATCAGCACATCCTGCTTGTTGAGGATCTCCTCCTCCTTGATACCGATGAAGGTGCGCAGGCGCAGGTCCTTGACGCGGATGCGCGCCATTCCGGGTTCCAGTCGCGGCATTTACTTGCTCCGTCCGATCAGTTGCAGGAATTCCTGGCGAGTGTTGGTCGACTCGCGGAAGGCGCCCAGCATAACCGAGGTGAACATCTGCGAATTCTGCTTCTCCACCCCGCGCATCATCATGCACATGTGCTGGGCCTCGATCACCACGGCCACGCCGGCGGCATGGGTGACGCTCTGGATCGCATCGGCGATCTGCCGGGTGAGGTTTTCCTGGATCTGCAGGCGCCGCGCGTACATGTCGACGATGCGCGCCACCTTGGACAGGCCAAGTACCTTGCCGGTGGGGATATAAGCCACGTGGGCCTTGCCGATGAAGGGCAGCAGGTGGTGCTCGCACAGCGAATACAGCTCGATGTTGCGGACGATCACCATCTCGTCGTTATCGGAGGCGAACAGCGCGCCATTGACGATTTCGTCCAGCGACTGCTGGTAGCCGTGACACAGGTACTGCATGGCCTTGGCTGCGCGTTTCGGGGTGTCGAGCAGGCCCTCGCGCTCGGGGTTTTCACCCAGGCCGAGGAGAATCTCGCGGTAGTGGTGCGGCAGTTGGGAGTTCATTAAAAGAGTCCTCACGGTGCCCCTCAGACGAGGTGGCGCCCGCCGTTGACGGTCAGCGTCGTGCCGGTGACATAGGGATTGTCCAGCAGGTAGCTCAGGCTGTGGTACACGACTTCCGCGCCTGGCTCGATGTCCATCGGGGTTTCGGCGAGGCGTTTGGCGCGGTAGGCCGCGTCGTCGCCTTCGTTGAATAGAATCAGCGCCAGGGCCAGGCCGTTGACCTGGATGCCCGGTGCGAAACGCGCGGCAAAGCTCTGCGTCAGGCTGTCCAGGCCGGCCTTGCTGGCGCAGTAGGCCGGGCGCTTGGCGCTACCCTTGCGGGTCACGTCGTCGCTGATGTGGATGATGTCGGCCGGCGTCGAGCGACGCAGCAATGGCTCGCAGTGCAGGTTGATCAGGTAGGGCGCGAGCATGTGCACGGCGACCATCTGCTGGAACACCTGGGCTTCGTTGCCGGGTGTTTCGGTGAGCCAGTCCGAGGCGTTGTGGACGATGGCGCGCAGGCTGTCGGTGTGGCGCTTCAGCTCGTCGATAAAGGCCAGAATGCCGGCTTCGCTGGAGAAGTCGGCCGGCAGCGCCAGCGCGCCGCGCTCGCGTAGTTGCTGTACGCCCTCGCGTTCGCGGCGGTAGCTGATGATCACCGGCTGGCCCTGGTCGAGCAGGCGATGGGCGCAGTGCAGGCCCACACGCTGGCTGGCGCCAGTGATCAGGATCGGGGCAGCGGAACCGCTCATGGAGGGTCTCGTTCGGCAGAATAAAAAGGGGGCATGCACCCGCATGGGGCGGGGCCGTATAAGCCGCCAAGTTATACCAGCGGGCCATTTCTGTACAACCACGCGGGCTGTACGGGAATGGCACCGGGAGAGGCGTGCTTAACGCGGTTGCAGGGCGATGTCGGCAGGTGCCGGCGTGCGTGCGGGCTGCAGCCAGGGCTCGAGCAGGCGGGTCGACAGCGGGATGAACCAGTAGGTCATCAGCGGCGTCAGGGCCAGGGTGCTGAGCAGGATGCGCACGGCCAAGGGTAGGTCGCTGAGCCAACCGCCGAACAGCAGGTTGAATGCCAGCGATACCGGGAAGAACGCCAGCCAGATGGCCACGCTCTGCTTCCAGCGCGGCGGTCGGCGCTGGGCGCTGCCAAACCAGGCGTCGAGGCCGCGCACGCGCTGTTCCAGCGGCTGGGCGAACAGCCCGCTGCCGCGCTGCAGCCAGGTGCGGCGCGAGGCCGAGTGTTCCCAGGCGGCGAGGGTGGCCTCGTCGGAGAAACGGAAGACGATCTGGAATTCGTCGTCGTCAGGCGGCGGGGCAAGTACGCCGGAGCCGAGGTAGCCGGCAAAGTCGGCGGCGAGCAATTCGCCTTCGTGTAGCCAGGCGCGGAATTCGTGGAAGCGCTCGCGCGGTACGCGACGCGCCACCAGCATGGTGACGGGAGCAGCAGACATTGTGTATCTCCAGGGCAACTGGCAGGGCCCGGGTAGGGCCCTGCACGGGGCATGGCGTCGGGGTGGTGACGGCATGCCTGAATGACAGGCAAGGATTATTCCTGTTTTTGCGCAATACGCCAGAGGCCTGGCGCGCCTTGCTGTGCAGTCGGACTAACGGCGCCGGTCTGCTGCTAGATGCACCGTGAGTGGGCGTCGCGGGCGATTCAAGCGCAGCCACCGGCTGGGGTACACTCTGCCGATCTTTCTCTGGCGGCCACTCCTGTCATGACCGAGCTTTCTGGCGCCTCCCAGGCTTGCGACTCCCTGAAACAGCAGGAGCTGTTCCCCATCCGCGAAGTGTCGCGGCTGACCGGGGTCAATTCCGTCACCCTACGTGCCTGGGAGCGGCGTTATGGCCTGATCCAGCCAATGCGCACCGACAGCGGCCATCGCCTTTATTCGGCAGCGGATATCGAGACGGTGCGCAGCATCCTGGCCTGGATCGAGCGGGGCGTGGCGGTCAGCAAGGTCGGCAAGATCCTGGCCCGTAGCAGCGGGATCAAGACCCCGGCGCTGGTGGCAGTTGATGCTACCGCCAGCGAGTGGGAGGCCTGGCAGGCGCGCATTCGCCTGGCGCTGGGTGCCTTCGATGGGCTGCAGCTGGAGCGCCTGTATGGCCAGGTGTTCTCCACCTATCCGCTGGCGGTGGTGTTCCAGGACATTCTCATGCCGCTCTGGCAGGAACTGCTGCTGCGCCGTGACGACTATGGTCAGGCCAGCGAATGGACCTTCCTCGACAGCTTCCTGCGCGCCCGCGTGCTGCAGCGCTTGCAGCTCGGTACCTCAGGCGCCGAGCGGGTGCTGCTGGCGGCGCTGCCGGGGCATTGCCGTGAACTGGAGCTGCTGGTAGCCGGCCTGTTGCTGGCGGGCGACGGTGGCGTGCAGGTGTTGGGGCTGGGCCAGCCGCTGCTTGAGCTGCCGCTGGTGTGCGAGAAGATTCGCCCGCAGGCGCTGGTGCTGTTTTCCAACCAGCCGCCGAGCAAGGAGCTGCCGCAGCAGCTCAAGCGTCTGGCCCTGAGCCTGGAGTGCCCATTGCTGTTCGCCGGCGATGCTGCAGACCTGGCCGAGGAGGAACTGCAAGGCTCGCCAATCGCCTGCCTGGGCAACGACGGTGGATTGATGCAGCGCCGCCTGCAGCAGTTTCTCGCCGGTCATCTGGATACCTGATCGAGCGGCTACTGGCCGGATGTTTCGCGCAACAAAAAGCCCGGCACTAGGGCCGGGCTTTTTGTTGCCGCTGGACGGGTTACTTCACTTCCACGGCCAGGCTTTCAGCGATCTTCTTGTTCCAGATCGCTGGGCCGGTGATGTGCACCGACTCGCCCTTGGTATCGACCGCCACGGTAACCGGCATGTCTTTCACTTCGAACTCGTAGATGGCTTCCATACCCAGCTCGGCGAAGGCCAGCACCTTGGACTTCTTGATCGCCTGGGCGACCAGGTAGGCGGCGCCGCCGACGGCCATCAGGTACACGGCCTTGTTGTCGCGGATCGCGTCGATGGCGATCGGGCCGCGCTCGGACTTGCCGATCATGCCCAGCAGGCCGGTGGTCTCGAGGATCTGCCGGGTGAACTTGTCCATCCGCGTGGCGGTGGTCGGGCCGGCTGGGCCTACCACTTCGTCACCGACCGGATCGACCGGGCCGACGTAATAGATGAAGCGACCTTTCAGATCGACCGGCAGCTCTTCACCCTTGTTCAGCATGTCGACCATGCGCTTGTGCGCGGCGTCGCGGCCGGTGAGCATCTTGCCGTTGAGCAGCACGGTCTCGCCCGGCTTCCAGCTCTGCACGTCTTCCGGGGTGATGGTGTCCAGATTCACGCGGCGCGCGCTCGGGCCGGCTTCCCAGACGATCTCCGGGTAGGCGTCCAAAGACGGCGCTTCCAGCTCGGCCGGGCCACTGCCGTCAAGCACGAAGTGGGCGTGGCGGGTGGCGGCGCAGTTGGGGATCATGCACACCGGCAGGGAAGCGGCGTGGGTTGGGTAGTCCATGATCTTCACGTCGAGCACAGTGGTCAGGCCGCCCAGGCCCTGGGCGCCGATGCCCAGCTGGTTAACTTTTTCGAACAGTTCGAGGCGCATTTCCTCAATCTTGTTCTGCGGGCCGCGGGCTTTCAGCTCATGGATGTCGATGGACTCCATCAGCACTTCCTTGGCCATTACCGCAGCTTTCTCGGCGGTGCCGCCAATGCCGATGCCGAGCATGCCCGGCGGGCACCAGCCGGCGCCCATGGTCGGCACGGTCTTGAGGACCCAGTCGACGATCGAGTCGGACGGGTTGAGCATGGCCATCTTCGACTTGTTCTCGGAGCCGCCGCCCTTGGCCGCGACGTCCACTTCCAGCTTGTCGCCGGGAACCATGGAGTAGTGGATCACCGCCGGGGTGTTATCCTTGGTGTTCTTGCGGGCACCGGCTGGGTCGGCCAGGATCGAGGCGCGCAGGACGTTTTCCGGCAGGTTGTAAGCGCGGCGTACGCCTTCGTTGATCATGTCGTCGACGCTCATGGTGGCGCCGTCCCAGCGCACGTCCATGCCGACGCGCACGAACACGGTGACGATACCGGTGTCCTGGCAGATCGGCCGGTGGCCGGTGGCGCACATGCGCGAGTTGATCAGGATCTGCGCCATGGAGTCGCGCGCGGCCGGCGATTCTTCCTTCAGGTAGGCCTCATGCATGGCCTGGATGAAGTCGACGGGGTGGTAATAGGAAATGAACTGCAGGGCATCGGCGACGCTCTGAATCAGGTCATCCTGTTTGATCACGGTCATGCAAGCGCTCCTCTAGTACGGGAACATCTGTAGGGAAGCGCCGGACCACGACCCGGCGCATTGCGACAAAAAAGGCGCCGCAGTATAGCGTGCCAGAGGCCCGCGGCACAGCCGCCGGTAGTCGCGAGCGGCCTGCGACCAAGGTCTTGTGTTTAGGTTGGCAGGGCGCAAAGACCCTAGGTTTTTTGTGATCACAGGGGTAGAGTGAGGCAAGGTGCCAGTACGGGATGGAGCCCATGAGTACGAGCAGTCCACGGGTTACGAAACGAAGTCTGCAAAGCCTGCTGCTGAAGCGTTTCGGCATGGCGGCGGGTACCTATGCCCTGGTACTTCTGCTGCTCTGGGTGGCGGCCTTCAACGATCTGCTCAGTGGCTCACTGTCTGGTGCATTGGCCTGCAGTGCCTTGGTCGTGGTCTCGCAACTGGCCTTCCTGCTGCTGTTTCGCAGTGGTCTCAACCTGCGCTTTCGCGACCCCAGCCTGACCGAAGCCCAGGTGCTGGTCGGCCTCGCCCTGCATACCTTCCTGCTCGCCCAGCTCGACAGCGCACGCGGCACGTTGCTGTTGTTCTATGTGGTGATCCTGATGTTCGGCGTATTCCAGCTACGCCCCGGGGTCTTTGCACGTTGCGCCGCCTTCGCCTTCTTCAGTTTTGCCAGCCTCAACCTCTGGGAGGGCTACCACATGCGCCTGGCCGAACCGGGGTTGGCGCTGCTGCAGAACTGCACCCTGTCCGTTGCGCTGATCTGGCAGAGCCTGTTCGCCAGTTATGTGCAGGCGCTGCGCCAGCGCATGCGCCAACGCCGCTATGCGCTGCAGGCGCACCAGGACACCCTGCGCGGCATGATGCGCCAGCTCGAAGACCTGGTGGCCACCGATGAACTGACTGGCCTGTTCAACCGCCGGCATTTCCTGCGCCTGGCCCTGCGTGAGCTGGAAACCCTCGGCGGCGGGCGCCAGCATGGCCTGGCATTGATCGACCTTGATCACTTCAAGCGGATCAACGACGTGCATGGCCATGCTGCCGGTGACCGCGTGCTGCAGACCTTCGCCGCAGTGGCGCGGGCCTGCCTGCGCGACGGCGATGTGCTGGCGCGCTACGGTGGCGAGGAGTTCGTGCTGTTTCTGCCCAATACCGATGCCGATCAGTTCACCACCTGTTGCGAGCGTCTGCGCGAGGCCTTCGCCTGCGCCGAGCCGGTTGGCGTGCAGGTCGACAATTTGAGCCTGTCCGCCGGCATGACCCTGATTGGCGAAGGCGATGACCTCGACGAGGCCCTGCAACGGGCCGACCAGGCGCTGTACCGGGCCAAGCGCGGCGGGCGTAACCGTTGCGATGCGGCTTGGGAGGGTGCGGGTGCCTGAATTGCATGTCGCCGGCCAGTCCTGGTCGGTCGTTGCCGGAAGCAATCTGCTCGACGCTCTCAATGGCGCTGGCTTGCGCGTGCCTTATAGCTGCCGTGCCGGCAGTTGCCACGCGTGCCTGGTGCGTTGTGTAGCCGGCGAAGTGCTGGACGCTGCGCCGGATGCGCTGGACGCCCAGCGCCGTGCCGAGGGCTGGTGCCTGGCCTGTCAGTGCCAGGTGGCGGGCGATCTCGCGGTGGAGGTCTTCGACCCGCTGCGCGATGGCCTGCCGGCGGTTGTCGAGTCGAGCGACTGGCTGAGCCCCAACGTGCTGCGCTTGCGCCTGACCCCACAGAAACCGCTGCGCTACAGCGCTGGCCAGCACCTGGTGCTGTGGACGGCTGGCGGTGTGGCGCGGCCTTATTCGCTGGCCAGCGTACCGGGCATCGACCCCTGGCTGGAGTTCCACCTCGATTGCCGGCACAGCGGCGCCTTCAGCGATGCGGCGCGCCAGCTCAAGCCGGGCGATTCGCTGCGCCTGGGCGAGCTGCGGGGCGGGGCGCTGCACTATGACCCGGACTGGCACGAGCGGCCGCTCTGGCTGTTCGCCGCCGGCACTGGCATGGCGCCGCTTTGGGGCATCCTGCGCGAGGCTCTGAACCAGCAACACCAGGGGCCGATCCGTGTGCTGCACCTGGCCCATGATGCCAGCGAACATTACCTTGCCGAGCCCTTGCAGGCGCTTGCCGCTGCTCATCTGCAGTTGCAGGTGCAGCCGGTAGTGGCGACCGAGCTGGCGGCGGTTTTGGCGGAACTGAAGCTTGTTTCGCGGCAAACCCGCGCCTTACTCTGCGGTTCTCCCGCCAGCGTGGAGAGCTTCGCACGCCGTCTCTACCTGGCCGGCCTGCCACGCAACCAGCTGCTGGCTGACGTCTTTCTTCCTCGCGCCTAGATCGCTCTGGAGCTGCACGCGAATCCCCTCGGGCCGGTTCAGCGTGCTTTCCTCAGCCAGCGGCGCGACGCCACAGATTCGCAAGGAGTTGCAATGAGCGAGCATGTACTGGTCGAGCGCGATGGTGGTCTGCTGACCCTGCGTCTGAACCGCCCGGACAAGATGAATGCCCTGACCCGCGCCATGTACAGCCAGATGGCCGAGGCGCTGGATGCGGTCAATGCGGATTCCAGCGTGCGCGTGGTGCTGATCACCGGCGGCGCCGAGTGCTTCACCAGTGGCAACGATGTGGCGGACTTCCTCGAAGTGCCACCGACTACGCTGGATAGCCCAGTGTTCCACTTCATGCGCGCGCTGTTCGACTTCAGCAAGCCGGTGGTGGCCGCCGTGAGCGGGCCGGCCGTGGGCATCGGCACCACGCTGCTGCTGCACTGTGACCTGGTTTATGTCAGTCACGATGCCAAGTTGAAGATGCCGTTCGTCAACCTCGGCCTGTGCCCGGAGTTTGGTTCCAGCCTGATCCTGCCACGCCTGCTCGGCCAGGCCAAGGCAGCCGAGTTGTTGCTGCTCGGTGAAAGCTTCAACGGCGAGCAGGCGGCGCAATGGGGGATTGCTAGTGGCGTGCTGCAGGGCGGCCCGGCGACCCTGGCCAAGGCTCGCGAAATGGCGCGGCGGTTCATTGAACTGGCGCCCTCGGCTGTGGCCGATAGCAAGCGCCTGATGCGCACGCCGGGGCGCGAAGAACTGCGCAAGGCGATCGAGGAGGAGGGCGCCCTGTTCGGTCAGCGCCTGCGCTCGCCGGAGGCCATCGAGGCGCTGTCGGCCTTTCTGCAGCGGCGCAAGCCGGATTTCTCTCGCTTCGTGTAGGTGGGGTGGGCTTCACCGATCCACCTTGCGTTCTGTGTCTGTAGGAGTCAGCTTGCTGGCGATGCTTCTGGGGCGTCCGGACCGCCAGCAAGCTGGCTCCTACAGGTAAAGCGCCAGGCACAAAAAAGCCGCTCATTGAGCGGCTTTTTTATTGGGTCAACACTTAGACCATCAAATCGCCAACATGCAGGATCTTCATGGTATTGGTGCCGCCGGTGCCGTGGTAGCTGTCGCCCTTGGTCAGGATCACCCAGTCGCCGGGCTCGACCACGCCGAGCTTGAGCAGCTCGTCCACCGCCGCCTGGCTGACCTTGTTGGCCGGCAGTGCAGCTGGGTCGAACGGCACGGTGTAGACGCCGCGGAACATCGCCACGCGGGCCTGTGCCTCACGGTGCGGGGTGAAGGCGTAGATCGGGATCGACGAGCGGATGCGCGACATGATCAGCGGGCTGTAGCCACTCTCGGTCAGGCTGATGATCGCCTTGACGCCCGGGAAGTGGTTGGCGGTGTACATGGTCGCCAGGGCCACGCTTTCATCGCAGCGCTCGAACTGACGGCCGATACGGTGACCGGAGCGCTGGCTGATCGGGTTCTTTTCCGCGCCCAGGCAGACGCGAGCCATGGCCTGCACCGCTTCCACCGGGTATTCGCCGGCGGCGCTTTCTGCCGAGAGCATTACCGCATCGGTGTAGTCCAGCGCGGCGTTGGCTACGTCGGACACTTCCGCACGGGTCGGCATCGGGCTGTGGATCATCGACTCCATCATCTGCGTGGCCGTGATCACCGCTTTGTTGTAGCGGCGGGCGTGGGCAATGATCTTCTTCTGGATGCCGACCAGTTCGGCATCGCCAACTTCCACGCCGAGGTCGCCACGGGCCACCATCACTGCGTCGCTGGCGCGGATCAGGGCGTCGAGGGTGGCATCGTCGGCCACCGCTTCGGCGCGCTCGATCTTCGCCACCAGCCAGGCGGTGCCGCCGGACTCGTCGCGTAGGCGGCGGGCCAGATCCATGTCGGCGGCGTCACGCGGGAAGGACACCGCCAGGTAATCGACCTCCATCTCGGCAGCCAGCTTGATGTCGGCCTTGTCTTTTTCGGTCAGGGCCGGTGCCGTCAGGCCACCACCACGGCGGTTGATGCCTTTGTTGTCGGACAGCGGGCCGCCGATGGTGACACGGCAGTGCAGTTCGTCGGCGCCTTTGAGTTCCACACGCATGACCACGCGGCCGTCGTCGAGGAGCAACTCGTCACCCACGTCGCAGTCCTGAATCAGCGCCGGGTAGTCGATGCCGACCACGTCCTGGGTGCCTTCGGTGCGCGAGTGGCTGGAGGACAGGCGGAACAGGTCGCCTTCCTTGAGTTCGATACGCTTGCCGGCAAACTTGGCGATGCGGATCTTCGGTCCCTGCAGGTCGCCGAGCAGGGCGACATGGCGGCCGTGCTTGGCGGCCAGTTCGCGGACCAGTTTGGCGCGTGCCTTGTGCTCGTCAGGCGTGCCATGGGAGAAGTTCAGGCGGGCCACGTCGATGCCGGCGAGAATCAGTTGTTCGAGGACTTCCGGCGAGTTGCTGGCAGGGCCGAGGGTGGCGACTATCTTGGTGCGGCGCAGGGTCATGCGGATACTCCAGTATTACGGCTGGGCGCAGGCTACTACGGCAAAACACTGTAGTCATTGTTCGGCTGCACTACCTTGCATCTGTTCGCTGGCAGCCTGTCATCGCTCTTGGCTGGAGAAAACCTGGGGGCAGTCGATACACTGCACTACGGAGGAATTTCCCATGCGTACCCTGATCATCCTTGCCCTGCTGGCCAGCCTGACCGGCTGTACCCGCGTGGCGCTCGACCGTCATCTGGACGAGGCCTACAAGCACTACGAAGAGGGCGACTGCGACCAGGCCCTGCTCGACCTGTCGCGAGCCGAGCGCAACAGTCGCTCGCGCAACTACGTGCAGCCGGAAATCTCCCTGCTGCGCGGTCAGTGCCTGGAGCGGCAGAATCTGTTCGTCGATGCGGCGCGCACCTACGAGTTCATCGTCGCGCGCTACCCGGCCAGTGAATACGCTTACCGCGCGCGGGCGCGCCTGGAAACCTTGCAGCAACTCAACCATTTGCGCAGTAGAGAAGTTGCCAAGAGCAGCCCGGCGCCGCTCTGAGCCAGCCGATAGTCCGGGAGCTTTTGTGTCGCGCAGGCCGAGGTTAAGCTCGGCTTTTCTGAAGGAGTCGGATATGCGCAAGCTGTTGTGGAGTGTCCTCCTGCTGCCGGGATTGGCAGGGGCGGAGATCTATCGCTGGACCGATGCCAGTGGTCAGGTGCATTTCAGCGAGAAACCTGCCGGCGCGGGTGCCCAGCAGGTCGAGGTCAAGCCACAGGTGGTCGAGCGCGACGATGCCACGCGTCAGCGCGAGGAGCGTACCGCCCAGTTCTACGACGCGCGCCGTCAGGAGAAGGCTCAGGCCGATGCCAAGTCTGCCGAGGCGCAGGCCAAGCGCTCCCAGGAGTGCAAGAAACTGCGTGGGCAACTGGCCGATATCCAGCGCGGTGGACGTTACTTCGTCACCGACAAGAATGGCGAACGCTCGTACATCGACCCCAAGGAAGTAGACGACGCACGCAACCGTTTATCGTCTCGGATCAGCGAGCGATGCTCCTGAGTCTGGCGCCGTTGGCCGGCTGAGCCCATACTCAAAAATCTCACCGTAGCGATTGGCCACCATGCATATCGAGCGCAGCATCGAACGCCACCAGTTGCCGTACTACCTGAAGGTGTTCAACCGCATCACCGACAAGCCCATGGGCTATATCGGCAACGTCTCCTTGGACGGCCTGATGCTGATCAGCCAACTACCGATGTTGGTCAACGCACGCTTCGACATGCGTCTTAAGATTCCTGGCCGCGATGGCCAGATCCGCAACATCGATTTCTACGCTACCTGCCAGTGGAGCCGCGAGGACATCACCCCCGGCACCTTCGACTCCGGCTTTGCCCTGGTGGCACCGCCGAGCGAGTACGTCGACATGGTCGACGCCCTGCGTCACTACTTCAGTTTTCGTCCCCTACAGGCGTCCGCCTGATACCACCCCATCCACCGCTGCCGACTACTGATCGGTAGAGCGCTCGTCCCGCTCAGGCAATGGGCGAGAGGATGATTTCGTCGCTACGCCGGATACCGGCGGTCATCTCCCGGCATAGTTCGAGAAACTCGCGGATGGCGGCTGTCTGGTACTTCTGCCGGTGCCAGATGAAATAGAACTGGCGGATCAGGTCCAGCTCCGGGGTGGCCAGCGCCACCAGGCTGCCGCGACGGAACGCGTCGCGCAGGGCCAGGCGCGAGATACAGCCGATACCCAGGCCAGACTCCACGGCGCGCTTGATCGCTTCGGTATGCTCCAGCTCCAGGCGGATATTCAATTGGGCCGAATGGTGACGCATGGCCTGGTCGAAGGTCAGGCGCGTGCCCGAGCCTTGTTCGCGCAGGATCCACGCCTCGCGGCCAAGTTCTTCAAGGCTGGCGGTACCGCCCTGCGCCAGCGGGTGCTGCGGTGCGCAGAACACCACCAGCTCGTCTTCCACCCAGGGTTGCACCTCGATATCCGGGTGCTGGCAGTCGCCCTCGATCAGGCCCAGATCGAGTTTGTAGTGCGCCACCTGGTGCACCACATTGGCGGTGTTCTGCACATGCAGGCGCACGCGGCATTCCGGGTGGCGCTGCATGAAGCTGCCGATCAGCAGGGTCGCCAGGTAGTTGCCGACGGTCAGCGTCGCCCCCACTTCCAGGGAGCCGAAACCGCTCTTGCCGTTGAGCAGGCGCTCGATCTCGCGGGCCTGGTCGAGCAGGGCCACTGCCTGTGGCAGCAGTTGCTGGCCGAGGGCATTGAGCGACAGGCGCTTGCCGGCGCGATCAAACAACTGGCAGTTGGATTGGCGTTCCAGTTCGGTCAGCGAGGTGCTGGCTGCCGACTGCGACAAGGCCAGGGATTGTGCCGCACGGGACACGCTGCCCTGCTTGGCGACGGCGGAGAAGACTTCAAGTTGTCGCAGTGTAAATCGCATATCTATATAACCGATAAACCATATCTTGATAATTCACTTAACAGATATTGTGGCCGTCACTAGAATGGCGCGCAATGCTGCCGGCCCCCGGTAGGCAGATTCTCTGCAATGCACTTTGATGCCCCTGTTCCCGAGACTTCATTGATATGTCTCAACAGGCGCAGCCAGCTTTGCAGGCAGTCTGAACCCACACCGAGACTTTGAGGAAACAACGCATGAGCAACATGAACTCGGAACGCGTGGTCAGTGTGCACCACTGGAACGACACCCTGTTCAGCTTCAAGTGCACCCGCGACCCGGGCCTGCGCTTCGAAAACGGCCAGTTCGTGATGATCGGTCTGCAGCAGCCTAACGGCCGCCCGCTGATGCGTGCTTACTCCATCGCCAGCCCGAACTGGGAAGAGCATCTGGAGTTCTTCAGCATCAAGGTGCCGGACGGCCCGCTGACTTCCCAGCTGCAGCACCTGAAGGAAGGCGACGAGATCATCATCAGCAAGAAGCCCACCGGCACGCTGGTGCTCGATGACCTCAACCCGGGCAAGCACCTGTACCTGCTCAGCACCGGTACCGGCCTGGCGCCGTTCATGAGCGTGATCCAGGACCCGGAAACCTACGAGCGTTTCGAAAAGGTCATCCTGGTTCACGGCGTGCGCTACGTGAACGAAGTGGCGTACAAGGAGTTCATCACCGAACACCTGCCGAAGAACGAATTCTTCGGTGATGCGCTGAAAGACAAGCTGATCTACTACCCGACCGTGACCCGCGAGCCGTTCGAGAATCAGGGTCGCCTGACCGACCTGATGCGCAGTGGCAAGCTGTTCGCCGACATCGGCCTGCCGCCGATCAACCCGCAGGACGACCGCGCGATGATCTGCGGTAGCCCGAGCATGCTCGACGAAACCAGTGAAGTGCTGGACAGCTTCGGCCTGAAAATCTCGGCACGCATGCGTGAGCCGGGCGATTACCTGATCGAGCGCGCCTTCGTCGAGAAGTAAGCCGTCAGCGTGACAAAACAAACCCGCCAATTGGCGGGTTTGTTGTTTCTGTGCCTAGCCGGTAGGGCGGATCAGGCCGGCACCACTTCCAGCACGCGAACCTGCCCGGGTGTCGGGTAGTGCCAGCGGACCTGTACATCCCAGAACAGTACGCCGTAGCGCCGCTCCGGCTCCGGCACCTGATAGGCCGGGCGCGGGTCCTGGGCCAGGCACTGTTCGATCAACTCCACCAGTGGCTCGCCCAGGCGCAAGGCATGAGTGTGTGCCTGTTGCAGTGCGGCTTCACTCCAGTCCACGGGCAAGGCGGTGGGCGAGGCGTCGGCGATGGCGTTATGCGCGTCCTCCACGCAGTCGGCGTAAGGCACGTAGGGTTTGATATCCAGCACTGGTGTGCCGTCGAGCAAGTCGATACCGGATAGCCACAGACGGCCGGGTTCGACCTTGTCCAGTTTCACCACCGACTGGCCGATGCCATTGGGCCGGTGCGTGGCGCGAGTGGCGAACACGCCGAGCGAGGCATTGCCGCCCAGGCGCGGTGGGCGCACCTTGAGTCGCGGCTTGTCTTCCAGCGCCTGATGAAAGAGAAACAGCAGCCAGACATGGCTGACCTGCTCTAGGCCGACCACGGCTTCGGCGCGATCGAATGGCGCCACCAGCTCCAGCACGCCGTGGGCCGCCGGAGCCAGTTGCGGCTGGCGGGGAATGGCGAACTTCTCCTTGAAGCAGGAGCGCACGAAACCGATGGGCGAAACGGAATAGGACATGGGCGTTCAGGGCGATGAGCAACCTGCGCATGGTAGCCGATCAGGCGGTGGCAGGGTTCAAGCCTGAGCGGTACGGCGGGGCAGGGTGTCGAGGGCAGAGGCCGGTATCGGGCGGATACCGGCGCCGTTACTTGCAGAGCACGATCATGCTGCGGCTGGAGAAACCGGCCGGGTTGATGCCGAAGGCGAAGTCTGCCGGATCATCCTCGTTGTCCTGGTCTTGCCCGGCGCGGGCGATGACTTTGTAGCCCTTGCTGCCACAGGCACGAACAGCTTTCTGCTCGCATTGCTCCCAGCTGGACGTCAGGCCGGAGCAATTGATGTTCAGGCCACGACGACCCTTCTTGTCATAGGTTTTGGCAGTTGCGGAGCAGCCGGCAATTGCCAGCACAGCGATCAGCAGCACAAGCCTTTTCATTTCTTTCCCCAGCGGGCTTGTCTGTTTCCGGCAGACCTGTGGATCTGCCGCCCTCTTTGAATGATTGGCTGCGCCGCGGCTCTTTTCTATTCGGTTGCCGCTGGCGCCCTGTTGCCCAGAGTGAGCCTATCTGTCTGAGAAATATCACAAAGGCAGAAGCCAGGCGAGACAAAAAAAGTTTCCGAATGGCTACAGGATTTGCATTGCTCGTTCGTCTTAGTAGTGAGAGCAAAATTTTCACGCCACGCCGATGATCATGGCCAGTCACGAAGATTGGCTGCGTTGACGTGTTGTCCGTTCATCAGGGAATTGAGCCGGCGTCGAACGGCAGGTCGGGCAGGGAGAGTACATATGGGCATGAGCCAGCATCAGCAGTTGAAAAGCCTGCTGCAGGGCGCCGGGTTGAAGGTCAGCCTGGTGCGTTTGAAAATTCTTGAAGTGTTGCAGCACGCCGAGTGCGAGGGACGCGGTCTGTCTTCGCGGGCGGTACATGCCGAGCTGCTGCAGGCCAACGAGCAGATCTCGCTGCTGACCGTGCGCCAGGTGCTGTGCCGCCTCGGCGCCTGCGGCCTGGTGGCGCGGGGCGAGGATGCGCTCTATCGCTTGATCGTTCGCGCCGTCGCGGCTTGATGATTGTTGAGCGCCCTTGAGCTCGCGAGGCATTGCCAGCAATACGCGATGCCGGTTCGCAACAGTACCCGGCGATAGACTTTACCCACGCATGAAAAAACGCCTCCCCATATAGATGGAGAGGCGTCGGTTGGCGCCGCGGGTCTAGAACTTGATCTTCACGCCGAGGATGCCTTCGTAGCTGCTGCTGTCATCATCGAAACCTTCCTGGTAGCCGGCGGAGAAGGTGAAGGTGGTGTTCTCGTCGACCTGGTAGTCGACGCCCAGGTTCAGCTCACCCGAAGTGCCCTGCAGGTCGCCGGCAAACGGCAGGTAGCCGTCGGCGGAGGAGAGCTCGGTCTGCGGCTGGCCACGGAACTCGTGCCAGATGCTCGGGCGGACCCAGACATTGGTGCGTTGGATATCGCCGTTGTCGTCTTCGCGGAACCAGTCCTGGGCGATGCGTACGCCGAGGCGTCCGGCCAGCGAGTCGACATCTTCGAAGCGCACCTCGGCTGCCGAGTCATTGGCGTTGTCCAGTTCGATGCGGCTGACCACCACCTGGGCTTGCGGCTCTATGTACAGGTCGTCGTCGACCTCGAAGGGATAGCCAGTTTCCAGCGAGGCGCTGAAGCCGCGGCCATCGCTATGCAGGGATTCGCCGTCGACGGAGTGCGCGTCGATGTCGAAGGCATGGAACTGCAACACCCCGTCGACGTACCAGCCTGCCGGGCCGAAGTGGGTCCAGTAGCCACCCAGGCTGTAGGCGCGCAGGGCGTTGTCGCCGGCATCCTGGCCGTTGCTGTGGGTGACGCTGCCGTCGAGTTGGCCGATGCCGAGCGACAGGCCTGCCAGGTCCTGGCTGCCATCGCTGTCTTCGTTGCGGTACAGGTCGAGGCCGACCTGGAAGGCATTGATGTCGTAGTCGGCGCTGGCGCTCTCGCCGTTCTGGTAGATCACCCGGCCCCAGCCGAGCGACGGGCCGTATTCGTCGATGGCTTCACTTGGCAGCGGCTCGACGTCCAGGCGGCGTTCTTCACCGACCCGTTCGTGCAGGGTATCGAGCATGGCATGGCTGTAGCGCAGGGCCATTTCCGGGATGGCGCTGTACAGCGAGGTTTCACTCCGGTAGTTGGGGATCAGTGGTTTGCTTGGTTTGGCGGTTCTTGCTGGTTTCTCCGGCTGTTCCGGCTGTTCTGGATGGGTTGGCTTCTCAGGTTGTTCAGGCTGCACTGGATTGATTGGTTTATTGGGTTTATCCGGCTGCTCTGGTTTCTCCGGTTGATCCGGATCGTCCGGTTTTTTCGGTGGCAGCTCTGGGTCATCGGGCTCTTCCTGAGACGAGCGCAGGTACCAGGCTTCGCTGTTGCTGTCATCGCGGCTGCCCCGGTACAGGTTGTACTCGTAGGGGCCAGCCTTGACCCGGTTGAGTAGGCGGAAGGCTTCCTGGTCGGTGCTGCCACCATTCAGCGCATCCACCACCATGATGCCGTTGCCCTGGGTCAGTGCTCCCGCACCGCCGGCGTTCTTGATCGCCAGGTTGCTGCTGCCGCTGGCCTGGCCGCCATCGATAACCAGTTTGTCCGAGGGCGAATTGTCGTCGTACAGGTGGGTGTTGAGGGCGATGGTGCCGTTGGCGCCGTGGTAGTTGTTCACCGTCAGGGTCTTGTAGCTGTTGCCCACGGGTGCGCTGAAGTCGATCAGGCTGGCGTCGTTGCGCAGGTTGCTCAGGTTGGAGGTGCCGCTGAGCTGCCACAGGCTGGTGTCGTGCAGGTTGAGGTCGGCGCGGCTGCCGGCCTGGGTGCGGGCCGAACCGCTGACCAGCGACTTGCCCAGGTCCAGGTTGGTGTGGCCCGCAGTCGAGACCCCGTCTTGCTCCAGCGCCTCGACCTGCAGCCACTGGCCGCTGCCGCCGGCGATGACCTGGTCGAGGGTGAGATCTGCGGCGCCGGCGACGCTGATGGTGGCGCCGTCGCGGTTGCTCAGCAGGCTGTTATCCAGGTCGATGGCCGTCAGCGCATCGCTTGTGCCCTGGGCGTGCAGGGCGGCGGAGGCCTGACCGAGGGCATGAATGGTGGTGTCGTGGGCGCTGAACTGGCCGCCGTCCTGAGCCAGGGCGCCGTGGGCCCCGTTTCCGTTGGTCTGGATGGCGCTCTGTTGCAAGCTCAGGCTGCTGGGTGCGCTTTTGGCGACCGCGCCGTGAGACTCGTCGCCATGGGTGACCACGCTGCTGTTGCTGGCAGCCAGGGTGCCGCCAGTGCCGGCGTGCAGGCCGTTGGCCGCGGCGCCGTGGGTGGTCACGGTGGCGTTATCGAGGGTCAGGGTGGCGGGGGCGTCGAGGAAGCTCTGTTGCACCATGGCGCCGGCCGCATGGTTGCCGAAGGTTTCCACGCTGACGTTGTTCGCCTGCATGTCGGCCTTGAATGGGACACCGACCTGTTCGACCACGCTGTACAGGCCAATGGAGTGCTCACCGGCGGTGACCACTGACAGGTTGTTCAGGATCATCGAGCCACCATCGTCGGTCACTGCCCCATAGGCTTTGAACCCTAGGGTGCGCACGCTGGTACCGTTGGCGATCAGTTCGCCACCGGGATTGCGCGCCACCAGGGCATGGGGGAAGGAGGCCTGGCGCACCGAGTCGCCGTGGGTGGTCACCGAGCCGCCGTTGAGGGTGATCTTGCCGTTGCCGTCGGCGACGGCACCCATGGCGTTGTTGTCGCCGAAGGTTTCGATGGTCAGGTTGTTGGCGACGATGCTGGCATTGGCCGCGTTCAGGCCGGCAGCCTCCTTGCCGGCGGTGGTGATGGCGCTCCGGTCGAGGCTGACGCTGGCGCCGGCGGTGGCACGTACGCCGATACCGTTGTCGGTTTGCGTGGTGACGCTGCTGTCGCTCAGGGCAAAGTTCGAGCCGGCACCGTCGACCAGCACGGCGGGTGCTGCGGTACCGGAGTTGGCGTGCAGCAGTTGGCTATTGCTGACGGTGGCGCCGCCGCCGGCGACGACATTGATGGCAATCGAGCGTGCCCCGCCGACCTGGATGTGAGCATCCGCCACACGGGCGCTGGCCCCCGCACCTTCCACCGAAAGGCCATGGGCGTATTGCCCAGCGGAGCTGAGCTGCGTGCCACTGCCGTCAAGCTCCAGGCGCCCGCCGTCAGTGGCCCGCGCGGCGGCTATCGGGTTGGCGACGCTGCCGGAGCCCAGAGTGCTGAGCTGGCTGCCGCTCAACTTCACGCTGCTGCCGGCACCGTCGGCGCGGGCACCGCTGACGTAGTTGCCGGCGGTATTGGCGCTGACGTTGCTGCCGCTGATCTGCGCGCCGGACAGCGCATGCAGCGCGGCGGTGGAGCTGGCCGTGGCGGCAGCGCCGTTGATGTCGATGCGGCTATTGAGCACGCTGGCGCTGGCGCCGGTTTCAGCGCGAACCCCGCTCGACGAGGCGCCGCTGGTGCTGATTTGCACGCCGTCGAGGGCGATGTGGCCACCGTCCTGGGCGAGGGCGGCATGCGAGCTGGTGCTCTGGGTCGAGAGCGAGCCGCCATTAAATCCGATCCGGCTCTCGGCGCCTTTGGCCCGCAGCGCATGGTTGCCGGTACCGGTGTTGCCGCCGGTGGTGACGCTGGAGTCGCTCAGGTTGATCTGGGCGGCAGTTTCGGCGCTGGCCCCGATCATGTTGCTGGCTTTCACGGCGACGCCGGTGGCCAGCACTTTCGGGGTCAAAATGATGGTCGCGGCAGTGGCGCTGATTTGCCCGCCATCTTTGGCGTACAGGCCTTTCTGCCCGGCAGCGGTAGAGCTGGCGACGGCCGTGCTGTTGACGGTGCCCTGGTCGAAACCGATCACCGCGCCGGCCCCGGCCTGTACGCCGACGCTGTTGGCGGCGGCCAGATTCACCGTGGCGCCGTCGTGTGCGCCGTGGCTGCTGATACCGATGCCGCCCGCCGTTCCGATATTGATCGGCGCCGGTGCGCCGAAGGACATGGGCGCTACGCGTACGGCCTGCAGGGCGATATCCAGGTAGGAGGGAACGGGGCTTGCAGCAGGCTGTTGGCTGATGTCCATGGCCGCGGCGGAGCTGAGGTTGAGCTCTTCGCTGCGCGCACTGATCACGCTGTCCTCGGCCTCCACTTCGGCCAGGCGCAGGCTGAAGAAGCCGGCCAGCAGCAGGCTGATGGCACGGGCCAGTTTGTTAGCTCTGAACTGCTCGAGGACCAGTGGTTGTACTTGGTTTTTCATGGCGGCGGTCTCTGCAAGTGACTGATGGCTGCAGTCTTGCGAAGAGCGCCTGGACGATCTGTCGGAGCATTGCCGGGGTGGTTGTAGGAGTAATCCACGGCGCTGCGTTGGCTGGACTAGGCTTGCGCTGCAGAGCCGGGCACGAAAGGGAGGTCTGCGGTGAGCCGAGTCATGATTGTCGACAGCCTGCCCATCATGCGCAGGGCGCTACGGGTGATGCTGGGAAAGCAGGGGCACGAAGTGATCGCCGAGGCGGACAACGGCCTGGATGCCCTGGCGCTTTGCCGTGACCAGCACCCGGATCTGGTAGTGCTGGAGCTGGCCATCCCACGCTTGGGTGGCCTGGATGTGCTGCACCGCCTGAAGGCCAGCCAGCCCGCACTCAAGGTGCTGGTCTACAGCGTGCAAGACAGTGGCTTGTACGCCTCGCGCAGCCTGCAGGCCGGTGCCGATGCCTTCGTCAGCAAGCTCGATGGCCTGGAGGAGTTCATCCGGGCCCTGCATGCCGTGGTGCACGGGCGCAGCTATTTCCCCCGCGAGGCAGTGCATGCCGCGGAAGAGGCGGGCGGTGAGGGCAGCAATGAGTTGGCCCAGCTATCGGCGCGCGAGCTGATGGTGCTGGAGCTACTGGCCAAGGGCCTGAGCAACCAGCAGATCGCCGAGCAACTGGCGCTCAGTTACAAGACCGTGAGTACCTACAAGACGCGGCTGCAGCAGAAGCTGCATGTGCACTCCACCGTCGAACTGCTGGAAGTGACCCGTCACGCCGCTGCCGTTCCCTGGGCGCCCGTGGCGGCTGCCAGCGCGGAGCTGCCACAGGACTATGCGATGCTCCGCGCGCTGGTCGATGGGTCGCCCAATCCGATGTTCATTCGTGATCGCGAGGGGCGCCTGCTGACCTGCAATCGACACTTTCTCGAGTACTACCACGTTCCCTTCGACACGGTGCGTGGCACCCGCCTGGACGAGGCGCCCTGGCTTGCGCCGGAGTTTCGTGAGGAGGTGCAGCGGCGCTTCGTCGCGGCAGTCGAACAGGAGAGTTCGCTGAGCCACGATACGGCGATAGATATCTACGGCAGCACGCGGGTGCTGCATGTCTGGGGTATCCCTTATCGCGATGAACAGGGGCAGGTGACCGGTATGGTTGGCGGCCTGCAGGACCTGAGCAAACGTGAGGTACTGCTGGCCGAGCTGCGCAACGCCAAGGCCGAGGCGGAGGCGATGAGCCGGGCCAAAAGCGAGGCCTTGGCGGCTCTGCACCGTGAGCTGCGCGCACCATTCGAACAACTGGCCACTGCACTACAGGACAGGGCCGAGGCCGCACCGGAGCAGGCAGCGCTGGCCCTGATCCAGCAGGCCCTGCGCCACGCGGAGCAGCTTCTGCAGCTGGATGCCGAGCGCCTGGCGCCACGCTCGGCGGTGCAGCGTCTGGGCGAGTTGAGTGCGGCGATCCTGGCGCCGCTGAGTGCCCGGGCACAGGCCCAGGGCGCGGCATTGACGCTGGAACAGGCGCCCCAGGCCAAGCTCATGGCCTGGATCGATGAGCGCCACTATCGGCAGTTACTCGAGCTGTTGCTGAGTCGAACACTGGCGGCGGTTGGGCCGGCCGCGTGGCAGCTGACATTGCACGGCCAGCTGCAACCGGGCGGCTTGCTGCTCGTCCGTCTCGACTTGCAAGGCCAGAACGCTACGCAGGAGCGTGTCGCCGTTGCCCAGGCGCTGGATGCCGAAGGGCTCGCCGAACCCGCCGGCAGCCTGCAAGGCATCTACCTGCAGCACCTGCTGCAACTGCTCAACGCCAACCTGGTGTTCGGCACGAACGCCGACGCGCCGCTCTGGTGCCTGGAGATGACCCTGTCGCCGGCGACCTAGTGAGTGCAGCGCTACGGGCATGTCGTCAGCGGGCCATCAATCGTCGCGGGTCAGCACTTCCAGCAGCTCGATCTCGAAGCGCAGGTTGGAGTGGGGCGTGATGTGCGCGCCCATCTGTCGTTCGCCATAGGCCAGGTGAGCCGGCACCAACAGCTTGCGTTTACCGCCGACCTTCATGCCCATCAGGCCCTGGTCCCAACCCTTGATCACCCGGCCAGTGCCGATTACACACTGGAACGGCTTGCCGCGCTGGTAGGACGAGTCGAACAGCGTGCCGTCTTCGAGAAAGCCGCTGTACTGGGTGGTGATCAGGGCGCCTTTGACCACCTCCTTGCCGTCGCCCAGCTGGATGTCCTCGATCTGCAATTCGTTGCTCATCACGCGTTCTCTGATTGATTTGGTAGCTGCCCGGTGGCTGCCATGCGCCAGCCTTTTCGCAGGAATCCATCGCTTTGGCAACTGCTTTGCCAGCCGAAGCCAATGTCGAGTTGCCGCGTCTGCGGGCTGCACCAAAGCTGTTCGAGGCCAGTCCAGGTTGGGCCTTTTTGGTGGTTAATCGGCAGCGCGTAACGCTTGCCTACGCAGCCTGTCGGGCTTTACCCATTGGCACACAACGTGCTTTTACTAGAACAGCATGAAGAGCGTGTCTCACCGTAGGTGCGATGGCTTATGCGTAGGTTTGCTAGGGTTCCGATCATCGTTCGCGGTGGTGGCTGGTCCGAGAGCAGGCCGGTCTCGCAAGAGGCTTCACGGAGGGATAAAAGCCCGGGAGAACGTCGTTACAGCGTTTCTTCCTGCGTCCTTTTTTCACCAATGGAGCCTTGTCATGACCCTGTCCGGGCTGACGTCGTCCCTCACCGTTTCGCCTTCCGGTCACCTGCCTTGCGGGCGATTGGCTGTGCGTAACTGTTTTTCATCACGAGGAGTTGCTGATGCGAATTGCTGATCGCTGGTTCGAGACAAAGCGGATTGATGACCGCATTACCCTGCTCTGGGAGCCGCATGTGGCGCGGGTCGAGCAGTGCAACATGTGGCATGTGCGCGGCCGCGATGCCGACCTGCTGGTGGATGCCGGCATGGGCATCAGCAGCCTGAAGACGGCGCTGGCCGAGTTGCTCAACAAGCCGCTGTTGGCCGTGGCCACTCACACTCACATGGATCATGTCGGCAGCCTGCACGAGTTCGAGCACCGCCTGGCGCACCCCTCGGAAGCGCACTCGCTGGCCAACCCGGACGACTACCCGGTGCTGTGCAGTTGCCATTGGCCGGGCACCATGCGCGCCGATATCGAGGCGCAGGGCTACGAGGTGCCGGACGTGCTGGTCGATGCCTATCCGCACGAAGGGTTCGACCCGTTGGCCTTTCGCACCCAGGGCACTCAGCCGACCCGCCTGATCGATGAGGGCGATGTGGTCGACCTGGGCGACACCGCCTTCGAAGTGCTGCACCTGCCAGGGCATTCGCCAGGCAGCATCGGCCTCTGGGAGAAGAGCACGGGCACCCTGTTCTCTGGCGATGCGATCTACGACGGCCCGTTGTTGGACAAGATTGCCGGCGCCGACCTGGCCGACTACCAGCGCACCATGCAGCGCCTGCGCGATCTGCCGGTGCAGGTGGTGCATGGCGGCCACGACCCGAGCTTCGGCCGTACGCGAATGCTCGAGCTGACGGAGCAGTACCTGCGCGGCGCTCGCTAAGGCTTCCGGTGCAAGGTGTTCAGGTGATAGAAGGTCGCCCGCGCACCTTCGCTGCTTGGCCCGTAGTTGTCCTGCGCGTAGGCGCCAGCCTTGAAGTACAGCTGCTGCAAGCCCCAGGAGCTGCTCAGCTGGCGGTAGTAGGTGCCATTGTCGTCGGCGCTGTGCACGCTGATGCGCAGGCGGCCGCTGGGGGTGAGGCGCAACTGGTAGCTGAAGCGTTCATCCAGGCTCACGTCGTTGACCAGAATGATGTTCTGCACCGTACTGTCGCCCGGGTACTTGCGCAGCAGGGCTTCGATCCGGCCGGTGCCGTTGACCAGGTGGTACTGCAGTTTGAGTAGCGGGTCATTGTTGCTGCCGGGCTCGTCCTTGCTGTGGATCTGGCCGATCACCAGCTTGTTCTTGCTCGGCAGTTGCTGCACCGAAAGCACGGCGCTGAGGATGTTGTCCGCCTCGCTGAAGTACCAGTTGTGCAACGTGCCGTTGCGCAGCGTCTCGCGCAGTTCGCTACGCGGGTAGCGTGCGCTGGCGGTGCGTGAGCCGTTCACCGGCACCCAGAAGACCACGCTGTGGTCGCGCTGGGGGCGGAAGTACTGGCTGCTGTAGCCGGCGTTGAGGCGCTGGGTGGTGATCAGCGTGGTCGAGCTGGTGGCGGGGACGGTGAGGTTCCAGGTGGTCAGATCGAGCATGGGCGGGCTTCCTGCGCGGAGGGGTGGGTGGTGTTCCGACCCCTCTAGTCCGGCAAGTTCAGCCCCGTCTGGCAGCTTTGGACGAACGGGTACTGGCCACTCGCCCAGTGTGCCCGCCCGGTCGTATGCGCTAGAAGCTCATCTCGATCACATCGTCCGGCACAATCAGCTTGCCGGCGGTCTTGGCGACGATTTCCTCGATGCTCACGCCCGGCGCGCGCTCGCGCAGGATGAAGGCGCCGTTTTCAATCTCCAGGTAGGCCAGGTCGGTAAGCACCTTGCGGATGCAGCCGCAGCCGGTGAGCGGCAGGCTGCAATGGGTGAGCAGCTTGGACTCGCCGTCCTTGGAGGCGTGGGTCATGGTGACGATGATGTTGTCGGCGCCGGCCACCAGGTCCATCGCGCCGCCCATGCCCTTGACCAGCTTGCCGGGGATCATCCACGAGGCGATGTTGCCGTTGACGTCGACCTCGAAGGCGCCGAGTACCGTCAGGTCGACATGACCGCCGCGGATCATGGCGAACGACTCGGCGGAGGAGAAGATGGACGCGCCCTGGCGTGCGGTGACCGTCTGCTTGCCGGCGTTGATCATGTCGGCGTCCAGCTCATCCTCGGTGGGGAAGGCGCCCATGCCGAGCAGGCCGTTTTCCGACTGCAGCATCACGTCGATGTCGTCCGGCACGTAGTTGGCCACCAGGGTCGGGATGCCGATGCCCAGGTTCACGTAGTAACCATCCTTCAACTCGCGCGCCACACGCTGAGCCATCTGTTCGCGGGTAAGTGCCATGGGGAGTTTCTCTTCTGCTCAGGTGGGTTCAGGCGCGCAGGGTGCGCTTCTCGATACGCTTCTCGAAGGTGCCTTGGATGATGCGATCGACATAGATGCCGGGGGTATGGATATGCGCCGGGTCCAGTTCGCCCGGCTCGACGATTTCCTCCACCTCGACCACGGTAATGCGCCCGGCGGTGGCGACCACCGGGTTGAAGTTCTGCGCCGTGTGGCGGTAGATCACGTTGCCGAAGTGGTCGGCCTTCCAACCTTTGACGATGGCGAAGTCACCAGTGATGGCAGGCTCCAGGATGTAGTGGCGGCCGTTGATTTCCCGCGCTTCCTTGCCCTCGGCGACCGGGGTGCCGTAGCCGGTGGCAGTGAAGAAGGCGGGGATGCCGGCGCCGCCGGCACGCAGCTTCTCGGCCAGGGTGCCTTGCGGAGTCAGTTCGACCTCCAACTCACCGCTGAGCAGCAGTTGTTCGAACAGCGCGTTCTCACCGACGTAGGAGGCGATCATCTTGCGGATCTGCCGGTCTTCCAGCAGCACGCCGAGGCCGAAACCGTCGACGCCGCAGTTGTTGGAGACCACGGTCAGGCCCGTGACGCCGCGACGGCGAATCTCGCCAATCAGGTTTTCCGGGATGCCGCACAGGCCGAAACCGCCGGCCAGCACGGTCATGTTGTCGGTCAGCCCGTCGAGGGCTTCTGCGTAACTGCCTACCCGCTTGTCGAGTCCACTCATGTTGCTGCGCCTTTGTGTCTGGGTCGGTTCGGCAGTACGGCTGCCGGGAGCGAGTAGAGAGCTTCACGGCTGGATACTGATTTGTTAAGTTTGTTTTTCTTGGTTATTAATGAAAAAAACAAATCAATGACCGTCAAACAGCTACGCGCCTTTCTTGCGGTGGCCCAAAGCCTCAGCTTTGCCCAGGCCTGCGCACGCCTGCATCTGTCCCAGCCGGCGCTGAGCCTGGCGATCAAGAGCCTGGAAGAATCCCTCGGCGGTCAGTTGCTGGTGCGCACCACCCGCAGCGTGGCCCTGACCCCGGAAGGCGAAACCCTGCTGCCGATTGCCCGGCGCCTGCTGGCCGAGTGGGACAACGCCGAAGAGTTGCTGCGCCAGCACTTCACCTTGCAGCTGGGCAAGGTAGCCATCGCCGCCATGCCGTCGTTCGCCGCCAACCTGCTACCGGTCGCGCTCAAGGCCTTTCGCGACAACCATCCGAAGGTGAACGTGGCGGTGCACGACGTGATCAACGAACAGGTGATCGACATGGTGCGTAACCGCCGCGTCGAACTGGGCATTGCTTTCGAGCCGGACGCCCTCGACGGGCTCGATTTCACCCCGTTCTACACCGACCGCTTCGTCGCCGTGGTAGCGGCCGACAGTGCGTTGAGCGCACGCACGGAAGTGAGTTGGGCGGAGCTGTTGCAACAACACTTCATCACCCTGCAGCGGCCATCCGCCGTGCGCCTGCTGCTGGAAGAGAGCATCGCTGCGCAGCATGGCAAGCTGCCGGTGGCGTTCGAGAGTCATCAACTGGTGACGGTGGGGCGCATGGTCGCCCAGGGGCTGGGCGTCAGCGCGGTGCCGAGCCTGTGCATCGAGCAGATGAAGGAACTCGGCGCCCGCTGCGTGGCCCTGAACGAGCCGCAGATCACCCGCCGCGTCGGCCTGCTGCGCCTGGCCGGGCACAAGCTGTCGGCCGCCGCGCAGGCGCTGGGCGATACGGTGATGAGTGTGTCGTGCAGCGGCGAATTCACTCCTAATGCGTAATGGCAGTGGCGAGTCTATCCAGTAATTTATCGCCGGATTGGCTGTCGGTCCGCGCCTGGCCGGCCCATTGTCTGACCTTTAGGAAAAGGAGCCGCGAGTGTCCGGATTACTGAGAAATATCCTCGCCTTCTGCATCGGGCTGTTCAGTCACGGCAGCAAGGCCGCCAGCGATGTGGTGGTGACTACGTTCTGGGTCACGCCGTTCGATTCGGGCATCAAGGTGCTCAAGAGCGACAAGTACCTGCAGTTCGCCGAAACCGCCCAGGTGGATTACCTGCTCAAGGTGGGCCAGTTCTTCAACGTGCTGCGCAGTGGCGCGGGTTTTGTGAACGTGGCGCTGTTGGTCAAGTTCTCGCGGCCTGTGCCGGTCTTCAGCCGGGTGCGGGTCGAGACGCGCCTGCTCTACGCCGACGACAAGTGCGCGTATTTCTCCCATGCGCTACAGGCGCGCGGAGCGCAGGCTGCCGAGGTGCTGGTGAAAATGAAGTTCAAGAAAGGCGGCCTCACGCTGGCGCCGGCGTCGTTTCTTTGCTTCAACTTCGCAGAGGTACCGGCAAAAGTACGCGAGTGGGAGCCGGTGCTGCAGGTGATGTGAAGCCTGCCCGACAACCAATCGTCAGCGTATTAGTTGATGGAACTGCCATGACCACGCTCGATGTGACGTCTCGATTCGAAGCAAAACTCCTCCGTCCGAAAACGCTGGGAGGTGATGCGTCATGGGCATTCGTGGTGCTGCCAAGGGAGGTAAGTGAAAAACTTCCGAGGCGAGGACGGACCACCGTTGAGGGTACGCTCAATGGCCATCCTTTCCAGGCCACTCTTGAGCCGGATGGTCAGCTGAGCCATTGGCTGCAGGTCCGTAGTGAGCTACGCGAAGCTGCGGGTGCGGCTGTTGGGGATATCGTCGCGCTTGAGTTAGCTCCGGTAGAGAAGGAGCCCGAGCCTGAGGTTCCACCTGATTTTCAGGAGGCGTTGGCAGCCGCTCCTGAGGCTTTTAAGGTCTGGAACGGGACGACGACCCTCGCACGACTGGACTGGATTCACTGGATCACTTCAGCCAAGCAGCTTAAGACGCGCGCAAAACGAATCGGTGATGCCTGCAATATGCTGGCATCGGGCAAGAAACACGTCTGCTGTTTTGACCCGTCTGGTTACTACAGCAAGGCATTCCAGGCGCCCAAGGCCGAAACCTGACGAACAGTGAATGCATCGCGAGTAATCCAGATGCTCTTGCTACACGACGGGTCAATGCGGGTGACAACTCCGCCTCTTTTGATGGCATCTACACGAAGCAATAGGCGCTCGGTCACTTGGCCGCTGGAGCCGAGTGTCGAGACTTCTTCGACACCACCAACCCCTAGAAACAACAAAGCCCTGTAAAAACAGGGCTTTATCTTTTGGATTCTGGAGCGGGTGAAGGGAATCGAACCCTCGTTATCAGCTTGGGAAGCTGGAGTAATGCCATTATACGACACCCGCTTTTGCGGGTGACTTTGTACCAGAATCACCCAGGCAGGAGAAGCTGCCGCACGATAAAAACCGTGTTTCCCTACCGGTGACCGGCCGCAGGAGCACTGGCGGGGCGTGCCAGGTGGCTGCCTGCGGGATGGGTTCAGCCGGCGAGGGCGGTGCTTTCCTGAACTGCAATGCTGCGCTGGCGGTTGCTCAGTGGTGGCAGCAGGAAGGCCAGCAGGGCGTCGCGGGTCTGCATCCAGGCGGCTTTGTGTTCCATATCGAGGAAGTGGCCGGCCTGGTTGATGATGCGGAAGTCGCAGTGGCGCACGTACTGCGAGAACAGGCGGGCGTCTTCCGGAGTGGTGTACTCGTCCCATTCGCCGTTGACGAACAGCAGCGGGATGGTGATTTCCCCGGCGAAGCTGACGCACGAACGACCTTCCATATTGAGCACGGTCTGCACGTGGTGGCTCATCTGCGCGTACTCGTACGGGTGCAAGCTGGCCACGTGGCGGTGGTTGTAGCGTTTGTACAGCGACGGCAAGTGCTTGCCGATGGTGCCGTTGAGCACCGCACCGATGTTCTCGCGGTCGCAGGCGTCCATCACTTCCACGCCGCGCTCCAGGTAGCCGAGCATGGCGTTGTTGGTGACCGGTGCGAACGAGTTGATCACCGCGCGGGTGATGCGCCGGGGCTGCCGGGAGAGCGCCTGCAGGGTGGCAATGCCGCCCCAGGAGAATGACAACACGACGTCGCAGGCGAAGTGCTCGACCAGCTCAAGGAGGATGTCGGCCTCCTCTTCGCGGCTGATGAAGCGGGTGTGTTCGTTGTGTTCGCGCGATTGCCCGGCGTAGGGCAGGTCGAACAGCACGACGTTGAAATGCGGGTAGAGATAACGGACCGTCTGCGCGAAGGATGCGGTGGTCGACAACGAGCCGTTGACCAGGATGATGGTCTGCTCGGCGCTGTCGGCGCGGTAGAACTCCGTGTAAACCCGGTATTGCCCCTGAATATCCAGCACAGCGGTTTCTGCTTTCATCTTGCATGCCCCTGGGTACGGCGTTGCGCACGCGCGACCGAATGCAACGGCTGCGCGAACGTCGACAGGTAGGCATGTGCCTTGGGAACTTGGGGGCCTTGGTCGGCGCGTACTGGCTGGCCGACGATTGTTATTAGCGGCGGGTGCTTTTCCAGTCCGGGGACATCGACCGTGGTGGCGCGATGAGGGCAGTCCCGTTTGCAGTGCCGTGGCACCTTCGATCTGAAAAAAGCTTGTTAGATGTTGTGTTTGACTTGCTGGTCACTTCTGGACCTTGGATTTGATTCAAGCAGGCTTGTGTGACCGAAGCAAGTCAATCGAAAGGCTGATTTCTCATCTTCTGCCGGACGGTCAGACCCGTGATATTTCGTCCGGACTGAGCGCGCGGTACTGGCCCGGGGCCAGGTCGGGATCAAGCAGCAACGGGCCCATGCGTTCGCGGTGCAGGCCGATGACCTTGTTCTGGAAGTGGCCGAACATGCGCTTGATCTGGTGGTAGCGACCTTCGTGCAGGGTCAGCAGGGCGCTGTGGCTGCCGGTGATCTCGAGCTCGGCGGGCAGGGTGGTGAGGTCTTCGTAGGCGAAGTACAAACCCTGGGCGAACACCTCGATGTACTCGGGCGTGATCGGCTGTTCGGTCTGCACCCGGTAGACCTTGCCCAGGCGGCTGCGCGGTTCGGTGAGGCGCCGCGACCACAGGCCGTCGTTGGTGATCAGCAGCAGTCCGGTGGTGTTCAGGTCGAGGCGACCGCCGATGTGCAGGTCGTGTTTTTCCGGCTCATCGAGCAGGTCGAGCACGGTGCGGTGCTCGGGATGCTCGGTGGCGCTGACCACGCCGGCCGGCTTGTTGAGCATGAAGTAGCGCGCCGGTTTGCCGGCTTGCAGCACCTCATCGCCGAGTTGGATGCGGCTGAATTCGCGCACGTCGTGGCGACCATCGCGGACCACCTGACCATCTACTTGCACCTGGCCGCGAGCCAGCAACAGGCGTGCATCGGCGCGGTTGAGTTGGGGCAGATTGCCGAGGAAGCGGTCGAGGCGCATGGATTCAGTCGACAGGCTTGGCAGGCACTGGCAGGCCCTGGGCGCAGCGCGGGCAGAGGCAGTCCTGGTTGCGTTGTTCGGCAGGCAGGCTGTCGAGCACGGTGGGGTCGACGGGCTGATGGAAACACCAGCAGTCCTCGACCGGCTCCAACTGCTCGGCCTGGGCGCAGCTGTTCAACTGGCCGCAGCGTGGGCAGCGGCGGCTGTCGCTCACGGCCGCAGCTCGTAGGTTTCTTCGCAGACCCGGTTACGCCCGGATTGCTTGGCCCGGTACAGCGCATGGTCGGCACGGGCGATCAGGCGGTCCAGGCTGTCGTCGTCGTGCAGTTCGGTGAGGCCAATGCTGGTGGTGACCTGCAGGTTGACCCCGGCGAACGGGAAGCGGCTGTTCTCGGTCTGTTCGCGGATCTTCTCGGCCAGTTGCCGGGCGGTGCTGCTGCCTGTGTCCTTGAGCAGCAGGATGAACTCTTCACCGCCCCAGCGGCAGATGATGTCGGACTGGCGCAGGTTGCTTTGCAGGTGCTTGGCAAAGCCGCGCAGCACCTCGTCGCCGGCCAGGTGGCCGTGGGTGTCGTTGAGCTGCTTGAAGTGATCGAGATCGATCAGTAGTGCGCTCAGCGGGCTGCGCTCGCGCTGGGCTTCGAGTACCGCCTGTTGCGCCAGCAGGTTGAAGCCGCGACGGTTGGACAGGCCGGTGAGTACATCGGTGGTGGCCAGTGCGGCGATATGCTGCTGATAGCGCTGGGTTGCCAGGTACACGACGGCGAGTACGATGACACTCACCAGCAGGCACACCAGCAGGTTGAAATACAGGATGTGGCGGATGTCGGCGAGGGCGCTTTCCTCATGCTTGTCGACGAACAGGTACCACTCCAGTTCGGGGATGTAGCGCACGTTGAGGAAGTGGCCGCGCCCGTGTTCCTGGTACTCGTAGCTGCCGCTCTGGGGCTTGGGCAACTTGTGCACGAGGCTTTCGAGCCCAGGTACGGCACTCAGTGTCTGGCCGGCGCGCGCACCCAGGGGGCCGCCGGTGACACCGGTCAGGACGATCTTGTCGTTTTTGTCGACGAAGTACACGCTGCGCCCGTAGCGCTGCTGGTAGTCGTCGATCAGCTTGACCACGGCATCCACCGTCAGGCCGACGCCGGTCACGCCGATGAAGTTGCCCTGGTAGTCGAACACCTTGTAGTTGATGAAGATGGTCATGGTGTCGCGGTTGGCCATGTCCAGGTCGACATTGATCTCGTAGAGCGGTTGCATGTCGCGCACGCGGAAGTACCAGATGTCGCGCGGCTCCTTCTCGCTGACCTGCTTGAGCACTCCCTTGGCCTGGTAGTAGGTATGGGTTTTCTCGGAGATGAAGAAGCTGGTGTAGGCGCCGTAGTGTTCCTGCACTTCACGCAGGTAGCGGGTCATCGGCTCGTCATCCTGTTCACCGGCCAGCACCCAGTCACGCAGGAAGGTGTCGCGCGACATCATCGAGGAAATCAGGATGGGCCGGATCAGGTCCTTCTGGATTTCCGAGTAGATGTTGTCCGAGGTCAGCGGCAGTTCGGTGTTGACGATGTTCTGCCGAATGCTGTCGCGCGAGGTGGAGTAGCTGACCAGGCTGGTAGCGGCGAAGCCACCGACCAGCAGCACAAGCAACAATCCGAGTAGCAGCAACTGGGCCTTACGGGAAGCGCGGAGCGACATGACGGCAGAGCCTTGGGGAAGTGGCGCAATGCTAGCGTGCGGGCCGGCTGGCGTCACCGGCCCGACGTGTAAATTAGCGTTACCCGGTAAGGCCGCGCAGCCACGGCTGCTCAAGTGCCTTGCCGACCGCGATGGTTTGGCCGAGCGAGCGGGGATTTCCTCTGCCACCTGGTTGCTGTTCGGCCGCCACAGCAAGCCGGTGGCCGAGGTGCTGATCGTCGATCCGGATGCGCCGTTCAAGGGGCGCATCCTTAGCTATCAGCGCGCAGTACTTTTGTAGGAGCCAGCTTGCTGGCGATCAGCAGCACCGCAAGAGCATCGCCAGCAAGCTGGCTCCTACAAGAGCGTTGAGCGGCCTCAGGTTTTGCTCTTCATGTAGGCCTTCCAGCCGCCGAAGTGGGTGATGTCGACCGCGCCAGCCAGGCCGTATGGCTCGCAGATAAAACCGGTTTCCCAGCTGCCGTCGGCCAGCTGCACCTTGCCTAGGCCCAGCGGCGCGGGGATGCCGGTGAGGAACGAGCCCAGCTCGGCGCTCGGCAGTTCCCAGACTTCCACGGCGATGGCCACGCCGCCCTCGGCGACCCGCACCATGCCGGGGCGGAACGGCGGGCCGCCAGCCAGGGCGTACAGCTGGTAGTCCGGCGAACTCTGCGTGGCTTGCAGCAGGCGGCCGCCACGTTGCTTGAGCTGCCAGTTCAGCGGTAGGCCGTCGAGGTGCGCGCCGCACACCACCACGCGGGCGCGGTCGTTGCGGGCGAGGGTGGCTGGTGCTTGCGCGTTTAGGCTGCGCTCACCCGACAGCGGCAGGCCGTGCTGGCGCTGCAGGCCGTCGGCCAGACTCAGCAGGTATTGGTCAGTGAAGGCGCGGCCGAACAGGGTCACGCCCCACGGCAGGCCGTTGGCCATGAAGCCGGCCGGCACCGCGACGGCAGCGTAGTCGAGCATGTTCATGAAGTTGGTGTAGTAGCCCAGGTCCGAGTTGCGCTTGACCGGCTCGGCGTGCAACTCGTCCAGCGTCACCGGGCGCGGGTACGCCGGTGTCAGCACGCAATCGACATCAGCGAGGATGCGGTCGCAGATCGCCTTGAGCGCCTGCAGGCGGTACTGGGCGCGGAAGGTATCGACACCGCTGACGCCGGGCGCTTTTTCCAGCACGGCCTTGATCACCGGCAGCACGGCGTCCGGCTGCTGCTCGATCAGTGCGCCGGCGACGCTGTAGCGCTCGGCGACCCAGGGGCCTTCATAGAGCAGGCGCGCGGCTTCGAGGAAGGGCGCGAAGTCGATTTCCACCGCTTCGCCGCCGAGGGCTTTGAACTGCTCGATGCTGCTGGCGAACAGCGCCGGGCTTTCCGTGCAGCCGAGGAATTCCAGCTGCTTGGGCACGCCGAAGCGAAAGCCCGCACGGGGTTTGCCGAAGGCGCTGGCGTCGTTCCACAGGGGGTTGGCGCGGCTGTATTCGTCACGCGCATCCAGCTTGGCGGTCAGCGCCAGCAACTGGCTGGCCTCGGCCGCTGTGGTGGTGAAGTAGGTGACGCAGTCCAGGGTGCGACAGGCGGGCACCACGCCGGCGGTGGAAATCAGGCCCTTGGTCGCCTTGAGGCCGACCAGGTTGTTCAGTGCCGCCGGCACGCGGCCGCTGCCAGCGGTGTCGGTGCCCAGGGCAAAGCTGGCCACACCGAGCGCCACGGCCAGCGACGAGCCAGCGCTGGAACCGCCGGACGGGTAGGCCGGGTGCACGCTGTTGCGGCATTCACCATAGGGCGAGCGAGTGCCGTTGAGGCCGGTGGCGAACTGGTCGAGGTTGGTCTTGCCCATCGGTACGGCGCCGAGGGCGATCAACTGGGCGACCAGGGTGGCGCTGGTCTCGGGCACGTAGGCGAAGGCAGGGCAGGCGGCGGTGGTCGGCACGCCGGCCAGGTCGATGTTGTCCTTGATGGCGAAAGGCACGCCGAACAGCGGCAGCTCGGCGGTTGACTTGCCGTCCAGCGCGGCCAGGTAGGGTTCCAGTTCTTCCAGGCTGAGCAGGTGGATGAACAGGTGGAATTCCGGGTTGAGCGTGGCGGCCTGCTCATGCAGAGCGAGGATCAGCTGGCGCGGGGTCAGGCTGCCGTCTGCGTAGGCGGTTTTCAGGGCGCCGAGGCGCAGGTCGAAGTCATGTTTCATCGGGCTTCCTCGTTCTTGCGAGTTCGTACTGGGTCGATAGAGCGTACCCAGCCTGCGGTTCGTTCCCTCGCCCCCTTGGGGAGAGGGTTAGGGTGAGGGGGCTTGGGGCGGCCACTGCGCTTGCGATGGGCCTCGTCCCCTCACCCCGGCCCTCTCCCCAGAGGGGAGAGGGGGCGGTTCGTGTGGGGCTCAGGCCTCTTCCAGCACCACCACGCGCTGCCCGGCACGCACCGGCGAGCCAGGCTGTACGCGCACTTCACGCACCACGCCGTCGCGCGGGGCGAGCAGGGGAATTTCCATCTTCATCGACTCGAGGATCACCAGCACATCACCGGCTTTCACCGTACTGCCTTCCTCGACCTGCACCTGCCAGAGGTTGCCGGCAATGTGGCTGTCGATGCTGTGCTGGCCGGCACCGAGCGGGGCATCGTCACCCAGTTCGGGTGCTACTTCCTCGCTTTCGTAGTGGGCCTGGCCGGAGGCGATCCAACGCTGGCGTTCGGCGTCGAAGGCGGCGCGTTGCTGGGTGCGGAAGGCGTCGATGCCCTCGGCTTCCTCGGTGAGGAAGTCCTGGTAGTCGGCCAGGGCCAGTTCACTGTCTTCGATGCGCAGTTCATAACGACCGAGCGGGAAGTCGCGGCGAATCTGCAGCAGTTCCTCGGCACCCACCGGATAGAAGCGGATCTGGTCGAAGAAGCGCAGCAGCCAGGGCTTGCCGTGGAAGGCGGCGACTTCGCGATAGCGGTTCCACATCTGCAGGGTACGGCCGACGAACTGGTAGCCGCCGGGGCCTTCCATGCCGTACACGCACATGTAGGCGCCGCCGATGCCCACCGAGTTCTCGGCGGTCCAGGTACGCGCCGGGTTGTACTTGGTGGTGACCAGACGATGGCGCGGGTCCAGTGGCGTGGCCACTGGTGCGCCGAGGTAGACGTCGCCCAGGCCCATCACCAGGTAGCTGGCGTCGAACACGGTCTTGTAGACCTCATCCAGGTTGGGCAGATCGTTGATGCGGCGGATAAATTCCAGGTTGCTCGGGCACCAGGGCGCGTCCTTGCGCACCGTGGTCATGTATTTGTCGATGGCCAGCTGGCAGGCCGGGTCGTCCCAGGACAGCGGCAGGTGCACGATGCGCGACGGCACCTTGAGGTCCTGGGCGTTGCACACCGCGTCCCACTCGCCGATCACCACCGCGAGCAGGTTGGCCAGCGACAGGGTTTCCGGCTGGTAATGCACCTGCAGCGAGCGGATGCCCGGGGTCAGGTCGATCACGCCGTTGAGGTTCTTCGCTTCCAGCGCCTGCATCAGCGCATGGCCGCGGAAGCGCAGCACCAGGTCCAGCTCGGCCTGGCCGATTTCCAGCAGCAGGTGGGTGTCGCCGGAGAGGCGGGCGACCAGGCGCTTGTCCTGGCTGCCGATGTCGAGGATCACCGGCGGCTCCAGCGGGATCGGTTTCCAGCTCACCGCGACGGCTTCCAGCCCGGCTACCTCTGCCTTGCGCGCCTTGGCCAACTGGCGCGCGGTGTCGATGTTCACCGGCACGAAGCGCAGCTTGTCGCCGGCCTTGAGCTGGCCGAGTTGCCACAGGTCGGCCTCGATGATGGTTACCGGGCAAACAAAGCCGCCCAGGCTCGGGCCATCCGGGCCGAGGATCACCGGCATGTCGCCAGTGAAGTCGACGGCCCCAATTGCATACGGATTGTCGTGGATGTTCGACGGGTGCAGGCCGGCTTCGCCGCCGCTGTCGCGCACCCACTCCGGTTTCGGCCCGATCAGGCGTACGCCGGTACGGCTGGAGTTGAAGTGCACTTCCCAGTCGGTGGCGAGAAAGGTCTCGATGTAGGCCGGGGTGAAGTATTCCGGCGCGCCATGCGGGCCGTAGATCACGCGGATTTCGCGGACGGCGGGCAGGGCGGTGCACAGCTCGCTGGGCAGTTGTGCGCCGTTGTCCGCGTCGCTCAAGGCGGGGATATGCAGCACATCGCCGGCACGCAGGGCGCGGCCGCCGTGGCCGCCGAACTGGCCGAGGGTGAAGGTGCTTTTGCTGCCCAGGTATTCCGGCACCTGCAGGCCGCTGCGCAGGGTGAGGTAGGACCGTGCGCCGCTACCGGCGATGGTGCCGAGGCTCAGGGTGCTGCCGGCCTTGATCAGCAGCGCGGTGTTCATCGGTTGCTCGGCGCCATCCACGCTCAGCGGAATCGCCGCACCGGTGACTGCGACCACCGCGTCGGTGTTGAAGCGCAGCAGCGGGCCGCTCATGGTGATTTCCAGGCCGGCGGCGCCTTCGTCATTACCCAGCAGGCGGTTGCCCAGGCGCAGCGCGCGGTCGTCCATCGGCCCGGACGGCGGCACGCCGACGGCCCAGTAGCCGAGGCGGCCGGGGAAGTCCTGCACGGTGGTCTGGGTGCCGGCGGACAGCACCTCGAAGGTATGCGCCTGGTAGGTCAGGCCTTCCAGGCAGCGGGTCCAGGGCTCGCCGCTGGCGAAGGGGGCATCGATCAGGATCTGCCGCAGGTACTGGCTGTTGGTTTCCACGCCGTACAGCAGGGTGTCGGCCAGGGCCTGGTTCAGCGCGGCGCTGGCTTCTTCGCGGGTCGGCTTCCAGGTGATGACCTTGGCGATCATCGGATCGAAGTAGGGCGGAATCTCGCAGCCGGCTTCGACCCAGGTATCGATGCGCAGGGCCTTGCCATCGGCCTTGGGGAAGTCTACGGCGGTGAGCAGGCCGGGGCTCGGCTGGAAATCGCGGCCCGGGTCTTCGGCGTACAGGCGCGCCTGGATGGCGTGGCCGCTGGGTTTCAGGCCCTTCGCCAGCTCGCTCAGCGGCGCGAGGTCACCGGCCGCCAGTTCGATCATCCAGCGCACCAGGTCGACGCCCCACACCTGTTCGGTGACGCCGTGCTCGACCTGCAGGCGGGTGTTCACCTCTAAAAAGTAGAAGCGCTCGGCCTCGCTGTCGTAGACGAATTCGACGGTGCCGGCGCTGCGGTAGCTGACCGCCTTGGCCAGCTTGATCGCTGCCGCGCACAGTTCATCCGCCATGCCGGCCGGCAGGTTGGGCGCCGGGGTTTCTTCCAGCACTTTCTGGTTACGCCGCTGCACCGAGCAGTCGCGCACGCCGAGGGCGAGGACTTCGCCCTGGCCGTCGCCGAACACCTGCACTTCCAGATGGCGGGCACGCTGGATGTACTTCTCGATAAATACGCCGGAGTCGCTGAAGTTGTTCTGCCCCAGGCGCTTGACCGCGTCGAAGGCGTCGCTCAGCTCGGGGGCGCTGTTGCACACGCGCATGCCGATGCCGCCACCGCCGGCGGTGCTTTTCAGCATCACCGGGTAGCCGACCTGCTCGCCGGCGACCAGCGCGGCGTCGAGGTTTTCCAGCAGTTCGGTGCCTTCGAGCATTGGCACGCCATGTTGTTTGGCCAGCGCGCGGGCGGTGTGCTTGAGGCCGAATACGCGCAGCTGCTCGGGCGTCGGGCCGACAAAGGCGATGCCGGCGGCCTCGCAGGCTTCGGCGAAGGCGGCGTTTTCGGAGAGGAAGCCGTAGCCGGGGTGAATGGCCTTGGCCCCAGTCTGCTTGGCGACGGCAAGGATCTTGTCGACCACCAGATAGGTGCCGGCGGCCGGGCCTTCGCCGAGGCTGAAAGCTTCATCGGCCTGCTGGATATGCAGGCTGGCGGCGTCGGCCTCGGAGTACACGGCCACGCCTTTGACGTCCAGTTGACGCAGGGTGCGCAGGATGCGGCAGGCAATGGCGCCGCGGTTGGCGATCAGGAGTTTGTCGAACATCTGCTTGCCCTCGGAAGGGTTGGCGGGCCGTCCCGCTGTATTCGGTCTGCACCACGGTCGTCCGGGGTGGGAAATGCGTGTGTTCTGTGTAGGAGCCAGCTTGCTGGCGATCAGCGGTCTGTCGGTTTGATCGCGAGCAAGCTCGCTCCTACGGGTTCTGCGGTGGCTTGGGCTGTTGCTCCAGGCACTGCCCCGAGCGGCTCTGGCACAGGCGGAACAGCCATTCGCGAAGCTGCTTCAGTCCCATACCAGCACCTCGGCCGGGGTCGGGTTCCAGCCGTTGCAGGGGTTGTTCAGTTGCGGGCAGTTGGAGATCAGCACGATGACGTCCATGTGCGCGATCAGCTCGACGTACTTGCCCGGCGCGGAGATGCCGTCCTCGAAGGTCAGGCCGCCTTCGGGCGTCACCGGCACGTTCATAAAGAAGTTGATGTTGGCGCCGATGTCGCGCTTCTCCAGGCGGCCGTCGTGCAGGCTGGCGCGCAGGAAGTTGTCGCGGCAGCTGTGCATGTAGCGCTTGTCCAAGGCGTAGCGCACCGTGTTGCTCTCCTGGGCGCAGGCGCCGCCGAGGGTGTCGTGGCGGCCGCAGGTGTCGGCGCTGATGGTCAGCAGCGGGTTGCCCAGGTTGGAGTAGAGGACGGTGCCGGTGGTCAGGTACACGCTGTTCTGTTTGCGCAGGGTGCGTTGCGGGTCGTAGCGCTCGCGTGGGTTCTTCGCGCTGAAGAACAGCGTGTCGACCGCCTGGTTGCCTTCGAGGTCGAGCAGGCGCACGGTCTGCCCGGCTTTGACTTCGCAGAGGAACGGCTCGCCGGCCGGGATCTCGTGGCGGTAGACGGCGGTGGCGGCGTGTTTGTCGCTTGCAGTAAGGCTCATCGGAATGTCCTCGGTGTTGTTTCACTGGATTCCCGCCTTCGCGGGAATGACGGTCTATAGGTTTTCTTCGTCATCCCCGCGAAGGCGGGGACCCAATCAAATGAACAGGCGTTCGGTGTTGTGGAAGCCGCGGCCGTTTTCCGGGCGCGAGGTGCGGCAGAGCACGCTGATGCCGTCGCTCTCGACCTTGCTCCAGCTCAGTTGCACCGGCTTGGGCGCGTACTGCGGGTTGGGGTCCAGCGGGTGCTGCAGGGCGGTGAGCGCCACCAAGGTGTCCATCGGTGCGTACAGCTCGATGTAGTCGCCGGCCTTGGAGTTGCCAGGTTCGAAATGGAAGCGGCCGTCGCCGTCGACGCTGACCTTGCTGAACAGGTTGAGCGCCATCAGCAGGTCCTGGATGTTCAGGTTCCACTTGCCCATTTCCACCAGCAGGTTGTCCACGCCGTTGCGGAAGTAGCCGTTGCGCAGCTCCTGGTAGCGCCCGGCACCGTACTTCTCGGTGACTTCCTCGGCATTCAGCACGCCGCCGAAGCTGTCATGCCAGCCGCAGGTGTCGGCGGTGATGGCGGCGAGCACGCGGCCCATGTCCGAGTACAGGCAGTGGCCGGCGGTGAGCTTGGCGGTGTGCTGGCACTTGAGGGTGTCGGGCAGGTTCAGGCGCTCGCTTTTCTCGACGGCGGAAAGCAGCAGCAGGCTGACGTTGGCGCCGCCTTCGAGATCGGTAACGCGCAGCAGCTGGCCGCGCTTGAGGACGAAGGAGGTGTGGCCGCCGCCGGGTACGAGTTCTTCGTACAGGCTGGGGCGCAGGGTCAGGGATGCGGTCATGGTTGCTCCTTACAGGGCCGGTTGCGGGGTGCCGGTGATGTGCGCCGGCAGTGCCTCGACGGCGGCGCGGGTGGCGCGGCGGTCGCTGTTCAGGGGGATGTCGTAGGTGATGCGCGCGCCGAAGGCGTTCGGTGCGTGCGGGTCGATACGGGTCTTGTCGAACACCAGCAGGCGGGTGCCAAGGCTGAAGCCCTCGCTCAGGTCATGGGTGACCATGAACACGGTCAGCTTGGTCTCGTGCCACAGCTCCAGCAGCAGGGCGTGCATGTCCTTGCGGATGCCCGGGTCCAGCGCGCCGAAAGGTTCGTCGAGCAGCAGCACGCGCGGCTTCATGATCAGCGCCTGGGCGATGGCCAGGCGTTGCTGCATGCCGCCGGAGAGCTGGCTTGGGTATTTGTCCAGCGCGTGGCCGAGGCCGACTTTCTTGAGGATGACTGCCGCCTGTTCGCGGGCGTCGCGCTTGGCGGCGCCGAACAGACGGCCGAGCAGGGGCGAGCGTGGCAGCTCCAGGCCGATGGCGACGTTGTTCAGCACGCTCAGGTGCGGGAACACCGAATAGCGCTGGAACACCACACCACGGCTGCTATCCGGCTCGCCGGCCAGCGGCTGACCACCGAGCAATATCTCGCCGCGGCTGGCGCGTTCCTGACCCAGCAGCAGGCGCAGGAAGGTCGACTTGCCGCATCCGGAAGCGCCAACCAGGGTGCAGAACTCACCTTCGTTGATGCTCAGGTTCAGGCGCTCCAGCACAACCTGATCGCCGTACTCCTGCCAGACATTCTTGACCTCGATAAATGCGCTCATGCTTTCGCTCCTTCATACCAGGGGAAGCACAGGCGGGTGGTCTGGCGCAGGCCCAGGTCCATCAGCCAGGCGAGCAGGGTGATCCACACCACGTACGGCAGGATCACGTCCATCGCCATGTAGCGACGCACGAGGAAGATGCGGTAGCCGAGGCCGTCGGTGGAGGCGATGGCTTCGGCGGCGATGAGGAACAGCCAGGCCGAACCGAGCACCAGGCGCAGGGCGATCAGCAGGCGCGGCAGCAGTTGTGGCAGCACCACGCGCAGGATCAGCGTCCAGGTGCTGGCGCCGAGGGTCTGCGCCTTGATCAGGATTTCGGTGGGGATTTCGCGGGCGCGCTGCTCCAGATCACGAGCCAGCACCGGGGTGATGCCGATGACGATCAGCATCACCTTGGACAGCTCGCCGAGGCCGAAGACGATGAACAGGATCGGCAGGATCGCCAGCGGTGGCACCATCGACAACACGGTCAGCAGCGGCGACAGCGGCGCGCGGAACAGCGGCAGGATGCCAGCGGCTATCCCTAAGCACAGGCCGACCAGGGCGGCGATGCCGATGCCCATGCCGAGGCGGGCCAGGCTGGAGGCGCTGTCCTGCCAGAACAGGTAGTTGCCGCTGCGCTTGTCTTCGGTGAAGGCCAGGCGATCAATCGCGCTGGCCATCTGGCTGGCGCTGGGCAACAGCTTGTCGTTGGGGTTGTCCGTCAGCCGCGCCGCCGAGCCCACGAAGTAGGCGAACAGCAGCAGGGCGAACGGCAACAGGATCAGCAGCAGGCGGCCGCCGCGGTCCGGGTGTCGGTTGATCAGGCGCATGGCGCTTCCTCGGGGTTCGACATTCCCCTCTCCCGTTGGAAGAGGGGAGCGGGCGTCAGAGCGTGCCGTCGGCCGCCATCTGCATGAACGAAGGATCGAAACGCAGCTTGAGGTTGCCCTTGTCGCCAGTGACTACGCCCTTGGCGAAGCCCATGCCAATGAAGTCGGCGCTCTGTGCGCCTTCGCCGAGCAGGCCGTGGGCAAAGGAGAATTCGGCCACCTTGCTCATGGTCGCCGGCAGTTTCGGGCTGTTGGCGAAGGCCACGGCATCCTTGGCGCTGTAGAACATCTTGGTCGCCGCCAGTTGCGCTTCGTAGCCGGCCAGGTCGGTGCCGGAGGCCTTGGCCATGTGCTCGCGGGCTGCTTTGCCTGCGGCCGAGTCGGCGCTCATGGTCGCCATGATTTCGTACCAGGCGCCGGTCAGGGCTTTGCCCAGGGCGGGGTTGTCTTTCAGGGTGTCGGAGTTGACCACCATCAGGTCGATGATTTCGCCGGGGATCTGGCTGGAGTCGAACACCTTGGTCACCTTCGGCGTGGCTTCGATTTCGGCCAGCAGCGGGTTCCAGGTGGCCACGGCTTGCACATCGTCGGTGGCGAAGGCGGCGACCATGTCGGCGTCGGAGGTGTTGACCACTTTCAGGTCTTTCTCGGCCAGGCCGGCACGCTCCAGGCCACGGGCCAGCAGGTAGTGGGAGACGGAGAGTTCGACCAGGTTGACGTCCAGGCCCTTGAGATCACCGAGGGTCTTTTTCTCGCCCTTGATGACGATGCCGTCGTTGCCGTTGGAGAAGTCGCCGACGATCAGCGCGGTGCTGTCCACACCGCCGGCGGCGGGGATGGTCAGGGCGTCCATGTTGGTCATGGTGCAGCCGTCGAACTGACCGGCGGTGTACTGGTTGATCGACTCGACGTAGTCATTGAGCTGAACCACATCGATGGCGATGTCGTACTTCTTCGCCCACTTCTCGACGATGCCTTCGGCTTGGCCGTATTCCCAGGGCATCCAGCCGGCGTAGATGGTCCAGCAGACGCTGAAGTGGTCTTTCTTTTCGGCGTGAGCGGGGATGCTCAGGGCGGCAGCTAGGCCAGCGGCGATCAGCGAGGACAGCAGGGACTTGCGCATGGGGTGAACCTCCAGTTCTGGGATACGGGCAGAGCAGCGCGACACTTTCCTGAATCAACAGGTGGCGCGTTCTCCCGGGCTTTTGTCCCGCCGTGTAACCCCGAACGAGGTCGCCAACTCTCGGACCAGTCACTCGTCTGTCTCCGTGTGGAGCAGTCGAGCCGGAACCCTAGTCAGCCATTGCAAATTGTCGTGTCGCGCCCCTCGCGGGGGCTTCTGCATGAATGGGTTAAAGCGAACATCGTGCCAGTTGTGTCCGCTCAGCACGGCTGGGCGTTGTCGCTCCGTCTGTGGGCAGAAACGGGCGAGCATTGCGCGTTTGTGGTGCGCAATGCTCGCTGTTGGTGCTCGCGGAGTCTGCTTACGATCTTTTGAGCTAGAGCCAGGCAAGGCGAAATTGGGCGAAGGCGCGGAGTTTACGAGCTGTAAATGAGCAGCCTGAGCCCTATTTCAACGCTGCTTGGCCGACGATCAAGAGATCGTCGGCAGGCTCTTAGAGTTTTCCTTCGGCGGCCATCTGCATATAGACGGGGTCGAAGCGCAGCTTGATCTGCGCAGCGTTGCCCACCACGCGGTTGCCAGTGAAGCTGATGCCGAGTGTCTGCAGGCCGTTGCCGTCGTTGCCCAGCAGTTTGTGGGCGTCGGCGAAATCGGCGATGCGTTCCATCAGCGTGGGCATCTTCTCGGTGTTGGCGAAGGCGTAGGCCGAGCGGGGCGAGTAGAAGGAGCGAATGGTCTTCAACTGTTCGTCGAAGTCTTCCGGCGTGGTGTCCGCGGCGGCGGCCATCTTGGCGCGGAAGGCCTGGCCTTCGGCATTCGGCATGCCCATCAGGCGCATGCCTTCGAACCAGGCGCCGGTGAGTGCGCGACCCAGTTCCGGGTGAGCGGCGAGGGTGGTGCTGTTGATTACCAGCAGGTCGAGGATTTCACCGGGAATGTGGTGCGAGCTGAACACCAGCACGCTGTCACCGTCCTGGCGCAGGTCTGCGAGGATCGGGTTCCAGGTGACCACTGCATCGCCTTTGCCACTGCGCCAGACCTGGGCCAGGTCCTTGTCCGAGACGTTCTCGATGGTCACGTCACTTTCACTCAGGTGTGCCCACTCCAATGCGCGGCTGAGCAGGTAGTGGGAGACCGAGTTTTCCACCAGCAGGATGGTCTTGCCTTTGAGATCGGTGAGGCTCTTGCTGCTACCACGCACCAGGATGCCGTCGGCGCCGGCGGAGAAGTCCCCGATGATCAGGGCGGTGGAGTCCACTCCGGCTGCTGCGGGAATGGTCAGGGCGTCCATGTTGGTCATGGCGCAGGCGTCGTACTGGCCAGCGGTGTATTGCTCGATGGAGCCGACGTAGTCAGGCACCTGATCGACCTGGATTTCGATGCCGTACTTTTTCGCCCACTTGTCGATGATGCCCTGCTCGGCCATTTGCCCCCAGAGCATCCAGCCGGCGTAGATCGACCAGCAGACCTTGTAGCGGGGCGTATCCGCGCTGGCATGGGGGGATTGCAGCAGTAGCAGGGCGAGCAGGGAGCAGGACAGCAGGCGAGCGGGCAACGAACGTAGGGGCATGAATACCTCGGGGCAGGGGCGAACGGGATCGCGGCGGCATACTGCGCGTTCTCCCGGGCTTTTGTCCCTCCGTGTGACCCCAAATGCGAGGTTGTCGACTCTCGGACCAGACACCTGTCTCAGACAGCTCGGAACCCTAGTCGACCATTGCGATCATCGTGTCTGGCAATCCTCATCGCATTGATGGGGACCTTGTGCGCGGGCTGCAAAGCGAATGCTGTGCCAACTCGATGTAGCCCGCTAACGGCGTGGTCTTCCCCTGAGTCTGAGCTTTCTTGCTGGAGCCGGGCGCGCCAATACGGCGCGAGAGCCGGGGCAAAATGGTGCGCGCACGGGAAATGCGCCGATACAACTTTCGCCTCAGGGCTTCAGCACTTGTCTGTGGAGGTCGCAGTCATAGTTGTGGGAGCAATCCCAGGTGCCGGTAATCGCCGTCGCCATCCCCGCGGTCGAAGGAGGCCGCCATGTCCAGCCGATCAATCCTGATTGCAGTACTGGGTCTGACCCTGAATGGTTGTGCCGTCTATGACTACGACGATGATCGCTACGACTCCCGCTACTACGGAGATCGCGGCTACAGCGTGCAGCGTTATGAGACCTATCCGGTGTACCCGGCTTATCCGGTGCAGCAGCGCTACTACCGCTACGACGCCCCGCGTCACTACGGCTACCGGGAGCCGCCGCGCTACCACTACAACGGTGGTCATGACGACCGGCGTGACCGCCACCCTAACGATCATCGCCGTCACGACAACGACCGGCGCCACGACAAACCTCACCAGGCCCGCCCGCCAGCCAACTATCGGCCGCCGCAGAGCGGTTGGAATGGCCAGCGTCTGCCTGATCGCAATCACGGGCAGCAGGTTTCCCGGCCATCCAGCAGGCCGAATCAGCAACTGCTGAATGGCGGGCATCAGCGTCCGCAACAGGCGCACAGACAGCAGCGAGGCGACAGGCGCTCCGGCGAACCTGGCAAAGGCAACCGCCACGCGAACTGAAAACAAAAAAGCCGGCCCATTAAGGGCCGGCTTTGTTTTTACGCCGCAGTTTAGTGGTCGAGCTTGATGGTGGGGTCTGCCCCGGCAACCAGCGAGTTGATGATCGCTGTTTGCGACGCGCCCAGGCTCAGGCTCGGGTCATGCAGGTTGGTGTTGTCCAGGTGAATGGTCAGATCAGCAGTGCCGCCGCTATTCAGGCTGCCGCTGCTGCTGATCAACAGGTCGCTGCCATTGGCGCTGACTTTGATGTAATTGGTCAGATCGGCGGAGTTCTGTTCGTTCTGCAGCAGGTCGCTGAGGTCGAGGTGATCTTCGCCCAGCTTGAAGTCCCTGATGGTGTCAGTGCCCAGGTCGCCGCTTTTCCAGACAAAGGTGTCGCTTCCGGCGTCGCCTTGCAGGATGTCGTTACCGGTTCCACCAATCAGGATGTCATCACCGGCGCCACCCAGCAGGGTGTCTATGCCGGCCTTGCCGAACAGCGTGTCGTTACCAGTCCCGCCATTCAGGGTGTCGCCAGCACTGCCGCCGTACAGCACGTCATGGCCGCCATTACCGTTCAGTGTTGTCGCGGTGTTGGAGGCCAGCAGTGTGTCATTGCCGCTGGTGCCGGTGAGGGTATTGCCCGCCTGGTAAGTGAGGCTGACATCGCCAGTATCGGTACCACCAGCACTGCCGGTTGCGGTGTACGTGCCATGGGCACTGGAGATGAACTCGCTCGGGTTGAAACCGCTGCCATCCAGGGTCAGGTCCAGGCTGTAGTTGACTGTACCGTTGCCAGATTTGTTGACCCGGATTTGGTAGCTCTGATCAGCAGTACCTGTGTTGGAGATGGAGTTGTTGACGAGAGCGGAATAGCTGCCGCCAGTTGTGGTACCTGCATGGTATTCAAAGCTGACCGCGCTACTGGTTGCCAGCGTGAGTTTCTCGCCGGCATGCAGGGTGATGGTCAGTACATCGCTGCGGTTGTCGCTGCTGTTGTTGTTGCCACTCAGTGCGCCAGTGACCAGCAACGTAGCAGCGGTGGCTGACTCCAGATCGAAGTTGGCGCGCGAGACAGTGGCGGCACTGGTACGTGTACTGGTGACGCTCTGCACAGGCTGCGTGGTTGGCAGCCAGCCGGTGGCCAGCGTCTGGTTGCTGCCGCTCAAGGTGCCGCCGTGTGCGGCCGAGTCGTTGGCCAGCAAGGCTTCAGCCGCTACGGTGACACTGTTGGCGAGGATGTTGGTGATGACGGTGTCGTCCGCTGCAGTCGTCGTGCTGCTGTTCACCACGATCTTCAACAGCCCGGACTCGGAGTCCGCGTCCTTGTCGGTGAGGGTGAAGTAGATGCGCTCCGTCCCTGCAGTTCCAGAACTGGATGGCGTGTAGCTGTAGCCGCCGGTCGACATATCGATGGTGAAGCTGCCGCCCAGAGCCGTGGTAAGGCTAAGGGTGTGGCCACTGATGGTGGGTACACCTGTTGCAGAGATGGTGTTGCTCGCCAGGTTGTAGGTGTAGGCAACGCCATCCACCGTGACCGTCATGACGTGGCCACCATCACCACCAAACCCAGCAGCGGTGGCAGTGCCTGCTACCAGGAAGCCGGCAAGTTGCTCGGCTTGCGGCGTGGTGCCAATCAGCACGCTGGACAGCTGGCTCATGTTGGTAACGACTTTGACCAGGTTGGTGTTGTCGTCGCTGCCGGTGGCGCCGTTGTAAGCAATCGGGTTCAGGTAAGTAGCCGATACCCCCGAGCCCATACCAATGGCATAGGAAATCACCTTGTTGGCAACGAGGAAGGCCTCCCAGTTGCTCTGCCCGACATCACTGGTGCCATTGGTGCTGTTGGCATTGAAACCGCTAGCAGAACCCGCCTGGATGCCGTCACCCAACGACGGATCTGTAGACAGGTACGAGTTGCTGCCGCCGGGGTTGATGTTGGACTTGGTCGGTTCGCCGTCACTCAGGAAGTAAGAAACGTTCTGCGTACCCACGGCGGTGACGGGGCCGTTGGCGCCGTATTCGGCAGGGTTGAAGGAGTCGATGAGCTCCTGCAGCGCGGCGTCGTAGTTGGTGTATTGGGTGCCACCTGGGCGGGTGAAGGTGTTGATCAGGTTGATTGCGGCATCGAGGCTCACCCAGCCAGCGGAGAGCTGAGTATTGGTAGTGCCGAACAGGCTGATATTCACCCGCACATCGCCGCTGTCAGCGCCTGCAAGCGTTGCCTTGTAGTCATTGAGCAGCGAGACGATGGCTTGTTTCGCGGCGTCCAGGCGGCTCAGACCATTAATGTTGGAGGACTCGTCCATGCTGGTCGAGATATCGAGGCTGATCAGCACGTTGGCGTTGAAGACAGTCTCGGTCCCGGTGGTTTTCGAGATGATGCCCGCGTGCGGTGCGTCGTCTTCGATCCTCACGGCCAGTGTGCCTGTGCTGCTGCTTGTGCCGTTGGAGATGGAGACGCCGACGTTGAAGTTCAGCACGTCCTCGCTGGTGGTATTCGGGTGATCGACAGGGCCAAGCAGGTTTACGGTGTAGCCAACGTTACTGGTGCCTGCGGCAACGGCACCATTACCGCCGTTAAGGCTGATCTGGATAACGTCGCTGGCACCTGCCTTGCCCAGGATAACGGCGTGGTTACTGCCATTGCTGCCGTAGCTCCAGGTGATTTCAACCCCACCCGACGTGAGAGACGGCAAGGAGTTGAGGTCCAGGCTGACGGTGGCAGCACCTTCGTGAGTGATTGCCAGCGTACCGCTCTGGGCGGCGCTATCGCTCGCACCGTTGGAGTCCGGAATACCTCCCGCTAGCGCTTCTTCGGAAAGCGTAACGCTGGCAGAGGCGATGGTCGGCGCGTCGTCGACGGCGGTAACCACCGGTGTATCGCTAGCGGTGCCAACCTTGGTGGCATCGTTGTTCTGGGTGACCTTGAGGTCGATGGCATCCAGGGTGCCGCCGGCGTTGATCACATTGACCCCGGCCTGGGTCAGCAGTACCTGGCCAGCAGCGCCCAGGGTGTAGTGGGGGCTCGGGGTGTTGAAGGTGACGGTGCGTGCATCACCTTCGGCATCGGCGGTGGTGTAGGTACCGGCCACCGCGCCCACGACCACGCCGCTGTCTTCAGTGAAGTCATTGGCGGTGACGGTGATGGTCGGCGCGTCGTCGACGGCGGTAACCACCGGTGTATCGCTAGCGGTGCCAACCTTGGTGGCGTCGTTGTTCTGAGTGACCTTGAGGTCGATGGCATCCAGGGTGCCGCCGGCGTTGATCACATTGACCCCGGCCTGGGTCAGCAGTACCTGGCCAGCAGCGCCCAGGGTGTAGTGGGGGCTCGGGGTGTTGAAGGTGA
>NZ_JACJUD010000002.1:360421-838530 GCF_014174475.1 Aquipseudomonas ullengensis
ACGGTGCGTGCATCGCCTTCGGCATCGGCGGTGGTGTAGGTGCCGGCCACTGCGCCAACGGCCACGCCGCTGTCTTCAGTGAAGTCATTGGCGGTGACGGTGATGGTCGGCGCGTCGTCGACGGCGGTGATGGTGAGGCTAACGGTGACTGGATTGGAGACTGCGCCGGTGTTGTCCTTGATGGTGTAGGTGAAGGTGTCGTTGGTGGTATCACTGCCGTTGTGCTGGTAGCTGACAGTGCCGTCGGCATTGACGGTAACGGAGCCATTGGCCGGATTGCCGGTGATGACGATGCTGGTCGGGTCGATGGTGCCATCGACATCGGTGTCGTTAATCGCCAGGTTGATCAGCACGCTGCTGCCTTCGGCCACGGTGGTACTGTCGGCGACGGCTACAGGCGCATCATTGATCGGAGTGACGCCGATATTGACGGTTACGGTGTTGCCGTCGACGGTGCCGTCATTGACTTTGTAGGTGAAACTGTCGGTGGTGGTTTCGCTGCCGTTGTGGGTGTAGCTGAAGGTGCCATCGGCATTCAGAGTTAGAGTGCCGTTGGCGGGGCCTGTAACCAGGGTGGCAGTCAGCGGGTCGCTCTCGGCATCGCTGTCATTAGTCAGCACGCTAGTGGCGCCACTGGCGAGGATGGTTGCGGTACCGCCTTCAGAAACGCTGATGCTGTCAGTGACGGCCACAGGAGCGTCGTTCACTGGGTTGACGGTGATATGTACCGTCGCTGTGGACGTGCCACCTTTTCCGTCATAAATGCCGTAAGTGAAGCTCGCAGCGCCACTAAAGCCAGGGGTGGGTGTGAAAACCACGTTGCTGCCAACCACGGAAAAGCTGCCATTCGACGCGCCGCTTATCATGTAAGCGCGCAGGCTATCGCCATCAGCATCTGTGTCGTTGGTTACCAGTTCATTCAGTGGTAACGGCAGAACCAGAGTCTGGTCCTCGTTAATGGTGTAGAAGTCGTCGTTGGCAACCGGCGCGTCATTGACCGGAGTTACACCAATGTTGACGGTGACAGTATTGCCGTCGACGCTGCCGTCATTGACCTTGTAAGTAAAACTGTCGCTAGTGGTCTCGCTGCCGTTGTGGGTGTAGCTGAACGTGCCGTTGGCGTTCAGGGTCAGGCTGCCGTTGGTGGGCCCTGTGACCAGAGTGGCCGTCAGTGGGTCGCCATCGGCATCGCTGTCATTGGCCAGTACGCTGGTCGCGCCGCCCACGAGGATGGTGGCAGTGCCACCTTCAGAGAGTGTGATGCTGTCAGTGACAGCAACCGGCACGTCGTTTTTTGGGTTGACGGTGATATTTACCGTCGCCGTGGAAGTGCCGCTGTTCCCGTCACTGATCGTATAAGTGAAGCTGTCGGAACCGGAGAAGCCGCCGTTGGGGGTGTAGATCGGATTGCCCGATACGGCGTCGATCACTACTGATCCGTTGGCGCCCTGGGTGACTCCCGTAACGGTCAGCGTATTGTTTTCCGCGTCGGTGTCGTTGCTGAGTACCGCGATAGTGACGGATAAGTTTTCGTCAGATGTTGCAGCGTCATCGTTGGCAACCGGCGCGTCGTTGACTGCAGCTACGACCACGTTAACGGTGGCGGTATTGGACGTCAGCTGTCCATCGGTGACGGTGTAGGTGAAGTTCGCGGTGCCGTTGAAGTTGGCATTGGGCGTGAAGGTGACCGTGCCATTGCTGTTGAGTACGGCGGTGCCGCCGTTGCCGCTGGTGACGCTGTTGATGATCAGCGGTGTGCCATCCGCATCGCTGTCGTTGCCGGTTAGTTGCGCGACGGTGAAGATCACCGAGGTGTCTTCAGTGGCACTAAGGCTATCGTTGACGGCCACTGGCGCGTCATTGACCGGATTGACGGTGATGGCCACCGTATCGGTATCGCTCAGGCCGTCACTGTCGGTGGTAGTGACAGTCAGTGAGTCCGCACCGTTGTAGTTGGCATCCGGCGCGTAGTGCAGGTTGTTGAGGGCAAGGTTGAGCAGGAGTTTGTTGCCGAACAGGGTAACGCTGTCGGTGCCACTGCCACTGATGGTAATGCCTGGGAACCAGCCAATTGTCAGCACGCCATGTTCGACGCTGAGGGTGGTGCTCAGGGTCTGGCTGTCAATATCGGTTAGGCCAACGTGCTTGCCACCATCCAATTGCAGCGAGCCATCCTCATTGACGCTCAGAGCGCCCGGCATGGCGTTGACCGGGGCGTCGTTCACCGCATTGATGCTGATGTTCAGGGTGGCCGTGTCCGTCAGCGTGCCGTCGCTGAGGGTGTAGGTGAACTGCGGTACCGGGCCGTTGTAGTTGGTGCCTGGGGTGAAGGTGAACTCACCGTTGCTGGCGACTGTCAGGCGGCCAACGAAGGGAATGGTGGCGGTGCTGCCAGCCGCAAAGGTGAAGGGCAGGCCGCTGATGCTGAACTGGGTCACGCTCAGGCTGTCGCCATCGACGTCGCTGTCGTTGGTGAGCAGGTTACCGGTGATCGGCGTGTCTTCGTTGGTGGTGATGCTGTCGTTGCCGGCGACTGGCGCGTCGTTGACTGCAGCCACGGCCACGTTGACGGTGGCGGTGTTGGACGTCAGCTGGCCGTCAGTGACGGTGTAGGTGAAGTCCGCCGTCCCATTGAAGTTGGCATTGGGTGTGAAGGTGACCGTGCCATCGATGTTGAGCACGGCGGTGCCGCCGTTGCCGCTGGTGACGCTGTTGATGGTCAGCGGCGAGCCTTCGACGTCGGTGTCGTTACCGGTCAGCTGCGCGGCGGTGAAGGTCACCGGGGTGTCTTCGGTAGCGCTGAGGCTGTCGTTGACGGCAACCGGTGCATCGTTGATCGGGTTGACGGTGATGGCCACCGTGTCGGTGTCGGTCAGGCCCGCGCTGTCGGTCGTGACGATGGTCAGCTGGTCGGCGCCGTTGTAGTTGGCATCCGGCGCATAGCGCAGGTTGTTGAGCGCGATGTTGATCAGAATCTGGTTGCCGGACAGGGTGATGCTGTCGGTGCCACTGCCAGTGATGGTCAGGCCAGGGAACGCGCCAATTGTCAGCACGCCATGTTCGACGCTGAGGGTGGTGCTCAGGTTCGGGCTGTCGACATCACCCACGCTGACGCGATTGCTGCCGTTGAGGCGCAGAGAACCGTCTTCGTTGACGCTCTGCGCGCCGGGCACGCCGTTGACCGGTGCATCGTTCACAGCGTTGATGCTGATGTTCAGGGTGGCTGTGTCCGTCAACGTGCCGTCGCTGAGGGTGTAGGTGAACTGCGGTACCGGGCCGTTGTAGTTGGTGCCTGGGGTGAAGGTGAATTCACCGTTGCTGGCGACTGTCAGGCGGCCAACGAAGGGAATGGTGGCGGTGCTGCCGGCATTAAAGGTGAAGGGCAGGCCGCTGATGCTGAACTGGGTCACGCTCAGGTTGTCGCCATCGACGTCGCTGTCGTTGGTGAGCAGGTTGCCGGTGACGGGCGTGTCTTCGTTGGTGGTGATGCTGTCGTTGCCGGCGACCGGAGCGTCGTTGACCGCAGCCACGGCTACGTTGACGGTGGCGGTGTTGGACGTCAGCTGGCCGTCAGTGACGGTATAGGTGAAGTCCGCCGTGCCATTGAAGTTGGCATTGGGGGTGAAGGTGACGGTGCCATCGATGTTGAGCACGGCAGTACCGCCGTTGCCACTGGTGACGCTGTTGATGGTTAGCGGCGAGCCTTCTTCATCGGTGTCGTTACCGGTCAGTTGCGCGGCGGTGAAGGTCACCGGCGTGTCTTCGCTAGTGCTCAGGCTGTCGTTGACGGCAACCGGTGCATCGTTGACCAGGGTGACGACCGGGGTGTCGCTATTCGCACCAGACAGGCTTGGCGTGCCGTTGTCGGTGACGGTCAGGTTGACCGTCGGCAGGGCATTGCCGCCGTTGACGTGGGCGGCACCGGCGGCGGTGAGTACCACCTGGCCGCCGACCAGGGCGTAGTAGCCAGCGCTGTTGCTGGTTCCAGTGAAGCTGACGGTCAGGCTATCGCCGTCTTCGTCGCTGGTGACGTAGGTGGCCGCCACCTGGCCCGCAGCAGCGCTTTCTTCGGTGAAGTCATTGGCGCTGACGGCAATGGTGGGCGCGTCGTTGACCGTGGTAACGGCAGGCGTGTCGCTGGCGGTCGCCGACAGACTCGGTGTGCCGTTGTCGGTAACGGTCAGGTTGACCGTCGGCAGGGCGTTGCCGGCGTTGACGTGGGCGGCGCCGGCGGCGGTGAGCACCACCTGGCCGCCGACCAAGGCGTAGTAGCCAGCGCTGTTGCTGGTTCCGGTGAAGCTGACGGTCAGGTTGTCGCCGTCTTCATCGCTGGTGACGTAGGTGGCCGCGACCTGGCCTGCAGCAGCGCTGTTCTCGGTGAAGTCATTGGCGCTGACGGCAATGGTGGGCGCGTCGTTGACCGTGGTAACGGCGGGCGTGTCGCTGGCGGTCGCCGACAGGCTCGGGGTGCCGTTGTCGGTGACGGTCAGGTTGATCGTCGGCAGGGCATTGCCGGCGTTGACGTGGGCGGCGCCGGCGGCTGTGAGCACCACCTGGCCGCCGACCAGGGCGTAGTAGCCAGCGCTGTTGCTGGTTCCGGTGAAGCTGACGGTCAGGTTGTCGCCGTCTTCGTCGCTGGTGACGTAGGTAGCCGCCACCTGGTTTGCAGCCGCGCTGTTTTCGGTGAAGTCGTTGGCGCTGACGCTGATGGTCGGTGCGTCGTTGATCGGGCGCACGCCGATGTTGACCACCAGGGTGCTTTGCCCGCCCTGGCCATCGCTAACCTGCACCTGGAAGCTGTCCGGGCCGTTGTAATCGGGGTTGGGCGTGTAGAGCCAGCTGCCATCGGGGTTGAAGACCAGTTGGCCGTTGTCCGGCGCATCGATCAAGTCGTAGGTCAGTGGGTCGCCATTGCCATCGACAATCACCAGTTTGCCGCCGTAGGGAACATCCTCGTCCGTTTCGACGGTGAAGGTGGCGGCCGGTGGGGGAGTGTTGAAGTCCTGGGCAGCGACCTCGAGAACGTCCTGCGGTGCGTCGCCATTGGCCAGGCCTGCGGTCTGGAAGCCGATGGTCGGGTCGAGTTGTTCGCCAGTCTCGCCCAGCAGCACGAAGCTGTGGCCGCCACCCACGCCGCCTGCGCCGCCACCACCACTGGAGCCTGGGCCCGCGGCGGTGGCTTCGAGTTCGGCTGTCGGGTCCATGCCAGCGGCGATGGCTTCTTGCAGCTGGTTGACGCTGAGGTCCTCGTCACTCGGCGGAGTCGGCGCGGCCGGTTGTTTTTCGGAGGTTTCAGCGGTGGCAACCCACTGGCTGCCCTGGCCGATTTCGAGATTCTGGCCGTCCTGCAGTTGCAGGCTGACCATGCCTTCCTGGCCGGTTTGCACCTGGTCGCCGCGGAACAGGCGGTCGCCTTCGATCAGTAGACGCTGGATACCTTCGGGGGACAGAGCAAAAACCTGGCCGACAACTGACTTTACGACTGCAACGACCGTACTCATGACGAACTCTCCAATGTCAGACTGCTTGTGGCATCCGGCCAACCACTAGATGGCGCCTCTGCCTATTGTTTTTGTGACGTACGACAAAAAAGTAGCGCCAAGCTATTGGCTTATAACTAATCGATATTGCGATTATGCCAATAATTTGACCTGTGCGCCGTCATGCTAGACAATTCTTGCGGGGATGTCACTTTGACATCGCTAGAGAAGTTCAAACTCTCCGATGAGCGGTAATGCTCTTGCCGCGACTGACCTGCAGGCCACGAATGACGGGGCTGTCGGGAGATATTTGTAAGTCCCTGTTTTCAATGGGCGGGGCTTCTGATAGATCGATAGGGTGATTTCCGTCACTGGCGAAATGTCGATCAGTGCACGGTTTGGTGGGGCGAACATATGAGGCAGGCCAGGATGGCGTGCCAGCCCGGCAGCAGGAGCTAAGGGTGGAGTAGGTTGAGCGCCGTTGCGCTCGGCCGGATGGAACCTGAACAAGAGCTGAGAGAGTCCCGCGTGACCGCAGAAACCAGCCAAGCGAAAACCCTGGGCGATCCCCGTGCCCGGCATGACGACCCCCTTCTCGACAGCCTGTTGGCGCTCTGTGCATTGCATCGACGCGCGGCCAGCCGGGCCTTGCTGACGGCTGGCTTGCCACTGCCCGCGCAGCGCCTGAGCGCCGAGTTGTTGCCGCGCGCGGCGGCGCGAGCCGGCCTGCAGGGGCGCTGGTTGCGCCGCTCACTGCAGCAGATTCCTGCGATTGCCTTGCCGGCGCTGTTGCTGCTCAAGGGCGGTGGCAGCGTTGTCCTGCTTGCGCGCCAGGGCGATCAGGCGCGCTTGCTGCTCGGCGAGAGCGATGGCGGCGAGGTGAGCGTGGCGCTCAGCGTGCTGGCCGAGGATTACAGCGGCGAGGTGTTCTTCGCCCAGCCGCGGCACCAGTTCGATCTTGATCGCGAGAGCCTGATTCCGCGCACCAAGTCCTGGTTCCGCGACACCCTCAAGCGCTCGCGCTGGCTGTATATCGATGCCATCGCGGCCAGTGTGCTGATCAACCTGATCGGCCTGTTCGCGCCGTTCTTCGTGATGAACGTCTACGACCGCGTGGTACCCAACCAGGCGCTGTCCACGCTCTGGGTGCTGGCCATCGGTATCTCCGGTGCCTACCTGTTCGATCTGCTGCTCAAGACCATGCGTGGCCTGTGCCTGGACCTGGCGGGCAAGAAGACCGACCTGATCATCTCCGCCAGCCTGTTCGAGCGCATTGTCGGCATGGCGATGAAGGCTCGGCCGGCGCGGATCGGCAGCTTCGCCCAGCACATCCACGAGTTCCAGGTGCTGCGTGACTTCCTCGCCTCGCTGACCCTGACCAGCCTGATCGATCTGCCGTTCACCCTGCTGGTGTTGCTGGTGGTGGCGGTGCTCGGCGGGCATCTGGTGTGGATTCCGCTGCTGGCCTTCCCGCTGGCCCTGGGCATCGGCTGGCTGCTGCAGAAGCCGCTGGCCGAAGCCATGGAGCGCACCATGGCGCTGGCCGCCGAGCGCCAGTCCGGGCTGATCGAGACCCTGGCTGGGCTCGATGCGGTCAAGGTCAACAACGCCGAGAGCGAACGTCAGTACCAGTGGGAGCAGACCATCGGCACCCTTGGGCGCCTGGAGCTGAGCACGCGCATGCTGTCGAGCCTGGCGCTGAACATCACCGGGGTGATCCAGCAGTTGGCCGGCGTGTTGATGATCATCGTCGGCGTGTACCTGATCATCGCCGGCGAGCTCAGCATGGGCGGCCTGGTGGCCTGCTACATGCTCAACAGCCGTGCACTCGGCCCGCTGGGCCAGCTTTCCGGGCTGCTGACCCGTTACCAGCAGGCGCGGGTGAGCATGCAGGGCATCGACCAGATGATGGCGCTGCCGCAGGAGCGCGAGCAGCAGGAGCGGCCGCTGACCCGCGCCCGCCTGCAGGGCGCGATCGAATGCCGGCAACTGGACTTCCATTACCCGCAGCAGCAGAACCATGCGCTCAAGGGCATCGACCTGGTGATCAAGCCCGGTGAGAAGGTCGGCATCATCGGCCGCAGCGGCTCGGGCAAGAGTTCCCTGGCGCGCCTGCTGGTCGGCCTCTACCAGCCCGATGGTGGCAGCCTGCTGGTGGATGGCGTGGACATCCGCCAGCTGGACGTCAGCGACTTGCGCCACAACATCGGCTACGTGCCCCAGGACATCCAGCTGTTCAGCGGCAGCCTGCGCGACAACCTGGTCAGCGGCGCCCGCTATGTGGATGACGAGCGCGTGCTGCAGGCCGCCGAACTGGCTGGCGTGCACGAGTTCGCCCGCCTGCATCCGCAGGGCTACGAACTGCCTGTGGGCGAGCGCGGTCAGCAGCTTTCCGGTGGCCAGCGGCAGAACGTCGCCCTGGCCCGTGCGTTGTTGCTCGATCCGCCGATCCTGTTACTCGACGAACCCACCAGCGCCATGGACAACACCGGTGAGGAGCGCCTCAAGCAGCGCCTGCAGGCGGTGATCGCCGACAAGACCCTGCTGCTGGTCACTCACCGTACCTCGCTACTCAGCCTGGTGGACCGCCTGATCATCGTCGACCGTGGGCGGATCATCGCCGACGGGGCCAAGGCCGATGTCATGGACGCGTTGAAGAAAGGGAGGATTTCCGGTGCTTAATTCGCTGTTTGGTGCGCAACTGCGCGCCTACTTCAAGGGCCGTGATGCGGTTGCCGGGCAACCCCTGCCGGAAGTGCGCAAGGCGCTGGTGGAGGATGCCCCGCATATCGTGCGCCTGACCATCTGGTGCCTGATCGGCTTCTTCCTGTTCGGCATGCTCTGGGCGCACTTCGCCGTGGTCGACGAAGTCACCCGCGGCGATGGCAAGGCCATTCCGTCGTCCAAGCTGCAGAAAATCCAGAACCTCGAAGGCGGCATCGTCGCCGAGCTGTTCGTCCGTGAAGGCCAGGTGGTGGAGGCGGGTGCGCCGCTGCTGCGCCTGGACGACACGCGCTTCGCCTCTAACGTCGGCGAAACCGAGGCCGATCGCCTGGCCCTGCTGCTGCGCGTCGAGCGCCTGAGTGCCGAGGTCGAGGGGCGCGAGTTGGCGTTTCCGACCGCGATCATCGACGCGGTGCCGCACCTGGCCGCCAGTGAGCGCGCGCTGTTCGAGAGCCGCCAGTCGCAACTGCGCGACGAGGTGGGCGGGGTCGAGGAGCAACTGGTGCAACGTCAGCAGGAGCTGCGCGAGTTTGCCTCCAAGCGCGACCAGTACAGCCGCAGCCTGAGCCTGCTGCGCCAGGAAATCGACATGTCCGAGCCGCTGGTGGCCAAGGGCGCGATGTCCCAGGTCGAGCTGCTGCGCCTGCGCCGCGCCGAGGTGGAGAACCGCGGCGAGCTGGACGCCACCAGCCTGGCCATCCCGCGTGCCGAGTCGGCGATCAAGGAAAGCCAGCGCAAGATCGATGAGACCCGTGGGCGCTTCCGCAGCGACGCGCTGACCGAACTCAACGAGGCGCGCACCGACCTGAGCAAGATCCAGGCGACCGGCAAGGCCCTGGAAGACCGGGTCAACCGTACCCTGGTCACTTCGCCGGTGCGCGGCATCGTCAAGCAGCTGCTGGTCAATACCATCGGCGGGGTGATCCAGCCGGGCAGCGACCTGGTGGAGATCGTGCCGCTGGACGACAGCCTGCTGGTGGAAGCGCGCATCCGTCCGCAGGACATCGCCTTCCTCCATCCCGGCCAGCCGGCGGTGGTCAAGTTTACGGCCTATGACTACACCATCTACGGCGGCCTGCAGGCCAAGCTGGAGCAGATCGGCGCCGACACCATCACCGATGAAGAAGGCAACAGCTTCTACCTGATCCAGCTGCGCACCGACAAAAGCCACCTGGGCAGCGAGGAACATCCGTTGCTGATCATCCCCGGCATGGTCGCCTCGGTGGACATCATCACCGGCAAGAAGAGCGTGCTCAGCTACCTGCTCAAGCCCATCCTGCGGGCCCGCTCGGAAGCGCTGCGCGAGCGCTGAGCCAGGTTTGGCTGTAAACAAAAACGCCGCATTCGATGCGGCGTTTTTTGTTGGTGCGACGGTCGTGCAAGCCAGCGTGCGGGATCGTGTAGGACGGGTGTAACCCGCGTGCTCGGCAACGCGGGTTGCACCCGCCCTACGGGGGATAGCCAGCGCGGGTTACTCGACAAACAGCTTCTGCACCGCCGAGAAGTCCAGCTTGCCGTTACCCTGCTTGAGCAGCAGGCGATACAGCTGCAGGGCCAGGGCGCCCATCGGCGTGCTGCTGGCGGTGGCTTGCGCGGCTTCCTGGGCCAGGCCGAGGTCCTTGGCCATCAGCTCGGCCATGAAACCGCCGCTGTAGCCCTTGGACGCCGGCGCGTTTTCCATCACGCCGGGCCAGGGGTTGTACTTCTCCAGGGTCCAGTTGCCGCCCGAGCTCTGGCGCATGATCTCGGCCAGTACGGCCGGGTCCAGGCCGCTGGCCACGCCCAGGGCCATGGCTTCGGCGGTGCCGATCATCTGCACGGCGAGTAGCTGGTTGTTGCACACCTTGGCCACCTGGCCGGCGCCATCGGGGCCGGCGTGGAAGAGGTTCTTGCCCATCGCAGCGAGGATCGGCCGGGCTTTCTCCAATGCCTCGGCCTGGCCGCCGACCATGAACGTCAGGGTGCCGGCCGCCGCGCCGGCGGTGCCGCCGGACACCGGCGCGTCGAGCAGATCGATGCCGCGGGCCTTGGCGGCCGCGTGCACCTTGCGCGCCGAATCCGGGGCGATGGTCGAGCACTCCAGTACCAGGCTGCCGGGGGCGATCTGTGCCAGCAGGCCGCTGTCGCCCAGGTACAGCCCTTCGACGTGGCGGCTGGCGGGCAACATGCTGACCACCACTGTGGCGCCCTGCACCGCATCGCTGGCATCGCGGGCAGCCATCGCGCCTTCACTCACCAGCTCGCTGACGGCGGTGGGCAGCAGGTCGAAGACCTTGAGGGCGAAGCCGGCCTTGAGCAGGTTACGGGCCATGGGCAGGCCCATGTGGCCGAGGCCGATAAAGGCGATCTGAGTCATTGTTATTGTTCTCCTCGTAGCGGGTGCCGGATGTAACGGTTGTAGGAGCCAGCTTGCTGGCGATCTGGGCACTGGATCGCCAGCAAGCTGGCTCCTACAGGAAGCTCACAGGTCTGCCAGCGGGTGTGGGCCGTCCCACACCGGTTCGAAGTGTGCGGCGATCACGGCAGCGGGGATGCTGGCTACATCGGCCCAGTGCCAGCGCGGCGCCTGGTCCTTGTCGATCAGGCGGGCGCGCACGCCTTCGGGGAATTCCGGGTGGCGGCAGCAGTTCAGGCTCATGGCGTACTCCATGCGGAACACTTCGCCAAGGGACAGGTGCTTGGCCCGGCGGATCTGTTCCCAGACCAGGTGCGCAGTGAGCGGGCAGCCCTCGGCCAGGGTCTTGGCGGCGCGGGCCAGGGGCAGGTCGCTGTCGTTATGCAGCGCGGTGAGCGCGCGCCAGGCACTGGGCAAGTCAGCGCTGTCGAGCAGGGTGTCGATGCGCTCGCGGCGCGGCAGCCACTGCGCCTGTGGCAGGTCGGCGCGGGCTTCCTGTTCCAGGGCCCGCAGCAGGCTGGTGAGCTGCGCCGGGGCCTGTTCCTGCCAGTTCATTTGCACCAGGCCTTCGATCAGCAGGTCTTGCTGGTCGTCGCGCAGGAAGCGATCGGCCAGATTGAGGTCGAGGGCGTCGCGGGCGTTGATGCCGCTGGCGGTGAGGCCGAGGAACAGGCCGAGCTTGCCCGGCAGGCGAGCAAGGAACCAGCTGCCGCCGACATCCGGGTACAGGCCGATATTGATCTCCGGCATGGCCAGACGGCTGCTCGGTGTGACGATGCGTACGCCGGCACCTTGCATCAGGCCCATGCCGCCACCCAGCACATGGCCGTGGGCCCAGCAGATCAGCGGTTTCGGGTACGTGTGGATGCGCTGGTCGAGGCGGTATTCATCGGCGAAGAAGCGCCGCGCCAGGGGTGGGATCTCGCCCGGATGTTCGCGGCACTGGTGCACCAGTTGCACCACGTCGCCGCCGGCACAGAAGGCCTTGGGCCCGTTGCCGCGCAGCAGCACGCAGGCGATGGTTGGGTCGTCGGCCCAGGCGCGCAGTTTGGCGTCCAGCGCCTCGATCATCGGCAGGGTCAGGGCGTTGAGGCTCTTCTCCGCATCCAGGCTGGCGATGCCGATGCGGTAGCCATGCAGGCCGGGACGTTCTTCGAAATGCACGTTCATCTAGGTGTCCATCGTAGGGTGGATGGCGCTCTATCCATCCACCGAGCGGGGGTTGTGGTGGATGTAAAAGGCGACATCCACCCTACGGTATTCGGTTGCGCTGTGTAGGGCGGGTGCAACCCGCGGCTTGTGTTGCAGGTCCATCACGCGGGTTGCACCCGCCCTACGGTCACTTGTTGCGCCACTGCGGGTCGCGTTTCTCGAGGAAGGCGTTGACCCCTTCGCGGGTGTCGTCGGCGTCGAACAGGTCGACGAAGCGCTCGCGCTCTTCCGGCAGCCAGGTGTTCGGCCCACGCTCGCGGGCGCCCTGGATCAGCGGCTTGATGGTGCGTACCGCCACCGGGCTCTGCCGGGCCACCTTGGATGCCAGCAGCAGGGCATGGCCACGGGCTTCGCCGCTGTCCACCACCTGTTCGACCAGGCCGATGCGCAGGGCGGTTTCCGCGTCGATGCGCTCGCCGCAGAGGATCATCCGTTTGGCCCAGCCTTCGCCGATCAGCCAGGGCAGGGCCTGGGTGCCGCCGGCGCAGGGCAGCAGGCCCACCGTGGCTTCCGGCAAGGCCATTTGCGCCTGGCGCTCGGCGATGCGGATGTCGCAGGCCAGGGCGCATTCCAGGCCGCCACCCATGGCGTAGCCGTTGATCGCGGCAATCGACACCCCACGGAAATCACGCAGGGCCTCGAAGGCCTCGCCAAAGCGCCGGGCCATCTCGCGGGCGCGGGCCTTGTCGCCATCGGCGAACAGGTTGAGGTCGGCGCCGGCGCTGAAGAACTTGCCGCCCTGGCCGGTCATCACCAGGGCGTAGATATCGTCGTCGTGGTTGAGGTGCTCGATCAGCTGCTTGAGGCCGATCAGCGAGTCGCGGTCCCAGGTGTTGGCCGGCGGGTGGTTGATGGTGATCAGCGCGGTATGGCCGTGCTTCTCCACGGTGATCTTGTGGGTCAGGTCGAAAACCCCGGGTTTGTAGGCTTCGATGGCGTTGCTCATACATGTCCTCACAGCGGTCTGCGTTTGTAGGAGCCAGCTTGCTGGCGATCAGTGCCCCGTCAGGTAACGACTTCGCTAGCCAGGATCGCCAGCAAGCTGGCTCCTACAGGTGTGGTATTGCCTAAGGCTACAGCAGGCGATCAAGCATGCCGCCCTGGTCCAGCAGGCGGCGGGCGATGATCACCCGCATGATTTCGTTGGTGCCTTCGAGTATCTGGTGCACGCGGCTGTCGCGCACCCAGCGCTCCAGCGGGTAGTCGTTGAGATAGCCGTAGCCGCCGTGAAGTTGCAGCGCCTCGTTGCACAGGGTGAAGCAGTGGTCGGTGGCGAAACGCTTGGCCATGGCGCAGTACAGGCTGGCCTCGCCGTCACCGTGATCCAGCTTGTGCGCGGCCAGACGCACCATCTGCCGGCTGGCGGTGAGGTCGGTGAGCATGTCGGCCAGCTTGAACTGCAGGGCCTGGAATTCGCTGAGCGCCTTGCCGAACTGCTTGCGCTCCTCGACGTAGCGCAGGCTCTGCTCCAGCGCGGCCTGGGCCGCGCCCAGTGAGCAACTGGCAATATTGATGCGCCCGCCGTCCAGGCCCTTCATCGCGTAGACGAAGCCCTGGCCCTCGGGGCCGATGCGGTTGCCCGCCGGGATGCGCACGCCCTCGAAGGTGATGGTGCGGGTTGGTTGCGCGCGCCAGCCCATCTTCAGCTCGTTACGCCCGTACTTCACACCCTCGGCGTCGCCCGGCACCAGGAAGCACGACACGCCCTTGGCACCTTCTTCGCCGGTACGGGCCATGACGATCAGCACATCGGTGCTGCCGGCGCCGGAGATAAAGCACTTGCTGCCGTCCAGCACGTATTCGTCGCCGTCACGCTTGGCACGGGTGCGCAGGCGCGCGGCGTCGGAGCCGGCGTCCGGTTCGGTCAGGCAGTAGGAGGCCAGCAGCTCGCCGGAAGTCAGGCGCGGTAGCCAGGCGTCCTTGAGCGCGGCATCGCCGAACGAGGCGAGCATCCACGAAGCCATGTTGTGGATGGTGAAGAAGGCGGTGGTGGCCACGCAGCCGGCGGACAGCTGCTCGAAGATCAGCGAGCTGGACAGGCGTGATAGGCCCAGGCCGCCGTCCTCTTCCTTTATATACAGGGCCAGGTAGCCCTGCGCGGCGGCGCGCTTGATCACATCCACCGGGAAGTGGTGGTCGCGGTCCCAGTCGGCGGCATGCGGCGTCAGTTCGTGCGCGGCGAAGGCGCGGGCGCTGTCGACCAGCAGGCGTTGTTCCTCAGTCAGATCGAAATCCATAACGTGTCCCTGGCGGGTTACTTGAGCTGGATGGTCATGTTCGGGCCGCTGACCGGCGTGTCATCAAACCAGCGACTGGTGACCGTCTTGGTCTCGGTGTAGAAGCGCACCGCCTGCTTGCCGTAGGCATGCAGGTCACCGTAGAACGAGCCTTTCCAGCCAGTGAAAGAGAAGAACGGCAGCGGCACCGGGATCGGCACGTTGATGCCCACCTGGCCGACTTCCACCGCATGCTGGTAGTGCCGCGCGGCACCGCCGGAGCGGGTGAAGATCGAGGTGCCATTGCCATAGGGGCTGCCGTTGACCAGCTCGATGGCCTGCTCCAGGGTGTCGACCTCCATGCACACCAGTACCGGGCCGAAGATCTCCTCGCGGTACAGGCCCATCTTGGTGGTCACGCCGCGGAACAGGGTCGGGCCCAGCCAGTTGCCGTTCGGGTAGCCCTCGACCGTGCACTGCGAACCATCGACCAGGCACTGCGCGCCTTCGGCCTTGCCCTCGGCGATCAGGCGCTGCACGCGCTGCTTGGCCTGCTGGCTGATCAGCGGGCCGTAGGCGGCGCTCGGGTCTTTCCAGTAGCCGGGCTTGAGCTCGGCGATCTGCGCGGCCAGCTCGTCGATCCAGGCCTTCGATTCACCCACGAACACCGCCACGCTGATCGCCATGCAGCGCTGGCCGGCCGCGCCGCAGCTGGCGCCGAGCAGGTTGCTGATGACTTGGTCCTTGGGTGCGTCGGGCATGATCACCATATGGTTCTTCGCCCCGGCGAAGGCCTGCACGCGCTTCAGGTGCTGGGTGCCGGTGCGGTAGATGTGCTGGCCGACCGGCACCGAGCCGACGAAGGAAATGGCGCGGATGTCCTCGTGTACCAGCAGGGCGTCGACCACTTCGCGGCCGCCGTGCAGCACCTGCAGCACGCCCTTGGGCGCGCCGGCTTCGATAAACAGTTCCGCCAGGCGGTTGGGCGTCAGCGGGTCCTGCTCGGACGGCTTGAGGATGAAGCTGTTGCCGCAGGCGATGGCCAGCGGAAACATCCACAGCGGGATCATCGCCGGGAAGTTGAACGGGGTGATGCCGACACACACGCCGAGCGGCTGGATATAGCTGGCGGTGTCTATCTCGCGGGCGACGTTCTCCACCGTCTCGCCCATCATCAGGCTGCAGATGTTGGCCGCGTGCTCGGCCACCTCGATGCCGCGCCAGACATCGCCCTTGGCGTCGGCGAAGGTCTTGCCGGTTTCTTGCGCGAGGATTTCCGCCAGCTCGTCGTGGTGTTCCTTGAGCAGGTGCTGGTAGCGCAGCATCAGCCGCGCGCGTTCCGGTACCGGCACTTCGCGCCAGGTGAGGAAGGCGCTCTTGGCGCTGGCGATGGCCGCCTCGATTTCCTCGTGGGTGGCCTTGGGCGCCAGGGCCAGGACCTCCTGGGTGGCCGGGTCGGTCACTTCGATCAGTTCGCGGGAGTGGCTGGTCTGCCATTCGCCGGCAATCAATTGGGGGATCACGCGGGCCATCAGGTGTCTCCTGAACTTTTTGTTATGTGCCCCAGTTATAGCCACTGACTCAGGGCTTGTGGATTGACGATCTTGTCGCAGGGATGGACGATCTTGGTATTGCTCGTCGAGGCGTGAACATGAACACAGCGGTGGAAACCTCCAACTGGCCGTTGCCGGCCAATGGTCTGCGCTTCATCACCACGCCGCGCCTGCGCCGCCTGTTGGCACGCCAGCCATTGGCCGCCGGCTGCTTTCCGCTGGCCCTGGGGTTTTACCCGGAAGCGGCAGGGCACCGCATGCAGCGCCAGCAGCCGGACGACCATCTGCTGATCTACTGCCGCGCCGGGCGTGGCTGGCTGGACAGCGAGGATGGACGATTGGAGGTTGGCGGTGGTGACCTGCTGTTGTTGCCCAAGGGCCAGGCGCATGCCTATGGCGCCGATGCCGAACGGCCCTGGACGCTGTACTGGGTGCATTTCGACGGCAGCCTGTGCGAGGACTTCCTGCGCCTGCTCGGCCCGCTGCGCTTGCGCCATATCGGCGTGCAGCCGCGCCTGCTGGCGGACTTCGACGCGCTGCTCGGCCTGCATCGCCAGGGCCTCAACCTGCCGCATTTCATCCATGCCGCGCATCAGCTGCAGGCGCTGCTGAGTTCCCTGGCGATCCTGCCGGCGCGGGCCAACCTCAAGTCCGGGCGGGTGCTGGACGTGGACGCAGTGCAGGCGGTAATGCGTGCGCACCTGCACGACAGCCTCAACCTTGACCAGTTGGCAGCGCAGTTCAAGCTGTCGCGCTTCCACTTCGCCAAGACCTACCGCGCCCTGACCGGCCATGCGCCGATCCAGGACTTCATCAACCTGAAGATGGCCCACGCCTGCCGCCTGCTCGACCAGGGAACCCTGGAGGTGCGGCAGGTCGGCGAGCAGCTGGGTTATGACGATCCCTATTACTTCTCGCGCCTGTTCAGGAAAGTAGTGGGTATGGCGCCCAGCCATTACCGGGCGTTGCATCAGGGTTGATGGCGTCGCGCAGGGTTTGGGCGCAGGGGAGTCGAGGTGGTAATTTCTGCTCCCCACGCCACCACATCGAGGATCAACCGCATGCACTCAACCGCCAAGCTGTTTGCCGCGCTGCTCCTGCTGGCCGGTAGCCGGCTGGCACTGGCAGTTAACCCGTCGGCGGACATCGATGCCTTGGTGCACAGCGCTGCGGCAGAGGTGATGCAGCAGCACCAGATCCCCGGCCTGGCCATCGCAATCACCGCGCAGGGCCAGCAGCGCTTCTACAACTACGGCGTGGCTTCCCGGCAGACAGGGCAGCCGATCAGCAGCGACACGCTGTTCGAGATCGGTTCGATCAGCAAGACCTTCACCGCCACGCTGGCCACATACGCCCAGGCCAAGGGCCAGCTGTCGTTGGACGACAAGGTCGGCAAGTACCTGCCCGAGCTGCAGGGCAGCCCGTTTGCCGAAGTGACGCTGATCAACCTGGCGACCCACACCGCCGGCGGTTTTCCCCTGCAGGTGCCAGACGCGGTACACAACACCGCCCAGCTGATGGACTACCTCAAGGCCTGGCAGCCGCAGTACCCCGCGGGTAGCCAGCGCACCTACGCCAACCCGAGCATCGGCATGCTCGGCGTGATCGTGGCCAGGAGCCTGCACGTGCCCTACGCCCATGCGCTGGAACAGCAGCTGTTTCCTGCGCTGGCCATGCCCAATAGCTACCTGCAGGTGCCGGCGAACAAGCAGGCTCTCTACGCCCAGGGCTACAGCAAGGATGATGCGCCGGTCAGGCTGAACCCCGGCGTGCTGGCCGCCGAGGCCTACGGAGTGAAGACCAGCGCCAGGGACCTGCTGCATTTCGTCGAAGCCCAGCTGGGGCAAGCCGAGTTGGAGCCAGCGCTCAAGCAGGCGCTCAGCGCTACCCGCACCGGCTATTTCACGCTGGGAGCAATGACCCAGGACCTGATCTGGGAGCAATACAACTACCCGATCGCGCTGGATGCCCTGCTGCAGGGCAACTCCAGCCAGATGGCCTACCAGAGTCATGCGGTCAGCGCGCTGCAGCCCCCATTGCCGGCGCAGGACGCGGTGTGGGTCAACAAGACCGGCTCGACCAACGGCTTCGGCGCCTATGTGGCGTTCGTGCCGGCCAAACAGATCGGCATCGTCCTGTTGGCCAACCGCAACTACCCCAACGAGGATCGCGTGCGCCTGGCGTACCGGATACTCAGCGCATTGGAGTGATTGATCGTTTCCACGCTCCGCGTGGGAATGCCGCCCTCGACGCTCCAGCGTCCAGCACTGGATTCCCGCCTGCGCGGGAATGACGAGGTGGGAAGAGGGCGTGGTGTTCCTTCCTCTGTCATCCTCGCGAAGGCGGGGATCCAAAATAACCGCGCCGTTGGTCGTTTGATCGTTCCAACGCTGCGTGCGGAAATTTGGCCTTCGACGCTCCAGCGTCCGGCACTGGATTCCCGCCTACGCGGGAATGACGATGTGGGAAGAGGGCGTGGTGTTCCTTCCCCCGTCATCCTCGCGAAGGCGGGGATCCAAAAAAACGTGCTGTTGATCGCTTGATCGTTCCCGCGCTCTACGTGGAAATGCAGCCCTCGACGCTCCAGCGTCCAGCACGAGCGGTGGAAAACGCTGCGTGGTTTTCCACCCTACCGGAGTGGGGTCTGTGCGCCAGCGGCCACCGAATCGCTGATCGCCAACTGGCAGAAACGCTCCATCTGCTCGGCCCAGCGCTGCATGCGCGGCGCGTCCAGTTGCACCAGCAGGGCGTAGCGGCGGCCGCCCCAGACGGCCAGGTGCAGGGCTTCGACGGTTGCGGTTGACGGGGTGGCAGGCAGGTCGTCGGCGGCGTCGAGCACGCGGCGCCAGATCCCCAGTAGTTCTTCATAGGCACGTTGCTGGTGTTTTTGCTCGGCAACCAGCGATTCCAGTTCGAGCATGTCGGGATGGAACCAGGACTGGTTGCCTTCCACCCCCGAGAGAATCCGCACCAGCTTGCTCAGGCGGGCCTGCCAGGTCAGCCCCGTCGGTTGCACGGCCTGCAGTTCGATGGCCTCCAGCAGGGTCTCGATGCAGTAGCGCACGTAGCCGGAATGCAGTGCGTGTTTGCTGGGGAAATAGTCGTACAGGGTGCCGACGGCCACACCCGCTTCCAGGGCAATGGCGCGGGTGGTGAGTTTGTCCCAGCCATCGCGCTGCCAAATCCGAACATAGGTGTCGAAGATCGCCTGCACGGTGACCTTCGCCCGGGCCTGGGTCGGGCGTTTGAGCGGTTTGGCGCGGCTTTCGGCAGGTGGTTTGCTGGTCATGGCTTTCCGAACCCGTCAGTCATGGGCACAGGCTACAGTCATTGCCCCTTCGTTTCACCCGTCCAAGGTGTGCCCAGATGACCGTGATCAGCCAGCTCCAGAACAACAAGCGAGACCTGCAGCAAACCCGTATTGCCACGCGCCCGCTGCCTGCCTTGCGCGAGGGTGAAGCCCTGCTGCGCATCAGCCAGTTGGCCCTGACCACCAACAACATCACCTACGCCGCGTTCGGTGAAACGCCGCACCTGCGCTACTGGGATTTTTACCCGACCCACGACGCCGACTGGTTCCACATGCCGGCCTGGGGTTTTGCCGAAGTGGTGGAGTCGACGGTCGGTGGCCTGGCCCCTGGCGAGCGCTTCTATGGTTTCTGGCCGGTTGCCAGCCATGTGCTGATGAAGCCGGTGCGTGTTGGCGAGCGCGGTTTCTATGACGGTGCCGAACATCGTCTGGAGCTGACCTCGGCCTACAACCAGTACCAGCGCATCAGCACCGATGCCGCCTATCGCGCGGCGGACGAGCACTACCAGATGCTCCTGCGGCCGCTGTTCATCACCTCGTTCATGCTGGCCGACTTCCTCGAAGACAACGACTTCTTCGGCGCCCGGCAGGTCGTGGTGTCCAGCGCGTCGAGTAAAACCGCCTATGGCACGGCGTTCTGCCTGGAAAACAACCCACGGGTGGAACTGGTTGGCCTGACCTCGGCCGGCAACACCGACTTCGTCGCCGAGCTGGGCTGCTACGCCCGTGCCGTGGACTACAACCAGGTGGAAAGCCTCGATCCGTCGATCCCCACCCTGTACGTGGATTTCTCCGGCAGCCGCGACCTGCGCGCGCGCATCCACCAGCACTTCGGTAACCAGCTGGTGCACGACTGCTACGCGGGCTCGGCACAGAGCCACGAACACATCAACAGCGCCGACATGGATTTGCCGGGCCCGCAACCGCAGCCGTACTTCGCGCCGTACCAGATCAAGAAGCGCAACGCCGACTGGGGCGCCGAAGAGGTGACGCGCAAGTTCAACGCGGCGCAGCTGGCGTTCATCAAACGCGTTGGCGATGCGCAACAGCCGTGGATGCAGGTCAACGAGCATGTTGGTCTGGAAGCAGCGCAGCGCCTGGTGGAGTCGCTGATTGCTGGTGACATCGACCCCAAGGCGGGCCACGCCGTAGTGCTCGACTGAGTCCGCCTGCAGATCGGTGTGGCAGGGTGGACAAGGCTTTGCTTGTCCACCGACGAGATTACCCAGCAGCCCCCGCGCGAGCGTCAGACCCGCGCGATGGTCGCCAGGCCCGTCGCCACCAGCTTCTCCTGGCCATCCTTGATCGCGAACACATCTGCCCGGCACACCGCCTGGCGTTGGCCGGCCTTGAGCACTTCGCTGCGGCACACCAGGCGCTCGCCCAGGGCCGGGGCGAGCAGGTTGAGCTTGTACTCGCTGGTAACCACGTCGCCGACCAGCGAGGCGGCGGCCCAGGCGCAGCCGCTGTCGACCATGAAACCGACCACCGCGCCGTGCATGTAGCCGTGGTGCTGGCACAGGTCGGGGCGGCTGTGTACCTGCAGTCTGACTTTGCCCGGCTCGAAGTCGAGCAGTTCGGCGCCGAGTAGCTGGGCGAAGGTGGAGTGCTCCAGCGCCTGTTCCAGGCGCTCACGGCTGATACCGGTGGTAGTGCTCATGCTGGTTGCTCCGTTGGGTGAGCGTGCAGTCTTGTCCCGCCAGGCGGGGGGCGGCAATCTGCATCCAGGGGCGTGATGGCAGCGCATCAGGTGGTCGCGTAGGGCGGGTGCAACCCGCGAATGGGCAGGGCGCGGGTTGCACCCGCCCTACGTCCACTCAACCTTGACTTGCCGGGGTGCCTTCCTTAGCGTGCCGCTTCTGTTTTTACCTGTGCAGGAACCCCGCATGAGCGTCGACGACCGCATCAAACTCGAACCCGGCTGGAAAGAGGCCCTGCGCGAGGAGTTCGACAAGCCGTACATGGCGCAGCTCAGCGACTTCCTGCGCGCCGAGAAGGCGGCCGGCAAGGTGATCTTTCCGCCGGGGCCGATGATCTTCAATGCGCTCAATTCCACGCCGTTGGATCAGGTCAAGGTGGTGATCATCGGCCAGGACCCGTACCACGGCCCGGGCCAGGCCCACGGTCTGTGTTTCTCGGTGCAGCCAGGGGTCCCGGCGCCGCCCTCGCTGGTGAATATCTTCAAGGAGCTCAAGCGCGACCTGAACATCGACATCCCGGCCCATGGCTACCTGCAGAGCTGGGCCGAGCAGGGCGTGCTGCTGCTCAACACCTCGCTCACGGTGGAGCAGGCCAACGCCGGCTCGCATGCCGACAAGGGCTGGCAGCCGTTCACCGACAAGGTCATCGAGGCGGTCAATGCGCGGCCGGGCAACCTGGTGTTCCTGCTCTGGGGCGCCCATGCGCAGGGCAAGCAGAAGCTGATCGATGCCACCCGCCATCTGGTGCTGAAGTCGGCGCATCCATCACCGCTGTCGGCCTACCGTGGCTTCCTCGGCAACGGTCATTTCAGCCGCACCAACAAGTACCTGGAGCAGTGCGGCCTCACTCCGATCGACTGGCGACTGCCGGCGTTGCAGGGCTGACACAGGCCAGGCCATCGAGGTCCTGGCGCAGCTCGTGCAGGCGTTGCAGCAGGTGTTGCTGCTGGCGGCTGTCGGCGCTGTTGATCAGCTCGGCGAACAGCTGCGCCAGCGCCGTTTGTGAGCGCGCGAACTGCTCCCGGTGGGCCGGGGTCCAGAAGTCCGTGCGCTGTTGCAGCAGGTGACGCAGTTGTTGGTTGAAGTCCTCGCTGCTGCGTTGCTCCAGCGTCGCCAGAAAGGCGTCCTGCCAGCGTGCACGGTTGTCGAACCACAGCCTGCTCTGCTGCTCGGGCTTCTGCGCCCAGCGTGCGATCAGGTTTTTCTGCGCGGTCGACAGGCTGCCCAGCCAGGGTTCGAATCTTTCTACCATGCGCTCCTGGCGCTCGCTGACCTGCTGCGCCGGGCTCGGCTCCAGGTATTCCTGGCGCAATTCGCGGTCCTCCTGCGCAAGTCGCTTGCGTAGATGGGCCACCTGCGCGGGGCTGAGGCCGCGCAGCAGCTCGGTGACGGTCGGCGTGGTCTGCACGGCAATGGTATCGATGGCCTGGCGCAACTGGTCGAACTGGGCATCGAGCTGCGCAGGGTCGAGCGGCCTTGCGCCGATCAGCTGCTCGCTGCGCTGTAACCAGTCGGAGTACAGCGGCAGCTGAGTGCTGCAATGCCAGCGCAGGTGGTTGTGCAGGCGGGGCTTGAGCCACTGCTTCTGCTGACGGCTGAGGTCGAGGTAATCGTCGAGCGACCAGCTGATCAGCCAGTCGAGGTTGCGGTAGCCAATATCCAGGCGGCTGCATGCGCCCAACAGCAGGGTGGTGCAGAGCAGGGCAAGGGTGAGGCGATGCAGGCGCATGGCGGGGCTCGCGTGGTAGCTATCGGCAAACAAGATAGAGCAAGGTGGCCGGGCAACGTTCCTTGGGACACATGCGCTAAACATCTATCGCTCAATTGTCTGGCGCAAGGCAGCTTGCGGATGGCTAAACGTGCTGTGCTTTTGTAGGAGCCCGCTTGCTGGCGATGCTCTGCGTAACGACTGATCGCCAGCAAGCTGGCTCCTACAGGTTGTGCACGGCGTAACGCAAAGACCCGCGCGAGGCGGGTCGAACGTGGGGGCGTGATAGGACTCAGCCGCCGCTGCGCCTCAGCCACAGGCGAAACAGCGGCTCGGCGAGGAACAGCACGCAGACCAGGCGCAGCACCTGCAGCCCGGTCACCAGCGGTACCGACAGCGCCAGGGCCTCGGCGGTCAGGCTCAGCTCGGCGATGCCACCGGGCATCATGCCAAGCATCAGCGCGTGCTCATCCAGGGCGCCGAGCCAGCTCAGGGCCTCGGCGCCGAGCGCGGCAGCGAGCATGCCGAGCAGGGTGGCCAGCAGCACCAGGGCGACGAAGCGCGGCGCGCGGCGGAAGAATTCGCGGTTGAAGTGGCAGCCCAGGGCGCTGCCGATCAGCCATTGGCCGACCTGGCTGGTGCCGGCCGGCAGGCTCAGGTTACGCGCCAGCAGTACTGCCCCCACTGCGCTGAACAGGATCGGCCCGAGCAGCCAGGGGTTGGGTTGGCGCAGGCGCTGCCAGCCCAGTGCCAGCAACGCGCCACCGCCGAGCAATACCGCCAGGGCTGGGATGTCGACCTCGCCACCGGCATGTTCAAGCGGGATCGGCGCCCCCAGCCACCACTGGAACAGCGCGGGTACGCTGAGTACCACCAGCAGCAGGCGCAGGCTTTGCCCTGCGGCCACCTGGCTGGCGACGGCGCCGTTGCGCTGGCCGAGGTTGACCATTTCACTGGCGCCACCGGGCATGCTGGCGAAGAACGCCGTGGCGCGGTCATGGCCGGCGCGGCGCAGCAGGCCGATGCCGATCAGGCAGGTGAGGCTGGTAAGCAATGCGCCGGCGGTGAGCAGGCCGCCGTGTTCGACGATCTGTTCCAGCACCGCGGGGCTGAAGTGCAGGCCGATGCCGGTGCCCACCAGCCACTGCCCGCACTTGCGTGCGCCGGGCACCTCGCGCAGGTCGAGGTTGCCCAGGCAGCGCAGCAGGATCACTGCCAGCAAGGAGCCGACCATCCACGGCAGCGGCCAGCCGATCAAGCCGGCCAGCCAGCCGCCGGTAGCGCCGACCAGCGGCGTGAGCAGCCAGTTAGGCATGGGCGGCCCGCAGCGCGCGGCGTTTGCGCAGCCAGCGCAGGCCGGGCAGGGCCAGCATCAGCGCGGCCAGGCCCCACAGCGCCATGCTGATCGGGCTGTGCCAGAGGATCGCCAGATCACCGTTGCTGATCGACAAGGCGCGGCGCAGGTTGGACTCCATCAGCTCGCCGAGGACGAAGCCGAGGATCAGCGCCGACAGCGGGAAGTCCATCTTGCGCAGCAGGTAGCCGAACACGCCGAGGCCGATCATCAGCACCAGGTCGAAGGTGGTGCTGTGCACCGCATACACGCCAACCAGGCTGACGATGGTGATGGCTGGTACCAGGATCCAGGTCGGCACGCTGAGCATGCGGGCGAACAGGCCGACCAGCGGGATGTTCATCACCAGTAGGATCACGTTGCCGATGAATAACGAGGCGATCAGGCCCCAGACCACATCCGGCTGCTGCTCGAACAGCAGCGGGCCGGGGGTGATGTTGTACAGCGTCAGCGCGCCGATCATCACTGCGGTGGTACCCGAGCCCGGTACCCCGAGGGTCAGCATGGGGATCAGCGAGCCGCAGGCCGAGGCGTTGTTGGCCGCTTCCGGGGCCGCCACGCCGCGCAAGTCACCCTCGCCGAAGCGCCCGGACTCACCGGCGATACGCTTCTCGCTCATGTAGGTGATGGCGCTGGCGATGGTCGCCCCGGCGCCCGGCAGCACGCCGATGACGAAGCCGGCCAGTGAACTGCGCACTGTGCTCCACCAGGTGAAGGCGAACTCCTTGGCGCTGAACAGCATGCGCCCGCTGGCTTTCACCGCCTGCTGGCCGCTGGCGGTGTGCTCGAGCATCAGCAGCACCTCGCTGACGCTGAACAGGCCGATCACCACGATGACGAACTGGATGCCATCGGACAGGCCGACATTGTCGAAGGTGAAGCGATACACGCCGGTGGTGGCATCCACCCCGACCGTGGCCAGGCCCAGGCCGATCAGCGCGGCGAGCAGGGTCTTCACCGGTTTGTCGCCGACCATGCCGCCGAGGCAGGCGATGGCGAACACCATCAACACGAAATACTCGGCCGGGCCGAAGGCCACCGCCCAGTTGGCCAGGATCGGCGCGAACAGCACCACGCCGATGGTGGCGATGGTGCTACCGATGAACGAGCTCATGGCTGACAGCGACAGGGCGATACCGGCCTTGCCCTGGCGCGCCATCGGGTAGCCGTCGAGGGTGGTCATGATCGCCGCGGCGTCGCCCGGCACGTTGAGCAGGATCGCCGAGATCCGCCCGCCGTACTCGCAGCCCAGGTACACGGCGGCCAGCAGGATCAGCGCGGTTTCCGGTGGCAGGCCGAGGGCGAAGGCCAGCGGCAGCAGGATGGCCACGCCGTTGATCGGCCCCAGGCCCGGCAGCAGGCCGACCACAGTGCCGACGAAGGCGCCGAACAGCGCCACCAGCAGGTTGATCGGGCGGGTGGCGACATCGAAGCCTTGCAGCAAGAAATTCAGCGTTTCCATGTCAGTTCCCCACGAAGGCTTCGAACACGCCGAGCGGAAGCGGCACGTCGAGCAGGTAATCGAAAAACCCGTAGAGCAGCACGCCCATCAGCAGGCCGCTGACGGCGCTGAGCAGCACTCGGCCGTTGAACAGCAGGCCCAGGCTGAAGCCGGCCAGGGCGGTGCTGAGGACGAAGCCCAGCGGCTCGAACAGCATGGCGTAGGCCAGCAGCGCGGCGACGCACAGAGCGACCTTGCGCGCCAGGACCCAGGAGATCGGCAGGGTTGGCTCGCTCGCAGGCTTGCACAGCAGCCACAGCGCGGCGGCAGCCATCAGGGTCAGCAACAGCAGGGGGTAGGCGCGCGGGCCGACCGGGTCGTAGGTGAAGGGCGCCTGGAAACCCCAGGCGACCACGGCGAGAAAGGCGCAGACGAGCAGCCAGACCGCAGCGAACAGGCGGACATACATGAGGGTGTCCTCACAGGAATGGGGGAGTAGTTGCAAGACCCTGTAGGAGCCAGCTTGCTGGCGATCCGGGTGCCCCTGAGGTTCAGCATGGGCGCCGATCGCCAGCAAGCTGGCTCCTACAAAAGCCGGCGGGCAGGGCTTATTTGGCCAAACCGAACTCGCCGGCCAGCGCCTTGTAGTCCTGCACCTGCTTGAGCACGTAGGCCTGCAACTCGTCGCCGGTCATGCTCAGGGGGAACAGGTCGCGCTGTTCGCGCAGCGTGGCGAACTCGGGGCTGGCCAGCAGGGTGTCGAACTGGCTCTTCCACCAGGCGAAGTCGGCGTCACTGACTTCCGGGCCCATGTAGAAACCACGGATCACCGGCCAGGTGATGTCGAAGCCCTGCTCCCTGGCGGTGGGGATGCTGGCCAGCTTGCCGGGCAGGCGCTGCTCGGACAGCACGGCGATCACGCGGATCTTGTTCGCCGTCAGTTGCGGGGTGACTTCGCCGAGGCCGCTGCTGGTCACCTGCACATGGCCGCCGAGCATCGCGGTGAGGGTTTCGCCACCGCCCTCGAAGGCCACATAGCGCAGCTGCTGCGGGTCGATGCCAGCCAGGCGGGCGAGCAGTGCGGTCTGCATCCAGTCCTGGCCGCCGATGGTGGCGCCGGCGCCGAAGACGATGCTGCCGGGGTCTTTCTTCAGCGCTTCGACCAGGTCGCCGAGGGTCTGGTAGGGCGAGTCGGCGCGCACGCTGATGGCGCCGTAGTCGGTGCCGATACCGGCTAGCCAGCGCACGGCGTGTTCGTCGTAACGGCCGAACTTGCCCTGGGCCAGGTTGAGCAGGGAGCCGGAGGAGAAGGCAGTGATGGTGCCGGCATCCTTCGGACGCTGGGCGACCACCGCGTTGTAGGCCACCGCGCCGACGCCGCCGGGCATGTAGGTGACGCGCATCGGCGCCTTGAGCAGGCCGTTGTCCTTGAGGCCGCTTTGGGCCAGCTTGCAGGTCAGGTCGAAGCCGCCGCCGGGCTTGGCCGGGGCGATGCACTCGGGGCGCTTGGGTTCGGCGAGCAGTTGGCTGCTCAGGGTCAGGGCGGCAAAGGCAAGAGCGATACGCGACAGGGCAGTCTTCATCTTGTTCTCCTGTGGAGTTTTATTGTGGCTTACCAGATGGCCAGGGAGTAGCCGACGATCACGCGGTTCTCGTCTGCATCGCGGGCGAAACTGGAGCGGAAGCTGGCATTGCGTAGGCGCACGTAGAGGTCCTTGAGCGGGCCGCTCTGCACCACGTATTTGAGCTCGGTGTTGCGCTCCCACTCGGTGCCTTCTTCAGCGCTGCCGGTCACCTGGGCGTTGTCGCCCTTGATGTAGCGGGTCATGAAGCTCAGGCCCGGCAGGCCGAGGCCGGCGAAGTCGTAGTCGTAGCGGGCTTGCCAGGAGCGTTCTTCGGCATTGGCGAAGTCGTTGATCTGCACGAAGTTGACCAGGAACGGATCGCTGCCATCGATGTAGGCGAAGCCGGTATCGCCGGAGAGGTGCTGGTAGCCGAGGCCGACCTTGTGCCCGCTGTGGGCATAGGAGACCAGGCCATTCCACGCGCGGTTGTCGACTTCGCCGGCCTTGGCCGAGCCGCTGTCGTCGCTGATCGATACGCGCAGGTCAGCGCTCAGTGCGCCACCGCCCAGGGGCTGGCTGGCCAGCAGGCCGAGGAAGTGCTGGCGGTAGATGTCCTCGACATCGGCATAGTAGTAACGGCCGGTCAGGCCCTTGGCGAACGTGTAGTCGAAACCGGCCAGGTCCATGTGTTCGGCACTGATACCGCTGGTGAAGCGCTTGTTCTTGCTGTTGAGGAGCAGGTCCTCGGAGTTGGTCGAGGCGCGGTCGATCACCTTGTCCAGGCGTCCGCCGGTGAAGGCCAGGCCTTCCAGCTCGCTGGAGGTCAGCAAGCCACCCTCGAACACCTGCGGCAGCAGACGGCTGTCGCTGGCCTTGACCACGGGCAGCTCGGGGATGTGCGAGCCATAGCGGAACTCGCTGGAAGACACTTTGACTTTCGCGGTCAGGCCCAGGCGGCCGAATTCGTCCGGGGTGCCGCCGTCGTCCTGTACGGGGAGCAGGTCGGTGCCGGTACGGCCGCCGCCGGAGTCGAGTTTGACGCCGAGCATGCCGAGGGCGTCGAGGCCGACGCCGACCGTGCCTTCGGTGTAACCGGACTGAATGTCGAGGAGGAAGCCCTGGCCCCATTCTTCGCGCTTGTTCTGTCCGGCATCTTCACGGAAGTCGCGGTTCAGGTAGATGTTGGTGGTGGTCAGGCTGGCGCTGCTGTCTTCGATGAAGGCGGCATGGCTGACCGGGGCAAGGCTGCAGGCGAGAAGGGTGAGGCTGAGGCGGACAGGCGGCAGGGCCTGCCGGGAGGCAGTGCGCATCATGTGGTCTCCGATTGTTGTTTTTGTCACGCCGGAGCAACCACGCGGCCGGCGTTCTTTGGGTGGTTCTAGCCACCCTGGAGGGATGCTAGGGCGCCAAGCTTTCACCAGGCTTTCAGCTTGAAAGAAAGTCTTCAGGGCATTCGCGCAGGTGTTTGGGCCGTTACACTCGCCGTATAAGAACAAGTTTGTGGAGTGCCTAAACGTGCGAATCCTGCTGGTCGAAGACCATCTTCCCCTGGCCGAAAGCGTGGCTCAGGCCCTGCGTGGCGCAGGCCTGACGGTGGACGTGCTGCACGACGGCGTGGCTGCCGAGCACGCCCTGGCCAGCGAGGATTACAGCCTCGCGGTGCTCGACGTGGGGTTGCCGCGCCTGGATGGTTTCGAGGTGCTGGCGCGCACCCGTGCCCGCGGCAAGGTGCTGCCGGTGCTGATGCTGACTGCGCGCGGTGAGGTCAAGGATCGCGTGCACGGGCTCAACCTCGGCGCCGATGACTATCTGGCCAAGCCCTTCGAGTTGACCGAGCTGGAGGCGCGGGTCAAGGCGCTGCTGCGGCGCAGCGTGCTCGGTGGTGAAGCCCAGCAGCGCTGCGGGGCGCTGGTCTATGACCTGGGCACGCGGCGCTTCAGCCTGCACGAGCAGGTGCTCAGCCTGACCTCGCGCGAGCAGTCGGTACTGGAAGCGCTGATCGCCCGGCCTGGGCGGGTGATGAGCAAGGAGCAACTGGCCGACCAGGTATTCGGCCTGGACGAGGAAGCCAGCGCCGACGCCATCGAGATCTACATCCATCGCCTGCGCAAGAAGCTCGAGGGCAATGCGGTGCGCATCGTCACCTTCCGTGGTCTGGGCTATCTGCTGGAGGCGGTGAGTGACTGAACAACGCGCTGGGAGCCTGCGTGGCCGGCTGCTGCGCCGGCTGGCCATCCTGCTGGCCATCCCGCTGCTGATCGGTAGCGTCAGCGCTTACTGGAACGGTCGCGCCGCCGCCGATGCGGCCTATGACCGAACCCTGCTGGCCTCGGCACGGGCTATCGCCGATGGCCTGTATGCCGACGACGGCACCCTGCGCGCCGACGTGCCCTATGTGGCGCTGGATGTGTTCGCCTATGACAGCGAGGGGCGCATCTTCTATCAGGTCAACGACCTGCAGGGGCGTCTGGTCTCCGGCTACGACCACCTGCCGCCGCCGCCACCCGGCACCCAGCGCACCGACGATTACCCGGCCCTGGCACGCTTCTACGACGGCGAGTTCGATGGCGTGGGCGTGCGCGTGGTCAGCCTGCTGCAGCCAGTCAGCGAGCCGGACATCAACGGCATGGCGGAAATCCGCGTGGCCGAGACCGAGGGCGCGCGCGAGCGCATGGCCCGCAGCCTGTTGCTTGATACGTTGTGGCGCATGGGCCTGCTGGCGCTGATCACCCTGGCCCTGGTGTGGCTGGCGGTGAGCGCCGCGCTACGCCCGCTGGAGCGCCTGCGGGGCGCGGTGGAGGAGCGCGAGCCGGACGACCTGCGGCCTCTGCCGATGGTCGAAGCGCAGGATGAGCTGCGTCCGCTGGTGGCGGCGTTCAACCATTTCACTGAGCGCCTGCGCCAGCAGTTCGAGCGCCAAGCGCAGTTTATCGCCGATGCGTCCCACGAGCTGCGCACGCCGCTGGCGGCGCTCAAGGCGCGCATCGAGCTGGGCCTGCGTGAAACCGAACCGGCGCTGTGGCGCAGCACCCTGGAAAAAGCTGCGCAGAGTACGGACCGACTGACCCATCTGGCCAACCAGTTGCTCTCGCTGGCGCGCATCGAGCGCGGGGCGCGAGCGATTGCCGAGGGCGGAGCAGAACGCGTCGACCTGGCTCAGTTGGCGCGTGAGCTGGGTATGGCCCTGGCGCCACTGGCCCATCAGCGTGGCATCAGCCTGGCGCTGGAGGCCGAGGAAGGTGTGTGCATCGACGGTGAGACGACGCTGCTCAACGAGCTGATCTACAACCTGGTGGATAACGCCATGACCCACACGCCAGGGGGCGGCAGCGTGATTCTGCGGGTGCTGCAGCCGGCCGTGCTGGAGGTGGAAGACGATGGGCCGGGCATTGCGCCGGAAGAGCGCGACAAGGTATTCGAGCGCTTCTACCGCAGCAATCCACAGGTCGGCGGTGCCGGGTTGGGGCTGGCGATAGTCGGGGATATCTGCCGCGCGCACCTGGCGCAGATCAGCCTGCATGATGGGCGCAGTGGCGGGTTGCGGGTGCGGGTCAGTTTCCCAGCGGTCTAAGGCACCAGGCTCACGGGCTGTTGCACCTCCAGCAGGTACTTCGACACCCGGCCGCTGTCGCGCAGTTTCTGCAGGCCCAGGTTGAAGCGCTGCAGTAGCGCCTCGTTACCGGCGACCTTGCGCGATAGCAGCAGGTGCAGGCTATCGCTGTTCAGCGGCAGCGGATGGAAGCTCAGCTGGTGGCGTTCGGCAGAGCTGAACTTGCTGCGCAGCAGGTCGAAGGCCACCACCTTGTCCATCGGCAGTGCATCGAGTCGTCCCGCCAGCAGCATGCGTATGGCCTGTTCCTCGTTGCTCAGGCGCTGCATGTGCACCTGGCCGTTCTTTTCCGCTTGCTGGAAGGCCGGGCCGTAGTTGTAATCGATGGCGCCACCGATGCGCTTGTCGCGCAGGTCGCTGATCTGTTGCCAGTCGAGAGGGCGGTCCTTGCGGTGGAACAGGTAGTAGCTGGTGTCGACGACCGGGTCGCTGATGAAGAAGCTCTGTTCGCGCTCGGGGCTGCGCCGCCACACGGCGGAGCCGGAGCTCTTGCCGTTCTCGGCAGTGCGCAAGGCGCGGGCCCAGGGGTAGAACGTCCACTTCACCTGAATGCCTTCAATAGCGAAGGCTTCCTCGATGATGCGTGAAGCCACGCCGTGATGGGGCAGCTTTTCGCCCAGGTAGGGGCTCCACTCGCCGTTGGTCAGGGTAATGGTCTCGGCCTGCAGGTTGCAGCCGAAAGCCAGGGCGCACAGCAGTAGCAGCATACGCATCGGGTGCTTCCTTCCCCAGGTTGAACAGGCAAAGGCAGTTCCATCGGGCCTTTGCGGCGGTAAGGCTAAAGCCGCCGCCCCACAACTGCAGGCAGTTGCGGGGTTTGTTCATAGCGTAGAAGGGCTTGGCGAATACGTCTGCCGGGAGGTGTTACTGGAGCATGCTGGTGGCCGCTTCCATCGCGGCGGAGAGGTCTTCGTCGGCCTGCATGTCGACATTGGGGTCGAGGCCGAGCTTGGCAAAGGCGGGGATTTTGCTCCAGTCGAGCTGGGTGTAGGGGTGCTCGCTGCCCAGGTAGCTCTGCAGTGTGGCGACCTGGACGATATCTACGTAATCGACCTTGGCCGAGTCGCGACTGAAGTTCAGGTGTTGGCCAGGAACCAAGGCGATCGGTTCGGGGAACTCCCAGGCGCGCAGGATTTTTTCGCCGATGATCGGGTGAATCTTCTCGATCACGTGGTTGAGGCTGATGGAGTCCGCCAGCAGCTCGTTGTGCTCTTCGGCATAGGTAAGGATCGGTAGGATGCCGATCTGGTGAACTAGGCCGGCGAGAGTTGCCTGATCGGGCAGCAGGCGTGTGTAGTGTTTGCACAGAACGTGGCAGATACCGGCGATTTCGGTGCTTTTGTTCCACACTTCTCGCATTTTTCGATCAACCACGTCGGAAGTGGCCTGGAACATCTGTTCCATCGCCAGGCCGGTGGCCAGGTTGCAGGTGTAGTTGATGCCGAGGCGGCCGACGGCCATCTGCAGGTCGGTGATTTCCTTGTTGGTGCGCAGCAGCGGGCTGTTCACCACCTTGATGATGCGCGCGGTGAGGGCGGCATCGTTGCCGATCACCTTGCTCAGTGCCGGGATGCTGATATTCGGGTCTTCCGCGGCTTCGCGAACCCGCAGGGCCACCTCGGGAAGGGTCGGCAGCACCAGTTCATCGTTTTCGATGGCCTGGATCAGTTCCTGTTGGACTTTCTCGGCAAGCTTGCTCATCTCGGCTCTCGGATCATTCGACCGCATCAGTTTAGGCGCTGGGGCGATCATTGTTCAGGGTCTGCCCGGGTTGTACCGCGTTTGTCCGGGCCCGTGCATCAGTTTTTTACTTGGAACTTGTGAGCGATCTCGCGGGCTAGAGCCTGGCCCGGCAGAAATGGCCGAGGGCATGTTGTAAGTGAGCGGCCGGAGGTCATTGCTGGCGGCGCGCGGCCGACTTCAGCTGATCGCCAGCCGGATCCTAGCGCTGGATCTCGCGGTCGGCATCCAGTGCATAAGGTAGGTCTAGCAGGCTCAGCGCGGCGCCATCGAGGCTGCCGAGGTGGAGGCGGCCATCATTCTTCGCATCTTCCTGGAGCACGGCGAGCAGCTCGATGCCTTGCTCGGCGTGGGCTGCCAGCACCACTTCACCGACGCTGGAACCATGCACCGGAGAAAACAGCTCGGCACCCGCAGCTGGCAAGTCACTGCCTGTCAGACTCAGGCGATAGAGACGCCGCTTGAGCTTGCCGAGGTACTGCATGCGCGCAACGATTTCCTGGCCGGTGTAGCAGCCCTTCTTGAAACTCACCCCGCCCAGGGCCTGCAGGTTGATCATCTGCGGGATGAACAGCTCGCGGGTCGGCCCGAAGACTTGGCCGATGCCGGCGCGCACCTGGCCCAGCAACCAGGCGTTGAGCGGGGCCTCGGGCAGTGCGGCACCCAGTTGCTGGTGCAGGCGAGTGGTTTCATTGGCGGGTGCCCACAGCTCGGCGCGACCGCCGGGCAGGCGCAGGGCGATCAGCCTCTCGGCGCGAACCACGGCATCGGCGTCCTGCGGCAGGTCGAGGCCAAGGCTGGCGAGGACGCTATCGCCCTGGCTCAGGCCGAAACGTACCCAGGCGCCGGACTCGTCGCTTAGGGTCGACTTGGAGAACACGGCGTATTTCTTCAGGTCGGCCAGTTGCGCGTCCAGCAGCTCGCTGGCCATGGCCAGCAGGTAGCCGTCGCCCTCGGGCAGGATGCGGAAGCTCGAGGTCATGCGGCCCTTGGGCGTGCAGCGTGCGCCCAGGCTGGTGCTGTGCTGGTCGAGGTAGTTGAGGTTGCAGGTGACCTGGCCCTGGAGGAACTTGGCGGCATCGGTGCCACGTACGGCGAGCAGGGATTCGTGGGTCAGGGTGCAAAAAAAGGCGGAGTCGGCCATTGGCGATCGCAGCTTGAGTAGTCCGGGGCGCCATCATAGAGCCGCGCTGCCGGCTTGTCAGCGGGTGCCGAGCGCGACTGTGCTCGCTATACTGCGCACCTTTCCACAGGAGCCGATGTATGGCCGACTCTACTGAACTGAATCGACTCTTCTGGCACAGCCGCCGCGGCATGCTGGAGCTGGATGTATTGCTGGTGCCTTTCGTCAGGGAAGTTTACGCGACCCTTGATGCCGAGGATCAGGAGCGTTACCGCAAGCTGCTGGAATGCGAGGACCAGGACATGTTTGGCTGGTTCATGCAGCGCAATGAGCCGCAAGACCCGGATCTGCTGCGCATGGTTCGCATGATTCTGGATCGTGTCCAGCCCAAGTAAGCGCTTCGAATGCCACTGGCAGGCCTCGCGCCTGCTGTTGGTGGCATATCTGCTGGCCCAGTTCCTGGCGCTGGTTACCCTTCTTCTGATCGATATTCCTCTCTGGGCCCGCTGCCTGGCGGCTTTGTGCTGCCTCTTGCATGGGATGTGGGTGTTGCCGCGGCAGATTCTGCTGGGGCATCCGCAAGCCTTTACCGGCTTGCGGCGAGACGAGGAGGGGTGGCAGCTGTGGAGCCGGGCGCAGGGCTGGCAGGCGGTGCAATTACGCCCGGACAGCCTGGCGCTGCCGTTGGCGGTGATCCTGCGCTTTCGCCTGGCGGGAGAGCGGCGGGTGCGCGGCCTGTGCATCCCGCGTGATGCCTTGGCGCGGGAGGTGCATCGGCGCCTGCGGGTGCGCCTGAAGTTCAGTCGGCGTAGGTGGGCGGCGCCAGAATAGTGTCGCGGGCTTCCGGTAGCAGGTCCGGGTAATCCAGGGTGTAGTGCAGGCCGCGGCTTTCGTGGCGTTGCATGGCTGACTCGATCATCAGTTCGGCGACCTGGGCCAGGTTGCGCAGCTCGATCAGGTCACGGCTGACCTTGTAGTTGCTGTAGAACTCGTCGATCTCGTCGAGCAGCAGGCGTACCCGATGCTGGGCGCGCTGCAGGCGCTTGTTGGTGCGCACGATGCCGACGTAGTCCCACATGAAGCGCCGCAGCTCGTCCCAGTTGTGCGCGATGATCACGTCCTCGTCCGAGTCGGTGACCTGGCTGGCGTCCCAGGTGGGCAGGCTGGCCGGCATCGGCACCTGATCCAGCTGGGCGACTATGTGTTCCACCGCCGAGCGGGCGTAGACGAAGCATTCCAGCAGCGAGTTGCTGGCCATGCGGTTGGCGCCATGCAGGCCGGTGAAGCTGGTTTCGCCGATGGCATATAGGCCAGGCACATCGGTGCAGCCTTGCTGGTCGACCACCACGCCGCCGCAGGTGTAGTGCGCCGCCGGTACCACCGGGATGGCCTGGCGGGTAATGTCGATGCCGAATTCCAGGCAGCGTTCGTAGACGGTTGGGAAGTGGCTCTTCACGAACTCGGGCGGCTGGTGGCTGATGTCCAGGTACACGCAGTCGACACCGAGGCGTTTCATCTCATGGTCGATGGCGCGGGCGACGATGTCGCGCGGGGCCAGTTCTTCGCGGGCGTCGAAGCGCGCCATGAAGCGTTCGCCATTGGGCAGTTTGAGGTGTGCGCCTTCCCCGCGCAGGGCTTCGGTGATAAGGAAACTCTTGGCCTGTGGGTGATACAGGCAGGTCGGGTGGAACTGGTTGAACTCCAGGTTGCCGACCCGGCAGCCGGCACGCCAGGCCATGGCCACGCCATCGCCGCTGGCGCCGTCGGGGTTGCTGGTATAGAGGTAGACCTTGGCTGCGCCGCCGGTGGCGAGGATGACGAAGCGTGCGTGGTAGGTGTCGACTTCGCCGCTGTTGCGATTCAGCACATAGGCGCCGAGGCAGCGCTGGCCGCTCAGGCCGAGCTTGCGCTCGGTGATCAGGTCGACCGCCACGCGCTGCTCCAGCAGCTCGACGTTGCTGCGCAGGCGGGTCTGCTGCAGCAAGGTGTTGAAGATCGCTGCGCCGGTAGCATCGGCGGCATGGATGATGCGGCGGTGGCTGTGGCCACCTTCGCGGGTCAGGTGGAATTCAAAACCACCGTCCTCGCGGTCGTGCTCATCATCACGGGTAAAGGGCACGCCCTGTTCGATCAACCACTGAATGGCTTCTCGGCTGTGTTCGACGGTGAAGCGCACGGCATCTTCGCGGCACAGTCCGCCGCCAGCGTTGAGGGTGTCCTCGACATGCGACTGCACGGTGTCGGCATCGTCCAGTACGGCCGCGACGCCGCCCTGGGCCCAGTAGGTAGAGCCGTTGGCCAGGTCGCCCTTGCTCAGGACGGCAATGCGCAGGTGCTGCGGCAGCGTCAGGGCCAGGGTCAGGCCGGCAGCACCGCTGCCGATCACCAGAACGTCGTGCTGATAGTGTTGGCTCATTTCTACTAGGGTTCCCGCGAAAAGGCGCCGCCTAGTATATAGAGGGGGTGAGCGGCACAATAGCTCGCTTATGCCTGAGCATGCCGCTCGGGAACTTTCTTAGTCGCTCAGGTTCCATTAGCCAACACCGATGGCTAAATGGCATTGATCGGTCGCAGCGCTGTGCGCGGTCGGCCACTAGAACGATTATTCAGCGGCAGGGTAGAAGCCTTGTTGCAGTGTTTGCTGCAGATGCCATGGCGGTGCAGGAAGCTTGTTTGGAGGGGAGAACTTTTGCGAAACCACCGAGTCTATCTTGGCAAGACGATTGACTGGCCGGCGCGGGGCTCCTCCGAATACCAGGAGGAGTTTTGATGCTAACCCAGGAAGACGATCAGCAGCTGGTCGAGCGCGTACAACGTGGCGACAAGCGAGCTTTTGATCTGCTGGTGCTCAAGTACCAGCACAAGATTCTCGGGTTGGTCGTGCGTTTCGTGCACGACAACCACGAAGCCCAGGATGTGGCACAAGAGGCATTTATCAAGGCGTATCGCGCGCTGGGCAATTTCCGCGGTGACAGTGCGTTTTATACCTGGCTGTACCGCATCGCCATCAACACGGCGAAGAACTACCTGGTCTCGCGTGGCCGTCGCCCGCCAGACAGTGATGTAAGTACCGAGGATGCCGAGTTCTACGAGGGCGATCACGCACTCAAGGACAACGAGTCACCGGAACGGATGCTGCTGCGGGATGAAATCGAGGCCACCGTGCATCGCACCATCCAGCAGTTGCCCGAGGATCTGCGCACGGCCCTGACCCTGCGTGAATTCGATGGACTGAGTTATGAGGACATTGCCAGCGTCATGCAATGTCCGGTCGGCACTGTGCGATCGCGGATATTCCGGGCGCGTGAGGCCATCGATAAGTCCCTGCAACCGTTGTTGCAGGAAAGCTGAGACAGCGGCGACAGCCAAGAGAGGAACCACCATGAGTCGTGAAGCCCTGCAGGAATCGCTGTCCGCGGTGATGGATAACGAAGCGGACGAACTGGAACTGCGTCGAGTACTCGCCGCGAGCGACGATAACGAGCTGCGTGCTACCTGGTCGCGTTACCAGATAGCTCGTGCGGTGATGCACAAGGAGCTGCTGGAGCCGCGCCTGGATATCGCAGCCGCAGTCTCCGCTGCCCTGGCCGAAGAGGCCGTGCCTGCCAAGCCGGCAAGTGGCGTATGGCGCACGATTGGTCGTGTTGCGGTTGCCGCGTCGGTAACGGTCGCGGTGCTGGCTGGCGTGCGCTTCTACAATCAGGACGAGATCGGCGGTACGCAGCTGGCCCAGCAAGGTGCTCAACCAGGCCTGACGTTGCCGCAGATGCAAACCCAAGGGCCGGCGGTGCTGGCTGGTTACAACCCGGATGAGGGTGTAGTGCCGCAGCAGCCGAGTGTGCAGGTGCCTTCCGCCAATTGGCAGGAGCAGCGTCTGCCATCCTACCTGCGTCAGCATGCCCAACAGGCGGCGGCCAGTAGTGCGGACTCCGCGTTGCCTTACGCCCGCGCTGCTAGTCTGGAAAATCGCTGAGGGGATTTATGCGCGCCATTGCGTTCATTGCACTGCTCGGCTGGCTGGTGACTCCTGCCCAGGCAGCCGAACCTCAGGATTGGTTGCAGCGGATGGCCAAGTCCGCGCAGCAGAGCTTCCACGGTACTTTCGTCTACGAGCGTAATGGCAACTTCTCTACCCATGCGGTCTGGCACAAAGCGGGTGCCGACGGTGTGCATGAGCGGCTGCTACAGCTCGATGGACCTGCCCAGGAGGTTCTTCGTGTCGATGGGCGTCCTCAGTGCATGAGTGACGGCCTGGCTGACGAAATGCCTGATGTGCAGTGGTCGTCTCGCCACCTTGATGCAGCCCTACTCGAAAAACGTTATGACCTGCGTGTTATCGGTCGCTCACGGGTAGCGGGGCGCTCCGCGGTGGTTCTGGTGCTGATGCCGCGCGACCAGCATCGTTATGCCTTCGAACTGCATCTGGATGAAGAGACGGCGTTGCCGCTCAAGTCGCTGTTGATCAGTGAGAAGGGCCAGTTGCTCGAGCGCTTCCAGTTCATCGACCTGGATCTGAGCGATGCTGTGAAGGATGAGGCACTGTTGCCGAGTGCGACATGCAAGCCGGTGAGCTTCAACAAGGTTGCCGAGCTGACTCAGCCCTGGCGTGCCGGCTGGCTGCCGCCGGGCTTTGAGTTGAATCAGTCGTTGCAGCGCGCCAGTCCGACTTCTTCTGATCCGGTGGCCTACCTGATGTACGGCGATGGCTTGGCGCGCTTCTCGGTCTTCCTTGAGCCCCTGCACGGCGTGGCGGTCGAGGACTCGCGTCGCCAGTTGGGGCCCACCGCAGTGGTTTCCCGGCGTATGGCGACTGCCGATGGCGATGTGATGGTCACCGTGGTTGGCGAAATCCCGGTGGGAACTGCCGAGCGTGTCGCGCTGTCTATGCAAGCGGCTGCCGCGACGGCCAGTAGCGCGCAGTAAATATTGAGGCGATCGGTTCTCCGATCGCTCAGCCGCTCAGGCTGCCGTCGTCTCTCGTAATGTTGAGCTTTTTGTGCGCCGCGGCTAGCGGTGTGCGGCCTGGGAGTGGCTGAGTTCGGCTGAAATGCTCGCCGAACGTGCTGGGATGGCTGTGGGGTGGTTGGTCGAGTTTCTGTGCAGGCAGACGACCTATTCCGTTAGAAACGCTTGTTCCTTTGTGGATGGAGCTGCAGTAAATGCTGAATCTGAGAACCTCTTTATCCGGCCTTTTTTCCCTGTTTTTGCTGGCTCAGGCGTCTTTGGCGCATGCCGAGCTGCCCGATTTCACCGAGCTGGTCGAGCAGGCCTCGCCTGCCGTGGTGAACATCAGTACCCGGCAGAACCTGCCGCAGCGTGAAGTCGCCATTCAGGGCCAGATGCCCGACTTGCAAGGCTTGCCGCCGCAGTTTCGCGAGTTCTTCGAGCGCAGTCTGCCGCAGATGCCGCGCAATCCTGGCTCGCGCCAGCGCGAGGCGCAGTCTCTGGGTTCCGGCTTCATCATTTCCGATGATGGCTACATCCTGACCAACAACCATGTAGTGGCGGATGCCGATGAGATCATCGTGCGCCTGTCGGATCGCAGCGAGCTGCAGGCCAAGCTGATTGGTGCCGACCCGCGTACCGACGTGGCATTGCTCAAGGTCGAGGGCAAGAACCTGCCGACATTGAAGGTCGGTAAGCCTGACGAGCTGAAAGTCGGCAGTTGGGTGCTGGCCATTGGCTCGCCCTTCGGCTTCGATCATTCGGCGACGGCCGGTATCGTCTCGGCCAAGGGGCGCAGCCTGCCCAACGAGAACTATGTACCGTTCATCCAGACTGATGTGGCGATCAACCCGGGTAACTCGGGTGGTCCGCTGTTCAATCTGGATGGCCAGGTGATCGGTATCAATTCGCAGATCTACACCCGCTCAGGCGGTTTTATGGGCGTGTCGTTCGCTATTCCGATCGATGTGGCCATGGATGTGGCGAACCAGCTGAAATCCGGTGGCAAGGTCAGTCGCGGTTGGCTGGGCGTGGTGATTCAGGAAGTGAACAAGGATCTTGCCGAGTCCTTCGGTCTGGAGAAACCGGCGGGTGCGCTGGTGGCCCAGGTGATGGAGGATGGCCCGGCGGCCAAGGGCGGCCTGCAGGTTGGCGATGTGATTCTTAGCCTCAACGACCAGCCGATCATCCTGTCTGCCGACCTGCCGCACTTGGTGGGGGCGATGAAGGCGGGGAGCAAGGCTGACCTGGAAGTGATTCGCGAAGGTGAGCGCAAGCGTCTGCAGATGACCGTTGGCAGCTTGCCGGAAGATGGCGACGAACTGGCTGCAGGCGAGAGCTCCGGTGTCGAGCGCAGCAGCAATCGCTTGGGTGTGGCAGTTGCCGAGCTGGCCGCCGAGCAGAAGAAATCCCTCGACCTGCGCGGTGGCGTAGTGATCAAGGAAGTGCAGGATGGCCCGGCGGCGCTGATTGGTTTGCGTCCGGGGGATGTCATCACGCACCTGAATAACCAGGCGATCGACTCAGCCAAGACGTTCACCACGGTAGTCAAGGAACTGCCGGCCAATCGCTCGGTGTCGATGCGCGTATTGCGCGAGGGCAGGGCCAGCTTCATTACCTTCAAATTGAGCGAATAAGTTTGCGGATATAGAAAAAGGGGCGGTTTTTACCGCCCCTTTTCTTTGTGGTCTGCCAGCGGCCACGCGTGACGCGGTATGCCGCGATCAGTTAGAATTCCCGGCTATTTTTCGACGGGCAGCCTGCCCGCGGCTTTTTCGAGTGTTGATCCGTGAGCGACCTGAGTCATATCCGCAATTTCTCCATCATCGCCCACATCGACCATGGCAAGTCGACCCTGGCCGACCGCTTCATCCAGATGTGCGGCGGCCTGTCCGAGCGCGAAATGGAGGCCCAGGTACTGGACTCCATGGATCTGGAACGCGAGCGCGGCATCACCATCAAAGCCCACAGCGTGACCCTGTATTACACGGCGCGTAATGGCAAAACCTACCAGCTGAACTTCATCGACACCCCGGGTCACGTCGACTTCACCTATGAAGTCAGTCGCTCGCTGGCGGCCTGTGAAGGTGCCCTGCTGGTCGTGGATGCCGGTCAGGGCGTCGAGGCGCAGTCGGTTGCCAACTGCTACACCGCCATCGAGCAGGGCCTTGAGGTCATGCCGGTGCTGAACAAGATGGACCTGCCACAGGCAGATCCGGACAAGGTCAAGGACGAGATCGAGCACATCATCGGCATCGATGCCACTGACGCCGTGGCCTGTAGCGCCAAGAGCGGCATGGGCGTGGACGAGGTGCTGGAGCGCTTGGTCGAGGTGATCCCTGCGCCGACCGGCGACATCGATGCGCCGCTGCAGGCGCTGATCATCGACTCCTGGTTCGACAACTATCTCGGTGTGGTCTCCCTGGTGCGCGTGCGTCACGGCCGCATCAAGAAAGGCGACAAGGTGCTGGTCAAGTCCACTGGCAAGATCCACCAGGTTGACAGCGTGGGCGTGTTCACGCCGAAGCACACCGCCACCGAAGACCTCAAGGCCGGTGAAGTGGGCTTCATCATCGCTGGCATCAAGGATATTCACGGTGCACCGGTGGGTGACACCCTGACCCTGTCCAATACCCCCGATGTCGACATGCTGCCAGGCTTCAAACGGGTCAAGCCGCAGGTCTATGCCGGTCTGTTCCCGGTCAGCTCCGACGATTTCGAAGACTTCCGCGAAGCCCTGCAGAAGCTGACGCTGAACGATGCAGCGTTGCAGTACGAGCCGGAAAGCTCCGAGGCCCTGGGCTTTGGCTTCCGTATCGGCTTCCTCGGCATGCTGCACATGGAGATCATCCAGGAGCGCCTGGAGCGTGAGTACGATCTCGACCTGATCACCACTGCGCCGACTGTAATTTTTGAGCTGCTGTTGAAGACGGGGGAGACGATCTACGTCGATAACCCGTCCAAACTACCGGACCTGTCGTTGGTCGAGGATATGCGCGAGCCGATCGTGCGCGCCAATATCCTGGTACCCCAGGAGCACCTGGGCAACGTCATCACCCTGTGCATCGAGAAGCGTGGCGTGCAGCGCGACATGCAGTTCCTCAGCAGCCAGGTGCAGGTCTGCTACGACCTGCCGATGAACGAGGTGGTACTGGACTTCTTCGATCGCCTGAAGTCGGTCAGTCGTGGTTATGCCTCGCTGGACTACAGTTTCGACCGTTTCGAGAGCGCCAACCTGGTCAAGCTGGATGTGCTGATCAACGGTGAGAAGGTAGATGCCTTGGCACTCATCGTGCATCGCGACAAGGCCCACTATAAAGGCCGTGCGCTGACCGAGAAGATGAAAGAGCTGATCCCGCGGCAGATGTTCGACGTGGCGATCCAGGCGGCCATCGGTGGGCAGATCGTGGCGCGTACAACGGTCAAGGCGCTGCGCAAGAACGTATTGGCCAAGTGCTACGGCGGCGACGTCAGCCGTAAGAAAAAACTGCTGGAGAAGCAGAAGGCCGGTAAGAAAAGGATGAAGCAGGTTGGCAGCGTGGAAATCCCGCAAGAAGCCTTCCTGGCCGTACTCAAGGTGGATAGCTAATACCTATGTCGTTCAACTTCCCGCTGATTCTGGTGATTGCCGTTGCGGTTTGCGGCGTGTTGGCCCTGCTCGATCTGCTGCTGCTGGCGCCACGCCGGCGGGTAGCGATTGCGGCGTATCAGGGGCAGGTTGGTGAGCCGGACGAGGCGGTACTGCAGCGCCTGAACCGCGAGCCGTTGTTGGTCGAGTACGGTAAATCGTTCTTTCCGGTGCTGGCGATCGTGCTGGTGCTGCGCTCCTTCCTGCTGGAGCCGTTCCAGATCCCGTCCGGTTCGATGAAGCCGACGCTGGAAGTGGGCGACTTCATTCTGGTCAACAAGTTTGCCTACGGCATTCGCTTGCCAGTGCTGGATACCAAGATCATCGAAGTGGGCGATCCGCAGCGCGGCGATGTCATGGTATTCCGCTACCCCAGTGATCCCAGCGTCAACTACATCAAGCGCGTCGTGGGATTGGCTGGCGACCATATTCGCTATACCAGCAACAAGCGCCTGCTGATCAACGGCGAGCCAGTAGCGGAGCAAATGCTCGGCGAAGAGGCGGGCAGCCTGGGTAGTGCGGTGCTCTACAAGGAGAAGCTCGGTGAAGCCGAGCACCTGATCCGCAAGGAAATGCGCCGCAACTACATCGATCCGGGTACTGAGTGGGTGGTGCCGAAGGGCTACTACTTCATGATGGGCGACAATCGCGACAACTCCAACGACAGCCGTTACTGGAATGACTCGAAGATCCCCAGGGATCTGCTGGGCATGGTGCCGGACCGCAATATCGTCGGTAAGGCCTTTGCCGTGTGGATGAGTTGGCCGGAGCCCAAGCTGCGTAGCGTGCCCAACTTCTCCCGGGTCGGCCTGATCCACTAATCATCGAAAATGCGCGGTGCTGTTCAATCGGGCAGCAGCTGCTTATATATAGTCGTGGCCTTCGCCTGCGGGCATTACAACAACACTGACAATTGGGGTCGAAGATGACATTTGCGCGTTCGCAGAAAGGGATGTCTTTTCTGGGCTGGATGTTGATTCTGGCGGTTGTGGCTTTCCTGGCCAGTACCGCCTTCAAGATGTTTCCGCATTACATGGACTTCATGTCGCTGGAGAAGATCATCAGCTCTGTCGAGACTGATCAGGCACTGCAGATCCGTACGGTCGGCGAGTTCTATGAGCACGTAGAGAAGGGCATGACCGTCAACGGCATTCGTGATCTCAAGCTGGAAGATATCCTTGAGGTCAAACTGGAAAACAACGAATTCCAGGTCCATCTGCAGTACGAAAAGCGTGAGCACATGATCGAGAACCTCGATCTCGTCGCCAATTTCGATAAAGAATTCCGCGTAAGAGCCCAGTGAGTACATCGTTGCCGCGTCTCGAGCGCAAGCTCGGGTACACCTTCAAAGACCAGGAGCTGATGCTCCTGGCACTCACTCACCGCAGTTTTGCCGGGCGCAACAATGAGCGTCTGGAGTTCCTCGGCGACGCCATCCTCAACTTCATCGCGGGGGAAGCCCTGTTCGAGCGCTTTCCTCAGGCGCGTGAAGGTCAGCTGTCGCGTTTGCGCGCGCGCCTGGTGAAAGGTGAGACGCTGGCAGTGCTGGCGCGTGGCTTCGATCTGGGGGAATACCTGCGTCTGGGCTCCGGCGAGCTAAAAAGCGGTGGTTTTCGTCGCGAGTCGATCCTGGCCGACGCCCTGGAAGCCCTGATTGGTGCGATCTACCTGGATGCCGGCATGGAGGCTGCGCGTGATCGCGTGCTGGCCTGGCTGAGCAACGAGTTGGAGAGCCTGACGCTGGTAGATACCAACAAGGACCCGAAGACCCGTCTGCAGGAGTTTCTGCAGTCGCGCGGGGTTGATCTGCCACGCTATGAAGTGGTGGATATCCAGGGCGAGCCGCACTGCCGAACCTTTTTTGTGCAGTGCGAAATCGCCCTGCTGAGTGATAAGACCCAGGGGCACGGTGCCAGTCGGCGCATTGCCGAACAGGTCGCCGCCGCTGCTGCCCTGGTGGCGCTGGGCGTGGAGAACAGTCATGACTGATACACCCGTTAGCCGCTGCGGTTATGTCGCCATTGTCGGGCGTCCCAATGTGGGCAAATCGACACTGCTCAACCATATTCTCGGGCAGAAACTTGCCATCACCTCGCGCAAGCCGCAGACCACCCGCCACAACATGCTCGGGATCAAGACCGAGGCTGAGGTGCAGGCCATCTACGTCGACACGCCGGGGCTGCACAAGAACAACGAGAAAGCGCTCAACCGCTACATGAACAAGACCGCGTCAGCGGCATTGAAAGATGTCGACGTGGTGATCTTCGTGGTTGATCGCACGCGCTGGACCGATGAAGACCAGATGGTTCTCGAACGCATCCAGTATGTGCAGGGACCGGTGATACTGGCGATAAACAAGACTGATCGCATCGAAGACAAGGTCGAGCTGATGCCCCACCTGGAGTGGCTGCAGCAGCAGTTGCCGAATGCCGAGATCGTGCCGATTTCTGCGCAGCAGGGGCACAATCTGGAGACCCTGGAGAAACTGGTCGCCGAGAATCTGCCGGAAAATGAGCACTTTTTCCCGGAAGATCAGATTACCGACCGCTCCAGCCGCTTTCTGGCTGCCGAGCTGGTGCGCGAGAAGATCATGCGTCAGCTGGGTGCCGAGTTGCCGTACCAGATCACCGTGGAAATCGAAGAGTTCAAGCAGGAAGGCCGCATCCTGCATATTCATGCGCTGATTCTGGTCGAGCGTGATGGGCAGAAAAAAATCATCATTGGCGACAAGGGCGAGCGCATCAAGCGCATTGGCCAGGAGGCGCGCAAGGACATGGAGGTGCTGTTTGACTCCAAGGTCATGCTCAATCTCTGGGTCAAGGTGAAGGGTGGCTGGTCCGATGACGAGCGGGCGCTGCGTTCGCTGGGTTACAACGACATCTAAGCCATGCAGGTCAGCGCGCAATCGGCCTATGTCCTGCATAGCCGTGCCTACCGCGAGAGCAGCGCGCTGGTCGATATCCTCACCCCGCAAGGGCGTTTTCGCGCCGTTTTGCGCGGTGCCCGTGGCAAGGCCGGCACGCTGGCGCGCCCGTTCATTCCGCTGGAAATGGAATTCCGCGGGCGTGGCGAGCTGAAGAATATTGCCCGTCTGGAGGCTGCCGGCGTTCCCAACCTGTTGAGTGGTTCTGCGTTGTTCAGCGGGCTGTATCTCAACGAACTGCTGATTCGCCTGTTGCCTGCAGAAGACCCGCATCCCGAGCTGTTCGAACACTACGCCCTGAGCCTGCGCGCACTGGCGGCCAATCCGCCGCTGGAGCCCTTGTTGCGGTCGTTCGAATGGCGTCTGCTGGATGAGCTGGGCTATGGTTTTGCCCTTGACGTCGATCTGGCTGGTCAGCCGATCAAGCGTGATGGCCTGTATCGCCTGCAGCCCGATGCGGGCATGGAGCAGGTTGCCCAGTTGCAACCAGGCTTGTTTCAAGGCGCTGACCTGCTCGCCATGGCGCAGGCCGACTGGGCCTCCCCTGGCGCTCTGGCGGCGGCCAAGCGGCTGATGCGTCAGGCCCTCGCGCCACATCTGGGTGGCCGACCGCTGGTCAGCCGCGAACTCTTCATGAATCTCAAGGAACCTGCCCGTGACTGAAGCCAACCGTATTCTGCTCGGCATCAATATCGATCATGTGGCCACGTTGCGTCAGGCGCGTGGTACCCGCTATCCGGACCCGGTGAAAGCCGCGCTGGATGCCGAGGAGGCGGGGGCCGATGGCATCACCGTGCACTTGCGTGAGGATCGTCGGCATATCCAGGAACGCGACGTACGCCTGTTGAAGGATGTGCTGCAGACGCGGATGAACTTCGAGATGGGCGTGACCGATTTCATGCTGGAGTTTGCCGAAAGCATCCGTCCTGAGCATGTCTGCCTGGTGCCGGAAACCCGGCAAGAGCTGACCACCGAGGGTGGTCTGGATGTGGCGGGCCAAGAGGAACGCATCAAGGTTGCCGTGCAACGCCTGGCGCGCCTGGGGTGCGAGGTGTCGTTGTTCATTGATGCCGATGAGCGGCAGATCGAGGCCTCGCGACGTGTCGGTGCCCCTGCTATCGAACTGCACACGGGTCGTTATGCTGATGCGCTCTCTCCTGAAGAGACCGCGCGTGAACTGGCGCGTATCCGTGATGGCGTCAGCTGCGGGTTGGCCCATGGCCTGATCGTCAACGCTGGTCATGGATTGCACTACCACAACGTCGAGCCGGTCGCGGCGATTGCTGGGGTGCATGAATTGAATATCGGCCACGCCATCGTCGCTCATGCCCTGTTCGTCGGCTTCAAGTCGGCGGTGTCAGAGATGAAACAACTGATTGCCGCTGCTGCTGCGCGGGGCTGAAATTGAGTAAGGGCGACTCGCTAGGCTGGTCGCCCTTGTTCTAATCAGATCATCTGGCGAAAGCGGTGCCAGCGTTGCTGCAGGGCAACTGCCCAGTCCGGCGAGGCGGCACCGACTCCAGCCAGTTCCAGTCCTGGGTGGTAGGCGACGATCTGGCTGAGAATGGTTTCCTGCGTGGGCTTTACGTCGACGAAGAACAGGTGTTTACCGTCGTGAAGTGGCTCGGCGAAGTGCTTAAACGCAGTGTTAGGTTTTTGCAGGCCGAACAGGCTGCCTTCCCAGATGCTGAAGCCGATCAGCACTGCGGCTAGAAATATGAACGGTATCCAGCCGGCAGCGGTATTGGCCCAATCATTGAGCCAGGCCAGCAGTACGACCAGTGCTGCGAGGGCAAAGCCGATCAGGCTGCCAATCTGTCCAGAGTGAACGACATCCTGCTTCATAACTGAAGAGACGTCATGCAGGTGATGTTGCTCGACCTCGGCGTCCCTTTCGCTCAGCACGTGGATCTGTTCAGTGCTGATGCCGCAGGCTTCCAGTTCGCCCTCTAGTTTTTCCAGGTCATCCAGGTTGTCACTGATATAGAAATGCCGGTTCATGGCGTACCTCCCGTCTTGCGGTTGCTGGGCCCCCTTTGTCTCTAGATTTATGGCCGAGTTGGCCTGGTTAGAGTGTAGTCGCCGGGCCGGCAGTGGGGAGGGAGGCGACGGGCGAGCCTTCTTCGCTGCGGTCGATGATGGTGCAGTCGCGCCCGGCGCTCTTGGCCTGGTAGAGGCACTGGTCGGCTCGTTGCAGCAGGTTCGGCCAGGGTTCATCTGTGCGCAGTATGGCTCCGCCGATCGATACGCTGACCGTTCCGCCGGGGCTGCGCAGCAGTTCGCGCACCAGTTTTTGCAGATGAGCGGCTGCGGCCTCAAGGCCGCTGAGGCTGGTGTCTGGCAGCAAGAGCAGGAATTCCTCACCGCCGACGCGGAACAGTCGGTCTTCCTTGCGCGAGCCGGCTTTGATCAGGGCGACGAAGCTCACTAGCACTTGATCACCTGCGGGATGACCGTATTGATCATTGATCTGCTTGAAGTGGTCGAGATCCATCGCCAGTACGCTGTAGCTACGGCCATGACGGCGCTTACTGGAAACAGCGATTTTCAGTTCGTCATCCATTGCCCTGCGGTTGCGTGCGCCGGTCAGTGGGTCGCGGATGGCGAGTCCCTGTAATTGCTCGCGCTGGTGGCGTGTGCGGTAGGCGAAGATGAAGGTCAGGACACCGGCCATCATGTTGGTGACCAGGAAAGACACCATCTGGTACTGGCTTTCGAAGACGCTGCCAGGCACCCATAGCGCGTGGCCGACCAGGCTGAGGAGGACCATCAGGGTTGCCGCGATGGCTTTGCCGGGGGAGACCATGAAGAAGTTGAACAGGATTAGTGGATAGATCCAGAACAGGCCGTTGACGCCGAGGTTGATGGCAATCAGCGTTGAGCCGACGGAGAAGATGCAGGCCAGGTAGATACCGGGCTTGACCGTGTCACCGGTGCGCCAGGCGTAGAACACGGCAGAAAGGGTCGAGATGACGATCACTGTGTCGGCGGTTCCGACCAGGTAATTGCCATGCAGGAGGCGGTAGATGGCGTAGGGTGTGATACCGAGGGCGCCGAAAAACCCCATCAGGGTGATGATGGACAGTTGGAAGTCGTTGCGTAGTCGCTTGAGCATCAGCGAGGTCCCGGGCCTGTGGCCGCATTCTTATGTTGCCAAGGATGCAGAGCTTTGTCGGGGCGAGCAAGGGCGGGGTGGGGCAAAGTGCCAGTATTTCGGTCAAAATGTCGAGCGACGCATGGGCCAGCCAGCGGCTTGGCCCGCAGCGTGTCGGAACTTACTTCTTGCCGATAGTGATATGTCGGCTGGGGGTGTGCGATTGTCCGCTGACGCCTTTGGCGATCTGCTGGATCTCGCCGCCAGATTTGAGGAAGGCGGCGATTTGGGCCTCGATCGACTCGCTGGTTTCCACGGCTGGCGCGGGCTTGGGCTTCTGGGTGGATGCTTTGACTCGCATGCTGGTTCCCCCTTCAGGAATCACTGCCGCAGGATCACGGCGGGTAAAATGGCAGGAATAAAAAAACCGGCCCGTAGGCCGGTTTTTCGTGACGCGCGAAGTAATTAGATTACTTGTACGTCGTCAGCCTGCATGCCTTTCTGGCCTTTCACTGCAACGAAAGAAACCTTTTGGCCTTCTTGCAGGCTTTTGAAGCCGGAGCTCTGGATCGAGCGGTAGTGCACAAACAGGTCAGCGCCGCTTTCCGGGGTGATGAAGCCGAAGCCTTTTTCATCGTTGAACCATTTAACGGTGCCGGTTTGACGTTCGGACATGGGATATCTCCTTGAACAAAGTTAACACGACTCTGGAACAGCCCAGGCCATGACTGAGTGCAAAGAGTAAAGAAACCGATGAAAAGTTGGACCGAGATCTAAACAGTTCGATTTGCGGTGACACATGCAACACAGTCCGAGCACCTTACAAGTTCGGGGCCGAAACGCCTAGTCATTTTTTAAATATCTGCTGAGTGGGGCATCGGTCGAAGGCGTTGGAATCGGGCTCAGTCGTGTCCCGGGCTACAGCGTCGCAGGTCGATCTTGCCAACATAGGGATTGCCCCAGCCCATCACGCAGCCGAGTTGCAGGTTGCGTTGTCGCTCCCATTCTTGCACTGGGTACTGCTTGTGCCACGCCTCGAACAGCTGGCGCTGCTGATTCGACAGGCGCAGGCCGTAGCGCTTGCTCATGTAGAAATAGGTGCGCGCCACCATGCCGCGGATCTTCGCTCGGGGCATCGCCTTGCGCGCCTTGAAGTCGACGACCATCGGGCAGGCGCCGTACTGGCTGGGCTGTTGTGGCAGCCAGGCATAGCTGAAGTTGCTGCGATCGCCGTTGATCTCACCGATGCTGGGCACCAGGTTGAACAGGTCGGCTTCGGCGCGCCGGTAGGTTTTGTCCGAGTTTGCGCACTGGCGGCGCCCGCCCTGTTGCCAGCAGCGTCGCTGGTGACCAATGGTCCAGGCCGGAACAATGTGCTCCCACTCGATGCGTGCGGCGCGCTGCGGATTCTTGCGCGGCACGTAGCCGCAGCTTTTCAGGTCGACCTGGCTGCCGCTGTAGCGGCAGCCGCAATAAAACTCTATCGACTGCCGTGCATAGAGTTTCCAGGCAACTTTCTTGGCCTCGCTGAAGGTGCGTGGCGGGGCGGCATGGCTGAGGGTTGGCAGGGTAAGCAACAAAGACAGCAAAACAATGGTGCGGCGCATGGGCTTGAATACGGCATCCCGAAAAGCGCCGCATGATAGCGGGCGCTCTGTCCTTGCCAAGCCTGGCAATACAGTGGCCAGGGGTGTTGCGCGGCGGCAATCGGCGTAGCATCGAAACAAACCCGCGAGGATCGATGCGATGAGCGCGATACGACTACTGATAGGGCTGGCGGCGATCACCGCGCTGCCGGTCATGGCTGGCGAAGTGGTGCGCCGGCCGCTACAGGCGGTGCCCATTGAGTATGTCAGCCCGGGTGCCAGTGGCAGCGTCAGCTCTTCGAGCCGCAGCCAGATCCAGAACCTCTACGGTGGCCAGGCGCTGCCCGAGGGCTATGGCCGGCAAAGCCAGTCCTCTGGCAGCTCCAGCGTGCAGCAGAGTGGCGGTATCCGGCAGAGCACCGAGTATCCGGGTGGCTATGAAGTGCAGCGCTATCCCGGACAGAACAGCTACGAAGTCCAGCGCAGCCGCTGATCACAGAGGCGCTCTATCTCGACTGCTTAACACTTCCCATCGCCCAGGCTGACAGCCGCCGCCTGGCGCCGCATCATGCACGCTCGTGCAGTTGAGAGGTTCCACCAGTCATGTCGATGGGGTATGCGGCGCAGAGCGTCGCGGGTCGCGTTCGTGCACACAACGAAGATGCCGTGCTGTGTTGTCCCCAGCTTGGGCTGTGGGCCGTGGCCGATGGCATGGGTGGACACCAGAGCGGTGAAGTCGCCAGCGCCTTGGCGTTGCAGACGCTGCGTGCCGTGACTGCCGAAGGTGGTGATCTGGACGCCGCCATCCATGCCGCCAACGCCGCCATTCTCGCTGCCGGCCAGCAGGGCGGCGGGCGCAGCATGGGCACCACCGTGGTCGCCGTGCGTTTTGCCGGCGCCGAGTTCGACCTGGCCTGGATTGGCGACAGCCGTGCCTACCGCATCAGTCTCGACGGGATCGCCCAGCTCACCCGCGACCACAGCTGGGTGCAGGCGATGATCGATGCTGGCGAGCTGAGTGTGGACGAGGCCCGCAACCATCCGCGGCGCAATCTGGTCACCCAGTGCCTGGGGCAGAGCGAGCTGGTGCTGCAGGTCGATCGCGTGCAGGGCACACTGGCACCGGGGGAGTTGTTGTTGCTGTGCAGTGACGGCCTGACCGGCGAACTCACCGATGCGCAGATCCAGCAGCCCTGCGGCAGTGCAGCGACCCTCGATGAGCTGGTCGAACAGCTGATAGGGCTGGCAATCGAGGCGGGCGGCAAGGACAATATATCCTGCATCGTCCTGGGGCGTAGCGCGTCGGAATCGCCGGAGATCGGCACCAAACCGCGCAGTTTCCTCAGGCGTTTGCTCAATCCCCGTCGGCAATAAACCCTAAGAATCAGATCGAATGAGCGATAGCTTGCTTGAGATACCCGGCTACCGCGTGCATGGCCAGCTGGGCAAAGGCGGGATGGCCGAGGTATTCCTCGCCACCCAGGAATCGCTGCACCGCAAGGTCGCCATCAAGGTGCTGCTAAGCGCCGAGGATGAGGCCTTCAGCCAGCGTTTCATCAAGGAAGCGCATATCGTCGCCTCCCTCAGCCATCCCTCGATCATCACCATCTACGACATCGACCGGCTGGCCGACGGCCGTTACTACCTGGCCATGGAATTCTTCCCCGGCGGCGACCTGGCGCGGCACAAAGGCGAGTTGTTCGCCCCCGAGCGGGCCCTGGAAATCATCCGTCAGATCGCTAGCGGCCTGGCCGTGGTGCATGACAAGGGCCTGGTGCACCGCGATGTAAAGCCAGCCAACATCCTCTTTCGCGACGACGGCAGTGCAGTGCTCACCGACTTCGGCGTGGCCAAGGACCTGGACATCGACAGCGAGCTGACCCATTTCGGCGTCGCTGTCGGCAGCCCTGCGTACAGCAGCCCGGAGCAGGCCCAGTGCCAGGCGCTGGATGCGCGCAGCGATATCTACAGCCTAGGTGTGATCCTGCTGGAGATGCTCACCGGCGCTAACCCGTACCGCGGTGGCAATTACACGCAGACCGTGATGAACCACGTGCAGATGTCTGCGCCGACGCTGCCTGATGCGCTGGCTGCCTTCCAGGGCGTTGTCTCGCGCATGCTGGCCAAGGCTGCGGACGAGCGTTTCGGCGATTGCCGCGCGCTGCTTGCCGCCCTCGACGAGATCGAGCTGAGCGACCTCGATGAGACGCAGATCCGCCCGGCGCTGCCGCTTGCCAAGCCGATAGCGCCGCCTGCGCCAGTTGCCAAAGGTGCTGCATCGCGCCGCTCGGCGATGCCGATCCTGGCGGGGCTCAGCGTACTGGTGTTGCTGGCCACGCTGACCTTCAGCTGGCTCTACCTGCGTGAGCGGGCGCAGATCGACGACCTCTTGGCTCAGGCCGAACAGCGCTTCGCCTCTGGCCAGTTGGTCGAGCCGGCGCAGGACAGTGCCGAATTCTTCTTCAAGCAGATTCTGCTGCTGGACGATGACAACGACGAGGCCCTGGCCGGCCTGCAGCGAATCACGGATACACGCATCGCCGGCTTCCTCGCCCTGGGTGAGCAGCGCTTGGCCGAAGGCCAGTTGCTGCAACCGGAGCAGGACAGCGCCGACTTCTACTACCGTCAGGCCCTGGCCCTGGATGCCAACCATGCCGGCGCGCTGGAAGGGCTGCAGCGGGTGCTCGATGCACGGGTGGCGCAGGCGCTGGAGCGGGCCGAGCAAAGCATCGCCGACAAGCGCCTGCTGCTGCCGGAAGAAGACAGCGCGGTCTACTACTACCGCCAGGTGCTGGGCTGGGTGCCTGGCCAGGAGCAGGCGCAGGCCGGCTTGCAGCGGGTGGCCATGCTTTATCGCGACCTGGCCAATGCGGCCTACCGGCGCACCGATTTCCCCGCCGCACTGGCAATGATCGAGCGTGGCCTCGAGGCCCAACCGGATAATGCGGAGCTGCTCAAAATGCGTGGTGAACACCAACAGTTGCTCAGCTCGGCGCGGGCCACCCGTGCCCGTTCCGAAGCAACCCAGGAAAGTGCTGCCAAGCAACAGAAGAACCCGATCCAACGGGTCTGGAACAACCTTTTCGGCCAGTAAACGGCCTTCGACAGGATCATTGCCCATGCTCAAGCTGCACTTCAAAGACAGTCGCCAGGCGCCTATCTGGCTGGTTGAGGAGCGCTTCACCATCGGTCAGGACCGGCGCAACCAGCTGGCCCTGGATGACGACGGAATCGGCGCCTTCCATGCCGAGATTCGTCAGGAGGGTGGGCTCTACTTCATCAATGACTGCGACAGCGAGAGCGGCACCTTCGTCAATGACGAGCGCATCAGCAGCCGTTACCAGCTGCGTTCGGAAGACCGTGTGCGCCTCGGTGAGGTGGAGCTGCTGCTGGTCGATCCAGCCAAGAGCAAACCCAAGGCCGAGGCTACCCAGCGCTGGTTCCTGCAGGTGGTCAAGGGCGAGCACGAAGGCAAGAAATTCCATATCAGCGGCTCGATGACCTTCGGTCGCTCGGTCAAGTGCGAGCTGTGTTTCAGCGATGCCGAGCTGTCGCGCCGGCACTGCGAGTTCTTCCTCAAGGGCGACGTGCTGGAGGTCAAGGACCTGGCCTCGGCCAACGGTGTGCTGGTCAATGGTGAGAAACGCAGCGCGGCCGTGCTGCAGCCGGGTGATCAGGTGCGCATGGGCTCGGTGACCCTGCTGGTGATCGGGCCCAAGGTCGAGTCGCAGCAGGTCGAGGACGAAGACGCCACGCTGTTTATGCAGGCCGTCGATCTGCCCAAGCCGGCTGCCAAGGTCGCCAACCCGGCCGCCACGCCCAACCCGCTGCGGGCTGCGGCGCAGGCCAGCGTTGCGCCGGCACCTGTCGAGGCGGCGGGTTCGTCGCGGGTCGGCTTGCTGCTGGTCGGCGTGCTGCTGATTGCGGCCGTAGCGGCGGCCGTTCTGTTGGTCTGAGTGCGCGCCTGATCGGTGAGTGCGCCTGGCGCACTTCGTCGCTGTCGCCTGCTAGCGCAGCAGGTAGTCTTTGTGGCTGAACCGAACCGAATATCGGGAGCGCCTGTGAGACTCTTTGCCCTGCTTTCATGTGCCTGCCTGCTGGCAGGCCTGCCCCTCGGCGCTCAGGCCTGGTCCAACCATGCGCTGGGCAGCCTGCTGGCCCTGCAGCAGGTGCCAGGCCTGCAGCGCGAGGTGGCAGCCGAGCCGCTGGAGGCATTTCTCAAGGATCAGGCGCCGGCCTTGGAGCGTTTGCTCGACGAGCAGGAAGCCTTCGCCCGCGAGCATTTCCCCAACTACCCCGCCCGCCCGGACGCGCTGCGCTGGAGCGCTACATCCCAGGCCGATCCGCGCGCGGCGTTTGTCCGCGCCCTGCGGATCAACCCCGAGGTGCGCCTGGCCAGCTTTATCCAGCAACTGCCGGGGCAAGCGGACGGTGGGCGTCCCAGCCTGCTGGCGCAGGATGTGCTGGTGTTCCACAAGGTCGGCCCGTGGAGCCAGTGGCGCTACCTGGCCCTGCAGCCAGGCGAGGCGGTGAGTGCGCTGCAGGTGCTGAGCAGCGCGGCCGATGAGCCGGACTACGGCCACGACATCAACCTGTTCAGCGACAACCCCGGCGAGGCCGGCCAGCAGTACGGCTTCGGTACCCAGCCGTTTGGCGATGCGCGCTTCGAATACTCCTCCCAGGCGCCGTTCCATATCGGCTACTTCCACGAGTCGCCGCTGATCTTCGCGGCGGCGCCCTACCTGGCGCGCACCCTGCCGCACTGGCGGGTTTACCAGTACAGCGGCCTGGCGCGCCTGGCGTTCGCCAGCGGCCATCCCTACTGGGGTTACCGTTTCCTTGGCTGGACCCTGCACTACCTGCAGGACCTGACCCAGCCGTACCACGCCAGCGTCCTGCCCGGCGTGGACACCAGCGGCATGGTGATGATCGCGGTGAAAGCCGAGGCCGGCTACCCGCAGGACCGGGAAGCGGCGATCAAGCGTGTGGCCGACCGGCATACCGCCATCGAGCAGTACCAGTTCGCGCGCATGGAGGATCTGCTGCGCGTGGGCCCGGCCGACAGCCCGCTGCTGACCGCCTATGCCGATACCCGCACGGATGCAGGCTACCCGGCCTTCGATGCCGATTACGCGGCCAACGTGGTGGCGGCGGAGTCCCATGAACGCGCCGGCGAGCTGGACGATTTGATTGGCCGCTGGCTGGCGGCGAAACCGAGCAGCCAGGGTTTCAGTGCCGGCAATCAGCTGGCGGCCAAGGCCGCGCCCGATCCGGCGCTGGAGCAATTGTTGGCCGAGCTGTTCCGTCACTTCGGCGCGCACAGCCGCAATACCGTGCGGGCGGTGGTGCCGGCTGCGCAGTAGGTTTGCGTTGGCGTCACGGTGGATAAGCAGAGCGTTATCCACCCTACGAGACAGGCCCGCGTAGGGTGGAAAACCGCGAAGCGTTTTCCACCACGGGAGCAGGTCAGATGGCTCCCAGGCTCTGCATCACAGGGCTTCCGGGCGGCGCAATGCACAGGGTGGACGCTGGAGCGTCGAGGGCTGCATTCCCACGCGGAGCGTGGGAACGATCACCACGACGGGTTCCGGTAGGGCGGGTGAAACCCGCGTAAGGGAACACGCGGGTTGCACCCGCCCTACGTTCCTGCGCGCAGGAACTGGCCGTAGCCGCGCGCCTGGCCCAGGTCGGCGGCGAACTCGCCGTGGCGGTAGGCCACCCGACCGTTGATCAGCGTGGCCTGCACCGCGTCGCCGCGGTTGACCATGCGCGCCAGCCCGTCAAAACCCTCCATCAGCGCCTCGTGGTACCCCTCCAGCTTGGCGTCCAGGCGCTGTGGGTCGAGCACCACCACGTCGGCGCGTTTGCCCACGGCGAGCACACCGGCATCCACGCCGAACCAGGCGCCCAGCTCACCTGTGAGGCGCCACACCGCCTGTTCCATGGGCATCACATGGTCGCCGCGTTGCTCGGCATCACGTACCAGCTTGAGCAGGCGCGCGGCGAAGTTGTAGAAGGCCATGTTGCGGATATGCGCGCCGGAATCGGCGAAGCCGATCAGGGTGCACGGCTCGGTCACCAACTTCTCCACCACGTGCTGGCGGTGGTTGGCGATCAGCGTGCGCCAGCGCAGGCGCGGGCCGTGTTCCACCAGCAGGTCGAGGAACAGGTCACCGGGGTGCATGCCGCGCGCCTTGGCCAGTTCGCCGACGCTGTGCCCAGCCAGGCTGGCGTCCGGGCAGTCGACGATCCAGGCGTCGTCGAAGTCGCGGTGCCACACGCGCGGGCCGAAGCGCTTGTCGACGTCGTGGCGAAATTGCCGGCGGTAGGCCGGGTCGCGAAACAGCTCGCTACGCAGGTCCTGGCTGGCCAGGTGCAGGGCCGCCTCACCGCTGGGAAATTCCTCGAAAACCACGAACTCCATGCCGTCGGCATAGGTAACGAACGGCACCGGCAGGGTCTGCCAGCGGAAGTCGGCGCGGGTCAGGCGCGCTACCCAGCGGGTCAGCGGGCCGAGGATCGGCGCCAGCCACGGGTCGGCCTTCACGTCCATCAGGGTGATCAGGGTGGTCTTCAGCGGCTTGCGCAGCAGGCCCATGCTTTCCCAGAGGAAGGCGAACACGTTGAGCTTGGTCACCAGGTTCGGCGCGCCCTGGTGGATGCGCCCGCGTCGGCGCAACACGCGGTTGAGGCGCACGTACTCGCGCCACGGTGCGTACACCGAGGGCAGCGACTTGGAGCGCTGACGCTCGCCGTCGAGCTTGTCCCAGGGGTTGGTCATGCTCGACAGGCCGAGCAGGCCGGCGTCCAGGGCTTCGTCCAGTAGTTGTTCCATGCGCGTCAGCTCGGCTTCGCTGGGGCGCACATTGGCATCCACGGAACGCTCCAGGCCGAGCACGGCCACGCGCAGGTCGGAGTGGCCGAGGAACGAGCAGATGTTCGGCCCCAGCGGGTGGCGGTCGAGGAAGGCCGCGTAGTCGGCGGCGCTGCTCCAGGTCTTGCGCGCCTGCAGCAGTGGCAGCACATGCTCGCGTGGCACCGATTCGACGCGGGTGAACAGGTCCGAGCAGTCTTCCGGCGCCGACAGCACCATGCTGATCGAGCAGCTGCCGATCATCACCGTGGTCACGCCGTGGCGCACCGACTCCTTGAGTGCCGGGGCAGCCACCAGTTCGGCGTCGTAGTGGGTGTGCATGTCGATGAAGCCGGGCATCAGCCATTGGCCGCTGGCGTCGATCACCTCGGCGCAGTCGCTCTCGTCCAGCGGTTCGGCGCTGATTGCCGCCACCTTGCCATCACGGATGCCGAGGTGGCGTGGGACGGCGGGAGCGCCGGTGCCGTCGAAAAACAGGCCGTTCTTGATCAGCACATCGAACATGCTTGCCACTCCTTATTGTTGTGCGTTGAGCATAGGAGTCGCCTGCCGGTGGGACAGGTGGCGAAAGCGATGAATGTGCGGTCGTTTCGGTCAGTCTGTGTGCATTCAACCGCTGGCGGGCAGCAACCGGCGCATCGCGCTGATCGCCGGCAAGTCGCTGCGGCGCAGGTAAACCCGCAAGGGCTCACCGAGGTTGAGGCGCTCGTCGATGTTCTGCGCGGCCAGCAGTTGCAGGCGCTCGCGGTCCAGGCACATGGTTTCGTCGGTCTGGGCGGTCCAGACGAATTCGCAGGTGGGCACGATGCTGTCGGCGGCAACATCGAGGCCGAAGGAGTCCTCGCTGAAACGGACGATGTACTGGCCGGTCTTGCCATTAAAACCGACGAAGCCGTGCAGGGCGTCGGCGGCGGCGCAGATATGTTGGGTGGTGATGCTCATGTAAACCTCGCGTGCGATGCGGTGGGGTTTACACGCAAGGTGTCTGGCATGGGCCTGTGCGGCCGCAGAGTGGTTGTGCGCGCAGCTTAAACGGGGCGCCAGGACAGGCCTTGCCGTGGATCAATGCGCGCGCTGGCGGGCCAGGGCCGGTAGCACGTGTTCCAGCAGCAGGGGCGCCAGGTCGTCGCTGGGTGGGCCGTCGGCGTCATGCCAGCGCAGTTCTTCCAGTTCTGCGGCCGGGCTGACCGGGTGCGGCAGGCGAGCGATAAAGATGTGCGCATCGATGCGCGTATTCGCTTCGTTGGCAGCGGGGGCGAGGAAGCGTCCGAGTGCTTGCAGAGGCTGCTCGTCCAGGCTCAGGTCGAGCTCTTCGCGCAGCTCGCGGCGCAGTGCGGCTTCTGGGCTCTCGCCCGCTTCGAGCTTGCCGCCGGGGAGCATGAAGGCGCGGGTGGCACGCTTGCGCACCAGCAGCAGGCGGCCGTGCTCGTCCAGCAGGCAGACGGCAGCAATCAGCAGGGTGGTGGTCATCGGGGGCTCGTTCAGGAGGCGCTGAGCCGTTGCAGCTCGCGGCGAACCATGCCGGCATATTCCGGCGGAGTGAGGTGGTAGAGCTGGCCGGCGACCCAGTCCAGCCAGCGCGGGCCGAGGGCCTCGCGTTGTTGCAGGAGGCGCTGGGCTTCAAGCTCGGCGCGTTCGGCATGCTGCTGGTGGAACTGGTTGCGGCTCATCAAGTGAAATGCTTTGGAATCTGTTTCAGATAGAGCGAGCTAGAGCCAGGCAAGGAAGAAACAGGCGAGGAAGCGCAGTTTACGAGCGGTAAATGAGCTTCCCGAGCCTGTTTCTGACGCAGCATGGCCGACGCGCAGCCGATCTGAAGCAGATTCTTAGCCAGCCAGACCGACGTAGACGTTCTGCACGTCATCGTGGTTATCGAGGGCCTCGAGGAAGGCTTCGACTTCTTCCATCTGCGCGTCGCTCAGGCCGCTCACCGGGTTCTTCGGGATGTAGCCGATCTTCGCCGAGTTGACGGTGAAACCTTGCTCCGGCAGGGCCTTGCACACGGCGTCGAGGTCGGTCATTTCGGTGATGAACAGGGTGTCGCCTTCATCGGCAGGCTCGAAGTCCTGGGCGCCGGCTTCGATGGCGGCCAGTTCCGGGTCGGCACCGCTGTCGGTAGAGGCTTCGATCATGCCGACGTGGTTGAAGTCCCAGGTCACCGAGCCGGAAGCGCCCATCTGGCCCTTGCGAAACAGCACGCGGATTTCCGCCACGGTGCGGTTCACGTTGTCGGTCAGGCATTCGATGATCACCGGCACCTGGTGCGGGGCGAAGCCTTCGTAGGTGAGGCGTTCGAAGTTGACGGTCTCGCCGAGCAGGCCAGCGCCTTTCTTGATCGCGCGCTCCAGGGTGTCCTTGGGCATCGAGGCTTTCTTGGCCTGGTGCACGGCAACGCGCAGCTTGGGGTTCAGGTCCGGATCGGCGCCGTTGCGTGCGGCGACCATGATTTCCTTGACCAGGCGGCCGAAAATCTTGCCCCTGGCGTTGGCTGCGGCTTCTTTAGGTTTGGCTTTCCACTGTGCGCCCATGACGGTTCTCTCGCTTGCTGCAGGTGAGGAGTCCTGCGCTCGGCTCTACGTGCCGGCCCAGTGACCCGGATCAGGCGGCAGATTCTAGCCGGTCACACGAGCGGAGGCACCTGTGAGCTGACATGGTGTTGTGCGAGGGAGTAGGGCGGTGACCCGACGCCAGGGCGGCGTCGGGTGTCGGGGCGGGGGTTACGGGGTTGCCGCGTGACTGCCGAGTAGCGTGGTGCCGTGCTTTTTATCGCGCTTGGCCATGCGTTTCTCGTGGGCGGTCTTGAGCGGCTTTTTCTTGCCTTCTTTGTGGGAGTCCTGGCTTTTGCTCATGTCGGTCACCTGTGCACGTTAGTGAGGGGAAATTGAATGCTCTCGGGCCATTACCACCTCCCAGGTTGCATGAACCTGCATGGGTCAGAATCGCTGACGCAAGAACAAGCATAGCCCCGTAATGGGGCCATGCCGCTAAAGCGTTTGCGTTAAGCCAGGTGCTTCAGGCAGAGAAGCCGCCATCGATCATCAGGCTGGCGCCGGTGATGTAACCGGCTTCCGGGCCGGCCAGGTAGGCGACGAAGCTGGCGATTTCCTCGACCTTGCCGTAGCGGCCGAGGGCCATGATCGGTTTCAGCGAGTCGGCGAAGTCGGTGTTGTCCGGGTTCATCTCGGTATCCACCGGGCCGGGCTGCAGGTTGTTCACCGTGATGCCGCGCGGGCCGAGGTCGCGGGCCAGGCCCTTGGTCAGGCCGACCAGCGCCGCCTTGCTCATGGCATACACCGCACCGCCGGCGAAGGGCATGCGATCGGCGTTGGTGCTGCCGATGTTGATGATGCGCCCGTCGTTGTTCATGTTGCGGGCGGCTTCCTGGCTGGCGATGACCACGCTGCGCACGTTGATGTTCAGGGTGCGGTCGAGATCGTCGATGCTGAATTCCTCGATCGGCGCTACGGCCAGGACGCCGGCGTTGTTGACCAGGATGTCGAGCTTGCCGAAGGTTTTCACGGCTTCACCGATGGCACTGCGGATGGCTTGCTCGCTGGCGCTGTCGGCGCGGATGGCCAGGGCGCGGCCGCCGGCGGCTTCGACTTCATGTACCAGCGCCTGGGCGCTGTCGGCGGACTGGCTGTAGGTGAAGGCCACGGCGGCGCCGTCACGGGCCAGGCGTTTGACGGTGGCGGCGCCGATGCCGCGCGAACCGCCTTGGATGAATGCGACTTTGTTGCTGAGGGGAAGGGTAGTGGTCATGGTCGTCTCCGAAAGTTCAGGGGGTGGTTGGTTGCTGGAGCCTAGTATCTGCCGCTGATTTGTCCTTGATTAGCCGGCAATCTGTGGTTTCTTCCGATAGCAACGGTTTATAGTCGGCCCATGGATACCCTCAATTGCATCGACTGTTTCGTCCGGAGTGCGGAAGCCGGCAGCTTCGCCGAAGCCGCGCGGCGCCTGGGTTTGACCCCCGCTGCGGTGGGCAAGAACGTTGCCAGCCTGGAGGCCCGTCTGGGTGTGCGCCTGTTCCAGCGCAGCACGCGCAGCCTGACGCTGACCGAGGCCGGCGAGCGCTTCCTGCTGGAGGCGGCGGGTGGCTTGCGCAGCCTGCAGGCGGCCATGGCCAACCTGGCCAGCGCCCAGGGGCAGCCGGCGGGTGTGCTCAAGGTGAGCATGGGGTTGGCGTTCGGCCGCTACTACATCCTGCCGCTGCTCGAGGAATTCCTGCAGCGTTACCCAGCGGTGCAGCCCGACTGGCATTTCGATAACCGCGTGGTGGAGCTGATCGCCGAAGGCTTCGACGCGGCTATTGGTGGCGGTTTCGATCTGTCACCCGGGGTGGTGGCGCGCGAACTGGCGCCGGCGCATCGCGTGCTGCTGGCGTCGCCCGCCTACCTGGCCCAGCACGGTGAGCCGCGCAGCCCGGCGGAACTGAGCGCGCATGCCGGCATCCTCATTCGTTCGCCGCAAACTGGGCGTGTAAGGCCGTGGATGCTGCGTAATCGCGAGGGTCAGCAGGCCGCCATCGACCTGCAGGCGCGCATGATCCTGGGTGACCCGGAGGCGTCCTGCCAGGCGGCGCTGATGAACCTGGGCATTACCTTGGTGAGCATGCCGCACGCCCTGCCGCACCTGGACAGTGGCACCCTGCGTCGGGTGCTGCCGGACTGGTACGTGGACACCGGCATCATTTCAATTCACTTCGCCGCACAGAAACTGCTGCCGCAGAAGACCCGCGTGTTCGTCGACTTCATCGTCGAGCAGTTTCGCGCCCAGGGTTTGGACAAGCGTTTCAGCGCGATCTGACGCTGGCCTAGCAGGCTGTTGAAAAACTACCTGCGTTGCCATCGCCGCGTTAAAAACAGGCTCAAAATGCTCATTTAGCATTCGTAAACTGCGCTTTTTCGCCTGTTTGACTCGCTTGCACTCGCCCTGCGGGCCAGCCTGCGGCTGTTACTCCCGGTGGTCGTTGCGCCTTGCGCTGGCTGCCTCGCTAACGTTTTTCAACAGCCTGCTAGAGCGGCGTGATCGAGTCGAGGATCGCCAGGTTGCGCGCGCTGGCGACGTCCAGGTGGCTGAGCGGCGACATCACGTTGTTGACCAGCAGGGTGCTGCCGTGGCCGCGGAATTCACGCAGGTTGAGCTCGGGGAACACTTCGCTCTCGCGGTAGAACAGCGCACGCGAATCGGCGTGGTCGCGCAGGGCCGGCAGGTCGATCACCTGCTCGGTGCGGCACAACTGCAGGTTGCCGCTGATCATGTCGTCGATCTGCGCCTGGCCGAGGTTGGGCACTGCCTGGATCTTCAGCGCCGAACGGCAATGCCGTGGGGTCAGCTTGCGGCTGCTCAGCTCGGGCGAGGCGAATACCTGGATGCCCTGCGCCTGGGCGATCAGGCTCCAGCTGGCGGGAATGCTGAAGCGCAGGCCTTCGCTTTCGCGGGGCACCAGCGGTTCCCGGTACCCGGCCTGCAGCTCGCGCAGGCCGGCGACGGCTTTCTCGGCGATCTTGGCGACGTCGTCTTTGGTCGTACTGGCGCGTTTGGCCTCGAGCAACTGGATGATGCGTTCATCAAGGCTGCCGTTGTTGAGGAAGAAGCGCACACAGTCATATTCGACCCAGGTGAATCCGTCCTGCAGATGCTGCTCGGCGAGCGGCGCGGCCAGGCTGTACCAGCGATACGGCAGCGCGTGCAGGGTCAGGCTGCCGAGGCGGCGCATGTGCGGGTGCGCGTGGGCCATCAGCTCGGCGATCACGGCGAAGGCTTGCGGGTCATCCACCAGGGTGGCGAAGCGCTCGCCCAGGGCCAGTTGGCTGGCGAAGTCGACCAGGCCGTCGCCGTCGCTCAGCTCCTGCTCATACAGCTCGACTTGCAGGCGTAGCAGTTCTTCGGCGTCGGTCATGCGGAGTTCCCCTGGCTGGCTGCGGGCCGTGAAATTGATCGTGGGGGAATGGTGTTGCAGCGCGGCAGGGGTGTCTAGGGTGGGCGTGTGACAGGATTTGCAGAGTGAGTGGGCGGCAGGCGCAGGGCGCACCGCCCGCGAGGGGTCAGTCGAGCAGGTCGGCCGGCACGTTGCCGCCGTTGTCCGCCAGTTTCTGCAGCACGGTCTTGTGCAGCCAGATGTTCATCTGCGCCGAGTCGCCCATCTTCTCTGCCGGGCAACCCAGTTCAGTGGCCAGTTCCTTGCGGGCGCCCAGGCTGCTATCCAGGCCGAGCAGCTTGAGCAGGTCGACGATCGAGACTTTCCAGTTGAGTTTTTCCGGGTGCTTGGCGGCCAGGCCTTCCAGCTTGGCCACTACGTCCACCACGCCAATTGCGGTGGGCGCGCTGGGTGCGGGAGCGGGCGCAGCTTGAGGTGCGGCGGGCGGCGCTTCGCTGGCCTGGGCTTGTTCGCCGAAGCCGAGCAGGTCGAGAATTTTGCCAAACAGACTCATGGGGAGTCCTCCTTTCCTTGTGTATGGAAGGGGGAGCGTAGACCAGAGGGGGAGAGGTTTTGCTACGGCTGGATCAGCGGTTTGCCGGTCCGTCCAGGGTTGCCTTGCGCAGCCCTTGCTACGTATTGCCTGTTTGCGGCGCCGTGAAGGGCGCCGCAACAGGTAGCCCCGCCCAGTGAGAGCGGGGCCTGCAGCCGATCAGTCCTGACGGCTGGTGACTTCCAGCAGGTGGTAGCCGAACTGGGTTTTCACCGGGCCCTGGACCACGTTGATCGGGGCGCTGAACACCACGGTGTCGAATTCCTTGACCATCTGGCCCGGGCCGAAGGAGCCGAGGTCGCCGCCCTGGCGGCTGGATGGGCAGGTGGAGTTGTCTTTGGCGACCTGGGCGAAGTCGGCACCGCCTTCGATAGCGGCTTTGAGTTCGTTGCACTTGGCTTCGCTGGCAACCAGGATGTGACGGGCAGTGGCTTTGGCCATGGGAATTGCTCCTTTCTATGAAGGCGCCGAGGGTACCGTAATCGGGTGACGGTTCAAGTGCAGTTGATCGTTTTCGCCGGCACTTAGCGTGCGTTAGGGCGTCTCCGGCTCGGGTGGTGGCGCGGGCAGGGGCGCTACCTTCTCCAGGTTCTCCAGAACCTCTTCAGGCAACGCCTGCGGGTCGTCCTGTTCGTCCTGCTCCGGGGCGGCTGGGGTTTGCTCGTCGGCCATTGCAGTGTCTCCTGCATGGGGGGCTGTTACCTGATTGAGGTACAGCATGGCCGTTGAGTTCCCGCTATCTGCACGGGATAGCGGGTTCAGCGTGGGCAGGAAAACAGGTGGCTCGGCGTTTCTGTCAGGCGCGGGCTGTGTGCTTAGCGCTTGCCCATGGAGCGGCGGGTGCCGGGCGGGGCGGCGCCGATCTTCTTCTCGTGGGCGGACTTGTTGCCCTTCTGGTGCCACGGCTGGTTGTCGCCCTTGCCCGGCGCGAAGGTGGCGGGGGAGAAGGGGAAGCTGAAGGCCGGGATCGCCGGTTTGGCGGTGCTCTCGGCGCTGCTTTCTACGCTGGCGTCGAGCGTGTCGTTGTCGGCCGTGCTGGCTTCGGTGGACGAATCAGAAGGTTTGGAAGTCATGACGTTTCACGGCGAGCCAGAAAGGGGAAGGGCGCCAGTATACCTGGCGGGCGCGATTGCGCGTGGGAAGCGGCCGAGTGGCCCAAGCGCTGATCGCATATCGCGCGGCAAGACGAAAACCTACGGAATCGCGCATCATGGGGCGATTCAGATCCAGGGAGCTTTCCATGCGCACCATCTCATCCGTTTTGCGTCTCACCGGCCTGGCGTTCGCCCTGGTGTTTGCCAGCACTGCCGGCGCGGCCGAGGAAGCGCAACTGATCGACTCGCTCAACGCCTACCGCAGCCAGGTGCAGCGCTGCGCCGGGCAGGCCTCCGAGGAGCTGCCGGCGTTGGCGGCTGACCCACGCCTGGCCCTGCCGGTGGCAGGGGCTGGAGATTTGCAGCAGGCGCTGGCCCGTGCGGCGTATCCGATGGTCAATGTGCAATCGATCAGCCTGTCCGGCCCGCGTGATGCCAAGTCAGCCATGACCGCCCTACAGGAAAGCTTCTGCCAGGTGGTGCTCGACCCGCAGTTCGTCGATATCGGCGTCAGCCGCGATGGCCGCGACTGGCGCATCGTCCTGGCACGACCGCTGCTGGGCCGTCTGGGTGACTGGCAGGCGGAAGGGCAGAAGCTGCTCGAACAGATCAACGCGGTGCGCGGGCAAGCGCAAACGTGCGGCGCCCAACCCTTTGCCGCCACTGCGCCGCTGGCCTGGAACGCCACGCTGGCCGGCGCGGCAGAGAGCCACAGCCGGGCGATGGCCAACGGCAACTACTTCGCCCACCGCGACCGCGACGGCCGCACGCCGGGAGATCGGGCCGAGCTTGCCGGCTATGGCGGCCAGCAGATCGGCGAAAACATCGCCGCCGGCCAGGACGGCGCGCGCAAAGTGGTGGACGGCTGGCTGGCCAGCCCGGGGCACTGCGCCAACCTGATGAACCCGAAATTCAGCGAGCTGGGCGCGGCCTATGCGGTCGACCCCAAAAGTGATGCGGGGATCTACTGGACGGCGCTGTTTGGCGCGCCTTGAGCCGCTTTGCATTTCTCGCGCAGTAGTGAGAGTGGAATCCTTTCGAGGCTATCGACGCGATCGCCACTGAAGTAGGACCAAGAGATTGCTCTGGCTGGAGAACCTAGAAAAAAGACAATGGCGCCGTCTCCGTAGTCCATTTCATCGTTACCGACATAGCGGCTTTGGAACTCGCTGCCCACCTCGTTATAGATGGTTACACCAGGAGCTTTTTTCAGAAACTCCTGAATAACCTGTCGCTGCTTCCCGTCGCTGGTCTTTTCAATGCGGGTTAGAGCGATTGCGCTGGCGTGAATGATTTTTTCGTCCAATGGCATGGCATGGAATTGATTACCAGGGATGGTGTTGAATTTTTGCTTCTCGGAGAGGGCTTTGGCGTCGACGCTGAACTCCTCTTTACCTAGTGTTTTGTTGAGAGACTCTTCGATCTCTTTCGCCTGGCTGACATAGAGCTGAGGGAACAACATGACGGCATAGGGTGCCAGGGTGTTCAAGAGCAACACGGCAGCTATTACCCAGGCCGCGATGGTCAGGCGGCGGATGGGCTTAGCGAGGGGGTGAGGCTGGAGGTCCTGTTGCATGGCGGCGTCCTTGCGAAAAGTGGTCGCAAGGCTAGCGCAAGGAGGTATGAAGGTGAAGCGGCGTAGCACCGCAGTGGGCGCTGTGCATCGTAGGCTTAGCCGATCTTCAATATTTCGGCTAGGTGCTGCTTGTAACGCGCCAGATCGCGCTCGATATTCGGCACATTCATCAAGTCGTTGCAAGGAAAGGTCGGCAGAGCACCCCATGCCAAGCCTGAGCGGAATTGCATCCAATACCCCATGCTACGTGACGCCCAGGGCACGAGCCTGTTTATCTTCTTCGAGGTATGGGCATCGAAGGATGCATCTGGCGGCGCACGGCGACCTGCCGCACATGCGTGAGTTCAATGTGCGGCGCATGGGCTATCTGCGCCGCGACTTCGAGATCCGCAAGATCGAGATGCTTAGTTGCGGATGCTCAGTGCTGAGTGAGCGCGGCCCTTGGCTGCGGTTTTGGCGGCCAGGCTCATCAACTGCCGGAACTTGGGGCATTCCAGGTGGCTTTCTGCGGGGCAGGTGGCGGCATGGCGCAGGCCGTCGCGTACTGCGCTGAGCCGTTTGATGGTGCGATCCAGTTGGTCGGCGCGTTCCTGTAGCTGGGCGCGGTTGATGGCGAGCTGGCCATCGCTGGCCAACATGCCGGCAATATCGTCCAGGGCAAAACCGGCCGCGCGGCCCAGGGCGATCAGCGACAGGCGTTCGATCACCGACTCGTTGAATACCCGCTTGAGCCCGTTGCGGCCGATGGAGCGGATCAGCCCTTTTTCCTCGTAGTAACGCAGTGTCGACGCCGGCAGCCCGGACCAGCGCGCGACCTTGCCGATATCCATCTCTTTCATGCTTGACCTCAAGTCGACTTGAACTGGCAGGCTACTGATAAAGGCCTTTCAGACAGAGTAGGTGGATGTGGGTATGACAGTCGAGATGATCGTACAGGTAGCGTTATTGGGTCTCGGGGCGACACTGGTAATGGACCTGTGGGCGCTGCTGCGTCGGCGCGTTTTCGGTATCGCTTCATTGGACTATGCGCTGGTCGGGCGCTGGCTCGGGCATATGCGCCACGGACAATTCAGCCATGCGGCGATCGGTAAGGCGCCGCCGGTGGCGGGTGAACGGGCGTTGGGTTGGGCCTTCCACTACTTGATCGGGATGTTTTTTGCGGGAGCGTTTGTGCTGTTGGCCGCAAGCCAGTGGCTACAGCAGCCGACACCATTACCGGCGTTGCTGTTCGGTGGGCTGACGGTGGCCGCGCCGCTGTTGCTGATGCAGCCGGGATTTGGCATGGGTATCGCCGCGGCGCGCACAGCAAACCCGCGCCAGGTACGGTTGCGGGCGCTGGTCACTCATCTGGTCTTTGGTATGGGGCTGTATCTGACGGGGTTGCTGCTGACGCTGTACTAGCAGCGGGGACAGTGGCGGGCGGACATGACATCCATCCGTGCTCAGTCCGGTGGGTCGATAAAGCGTGACCCACCCTACGAGAGCGGCCGGTTAGTGGCTGTAGCCCGGCTTGTTGCGGATGGTCTTGAGCAGGTCGTCCGGGCTGATGTGGCCGACCACCTGGGTGGCGGCGCTGCCAGGATGAGGCAGGTCGAGGATGTGGCCTTTCATCTTGCCGACCACGTGCATCTCGCAGGGTTTGCAGTCGAATTTCAGGGTCAGCACTTCGTCGCCGTGGATCAGCTGCATTGGCGCGACCTTGGTCTTCACGCCGGTGACGCCCTTGGCCTGCTTGGGGCACAGGTTGAAGGAGAAGCGCAGGCAGTGCTTGGTGATCATCACCGGCACCTCGCCGGTTTCCTCGTGGGCCTCGTAGGCCGCGTCGATCAGTTGCACGCCGTGGCGATGGTAGAAGTCGCGAGCCTTCTGGTTGTACACGTTGGCCAGGAACGACAGGTGCGACTCGGGATACACCGGCGGCGGGGTGGTTTCCGCCTTGCGCCCGCCACGTGGGTGGGCGGCCACGCGGGCAGCGGTGAGCGCCTCGGTGGCTTCGCGGCGCAGGGCCTTGAGCTGCGAGTTGGGCACGAAGAAGGCTTGCGGGGCGTCCAGCGCCACGTCCTGCGCGTGGTATTCGGTGGTGCCGAGCTGGGTCAGCAGATCGCGCAGGCCATCCAGCGCCTGCTCGGGCTTGTTGGCCGGGCCGAAGGGGCCGGGCAGAGTGGCCTGCGCACTGATGCCTTCCTCACTGGTGACGGTCAGCTGCAGCTGCGCTTCGCGCAGTTCGGCCTTCCAGCGCACGCCAATACGGCGCTCGGCGCTGGTCTTCTGCAGCGCCTGCTGCCAGTTGTGGTCGAGGTTGCGGTTCAGTGGATGGTTGGGGCGCAGGCGGAACATGCCCTCGGGCATCTCGTTGGGTTCGACGCGGTAGCGATAGCGCTTCTCGCCGTCTTCCTCGAACTCGCCTTTAAGTTCGGCGATGTTGGCGCGGAAACCCACCACCTCGCGTTTGACCAGCACGTTGAGGCCGTCACCGTTGGACAGCGGTTCATGGGTGACGGCAATCAGGTCGCGCTTGTTGACCTTTTCCACCTGGCCAACCAGCAGTCCGGTGAAGGTCGGCGAGTCAAAGGCGCCGATGTCAACCTTGCGCTCGGTGACGAAGTAGTCGGTGCTGCCGCGGTGGAAGGTCTTGTCCGGATCGGGCAGGAAGAAGTGCGCGGTGCGGCCGCTTGAGGCGCGGGCCAGGTCCGGGCGGTCTTCGAGGATGGCGTCGAGTTCCTTGCGGTAGTGGGCGGTGATGTTCTTCACGTAGCCCATGTCCTTGTAGCGCCCTTCGATCTTGAACGAGCGCACGCCGGCTTCGACCAGATCGCGCAGGTTGGCGCTCTGGTTGTTGTCCTTCATCGACAGCAGGTGCTTCTCGAACGCCACCACGCGGCCCTGGTCGTCTTTCAGGGTGTAGGGCAGGCGGCAGGCCTGCGAGCAGTCGCCGCGGTTGGCGCTGCGCCCGGTGTGCGCGTGGGAGATGTTGCACTGGCCGGAGAAGGCCACGCACAGCGCACCGTGGATGAAGAACTCGATGGCCGCGTCGGTGGCGGCGGCGATCTGGTGGATTTCCTGCAGGTTCAGCTCGCGCGCCAGCACCAGTTGGGAAAACCCGGCCTGGTCGAGGAACTTGGCCCGGTCCAGGGTGCGGATGTCGGTCTGGGTGCTGGCGTGCAGCTCGATGGGCGGAATATCCAGCTCCATCACGCCCAGGTCCTGCACGATCAGCGCATCGACACCGGCGTCGTAGAGCTGGTGGATCAGTTTGCGTGCCGGCTCCAGCTCGTCGTCATGCAGGATGGTGTTGATGGTGGTGAACACCCGCGCGTGGTAGCGGTGGGCGAACTCCACCAGACCGGCGATATCGCTGACCTCGTTGCAGGCGTTGTGCCGCGCGCCAAAGCTCGGCCCGCCGATATAGATGGCATCGGCCCCATGCAGGATGGCCTCGCGGGCGATGGCTACGTCGCGGGCAGGGCTGAGCAGTTCCAGATGGTGCTTGGGCAGAGACATGGTGGTTTCTTCTTTATCAGGCGTGGCACGGTCAAGGTGCGCATTGTAACGGGCAAGGGGGAGGGTGGCACCCTGAGGTGCCTAGCGGTCTGTTGCCCGGTCTGTAGTGCTGCGAAGTAGGGAGCTGGCTCAGTGCAGGCGCAGGCGCTCGTCCACCAATGCCTGGGCCTGGCGGGCCATCTGGTCGAGCAGGCGGTCGCGCTGTTTCTCCGCGTCGCTCATGGCCTTGTTGCCGTTCTGCTTGAGCAGGTAGGCGTGGATCTGCCGGACTTCCTTGGACTGGAAGATCGGCGCCAGGTCCTGCACGGCGACCAGGCCGTCCGAACTGTGATTGCGGGTGTTCATCAGCACCTGCGCTCCGCGCGCGGCCAGCACCTGGAAGCCCATGGCCTCGAAGGTCGGCACTTTGCCTGCCACGCAGGCCAGTTCGGCATGCGGGCGTTGCCTGGTCATGTGCTGCAGCATGGCGCGGGCGATGCCGTGACGGCGGTGGCTGGCGCCGACGGCCATGTAGGCCAGGGTGCAGGCCTCGGGATCATCCTTGGCCGGCAGGAAGAGGGCGAAGCCCAGCACCTGGGAGGGATCGTCATCATCCAGGGCCAGGATCAGCCGTGCGCTGCTATCCAGCGCCGCATCCATGGCTTGCAGGTACAGATGCACCTCGTAGCCGATCACGTATTGGTACAACTGGTAGAGGGGGTTGCTGGGCGTCAGCGGTGCCGGGCTGATATCGCTGAAGTAGTCCACCACCATCTGCAGAACCTGGCTTTTCAGGGACTCTGGCGGTGGGTTGTCCAGTTGTACGAGGGTGAACATCGAGGGTCTGGCTCCGGGGCATGCCCGTTGGGCGTCTGGATGGGCGGCATTGCAATGCGCGCCCGGCGTCACGCAGCCCGCGCGCGAGCTGGATGACTTATCCCTTGAACCCTTTCGCCACCAGGTACACCTCGTTCGAGCGCGGGCGCGATGCTGCTGGCTTGCGCACGACCACCTTCTCGAACGAGGTGCGTACGTCGCGCAGGAACTCGTCGGAACCTTCGCCCTGGAAGACCTTGACCACATAGTTGCCATTGGGCTTGAGCACTTTGCGGACCATGTCGAGGGTGAGCTCGACCAGATACATCGAGGACGCCTGATCGGCCACCGCAACGCCGCTGAGGTTGGGCGCGATGTCGGAGACGATCAGGTCGGGCTGGCGGCCGTCGAGCTGGTCGAGCAGCTGCTGGAACACCGCGTCGTCGGTAAAGTCGCCCTGAATGAAGTCGACGTTATCCAGCGGGTCCATCGGCAGAATATCGGTGGCTACCACCCGGCCCTTTTCGCCCACCAGCTTGCCAGCCACTTGTGACCAGCCGCCAGGGGCGGAGCCAAGGTCCATGAGCAGCATGCCGGGGCGGATCAGCCTGTCCTTCTCGTTCAGCTCGATCAGCTTGTAGCTGGAGCGGGAACGCAAGCCGTCCTTCTGAGCCCGCTTTACGTAGGGGTCGTTGACGTGTTCATTCAGCCAGCGGCTGCTGCTTTTGGAGCGTTTCATGAGTGGGCCAACCAGAAAAATCAAGGTGAGGAGCGGCGCAGGGGGCAAGCAGTTGGCCGCAAAGTGGTGGCGATTATAGGCCGATAACAGGGCGCAGGTTAAATCGCAGGGCAGGGAGCGCGCGGCGCCGACCGGCAGGGCGCCTTCCGCCGGGCGGCGGGCCAGGCCTGACAGGGGCGGGCGGTGGCGGCTACAATTGCCACCTTACCCCACCCTCAGTTGCTTCCTTTGCCGGAGTCACCGGCCAGGATTACCGCCATGATTCGCATCAACGAACTGTCCCTGCCCCTCGATCACTCCGCCGATGAGCTGCGCCAGGCCATCCTCAAGCGCCTGGATATCAGCGACGCCGACCTGCTGAACTTCACCGTGTTCAAGCGCAGCTACGACGCCCGCAAGAAGAACAGCGTCATCCTGTTCATCTACATCATCGATCTGGACGTTCGCGACGAGGCGGCCGTGCTGTCGCGCTTCGCCGATGACCACAATGTCCGCCCGGCGCCGGACACCAACTACTATTCCGTCGGCCAGGCGCCGGCTGATCTGAGCGAGCGGCCGCTGGTGGTGGGCTTCGGCCCCTGCGGCCTGTTCGCCGCGCTGCTGCTGGCGCAGATGGGTTTCAAGCCCATCGTGCTGGAGCGCGGCAAGGACGTGCGGGCCCGCACCAAGGACACCTGGGCCCTGTGGCGCAAGAAGGTCCTGACGCCCGAGTCCAACGTGCAGTTCGGCGAGGGCGGTGCCGGCCTGTTCTCCGACGGCAAGCTCTACAGCCAGATCAAGGACCCCAAGTTCTACGCCCGCAAGGTGGTTCACGAGTTCGTCCGCGCCGGCGCGCCGGACGAGATCATGTACGTGAGCAAGCCGCATATCGGTACCTTCCGCCTCACCGGCGTGGTCGCCGCCATGCGCGAGGAAATCATCGCCCTCGGTGGCGAGGTGCGCTTCGAGAGCAAGGTCACCGATCTGCAGATCAATGACGGGCAGCTTGAAGGCGTGGTGCTGGCCAGCGGCGAAACCATCCGCAGTCGCCATGTGGTGCTGGCGCTGGGCCACAGCTCGCGCGATACCTTCCGCATGCTGCACCGCCAGGGCGTGTTCATGGAGGCCAAGCCGTTTGCCGTGGGCTTCCGCATCGAACACCCGCAAGGCTTGATCGACCAGGCCCGCCTGGGCAAATACGCCGGCCATCCGGAACTCGGCGCCGCCGACTACAAGCTGGTGCATCACGCCAAGAATGGCCGGGCCGTCTACAGCTTCTGCATGTGCCCAGGCGGCACGGTGGTGGCGGCGACCTCCGAACCGGAACGCGTGGTGACCAACGGCATGAGCCAGTACTCGCGCAACGAACGCAATGCCAATGCCGGCATCGTCGTCGGCATCAACCCGGAGCAGGACTTCCCCGGCGGCCCGCTGGCCGGCGTGGAGTTCCAGGAGCGCCTGGAGTCCCTCGCCTATGAACTGGGCGGCAGCGACTACTGTGCGCCGGCGCAACTGGTCGGCGACTTCATTCGCGGCGTTCCATCGAGCGAGCTGGGCGAGGTGGAACCCTCCTACAAACCCGGCATACGCCTGGGCGACTTGGCCCCCTCGCTGCCGGCGTATGCGATCGAGGCCATCCGCGAGGCGCTGCCGGCCTTCGGCAAGCAGATCCGCGGTTTCGATCGCGCTGACGCCGTGCTCACCGGCATCGAAACCCGCACCTCCTCGCCGCTGCGCATCACCCGCGACAACGAGACCCTGCAAAGCCTCAACCTGAAAGGCCTGTACCCGGCCGGTGAAGGCGCTGGTTATGCGGGCGGCATCCTCTCGGCAGGCGTGGATGGCATCAAGGTTGCCGAAGCGCTGGCCAAGTCGATGCTGGCTGAACTGAGCCACTGAGCGCCGTATTGATGAAACTCGACGACATCAAAAAGCTGCAGCAGAAAAAGTACCGGGCCGAGTTCGGTCATTTTCTGGTGGAGGGCGAGCACCTGATTCTTGAACTGCAGAAGGCGGCCCTGCACAACCCGCAGCTGCAGCGCAGCGAGCTGTATGTGACGGGTGCCTACGAGCACTGGCAAAGCACATTCAAGACCCATGTGATCAGCGACCGGCAGATGGCGCAGATCGCCGACACGCAAACGCCGCAGGGCATCATCGCCCTGGTACCGATGCTGCCAACGGCCGCGCCGGCTGCCGCGTCCAGCGAGCGCGCCATCTACCTGCACGAGATCCAGGACCCGGGCAACCTCGGCACCATCCTGCGTACCCTGGCCTGGTTCGGTAACTTCCGCTGCCTGCTCAGCCCCGGCAGCGTCGACCCGTACAACCCCAAGGTGGTGCGCTCCAGCATGGGCGCGATTTTCCATACGACCATGGAACTGGATGTGCAGCTGGAATCCTTGTCCACGCGCTTCGAGCGCATCGCTTGCCTGGACATGCACGGCGACAGCCTGCAGTCGGCCAGTTTCAAGGCGTTCGATTGCTACCTGTTCGGCAACGAAGCCCGCGGTGTGCCGCGCGAGCAACTGACTGCGCTCAACGCCCAGCCCTTCACGATTGCCGGCTGTGGCGTCATCGAATCGCTGAACCTGGCCGCGACGGTCAATATGTGCGTGTACGAGTTGAGCCGGTAACGGACCGCGAGCTGCTCTTTCAGCCAGCCCATCTTTCTGATAGCCCCCACGCTCCAGCGTGGGGGCTATCAGCATGCGGTTCTAGTCCTGCTTCCCGACAGCGTCGGCCGTCCATTCGTCATAGAACGGCGGAAGGCTGGAGGCTTTTGAGGTGAAGCGCGGTGCACGTTTTTCCAGAAACGCGGCCACACCTTCCTTGCCGTCAGCGATGCTGGTGTAGAACATCGCCAGCGAATCGATGCGGTGTGCTTCCAGTGGATGGGCTTGCGCGCTGTTGCGGTAGAGCATCTGCCGGCTGAGCGCGGTGGCGGCGGGCGAGCGATCCTGCACCAGCCGGCGGGCGAAGGCTTCAGCCTCTTGCAGCAGCGTTTCCGGTGCGTGCACCGAGCGCACCAGGCGCCCGCGCAGGGCTTCCTGGGCGTCGAAAATGTCGGCGGTGTAGACCCATTCCAGCGCTTGCTGCAGGCCGACGATACGCGGCAGAAACCAGCTTGAGCAGGCCTCAGGGACGATACCCAAGCGGCCGAAGACGAAGCCGATGCGGGCTTTTTCCGAGGCGAGGCGAAAATCCATCGCCAGGGTCATGGTGGCGCCGATTCCGACCGCCGCGCCATTGATGGCGGCCACCACCGGCTTGCGGCAGGCCTGGATGGCCAGTGTCACGCGGCCACCGGTGTCGCGCACGCCAGCATGGATGTCTGGCGCATCGAGCTGTTCGTGCATGTCCGCCAGGCTGGGGGTCAGGCTTTCGTCCAGGCCGAAGACGTTGCCTTCTTTCGACAGATCCATGCCCGCGCAAAACGCGCGGCCCGCCCCGGTGACCAGGATGACGCGCACCTCATCGTCCAGGCTGGCGCGGTTGAAGGCGTGCTCCAGTTCATTGGCCATTTCGATGGTGAACGCGTTCATCTGCTCGGGGCGGTTGAGGGTCAGTTTCAGCAGGCCATCGTCGAGCTGCCAATCAATTGCTGAGTAGTTCATCTGCTCGTTCCCTTGTTGTTATTCGGCTCAATCGTGGCTCAGGCAGGCACCGTCTCACCTGGTAGTCGCCTCGCCTGATAGTGGTCGATAGCCGAGCTGATATAGCACAGGGGTAATCGGGCGAGGTATCGACCGTTCGAACGTTTCTAGGTGCTGGCGGGAGGGCGCGGGCGATCAGCGAGTGCTGGCTGGCTGCTGCGTGCTGAGGCTTTTCGTCTTGGCGTCCAGTACGGCGGTGCGCAGCGCACTCAAGGTCTGCTTGCCGGCGGGAAATTCCAGTACGGCGCTTTCGGCTAGCGTGTGAATGCGCTCTCCGCTGTGCAGCGTGAGCTGCAGGAATGCCAGGTGCTCGCTCCATGAGCGGTAGCGCCGGACCATGAAGAGGCTGTGCCGGGAGGTGATTGAGCGGATCTTCGTCAGCGGAATCTGGCGGTGGCCGTCGGCGCTGGACACCACCAGTTCATCGTTGTGAATAAAGGCCGGCGCGGATTTTCCGACCCGCAGCCATTCCACCGTGAAACGCCACGCCATGAGCAACACGCATAGCGCCACCACGGTTATTTCGGAGAGTGGTGTGGCCGTCAGGTGGAACAGGGTGAAACCACCGAGTAACACGAGAATGGCGAGGGTGATCATCCGGAAGAAATAGACGCTGTGGAATTCGGTAAGTGGCAGTAAGCGGATATCCATGCGCGCTGTTCCTGAGGCGGTTAGGTCGAGCGCTGCGGTGCCCTCGAAGCGCCGCGCCAGAACGCCCATCACGATACCGCCGACCATGCCGATGGCGCCGCAGGTCAAACCCATGGATCGGTTGGTGACGAAGCCGACGTTTTTCACATGGGTGGGCAGGCCGAGAAGGCCGATGAAAAGCAGCATCGCCGCCGACAGGGCAATCAGGTAAATACCGCCTGCACGCCAAGAGTCGGTGGGGATGCCCTTGTTCCGGCAATAGAGGTAGCCCAAGCCAAAAGGCAGCAGGAACTGGGTGACGAGGAAGAGGATGAAGCTGCCGCTGTCGTTCATCGTTGCCTGGCTCGAAGTGGGTCGGCTCAGGGTAAGGCATCTGCATGCCAGGCTGGGTGACCGGCTATGCAGAACGGTGGTGGAACAGCCGTAGGGTGGAACCCGCGCAGCGTTTACCAGCCCATCACGCCCCGAGTTCGACTGCTTGCACGCTCTGCAGGGGCACGCAGCCAGCGCCGCTGCGCATCACCAAGCCCCGGCCGACATGCAGCAAGCCCGCTTGTGCCGCTATGAGGCTTGCGAGCAGGCAATGATCCGCGCAGCGAGTGGCAGGCTCCACAGACTTGTGGGAGGATCAAAGCGCGCTGCTGTGCCGGCCATGCCGCGTTGTTCCATTGGCAGGTGGCAGTAGGGTAGAAGGCGCAGCGTGTTTTCCATGCCTGTGGAATCCGCGCTACTGAGGTTGTACGAAGTGCTTTGTTACACGCCTGTCCAAGCGATGGGTTATGCGACACCCCCCTAAAAATAAGATCTAGCAGTAAGGTGTGGGACGTATGTTGACGCTCAGATATTCAGTGCTTCTACTGGCATTGATCAGCGGCTTTTGTCGTGCGGATCTGCCAGTTGTGACCGTGGGTTATTACGATTTCCCCCCATCCATTTACACCACGCCTGACGGACGCACGGAGGGGCCGCTGTTCGACCTGCTGACGCGCATGGTGCAGCGCGCTGGCTACACGCCGCAGTTCCGCGCCATGCCGATCGCGCGGCTGTACAACGAACTGCGTGAAGGCCGTGTCGACCTTTGGGCCGGAGCCCCCAACAAGCAGGAGCTCAAGGGCCACGTCCTGGAGTCGGATCGCCCGCTGGCCGAGGTCAGGCTCAACCTGTATTACCGTCCCGACACGCCAGCGCCCAAGGTGCCGGATGATCTGGCCGGCAAGGTGATGATCATGCTCAGCGGTTACAGCTACTGGCCGCATACCCGGGAGCTGCTGCTGGACCCGGCACGGGAGATCACGCAACTGCGCACCCATCATCGCGAGGCGGCGTTGGAGCTGCTTCGCCGCCAGCGTGGCGACTACCTGCTGGACTACCAGCTCCCGATCGATCAGGTGCTCAAGAGGACAGGCCAGCCGCCGCTGCCCTACGTCACCGTGGAGAGCCTGCCCATCCGCCTGATCGTTTCCCGCAAAAGCTCCGACGCGCCGCTGCTGTTGCAGAGGATGGAAGAGGTGTTCGATCAGATGCAGGCGGCTGGTGAGGATATGGCGCTGCCATAGGCCACGCAGCTGAGGTTCGAGCGTTTGCCGGGAAGGCGAGACAGTGCGGGTTTACCGGCTGATCGTTCCCACGGGTGGCTTGGTGGGAACGATCAAGCGCAATCAAAACTGCTTGGATGCGTTGGCGATGCGCTGGTACTTGCGCAGCTCCCGGTTAACGCTGCGGATATCCAGGAAGAATATTTCTGCGCTGCGCCAGAGCAGCATCCACGCGGTGACCGTCACAACGCCCACCGGGATGGTGCCTTCAATACCCAGAGCTGTGCCTGCCAGCACCAGGGCGAGTGCCAGGCCCAGCAGCGTCAGCGCGACTAGCCGCTGGGTGCGGATATCCCCTCTGAGTTGTTCGCTCTTTTCCGCAAAGGTATTGCTGATGGCTTGCTGCAGGCGTTCTCGCTCATCTTCCGGGCAGTTGATCTGCAGGAGTAGCTCGGGGTGGTACCAGGCGCTGTCCGACAGGTAGTCCGTCAGCTCGGGGCTCAGCTTGGGGGTGTCTGGCGAGGCAAACGGATTGAGGTAATCGTGGGTGATCGTCAGGTCTATTTTTTTGGTCATAACGAGCCTTTGCCTGTTTGAGTTGTGGGCGGAGGTTTTAGTGGCTGAGGTAAACCTAGTCGCCAGATGGCTGCTCTGCGTGGTTGGAATTGTGGGCGGTGGAGCGTCGAGGGCTGCACTTCCACACAGGGCGTGGGAGCGATCAAGCAATCCTGGCTCGTAGGTCGAGTGCAAGCGCGGCGCTTTCCTCGGCGGGAACTACAGGTTTACTCGCTGTGCTCGCCCTTCGGGCCAGCCTGCGGCTGTTACTTCGCTTCGCTCCGTTGCGCCTCGCACGGCGAGTCCCTTTTGGCAAACGCCCCAAAAGGAACCAAAAGGTCTGCGCCCCTGCATCCGGCCCCGCCTGCGGCGGGGTTCCCTCACTCCATCATTGCTCCAGGGGCCCGCGCCGAAGGGCCATCCCTGGCCCATCGGCGCTCTCGCGACATCCATGTCGCTCAACCCCTTACGCAACGATTCCGTTCGGCCTCCTGAAAGGGGCGATTGGTGTTGCCTGATAGTGGGGCGTAGGCGCATCAGCTTTGCATCGCTCTACTGCATCACTGGATTCCCGCCTGCGCGGGAATGACGGAAGAGGGACCACGACTCCTCTTTTCTACCCCGTCATTCCCGCGAAGGCGGGAATCCAGAGGTGGGAAGCGCAGTGGCAACAGCAAGCAAGAAAGACACAAGCCTCAAGCAACGCGGAGCCCGAACCCCGTCAGGAGGCCGAGTGGAGGCGCTGTGGAGAGGGGCATTTGGCATGGATGCCAAATGAGGAACGATGGGCCAGGGATGGCCCTTCGTGACGACCCTCGGAACAGCGCCGGAGCGAGGGAAGTTTCGCGCAGCGAAACCCGGATGTCGGGCGCGCTTTCTCTTTGGTTACTTTCTCTTTGCGCGTGCAAAGAGAAAGTGACTCGCCGTAAGGGCGAAGAGCGTGGATTCAGTTGAGTCGGATGTCCCGTGTGGCGCCGATGGTGGGTAAACAGAGCGTTGTCCACCCTACAAAAGCCACCCCGCGTAGGGTGGAAAACCGCGAAGCGTTTTCCGCCGTGGATATCCAGCTACTTGCCGAACACCGTTGTGGTGTTGGCTTTGCGGTTCTGAGTGCAAGCGCGGCGCTTTCCTCGGCTGGGGCTACAGGTTTCGCCTCGCACGGCGAGTCCCTTTTGGCAAACGCCCCAAAAGGAACCAAAAGGTCTGCGCCCCTGCATCCGGGTCTGGCTGCGCCAGACTTCCCTCACTCCATCCTTGCTCCAGGGGCCCGCGCCGAAGGGCCATCCCTGGCCCATCGGCGCTCTCGCGACATCCATGTCGCTCAACCCCTTACGCAACGATTCCGTTCGGCCTCCTGAAAGGGGCGATTGGAGTTGCCTGACGGTCTGATGGCTCCCACGCTCCAGCGTGGTAGCAAGCCCGCGACGCTCTGCGTCGCTACGTGGCTTCCGGCGTGTAGTTGCTGGCGGGTGGACGCTGGAGCGTCGAGGGCTGCATTCCCACGCGGAGCGTGGGAACGATTAAAGTGACTCGCCGTAAGGGCGAAAATGGATGGGGCGTTCAGCTCGGGTGTTTGGGGAGTTCGTTAGTTCCTTTTTCTTACCGATCTTCGAAGACATTATTTTCCTGTTTTTTCGGGTTTATTTGCTTACCTGTTTCGGTTGCATCAGCTTCTTCATAGAGTTCAGCGTCTTCTATTTCTGTATATATGTCGTTGAGTTCGTTTGCGTCATATGATTCGTATGACTCATTCGTTTCATCTGTCTGGTATTGCTCTGCGGGTCTGGGCGCTGCATCAAGTGCGCGCCGTTCGTCACGGTAAAGTCGAATGCCGCCTGAGTTTATTTTTGTTGCTAGTGGTGCATACCAGCAGCGCTGCCCGCTTAAGATGGTTCCGTCCCCATCGACCTGAAGTAGGCATGTAATTATTCCGAGGCGAGATCTGTCGGTGTGCCGGAAGGTAAGAGTTATAAATCTGGTTTCAAGGCAGCCGCTGACGTCAAATGTTCTAATTGATTCAATGTGAAAGTGATTGTTGGAGCTGATCCATTGGAGGGTAGCTTTTCCACTGAGTTTCTCGCAGTTTTGCTTTAGCTCCAGTAATAGCTTTTGGCTGGAGTTAATGTGGTGCCATGTGCCATTTATGTGGATTCCTCTATACATAAATTGGCGGTATAGGGGTAGGAGGATATTTATAATTATGCTTTTTGTTATTAGAAGTACAGCTGAGGTTAATAGGCCAGCAACAATTCCCAATATGATGCTCTCTGTGACGTTCTGCATGCTGGTTCCATTGGTAAGTTGGTGATGCTGTGCGGTGGGCTGACTCTGGTTGCTCTTGCAATAAAAAGCCCCGCACTAGGCGGGGCTTTTAGTTTCTCTCGCTACCCCGAACATCCATTCTCGGCAAAGCGTTTCTAATCTGTCCTAGTGGTCTTGACCCAGGAATCAATCCCAGCTCAACGCCCCACCAGTCTGATACTCAATAACCCGCGTCTCGAAGAAGTTCTTCTCTTTCTTCAGGTCCATGATCTCCGACATCCACGGGAACGGGTTGGAAGTACCTGGGTACTCTTCTTTCAGGCCGATCTGGGTCAGACGACGGTTGGCGATGAACTTGAGGTAGTCCTCCATCATCGCCGCGTTCATGCCCAGTACGCCGCGCGGCATGGTGTCACGCGCGTATTCGATTTCCAGTTGGGTGCCCTGCAGGATCATCTGGGTCGCTTCGTCCTTCATCGCGGCGTCCCACAGGTGCGGGTTCTCGATCTTGATCTGGTTGATCACGTCGATGCCGAAGTTCAGGTGCATGGATTCGTCGCGCAGGATGTACTGGAACTGCTCGGCAGTGCCGGTCATCTTGTTGCGGCGGCCCATGGAGAGGATCTGGGTGAAGCCGCAGTAGAAGAAGATGCCTTCCAGTACGCAGTAGTAGGCAATCAGGTTGCGCAGGAACTGGCGGTCGGTGTCCGGGGTGCCGGTTTCGAACTTCGGATCGGAGATCGAACGGGTGTACTTGAGGCCCCAGGAGGCCTTCTTCGCCACGCTCGGGATCTCGTGGTACATGTTGAAGATCTCGCCTTCATCCATGCCCAGCGACTCGATGCAGTACTGGTAGGCGTGGGTGTGGATCGCCTCTTCGAAGGCCTGGCGCAGGATGTACTGGCGGCACTCGGGGTTGGTGATCAGGCGGTACACGGCCAGCACCAGGTTGTTGGCAACCAGGCTGTCGGCGGTGGAGAAGAAGCCGAGGTTGCGCATGACGATGCGGCGTTCGTCTTCGCTGAGGCCGTCTTTGCTCTTCCACAGAGCAATGTCGGCGTTCATGTTCACTTCCTGCGGCATCCAGTGGTTGGCGCAACCATCCAGATACTTCTGCCAGGCCCAGTCGTACTTGAAGGGTACGAGCTGGTTGAGGTCGGCGCGGGCGTTGATCATCTGCTTGTCGCCGACGTGTACGCGGGCGCTGGTGCCGGCCAGGTCGTCGAGGCCTTCCTGGATGTCCAGGTCGTTCAGGGCTTTCTTGGCGCGAGCGATGGCGTCGGAGTCGTTGGCGTCTACGGCGCGGGCTTCCTGTACGGAACCGGCGGCTTCGTCGTCGAGCTTGTCGATAGCGGCGCCAACTACAGCGGCGGCGGGTGCGGCAGCAGCTTCTGCGCCGTCTTCCTTATCGAATTCGTCCCAGCTGAGCATGGTGGTCTCCTGCTTGGTCATCGGGCCGGGTTGTGTGCGGCCTGTATGAGTATCCAGTGGTTCTGATTATGTTCCGTTGCGGTGTGCGCGCAAGGCTAAAACGCTGCCGCCTGTCTGGGCGGCGCCCCGCACCGATGGGCTGGTGTGGGGGAGTGTGCGTGGGTTGGGTTTGACCCCTCACCCTAGCCCTCTCCCCAGAGGGGAGAGGGGACTAGAAGCAGTCCGTGTCGCTTGTGGCTTTTACCTAAGAACAACACGCAGCAAGCGCGAAACTGAGCGAGTGAGCGCTAGGCGCCTGGCAGGTTGGAGCCCCTGAGCGTACGTCTGTACGTGATGGGGTCCGACCTGTCAGGCAACGACGCGGGCGCCGCTCAGCTTCGTGCGTGCCTGCTTACTGACAAGCTTCGCAGTCGGGTTGGTCGATGGCGCACGCCTTTGGTACCGGGGCCGGACCGGCCGGTGCTGCGGAGAAGCCTTCGTCACCACCGCTGGATACTGCGTTCAGCTTGCCGGTGTTGATGGTCGACTTCTCGGTGCTGGTCGCGGCCAGGGCACGGAGGTAGTAGGTGGTTTTCAGGCCACGGTACCAAGCCATGCGGTAGGTCACGTCGAGCTTCTTGCCCGAGGCGCCGGCGATGTACAGGTTCAGCGACTGAGCCTGGTCGATCCACTTCTGGCGACGGCTGGCGGCGTCGACGATCCACTTGGTTTCCACTTCGAAGGCAGTGGCGTACAGGTCTTTGAGGTCCTGCGGGATGCGCTCGATCTGCTGCACGGAACCGTCGTAGTACTTCAGGTCGTTGACCATGACCGAGTCCCACAGGCCGCGGGCTTTGAGGTCGCGAACCAGGTAGGGGTTGATCACGGTGAATTCGCCGGAGAGGTTCGATTTCACGTACAGGTTCTGGTAGGTCGGTTCGATCGACTGCGATACGCCGGTGATGTTAGCGATGGTGGCGGTCGGTGCGATGGCCATGATGTTCGAGTTGCGGATGCCTTTCTGCACACGGGCACGTACCGGGGCCCAGTCCAGGGACTCGGTCAGGTCAACGTCGATGTACTTCTGGCCGCGCGCTTCGATGAGGATCTGCTGCGAGTCCAGCGGCAGTACGCCCTTGCTCCACAGCGAGCCCTGGAAGGTCTCGTAGGCGCCACGCTCGTCGGCCAGGTCACAGGAGGCCTGGATGGCGAAGTAGCTGATGGCTTCCATGGACTTGTCGGCGAAGTCGACAGCGGCATCGGAACCGTACGGGATGTGCTGCAGGTACAGCGCGTCCTGGAAGCCCATGATGCCCAGGCCCACCGGGCGGTGCTTGAAGTTGGAGTTCTTCGCCTGCGGCACGCTGTAGTAGTTGATGTCGATAACGTTATCGAGCATGCGCACTGCAGTGTTGACGGTGCGTTGCAGCTTGGCGGTGTCCAGCTTGCCGTCGACGATGTGGTTCGGCAGGTTCACGGAACCCAGGTTGCACACGGCGATTTCGTCGGCGTTGGTGTTCAGGGTGATCTCGGTGCACAGGTTCGAGCTGTGGACCACGCCCACGTGCTGCTGCGGGCTGCGCAGGTTGCACGGGTCTTTGAAGGTCAGCCATGGGTGGCCGGTTTCGAACAGCATGGAGAGCATCTTGCGCCACAGGTCTTTGGCGGCGATGGTCTTGTGCAGTTTGATCTTGCCGTAGCCGGCCATGGCTTCGTAGTACTCGTAGCGCTCTTCGAAGGCCTTGCCGGTCAGGTCGTGCAGGTCGGGCACTTCGGACGGGCTGAACAGGGTCCACGGGCCGTCGTCGAACACGCGCTTCATGAACAGGTCCGGAATCCAGTTGGCGGTGTTCATGTCGTGGGTGCGGCGACGGTCGTCACCGGTGTTCTTGCGCAGCTCGATGAACTCTTCGATGTCCATGTGCCAGGTTTCCAGGTAGGCACACACGGCGCCTTTGCGCTTGCCGCCCTGGTTAACTGCAACAGCGGTGTCGTTGACCACTTTGAGGAAGGGCACGACGCCTTGCGACTTGCCGTTGGTGCCTTTGATGTAGGCGCCGAGTGCGCGCACCGGGGTCCAGTCGTTGCCCAGGCCGCCCGCGAATTTGCTCAGCATGGCGTTGTCGTGGATGGCGTTGTAGATGCCCGACAGGTCATCCGGCACGGTGGTCAGGTAGCACGAGGACAGCTGCGGACGCAGGGTGCCGGCGTTGAACAGGGTCGGCGTCGAGGCCATGTAGTCGAAGGACGACAGCAGGTTGTAGAACTCGATGGCGCGGTCTTCTTTCTGCTTCTCTTCGATGGCCAGGCCCATGGCCACGCGCATGAAGAACACTTGCGGCAGTTCGAAGCGGATGCCGTCCTTGTGGATGAAGTAGCGGTCGTACAGGGTCTGCAGGCCCAGGTAGGTGAACTGCTGGTCGCGCTCGTGGTTGATCGCCTTGCCCAGTTTTTCCAGGTCGAAGGTGGCCAGTACCGGGTTCAGCAGTTCGAACTCGATACCCTTGGCGATGTAGGCCGGCAGGGCCTTGGCGTACAGGTCGGCCATCTCGTGGTGAGTGGCGCTGTCGGCCACTTGCAGGAAGCCCAGGCCTTCGGCGCGCAGGGTGTCCATCAGCAGGCGAGCGGTGACGTAGGAGTAGTTCGGCTCACGCTCGACCAGGGTGCGGGCGGTCATCACCAGGGCGGTGTTGACGTCGTTCTCGGCCACGCCGTCGTACAGGTTCTTCAGGGTTTCGCTCTGGATCAGCCCGCCATCGACTTCGGCCAGGCCTTCGCAGGCCTCGGTGATGATGGTTTGCAGGCGGCCCATGTCCAGCGGCTGCACAGTGCCGTCGGCGCGGGTGATGCGGATGCTCGGGTGCGGCTGGGCGACGTCGCTGGTAGCGGTGTCGGTCTTGCGCGCCTGGGAGCGGGATTCGCGGTAGATCACGTAGTCGCGGGCAACTTTCTGCTCGCCGGCGCGCATCAGGGACAGTTCGACCTGGTCCTGGATCTCTTCGATGTGGATGGTGCCGCCGGACGGCATGCGACGCTTGAAGGTGGCGCTGACCTGCTCGGTCAGGCGCGCAACGGTCTCATGGATGCGCGACGAGGCGGCAGCGGTGCCGCCTTCAACTGCGAGGAACGCCTTGGTGATGGCCACGGTGATCTTGTCGTCGGTGTATGGCACGACAGTGCCATTACGCTTGATCACACGAAGCTGACCGGGGGCAGTGGCGGCCAGATCCTGGGTGGATTCGGCAGCCTGCGGCGCCACGGCCTGCGGGTTCTCGCGAGTTGTGTCGGTGTGCATGGAGGTCTCCGTGTTCTTGCTTTAATTAGTTGGACGCTTGGCTGTTGAGTGCCGCGACGTACCGCCGTTCATTCCATTTCAACAACGCCACACGGACAGCGGTAAGGCTGGGCGCGCGGGACTTGCAAACTTGGCTGGGAAGGTACGACTAAGCGCCTTCCTGGCTCTTGAAGTCTTGTGCCGGGGGTTAGGCCGTCACTACTAGATGTTGTGGTGCTTCCCCAAGGGGAGGGCACTATGGGCAAGGCCTCGTCGCTCTACTGGCGGTATAGGGGCTTACCCGGAAGCGGTGGAGCTGAAACGTCTTTTTTAGCCGCCATCTGCACTTTTTCAGTTCAAGGTGTGGACTGTTTTAGGGCAAATGTGCTTGTGTCGATTTCGGTGTAAAAACCCAACATGTAGGTGTTTGTCGCGATGGGGATACAAGATAGTGCGGTGATCCGGCGAAGGCAAGCCGATAAAACGTGATCGCCTGTGGATAAATCTGTGGGTTACTTTGGGGTAAGTTTCGCCAAGCCCCGCGATTACTGGGATCGTCCCATCTATACCGCTGGTCGACACGGCCCAGGCTTTTTTTCTGGTTGCAAAACAGACTTTTTAGTCAACCCGCTAAACACAATATGTAGGTTTTTTCTGTGGCGCCTTGGCGTGGTATATGCAGGCGCGCCGCCGCTTTTTTTGCCAGGGCGGGTGGCTATGGCCATGCACAGCCGCAATAGCGCCTTTGCCTGGATTGCGTTGCTACAATGCCGGCCTGTTGAGTGGGTGTGAACGGCATGCGGAGGGTGTGTGGAGCAAGAAGCCTGGCAAATCCTGATCGTCGAAGATGACCAGCGACTGGCCGAACTGACCCAGGAATACCTGCAGGGCAACGGCCTCAAGGTGGCCATCGAATCCGATGGGGCCAAGGCGGCGGCACGCATCCTCAAGGAGCAACCGGACCTGGTGGTGCTCGACCTGATGCTGCCCGGCGAAGATGGCCTGTCCATCTGCCGCAAGGTGCGCGGGCGTTACGATGGGCCGATCCTGATGCTGACTGCGCGTACCGACGACATGGACGAAGTGCTCGGCCTGGAAATGGGCGCCGACGACTATGTGTGCAAGCCGGTGCGCCCGCGCGTGCTGCTGGCGCGCATCCGCGCCCTGCTGCGCCGTAGCGAAGGCGCCGAGGTGCCGGTGGAGAACCAGCGCCGCCTGCAGTTCGGCGCCCTGGTGATCGACAGCGCCATGCGCGAAGCCTGGCTGCGCGAGCAGGGCATCGAGCTGACCAGCGCCGAATTCGACCTGCTCTGGCTGTTGGCTTCCAACGCCGGGCGAATTCTTTCCCGCGAGGAAATCTTCACCGCCCTGCGCGGCATCGAATACGACGGCCAGGACCGCTCCATCGACGTGCGCATCTCGCGCATCCGCCCGAAGATTGGTGACGACCCGGAACACCCGCGCCTGATCAAGACCGTGCGCAGCAAGGGTTACCTGTTCGTGGCCGAGGCGGCCGAAGCCCTGCAATGAACTCGATCTTCCTGCGCATCTATGGCGGCATCATCGCCGCCCTGGTGTTGGTGGCGCTGCTCGGTGTGGGTGCGCTGCAGCTGACCAACGACCTGCGCAGCGACCAGTACCGCGAGCAACTGGCGCGCGGCACCTTCCGCCTGATGGCCGACACCATGCAGCACATGGAGGAGGTAGACCGGCGTCGAGCGCTGGTGACCTGGAGCCGCCTGCTGGGCGTACCGCTGGCGCTGGAGCCGCTCAATGGCGAGCCACTGGATGGTCGGGCTCAGACCCGCCTGCTACGTGGCCAGGTGTTGGTGGAGCAAACCGGGCCTCACGCGGCACGGGTCTACAGCCTGGCCGACAAGGAGCAGCGCCTGGTGCTGACCGCCGAGGTCGAGCAGATCAGCGAGCAACTGGCGCGGGCCACCGTGTTCCTGTTGATGGACGAGCTGGTGCGCTACCCCATCGTCGAGCAACCCAAGCGCCTGGCGGCGCTGAAAGAAGCCAAGCGCTTCGGCTTCGACTTGCGCCTGGTGACGCTGGAAAAGGTCGACCTGGACGAAGACCAGCGGCGCCGGGTGGATGAGGGCGACACGGTGCTGGCGCTGGGCAAGGAGGGCGAGTCGATCCGCGTGATCGCCGGCATGGTCGGCACGCCCTGGGTGCTGGAGGTCGGGCCGATCTACCAGATGAACCCTTATCCCACCGAGTTGCTGGTACTGATCGGGGCGCTGGGCCTGAGCCTGACGGGCTTGATCCTCTATCTATTGGTGCGGCGTCTGGAGCGGCGCCTGCTGGGCCTGGAAAGCGCCGCCTCGCGCTTGGCCGTGGGGCAACTGGATGCGCGCGCGCCGACCCAGGGCGCCGACTCGGTGGGGCGCCTGGCGTCCACCTTCAACGCCATGGCCGAACAGTTGCAACGTCTGCTCAATGTGCAGCGCGAGATGGTCCGGGCCGTGTCCCATGAGCTGCGCACGCCGGTGGCGCGCCTGCGCTTCGGCCTGGAGATGATCGGCGATGCGCAAACCGACCAGGCCCGGCGCAAGTACATGGACGGCATGGATGGCGACATCCAGGAACTGGACAAGCTGGTCGACGAGATGCTGGTCTACGCCCGCCTGGAGCAGGGTTCGCCGGAGCTGAACTACCAGCGCGTGGACCTGCGCGCGTTGATCATCCAGGTGATTGGCGAGCTGGCGCCGTTGCGCGCTGACGTGCAGGTCGAGCGCGGCCAGTCGCGCGAGGCCAGCGATGGCAGCGGCGCCTGGGTCGAGGCCGAGCCGCGTTACCTGCATCGCGCCTTGCAGAACCTGCTGAGCAATGCCCTGCGCCACGCCGACTCACGGGTGCGGCTGTCCTTTCATATCGGCCACCAGCGCTGCCGGGTGGATGTCGAGGATGACGGTCCCGGTGTGCCTGAGGATGCCTGGGAGCGGATTTTCACGCCGTTCCTGCGCCTGGACGACAGCCGCACCCGGGCTTCGGGCGGGCACGGCCTGGGCCTGTCGATCGTGCGGCGGATCATCTACTGGCACGCCGGCCGCGCCCACGTCGGGCGCAGTTCGACCCTGGGCGGGGCAAAGTTCAGCCTGATCTGGCCGCGTGAGCAGCCGGAGGATAAGTCGCTCTAGGGGCTGGCGTGCCAGGGCTTTGCCTGCCGTGTTGTCTGGGCGCGCTACCTATTGGCTGAACTCCAGCTGCTCTGCTTTTATTCCCTCTCCCCTTTGGGGAGAGGGTTAGGGTGAGGGGGCGAAGATTCAGGCTTGCACTTAGACCATGCCCCCTCACCCCCAGCCCCTCTCCCCAGAGGGGCGAGGGGAGCTAGAGCGCACGGCGCTGCCTGATACACCGCCGCCGCACCTGCCTCTGCACTACCCTACGACCGTTCGGCGCTCTTCATCAAACTGTCACCGAACTGTGGCAGCGCGCCCGTACAAACATCCGCAGACTCGCGCTTCACTGGGGTTCTGCGTTCTGGATGTTTCTCATGCGTGGGTTGTTCTTACTGGTCGCGCTGCTGTGCGGCCTGCCGTGTCTTGCGGCTTCTCGATGTGATGTCCAGGCGCCGGTTGCGCAGGCCGCCGTGGGCTCGGTGCGCCTGGCTTACCAGAGTATCGGCAGCGCAGGCGACCCGGCGTTGCTGCTGGTGATGGGCCTCGGCGGGCAGTTGATCCACTGGCCAGACGAAGTGGTGGCGCGCCTGTGCGAGCAGGGCTTTCGGGTGATTCGTTTCGATAATCGCGATGTCGGCCTGTCCACCTGGCAGGGCCCGGTGCCAGCGGCGGACCTGACCTACGAGTTGCTGCGCTATCGCCTGGGTTTAGTCGTGCGTGCTCCTTATAGTCTGCGCGACATGGCCGGCGATGCCCTGGGCTTGATGGATGCGCTGGGTGTCCAGCGCTTTCATGTGCTGGGTGCGAGCATGGGCGGGATGATTGCCCAGCACATGGCCGACCTGGCGCCGCAGCGGGTGGAGAGCCTGACGCTGATCATGACCAGCTCCGGTGCGCCCGGTTTGCCGGCGCCCAGCGCCAGCCTGCTGGGGCTGATGGCGCGGCGCGAGGCGCCCAATCGCGAGGCGGCCATCGAACAGCAGGCCGACCTGCTTGCTGTCCTGAGCAGTCCGCAAGTGCCGGCTGATCGGGCGGGACTGCTACATGAAGCCGAGCGCTCCTACGACCGGGCGTTCAACCCCGAGGGTGTGCAGCGGCAGATCCTGGCGATCCTCGCCGAGCCGAGCCGGGTCGAATTGCTCAATCGCCTGCGGGTGCCGGCGCTGGTGGTGCACGGCACGGCCGACCCGTTGCTGCCAGTGATGCACGGCGTGCATGTGGCGGCGCATCTGCAGGGCAGCCAGTTGAAGCTGATTCCGGGCTTGGCCCATCGCTTCCAGACGGCGTTCAAGGAGCCGTTGCTGGCGGCGGTGCTGCCGTACCTGCGCGCCCATCGCCTGGATGGCGAACGGGTGGCGCAATGGCAGGGTGCAGAGGGTTCATCCCGGCTGTAGGCGCTGCAAATCGGCAACTGCTGAGGGGCTGCGTATTGTAGGAGTGAGCTCCGGCACGCGCGGATCGCTTGTTGTAGGAGCCAGCTTGCTGGCGATCAGCGCGACCAGGGATCGCCAGCAAGCTGGCTCCTACAAAAAAGGCAGGGGGCTTTCAGCTGGCGGCAGGCAGCAGGTGCGGCTGATCCTGCAGATAGCTCTTCAGGCGCGCCTGCTGCCCCGGGGTCATGAACAGGCCGAGCTTGGTGCGGCGCCAGAGGATGTCTTCGGCGCTGCGGGCCCATTCTTCGCGACGCAGGTATTCCACTTCACGGGCATACAGCCCGGCACCCAGGTGTTCGCCCAGCTCGCTCTGCTGCTTGATGCCATCGAGCAGGCGCCAGGTGCGGCTGCCGTAGGTGCTGACCCAGCGCTGGGCCAGTTCGCGGTCCAGCCAGCCGAAGCGGGCGATCAGCTTGTCCGCCAGTGCATCCCGGCTGTCCATGTTTTCGCCGCCGGGCAGCGGTGCCTTGTCGGTCCAGGCCGGGCACAGGCGCGGGAAGGTCGGCGCCAGGTGCAGCAAGGCGGCTTCGGCCAGCTTGCGGTAAGTGGTCAGCTTGCCGCCGAACACCGACAGCAGCGGGGCTTCGCCCGAAGCGCCGGACAGCGACAGGGTGTAGTCGCGAGTGACGGCGGAAGGCTCGTCGGACTCGTCGTCACACAGCGGGCGTACACCCGAGTAGGTGTGCAGGATGTCGTCGCGGCTGAGCTGCCGCTTGAAGTGGGCGTTGACCACCTTGAGCAGGTAGTCGGTTTCCTCGGCACTGATGGCGACGTGCGCCGGGTCGCCCTGGTATTCGCGGTCGGTGGTGCCGATCAGGCTGAAGCGCTCCAGCCAGGGGATGACGAAGACGATGCGCTGGTCCTCGTTCTGCAGGATGTAGGCCTGTTCGCCATCGTGCAGGCGCGGCACGACGATATGGCTGCCCTGGATCAGGCGAATGCCGTAGGGCGCCTTCTGTTTCAGGTCGTCTTCGATGAAGCGCGCCACCCACGGGCCGGCGGCGTTGACCAGGGCGCGGGCGCGGATGGAGAACAGGCTGCCGTCGTTACGCTCCAGGTGCAGGTGCCACAGGCCCTTGCTGCGCCGCGCGCTGACGCAGCGGGTGCGGGTGTGGATATGCGCATGGCGTTCGCGCGCGGCCATGGCATTGAGCACCACCAGGCGGGCGTCGTCGACCCAGCAGTCGGAGTATTCGAAGCCGCGGCTGATCTCGGCCTTGAGCGGGCTGCCGGCGCCGAAGCGCAGGCCGTTGGAGCCCGGCAGTTTTTCGCGCTTGCCGAGATTGTCGTAGAGGAACAGGCCGGCGCGAATCATCCACGCCGGGCGCAGGTGCGGGCGGTGCGGGAGGATGAAGCGCATGGGTTTGACGATGTGCGGCGCCTTGGCCAGCAGCACTTCACGCTCGGCCAGGGCCTCGCGCACCAGGCGAAATTCATAGTGCTCGAGGTAGCGCAGGCCGCCGTGGATCAGTTTGCTGCTGGCCGAGGACGTGTGCTGGGCCAGGTCGTCGCGTTCGCAGAGGAACACCGAGAGGCCGCGCCCGGCCGCGTCGGCGGCGATGCCCGTGCCATTGATGCCACCGCCGACCACGGCCAGGTCATAGATTTCGGCAAGCGGGGGCGTCTGGCTGCTGGGCATGGCGGAAATACCGAAAAGTTACAAAGTGAACGGTTTAATGTTCGTTTCCGAAAATATGCTAGTGGAAGCGGGCCGCCCGCGCCAGCCCGGAAACGGGCCGCGCGTCAGGTCACCTCGATGGATTCGGTCCGGACCGTAGGGCGGGTGAAACCCGCGTATTCGACAGCGCGGGTTGCACCCGCCCTACACGCAAAGGTGCAGCTGGATCTTCTGCTCGTGTAGCAGGCGAGCGATGGCAGTGGGTGGCGGGGCGTCGGTGAATACCTGGTCGATCAGGCTCAGCGAACCCAGGCGCACCACCGCGTTGCGGCCGAACTTGCTGGAGTCGGCGGCGAGGAAGACCTGGCGGGCGTTGTCGATGATCGCCTGGGAAACCCGCACTTCCTGGTAGTCGAAGTCGAGCAGGCTGCCGTCTTCGTCGATGCCGCTGATGCCGACCAGGGCGAAGTCGACCTTGAACTGCTGGATGAAATCCACCGCCGCCTGGCCCACCACGCCGCCATCGGCGCGTACCGTGCCGCCGGCCAGCAGCACTTCGAAGTCGGCCTTGCCGCTGAGCAGGGCGGCCACGTGCAGGTTGTTGGTGATCACCTTCAGGCCCTGATGGCCGAGCAGGGCGCGGGCCAGGGCTTCGGTAGTGGTGCCGATGTTGATGAACAGCGAAGCATGGTCGGGGATTTGCGCGGCGATGGCTTCGGCGATGCGCTGCTTCTCGTCGCGCATCTGACCGGCGCGCATGGCGTAGGCGGTGTTCTGGGTGCTCGAGGCTTCACTGGCCGCGCCGCCGTGGGTGCGCCGTAGCAGGCCCTGTTCGGCCAGCTGGTTGATGTCGCGGCGAATGGTTTGCGGGGTCACGGCAAAGGCCTGGGCCAGCTCATCGATGCTGACGTAGCCGCGCTCGCGGGCGCGTTCGAGGATGCTGTGCTGGCGCGGCGGGAGGCTCATGGGCGTTCCTTTTTTAGCGGTCGCGGGATTATAACGGGGGGCTGGTGGCCGACGGGCTTTCACCTGCGCCACGGTCGTCTGGTAAGGTACGCGCATTCTGTCAGGAAATTTTCACATTCGAACATGACCCCTGCCATCGATCTGCTGAAAAAGGCCAAGGCCGAGCACCAGGTGCACAGCTACAGCCACGATCCCAAGGCGGCTTCCTACGGTCTGGAAGCCGCGGAAAAACTCGGCCTGGACCCGGCGCGGGTCTTCAAGACCCTGCTCGCCGCCACGGAAAAGGGCGAGTTGCTGGTGGCGGTGGTGCCGGTGGCCGGCAGCCTCGACCTCAAGGCCTTGGCCCATGCCGCCGGAGCGAAGAAGGCCGACATGGCTGACCCGCAACTGGCCCAGCGCAGCACCGGCTATCTGGTCGGTGGCATCAGCCCACTGGGGCAGAAGAAGCGCCTGCGCACCTTTATCGACGAGTCGGCCCGTCTGCAGCCGACCATCCATGTCAGCGCTGGCCGGCGTGGGCTGGAGGTGGAACTGAGTGCCGCGGTGCTGGCCGAGCACACCCAGGGCCAGTTCGCCGCCATCGGCCGCGAGTGAGCTAACCCCTCTCCAGAAGGGAGAGGGGAGACAACACATAACAACAAGGAAAACCTGCATGTCTCTCTACCTGCTTGCCATCGACCAGGGCACCACCAGTTCCCGTGCCATCGTCTTCAGTGCCCAGGGCCTGCCGCTGGCGGTGGCGCAGCAGGAGTTCAAGCAGTACTTCCCCAAAGACGGCTGGGTCGAGCATGACGCCGAGGAAATCTGGCTGACCACACTCAAGGTCTGCCGCGAGGCGTTGCAGCAGGAAGGGCTGAAAGCCGAGGACATCCGCGCCATCGGTATTACCAACCAGCGCGAGACCACCATCGTCTGGGATGCCGTCACCGGTGTACCGATCCACCCGGCCATCGTCTGGCAGGACCGGCGTACCGCCGATTACTGCGCCGGGCTCAAGGCGGCGGGGCATGAGGCGCTGGTGGCGGAAAAGACCGGCCTGCTGATCGACCCCTATTTTTCCGCGACCAAGCTGCGCTGGACCCTCGACAACGTACCCGGTGCCCGCGAACGCGCCGAGCGCGGCGAGCTGCGTTTCGGGACGGTCGATTGCTTCCTGCTGTGGCGCCTGACCGGCGGCAAATCCCACAAGACCGACGCCAGCAACGCCTCGCGCACCCTGCTGTTCAACATCCACAGCCAGCAGTGGGACGATGCCCTGCTGGAGCTGTTCGACATTCCGCGCAGCCTGCTGCCGGAGGTGCTCGATTGCGCGGCCGACTTCGGCATCTGCGAGCCCGACCTGCTCGGCGCGGCGATTCCGGTGCTGGGCATGGCCGGCGACCAGCAGGCAGCGCTGATCGGTCAGGCCTGCTTCCAGCCGGGCATGGTCAAGAGTACCTATGGCACCGGCTGCTTCATGATCCAGAACACCGGCAGCACGCCGGTGACGTCGCAGCATCGGTTGCTGACCACCGTCGGCTACCGCCTGAATGGCCAGGTCACCTATGCGGTGGAGGGCAGCATCTTCGTCGCCGGTGCGGCGGTGCAGTGGTTGCGTGATGGCATCAAGCTGATCAGCGATGCGCGCGACAGCGAACTGCTCGCCGAGCAGACCGGCGACTCCTGCGGTGTGTATCTGGTGCCGGCGTTCACCGGCCTCGGTGCGCCGTACTGGGACCCGAAGGCGCGCGGGGCGATCTTCGGCCTGACCCGCGATACCGGGATCAAGGAAATCGTCACCGCCGGCCTGCAGTCGGTGTGCTACCAGACCTGCGACCTGCTCCAGGCCATGCGCCAGGACGGCGCGGCCGAGCCCAGCGCGTTGCGGGTAGACGGCGGCATGGTGGTGAACAACTGGGTCATGCAGTTCCTCGCCGATATCCTCGGGGTGCCGGTGGAGCGCCCGGAAGTCACCGAGACCACCGCCCTAGGCGTGGCCTACCTGGCCGGTCTGCAGGCCGGGCTGTACCGTGACCTGGAGGAGATCGCCAGCCACTGGCACCGCCAGCGCCGCTTCGAACCGCGCATGGCGGAAGGCCATCGCCATACCCTCTACAGCGGCTGGCTGGATGCGGTGAAGCGGGTGCGTAGCGAAGGGTGAGAGAGGTACAAGTGTGCCAACTATCTGCCAGAGGTCGCTGCATGCGGTTGCGTCATAAGCTGTTGCTCCATCCCGTTGCTCTGCTGCTGGCCTTTCTGGTGGGCACCGCACAGGGGGAAACCCTGACCATCGCTGGCGATATCTGGTGTCCGGTCAACTGCGAGCCGGGCTCGGCCAAGCCGGGCATCTTCGTCGAACTGGCGCGCGATATCTTCGCCGAGTCTGGAATCGAGGTGCGCTACGAGGCGCGCAACTGGGCGCGGGTGCTACAGGAAGTGCGCCGCGGTGAAATTGATGCTGCCGTGGGCGCCGGCCGCGAGGATGCGCCGGACTTTCTGTTCACCGAAACGCCGGTGGCGCTGTCGCGCAACTGCTTCTACACCCGGCAGGATTCGACCTGGCACTACCGTGGCGTCGAGTCGCTGCCGGTGGTACGCCTGGGCGTGATCAACGACTACAGCTACGGCGAGCAGATCAACGCTTACATCGAGGCGCACTACGGCCAGGATGATCGGGTGCAGAGGGCCGCGGGCGACCAGGCCCTGGACCTCAACCTGAGCAAACTGATGCATGGCCGCCTGGATGCCCTGATCGAGAACACCTGGGTGATCCAGAACCGGCTCGCTGCCCTCGGCCACAATCGCAGCGACCTGCGTGAAGCGGGTTGTCGCGAGACGAATGCGCCGATCTACCTGGCCTTTTCTCCTGCCCTGCGCGACAACAGGCGGTATGTCGAGCTGTTCGAGCAGGGTGTGCGCCGCTACCTGGCCGATGGCCGCTTGCAGGCGCTGCTGAAGGCGTATGGCGTCGATGAGCACTGAGGAGCTATGGGCATAAATACAGTGCAGCTGTAGTGCCGTAATTCTGGGCGACTGTACCGGGCGTTGCTGAGGTCGAGGCGGCATGCTGGCGTTCATCTACGGACAAGGAACCCCGCCATGCACCTCGACTATCACCAGATCGACGCCTTCGCCCAGCGCCCCTTTACCGGCAACCCGGCGGTGGTCTACCGCCTGGATGCCTGGCTCGCCGAATCCTTGATGCAGCAGATCGCCGCCGAGCACAACCAGGCGGAAACCGCCTTCGTCGTGCGCGAGGGCGCGCAGTGGCACATCCGCTGGTTCACCCCGACGGCCGAAGTGCCGCTGTGTGGTCACGCGACCCTGGCCACCGCCCACGTGCTGTTTGAATGCTATGGCGAGGCGGGTGAGCGCCTGGACTTTACCTGCAAATCCGGCGCGCTCAGCGTGACCCGCGAGCAGGGCCGCCTGGTGCTGGATTTCCCCGTGGTACAGGCCGCCGATGTGGCGGTCAGCATCGAGCTGGAGCGCGCCCTGGGCGTACCGGTGCTGGCAGCGCGGCAGAGCAACGAACTGATGGCGGTGCTGGAGTCCGAGCAGGCGGTGCGCGACTGCACGCCCGACCTGGTGGCACTGGCCAAGCTGCCGGGGCTGGGTGTGCTGATCACCGCGCCGGGGCTGCAGCATGACTTCGTCTCGCGCTACTTCGCGCCCTCCATTGGCATCAATGAAGACCCGGTCACCGGCTCCACCCATTGCCTGCTGATTCCCTACTGGGCCGAGCGCTTGGGCAAGACCGAGATGAGCGCGTTCCAGTGCTCGGCACGTGGCGGCGAGCTGCACTGCCGCCTGCAAGGCGAGCGCGTGAAGATCGCCGGCCAGGCGGTGCTGGTCAGCAAAGGCACGTTGTTTCTCTGAGGTTTTCGTCGGCCACACGCGCGTGCTGTTTCTGGTGTGGTTGGTTGAGGCGAAGCTCGGCGAGTCGGGGCTTGTGTAGGAGCCAGCTTGCTGGCGATCCGCTCTGGCTCTAAAAGCATCGCCAGCAAGCTGGCTCCTACAGATGCGATCGTAGGGCGGGTGCAACCCGCGTAGACCCAGCGCTGCCGATCAGTTGCTGCTGACGCGGCGCACGCCGGACTCTGGCAATTTGACCTGCGCGGCCACGCTGCCCTGGGCGGCGAACAGCACCAGGTGGTCGGCGGCGACACGAATACCCACCGACTGGCCGGGCTGGTGGTCGGCATGGCTGGGGAAGATCGCTTCCAGCTGGGTGCCGGTCGAGAGTTGCAGGCGATACAGGGTGGCGGCGCCAAGGAAGGTCTTGCCGACGATCTGCGCCTGCAACGGACTGTCGGGGGCGTAGACGATGTCGTCCGGGCGCAGCAGCACGTCCACCGCGCTGCCGGCGGCCCAGGTGTAGGCACGGTTGCCGCGGATCACGCCCAGTTCGGTGTGCACCGTCTCCGGCGTTTGCAGCTGGCCGCGAATGAAGTAGCCCTGGCCGACGAAGCTGGCGACGAAGGGCGTCAACGGTTCGTGGTAGAGGTTGTACGGCGTATCCCACTGTTGCAGCCGACCTTCGTGGAAGACCCCGACGTGGTCGCTGACGGCAAAGGCTTCTTCCTGGTCGTGGGTGACCAGGATGGCGCTGGTGCCGCGCGCCTTGAGGATGTCGCGCACCTCATGGCTGAGGCGCCGGCGCAGCTCGCCGTCGAGGTTGGAGAAGGGTTCGTCGAGCAGCAGCAGTTTCGGTTCCGGCGCCAGCGCGCGGGCCAGGGACACGCGTTGCTGTTGGCCGCCAGACAGCTCGTGCGGGTAGCGCTTGCCCAGGTGGCCCAGCTTGACCAGGTCCAGCAGCTCGGCGGTGACCTGCTCACGCTGCGGGTGCTTGCGGATGCCGAACGCGACGTTCTCCGCCACGGTCAGGTGGGGGAATAGCGCGTAGTCCTGGAACACCATGCCGATGCGGCGCTTCTCCGGTGCCAGGGTGAAACCAGCGCGGGAAATGACTTCGCCACCCAGCTCGATCTCGCCTTCCAGCACCGGCTCGAAACCGGCGATGGCGCGCAGGGTGGTGGTCTTGCCGCAGCCGGAAGGGCCGAGCAGGCAACCGATGTCACCGGCATTCAGGTGCAGGTTGAGCTGCTGCACCACCTGATGGTCTTGATAACCACAGGCGAGCCCTCGCAGGCTGAGCAGCAGGCGGGGGCTCATGGTTGCGCGAACGCCGGCGCGACCAGCATTTCCAGCAGGGCCTTCTGCGCGTGCAGACGGTTTTCCGCCTGGTCCCAGGCGAAGGCGCGTGGGTCGTCGAGCAGGTCTTCGCTGATTTCCTCGCCACGGTGCGCCGGCAGGCAGTGCAGGAAGATCACCGTCGGATCGGCGGCGTCGAGCAGGGCGCGGTTGACCTGATAGGGGGCGAACAGCTTGAGGCGCTTGGCGGTTTCCTCTTCCTGGCCCATTGACGTCCACACGTCGGTGCTCACCAGGTGGGCGCCGCGTACCGCTTCACGCGGGTCGCGGACGATCTGCACGCGGTCGCCGGCGGCATCGAGGAACCTGGCCTTGGGCTCGTAGCCCTCAGGGCAGGCCACGCGCAGCTGGAAGTCGAACTGCTGGGCGGCTTCGATATAGGTGTTGCACATATTGTTGCCGTCGCCGACCCAGGCCACGGTCTTGCCCTGGATGCTGCCGCGTTGTTCGGCGAAGGTCTGCATGTCGGCCAGCAGCTGGCAGGGGTGCAGGTCATCGGACAGGCCGTTGATCAGCGGCACCTGCGAGTGGGCGGCGAACTCGGTCAGGGTGCTGTGGGCGAAGGTGCGGATCATCACCGCATCGAGCATGCGCGACATGACCCGCGCGCTGTCCGCGATCGGCTCGCCGCGGCCCAGCTGGGTGTCACGCGGGGAGAGGAAGATGGCCTGGCCACCGAGCTGGATCATGCCGGCCTCGAACGACAGGCGGGTGCGGGTGGACGCCTTCTCGAAGATCATCCCCAGCACGCGACTTTTCAGCGGTTCGAACAGTACGCCGCGCTTGCGCAGATCCTTCAGCTCGATGGCTCGACGGATCAGCCCACTCAGTTCCTGAGGGGTGCAATCCATCAACGAGAGAAAGTGCCTGGCGCTCATCATTCATTACCTTAATTTCGACAACTGTCGCGCTGCAGTTTTTCAGGAGAAAAGCAGTCCGTACAGCGGCTGGAGCCGCACGGGAGCGACAAACGGGGAGGCGCGATCTTATAAGGAAACGACGCGCTGGAGCAAATGAGCGCCCGACCCATTGATTACCAGGGGTTGCGGCCCGCCGGTCGGGGCGGGCGACGGCGTTTGCTGGGACGCGTCGGTAAAAAAGGATGGCAGCACGCTTAGCGGCGCGGGTAATCGTCTGTTTGCGGTCGCCGACAGCCGGGCGTCGGTACAAGCTCCCTGGCATTTTCCCAAGGGTCCGTAGGAGGCGTCTGCGACGGGGGTTTTGCCCTTGAGCCGAGGCGGTGGGGTGATCACCATGGATGCGGCCTTTGACAAGGCACTCGTGCCCCGGTGGGGCCCATGGACCTCCTACTGCAATTGGATTTGTATGAAAAAGATCGCTTATATCGCCGCTGCATCCACCCTGGCTCTGCTCACCGGTTGTGCCAGCCACACCATCAGCCAGCCGACCGCCGCGCTGGAAGGCGCCGTCAAAACCGACCTGAAAGCAGACGTGAAAGTCGGCGAGACCATCACCGGTCAATCGTCCCTGAACATCCTGTTCAACGTGATCAAGTTCGGTGGCGACAGCAAGTTCGCCGACGGCGTTTCCTACGGTGCCAGCGAGAGTGGTTTCGCCCTGGGTCTGGATCCGGTTGCCGCGGTCAAATCGGCTGCTGCCTTCAACGCTGTGAATGCTTCCGGCGCCGACGTCATCGTTGCTCCGCGTTACGTCGTAGACGTTCAAGACTACTTCGTGTTCAAGAAAGTCAGCGTCAAAGTCACCGGCCAGAAAGGCACTGTGACGTCCATTCGCTAAGCACCTGTGCGGACCTGCTCGCAGGTTCGCTACAGATTCGCGGTGTGATGACTGAATCGGCGGGCATGATGCTCGTCGATTCATGAAACCTAGGCCACTGGCCAAGCATTCCCCTAGCCGCCATAGTCTTGTATCCACGACCTGACCGGTCGTCTCGAAGACTATAAGAGGCTAGGCCATGACCAAGACCCTCCATCACCGTGCCTGCCATCTCTGCGAAGCCATCTGCGGCCTGAGCATCGAGACCGAAACCCTGGCCGACGGCAGCCAGCAGATTCTTTCCATCAAGGGCGACGCCCAGGACAGCTTCAGCCGCGGCCATATCTGCCCCAAGGCCGTGGCCCTGCAGGACATCCAGAACGACCCCGATCGCGTGCGCCAACCCATGCGCCGCACTGGCGACAGCTGGCAGGCAATCGGCTGGGATGAGGCCTTCGCACTGGTGGCCGAGCGCCTGAGCGCAATCCAGGCGGCCCACGGCAAGAACGCCGTGGCGATCTACCAGGGCAACCCCAGCGTGCACAACTATGGGCTGATGACCCACAGCAACTACTTCCTGGGCCAGTTGAAGACGCGCAATCGCTTCTCCGCCACCTCGGTGGACCAGCTGCCCCATCACCTGACCAGCTACCTGATGTACGGCCACGGCCTGCTGCTGCCGATCCCGGATATCGATCACACCCAGTTCATGCTGATTCTCGGCGGCAACCCGCTGGCATCCAACGGCAGCATCATGACCGTGCCTGATGTGGAGAAACGCCTGAAAGCGCTCAAGGCGCGTGGCGGCAAGCTGGTGGTGGTCGACCCGCGGCGCAGCGAAACGGCGGGCATCGCCGACCAGCATGTGTTCGTCCGCCCGGGTAATGACGCGGCCTTGCTGCTCGGCCTGCTCAATACCTTGTTCGAGGAGGGCCTGACTCGCGTCAGCCACCTGCCGATCAATGGCCTGGATCAGGTGCGCACGGCGATTGCGGCCTTCAGTGCCGAAGCGATGAGCGAGCGTTGCGGTGTGCCGGCGGCGACCATTCGCCAGTTGGCGCGGGACTTTGCCGCTGCCGAGTCGGCGGTCTGCTACGGGCGCATGGGGGTTTCCACCCAGGCGTTCGGCAGCCTGTGCCACTGGCTGATCCAGCTGATCAACATGGTCACCGGCAACCTCGACCAGCCTGGCGGTGCGTTGTGCACCACGCCGGCGGTGGATCTGGTGGCGACCACTTCGGGTGGGCATTTCAACGTCTGGCAGAGCCGCGTGTCCGGCCTGCCGGAGTACGGTGGCGAGTTGCCGGTGGCGGCGCTGGCCGAGGAGATGCTGACGCCGGGCGAGGGGCAGATTCGCGCCCTGGTCACCGTGGCGGGCAATCCGGTGCTGTCCACGCCCAACGGTCGCCAGCTGGAGCGCGCGCTGGACGGTCTGGAGTTCATGCTCAGCGTCGACTTCTATATCAATGAAACCACGCGCTACGCCGACCTGATCCTGCCGCCGACCGCGCCGCTGGAGCACGACCACTACGACACCACCTTCAACGTGTTCGCCGTGCGCAACGTTACCCGCTTCAACGAGCCGGTACTGGCCAAGCCGGCGGGCGCGCTGGATGACTGGGAAATCTTCGTCGGCCTGGCCCAGGCCTTTGCGGCCAAGCAGGGCACGGAACTGAAACCGACCAAGGCGCCGCAGCAGATGATCGACATGGGCCTGCGGTTTGGCCCTTATGGCGACCAGTCCGAGTACAAGCTCAGCCTCGCCGCGCTGCGCGAACAACCCCACGGTATCGACCTGGGGCCGTTGCGGCCGAACCTGGGTGAGCGCCTGAAGACGGCCTCCAAGGCCATCGAGGCGGCGCCGGAACTGCTGGTGGCCGACCTGGCGCGTTTCGCGGCCCAGGCGTTGCCGGCGGAGGGCGAGCTGGTGCTGATCGGCCGCCGCCATGTGCGCAGCAACAACTCGTGGATGCACAACTACCATCGTCTGGTGAAGGGCAAGCCGCGTCATCAGCTGTTCATGCACCCGCAGGACATGGCCGGGCGTGGCCTCAGCGACGGCCAGCGCGTGCGCGTGCAGTCGCGCGTCGGTGCGATCGAGGTGGAAGTGGCGGCCAGCGAGGACATGATGCCCGGCGTGGTCAGCCTGCCTCACGGCTGGGGCCATGCCCGCCCCGGTGTGCAGATGGGCATCGCCAGTGCCCAGCCGGGTGCCAGCGCCAACGACCTGACCGATGAACGACAGCTCGATGCGGTGTCCGGCAATGCGGCGCTCAATGGTGTGCCGGTGCAGGTCGAGGCGGCTTAGTCAGGTACAGTTGCTGCCGGGTCAGAGATGTACGCCGTAGGCGGCGTATATCTTCTCGATGGTGCCTTGCTGCTTGAGCTGCACGATCGCCGCGTCCAGCTTGTTCAGCCAGGCCGCATGGGCCGGGTGGACGCGCATGCTCACGTCGTATGAGCTGATCACATCGCCGATCTCCAGCTGGCGGTACTCCGGCACTTCGCGCCGGTGGTACTGGGCGATGGCCTTGTTGACGATGATCTGGTCGAAGCGCGACTTGGCCAGCATGCTCAGCAGTTGCTGTTCATTCAGGCCGTTGCGTCGATCGAGCTGCCCGGAAGCGACCAGTGTCGCCAGCTCGGGGTAGGCATAGCCGCGCACCATACCCACCGACTTGCCGCGTAAATCCTCGGGTTGCTTCACCGCAAAGGCCTTGTGTGGCGCGAAGACCAGCACATCGACCACCTTGCCGAAGGGCACCGAGAACACGCCCGGCGTCGATTGGTCCCGCACCCAGCCGGGGTAGACGCCCGGCTCAATGTCGAGCTTGCCTTCATTGAACAGCAGGCCAATTCGCGGATAGGGGTAGTACTGCACGTTGAAGTGGTCGCCGGTGAGTGTGGCCAGCGCATCGAAAATATCCTGGTAGATACCCCGCCGGCCGTCCTCGATCATCATCGGCGGGTAGTCGTAAAAGCCCACTTCGAAGGTGTCGGCGTGAGCGCTGTGCATGAACCAACAGAGGCACAGCGCACCTAGCGTTTTGAGCAGCCCCTTCACCGTATTACCCTCGATTCTCGTCATCGCCTTGTTCCAGCATAGTTGCCTGATTGCCAATCTCTGCGAAGAGCGTGTGCGAAGAGAGTGCCTGGATGATGGCTGTGCACTACATGGCTGTGCACTGCGTCGGAGTCCCTGTGCCATCCCCGAGCCAGCTGCTGGGTTTTTCGGTTACAATCGCGGCATCCCGCCCGGCGCTGGTCCGGGGACGTTCAGATGAGGTGAGTCGTGGATATTATCGATACCATCAAAGATCAAATCGCCAACAACACTATCCTGCTGTACATGAAAGGCTCGCCGAACGCCCCTCAGTGTGGTTTTTCGTCGAAAGCCGCACAGGTAGTCATGGCCTGTGGCGAGAAGTTCGCCTACGTGGACATCCTGCAGAACCCGGAAATCCGCGCCAACCTGCCGAAATACGCCAACTGGCCGACCTTCCCGCAACTGTGGGTCGGTGGTGAGCTGGTCGGCGGTAGCGACATCATGACCGAGATGTTCGAGAAGGGTGAGCTGCAGACCCTGATCAAGGAAGCCGCACAAAAGGCCAGCGCTGAGTAATTTCAGCCTGGAATGAAAAAGCCCCGCATTGCGGGGCTTTTTTTTGGGCGCTGGATTTACTCTTCCATCTGCGATTGCAGGTAGTTCTCCAGGCCGACTTTGTCGATCAGGCCGATCTGGGTTTCCAGCCAGTCGATGTGCTCTTCCTCGGATTCGAGGATTTCTTCCAGCAGTTCGCGGGTGCCGTAGTCACCGACGCTCTCGCAGTAGGCGATGGCGGTTTTCAGGTCGGGAACGGCTTGTTGCTCGAGTTTCAGGTCGCTGCCGAGCATTTCCTTGGTGTTCTCGCCGATCATCAGCTTGCCCAGGTCCTGCAGGTTGGGCAGGCCCTCGAGGAAGAGGATGCGCTTGATCAGCTTGTCCGCGTGTTTCATCTCGTCGATGGACTCGTGGTACTCGTGCTCGCCGAGTTTTTTCAGGCCCCAGTCTTCGTACATGCGCGCATGCAGGAAGTATTGGTTGATCGCCACCAGCTCATTGCCGAGGATTTTGTTCAGGTGTTGGATGACTTTCTTGTCGCCTTTCATGATTGGCCTCGTCGGAGCAGGTGTCAGTAGCTGCGTAGTTTGCGCTGCAAGTTATATATCGTCAAATATAAACTATTGAATTATATATAAAAATTAATATAAATAAGAATGTTTTTGTTCTGCATCTAGTTAGTAAGTTATTGAATTTATGGCATAAGTGCCATGCGGGTTGAACAGCGCCCCGTGCAACTTGCCGCGCTGCAGTTGTGCGAACTAAATAGCGGTAAGCGGGAATGCATCTTATTGCCCTGAGGCAATGTCCCAGTAGCGTCGAATGAGAGTCCTGCGAGGCGTGTATCCATGATCTGGCGGTTGGCGGCGGATGCCGTGGTGCTGGTGCACCTGCTGTTCATTGTTTTCGTGTTGTTCGGTGGCCTGCTGGTGCTGCGTTGGCGCTGGCTGGCCCTGTTGCATCTACCCGCTGCAGCCTGGGGCGTGGCGGTGGAGTTGCTGCACCTGTACTGCCCGCTGACGCCGCTGGAAAACCAGCTGCGCCAAGCCGCTGGGGAGGGTGGTTACAGCGGCGGCTTCGTCGAGCATTACCTGATCCCGCTGATCTACCCGGCCGGGCTCACGGCGCAGACCCAGCTGTGGCTGGGCGGCGTGGTGCTGCTGGTCAATCTGGCCATCTACGGGCGCCTGCTTCGGCAATTGCTGTTCCAGCGAGCCAGGGTGCTATAGCGAAGTGCTCTAACACGGCCGTTACACAGGCCTAGCGTTAGTTGCAGCAAGACCCGTTTTGCACTTGCCGTATGAGTGATGGGCGCACCTCGAACCCGTCTCCATCCGGCAAGGAGCTCCGCGATGCCCACGTCGATCATTCTCCTGCTCCTGGCGGCCGGCATTCTGCTGGTCGCCGGCTCGCTGCTGCTGCGGGTGTTCTCCGACGGCAAGTACGAAATCAAGACCATCGACCTGGTGTTCCTGGTCATCCCGCTGCTGGTGGTGGCGCTGGCTACCGGCAAGCTCAAGGGCATCGACATGTTTGGGGTCAAGGCAGACCTCAGCGAGCTGCTGGCCGATGCGGCCAAGGGCAAGATCAAAGAGCAGGTGGCGCCGGCCCAACAACTCACCGTGCAGGACGCGGTGCAGATGGTGCAGATGGCCGGCAAGGGCGGCATGCAGGAGTTGCATGTGCTGATCGAGCGCAAGATCGAGGCGCTGGAACTGCGCCTCGGTCGTGGCGGCTATTACGCCCCGGCGATCCGTACCTATTTCGAGGCCCTGTCCGGCAGTTCCTACCTGCGCGTGGTGGTGGTCAACCAGCCGGACGGCAAGCTGTTCGGCATGTTCAACGCAGCCAACCTGATCAGCTATCTGCGTGTGGCCGGAGACAGCGGCTATGACCAGTTCCAGCAGCTGCTTAACAGCCGCGATGCCGCCAGTTGGGCCGAGCTGAGCAAACTCCCCGGTTTCGTCGGCGTGGCTTCGGCGGTGCGCACCAGTACCTCGCGGCGCGATGCCTTGCAGCGCATGGAAGACCTGCGCACCGACGTGCTGCCGGTGACCAATGCCGAGAACTATTTCATGGGCACGGTGGAGCGCAGCAAGCTGACCGCCAGCCTGATCCTGGCCGCCACCCAGAACCTGGACGGTCAAGCCAAGCCAAAGGAGGAGCCACGATGAACTTCACGGACAAGGCCTTGCCGCTGACCCGCACCGGGCTGGCTGACGCACTGGCGCGCCTGGAGCTGGGCAGCGGCCAGGCGGCGGCACTCTGGGCGGTATTCGAGGTGGAAACCGCCGGGGTGACCCAGGGTTTCGGCTTTCGCGCCGATCGCCGGCCGCAGATCCTCTTCGAGCGGCATATCTTCCGCAAGCAGACCCAGGGCCGCTTTGATGCCGAAGCCGATGTGTCCGGGCCACAAGGCGGTTACGGCGGCCTGGCGGGCCAATACGCCAAGCTGGAGAAGGCTGTCGCGCTCTGCGAAAAGGCCAAGCTCGGCGCCGAGGCTGCGCTCTGTTCTGCATCCTGGGGGCTGGGCCAGGTGATGGGCTTCAATCACCAGAGTGCCGGCTTCGCCACGGCCACGGCGATGGTCAATGCGATGGTCAAGGGCGAGGACGCGCAATTGGCCGGCATGGTCGGCTTCCTCATCGACAACGGGCTGGATCGCCAGCTGCGCGCGCAGAACTGGGAAGCCTTCGCCCGTCGCTACAACGGCCCGGCCTACGCCAAGAACCACTACCACCTCAAGCTGGAGGCTCAGTACGCGCGCTTCTCCACCGGCTCGATGCCGAATATCGAAGTGCGTACCGCCCAGGCCGGTTTGCTGGTGCTGGGCTTCTCGCCGGGCAAGATCGATGGCGTGATGGGTGCCCGTACGCGCTCGGGTATCGCCAGTTTCCAGCTGGCCCATGGCCTGCCCAATAGCGGCGAGCTGGATGCGCAAAGCTACGACAAGTTGCTGGCGGCGGCGTTTACCTGACGGGTGTTGTGCCGTGTTGGCAAGCACGGCGCTGGGTCAGGGCTGTAGCGGATTCTGCGGCCGCTGTTGTGGATCGTCATTCAGCACTCTAATGCTGCGCCGCGACGGGGTATGCCTTGGCTACACTCGCGCTACCTCACCACAAGAACAAGGCAAGCAGTATGCAAAATCGGATGATGATCACCGGCGCCGGTTCCGGTCTGGGACGTGAATTTGCCCTGCGTTGGGCGCGTGAAGGCTGGCGGCTGGCGCTGTGCGACGTCAACGAACAAGGCCTGGCGGAAACCCTCAAACTGGTCCGTGAGGCCGGCGGTGACGGTTTTACCCTGCGCTGTGACGTGCGCGACTACAGCCAGCTCACCGCCGTAGCCCAGGCCTGCGAGGAGCGCTTCGGCGGCCTCGATGTGCTGGTCAACAACGCCGGTGTGGCGGCCGGTGGCTTCTTCAGCGAGCTGACCCTGGAAGACTGGGACTGGCAGCTGTCGATCAACCTGATGGGTGTGATCAAGGGCTGCAAGGCGTTCCTGCCGCTGTTGCTGGAAAGCAAAGGCAAGATCATCAACATCGCCTCCATGGCCGCGCTGATGCAGGGCCCGGCGATGAGCAACTACAACGTGGCCAAGGCTGGCGTGGTATCGCTCTCGGAAAGCCTGTTGATCGAACTCAAGGGCAGTGGCGTGGACGTACACGTAGTTTGCCCATCGTTCTTCCAGACCAACCTGCTGGACTCCTTCCGTGGCCCGACTCCGGCCATGAAGCAGCAAGTCGGCAAGTTGCTGGAGAACAGCCCGATCAGCGCCCAGGACATCGCCGGCTATGTCTACGACGAAGTAGCCAAGGGCGCGTTCATGATCCTGCCGCACGAAGAAGGGCGCATGGCCTGGAAGATCAAGCAGCAGAATCCGCAGGTGATCTACGACCAGATGGCGCAGATGTCCGACAAGATGCGCAGCAAGATGGTTTAAACCACGGCTTGCGGGTACGAAAAAGGGCGGCCAATGGCCGCCCTTTTTATTTGCTTGCTAATCCGTAGGGCGGGTGCAACCCGCGCCACTGGCAACGCGGGTTGCACCCGCCCTACAAGGTTAACCGGCCACCAGCACGCGGATCGCTTCCAGGCGCAGGGCGGCCTTGTCGAAGAACGCCAGGCCGCTTTCCAGTTGCTTGCGCAGGGCATCGATCTCGCTGTCGCGCACCGTCGGGTTGACTGCCTGCAGGGCGGTCAGACGGCCGATTTCCTCGCCCAGGCTGTCGATGAAGCGCTTGCGCGCCGCTTCGACCCGCTCGACATGGCGTGGCGCGATCTTCGCCTCGGTGGCGTTGATCTGCTTGCTCAGCACCTCGCGCTGGGCCTGGATGAACTTGTTGGCGCTGGCGCGCGGCACGGTTTCCAGTTGGTCGTTGATGGTTTCGAAGGCCACCTTGCTGGCCAGGTCGTTGCCGTTGCCATCGAGCAGGCAGCGCAGCGCCACCGGCGGCAGGAAGCGCCCGAGTTGCAGCGAGCGCGGTGCCACCACTTCGCTGACGTAGAGCATTTCCAGCAGCACGGTGCCGGGCTTGAGCGCCTTGTTCTTGATCAGCGCGACGGCGGTGTTGCCCATCGAGCCGGACAGCACCAGGTCCATGCCGCCCTGCACCATGGGGTGTTCCCAGGTGAGGAACTGCATGTCTTCGCGCGACAGCGCCTGGTTACGGTCGTAGGTGACGGTCACGCCTTCGTCGTCGCCCAGTGGGAAGCCGGCGTCGAGCATCTTCTCGCCCGGCTTGAGCACCAGGGCGTTTTCCGAATGGTCTTCGCTGTCGATGCCGAAGGCGTCGAACAGCTCTTCCATGTAGATCGGCAGGGCGTACTGGTCATCCTGCTCGGCGATGTCCTCGACCAGGCGCTCACCGCTACCGGCGCCACCGGAGTTGAGCTCCAGCAGGCGGTCGCGGCCGCTGTGCAGCTCGCTTTCCAGGCGCTCGCGCTCGGTTTTGGCTTCGTCGAGCAGGGTTTGCCAGCTTTTGTCGTCGCTGTCTTCCAGCAGCGGCAGCAGGCGCGGGCCGAACTGGTGCTGCAGGGCGTTGCCGGTCGGGCAGGTGTTGAGGAAGGCGTTCAGCGCCTGGTGGTACCACTGGAACAGACGCTCTTGCGGGCTGTTCTCCAGGTACGGCACGTGCAGCTGGATGGTGTGTTTCTGGCCGATACGGTCGAGACGGCCGATGCGCTGCTCGAGCAGGTCCGGGTGGGCCGGCAGGTCGAACAGCACCAGGTGGTGGCTGAACTGGAAGTTGCGGCCTTCACTGCCGATTTCCGAGCAGATCAGCACCTGGGCGCCGAATTCCTCGTCGGCGAAGTAGGCGGCGGCGCGGTCGCGCTCGAGGATGCTCATGCCCTCGTGGAACACCGTGGCCGGGATGCCGGAGCGCACGCGCAGGGCGTCTTCCAGGTCCATGGCGGTTTCGGCGTGGGCGCAGATCACCAGCACCTTGAACTTCTTGAGCATCTTCAGGGTGTCGATCAGCCAGTCGACGCGCGGGTCGAACTTCCACCAGCGCTCTTCTTCGCCGGTTTCCAGCTGGGCCTGGTAGCTGACTTCCGGGTACAGGTCGGCATGTTCGCCAACCGGCAGCTCCATGTATTCCGAAGGGTTGGCCAGCGGGTAGGGGTGCAGCAGGCGCTCGGGGAAGCCCTGCACGGCGGCGCGGGTGTTGCGGAACAGTAGGCGGCCGGTGCCGTGGCGATCCAGCAGCTCGCGCACCAGGCGCGCAGCGGCTTCGCTGTCGCCATCGGTGACGGCGGCCAGCAGCGCCTCGCCTTCGTTGCCGAGGAAGCCCTTGATGGTGGCGTGGGCCTGCTCGGACAGGCGGCCTTCGTCGAGCAGTTCCTGCACGGCTTCGGCGATTGGCTTGTAGTTGGCACTCTCGGCGCGGAACGCGGCGAGATCGTGGAAACGGTTGGGGTCGAGCAGGCGCAGGCGGGCGAAGTGGCTTTCCAGGCCCAGCTGTTCCGGGGTAGCGGTGAGCAGCAGGACGCCAGGGATGACCTCGGCCAGTTGCTCGACCAGGCGGTATTCGTCGCTGGCCTTTTCCGGGTGCCAGACCAGGTGGTGGGCTTCGTCGACCACCAGCAGGTCCCAGCCGGCGGCGAAGGCGGCGTTCTGCGCCTTCTCACTGTCCTTCAGCCATTCCAGCGAGACGAGGGCCAACTGGGTGTCTTCGAAGGGGTTGTCGGCATCGCTTTCGACAAAGCGCTCGGCGTCGAACAGGGCGACTTCCAGGTTGAAGCGCCGGCGCATTTCCACCAGCCATTGGTGCTGCAGGTTCTCCGGCACCAGGATGAGGATGCGCGAGGCGCGGCCGCAGAGCAGCTGGCGGTGGATCACCAGGCCGGCTTCGATGGTCTTGCCCAGGCCCACTTCGTCGGCCAGCAGGACGCGCGGGGCGACCCGGTCCGCGACCTCTCTGGCGATATGCAACTGGTGGGCTATGGGCTGCGAGCGGGTGCCACCCAGGCCCCACAGGTCGGACTGCAGCAGGCGGCTCTGGTGGTCGAGGGTGTGGTAGCGCAGGGCGAACCAGCTCAACGGGTCGATCTGCCCGGCGAACAGGCGATCGCTGGCCAGGCGGAACTGGATGAAGTTGGACAGCTGGGTTTCCGGCAGGCTGTAGGGCGCGTGCTGGGCATCGAAGCCGTGGTAGACCAGCAGGCCGTCGACGTCCTCAACCTCCTGCACGGTCATCTTCCAGCCCTCGAAGTGAGTGATTTCGTCACCCGGGGCGAAGCGCACGCGGGTCAGCGGCGCGTTGCGCTGCGCGTACTGGCGGGTTTCCCCGGTGGCGGGGTAGAGCACAGTGAGCAGGCGGCCATCCGTCATCAGGATGGTGCCCAGGCCGAGTTCTGCCTCGCTGTCGCTGATCCAGCGTTGCCCCGGTTGATATTGCTGCACAGTGCCACTACTTGCCATGGAAAGCCCTACCTGCGAAAAAAGCCGCGTATGTTATCGGAACGCCGCGCCCAGAGCGACGTCCCGCTGAATCTATCGGTCGGCCTCGAGTCCAAAGTGTAGCGAGCGCTGGTTCAAGTTGATGGCCGTCTGGCCGACAGCCGTTCTATCTAGGGGAGATAAACCGATGCTGCCGCCCATCCCTCATAGTCTGGCCCCCATCACCGCCCAGCAGGACGTGATCAAGCCGCGCCCGGACATTCAGCCGGTCACTCCGGTGAATGAGAGCAGCCAGGAAAGCGCGGTGGAGCTGGATCGTCGTCACCCGCAGGAAGCCGAGGAGCTGCTGCGCGAGGAGCAGCGCCGTCGCCAGCGCCGTGGCTACACCCCCGAGGAGATCGCCGAGGGCGAGGTGGCGAAGAAGGATGAAGAAGCCCTCGACGAATTGCCCCGCCAGGGGCTGTGGGTAGATGTGGAAGTCTGAAGCGCAGACAATCCCTATCCCGCCTGCCATTGATCGCCATGGACCTGTTCGATACCCCTACCGTGCAACTGCCCGACGCCGAGCTGGAGTTTCTGCCGCATTGGCTGGACGCCGCCTGCGCGGATCGCTGGCTGGCGCAATTGCAGGCCGAGACGCCCTGGGAGCAGCCGCAGGTGTTCCTGCATGGCAAGCACTACCCGGTGCCGCGCCTGTTGGCCTGGTACGGCGATGCGCAGGCCAGCTATCGCTATTCCGGCCTGATCCATCAGCCGCTGCCCTGGACAGCGCTGCTGGCCGAGATTCGCGCGGCGGTGGAGCAGGTTGCTGGCCAGCGCCTGAATGGTGTGCTGCTCAACTATTACCGCGACGGCAACGACTCGATGGGCTGGCACAGCGACGACGAGGCGGTGCTGGGGCGTGATCCGCTGATCGCTTCGCTCAACCTTGGTGGCACGCGGCGCTTCGATCTGCGGCGCAAGGGGCAGACGCGCATCGAGCATTCGCTGGAGCTGGGGCATGGCGCGCTGCTGGTCATGCGTGGCGCAACCCAGCATTATTGGCAACATCAGGTGGCGAAGACCGGCAAGTCGGTGGCGCCCCGACTCAACCTTACATTCCGTCTGATCCGGATCCAGCCATGAGCAATGACGACAAGCTGATCGACTTCGGTGCCGAGCGCGACAAGCGCATCCACGACCTGCGCGACAAGAAGCTCGACGAGATGCGCCAGGCCTTCGAGCAGGCGTTGCCGCTGAGCAAGGCCAAGAAGAAGGTCAAGAAGCCGAAGAAGCGTTAGCCCCACTTCTATTGACCTCGGTCAATATCCCCTCAGGCCCCTGCGCGTATCTTGAAGCCATCTCCAACAGGCTCCCCGCAGGAGGCCCACCATGTTTATCGATACTGTGGTTCTCGCCGGCATCGGCACAGTCGCTCTGATGTTCGCCTTCTTCGGCGGCGTCGGCTTTTTCATCTGGAAGGATGCCCATCGGGTACCGGTCAAAGCTGACTGATCCTTCCGGTTCACGTGCACGCAAGGCAATTTAGGGCGACTTCGGTCGCCCATTTTTTGTTCTTCGCGGATTGATGCGGAGCTTTTGGGGCTGGGCTGTTTACTGAGTGTTCCGAGGCCTCTGGTTTCGCCCTCCCGGGCGAGTCACTTTCTCTTTGCTCGCGCGAAAGAGAAAGTAACCAAAGAGAAAGCGCGCCCGGCATCCGGGTTTCGCTACGCGAAACTTCCCTCGCTCCGGTGTTGCTCCGGAGGCCGGCGTACAAGGGCCATCCCTGGCCCTTTACGCCTCTCGCCGCATCCATGCGGCTCACTCCCCTACGCAACACCTACGCTCGGCCTCCTGACGGGATCTTGGCTCCGAGTCGCCTGAAGGCTTTTGCTCTTTTCTTGTTCTGTTTGTACGGACCATCAGGCAACACCAACTCCCCCTTCAGTAGGGTGAACGGAATCGTCGTGACACGGAGCGAAGCGAAGTAACAGCCGTAGGCTGGCCCGAAGGGCGAGCGAAGCGAGTCAAGGGGTTGAGCGGCATGGATGCCGCGAGAGCCGCGATGGGCCAGGGATGGCCCTTCGCGGCGGGCCCCTGGAGCGATGATGGAGTGAAACGAAGTAACAGCCGAAGGCTGGTCACGAACCCCGGCGTAGCCGGGGCCGGATGCAGGGGTGGCCTTCTCTTTGGTTACTTTCTCTTGGCCAGACAAGAGAAAGTGACTCGCCCGGGAGGGCGAAACCAGAAGTATCGAAGCACTCGGCAGATAGCTATGCCCAGGGCCGGCCTGTCTCAGTCCAGCCGCTTACTTACCCGAGTAACCGCCAGCGCCAGCAGAACAATGGCAAACACCAACAGCACCACCATCTCCAGCCATAAATCGAGCAACCCCGCCTCACGCAGCATGATGCCGCGCGCCAGGCGCAGGTAGTGGGTGAGCGGCATCAGCTCGGCAAACCACTGCGCCACCTTGGGCATGCCGGCAAAGGGGAACATGAACCCCGAGAGCAGGATCTGCGGCAGAAAGGTAAAGAAGGCGATCTGCATGGCCTGGAACTGCGTGGTGGTCAGGGTCGAGATGTACACCCCCAGGGCCAGGCTGGCGACGATGAACAGCAGCGACGCGCCGTACAGCTCCAGCAGCGAACCGCGTACCGGCACGCCGAACAACCAGTAGCCGACCACCAGGATCACCGTGACCTGGATCAGGCCGATGCCAACGAAAGGCAGCACCTTGCCGAGGGTCAGCTCCCAGGGCGACACCGGCGTGGCAATGAGCATTTCCAGGTTGCCGTGCTCGCGCTCGCGCACCAGGGCCACGGCAGTGAACAGCACCATGGTCATGGTGACGATCACCCCGATCAGCCCGGGCACTGTGTTCAGCGGCGCCAGGCGTTCCGGGTTGTAGAAGTTGACCACTTCCACGCCTTGCTCGTTCTGCCAGCCGGGCAGCGGGTAGGCCGCCAGTTGGCGCGCCGAGGCCTGCACGCTCTGGTCGGAGCCATCGACCACCAGTTGCAGCGGCGCGCGGTCATGGCGCTGCAGGCGTGCCTCGAAATCGCTGGGCACCACCAGCGCCGCGCTGATCTTGCCTTCGCGCAGCAGGCGGTCGATTTCCTGCGGGGTGTTGAGGTGGTAGCGCAGGTCGAGCACCTGGCTGGAGGCGATTTCCGCGATCACCTCGCGCGAGTTGGCGGTGTTGGCCTGGTCCAGCACGGCCGCGTCCATGCCGCGGATGTCGGTGTTGATGGCATAGCCGAACAACACCAGTTGCAGCAGCGGTACGCCGGCGATCATGACGAAGGTCAGTTTGTCGCGGCGCAGTTGGCGCAGTTCCTTGATCACGATGGCGAACAGGCGGCGCAGGTTCATGGCGTGGCCTGCACAGGATTGCGGGTGACGCTGACGAACACGTCTTCCAGGTTGGCCGGGGCGTCTTGCAGATCGGCACGGATGCCCTGTTCGCGCAGGCGGGTTTCGATGGCGGCGCGTGAATCGGCGCTGGCGCAGAGTACGCGCAGGGTGGCACCGATCTGCGCCATGGCCAGCACGTCGGGGCTGCCTTCCAGGGTGCGCTGCGCCTGGCGTGGCTGCGCGCAGTGGATCAACAGCGGGTGGCCGGGCAGGGCATCCATCAGCTCCTGCGGGCTACCGTCGGCGACCAGGCGGCCTGCGTCGAGGATGCCCAGGCGGGTGCAGCGCTCGGCCTCGTCCATGTAGTGGGTGGAGACCAGCAGGGTGGTGCCGGCGTCGGCCAGTTCGAACAGCGAGTCCCAGAATTCGCGGCGCGACTGCGGATCGACCGCGCTGGTGGGTTCGTCGAGCAACAGCAGATCGGGCTTGTGCAGCACCGCGCCGGCCAGGGCCAGGCGCTGCTTCTGTCCGCCGCTGAGGGTGCCGGCCATCTGCGTGCGGCGGTCGGCCAGCCAGTAGCGCTCCATCACTTCGTCGATGCGCTGGCGCGCTTCACGGCGGCCCAGGCCCTGCACGGTGGCGAGGAACTCGAGGTTCTCGTAGACGCTGAGGTCTTCGTAGAGGGAGAACTTCTGGGTCATGTAGCCGATACGCCGCTTCAGTTCTTCGGCGTCACGCGGGATCTGGCAGCCAAGCACCTCGATCTCGCCTTCGCTGGGCAGCAGCAGGCCGCAGAGCATGCGGATGGTGGTGGACTTGCCGCAGCCGTTGGGGCCGAGGAAGCCGAACACTTCGGCACGGGGTACGCTGAGGTCGAGGTGGTCGACCGCGGTCAGGCTACCGAAGCGTTTGCTCAGGCCGCGTGCGCGGATCACCAGGTCGGTGTCATTCATCGCTGGCCCGTTCCGCGTGCAGGGGCAGGCCGGCGGGCAGCTGGCGCGCGGCGTCGCCTTCGAGCAGCAGTTCGCTGCGGTACATCAGGCGGCTGGCGTCATCGCCGGTCAGGGCGTAGTAGGGAGTGAAGCTGGCTTCGCTGTGGATGCTGCGCACGCGGGCCTTGAACGGCTGCTCGATGCCTTCGACATACACGCGCATCGGGTCGCCGATCTTCACCTGGGCGCGCAGGTTGGAGGGAATGAACACGCGCGCATAGGGCGCCTCGCCGACCAGCAGGCTGACCAGTTCGGAGCCTGCGGCGGGCTGGTCGCCGATCTTGAACGGCAGGGCATCCACACGCCCGGCACGGGGTGCGCGCAGGCTCAGGTGTTCACGGCCCACCTGCAGTTGCGCCAGGTTGCCGCGCGCGGCGTCCAGCGCGGCCGCAGCTTGTTCGAGCTGTTCGGGGCGGGTGCCGTTGGTCAGCTCGCGCAGCTGCGCCTCGGCATTGCGGGTGGCGGCGCTGGCCTGGTCGCGGGCGGCGCGCGAGCGGTCCAGCTCGGCGATGGCCACCTGCTTGCGCTGGTAGAGGGCGGCGATGCGCTGGAAGTTGCGCTCGCTGTCGACCTGTTCGGCCCGGTTGCGCGCCAGGGTGGCGCGGGCTGCGTCGATGGTTTCGACCCGTGCGCCGTTGCTCAGCTCGGCCAGGCGCGCGCTGTTCTGCGCCACTTCGGCGCTGGCCTGGGCGATGCGAGCGTCCTGGCGGCGCGGGTCGAGTTCCAGCAGCAGCTGACCGGCTTCGACCGGGTCGCCTTCGGCCACATGCCAGTTGAGGATGGTCTCCGACGCTTCGGCGGGGAGGGCGATACGGTCCCATTCGAGACTGCCGAGCAGTTCATCGTGGCTGCTTTCACAGCCGCTCAGGGCGACTAGCAGCATGAGGCCGGCAAACAGGGGAAGAGGGCGCATTCAGGCCTCCATGCCGTGGCTCAACAAGGCCAAGGTGTGGGCGATCAGCGCGTCGTCGCCGATCTGCGGGTTATCGAAAATGCCGCGCCAGAGCGGTGCAGCGGCGTAGGGCAGGATGGTCAGGCCCATCAGCGAGACCACCAGCAGGCGTGGGTCGAGCGCTGGGTTGAGGGCGCCACGGGCCTGGGCAGCGGCGAAGCGCTGGGCCAGCAGCAGCGGCACCATGGGCGCCACGCGGCTCATCAGCTGCTCACGGAGCAGGCCGCCTTCGCAGAGGATCTCGCGCACCCACAGCTGGGACACCCAGGGGTGCTCGGCCACCGTGCGGCTCAGATCCCGGATGAACACGGTGACCAGCGCCTGCGGATCGTCGCCGGCCTGCTGCAGGCCCTCGGAGGCGCGCTGGATCAGGGGCAGGAAGCGCTCCTCGACCATCGCCTCGACCAGCTTCTGCTTGTTGCCGAAGTAGTAGTTGAGCAGGGCTGGAGTGACCCCGGCGCGCTCGGCAATCACGCGCAGGCTGGAGGCCTGGATGCCGTTGTGGGCGAACGCCTCTGTGGCCACGTCGAGCAGTTGCTGGCGTTGCCCCTGGGCATCGCCGGCGGGGCGGCCTGGAGTTCGGGGGGCTTTGTTGCGGGTGTCTGATTTGTCCATGGTCAAATAATTAACTAATCAATTAATTAATTGCAAGACCGTTTATCCATTGCCTGGCTGGACGAATATAGATAGCCGGCTAATAATTAGCATTGTTCGATAAGCCTTCCGCAGAACCCGCTATGTTCAGATAGGACCTTCACTCGGTAGTCAGCGTGCGAGATTTGTTGTCGGTTTTTCTCTTTCCCAGCCGTGCCGCCCTGCAATTCGCCTGCAAAACCTTGCTGGGCGGCGGGTTGGCGCTGTGGTGCGCGTTCCGTTTCGGCCTTGAACAACCGCAGTGGGCGCTGATGACGGCCATCATCGTGGCCCAGCCGTTGTCCGGGATGGTGGTGCAGAAGGGCATGGCACGCCTGCTCGGGACGCTGGTCGGCACCTGCATGTCGGTGCTGTTCATGGGCCTGTTCGCCCAGGCGCCTTGGTTGTTCCTGCTGGTGATGGCCTTGTGGATGGGCCTGTGCACGGCTGCCTCGACGCTGCTGCGCAGCGCCTGGGCCTATGCCTTCGTGCTGTCGGGGTACACGGTGGCGATCATCTGCCTGCCGGCGATCAGCCATCCGCTGGCGGTGTTCGATCAGGCCGTGGCGCGCTGCACGGAGATCTGCCTGGGCATTCTCTGCGCCACCGCCTGCAGCGCGCTGCTCTGGCCACAGCGGGTCGAGCTGCAAGTGGCGCAGCAGGCGCGCCTGACCTGGGAGGCCGGCATGCAGGCGGTGAGTGGCGCGCTGAGTGGTGCCACCCAGGGGCGCCAGGGCTTGCTGGAAGTGCTCGGGCGCATCGTCGCGGTGGATGCCCAGCGCGAGCACACCTGGTTCGAGGGCGAGCGTGGGCGCCAACGCGGTCGTGCATTGCGCGTGCTGACGCGTGATCTGCTCAGCCTGTTGCGCCTGGCGCGCGGTGTCGCGCGGCAATGGCGCCAGCTGTCGCCGGTCGAGGCGCTGGGGCTGGCGCCGTGGTTGAGCGAGGTGCAGGGGGCGCTGGCCGAGCCGCAGCACGCCGATCTGCCTGCTCTGCGTGAGCGTTTGCGCCTGGAGTCCCAGGATGAGCGCCACCCGCCGCTTCGACAGTTCTGCCTGGCGCGCCTGGCCGTGCTGATCCGCCAGTTCCTGCTGGCACGCGAGGCGCTGCGTGCGGTTGAACTGGGTGTGGCGCCAAAGGATGCGCCGCCGCCGCTGTCCTGGCACCGCGATGTGCAGACGGCGCTGGTCTACGGCCTGCGCAGTGCGCTGACCTTCATCGCGCTGTCGGCGTTCTGGCTGCTCAGTGCCTGGCCATCGGCCAGTGGCGCCTTGCTGATGGCGGTGGTGCTCTGCAGTCTTTTTGCCAGCCGCGAGAACGCGGCGCAGATCGGTATGGGCTTTCTGCGCGGGGTGCTCTATGCGTTGCCGGTGGCCTTCGTTGCCGGCCAGTTGCTGCTGCCGCAATGGAGCGGTTTTCCGCTGCTGTGCCTGGCCCTCGGCGTGCCCCTGTTGTTTGGCGTGCTGGGCATGGCGCGCCCGGCGCTGGCGGGCACTTCGACGGCGTTCTGCCTGCAGTTCATCACCCTCTGTGCACCGCAGAACAACATGGTTTATGACGTGGCGGCCTTCATCAATTCGGGCATTGCCATGCTGGTCGGGGTCAGTTGCGCGGTGCTGGCATTCCGCCTGGTGAGCCTGCAGAACCCGATATGGCATGGCCGCCGCCTGCTGCGCGCGAGCCTCGATGACCTGGCGCGCCTGACCTCGCGGACTCTGCCCGGTGCCGACAACTGGTTCGGCGGGCGGATTGCCGATCGTCTGCTGCAACTGGCGCGGCACTACCCGGTGTTGCCCAGTGAAACCCGCAGCCGTTGGGACGATGGCGTGGCCTGCCTTGACCTGGGCGACGAGCTGCTGCACCTGCGCGCCTGCCTGACCGTGGCCCAGGTGCCACAGGGCGAGGCCGAGCAGCGCTTCTGGCGGCAGTTGCAGCAGGTACTGCAGATCGGCCCGGACAGCGCCCAGGCCGCTGCCCTCGAACAAACCGGACAGCAGCTGCAGCAGGCGCTGCTGGGGTATCCGCAGTCGGCCGAGTTGCGCCTGGCCGAGGCCGCGCTGCTGCAATTGCAGGTCAGCTGGCGGCAGTGGTGCGAACGACAAGGAGACGGTTATGGATTTGCATGAGTGGGCCTGGGGCGGTGTGCTGCTCAGCCCGATGCTGGTTTACGCGCTGCTGGCGCTGCTGCTCACCGGCGTGCTGCGCCTGGGCCTGCAGCGCGCCGGGGTAGCGCGCTGGATATGGCACGAGGCGCTGTTCGACTCGGCCCTTTATGTGTGTGTGCTGGCAGCGCTGGTCGCGCTGTTATCTGCCTGAGCAAGGAACCTTGATATGCAAGCTGCTGTGCGCAAGCTGATTACCCTGGCCCTGGTGGTCGTCGCCATCGCCGCCGGCTACTGGCTGTGGAATTACTACATGCTGTCGCCCTGGACGCGCGACGCGCGGGTGCGCGCCGATGTGGTGATCGTCGCGCCCGATGTGTCCGGTTGGGTGGTCGAACTCAAGGTGCACGACAACCAGCAGGTCAAGGCTGGGGACCTGCTGTTGAGCATCGACCGTGAGCGCTACCAGGCCGCCCTGGACAAGGCGCGCGCGCTGGCCGAGACGCGTCACCAGCAATTGCGCCTGCGTGAGCACGAGGCCAGTCGTCGTGTGCAACTGGGGCCGCAGGCGATCAGTGCGGAATTGCGCGAGAACGCGCAGATCAGCGCCGCCATCGCCCGCAGCGAATACCAGGAAGCCCTGGCGGACGTGAAGGTGGCCGAACTCAACCTGACTCGCAGCGAAGTGCACGCGCCACGCGACGGGCAGATCACCAACCTGCACCTGGCCCAGGGTAACTATGTCCAATCCGGCCAGGCGCTGATGGCGCTGGTGGTCGACGACTCGTTTTATGTGCAGGCCTATTTCGAGGAAACCAAACTGCCGCAGGTGCAGGTCGGCGCGCCGGTGCGGGTGCTGTTGATGGGCGGCGATGTGCCGCTGCAAGGCGAGGTGGAAAGCATCAGCCGCGGCATCACCGACCGCAACGCGGTGCCGGACAGCCAGTTGCTGGCCAATGTCGAGCCGACCTTCAACTGGGTACGCCTGGCCCAGCGCATTCCGGTGCGGATCAAGCTCAAGGAGTTGCCGCAGCACCTGCAGCTGAGTGCGGGGATGACGGCCAGTGTGAAGGTGCTGGCTGAGGCAGCGAGCGAGCAGCAGGCAGTAAGCGCGCCTTAGTCCAGGCTGGATGCGAAATAAACGACGGTTGCAACGGCAATAAAGCCGGAGCTTGGCTTGAGTCGCTACGCGTGCACCTAGTCTAAGTGGGCTGGCTCCTACAGATCGTGCACACATAACTGACAAGGCACCTATAAAAAAGCCCCGTCGGCAGCGTGCAGGCGGGGCCTTTTGGGCTCGGGCGGGAGCAGCTTCAGCCCACCGTGACCTGCGGCATCGCTGGCATGGTCACGGTCTGCTCGGCGCGTGGCGCCAGCACTTCGGCTTCACCGTCGACCACTTGCTCGTTGTTCTGGTTGAACACGCGGGTGGCCAGTTTGACGCGGCCCTTGGGCAGCTTTTCCAGCACTTCCAGCTTCACGGTCAGGGTGTCGCCGAGTTTCACCGGGCGGGTGAATTTCAGGCTCTGGCCGAGGTAGATGGTGCCCGGGCCGGGCAGGCGGCAGGCGATCGCGGCACTGATCAGCGCGCCGCTGAACATGCCGTGGGCGATGCGCTCCTTGAACAGGGTTTCGGCGGCGAAGGCGGCGTCCAGGTGAACCGGGTTGTTGTCGCCGGATACGGCGGCGAACAGCTGGATGTCGCGCTCTTCCACGGTTTTTTCGAAGCTGGCTTGCTGGCCGACTTCGAGGGCGTCGTAGGGGATGTTGGTGACCTGGGTCATGCGGGCTCCTTGGCAGGTGTTGAGCACTGACGGCTGTGGGCGAGGGTGCTGTTCAGCCAGTCGAGCAGATGGGCGGTGACCTCGTCGCGATTGCTCTCGTTGAGCAGCTCGTGGCGGGCTTCAGGGTAAATCTTCAGTTGTACGTCCTTGATCCCGGCGGCGCGCAGGGCGCCGGCCAGGTCTGCAAGACGCTTGCCCTGGCTGACCGGGTCACTGTCGCCGCCAACCACCAGCAGCGGCAGGTCGTGGTCGATCTGCGCCAGGTTGCGCACCGGGGTGATCTGTTTGAAGCCGTCGATCAGGTCGACCCACAGCTGGGTGCAGCAGATGTAGCCGCACAGCGGGTCGTTGACGTACTTGTCGACTTCCGCCGGGTCGCGGCTGAGCCAGTCGAAGGCCGTGCGGTTGGGCTGGAAGGCCTTGTTGAATGAGCTGAACGAGAGAAAGTCGATCAGTTTGCTGCGCGCATTCGGGCCCAGGCGCCAGCGTTCGAAGCGGGTCAGCAGGCTGGCGGCTTTGTACAGGCCCAGTGGCTGATAATTGGAGCCGGACAGGATCGCCCCCTGCAGGCTGCAGCTGTGCTGCATCAGGTAGGCCATGCCGATGTAGCTGCCCATGCTGTGACCGAGCAGGATGATCGGCGCCTGCGGGTGCTGCTGGCGGATATGGTGGTTGAGGCTGGCGAGGTCGCCGACCACCTTGCTCCAGCCATCGCGGTCGGCATACAGCCCCAGTACACCGTGCTCAGCGGTGCGGCCGTGGCCGCGCTGGTCGTGGGCGTAAACCTCGAATCCATCCGCCACCAGCACTTCAGCCAGGCGGGCATAGCGCGCGCTGTGCTCGGCCATGCCGTGGGCGATCATCACCACCGCCTTGGGCGGCTGCTCGGTGAACCAGCGATTGAGATAGAGCTGGGCCCCATCACTGGCGGCGAGCCAGAACGCATGGTGCTGCATGGAAGGTCCTTGTCCGTGGGGAAAGCGGCATTGTGCATGGCTGGCCGAATCCGGCAAAGCCCAACGGACCGCGACTACTGTGGCGGTGCGTGGCGCCGCAGAATCTGCATGTACTCGCCGCTGGCGTGCAGCTCGCGCAGGCCGCGTTCGAACATCGCCGCCCAGTCCGGCTGGCCCGGCGTTTGTGGGCGGAAGCCGATGAACAGTGGCAGGCGTTCGAGGGCCGGTTCCTGCCAGATCAGCTTGCCGCGCAGCTCATCATCGGCGGCGATCAGGTATTCACCGACGGTGCGTTCCAGCAGCACCAGGTCGAAGCGGCGGGCTTCCAGTTTGCGCAGATTGCTGATGTCGTCCACCGCCTCTTCGATGGCAATGCCCGAACGCAGAATGGTCGGTGGATAGCCGTAGCCGCGCACGATGCCGACCTTGTGGCCCTTGAGGTCGCTGAGTTGGCGAAAGTGCTGCGGTTTGCTGCGCCGCACGAACAGCCCGAGCTGGCTGTAGAACAGCGGGCGCGAGGCGTTGAGTTTTTCTTCCATGATTTCCTGTGGCCACAGCGCCAGGGCACCCTGGTAAAGGCCGCTGTGCAGGTCGGCACGCACTCGCGCCCAAGGCAGGAAGTCGATGCGCACGCGCTGCCCCTGGGTGGCGAAGGCGCGGGTGGTCAGCTCGACGATGCTGCCGCCAGCAGGCATCAGCTGCGAGCTGTAGGGCGGGTATTCCAGGGTGGCCAGGCGCAATTCGGCGGCCGTGGCCGGCAGCAGGACGAGCGAGAGCAGGGCGGCGATCAGGCGCAGGTGCATGGGCAGGGAGAGGGTCCGGACAAACACATGGATGGTTACAACTAAGGCTAGCAAGCGTGGCGGCGTATCTTCGGCAAGATTCACGTGATCAATGACACCTGCCAGCTATTTGCCTGATCCGGTAGAGCTGCTAAGTTCCGGCGATGCCTTCCCCATGCAGCGGGACGGTTCAGACATTAGGTCAAGGGGAATAAGAACAATGCAACCTGACTTCTGGGACGACAAACGCCCGGCTGGGGTATCCAACCAGCTCGATCTCACCACCTACCGCTCGGTGGTCGAAGTATTCGAGCGTTCTTGCAAGAAGTTCGCCGATCGTCCGGCCTTCAGCAACCTCGGCGTAACGCTGACCTACGCCGAACTGGAACGCTACTCCGCGGCCTTCGGCGCCTGGTTGCAAAAGAACACCGACCTAAAGCCCGGCGACCGTATCGCCGTGCAGATGCCCAACATTCTGCAGTACCCGATTGCCGTGTTCGGCGCCATGCGCGCCGGGCTGATCGTGGTCAACACCAACCCGCTGTACACCGTGCGCGAGATGCGCCATCAGTTCAACGATGCCGGCGTGCGCGCCCTGGTGTACCTCAATACCTTCGGCAAGTCGGTGCAGGATGTACTGCCCGACACGCAGATCGAGTACCTGATCGAAGCGCGCATGGGTGACATGTTGCCGAGCCTCAAGGGCTGGCTGGTCAATACCGTGGTGAAGAAGGTCAAGAAAATGGTGCCGGATTACCACCTGCCCCAGGCCCTGTCCTTCAAGAGCGTGCTCAGCACCGGGCGCAGTCATGCACTGAAGCCGGTCAAGGTCGGCCCGGACGATGTCGCCGTATTGCAGTACACCGGTGGCACCACCGGCGTGGCCAAGGGCGCCATGCTCACCCACGGCAACCTGGTGGCGAACATGCAGCAGGTGCACAACTGCCTGCAGCAGCAGGGCGAAGACGGCATGCCGCTGATGCGTGAAGGCGGCGAGATCATGATCGCGCCGCTGCCGCTGTACCACATCTATGCCTTCACCGCGAACTGCATGGGCATGATGGTCAGCGGTAACCACAACGTATTGATCACCAACCCGCGCGACATTCCCGGCTTCATCAAGGAAATGGGCAAGTGGCAGTTCTCCGCGTTCCTGGGCCTCAACACCCTGTTCGTCGCGCTGATGGACAACCCCGAGTTCAAGAACCTCGACTTCTCCCGCCTCAAGCTGACCAACTCCGGCGGCACCGCCCTGTCCAAGGCCACTGCCGAGCGCTGGCAGCAGGTCACCGGTTGCGCCGTGGTGGAAGGTTACGGCCTGACCGAAACCGCCCCGGTGGCGACCACCAACTGCTACGGCGCCCTGGCGCGCCTGGGCACCGTGGGCATCCCGGTGGCGGGCACTGCGCTCAAGGTGATCGACGACGAGGGCGTCGAGCAGCCGATCGGTGAGCGTGGCGAGCTGTGCATCAAGGGCCCGCAGGTGATGAAAGGCTACTGGCAGCGCGAGGAAGCGACCGCCGAAGTGCTCGACGCCGAAGGCTGGTTCAAGACCGGCGACATCGCGGTGATCGACCCGGACGGCTACGTGCGCATCGTCGACCGCAAGAAGGACATGATCATCGTCTCCGGCTTCAACGTGTACCCCAACGAGATCGAGGACGTGATGATGGCCCACCCGCAGGTGGCCAGTTGCGCGGCCATCGGTGTGCCGGACGAGAAATCCGGCGAGGCGGTCAAGCTGTTCATCGTCGCCCGCGAGGGCGGGGTTACCGCCGAAGAGATCAAGGCTTATTGCCGCGAGAACTTCACTGGCTACAAGGTACCCAAGCACATCGTCTTCAAGGATGCCCTGCCGATGACCCCGGTCGGCAAAATCCTCCGTCGCGAGTTGCGCGACATCGCGTGAAATTCCGCTGAGGCCTGTTCTGGCCTGGGTTTCAGCGTTGCGCCTGAGAAAATGACCGATCAGCGATGATCGGTCATTTTTTTGACCGGCAAGGGCTACTTTGGTGCTGGTCGCTCCTAGGCAAAGCTGCTACTCTCGGCGCGCTTTTTTGCCGCACCCAGTGCCAAAAGAAGGCACACTTATCACAACAAATCGCCGCCATTCGCGCGGTGAACATAGCTGTAGCTCAGGAGTAGGCTTCCATGACCGAAAACTTCTGGAAGGACAAGTACCCTGTCGGGATCGCTGCCGAGATCGATGCCGACCAGTACCCCAATATTCAGACCGTACTGAAACAGTCCTGCCAACGCTTTGCCGACAAGCCTGCTTTCAGCAATCTGGGCAAGACACTCACTTATGGTGAGATGTACGAGCTCTCCGGGGCGTTCGCCGCCTACCTGCAGACTCAAACCGATCTCAAGCCTGGCGACCGTATCGCCGTGCAGCTGCCGAACATCCTGCAATACCCGGTCGTGGTATTCGGTGCCATGCGTGCTGGCCTGATCGTGGTCAACACCAACCCGCTGTACACCGCGCGGGAAATGGAACACCAGTTCAACGACTCCGGCGCCAAAGCCTTGGTGTGCCTGGCCAACATGGCCCACCTGGCCGAGGAAGTGCTGCCCAAGACCGGCGTCAAGCACGTCATCGTCACCGAGGTCGCCGACCTGCTGCCGCCGCTCAAGCGCCTGCTGGTCAACGCCGTGGTCAAGTACGTGAAGAAGATGGTGCCGGCCTACAACCTGCCGCAAGCCGTCAAATTCAACGCTGCTTTGGCTCTGGGTCGTGGCAAGCCGGTAACGGAAGGCAACCCGGCCGGCAACGACGTGGCTGTGCTGCAGTACACCGGTGGCACCACCGGCGTGGCCAAGGGCGCGATGCTGACCCATCGCAACCTGATCGCCAACATGCTGCAATCCAAGGCGCTGATGGGCTCCAACCTCAATGAAGGTAGCGAGATCGTCATCTGCCCGCTGCCGCTGTACCACATCTACGCCTTCACCTTTCACTGCATGGCGATGATGCTGACCGGCAACCACAACATCCTGGTCACCAACCCGCGCGACCTGCCGGGCACCGTGAAGGAACTGAGCAACTGGAAGTTCAGCGCCTTCGTCGGCCTCAACACCCTGTTCGTGGCGCTGTGCAACAACGAGGCGTTCCGCAACCTGGACTTCTCCTCGCTGAAGCTGACCCTGTCCGGCGGCATGGCCCTGCAACTGGCCAGTGCCGAGCGCTGGAAGGAAGTCACCGGCTGCTCCATCTGCGAAGGTTACGGCATGACCGAAACCAGCCCGGTGGTCTCGGTGAACCCGTTCCAGAACATCCAGATCGGCACCATCGGCATTCCGGTTCCGTCGACCCTGTGCAAGGTTATCGACGATGCCGGCAACGACCTGCCGCTGGGCGAGCGTGGCGAGCTGTGCGTGAAGGGCCCGCAAGTGATGAAGGGCTACTGGCAGCGCCAGGAAGCCACCGACGAAATGATCGATGCCGAAGGCTGGTTGAAGACCGGTGACATCGCCATCATTCAGGACGACGGCTTCATGCGCATCGTTGACCGCAAGAAGGACATGATCCTGGTGTCCGGCTTCAACGTGTACCCGAACGAGCTGGAAGACGTGCTCGCCACCCTGCCGGGCGTGCTGCAATGCGCCGCCATCGGTGTGCCGGACGAGCGTTCCGGCGAGGCGATCAAGGTCTTCGTGGTGGTCAAGCCGGGCGAAAGCCTGACCAAGGACCAGGTGATGGAGCACATGCGTGCCAACCTCACCGGTTACAAGGTGCCGCGTTCAGTCGAGTTCCGCGACAGCCTGCCGACCACCAACGTCGGCAAGATCCTGCGCCGTGAACTGCGCGATCAGGAGCTGAAGAAACTGGCCACCCCGGCCTGATCTTCACCCTGACCTGAAAAGCCCCGCCTCGGCGGGGCTTTTTTATGCCGGCTGTTTATTGCCAGCAGGCGACGCTTGCGTGTGATCCGCCGGTAGCCCGCCACTCGCAGGCTCTGGCTTCTATCCCCTCGCCCCTCTGGGGAGAGGGCTAGGGTGAGGGGCGAGTTTTCAGGCCAGCACCGTCGCGGCCCCATGCCCATCACCCCCAGCCCCTCTCCCCAAAGGGTAGAGGGGAGCAGCCCTGCCGACGCTCATTCGTCCGAGCTGCAATTACGCAAAAGACAGCCCGCAACTCGCAGGCTCTGGCTTTCATCCCCTCGCCCCTCTGGGGAGAGGGTTAGGGTGAGGGGGCGAGTTTTCCGGCCAGCACCGTCGCTGCCCAATGCCCCTCACCCCCAGCCCCTCTCCCCAAAGGGTAGAGGGGAGCAGTCCGCCGCTTGGCAGGTATCCCTGTAGGAGCCAGCTTGCTGGCGATCCGGTTTCGGCTGGCAAGAGCATCGCCAGCAAGCTGGCTCCTACAAAAACACTCCTCCCAGCCACCCGTCGACGCCACCCTTGATGGCTTATACAGTTGCGCCTAACGCAATCATGGCCATTCGAAGGTGCGCTCTATGCAACTCCCCGACCTCAACCTGCTGGTGGCCCTCGACATCCTCCTCGACGAGGGCAGTGTGGTCGGCGCCGCGCGGCGCATGCACCTCAGTGCACCGGCCATGAGCCGTACCCTGACGCGTATCCGCGAGGCGGTCGGCGACCCGATCCTGGTCCGCGCCGGCCGTGGCCTGGTGCCGACGCCCAGAGCCCTGGAGCTGCGCGAGCAAGTGCGCGGCGTGGTCGAGCAAGCCGCCGGGCTGTTCCGCTCATCCGAGGTCGACCTGCCGACCCTGCAGCGCCAGTTCAACGTGCGCACCAACGACATCTTCATGGTCTGCTACGGCGGGCAGCTGACCGAGCGCCTGCACCAGCAGGCACCCGACGTGGTGCTGCGCTTCGTGCCGGAAATCGATGGTGACGACGATGCCATGCGCGAAGGGCGTATCGACCTGATCGTCGGTGCGTCTAGCAGCCTGACCGCGGAGATCAAATCCCAGGGCCTGTTCGAGGCGAGCTTCGTCGGCCTGGCGCGGGCGGATCATCCGATTTTCGCTGAGCCGATCACTCCCGCGCGCTTCGCCGGCTTCGACCAGATCAGCATCTCCCGCCGTGGCCTGGCGCGCGGGCCCATCGACCAGCGTCTGGCTGAGCTGGGGTTGGACCGGCGCGTGGTGCTGATTTCGCCAAGCTTCTTCTCGGCGGTGCTGGCGCTAATGGAGTCCGACCTTATCTTGCCGGTGCCCGACCTGGTCGCCAGCACCTGCCAGCGCCTGGGTTTGCCGCTGCGCTCGTTCACTATTCCGCTGGACCTGCAGCCGGTGCAGGTGCGTCAGTCCTGGCATCCGCGCTTCGACAACGACGTGGCCCACCGCTGGTTGCGCGGCCTGATCAAGCAGTGCTGCGAGGAAGGGTTGCGCAGTTGATTCAATACGTGCGTTTTGTGCACTGATTAATTAGAAAAGTTGCAATTTTCGGCATTGATGGCGCTTCGTAGACTTTGCATGTGCCCATAGTCTGCGGACGCCGATCATGCTGTTTCCTGTCATCCATTCGCGCGCGGTTCACCCACGGTGATTGCCGCGCTCTCCGCCAACCTGGCCGCTGCCCAGGCGACACCCGTCGCGGTGCCGGCTGGGCCGATGGCTACGCCGTTCGGGCCGCGCATCGTGGTCGGCCTGCTCGGCGTGCTGCTGGCGGTGCTGGTGGCCGGTTTCAACGAGAACGTGACCAAGGTGGCCCTGGCCGATATTCGCGGCGCCATGGGCATCGGCCACGACGAAGGCACCTGGCTGCTGGCCCTGTATGCCGCGCCGTCGGTGTGCGCCATGGCCTTTGCTCCGTGGTTTGCGGTGACCCTGTCGCTGCGCCGCTTCACCCTGTGTGCCATCGCCGCCTTCATGGTTCTCGGCCTGCTCAGCCCGTTCGCTCCCGACGAGCGTGGCCTGATGCTGCTGCGTGCCCTGCAGGGCCTGGCGGGCGGCGCGCTGCCACCGATGCTGATGACCGTGGCGCTGCGTTTTCTGCCCGCCAACATCAAGCTCTACGGCCTGGCCGGCTACGCGCTCACGGCAACCTTCGGCCCCAGCCTGAGCACACCGCTGGCGGCGTTCTGGGTCGAGTACGTCGGCTGGCAGTGGGCCTTCTGGCAGATCATTCCCACCTCCTTGCTGGCCATGGCGGCGGTGGCCTGGGGCCTGCCGCAGGATCCGCTGCGGCTGGAGCGTTTCGCCCAGTTCAACTGGCAAGGCCTGCTGCTGGGTTTTCCGGCCATCAGCATGCTGGTGATCGGCCTGGTGCAGGGCGAGCGCCTGGACTGGTTTGCCTCGCCGTTGATCAGTGTGCTGCTCGGTGGCGGCAGCGCGTTGCTGGTGCTGTTCCTGATCAACGAGTGGGCGCACCCGCTGCCGTTCTTCAAGCTGCAGCTGCTCGGGCTGCGCAATCTCAGTTTTGCCCTGTTCACCCTGGCCGGGGTGCTGTTCGTGCTGCTGGCGTCGAGCCAGATTCCGTCCAACTACCTGGCGCAGGTGCAGGGCTACCGGCCGTTGCAGACGGCGCCGGTGATGCTCACAGTCGCCTTGCCGCAGCTGCTGGCGCTGCCGCTGGTGGCCGCATTGTGCAACCTGCGCTGGGTCGATTGCCGCTGGGTGCTGGCGACCGGCCTGGCATTGCTGGCGACTTCCTGCGTGCTTGGCTCGCAGATTACCTCGGCGTGGATTCGCGACGATTTCTACCTGGTGCAAGCGCTGCAGATTTTTGGTCAGCCGATGGCGGTGCTGCCGCTGCTGATGCTCTCTACCGGCAGCATCGTGCCGGCGCAAGGGCCGTTCGCCTCGGCCTGGTTCAACAGCGTCAAGGGTTTTTCCGCCGTATTGGCTGGGGCGCTGCTGGAGGTGATGAGCACCGCGCGCCTGCATTTTCACTCGACCAGCCTGGTCGACCGCCTGGGCAACACGCCGCTGCTCGGCGACAGCGCCAACCTGGCCACGCGCCTGCACCAGCAGGCGCAGGTACTGACCTCGTCCGACCTGTACCTAGGCACCGCGCTGCTGGCTGTGGTGCTGATTCTGATCATTCCCTTTGTCCCGACGCGCATCTATCCACCGCGCGCTGCCACCTGAGCTGGAGCCGACCATGAGCGAAGCCATTCCCCGCCAATCCAACCCCGTACTGTTGCCCGGCCTGGTACTTCCTGCTGGCCGAGCGCCAGGAGCAAAGCACCAACGACGCCTTCGTCAGCGCCGACTACACCCTGGTGGCGCCCAAGGTCTCGGGCTTCATCGACGAGGTGCTGGTGGACGACAACCAGCGGGTCAAGGCCGGCCAGTTGCTGGCGCGTATCGACGACCGCGACTACCGCGCTGCGCTGGATGGCGCCCGCGCCGAAGTGGCCAGCGCCCAGGCGCAACGGGCCAATGCCCAGGCCACTCTGGAGCGCCAGCAGGCGCTGATCGACCAGGCCGGTGCCACGCTGCAGGCGGATCGCGCCGAAGTGCTGTTCGCCCAGCGCGAGCGTGAGCGTTACGAACGCCTGGTTGGCCGTGGCGCCGGTACCGTGCAGAACTCGCAACAGGCGCAGAGCCGCTACGACAGCGCCCGCGCCAAGCAGCAGGAGAACCGCGCCGGCCTGGTTGCCACGCAGAAACAGACCGACATCCTCGCCGCCCAGCTCGCCGCTGCGGAAGCCGCCTTGCAGAGCGCGCGGGCCAACCAGGAACGCGCCGAGCTGGACCTCTCGCACACCCAGTTGCGCGCCCCGGTCGACGGCATGGTCGGGCGCCGCGCGGTGCGTGTCGGTGCCTACGTGAAACCGGGTGATGTGCTGCTGGCCGTGGTGCCGCTGGACAGCGCCTACGTGGTGGCCAACTTCCAGGAAACCCAGCTGCACCACATGCGCCCCGGCCAGCCGGTGCGCATCGCCGTGGACAGCTTCCCCGACGCCGTGCTGCACGGCCATGTGCAGAGCCTGGCGCCGGCCACCGGGGTGACCTTCGCCGCCGTGGCCCCGGACAACGCCACCGGCAACTTCACCAAGGTGGTGCAGCGCATCCCGGTGAAGATCGCCCTCGATGCTGGCCAGCCGCTGCTTGGCCACCTGCGAGTGGGCATGTCGGTGGATGCACGGGTCGATACCGCGGCCAAGGTCGAGGGGCTGGTGTGTGACGACGATGCTTGCCAGGCGCAGGCACCGCTGGCCAGTGCCAAGTGACTGAGTAGGGTGGATCGCGCCTCACGGAGCTGAGCCATTGGCGGATGAACAGAGCGTCATCCACCTGAGCAAGAGCATCGCCAGCAAGCTGGCTCCTACAAAAGCACTGCCGCCGCTCATTCGTCCGAGCTGCGATCACGAGAAAGCCAGCCCGCACTCGCAGGCTCTGGCTTTTATCCCCTCGCCCCGTTGGGGAGAGGGTTAGGGTGAGGGGGCGAGGTTTCAGGCTCGCATCGTCGCTGCCCAATGCCCCTCACCCCCAGCCCCTCTCCCCAGAGGGTAGAGGGGAGCACTCCGTCGATTGGCAGGTATCCCTGTAGGAGCCAGCTTGCTGGCGATCCGGTGTTGGCCGGCAGGAGCATCGCCAGCAAGCTGGCTCCTACAAGGGCGCGATCGTCCCTCAATCATCTGAGCCGCAATGTCGGAGAACCAGATCGCAGGGTGGATCGCGCTTCACCGATCCACCGAGCGTAGCCATTGGTGGATGAACAGAGAGTCATCCACCCTACGGTGTAAGACGGGTGCAACCCGCGTAACCAGCGCCTAACCCAGCTTGAGCCGGCCAATCGCCTGGTTCAGTTCACCCGCCAGCTCCACCAGCTCGGCGCTGGTGCTGGCCGAGCCGATGGTCTGCTGCACGGTCTGCTCGGTGACATCGCAGATACCCACCACCGAGCGAGTCATTTCCTCGGCCACCTGGCTCTGTTGCTCGGCGGCCACGGCGATCTGCGTGTTGCTCTGGCGTATCTGCGCCACCGCCTGGGCGATGGTGGCCAGGGCTTCACCCGTGGCGCCGGCTTCCTCCACGCAGTGGTCGGCCTTGAGCGAGCTCTCGCGCATGAAGTCCAGCGCATCGCGGGTGCCGGCCTGCAGGTTGCCGATCAGGCGGGTGATCTCGTCGGTGGAGTCCTGCACGCGCTTGGCCAGGTTGCGTACTTCGTCGGCCACCACGGCGAAGCCGCGACCCTGCTCGCCGGCACGCGCTGCCTCAATGGCCGCGTTGAGCGCGAGAAGGTTGGTCTGTTCGGCGATGCCGTGGATCACGTTGACCATGCCGCCGATGGTGTGGCTGTCCGCAGCCAGACGCTCGACCATCTCGGCGGTTTGCTGCACGCCTTGCGACAGACTGGCGATGGCCGTGCCTGCGCGAGCCACCACTGCCTGGCCGGCGCCGCTGAGGCGGTCCGCCTCGGTGGCCTGGTCGCGGGTGTCGGCGGCATGCTGGGCGATGTGGGACACGGTGGCGGACATCTCGTTGATCGCCGTGGCCGCCTGGTCGGTCTCGCTCTGCTGGCCGAGCATGCCTTGGCGCACCTCGGCCATGTTCCCGGCCAGGCGCTTGGCGCCTTCGTCCAGGCGTGCGGCGGCCTGGGCCACGGTGCCGACCACACGCTGGTAGCCACTCTGCATGGCGTTGAAGGCGCCGGCCATCTGCCCGACCTCGTCGCGGCTGTCGCTCGGTGCGCGGGCGGACAGGTCGCCGCTGCGCTCGACGTGCAGCATCACGTCCTTCAACTGGTTGAGGTGGCCGAGAATGAAGCGGATCAACAGTTGCGAAGCGCCGAGCAGCAGGAACATCAGCCCGGCGACCGCCAGGGCATAGCTGCCGGCGCGCAGCTCGAACAGCTGCCACAGGCTCGGTGCATGGGTCAGCACGGCCAGGCGCTGGCCGGCGCCGACATCCGCCACCCAGGCGCCGACCAGGGGCTGCTCGCCCCACAGGCGGTCGCCGTCCAGCTCGACCCAGCCCCGCGCGCCGAGTAGGACGGTGCTGTCCAGGCCAGGCAGGCTCGGCCGGCTGCCGGCGGCGAAGTGCAGTGCATCCTTGGCGGTTGGCGCCGCTTCGCCCGGCCATTGCGTCAACAGCGCAGCGCGGGCCTGGGCGGCTTCGCGGGCTGCATCGATGCGGCCGGCCTGTTCCTGCTGCATGGCGAACAGCACCAGCAGCAGGGTGGTGGCGAAGGCGACCAGGTTGACCGCCCAGAACTTGTATTTCAGCGAGAGATTGCGGATCAGCGCGCCCATGATGACCTTCTACTGCGGGTTGGCTGGGATTTGGCTACGCAGCTTGCCGCAAGCGCGCCTGGCGTCTGTTGATCCCGGTCAAGGTTGTGGCGCGGGCTGGGCAAGCCCCGAGCGGGCTGCGACAATCCCGTCCCTGTATTTCCGTCTGCCAACCGTGCAGCCACGCCGTTCGCGAGCAGTGCTCGCTTCTGAAAGTTTTCTATGACCGACGCCATTCCCGCCCGTGATCCGCTGCTGAACAACCTCGACCAGGCCCTGCTGGCCGACCGTCATCGCCTGCGCCGCCAGCTGCACGAGTTGCAGAAGCACCCGGACGAGGCCAAGCAGGCGCAGTGGCTGGAACGTTTCCAGGCCTCGGTGGCCAAGGTCGAGGCGCGCAAGCGCAGCGTGCCGGCCATGCGCTACGACGACAACCTGCCGATTGCCGCCAAGCGCGACGAGATCAAGGCCGCGCTGGAGAAGCACCAGGTGCTGGTGATCGCAGGTGAAACCGGTTCGGGCAAGACCACCCAGCTGCCGAAGATCTGTCTGGAGATCGGTCGCGGCGTACACGGCCTGATCGGCCACACCCAGCCGCGCCGCCTGGCCGCGCGCAGCGTCGCCACCCGCGTGGCCGAGGAAATCGGCACGCCGCTGGGCGAGCTGGTCGGCTACCAAGTGCGCTTCGAGGACCAGAGCAAGGACAGCAGCCTGATCAAGCTGATGACCGACGGCATCCTGCTGGCCGAGACCCAGCACGACCGCTACCTGGAGAAGTACGACACCATCATCGTCGACGAGGCGCATGAACGAAGCCTCAACATCGACTTCCTCCTCGGCTACCTGAAGACCCTGCTGCCGCGCCGCCCGGATCTCAAGGTGATCATCACCTCGGCGACCATCGACCTGGAGCGCTTCTCCAAGCACTTCAACGACGCGCCGATTGTTGAAGTCTCCGGGCGCACCTACCCGGTGGACACCTGGTACCGCCCACTGGCAGCCGAGGTGGACGAGGAGGGCGAGAGCCTGCTCGACGACCTCACCGTCGACCAGGGCATCCTCGCCGCGCTGGACGAGATCGCCGCCTTCGAGAAGGCCGAGGGCAAGCGCCCCGGCGACGTGCTGATCTTCCTTCCCGGCGAGCGCGAGATTCGCGACGCAGCCGATGTGCTGCGCAAGGCCAACCTGCGATTCACCGAAGTACTGCCGCTGTACGCGCGGCTGACCCCGGCCGAGCAGCAGAAGATCTTCGCGCCCATGAGCGGGCGCAAGATCGTCCTCGCCACCAACGTGGCGGAAACCTCGCTGACCGTGCCGGGCATCCGCTACGTGATCGACAGCGGCACGGCACGGATCAGCCGCTACAGCTACCGCGCCAAGGTCCAGCGCCTGCCCATCGAAGCCATCTCCCAGGCCAGCGCCAACCAGCGCAAGGGCCGTTGCGGGCGGGTCGAGCCGGGCATCTGTGTGCGCCTGTACAGCGAAGAGGACTTCCTCAGCCGGCCGGCCTTCACCGATCCGGAAATCCTGCGCACCAACCTCGCCGCGGTGATCCTGCAGATGCTCCACCTGCGCCTGGGCACCATCGAGGATTTCCCCTTCATCGAGCCGCCAGATGGCAAGGCCATCAGCGACGGTTTCAACCTGTTGCAGGAGCTTTCCGCGGTCAATCGCGAGGGCCAGCTCACGCCGCTGGGTCGCCAGTTGGCGCGCCTGCCCATCGACCCGCGCCTGGGCCGCATGGTGCTGGAAGCGGCCAAGCTCGGCAGCCTGGACGAGATCCTGATTGTCGCTTCTGCTCTGTCGGTGCAGGACCCGCGCGAGCGGCCGATGGACCGCCAGCAGGCCGCCGACCAGGCCCATGCACAGTGGAAGGATGTGGATTCCGACTTCGCCGCGCTGATCAACCTGTGGCGCGGTTTCGAGGAGAAGCGCCAGGAGCTGGGCAGCAGCCCGCTGCGCAACTGGTGCAAGAAGAACTTCCTCAACTACATGCGCCTGCGCGAATGGCGTGACTCGCACCGCCAACTGGTGCTGATCGCCCGCGAGCTGCAGTTGTCGGAAAGCCAACGCGGCCAGACCGCCAACGCCGAACCCGCTTCCCGTAGGAGCGAGCTTGCTCGCGATCAGCGTGGCGGCGGTCAGGCACCGCGCGGGCAGGATCGTCGGGATGCCGCACCACAGCAAGCTGGCTCCTACACACCAGCAGAGCAGCCGACCACCGACACCAAGGTCAACGTGATCCTCCGCGAGCAGGCCGAGGCCAGCGAAGCGGCGCAGCGCGCCAAGGGCTACGCGGCCGTGCACAAGGCGATCCTCAGCGGCCTGCTCAGCCAGATCGGCCAGAAGACCGAGGACGGCGACTACCTCGGAGCGCGCCAGCGGCGCTTCTGGATTCATCCATCCAGCGTGATCGGCCGCAAGAAGCCGACCTGGGTGATGGCCGCCGAACTGGTGGAAACCACCAAGCTGTTCGCCCGCCAGGTGGCCAAGATCGAGCCGGACTGGATCGAGCCGCTGGCCGGCCACCTGATCAAGAAGAACCACTTCGAGCCGCACTGGGAGAAGAAGCGCGGCCAGGTGGTGGCCTTCGAGCAGGTCACTCTGTACGGAATGATCGTGGTCGGTCGCCGCCCAGTGCACTACGGCCCGGTCGACCCGGTGGCTTCGCGCGAGCTGTTCATCCGCGAAGGTCTGGTGCGTGGCGAGATCAACAGCCGCGCCAAGTGCCTGAGCGCCAACCGCCTACTGCTGGAAAAGCTCGACGAGCTGGAAGCCAAGGCCCGCCGTCGCGACATCCTCGCCGACGAGGAAACCCTGTTCGCCTACTACGAGGCGCGCATCCCGGCGGAGATCAACCAGGCCGCTACCTTCGAGCACTGGTACAAGAGCGAGAGCGCCAAGCAGCCGCAGCTGTTGATCATGCGCGAGGAAGACGTGCTGGCGCGCGACGCCAAGGAAGTCACCGCCCAGCAGTACCCGGACATCCTGCAGATCGGCGAGCTGCAACTGCCGCTCACCTACCACTTCGAGCCCAACCACCCGCGCGACGGCGTGACCCTGCGCGTGCCGGCGCCGCTGTTGCCGCAACTGCCGCCCGAGTGCCTGGAGTGGCTGGTGCCCGGCCTGCTGGAAGCCAAGGCCATCGCCCTGGTGCGCAACCTGCCCAAGGCGCTGCGCAAGAACTTCGTGCCGGTGCCGGACTTCGTCGGTGCCGCGCTGAGCAAGCTCACTTTCGGACAGGGCAGCCTGGCGGAAAACCTTGGCCGCGAACTGACGCGCATGACCGGTGCACGGGTCTCCGAGGAAGCCTGGGCCGAGGCTGCTGCGCAGGTCGACAGCCACCTGAAGATGAACCTGGAGGTGGTCGACGCCAAAGGCAAGTTCCTTGGCGAAGGCCGCGACCTGGCCGAACTGTGCGCGCGCTTCGCCGAAGCCAGCCAGGCTGCTCTGGCCATTCCGCAGAACGACAAGGCGCAGCAACCGGTACAGGCCAAGGCCTTCGCCGAAGTCGCCGAGAAGACCCAGCAGAAAATCGCCGGGCTCTCCATGACCGTGTTCCCGGCGCTGGTGGAAGAGGGCGGCGTGGTCAAGGAAGGGCGTTTCCCGACCCAGGCCGAAGCCGACTACCAGCACCGCCGCGCCTTGCAGAAACTGCTGCTGCAACAACTCAACGAGCCGGCCAAGTTTCTACGCAACAAACTGCCGGGGCTGACCGACCTGGGCCTGCTGTATCGCGATCTGGGCCGCGTCGAGGCGCTGGTCGAAGACATCCTCCTGGCCAGCCTCGACAGCTGCATCCTCGACGGCGAAGCGACCTTGCCACGCGATGGTGCTGCGCTGGCCGCCCTGGCCGAGAAAAAGCGCGGCGCGTGGGCCGAGCACGCCGAGCGCCTGGCCAAACTAACGCTGGAAATCCTCAAGCTGTGGCATGGCCTGCAGAAACGCTTCAAGGGCAAGATCGACCTGGCCCAGGCCATGGCCCTCAACGACATCAAGCTGCAACTGAGCAACCTGGTGTACCCGGGCTTCGTCCGCGAAACCCCGGCCGAGTGGCTCAAGGAAGTACCGCGCTACCTCAAGGCCATCGAACAGCGCCTGGACAAGATCGGCAGCCAGGTGCAGCGCGACCGCGTCTGGGCTGGCGAACTGGCCGGCTACTGGGAGCAGTACCAGGCGCGCCTGGGCAAACACGGCCAGGAGGGCAAGCGCGACGCCAACCTGGTCTTGTATCGCTGGATGCTGGAGGAGTACCGCGTCTCGCTGTTCGCCCAGCAACTCGGCACCAGGATGGCCGTGTCGGACAAGCGCCTGAGCAAGCAGTGGAGCGCGGTGGAAGCCTGACTCTACTGGCCGTGCCCATCGTCAGCTGTACCGCGTGGCCTGGTTGGGGCTTTCAAGCTCTAGAGCAGCAAAGCCAGCCAGGTCGAGATAAACAGGAGTAGCGCCAGCGCCTGGTTGAAACGCTGCATTCGCTGCGGCGATTGCAGCAGGCGAGCACTGCCGACACCGAGCAGGGCCCAGGCGCTCATGCTCGGCACGGCCAGCAGCAGGAAGATCAGCGAGAGCTGCAGCACCCGCGCGGCCTTGTCGTCGCTGCCGGCGGCGAACACGCTGACCACGGCGACCGCCATCATCCACACCTTGGGGTTGACCAGCTGCAGCAGCGCAGCGCCCAGCGGGCCCAGCTCGCGCTGGCCGTTCGCCTCGGTGTTGAGTGGCTTGGCCGCGCTGCGCAACAGCTGCCAGGCCAGCCAGCTCAACCACAGCGCGCCGAGCCAGCTCATCGCCAGTTGCACGCGTGGGTAGCGCAGCAGCGCCTCGCCCAGGCCGAGCCCGACCAGCAGGACGATCAGCGCTGCTGCCAGGCAGGCGCCGAGCACCAGCGGCCAGGTGGCGCGCAGGCCGAAGCGTGCGGCGTGGCTTAGCGCGAGGATATTGGTCGGCCCCGGCGTGATGGTGGCGACGAAGGCGAACAGCAGAAAGGGCAACAGGCTTTGCATGGCTCAGGCCCTCTCGCCGCGAATGGAGTGGATACGACGCATGGCAGGGTCTCCTTGTTGAGTGAGGCCCATGTTGCGGCGTGGCGGCGGATCAGTCTGGAAGCTTTGAGCAGCGGCGACGGTAGTCGGCGGGAGTGAGCTGGTAGGCGCGCCGGAACCAGCGGCCCAGGTGGCTCTGGTCGGCGAAACCCAGGGCGCTGGCCACCTCCGCCGGGCTTTCGCCACGGGCCAGGCGTTGGCGTGCCTTGGCCAGACGCAGTTGGATCAGGTAGGCGTGCGGTGCCACGCCGAAGGCGCTCTTGAACGCACGGCTGAGACGGAAGCGATCCACTGCGCAGGCCTGGGCGAGCTCATCGAGGCCGATGTCCTGGTCGTAGTGCGCGTGCAGGTAGTCGCGGGCACGCTGCGCCACCAGCGGCAGGCGTGGATCCGGGTTCTCCCGTTTGCGCCACTGCAGGCTGCGGGTCATGGTGCCGAGCAGGTCGTCGATGGCGGTCTGCCGCACGATGCGCAGGTCGCCCTGGTGCAGGGTCTGGAAGGCGCGGAAGATGGCGCCGGCCAGACGGCTGTCGGTGTTGAGGATGCTGGCGAAGCTCGGCGTGCTGTCTGCCGGCGCATGCTCGAACAGCGCGTGCAGCTCGCGCTCCAGCCACTGCGGGTCGATGTACAGCATCGAGTAGGTGAAGCCTTCCTCGGTCGGCGCATAGCCGTCGTGGATCTCCCCCGGTTCGAGCAGGATCACCTTGCCCGGCGTGCTCAGGTGCTTCTCGCGCCGGCAATTGAACTGCTGCACGCCCTGTTCGGTAACGCCGACCAGGTAGCTGTCGTGCCAGTGCGGGTCGTAGGCGTGGCCCTCGAAGTGGGCACGGATCGACTCGATGCCGGTGTCGGCATCCTGGGTGAAGTCGATCCAGTTACGAGAGCTCACGGGGTGTTCCGGGCGGGGTGGGAGGCTGCAACTTTAACGCGTCCATCTGTTGGCGTTTAGAACATTTGTGCAGGCGCGCGGCGCCTCAGTCGTGGGCGCCGGCGCGTTTCAGCAATGGCTTGCCGCGCGCTGACACGTGCCCCGCAGGGGCTTCAGCGCGGCGATGACGATGCCGCAGAGCACGGCGCTGGCCAGGGCGAAGGCCGAGGTCAGGCCGAGCGCTGCGTGCGCTTGCAGGTTGTTTCGCCTACCGGCCTGGGCGCTCCGACAGAAAACCTAGCCGGGCATCGGGCTCTTTCTCTAGACTCAGGAAAAACCAGCCGAACCTGCTGTGAGTGCTGATCTTGAATAAAGCCGTTGCATGCGCCTCGTCCCTGCTGCACAGCACCTGTTCGAAAGCCTTTTTTCTCCTTTCGCTTTTCCTGCCCTGTACGCTCCTGGCCTGCGAGAAAACCCTGCGTTGGGACGACGATCCGCCGTTCAGCATGCTGCTGCCCAATGGCGAGGTCGGTGGCATCTATATCGACCTGAATCGCGAGGTGCTGGGGCGTCTGGGCTGCACCATCAAGCTGGTCAAGCTGCCCTGGGGGCGTGCGCTCAAGGAACTCGAACTGGGCCGCCTGGACGTGCTGGCCGGCGCCTTCCGCAAACCGGAGCGGGAGGCGTACGCCTACTTTTCCGGGGCGGTGTTGAAGCCTTCGCGCAATATCCTGTTCATGCGCCAGGACGCTCTGGAGCGCTGGCCCGTGACGCAACTGCTGGACCTGCAAAACACGGACTTTCGCCTCGGCGCGCAGACCAATGTGTCCTACGGGCCGGCCTACCAGCAGTTGATGGGCCAGCAGGCCTTTGCCGCGCGGGTGTCGTTCAATGCCAGCCGCGGCAACCTCTGGCAGATGGTCGACAAGGGCCGCATCGACGGCATCATCGCCGACGAAAGCACCGGGCTGTATGAGCTCAACCAGTTGGGGCTGAGTGCGCGGATCAAACCAACCCAGGTGGTGGTGTCGGCGGATGCGGCGGAGGTGGCATTCAGCAAGAAAACCAGCACGCCCCAGTTTGTGCAGCGCTATGCGCGGATTCTGCAGGCGTTGGTGGACGATGGCAGTCACCAGCGGATTGTGCAGCACTACCTGCGCAGGTAGCCGCTCCGGCACAGCGCTGAAACGAATCCGTGGCCGTCACCGCGTACGTTACGGGTGATAATGCGCGCCATCGCATGACTCAGCCAGGAGCGCCGCAGCGCCATGTTCGAACTCAAACCGCTCGATCCCGAAGACTACCGGCGACAAACACGGCGGATCACCCTGGGCATCGCCGTTACCTTCGTGGTGCTGGCGCTGCTGCTGTCCACGCTGGCGGTGAAGCTGTTCGGCGTCCCCGGTGGCGACAATTTCCGCTGGAACCTGGCCGGGGTGCTGGTCGGCCTGGGGCTGACCATCGCCCTGGTGCGCTTCAAGCTGTGGTCGCAACCGTGGATGGCGCCGGCGGTGTATGGCTGGCAGCTCAAGCGCAACCTGATGCGCGTCACCAATGTCATGCACCACGTACAGGGCGCGGTGGCCGCGAGTGATCCGGCCGCCATGAAGCTGCTGCGCTTCTACCACCTGGGCGTGACGCAAATGCACCAGCTCGACGGCAACTCCAGCGACCTCAGCCAAATGGTGCAGGAGATCAATCAGCACCGCGAGGCGATGCAGGCGCAGGGGCTGGATGTGGATCAGCAGCGCCTGGATCCGGACTGGCTGGCGACGGTGAAACGGGGCGGGGCTTAGCCGCCCGGCGACGCCAAGGGCCGGGGGCGCGCATTCGCGAGGGCGCCTCGGTTGCTGCTGCCGGCGTGCTTGGCAATGCATGGCGTAAGGCGCGCCCGACCGGCGCCACTCACCATCCCAAGCGCCATTTCCACTGAAACGTCTCGTCAGAGAGGCCTCCCGGGCGAAGCCTGTTTGTCAAAAAGATTGAAATGGGAATGATTCGCGATTAATGTGCGCCCGTTCGCCGTGCCTATGCAGGGCGGTTTTCGTGCTTGTCGGGCCGGGGCGCGCCATGTCGTTACATGAACTGGATTCGATCGTTCCTTTCGAGGTGCTGTACGGCACGCATCACGGCTGGCTGCGTGGCTGGTTGCGGCGCTCGGTGGGCTGTTCGCAGCAGGCGGCGGATCTGGCCCAGGACACCTTTGTGCGCTTGCTGGTGCGCAATCAACCGATCAGCGGGCAGGCTCCTCGTGCACTGCTGGCGCGTATCGCCCGTGGCCTGGTGATCGACCTGTGGCGGCGTGATGCGCTGGAGCGGGCCTACCTCGAAGCGCTGGCGCAGTTGCCCGAGCCCAGCCACCCCTCGCCGGAAGTTCGCCATGAAGCCTTGCAGTGCCTGGAGCGCATCGCGCAGTTGCTCGATGGCCTCAAGCCGGCCGTGCGCGAGGCTTTTCTGCTGTATCAGCTTGGCGGCCTGACCCACACCCAGGTGGCGCTGGAACTCAGCATTTCCAGCCGCACCGTCGAGCGCCATGTAGCCAGCGCGCTATTGCATTGCTACCGCGCGTGCTTCGAGGGTGGGCAATGAGCGCGGCTGCCGAGCGCCTGCCCGAGTCCATCGTGTGCACGGCCATCGAGTGGCAGATGCGCTTGCGCGCCCAGGCCGGCAATGCCGAGCTGCAGCGGCAGTTGCAGGACTGGCTGCGTGACGACGCCCGTCATCAGTTGGCCTGGCAACGCCTGCAGCAGATGGGCGGACTGTTCCAGGCCAGCCAGTTGCCGGCGCAAACCTTGCCGCTGTTGCAGCGCGCCGAAGCCGACCTGAGCCGTCGGCGCACGCTCAAGTTGCTCGGCCTTGGCTTGGCCGTGGGTGGCTCGACGCTGCTCGTCAGCCAGACGCAGCCGAGCTGGCGTGCCGACGTTGCCACGACGATTGGCGAGCGCCGTCGGCTGGACGTGGGTGAGGGCGTCGAGGTGCTGCTCAACACCGATAGCGCGCTGGATGTGCAGGGCGGCGAGCTATTGCTGCGCAGCGGCGAAATGCTGGTGGAGGGCGCGCAGTGGCGTGCGCGCTGCCGCTTCGCCGCGTGCGAGGGGCGCCAGGCGCGGGTGCTGCTGCGTGAACGGGAGGGCTTCAGCGAGATCCGTGTCGAGCGCGGCGAGGTGCTGGTTTCCGCCGCGGCTGGGCAACGCCGGCTGCAGGCTGGTGAGGGGCTCAGCGTATCGGCGCAGGAGCTGTTGCCGCTGGGCAAGGGGCCGCTCGATCCCTTCGCCTGGGCCCGCGGCCTGCTGGTGGTCAACGACATCCGCCTGGGCGACTTCCTGGCCGAGGCCGGGCGCTACCGGCGTGGCTGGCTGGGCTGCGATGCGGCGGTGGCCAATCTGCACCTGTCCGGGGTGTTCCACCTGGATGAGCCTGCGCTGATGCTGCGCAATCTCACTCATCTGCTGCCGGTACGCATCGTCGAGCGCACGCGCTGGTGGGTGCGCATCGAGTCGGCGGCCTAGCCCCCTCACCCCAGCCCTCTCCCCAGCGGGGAGAGGGAGCTGGCCGTGCACCACGACAACCCGTTCAATCACTCCAACCTATGCGTCGTAATAAGGAACATCCAAACGGCCCGAGGCGTCCTTTACCGGGGGTTCCCCGTACATCCTGTAAACCCGTTTGAACCATCCGATCTTCTACCTGGCACAGAGCAGCAGGCCAGCTCGGAAAACCCCCTCGCCCCTCTGGGGAGAGGGCTGGGGTGAGGGGGCGAGCAGTACCCACCCAAGAAATTTTCAGCAATCGCAAAAAAGTCTGTCGGACTTCTGCAGCTCATCCGGTTAGGGATGATCACTCCCTCAATGGATACCGTCATGCGCTCTGCCAGCCCTCTGCCGTTTCAGCTTCAGCACCGTACATTGCCAGGCGCCATCTGCCTGGCGCTGGCCCTGATCAGTGGCAGCGCGAGCCTTTCGGCCCAGGCCGCCTCGCCGGTATCGGCAGTGGCTGCACCGAGCATTCCGGCCGGGCCGTTGGCGCAGGCGCTGAGCACCTTCGCCGAGCGCGCCGGTATCACCCTGTCGTACTCGCCGGACGTGGTGCGTGGCCTGAGCAGCCCGGGCCTGGCCGGTGGCGGTTCGCTGGAAGAAGGCCTGGCGACGTTGCTCGGCAGCAGCGGCCTGGTTGCCCACAAAACGCCGTCCGGTTACGTGGTGCTGCCGGCCAAGACCGACAGCAGCCTCGAACTGGATCCCACCAACATCGACGCCGCGGGGACGCAGAGCGCCTTCGCGCCGGTCCCCGGCTACTTCGCCAGCAACGCCAGTAGCGCCAGCAAGACCGACAAGCCGATCCTGGAAACCGCCCAGGCCATCAGCGTGGTCACTGCCGAGCAGATCGCCGACCGCAACGTCGACCGCGTGCAGGACGCCGTGGCCTACAGCGCCGGCGTGCGCGTGGGCAGCTCGGGCCTCGACCCGCGCTTCGACACCATCAGTGTGCGCGGTTTCGACACCACCATGTCCGCCGACTTCCTCGACGGCCTGCGCCAGCCCTACAACGGCTGGCTGTCGATCTACGGCACCGAGGCCTACACCCTGGAACGCATCGAAGTGCTCAAGGGCCCGGCCTCGGTGCTCTACGGCCAAATCAGCCCCGGCGGCATGGTCAACCGGGTGAGCAAACGCCCCAGCCTGCTGGCGAAGAACCAGGTCGAGGTGCAGGGCGGCACCAACGACCACCAGCAGGGCCAGTTCGATATCGGCGGCAAGCTGGATGAAGACGGCGACGTGCTGTTCCGCACCGTGGGCGTGTACCGCGACGCCGAGTACGACATCGAGCAGCTAGACAACGACGTGAGCCTGATCGCGCCGTCGCTGAGCTGGCAGATCGACCCCGACACCAGCCTGACCCTGCTGGCGCAGTACCAGGAGCGCGAAACAGCGGCCTCGCCGATGCTCTATCAGGACGGCGACTACCTCACCGACTTCTGGCAGGGCGACGAGTATTTCGACAAGCTCGAACAGCGCCAGTGGACCGTCGGCTACGAGTTCGAACACGCCTTCAACGAGACCTTCAGCCTGCAGCAGAACCTGCGCTACGGCCAACTGGACACCACCAACCAGTACCTGCAGCCCGACGGCACCATCACCGCCGGCGTCATGGATCGCTACGCGGTGGGCGTGTACGAGGATATGGATTCGGTGACCAGCGACACTCGCCTGGTCAGCCGCTTCGCCACCGGTGATCTGCAACACACCCTGCTGACCGGCTGGGACTACGCCTGGTACGACAGCTCGGTGCTGTATGCCAGTGGTCCTGGGCCCTCCATCGATATGAACGCCCCCGACTACCACCAGCCGGTCGGTAAACCGACCACCGCACTGGTCGACCAGGACGACCTGAGCCAGCGCAGCGGTATCTACCTGCAAGACCAGGTCGAGCTCGACCGCTGGCGCCTGTCCGGCGGCCTGCGCCGCGACTGGGTGCACGCACGCAGCAACGACAACCTTTATGGCGCCGACAGCAAGACCAGCGACTCCGCCACCACCTATCAGCTCGGCGCGCTGTACCTGTTCGACAACGGCCTGGCGCCCTATGCCAGCTATGCCGAGTCCTTCCTGCCGCAAAGCGGCAGCAACGCCGGTGGCCCGCTCAAGCCGACCGAGGGCACGCAATACGAAGTCGGCCTGAAGTACCAGCCGCCCGGCAGCAGCGCGATGTACACCGCCTCGCTCTACCACCTGACCCAAGAGAACGTGACCACCCGCGACCCGTACGACCCGCTCAACACCGTGCAGACCGGCGAGCAGGTATCCCGTGGCCTGGAGCTGGAAGCCGTGGCTGACCTGAGCAATCGCCTGCGCTTGAACGCCAGCTACAGCTACAACGACCCCGAAGTGACCAAAAGCAACGACGGTAACGAAGGCAAGGACCCGAAAGACGTCCCGCGCCACCTGGCTGCGCTGTGGCTCGACTACAACCTGCCGTTCGGCCTGGGCTTCGGCGCCGGTGCGCGCTACACCGGCAGCGTCTATGGCGATGACATGAACACCACCAAGAGCGAGGACTACACCCTGTTCGACGCCGGCGTGCACTACGACTTCGGCGCCAGCCTGGACGGCGTGCGCCTGGCCGTGAATGCCCGCAACCTGACGGACAAGCAGTACATCAACTGCCAGGACGGTTATTGCTACCGCGGTGAAGCCCGCAGCGTAGTCACCAGCCTGAGCTACAGCTGGTGATCGCCCTGGGCTGGCTGCGCAGCGCAGCAACTGTCCTCGGCGCCCTGTTGCTGGGTGGCTTGAATGCCGCCCAGGCCGAACCGGTAACCCTGGACGGTACCGAGCAATGGCAGATGAAAAGCGCCGAAGGGCGCGACTACCGCATCATGGTCAGCCTGCCGGAGGGCGACGTGCCCTATACCGGCGGCTACCCGGTGATCTATGTGGTGGATGGCAACGCGCTGTTCCCGGCCTTGCATGCCGCCAAGCGCACCCAGGACCGTTTGAAGGGCTCGATTGTGGTCGCCATCGGCTACCCGAGCGATACGCCGTACGACTTCAACCGCCGCGCCTTCGACCTCTCGCCGCCGCAACCGGCGGAGCGCAACGACCCGCCCCAGGGCGGCCAGGACCTGTTTCTCGACTTCATCGAAAAACGCCTGATGCCCAAGGTCAACGAGCGCTTCAAGGTCGACCAGGACCAGCGCAGCCTGGTGGGTTGGTCTTTCGGTGGCATGTTCGGCGTCTACACCCTGTTCACCCGGCCGGCGCTGTTCCAGCATGTGATCGCCATCAGCCCGAGCCTGTGGTGGCGCGATCGCTACCTGCTGGCGCACGAGCGCGCATTCACCCAACAGGCCCACGCCGGCAAGATCGACCTGACCCACAGCAGCCTGACCATGCTCATCGGCGACCGCGAAATGCCCCAGGAAATCCAGGATGCGCGCTCGCTGCAACTGCGCCTGGAAAACCTCTCGCAATACGGGCTGCGCAGCGACTTCCAGATCGAAGCGGGCGAAGACCACATGTCGATGCCGTTCCGTGTCCCCACGCGGGTGCTGGACGAACTGCTCAGCACCCGGCGCTTCTGAGTCGCCGGGCTAGCGGCTAGTCCTCGAAGCGCTCCCCGTGGTCGCGGTCGTGTGCGTAGCGATGGGTGAGCGCAAAGGCCGGCAACCAGGCCTCGCGGCGCACGACCCAGCTTTCGTAGGTGGGGATCAGCTGGTTGGGCGCATCCAGGGCGCCCAGGTGCACTTCGACTTCGTCGGCGGTGCGTGAGAACACCGACGAGCCGCAGCGCGGGCAAAAATGCCGTCCGGCGTAGTTGCCCGTTTCGCCCTCGATGGTCACCGCCGCCTCGGGGAAGATCGCCGAGGCGTGGAACAGCGCGCCATGGTGCTTGCGGCAGTCGAGACAGTGGCAAAGGCCGACCCGATAGGGGCGTCCCGTCGCGACAAGTCGCACATCGCCGCACAGGCAGCCGCCGGTGAATCGCTCCATGGTGCGTCTCCTCTGACATCACGTGCTTGTACTGGTTATAGCGAATGCGCTGATGGCGGCCACGCTCTTGCGTGGGAGCAATCCGGCAGCTGGAGGGTGGGGTGATCGGCAGTTGAGAGTAGGGCGGGTGGCTTCTGTTACGCGGGGACGCTGGAGCGTCAACGGCTACATTCCCACGCGGAGCGTGGAACGATCAGTAAAAGCTGGCGGACAAGTAAACGTTGTCCACCCTACAGAGTTCTCGAGATCACGTAGGGTGGAAAACCGCGCAGCGTTTTCCACCGTGCAGATATCCAGGCTACTTGCTAAAGGGGGTAGGAGAGCCGGCCTGGGAAGCTGTAGATTCAGCCCATACCACGCGAGTAAGAGCCCCTACATGGACAGTTTTGCTGCCGTTTATCGAACCTTCGAGCTGGCCGCCTCCGGAGACGGAAAAAGCCTGGCCCTTCTGGCCGCGATCTACGTGAGTGCAGTGATGCTGTCGTCGGCCATCTACCTGCGGCTGATATGGCATTGGCCCAGCACGACGGGGCAACTCATCCGCCAAGAAGTCGCGACGTTCGGTGGCAAGGAATATGTCCAGTCGCAACAGAACTACCTGGCCAAGGTCGAGTACACCTACGAAGTGGATGGCCAGCGTTACACGGGTAATCGCCTGTCGCCGTGGAAAGTCATGGCGAGCGCCAATGCCCGTATCGTGCTCCAGGCGCAAATGCAGGGAATCGATATCGACTCCGCAGGCGGGGTGACGGTTTATTACAACCCCCGAAAACCGACCAAGAGCTACCTGATTCGATCCGGACCAATCAAGCAGACGGTAACTCTCTTGGCAGGGGTCGCGCCATTGATCGCTTATGCCTGGTACTTCGGCAGTTGAGAGTAGGGCGGGTGAAACCCGCGCAACCGCTCACGCGGGTTTCACCCGCCCTACAGCACTACTTGCTGCTACGACAGCAGCCGTTTTCCAGGCGATAGCACGGCATGGGGCATAGACTGCTTTCATGTTATGCACACGTCACGCCAAGGGAGCTCATTCTTTATGGACCATAAACTAACTTCCAAGGTCGCGATCATTACGGGTGCAGCCCAAGGGATTGGCGCCGCGATTGCACGACTCTTCGTGCAAGAAGGCTGCTTTGTCTACGTCACCGATATAAACGACGAACTCGGCAAAGCGGTCGCAAATTCACTGGGCGATCGCGCCTGTTATCTGCGCCTGGATGTGCGGTGCGAAGAAGATTGGCAGCGTGCGGCGACGCAGGTAATGAAGGACCACGGCAGCTGGAACGTCCTGGTGAACAATGCGGGTATTACCGGATTTGAGCGAGGTGCCGTGCGGCATGATCCGGAACATGCGCGTCTGGAGGACTGGCACGATGTGCATCGCACAAATCTCGACGGTGTATTCCTGGGCTGCAAGTACGCCATTCGCGCCATGCGCCATTCAGGCGCTGGCTCCATTATCAACATCTCATCTCGCTCCGGCCTGGTCGGCATTCCAGGTGCCGCAGCCTACGCATCGTCCAAGGCTGCCGTTCGTAACCACACCAAGACGGTGGCGCTGTACTGCGCCGAGCAAGGACTGAAAGTCCGATGCAACTCGATTCACCCGGCAGCCATTCTCACGCCCATCTGGGAGCCCATGCTGGGTACTGATGCAGGGCGTGATGCGCGAATGGCTGACTTGGTTCGAGACACTCCGCTCAGACGATTCGGGATGCCCGAAGAAGTGGCCGCCCTGGCCCTGTTACTCGCCTCGGATGAGGCTGCATACATCACCGGCAGTGAGTTCAACATTGACGGCGGCCTGTTGGCAGGGTCGGCGGCAACGCCCACCGTAGTGGAAGACAGCGGAACCTAGTCCAACAGCGCGTGAAGGGCGATTTCTGGCCGGTTTCCGTCATCGGCAATTGAACAGGTACGGATAGCCAGTCACTTAATGCTGAGCGGCTGGGCTAGCTATCCGCCGATCACCCTCCAACACCCCTCAATCGCGCTTCGGAATCGCCAACCCGCGAATCACTGCCGGGCGGCTGACGAAAGCCTCCAGCGCGCGCTGCACATTGGGGAAGCGGTGGAACTCCACCAGTTCGCCAGCGCCGTAGAAGCCCACCAGGTTGCGGATCCACGGGAAGCAGGCGATGTCGGCGATGCTGTAGGCGTCGCCCATGATCCATTTGCGGTTTTCCAGGCGGCGGTCGAGGACGCCGAGTAGGCGTTTGGCTTCGTCGACGTAGCGGTCACGCGGGCGTTTGTCGTCGAAGTCCTTGCCGGCGAACTTATGGAAGAAGCCAACCTGGCCGAACATCGGGCCGATGCCGCCCATCTGGAACATCAGCCACTGGATGGTTTCGTAGCGGCCGGCGGCGTCCTGGGGGATGAGCTGGCCGGTCTTGTCGGCGAGGTAAATCAGGATCGCGCCAGACTCGAACAGCGGCAGGGCTTTGCCGTCCGGGCCGTTGGGGTCGATGATCGCCGGGATCTTGTTGTTCGGGTTGAGCGAGAGGAATTCCGGGGTGAGCTGGTCGTTGGTTTCGAAGCTGACCAGGTGCGGCTCGTAGGGCAGGCCGATCTCTTCCAGCATGATCGAGACCTTGACCCCGTTGGGCGTCGGCAGCGAATAGAGCTGCAGGCGCTCGGGGTGGGCGGCGGGCCATTTGCGGGTGATGGGGTAGGCGCTGAGGTCTGACATGCGAACTCCGGTCGGGATGGCAAAAAGGCAGGATAGCGGGCCGAGCACACAGGCGTGAATGCGCATCCTGTTTTTACCTGGCCCGCGAGAAGGCGGTATGGTTCGCCCCCATGGCTTTGTTCCCCACGCGATTGGCGTGGCAACCCTTCAACGCAGCCCAAGGAGAACCTGATGAGCCTGCACGGCGATTACGATTCGCAGAACATCTTTGCCAAGATCATTCGTGGCGAAGCCCCTTGCTACAAGCTGTACGAGGACGACGACGTGCTCGCCTTCCTCGATGTATTCCCGCAGTCCTACGGCCACACGCTGGTGATTCCCAAGCGTTCGGCGGCGCGCAATATCCTTGAAGTCGACCCGGGTGCCCTGAGCAAGATGGCCCTGGCGGTGCAGAAGCTCACCCGCGTGCTGGTGGCGGAACTGGAGCCGGCCGGTGTGCAGGTGGCGCAGTTCAACGGCAACCCGGCTGGGCAGACGGTATTCCACATTCACATGCACATCGTGCCGCGCTACGAGGGTGACACGCTGGGTGTGCACGCCAGTCAGAAGGCTGATGCGGCAGAACTGGAGAAGCTGCAGGCGCGTTTGGTGAAGCGGCTCAACGGCTAAGCAATCCGGATGGGAAGAGGGCGTGCCGGTGATGCTGGCATGCCCTTTTTTATGGCTATGTCCCAATAGCGTGTTGCCCCTCGCTCGCTCAGCCCCGAGCTGGATTCCCGCCTGCGCGGGACAGCGCTTGCGCTGAACGCACTTCAGTGCGGCCCGAATGGGCGAGCTCAGCGAGTAATGACGAAGTAGGGGGTGTGGCACATCGTCGTCCCACCCACTCCGTCATTCCCGCGCAGGCGGGAATCCAGAGGAGTCCGGCAGCACCGAAGGCGGTTGCCCGCTCAATCCTCGGGGAGCGGTGATGCGCTTACTTCTTGCTGTCCATCGCGTTGAGGATGGTGAAGAACAGGTCGGTCTGGTCGGTCAGGCCGGTGACGTTGGCGGCGTGCGGGCCGTAGGCGGCGATGCGCAGTTGGCTGCCGGTGTGTTCCTGCGAGCTGCCTTCGGAGTTGCCGTAGCTGATGGCCATCGGGGCGCCATCCTTGGTGGTGAGCATCTGGCTCAGGCCGGGCGCCGAGGTTTCCGGGGCGACGATCTGGCTGGAGTGGGCGTGGTCGGCGGTGACGATGACCAGGGTGTTGCCATCGGCCTTGGCGAAGGCCAGGGCTTTTTGCACGGCTTCGTCGAGGTCGACGGTTTCACCGATCTGCCCGCATGGGTTGGCGGCGTGGTCCTGCTTGTCGATGGAGGCGCCTTCGACCTGGAGGAAGAAACCCTTGCGGTTGTCCTTGAGCAGATCGATGGCCTTGACCGTCATGTCGGCCAGGGTCGGGATATCGGCGGTACGCTCTGCATTGGGTTGGCAGACCACGGCGGGCTGGTTGAGATTGCCGTGGTAGCTGGCCTGTGGGCCGAGCCAGCGCACCGGCATGTTGCCGGCGGAGAACAGGCCCAGCAGCGGCTGTTTCTGGTTGGCGCTCTTCACTGCCTTGAGGCCGTTGAGGTTGTCCACCAGTTGGAAGCCGCGCTCGCTAGCCTGGGCGCGCAGGGTCTTGCCGCTCCATTTGCCGGCCTTGGCCGTTTCATTGAAGGTCGCGGAGCCGCCGCCGAGAACCACGTCCGGGCGGGTGTTGAGCAGTTGTTCGCTGATCGAGCCGAGGCCGCCGTTTTCCAGGGCGTTGCTCGGGCACTGGCTGCTGGTGGCGTTGGGGCCGTAGCACTTGCGCCCGGTGACGTGGGAGAACAGCGCCGCCGGGGTGGCGTCCTGGATTTCCGCGGTGGAGACGTTGCCGGTGGCCTTGCCGTTCTGCTTGGCGATTTCCAGCAGGGTCTTGTGCGGCTTCTCGTGGATGTCCACGCCCAGGGCGCCGTTGTAGGTTTTCACCCCGGCCGACCAGGCGGTGGCGGAGGCGGCGGAGTCGGTCACGTAGTCCGGCAGGCCGCTGTCCTTGTGCAGGGCGTAGTGGGTGTACTGGCCGGTCAGCGGCAGGGCGTCGATGCCCTTGAAGAAGCCGCCGGCGCCCAGGGCGTAGTTACGCGCGATGGTGATTTCCGAGTCGCCCATGCCATCGCCGATCAGCAGGATGACGTTCTTCGCGGTCTTGTCGCTGAGCGAGTCTTTCAGCGCGTCGGTGAGGTCGCGGCTGACCCGGCGGGCGCCGCCATATTCGGTGATGTCGCCACGCGCCTGGCGGTTCATCAGGGCCTTGGCGTCCTGCGGGTCGTCCTTGGCGAAACTCGGCGCGGCGCTGCCCAGCAGGGCGGCGGAAATGGCGAGGGAGAGGGTCAGCGGAGTGCGAATGATCATGCGAAAAGTCCCTGTATCAAGTGATGGAGGAGGGCGTGATTCGGGACTGCGCCAGTGTGCCTGGCCCCGCTATCGATCAAGCAAGGCGAGGGTAGGGGGCGTTGATTAAGCTCGGATGACAGGGCCGGGCGAGGTGCCTGGAGTGAGGCGCAGCGCACGTATGGGGCAGAAGGCCGGGGCGCCTCCGGTAGGCTGTCGGGGCCGTTTTTCTGCCAGACGGGGAGCATCGACTAAAGTCAAAACCATGCATTTGTGGACACGATGGAGCGGTGCCGGGCCCGGCGCCGTCGAACATGCCAAGGACCAGCAGCCATGCCTCGTAGCATCAGACTCCGCCCGTTGATCGTATTGACCTGCGTGTTCCTGGTGATCTGCACCGGGGTCACCATTGCCTTGCTCGCCTATGAGCGCGGCACGCGGGTGATCTACCGCAATGCGCTGATGGCGGCCGAGCGTGCGGGCGATGTGACCCGGCGCGAGTTTTCTTCCAACCTGGTGCCGATTCGCTCGGCGGTGCGCCTGTTTGCGCGCAACTCGAACCTGCGCAGCGCCGGGTTGGTCGAGCAGTTGCGCATGCTGCCGCTGATGGCCGAGGCGCTGCACGCACTGCCGGCGGCGCGGGCGTTCTTCTTTGCCGATCAGCAGGGCAACCTGTTCTACCTGCGGCGCCCGTTACAGTCGCTGGACCCGCAGGTGCCGGAGGACACCGCCTACGTGGCCTTGAGCATCAACCCGCAAGCGGGGCAGGCCACGCGCCTGTATTTCAATGCCGCGCTGGAAGAACTGGCGCGGCGTGACGATCCGCAGTCCGCGCAGCTCGCGGCCCCGCAGCGGCCCTGGTTTCAGCAGGCGCTGGCCAGCCGGGGCATCATCCGCACGGCGCCCTATCATTTCTTCAACAGCGACGAAATCGGCTCGACCATTGCCCTGGCGACCGAGGACAAACAATGGGTGGTAGGGGCCGACCTGAGCCATCACCGGCTTGACCAGATGCTCCAGCAAAACCGCATGACGGCCTCGACGCGCCTGATCCTCAGCAACCTCACGGGCCAGGTGCTGGCGACCGATGATCCGAGCGTTTTCCACCCTGATCGGCGTGAACCGCCGCGCCTGGCCGAGCTGCCGGAGCCCGCACTGAAAGCCCTGGTCGACTTGCCGCAGGTGGCAACGGTGGGCTTGTTGAAGCGGCAGGTCGGCTCGCGTACCTGGCATGTGCAGCGCCTGCTTCTGCAGTTGGAAGAGTCCGAGCCGCTGCTGCTGGACATTCTGGTCCCGGAGGACGAACTGTTCGCCGCTGCCCGCACCATCCGTAACGGCATGTTCACCGACACCCTGTTCATCCTGCTGCTGGCCGTGCCCCTGGCGATCTGGCTATCCGGCTTGCTGGTGGCTTCGTTTGGCACCCTGACGCGCAAGGCGCAGGCCCTGAGTAACTTCGATTTCGAGGCCGGCAAGACGCCGCTGCGCAGCAAGATCACCGAGGTGCGCGAGCTGGACAGCGCCATGAGCGACAGCGGCGAGACGCTGCAGCGCTTCATCACCACCCTGGGGCGCCTGAGTGCCGAGACCAATCTCGAGCACCTGCTGCCGACTTTGCTGCGCAGCACCTGTGAGGCCAGCGGGGCACGGGGCGGCCTGCTGTATATCCAGCAGGGCGATGCGTTGCAGCTGATGGCAGGGCTCTGGCAGGAACAGGCGCTGGAGCTGGATGAAGCGGCCGGCACCGTTTTGTTCGGCGCGCAGCAGGCCCTGGCCGAGCAGCGCCTGCTGGCCCAGCCGGCCGACGGCGAGGCCTGCGCGAGGCTCAATCTGCCGCCGACGGCGACCCTCAATGTGCCGCTGTTCAACCGCCGGCAGCAGCGGGTTGGCGCGCTGGTGCTGTTCAATGAGGCACCGCTGCAAAGCCACCAGTTGCACTTCGTCGAAGCCTTGTCCGGCTTCGCTGCAGTGGCGCTGGAAACCCATGGCCTGATCGAATTGCAGCGGCAGTTGTTCGAGGCGTTCATCGAACTGATCGCCAGTGCCATTGATGCCAAGAGTCCCTACACCGGCGGCCACTGCTCGCGGGTGCCGGAAGTCGCCAAGTTGCTGGCCGAAGCTGCATGCGCGGAAACCCAGGGGCCCTACGCCGACTTCAGCATGAGCAGCGATGACTGGCGGGCACTGCATATCGGCTCTTGGCTACACGACTGCGGCAAAGTCACCACCCCGGAATATGTGGTCGACAAAGCCACCAAGCTGGAAACCCTGTACGACCGCATCCATGAAGTGCGTACGCGCTTCGAGGTGCTCAAGCGCGACGCGCAGATCAGCTACCTGCAGGCCCTGCAGGACGGTGCCGAGGTGGAGTCGGCACGCGCCGCGCGCGATGCCCTGCTGACCACGCTGGATGAAGAGTTCGCCTTCGTCGCCGCCTGCAACACCGGCAGCGAGTTCATGGGCGAAGAGCAGTTGCAGCGCCTGCACGCCATCGCCGAACGCACCTGGCTGCGCACCCTGGATGATCGCCTGGGCATCTCCGGCGAAGAGCGCCTGCGCAAGGAGGCGCAACCGGTGGAGCCCTTGCCGGTGCTGGAGCAGCTCCTCGCCGACCGGCCCGAACAACGCATCGAACGGCGCGACAGCGAGCGTTACGCGGCAGACAATCCTTGGGGCTTCAACATGCCAATCCCCGAGCTGCTGTATGACCGTGGCGAACTGAAGAACCTGTCTATCCGCCGTGGCACCCTCACCGAGGAGGAGCGCTTCAAGATCAACGAGCACATTGTGCAGACCATCCGCATGCTCAATGCCCTGCCGTTTCCCGCCGAGTTGGCGCAGATCCCGGAGATCGCCGGCGGCCACCACGAACGCATGGACGGCAAGGGCTACCCCTGCGGCTTGACCGGCGACCAGCTCAGCCCGCAGGCGCGGATGATGTCGATTGCCGACGTGTTCGAGGCACTGACCGCCCGCGACCGCCCCTACAAACCGAGCAAGACCTTGGCGCAGGCGCTGCGTATCATGCGCAACATGAGCGAGGAGGGGCATCTGGACCCCGAGCTGTTCAGTATCTTCCTGCGCTCCGGGGCCTGCCTGCGTTATGCCGAGCAGTACCTGGACGCGGACCAGTGCGATACCCGCGAGCTGCTCGAGTTTCTTCCGGCCTCCGCGAGTTAGCTGTACTGGGTGATGCAACACGTTGACCAGCCAACAAGGGGCCATGCATGAGCCGTATCAAACTGGGGACCGTTCTGGCGTTGCTACTCAGCAGCCAGGTGGCGCATGCCGAACCGTGGCCGGCGCGCGAAATGTTCAAGCAGGCCTGCCTGACCAGCGCGCGTGATGCGCTCGACGCCAAGGTCGCCGAGGCCTACTGCGAGTGCACGGTGGCAAACATTGCCCAGCGCTTCAGCCCGGCCCAGCTTGCCGGGCTGGATCAGCCGCAGTTGCCGGCCGATGTGCAAAATGGCCTGCGCGAAGTGGCCGGCATCTGCATGAAGAAGCTGAACCTCTAACTGTTTGCCCGGGAAGTCACCTATGCGTCGCCTGCCGTCACTCACTGCGCTGCGCACCTTTGAAGCGGCGGCGCGGCATGCGCATTTCGGTCGGGCCGCTGCCGAGCTGTGCGTCACCGATAGCGCAGTCAGCCATCAGATCCGCCAGTTGGAAGAACAGCTCGGTGCCAGCCTGTTCCAGCGTGACGGCCGCCAGGTGCGCCCCACGCCGCAGGCCAAGCGCCTGTTGCGCAGCCTGCAGCAGGCCTTCGAGCTGATCGGTGAGGCCTGCGACGAGCTGCGTGACCCCGGTTCCCAGGCGCAGCTGCGCATCGCAGTGACTGCCGAGCTGGCGCAGAAGTGGCTGATCGGCCGTTTGGCGGATTTCAGCGAGCGCTATCCGCAGATCACCCTGCACCTCTACGAGCAGCCGCTGGAGGCGACCCAGCCGGGCGAGGAAATCGACCTGGCGATCACCTACGGCACCGGCCCGGCGGATGGCAGCGCCTACTTCGTGCGGCCATTGCCGACTCTGCTGTTTTTCCCGGTGTGCAGCCCCGGCCTGTTCAACCAACTGCCGCTCAAGCACCCGCGTGATCTGGCTCGGCACTGCCTGCTGCACGACGACCAGGACGGCAAGACCTGGACTGCCTGGCTGACCACCCACGCCGGCGATATCCAGCCGCAGCGTCACCTGTATCTCGGTCATGCCGGGCTGACCATGGAAGCCGCCGCACGCGGCCAGGGTGTGGCCATCGGCGACAACCTGACCAGCGCCGAGGACCTCGCCAGCGGCCGCCTGGTGCGTCCGTTCGCCGCCAGCGTGGCCTCGCTCGGGCAGTACGCGCTAGTCTGCGAACGGCTGCGTCTGGACAAACCAGCGGTGGCGCAGTTCGTCGAGTGGTTCACCGATCAGTTGGTCGATTTGTGAATTAAATTCAGCTATCCCGCGATAATGGTCATTGGTCGCGGGCGCTCTGCCACGGGTACTGTCGGGCTATTCCTCAGCCACCGACGAGTACCCTGCAATGGCCCGTTCCCTGACCTCTCTGCCCAAAGCCGACGGCTTCCGCCTGCCCGGTGAATTCGAACCCAAGGCCCGTTGCTGGCTCGGCTGGCCGGAGCGCACCGACGTGTGGCGCAACGGCGCCAAGCCGGCGCAGAAGGTCTGGGTTGATATTGTCAGCGCCATCGCCAGCAGCGAGCCGGTCACCGTGTGTGCCTCGGCCAGCCAGTACGCCAACGCCCGCCGCCAGTTACCGGCCCATGTGCGGGTGGTGGAAATGACCTGCAACGACACCTGGTTCCGCGACAGCGGCCCGGCCTTCCTGGTCAATGACGACAGCCTTGAGGTGCGCGGCGTGGACTTCGAGTTCAACGCCTACGGCGGCCTCGACGGCGGCCTCTACTACCCCTGGGACAAAGACGACCAGATCGCGCAGAAGATCCTCGAGATCGAAGGCTACGACCGTTACCGCGCGCCCTTCATCGCCGAGATGGGCGGCATCCAGACCGATGGCCAGCGCACTCTGCTGACCACCGAGCAGTGCCTGCTCAACCGCAACCGTAACGCCCACCTGGGCAAGGACGAAGTGACCCGCCGTCTGCAGGGCTACCTCGGTGCCGAACAGGTGATCTGGCTGCCGCGCGGCTGCAAGTTCGACGAAACCGACGGCCATATCGACGACCTAGCCTGCTTCGTCCGCCCTGGCGTGGTGGTGCAGCAGTGGACCGATGATCGCGACGATCCGCAGTGGGAAATCTACCAGGAGGCCTACGACATCCTGCGCAGCACCCGTGACGCCCAGGGCCGCGAACTGGAGGTACACAAGTTGCCGCAACCGCGTGTGCTGGAGTGGACGGCGGAAGAGGCCGAGGGCCTGGATCAGGACGACGCCACCCATACACGCCAGGCCGGCACCCAGATCTGCGCCTCCTATATCAACTACTACGCCGGCAACTCGGCCATCGTCGTGCCGCTGTTCAACGACCCCTGCGACCGCGTGGCCCAGGCCACCCTGGCCGAGCTGTTCCCCAAGCACCGCATCCTCGGCATCGAGAACTCGCGGGAAATCCTCCTGGGTGGCGGCAACGTCGCCTGCATCACCATGCCGCAGTACGCCGCGCCGACGCGCGGTTAAGGAGAAAAACATGAAGTTTTCCACCTCGTTGTTGGCACTGGCACTGGCCCTGGCTGTTGGCGCGCATGCGCAGGCGGCCGAGGCACCGAAGCAGGTCAACCTGTACATCTGGAGCGAGTACCTGGCGCCCGACACCCTGAGCAGCTTCGAGGAGAAGACCGGGATCAAGGTGGTGGTCGACCATTTCGACTCGCTGGAAACCGTGGAAACCAAGCTGCTCACCGGGCGCAGCGGCTACGACCTGGTACTGACGGCCGGCCAGCACCTGCAGCGAGCGATCAGCAGCGGCGCCCTGCAACCCTTGGACAAGGCCGCGTTGCCGCACTTCGCTGGGCTTGATGCGGAGTTCACCGGGCACATGGCGGCCTTCGATCCGGGCAACCGTTACGCCGGCCTGTACGTCTGGGGTACCACCGGCTTCGGCTATCAGCAGCAGGCCATCGCCAAGCGCATGGCCAATGCACCGACCGACAGTTGGGCGATGCTGCTCGATCCGGCGGTGGTGGCCAAATTCGCCGATTGCGGGGTGAGCTTCCTCAATGATCCCAACGAGGTGTTTGCTGCGACCTTCCGCTACCTGGGCCTGGACATAAACAAGCAGAGCCTCGACGACCTCAAACTGGCCGAAGCGCACCTGGCCAAGGTGCGGCCGTCGATCCGCTACTTCGACAACGACCGCAACATCGCCGACCTGGCCAACGGTGATACCTGCCTGGCGATGTCGTGGAACGGCAACGTGTCGATCGCCGCCGGCCAGGCGCAACAGGCCGGCAAGCCCTACAGCCTGCACTACAGCATCCCGCGTGAAGGCACGCTGATCTGGTTCGACGCGATGGTGGTGCCCAAGGACGCACCGCACCCGCAGGCCGCGCTGGCGCTGATGGATCACTTGATGACCCCCGAGGTGATCGGCGCCATCACCAACACCATCTACTACGCCAACGCAGTGCCGGCGGCGAATGCCACGGTCGATCCGGCGATCCTCGCCGACCCCGGCACCTACCCGCCGCAGGAGCTGCGCGCCAAGCTGTACACCAAGAACGACAACAGCCCGGCGTTCAACCGCGCGCTGACACGGGCGTTCAGCAAGCTGAAGTCGGGGCTGTAACGAAGCGGCGGATAAGCGCAGCGTTATCCACCCTACGTAGCCTGGAGTCCCGCGCAGGGTTTATCCCCACTCCCGTCGTCCTCGCACAGGCAGGGACCCAGGCGGTTTCAGGCAGCGTGCAGATACAGGGCACAAGGAGTGGCCGGCCACTGGATCCCCGCCTTCGCGGGGATGACGGGCGGATATTCAGTGTCGATCCATCAAGGATGAGGCGGGCTGTTTGTGCGGCTGGGTGGATAAGCGGAGCGTTATCCACCTTACGTAGCCTGGCAGCCTGCGCAGGGTTTATCCCCACCTCCGTCGTCCTCGCGAAGGCGGGGACCCAGGTTGCTTCAGACAGGCGGTAGGGCGGGTGCAACCCGCGTGGATGGCGCGGCGAGCTAGCGGTACTTGGCCAGGATGGCCTCGAACTCGCCGTCGTTGCTCATCTGCACCAGGGCGCGCAGCAGCTTCATGGTGGGCACGTCCGGCTCGTCGCGCACGATGCAGGAAACCAGGTCGGTGCTCAGCTCGCGCACCTCTTGCAGTTTCCGTTGGGCTGGCTGCTGGCGGTTGAACCAGTGCAGCATCAGGTCATTGCTCACCGCATAGCGATAGCGGTTGGCTTCCAACTTCTCCAGCACCAGCTCCTGGGTGCGCGCGTCATCACGCAACAGGTGCCCGCTGGTGAACATCGGCTCAAGGGCGGGGTAGACGAAGCCCAGCACGGCGCCAACCATCTCGCCCTGCACCTGGTTCGGGCGCAAGGGTTGCTCGTGGGTGCGGCGCACCAGCACGTCGCGCTGGACCATGAATGGCACGCTCCAGATGTATTGATAGTGCGACTCCTGCAGCCAGGCCGGATTGACGTAGCAGCGCACGTCGATCTCGCCGCGCACCAGCATCTGCTGCACGCGCTTGCGCGGCATCACCAGCAGTTCGGCGCGGCGGCCGACCTTCTGCGCCAGACGCATCTGCAAGTCATACAGGATGCCGCCCGTGGCCTGGCCATCCTCGATCCGCATCATCGGCATGGCCCAGCTTTCGGTCACCGAGAAGCGCAGCGGCCGCTCTTCGGCGAGGGCGCCAGTACACAGGATCAGCAGGAGGAAAGGCAGCAGGCGCATGAAGATACCGGGCGAGTAATACGGCCCGGCGCATGCGCGTCGGGCATCTCGGGCAGAACGACGGTTAGCTTACCCACAAACGCCGCCGGGTGGGGCGGCGTTATTGCTCAGCGGGTCAACGGCAGGGCTGCGCCCATCAGCGCGAACAGGCCACCGCAGCAACGGTTGAAACCCTTGCCGCTGCGTTCCAGCCAGGGACGGATACGGTGCGCCGCGCGGGCCAGCACATACTCCACCAGGCCTTCGACCAGGGCGAAGGTCAGCGCCATCACGGCGAACTGCAGCCAGAGGTTGCCTTGCGGGTCGAGGAACTGCGGCAGGAAGGCGCCGTAGAAGAGAATCACCTTGGGGTTGGAGATCGCCGACAGCAACCCCTGGCGTAACAGCTGCGGGCCGGGTTTGAGCTGCGCCGGGTCAACCGCGCTGAGCTGCAACGCCGGTGCGCGCCAGAGCTGAATGCCCAGCCAGATCAGATAAGCCCCGCCAGCCCATTTTAGGATCACCAGCGCGTGCACCGAGGCGTTGAGCAGGGCGCTGATGCCGAACATCGACAGGGCCATCAGCGCCACGAAACCGATCACGCCACCGGCAATCGTCCACAGGGTTCGGCGATGGCCATAGAGCGCGCCGTGGGTGAGGGCGAGCAGGCCATTGGGGCCGGGCGTCAGTGACAGGCCGATGATGGCAGTGAAGTAGATCAGCCAGGTATGCAGGGCCATGTCCGTTCCTCGTAGGGTGCCCGCGCTCTGTCAGCTGGCTGCTGCGGGGTGTTCAATCGTGCGGTTTGGCTGCTGCGCTCGGCAAGATGAACGTCAGCCTGGTCTGGTCCAATTGGTCATCGACCTGCAGTTCCAGTTGACCATGCTGCGCCTCGCTGAGCAGCTTCGCCGAGTAGGTGCCCAGGCCGGTGCCGCCCTGCTTGCCGTAGGTGGCGAATTTTTCGAAGAAGCGCTCACGGATCTCGGCCGGCACGGCCGGTTGGTTTTCCATGCACACCTGCACCAGCCCATTCTCTTGGCTCAGCCGGACGTTTACCTGGCTCTGTGGAGGGGCGGCTTCGCAGGCGTTCTTCAGCAGGTTCTGCAGCAGCGAGTAGCACAGCATCGCATCACCCAGTCCCTGAATGGGACTGCCCTGCGGAATTTGCAGACCCAGCTGCAGCTCCTTTTCGGCGAAGGCTGCCCCGGTAATTTGCACCAGGCGGCGGAGCATGTGGGCCAGATCGACGGGCTTGGCGTCCAGCAGGAAGCGGCCGGTTTCGATCTTGTACAGCTCGTTGGACAGGTTAATCATCTGCATCAGCTGCAGGCTGCTTTCTTCTACGAGATGCAGCATCTCGGCTTGCTGGGGTTTCAGCGTGCATTCGTCGGTCAGGTTTTGCACCAGGCCGATGATTCCGGCCAACGGGCCCTTTAGGTCGTGGCGGGTGATGCGTTCGACATCCTCGCGCAGGCGGCTGAGTTCCAGCATGTTGTCGTAGTCGGTCTGCAGGTTCTTGTGCAACTCCACGTGGCGCAGCAGGTTGCGCACCCGCAACTGCAAGAGTGTGGGGTCGATCGGTTTGCTCACGAAGTCCACCGCGCCCAGTTCCAGACCTTTCTGCCGCGACTCGGCATCGGTCATGGCGGTGATGAAGATCAGTGGCAGGTTGCAGGCTGTGGGGTGCTTGCGCAGCTCCTCGGCGACCTGGAAGCCGTCCATGTCGGGCATCATCACGTCGAGCAGCAACAGATCCGGTGGGTTGTCCGAGGTGCAGATAGTCAGTGCCTTCTGGCCGTTATGGGCGATCCGTACGCGGAATTCGTCCTGGAACAGGCCGGAGATCAGCATCAGGTTGTCTGGCACATCATCCACCACCAGCAGGGTAGGGCGTTGCTTCGCGCGAGGTTGCGCCGCCTGTTCGGCTGGGCTCGCGGACGTATCGCTACTGGCTGCCGATGCGCTACGGGCGGTAGCTGGCTCGCGCGGTAGCCGCTGCATGGCGCGACTGACCCGCTGGCCCATTTCGTGGTTGGTGTAGGGCTTGAGCAGGATGTCGCTGACGCCGGCCTCTGCCGCCTGGATGATCTGCGCCCGGTCGGATTCAGCGGTGATCATGATGAACGGCAGGTGTGCCAGTCGCGGGTGGGCGCGTACCGTCTGTAGCAGTTCCAGGCCGTCCATTACCGGCATGTTCCAGTCCGAGAGGATCACATGCACCGGTTGGCGGGTGAGGATGCGTAGGGCATCGGCGCCATTGTTGGCCAGGATTATCTGGCTGGCGCCGAGGGTGCGCAGCTGGGCGGCGTTGATCTTGCGCATGGATTCGACATCGTCGACCACCAGGAAAATTGTATTTGTGGCAAACACGTCAACATCCTCGGCAAGGGAAGGGCAGGTATTGGTGTGGAAGTTACACGGATAAACGTGAAGGCTGCACCGGGTTAACTGGCCTATCCATTTTTTGGGGATGGGCTCCTGCCTGAACCGGGTTTACCCAGTCTGGATCAGAATTTCCGTGCCGTCCTGCATGACGGGGGCGATCAGCGGTATTGCCTCTGTGGCTCGATTGCGTCATGGGACCGTCTTCTGTGCGCAGCTGCTTCGGAGCGTTGACGGTGCTCTGTCAATTCTCGGCAATGGCATCGTTTTTTCCGAAAATGCCTGCTGTGTGCTGTGCCTTCGCTGCATGATTGAGCATCTTTACAGAAGCCGTAGCGGCCTGCCGTCAGTCCGCTGCCGCTTTGCCATGGGAGCGCTAGGGGCCAGGGCTATGGCACACTCTGCCTTTTACAGTGCGGCGTGTCCTGCCGGTCCCCAACCGCGCCTGTTGAGAATTCGCGCCACCGGCTTACCGCCGGAGTGCAACCGTCAAGCCAGCCGCCTTGGGCGGCCATAGAAGAAGAGGAATGCCCCGTGCACAAAGCCGTAATCAGTGGCACTGGCCTGTATACCCCGCCGAACAGCATCTCCAACGAAGAGCTGGTCGAGTCCTTCAATGCCTATGTCCAGCAGTTCAACGCCGACAACGCCGACGCCATCGAGCGTGGCGACGTGGCGGCGCTGACCGAATCGAGCGCAGCGTTCATCGAGAAGGCATCGGGCATCAAGAGCCGCTTTGTGATGGACAAGGCCGGTATCCTCGACCCGCAGCGCATGACTCCGCGCCTGCCGCAGCGTAGCAATGAAGAGTGGGGCATCCTCTGCCAGATGGCCGTGGAAGCCGCCAAGCAGGCACTGCAGCGTGCCGGTCGCACTGTCGCCGATATCGACGGCGTGATCGTCGCCTGCTCCAACCTGGAGCGTGCCTACCCGGCCGTCGCCATCGAAGTCCAGGCTGCCTTGGGAATCAATGGCTGGGGCTACGACATGAACGTGGCCTGCTCCTCGGCTACCTTTGGCATCCAGGCGGCGGTGACCTCGGTACAGACCGGCCAGGCCCGGGCGATCCTGATGGTCAACCCGGAGATCTGCACCGGCCACCTGAACTTCCGTGACCGCGATAGCCACTTCATCTTCGGCGATGGCGCCACGGCGGTGATCATCGAGCGTGCCGACCTGGCCACCTCGGCGCACCAGTGGGACATCCTCGGCACCAAGCTGCTGACCCAGTTTTCCAACAACATCCGCAACAACTTCGGCTTCCTCAACCGCGCAGCGGAAGAGGGTGTCGGCGCGCCGGACAAGCTGTTCGTGCAGGAAGGCCGCAAGGTATTCCGCGACGTGTGCCCGATGGTTGCCGAGCTGATTGCCGCACACCTGCAGGAAAACCAGCTCAACGTCGGCGACGTGAAGCGCTTCTGGCTGCACCAGGCCAACCTCAACATGAACCTGCTGATCGCCCGCAAGCTGCTCGGTCGCGATGCCGAGCCAGGTGAGGCGCCAGTGATCCTCGACACCTACGCCAACACCAGTTCGGCCGGTTCGGTGATCGCCTTCCACAAGAATCAGGACGACCTGCCGGTCGGCAGCCTGGGCGTACTCAGCTCCTTCGGCGCCGGTTACTCCATCGGCAGCGTGATCCTGCGCAAACAGGGCTGATTGCCCTTGGCGAGTGACGACCAGGGCTTGCTCGCCCGCCTGCGTGCCGGCGAGCAGCAGGCCTTTCGCGAGCTGGTCGCCACTTACCAGGGCGCCATGCGCGCGGTGGCCTATGCCATCGTCGGCAGCCGCAACGCCGATGAAGTGGTGCAGGACGCCTGGCTGGCGGTGGTGCGCAGCCTCGACGGCTTCCAGCAGCGCTCGAGCCTGAAGACCTGGCTGCTGACCATCACCGCCAACACCGCCAAGACCCGCCTCAAACACAACCGCCGCGAAGTGCTGCTGGACGATCTGCCCGGCCCGCATGGCAGTGTCGGTGCCGAGCGTTTCGCCGGGGATGGGCATTGGGCGAGCGCGCCAGCGTCCTGGCACGAGGACTCGCCCGAGGCGCTGCTCAGCGAGAGCGAACTGCGCGAATGCCTGGAAAAGACCCTCGCCAGCCTGTCGGAGCTGCAGTCCAGCGTGCTGGTGCTGCGTGAGCGGCAAGGTCTGGAGTTGGAGGCGATCTGTAATCTTCTCGAGCTTTCGCTCTCCAATGTGCGGGTGCTGCTGCACCGCGCGCGGCTCAAGGTATTCGCCACGCTTGAGCATTTCGAGGAGACCGGCCAATGCTGACCTGCCAGGAACTGGTGGCCCATTCCAGCGACTTTCTCGATGGCCAGTTGGGCTTTCGTGAGCGTCTGGCGGTGCGCGTGCACCTGGCCAGTTGCCGCAATTGCCGGCGCTTCATCCGCCAGATGCGGGTGACCCAGGCCGTGCTGCGCACGCTCCCCGACGAAGTGATTCCCGAGCTGGATAGCCTGGCCGAGCGCTTGGCGCAGCAGCGCCGGGAGCCTCCCCAGGATTGAAAACGAGCCCGGAATTTCCGGGCTTTTTTCTGCCTGCGAAAAAAACTGCACAGCTGCTGTAACGTCGCTCGGGGTGCTCCGTCTAGTGTCACGAAGGGGCCATGCCGGCCTCTCGGATAATGACCCAGACCGGAGACACACCATGAACAATCTGAATTCCGCCCTCGTGACCCTCGGCTTCGCCCTGGTCGGCACCAGCGTCACGGCTCAGGCTGCCAGCAACCCCTTCGCCGCCCAGGAGCTGAGCAGCGGTTACAGCGTTGCCGGCACGGAAAAGGCCAAGGACGGTTCCTGTGGCGAAGCCAAGTGCGGCGCCGAAATGAAGCAGGGCGAGCATGCCGCCAAGGCCGGCGAAGAGGGCAAGTGCGGCGCCGACAAGGCGGCCAAGGAAGGCAGCTGTGGCGAAGAAGGCAAGGCCATGAAGGAAGGCAGCTGCGGCGAGAAGAAGGCCGAGTAAGTGGGCATGCAGCAGACCATGCCCAGCTTCGTCAGCGGCGCCGGCCTTGGCCTGCGCCGCGGCTTGCTGGCGGCGTTGCAGGACAGTGCCGTTGGCCAGGTCGACTTCCTCGAAGTCGCCCCGGAGAACTGGATCGGCATCGGCGGGCGTTTCGGTCGCCAGCTGCGGGCGCTGACCGAGCGCCTGCCGTTCCTCTGCCATGGCCTGTCCCTCAACCTGGGTGGTTTCGCGCCGCTGGACATGAACCTGCTGCGCGCCATCAAGGCTTTCCTCGACGCGCACGGCATCCGGGGTTACAGCGAGCACCTGTCGGCTTGCGCCGATGACGGCCAGCTGTACGACCTGATGCCGCTGCCGTTCTGCGAGGCCTCCGTACAACGCATCGCCCAGCGCATCCGCACCGTGCAGGATGTGCTGGAGCGGCCCCTGATCATCGAGAACGTCTCGGCCTACGCGCGCCTACCGGGCGAGATGGACGAGGCGGACTTCGTCAACGCCGTGCTGGCGGAGGGCGACTGCCGCCTGTTGCTGGATATCAACAATGTCTACGTCAACAGCCACAACTTCGCCTTCGACCCGCATGCCTATATCGCCGCCATGCCGGGCGAGCGCATCGCTTACCTGCACATGGCCGGGCATGCCCAGCACAGCGCCGAACTGAAGGTCGACACCCACGGCGCCCCCGTGTGCGACCCGGTGTGGGCGCTGCTGGAGCATGCCTATGCGCTGCATGGGGTGCGTCCGACTTTGCTTGAGCGCGACTTCAACTTCCCGCCGGTGAGCGAGCTTTACGCCGAAGTGGCGCAGATCCGCGCCCTGCAACGGCAGCGTGGCCATGACTGAGCACAGCCAGCGCGCCTTTGCCGCGCGCATTCGCCAGCCGCACGCGCAGGCCTTGCTACCCGGTGTGCCTGCCGAACGCATGGCGCTGTACGAGACACTGTTCTTCAACAATATCGCCGGCTTTATCGACAGCGGCTTTCCGGTGCTGCGCCGGCTGTTCGACGAGCAACGCTGGCAGCGCCTGTTGCGTGCGTTCATCGCCGGGCACCGCTGCCGCACTCCGTATTTCCTGCAGATTGGCGAGGAGTTCATCGCCTGGTTGCAGCACGGCTATCGGGCCGAGGCGGGCGATCCGCCGTTCCTGGTGGAGCTGGCGCACTACGAGTGGGTGGAGCTGGCGCTGGATGTGGCGAGCGCTGAATTGCCCGCGCAGGGCTGGTCGCCACTGGCCTGGCCGTTGGCCTACGTCTGGCCGGTGCAGCAACTGGGGGCGGATTGCCGCCCGTCTGTGCCACCGGCCGAGCCGACCTGCCTGCTGGCCTGGCGCGACGACGCTGACCAGGTGCGCTTCCAGCAGCTCTCGACCTTCGCCTATCGCCTGGCGCTGCGCCTGCAGGCGGGCGAGGGCAGTACCTCAGCCTTGCTGGAGCTGGCGACAGAGAGCGGCCTGGCGGCTGACAAGCACTATTTCACCCAGGCCCGCGCATTGCTCGAAGAGTGGCAGCGCCAGGCCATCTGGTTTCCTGCCCACGACTGAGCGCCGGGCTGCGCTGCCCGGCCGATGGAGATGACCATGCTGACTGTTTTCAATCGCCTCCAGGATTGCCTGGACGCTACCCGCCGCCTCGATTTTGTCGCGCCGCTGTTGCTGCGCCTGTACCTGGTGCCGATTTTCTGGATGGCCGGGATGAACAAGCTGGCGGATATGGACGCGACCATCGCCTGGTTCGGCAACCCCGACTGGGGCCTTGGCCTGCCGTTCCCCGCGTTGCTGGCCTGGTTGGCGGCGCTGAGCGAGGCGGGTGGGGCGATCCTGCTGCTGTTCGGCCTGGCGGTGCGCTGGATCACTGTGCCGCTGATGGTGACCATGCTGGTGGCGATCGCCAGCGTGCACTGGCCATACGGCTGGCAGGCGATTGCCGATGCGTCGGCGCCGTTTGCCAACCAGCGCGTACTGGATTCGGTGGACAAGCTGGCGCGGGCGCGCGAGCTGCTGCAAGAGCATGGCAACTACGACTGGCTGACCAGCAGCGGCAAGCTGGTGGTGCTCAACAACGGCATCGAGTTTGCCGCCACCTACCTGCTGATGCTGCTGGTGCTGTTCTTCGGCGGCGCCGGTCGTTGGCTGAGCCTGGACTTCTGGCTGGCGCGGCGCAGGCGCAGGCGCACGGCCCGCTGAGCAAATCGCGTTTGTGTAGGAGCCCGCTTGCTGGCGATCAACCGAGCTTCGCGATCGCCAGCAAGCGGGCTCCTACAGGAAAGCGGCCAGGCTGAGGCTTTTTGTTACTTATGAACGATCGGCTTAAAAAGTTCCGCTGTCATATAACTTTCACCTAAAAGCAACTGAGCTGAAATAACCCCCCGCCAAGATTCCCCACCAGCACCAAGGGCAACCGCCCGTGTGTTTTCCAAGACCAATAGGGGAATTCATCGATGATCCGTAAGCACTTCGCCGGTTTTGCCGCCAGCGCCCTGGCTCTGGCCATTTCCGCCCAGGCTTTCGCAGGTACCGTTACCACTGACGGCGCCGATATCGTGATCAAGACCAAAGGCGGCCTGGAAGTCGCCACCTCCGACAAGGAATTCAGCTTCAAGCTTGGTGGTCGCGTGCAGGCTGACTACAGCCGCTTCGACGGCTTCTACACCAAGAACGGCGAAACCGCTGATGCCGGTTACTTCCGCCGTGCCTTCGTTGAAATGGGCGGCGTGCTGTACAGCGACTGGGCCTACCAGGTCAACTATGACCTGTCGCAGAACGCCGGCGGTGACAACCGCAGCGAAGACGGCTACTTCGACGAAGCCTCGCTGGCCTACAACGGCTTCGCTCCGGTTTCGATCAAGATGGGCCGTTTCGACCCTGAGTTCGGTCTGGAAAAAGCCACCAGCTCCAAGTGGGTGACTGCCCAGGAGCGTACCGCTGCCTATGACCTGGTTGACTGGGCCAACGGCCACAACGGCGGCATGGGCCTCCAGGCTTCCGGCGTAGCCGGTACTTCCCTGTACGGCTCGGCCGGTGTGTTCGCCAAGGACGCCACCAACGCTTCCGAAGACGGCGACAGCACCACCCAGTTCAACCTGCGCGGTGTATTCGCCCCGATGCACGATGCCGGCAATGTCCTGCACTTCGGCGTCAACTACGCCCAGCGCGACCTTTCCGACACCGCGTTCGACGGCCGCATCCGCAGCCGCCTGGGCATGCGTGGTGTGAGCACCGACGGTGGCCAGGATGCTGGCGACAACGGCAACCGCCTGACCCTGGCCGGTGCCGAAGTGACCCCGGCTGGCGCCTTCGACACCGACAGCGCCTGGGGCTTGGAAGCAGCCTGGGCCATCGGCGCGTTCTCCCTGCAGGGTGAATACGTGTCCCGCGAAGTGCAGGCTGACGACGATGCCTACGAGGACATCAATGCCGACGGCTACTACGTACAGGCCGCCTACACCCTGACCGGCGAGCCGCGTGGCTACAAGCTCGGCAAGTTCGACGCGATCAAGCCGGCGAACAAGCAAATCGGCGCCTGGGAAGTGTTCTACCGCTACGACAACCTGAGTGCCGAAGACGACAACGGCAAGTTCGCTACCGTCGACGATGTCGAAGGCAAAGTGCACAACGTCGGTCTGAACTGGTACGCCAACGAGGCGGTAAAAATCAGCGGCGTGTACGTTACGTCCAAGGTCGACAACGCCGAGAACTCGGTGGGTGACGACTCCGGCGACGGTTTCGTGATGCGCGCCCAGTACGTGTTCTAAGCAAGCAGGTCCAGCCGCCGACCCCTCTTCCGGCGGCTGGGCTGAACCTGTCATTGGAGCTGCTCCGCTCTACGCCCCGCTTTTGCGGGGCTTTTTTTTGTCTGCGAAAAGCTGCGTGGCACATGGTGCTGCCGGCTTTTTATTCGCTGAGCAGGGAGTTCTGTTCGGGCTTAGTGCGTCTGGCGCTTTTCCTCGGCCCTCGCTCTGGCTAAGCTCGCGGTTCCGCTCACGCACAGAGGTTCATCCATGGCGCAGCAACGGCCGGCCGCCGATATCGCCCGTCAGATTCTCGATGGGTTCGACGACTATCGCGCACACTTTCGCGAGATCACCAATGGCGCCCGTGCGCGTTTCGAGCAGGCCCAGTGGCAGGAGGCACAAGCTGCCTCGGCGGCGCGCATCAACCTCTATGAAGAAAAAGTCAGCGAGGTAGGCGAACGCCTGCGCAGCAGCTTCAACGATGAATTCCTGCTGGACGTCGAACTATGGCCGTTGGTGAAAAGCGCCTACATCGGCCTGATCGACTTGCGCTTCGACGATGAACTGGCGGAAACCTGGTTCAACTCGATCTTCTGCGGTCTGTTCAGCCACGACCAGATCAGCGATGGCTGCATGTTCATCCATACCACGCGCCCGGCGCTGCGTCCGCATGTCAGTGCCCCGCAGACCCGTAGCTATTTGCCCCAGGGCAACCTCAACCAGGCCCTGCGGCAGATCTTCGACGATTACCGCTTCTCGGTGGCCTATGAAGACCTGGATCGCGATGTCCTGCGGGTCGAGGAACAACTGCGCACCAACCTGCCGGACTGGGTGTGCAAGGACCCGGAGCTGTGCATCGAGCTGTTCTCCGCGACCCTGTACCGCAACAAGGGCGCCTACCTGGTCGGACGCATCTACACCCGCGACGAGCAGTGGCCGCTGGTGTTCCCGCTGCTGCACCGCGAGGGGCAGGGCATCCAGATCGATACCCTGATCACCGACGAGGCGGAAGTCTCGATCATCTTCTCCTTCACTCGCTCCTACTTCATGGTGCGGGTGGAGATTCCGGCGGAGTTCATCGGTTTCCTCAAGCGTATCCTGCCGGGCAAGCACATCGCCGAGCTGTACACCTCGATCGGCTTCTACAAGCACGGCAAGTCGGAGTTCTACCGCTCGCTGATCAACCACCTGGCGACCACCGACGACAAGTTCATCATGGCCCCCGGCGTGCGCGGCATGGTCATGAGCGTGTTCACCCTGCCGGGCTTCAACACGGTGTTCAAGATCATCAAGGACCGTTTCTCGCCGTCGAAGAACGTCGACCGCGCCACGGTGATCGAGAAGTACCGCTTGGTGAAGAGCGTCGACCGGGTCGGGCGCATGGCCGATACCCAGGAGTTCGCCGACTTCCGCTTCCCCAAGGCCAAGTTCGACCCCGAGTGCCTGGCCGAGCTGCTGGAAGTGGCGCCGTCCACGGTGGAGATCGAAAACGAAGACACCGTGCTGATCCGCCACTGCTGGACCGAGCGACGCATGACCCCGCTGAACATCTACCTGGAGCACGCCAACGAGGCCCAGGTGCGCGAGGCGCTGGAAGACTATGGCCTGGCGATCAAGCAATTGGCCGCGGCGAACATCTTCCCCGGCGACATGCTGCTGAAGAACTTCGGCGTGACTCGCCACGGCCGCGTGGTGTTCTACGACTACGACGAAATCTGCTACCTCACCGAGGCCAACTTCCGCCGTATTCCACCACCGCGTTACCCGGAGGACGAAATGGCCTCCGAGCCCTGGTACTCGGTCGCGCCGCTGGATGTGTTCCCCGAGGAGTTTCCGCCGTTCCTGTTTGCCGATATCGGCCAGCGTCGCCTGTTCAGCCAGTTGCATGGCGACCTCTACGACGCCGACTACTGGAAGGGCCTGCAGGAGGCGATTCGGGCTGGCAAGGTGATCGATGTGTTCCCCTACCGGCGCAAGGGTGATCGGGTCGTTTGAGTGAGGCGCCGGGCCGACGAATAACCACTCGTCGGTTGTGGGTTTGCGGGCTGATGGCCTTGTGCCGGTTTTCGGGTTGATGTGCTAGACCCAATAGGTGCAAGGCCAGGAAGTCATCGCCAACTCCACCTAAAGGACGGCACCCATGCGGCAGAATCTCCCCGTCACTCAGCGGGAAAGAACCTTTCCTGCATCCGAACGCCTCATCTCCACCACCGATCTGAACAGCAAGATCACCTACTGCAACGACGCCTTCGTCGAGATCAGTGGTTTTACCCGCGAAGAATTGATCGACCAGCCGCACAACATGGTTCGTCACCCGGACATGCCGCCGGCGGTGTTCGGCCATATGTGGGATGTCATCAAGCAGGGCAAGCCGTGGATGGGTGTGGTCAAGAACCGCTCGAAGAACGGTGACTTCTACTGGGTCAGTGCCTATGTCACGCCCATCTACGAGAACGGCAAGATGTCCGGCTTCGAGTCGGTGCGCTCGGTACCGACTGCCGAGCAGAAGCAGCGGGCCGAAGCGTTGTATGCGCGTCTGCGGGCCGGCAAGCCACCGGTGCCGAAACTCGAATACTGGACCTACGACATGCTGCGTTCCTGGCCGCTGATCCTCGCCGGTCTGATTATCGCGAGCGGGCACTGGGTGCTCAGCGGCCCATGGCTGATTGTCTTCATCGTCGCGGTAATGTTCGCCCTCGGTTCCTACCAGCTGTACCGCACACGCCAGTTGATCCGCAAAACCCTGGCCGAACATCCCAAGGCCTTTACCAGCTCCCTGGTGGCCTTGACCTACAGTGACAGTCGTGGCGCCCAGGCCCTGCTAGACATGGCCATGATCAGTGAGGAGGCGCGTCTGCAGACTGCCTTGACGCGCCTGGAAGATGCCGGCGAAAGCGTACGCAAACGCGCAGCACAGTCCGCCGAGCTGTCCCGCTCCGGTGCCGATCTGCTGGAGCAACAGCGTAGCGAGACGGACCAGTCGGCCACGGCGATCAACCAGATGGCGGCGACCATTCAGGAGGTCGCGCACAACGTGCAGAACACCAGCCACGCCGCCGAAGAGGCCGATCGCCTGGCGGCGGAAGGCCGTCAGTTGGCCGGTGGCAGCCTGGAGGCCATGCAGCACATGGCCAGCGCGGTGCATGAGATTGGTCAGGCGGTGAACGAGCTGGCCAGCTCGACGCAATCGATTGGCAGTGTCGCCGACGTCATCACCTCGATTGCCGAACAGACCAACCTACTGGCGCTCAATGCGGCCATCGAGGCGGCGCGTGCCGGCGAGCAGGGCCGAGGGTTTGCCGTGGTGGCGGATGAAGTGCGGGCATTGGCGGGGCGCACGCGTGAGTCTACCGAGCAGATCCATCAGATCATTTCCTCGCTGCGTTCCGGCGCGGAGCGAGCCGTGCTCACTGCCAGCAAGGGCGAAGAAATCTCCCGTGAAAGCGTGCATAGCGTTGAAGCAGTACGCGAGGCGCTGGATGGCATCAGCCAGGCGGTGACGCGCATTACTGGCATGAGCCAGCAGATGGCCACGGCCTCCGAGCAGCAAAGCCATGTGGCCGAAGATATAAGCCGGCAGATCACGCGGATTGCCCAGCTCTCCGATCACAGCGCCGGGCAAGCCCAGCAGGGCGCGGCGATTGGCCGGGAGCTGGAGCAGATGGCCGAGTACCTGCACAGCCTGGCTGAGCGCTTCAACCGCTGAGTTCGGTCGGGTCGAACCGGCGCCTGTGGCAAACTGGGCGCCGGAGGAATTTTCGTCATGTCCCGTCTTCGCTGCGAGCGCTGCACGCGCCCGCTTGATCACTGTCTGTGTGCCTTGATCCCCAACCTGCCCAGCCATTCGCGCGTGCTGATCCTGCAGCACCCGGATGAGCAGAAGCATGCGCTGAATACCGCAAGGCTGGCCGCGTTGGGGCTGGCCAATGCCGAGTTGGCAGTCGGTGAGGTCTTCACCGAACTGGAGCAGTGGCTGAGCCCTGAGTACCGCGCGTGCCTGCTGTTTCCCGGCGACGATGCGCAGGTGCTGCCAATCCCTGCCACACCTGGCGATGGGCGTCCTTTGCTGCTGGTGGTGCCGGATGGCACCTGGCGCAAGGCGCGCAAGCTGCTGCACCTCAATCCAGTGCTGGCGGCCTTGCCGCGTGTCTGCCTGCCTGCGGGCATGAGTTCGCGCTATCGCCTGCGCAAGGCGCCGGGGGAGGGTGCGCTGGCCACCATCGAGGCGATAGTCGCGGCACTCAATCTGCAGGAAGGGGCCGGGCGCTTTGACGCGTTGCTGCGCCCGTTCGAGGCATTGATCGACGGGCAGATCAGAGCAATGGGTGCAGAGACTTTCCAGCGCAACCATCAGCGCGATTGATCAACGCTCGCGCATGGCCTCGGAACGGGCCTTGAGCACGGGTTTGAGCAGGTAGTCCAGCACGCTCTTCTCGCCGGTCATGATGTCCACCGTGGCGACCATCCCGGGGATGATCAGCAGCGGGTGATTGTCGCCGCCCAGGTGATTTTTGTCGGTGCGCACCTGGATCAGGTAGAAGCTGTTGCCTTCCTCGTCGGTGATGGTGTCCGCCCCGATCAGTTCCAGCTTGGCCTTGAGCCCGCCATAGATGGTGTAGTCATAAGCGGTGAACTTGACCATGGCCTTCTGCCCCGGATGGAGGAACGCTACATCCTGCGGCCGGATGCGTGCCTCGATCAGCAGGTTGTCTTCCAGCGGCACGATTTCCAGCATGTCGCTGCCCGGCTGCACCACGCCGCCGATGGTGTTGACCTTGAGCTGCTTGATGACCCCGTGCACGGGCGAAGAGATGGTGGTGCGGCTGACCCGGTCCTCGATGGCGACGCTGGTGGCGGTGATCTTCTGCAGCTCGGTGCGCACCTCATTGAGTTCCTTGAGGGCATCGGTGCGGAAGGTCAGGGTCGACTCGTCGAGCCGGCTTTCGATTTCCTGCATGGCCGACTCGGCCCGCGGGATGGCCAGGTTGGTCGAGTTCAGCGAACCACGCATTTCCACCGCCGTGCGTTGCAGGCGGAGGATTTCCACCGCCGAGATGGCGCCAGTGCCCACCAGCGGCTGCGACATGTTCAGCTCCTGCTGGATCAGCCCCAGTCCGGAGCTGTATTGCTGAGCCTTGGAGCGAAACTCGGCGAGCTCCTGGGTTTTCTGGCGCAGCTGCTGCTTGAGGGTGTTTTGTTCGCTTTCCAGGCGCTGCTGGCGCGAGCGGTACAGCGCCAGTTCGTCTTCTGCCAGCTGTGGCGCCTGTTTGAGCAGGTCGTCGGGCAGCACCAGGGGCGTGCCGGCGGCTTCGGCGCTGAGGCGTTTGACGCGGGCCACCAGGGCCATGCGGTCGGCCTCGGTTTCGCCCTTGTTGGAGTTGAAACGGGTGGCGTCCAGGCGCAGCAGCACATCGCCCTTGTTCACCACCTGGCCTTCACGGGTGAAGATCTCGGTGACGATGCCGCCCTCCAGATTCTGAATCACTTGAACCTTGCTTGAGGGAATCGCCTTGCCCTGGCCGGTGGTGACTTCCTGCAGCACCGCGAACTTGGCCCAGATCAGCGCCACCAGCAACAGGGCGGACACCGACCAGACCGTGGCGCGGGCCAGCCAGGGCGAGTCTTCGAGAATGGCGCCGTCGACTTCGGGCATGAACTCGGTGTCCTGCTTTTGTTTCTGCAGGCTGCCAAAGTAGTCACGAAGATTTTGAGCGAGTTCCATGCACTACCTCCAGGGGCGTGTGCGTAAGAGGCTGTTCAAAGTCTGCTGCGCGTCGGCCATACGGCGTCAAAAATTGTCTGGCTCTAGCTCGCGAGCCTTTGAGCGGCCTCTACACCGACGCAGGGCCGACGCGGCCTTTGCGCAACGCATCGATAACCGCTTCTTTCGGGCCGTCGGCGACGACCTGGCCGTTGTCCAGTACCACCAGGCGATCGACCAGGCTGAGCATCGAGACGCGATGGGTGATCAGCAGCAGGGTCTTGCCCTGCGCCCAGGTGTGCAGGCGATTGCGCAGGGTGTCTTCGCTGCTGTTGTCCATGGCGCTGGTGGGTTCGTCCAGCAGCAGGATCGGTGGATCGAGCAATAGCGCGCGTGCCAGCAGGACCGCCTGGCGTTGACCGCCAGAAAGCAGCTGGCCGCGTTCCCCCACCGGGCGGTCGAAGCCTTGCGGGTGCTGCCGGGCCAGTTCGGTAACGCCGGTCATCTCGGCGACTTCGAGCATGCGCTCATCGCTGACATAGCGGGCGCCGAGGGTCAGGTTGTCGCGCAGGCTGCCAGACAGCAGCGGCAGGTCGTGGGCGACATAGCCGATCTGGTGGCGCAGGTCGGCGACATCCAGTTGGCGCAGGTCGAGGTTGTCGAGCAGGATCTGCCCTTCGCTCGGGGTGTAGAAGTTCATCACCAGGCGCGCCAGGGTGCTTTTGCCCGAGCCGCTGCGGCCGATGATGCCGATGCGCTCGCCGGCGTTCATCCGGAAACTCACCTTGGACAGTGCCGGGCTGCTTTGGCCCGGGTAGCTGAAGCTGACCTGACGCATGTCGAGCGCGCCCTTGAGGTGCGTGCGTTCCAGCGGGCGTTGTTTGGCCTGGCGCTCCTGCGGCAGGCCCATCAGCGCATCGGTGCTGGTCATGGTCAGGCGCGCTTGCTGGTAACGGGTAATTAGCCCTGCGATCTGCCCGAGCGGGCCGAGGACCCGGCTGCCGAGCATGTAACAGGCGACCAGGGCGCCGACGCTGAGGTTGCCGGAAATGATGATGTAGACCCCGGCGACTATGGTGGCCATGCCGGCGAACTGTTGCAGGAACAGGGTGCCGTTGGTGGCCAGCGAGGCGAGGAAGCGCGAGTGGCTGTCCAGGCGTGTCAGGGCGCCGTGGGTTTTCTCCCAGCTATGCTGGCGTTCGCTCTCGGCGCTACAGGCCTTGAGGGTTTCCAGACCGCTGAGGGTTTCGATCAGCAGTGCCTGGCGTTCGGCGCCCAGTGCCAGGCTCTTCTGCACGGTATCGCGCAGGCGGGCCTGGACGATCAGGGCGAAGATGGCGGTGATCGGGAAGGCCAGCAGCGGGATGACCACCAGCCAGCCGCCGAGCAGGCCGATGACTACGATCATCAGCAGGGAGAAGGGCAGGTCGATCAGGCTGGTCAGGGTGACCGCGGTGAGGAATTCACGCAGGCCCTGGAAGTCATGAATGCTTTGCGCGAATCCGCCGATGGTGGCGGGGCGGGCCTTCATCTCCATGCCGGTGATGCGTTCGAACAGGGTGGCGGATAGCACCACATCGGTCTTCTTGCCGGCTACGTCCAGCAGGTGCGCGCGCAGCACGCGCAGGAGCAATTCGAAGGCGCTGCCGATGAACAGGCCGATGACCAGCACCCACAAGGTCGAGGTTGCCTGGTTGGGCACCACGCGGTCGTAGGTCTGCATGACGAACAGCGGCACCATCAGGCCGAGCAGGTTGATCAGCAGGCTGGCGAGGATGGCGTCGGTGTACAGCCAGCGCGACAGCTTCAGGGTGTCGCGGAACCAGGCTTCGATCCGCGGCACCAGCGGATTGCGGACTTCTTCGAGCTCATGCCGAGGGCGGGCGAAGAAGGCCCTGCCGCTGTATTCCAGCGCCAGGTGTTCGCGGTTGACCCACTGCTCGCCGCCTTCGGCTTCGCACGGCAGGATCAGCATCTGGTTCTTCGGCCCGATGCGGCGCAGCACGGCACTGCTGCCATCCTTGAGCAGCAACAGAATCGGTAGGTTGAGCGGCGAAATGGCGTCGAGCGTACGGCGCAGGATGCGCCCTTGCAGACCGGCGCGGGCGGCTGAACGCGGCAGCAGTTCAGCGGTCAGGCGTTGTTCGGCCAATGGCAGGCCCGCAGTCAGGCTGGCTCGGCTGGCCGAGCAGTTGTGCAGGTTGCAGAGAATAAGGAGGCCATCGAGCAGTGGGTCATCATGACTCTGCCGCTGGTCATCGGAAGGCTTCCGCTCCATGGTGGTCAACGTTCACTACTCCTCGGACATTGCCTGGAAACAGCGGGGCGCGGCTTCCAGGCAATATCTTCGCCGGGACTACTTCATTTCCGGCAGACGCGCCTCGCTCTTCACTTCTGTGAGGGCAATTGCTTCGGCTGGGGGTACCACGTTTTCTTTCTTCAGCAGTTCGCCTGTGGCCGAGATAACCCGGTACATGGAGAACTCTTCGGTGTAACGCACTTCGGCATAGCGGCGGTTGGCGGTGAAAAGTTCGTTTTCACTGTCCAGCAAGTCCAGCAGGGTGCGCTGGCCGAGGCTGAATTGCTGCTGATAAGCCTCGCGAACGCGTGCGGTGTAGTCCGCATAGTCACGTGCCTTGGGGGTTTGCAGGCGGGCGTTTTCCATGGCGTTCCAAGCCAGTGCGAGGTTCTCGTTGAGTACCCGCAGGGCGTTGTTGCGAATGTCCATGGATTGGTTGATTTCGTGGGCTGCAGCCTGCAGGCGTGCCTTGTCGCGCATGCCGTTGAACAGGTTGTAGTTCATCACCACGGCAGCGCGCCAGGTGTTGTAGTGGCCTTCATCGCCCTGGGTGTTGTCGTCGGCGGTGGTGGCCAGCTCTGCGTCGAAGCGCGGGTAGAAGGGCGACTTGGCCACTTCATATTGTTTCTCGGCAGCCTGTACGTCGGCTTGTGCCGATTTCAGGTAGGGGTTGTTGTCGATCACGCTCTGCCGTGCGACGGGCAGGTCGGCAGGCATGTCACCGGCTACGGTGCCGGGCTGCTCCAGTTCATCGGCTATACGGCCGACGGCGCTGTAGAAGTTGGCCTCGGCATCGGCCAGGTTGACCTGCTCGGTGTAAAGGTTGTTCTCGGCCAGGGCCAGACGCGCTTCCGACTGATCGAGGTCGGCGGTGCTGCCGACGCCGCGCTCGCTGCGCAGGCTGATCTGGTCATTGATGCGCTGGTGAGCCTGCAGGTTGTTCTGTGCCAGGGTCACCATCTCGCGGCGCTTGAGCACGTCCAGGTAAACCTCGACGGTACGCAGGGCCAGGCTCTCGGAAGTGCCAAGCACATAATAAGCACGGGAGTTAACCACGGCCTCGGTGCGGGCTACTTCATTAGGGGTGTTGAACCCGTCGAACAGCATCTGCCGCAGGCGTAGCTCGGCATCGCGGTAGTTCAGGGTTTCCTTATTGTGGTCACCGAGCGCACGGGTACTGGGGCTGTCCGTTTGCTCACGACCATAACCGGCCATCAGGTCGACAGTCGGCAGATAGCCGCCCTTGGCTACCTTCACGCCTTCATCGGATGCCAACCGTTCGTTCATGCTGGCATGCAGTTCAGGGTGGGTGTCGATCGTGCTCTGGATCGCTTCTGAGAGGTTCATTGCCTGTGCCTGGGCGCATGCCATGGCCATCAGGATGCCACTACAGAGCGGTTTAAGAACGCGCATGATTTTATTCTCCTTATGTGTGTGCTCAGATCCTGTCGCCAAAATACTGGCGTTTTCGCTTATAAATGCGTTTCACGCCTGTAACATACCAGCTAAGAACATCCTTCAGGATAGCTAAGAAAAATTTGTCACAAGAATTATGAGAAAAAAGTCTTATGCACTATGTGAAAACGAGCACATTGTTTTTTCCGTACAGCCACGGAAAACGGGCCTTAGAAGCCATTTTGTGGTTGAAAGCGGTGGTCAGGCGCGATTTAGAGCATAAGGGGCGGGAAATTTATCTGATGGAGTAGGCCGGTGCAGTTGGGTGACACTTTTTTGTCGCATTAACAAAAAACGTTGGTAGCACCGCTTCACTTTAAGCAGTTTTTCTTCGCACACCCCTGGTTCGAAAGGTGATTTGGCCCTTTTGAAACATACCGGCAGTGGTCGGTAGTTGTAGTGTGGAGGAAGGAATCATGGCTACTTTGATCGGTGTCGTCAGTCAGGTTGTCGGCGAAGTGTTTGCAGTAGCCGGCGATGGATCGCGTCGACCCCTAGCCGAAGGCGACCGTGTTTATGCCGGTGAACAGTTGGTTACCGGAGCCAGCGGCTCCGTAGCTATCAACCTTACGAACGGGCAGGAGCTGACGCTCGGTCGCGATAGCAGCATGACGCTCAACGAGCAGATGATTGCTGGCACCGATAGCACGCCGCAGACCGATGTGCAGGACCAAGCGCCTGCGGCTCCCTCCGATGCCGACCTGACCGATGTCGAGAAACTGCAGGCAGCCATCGAGGCGGGCGTCGACCCGACGCAGAATGCTGAAGCAACCGCTGCGGGCCCAGGTGGCGGTGGTGGCGGCGGAGCTGGTGGTGTAGGCGGTGGCCACTCCTTCGTGCTGCTGGGCGAGACCGGCGGCCAACTGGATCCCACCATCGGCTTCCCGACTGCTGGGTTGGACAGTGGCCCAGATTTTCCTGATCCGGAACCTATCGTTACCCCTGATCCGGTGGTGCCGGACTTCACGCCTGACGTCGAAGTCGAGTACGAGGACTTCCAGGGCCAGGTCGCAACCGGCCCGGCGATTGTCGATGAAGAGGGCCTCAGCAACGGCACCAACCCCAGCAGTACCGCCGAGCAGGCGACCGGCCAGCTGGTGATCAATTCCCCGGACGGGGTTTCCGCGCTGCAGATCCAGGACGTCAACGGCAACTGGATCGACGTCACCAATGGTGGCGTGGTGCAGGGCCAGTACGGCGTGCTCACCGTGGATGCGTCCGGTGGCTGGACCTATGTGCTCAGCGACAACACGCTCAACCACAACAACCCCAACGCCACTGGCGCCGCCGATCAGGTCGGCGAGAGCTTCGGCGTGCGCGTGTTCGATCTCGATGGCGACGTGTCGCCGACCGTGCAACTCAATGTGCTGGTCAACGACGACGGCCCGAATGCAGGGCTGAGCGCAGAGGCTGCGTCGCTGGGCCTTGTCAGCGTTGATGAGAGCCTGCCGGTCTTGGGAGGTGTAGGTGGTGATGGTGTTGCCAGTGCGGTGTTGAGCAGTGCGATTGTTCAGGCCCAATTCGACCCTACCTACGGTGCAGATGGGGAAGGCAGTACGGTTTACAGTTTGCAGCTCAATGGTGACAACGTAGGTAGTGGGTTATTTGCTGTGGATCCGGGCGTTTCAAATGGCCAGGGGGCTGCAATCCTTCTGAACCAATCAGGCAATGTCATTACTGGTAGCGCGGGCGGAGTGGAATATTTCACTCTGACAATTGACCCGAGTAGTGGGGCGGTGACTTTAGCGTTGCTAGACAATATTTGGCATGGCGACACCAGTAGCAACGATGACGGTCAGTTGTTGGAGTTGTCGCCGGGTGTACTGGAGCTGGTGCAGACAATCACCGACGGTGATGGCGATACCGACACTGCTTCGATTGATCTGGGTGCTGCCGGCGCGTTTGGTTTTGATGACGATGGCCCAACCCTGACGGTAGAAGCGAGTGGTGAGGGAGAAGGCCGCTCTCTGAGCATGCAGCTCGATGAAACTGTTGGTCTTGACCGAGCTGCGCCTGGTGAAACGGCAAACGGTAACAGCGATGACGATGGCCCTGGCCTTGGGCAAGTAACGACGGCAGTTAGCGGTGGTTTGGCGGCACTGTTCAGCATCGGTGGTAGCTATGGTTCAGACGGTGCGGGCAGTACGAGCGGTATATTCAGTTTTGCTGGTGTTCCCCCAGGTGGCCTGCTGACCAATTTGTCTGCCACCGTTGGTGGTGCGATCACGCTGGTGGCGGATGGCAGCGGTGGGCTAAACGGCGTCGATAGCACCAATCAGGTCGTGTTCACCATCCAGATCGTGGAAGTAGGCGGTGAACTGCAACTACAGACGACGCTGTTCGAGGCCTTGAAGCATGGCAATGCGGCCTTGTTTGATGAGTCGCTAAACCTGTTGTTGCGACAAGGCAGCTTGGAGCTGCAGTACGAGGTGACTCGTATTGATGGTGATGGCGACAGGCTGGTTCAGTCGGATCGAATCACCTTGGCCGATGGTGAGAGTTCGGTATTCAGCTTCGAGGACGATGGTCCGACCCTGACGGTAGACGGGAGTGGTGAGGGCGAAGGCCGCTCCCTGAACATGCAGCTCGATGAAACTGTTGGTCTTGACCGAGCTGCGCTTGGTGAAACGGCAAACGGTAACAGCGATGACGATGGCCCTGGCCTTGGGCAAGTCACGACGGCAGTTAGCGGTGGTTTGGCGGCACTGTTCAGCATCGGTGGTAGTTATGGTTCAGACGGTGCGGGCAGTACGAGCGGTGTATTCAGTTTTGCTGGTGTTCCCCCAGGTGGCCTGCTGACCAATTTGTCTGCCACCGTTGGTGGTGCGATCACGCTGGTGGCGGATGGCAGCGGTGGGCTAAACGGCGTCGATAGCACCAATCAGGTCGTGTTCACCATTCAGATCGTGGATGTAGGCGGCGAACTGCAACTACAGACGACGCTGTTCGAGGCCTTGGAACATGGCAATGCGGCCTTGTTTGATGAGTCGCTAAACCTGTGGTTGCGACAAGGCAGCTTGGAGCTGCAGTACGAGGTGACTCGTATTGATGGTGATGGCGACAAGCTTGTTGTGTCGGACAGCATTACCTTGGCCGATGGTGAGGGTTCGGTATTTAGCTTCGAGGACGATGGTCCGGCGGTGAGCAGCTTCGGTCTGAAGGAAGGTGCGAAGCTGTACGTGGATGAATCACTGGGTACGACCGGTTCGATCAAGGATGAAGGCGCTGGTGTGGCAGGCAACAACGATGAGACTGCCGTCGGTGCGCCGGCAGGTGCGCTGGGCTATGCAACAATCGGTGGTGCCAGCTTGTTCAACCTGGTGGTGGATGCTGGTAGTGATGGGCCGGACAGCAGTAAGACCAAGTACGAGCTGACGCTCAGTGCTGCGAATGTAGACTCGGGTCTGGATGCCACGGCTGGAGGCAACATCCTACTGTCGCAGGAGGTAGGCACAGGCGACATCCTGGGGATGGTGGGCAGTGTGGTTGTCTTCCGTATCCACCTGGATGCCGATGATGGCGACCTGACGTTGACCCAGTACGAGGCAATCAAACACACCGATGCCAACAACCATGACTTCCTGGCGCAGATCGCTGAGGGGGTAGTGAAGGCGCAAGTTACGGTATTTGACCAAGATGATGACTCGGCGACGTCGAGTAGCGTGGATTTGGGTTCGGTACTGGGCTTCGAGGACGATGGTCCGAGTATTGTCCTGGGCTTTGGAACGGCACCTGTGCCGGTTCTCAATACCCAGGATGCAGAGACCATCGGGGCCAACTCCGATACGGTCGGTGCGAATTTCAGCAGCGTCTTCAGTGTTACCAGTTCCAGCTACGGCGCCGATGGTGCGGGTACTACCAGTACCAGCTATGCCTTGGTGATGATTGCCGCCGAAGGCTCGGCGTCGGGCCTGAGCAGCAATGGCGCAGCTATCTACCTCTACGAAACCGGTGGGGTGATCTATGGCTCCACGTCGGCTTCCGAGGGCGGCGTCAACGCGGGCAACACCATCTTCTCCTTGGCGGTGGATGGCTCCGGGTCGGTAACGCTGACCCAGAACGCCGAGATCGATCACGCCGGCCCCGGCGTGGGCAGTGGCTACGATGCCCAGGAAGCGGTGCTGGGTAGCGGCCTGGTCGGGCTGAAGGGCACGGTGACCATCACCGATGGCGATGGTGATTTCGCCACGTCCGACAAGGTGCTGGATCTGGGCGGCAAGGTGGCCTTCGATGACGACGGCCCGAGCATTGTTCTGGGCTTTGGAACGGCACCTGTGCCTGTTCTCAATACCCAGGATGCAGAGACCATCGGAGCCAACTCCGATACGTCCGGTGCGAATTTCAGCAGCGTCTTCAGTGTTACCAGTTCCAGCTACGGCGCCGATGGTGCGGGTACTACCAGTACCAGCTATGCCTTGGTGATGATTGCCGCCGAAGGCTCGGCGTCGGGCCTGAGCAGCAATGGTGCGACGGTCTACCTCTACGAAAACGGTGGGGTGATCTACGGATCCACTGCCGCGACCGAAGGCGGTATCAACGCCGGCAATACCATCTTCTCCCTGGGCGGAAATGGTTCCGGGTCGGTGGTCCTGACCCAGTATGCCGAGATTGATCACGCCGGCCCCGGCGTGGGTAGCAACTACGGTGCCCAGGAAGCGGTGCTGGGTAGCGGCCTGGTTGGGCTCAAAGGCACGGTGACCATCACCGATGGCGATGGTGATTTCGCCACGTCCGACAAGGTGCTGGATCTGGGCGGCAAGGTGGCCTTCGATGACGACGGCCCGAGCATTGTTCTGGGCTTTGGAACGGCACCTGTGCCTGTTCTCAATACCCAGGATGCAGAGACCATCGGGGCCAACTCCGATACGTCCGGTGCGAATTTCAGCAGCGTCTTCAGTGTTACCAGTTCCAGCTACGGCGCCGATGGTGCGGGTACTACCAGTACCAGCTATGCCTTGGTGATGATTGCCGCCGAAGGCTCGGCGTCGGGCCTGAGCAGCAATGGTGCGACGGTCTACCTCTACGAAAACGGTGGGGTGATCTACGGATCCACTGCCGCGACCGAAGGCGGTATCAACGCCGGCAATACCATCTTCTCCCTGGGCGGAAATGGTTCCGGGTCGGTGGTCCTGACCCAGTATGCCGAGATTGATCACGCCGGCCCCGGCGTGGGTAGCAACTACGGTGCCCAGGAAGCGGTGCTGGGTAGCGGCCTGGTTGGGCTGAAGGGCACGGTGACCATCACCGATGGCGATGGTGATTTCGCCACGTCCGACAAGGTGCTGGACCTGGGCGGCAAGGTGGCCTTCGATGACGATGGCCCGAGCATTTCCCTGGGCTTCAGCTCAACGCAGCAGGCGGTGCTCAATACCCAGGATGCCGAGACCATTGGGATCAACTCCGATACGGCTAGCAGTAGCTTCAGTGGCGCCTTCACCGTCACCAGCTCCAGCTACGGCGCGGATGGCGCAGGGACTACCAGCACCAGCTATGCGCTGGTGATGATTGCGGCGGAAGGAGTGGCCTCGGGCCTGAGCAGCAATGGTGCTGCTATCTACCTGTACGAAACCGGTGGGGTGATCTATGGCTCCACGTCGGCTTCCGAGGGTGGCGTCAACGCGGGCAACACTATCTTCTCCTTGGCGGTGGATGGCTCTGGGTCGGTAACGCTGACCCAGAATGCCGAGATCGATCACGCCCTGCCTGGCGTAAGCAGCAACTACGGCGCCCAGGAGGCCGTGCTGGGCAATAACCTGGTCGGGCTCAAAGGCACCGTGACCATTACCGATGGCGACGGCGACTTCGCCAGCTCCAACAAGGTGCTGGACCTGGGTGGCAAGGTGGCCTTCGACGACGATGGCCCGAGCATTAGCCTGGGCTTCGGTTCATCGCAACTGCCGGTGCTCAACACCCAGGATGCGCAGACCATCGGGGCTAACTCCGATACCGCCAGCGGCAGTTTCAGTGGCGCCTTCACCGTCACCAGTTCCAACTACGGTGCGGATGGTGCGGGTACTACCAGCACCAGTTATGCCATGGTGATGATCGCCGCCGAAGGCTCGGCGTCGGGCCTGAGCAGCAATGGCGTAGCGATCTACCTGTACGAGAACGGTGGGGTCATCTATGGGTCCACCGCGGCCACTCAAGCGGGGGTCAACGCTGGCAACACCATCTTCTCCCTGAGCGTGAATGGATCCGGGTCGGTAACCCTGACCCAAAATGCCGAGATCGATCACGCCGGCCCCGGCGTGGGTAGCAGCTACGACGCTCAGGAAGCTGTGCTGGGTAGCGGCCTGGTCGGCCTGAAAGGCACGGCAACCATCATCGATGGCGATGGCGACATTGCATCCTCCAGCCAGGTGCTGGACCTGGGTGGCAAGGTGGCCTTCGATGACGATGGCCCGAGCATCAGCCTGGGTTTCAGCTCATCGCAACTGTCGGTGCTCAATACCCAGGATGCCGAGACCGTTGGGGTCAACTCTGATACGGCCAGTAGCAGCTTCAGTGGCGCCTTCACCGTCACCAGCTCCAACTACGGCGCGGATGGGCCGGGCACCACCAGCACCAGCTATGCCATGGTGATGATCGCCGCCGAAGGCTCGGCATCGGGCCTGAGTAGCAATGGCGTGACCATTTACCTGTATGAGACCGGTGGGGTGATCTACGGCTCCACGTCGGCTACGGAGGGTGGCGTCAACGCCGGCAACACCATCTTCTCCCTGGCGGTGGATGGCTCCGGGTCGATTACCCTCACCCAGAATGCCGAGATCGATCACGCCCTGCCTGGCGTAGGCAGCAACTACGGCGCCCAGGAGGCGGTGCTGGGTAATAATCTGGTCGGCCTGAAAGGCACAGTGACCATTACCGATGGCGACGGCGACTTCGCCAGCTCCAACAAGGTGCTGGATCTGGGCGGCAAGGTGGCCTTCGATGACGATGGTCCGAGCATCAGCCTGGGCTTCAGTTCATCGCAGCTGCCGGTGCTCAATACCCAGGATGCGCAGACCATTGGCGCTGCCACGGATACCGACAGCGGCAACTTCAGTGGTGGCTTTACCGTCACATCCAGTTTCGGTGCCGATGGCGCAGGTACGATCACGCAGAGCTATAGCCTCAACCTGATGGCAGGTCCTGCCGGCGGGCCGCTGGCTTCCGGTATGAATGCCAGTGGCGGCGCTATCTACCTGTACGAGGTGGGCGGCAGCATCGTCGGTTCTACCTCGGCTACCAGTGCAGGTATTTCGGTTGGCAATACGGTGTTCTCGCTGTCAGTGAATGCCGGCTCTGGGCAGGTCACCCTGACTCAGTACCAGGAAATCAACCATGATCTGCCCGGCTCCAGTTCCAATTACGCCAGCCAGGAAGAGCTGCTTGGTACGGGGCTGGTCGGTCTGAAGCTCACAGCCACCATTACCGATGGGGATGGTGACTTTGCCAGCACCAACAAGGTGCTGGATCTGGGTGGCAAGGTGGCCTTCGATGACGACGGCCCGACTGCCAGGGACAACACCATCTCCGTAATGGAAGGCGGTGTGCCACCTTTCAACCTGATCCTGGTGGTGGATACCTCCGGCAGCATGCTCTATGAGATCGGCACCAATAACCAGGGCTCACCTAACCGCCTGGAACTGGCCAAGGAAGCGCTTGCCAACATGATCGACAGTTACGCTGCCCTTGGCGTACCGCTGGCGATCACGGTGATTGATTTCGCCACGGGGGCGCTGCTGATTCCACAAACCACCGACCCGGACGTGGCCAAAGCCAGCATTCAGGGCTTGGCCACCGATGGCGGCAATACCAACTACAACGCACCGTTGGTGCTGGCGCAGAATCAGTTGACTGCGGACTTGGTCAACCTGCCGGATTACGAGCATCGGGTGTACTTCCTGTCGGATGGTCAGCCCAACGTGGGCAACGTTCCGGCTGGCTGGACATCCTTCGTCAATGCCAGTGGCGCCGAGGTCTATGCGGTCGGGCTCAGCGTCAGCTCCAATGCTGGAGCGATCGCCCAACTGGGACTGGTCGAGGATCATGGTGATGCAGTCACCTTGATCGATGACCCCTACGATCTCGACGCAACCTTGCAGGCCACTGTGCCGCTGCCGAGCATGGGTAATGTGATTACCGATGTCGATCCGCAGGATGGCGTCGACAGCAGTGGTGCAGATGCTGCGGTGACCGTGACCAAGGTCAGCTTCGTTGCGGCTGACCCGTCGGATTACGTCGGCATTGCCGATCAGATATCCGGCAATGTGGTCACCTTCCTGGTTCAAGGCGGCACCACCGGGCCGATCACCACACCGTTGGGCGGTACGCTGGTGGTCAATGCCAACGGCTCCTACAGCTATACACCGCCCAATAATGTGTTGGTCGACAGCCAGGAGGTCTTCACCTACACCATCATCGACAAGGATGGCGACACTTCCAGTGCCGACCTGAATATCAACGTCCTGGATACCAGCCCGATCATTGCCAATGTCTACGAGGATGGCCTGCCCAATGGCCTGCTTGATGTAGGCTCGAATGTCACTCTGGTGGCGGGCAGTCTGGCAGGAACAGTTGCTGACAGCGCCGGTGTGACCTTCAGCCTGGGCAGCACCAGTGGCTTGCCGGTACTGACTGCAGATGGTGTGGCGATAACCTACAGCGTGGTCGATGGGCCTACCTCCGATACCCTGACGGCCAAGGCGGGTACGGACACCATTTTCACTCTGGTGCTGCAGGCCAGTGGCAGTTACACCTTCAGTCTGGTAGGGGCCATCGATCATGCCTCGGCGAACGGGGACGACCAGGAACTGAAAGACCTGGATCTTTCCAGCGTCATTGTGGCCAAGGAAGGTCTGGCCAATGTCCCGCTGATCCGTGACTTCATCGTCCAGGTTGAGGACGATGTACCAGTGGTTCTGGCCGCTTCCAACCTGGTCTACTCAAATAGCAACAACCCGGCCGGCGCGACTGGGATTTTCGACTACAGCACGGGTGCGGACACCCGTGGCAGTGGGCCGTTCTCTGCGTCGGACTCGGATTTCAATGCCATCACTCTGGCCGGTACCGTGGGTGGTACAGCCATCACGTCGCAGTCAGTCACCTGGGTCTCGGAAAGTGCCAGTACGGCCACCTTCGATATCGAGTTCAACTACGCTCCGAACCCGGCCAACCCGGGAACTACGGTGGAGGCGACCGGTACCCTGACCTTCGACAAGGTCAACGGTACCTACACGGTATCGCTGGATGAACCGGTACAGGGTTACAGCATCCTTAAAACCAGTGCCTCGCTGAGTATCACCGGGTACGAGACGGGTGGCAGCGTGCTGGATAACACCCAGCCGGCGGTGTCGGTCGCCAAGCTGGATAATGACTTCTATGTCCAGTTCAGAAGCGCAGCAGAACCTGGTGGCGGAACGGGTGGCAATAACCTGCAGGCAGGAAGTTCGGGAACCACCGTGTTCAGTAATGGCGAGCTGTTCACTCAGGGTGCTTCCTGGGTCAGCGTGTCGAACTCTGCGAACGGCGTTGCCGGTGACACCATCGGCAAGGGCGAGGTCCTAGACCTGACCTTCCATACCGCTAATCCGACCGGCACTGTGGTGGCCAACCCGGATGGACGTGCCGACGGCATCTTCCTCAAGTTCGACGGTATCAATAACGAGGACCTGGTGGTGGTGCTGAGACTCATCGGTGACGGTGGCGTGAAAACCACCCGGGCACTGGTTATCAGCAATAACGATATTGCCACTGCCGGAAGCAGCGCGGCGACCCTGGCAGCCTTGCTGGCTTATGGAATTACCCTGGACCAAAACGATGGGGCCATTGTTATCCAGCACAATGACTTCAACGGGGCAGGGGAGAACTGGCAAATTTACGGTGCGCAGATCCTGACCAGCGTGGAAGACATCACCACCTCGGTGGCGTTGAACTTCAACTCCGCCATTGGCGATTCGGGTGGTTCAAGCAGCACCACCAGCTTCAATAACCAAACTGACAACGATGTTGTGAAGGTCTCTGATATCGGTCTGATCACCACTGAGACCAACACGCTGGATACCGAGTTGGACTTCCAGGTTGGGGTCAAGGATGCCGATAACGATGTTTCCTCCAGCACCAATCTGCATGTGACCATCGAGGCAGGCACTACCTTCACCGGCACGGCGGTTGCCGATGTTATCCAGGGTAGTGCCGGTAACGACACGTTGTATGGCCTGGTTGGTGATGACGTGCTGATTGGTGGCGCAGGTAATGATCTGCTGGTGGGTGGTGCGGATAACGATACCTATCTCTGGAAAGCAGGGAGCACAGGTACGGATACCATCCAAGGCTTTGTCCATAGCTTCAACGGCAATACACAGGGTGACAGGTTGGATCTGTCGGAATTGCTGAGTGGCGAGAACACCATCGGAGGTGGAGGTGTAGGCAACTTGCTGAGCTTCCTTGATATCTCTGCAGCTAATGTTTCCGGTGGTGCAGGGTTGGATACGGTGATCAAGGTCAGCGATACCGCAACAGCCAACCCGGAGTCCTCGACTGAGCAGACCATCGTGCTACAGGATGTAAACCTCTATACCAGCTATTCCACGGGCAGTGAGGCCAGTGTGATTCTGGGCATGCTCAATGATGGTACGTTGAAGGTTGATGTGGCTTAACCCATAAACCTGCCGCAACAAAAAGCCCGTCTCTCAAGGACGGGCTTTTTGTTGGCGTGGCAGCCATTCCCCAATTACCCCGCCAGTGACTATCAGCAGTGAATGACCAGCCTTCATTGAGATATTCAGTCGGGATGCTGCGTAAGTTGCTTTATTAAGGCACTCTTCGATTAGCCGGTTCGCGAGGCAGTTTGGGAAAGCAGCCTTGATCACGGATCTAAACGTTGAGCCAACCCACCAACCGAAGTGCCGGTGGTTCTATGCCTGGAGGATGCAGCATGGTGTACGTGCAAAGGGACAGTGAAGGGCGTTTGCTGCGGGTGGAGCACGCTCCGTTTGATGCGATGACGGAAACCCTGGCTGTAGAAAGCGATGAGCTGGAAAGCTGGCTGACGGCGCGCGAAGAAGTAAAAGCGCGGCTGACCAGCCTGCAGGAATCCGACCTGGAGCTGGTTCGGGTACTGGAAGACGTGGTTAGCGTACTGGTTGAGAAGGGTGTGATTCGTTACACCGACCTGCCTGAGGCCGCTCGGCAGAAGCTCGATCAGCGTGCCGTTACTCGTGCAGAGATTGAAGGCCTCAGTGGCCTGCTGGGAGAAGACGAGCACCAGCTGCTCTGAGCTCCTCCCGCTACCCAGAGCGCAAGGGGTTCGCGCTCTGGGTGGGTTGCACTTAGCCCTGCCAGGGCGTTGGTGCACCGATCAAACGGCCCATAGCGCCATGGATGTTCAGCTCGGTCAGGGCTGTCAGTTCCCCTTCGGTTTCCACCATCTCGGCAATCAACGGCAGATCGATGCTGTTAGTGGCGCGGAAGATGGCTTCGATGAACAGGCGCTTGTCGGTTTCCTGGTCGATGGCGCGGATGTAGCTGCCGTCGATTTTAAGATAGGCCAGGCCCAGGTGGGTCAGGTTACCAATCAGGCTGAAACGCCCCCCGAAGTGCTGCAAGCCCAGGTTGAAGCCGGCCTCGCGCACGCTGTGGCTGAGCTTTTCCAGCTCGGCGGGTGGCGGCAGGTAACGCTCGTCCACTTCCAGGGTCATCAGTTCGCCTTGCTGCGGGTGCTGCTTGAGCAGGTCAAGCAGCTTGGTCACGCTCTCCGGTTCGCGCAGTGTGGCGGCGGACAGGCTCAAGGCCAGCGGCTGCGGGTGCTGGGCGAGGTGCGCCAGGCTGTGTTCGAGCATGGCCAGGTCGAAGCGTGCGGCCCAGCCCAGGCGCTCGATCCAGGGCAGGAAGCGCCCGGCGGCAACCGCTTCTCCCTGCGGGTCGAGCAGGCGTGCCAGCACTTTCTGGTGAAGAATCTGCGTGCGATCGGTGCATTGGGCCACCGGTTGGAAATAGAGCTGCAGTTTGCTTTGGCTGAGGGCTTCGTCGATCCACTTCCGCCAGTCATGCAGGCCTTGGCCAGGCAGGGCGTTGTAGTCGTCGAGACGTTCCCAGGGCTTGGCAGGGTGGCTTTGCGCTTGCGCCAGGGCCTGGTCGGCACGGCCAATGACGTTGCCTTTCTCTTCGCCGGGTTTGAATGCGGCGATGCCGAGGTGAGCCACTGGGGTGCAGTCGCTGGCACCGGTTTGCCGCAGGGCCTCCAGGCCTTCGCTCAGTTCGATGGCCAGGCGGTCGGCATCTTCACCGGACAGGCCAGGGGCGAGCAGGGTGAATTCGCCACCGCGGCTGCGTGACGCGAGCCAGTCCGGGTTTCCGCGTTGTTCCAGCAGGCGTTTGAGCAGTTCGCCGATGTCGTGGATCAGGGCATCGGTCTTCTGTCCGCCCATACGTTGGTTGAGTCCGCCGAGGTCGTTGACCCGCAGGAACATCACATAACCTTCTGCGTTCTGTTCGGTCTCCATCAACTGATCGGCCAGACGGATGTCGAACAGACGCCGGTTGGCCAGGCCGGTCAGGCTGTCCTGGTAGGCTTCTTCACGCAGTTTTTCGCTGCGTGAGGCCTCCTCGGCAAACAGCGCTTTGAGCTTCTCGACCATCTGGTTCATGGCCATGACGACGCGCTTGAGTTCAGGGGTGCGCGGTACTTTGGGTAGGGACATGAATTCGCGGCGGCTGATGGCCTGGGCCTGTTGCACCATGTTGTCCAGTGGGCGCAGTTGAGTGCGCAGCAACCAGCCACCCAGCACGGAGCTGACCACCCCGCACAGCAGCAACCAGATCAGGCTGCCGAGAGCGCTGTCCCAAAGCTTGGCCAATGCGAATTGTGGGTGGCTGAGCACTTCGATCCGCGCGGCCTGTTCCCAGCCGCGCATGATCAGCGCGTCACCACCTTCCGGTTGCAGGTCGATCAGGTCGACGAACCAGCCCGGGACGTTATCGGAGGTGGTGGTGGTACGCCGCTCGACCATCACGGCGCCATCGGGGATACGCACCACGCGGATGGTGGCGTAGTAGCCGCTGTCGAAGATGGAGCTGACCATCAGCTCGACCATTGCCGGGTCGTCCACATGCGGCGTCATCGACAGGGCCAGCGCGGTGGCGGCGTCCTGTGCGTGAGAGCGCAACTGACTGAGCAGCTGTTCGCGAGATGTTTCCACACCAGCAATGAAGCTACCGGTGAAGGCCACCACGAGAAACAGACAGATGGCGAGAAACAGCTGTTTAAGCAAAGACATGAGACTCTCCTAGCCTTCTCCGATGTCGAAGCCTTCGGCTCGCATCTTTTTCAACAAATCCTGCCAGCGCGACAGTTTTTTTGCGTCACCTTTTTTGCCCGCACCAGCTCCGGGCATGTAGAGCCCCTCGGCATTGAAGGCATAGACCGGCAGCAGGTCCTTGCGCTGGGACGCCGGGCGTATTTCGCCAATCAGGTTGTCCAGCACCAGAGGCTCGGCGCCAGGACTGGCGTAATAGGTCAGGACCATGTGGGCCTGGTTGTACTTCAGTGCCTTGACGTACGTGATGCGCAGTTTCTCGCTGGGAATGCCGAGGCGGCGCAGGGTGAAGTATTTGGCGATGGAGTAGTCCTCGCAGTCACCGGCACCTTTCATCAGGGCCTCGACCGGAGTGGCCCAGTAGTCGTTCTGGCGCCAGTTGCGGCTGTCATCGGAGAAGCGGAATTGGCGGTTGAAGAAACGATTGACCGTAGTCAATAGCTCTTTCTCTGGCTTGCCCTGGTTGGCCTGGATCAGCTCATCCCAGGCTTCGATACGGCCTTTGGCTACGCCCAGATTGTTGCCATAGCGTTTTTGCGCATTCTGGATGATGACGCCGAAGTCCCAGTTGGCCTTGGCCGCAGCGCCAACCAGCAGCCCGAGCAGCAAACCCAGGGCCAGCCAGGCGGCCTGCAGGCGCTTCGCACTTCCCTGTTTGCTTGGCCGGTGTTGCATGGATGGGATCTCGGGTGAAAGTGCAGAAAAGTCTAGGTGGTGCGTTACCGGTTTGCTGGATTTATATGGCGATAAAGGTGGTTGGTGAATGCAGCTAATTAACGTGCGGGCAAGGTCTTTTGCCGCAGGATGTAAAGGCTGACCAAGACCGCACTGGTCAGCATGAAAGCCCACGCCCAGGGGCGCTGCACCAGGTAACAGGAGAGGGCGATGCTCGCCCACATCAGCGTGATGGCGTAGACCTTGCCCTTGAGTGGTATGCCGTTGCCGTCCAGGTAGTCGCGAATCCATGGGCCGAGGCGTGGGTGCTCGACCAACCAGCGATAGAAACGCTTTGAACTGCGGGCAAAGCAGGCGGCGGCCAATAGCAGGAAAGGCGTGGTCGGCAGGACCGGCACGAAGATGCCGATAACCCCCAGCACCACACTAAGCCAGCCCACCGCCAGCAGTGCATAACGCACGCTGCGGTGGCGGCTTTGCTGGATGTCGCGATGCGCCATGCGCGCCCTTAGTGGTGGCGGGGCTTGAGCAGTGCCGGCTTCTCTTCCGGTGCATGGCAGAGCAGGAACAGTGCGGTAAGCAGCTCGGGGATCTGGTCGACCATGGTGTCTACCAGGTCGCGGTCGCGGGCGATTTCAGCGAACTCGGGTTGTTCGTCGAACAGGCCGGAGGCAACCATGATCGGCAGCAGCAGTTCGCTGACTTCGTCTTCGGAGTCTTCGAACCACACGGCCTCGCGCAGGAACACACCTTCCATGAAACCGATGCACCAGCCGCGCAGGTCGGAGTCGTCTGGGTCTTCGCCGAGGTCGACGTCGCAGGGGAATTCCGGGTCATCGTCGCTGGCCAGCTGACGGCCGATATGGGCCTTGAGCTGGATCAGCGTCGCTTCGATTTCCTCGCGCTCGGCGTCGCTGCGGTAGTGCGGCGGTTCGGCGAACAGGGCGTCGATCCATTCGCGCTCCGGCACCTGCTCGGGGCAGATCGACAGGGCAGTCAGATAGCCGTGGGCGGCCACGTAGTCCAGGGCCTCCTCGTGCAGTTCATCGGCATCGAGGAAAGCTTGCAGGCGGGACAGTTGCTCGGCGAAGGACATCGTGGGACTACCTTGAGTAAGTAAACACCGGGATTCTAGCCCCCCGTGCCTGCAAAAGCACGGCCGACAGGCGTGGGGCTACTGCGCATGTCGCTCGCGTATACTGCGCGGCCTCACATGGAGACCGGCATGCTCGACCAGGCAACCAATTCCCAGGCACTGCGCATCCTCAAAGACGTTTTCGGCTACGACGCCTTCCGCGGCAAGCAGGCGGCGATCATCGAGCGTGTGGCGGCGGGCGGTGACGCGCTGGTGCTGATGCCTACCGGCGGTGGCAAGTCGCTGTGTTTCCAGGTGCCGGCATTGCTGCGCGACGGCCTGGCTGTGGTGGTATCGCCGCTGATTGCGCTGATGGACGACCAAGTCGCCACCCTTGATGAACTGGGGGTTGCCGCCGTCGCGCTGAACTCCACCCTGGACGCCGATGCGCAGCGCGATATCGCCGAGCGTATCCGCCGCAAGGAAATCAAGATGCTCTACCTGGCGCCCGAGCGCCTGGTGCAGCCGCGCATGCTGGCGTTCCTGCAGCGCCTGGAAATCGGCCTGTTCGCTATTGACGAGGCACATTGCGTGTCGCAATGGGGCCACGACTTCCGCCCGGAATACCTGCAACTTGGGCAATTGGCGGAACTCTTCCCCAATGTGCCGCGCATTGCCCTGACTGCCACGGCGGACATGCGCACCCGTGAAGAAATCGTCCAGCGCCTGCACCTGCAGGATGCCGAGCGTTTCCTCTCCAGCTTCGACCGGCCGAACATTTTCTACCGCATCCTGCCCAAGGATCAGCCACGCAAGCAGTTGTTGGCCTTCCTCGCCGCGCGCAAGGGCGATGCCGGCATCGTCTATTGCCTGTCGCGCAAGAAGGTCGAAGAGGTGGCCGCCTTCCTCAGCGAGCAGGGCTTCCCGGCGCTGCCGTACCACGCTGGCCTGCCCAACGAGCTGCGTGCCTATAACCAGAAGCGCTTCCTTAATGAGGAAGGGCTGATCATGGTGGCGACCATCGCCTTCGGCATGGGCATCGACAAGCCCAACGTGCGCTTCGTGGCGCACCTCGATCTGCCCAAGTCGCTGGAGGCTTACTACCAGGAAACCGGTCGCGCCGGCCGTGACGGCCTGCCGGCGGATGCCTGGATGGCTTACGGCCTGCAGGACGTGATTTTCCTCAAGCAGATGCTCAGCAACTCCGAGGGCGATGAGCGCCACAAGCGCGTCGAGCAGCACAAGCTGGACGCCATGCTGGCCCTCTGCGAGGAAACCCGCTGCCGCCGCCAGGCGCTGCTGGCCTATTTCGATGAAGAGCTGCCGCAGCCGTGCGGCCATTGCGACAACTGCATCGACGGCGTGCAGACCTGGGATGCCACCGAGCCGGCGCGCCAGGCGCTGTCGGCCATCTACCGCAGTGGCCAGCGCTATGGCGTCGGCCACCTGGTCGACATCCTGCTCGGTCGCGAAAACGACAAGATTCGCGCGCCAGGCCATCAGCACCTGGCGGTGTTCGGCATGGGCAAAGCGCTCAACGAAGGCGAGTGGCGGACCCTGTTCCGTCAATTGGTGGCTCGCGGCCTGGCCGATGTCGACCTGGATGGCTATGGCGGCCTGCGCCTTTCTGACACCTGTCGCCCATTGCTGCGCGGCGAAGTGACCCTGCAGCTGCGCCGTGACCTCAAGCCGCAACAGGCGGCCAAGGCCTCCGGCAGCAGCGCCAGCCAGCTGGTGCGGCATGACGAGCGCGAACAGTGGGAAGCGCTGCGCACGCTGCGCCGCAAGCTGGCCGAAGAGCACAGCGTGCCGCCGTACGTGATCTTCCCCGACGCCACCTTGCTGGAGATGCTGCGCAGCAAACCCGCGTCAATGAGCGACATGGCCCAGGTCAGTGGTGTCGGCGCGCGCAAGCTGGAGCGCTATGGCGAGGCCTTCCTCGAGGTGCTCAATGGCGCCGTCGACACTCCAGCGGTGGTGGTCGACCTGCGTCACGAACTGGTCAGCCTGGCCCGTGCCGGGATGACCCCGCTGCAGATCGCAGCGCAGCTCAAGTGCACCGAAAAGAATGTCTACAGCCTGCTGGCTGAAGCGATCGGGCGGCAGCAATTGAGCCTGGAACAGGCACTGGATCTGCCCGAGGAACTGCTCGGTGCAATTCAGGACGCCTTTCTCGATGGCGAAGGCGAGCTGCCGCCGGTATCGGCGATTGCCGAACAGTTTGCCGGCCAGGTCCCGGAAGGCGTTCTGTACTGTGTGCGGGCCGCGTTGCAGGCTGAATTCGAGGTCTGAGGCCTGATTTCGGCCTGCCGAGAGCGCTAAAAAGACAGATAAGCGACGGATGGTGTGTCTTTTGGCGCCAAACCACCGTCGCGCGTGGGCGATAATATTGTGACGTAAGTCTCAAGTCGCTATGGTGGCATCGCGCCATCAATTCACGAGGTCATGGTGTCACCCCATCTCTCCTGGCTGGACGATGTCCGGCCCAACCCCTATGCCGACCAGCTTGCCCTGGGTTATCGCCGGCTGCGTTTTCTTCGGCCGCTGGAGCTGGAGTATCGCGCCTACATGCTCAGGGACAGCGCCGAGCTGAAGCGTATCGCCCTGGTCTTTGCCCTGATCGTCTGGCTGACGTTCGTGGTGGTGGACTTCTGGATGCTCGCACCACCCTTGCTCTATGGCGTGGTGGCGATCCGCCTTGGCGTGGCGGCCCTGCTGGTGGTGTGTGGGCGCTTGCTGTTGTTGCGGCGCCACACCCAGCGGGCAGTCCTGCTGAGCCTCGCGTGTATCGGCTGCATGGGCCTGGGCGCGGCAGCCATCATCGCCATCGGGCATGGGCAGAACGCTTTCTTCCCCTATGAAGGGCTGCTGCTGGTGTGCATCGCGGCCTATTTCCTGGTGGGGCTGCGCCTGATCGAGGCCCTGACGACCTGCGTGGTGGTGGTGCTCGCCTATGTTCTGTTCGAGTCACTGGCGGGTTTGCCGGCGGCTCAGCTGTTCAACAACCTGGTGTTCCTGTTCTTCGGCAACCTGATCGGCGCGGTCGGCTGTTACCTGCTGGAGCTCAAATCACGCGAGCACTTTCTGGTCAGCCAACTGATGCGCGTACTGGCCGATCAGGACAGCCTCACCGGCCTGCACAACCGGCGCAGCTTCAATCGGCAACTGACCCGTCTGTGGCGCCAGGCCCAGCGCGAGCAGGTCGAGCTAGCGCTGCTGCTGTGCGATGTCGACCACTTCAAGGCCTACAACGACCGTTACGGTCATCCGGCCGGTGATGTGGCCTTGCAGCAGGTGGGTGTGGTGCTGCGCGAGGCGGCTCGTCGGCCCCTGGACATGGCCGTGCGCCTGGGGGGCGAAGAATTTGCCGTGCTGCTGTACGGCATTGGTGCCGACGAGGCGCGGCAACGGGGCGAAGTGCTGCGTCAGGCGCTGGAGCTGTTGCGCATCGAGCACGCTGGCTCGCAGACCGCGCCGGTGCTGACCTTGTCCGTTGGTGTTGCCTGCCGTCGGCCGGGGGAGGGCGTGGCAATGACTTCGCTGTTCGAGCACGCCGACCGTGCGCTGTATGAGGCCAAGGCTTTTGGCCGCAACCAGGTGGTGACCTGAAGCGTCCTGCACACTGGCGCAATAGGTCGCTTTCGCCTTGAGCTCCGGCTGCTAGCATCGGCGTTTTCGCCGCCGAGCAGTGACGATGGAACGACTGATCCAGGCCAACGGCCAGCCCCATTACGGCATCTTCTCGAGTGCGCCGGGTGAGGTGAACTACCGCGACTTCGATTTTCGCTCGCCCATGGGGCGCCGCCTCGGCGCCCTGGCCAAATGGCGGCGCTTCCACCAATTCCAGTATTTCGGCCTGATCAGCGACGAGCTGATCGGCGGCTGCGCGCTGGCCAACCTGAGCCTGCTCGGCGTCGGCTTCGTCTACCTGTTCCACCCGGCCAGCGGACGGATGATCGAACACCAGTTCCGCATGCCACTGGGGCTGGGCACGGATTTCTCGCAGCAGCCGAACGCTGGCGTGTGTGAGCTGCGCAGCGGGCGCAACCTGCTGCGCCTGGAGAATGATGCGGCGACGCGGGAGAAGCGCCTGCTGGTGGAATTGGCTGACGGTACGCGTATCGAGGCGAGTTTTTCCGAAGCGCAGCCGGCCTTTCAGCCCATGTGTGTGTGCACGCCGACTGCGGTGAATGGCTGGGTCTACGCGCAGAAGGTGGCCGGGGTGCGCTGCACGGGGCAGGTGCGCAGCACGCTGGGGGATTTCGACCTGGCGCAGCTTGGCGCTTTCGCTCACCACGATTGGTCGGCCGGCTACATGCGTCCGGAAACCCACTGGAACTGGGCGTGCCTGTCGGGCGCGGTGGGCGAGGTGCGAGTCGGGCTGAACCTGTCCTGCGGGGTCAACGAGACCAGCTTCAGCGAGAACTGCTACTGGCTGGATGGCGAGTTGCTGCCAGTCAGCGGCGTGCATTTCCAGTTTGATCGCGATCAGCCGCTGCAGCCGTGGAGCATTCGCTCCAGCGATGGCCAGGTCGAACTGCGCTTCGTGGGCGAGGGGCTGCACCGGGAACGGCTCAACCTGGGCGTGCTGGCGAGCAACTTCAAGCAGGTCTTCGGCCGCTTCGAGGGCATCCTGCGCCCTCCGGGGCGTGAGGCCGTGCGCATCGAACAGCTGTGGGGCTTTGTCGAAGACCAATATGTGAAATGGTGAATCCGGGCTTGGCTTGGGCCGGTGTCACGGTTATGGTTAGGTAACTAATAATTAGGTTTTTCTGCTGTTTGCCCGGTTTTGGGGAAGGGTAATCCGCAGCAAGAGCCACCACAGGTTACCCAGCTATTTATGCAAATTTTCGCGCAGCACAGTTTCGGTATGCAGTTGGCCCAGTTGTCCCGCGCCTGGCGCGCCGAGCTGGATCGTCGTCTCGCCGGCCTTGGCCTGTCACAAGCCCGCTGGTTGGTGCTTCTGCACCTGGCCTTGCTGGAAGACGCACCGACCCAGCGTGAGCTGGCCAAGACCGTGGGTGTCGAAGGCCCAACCCTGGCGCGCTTGCTCGATGGCCTCGAAGCCCAGGGCCTGGTGCAGCGCCAATCGGTCCCGGAAGACCGGCGCGCGAAGAAAGTGGTGCTCAGCCCGCAGGCGCGTCCACTGATTGCACAGATCGAGAGCATTGCCCAAGGGCTGCGCGCCGAATTGTTCGTCGGCATCAGCGAGGACGAGCAGCGCCAGTGCCAACAGATCCATGCTCGCATCCTCGCCAATCTGGAGAAATCCTGAGCCGCAGGTGCGTAGTAGCGTTCTCAGTCGTATTGGCACTCTCTAAATCGGGCTTTATGACGATAAAGAATGAGAGCTGGTTGGCAATTTGCATTGCGGATTGACTATGATGATGGTGTAACCGACTTTCCCGACGGATGGGCGTCTGTGGGGGATAAAAGGTCGGTTTCCGCATCGCAGCCGGGTCGACACGGATCGCCACCCCGATAGTAATGTCAGTCACGTTTTTGCCAGTCAGGGATACCCGCTGTCACAGGGAGTTTGCTGGTAGTTGCGTGCGTCTCGGGATCCGGAGTGCCTTATGGCTCGCATCCGCCACATTCTGCTCACCCTGGCATCAGGGTCGGCGCTCTATTCGGGCATGGTGCCCGCGCTGGGTCTCGGTGAAATCAACCTGCACTCGGCCCTCAACCAACCGCTCGACGCCGATATCGAGCTGATCCAGGCCGGTGACTTCACGGCCGACGAGATCAAGGTGCGCCTGGCCTCCGCCGAGGATTTCAACCGCTCCGGGGTGGATCGCTTCATCTTCCTCAACGACCTGCGCTTCACACCCGTGTTACGCGGTGGCCGCCAGATCATTCGGGTGGTGTCGAGCAAGCCGGTGCGCGAGCCCTATCTCAATTTCATCGTGGAGCTGGCGCGCCCGGGCGGCAACCTGCTGCGCGAATACACCCTGTTGATTGATCCACCATCCTCCTCGGCCTATCGTCCGGTGGCGGCGCCGTTGAACTCGACGGCTGCTGCGCGTGAGGTGACGGCACCACGCGTGGCACGTCAGGCGCCGCCCGCCCGCCCGGTGCCGGCGGCGATCCGAGGCCAGCACTACAGCGTGCAGAGTGGCGACAGCCTGTGGAGCATCGCCGGGCGCCTGCCGGGCAACAGCTCGCGTGAGGCGCTGATGGCCGATATCCACGCACTCAACCCGCAAGCCTTCATTGCCGGTGACCGCAATCGCCTGCGTGCCCAGGCCCAGTTGCTGCTGCCGGATTACTTGCAGAGTTCCCAGGTCGAGCCCCCGGTACCGGTCATCCAGTCGGCAGTGCCAGCTCCGGCAGTGCAGCCTGAAGTTGTCGAGCCGGCAATCCTCGCCACCCAGCGCGAAGTCGATGCCGAGCTGGCCAGCAGCGTGGCGCAGAATCAGGAGCTCAAGCAGGCGATCGATCAACTGCAGCTGCAGTTGCAGCAACTGCAGCAACAGATGGCCGACAAGGATCGCCAGCTCGCCGAGATTCAGAGCGACCTGGCGCAACGCGCGCAAGCCGAGCCTGAAGCGCCGGCAGCACCTGTCGCAGTCGAGCCGCCCGCGCAGCTTGTACCGGCTGCGCCGCTTGCCGAGCCCTCGACGCCCTGGGCCAGTTGGCTGGGCGCAGGCGCCCTGTGCCTGGTGCTGGTCGGTGGTGTCTGGCTGCTGGCGCGGCGCAGAAGCCCGCAGCAGGAGCCCGAGCCCCGGCGCCAGGCGCAGCCCAAGCCCAACATCCAGCCGGCTGCCATGCCGCCGGTGCGCGTCGCCCAGCCGGCGCAGCCTCGCGTAATAGCGCCGGCCGCCGTACCCGTGCAGCGGGTGCCAGTCGCTACGGATGCCCTGGAAGGCGCCAACATCTATATCGCCTACGGCCGCTTCAGCGAGGCCGCGCTGGCCCTGCGTACGGCCATCGAGAAGGAGCCGCAGCGCCTCGATCTGCGCCTGCGCCTCTTGGAGGTACTGGGCGAGCTGGGTGATGCCAACGGCTTCGCCAGCCAGGAGCGCACGCTTCACGAGTTGAACGCCAGCACCACGCAGGTCGATCAGATCCGCGCGCGCTACCCCAACCTGCAGGCCACCCCGGTGGCGAATCTGGACGATGTGGTGTTGCAGCTGGACGAGCCGGCGCCGGTCGCCAGTGCGCTGCAGGATGACTTCCAGCTGAACCTCGATGACCTGTCGCTGGATACCGATTGGGGCCTCAACAGCCCGTTCAAGCCCGATGCACCCACCCGCAGCAAAGCCGTGGAGCCCGAGCTGGATGCCTCGTTCCGCTCCAACCTCCGCGAGCTGCCGGAGGTCTTCGAGCTGACTGCAGACAAAGACCTGCTCAGCCCCTTCGGCGAACCATCGGCCGCCAGCGCGCAGGACGAAGTGCTCGACGAGGAATTCCTTGATGCCTTCGCTGCCGAGTCTGTCGCTCAGGCACCGATGGTGGCGGACTCCAACCTCGAACACCTGGCCGGCAACCGCGAGCACCTGGCGCGGCTGAACATGGCGCTGGCCTATATCGAGCAGGGTGACATCGGCAGTGCCTGCGACATCCTCAATGAAGTGATCAGCAACGGCGGTGCCCAGGAGCAGCAGCGCGCCCGCGAGCTATTGGCCAAGATCGCCTGACCTAAGAACCTGCTCACGATCTCCTGGCCGTCGGCCATACCGCGTTAGAAACAGGCTCTAGTCCAGAAGATCGTGAACAGGTTCCACACGCACGCCGCAGCCGTAACGCTGCGGCGTTGTTTTTTCTGCGGCGCTATCATGGCGGCCCGTTGTTTTCTGGAGTGGAGCGATGTCCGGCAAGCCCGAGGTGGTGATCACCTACTGCACCCAGTGCCAATGGCTGCTGCGTGCGGCCTGGCTGGCCCAGGAGCTACTCAGCACTTTCAGTGACGAACTCGGCAAGGTCAGCCTGGAGCCCGGCACCGGCGGGGTGTTTCGCATCAGTTGCGAGGGCGTGCAGCTATGGGAGCGCAAGGCCGATGGTGGCTTCCCCGAGGCCAAGGTACTCAAGCAGCGCCTGCGCGATGTGATCGACCCCGAGCGCGATCTGGGCCACAGCGACCGCTGAACGTACGGCTTTGTATCCGCTTAATTACCCCGTGTTTACTCCCCTCTGACGTTGCTACAGGTTGCCAGGCGAAATAATGCCGGCCTGGGCCGTGCTTCGTGCGGCCGCTCAATGTCAATGAGGTGAAACGTGATGCGGCGTGTCTTGCGCATGGTCGGGCTGTGCCTGCTGGTGTTCAGTATTTCCGGGCTGTTGAAGGCCGAGCCACAAGGCCCGGGCGGGCATGGTGGCCCCGGCGGCGGGCACTGGGGGCCGGGCCCCGGCGCGCATGGTGACGGCTTGCCGTCCTATGCCCGCGAGATGTGGATCGGCAGCATGTTGTACTTCGTCGCCGCCGGAACCTACTACCTGTGGAACGGCAGTTCGCAGCGTTATGAGGCCGTCAGTCCACCTGCTGCCGAGCCGCAAACCAGCGTGGCCAGCTACGAAGTGATCGCCTATCCGGCGCGTGGCCAGACCAGCGAGCAGCAGGGCCGGGATCGCTACGAGTGTCACACCTGGGCGGTAGGGCAGAGCGGCTTCGATCCGGCGACCACCGCGCAGGCCGTGGCCAGCGATGCCGTCGAGCTCTACCGGCGCGCCCTGAGTGCCTGTCTTGGTGGGCGCGGTTACAGCGTCAACTGAGGTCTTCGACGCTCGGGTTGTGCTTGTTCAGCCGAGCGGAGAGCACCGTGGCCAGCATGATCAGCACGCCACCGAAGAGCATGCGCAAGCCGGGTTGCTCGTTGAACAGCCACCAGGCGAAGGCGATGCCGTAGACCGGCTCCAGGGCGAACACCACCGACGCGCTGCGGGCGTTGAGCACGCGCAGGCTAGCGACGAACAGGCTGTGCGCCAGCGCCGTGCACAGCAGGCCGAGCAGTGCGATCCACAGCCAGTCCATGGCGCGTACCTCGGGCAGCAGCGGTGCGGCCAGCGGCAGGGTGCACAGGACGATGCCGAGGTTCTGCCACAACGCCGCCTGCGCCGGTTTCAGGCCCTGGGTGGTGGCGCGGTTGCTGACCGAGACCAGGGCGAACAGCAGCCCGGACACTACCGCCCAGCCGAGGCCGAGGGTGGCGTCACTGCCGAAGTCGAAATGCGGCGTGACCAGCACCAGGCCCAGGCACACCAGGGCGACCACACCCCACTCGGCGAGGCGGATACGTTCCTTGAACAGCACGCCTTCCAGCAGCACGGTAAACGCCGGGAAGCTGGCGAAACCCAGGGTGGCGATGGCCACTCCGGAGACCTTTACCGCAATGAAGAAGCTCCACCAGTGCCCGCCCAGCAGCAGCCCCGCGCCGGCCAGGGCCAGGCAGCGTTGCCAGGTGATGCGCGCGGGTTTCTCCCCCAGGCGGTTGAATACCATCAGCGCCGCGACGGCAAACAGCGCGCGACCGAAGACGATCACCAGCGGCGCGGCCAGTGCCAGCTTGCCGAAGATCCCGGAGAGACCGAAGAAGAGCGCACCCAGGTGCAGGGCAAAAAGTGCAGAACGTCGATTCATGCCAGGCGCGCCCCGTTCGGCAGCGGCTTGTCGAAGCTGGCCAGGACCACCTTGCCGGCTTCGTCATAGGCACCGGTCACCAGCACCTCCGAGCGCACGCCGGCAATCCGCTTGGGCGCGAAGTTGCACACGCACAGCACCTGGCGGCCGACCAATTGTTCGCTGGCGTAGTGGGCCGTGAGCTGGGCGCTGGAGGTTTTCACCCCGAGTTCGCCGAGGTCGACTTCGAGGACATAGGCCGGTTTGATCGCCTGTTCGTTGAGGCGCGCGCTGAGGAGGGTGCCGACGCGCAACTCCACGCGTTCAAAATCCTGCCACTCGATGATCTGCATGTCCGACTCCTGGTCAATCCCGGCAGTCTAGGCAGATCGGCGGCTGCGGTCTGTCGCGCTACTCGCGATTTTTATCGCGGGACTCGCGGCGCAATTGCCGTGGCGTGGTGCCGAGCTGGCGTGACAGGGCGGCAGTAAAGGCGCTTTGCGAGGCGTAGCCGACCCGCGCAGCGACCTCGCTCACCGGCAGGGCGCTGCCGAGCAGCAGCTCGCGGCCCAGTTGCAGGCGCCGGTTGCGCACGTGATCCATGGGGGTCTGCCCGGTTTCGGCGATGAAGCGGGCGTGGAAGCGGGCCGCCGACAGGCCGCACAGGCGCGCCAGGTCGGCCACCTGTAGCGGGTGCGCGCAATGCCGGTCGATGTGGGCGTCGATGGCGCTGAGCGGCAGGCGAGTGGGCTGTGGCGGGTGGGAATGGCTGAGGCTGGCCAGGAGCAGGGCGGCGCCTTGCTGGGCGATCACCGGGTCGTCGATCGGGCTACTCGCCAGCCAGTGCACCAACTGGTTTTGCGCCGGATTGAGCTGCACCCGGCCAGGTGTTTCCAGCAGGCGTCGGCTGGCATCGGCGTGCTGGCCCAGGCGCTGTTGCAGCCAGTCATCGGTCGGTACGTCGAGCACCAGGCAGTGACTGCCGGCGGGGCTGGCGCAGCTGTGCTGCTCGTCAGTCGGGACCACGGCCAGGCTCTGGCTGAGCACCTGGCAGCCGCGCCCGGCCACTTCGAAATCCAGGCGGCCGGACAGGCCGAACACCAGTTGCGGATGTTCGTGGCTGTGGGTGATCTGCTCGTGGCGGTAGTGGCGCAGGGTGAGGATCGGCTGCATGGCGAGCGCTCCGGAAATCAGCCGGCAGTCTACACCGCAGGGCGCGGCGCGTGGCTTGTCATCGACTTGCAGTCTGCCTGTCACATGGGGGTCACCGCTGGCGCGCAAGCTCGCGCTAAACCCAGCGGAGAATGTCGATGAGCATTGCCGAGCGCAGCAAGCCCAGCAGAAAGCAACGCGTGCGTACCCTGTGGATTTCCGATGTGCACCTGGGCACGCGCGACTGCCAGGCGGAGCGCCTGGCGGAGTTCCTCAAGCGCTACCAGGCGGACAAGGTCTACCTGGTCGGCGACATCATCGACGGCTGGAAGCTGCGCGGCGGCATGTACTGGCCGCAGGCCCACACCAATGTGATCCGCCGCCTGCTGACCATGAGCAAGCGCGGCACCGAGGTGATCTACGTCACCGGCAACCACGACGAATTCCTGCGCCGCTACTCGACGCTGATTCTCGGCAATATCCGTCTGGTCGACGAGGCCAGCCACGTCACTGCCGACGGCCGCAAACTGCTGGTGATCCACGGTGACCAGTTCGACGTGATCACCCGCTACCACCGCTGGCTGGCCTTTCTCGGCGACTCGGCCTACGGCTTCACCCTGACCCTCAATCGCTGGCTCAACCACTGGCGCGAGCGCTACGGCTATGGCTACTGGTCGCTGTCGGCGTACCTCAAGCACAAGGTTAAGACAGCGGTGAGCTTCATCAGCGACTTCGAGGAAGCCATCGCCCACGAATGCACGCGTCGCGGTTTCGACGGCGTGGTCTGCGGGCACATCCACCACGCAGAGATCCGCAAGGTGGGCGAAGTGGAGTACCTCAACTGTGGTGACTGGGTGGAGTCCTGCTCGGCGCTGATCGAACATCTGGATGGCAGCATCCAGCTCTATCGCCTGGCCGAAGAGCAGGCCCGCGAAGCCGAGTCGCTTGGCCTTGGGCAGGTGGCATGAGGATTCTCATCGTCAGCGACGCCTGGCTGCCGCAGGTCAATGGCGTGGTTACCAGCCTGCAGGCGCTGGTCGGCGAGCTGCGTGGCTTGGGGCATCTGGTCAAGCTGCTGTCGCCGGCGGATTTCCGCGCGCTGCCGTGCCCGAGCTATCCAGAGATTCCGCTGGCCTGGGACCTGTGGAACGTGGGCCCGGCCCTGCGCGAGTTCCGTCCCGACTGCGTGCACATCGCCACCGAGGGGCCGCTGGGCTGGGCCGCTCGGCGTTGGCTGGGCAAGCGTGGCCTGGCGTTCTCCAGCGCCATCCACACGCGCTTTCCCGAATACGTGAATACGCGCTGGCCGGCGCTGCCGCTGAGCTGGGGCTATGCCTACCTGCGGCGCTTCCATCGTCCCAGCCAGGCCGTGCTGGTAACCACCGAGCGGTTGCGCGCGGAGTTTGCCGACTGGGGGCTGGAGCGCCTGCAGCTGTGGCGCAAGGGGGTGGACACGCGCTTGTTCCGGCCGCAGGGCGAGGCGCCGGTTGAGCCGGTGTTCCTCTATGTCGGGCGGTTGGCGGCCGAAAAGAACCTGCAGGCGTTTCTCGATCTGGAACTACCGGGGCACAAGCGCGTGGTCGGTGACGGCCCGCAGCGCGCCGAGCTGCAGGCGGCCTATCCGCAGGCGCAGTTCCTTGGTTATCAGCAGGGAGAGGCGCTGGCGCAAGCCTTTGCCAGTGCCAGCGTGCTGGTGTTTCCGTCGCGCACCGACACCTATGGCCTGGTCATGCTCGAAGCGCTGGCCTGTGGCACGCCGGTGGCGGCCTTTCCCGTGCCGGGGCCGCTGGATGTGCTGGAACCGGGCGTGACCGGGGTGATGGGCGAGGACCTGCAACAGGCCTGCCTGGCCGCGCTGCAACTGGATCGTGGGCAATGTGCGGAGCATGCGGCGCGGCAGTCCTGGCGTGCGTCGGCGCTGGAATTCCTGGCCCAGCAGCCGCTGCTAGATGGCGAGCTGGTGCAGCTGGACGAGTTGCCGGCTCTACAAACGTAGCTGCGCCTGAAAAGCAAAACGCCGCCCTCTGCAAAGAGGGCGGCGTTTTTTATTGGGCAGCTCGCTGGCTTACAGGATGACCTTGTCGCGCAGCTTCTCGGCTGCCTGGCTGAGGGCCAGGATGACCTTTTCCTTGTCGTAGTTCTGGATGCCGTTGGTATCCAGGTACATGGAGAAGCCCGGCAGCTCGTGCTCGACGTAGCTGGACTTGGCGCCGAGGTCGCGGCGGAAGTCGACCACTTGGTAGATCTGCACCGGCTTGCTGAAACCCTTGACCGTGATCTGGCCCTTGTCGCGGCACATGATCACGTCTTTCGCCAGCGAGTAGGTCTCGTGGGAAATCAGGATTTCGCCGGATTCGGCCGAGCTTTCCAGGCGGCTGGCGAGGTTCACTTCGCGGCCGATGATGGTGTAGTCCATGCGCGTGTCAGCGCCGAAGTTGCCCACGGTGCAGTAGCCGGTGTTCAGGCCCATACGGATTTCCAGCGGCTTGGTGATGCCCTGGGCGCGCCACTGCTGGCGCAGCACTTTCATGTGCTTGCGCATGGCGATGGCCATCGACACGGCGTTCACCGCGTCTTTCTTGGCGCCCTGGCTGGCCGGGTCGCCGAAGAACACCATGATGCTGTCGCCGACGAACTTGTCGATGGTGCCGCCGTATTTCAGGACGATCTTCGACATTTCGGTCAGGTAGGTGTTGAGCAGGTCGGTGAGCTGTTCGGCTTCCAGCTCTTCGGACAGCTCGGTGAAGCCCTTGATGTCGGAGAAGAACACGGTGAGCTTCTTGCGTTGGGTTTCCAGGCGCACGTGCTTCTTGCCGCTGAAAATCATCTGCCAGACCTGCGGCGACAGGTACTTGGCCAGGTTGCGCGCCAGGCGCGCGGCCTTTTCCTGTTCACGGGCTATCTCGCTGCGCATCTGCGTCAGGCGCGTGCCTTGTTCGTGGACGAAGAAGGCGGTGATGCCGATATACAGGGTAGTCAGCAGGATGCTGACCAGCGCTACCAGGATGGGCGTCGCGGCGCGCACCTCCGGGTGTACCAGGGCGGTGGTCAGGGCCATGCCGCCAGCAGCCACCAGCAGCGACAAACCGACATAGCGCAGGCCGCCGGCGATCATTGAGCTGAAGCTGAGGATCAGCAGGCACATCAGCCCCGGTACCACCGAGAAGCCCATCATCACTGCGGCGATACCGGCATGGGCAGCATCGATGAACAGCAGGGTGAGGGCGCTCTGTTCCGGGTAGTCACGCTTGAAGCGGTTGCCCAGGTGGTAGGCCAGGTGCGGGTAGAGCAGGGCGTAGGGCACCATCCACAGAATGCTGTAGGTGAAGTGCTGGTCATAGGTGCCGGCGGCGATACTGGCAGCCGTGGCGATGTAGGCCAGTACGCGGGAGTAGTACTCGCGCAGCAGGGGCGCGGGTTGAGCCTTGACGGCTTCCAGTGCGGACTTCATTGGGTGAAACGATCCCCGGTAGTTTTCTGACGCTTCTATCGAGCGCCTGGAGGGTCTGCAAGACCTGAGCCATGGCTAGGGGCTGCGCATGAAGCGCGAGGAGACCCTAGAGCAGGAGGGGGATCATAACCAGCACCCGTTCGGCGGCCAAGTAGCGCCGCCGAATGGGTGGCTATCAGGCTGACTGACGGTCCATCGCGGCGGTGTAGATGGACTGCTTGGGCTGGGCGAAAACGCGGCGCAGCATGGGCTCGAAGAACTCCAGTGGCAGGTTCTGGAATTCCGGGTCGAAGGCCGCTGCATCGTACTTGGCGCAGAACTCGATGGTTGCCAGGTACTGCGGGTGGTCCTTGAACTGCTCGCGCAGGTGCCGGTCCATGCCCAGGTGATGGAAGAAGTAGTAGCCCTGGAAAATGCCGTGTTTTTCGACCATCCAGTGGTAATCCGGGCTGACGAACGGCTTGAGGATGGCCGCGGCGATGTCCGGGTGGTTGTAGGAACCCAGGGTGTCGCCGATGTCATGCAGCAGCGCGCAGATCACGTACTCCTCGTCACGACCGTCCTGATGGGCGCGGGTGGCGGTTTGCAGGGAGTGGGTCAGGCGGTCTACTGGGAAGCCGCCGAAGTCACCGTCGAGCAGCTTGAGGTGAGTCAGGATGCGATCCGGCAATTGCTTGGCGTAGGCGACGAAATCCTGGGCGATGATGGCCCAGTCATCGGCGCTGCCATCTTCCATATGGGTGAAACGAGCTTGAGCGTTCATCAGGCGTCCTCTTGTTGTTTTATCGGGACTGGTACGGTGTGCCGCGAGGTTGCTAGAAGCGAATGCGGCCGGTCAGGGCATCCTTGAGCATCACCCAGTCGCCCATCAGGCTGTAGAAGGGGTACTGGAAGGTGGCTGGCTTGTTCTTCTCGAACACGAAGTGGCCAACCCAGGCGAAGCCATAGCCGGCGAAGGGTACGGCCAGCAGCCACAGCCATTGCTGGGTGAACACGGCATAGCCGATCAGGCTCAGCACCAGCAGGCTGCCGACGTAATGCAGGCGGCGGCATATGTCGTTGCTATGTTCTTGCAGATAGTAGGGGTAGAACTCGGCGAAGCTCTGGTAGCGTTCGGTGGTTGCAGTGCTCATGGCACACCTCCTGTCATTGTCGACTGGCAGTGTAGGGCGACTGTCTTGTGCGGCCAGTGACATACAGGGCCAGTTTAGTATCCTCTTGGCGCCAGACCGTGATTGACCAGCATAAGAACAACTCCATGAGCGAACGCACCACTTCCTCCAGCTGGGCTTCCACGATCGCCCAGGCCCTCGAACTGGGTGGCGTTGATTGCCGCAGCCTGTTTGCCCGCCTGGGCATGGATTACAGCGCCCTCGACGACCCAGAAGCGCGCTTCCCGCAGGACAGCATGACCCGTCTGTGGCAGCTGGCCGTGGAGGCCAGCGGCAACCCGGCAATCGGCCTGAACATGGCGCGCCTGTCGGTGCGGCCGACGTCCTTTCATGTGGTCGGGTATGCGTTGATGTCCAGCCGCAACCTGCAGGAAGGCTTCAGCCGCCTGGTGCGCTACCAGCGCATCATCGCCGAGGGCTCCGACGTGAGCTTCCACCCGACGGTCGATGGCTATGAGCTGGTGTTCGCTATCCACGGCGACCGCTTGCCGGCAACCCGGCAGAGTGCGGAGGCGTCGCTGGCGCACACCCTGGCATTCTGCCGCTGGCTTACCGGTAAACCGATGCGGCCGCGCCTGGTCAGCTTCCAGGGGCCGCCGCCGGAGAACCAGGAGCCGTACCGCGAGGCGTTCCAGGCGCCCTTGCGCTTCAACGCCGAGCACTATGGGATTGTCTTCGAACGCGCCGATCTGGATGCGCCGTTGCCGTCGGCCAACGAGGGCCTGGCGCAACTGCATGACCGTTTTGCCGGTGATTACCTGGCGCGTTTCTCCGACAGCCGGGTGACCCATCAGGTGCGCCAGGTGCTCTGCCGCCTGTTGCCTCAGGGCGAACCCAAGCGCGAGGCGGTGGCGCAGGCCTTGCTGTTGTCCGAGCGGACCTTGCAGCGCCGTTTGCAGGAGGAGGGCAGCAGCTACCAGCAGTTGCTCGACGACACCCGCCGCGAATTGGCTGGGCAGTACCTGGCCCAGGCCAATCTGACCCTGCTGGAAGTGGCCTATCTGCTGGGTTTTGCCGACCCGAGCAACTTCTTCCGCGCCTTCCGCCGCTGGTTCGATACCACCCCGGGCGAATACCGCGCGCGTCTCTGACCCTCTCACCCCTGTAGGAGCCAGCTTGCTGGCGATGCTCTTTCGCGGAGTCCGATCGCCAGCAAGCTGGCTCCTACAGCGGCGTCGTGCGGCGCGATCAGTGCCGCCAGAAGGTCGGTAGCAGCAGTACCAGCACGGTGAGGATTTCCAGGCGTCCCAGCAGCATGCCCAGGGTCAGCAGCCATTTGGCGCTGTCCGGCAGGCTGGAGAAGTTGCCGGCCGGGCCGATGATCGGGCCCATGCCCGGCCCTACGCCGGATACCGTGCTGGCGGCGCCGGAGAGCGCGGTGATCCAGTCCAGGCCGCACAGGGTCAGGGCCAGCGCCAGGGTGGCGATGGTGATGGTGAAGAAGAACGAGAAGGCCAGGATCGAGCGAACGATGTCTTCGTCCAGACGATGGCGGTTGTACTGCTGCTTGATCACCGCGCGCGGGTGCACCAGCTGCTTGAGGTTGGCCTTGAGCAGGATGTAGGCGATCTGGAAGCGGAACACCTTGAGGCCGCCAGCGGTGGAGCCGGAGCAGCCACCGATGAAACCCAGGTAGAAGAACAGCATGCTGGCGAAACCGCCCCACAGGCTGTAGTCATTGAGGGCGAAGCCGGTGGTGGTCATCACCGAAGTGGTGTTCACCGCCACGTGGCGCAGGGCTTCCAGCCAGTGCAGGCGAGTGGTGGCCCAGTACCAGGTGGCCAGCAGCAGCCAGCTGCCCAGCAGGATGAACAGGAAACCGCGCACCTGCTGGTCGCGCAGCAGCGCCGTGTAGTTGCCGCGCATCATCGAGACGTAGAGCACGAACGGCAGGCTGCCGAGGATCATCACCACCACCGCGACCCAGTGCACCGCCGGCTGTTGCCAGTTGCCGAGGGAGCCGTCGGAGGTGGAGAAGCCGCCAGTTGAGATAGCCGACATGGCGTGGTTGATCGCGTCGAACAGCCCCATGCCGGCCAGCCAGAAGCCCAGCGTGGCCACCAGGCTGATGCCGACATAGGCCACCACCATGTACTTGGCGACCATGTGCGAGCGCGGCATGACCTTTTCCGAACGGTCCGATGATTCGGTCTGGAACAGGCGCATACCACCGATGCGCAGCATCGGCAGGATCGCCACGGCCATGGCGATAAAGCCGATACCGCCCAGCCAGTGCAGCAGCGAGCGCCAGATCAGGATGCCCGGCGACATGCTGTCCAGGCCGCTGAAGATGGTGGCGCCGGTGGCGGTGATGCCCGACATGCTCTCGAAGTAGGCATCGGTGTAGCTGGTGTGGCGGCCGAGCAGGAACGGCAGGGCGGCGAAGAACGACACCAGGACCCAGCTCGACACGGTCAGCATGTACATGTCGCGCGGGCGCAACTGGCTCGGCCGGCCGCGGCCCTGGAGGAACATGCTCATGCCGCTGATGAAGGTGATCAGGCTCGACCAGAGGAAGGCGTGGATGTCCTGCGGCTGCTCGTAGACCAGCAAGGTCGCCACTGGCACCAGCATGCTGATGGCCAGGGTGATCAGGAAAATGCCGTTGATGAGCGCCAGGGTGCGCAGGGTCGGCAAGGACATTAAGGGCTTCCGTTGTGTCGGTGGAGGTAAGGGTAGGCGAGCGCTGGCTTAGTGTTTCCAGAAGGCCGGGGTGAACAGCACTAGCACGGTAAGGATTTCCAGACGCCCGAGCAGCATGCCGATGGTCAGCAGCCACTTGGCGGCGTCCGGCAGGGGGGCGAAGTTGCCGACCGGGCCGATGATCGGGCCCAGGCCCGGGCCGACGTTGCACACGGCGGTGGCAGCGCCGGTGATCGCGGTGACCCAGTCCAGCCCGGTCAGGGTCAGGCCCATGGCGATCACGCCGATGGTGATGGTGAAGAAAAACGAGAAGGTGATCAGCGAGCGGACGATGTCTTCGTCCAGGTTGTGGTTGTTGTACTGCTGCTTGATCACCGCGCGTGGGTGCACCAGTTGCTGCAGGTTGGCCTTGAGCAGCACGAAGGCGACCTGGAAACGGAAGATCTTCAGGCCGCCGGCGGTGGAGCCGGAGCAGCCGCCGATGAAGGTCAGGTAGAAGAACAGCAGCACGGCGAAGCCGCCCCAGGTGCTGTAGTCGCCCAGGGCCACACCGGTGGTGCTGACCACCGAAGTGATGTTGACCGCGACGATGCGCAGCGCATCCAGCCAGGCATTGTCCGAATTCATCCACAGCCAGGTGCCGACCAGCAGCCAGCTGAGCAGCAGGAAACCGATCAGGCCGCGAACCTGATGGTCGCGGATCAGCGCCCGGCGATGCCCGCGCAAGGTGGCAACGTAGAGGGTGAAGGGCAGGCTGCCGAGGATCATCACCACCACCGCGACCCAGTGCACCGCTGGCTGTTTCCAGTTGGTCAGGGACATGTCCGAGGTGGAGAAACCGCCGGTGGAGATCAGCGACATCGCATGGTTGATCGCCTCGAACGGGGTCATGCCGGCGCCCCAGAAGGCCAGGAAAGCCAGCCCGGTGAGCAGCACATAGACGTACAGGATGTACTTGGCGGCCATGTGCGAGCGCGGCATGACTTTCTGCCCCCAGTCCGAGGACTCGGTCTGGAACAGGCGCATCCCGCCGACCCGCAGCAGCGGCAGAATCGCCACCGCCATGCCGATGAAACCGATACCACCCAGCCAGTGCAGCATCGAGCGCCAGATCAGGATGCCGGGCGACATCTGGTCCAGCCCGGTAAGCACGGTGGAACCGGTGGTGGTGATGCCGGACATGGTTTCGAACACCGCGTCGGTGTAGCTGATGTGGGTGATCAGCACCAGCGGCAGGGCGGCGAAGGCACACACCACCAGCCAGCTGGCGGTGGTCAGCAGGTACATGTCGCGCGGGCGCAGGTGCATGTGTTGCGGGCGCCCGCGAATCACCAGGCTGAGGCCGGCAATAAAGGTGATCAGGCTCGACCAGAGAAAGGCATTGAGGTCATCGGTGCGCTCGAACGCGAACAGCGTGAGCATGGGGATGACCATGCTCGCTGCCAGGGTGATGAGGAAAATTCCGAGGATGAAGCCGATAACGCGCAGAGTCGGCAATGCCATGAAGTAAGGCTCGAACAGGCCAGGGCGGAGGGCGCCATTCTACGCTTGGCGCATCGCCTGTAAATCGGCGCAGACGCTGATTCTGCATCTGTGCGTGCTGCTCTGCGCAAGGCTGCCGGGTGATGGTGTGGAATCGGCTAGAATGCCGGCCTGATTCCCGAGGAGAAGGCCGATGGAAGCCCTCGATCTGTTGCTCAATCGCGTATCCGTGGGCCGTTTGCTGGAGCCTGCACCCGATGCGGCCCAGCGCGACCTGCTGTTTCGTGCCGCCCTGCGTGCGCCGGACCATGGCCAGCTGCGGCCGTGGCGTTTTCTCACCGTGGAAGGGGCGGCGCGCCAGCAACTGGGCGAGCTGTTCGCCGCCGCGCTGACGGCCAGCAACCCAGAGGCCAAGCCGGAGGCGCTGGACAAGGCGCGCGCCATGCCGCTGCGGGCGCCGTTGCTGGTGGTGGTGATCGCGCGTATCACCGGTCACCCCAAGGTGCCGGAGCAGGAGCAGCTGTTGGCGGCCGGTTGTGCGGCGCAGGGCATCCTGCTGGCGGCGCATGCGCAGGGCTTCGGTGCGATGTGGCGTACCGGTGAGTTCAGCTACGACGCCCAGGTAATGGCCGGGCTGGGGTTGCAGGCGGGCGAGCGCATTGTCGGTTTCGTCTACCTGGGCAGCGTGGAGGGCGAGCGGCGCGTGCCGCTGGCGCTCGATCCGGACGATTACGTGGCCGCCTGGCAGGGCTGACACCCGTCTACTGGGTTAAACGACTGCGTTCAACGGCAACTCTAGGGTGGCGACAAAGCCGCCCTGCGGGTGGTTGCCCAGCAGCAGGCGGCCGCCGTGGCGCTCGGCAGCGCGGCGCGCAATAGCCAGCCCCAGGCCATGGCCGGCGGCCTGTTGGCCGGGGACGCGGAAGAATGGCTCGCCGAGTTTTTCCAGCAACTCATCCGGCGCCCCCGGGCCGTGGTCACGCACGCTGATCAGCAGGTTGTCCTGCTGTTTTTCCACCTGTATCTCGATGGGCTGCCCTGCCGGGCTGAAGCGCATGGCATTGCGCAGCAGGTTGTCCAGCGCGCGGCCGAGCATGTCCGGCCAGCCATTGAGCACAGCCTGCGGGTCCCGCTGGATGCGCAGGTGCTGCTCGGGCGCACTGAGCTGAGCGTTAGCCTGCAGTTCGTCGAGCAAGGCGGCGAGGTCGATCGGTTGCGCGGTGCCTGGCGTCGCGTCCAGGCGGGCGAGGGCAAGAATCTCGCTGATCAGGTTTTCCAGGCGATCACATTCCTGGGTCAGGCGCCCCCACAGTTGTTCACGCTCCACCTGGCCGGCCCGTTCGGCCAGGGCCAGGGCGATGCGTAGGCGCGCCAGGGGCGAGCGCAGCTCGTGGGAGACGTCGCGCAGCAATTGCCGCTGGCTGCCGATCAGCCCTTGCAGGCGCGCGCCCATGCGGTTGAAGTCGCGGGCCAGCACGCCGAACTCGTCACCACGGTCAGCCAGGCGCGCCAGGCTGTTCTGCTGGTAAGCGGTCTGGCCGAGGTCATGCACCGCACCGCGCAGGCGTCCGAGCGGGCGGGTGATGGACAGGGTCAGCCACAGGCTGAGCAAGGTCAGCACCACCAGGGCGATGCCCAGGGCGCTGAGCGGCCAGAACAGGCTGCTGCGGTGCCAGGCATCCAGCTCCGGGTGCGGGATGCGGTAGATGAACAGGTAGGTCTCGCCGGTGACAGGGCTGACGTATTCCTCGGTCATGCGCCGCCAGGGCATGCGCCGATCGCCGCCGTGACGTTGCTCGAAGGCCACGGCGCGCGGCGGGAAGGTGCCGTTGACCAGTGATTGGCCACTGTTATCGAGCACCTGGGTGTCGACATGGAAATCCCGTTTGCGCTGCTCCAGAAAGTCCTGGGCGGCGCTCGGGCCGTTCGGTCCTTCGTAGAGCTGGCTCCACTGCTCCGGCAGCGTCTTCACGGCGGGGTGGTGGCCGAGAATCCAGGCGTCCTGGTTCAGCGCGTGGCCGAGCAGCATGGACAAGCCGGCGACCAGGGCGATGGCCAGCCAGAAGCTGGCAAAGATGCGCCAGAACAGAGAACGCATGGGTACTCCTCGGAAATAGATGAAGCCCGGCCTGCAGGTGTGCAGGCCGGGCTCGGGTCAGGCTGGGATTACTGCTTCTTGCTGTCGCGTTCGGCTTTCCAGGTGTCGAACTCTGCACGGTCGGCGCGGTTTTTCTCCATCTCCTGTTTGTGCTGGTCGAACACCTTCTGCTGTTCCGGAGTGAGGATGGCACGCACGGCCTTGTCGTGATCCAGGCGCGCGGTTTCCAGCTCTTTCTTCATGGCTTGCTGTTCGGCTTGCGGCAGCTTGTCCAGGTATTTGCGGGTGATGGCGCGCGGATCATCCTTGCGCTCATGCATCAGCGTGCGGAACTGCTCGCGCTGCTCGGGCGTCAGGTTGAGGTCCTTGAACATGTCGCCCTTGCGCGGGCCGTGGTGTTCGCCATGGGCGGACATGTCGCAGTCGTGGGCCGGGCCGCGCGGACCGTCGGCCGGCGTGGCCAAGGCCAGGGTCGGCAGCGAGGTGGCAAGCAGCAGGGCGATGAGGGTCTTGCGCATGGTGTATCTCCTTGTCTCGATTCCGGCGGGTTACCGGATGAGCCCAGTCTAGGGACGGCAAGGTCAAGCGCGGTCAGCCTTGGGTAAAGGCAGGGTAAAGACGTGTAGCAAGTGCCTGACACGCGCTCGTAAGCGCTTTCAGGCGCTGTAGAAGTAACCGCGGCTGCGCAGGGCGATGATCCGTGGGCGGCCATCGGCATGTGGGCCGAGTTTCTTGCGCAGGTTGCTGACGTGCATGTCCAGGCTGCGGTCGTACAGGGTCAGCTTGCGGCCCAAGGCCAGTTGCGCCAGGGCCTGCTTGTCCAGCGGCTCGCCGGGTTGCTGCAACAGGGCTTCGAGGATGCGCCCTTCGGACAGGGTCAGGCTGATCTCGTGCTCGCCGAGGATGGCCACGCCGCGCACCTGGCTGAAGCTCAGGTCGCCCAGCTCCAGGCGGCTGGCGCTGGCGGGCGCGCTGCTGCGGCGCAGCACGGCGCGCAGGCGGGCGGTCAGTTCGCGCGGGTCGCAGGGTTTGGCCAGGTAGTCATCGGCGCCCAGTTCCAGACCGAGGATGCGGTCCAATGGCTCGCCGCGTGCGGAAAGCATCAGCACCGGCAGTTCGGCGTACTCGCTGCGCAGTTGCTTGAGCAGTTCCAGGCCGCTGCCGTCGGGCAGCATCACATCGAGAATCACCGCCGCCGGGTTGTGCCGGGCCAGGCTGTCGCGGGCGCTACCGCTGTCGTGGCAGGCGTGCACCTGAAAGCCTTCCTGCTGTAGCCAGCTGGCCAGCAGTTCGCAGAGTTCACGGTCATCGTCGATCAGCAGCAGTTCAGTCATGGCGTTGTATTCATCGGGGAGGGCGGCGTAGCAACAGGCTACGCCGGTGGCTCAGACCCACTCGCTGCGGCGCTTGTTCCGTCGCCCGGCGCTCAGGCGCCCGACGATGAACGCCAGCAGGGCGGAGCCGACGCCAATGGCATACCACTGCTGCTGCTCGGTGAGCAGGCGCGGTGGTTGCTGGGCCTGGGCTTGCTTGAGTTGCAGCTTGAGGCGCTGGTTGTCCTGGCGCAGGCGGCTGAGCTGGGGGCTTTCCTGTCCGGCGCTGGCTTGCAGCTCGTTGCGCTGGCGCTCGCTTTCCGCCAGTTGCTGTTGCAGTTCGCTGATTCGCGACTCATTGCTGGCCGGTGCGACCGTCGCGGCAGGCGTGGCCGCGGGCAGTGGCAGCACGGTTTCCTCCGCAGCCGCCCAGGTGGTGGTCAGCAAGCCAGCAAGCAACAGGGAGAGCAACGAGCCTTGGCGCATAGAGGAACTCCGATTTTCGATTTTGTTGTTATGGAGCGTAAGGCGAATTAAGGCAGAACCAGCTTGAACGGTTTGACCAGCACACTGGCATAGACCCCGGCGGCCCGATAGGGGTCGGCATCGGCCCAGCTCTGCGCGGCGTTGAGGGATTCGAACTCGGCGACGATCAGGCTGCCGGAAAAGCCAGCCGGGCCCGGGTCGTTGCTGTCTATGGCGGGGTGCGGACCGGCGAGAACCAGGCGGCCTTCGCTTTTCAGCTGTTCCAGGCGCGCCAGGTGGGCCGGGCGGCTGGCCAGGCGTTTTTCCAGGGAGCCTTCGGTGTCGCTGGCGATGATGGCGTAGAGCATGTCAGTCCTTACTGTCTTGGGTGTCGGCGTCATGCATGTGACGGGCCAGGTAAACGCCTTGAGCCACCAGGAAGAGCACGGTCATGCCGAGGCTGCCGAACACTTTGAAGTCGACCCAGATCTCTTGATAGGTGAAGGCCACGAACAGGTTGGCGCTGCCACTGAACAGGAAAAAGGCCACCCAGGCCAGGTTCAGGCGCGTCCAGATCTGCTGCGGCAGCTGCACGGCGTGGCCCAGCATGCGCTGGATCAGCAGCTTGTCGCCGATGAAGTGGCTACCGAGGAAGCCCAGGGCGAATAGCCAGTTGACCACCGGCGCCTTCCACTTGAGGAAGGTTTCGCTGTGGAAGGCCAGGGTCATGCCGCCGAACAGCAGGCACGCGGCCAGGGTCAGCCACTGGCCCTTTTCCAGGCGGCGCTGCAGCACCAGAAGGGTGCCGTAGACCACCACGGAGGCCAGGATCAGCACGGCAGTGGCGCTGAAAATACCGCCCAGCTCGACGCTGTGGCCGGCCAGTTCAACGGTGAGAGGATCAAGTTTGAAGACGATGAAGAACAGGATAAGCGGGATGAAGTCGATGAATTGTTTCACGGCGGCAGCCAGAAGCGGGATGTGGCGGCATAATAACAAACATCATTCCCAGCGAAAGCGGCCCCATGAAGGTTGATCTGCATTGCCACAGTACCGCTTCGGACGGCGTCCTGGCCCCGGCCGCGGTCGTCGCGCGCGCCCATGAGCGGGGTGTCGAGCTGTTGGCACTGACCGATCACGACACCCTCGAGGGCCTGGTCGAGGCGCGCCAGGCCGCCGATGCGCTGGGCCTGAGCCTGGTTAATGGCATCGAACTGTCCTGCACCTGGGGCGGCGCCACCATCCATGTACTGGGCTACGCCTTCGTCAGCGAGGCGCCGGCACTGCAAAAAGCCATCGCTGACCTGCACCAGGGCCGCTGGTTGCGCGCCGAGGAAATCGGCAAGCGTCTGGAAGCCAAGGGCATGCCGGGTGCGCTGGAAGGCGCTCGCGCCGTGCAGCAGGCCTTGGGCGACAGCGGTAATGCGCCGGCACGACCACATTTCGCCGAGTTCCTAGTGCGCGCCGGGCATGTGCGCGACCACGCCGAAGCGTTCCGCAAGTGGCTCGGCTCCGGCAAGCTGGGGGACGTCAAACAGCACTGGCCGAGCCTGGAACAGGCGGTCGGCACCCTCAGCGATGCGGGTGCCTGGATCAGCCTGGCGCATCCCTGGCAGTACGATTTCACCCGCAGTAAGCGCCGCCGCCTGGTGGCCGACTTCATCGCCGCCGGCGGCCACGCGCTGGAGGTGGTCAATGGCCTGCAGCCTGCCGAGCAGGTTGGCGGCCTGGCCATCCTGGCGCGCGAGTTCGGCATGCTGGCCAGTGTCGGCAGTGATTTCCATGCACCGGGCGACTGGTCGGAACTCGGCATGTACCGTCCCTTGCCTGAAGACCTGCCACCGTTGTGGGAGCGCTTCGCCAATGTCCATCGCCCGCACCCTGCTGCCCCCTGAACAGGGAGAGGTCATGAGTCAGTTCTTCCAGGTACACCCGGAAAACCCGCAGGCGCGTCTGATCAAACAGGCGGTGGAGATCCTCCGCAGTGGCGGCGTGGTGGTCTATCCGACGGATTCGTCCTACGCCATTGGCTGCCTGATCGGCGACAAGGGCGCGGTTGAGCGCATTCGCCGCCTGCGCCAGCTGGATGACAAGCACAACTTCACCCTGGTGTGCAGCGACCTGTCGCAGATCGGCCTGTTCGCCAAGGTCGATACCCGGGCCTTTCGCCTGCTCAAGGCGCATACGCCGGGGCCTTACACCTTTATTCTCGGTGCCACCCGCGAAGTGCCGCGCATGCTCCTGCACCCCAAGCGCCGCACCATCGGCCTGCGCGTGCCGGGGCATCCGATTGCCCATGCGCTGGCCGAGCAGCTGGGCGAGCCCTTGATGAGCGTGAGCCTGATCCTGCCGGGCGAAGAGCTGCCGATGAATGATCCCTACGAGATGCGCCAGGTGCTGGAGCATCACGTCGACCTGATCATCGATGGCGGCTACGGCGGCCTCGAAGCCTCCACCGTGGTCAACCTGGCCGACGGCGAGCCCGAAATATTCCGTATCGGCTGCGGCGACCCCAGCCCGTTTCAGGGTGACGAAGCGTGAGCGAAGCATCTTCGATCAGAGCTTGCGAGCTAGAGCGAGACAAGGCGGAAGCGGCCGAGGAAGCGGAGTTTACGTATGGTAAATGAGCATTCCGAGGCCGCTTCCAACGCCGTATCGCCGACGCACAGCAGCTCTGAGGCCGGCGCCCAGCAGGAACTGCCGTTCGCCCTGGTCTACGGCCAGGCGGTCACCGAGATGCCGCTCGACCTGTACATCCCGCCGGATGCCCTGGAAGTCTTCCTCGAAGCCTTCGAAGGCCCACTCGACCTGCTGCTGTACCTGATTCGCAAGCAGAACATCGACATCCTCGATATCCCGGTGGCGGAAATCACCAAGCAGTACATGGGCTACGTCGAACTGATGAAGTCGGTGCGCCTGGAGCTGGCTGCCGAGTACCTGGTGATGGCGGCGATGCTCGCCGAGATCAAGTCGCGCATGCTGCTGCCGCGCTCGGCCGAAATCGAGGACGAGGAGGACGACCCGCGCGCCGAACTGATCCGCCGTCTGCAGGAATACGAGCGCTACAAGGCTGCCGCCGAAGGGCTGGACGTGCTGCCGCGGGTCGGTCGTGACCTCACGGTGCCCAAGCTCGATGCCCCGGAAGCGCGGGCGCGCAAGCTGTTGCCGGAAGTCAGCCTGGAAGAGCTGCTGTTGTCGATGGCTGAAGTGCTGCGCCGCGCCGACATGTTCGAGAGCCACCAGGTGACTCGCGAAGTGCTGTCTACCCGCGAGCGCATGAGCGAGGTGCTGGAACGCCTCAAGGGCGGTGCATTCGTGCCGTTCGTCGAGCTGTTCAGCGCCAGTGAAGGGCGCCTGGGCGTCGTCGTCACCTTCATGGCGGTGCTTGAACTGATCAAGGAATCCCTGGTGGAGCTGGTGCAGAATGAAGCCTTTGCGCCGATCCACGTCCGTGCCCGAGCCGAATAGATGAACCTGAGCGACCCGAAAGAACTGGCCTCCCTGCTGGAAGCCTTCCTCCTGGCTTCCGGCAAGCCGCAGTCGCTGGAGCGCATCAGCGAACTGTTCGACGAAGCCGAACGGCCGGAGCTGGCGACCATCCGTGATGCGCTGAGTATCCTGGCAGCGTCCTGCCAGGGCCGTGCCTTCGAGCTGAAGGAAGTGGCGTCCGGCTATCGCCTGCAAGTGCGCGAGCACTTTGCGCCCTGGGTGGGGCGGCTTTGGGAGGAGCGCCCGCAGCGTTACTCGCGGGCCATGTTGGAAACCCTGGCGCTGGTTGCCTATCGCCAGCCGATCACCCGCGGCGAGATCGAAGATATTCGCGGCGTGGCGGTGAACAGCCAGATCGTCAAAACCCTGCTGGAGCGCGAGTGGATTCGTGTGGTTGGCTACCGCGACGTGCCGGGCAAGCCTGCCATGCTTGCCACTACCCGGCAGTTCCTCGACCACTTCAACCTGAAGAACCTCGACGAGCTGCCGACCCTGGCTGCCCTGCGCGAGCTGGAGCCAGAGCCGCTGCTGGACCTGGAAGACGACCTGCCGGTGCCGGCCGAGCTGCAGGCGCGGGCAGACGCCGAGGCGGCCGAGGCCAAGGGCGAGGCGCGTGACGAAACCAGCTTCCGCAGCCTGCTCGCCGAACTGGACACTATGGAACAGGGCCTGAAGATCGACTTCGATGACCTGCCCGAGCCGGAAGATGAAGCCGAGGCGATGGGCGAGTCGCTGCTCGACCTGGACGACAAGGACTCGCTGCATTGAAAGACCTCACCGGCCGGATTGATACGTTCAATCCTGTCGGTGAAGTCAGTGCCCTTATGCTGGCCGGGTTTTCACCCTTCAGGCTGCCGGCATGAGCAAAAATCCCTGCATCGATATCTGCAAGTTCGCTGACGACATCTGCATCGGCTGCGGGCGTAGCAAGCGCGAAATCAAACACTGGAAGAAGCTCGACAAGGCCGAGCGGCGCGTGGTGCTGGCCGAGGCGGACCTGCGCCTGTTGGCCTTGAAGCTAGCTGGGCGGCGCAAGTCTCGTTAGGCGGTAATGCTGTTTATCTAAGGTTGTGCGCTCTTTCCTGTGCCACGGTCGCAGACAGACCGTATGGGTAGAACCCTCTCCCATTGGGGTGAGGTGCAGGCCGGGAAGATTGCCCTGGTTAATAGTCACTGCAAGCAGGTCACGTATCGTTTGGGTGAACGCTATTGCCGCTAGACGGCTATAGTCTGGCCGTGCGTCGTGGCGGCTATCCGCGTATGATGCGCGACCCTTTTGGCGCTGGCTCGGTTTGAGCGGGTGTCGTCCGCATCATTTAATACACCGGGAGGTGCCTAGCATGAGCGAATCAGAAACCGATCTCGAAACAACCCGTCCCAGCGGCGAAAAGCTGCAGAAAGTCCTGGCCCGCATGGGGCAAGGCTCGCGTCGCGATATCGAACAATGGATCAGCCAGGGCCGCGTCAAGGTCAATGGCGCCGTCGCGACCTTGGGTGCGCGGGTCGATATGCACGATGCCATCAGCGTCGATGGGCAACTGCTCAAGCGCGAAGAAATGGCGGAAAACGTACGCCGCGTGCTGATCTACAACAAGCCGGAAGGCGAGATCTGCACCCGTGACGACCCGGAAGGCCGTCCCACCGTGTTCGACCGCCTGCCGCGCCCGAAAGAAGGCCGCTGGATCAACATCGGTCGCCTGGACATCAATACCACTGGCCTGCTGCTGTTCACCACCGACGGCGAACTGGCCAATCGCATGATGCACCCCTCTTTCGAGATGGACCGCGAGTACGCGGTGCGGGTGCGCGGCGAAGTCACCGATGAAATGATCGAGCAACTGAAAGCCGGCGTGATGCTGGAAGACGGCCCGGCCAAGTTCACCGACATCAAGGAAGCGCCGCGCGGCGACGGCTTCAACCACTGGTACCACTGCGTGGTGATGGAAGGGCGCAACCGCGAAGTGCGCCGCCTGTGGGAGTCCCAGGGCCTGGTGGTCAGCCGTCTGAAGCGCGTGCGCTTCGGTCCGGTGTTCATGACTTCCGACCTGCCCATGGGTCGTTGGCGCGAGCTGACCCAGCGCGAGCTGGACATCCTCAGTGAGGAAGTTGGCCTGCCGCGAGTGGCTTTGCCGACGATGAAAGAGAAGGTGCGCGAGAAGCTCGACCGCCTGCAGCGCAAGTCGGCCCGTCCGCTGGGCCGCAACGAGCGACCCAAGCGTGTCCTGCGTCCGGCCAACGAAGCTGGCGAGCGCAGCAACGAAGCTCCGCGTCCGGCTCGTGCCCCGCGTGGTGAAGGTGCCGATCGTCCGGCCCGCCCGGCCCCGCGTGCGCCGCGCAAGGACGGCGACCGCGAGCAGCGTCCGCAACGTGCGCCGCGTCAGGATTCCGCCGACCGTCGTGACAGTGGTCGTGGCACGCCGGTTGCCGAGCGCCCGTCGGATGTGAACAAGAAGCGCACGCCGCGTCCGCCGGTGGACCTGGCCGAGCGCCCGGCCCGCAAGCCGCGCCCGGCTACACCGGGCAAGCGGCCGCCAAACGGTGACGGTCAGCGTCCGGGCTTTGGCCGCAAGCGCTGAGTGCAGGTCGTAAAAAAGGGGCTCCTAGGAGCCCCTTTTTCATGCCTACGATTTACTGGCGTGCGCTCAGCCCGCCATCGACAGGCGATTGCGGCCTTCACGCTTGGACACATACAGCGCGTTGTCGGCGCGGCGCTGCAGGCTGTCGACCGACTCACCGGCGAGCATGGTGGCGCAGCCCAGGCTGATCGACAGTTCGATGGCGCGGTTGTCCACCACGTGCTGCAAGCCCAGCACGGCCAGGCGCAGGCGCTCGCCGACCATCTGTGCGGCTTCGCGGTTGGTGTTGGACAGCAGCACGAGGAACTCCTCGCCGCCGTAGCGGAAGATCATGTCGATGTTGCGCAGGCTGTTCTTCAGGGCGCCGGCCATGGCCTTGAGCACTTCGTCGCCGGTGATGTGGCCGTGCTGGTCGTTGATCTGCTTGAAGTGGTCGATGTCGAGCATCAGCACCGACAGCGGTTGGCTGTTACGGCGGGCCAGTTCCACTTCGCGCAGCATGGCCTGGTTCATGGCGATGCGGTTGCCGGTGTCGGTCAGCGGGTCGCGCAGGGCGCTCTGCAGGGCGGCACGGTAGAGCAGGGCGTTGCGCAGGGGAAACAGCAGGCTGGCCAGCAGGGATTCGAGTTGGCCCAGTTCATCGTCGCTGAAGCGCAGGCTGCGACGGAAGATCAGCTCGCCCAGGTATTCGCCTTCATGGCTCAGGCGATAGCCGGCCGAATGATTGGCGCGTTCGCCCAGTTCCAGGCGCAGGTCGCAGGAGGCCAGCTGATAGCTCAGCGCGCCCAGCGGCACAAGGCGCTGCACTTCGCGGAAGAACAGGTCGAGGATGCGGTCCACTTCCAGCGACGTCTGCAGCTGCATGCCGAGTTGCTGGCGCAGTTGCGCCAGGCTGACGGGCTTGAGTGTCGGCTGCGTGCGGCTGGCATAGCCGAGGCGCTGCAGCTTGGCTGCATCGAAATCGATGGTGTTGGACTGTTTGGGCGGGACCATGGAGCTCAACCTCTGGCGCTGGGCGCTGTGATGACTGAGGTAGAGCTAATTCTGTGCCAACTTAATAAAATTGTTTTATTTCATTGGTTTATGGCGTTTTTGCTGGTCTGGGCGGCAAGGATTTGCCGGTTCCTTGGCGGCAATGATGGCAATGTGACGCCGGTCTCACTGGTGGGCCGTCGGAAAACCGGCGGCCGCCAGCATTGCGGCTTACTGGGCGTCGAGGGCCTGGCCGTTGACGCCCTGGCTGTCGGGGCCCATCAGGTACAGGTAGACCGGCATGATCGCTTCCGGCAACGGGTTGCTCGCCGGGTTTTCGCCTGGGTAGGCCTGGGCGCGCATGTCGGTGCGGGTGGCGCCCGGGTTGACGCTGTTGGCGCGCACGTTGCTGATGCTGTCGACTTCGTCGGCCAGGGTCTGCATCAGGCCTTCGGTGGCGAACTTGGACACGCCATAGGCGCCCCAGTAGGCGCGGCCCTTGCGGCCGACGCTGCTGGAGGTAAATACCACCGAGGCGTCGTCCGACAGCTTGAGCAGCGGTAGCAGGGTGCTGGTGAGCATGAACATGGCGTTGACGTTGATCTGCATGACGCGCATGAAATTATCGCCGGACAGCTGTTCCAGCGGTGTGCGCGGGCCGACGATGGAGGCGTTGTGCAACAGGCCGTCGATCTTGCCGAACTCGCCTTCGAGCATTGCCGCCAGTTCGTCGTACTGATGTGGCAAGGCGGTTTCCAGGTTGAACGGGATCACCGCGGCTTGCGGGTGGCCGGCCGCTTCGATTTCGTCGTAGACGCGGCTCAGGCTTTCCTCGGTCTTGCCCAGCAGCAGCACCGTGGCACCGTGGGCGGCAAAGGCCTTGGCGGCAGCGGCGCCGATGCCGCGGCCAGCGCCGGTGACCAGGATGACCCGGCCTTGCAGGAGGTCAGGGCGGGCGGAGTAGTCGTACATGGCGGAAATCTCGTTATTGCGTCAGTCGGGTTGAGTGCGGTGAGGCGCTGTTCAGCAGGAGCACAGGGCGCGATCAAGCACTTCGCGCAGCTCCAGTGGGTGGTCTACCACCACGTCGGCGCCCCAATGGCGCGGGTTGTCGTCCGGGTGGATGTAGCCGTAGGTGACGGCGGCGGTCTTGCAGCCCGCCGCGCGGCCGGCTTCGATGTCGCGGGCGTCGTCGCCGATAAACAGCACTTCGCCCGGCTGTACGCCGATCTTGGCGCAGGCCAGCAGAAGCATTTCCGGGTCGGGCTTGCTGCGGCTGACGTGGTCCGGGCAGACCAGGACGGCCGAGCGTTCGGCCAGGCCGAGGCGCTGCATGATCGGTTCGGCGTAACGCACTGGCTTGTTGGTCGCCACGCCCCAGATCAGCTTGGCCTGCTCGATCTCTGCGAGCAGCTCGGCCATGCCGGGGAATAGCTGGCTGAGTACCGCGCAGTGCTCCAGGTAGCGCTCGAGAAACTCCAGGCGCAGGGCCTCGAAGCCTTCGGTCTGTGGGTCGATGGCGAAGTTCGCCGCGACCATGGCGCGGGCGCCACCGGAAATCTGGTCGCGAATCAGTTTTTCGTCCTGGGCTGGCAGGTCGCGCGCGGCGCGCATGGCCTGGCACACGGCGATGAAGTCCGGTGCGGTGTCCAGCAGGGTGCCATCCATGTCGAACAGTACGGCTCGCAAGCGCATGCGCCTTACTCCTCGCGCAGGGTCTGGATCATGTAGTTGACGTCCACATCCGCGGCCAGTTTGTAGTGCTTGGTCAGCGGGTTGTAGGTCAGGCCGATGATGTCCTTGACCTGCAGGCCGGCGGCGCGGCTCCAGGCGCCCAGCTCGGATGGGCGGATGAACTTCTTGAAGTCGTGGGTGCCGCGCGGTAGCAGGCGCATCAGGTACTCGGCGCCAACGATGGCGAACAGGTAGGCCTTGGGGTTGCGGTTGATGGTGGAGAAAAACACCTGGCCGCCCGGCTTGACCATGCGGTAGCAGGCGCGGATCACCGAGGATGGGTCGGGTACGTGCTCGAGCATCTCTAGGCAGGTAACCACGTCGAACTGGCCGGGCATTTCCTCGGCCAGGGCTTCGGCGGTGATCTGCCGGTATTCGACGTTGACCCCGGACTCCAGCTGGTGCAACTGGGCCACGGCCAGCGGCGCTTCGCCCATGTCGATACCGGTCACCGTGGCGCCACGCTGGGCCATGGATTCACTGAGGATGCCGCCGCCGCAGCCGACGTCGAGGACCTTCTTGCCGGCCAGGCCGACACGTTCGTCGATCCAGTTGACGCGCAGCGGGTTGATGTCGTGCAGCGGTTTGAACTCGCTCTCGCGGTCCCACCAGCGGTGGGCGAGGGCTTCGAATTTGGCGATTTCAGCGTGGTCGACGTTACTCATGGGGCTTTCCTTTAAATCGAATCTGGGTCTTCAAAGCGCGGTGTAGCCAGCAATCCGGGCGCCCCAGGCGCGCGCGCTGGCGATCAGGCTGGCTTCGTCGAGGCGGGTCAGGCGGCCGTCGTCGAGCAGTTGCTTGCCGCCCACCCACAGGTGTTTGGTGCAGCTGCGCCCGCCGGCGTAAATCAGTTGCGACACAGGGTCGTAGACCGGTTGCTGGGCCAGTCCCGAGAGGTCGAAGGCGGCCAGGTCGGCCAGTTTGCCCAGTTCCAGGCTGCCGATCTGCTCATCCAGGCCGAGGGCGCGAGCGCCGTTGAGGGTCGCCATGCGCAGGGCGCTGTGGGCGTCCAGGGCGGTGGCGCTGCCGGCGACGGCCTTGGCCAGCAGGGCGGCGGTACGGGTTTCGCCAAGCAGGTCGAGGTCATTGTTGCTGGCGGCGCCGTCGGTGCCGATGGCGACGTTGACGCCGGCCTGCCAGAGCTTTTCCACCGGACAGAAACCGCTGGCCAGCTTGAGGTTGGACTCGGGGCAATGGATCACGCTGCTGTTGCTTTCTACCAGCAGGGCGATGTCTTCGTCGCTGATCTGGGTCATGTGCACGGCCTGGAAGCGCGGGCCAAGCAGGCCCAGGTTGGCCAGGCGCTGCAGCGGGCGTACACCGTGCAACTCCAGGCTCTGCTGCACTTCGAAGGCGGTTTCGTGCACGTGCATGTGAATCCCGGCGTCGAGCTCCTCGGCCAGCATGCGCACGTTCTCCAGCTTGTCGTCACTCACCGAGTAGGGTGCGTGCGGGCCGAAGGCGACCTTGATGCGCGGGTGCAGCTTGAGGTCGTCGAACAGCTTGAGGCCCTTGCGCAGGGCTTCGTCGGCATCGCGCGCGCCCGGCGTGGGGAAATCCAGCACGGGAATGGTCATCTGCGCGCGGATGCCGCTCTTGTGCACCAGTTCGCAGGCCACTTCCGGGAAGAAATACATGTCGGAAAAGCAGCTGATGCCGCCCTTGATCTGTTCGGCAATGGCCAGTTCGGTGCCGTCGTGAACGAATTTTTCGTCGACCCACTTGGCTTCGGCCGGCCAGATATGGTCCTGCAGCCAGCTCATCAGTGGCAAATCGTCGGCCAGGCCGCGGAACAGGGTCATCGCCGCATGGCCATGGGCATTGACCAGGCCGGGGGTAAGGACGCAGTCTGGCAGCTCACGCACTTCGATAGCCGCATGCTTGAGGGCTTCGGCGCGGGGTGCGATGAGGACAATGCGGCCCTCGCGGATGCCCAGACCATGCTCGCGCAGCACCACGCCGGCAGGCTCGACCGGCACCAGCCAGGTGGGCAGGAGCAGCAGGTCGAGCGGGGCGCTGGCGTTGGGCATGGTGGGGCCATCCTCGGGGTTTTGGCAGGGCGGCAGTATACCCGAGCACCTGAATGCTCGGCTCGCTATAATCCGCGGCTTTTCGTTTCTGCAGGTGGGGTGTGCCATGCGCGAGCAATTGCTGGCGGCTGAGAAGGTCAAGGCCATTGAATGGCGGGACGGCACGTTATACCTGCTCGATCAGCGTCTGCTGCCGCAGCAGGAAGTCTGGCTGGCCTACGATTCGGCTGCCGACGTAGCCGAAGCCATCCGTGCCATGGTGGTGCGCGGTGCCCCGGCTATCGGTATCGCGGCGGCCTATGGGCTGGTGCTGGGCGCGCGTGCGCGCCTGGCTGAGAGCGATCCTTACTGGCAGGTGGCGCTGGAAGATGATTTCACCGTGCTGGCCGAGTCACGGCCGACTGCGGTCAATCTGTTCTGGGCGCTGGAACGCATGCGTGAGCGTCTGCAGCGCCTGAAGAGTGGTGAGGCGCCCCTGGCGGCGCTGGAGGCCGAGGCTGTCGGTATCCACCAGAGCGATCGCGAGGCCAACCTGACCATGGCTCAGCTGGGCATGGAGCTGATTCGCAAGCACCAGGGCAACTCGCAGAACATCCTCACCCACTGCAATACCGGCGCCCTCGCTACGGGCGGCTTCGGTACGGCGCTGGGGGTGATTCGTGCGGCGTACCTGGAGGGGTTGGTCGAGCGGGTTTACGCCGACGAGACCCGGCCCTGGCTGCAGGGCTCGCGCCTGACCGCCTGGGAGTTGCTGGGGGAGGGCATTCCGGTCAGCGTCAATGCCGACTCTGCGGCCGCGCACCTGATGAAGACCCGGGGTATCACTTGGGTCATTGTCGGTGCCGATCGCATCACCGCCAATGGCGATGTGGCCAACAAGATTGGCACCTACCAACTGGCGGTCAATGCCATGCACCATGGCGTGCGCTTCATGGTGGTGGCGCCCAGTTCGACCATCGACATGGGGCTGGAGAATGGCGAGGACATCCCCATCGAGGAGCGCGACCCGCGCGAGCTGCTGGAGGTCGGCGGGCAGCGCATCGCTGCCGACGTGGATGCGGTCAATCCGGTGTTCGATGTCACGCCGGCGGACCTGATCGACGCGATCGTCACCGAAAAGGGCGTGGTCGAGCGGCCGGATGCGGCGAAAATGGCGCAATTGATGTGCCGCAAGCGTCTGCACTGAGTCATTGCTCAGCCTGTCCGGCGGGGTAGGTCTGGGCGGGTGGCTGTGGTAAGCTCCGGCAGTTCTCAGGCAGCCTCCCAGAGGCGGCTTAAATAGCGCGAATTGTTTGCTTAACTCGTTGATTTGTCGTCAGTCGCTGCCACACAGGAGCGACGGCGACGGACTCCGGTTTCGCCCAGGATGGGTGCGACGGGGTTTCACCAGAATAAGGAACCTGGCTTCTCATGGGCGAACTGGCCAAAGAAATCCTCCCGGTCAATATCGAAGACGAGCTGAAACAGTCCTACCTCGACTACGCGATGAGCGTAATCGTCGGGCGTGCTCTGCCGGATGCGCGTGACGGCTTGAAGCCCGTGCATCGCCGGGTGCTGTTCGCCATGAGCGAGCTGGGCAACGACTGGAACAAGGCGTACAAGAAATCCGCCCGTGTGGTCGGTGACGTCATCGGTAAATACCACCCGCACGGTGATACTGCCGTTTACGACACCATCGTGCGTATGGCCCAGCCGTTCTCGCTGCGCTACATGCTGGTCGACGGCCAGGGCAACTTCGGTTCGGTGGACGGCGACAACGCCGCAGCCATGCGATACACCGAAGTGCGCATGGCCAAGCTGGCCCATGAGCTGCTGGCCGATCTGGACAAGGAAACCGTCGACTGGGTGCCCAACTACGACGGCACCGAGCAGATCCCGGCAGTCATGCCGACCAAGATCCCCAACCTGCTGGTTAACGGCTCGTCCGGTATCGCCGTGGGCATGGCGACCAACATCCCGCCGCACAACCTCTCCGAAGTGATCGATGGCTGCCTGGCTCTGATGGACAACGCCGAGCTGACCGTCGATGAGCTGATGCAGTACATCCCAGGTCCGGACTTCCCGACTGCGGGCATCATCAACGGTCGTGCCGGCATCATCGAGGCCTACCGCACCGGCCGTGGCCGCATCTATATGCGTGCCCGTGCCGAGATCGAGGACATCGACAAGGTCGGTGGCCGCCAGCAGATCATCGTCACCGAGCTGCCGTACCAGCTGAACAAGGCCCGACTGATCGAGAAGATCGCCGAGCTGGTCAAAGAGAAGAAGCTCGAAGGCATCACCGAGCTGCGCGACGAGTCCGACAAGGACGGTATGCGCGTGGTCATCGAACTGCGTCGTGGTGAGGTGCCGGAGGTTGTGCTCAACAACCTGTATGCCCAGACCCAGATGCAGAGTGTGTTCGGTATCAACGTGGTCGCCCTGGTCGATGGCCAGCCGCGCACGATGAACCTCAAGGACATGCTCGAAGTATTCATCCGTCACCGCCGTGAAGTGGTGACCCGTCGGACCGTCTACGAGCTGCGTAAGGCGCGTGAGCGTGGCCACATCCTTGAAGGCCAGGCGGTTGCCCTGTCCAACATCGATCCAGTAATCGAGCTGATCAAGACCTCGCCGACCCCGGCTGACGCCAAGGAACGCCTGATCGCCGCCGCCTGGGAATCCAGCGCCGTAGAAGCCATGGTCGAGCGCGCGGGTGCCGATTCCTGCCGTCCGGACGACCTCGATCCGCAATACGGCCTGCGCGAAGGCAAGTACTACCTGTCGCCGGAGCAGGCCCAGGCCATCCTCGAGCTTCGCCTGCACCGCCTGACTGGTCTGGAGCACGAGAAGCTGCTGACCGAGTACCAGGAAATCCTCACCCAGATCGGCGAGCTGATCCGCATCCTGACCAGCGCCACGCGCCTGATGGAAGTGATTCGCGAGGAGCTGGAGAAGGTCAAGGCCGAGTTCGGCGACGCCCGTCGTACCGAGATCATGGCGTCGCAGACCGACCTGACCATCGCCGACCTGATCACCGAAGAAGAGCGCGTGGTAACCATCTCCCACGGCGGCTACGCCAAGTCTCAGCCGCTGCACGCCTATCAGGCCCAGCGTCGCGGCGGCAAAGGCAAATCGGCCACCGGGGTGAAGGACGAGGACTACATCGAACACCTGCTGGTCGCCAACAGCCACGCCACCCTGCTGCTGTTCTCCAGCAAGGGCAAGGTCTACTGGCTGCGTACCTTCGAGATCCCGGAAGCTTCGCGTGCTGCGCGCGGTCGTCCGCTGGTCAACCTGCTGCCGCTGGACGAGGGTGAGCGCATCACCGCGATGCTGCAGATCGACCTGGAAGCGCTGCAACAGCAGAATCCGAATGCCGACGAGGATCTGGATGACGCCGAGGATGGCGTGATCGAAGGCGAAGTGGTTGAGGCGGAAGAAGTCGCCGAGATCGCCGAAGTCGAGGAAGTCGAAGGTGAAACCGCCGAGCTGGTGGCCGAACCGACTGGTGCCTACATCTTCATGGCCACCGCTCTCGGTACGGTCAAGAAGACGCCGCTGTCGCAGTTCAGCCGTCCGCGCTCCAGTGGTCTGATCGCATTGAAACTGAAAGAGGGTGACACCCTGATCGCCGCGGCCATCACCGACGGTGCCAAGGAAGTCATGCTGTTCTCCGATTCCGGCAAGGTCATCCGCTTCGCCGAAAGCGTGGTGCGCGTGATGGGTCGTGGTGCCCGTGGTATTCGCGGCATGCGTATCGGCAAAGAGCAGCAGCTGATTTCCATGCTGATTCCGGAGTCGGGTGCGCAGATCCTCACTGCATCCGAGCGTGGCTTCGGCAAGCGCACGGCGCTGAGCAAGTTCCCGCGCCGTGGTCGTGGCGGTCAAGGTGTGATCGGCATGATCACCAAAGAACGCAACGGCAAGCTGATCGGCGCCATCCAGGTGCAGGACGGGGAAGAGATCATGCTGATCTCCGACCAGGGCACCCTGGTGCGTACCCGTGTCGACGAAGTCTCCAGTTCCGGCCGTAACACTCAGGGCGTGACCCTGATCAAGCTGGCCAGCGACGAGACCCTGGTTGGTCTGGAGCGTGTGCAGGAGCCTTCCGCGCCGGATGAAGACGAGTTCGACGGCGAAGTGCTGGAAAACGGCGTAGATCAGAACGAAGTGGTGGCTGAAGCGGGCGACGAGACCCCGGCGGACGCCCCAAGCAGCGAAGAGTGAGAGTGACGTGAGTAAGCGAGCCCATAACTTCTGCGCCGGCCCGGCGGCGCTTCCGACTGCTGTACTGGAACGTGCCCAGGCCGAGATGCTCGACTGGAACGGCATGGGCGTCTCTGTGATGGAGATGAGCCATCGCAGCGACGAGTACGTGGCGATTGCCGAGAAGGCCGAGCAGGACCTGCGTGACCTGCTGGCCATCCCGTCGGACTACAAGGTGCTGTTCCTGCAGGGCGGCGCCAGCCAGCAGTTCGCTGAGGTCGCCCTCAACCTGCTGCCGGAAGACGGTGTCGCCGACTACATCGACACCGGTATCTGGTCGAAGAAGAGCATCGAGGAAGCCAGTCGTTACGGTCGTGTCAACGTCGCCGCCAGTGCCAAGGGCTACGACTACTTCGCCATTCCCGGGCAGAACGAGTGGCAGCTGTCGAAAGACGCCGCCTACGTGCATTACGCCAGCAACGAGACCATTGGCGGCCTGCAGTTCGACTGGATTCCGAGCGTTGGCGATACCCCGCTGGTGGTAGATATGTCCTCGGACATCCTCTCCCGCGAGATCGATGTCTCTAAGTTCGGCCTGATCTATGCCGGCGCGCAGAAGAACATCGGCCCCAGCGGCCTGGTGGTTTCCATCGTTCGCGAAGACCTGCTCGGCCGCGCCCGCAGTTCTTGCCCAACCATGCTCAACTACAAGGTCGCCGCCGATAACGGCTCCATGTACAACACCCCGGCTACCTATTCCTGGTACCTCTCGGGCCTGGTCTTCGAGTGGCTCAAGGAGCAGGGCGGCGTGGCCGCCATGGAGCAGCGCAACAAGGCGAAGAAGGACCTGCTGTACAAGGCCATCGACGCCAGCGATTTCTACAGCAACCCGATCGCCATAAATGCTCGCTCCTGGATGAACGTACCGTTCCGCCTGGCCGACGAGAAACTGGACAAGGTCTTCCTGGCTGGCGCCGACGCCCGTGGCCTGCTCAACCTTAAAGGCCATCGTTCCGTGGGCGGCATGCGTGCCTCCATCTACAACGCTACTGGCCTGGACGCTGTCGAGGCGCTGGTTGCCTACATGGCGGAGTTCGAGAAGGAGCACGGCTGATGAGTGACGCCGATCAGCTCAAGGCGCTGCGGGTGCGTATCGATAACCTCGACGAGAAAGTCCTCGAGCTGATCAGCGAGCGTGCGCGCTGCGCCCAGGAAGTGGCGCGGGTGAAGATGCTCTCGCTGCCAGAAGGCGAGAAGCCGGTGTTCTATCGCCCCGAGCGCGAAGCCTGGGTGCTCAAGCACATCATGGAGCTGAACAAGGGCCCGCTGGACAACGAGGAAGTGGCGCGGCTGTTCCGCGAAATCATGTCTTCCTGCCTGGCCCTCGAGCAGCCGCTGAAAGTTGCCTACCTCGGCCCCGAAGGCACGTTCTCCCAGGCTGCGGCGCTCAAGCACTTCGGTCATGCGGTGATCAGCCAGCCGATGGCGGCGATCGACGAAGTGTTCCGCGAAGTGGCCGCCGGTGCGGTCAACTTCGGCGTGGTGCCGGTGGAAAACTCCACCGAGGGTGCGGTCAACCACACCCTCGACAGCTTCCTCGAGCACGACATGGTCATCTGTGGCGAGGTGGAGCTGCGCATCCACCACCACCTGCTGGTCGGTGAAACCACCAAGACCGACAAGATCACTCGCATCTATTCCCACGCCCAGTCCCTGGCCCAGTGCCGCAAGTGGCTGGACGCGCACTACCCGAACGTCGAGCGCGTTGCGGTTTCCAGCAACGCTGATGCGGCCAAACGGGTGAAGAGCGAGTGGAATTCGGCGGCGATTGCCGGTGATATGGCTGCGAGCCTGTATGGCCTGTCCAAGTTGGCCGAGAAGATCGAGGACCGCCCGGACAACTCCACGCGCTTCCTCATCATCGGCAGCCAGGAAGTGCCGCCAACCGGCGACGACAAGACCTCGGTCATCGTCTCCATGCGCAACAAACCGGGTGCGTTGCACGAGCTGCTGGTGCCGTTCCACACCAATGGCATCGACCTGACCCGCATCGAGACGCGTCCGTCGCGCAGCGGCAAGTGGACCTATGTGTTCTTCATCGACTTCGTCGGTCACCACAAGGATCCGCTGATCAAGGACGTGCTGGAAAAGATCAATCAGGAAGCCGTGGCGCTCAAGGTGCTGGGTTCCTACCCGAAAGCGGTTCTCTAAGGAGCCCTCATGAGTTGCGACTTCCTCGCCCTGGCAGTGCCGGGCGTGCAGAAACTTTCGCCCTACGTACCGGGCAAACCGGTCGATGAGTTGGCCCGTGAGCTGAATCTCGACCCGGCCGGCATCGTCAAACTGGCCAGTAACGAGAATCCGCTGGGTCCGTCGCCGAAGGCGCTGGAAGCCATTCGCGCCGAGCTGGCGGAGCTGACCCGTTACCCCGACGGCAACGGCTTCGAGTTGAAGTCGAAGCTGGCGGCGCGCTGTGGCGTGAGCGTGGCGCAGGTGACCCTGGGCAACGGTTCCAACGATATTCTCGACCTGGTCGCCCGTGCCTGGCTGGCTCCGGGGCTGAACGCGGTGTTCAGCCAGTACGCCTTCGCCGTGTACCCGATTGCCACTCAGGCGGTGGGAGCGCAGGGCAGGATGGTGCCGGCCAAGGATCATGGTCACGATCTGGAAGCCATGCTGGCGGCCATCGATGGCAATACCCGCGTGGTGTTCATCGCCAACCCGAACAACCCGACCGGCACCTGGTTCGGCCCGGACGCGCTGGAGCGTTTCCTCGCTCGCGTGCCGCAGGACGTGCTGGTGGTGCTGGACGAGGCCTATATCGAGTACGCCGAGGGCGATGAGCTGCCGGATGGTCTCGATTACCTGGCGGGTTACTCCAACCTGATCGTCTCGCGCACTTTTTCCAAGGCCTATGGCCTGGCCTCGCTGCGGGTCGGCTACGCGCTGTCCTCGCCACAAGTGGCGGATGCGCTCAACCGCGTGCGTGCGCCGTTCAATGTCAACAGCCTGGCCCTAGTGGCCGCCTGTGCGGCGTTGGATGATGCCGAATACCTGGCTGCCAGCCGCCGTACCAATGATGCCGGCATGGCGCAGCTGGAGGCCGGTTTCCGTGAGCTGGGCCTGCAGTGGATTCCCAGCAAGGGCAACTTCATCGCCGTCGATTTCGCCCGCGATGCCGCGCCGATCAACCAGGCGTTGCTGAAGGAGGGCGTGATCGTGCGCCCCGTGGGCGGTTATGGCATGCCGACTTTCCTGCGCGTGTCCATCGGTACCCAGGCGGAGAACGCCCGCTTCCTCGATGTGCTGGGCCAGGTGCTTGCGCGTGGTTGATGTCATGCCCGTGCCATCTGCGCCTGCCAAGCTCGGTCGCCTGGTGGTGGTCGGTCTGGGCCTGATTGGCGGCTCCTTTGCCAAGGGTGTGCGCGAGAAAGGCCTGTTCGACGAAGTAGTGGGTGTCGATCTTGACGTGGAGTCGCGCCGCCTGGCCGTTGAGCTGGGGGTGGTTGATCGCTGTGAAACCGACCTGGCGGCCGCCTGTCAGGGCGCGGCGGTGATCCAGCTGGCGGTGCCTATCCTGGCCATGGAAAAGCTGCTGGCGCAGTTGGCCAAGCTCGATCTGGGTGAGGCGGTGCTGACCGATGTCGGCAGCGCCAAGGGCAATGTGGTGCGCGCCGCGCGCCTGGCTTTTGCTGGCAAGGTCGAGCGTTTCGTGCCGGGTCACCCGATTGCCGGCTCCGAGCAGAGTGGGGTGGAAGCTTCCAATGCCCGGCTGTTCCGTCGGCATAAAGTGATCCTCACGCCGCAGGAGTCGACCGACCCCGCTGCGCTGGCGCTGGTAGATGGTTTGTGGCGTGAGCTGGGGGCGGATGTCGAGCACATGGAAGTGGAGCACCACGACCAGGTGCTGGCTGCCACCAGTCATCTGCCGCACTTGCTGGCCTTCACCTTGGTCGACTCGCTGGCCAAACGCAGCGAGAACCTGGAGATATTCCGTTACGCCGCTGGTGGTTTCCGCGATTTCACGCGGATCGCCGGCAGTGATCCGGTGATGTGGCACGACATCTTCCTCGCCAACCGCGAGGCCGTGCTGCGTACCCTAGATGCATTTCGCGACGACCTCGACGCCCTGCGCGGCGCGGTTGACGCAGGGGACGGGCATCAGTTGCTGGGCGTGTTTACCCGCGCCCGCTTCGCCCGCGAGCATTTCAGTAAAATTCTGGCCCGCAGGGCCTATGTGGACGCCATGCATTCGAACGACCTGATCTACCTCGCCAATCCTGGTGGCTCCCTGTCCGGCCGCATCCGCGTGCCTGGCGACAAATCCATCTCGCACCGCTCGATCATGCTCGGCTCGCTAGCCGAAGGCACCACCGAAGTGGAGGGCTTCCTTGAGGGCGAAGACGCCCTGGCGACCCTGCAGGCATTCCGCGACATGGGTGTGGTCATCGAAGGCCCGCACCATGGCAAGGTGACCATCCATGGTGTTGGCCTCAATGGCCTCAAGCCGCCACCGGGCCCGCTCTACCTGGGTAACTCCGGTACCTCGATGCGCCTGCTATCCGGCCTGTTGTCCGGTCAGGCATTCGATACCGTGTTGACCGGTGATGCCTCGCTGTCCGGGCGCCCGATGAATCGTGTGGCCAAGCCGCTGCGCGCGATGGGGGCACTGATCGAGACGGCCGCCGAAGGCCGTCCGCCACTGACCATTCGTGGTGGGCGCCGCCTGGGTGGCATGACCTATGAAATGCCGATGGCCAGTGCCCAGGTCAAATCCTGCCTGCTGCTGGCAGGGCTGTATGCCGCGGGTTCGACCACGGTGATCGAGCCAGCACCGACCCGCGACCATACCGAGCGCATGCTCAATGGCTTCGGCTATCCGGTAGCAGTGGATGGCAATGCCGCAACGGTCGAAGGCGGGCACAAACTCAGCGCAACCCATATCGAAGTGCCGGCGGATATTTCCTCGGCAGCCTTCTTCCTGGTGGCGGCGAGCATTGCTGAAGGCTCCGAGCTGGTGCTTGAACACGTCGGCATCAACCCGACCCGCACCGGCGTGATCGACATTCTCAAGCTGATGGGCGGCGACATTACCCTAGAGAACCAGCGCGAAGTTGGCGGTGAGCCGGTCGCGGATATCCGCGTGCGTGCGGCCAAGCTCAAGGGCATCGACATTCCGGAAGATCTGGTTCCGCTGGCCATTGACGAATTCCCGGTGCTGTTCGTGGCTGCCGCCTGCGCTGAAGGGCGCACCGTGCTGCGTGGCGCCGAAGAACTGCGGGTCAAGGAATCCGACCGTATCCAGGTCATGGCTGACGGTCTGATCGCTCTGGGCGTCAAGGCTGAGCCAACCCCGGATGGCATTATCATCGACGGTGGTTCGATTGGTGGTGGCGAAGTTTGGAGCCACGGTGATCACCGTATTGCCATGTCCTTCAGCGTCGCGTCGTTGCGCGCCAGTGCGCCGATCCGCATTCATGACTGCGCCAACGTTGCGACATCCTTCCCCAACTTCCTTGGTCTGGCGGGTCAGGCGGGGATTCGGGTGGCCGAGGAGACGCAGGCATGAGCGCCGTCGTGATTACCATCGATGGACCGAGTGGTTCGGGCAAGGGCACCATCGCTGGTCTGCTGGCAAAGCAATTGGGCTGGAACCTGCTCGATTCCGGCGCGTTGTATCGCCTGCTGGCCTTCGCGGCGCGCAATCATGGCATCGACCTGACCAATGAAGAGGCGCTGAAAGCCCTGGCAGCTCACCTGGATGTGCAGTTCATCGCCGCCAGCGGTGGGGAAGGGCAGCGGATCATCCTCGAAGGTGAAGAAGTCACCAACGATATCCGCAACGAGCAGGTTGGCGCTGGAGCCTCCCAGGTCGCCGCGCTGCCCGCAGTGCGTGAGGCCTTGCTGCAGCGTCAGCGTGCGTTTCTTGAAGCGCCAGGCCTGGTGGCCGATGGGCGAGACATGGGGACCGTGGTATTTCCAAGTGCGCCGCTGAAAGTCTACCTGACCGCAAGTGCCGAGGAGCGTGCCCGTCGCCGCTATCTACAGTTGAAAGGCAAGGTCGATGGTGTTAGCCTGCCGAGTCTGCTAGACGAGATTCGTGAGCGCGACGAGCGTGACATGCAACGTGCAGTGGCTCCGCTGAAGCCGGCATCCGATGCCATCCAGCTGGATTCCACCGAGTTATCCATCGAGCAGGTAATGGAAAGAATTCTCAGCGAGGTCGCCAGCCGCGATCTCGCCGGGTAGTAAAAGACCGCACTCATGCGGTCGACAAGGAGGCGTGCAGGAGACCAGTCAACGTCCTGCAGGCCTCTTTTTACATAACGTACCCACATTGTCTGGAATGTGGTTTGGGCAGATTCCCTGCCCGTGATCAACAGGAATCAACATGAGCGAAAGCTTTGCAGAACTTTTTGAAGAAAGCCTAAAGACCCTGAATCTTCAGGCTGGCGCGATCATCACTGCGATCATCGTCGATATCGACTATCAAGCTGGCTGGGTAACCGTCCACGCTGGTCTGAAATCCGAAGGCCTGATCCCGCTTGAGCAGTTCTACAACGATGCTGGCGAGCTGGCTATCAACGTTGGTGATGAAGTCCACGTTGCTCTGGACGCGGTTGAAGATGGCTTTGGTGAAACCAAGCTGTCCCGCGAAAAAGCCAAACGTGCTGAGTGCTGGATCGTTCTGGAAGCAGCTTTCGCTGCCGAGGAAGTGGTTACGGGCGTTATCAACGGTAAGGTTAAAGGCGGCTTCACTGTCGACGTTAACGGCATCCGTGCGTTCCTGCCAGGTTCCTTGGTCGATGTCCGTCCGGTGCGTGATACCACTCACCTGGAAGGCAAAGAGCTCGAATTCAAAGTCATCAAGCTGGACCAGAAGCGCAACAACGTTGTCGTTTCCCGCCGCAGCGTGCTGGAAGCCGAGAACAGCGCCGAGCGCGAAGCTCTGCTGGAATCCCTGCAGGAAGGTCAGCAAGTCAAAGGTATCGTCAAGAACCTCACCGACTACGGTGCGTTCGTTGACCTGGGCGGCGTCGATGGTCTGCTGCACATCACCGACATGGCCTGGAAGCGTATCAAGCATCCATCCGAGATCGTCAATGTTGGCGACGAGATCGATGTCAAGATCCTCAAGTACGACCGCGAGCGCAACCGCGTCTCCCTGGGCCTGAAGCAGCTGGGCGAAGACCCATGGGTTGCTATCAAGGCACGTTACCCAGAAGGCACTCGCGTTACTGCACGCGTCACCAACCTGACCGACTACGGCTGCTTCGCTGAGCTGGAAGAAGGCGTTGAAGGCCTGGTGCACGTGTCCGAGATGGATTGGACCAACAAGAATATCCACCCGTCCAAAGTCGTTAACGTCGGCGACGAAGTGGAAGTTCAGGTTCTCGACATCGACGAAGAGCGTCGCCGTATCTCCCTGGGCATCAAGCAGTGCAAGTCGAACCCATGGGAAGACTTCTCTGGCCAGTTCAACAAGGGCGACAAGATCTCCGGCACCATCAAGTCGATCACCGATTTCGGTATCTTCATTGGTCTGGACGGCGGCATCGACGGCCTGGTTCACCTGTCCGACATCTCCTGGAACGAAGTGGGCGAAGAAGCCGTGCGTCGTTTCAAGAAGGGCGACGAGCTGGAAACTGTCATCCTCTCCGTTGATCCTGAGCGTGAGCGCATCTCCTTGGGCATCAAGCAGCTGGAAGACGATCCGTTCTCCAACTACGCCTCGCTCAACGAGAAGGGCACCATCGTTCGCGGCACCGTGAAAGAAGTTGACGCCAAAGGCGCTATCATCGATCTGGGCAACGATATCGAAGCCACCCTGAAAGCCTCCGAAATCAGCCGTGACCGCGTTGAAGACGCCCGTAACGTGCTTAAAGAAGGCGACGAAGTCGAAGCCAAGATCATTAGCATCGACCGCAAGTCCCGCGTAATCAGCCTGTCCATCAAGTCCAAAGACGTCGAAGACGAAAAAGACGCGATGAAAGAGCTGCGTACCAAGCAAGAAGTTGAAACCACCGGTCCGACCACCATTGGTGATCTGATCCGTGCGCAGATGAACCAGAACTAAGTTCCGGTGATTCAAAAAAGGGCGACTTCGGTCGCCCTTTTTCATTTCTGCTGTTTTGGTTATATCGATGTGAGGCTTGGTTGATCTTTCCGGCTTGACATGCGGGCTATTCAAATGAGGGTGAGCGTGCTAAAACACCCCTAGCAGTTGATCTAGCCGCTTGAAAAAGAAGGGAAAACCATGACCAAGTCGGAGTTGATCGAGCGTATTGTCGGCCATCAGGGGCTGCTTTCGTCCAAGGATGTCGAATTGGCGATCAAGACCATGCTCGAGCAAATGTCGCAGGCACTGGCGACAGGTGATCGTATCGAAATACGTGGTTTCGGTAGTTTTTCCCTGCATTACCGCGCGCCGCGGGTGGGGCGTAATCCGAAAACCGGCGAATCCGTTCGTCTGGACGGAAAATTCGTGCCTCACTTCAAGCCGGGCAAGGAATTGCGTGATCGGGTCAATGAGGATGAGTGATTTGTCTGCTTCATTCTTGAGCTGTGTTTATGCTGGCTAATCTCAAACGCCTGCTGCTCTTAGCGATTTTGCTGTTGCTAGGCATCGCAGTTCTGATTTTTGTGCTGCAGAATCGCCAGCCTGCTCATCTAGTCCTTCTTGGCTGGACGACGTCGGAGCTTCCGGTTGCGGTGCTGCTGTCTGCGTCGTTCATTCTGGGCGTGCTGTTGTCTCTGCTGGGTAGCCTCTGGCTGATTGGCCGTTTGCGTTTACGCATCTCTCGCCAGCAGCGCGAGTTGATGAATTTGCGACCTCGCGACGGTAATTAGCAGTCAATATTATATTTCTCTCTATTTGTATGGCCTGGGCGATTTCAGGCTGTGTCTTGTGGTTGGTGGGTTTCATGTCTATTCCTCTAGAGTCTCTGTTGTCAGGGGCTTTCTGATGCGTGTTTTGGTCACTGGTGCTAATGGCTTTGTGGGTAGTGCGCTGCTTCGAAAGTTGGAGGTGCAGCCTGATATGCAAGTGTTAGCCGGCGTGCGAAGCATTAAAAGCCTGCCTGCTTGGCCTGAGCACAAGCTTTTGGTGCTAGGTGATCTTGCCCTCTCAGATGTCGCCCCGCATGTGCTGCAGGGGGTCGATGTGATTGTGCACATGGCTGCTCGGGTGCATGTGATGCGGGATGAAGCTCCCGACCCTCTTGCCGCCTTTCGTCAAGCCAACGTCGAGGGCACGCTGCGCCTGGCGAAGGCCGCAGCAGCTGCGGGAGTGAAGCGATTCATCTACCTCAGTTCGATCAAGGTGAATGGCGAAGAAACTAAGCCAGGGTTCCCTTTTACGGCCTCAGACATTCCTGCGCCGCTTGATCCCTATGGCATTTCTAAATTCGAAGCAGAGCAGGCACTGCAGCAGCTGGCTCTGGACAGTGCTCTGGAGGTCGTGATTATTCGCCCCCCACTGATTTATGGGCCCGGAGTGCGGGCTAATTTCCGCAGTATGTTGCGCTGGCTCAGTATCGGGGTGCCGCTACCCTTGGGTGCCATCCATAATCGACGCAGTTTGGTCGCGCTGCCCAATCTGCTCGATTTGCTCCACGTTTGCCTGACTCATCCTGCAGCAGTCAATCAGGTGTTCTTGGTTAGTGACGGTGATGATCTTTCGACGACTGAGATGCTGCGCTGCCTGGGCTCAGCACTGGGGCGGCCGGCACGCTTGCTGCCTTTCCCTCAAGGGCTCCTGTGTCTTGTGGCTAAGGTGCTGGGCAAAGGGGATGTGGCGAACCGTCTATGCGGTTCACTTCAGGTCGATATAACCAAAACACGAGTGAAGTTGGGTTGGCAGCCACCTGTTACAAAGGATGAGGGTTTGCGCGAAACGGCTGTGGGCTTTATAGGGGGGCAGTTTTGAATATCGGCTCCTGGTTGCTGCCTTTGGTATTTTCAGTTTCCTTCCTGATGACGTGGATGCTGCGTCGCTATGCGTTGAAACGTAATGTTATGGATATTCCTAATGAGCGGAGTTCACATAATGTACCCACTCCTCGTGGTGGTGGAGTTGCGATCGTTTTCGGTTTTTTTATAGGGTTATCAGCTCTTGTTGGGTTTGATGAATTCTCAAGTAATCAGTTTTTCGCGCTGCTGGGTAGTGGTGGATTGGTCGCGATTGTAGGGTTCTGCGATGATCATGGGCATATAGCTGCACGGTGGAGGTTGTTTTTTCATTTCATTGCTGCAGGGCTGGCGGTCTTTTGTGTTGGGGAACTGCCAGATGTGCCATTGCTGGGTGCTGAATTAGGTTGGTTTCGATATCTTCTGGTTATATTTTATTTGGTCTGGTTGTTGAATCTATACAACTTCATGGACGGAATAGATGGGCTGGCAGGGGTTGAGGCAGCGACCGTCTGCATTTCTGGTGCATTGCTCTACGGGATGCTCGGGGATTGGCCCGCAGCGCTGGCTCCTGCGCTTCTCGGCGCAGCAGCAGTTGGATTCCTCGTCTGGAACTTTCCTCCTGCACGTATTTTTATGGGAGATAGCGGTAGCGGTTTTATTGGTATGGCCTTGGGGGTTCTTTCACTGCAGGCAGGCTTGGTTGCGCCGCAGTTATTCTGGGCCTGGGTTATTTTGTTGGGTGTATTCATTGTGGATGCGACTTTTACATTGTGTCGTCGCATTTTGCATGGTCATAAATTTTATGAGGCTCACCGTAGTCATGCGTACCAATTTGCGGCGCGTCACTACGGTCGGCATCTGTCTGTAACATTGGGTGTGGCAGTTATTAATCTGTGCTGGTTAACACCTATTGCTTTCTGGGTTGCGTACGGAGGGGGGGTGGTGGTGGCTATGTTGTTGGCCTATATCCCTCTACTTGTTTTGGCGTATAAGTATAGAGCGGGGCTGATGGAATGAGGCTTGTGTCTAGTGGCTGTTAACTTCAGCAGGGAGATGCTCTCGTGAATACTCTTGGTTTTCGTATATGGCTGTTAAGTTGGCCTAGAAAGTACAAGCGCTTGGTGCAGGTGTCGGCCGATATAGTTATTACTTGGGTGGCGCTCTGGCTGGCATTTCTTATTCGCTTGGGCTGGGATAAGTTGGTAAACCCTTTAGGGGATTACTTGTGGCTGTTCGTGGTGGCGCCTTTGGTTGCTATTCCAATTTATGTTAGGCAGGGCATGTACCGTGCCGTACTTCGTTATTTGGGTAATGATGCGCTTGTCACGATCTTTCGTTCGGTGACCATCTCGGCTTTGTTTCTTGCATTGATAGTTTATTGGTATCGTGCCGCACCTGCAGTTGTCCCTCGCTCTCTGGTATTCAATTACTGGTGGGTGAGTTTGCTCATGCTGGGTGGACTCAGATTATTGATGCGCCAGTATTTCATGGGCGATTGGTTTCAGGTCCGGAAGGTTATGAGCCTTTCTTCGACTGATGACGGTTTGCCGAAAGTCGCGGTTTATGGTGCAGGTACTGCTGGGAATCAATTGGTAGCGGCCTTGCGAGTAGGCAAGGCAATGCGACCTGTGGCTTTTATTGATGACGATCCCGGTATTTCATCCAGGGTCATTGCCGGGCTAAAGGTTTTTGCTCCCAAGCATATCCAGAAAATGATCAGTGAGACGGGGGCAGAAGAGATTCTGCTGGCTATCCCTTCTGCAACACGTGCGCGGCGTAAAGAGATTCTGCAGTTTCTAGAGCGCTTTCCGCTGCATATCCGGTCGGTGCCGGATATTCTCGATTTGGCCAGTGGGCGAGTAAAGGTAGAGGACATCCAAGAGGTCGAGATTGCTGATCTGTTGGGGCGAGATGCTGTTCCGCCGCAGGCGGAGTTACTGGAGCGCTGCATTCTCGGCAAGGTTGTAATGGTGACGGGGGCTGGTGGCTCTATTGGTGCTGAGCTCTGTCGACAAATCATAGGTTGCTCGCCAAAGACCCTGATTCTTCTGGATCAGAGTGAGTTCAACCTTTACAGCATTCATAGTGAGCTGGAGTCGGCTGTGCGGCGCACGTCTTTACCTGTGCGTTTGCTGCCGGTATTGGGTTCGGTGCGCAGTCAGGCGCACATGCAGGATGTGATGCGGACCTGGGGCGTTAATACGGTCTATCACGCGGCGGCGTACAAGCATGTGCCCATGGTCGAGCACAACATCGCGGAAGGCATCCTCAATAATGTGATGGGGACGCTGTATACCGCTCAGGCGGCATTGAAAGCAGGGGTTGAGCACTTTGTGCTGATCTCTACGGATAAGGCGGTGCGACCAACCAATGTCATGGGTAGCACCAAACGTCTGGCGGAAATGGTCTTGCAGGCCTTGAGTGCAGAGCTGGCGCCGGTGCTTATGGGCGATAGTGCTTTGCATCAGGTGAACAAGACGCGCTTTACCATGGTGCGCTTCGGTAATGTTCTAGGCTCTTCGGGGTCGGTTATTCCGCTTTTCCGCGAACAGATTCGCCGTGGCGGCCCTGTCACTGTCACTCACCCATCGATTACCCGCTATTTCATGACCATTCCCGAGGCGGCGCAGCTGGTTATTCAGGCGGGCTCGATGGGGCAGGGTGGCGATGTTTTCGTGCTCGATATGGGGCATCCGGTGAAGATTCTTGATCTGGCAGAGAAGATGATCCACTTGTCTGGGTTGAGTGTGCGCTCGGAGCGCAATCCTCAAGGTGATGTTGCTGTCGAGTTCACTGGATTACGTCCAGGCGAAAAGCTTTTTGAAGAGCTGCTGATCGGTGGTGAAGTCAGTCCAACCAGTCATTCGATGATCATGCGTGCCAATGAAGAGTTGTTGTCTTGGGATGCATTGAAACTGATCTTGATTGAGTTGTTGGCCGCGGTTGATGTCGGAGACTACGACAGGGTGCGTCAGTTACTGAGGGCGACCGTGAGCGGTTATACCCCGGAAGGTGAAATCGTTGACTGGATGCATGTGCAGCAGCGCACAGAATTTTAATGGCGCTTTTTGACAGGTAATGAACAGCGGCTAGGTTGAGTGTGTGGCAGGGTCGCCACATACATCGACAAGGAGCTTTACATGCTGAACGTCAAACTCTCCGCTCTGCTGTTTGCCTGCCTCACCAGCCTTTCGGTAAGTGTATTCGCCGTAGAGTCTGCCAAGACTGAAACCTCTCCTGCTGAAATTTCTCAGGCCGTTGCTGGTGCTGAAGTTGGCAAGGTAAACCTCAATACCGCCGATGTTGCCACTCTGGAGAGTGAGCTGGTAGGTATTGGCAAGGTCAAGGCGCAGGCAATTGTCGATCACCGTACGGCCAACGGTCCGTTCGCTTCAGTGGACGAGCTGCTGGAGGTGAAGGGAATCGGCGCAGCGACGCTGGAGAAGAATCGCGATAAGTTGAATATCAACTGAACTAACATCGCGAAGCATAAAGAAGCCGGTCATTGACCGGCTTTTTAGTGCCTGGAGATTTATAACTGAAATGAAAAAGCCCCAGATTTTCACCTGAGATTTTTGAATTTGGCTCCGCGACCTGGCTCGACAGCGCAGCTGAACGCGCTTTAGCGCGGCCCCCGAAGGGGAGAGCGAAGCGAATAACCTGGGACGTAGTTCCTGGTGAGAGTCAGCAAGCAATAAAAAAGCCCCAGGTTTTCACCTGGGCTTTTGAATTTGGCTCCGCGACCTGGACTCGAACCAGGGACCCAATGATTAACAGTCATTTGCTCTACCGACTGAGCTATCGCGGAACTGCGGTGCGTATCCTACTGATTAGAAAAGAGAAGTCAACACCTTGCGCTGACTTCTCAAGCCTATTCAGAGCACCTGGGCGATGGCCTTGGTGACCACGTCCAGATTGTTACGGTTGAGCGCGGCGACGCAGATGCGACCGGTGCCGACGGCGTAGATGGCGAACTCGTTCTTCAGGCGCTCTACCTGCTCGGCAGTCAGGCCGGAGTAGGAGAACATGCCGCGCTGGCGGGCGACGAAGCTGAAGTCGCGCTTGGCGCCCTGCGCCGCCAGTTGCTCGACCATGGCCAGGCGCATGTCGCGAATACGTTGACGCATCTCGCCCAGTTCCTTTTCCCAGAGTGCACGCAGCTCGGAGCTGTTGAGCACGCTGGCGACTACGGTGGCGCCGTGGGTCGGTGGGTTGGAGTAGTTGGTGCGGATCACGCGCTTGGCTTGCGAGAGCACGCGGCTGGCTTCTTCCTTCGAGGCGGTGACGATGGACAGGGCGCCGACGCGCTCGCCGTACAGCGAGAAGGATTTGGAGAAAGAGCTGGAAACGAAGAATGGCAGGCCGGACTCGGCGAACAGGCGCACAGCGAAGGCGTCCTGGTCGATACCGTCGCCGAAGCCCTGGTAGGCGATGTCGAGGAACGGTACGTGCTCACGCTCGCGCAGCACTTCCAGCACGGCTTTCCAGTCGTCCAGCGACAGGTCGACGCCAGTCGGGTTGTGGCAGCAGGCGTGCAGCACAACCACCGAGCGGGCCGGCAGGTTCTTCAGGTCTTCCAGCATGCCGGCGCGGTTCACGCCGTGGCTGGCGGCATCGTAGTAGCGGTAGTTCTGTACCGGGAAACCGGCAGATTCGAACAGGGCGCGGTGGTTTTCCCAGCTCGGGTCGCTGATAGCAACCACGGCGCCTGGTAGCAGGCGCTTGAGGAAGTCGGCGCCGGTCTTCAGGGCGCCAGTGCCGCCGACGGCCTGGGTGGTGACTACGCGGCCTTCGGCCAGCAGGGCCGAACCTTCACCGAACAGCAGTTTCTGCACGGCGCTGTCATAAGCGGCGATGCCTTCGATTGGCAGGTAACCGCGCGGTGCATGGGCCTCAATGCGGGCTTTCTCAGCCTCGGCGACGGCGCGTAGCAGCGGAATTCGACCTTCCTCGGTGAAGTAGACACCGACGCCCAGGTTGACCTTGGTGGTGCGGGGGTCGGCATTGAAGGCTTCATTCAGGCCCAGGATCGGGTCGCGCGGTGCCATTTCGACGGCAGAGAACAGACTCATTATGCGGCAGCTCGGAGAGGAAGGTGGGAAACCGGCAACGCCTAGTCAAAACTGGAACTAGGGAGTTGCATAATCGGGCCGCTATTATAGCGGCCTAGTTTGCGCGCGGCGACAGCGCCAGCGCGCTTTACGATAGCTATGACGCCTGTTTCGTAGTCGCGTCACAGTGGCTTGCCGAGGATCACCGATGTCCCAGTTTCAGCTCGTCACCCGCTTCAAGCCCGCTGGCGACCAGCCAGAGGCCATTCGCCAGATGGTGGAAGGGTTGCAGGCTGGTCTGTCGCACCAGACCCTGCTCGGGGTGACCGGCTCCGGCAAGACGTTCAGCATCGCCAACGTGATCGCGCAGATCCAGCGTCCGACCCTGGTGCTGGCGCCGAACAAGACCCTGGCCGCGCAGCTCTATGGCGAGTTCAAGAGCTTCTTCCCGAACAATGCGGTGGAGTACTTCGTCTCCTACTACGACTACTACCAGCCCGAGGCTTACGTTCCGTCGTCCGATACCTTTATCGAGAAGGACGCCTCGATCAACGACCATATCGAGCAGATGCGCCTGTCGGCGACTAAAGCCCTGCTCGAGCGGCCGGATGCGATCATCGTCACCACCGTATCGTGCATCTACGGCCTGGGTAGCCCCGAGAGCTACCTGAAAATGGTGTTGCACGTCGACCGTGGCGACAAGATGGACCAGCGTGCCTTGCTGCGTCGCCTGGCCGACCTGCAGTACACCCGCAATGACATGGATTTTGCCCGTGCCACCTTCCGCGTGCGTGGCGATGTGATCGACATTTTTCCGGCCGAGTCCGACCTGGAAGCGATCCGCATCGAGCTGTTCGACGACGAGGTCGAGAGCATCTCGGCCTTCGATCCGCTGACCGGCGAGGTGATCCGCAAGCTGCCGCGCTTCACCTTCTACCCCAAGAGCCACTACGTCACCCCGCGTGAAGTGCTGCTGGAGGCGGTGGAGCACATCAAGGTTGAGCTCAAGGAGCGTCTGGAATACCTGCGCGCCAACAACAAACTGGTCGAGGCGCAGCGCCTGGAGCAGCGTACGCGCTTCGACCTGGAGATGATCCTCGAGCTGGGTTACTGCAACGGCATCGAAAACTACTCGCGCTACCTCTCCGGGCGTGGTCCCGGCGAGCCACCGCCGACCCTGTACGACTACCTGCCGGACCAGGCGCTGCTGGTGATCGACGAGTCCCACGTCTCGGTGCCGCAGGTCGGGGCGATGTACAAGGGTGACCGCTCTCGCAAGGAAACCCTGGTGGAGTACGGCTTCCGCCTGCCGTCGGCGCTGGACAACCGGCCGATGCGGTTCGAAGAGTGGGAGGCGGCCAGCCCGCAGACCATTTTTGTTTCGGCCACGCCGGGCAACTACGAGGCCGAGCATGCCGGGCGGGTGGTCGAGCAGTTGGTGCGCCCGACCGGCCTGGTCGATCCGCAGATCGAGGTGCGTCCGGCACGCACCCAGGTCGATGACCTGCTTTCGGAGATTCGCAAGCGCGTGGCGATTGAGGAGCGTGTGCTGGTCACCACCCTGACCAAGCGCATGGCTGAGGACCTCACCGACTACCTGGCGGATCACGACGTCAAGGTGCGCTACCTGCACTCGGACATCGACACGGTGGAGCGGGTGGAGATCATCCGCGACCTGCGTATCGGTGCGTTCGATGTGCTGGTGGGGATCAACCTGTTGCGCGAAGGCCTGGATATGCCAGAGGTGTCGCTGGTGGCGATCCTCGATGCGGACAAGGAAGGCTTCCTGCGCTCCGAGCGCTCGTTGATCCAGACTATCGGCCGCGCGGCGCGCAACCTCAATGGTCGGGCGATTCTGTATGCCGATCGCATGACCGGCTCGATGGAGCGGGCCATTGGCGAGACCGAACGGCGTCGCAACAAGCAGATCGCCTTCAACGAAGCCAACGGCATCGTGCCCAAGGGCGTGAAGAAAGACATTCAGGACATCCTCGAAGGCGCCACGGTGCCCGGTTCGCGGAGCAACAAGCGCAAGGGCATGGCCAAGGCGGCGGAGGAGAGTGCGCGTTACGAGGCCGAGCTGCGCTCGCCCAGCGAGATCACCAAGCGCATTCGCCAGCTGGAAGAGAAGATGTACCAGCTCGCGCGCGACCTGGAGTTCGAGGCGGCGGCGCAGATGCGCGACGAGATCCAGAAGCTGCGTGATCGTCTGCTGCAGGTTTGATAGCTCAGAACTTGTCTCGGAGCTTTTGAGCTAGAGCCAGGCAAGGCGAAATTGGGCGAGGACGCGGAGTTTACTAGGTGTAAATGAGCAGTCCGAGCCAATTTCAACGCAGTACGGCCGACGATCAAAAGCTCCGAGGCGGGTTCTCAGCGGCGGCCAAAGATGATCAGCGACACCCCGCCCAGCGTCGCCAGGCAGGCCAGGCCAGCACTCAGGCTGAGCTGTTCGCCGAGAATCAGGAAGCCCAGCAGCAGTGCCACCACCGGGTTGACGAAGGCGAAGGTCGACACCAGGCTCGGGCGCACTTCGCGCAGCAGCCAGAAATACGCCGGGTACACGCCCAGACTCACTGGCAGCACCAGGTAGGCCAGCCACAGCCAGCCTTGGGTCGACAGGTTGGCCAGGTGCAGCACCTGCCAGTCGCCGTGCCACAGGCCGACGATGGCCAGCACCGCAGCGCCAATCAGCATCTGCAGGCTGAGGCCGAACCAGCTTGAACGAAACGGCGCACGCCGGCGCATCCACCAGGCGCCGATGGCCCACAGCAGAGTGGCGAGCAGGATCAGGCCGCCGGACAGCCACTGCAGCGGTCCTGCATCGCTACCCAGTCCATTGCTCATCAGTAGCACGATACCGCCGCTGGCCAGGGCCAGGCCGAGCAGCACCCAGAAGGGTGGGCGCTCGCCCAGCACCCATTCCAGTGCGACGCTCCACAGCGGCAAGGTGGTGTACAGCATCGCCAGCAGGCCGGTGGGCAGGTGCAGGTTGGCGTAGATCAGTGCGCCCTGGCCGATGGCGATCAGCAGCAGCCCGCCGATCAGGGCGCTGCCCCAGTTGCCTTCCTGCACATGCGCCTCGCCCCGGCTCAGGGCCCAGGTCAGGGCCAGCAGGCCGGCGAACAGGAAGCGCAAGGTGCCAACGATGAAGGGCGGCAGTTCACGCAGCAGAAAGTGGTTGGCCAGGTAGGTAGTGCCCCAGCCGATATAGATGACCAGAAAAGCCCCGATCAGGAGCAGCGAGCGGGAGCGCGTGGCGGAGGTGGGCATTGCACAACCTTGAAAGAGAACACGCCGCTTGTGGCGGCGTGCTCGACTTGTTTAATGGGCGCCGCCGCCGGTGGTTCCCGGGGGCAGTGCGCGGGTCAGGAGTACGGCGACCATGCTGATGGCGAGCGCCAGGCCGACGAAATGGAAGGCGTCATTGTAGGCCATGATCGCCGCCTGCTGATGGGCGATCTCGCTCAGTTTGGCCAGTGCGGCCTGCTCGCTGCCGAACTTCTCGGTGAGCTGGGCGAGGCGTTCGGCGGCTTGTGGGTTGGTCGGCACCAGGGCTTCGCGCAGGTAGTCGAAATAGATCTTGGCCCGGCTGTCGAGCAGGGTGGCGAGCAGGGCGATGCCGATGGCGCCGCCGAGGTTGCGCAGGATGTTGAATAGGCTCGAGGCCGATCCCGCGTCCTGGGCCTGGATATAGGCTGTGGCGATCAACGAGATGGTCACCATGACTGCGGGTTGGCCGAGGGCGCGGATGATCTGGATCTGGTGGAATTGCTCGCCGGCAAAGTCCGGATTGAGTATCCCGGAGGCGAAGCTGGAGAGGCCGAACAGGCCGAAACCCAGGGCGCACAGAATCTTCGGCGTGATCACCTTCATCAGCTTGGGCACCAGGGGAATGATGAGCAGCTGCGGCAGCCCTGCCCACATGATCACTTCGCCGATCTGCAGCGCGTTGTAGTTGTGCACCTGGGCCAGATACAGCGGCAGCAGGTAGATCGAGCCATACAGACCGACGCCCATGCCCAGGCCGGCGATGCTGGTCAGACCGAAGTTGCGCTCGCCGAGGATGCGCAGGTTGATCAGAGGATTGGGTTTGGACAGCTGCAGGATGACGAACAGGATCAGGCTGCTGACGGCGATGGAGCCCAGGCTGACGATCAGGTTCGATTCCAGCCAGTCCTTGCGATGGCCTTCTTCGAGGAACACCTGCAGGCAGCCGAGGCCGACGCCGAGGGTGACGATGCCGGCATAGTCGGTGCTTTTCAGCAGTTCCCAGTGCGGCGCCTTCTTCTCCAGGCCGTACATCAGGCCGGCAATCATCAGCAGGCCTGGCGGCACGTTGATGTAGAAGATGTATTCCCAGCCCCAGTTTTCCGTGAGCCAGCCTCCGAGGGTCGGGCCGATGGACGGGGCGAAGGTGGCGGTGATGGCGAACAGCGCCATGCCGCGGGCGCGGTGGTGTTCCGGCAGCTTGATCAGGGTCAGGGTGAACGCCAGGGGGATCAGTGCGCCACCGGTGAAGCCCTGCAGGGCGCGGAACACAATCATGCTCTCCAGGTTCCAGGCGAACGAGCAGAGCAGGGAGGAGGCGAGGAAACCCAGCGATACCCAGACGGCCAGGCGCCGCGCCGAGAGCAGCTGCACCAGCCAGGCGGTGAGCGGGATCATGATGATCTCGGCCACCAGATAGGAGGTGGAGATCCACGAGCCTTCCTCCAGGGTGGCAGATAGCGCGCCCTGGATGTCCTTCAGCGAAGAGTTGGTGATCTGGATATCCAGCACGGCCATGAAGGCGCCGAGCATGGCGCTCATCACCGCGATCCAATCGCGCCGTGTGGGTTCGCCAATAGGGCGAATCAGCTCATCACCGGCCATCGCGGATGTCGACCTTGACCTCGACGGACATGCCCGGGCGGATCTTGCCCTTGAGCGGATTGTCGGCGGCGAAGGTCAGCTTCACCGGCATGCGCTGCACCACCTTGGTGAAGTTGCCGGTGGCGTTGTCCGGCGGCAGCAGGCTGAACTGCGCGCCGGAGGCCGCGAACAGGCTGTCGATGGTCGCTTCGATGGGGGTGTCCGGGTAGGCGTCGAACAGCAGTTCGGCATGCTGGCCGACCTGCATCTTGCCAATCTGGGTTTCCTTGAAGTTGGCCTGCACCCAGATGTCGTCGTTGGGCACGATCGACAGCAGGTAGGCGCCGGCCTGAATGATCTGGCCATTGCGCGCCGAGCGCTGGCCGACGATGCCGCTGATCGGTGCATGAATCTGCGTGCGCGACAGGTTCAGCTCGGCCTGGGCTACATCGGCGCGGGCGTTGGCGATCTGTGCGTCGAGGCGTTTGACTTCGGCTTTCAGGGAATCGACCTGCTGGCGCTGGGCGTCCAGGTCGGCTTCGGCCTTGGCCAGTTGCGAGCGGGCCACGCGGCTGTCGGCGGAGAGCGTGGTGACGCGCTCTTCGGAGACATAACCCGGCTTGCGCAGGGTCTGCGCGCGGGACAGGTCGATCTGGGTGCGGCTGAGTGTGGCCTCGCTGGCGCCGACGTCGGCGCGGCTGGCGGCAATCATGCTGGCCTGTTGTTCGAGACGGCTTTGCGCCTGGGTCAGCTCGGCCTCGCGGGTCGCCAGGGCGGCGCGGGCGCGATCCAGGGCCAGCTGGAAGTCGGCGCTTTCCAGGCTGGCCAACAGTTCGCCCTGCTCGACGTGCTGGTTGTCGCTGACCAGTACCTTGTCGATACGGGCGCTGAGCTGGCTGGATACGCGGGTGATTTCTCCCTGCACATAGGCGTTGTCGGTGCTTTCGAAGAAGCGCCCCACCAGTAACCAGTGTCCAAAGAAGACCGCGCCAACCAGGACGAGGAGGGCGACGAAAACGGACAGGCGGCGTTGCAATTGGGCAGGCATGAAGAGGGCTCAAACAGCAGTCGTAAGTGTAAGCAAATCTATCAGTGTTGCTGGGAAGTATATAGACGGTAGAATTGCCAAACTTTGTTGCTTATCGGGAACAATCATGGGGCTGGATGATGCGTTGATCTTCACGCGTGTCGTGGAGTGCCACAGCTTTACCCAGGCTGCCCAGAGCCTGGGCATGCAAAAGTCCACGGTCAGCCGGCGTATTGCCCAGCTCGAAGAACGTCTTGGTGTACGCCTGCTCAACCGCACCACGCGCAAGCTGCGTCTGACGGAAGTGGGGCAGGCCTATTACGAGCGCTGCCGGCAGATCATGCTCGACTTCGCTGAGGCTGAGCAGGCCGTCATGCAGTTGCAGCAGGAGCCTTCCGGGCTGCTGCGGATCACGGCGCCGATCGAGTTCGGCCAGTTGTTCCTCGGTAGCGTGCTCGGGCATTTCATGCGCCAGTACCCGCAGATCAGTGCCGAAGTGGAACTGACCACCCGTGATGTCGACCTGGTCGAGGAGGGCATCGATATCGCCATCCAGATCGGTCAGCCACAGGACTCGACGCTGATCGCGCGCAAGCTGTTCCAGACCAGTCGCTGCTTGTACGCCAGCCGCGACTACCTGGCGTTGCACGGCACGCCGAGTACCACCAAGGACCTGGTCAGTCATCGGGCCATCCTGCTGCCGCAGGACTCCTTGCGTTATTGGCCTTTGCTGGGTGAGCACATTGCCTGCCAGCGTGTGCTGTCGTGCAACAACATCACCTTGGCACGCGAAGCGGCGCAGGCCGGGGCTGGTATCGCGGCATTGCCGGTGATGATTTCCGATGAGTCGGTGCGCAGCGGCCGTCTGGTCGAGGTGTTGCCAGATATCCGCCTGCCGGTCGGTGAGCTCTACGCGGTCTATCCTTCCAGGCGTTTTCAGGCGATGAAGGTGAAAACCTTTCTCGACTTCCTGATGGCCAGCCTGGCGACCCACTCCGGGTTGCTGGAGCCGGCGGTGGACGGCCTGTTAATATCGCGCCCCTGATTTCGCCCTTTCGCTTCTTTGTTTTGAGACCCGTCATGACCAAAGTCCGCACCCGTATTGCGCCGTCGCCCACCGGTGATCCGCACGTCGGTACCGCTTATATCGCCCTGTTCAACCTGTGCTTCGCCCGTCAGCACGGCGGCGAGTTCATCCTGCGCATCGAGGATACCGATCAACTGCGCTCGACCCGTGAGTCCGAGCAGCAGATCTTCGATGCCCTGCGTTGGTTGGGTATCGAGTGGAACGAAGGCCCGGACGTCGGCGGCCCGCACGGCCCGTACCGGCAGAGCGAGCGTGGCGCGATCTACAAGAAATACTCGGACGAACTGGTCAGCAAGGGCCATGCCTTCCCGTGCTTCTGCTCCGCCGAGCGCCTGGATCAGGTGCGTGCCGAGCAGATGGCGAAGAAAGAGACGCCGCGCTACGACGGTCATTGCATTCACCTGGCGGCGGCCGAAGCGCAGCAGCGCATTGCTGCCGGCGAGTCGCACGTGGTGCGCATGAAGGTGCCGAGCGAAGGCGTCTGCGTAGTGCCGGACATGCTGCGTGGCGACGTGGAGATCCCGTGGGATCGCATGGACATGCAGGTGCTGATGAAGGCCGATGGCCTGCCCACCTACTTCCTGGCCAACGTGGTCGACGACCACCTGATGGAAATCACCCATGTCCTGCGTGGCGAGGAATGGCTGCCGTCGGCGCCCAAGCTGATCAAACTGTACGAGTACTTTGGCTGGGAGCAGCCCAAGCTCTGCTACATGCCGCTGCTGCGCAATCCGGACAAGAGCAAGCTGTCCAAGCGCAAGAACCCCACCTGCATCACCTTCTATGAGCGCATGGGCTACATGCCCGAGGCGCTGCTCAATTACCTGGGTCGCATGGGCTGGTCGATGCCGGACGAGCGCGAGAAGTTCTCCCTGGCCGAGATGGTCGAGCACTTCGACCTGTCGCGCGTATCGCTCGGTGGGCCGATCTTTGATGTGGAGAAGCTGTCCTGGCTGAATGGCCAGTGGCTGCGCGAACTGCCGGTGGATGATTTTGCCAAGCGCGTACAGGACTGGGCGTTCAACTCGCAGTACCTGATGCAGATCGCTCCGCACGTGCAGGGGCGAGTGGAGACCTTCGGCGATATCGCGCCGCTGGCCAGCTTCTTCTTCAGTGGTGGCGTGCAACTGGATGCCAAGCTGCTGGAGCACAAGAAGCTCACCCCGGACCAGGTACGCCAGGCGCTGCAGTTGCTGCTGTGGGAGCTGGAGGCGCTGCGTCAGTGGGACAAGGAGAAGATCACCGCGAGCATCCAGTTCATCTGCGAGGGCCTTGGTCTCAAGCTGCGCGACCTGATGCCGCTGATCTTCCCGGCCATCACTGGCAAGGCCAGTTCGGTGTCGGTGCTGGACGCCATGGAAATCCTCGGTGCCGATCTTTCCCGCTTCCGTCTGCGCCAGGCCATTGAGCTGCTTGGCGGGGTGAGCAATGGCGAGACCAAGGAGTGGAAGAAGCTGCTGGAAACTTTCCGCTGAGCGGTGGGCGAGGGTAAGTGATTGTTCTTTCGACGAAAAAGATTCGAGTCGAATGAAAAATAGTGTTGACAGCCAAGGCCCTCGAACCTAATATGCGCCCCGTCCAAGCGACGGGGCTATAGCTCAGCTGGGAGAGCGCTTGCATGGCATGCAAGAGGTCGACGGTTCGATCCCGTCTAGCTCCACCAAATTGCCACCGAACGAATTCCAGCCGTTCGAGTGAATGAAGGTTTCGTCCCCTTCGTCTAGTGGCCTAGGACACCGCCCTTTCACGGCGGTAACAGGGGTTCGAGTCCCCTAGGGGACGCCACTTTGCGCAGTGCTTGCACTGCACGTCGAGAGACGCAAAATCCGGGGCTATAGCTCAGCTGGGAGAGCGCTTGCATGGCATGCAAGAGGTCGACGGTTCGATCCCGTCTAGCTCCACCAATCACTAACAGGTCAGCTTAAGGGCTGGCCTTGTTCTTCGAAGGTTTTGTCCCCTTCGTCTAGTGGCCTAGGACACCGCCCTTTCACGGCGGTAACAGGGGTTCGAGTCCCCTAGGGGACGCCATTTTTACCCGCTATGCGGGCTTTGGAAGGGTCATTCCGTCATGGAGTGGCCCTTTTGTTTTTCTGCCTCGTGCAATTCCTATTTCCTGAGCTCCCGCTTCCGACCAGTGGTTTTGATTGCTGCTTGTACTTTTATATTTCGTCCGTAATATTACGGGCGTAATGTATGCGGAGGTGGCGATGGGCGACAAGAAGAGCAGAACGCGCGAACGCATCCTTGATGCAGCCACCCGTGCGCTGATCCAGCAGGGTCCGGCCGATCCCAGTGTGGGTGAGGTAATGGGCGCTGCCGGGCTAACGGTTGGCGGCTTTTACGCGCATTTCGACAGCAAGGACGAGCTGATGCTGGAAGCCTTCTGCAAATTGCTCGAGCGTCGCCGCAACCGGCTCCGCCTGCTGGATAACAGCCTCGCGCCCCAGGAGCGCCGGGTTCTGGCTGCCGCCTTCTACCTGTCGCGCAAGCACCGTGACAGCGAGCACGACGCCTGCCCCCTGCCGAGTGCCCTGAATGAAGTCAGCCGTTTGCCGGCGCCATTTCTGGCGGCGCTGGTCAGCCATGTCGAGTTGATGGTGGCCGAGTTGGCGGGGTGTCCGGAAGACGCCGACAAGGCGCTGGCTGACCTGGCGCTGATGGTTGGTGGGATGGCCTTGGCGCGGGCGCTGGGAGGCAGTGAGTTATCCGATCGAATCCTACGTGCCGCCAAGTCGGCGGTGATCTGAGAGCGTGCCCGCAGTGTCGGGCCTGGTGTAAGGAGCAGCGAGATGAGCAACATGAACTGGGTTCGTGGCTTCAACGCCACTGTCGGTCGCCTGGCGCCGGATTGGGCGGCCAGTCGTATGCAGCGTGTTTTCCTATCGCCGAATGAGATGCCGCCACGCGAGTGGGAGCTGCCGTTGTTGGCGGATGCCGAGCGCATCACCCTGCGCTTCGGGCTGTCTGCCTTGCGCTGGGGGCAGGGGCCGGCGGTGTTGCTGCTGCACGGTTGGGAAGGGCGCCCGACCCAATTTGCCCACTTGGTGCGTGCATTGGTGCGCGCCGGCTATGGCGTAGTGGCGCTGGATGGCCCGGCCCACGGCCGCTCACCGGGGTATGAGGCGAATGTGGTGCTGTTCGCCCGTGCATTGCTTGAGGCGGCCAGCGAGTTGCCGCCGCTGCGGGCGGTGATTGGTCATTCCATGGGCGGCGCTGCGGCGCTCCTGGCGACTCAGTTGGGCTTGCGCACCGAGGCGCTGGTGACCATCGCCGCGCCGGCGCGGATCCTCGGTGCGCTGCGGCGCTTCGCTCATTTCGTCGGTTTGCCCCGGCAGGCGCGTGCGCGTTTCGTCAGTCGGATCGAGCAGACGGCCGGCATGCCCGTAGCCCTGGTCGACGTGGCGCACTATCGCCTGGATATGCCGGGCCTGGTGGTGCATGCGCAGGATGATGGGATGGTGCCGGCCGCCGAGGCGCAGAGTATCCATGCGGTATGGCCTGGTAGTCAGTTGTTGAACCTGGCGAGTGGTGGGCATAGCAAGCCGCTGGCTGATCCGCGGGTGGTGGAGGCGGTACTGGAGTTGCTGGATTCGGTGGCTGAGCCTCGTCTGGATAGGCTTGAGTCTGTCGCCCTCGCGTCCTGACGCTGTGGTGCTTCGGGCAGACCTGCTGATCGCGGTAGGCCTGCCTCTTTTTATTCAGTTCGGACGTTTTTTAATCGTCTAGCTGGGACTTGATGCCGCCTGGTCATGAAGCGTGCGGCTCAAGCCGTTACACTCCCCCCATCAACGCGATGCTCGCGTACGGCATGACTGGCGCTGGTGTGCTTCACCGAGCCCGGACGCCGTCACAGCCGGCATGGTGCGCCTTGGCCCAGTCGAGCGCGGGGCAACATTTTTCGATGAGGGGACTGACATGAACCTGACAATGGACAAGGTACTGCAGCGGGCGCGGCCGGTATTGCCCGTGCTGGTGATCGAAGATGTGGAGCTGGCGGTGGATCTGGCGCGTGCCCTGCACGCCGGTGGCATCAGCGTGCTGGAAGTGACACTGCGCACGCCGCGCGCCCTGGATGCATTGGCGGCGATTCGCCAGGCCTTGCCGGAGTTGCTGGTGGGCGCGGGGACGGTGATCCACGCCGAGCAGTTTCAGGAAGCCCGCGATGCCGGCGCGCAGTTCACCGTCAGCCCGGGTTGCACCGAGCGCTTGGCGGCCGCGGCGGATGACTCTGGAATGCCGTACCTGCCGGCGGTGATGACACCCTCCGAGGTGCTGCTGGCGCTGGAGTACGGCTACCGGTCGCTGAAGCTGTTCCCGGCCAATGGCACCACCAGCGTGAAGATGCTGAAAAGCTTCAAGGGGCCGTTCACCGGCATTCGCTTCTGCCCCACGGGCGGCATCACCGCAGACAACCTGCTGAGCTTCCTGCGCTTGCCCAACGTGGCCTGCGTCGGTGGCACCTGGATTGCCCCGGACAACCTGATTCGCGCGCGTGCCTGGGATCAGATCACCCAGCTCACCAGCGAAGCCTGCGCCCTGGCGGCCACGGTGGAGGTCAAGCCATGAGCTGGGACTTGCCGACCCCGTTCGTCATCGACCTGAGCGTCGCCGCCGAGGATATCGATGGCCTCGGTCATGCCAACAATGCGGTCTATGTAAGCTGGCTGGAGCGTTGCGCCTGGCGTCATTCACAGCATCTGGGGCTGGATCTGGCTGAGTATCGCCGTCTGGACCGCGCCATGGCGGTACTGCGCCATGAGATCGATTACCTGGCCAGCGCCTATGAGGGCGAAGAGCTGCAGATGGCCACCTGGATCATCGAGTCCGACCAGCGCCTGAAGATGACTCGGCGCTTCCAGCTCTGGCGACCGGCTGATGCCACCACCCTGCTGCGCGCGCAGACCACCTTCGTCTGCATCGAACTGTCCACCGGCAAGCCCAAGCGCATGCCGGTGGAGTTCATCGAGGGCTATGGTCCGGCGGTGCTGGAGCCCTATCCGTTGCAGCTGTAAGAGGCCGGGTCTGGGGCTCAGTTGAGCATCGGCGCGAGAAATACCTGGCCTGGTTGTACCTTGATGGCGAACTGGCGGGTTTCACCCGGGGTGATCAGCACCGACTGCGATGGCCCCGGGCCGTTGCCGCCGCAATAGCCGGCGGAGGACAGCGCCACGGAGACGCTGATCTGGCCGCTAGGCAGGTCGAGCATGGTGCTTTTGCCCGGGCCCAGGCTGGCGGCCCGTTGCAGGTTCACGTAGATGTCCACGTCGCAGGCGTTCGGCGCGTTGCTGTCGCGGCTGAAGATCAGCCGGCCGGGCGAGCCGGGCACGGCGTTGCTGGGCACGACCTTCACCCCGCGCGGCACAGTGTCGTCGGCAAAGCTGGTGCTGCAGATCAGGCTCAGGGCGAGCAGTAGAGCGTGGCGCATGGGTTACTCCTTGTAGGGGCCGCGAGGCCCGGCCGCCGTCGGGGAAATCTTGCGCGGCGCCGGCTACAGCTTAAACTACGCGCCCTTTTTTCCGGACAGTCCCATGCAAATTGCCTTGGCGCCCATGGAAGGCCTGGTCGACGAGATTCTGCGCGACGTGCTTACCCGTGTTGGTGGCATCGACTGGTGCGTGACCGAGTTCATTCGCGTCAGTGACCGCCTGCTGCCGGCCTCGCACTTTCGCAAGCTGGCGCCTGAGTTGGGCTCTGCCTCACGCACCCGCAGTGGCACGCCGGTGCGGGTACAGCTGCTCGGCTCCGATCCGCAGTGCCTGGCGGAAAACGCCGCCTATGCCTGCGAACTGGGGGCGCCGGTGATCGATCTCAACTTCGGTTGCCCGGCCAAGACGGTGAACAAGTCGCGCGGCGGTGCGGTGCTGCTCAAGGAGCCGGAGCTGCTGCATGCGATTCTCTGCGAGGTGCGCCGGGCAGTGCCGTGCGAGATTCCGGTGACGGCGAAGATGCGCCTGGGCTTCGACAGCCCGGATGGCGCGCTGGATTGTGCGCGGGCCCTGGCCGACGGCGGCGCGGCGCAGATCGTGGTGCATGCGCGGACCAAGGCTGACGGCTACAAGCCACCGGCCCACTGGGAGTGGGTGGCGCGGGTGCAGGACGTGGTGGCGGTGCCGGTCTATGCCAATGGTGAAATCTGGAGCGTCGAGGACTGGCAGCGCTGCCGCGAAGTCAGCGGTGCGGAGGACATCATGCTCGGCCGTGGCCTGGTGTCGCGTCCGGACCTGGCCCGGCAGATCGCCGCCGCGCGCGCTGGGCAGGCGCTGGCACCGATGAGTTGGGAAGAGCTGCAGCCGCTGCTGCGCGACTTCTGGCTGCAGGCGCGACGCAAGATCGCTCCCCGTTACGCGCCGGGCAGGCTCAAGCAGTGGCTGGCCATGCTGACCCGCAGCTATCCGCAGGCGACCGAGCTGTTCACGGCACTGCGCCGGGAGAACGATTGCGCGCGCATCGACGCACTGCTGGGTTGTGTGAATACCAGCGCCTTTGCTCTTGAGGAGCGCTGCGCCGAGGTGCTCTGAACGGCACGTGGATGAGTGGATGAAGTGGGCGGATTGACGGTCTCTTGAAATTTTTTGCGGCGTCCTTATCTAGGGAATACGGGATGCCGAAGTCGGGTCCCGTACTCAATCGACTCGCTGAATTTCAGGAGATGTTGCATGACTACCGCCTTTTCCATGGCTCCGCTGTTTCGCCATTCCATTGGTTTCGACCGTTTCAACGACCTGTTCGAATCGGCCCTGCGCAACAATGACGCGGGCAGCTCTTATCCGCCCTACAACGTCGAGAAGCATGGCGATGACCAGTACCGCATCGTTGTCGCGGCCGCCGGTTTCCAGGATGAAGACCTGGAGCTGCAAGTCGAACGTGGCGTGCTGACCGTCAGCGGCGGCAAGCGCGAGCGTAGCGCCGAGAGCGTGACCTACCTGCATCAGGGCATTGCCCAGCGTGGCTTCAAGCTGTCGTTCCGCCTGGCCGACCATATCGAGGTCAAGGCGGCGAGCCTGCTCAACGGCCTGCTCAATATCGACCTGGTGCGCATCGTGCCGGAAGAAGCCAAGGCCAAGCGCATTCCAATCGCCAGCCAGAAGCCGGCTCTGCAAAGCTGAGTGTTGCGGTAATCCCAATAGCGTGTTGCCCCTCGCTCGCTCAGCGCCGAGCTGGATTCCCGCCTGCGCGGGAATGACGAGGTAGGGGGGTGGCATATCGTCGTCCCACCCACTCCGTCATTCCCGCGCAGGCGGGAATCCAGAGGCATTCGGCAGCACGGGAGGCGGCTCGTCAGATGACGCAACACGCTATTGGGACATAGCCAAAAACAAAGGGCGCCTCGGGCGCCCTTTGTCGTTTCTGCATGGCTAGCGCGCTATCGCCGGCTGGCGGTTGTGCCGCAGCAGGTCCTGGAACGCCGGCAGCGGCAGGGGTTTGCTGAACAGGTAGCCTTGATAGAAGTGGCAGCCCTGCTGCTGCAGGAACTCCAGCTGCTCGGGTTGCTCCACGCCTTCGGCGATCATTTCCAGGTTGAGGCTGCGGGCCATGGCGACGATGGCGCGAATGATCTCGGCATCGTTGGGGTCGGTGGTGGCGTCCCGCACGAACGACTGATCGATCTTCAGTACATCCACCGGCAGGCGCTTGAGGTAGGTCAGCGAGCTGTAGCCGGTGCCGAAGTCGTCCATGGCGAAGCTGACGCCAATCTTCTTCAGGCGGTGCATCTTGGCAATGGTGTCGTCGACGTTCTGGATCACGATGCCTTCGGTGATTTCCAGCTTGAGCATATGGCTCGGCAGGCCGCTGTCCTGCAGGCAGCGCTCGACCAGTTCGACGAAGCCGTTCTGGCGGAACTGGCGGGGGCTGATGTTCACGCACAGCTGGAAGCTCTGCGTGCTCACCAGGCCGTCGCGCAGCATGCGCGCGTTGGCGTGGCAGGCTTCGGTGAGCACCCAGGCGCCGACTTCGAGGATCAGCCCGCTTTCTTCCAGCACCTGGATGAACTGGGCGGGGGACTGCGGGCCGAGTGTCGGATGGGTCCAGCGCAGCAGCGCTTCGCTGCCGACTATCAGGCCGCTGCGAGCGTCCACCTGGGGTTGGAAATGCAGCTCGAACTCGCCGCGCAGCAAGGCCTGGCGCAGGTCGTTTTCCAGGCGCAGGCGCTCGCTGGCGGCGTCCTGCATGGATTGGCGGAACACCTGCGAGGTGTTACGCCCGGTGTCCTTGGCCCGGTACAGGGCAATGTCGGCGCGCTTGAGCAAGTCGGTCGGGTTGTCGCCGTGATCGGGAATCAGGGCGATACCGATGCTCGGCGTCACCTGCAGGCGATGACCGTCGATCAGCATGGGCTCGGCCAGCAGCTTGCGCAGTTTCTCGGCGATCTTGCGCACCTGCTGGGTGACTTCGCGGCGCTTGCCTTCCAGGCCGGAGAGCAGCACGACGAACTCGTCGCCGCCCAGGCGTGCCACCGTGTCTTCCTCGCGCACACTGGCTTCCAGGCGCGCGGTGACCATCTTCAGCACGGCGTCGCCGACCGGGTGGCCGAGTGAGTCGTTGATGTGTTTGAAGTGATCGAGGTCGAGGAACAGCAGGGCGCCATGCAGGTCGTGGCGCTTGAGCAGGGCGATCTGCTGCACCAGGCGGTCCATCAGCAGGGCGCGGTTGGGCAGGTTGGTCAGCGGGTCGTGGTAGGCCAGGTGGTGCACCTGGGCCTGGGCGCTCTTCAGTTCGCTGATGTCGCGGGCGGTGAGCAGCAGGCAGGGCGTTTCGTTGAGCTCGATCGGCTCGACTGAGACTTCCACCAGGCGCGAGCTGCCGTCACGGTGCATGCCGTGCATTTCCAGGTGGTAGACGCGGCCGTCGCGGCGGATGGCGTCGACCATGCGCGCGCGCTCCTCGTCGTTGTTCCAGACCTCGAGTTCGTGGGCGGTGCGGCCGATGACTTCCTCGTTGCGGTAGCCGGTGAGGCGGGAGAAGCCTTCGTTGACCTCGATGAAGCGGCCGCTGTCGCGCTCGGTGATGGTGATGGCGTCCGGGCTGGAGTGGAATGCCTTGGCGAATTTCTCCTGGCTGGCCTTGAGCGCGGCTTCCGCCTGCTGGCGTTCGCTGATGTCGCGGAAGGTAGTGGTCAGGCAGCGCTGACCCTGGACGTGGATGTAGCGGCTGGAAATGATGCAGGTCAGCTCCTGGCCGTCCTGGCTGCGAAAGCGCGCGATCTCGTTGTTCAGCTGCTTGTCGCGGATCAGCTGCTGGGCCAGTTTCTGGCGCTGCTGCTCGTCGACCCAGAAGTGGACTTCCAGGGCGTTTTGCCCAATCAGCGTTGCGGGCTTCCAGCCAAAGGTCTGGGTGAAGCTGGGGTTGATCTCAATGAAGGCGCCGTCGGGCACGCGCGACACGCAGATCGGCTCCGGGCTGGCCTGGAAAAGCGCCGAGAATTTTTCCTCGGAGGCGGCCAGGCGCTGCTCGCGCTGCATGCGCTCGCTGATGTCCATGAGGATGCCGGCCATGCGCAGGGGGCGGCCCTGTTCGTCGAGATAGAGCTTGGCGGTGCTTTCCAGGTAGTGCAGCTCGCCGTTGGGGAAGCAGGCACTGTAGGTCAGTTGGTATTCCTGGCGCTGGCCTTCGACCAGTTCGCGATAGGCCTTGCGCATGGCGGCCTGATCGTCTTCCGGTACGCAGCGGAAGAACGCATCGAATTCGCCGTGATAGGGCTCGGCTGGCAGGCCATGCAGGACCGCGGCGCGGGCCGAGCCATAGAGCATGCCGCTGGGGATGTGCCAGTCCCAGGTGCCGAGGTTGGCCGAGTCCAGAGCCAGGGTCAGGCGCTCGCGGCTTTCCAGCAGCTCTTGTTCCTGCTGGCGCTGCTGGCTGATGTCGCGCACGTTGAGCACCAGGCAACTGCGCCCGTCCAGCTCGATTTCGCCGCCATACAGCAGGTTGTGGGTGCGCTGGCCGTTGCGGCTGAACAGCTCGATTTCCAGATTCTGGAAGCTGCCGTCCTGGTCCAGGGCGTCGAGCATCTTCTGCCGGTCGGCGGCACGGGCCCAGAGGCCCAGTTCCAGCGAGGTACGGCCCACGGCTTCGGCCTTGCTCCAGCCGAACTGGCGCTCGAAGGCCGGGTTGATCTCGATGAAGCGGCCGTCGTGGCGGTCGGTGATGACCACCGCGTCGGGGGTGTGCAGGAAGGCCTTGGCGAACTTCTCCTCGCTGGCGCGCAGCGCAGCCTCGGCCTGCTTGCGTTCGCTGGTGTCGAGGAAGGTGCTGAGCAGCAGGGCCTGGCCGTCGAGCTCCAGGTACTGGCTGCTGAGCAGGCCATTGATCAGGCGCCCGTCGCGGGCGCACAACTGCACTTCCAGTACCACTGGTTCCTGGCTCTGGCGCGCCTGTTCGCGCATGTCCGCGCGCTGCTCCGGGTGGGCCCAGATCTGCAGGTCGCTGGTGTGCTTGCCGACGACCTCTTCGGCGCTCCAGCCGAATACGGCGGCGAAGTGCTGGTTGGCCTCGATGATGCGGCCATCGTCGAAACGTACCAGCATCACCGCATCCGGGCTGAGCTGGAACAGGCTGGAGAAGCGCCGCTCGGACTCGGCCAGGGCCGCGCCACGGGATTGCTGGGCGGTGATGTCGCGGATTACGCCGAACACCTGCTGCTTGCCGGATTCGTCGGTCTGCGGGCGGCCGGTGATTTCCAGCCAGTGCAGGCTGCCGTCAGGCCAGCGGATGCGGTGACGCAGGGCGGTGGGGTTGGGGCGGCCGGCGAGGATCGACTGGAACAGGCTGATGACGTCGGGGCGATCCTCTTCGGGAATCAGTTCGATGTAGTCGATGCGCTGCTGCAATGGGAGCTTGGGGTCGAGGCCGAACAGCGCCTGGGCGCCGCGCGACCAGCTGACGCGGCCACTCTCGATATCCCAGTACCAGGCGCCCAGGTGCGCGCCATTGAGGGCGGCGAGCAGGCGCGGAGCGTCATGCCAGGTCTTTTCGAACTCGGCGGGGTCGAGGGCGGGAATAAAGGGCAGCGGCGGCTGAGGTTTTACGGATTTCGGCATTGCGGGCTCATCCGATGCACGGCAAGGCGCGGACGCCTGGCGGAAACTGGCGTGACTGGGGCATGCAGGAGCCTTTTCTTATCGTTATGTCGCCACGTTAGCCGCAGTTTCGGCCTCTAGGCAAGCGTTGCGCGCTGCTCATCGAGAAGCTGCATGAAGGCTTTGGCTGCGTTGGATAAGGTTCGTTCCGTGTGCACGATGTAGCCGAGCTGGCGCTGCAGTTGAATCCCGGCCAACGGCAGGCGTGTGACCTGTTCGTCGAGCATGGTGCGCGGCAGCACGCTCCAGGCCAGACCGATGGAAACCATCATCTTGATGGTCTCCAGGTAGTTGGTGCTCATGCCGATGTTGGGCGTCAGGCCCTGGGCCTCGAACAGGCGGCGGACGATGTGGTGGGTGAAGGTGTTGTCACCGGGGAAAACCGCCGGGTGGCGTGCGACATCGGCCAGGCTGGCGGTGCCATTGCGTACCAGCGGGTGCTCGGGGGCGGCGACGAAGTCCAGCGGGTCGTCCCACACCGCCACGGCGCGTACCGGTTCGCGGGTTTCCGGGGCCAGGGTGATCACGGCCAGCTCGGCGCGGCCGTGGAGGATTTCCTCGTAGGCCACCTCGGAATCGAGGAACTGAATGTCCAGGGCCACCTGCGGATAGGCGCGGGTGAAGGCGCGCAGCAGTGGCGGCAGTCGGTGCAGGCCGATGTGGTGGCTGGTGGCGAGGGTTAGCCTGCCGCTGACTTCGCCGCTGAGGTTGGTCAGCGCGCGGCGCGTGTCGTCCAGCACATTGAGGATCTGGTAGGCCCGCGGCAACAGGGCGCGACCGGCTTCGGTCAGGCTGACTTCACGGCCCAGGCGGTCGAACAGGCGCACATTGAGCTGCTGTTCCAGGCCGGCAATGCGCTTGCTCACGGCAGGCTGGGTCAGGTGCAGGCGCTCGCCGGCTTCGGAAAAGCTGCCGGCTTCGGCGATGGCAATAAAGGCATTCAGGTTGGCCAGGTCCATGGGCACTCCGGGCTGATCAAGGCGTCGGCGTCAGCATATCGGCAAAGCATTCCTGTCAGGAATGCTTTGAATAAAAATTATGAATTGGAGTTATTTGATGCAAGTCCCTAGGATCGCCACATAGGCAGAAGGGCTATAGACCTTTCGCCACCAAACCGCTGATGAGGACGTTCTGATGGCCGGCAAGACGCTCTATGACAAGCTCTGGGAAATGCACGAGGTGAAGCGCCGCGACGATGGTTCGTCGCTGATCTACATCGACCGGCAGATCCTCCACGAAGTGACCTCGCCGCAGGCCTTCGAGGGGCTGCGCCTGGCTGCGCGCAAGCCATGGCGCATCGACGCCAACATCGCCACGCCGGACCACAACGTACCGACTACCCGTGCCGAGCGCCAGGGCGGTCTGGAGTCGATCGCCGACGAGGTGTCGCGCATCCAGGTGCAGACCCTGGACGAGAACTGCGATGACTTCGGCATCCTCGAGTTCAAGATGAACGACGTGCGCCAGGGCATCGTCCACGTGGTCGGCCCGGAGCAGGGCGCCACGCTGCCAGGCATGACCGTGGTCTGCGGCGACTCGCACACCTCGACCCACGGCGCATTCGGCGCCTTGGCCCACGGTATCGGTACCTCCGAGGTCGAGCACGTGCTCGCCACCCAGTGCCTGGTCGCCAAGAAGATGAAGAACATGCAGGTGCGTGTCGAAGGCACGTTGCCGGCTGGCGTCACTGCCAAGGACATCGTCCTCGCGATAATCGGCAAGATCGGCACCGCCGGTGGCAACGGCCACGCCCTGGAGTTTGCCGGCAGCGCGATTCGCGAACTGTCGCTGGAAGGGCGCATGACCATCTGCAACATGTCCATCGAAGCCGGTGCCCGCGTCGGCCTGGTGGCGGTGGACGAGAAGACCATCGCTTATGTCGAGGGCCGTCCGTACGCACCGAAAGGCGCCGATTGGGACAAGGCCGTGGCCGCTTGGGCCGATCTGGTGTCCGACGCCGATGCAGTGTTCGACACCGTGGTCGAGTTGGACGCCGCCGAGATCAAGCCGCAGGTCAGCTGGGGCACTTCGCCGGAAATGGTCCTGGCTGTAGATCAGCGTGTGCCGGACCCGGCCGCCGAGGCCGACCCGGTCAAGCGTGACTCGATCGTTCGCGCCCTGAAATACATGGGCCTGACTGCCAACCAGGCGATCACCGATATCCAACTGGATCGCGTGTTCATCGGTTCCTGCACCAACTCGCGCATCGAAGACCTGCGCGCCGCTGCCGAAGTGGCCAAGGGGCGCAAGGTGGCCAGTACCGTCAAGCAGGCGCTGGTGGTGCCAGGTTCCGGCCTGGTCAAGGCGCAGGCCGAGGCAGAAGGGCTGGACAAGATCTTCATCGCCGCGGGCTTCGAATGGCGTGAGCCGGGGTGTTCCATGTGCCTGGCGATGAACCCGGACAAGCTGGGCAACGGCGAGCATTGTGCGTCCACCTCCAACCGCAACTTCGAAGGGCGCCAAGGCGCCGGCGGTCGGACTCACCTGGTCAGCCCGGCGATGGCCGCGGCGGCGGCGGTGACCGGTCGTTTCATCGATGTACGCGAACTGATGCAGGCCTGAGGAGGCGGAACATGAAAGCTTTTACTCAACATACCGGCCTCGTTGCGCCGCTCGATCGCGCCAACGTCGACACCGATCAGATCATTCCCAAGCAGTTCCTCAAGTCGATCAAGCGCAGCGGCTTCGGCCCGAACCTGTTCGACGAGTGGCGTTACCTGGATGTCGGGCAGCCGAACCAGGACAGTTCCGGTCGCCCGCTCAACAAAGACTTCGTGCTGAACTTCCCGCGCTACCAGGGCGCCAGCGTACTGCTGGCCCGCGAGAACTTCGGCTGTGGCTCGTCCCGTGAACACGCCCCGTGGGCGTTGGAAGAGTACGGTTTCCGTACCATCATCGCGCCGAGCTTTGCCGACATCTTCTTCAACAACAGCTTCAAGAACGGCCTGCTGCCGATCATCCTCAAGGAAGACGAAGTCGATGCGCTGTTCCAGCAGGCCGAGGCTGCCGAGGGTTATCAACTGACCGTTGACCTGCAGGCGCAGACCGTGACCCGTGCGGACGGCGTGCAGTACCACTTCGAGGTCGATGCCTTCCGCAAGCACTGCCTGCTCAATGGCCTGGACGATATTGGCCTGACCCTGCAGGACGCCGAGGCGATCAAGGCGTTCGAGGGCAGCTACCAGCAGCGCAATCCCTGGCTGTTCGGTTCGCTCAAGTAAGGACGCTGGCGATGAAGCGTTTCCATATAGCCCTGGCGGTGGAAAATCTGGAGGCCTCCATCGCCGACTACAACCAGCGCCTCGGCCAGCCGGCCAGTGTGGTGGTGCCGGGGCAGTACGCCATGTGGCGTACCGAGCTGCTGAACTTCTCGATCAACCAGCAGGTGGGGCAGGGCGGTCGACTGCGCCATGTTGGCTTCGAGGATGACCAGGTGAGCGGCTACTCCAGCACACGGGATGTCAATGGCCTCGACTGGGAGCTGTTTTCCCAAGTTGAGCAGGACCAGCGCATCGTCCAGAGCTATGGCGTGCCGGTACACGGCTGAGTCGTAATCGGGGAGGAGAATCCGCATGAGCACTCACGTACAGGTGGTTGAACGTCAGTTCGGTGAGCAGGCTGCGGCCTATCTCAGCAGTGCTGTGCATGCGCAGGGCACGGAGTTCGCTCAGCTGCGCGAGCGCGTTGCGCAGGTCGATGCGGCGCGGGTGCTGGACTTGGGCTGCGGTGCCGGGCATGTGAGTTTCCAGGTCGCTGCGCTGGCCGGCGAAGTGGTGGCGTACGACTTGTCCCAGCAGATGCTCGATGTGGTAGCGTCCACCGCCGCCGAGCGTGGCCTGGACAATGTGCGTACCGCGTGCGGCATGGCCGAGCGCTTACCGTTCGCCGACGCTGAGTTCGATTTCGTCTTCAGTCGCTATTCGGCGCACCACTGGCGTGATGTCGGACAGGCCCTGCGCGAAGTGCGGCGTGTGCTGCAGCCTGGCGGCGTGGCGGCATTCATCGATGTGGCCGCTCCCGGCTTGCCGTTGCTGGATACCCACCTGCAGGCCGTGGAGTTGCTGCGTGATACCAGCCATGTGCGCGACTATTCGCCGGCTGAGTGGGCGCGTCTGGTCGGCGATGCCGGTCTGGTGATCACGGCGAGCACGCGCCAGCGGCTGCGCCTGGAGTTCGCCAGCTGGGTCGAGCGCATGCGCACCCCGGAGATCCTGCGCCAGGCCATCCGCGCCTTGCAGGTCGCGGTGGGTGAAGAGGTTCGTGAGTATTTCGAGATTGCCGACGACGGCTCCTTCAGCACGGACGTGCTGGTGTTGTGGGCCGAGCGTTGATCATTTTGTTGGCGCAGCGTGCGCCGTTTGAGAGGAAAGCATGAGCAAGCAGATTCTGGTTCTCCCTGGCGACGGTATCGGCCCGGAAATCATGGCCGAGGCGGTCAAGGTGCTGCAGCTGGCCAACGACAAGTACAGCCTGGGTTTCGAGCTGTCGTTCGACGAGCTGGGCGGTGCTGCCGTAGACAAGTACGGCGTGCCGCTGGCTGATGAGACCCTGGAGCGTGCCCGCGCTGCAGATGCCATCCTGCTCGGCGCGGTCGGCGGGCCGAAGTGGGACAAGATCGACCCGGCCATCCGCCCGGAGCGCGGCTTGCTGAAAATTCGCTCGCAGCTGGGGCTGTTCGCCAACCTGCGTCCGGCCATCCTCTACCCGCAACTGGCCGACGCCTCCAGCCTCAAACCGGAAGTGGTCGCGGGCCTGGATATCCTCATCGTGCGTGAGCTGACTGGCGGCATCTACTTCGGCCAGCCGCGTGAGAACCGCGTGCTGGAGAGTGGCGAGCGTCATGCCTACGACACCCTGCCGTACAGCGAAAGCGAGATCCGCCGCATCGCCCAGGTCGGTTTCGACATGGCCCGCGTGCGCGGCAAGAAGCTCTGCTCGGTGGACAAGGCCAACGTCCTGGCTTCCAGCCAGCTGTGGCGCACCGTGGTCGAGGAAGTGGCCAAGGATTACCCGGATATCGAGCTGAGCCACATGTACGTCGACAACGCGGCGATGCAGCTGGTGCGCGCACCCAAGCAGTTCGACGTGATGGTCACCGACAACATGTTCGGCGACATTCTGTCGGATGAGGCTTCCATGCTCACCGGTTCCATCGGCATGCTGCCGTCCGCTTCGCTGGACGCCAACAACAAGGGCATGTACGAGCCGTGCCATGGTTCGGCCCCGGATATCGCCGGCAAAGGTATTGCCAACCCGCTGGCGACCATCCTCTCGGTGTCGATGATGCTGCGCTACAGCTTCAACCAGGGCGCGGCGGCCGACGCCATCGAACTGGCGGTGAGCAAGGTGCTGGATCAGGGCCTACGTACCGGCGACATCTTCTCGGCGGGCATGACCCAGGTCGGTACTGCCGGCATGGGTGATGCGGTGGTCGAGGCTTTGCGCAGTCTGTAATCTTTCCAGCCCCGTCGGGACAATGCCGGCGGGCTGTTTATAAAGGTGTGAGTCGTTATGAAACGTGTAGGTCTGATCGGTTGGCGCGGTATGGTCGGTTCGGTGCTCATGCAGCGCATGCTGGAAGAGCGTGACTTCGACCTGATCGAGCCGGTGTTCTTCACCACCTCCAATGTTGGCGGCCAGGGCCCTGCCGTGGGCAAGGACATTGCTCCGCTGAAGGATGCCTACAACATCGACGAGCTGAAGAGTCTCGATGTGATCCTGACCTGTCAGGGCGGCGACTACACCAGCGAAGTCTTCCCCAAGCTGCGCGAAGCCGGCTGGCAGGGCTACTGGATCGATGCGGCGTCGAGCCTGCGCATGGCCGATGATTCGGTCATCGTCCTCGATCCGGTCAACCGCAAGGTCATCGACCAGTCGCTGGACGGCGGCGTGAAGAACTACATCGGCGGCAATTGCACCGTCAGCCTGATGCTGATGGCCCTAGGTGGTCTCTACGAAGCCGGCCTGGTCGAGTGGATGAGCGCCATGACCTATCAGGCGGCGAGCGGTGCCGGTGCGCAGAACATGCGCGAGCTGATCAAGCAGATGGGTGCGATCAATGCCTCGGTAGCCGACGACCTGGCCAACCCGGCCAGCGCCATCCTCGACATCGACCGCAAGGTTGCCGAGGCCATGCGTGGCGACAGCTTCCCTACCGATCAGTTTGGCGTGCCGCTGGCTGGCAGCCTGATCCCCTATATCGACAAGGAGCTGCCGAACGGGCAGAGCCGTGAAGAGTGGAAGGGCCAGGCCGAGACCAACAAGATCCTCGGCCGCAACAAGAGCCCGATCCCTGTCGACGGCCTGTGCGTGCGTATCGGCGCCATGCGTTGCCACAGCCAGGCGCTGACCATCAAGCTGAACAAGGACGTGCCGCTGAGCGACATCGAAGGCCTGATCAGCCAGCACAATCCCTGGGTCAAACTGGTGCCGAACCAGCGTGAAGCCAGTATCCGCGATCTGGGTCCGACTGCCGTTACCGGTACCCTGAGCGTGCCGGTTGGGCGTCTGCGCAAGCTCAACATGGGCTCGCAGTACCTCGGCGCCTTCACCGTGGGTGACCAGCTGCTGTGGGGTGCGGCCGAGCCGCTGCGGCGTATGTTGCGCATCCTGCTGGAGCGTTGATGGCAAAAGGGGCTGGTTACTACCAGCCCCTTTTTCATTCTGCCCGGGCAAGCAAATTGCCTGGGCGCCAGGCGAGGGTTAGAGTGCCCGCCATTCGGCTCTCTGCGTAAGGCTCCCCCTGATGTCCAAGTCCCTCGATATCGCCGTGATCGGCGCCACTGGCACGATTGGCGAAACCATCGTGCAATTGCTGGAAGAGCGCGAATTTCCCGTTACCAACCTGCATCTGCTGGCCGGCAGCGCCTCGGCCGGGCAGTCGGTACCCTTTCGCGGCAAGAACCTGCGCGTGCGCGAGCTGGCAGATTTCGATTTCTCCAAGGTGCAGCTGGCTTTTATCGCGGCTGGCGAAGCGGTGGCCGCGAGTTACGTCGCCAAGGCGCGAGCGGCGGGCTGTTCCGTCATCGAGCTGAGCGGTGCCTTGCCCCTTGATGAAGCGCCCCGTCTGGTGCCGGAAGCCAACGGAGAGTTGCTGGAAACGCTGCAGCCACCATTCCTGCTGACCAGTCCGGCGCCGGCTGCGACGGCGTTGGCGCTGGTTCTGGCTCCACTGCGTTCGGTGCTGGCGTTGCAGCGAATTACCCTGACTGCTGCACTGGCGGTTTCCAGCCAGGGGCGCGAAGGTATCGCTGAGCTGGCCAAGCAAACCACCGAGCTGCTCAACATGCGCCCGCTCGAGCCGAAGGTGTTCGATAAACAGATTGCTTTCAACCTTCTGGCCCAGGTGGGCGCTGTGGATGACAGTGGTCATGCGCATCTGGAACGGCGTATCGCCCAGGACCTGAAGCAGGTGCTGGGTGTGGCCGAACTGAAGGTAGCGGTCAGTTGCGTGCAGGTGCCGGTGTTCTTTGGCGACAGTTTGAGTGTTTCGCTGCAGGCGGCGAAGCCTGTGGATGTTGCGCAGGCCGCGCATTTGCTGGATAAACAGCCTGGCATCGAACGGGTGGAAGAGGGCGACTATCCGACCGTGGTCAGCGATGCCGTGGGGCAGGACGAGGTCTATGTCGGCCGTTTGCGTCTGGGGCTGGATGACCCGTCAGAACTCAATTTGTGGATTGCGTCTGATAATGTGCGAAAAGGCTCCGCGCTGAATGCTGTGCAAATAGGTGAGTTGTTGATAAAACACTATCTGTAAAAGATACTTACCTGCAAATTTGAAGAATCTTTCTAGCTTGGCAATACTGGTTTGGCTGATCGCTGACGGGGAACCGCTGTAAGGCGGGTGCAGGCAGTGGTCTTCAAGATCCTCTCGATTATCGAGAAAAAAAGATAAAACAAGGGATTACGCTATGGTTCGGGTTCGCAAACTGGTGCTGGCAATTGCGGCTGCTTCGGCGCTGACCTCCGGTACGGCACATGCGCTTGGGCTCGGGGAAGTGACCCTGAAGTCTTCGCTGAGCCAGCCTTTGGTGGCGGAAATCGAATTGCTCGAGGTGCGCGACCTGGCGACCAACGAGGTCATTCCGGCGCTGGCGTCTCCCGAAGAGTTCACCAAGGCTGGCGTTGATCGCCAGTACTTCTTGACTGATCTCAAGTTCACTCCTGTGATCAAGGCCAACGGCAAGAGCGTCATTCGCGTGACCTCGAACAAGCCGGTACGCGAGCCCTACCTGAATTTCCTCGTCGAAGTGCTGTGGCCAAATGGCCGCCTGCTGCGCGAGTACACCCTCCTGCTCGACCCGCCACTCTATTCGCCGCAAACCGCCGCCGCTGCGCCGCGCCTGCCGGTAGCTGCACCGGCACCGCGTCCGCAGGTTGCTGCTCCGGCTCCTGCGCCGCGTCCGGTAGCTCAAGCGCCTGCTGCGGCTGCCCCGGTTGCACCGGCCCCACGCCCGGTTGCTCCTGCAGCACCGGCGGCACCGGCAGCGGCCAGCAAGATTGACAGCGACCAGTACAAGACCACGTCCAGCGACACGCTGTGGGAAATCGCCCAGCGCACCCGCCAGAGCGGTTCCGTGCATCAGGCCATGCTGGCCATTCAGGATCTCAATCCGAATGCCTTCGTCGACGGCAATATCAACCGCTTGAAGAGTGGTCAGGTACTGCGTCTACCCGATGATCAGCAGATCAAATCGCGCAGCCAGGCAGAAGCCATCGCTCAGGTTGGCGAGCAGAACAACGCCTGGCGTGAAGGCCGTAGCCTGGCCGCCAACGGTGAGCGTCAACTGGATGCCACCAAACGCGACACTGCTGGCGCCGCACCAGCCAAGACTGATGTCAAAGACAACCTGAAGCTGGTGTCCGGCGAAGCCAAGGCTGCCGGCAATGGCGAGAAGGGCGCTGGCGATAGCAAGGCCCTGAACGATCAGTTGGCAGTGACCAAGGAAAGCCTTGATTCGACCCGTCGTGAAAACGATGAGCTGAAAGGCCGCATGACCGATCTGCAGGGGCAACTGGATAAGTTGCAAAAGCTGATTGCCCTCAAGGATAACCAGCTGGCCAAGCTGCAGACAGATCTGGCGCAGGGCAAAAATGCTGCTGCTGCCGCAGTCGAGAAGCCTGCTGCCGCGGTTGTGGAGCCGAAACCGGCTGAGCCGACCAAGCCAGTTGAGGCTGTCACGCCGCCAGTTGCGGAAGCCAAGCCAGCTGAGCCGGCCAAACCGGTCGAGCCTGATTACAACTACAACGAAGAACCTGCTGCCAAACCCGTAGAGGCGGCCAAGCCCGCTGCTCCAGCTGCCAAGCCGGCAGCGCCGAAGCCAGCCCAGGCGGCCAAGACTGTTGCGCCGAAAGCACCTGAGCCGGCACCGCAAGGTTTTGTTGATGAGCTGCTGGGCAACCCAATGCTGCTCGGCGCTGTCGGTGGCGGTGCGTTGCTGGCACTGCTGGTCGGCCTGATGGTGCTGTCGCGCCGCAATGCCCTGAAAGAAGCGGAGCTGCAGGATAGCCTCAGCGTTGGCGATGACTCGGATAGCTTCGCTGCCGACTTGGACATGCCGGATGACAGCTTCGCCGGTCTGGATTCCTCCTCGGAAACCGTGGTCCGCGAGCAGGCTGAAGAGCGTGTTGCTGCGCAGACCGGTGACGCCTTGGGTGAAGCCGATATCTACATCGCCTACGGCAAGTTCAACCAGGCTGCCGAGCTGCTGCAGAACGCCATCAATGACGAGCCGCATCGCAGCGACCTGCGCTTGAAGCTGATGGAAGTCAGTGCCGAGCTGGGCGATCGCGATGGTTTCGCCCGTCAGGAGCAGGAGCTGCGCGAGATCGGTGGTGCCTCCATCGCCGTCGACCAACTCAAGGGCAAGTACCCGGCTATGGCTGCTGTAGCGGCGGCGGGTGGTCTGGCTGCTGCGGACGAACTGGACAGCTTCAGCCTTGATGACCTGAGCATCGATGAGCCGGTAGCCAACAACGCTTCCGCTGATCTGGATGATTCGTTTGACCTGAATCTGGATGATCTGGACGTCGATCTGGATACCCCGGCGCCGGCAGCACAGCCTGCGCTGGATGATCTGGATCTCGGCCTGAGCCTGGATGAGCCTTCGGCTGCTGACCTGGAATTCGATCTGGACATGGCGGGTGACAACTCCGCCGATACCCTGGCGTTGGGCGATGACCTGGCTGATTTCAGCCTGGATCTGGACACCGACAGCAAGCCGGCTGCAGCCGCAGACGATGACTTCATGCTGAGTCTCGATGATGAGCCGGTAGCGCCTGCTGCGTCGACTGATCTGGATCTGTCTTCCGACTTCGATCTGTCGCTGGCTGACGATGAGCCGGTCGCTCCCGCCCAGGACAGCTTCTCGGCTCAACTGGAAGAAGTGTCTGCCGAACTCGATCAACTGAGCAGCAGCCTGGATGACGACCTGTTGCCGGCAGCTGCAGCGCCAACCGCCGCGGAGCCGGATGTGGACGACGACTTCGATTTCCTCTCGGGTACCGACGAGACCGCTACCAAACTCGATCTGGCGCGTGCCTACATCGATATGGGCGACACCGAAGGTGCACGTGACATCCTCGACGAAGTAGTCGCCGAAGGTAACGATGGTCAGCAGCAGGAAGCACGTGAGCTGATCGCCAAACTGGTTTGATACATGTCTGATGCAATACCGACGACGGCAGCCCAAGAGGCTGCCGTCGGCTTTTCCAGGATTGTCCTGGGAGTCGAATACAAGGGTTCGCGCTACCGCGGCTTCCAGCGCCAGCGTGCCGGGGTGCCGTCGATTCAGGAAAGCCTGGAGAAGGCGCTGTCCAAGGTGGCCGGTGGTGCGCCGGTGGTGCTGAGCTGCGCCGGGCGCACCGATGCGCTGGTGCATGCCAGCGGCCAGGTGGTGCATTTCGATACACAGGTCGAGCGCACCCTGCATTCCTGGATGATGGGCGCCAACCTGAACCTGCCGCCGGATATCAGCGTGACCTGGGCCAAGGTCATGCCGAAGCATTTCGATGCGCGCTTCAGTGCCATGGCGCGTCGCTACCGTTATGTGATCTACAACGATCACATCCGTCCGGCCCATATGGCTGAAGAAGTGACCTGGAACCATCGTCCGCTGGATGTCGAGCGCATGCGTGCGGCTGCCAAGTGCCTGGTGGGTACCCATGATTTCAGTGCCTTCCGTGCTCGACAGTGCCAGGCCAAATCACCGGTCAAGACCGTCCACCACCTGGAGTTGATCGAGCACGGGCGCTTTATCGTGCTGGATATCCGCGCCAATGCCTTCCTGCATCACATGGTGCGCAACCTCGCCGGGGTGCTGATGACCATTGGAGCTGGCGAGCGCCCTGTGGAGTGGGCGGGCGAGGTGCTGGAAAGCCAGGTGCGGCGTACGGGCGGGGTAACCGCGCATCCTTACGGCTTGTATCTGGTTCAGGTTGAGTATCCGGCCGAGTTCGAGCTGCCGCAGCGCTACCTGGGGCCGCACTTCCTGTCGGGTCTTCCGGATGTCATGGCGGGCGAGTAGTCATTCATTCGCCTCCTGATGCCGCCACGGAAATTTCGCCAGCCACTCTTTCGGTCATTTGCTACCATCGAATTTTCCCTGCAGGGAGCCTGAACTTGGCCGTTGTTCGCAGCAAAATTTGCGGTATTACCCGCGTCGAGGATGCACTTGCAGCCGTTGCTGCGGGTGCCGATGCGATTGGTCTGGTGTTTTATGCCAAGAGCCCGCGGGCGGTCAGCGTTGCGCAGGCGCAGCAGATCATCGCGGCATTGCCGCCGTTCGTGACCACGGTGGGCCTGTTTGTCGATATCGCGCGAGTCGAGTTGCAGCAGCTCCTCGCGGATGTGCCACTGGACCTGCTGCAGTTCCACGGCGATGAAAGCCTGGAGCAGTGCGAGGGCTATGGGCGGCCTTATATCAAGGCGCTGCGGGTCAAGCCGGGTGATGATCTGCTGGCCCTGATGGCGGAGTTTCCGAGCGCTTCGGGCATCCTGCTGGATACCTATGTGGAAGGGGTTCCAGGTGGAACCGGCCTGGCCTTCGACTGGTCACTGGTGCCGCAGGACTTGCCCAAGCCAGTGATCCTGGCTGGCGGCCTGACCCCGGAGAATGTCGCGGCGGCGATTGCAGCAGTCAAACCCTATGCGGTGGACGTCAGTGGCGGGGTAGAGGTGAGCAAGGGCATCAAGGACGCCGACAAGGTTCGCGCGTTCATCCGTGAGGTGCGTGGCGGCTGATGTGACGGGGGCGCAGTGCCTGCCGTCCATAACCCATCCTGAACCCAGGTTTGGCGGTGGTCGCCTAAGCGGGCCATGAATATGAGTTTGCCGGGGATGCCAAGCGTCCTCGCAACAGCTACGGAGAGAGAGCATGAGCAACTGGTTGAGAGAAAAACTGATCCCCTCGATCATGCGTTCCGAGGTGAAGAAGAGCTCGGTGCCTGAAGGGCTGTGGCACAAGTGCCCGTCCTGCGACGCCGTGCTTTACCGTCCGGAGCTGGAAAAGACCCTGGATGTCTGCCCCAAGTGCAATCACCACATGCGCATCGATGCGCGCACACGTCTTGACCTGTTTCTCGATGCCGAAGGCCGCGAGGAAATCGGTGCCGATCTGGAACCGGTAGATCGCCTGAAATTCCGCGATAGCAAAAAATACAAAGATCGCCTGAGTGCCGCGCAGAAGGACACCGGCGAGAAAGACGCGCTGGTGGCCATCAGCGGTTCCCTGCAAGGCATGCCGATTGTCACCTGTGCCTTCGAGTTCAGCTTCATGGGCGGCTCAATGGGGGCGGTGGTCGGTGAGCGCTTCGTCCAGGCCGCCAACGTGGCGCTGGAGAAGCGTTGCCCGCTGGTGTGCTTCGCCGCCTCGGGTGGTGCGCGCATGCAGGAAGCGCTGATCTCCCTGATGCAGATGGCCAAGACCTCCGCGGTTCTGGCGCGTCTGCGTGAAGAAGGCATTCCTTTCGTTTCGGTGCTGACCGATCCGGTCTACGGCGGCGTTTCTGCCAGCCTGGCGATGCTGGGTGACGTGATTGTCGCCGAGCCGCGCGCGTTGATCGGCTTCGCCGGCCCACGGGTTATCGAGCAGACCGTGCGCGAGAAACTGCCGGAAGGCTTCCAGCGCAGCGAGTTCCTGCTGGAGCATGGCGCCATCGACATGATCATCTCCCGCCATGACCTGCGCCCGCGCCTGAGCAGCTTGCTCGCCCAATTGCAGCACCTGTCGACTCCAGCCTAGAGCTTCCCATGCCGCAACGTACCCTCGCCGACTGGCTGACCTACCTCGAACAACTGCACCCTAGCGCCATCGACATGGGGCTGGAACGCAGTCGCGAAGTGGCTCGCCGGCTTGGCCTGGGGCGTCCGGCGCCGCGTGTGATTACGGTCACCGGTACCAACGGCAAGGGATCTACCTGTGCCTTCCTTGCTGCGCTGTTGGCAGAGCAGGGGCTGCAGGTTGGCGTTTACAGCTCGCCGCACCTGCTGCACTACAACGAGCGCGTACAGGTTAACGGCGTCGACGCCAGTGACGAAGCGCTGTGCACCGCGTTTGCTGCCGTTGAGGCTGCGCGTGGTGAAATTTCCCTGACCTATTTCGAGATGGGCACGCTGGCGGCCTTCTGGCTGTTCGAGCGGGCCGGGCTGGACGCCGTGGTGCTGGAAGTCGGCCTGGGCGGGCGGCTGGATGCGGTCAATCTGATCGATGCAGATATCGCCCTGGTCACCAGTATCGGGCTGGATCACGCGGACTGGCTGGGCGATACCCGCGAGTCGGTGGCGTTCGAGAAGGCCGGTATTTTCCGTGCGGAGCGTCCGGCTCTATGCGGCGATCTCGATCCGCCGCAGCCATTATTGGAACGGGTTGCCGAACTGGACTGTCCACTGTTCCTGCGTGGGCGCGATTACAACCTGCGTGTGGCGATCGACAGCTGGCACTGGCATGGCCTGAATGCCGATGGCCTGGTACTGCAGTTGAGCGATTTGCCGCTGCTCGATCTGCCGATGGAGAACGCCGCCCTGGCCCTGCAGGCCTATGCCGTGCTTGGCCTGCCCTGGCAGCCCGAGCGTTTGGCTGCAGCCTTGCGGCGTACGCGGGTGACTGGGCGACTGGATCGGCGTTCGCTGAGCTGGCGTGGCAAGTCGCTAACTCTGTTGCTGGATGTTGGGCACAATCCCCATGCTACGGATTACCTGGCCAATCGACTGGCTGCGCGGGTCGATCAGGCGCCGCGACTGGCGGTGTTTGGTTTGCTGGCGGACAAGGATCTGATTGGGGTGGTCAAGCCATTGCTGGATCAGGTGCGTCACTGGGCGGTGGCACCTTTGCCGAGTCCGCGCAGTCGAACAGTTGGGGAGTTGGAGGCGACCTTGCGCAACCTTGCGGCCAATGTGCAGGCTTGCGGCAGTGTCGCGAAGGCATTGCTGGTACAGTGTGAGCAGGCGACGACCGGGGATGAAATCCTCGTGTTCGGATCTTTCTATTGCGTGGCCGAGGCGCTGGAGTGGCTCGGGCAACAGGCGGAGGCAGGAAATGGCGGTGCTGGATAAAGGGCTCAAGCAGCGGATCGTAGGCGCACTGGTACTGGTCGCGCTGGCGGTCATCTTCCTGCCGATGCTGTTTTCCCGCGAGGATGAGCTGCGTCAGGTAGTGGTCGACGCTCCGTCCATGCCCGCAGCCCCTGCTGTACCGCAGGTGGAGCTGGAGCCGGTGACCGTGCCGGAGCCGGTAGCCGAGGACGAAGTGCCGCCGGTCGAACCCGTACCTACCCCGCAAGACTCGCAGCCGGTGGTGAGCGAGCCTGCCGTTCCCGCCGCTGTACCCGAAGCGCCTGCAGCCAGCCAGCCAGCGGCTACACCGGCACCGGCCAGCCAGCTGGATGCCAGCAGCCTGCCGGTCAGCTGGTCGGTACAGCTGGCCTCCCTGTCCAGTCGCAGTGGCGCGGACAAACTGCAGCAAACCCTGCGCAGCAAGGGTTACAACGCCTACGTACGCTCCTTCGAGGGGATGAATCGGGTGTTCGTCGGGCCGGTGATCGAGCGTGCCGAAGCTGATCGCCTGCGCGATGTGCTCAATCGCCAGCACAAGCTGAATGGCTTCGTGGTGCGCTTCCAGCCAGAAAAGAGCTGATCTATCGAGGTCATATGGCCGGCCGGGTTACCGGGCGCCGGCCGCTCTGCTAAAATCCGCCGCCTTTCCCGTCTGTAGGCAGCATCGTGGCATTCACTTGGGTCGATTGGGCGATTATCGCCGTCATCGTCATCTCCAGTCTGATCAGCCTGAAGCGCGGTTTCTTCAAGGAAGCCTTGTCGCTGGTGACCTGGATACTGGCCGGTGTGGTCGCCTGGATGTTCGGCGGCGCGCTGTCGCAGCACCTCACAGAATTCATCGAAACCCCGTCAATGCGCGTTATCGCCGCCTGCGCCATGCTCTTCGTGGTGACGCTGCTGATTGGCGCGCTGGTCAACTTTCTCATTGGTGAACTGATCCGGGTAACCGGTCTGTCGGGCACCGATCGTTTTCTCGGCATGGTCTTCGGCGCAGCGCGCGGGGCTTTGCTGGTGGTGGTCTTGGTCGGGCTGGTCAGCCTGGCGCCGGTTCAGCAGGATCAGTGGTGGCAGCAATCGACCTTGCTGCCGCATTTTCTGATGGTGGCGGACTGGTCGAAAAACCTGATTCTGAGTTTGTCCAGTCAGTGGTTGGCGAGTGGTATCAGTGCGCCGGCCGATCTGCCGTTCAAAGAGGCGTTCTCGCAGCCTAAACTGCCCGAGAGCCTGTAGATTTAGCCTGATTCATTACGTAGGGGTTGCGTCACATGTGTGGCATCGTCGGTATTGTCGGTAAGTCGAACGTCAACCAGTCTCTGTATGACGCACTTACCGTGCTTCAGCATCGCGGCCAGGACGCTGCCGGCATCGTAACCAGCCATGACGGCCGGCTGTTCCTGCGCAAGGACAACGGCCTGGTGCGTGACGTGTTCCAGCAGCGCCACATGCAGCGCCTGGTGGGCCAGGTCGGCATCGGTCACGTGCGCTACCCGACTGCGGGCAGCTCCAGCTCGGCCGAGGCACAACCGTTCTACGTCAACTCGCCCTACGGCATCACCTTGGCGCACAACGGCAACCTGACCAACGTCGAGCAGCTGTCGCGCGAGATCTACGAATCCGATCTGCGCCACGTCAACACCAACTCCGACTCGGAAGTGCTGCTCAACGTGTTCGCCCATGAGCTGGCGGTGCGCGGCAAGCTACAACCGACCGAGGAAGACGTATTCGCCGCCGTGGCGGGCGTACATGCCCGGTGTCGTGGTGGTTATGCGGTGGTGGCGATGATCACCGGCTACGGCGTGGTCGGTTTCCGCGACCCCCATGCGATCCGCCCGATCGTCTTCGGCCAGCGTCACACCGACAACGGCGTCGAGTACATGATCGCCTCCGAGAGCGTCGCTCTCGACGTACTCGGTTTCACCCTGATTCGCGACCTGGCACCGGGCGAAGCGGTGTACATCACCGAGGACGGCCGTCTCTACACCCGTCAGTGCGCGCAGAACCCGCAGTACTCGCCGTGCATCTTCGAACACGTCTACCTGGCCCGCCCGGACTCGCTGATGGATGGCATCTCGGTGTACAAGGCGCGCCTGCGCATGGGCGAGAAGCTGGCCGAGAAGATCCAGCGTGAGCGCCCGGATCACGACATCGACGTGGTCATCCCGATTCCGGACACCAGCCGTACTTCGGCGCTGGAGCTGGCCAATCACCTGGGCGTGAAGTTCCGCGAAGGCTTCGTCAAGAACCGCTACATCGGCCGTACCTTCATCATGCCCGGCCAGGCTGCGCGCAAGAAATCGGTACGGCAGAAGCTCAATGCCATCGAGCTGGAGTTCCGCGGCAAGAACGTGATGCTGGTGGACGACTCCATCGTGCGCGGCACCACCTGCAAGCAGATCATCCAGATGGCCCGCGAAGCCGGGGCGAAGAACGTGTACTTCTGCTCGGCGGCGCCGGCGGTGCGTTACCCGAACGTCTACGGCATCGACATGCCCAGCCCGCACGAACTGATCGCCCACGGCCGCAGTACCGAGGAAGTGGCCGAGCTGATCGGTGCCGACTGGCTGGTCTACCAGGATCTGCCGGACCTGATCGACGCGGTCGGTGGCGGCAAGGTCAAGATCGAGCACTTCGACTGCGCGGTATTCGACGGCCAGTACGTCACCGGCGATGTCAGCGAGGTCTACCTGAACAAGATCGAGCAGGCGCGCAATGACGCCAGCAAGGCCACCGCCGAGGCGGTCAGCGCGATCATCGATCTGCACAACGACTGAGGAAGCGGCGATGAGTCAGGATTGGGATGCAGGCCGGCTGGACAGTGACCTCGACGGCGTCGGTTTCGACACCCTGGCCGTGCGTGCTGGCCAGCATCGCACGCCGGAAGGCGAGCACGGCGAAGCCATGTTCCTCACTTCCAGCTACGTGTTCCGCACTGCCGCCGACGCGGCTGCGCGTTTCGCTGGTGAAGTGCCGGGCAACGTCTACTCGCGCTACACCAACCCGACCGTGCGTGCCTTCGAGGAGCGTATCGCTGCCCTGGAAGGTGCCGAACAGGCTGTGGCCACCGCCTCGGGCATGTCGGCGATCCTGGCCATTGTCATGAGCCAATGCAGCGCTGGCGACCACGTACTGGTGTCGCGCAGCGTGTTCGGCTCGACCATCAGCCTGTTCGAGAAATACCTCAAGCGCTTCGGTATCGAGGTCGACTACCCGCCGCTGGCCGACTTGGCCGGCTGGGAAGCGGCGTTCAAGCCGACCACCAAGCTGCTGTTCGTCGAGTCGCCATCCAATCCGCTGGCCGAGCTGGTGGATATTCGTGCACTGGCGGAAATCGCCCATGCCCGCGACGCCCTGCTGGTGGTGGACAACTGCTTCTGCACCCCGGCGCTGCAGCAGCCGCTGAAGCTCGGTGCGGACATCGTCATGCATTCGGCGACCAAGTACATCGACGGCCAGGGCCGTGCCCTTGGTGGCGTGGTGGTGGGGCGCAAGGCGCAGATGGAAGGCGTGGTGGGTTTCCTGCGTACTGCCGGCCCGACCCTCAGCCCGTTCAATGCCTGGCTGTTCCTCAAGGGCCTGGAAACCCTGCGCGTGCGTATGCAGGCGCATTGCGCCAGCGCCCAGCAGTTGGCCGAGTGGCTGGAGCAGCAACCGGGTATCGAGCGCGTCTACTACTCGGGCCTGGCCAGTCATCCGCAGCACGAACTGGCCAAGCGTCAGCAGAGCGGCTTCGGCGCGGTGGTCAGTTTCGAGGTGGCCGGCGGTAAAGAGGCGGCCTGGCGTTTCATCGATGCCACGCGGGTGATCTCCATCACCACCAACCTGGGTGACACCAAGAGCACCATCGCCCACCCGGCGACCACCTCCCATGGCCGCCTGTCGCCGCAGGAACGCGCCAATGCGGGGATTCGCGACAACCTGATCCGGGTTGCTGTGGGTCTGGAAGACGTTGCGGACCTCAAGGCCGATTTGGCCCGCGGTCTGGCCGCTCTGTAACGGCTGATTGCCCTGCGCTGTAACCGACTGCCGCCATGCTCACGCCTGGCGGCAGTTTCGTTTGGGGGATGGCTCAGCAAATCCCCTCTCCCTTGGCGGAGAGGGGTGAGGTCTCACTGCGCAGGGCGCAGGTCGATGGCAGCCTCGTCGCTCTGGTGGTCGAACAGGCGCTGCGGGTCGCTCGGCAGCAGGCTCGGCTCGTCGCCGATCGGCTGGCTGAGTATGCGAATGTTGCTGTATTTCTTGTTGCTCAGGCTGGCCAGGCCGTTGGCATCGCGGACCACTGCAGGGCGCAGGAAGACCATCAGGTTGCGCTTGACGTGGGTGTCTTCGGTGGAGCGGAACAGGCGGCCGAGCAGTGGAATATCGCCGAGGATCGGTACCTTGGAGTCGCTGCGGGTCACGTCGTCCTGGATCAACCCGCCGAGCACGATGACCTGGCCGTCGTTGGCCAGGATGGTGCTCTTGATCGAGCGCTTGTTGGTGATCACGTCGGACACCGTGACGTTGGCCGGGGCCGGTACCAGGGAGGAGATCTCCTGCTCGATCTCCAGGCGCAAGGTGGCGCCTTCGTTGATGTGCGGGGTGACCTTCAGCGTTACGCCGATGTCCTGGCGCTCGATGGTGGTGAAGGGGTTGCTCGCGCCATCGGTGGCCGTGGTGTAGGAGCCGGTCTGGAAGGGTACGTTCTGGCCGACGAGGATCTTCGCTTCCTGGTTGTCCAGGGTCAGCAGCGTGGGCGTCGACAGCAGGTTGCTCTTGCTGTTGGACGATAGCGCGGTGATCAGTGCGCCAAAGGTGCCGTTGCCGAGGCCGATGATCGCCCCGTTGGGCAGCGCCGCCGGGACCGCTTCATCCTGCAGGGCGTTGATCACCGTGCCGATGGAGATGCCGGTGTTGGCAAAGTTCACCCCACCAATCGCGTTGTCGCTCTTGGCGGCCCACTGCACGCCGAGGGCGTCGCGGATGTCGCCGGAAATCTCGACGATGGCAGCTTCCACCAGAACCTGGGCGCGCGGCACGTCGAGCTGGCGGACGATGTCCTCGAGCATGGTCACCGTTTCCGGGTCGGCGAGGATCACCAGCGCATTGAGGCTTTCGTCGGCGCGGATCAGCATCTGCTTCGGCTTGCCCGTGCTGCCAGCCTCGCCACCGCCTTCGGCAGCCTTGAGCGACTCGCCGATCTCGCCGAGGGTCTGCGCCAGGGCTTTGGCGTCGTTGTGGCGCAGGCGAATCACGCGGGTGTTGGCCGAGCGCGAGGAGGGGGTGTCGATCGACTTGGCCAGGGCCAGCAGCTTGGCCCGGGCTTCCGGTGGGCCGAGCAGGATCAGGCGGTTGGTGCGGCTGTCGGCCACCACCTGAATGGCACTGGTGCCTTTCGCCTGGCCGCGGTTAAGGGTGTTGTTGAGCACTTCGGCGGCATCCACCACCCAGGCGTTACGCATGTCGTAGACGCTGTAGTCCTGCTGGTTGGCCTGGTCGAGCTGGCGGATCAGCTGCTCGATGCGGGTGATGTTGGCAGGCCGGTCGCTGATGATCAGGGCATTCGACGACAGCACGGCGGCGAGATGGCCGTATTGCGGCACCATGGGGCGAATCAGCGGAATCAGCTCGTTGACCGAGTTCTGCTGTACCCGGATCACCCGCGTTTCCATGGTGTTGGTCGCGTTGCCGGCGCCGTAGGAGCCATCGGAGCGCGCTTCGGTGTTGGGCACGATGCGCGCCTGGTCGCCCTGGGAGATCACCGAGAAACCGTGGGTGCTCATTACCGAGAGAAACAGCTGGTAGACCTCGCTCAGGCCTAACGGCGTTTGCGAGATCACGGTCACCTGGCCCTTGACCCGTGGGTCGACGACGAAGGTTTCACCGCTGATGCTGGAAACCTGTTCGATGAAGTCGCGGATGTCCGCATCCTTCATGTTGATGGTCCAGGTTTCGCCCTGCTGGGTCACAGTGGCGCCAGCTTCGGCGGCCATGACCCTGGGTAATGGCGCGGCCAGGCAGCTGATGGCCAGGCACAGGGCGAGGGGCAGGTGTTTGGGCGAGGCGAGTTTCGACTGGGTCATGGGTTGGTTTCGGCTTCAGGCGCTTCGGTCGGCGGCGGCGTGCTGCCATCGTCATCCGTTTGTTGGCGGAGTTCTTCCATGTGCTGCTGCAGGAGTTGCACGTTTTCGTCCTGCAGTTGCTCGAGTTGTTCGGTGGTCGGCTGCATGGGGTCTGCATAGGTGCTGGGCTGCGAGCTGCGCGAGCGGGCGAAGCGCAGGCTTTCATCGCGGCCATTGCGGCTGAGCACCACGTGATCCTGGTGTACGGCCTGCAGGCGCACGCCGGAATTGATTTCATCGCCGACGGTCAGGCGTTTGGGCTTGCCGCCGGCAACCAGGATGATCGCAGTGGAGCGCTGGCTGTCCGGGTTGACGAAGCTAGCCAGCAGGGTCAGTTGCAGATTGGTCGGCGGCGCGGCCTGGTTGCCCTGCTGGTGCACCGGGGTGCCGAACAGCCCTTGCAGGTGATCCAGCGAGATGGGCTGTTGCTGGGCGGCGGCGGAGGCCTCACTGGCAACGGGCACGGGGCTGCGCAACAGGCGCACGAAATCGATGATCTGGCGCGACAGGCTCAGACTGATGAGGCATACACCGACCAGAAACAGGACGGATACGCCATGGCGTTGCAGCCAGCCAGGTAGGCGGATGCCGGGTGCGGTCAATGCAGTATTCCCCCCATTTTTCTTATTTTTTGCCACGCGGGACACAGCATCGTGGTCTGTGTTTGCCCGCCTCAATCGTGCGCGTCCCTGGGTAGGGGATGACTCAGGCTCCACTGCCGGAATTCGGAGCAGCGCCAACCATACCCCAAGAATCGTACGGATGCTCGCCGGGTCCATACAAACGGTGCACAGCACGACAATTCAGTTAACTGGACGAAAGGCCCGCGCGGCAGCGTTGTACACGTATTCGTAGGTGGAAATGCACCGGCGCGGGCTGCTGGAAGCGTGACCTGCTTCAGTGTTCCCCGGCGCCAGGCCGTTATCATCAGCCGGCAAAAGCTGTTCATACAACAATAAAAATAAGCCTGAAGAGCCACTGAAATGGACGACCGCAAGCCGTCTTCCGCCATTGCTCCCGGATTTGCCCGGGAGGAATTGCTGGAGCTGCTCAGCCACTGCGAGCACTTTCCCCTGACGCTGCTGCTGGCGCCGGCGGGCTCCGGCAAGTCCACCTTGCTGGCCCACTGGCAGGCCAGCCGCCCCTTGGGTACGGTGGCGTATTACCCCATCCAGGCGCGGGATAACGAGCCGGTACGCTTCTTTCGCCGTCTGGCCGAGTGCATTCGCGGCCAGGTCGAAGACTTCGATATCTCCTGGTTCAACCCCTTTGGCGGCGACATGCACCAGGCGCCGGAAGCGGTCGGTGAATACCTGGCCGATGCCCTGGATCGTATCGATGGCGGTCTGTACATCGTTCTCGATGATCTGCAGCACATCAATCAGACGACCATTCTCGATGTGCTCTCGACCATGCTTGAGCGCCTGTCAGCCAGTACCCGGGTGATCCTCTCCAGTCGCAACCATCCAGGTTTTCCCCTTAGCCGGCTGAAACTGGAAAACAAGCTGCTGAGCATCGACCAGCACGACCTGCGCCTGTCGGCAGGGCAGATCCAGCAACTCAACGCCCACCTCGGCGGCCCGAGCCTCAGCCCGGCCTACGTCGACAACCTGATGGCCATGACCGAAGGCTGGGTGGCCGGGGTCAAGGTGGCGCTGCTGGCTTATGCCCGCTTCGGCACCATCGCCCTGGAGCGCTTTAACGGCAGCCAGCCGGAAATCGTCGACTATTTTGGCCATGTGGTGCTCAAACGCTTGTCGCCACACCTGCGCGAGTTCTTCCTGAGCAGCGCGATCTTCGAGCGCTTCGATGGCGACCTCTGTGACCAGGTACTCGAGCGCAGCGGTTCGGCGCTGCTGCTGGAAGATATCGCCGGTCGCGAGCTGTTCATGCTGCCGGTGGAAAACCAACCCGGCTGGTATCGCTACCACGCGCTGCTGCATGACTTCCTCGGCAAGCGCCTGGCCGTCGAACAACCGCACAGCATTGCCCGGCTCAACCAGCGTGCGGCGCAGTGTTTTCGCCAGCGTGGCGAGTTTGAGCAGGCGTTGCTGCACGCCCAGCGCTGCACTGATCCGGCGCTGTTCCACCTGATGCTTGAGGATGCGTGCGAGCAGTGGGTGCGCATCGGCCACTTCGCCGATGTGCTCAAGTGGCTGGAGCCGTTGAGCGAGACCGAGCTATTTGCCCGTCCCCGGCTGCTGGTGCCGATGATTTATGCGCTGACCCTGTCGCGGCGCTTCCATCAGGCACGTTATTGCCTGGATGAGTTGCTCGCCCGTGCCAGTGATGAAGCGAGCGTGGATGAGCCGACGCGCAAGTTGCTGGCACTAAATCTGGAACTGTTCCAGTTCGACCTCGGTTTCGTGCCTGGCGAGCGCTGGTCCTCGCTGCTGGGGCCCGGTGTGCAACCGAATGTCCGGGCGCTGACCCTGACGCTGCTGTCCTACCACCACCTGATGAATGCCCGCCTGGAGCAGGCCATCCACATGGCGCTGGAAGCCAAGGCGCTGCTGGCGCAGACCGGGCACAGCTTCCTGGAAAGCTACGCCGACCTGATCATCGCCCTGTGCAACCGCAACGCCGGGCGCGCCACCAGCGCGCGCAAGGATGTGTGCAGCGACTACCAGCGCACCGAGCGCTCGTCGCCGGCCTGGGTCAATCGCGCCACCGCGATGGTGGTGGCCTTGTACGAGCAGAACCAACTCGCCGCGGCCCAGCAGCTGTGCGAAGACCTGATGGCCGTGGTCAGCTCGTCCTCGGCCACCGAGGCCATCGCCACCGTGCACATCACCCTGTCGCGCCTGCTCTATCGCCGCCAGTCCCATGGCCGCGCGGGGCGCTTGCTGGAACAGCTCTCACGGGTGCTGCAACTGGGCAACTACGCACGGTTCGCCAGCCAGGTGGCGCAGGAAAGCATGCGCCAGGCTTTTCTCGCGGGGCGCCCGGCAGCGCTGGATGCGTTGGCCCAGCGCCTGGGCATCGAGGAGCGCCTGGCCGCCGGCGAGTGGGAGCGCGCCCGGCCCTATGACGAATGCTGGGAGCGCTACGGCCTGGCTGCGGTGTACTGGCTGGTGATGCGTGGTGCCCAGCCGCGTGCCAGTCGCATTCTCAACGTATTGGCGCAGTCGCTGCGGCAGAGCGAGATGAACGCTCGCGCCCTGGTGGTTGAGGCCAACCTGCTGGTACTCGGCGCGCCGCAACTGAGCCGGGATGAACAGTTGCGCGCGTTACTGCAACTGGTCGAGCGCTTTGGCATCGTCAATATCAACCGCTCGGTGTTCGATGAGGCGCCGGGCTTCGCCGAAGCGGTGCTCGGCCTGCTGCAGTCGGGATTGCTGGAGGTGCCGGAGAAGTACCGCGAGACCTACGCCGAGTTCCTTGTCACCGAAAGCGCCGCCCCAGCCGCTGTACCGGATATCGCCAGTCTGCTCACCGGCAAGGAAGTGGAAATCTTCGATTGCCTGCTCAGCGGCCTGTCCAATACGCAGATCAGCGCGCGCACCGGCATCGCCCTGTCCACCACCAAGTGGCACCTGAAGAACATCTACTCGAAGCTCAACGTCTCCAATCGCACCGAGGCCATTCTCAGCGTGCATCCGCGCTAGGTCCCGCCGCTCGCCAGACCAACGGCGCACGAATCGCGGCGTGCCCCTCCCTGGGAGGGGGGGAGGGGCCGCGACAAATCCCTACTCTCCCGGCTGCCGGATCATCCCGGCACGCATCTCATGCCTACAAAAATAAAATCGGGAGATACCGTCATGTCTGTTTGGGTCACATGGCCAGCTTTGACCAAGCTCGGCACCCTGGGCATCTTCGCCGGCCTGATCGCGCTCAGTCTCGAGCGCGAATCGCTGTTCAAGAACAACCTGTTCGACGTGGAGGACTATCCAAAGGCCAACGCGACGATCACCTGCGACGCACGAAGTCGCGTCGCCCGTACCGAGGACGGCACCTGCAACATCCTCAGCAACCCGGCTGAAGGTTCGGTGTACCGCCGATTCGGGCGTAACGTGAACCCAGCGGTAACGCGCGGCGAAACCGAGTCTGACACCCTGCTCACGCCCAACCCGCGGGACGTCAGTAACAGCCTGATGGCGCGCGGCGAATTCAAGCCGGCGCCGAGCCTCAACTTCATTGCCGCATCGTGGATCCAGTTCATGATCCATGACTGGGTCGATCACGGCGCCAACGCCGAAAACAACCCGATCCAGATCCCACTACCTGCCGGCGACAGCTTCGGCTCGGGCAGCCTGTCGGTGCGCCGCACGCAGCCCGACCCGACCCGTACCGCCGCCGACGCCGGCAAGCCGCAGACCTACCGTAACCACAACACCCACTGGTGGGACGGCTCGCAGCTGTATGGCAGCAACAAGGAAACCAACGACAAGGTGCGTTCCTTCGTCGACGGCAAGCTGAAGATCAATGCCGACGGCAGCCTGCCGCACGAATTGCTCAGCGGTAAGCCGATCACCGGTTTCAACGAGAACTGGTGGGTGGGGCTGAGCATGCTGCACCAGCTGTTCACCAAGGAACACAATGCCATCGCCACCATGCTCAAGCAGAAGTACCCGGGGCAGACCGACCAGTGGCTGTACGACCACGCACGCCTGGTCAACGCGGCGCTGATGGCCAAGATTCACACCGTGGAATGGACCCCGGCGGTCATCGCCAACCCGGTCACCGAACGCGCCATGTACGCCAACTGGTGGGGCTTGCTCGGTTCCGGTGGGCCGCGTGACACCTACCAGCAGGAAGTCCGGGCCCTCCAGGAGGACCTGGCCAAGTCGGATTCCTTCGTCAAGCGCATCCTCGGTTTCGACCCCAACGCCTCCGATGGCGTCGGCAGCTCGTCCATCGACCATGCCCTGAGCGGTATCGTCGGTTCGGCCAACCCGAACAACCACGGCGTGCCATACAGCCTCACCGAGGAGTTCGTCTCGGTGTACCGCATGCACCCGCTGATGCGCGACAAGGTGGATATCTACGACATCGGCTCGAACCTGGTTTCGCGCTCGGTGCCGCTGCCGGACGTGCGTGATCGCGACGCCGAGAACCTGCTGGCCGACGAACACCCGGACCGCCTGTGGTACTCCTTCGGCATCACCAACCCGGGTTCGCTGACGCTACATAACTACCCGAACTTCCTGCGCAACCTGTCCGTGCCGCTGGTGGGCAACATCGACCTGGCGACCATCGACGTCCTGCGTGACCGGGAGCGTGGCGTGCCGCGCTACAACGAGTTCCGCCGCGAGATCGGCCTCAATCCGATCACCAAGTTCGAGGACCTGACCAGCGATCCGGCCACCCTGGCCCAGCTCAAGCGCCTGTACAAGAACGATATCGAGCAGATCGATACCCTGGTCGGCCAACTGGCTGAAACCGTGCGTCCGGATGGCTTCGCCTTCGGTGAAACGGCGTTCCAGATCTTCATCATGAACGCCTCGCGCCGCCTGATGACCGACCGTTTCTATACCAAGGACTATCGCCCGGAGGTGTACACCGCCGAGGGCCTGGCCTGGGTCGAGAGCAGCACCATGGTCGACGTGTTGCGCCGCCACTTCCCCGACCTGGGCAGTAGCCTGGTGGGCGTGGAGAACGCCTTCAAGCCTTGGGGCCTGAATATCCCCGCCGACTACGAGAGCTGGCCTGCGCAGGGCAAGATGGACAACCTGTGGGTCAACGGCGCGCTGCGTACCCAGTATGCGGCGGACCAGCTGCCAGCGATTCCGCCGGTGGATGTCGGCGGGCTGATCGGTGCAGTGCTGTGGAAAAAGGTGCAGGAGCGCGGTGACGTCACTCCGGCCGGTTATGTGAAGGCCATGCACCCCAACGGCGTGATGGCCAAGGTGAAGTTCGTGGCCGTCGCCGGTAACCCCTACACCGGCCTATTCCAAGGGGCCAACAGCGGCCTGCTGCGCCTGTCGGTTGCGGGTGATCCGGTTGCCAACGGCTTCCAGCCGGGGCTGGCGTGGAAGGCCTTCGTCGATGGCAAGCCGTCGCAGAATGTTTCCGCGCTGTACAGCCTCAGCGGCCAGGGCAACAACTACAACTTCTTCGCCAACGAGCTCTCGCAGTACGTGGTGCCGGAAGTCAACGACACCCTGGGGACCACGCTGCTGTTCTCGGCCGTCAGCCTGAAGCCAACCCTGCTGCGCCTGGACGACTTCGCCGAAGTGGCACAGAACGGCCAGGCGGTGGCTACACCGAAAGCGCCAACGCAGATCTACTTCGTGCCCAAGGCCGAGTTGCGCACGCGCTTCTCCAGCACCGCGCATGACTTCCGCAACGACCTGGCAACCCTGCCTGCAGGCACCAAGCTGTATGAGGTGTACGCCACCGCAGCGGAGATCAAGACCTCGATCATTCCGTCCATCAGCCGTACCTATGCCCAGCAACGGCGTAGCGGGGCGGTGAAGGTCGGTGAAATCGAACTGACCTCGCCGCTGATCGCCTCGGCCTTTGGCGACAGCGGGGTGTTCTTCAAGCACCAGCGCAACGAAGACAAGTAAGCCTCACGCAGCAAAGAAGGCCCCGGCACCTGCCGGGGCTTTTCTATTCAGGCCCCCGGATTCACCGGGCTGTCGGCTGCCCTATTCATACAATTGCGCGCGCTGTCGCGCTTAACGCAACAACCAGCCTTTATTTTTCTACCGAATCCGTTAACTTGGGCCGCTCTGTCGCGCCCATAACAACAAGAACAGAACACCCCCTGACCCAGGAACAGGTCCGCGCATGATCACCGATCCGCACTCCGCAGCAGCGGCCCCGGCAGGCTTGCCTGTCCGCTCCCTGCCATTCGCCTTCGCCAAGCGCCACGGCGTGCTGTTCCTCAATGCCGTCGAGGGCCCATGCCTGGCCTGCCGCCAGGGTGTGGCCCTGCATGCCGTGGCCGAGGCGCAGCGCTTCGCCGGGCAATTGCTGCCGTTACAGTGGCTGGAGCCGGCAGCCTTCGAGCAGGCCCTGAGCAACGCCTACCAGCGCGATTCCTCGGAAGTCCGCCTGATGGCCGAGGGCCTCGGCGCCGAGATGGACCTGGCCAGCCTGGCCGAGCTCACCCCTGAATCTGGCGACTTGCTGGAGCAGGAAGACGACGCACCGATCATCCGCCTGATCAACGCCATCCTCAGCGAAGCGATCAAGGCCGGCGCCTCCGATATCCACCTGGAAACCTTCGAAAAGCGCCTGGTGGTGCGTTTCCGGGTCGACGGCATCCTGCGTGAAGTGATCGAGCCCCGGCGTGAGCTGGCGGCCTTGCTGGTATCGCGGGTCAAGGTCATGGCGCGCCTGGACATCGCCGAGAAGCGCGTGCCGCAGGACGGGCGTATCTCGCTAAAGGTGGGTGGCCGCGAAGTCGATATCCGCGTTTCCACCTTGCCCTCGGCCAATGGCGAGCGCGTGGTATTGCGCCTGCTGGATAAACAGGCCGGGCGCCTGTCGCTGCAGCACCTGGGCATGAGCGAGCGCGACCGTCGCCTGCTCGACGAGAACCTGCGCAAGCCCCACGGCATCCTGCTGGTCACCGGCCCCACCGGCTCGGGCAAGACCACCACGCTGTACGCCGGCCTGGTCACCCTCAACGACCGCACCCGCAACATCCTCACCGTCGAAGACCCGATCGAGTACTACCTCGAAGGCATCGGCCAGACCCAGGTCAACCCGCGCGTCGACATGACCTTCGCCCGCGGCCTGCGCGCGATACTGCGCCAGGACCCGGACGTGGTGATGGTCGGCGAGATCCGCGACCAGGAAACCGCCGACATCGCCGTGCAGGCCTCGCTGACCGGCCACCTGGTGCTGTCGACCCTGCACACCAACAGCGCGGTGGGCGCGGTGACCCGCCTGGTCGACATGGGCGTCGAGCCGTTCCTGCTGTCGTCCTCGTTGCTCGGTGTGCTGGCCCAGCGTCTGGTACGCGTGTTGTGCCCGAGCTGTCGCGAGGCGCGCCCGGCTGATGAAGCCGAATGTGCGTTGCTGGGGCTCGAGCCGCACGCCAAACCGACCATCTACCACGCCCAGGGCTGCGCCGACTGTCACCAGCAGGGCTACCGCGGGCGTACCGGTATCTATGAACTGGTGGTGTTCGACGAGCAGATGCGCACCTTGGTGCACAACGGCGCCGGCGAGCAGGAATTGACCCGCCACGCGCGCAGCCTCGGCCCCGGCATCCGCGAAGACGGCCGGCGCAAGGTGCTGGAAGGGGTGACCACCCTGGAAGAAGTGCTGCGTGTGACGCGAGAAGACTGATGGCTGCCTTCGAATACATTGCTCTCGATGCCAAGGGCCGCCAACAGAAAGGCGTACTGGAGGCAGACAGTGCGCGCCAGGTCCGCCAGCTGCTGCGCGAGCGTCAATTGGCGCCGCTGCAGGTCGAGGCCATGCGCAGTCGCGAGGCGCCGCAGGGTAGCGGCTTCAGCATGCGCCGTGGGCTGTCGGCACGCGATCTGGCGCTGGTGACCCGGCAACTGGCGACCCTGATCGGCGCCGCCCTGCCGATCGAAGAGGCATTGCGGGCCGCCGCAGCGCAATCGCGCCAGCCGCGCATCCAGTCAATGCTGCTGGCCGTGCGGGCGCGGGTGCTGGAGGGGCATGGTCTGGCCAGCAGCCTGGCGGCCTTTCCCGCCGCGTTTCCCGATCTGTACCGCGCAACAGTGGCCGCTGGCGAACATGCCGGGCACCTGGCTCCGGTGCTGGAGCAACTGGCGGACTATACCGAGCAGCGCCAGCAGTCGCGGCAGAAGGTGCAGCTGGCTCTGCTCTATCCGATGATCCTGATGTTCGCCTCGCTGAGCATCGTTGGTTTTCTGCTCGGCTACGTGGTGCCGGACGTGGTGCGGGTATTCATCGACTCCGGCCAGCAATTGCCGGCACTGACCCGCGGCTTGATTGCCGTGAGTGATTTCGCCAAGGGCTGGGGCTGGCTGGTGATTCTGGTGCTGGTAGCGGCTGTGCTGCTGTTTCGGCGGGCGCTGCGCGAGGACGCGATGCGCCAGCGTTGGCACGGTTTCCTGCTGCGTGTACCGCTGGTCGGCGGGCTGATTCGCTCTACCGAGACGGCACGTTTCGCCTCGACCCTGGCGATTCTGGTGCGCAGCGGCGTACCGCTGGTCGAGGCATTGGCGATTGGCAGCGAAGTGGTGGTCAACCGGGTGATTCGCGCGGACGTGATTCAGGCCACCCAGCGCGTACGCGAGGGCGGCAGCCTGTCACGAGCGCTGGAGGCCAGCCGGCAGTTTCCGCCGATGATGCTGCACATGATTGCCAGCGGCGAACGCTCCGGCGAGCTGGATCAGATGCTGTCGCGCACGGCGCGTAACCAGGAAAACGACCTGGCGGCCACCATCAGCCTGCTGGTGGGGCTGTTCGAGCCGTTCATGCTGGTCTTCATGGGGGCGGTGGTGCTGGTGATCGTGCTGGCCATCCTGCTGCCGATTCTGTCTTTGAACCAACTGGTGGGGTGAATACGATGAACAATTACCGACTGTGCGAAAACGTAGCGAGCGCCGGCGAGGCTAGGCGAAACCTGGCGAAGAAGCGCAGTTTACAGGTCGTAAATGAGCATTCTGAGCCAGGTTTCAACGACGCATCGCCAAGCGCAGCAGTTGTCGCGCGGTCGGGGCAACAGGGCTTCACCCTGATCGAGATCATGGTGGTGGTGGTGATCCTCGGCATCCTCGCCGCACTGGTGGTGCCGCAGGTAATGGGCCGTCCGGACCAGGCCAAGGTCACCGTGGCGCAGAACGACATCCGCGCCATCGGCGCTGCGCTGGACATGTACAAGCTGGACAACCAGAACTACCCGAGCACCCAGCAGGGCCTCGAAGCCCTGGTGAAGAAGCCCACCGGCACGCCGCCAGTGAAGAACTGGAACCCCGAGGGCTATCTGAAGAAGCTGCCCGTCGACCCCTGGGGCAATACCTACCTGTACCTGGCGCCCGGCACCCACGGCAAGATCGACCTCTACTCCCTCGGAGCCGACGGTCAGGAAGGTGGTGATGGCAACAATGCTGATATCGGCAACTGGGATCTTTGATCTACCTTGTTCGGGCGCAGCGAGCTAGAGAAAAGCAAGGCGAGAGTGGCTGAGGACGCGGAGTTTACAGATGGTAAATGAGCAGTACTCGCTCCGCTCGCCCCTTCGGGGCCGCCCTAAAGGGCGTTGGCCGCAAGCGTCCTCCGAAGCCGCTCTTAACGCAATTTTTCCGACGCGCAGCAAGTCCGTGCGTGGCTTCACCCTGATCGAGCTGCTGGTGGTGCTGGTGCTGCTCGGCGTGCTGGTGGGTGTGGCCGTGCTTGGCAGCGGCATTGCCGCCAGCCCGGCGCGCAAGCTGAATGATGAAGGCGAGCGGCTCAGCAGTTTGCTGCGGGTATTGCTCGACGAAGCGGTACTGGATAACCGCGAGTACGGCCTGCTGATCGACCGGCAGAGCTATCAGGTACTGCGTTATGAACCGCAGCGCGCCGAGTGGCAGGCGCTGGCGGAGCAGGGGCATGCATTGCCGGACTGGGTCGAGTTGAAGCTAGAGCTCGATGAGCAGGCGGTCGGCCTGCCGCAGGCTGCGCAGAAAAAGGACAGCAAGGCCCTGGTGCCACAGGTGCTGATCCTCTCCAGTGGTGAGCTGACCCCGTTCCGTCTGCGTCTCTCCGGCCGCGAGCGCGGTGCCCCGGTGTTGCTGCTGGCCAGCGATGGCTTCAATGAGCCGACGCTGCAGGTTGAAAGCCAGTCGGGGCCAGCGAAGAAATGATGCGCTCACGCGGTTTCACCCTGCTCGAAGTGCTGGTGGCCCTGGGTATCTTTGCCCTGGTCGCTGCCAGCGTGCTGGTCGCCAGCTCGCGTGCCCTGCAGACCGCAGCGCGCCTGGAGGACAAGACCTTCGCCCTGTGGCTGGCGGACAACCACCTGCAGGACATGCAACTGGCCGAGATTCCCCCCAGTGAAGGGCGCGAAGCGGGTGAGGACACCTACGCCGGGCGTCGCTGGTTGTGGCAAAGCAAGGTCGAGGCGACCAGCGAGCCGGACATGCGCCGGGTTACCGTCTGGGTGGCGGTGCGCCCGGACAGTGGCCTGCGCGGCAATATCGAGGACCAGGCGTTGGTCAGCCTCAGCGGTTTTGTCGGGGTCGAGCCATGAGGCGCCAACGTGGTTTCACCCTGCTCGAACTGCTGATCGCCATTTCCATCTTTGCCCTGCTCGGGCTGGCCACCTACCGCATGTTCGACAGTGTGATGCAGGCCGACCGGGGGCAGCGCGAGCAGGAGCAGCGTCTGCGCCACCTGACGCGCGCCATGGCGGCTTTCGAACGCGACTTGTTGCAGACGCGCCTACGCCCGGTGCGCGACCCGCTGGGCGATCCGCAAGCGGCGCTGCTCGGTGATAGCGGCAAGAATACCCACCTGGAATTCACCCGCAGTGGCTGGCGTAACCCGCTGGGGCTACCGCGCGCCACCCTACAGCGGGTGCGCTGGCAGCTGCAGGGGGAGCAATGGCAGCGTGCCTATTGGCCAGTGCTGGACCAGGCCCAGGACAGCCAGCCCCGGGTGCAGGATGTGCTGGGTGGGGTGACGCGTTTTGAACTGCTCTTTCTCGATGATGAGGGGCGCTGGTTGCAGAACTGGCCGCCGGCCAATAGCAGCAGCGAGCAAGCCCTGATCCAGATGCCCAAGGCCGTCGAACTGGTGATCGAGCAGCGCCGCTACGGCGAGTTGCGTCGGGTCTGGCGCTTGCCTGAGTCGGCCGAGAAACAGCAGCAAGGTGACGGCAGCGGCGAGGGCGATGGCTCCTCGGAGAACGACTTGTGAGGCGCCAGGGCGGTGTTGCGCTGATCATGGTGCTGCTGGTGGTGGCGCTGGTCACGGTGGTGTGTGCCGGGCTGGTGCTGCGTCAGCAACTGGCCATTCGTAGCACCGGTAACCAATTGCTGGTGCGCCAGGCGCAGTATTACGCCGAAGGGGGCGAGCGCCTGGCGATGGCGGTGCTGCGCCGCGACCTGCGCCAGGGCAACCCCAGCCAGCCACTGGACTTCCTCGGCGAGGCCTGGGCCCGGCCACGCCTGAGCTTCCCGCTGGACGGTGGCGGCGAGCTGCACCTGCATATCGACGATCTGTCCGGGCGTTTCAACCTCAATAGCCTGAAGAGTGGCGGCGAAGACAACGTCGCGGTGCAGCGCTTTCAGCGCCTGCTGCTCTCGCTGGGCATCGTGCAGCCCTATGCCGAGCGCTTGCAGGACTGGCTCGACAGCGACCAGGATCCGGTGAGCAGCAATGGCGCTGAAGATGATCAATACCTGCTGTTGGCACCGGCCTACCGCACTGGTCCCGGGCTTATCGTTGAGGTGTCCGAGCTACGTCTGCTGCTGGGCATGAGCGATGCCGACTTTCGCCGCCTGCAGCCGTTTGTCAGCGCTTTGCCGGTCGAGGTCGGCCTGAATGTGAATACTGCCAGCGCGCAGGTGTTGGCCAGCCTGGCCCCGGGCGTGGAGCCGCGTTCGCTGGGTGCGGTGCTGGCCATGCAGCGGCGCGAGGGTTTCCGTAATTTCGACGAGTTCAAGCAGTTGTTCACCGCGGATGCGGTGGCGTCGGGTCTGGTATTCGGCAGTCAGTATTTTCAGGTCACCACCGAAGTGTTGTTGGGTGATCGACGTCAGGTACTGGTCAGTTACCTGCAACGTGGCAAAGATGGGCGCGTCCGAGTGTTGGCGCGCGATTTGGGGCAAGACGGCCTGGTGCCGCTGCCCGCTAAGGAGTCAGAGGAATGAGTCCGCTTAGTCTATTTCTACCGCCGCAGGCTTGCGCCGGTGCAGATCCCGAATTGTTGGTGCAGCGCGTCACCGGGCCGCTGTGCGAGCCGATGCCGTTTGCCCAGGCACTGCCGAAAACCGATCAGGCCTGGCGCCTGGTGCTGCCGGTGGAGGCGGTGACCGTCTGCGCCGTGGCGTTACCGATCACCAAGGCGCGCTGGCTGGCCAAGGCACTGCCGTTCGCCGTGGAGGAACTGCTGGCCGAGGACGTCGAGCAATTCCACCTGTGCGTCGGCGAGGTGCTGGCGGATGGCCGTCACCGCGTCTACGCCGTGCGCCGTGCCTGGTTGTCCGCCTGGCTGGTGTTGTGTGCGGGCAACCCACCGCAGCGGATCGAAGTGGATGCCGATCTGCTGGTGGGCGAGGGTACCCAGTTGCTGTGCATGGGCCAGCGCTGGCTGTTGGGCGGCAGTGGCGATGTGCGTCTGGCCCTGCGCCCGCAGGATTGGCCGCAGCTCGCCGAGCAGTGCCCAACGCCGCGAGTGGCACATGTCGATGACGAGCAGGCCGTACCGGCGCTGATCGACGAGTGCCAGCAGATCGGCCAGCCCTTTGTCTGGCTGGCCCAGCAGCGGGCACCGGGCAATCTGGCCCAGGGCGAGTTTGCCCGGCGTGAAGCGTCCAGCGGTTTGCAGGCATGGCGCCCGCTGCTGGCGCTGGCTGGCCTCTGGTTGTTGCTGCAGTGGGGCTTCAACCTGGTCCAGGGCTGGCAGCTGGAGCGTGAGGCGCAGCGTTATGCCGAGGCCAATGAAGCGCTGTACCACGAGCTGTTTCCCGAAGACCGCAAGCTGATCAACCTGCGTGCCCAGTTCGACCAACACCTTGGCGAGAGCGGCGATGCCGGCGGCGGGCGGTTGCTCGGCCTGCTCGATCAGGCTGCCGTGGCGATCAATGCCGAGAACGGCCAGGTGCAAGTCGAGCAACTGGACTACAGCGCCCAGCGTGGCGACCTGGCGTTCAGTCTGCAGGCCCGCGATTTCGCCGCCCTGGAGCGGCTGCGTACGCAACTGCTGGAGGCCGGTGTGGCGGTGGAAATGGGTTCGGCCAGCCGCGAGGATGATGGCGTCAGCGCGCGCCTGGTGATTGGGGGTAACGGATGAGTGCGTTGATGCGATTGACCTTGCCCCTGCAGGAGCGCCTGCAGCAGTCTGGCCTGCTGGGTCGCTGGCAGGCCATGCCCTCGCGTGATCGCCTGGCGCTGACGGCGCTGGGTCTGTTTCTGCTGGTGGCATTGCTCTACCTGCTGCTGTGGAAGCCGGCGGCGCAACAGGTGATTCAAGCGCGCAGCCATCTGCAGCAGCAACGTGAGCTGCACCGGTATCTGCAGGAGCATGCCCCGCAAGTTCGCGCGCAGCAGGGCAAGCCGCAAGTCAGCCTCGATCCGGCGCGCCTGCAAGGGTTTGTCACCGCGAGTGCCAGCAGCCAGGGCTTGAGCGTGGAGCGGGTGGACAGCCAGGGCGACGGCGGCCTGCAGGTCAGCCTGCAACCCAGCGATTTCCCGCGCTTGCTGCAATGGCTGATGAGCCTGGAGGAGCAGGGCGTACAGGTCGACGAAGCCGGCCTGGAGCGTGCGGACAAGGGCTTGGTGAGCAGTCGCCTGTTGTTGCGCAGCGGTTCCTGAGTCGGCACGGCGCTCTGGCGCCAGGTAGCGCGCGGCCCTGTTTGCACCGAAACAGGGCCAGTTGGCCATGCGTGGCACCTGCATGGAACCGCGCGCCTACCTCCTGGCGCAGCCTGTTTGCCGCAGTTCGGTTACCTGGCGGCGGGCCCTGGAAAATCCCCCGCAGAAAAAAACTTCAAGCAGGGTGTTGACTTAGCGAAGGCCGATGCGTAAATTTCGCCACCTCGCAAGGCTACTCGGGTGATTAGCTCAGCCGGGAGAGCATCTGCCTTACAAGCAGAGGGTCGGCGGTTCGATCCCGTCATCACCCACCAGCCCTTGTGAGACCGACGCGCAGCGGTAGTTCAGTCGGTTAGAATACCGGCCTGTCACGCCGGGGGTCGCGGGTTCGAGTCCCGTCCGCTGCGCCATATTAGAGAAGCCCTCAGTTCGCAAGAACTGGGGGTTTTTCGCGTCTGGCGGGAAAAATTTTTAACGTAACGCTTTTGTCATGGGGAATCTTCAGTCTCTTGGCATGGTCTTTGTTTGGACCATGACGTCAGAACAGGAGAACGCCCTATGGACGATTACGTAGAAGAACTGCTCGAGTACCACGCCGATGAGCGTGATCCAGCGGAGCCGGCCGAAGACGCCACCGAGCTATGACTCTGCCTGGAGGCGCTGGCTGCGGCGAAACTCCCCCGGAGTCTGCCCGCTCCAGCGCTTGAACGCGCGCTGAAAGGCTTCCGCCGAGGCGAAGCCGAGTAGATAAGCAATCTCGCCGAACGCCAGTTCGGTATCCCTGATGTAAGCCATCGCCAGATCGCGCCGGGTATCGTTGAGAATCGCCCGGTATTGCGTGCCTTCCTCAGCCAACTTGCGTCGCAGTGTCCACACAGGCAACTGCATGCGCGCGGCTACTTCTTCCAGATCTGGTTCCCGACCGTGCAGCAAGGGCCCGAGCATGCGGGCAATGCGTTCGCGCAGGCTGCGGGTGCGGGTGCGTTGTTCCAGCTCCTGCTCGCACAGCGCCAGCAATTGCTGCCAGGTGCTCGGGCAGTGCGCCTGGCCCCGAGTGGCCAGGGTAGGCAGACTCAGGCGCAACTGGTTGGCGCTGGCGGAAAACTCCACCGGGCAGCCGAAGGCTTCGCTGTAGCGCTCGGCATAGCTGGGTGCGGCGAATTCGATTTCGACCTTTTCCGCCTTCAGCGGCGTGCCGCCGAGCTGGCTCAGGTGGCTGTGCCAGCCGGCCAGTACCGAATCGACCACGAAGCGGTTGTAGGCGTTGTACGGGCTGATCGAATAGAAACGCAGCCAGGCGCCACGGCTGTCCTCATGGAAGCTCGACTGGCCGCGATAGTTGTGGGCATACAGCGGCTCGAAGCGGCTCAGGGTGCGCGCCGCTTCGCGCAGGGTCGGCGCCTGGGCAGCGGTGACCCCGGCCAGGCCGAGCTGGCCAAGGTGGCTCAGGCGCCCCATGGCCAGGCCCAGTGCCGGGTCGCCGCACAACTGCATGGCGCTGTGGCCGAGGCGCATGTAGCGCGGAATCGACAGGCGCCCCTGGGGCTCGGCCAGGCGTGAGGGGTCCAGGCTGAATTGATCGAGCAGCGGGGCGGCATCCTGGCCGGCTTCGCGCATGGCATCGACGAGTCCGTGGACGAAGCCTACGGACAGGTCGCCCAGGCGCACGCGCGGGGTCTTCATGTCACAGCCAGAGGTTGATCAATTGGCCGCCCGGCGCCTCGCTCGCCAGCGTCAGCCCATCAACTCCGACGACCATGCTGTGGCCGTCGCTGCCCAGGTTCCAGAGCTGGCCACGCATGAATACGGTCATGCCGGCGTGGGCCTGGGTGCTGGCCAGGCGAGTCGGCAGCGAGTGGCGTTGCCAGGCTTCGCCTTCGCTGAGCTGACCGGGTTGGCTGGTGACATCCGCAGGGGTGCCGGCGAAGGTGGTGTAGCCGCCCCAGGGCTGGCTCCAGTGCTGGTTGCCGGTCAGAAAGGCCGGCACGGCGAGCAGATCGACTTGCTGGCTGGCGAGTTGCTGGTAACCGGCGGGATACCAACTGTCCGCGCAGATCAGCACACCCAGGCGTCCGGCAGGTGTCGTGACTACATGCAGTTCTGTTTCAGGAGCTGCGGCGGTGAAGCCGGCTTCCTCGGGAATCGGATAGACCTTGCGTTGCGGCTGGCCCAGCGCCGAGCCATCGGCGGCAAAGACCTGGCTGGCGTTGTACAGCGGGCCACTGCCAACTTGCAGTACGCCGTCGCGCACATGCGGGTCAGGCAGCAGGATCGAGCCGGCCACCAGCGTCACTCCATAGCGCTTGGCCAGGCCACCGAACAGCTGCTGGTAGTCGCGGGCCATCTGCTTGGCCTTCATGCGAAACAGCGCGTCGTACAGGCGTTGCGGCCCATGGCCGGTGAGCAGCGCAGCGGTGAGATCGAGCGGGTGGCTGAGGGCCAGCCAGAGCATGGCCTGGTCGATTTGGTGGGCGGCGAACACCTGGGGTTTCTCCCCGGCAGCGACCAGCCAGGTGCCGATGTGTTCGGGCAGGATGACCACGGTGCGGGGGGTCAGCAGGCCTTCGCTGTGGGCCTTGTCCAGGTAGGCAGACAGCTTGCGTTGCAGGTTGCCGACGCTGCGGTAGTCGACGTTGTACAGCGCCGGCTGGATACCCAGCAGGTTGCCTTTGCCCGACGGAGTGCCGAGGTTGGGGCCGACTTCGCTGCGCAGGTCGCTCAGGTAGTGGCTGTGGGGGCGTGATTGCGTCCAGGCGGCGTAAGCCAGGAGCAGGGCGAGAAACAGGGCGGGAAACAACAGCCGCAGGCTGCGGCGAATCAACGTAGGCATGGAATAGTCGGAGTAGGAACCTAGGCTCAGGGTAGGGGAGTGGCTCGGCGCTGCCAAGCCATGCTGCTACTTTTGATCAATAAGTTGTAAGTTTCGATCATTGAGCGGCGCGTGACTGCTCTTTATCGTCTGCCCCATAACTGATCGCGGTCCTGTTGAGACCGCGGCATCCCGTGAATTGCATGCTTGTTCTGGAGATATCCATGTCCGCTCAGTACCCGCACCTGCTGGCCCCGCTCGACCTCGGCTTCACCACCCTGAAGAACCGTACCCTGATGGGCTCCATGCACACCGGCCTGGAAGAGAAGCCGGGCGGCTTCGAGCGCATGGCGGCCTACTTTGCCGAACGTGCCCGTGGTGGTGTCGGCCTGATGGTCACCGGCGGTATCGGCCCGAACGAAGAAGGCGGCGTGTATTCCGGCGCGGCCAAGCTGACCACGGTCGAGGAAGCCGAGAAACACAAGATCGTGACCAAGGCGGTGCATGAGGCGGGCGGCAAGATCGCCATGCAGATCCTGCATGCCGGCCGTTATGCCTACAGCCCGAAATCGGTAGCGCCGAGTGCGATCCAGGCGCCGATCAACCCGTTCAAGCCGCGTGAGCTGGACGAGGAAGGCATCGAGAAGCAGATCCAGGACTTCATCAACTGCTCCGTACTGGCCCAGCAGGCCGAGTACGACGGCGTCGAGATCATGGGTTCGGAAGGCTACTTCATCAACCAGTTCCTTGCCGCCCATACCAACCACCGCACCGACCGTTGGGGCGGCAGCTACGAAAACCGCATGCGTCTGCCGGTGGAAATCGTGCGCCGCGTGCGCGAGGCCGTCGGCCCGAACTTCATCATCATTTATCGCCTGTCGATGCTCGATCTGGTCGAAGGCGGCAGCACCTGGGACGAGATCGTCCTGCTGGCCAAGGCCATCGAGAAGGCCGGCGCGACCATCATCAACACCGGCATCGGCTGGCACGAAGCGCGTATCCCGACCATCGCCACCAAGGTGCCGCGCGCCGCGTTCACCAAGGTCACCGCCAAGCTCAAGGGCGAAGTCAGCATCCCGCTGATCACCACCAACCGCATCAACACCCCGGAAGTCGCCGAGCAGGTACTGGCCGAAGGCGACGCCGACATGGTGTCCATGGCCCGTCCATTCCTCGCCGACCCGGACTTCGTCAACAAGGCTGCTGCCGGCCGCGCCGACGAAATCAACACCTGCATCGGTTGCAACCAGGCCTGCCTGGATCACACTTTTGGCGGCAAGCTGACCAGCTGCCTGGTCAACCCGCGCGCCTGCCACGAGACCGAGCTGAACTACATCCCCACCACCGCAGTGAAGAAGATCGCCGTGGTTGGTGCCGGCCCGGCGGGCCTTTCCGCCGCCACCGTGGCCGCCGAGCGCGGCCACAGCGTGACCCTGTTCGACTCGGCCAGCGAGATCGGCGGCCAGTTCAACGTGGCCAAGCGCGTGCCGGGCAAGGAAGAGTTCTACGAGACCCTGCGCTACTTCAAGCGCAAGCTGGAAACCACTGGCGTCGACCTGCGCCTGAACACCCGTGTGTCGGCTGACGATCTGGCCAAGGGCGGCTATGACGAGATCATCCTGGCCACCGGCATCGCGCCGCGTACCCCGGCCATCGAAGGCATCGACAACGCCAAGGTGATCAGCTACCTGGACGCCATCCTGCAGCGCAAGCCGGTCGGCCAGACCGTCGCAGTGATCGGTGCTGGCGGTATCGGTTTCGACGTCTCCGAGTTCATCACCCACCAGGGCGAAGCCACCAGCCAGAACCGCGATGCGTTCTGGAAGGAGTGGGGCATCGACGGTGACCTCGAAGCGCGCGGTGGTATCGCCGGGATCAAGGCCGATGTGCATCCGGCCGCGCGCCAGGTGTTCCTCCTGCAGCGCAAGAAAACCAAGGTCGGCGACGGCCTGGGCAAAACCACCGGCTGGATTCACCGCACCGGCCTGAAGAACAAGAACGTGCAGATGCTCAACTCGGTCGAGTACCTCAAGGTCGACGACGCTGGCCTGCACATCCGCATTGGCGAAGGCGAGCCGCAAGTGCTGCCGGTGGACACCGTGGTCGTCTGCGCCGGCCAGGACCCGCTGCGCGAGCTGCAGGACGACCTGGTTGCCGCCGGGCAGAACGTGCACCTGATTGGTGGTGCCGATGTGGCCGCCGAGCTGGACGCCAAGCGGGCGATCAACCAGGGCTCGCGCCTCGCTGCCGAACTCTGATCCATCGACGCCTCGGGGGGCTGTCCCTGCTGTATTAGCGATTCGCGCCGGAGCCAGTTTTTGCGCGGAGCTAGGCGTGAGACGCGAGGTTTGGTCGTCCAAATGAGCCGTCGAGCAACGACGTTCCGCGCAAAAACTGGCCCGTCCCTGCGGGTTGCGCGGAAAATCTCGCCATGCGTTGTTGCGGGACTTGGCAAGGGAACACCATTGCCTGCGTCCCACGCCTAGCCTGGCGAGATTTTCCGCAGCAACGCGGTTCGCGAATACAGCAGGGACAGACCCACGTGCGGGGCGTTTTGTATGTGGCTTACAACAATAAGGAGCACCCCATGTCCACCGATCTTCACTTGCAACCGGCAGCGGCCGCGTCACTGCAGCGCTGGCACCAGTTCATCTCTGCGCAGAATCTGAGTCAGCTTCCCGAGCTGCTGCACCCACAGGCGGTGTTTCGTTCGCCGATGGCGCACACCCCGTATCCCGGCGCGCCGATGGTCAACGTCATCCTCAATACGGTGCTGCAGGTATTCCAGGATTTCGTTTACCACCGCGAACTGGCCAGTGCCGATGGCCTCAACGTGGTGCTGGAATTCAGTGCCAAGGTCGGTGGGCGCGAGCTCAAGGGCATCGACATGATTCGTTTCGACGAGAGCGGCAAGATCGTCGAGTTCGAAGTGATGATTCGTCCCATGAGCGGCCTGCAGGCCCTCGGCGAGGAGATGGGGCGGCGCCTGGCGCCTCTGCTGGCAGCCGCCAAAGGCTGATTTACCTAGGGTCTGTAGACGCTTCGGCGCGGCAGCGACGGCAAATCGCGCCATGCGGCATGTATCGAAAGATCAACAGACCCAACCCCATCACAGTTTCATTGCACCGTTTGTCCGCCGCCCTCCGGTGGCGGATGACTGCCAACCCAATCACACTGCCTGCTGCGCTTTTTCCCCTAGACTTGCTCGAAACAGAGGGCTGGCTCCTCAAGGGCGCGTTACCTGCACCCGCGATCAGGTCACCGTCCCACGTGTAATACCGTGCCGGCCCGGAGGAAAAACATGAGCATGCAGAACAAACCGCAGATGGTCGAAGCCGTGCTGTTCTTCAATGAGCGCGGCATCTGCAAGGAAATGCTTTTCCCCGAATTCGAAGCCCTGCTCGATGGTGTGGTCAACATGCCGGAATACGCCGACGAGCAGATGCGCATGGCCTATGTGCTGATCAATCCGCGCCTGATGGTGCGTGCCGCGGTGTTCTTCTACCTGGACTTCGACGAAAAGGGTGCCGCCGACAGCGGCTGGAACCTGCCGCTGCGCCATCTGGCCGACAACGCCGGGCGCGGGCCGGACCTGGGTGCCGGGCCGATCCGCCTGGCCTGCCGCAGCCAGTGCCCGGTCTCCTGGCACCAGATGCACCTGTGGGACCCGAGCCTGGCGCCAGGCAAGAACGACCTGGCGGTGCTGCGCGATGCGGTCAAGCGTAACCAGATGGGCCTGCTGGTGATCGATGAGGACAGCGTGGTGCTCTCCGATCGTCTGCAAATGGCCTCAGAAGAAAAGTGGCAGGCGCCCGATCCGGGGCGCGATACGGCTGAAAAACAAGCCGAGCAGAAAGAACAGGAACACCGCCTGAAAACCGCCCAGCTGATCAAGCAGCAGCGCCTGCGCATCAGTACCCTGGGCACCCAGCATGAAGAAGAGCTGGGCCGCCTCAAGCTGGCCATGGACGAGCGTCAGCGCTCGCTGCAGACGGAAATCCACAACCTGCACCAGGCCCTGCGTCAGCAGGAAGACCTGAACACCAGCCTCAAGCAGCAACTGGACGAGCAGGTCAACAACTTCCAGAGCACCCGCGAGGAAATGTCCCAGCAGCTGCGTGCCCTGGAGCGCCACGGGCGTACCGAGGCGGACATCCTGCGCACCCAGTTCGGCGGCGAGTTGCAGGCCAAGGTGGCGGCTGCCGTGGCGGAGTACAAGGAGCAGGTGGCGATCCGTGACGTCGAGCTGGCCTACCGCGCCGAGCAGGAAACCCAGCTGCAGCAGGAGCTGCAACGCCTGAAGAGCGAGCGCGACGAACTGGCCGGGCAGAGTGGCGAGCAGATTCTCGAGCGCCTTTCCAGGCTCGGCGTGGTGTTCGTGGTCTATCACCCGGGTGCCGGCCACCTGACCATCCCGTTGCAGGATATTGCCCGCTACCAGGACAACCCGATGAGCTACGCAGCGGCCAAGTGCTTCGTCTCCGAGGCGCAGTATCGCCAGTGGCTCGGCCATTATTCGCAACCGACCTGTGAAGCCAGCCTGCCATCCGGCGAGCGCTGCGCGATGCCTATCGACCGGGTGGAAACCCCCAGCCGCTTTGTAGTCGGTGACTCCAACTGTTGCGCCCGGCACAAGGCCGGCAGCCGCCTGCGCACCGTCAGCTAGTGGTGCTGCAGGTCCCGCGCTGGAACCCCGGCGCGCCGCTGCAGCCTCTGCATCTGGATTGGCTGAAGGCTGCGGGTGTCGAGGTGGCGGTGCTGCGCCTCGATCTGCTCGATCCGCTGATCTCCGGCAACAAATGGTTCAAGCTGTTGCCACATCTGCAGGCCGCCGAACAGGCGGGCGCCGAGGGCATCATCAGCCTCGGTGGAGCCCACTCCAATCATCTGCATGCACTGGCCGCTGCCGGGCAACGCTTTGGCTTTGCCACGGTCGGCCTGCTGCGCGGCGAGCCGCAGGACAATCCGACTCAGCGCGACCTGCAGGCCTTTGGCATGCAGTTGCACTGGCTTGGCTATGCCGGCTATCGGGCGCGGCATCGGGCGGATTTCTGGGTGCCCTGGATGGAGCGCTACCCACAGTTGTATCCGGTGCCTGAGGGCGGGGGCGGTTTGGCCGCCGCCCAGGCCTGCATGAGCATTGCCGATATGGCGCAAGCGCAACTGGCCGCTCTTGGTTGGAGTGATCACGACGGCTGGTGGCTGGCCGCCGGTACCGGCACCACGCTGGCGGGGCTGGTGCTGGCCGAAGCGGGGCAGCGCTGGGTGCACGGTGCGCTCGCCGTACCGCCTGGCGATGGTGTGGAGGTCAACCTGAGTGCGCTCCTGGGCGAGGCCGGTCGCGCGGATGCCGGCTACAAGCTGGTGCCGGCGGCCCGTGGTGGTTTCGCCCGTACGGATGCCGAGCTACTACGCTTTGTGCGTGACAGCGAAGCGCAGTCCGGGGTGCCGCTGGAACCGGTCTATACCGGCAAGGCGCTGCTGGCATTGCGCGGTGAGGTAGAGGCCGGTTACTTTGCCAGGGGCTCGCGCTTGCTGTTCGTGCATACCGGTGGTTTGCAGGGGCGGCGCTCCCTGACTGCAGGCCAGCCATCGCAGGGCTGAGCACCAAAAGAATGAAGCAAGGACAGGTTTCGATGATCGAGCCGCTGAACCCCGAACAGTTGCGCAGTTTCACTCCGCTCAATGTGCTCTCCGAGCAGCAGTGGCGCGAGCTGCGTAGTCAACTGGTACCCCAGCATCTGCTGGCCGGGCAGTTGCTGTTCCGCCAGGGGGATCAGGCGCGCACGACCTATTACCTGCTTTCCGGTGAGTTGCTGCTGCGCAGTGCCGATGGCCAGGAGCAGCGTCTGCAGGCCGGCAGCAGTGCCAGTTGCCATCCGCTGTCGCCGAGCCTGCCACGTCAGCAGGAAGCCCGTGCGGTCAGCGATGTCAGTGTGCTGGCACTGGATAGCGCCACCCTCAGCCGCTTGCTCACCTGGCGCCTGGCTTATCACGACCTGCTACTGGAACTCGGTGGCAAGGGCGAGGATGTCGAATGGCTGGAGCGCCTGCTGGAGAACCCGCTGTTCACCAAGGTGCCGCCGGCCAACGTGCAGGCCATGCTTGAACGCCTGCGGCCGATCGACTTGCCGGCGGACAGCCGGGTGCTGGTCGAGGGGGAGGCGGGTGACTGCTGTTATTTCCTCAAGAGCGGCAGGGCCGAGGTGTTTCGTGGTGGCGACAGCTCGCGCCAGGTATTGGCCGAGCTGGAAGTGGGGGCCTGTTTTGGCGAGGAAGCACTGCTTTCCGATCAACCACGCAATGCCACGGTGACGCTGATCGAACCAGGCGTGGTGCTGCGCCTGGATCGCCAGGATTTCTTCTCCTTGCTCAAGGCCCCGGTGGTCGATGAAGTTTCCTTCGGCGAAGCCGCGCGTCTGCTGTCTGCGGGTGCGCAGTGGCTGGACGTCCGCCTGCAGGACGAATACGAACGCTCTCATGCCCTGCAAAGCCTGAACATGCCGCTGCACCTGCTACGCCTGAAAACCCGCCTGCTGGACAAGGCGCGCACCTACCTGTGCTACTGCGACAGCGGCAAGCGCAGCGCCAGTGCGGTGTTCCTGCTGTCGCAGCTGGGCTTCACCGCCTATGCCTTGCGCGATGGGGTGGACGCCCTGCCGGCCATCCAGCGCGATGGCCTGCTCTGTGAAAACGGCCCCGGTTACCTGGCGCGTTCCGGTGGGCGCACCGAGCGCAGCAACTAGTGCGGCGTGGCCGATTTCGGCCATTCATCGCTGACCAGAAACAGCCGCTGGCTTTCCTGCCAATCCCCACTGTCGTCAGGCCGTAGGCCGACCAGCAATTGCGCAGCGGCAGTGTCGGGCAATTGCTGCAGCCACTCCGCCAGTTGCGCTGGCGTCCATACCTGGCTTTCTTCCACCCGTGCCGGCGCCAACCAGGCGTGGCGCGCCAGTGGCTGCCAGCGTGCGTCGCTGTGCTCGGCTAGCCATTGGACCCAGTCGCGGCGGTGCAGCCAGCACCCGCGCAGGTGCTGGGCGCGGGTGCCAGTCGGCGCAGCGCAGGCGACAGCGTTGGGGTAGAACAGGTAACCGCCCAACCACAGGCTCGCAGTAGGTAATTCGTCACTCAGTTCGGCCAGGGCGGATGCGGCAGCCGGGTTGCGGGACAGGGGCAGTTGATGCTGTTGCAGGTGTTGCAGCTTGAGCCCCAGGCGATCCTCGCTCGCGGGGCCCAGCCAGTGTTGCGGGTCTTCGCCGCTCAGCTGTTCGGGCCCCAGGTAGAGCTTGATTGCCAGCTCCAGGTGCTGCAGGCCCTGTTCATCGCGCAGCAGCAGGTCCAGCTCGCCGACGGTACGGCCTCGTTCACGGATCGGCAGGTTGGCGGCCAGTAACTGGATATCCGGCGCCTGCTCCAGGGCAAATTGCCAGAGCCGCTCGTAGTAGCGCCCCAGGCGGCTGGAACCGGCGGCGAGAAACTGTTGCAGGGCCTGACTGTCGCGTTGCTGATGGTGCAACCAGTCGAGCAATTGCCCCGGGCGATGGGCCCAGGCGCTGGCGGCCAGTGGGTGGCGCACCGCCACGCTGCTGCCATCGAGCAGGCTGGGGGCGAGCAGCGCCCAGGCGAGATCACGCACGGCAGGATGGCGCAGTTCGCTGAGTACGTCGCAGAGCGGGGGCAGGGCGTTCATGGGCCGAGCATAGCCGGTTTGCTGCGCTTGCCGGCTTTCGCCCATAATCCTGGCCATTACTCCCGTTGCAGAGCGCCCCATGGAGCAGTTTCGCAATATCGGTATCATCGGCCGCCTGGGCAGTGCCCAGGTGCTGGATACCATTCGCCGCTTGAAGACCTTCCTGCTCGAGCGCCATCTGCATGTGATTCTCGAAGACACCATCGCCGAGGTGCTGCCGGGGCATGGTCTGCAGACCTGCTCGCGGAAGATCCTTGGTGAAGTCTGCGACCTGGTGATCGTCGTCGGTGGCGACGGCAGCATGCTCGGTGCCGCCCGCGCCCTGGCCCGGCACAAGATCCCGGTACTGGGGATCAACCGGGGCAGCCTGGGCTTTCTCACCGACATTCGTCCGGACGAGCTGGAAGTGAAGGTCGCGGAGGTGCTGGAAGGGAACTTCCTCGAGGAGAGTCGTTTTCTTCTGGAAGCCGAAGTTCGCCGTCACGGCGAGGCCATCGGTCAGGGCGATGCGCTCAACGACGTGGTGCTGCACCCGGGCAAGTCGACCAAGATGATCGAGTTCGAGCTGTACATCGACGGCCAGTTCGTCTGCAGCCAGAAGGCCGACGGCCTGATCATCGCCACGCCGACCGGCTCCACCGCGTACTCGCTGTCTGCCGGTGGGCCGATCATGCACCCCAAACTGGATGCCATCGTCATCGTGCCGATGTACCCGCATACCCTGTCCAGCCGGCCGATCGTGGTCGACAGCAATAGCGAGCTGAAAGTGGTGGTGGCCGATGACCTGCAGATCTACCCGCTGGTCTCGTGCGATGGGCAGAACCACTTCACCTGCGCGCCTGGCGACACCATCACGGTGGCCAAGAAGCCACAGAAGCTGCGCCTGATCCATCCGCTCGATCACAACTACTACGAGGCGTGTCGGACCAAACTGGGCTGGGGCAGCCGGCTCGGAGGCCACGACTAGGATGCTTCTCGACCCGGCGCGCGGCTACGACCTGATTGGTGATGTGCACGGTTGTGCGCATACCCTGCAGCGTCTGCTGGAGCAGCTGGGTTATCACCGCCAGGCCGGGGTCTGGCGCCATCCGCAGCGCCAGGTGCTGTTTCTGGGCGACATCATCGACCGTGGTCCACGCATTCGCGAGGCGCTGCACCTGGTGCACGACATGGTCGCGGCCGGCGCCGCCCACTGCATCATGGGCAACCACGAATACAACGCCCTCGGCTGGCACACGCCGGCGCCGGAAGGCAGCAGTCGGCAGTTCGTGCGCGAGCATTCGCCACGTCACGAGCGTCTGCTGCAGCAGACTTTTCGCCAGTTCGAGCAGCACCCGCACGACTGGCAGGATTTTCTCGCCTGGTTCCAGCAGCTGCCGTTGTTCATCGATGCCGGACGTTTTCGCATGGTGCATGCCTGCTGGGATGTCGAGCTGATCGCCGCACTCAAGTCACAGTACGCTGATGGCCGGGTCGACCAGGCTTTCGTCAGTGCCTCCGCTGTGCCCGGCAGCTTCGCCAATCGGGTATTCGAACGCCTGCTGCGCGGTACCGATATGCGCCTGCCCCAGGGCCTGACCCTGACCAGCGAGGAAGGCTTTACCCGCGCCTTCTTTCGCACCAAATTCTGGGAAGACAATCCGCAGACCTATGGAGATGTAGTGTTCCAGCCCGATGCCCTGCCTGAAAGCGTTGCCAGCATGCCGCTGCCGACGACCGAGAAGAACCGCTTGCTGCAGTACGGTCTGGACGAGCCCATGTTGTTCGTCGGTCACTACTGGCGGCGCGGCAACCCGGCGCCGATTCGGCCGAACCTGGCCTGCCTGGACTACAGCGCGGTGATGTACGGCAAGCTGGTGGCCTACCGCCTGGATCAGGAACGGCAGCTGGAACCGGGCAAGTTCGTCTGGGTCGATGTCGAGCGTGTGGAGGCACCGAGATGAGTTCGGTGGTGGTGTTGCGTAGGCCTCTCGACGAGGATCTGAGCGGTTTCGTCGGCTTGCTGCGGCGTTTGCGGGTGCCGCATCGGGTCAGCGAAGAGGGCGGCGAGCAGGTGCTCTGGGTGCCGGCCGAGTCGCTGGCCGAGCAGGTGCGTGGCCTGTACCAGAACTACCCGCAAGGCGAAGTCGACGAGTCGCTGTTGCCGCCAGTGCCACCGAAGGGTGCCGGTGGTGTCCTGCGTCAGTTGCGCGCCAGCCCGCTGACGACCGCCGTGTTGCTGTTGGCCGTGCTGGTCGCAGCGGTTACCCAGCTTGGCGAGGGTTTCTCGGTGCTGCGCTGGCTGACCTTCCAGGATTTTCGCATCGAGGGCGACTACCTCTACTTCTCACCCTGGCTGGAGAACTTGCAGGCAGGGCAGTGGTGGCGCCTGTTCACGCCGATGCTGATCCATTTCGGCATCCTCCATCTGGCCATGAACGGCATGTGGTACTGGGAGCTGGGCCGGCGTATCGAGGTGCGCCAGGGTGGCCTGATGCTGTTGGGGCTGACCCTGCTGATCGGCCTGCTGTCGAACCTGGCGCAGTTCTGGTTTGGCGGGCCGTCGCTGTTTGGTGGTTTGTCTGGCGTGCTGTATGGGCTGCTCGGGCACTGCTGGATCTTCCAGTTGCTGGCCCCAACGCCGGCGTATCGGCTGCCGCGCGGCGTGCTGGTGATGATGCTGATCTGGCTGCTGGTGTGCCTCAGTGGCGTGGTCGACCTGCTCGGTTTTGGCTCCATCGCCAACGCGGCGCACGTCGGCGGCCTGCTGGCGGGCTGTGCCACTGGCCTGTTGGGCGGTGCGCTGGCGCGCCTGCGCCGGTAAACTGGCTGCCTGTTTGAGTATTCTGCTGTTGGAGTTACAGATGTCGTCCTTTGCCGAAATGATCGAAAACATCACCCCCGAGATCTACCAGAGCCTGAAACTGGCGGTGGAAATCGGTAAATGGCCGGACGGCCGCAAACTGAGCCAGGAGCAGAGGGAGCTGTCGCTGCAGGCCATGATCGCCTGGGAGCTGCAGAACCTGCCCGAGGAGCAGCGCACCGGCTACATGGGCCCGCAGGAATGCCAGTCCCACGCCGAGCCGATTCCCAACATCCTGTTCAAATCCAACGACACCCTGCACTGATGACCCAGACCATGAACGAGCTGGGCCGCGGTGCGCTGAGCAAGATGACGGTGCGCCTGGGCGATACGGCGCAATACGCGTTCCGCCTGGATGAGCAGGAAGTGCCGGTCAACCCGCTGCTGGGCAAGCGTATTCGCCTGGAATTTCTTGGCGCGATCCATTGCAGCCACTGCGGGCGCAAGACCAAGAAGAGCTTCGCCCAGGGCTACTGCTACCTCTGCTTCACCAAGCTGGCGCAGTGCGACAGCTGCATCATGAGCCCGGAGCGCTGCCACTACGATGCCGGCACCTGCCGTGAGCCGCAGTGGGGCGAGCAGTTCTGCATGACCGATCATGTGGTGTACCTGGCCAATTCCTCGGGGATCAAGGTCGGCATCACCCGCGCCAGCCAGATTCCCACCCGCTGGCTGGACCAGGGCGCCAGCCAGGCGCTGCCGATCTTCCGCGTGGCCACCCGCCAACAGTCCGGCTTCGTCGAAGACCTGTTGCGTACCCAGGTGGCCGACAAGACCAACTGGCGCGCCTTGCTCAAGGGCGATGCCGAGCCGGTCGACCTCGCCGGCGTGCGCGAACAGCTGATGAGCAGTTGCGCCGAAGGCATCGCTGCGCTGCAACAGCGCTTTGGCCTGCAGGCGATCCAGCCGGTCAGCGATGTCGAGGTGCTGGAAATTCGTTACCCGGTCGAGGCCTACCCGACCAAGGTCGCCAGCCATGACCTGGAGAAAACCCCCGTCGTGGAGGGCATCCTGCGCGGGATCAAGGGCCAGTACCTGATCCTCGACACGGGCGTGATCAACCTGCGCAAATACACGGCCTACCAGGTCGCCGTACTCACCGAATAAGAGGCCACAAGCCGATGCGTACCGAACAGCCGAAAATGATCTACCTCAAGGACTATCAGGCCCCCGACTACCTGATCGACGAGACCCATCTGACCTTCGAGCTGTTCGAGGACCACACCCTGGTCCACGCGCAACTGGTGATGCGCCGCAACCCGACCCTGAGCGCCGACCTGCCGCCGCTGGTGCTCGACGGCCAGCAACTGGAGCTGCTCAGCGTGGCCCTGGATGACCGCGAGTTGTCCGCCGCCGACTACCAGCTCGACGACAGCCACCTGACCCTGCAGCCGACCGCCGCCAGCTTCGTCATCGACAGCAGCGTGCGCATCCACCCGGAAAGCAACACCGCGCTGGAAGGCCTGTACAAGTCCAGCGGCATGTTCTGCACCCAGTGCGAGGCCGAGGGCTTTCGCAAGATCACCTACTACCTCGACCGCCCGGACGTGATGAGCAAGTTCACCACGACCCTCAGCGCCGAGCAGCACAGCTACCCGGTACTGCTGTCGAACGGCAACCCGATCGCCAGTGGTAGCGAAGAGGGCGGCCGTCATTGGGCGACCTGGGAAGACCCGTTCATGAAGCCGGCCTACCTGTTCGCCCTGGTCGCCGGCGACCTCTGGTGCGTGGAAGACCAGTTCACCACCATGAGCCAGCGCGCCGTAACCCTGCGCATCTACGTCGAGCCGGAGAACATCGACAAGGTGCAGCACGCCATGGACAGCCTGAAGAAATCGATGAAGTGGGACGAGGAGGTGTACGGTCGCGAATACGACCTGGACATCTTCATGATCGTCGCGGTCAACGACTTCAACATGGGCGCCATGGAGAACAAGGGCCTCAACATCTTCAACTCCAGCTGCGTGCTGGCTAAGGCCGAGACCGCCACCGATGCCGCCCACCAGCGCGTCGAGGCTGTTGTCGCCCACGAATATTTCCACAACTGGTCGGGTAACCGCGTGACCTGCCGCGACTGGTTCCAGCTGTCGCTCAAGGAAGGCTTCACCGTGTTCCGCGACAGCGAATTCAGTGCCGACATGAACTCGCGCACGGTCAAGCGCATCGAGGACGTTGCCTACCTGCGCACCCACCAGTTCGCCGAGGACGCCGGCCCGATGGCTCACCCGGTACGCCCGGATGCGTACATGGAGATCTCTAACTTCTACACCCTGACCATCTACGAAAAGGGTTCCGAAGTGCTGCGCATGATCCACACCCTGTTGGGTGCAGAGACCTTCCGCAAGGGTTCGGACCTGTATTTTGCGCGCCACGACGGCCAGGCCGTGACCTGCGACGACTTCGTGCAGGCCATGGAAGACGCCAGTGGCGTCGACCTGACCCAGTTCAAACGCTGGTACACCCAGGCCGGCACGCCGCGCCTGGAAGCCAGTGCGAGCTACGACGCAGCGGCCAACAGCTACCGCCTGGAATTCCGCCAGAGCTGCCCGGCCACGCCAGGGCAGGCCGAGAAGTTGCCGTTCGTGATTCCGGTCGAGCTGGCCTTGCTCGACGCTCAGGGCCGTGAGCTGCCGCTGCAACTGGTTGGCGAGGAGGCGCCGGTAGGCCGTTCGCGCGTGCTGCAGGTGACCCAGGCCGAGCAGGCCTTCACCTTCATCAACCTCGCCGAGAAGCCTTTGCCTTCGCTGCTGCGCGGTTTCTCCGCGCCGGTCAAGCTGAGCTTCCCCTACGACCGCGACCAGCTGATGTTCCTCATGCAGCACGACAGCGACGGTTTCAACCGTTGGGAAGCTGGTCAGCAGCTTTCCGTACAGGTGCTGCAGGAACTGATCGGCCAGTACCAGCGTGGCGAGGCCCTGGTGCTCGACCAGCGCCTGGTCGCTGCCCTGCGCAGCGTGCTGCAGGACGAGCAGCTGGATCAGGCCATGGTCGCCGAGATGCTCTCGCTGCCGGGCGAGGCCTACCTCACTGAAATCAGCGAGGTGGCCGATGTCGACGCCATCCACGCCGCGCGCGAGTTTGCCCGTGGCGAGCTGGCCACCGCGCTGTTCGACCTGCTGTGGCAGCGTTACCAGGCCAACCGCGAACTGTCGCGCAGCACTGCCTATATCGCCGAGTTCACGCACTTCGCCCGCCGTAGCCTGCAGAACATTGCGCTGTCATACCTGGTGCTCAGTGGTCGCCCGGAAGTGCTAGCGGCTTGTCTGGAGCAGTACGAAGCGTGCGACAACATGACCGAGCGCCTGACCGCCCTGGCGGTGCTGGTCAATTCACCGTTCGAGAGTGAGCGCGCTACGACGCTCGCGGCCTTTGCCGAGCACTTCAAGGACAACCCGCTGGTGATGGATCAGTGGTTCAGCGTGCAGGCCGGCAGCACCTTGCCGGGCGGCCTGGCGCGGGTCCAGGCGCTGATGCAGCACCCGGCGTTCACCTTGAAGAACCCAAACAAGGTGCGCGCCCTGATTGGCGCGTTTGCCGGGCAGAACCTGGTCAACTTCCATGCCGCGGACGGCAGCGGCTACCGCTTCCTGGCCGATCAGGTGATCAGCCTGAACGCTTCGAACCCGCAGATCGCTTCGCGCCAGTTGAGCCCGCTGACCCGCTGGCGCAAGTACGACGACAAACGCCAGGCGCTGATGAAGGGTGAGTTGGAGCGCATCCTCGCTTCCGGCGAGCTGTCCAGCGACGTCTATGAGGTGGTCAGCAAGAGCCTCGCTTGAGAAGCCTCCTATGATCTGCTGCGCGTCGGCGATACTGCGTTAAAAAACAGCCTCAGCCGCTCATTTACACCTCGTAAACTGCGCGTCTTCGGCTGCTTTGACCAGCCGAAGGCTGTTACTGGCGTAGCGCCTTGTCTCGCTCTAGCTCGCGAGATCCTAAGCGGATTCCGCAGCGTTACCGTAACCCGGACGGGTAGCTCAAAAGTGTTACCCGTCCGCTGCTTCTGTTTCCTTTCTACCGGGTCAGCTTCATCCGCATCGCCCCTCTCTGCATCAGCCTTTTCCGGCCTGACTTCTGATTTTTCCGCGGCATTTTTTCTCAAGGCTAAATCGCGCCATCGCACCGACAAATAGAGACAGCAAGCGCTTGCTTGGTTTTCTTCTGTTCATTTTCTGTCCAGTGGTGGCGGGTGTGCCTCGCTGAAAATTCGTGGCGAGACGAATTCGCGCTCAACGTTCGCTGTTGGTATCGATCTTGAATAGCAGCTTGTCGATCCAGGCGGATGCGCTGTCCTAGCTGCGCTTCAAGGATGGCCTCCCATAACAAGAACAATGATCCGTGGAGCTGTCGATGCACAAACCTTTGCGCAAGTCCCTTTTCCTCGCCCCGGCGAAAGCTGGCTTCACTCTGCTCGGCCTGCTGCCGCTGATGTTTGCCGCTTCGGCGCAGGCGGTGGAGTTCAGCTTCGCCGACAATGAAATCGCCGGCTCTCTGGACACCACGCTGTCCTACGGCCAGTTGTATCGGGTGCAGGGACGGGACAAGACCAACGACGACACCAACGGCAACGACGGCAACCGCAACTTCGATACCGGGCTGGTTTCCGAGGTGTTCAAGGTCACGTCCGACCTGGAAGCGACCTACCAGAACTACGGTATGTTCGTGCGTGGCACGGCGTTCTATGACACGCAGATCATGGACAAGCGCAACGACAACGACGACTACCGTCCGAGCCAGAGCTACCCGAACAACGACCAGTTCACCGAGGCGACCCGGCACAAGGCCGGTCGCGATGCGCAGATCCTCGACGCCTATGTCTATGGCAACTGGGATGTGGGTGATATGCCGCTGACGGTGAAAGTCGGCAACCAGGTATTCAACTGGGGCGAGGGCATCTTCTACCGCGGCGGGATCAACACCACCAATCCGGTGGACGCGGCCAAGTTCCGCCTGCCCGGTTCCGAGTTGAAGGAAGTGCTGGTGCCGGTGGAGGCATTCAACTTCAACATGGGCCTGACCGACAGCCTGTCGATGGAAGCCTATTACCAGTGGAACTGGAAAGAGACGGCGATCGACCCGGCCGGCACTTTCTTCTCTGAGACGGACCTGTTCGCCGAGGGCGGCAATACGGCCTACACCGCTTATGACAATCCGTTGCTGGGCACGGTCATGTCCGGTTACCAGACTGCCTTGACCGCCGGCCAGGTGGGCAATGGCCCGTTCGGGCCGAATTCCTACCTGGACCCGAACTACAACGTGTTCAAAGTGGCGAATATCGGCAGCGACATCAATGCCAAGAACGATGGCCAGTACGGCCTGGCCTTCCGTTATATCGCCGAAGAGCTGAACGCCACCGAGTTCGGTATGTACTTCATCAACTACCACGCCAAGGAGCCGCAGATCGCGGTGGACCTGGGCCACTATCAGGGTGTCGACATGACCGACCTGGCGGCATCGCTGGGCGGTGGGGCAATCGGCGGGGCGCTGGCACCGGCGGTCGCGACCCTCGACGCGGCCAGCAACGCTGTCGGTCGCCGCGAGTACGTGGAAGATATCCGCGTCTACGGCTTCAGCTTCAACACCACCCTGGGCAATGCCTCGGTATTCGGTGAGGTGAGCTACCGCCCCAATTTGCCGGTGGGTATCAGTGCCACCAACGACCTGCTCGGTGACTTGCTCGGCCAGGGCTTCTTCGGCCAGACCAACATCTACGACGGCAGCGTATCGGCCGACCAGGCTTGTGCCGATATTTCCGGCAAGCTCCTGTGCCGTGGTCCGACCTTCCACAACTACGAGCGCATCGAGGCGTACAACACCTCGCTCGGCACCATCTACAACTTCGGCCCTTCGTTTGGCTTTGACTCGCTGTTCGGCGTGGCCGAACTGGCGTCCGAGCATGCCCGCGCCAGCAGCCTGAGCTACACCGCCTACGACGGTTCCAAGCGCGGCTTCTCCGGGCGGCAGAATGGCTCCTATGTGTCGGGCTACAGCAGCGACGACCAGATCAGCCGCGATGCCTACGGCTACACCCTGGTGCTGTCCGGTACCTGGAACGACGTGTACGCCGGGGTCAACCTGTCGCCGTTTGGCGTGTTCAAGCATGACTTCCAGGGCAACTCGCACCAGACCGGCAACTTCATCGAAGGGCGCATGGCCTACACCACCGGTATCCGTGCCAATTACCTCAACAGCCTGGAAGCCGAGCTGCAGTACACCGAGTTCTACGGTGCCGGGCAGAACAACTCCGGGCGCGATCGCGACAACGTCGGGATCAACGTCAAGTACTCCTTCTGATCCATGCGCTTTCGAGCGGGGCTGCGCGCAGCCCCGACACTGACTCAACACGGAGAATCACCATGCTGAACAAGCTCTCGCTGATCGGCGCTGCCGTTGCCCTGGCGTTCTGCGCCGGCAATGCGCTGGCGGCGGTTTCGCCACAGGATGCCGCCAAGCTCGGCACCAGCCTGACTCCCTTCGGTGCTGAAAAGGCCGGTAATGCCGATGGTTCGATCCCGGCCTGGACCGGTGGTATTACTCAGGCTCCTGCCGGGTACAAGGGCAGTGGTTCGCACCACGTCGATCCCTTCCCGGACGACAAGCCGCTGTTCACCATCACCAAGGCCAACCTCGATCAGTACAAGGACAAGTTGACCGCGGGGCAGATCGCGCTGTTCAACTCCTATCCTGAGACCTTCAACATGCCGATCTACCCGAGCCGCCGTTCTGGCTCGGCGCCGCAGTGGGTCTATGACAACAGCATCAAGAACGCCACCACCGCCAAGCTGGTCGAGGGTGGTAACGGTTTCTCCGATGCCTACGGCGGTATCCCGTTCCCGATTCCGCAGGATGGGGTCGAGGCGCTGTGGAACCATATCGTGCGTTATCGCGGTACCTACATCACTCGCCGTTCGGTGGAGGCCGCGGTGCAGCGCAACGGCGTCTATTCGCCGGTGGTGTCTGAGGTCGAGGCGCTGTTCCGCTACTACGATCCGAAAGGCAGCTACGCCGATCTGGGCAACATCCTCTTCTACTACCTGAACTTCACCAAGAGCCCGGCCCGTCTGGCCGGTGGTGCGGCGCTGGTGCATGAGACCCTGGATCAGGTCAAGGAGCCGCGCCAGGCCTGGGCTTACGCCGCCGGCCAGCGCCGCGTGCGCCGTGCGCCGAACCTGGCGTACGACACGCCGATCTCCGCTTCCGAAGGTTTGCGCACTGCCGACGACACCGACATGTTCAACGGCTCTCCGGATCGCTACACCTGGAAGCTGCTGGGCAAGAAAGAGTTGTATATCCCCTACAACAACTACCGCATCGCCGCCGACGGGGTGAAGTACAAGGACCTGCTGCAGGTGGGGCATGTCAACCCGGCGCTGACCCGCAACGAGTTGCACCGCGTGTGGGTGGTGGAGGGCACGCTCAAGCCGGGCTCCCGCCATGTGTACGGCAAGCGCACGCTGTTCCTCGATGAGGACAGCTGGCAGGCCGCCGTGGTCGATCAATACGACACCCGTGGCGAGCTGTGGCGCGTCTCAATCGCCTACCTGAAAAACTACTACGACCTGCCTACCACCTGGTCGGCCATGGAGGCCTTCCACGACCTGCAGAGCCGTCGCTACTACGTGCAGAACCTCGATAGCGAGGAGCCAGGTACCGCCGACTTCGCCAAGGCAGTGCCCGCAGACAGCGAGTTCACGCCTTCAGCCCTGCGTCGCCGCGGCACGCGCTAGGCCTGTTGGTTTCCATCGGGGAGCGGGCCAATAGATGGGGCGCCCCTGACAAAGGCCGCTACAGTAGTAGCGGCCTTTGTTTTTCCAGGCTGTACGGCGGGCTTCGACGCTTACAAAACATAACGTCACGCCGATTGTCAGATTTTTCCAAAGCCGTATAGCATGGCTCGCCTGCCATAAGGCATGTACCCACCTATAAGAATAAAGGGGGAATTTTATGCGTGAGCCCGTCATGCGGCGCACCCGCTTCGGTCGTCTGAACTCCGTCCAGGCCCCGGCCCGTCATCTCTCGCCGCTGGCGAAAGCATTGTCCTTGCTGGGTATCTGCTCGGCACTGATCCTTGCTGCACCTGTTCAGGCTGCTGCTGCCGATGCAGCAACCGTCTATTCCATCGAATCGCCCAAAGCCGTCAGCGGCTTGCTGCTGGACATTGCCCATGCCGGCAAGCGTCTGGTTGCCGTGGGTGATCGTGGCCACATCCTGTTCTCCGACGATGCCGGCAAGAACTGGGTGCAGGCCCGGGTACCGAGCCGTCAGTTGCTCACTGCCCTGTACTTCGTCGATGACAAGCACGGCTGGGCCGTTGGTCACGATGCGCAGATCCTCGCCACCGACGACGGCGGCGCCAACTGGACGCTGCAGTACGAAGACCTCAGCCGTGAAGCGCCGCTGCTCGACGTCTGGTTCCGCGACGCCAACCTGGGCTACGCCGTAGGTGCCTACGGTGCGCTGCTGGAAACCACCGACGGTGGCAAGAGCTGGAACGATGTCAGTGATCGCCTGGACAACGAAGATGGCTTCCACCTGAACGGCATCACTGCTGTGAAGGATGCCGGTCTGTTCGTCGTCGGTGAGCAGGGCAGCATGTACCGTTCCGCCGACTGGGGTCAGACCTGGGAGCGCGTGCAGGGCCCTTACGAGGGGTCGCTGTTCGGTGCTGTCGGTACCGTCAATGCCAATACCCTGCTGGTCTATGGCCTGCGCGGCAACCTGTTCCGCTCCACCGATTTCGGCAAGACCTGGCAGCAGATCAAGCTGGTGGCCGATAACGGCCCGCTGGAATTCGGCCTGGCCAATGCCAGCCTGCTCAAGGATGGCAACCTGGTCATCGTGGGTCATGGCGGCAGCGTGCTGAGCAGCTCGGACGCCGGGCGCACCTTCAGCGTGATCAACCGTGCAGACCGTGCCTCGCTTGCGGGTGTAACGGACGACGCGGGCGGCAACCTGATCCTGGTTGGACAGGCTGGCGTGCAAATCGCTTCACCGACTGGCGCCGAACCGGGCCAACAACAATAAGCCGGGGCTACAAAAGGTAATGAATACGATGACTAGCCATCACCAGGACAAGGCAACATTCCTTGAACGCCTGATTTTCAACAACCGGCCGGTGGTGATTGCGCTGTGCCTGCTGGTCAGTGTGTTCCTGCTCTGGCAGGCCACGCACATCCGTCCTTCGACCAGCTTCGAGAAGATGATTCCGCTGGAGCATCCGTTCATCCAGAAGATGATGGAGCACCGCAACGACCTGGCCAACCTGGGCAACACCGTGCGTATCTCGGTGGAAGCCAAGAATGGTGACATCTTCACCAAGGAATACATGGAAACCCTGCGTCAGATCCATGACGAGGTGTTCTACATTTCCGGTGTCGATCGTTCCGGCCTGAAGTCACTGTGGAGTCCGAGCGTACGCTGGACCGAAGTGACCGAAGAAGGCTTCGCCGGTGGTGAAGTCATCCCGCAGACCTACGACGGTTCTTCCGGCAGCCTCAACGAGTTGCGTAACAACGTGCTCAAGTCGGGGCAGATCGGGCGCCTGGTTGGCAACAACTTCAAGTCGAGCATCATCGATATCCCGCTGCTCGAGCAGTACCCGGATCCGAAAGACCAGAGCAAGTTGCTCAAGCTCGACTACCGCCAGTTCTCCCATGAGCTGGAAGAGAAGATCCGCGACAAGTACCAGCTGCAGAACCCCAATGTGCAGATCCACATCGTTGGTTTTGCCAAGAAGGTCGGTGACCTGATCGACGGCCTGCTGATGGTCGTGGCGTTCTTCGGCATCGCCCTGGCGATCACCCTGGTCCTGCTGTACTGGTTCAGTTGGTGCATCCGCTCCACCATCTCGGTGGTGTCGACCACCCTGATCGCGGTGGTCTGGCAGCTGGGCCTGATGAACCTGGTCGGCTTCGGTCTCGATCCGTACTCGATGCTGGTGCCATTCCTGATCTTCGCCATCGGTATTTCCCACGGCGTACAGAAGATCAACGGTATCGCCCTGCAGTCGAGTGACGCCGACAACGCCCTGACTGCAGCACGCCGCACATTCCGTCAGCTGTTCCTGCCGGGCATGATCGCCATCCTGGTAGACGCCGTTGGCTTCATCACCCTGCTGGTGATCGATATCGGCGTGATCCGCGAGCTGGCCATCGGTGCGTCCATCGGTGTCGGCGTGATCGTGTTCACCAACCTGATCCTGCTGCCGGTGGCTATTTCCTACATCGGTATCAGCAAGAAGGCCATCGAGCGCAGCAAGAAGGACGCTAATCGCGAGCATGCCTTCTGGCGCTTGCTGTCCAACTTTGCCCACCCGGTAGTCGCGCCGATCTCTGTGGTTATTGCCCTGGCGGCTGGTGTCGGCGGTTTCTGGTACCAGAAGCACCACCTGCAGATCGGCGACCTCGATCAGGGTGCGCCGGAGCTGCGTGCCGACTCGCGCTACAACAAGGACAACAACTTCATCATCAGCAACTACTCCACCAGCTCCGACGTGCTGGTGGTGATGGTCAAGACGCCCAACGAAGCCTGCTCGACCCACGAGACCCTGGCGCCGATGGACGAGCTGATGTGGCGGATGCAGAACACCGAGGGCGTGCAGTCGGCCATTTCCATGGTCAGCGTGTCCAAGCAGGTGATCAAGGGCATGAACGAGGGCAACCTGAAATGGGAAACCCTGTCGCGTAACCCGGACATCCTCAACAACTCCATCGCCCGTGCGGATGGCCTGTACAACGCCGACTGTTCGCTGGCGCCGGTACTGGTGTTCCTCAACGACCACAAGGCGGAAACCCTCAAGCGCGCTGTCGGCGTGGCCCAGGAGTTCGCCAAGGAGCACAATAAGGACGGCCTGGAGTTCATCCTGGCGGCCGGTAACGCCGGTATCGAGGCCGCGACCAACGAGGTCATCGCCAAGTCCGAGCTGAAGATCCTGACCCTGGTGTACATCTGCGTCGCGGTGATGTGCCTGATCACCTTCCGCTCGTTCGGCGCCATGCTGTGCATCGTCCTGCCGCTGATCCTCACCTCCATCCTCGGCAACGCCCTGATGGCTTGGCTGGGTATCGGCGTGAAGGTGGCGACCATGCCGGTAATCGCCCTGGGTGTGGGTATTGGTGTCGACTACGGCATCTACATCTACAGCCGCCTGGAAAGCTTCCTGCGGGCTGGCATGTCGCTGCAAGAGGCCTATTACCAGACCCTGAAGTCCACTGGTAAGGCGGTGATGTTCACCGGTCTGTGCCTGGCCATCGGTGTGGTGACCTGGATGTTCTCGGCCATCAAGTTCCAGGCCGACATGGGCCTGATGCTGACCTTCATGCTGTTGTGGAACATGTTCGGTGCCCTGTGGCTGCTGCCAGCCCTGGCGCGCTTCCTGATCAAGCCGGAGAAACTGGCCGGCAAGAAAGGCGGTTCGCTGTTCGCGCACTGATGGTTGATGTGACATGACAAAGGGCTCCTTCGGGAGCCCTTTTTCTTTGCTTGACTGAATGACCTGTCGATTGGCAAGGCCGGCAACCGACTAGCTGATGACTGCAGCCGTTTCCGGCTGTGGCGCAAAGCGATCAGGAGGCAGATCATGGCGCATATTCAACGGATCACCCCTTGCCTGTGGTTCGACAGCCAGGCTGAGGCGGCGGCTGTGTTCTACACCGCCATCTTCCCCGACTCGAGAATCACCCAAGTCAGTCGCTATGGCGAAGCTGGCTTCGAATTCCACGGCCGACCGGCGGGTAGCGTGATGACGGTGGCCTTTGAGCTGGCAGGGCAGGGCTTCACTGCTCTGAATGGCGGGCCGCTGTTCACCTTCAACGAAGCCGTTTCGTTGCAGGTCATGTGTGACGACCAAGCGGAGGTCGATCACTACTGGCAGCGGCTGGGGGAGGGTGGTGCCAGGGAGGCGCAGCAGTGTGGCTGGTTGCGTGATCGCTATGGGCTGGCCTGGCAGGTCGTGCCGCGGGTGTTGCCGCAGATGCTCTGTGCTGCGGATGGCGCGGCTGCGCAGCGCGCCATGCAGGCGGTGTTGCAGATGCAGAGGCTGGATATCGCAGTCTTGCAGCGAGCGTTCGATGGCCAGGGTTGAGATATCCCAGGCATGAAAAAGCCGCCTTGCGGCGGCTTTTTCGGTGCGGCGTGAATTACATGTTGGGGTAATTCGGGCCGCCGGTGCCTTCAGGGGCCACCCAGTTGATGTTCTGGGCCGGGTCCTTGATGTCACAGGTTTTGCAGTGCACGCAGTTCTGCGCGTTGATCTGGAACTTCTTCTCGCCGTCTTCCTGGGTGACGATTTCGTACACGCCAGCCGGGCAGTAGCGCTGCGCCGGTTCGTCGTACAGCGGCAGGTTCTTGCTCAGCGGAATGCTGGCGTCGGCCAGTTTCAGGTGGCAGGGCTGCTCTTCCTCGTGGTTGGTGTTGGAGAGGAACACCGAGGACAGTTTGTCGAAGCTCAGCTTGCCGTCCGGTTTCGGGTAGTCGATACGCTTCGACTCTGCAGCAGGCTTCAGGCAGGCATAGTCCGGCTTGGTGTCGTGCAGGGTGAAGGGAATCTTGCCGCCGAAGATGTTCTGGTCCAGCCAGTTGAGGCCGCCACCGAAGACCGGGCCGAACTTGTGCAGTGCCGGGCCGAAGTTGCGGCTGCGGAACAGCTCGTCGTAGAGCCAACTGGCCTTGAAGCCATCGACATAGCCATTGAGCAGGTCGCCGCCCTGGCCGTCAGCCAGCAGTACGTCGGCGACGGCATCAGCAGCCAGCATGCCGGACTTCATCGCAGTGTGGCTGCCCTTGATCTTGGCGAAGTTCAGGGTGCCGAGGTCGCAGCCGATCAGCGCGCCGCCCGGGAAGACCATTTTCGGCAGGGAGTTGAGGCCGCCTTTGCAGATGGCGCGAGCGCCGTAGGCAACGCGCTTGCCGCCTTCTAGGTACTGAGCGATCACCGGGTGATGCTTGTAGCGCTGGAACTCGTCGAACGGCGAGAGGAACGGGTTGCCATAGGACAGGTCGACGATCAGACCAACCACTACCTGGTTGTTTTCCAGGTGATAAAGGAAGGAGCCACCGGTGTTTTCGGTGCCAACTACATCCAGCGGCCAGCCAGCGGTGTGCACCACCAGGCCTTGCTCGTGCTTGGCCGGGTCGATGTCCCAGATTTCCTTGATGCCGATACCGTAGTGCTGGGCGTCGGCTTCGCTATCCAGGTTGAATTTCTTGATCAGCTGCTTGCCGATGTGGCCACGGCAGCCTTCGGCGAACAGGGTGTACTTGCCACGCAGTTCCATGCCGGGGGTGTAGTAGCCTTCCTTCGGATGGCCCTCACGGTCGACACCCAGGTCACCGGTGACGATACCGCGCACTACACCGTTCTCGTCGATCAGCGCTTCCTGGGCGGCGAAGCCCGGGTAGATCTCGACGCCCAGGGCTTCGGCCTGCTGGGCCAGCCAGCGGCACAGGTTGCCCAGGGAGATGATGTAGTTGCCCTCGTTGTGCATGGTTTTCGGCACGAACAGGTCAGGCACTTTGATAGCGCTTTCGGCGCTCTTCAGCATATAGATGTCGTCGCGCTTGACCGGGGTGTTCAGCGGAGCACCCAGTTCCTGCCAGTTGGGGAACAGTTCGTTCAACGCGCGAGGTTCGAAGACCGCGCCGGAGAGGATGTGGGCGCCGACTTCGGAACCCTTCTCGACCACACAGACGCTGATCTCTTTGCCGGCGTCGGCGGCCTTCTGCTTCAGTCGGCAGGCGGCGGACAGACCGGACGGACCGGCACCGACGATGACGACGTCGAATTCCATAAATTCGCGTTCCACAGAAATCTCCTACTCAAGGCTCTTCGGTGTTATTGATTTTGCTTTGGGGCTAGGCTTTCTCTGGCCTGCGCGTGGGCATTATATCCACAGCCCTCTGCGCGTCCAATACAAACGTTTGTTTGAATTTTGTCAAAGCCCGGTAGAGCAAGGCTTGGCGCCGGATAGAAGGCGCTTTTTCGTGTTGACCGAAAAAGGCGATCCGGTCAAGATACGGTCGGTTTTGCGCTCGCCGTATGAGCTCATCGTCGGTTCCGGCCGACCTGCATCACCGGCCAGGCTTGCCTTGGCGACATCCTTATTCACCGGAGAGTAACGAGGAATCCATGAAGGTTCTTGTAGCTGTCAAACGAGTGGTCGACTACAACGTCAAGGTTCGCGTCAAAGCGGACAACTCCGGCGTCGACCTCGCCAACGTCAAGATGTCGATGAACCCCTTCTGCGAAATCGCCGTAGAAGAAGCCGTACGCCTGAAAGAGAAAGGTGTTGCGAGCGAAATCGTCGTCGTCACCATCGGCCCGAACACTGCTCAAGAGCAACTGCGCACTGCGCTGGCTCTGGGTGCTGACCGCGCCATTCTGGTCGAGTCGGCTGACGAGCTGAACTCCCTGGCCGTGGCCAAGCTGCTCAAGGCAGTGGTCGAGAAAGAGCAGCCGCAGCTGGTCATCCTCGGCAAACAAGCCATCGACAGCGACAACAACCAGACTGGCCAGATGCTGGGCGCCCTGACTGGCTATGCCCAAGGCACCTTCGCTTCGAAAGTCGAAGTGGCTGGCGACAAGGTCAACGTGACCCGTGAAATCGACGGCGGTCTGCAGACCGTTGCGCTGAATCTTCCGGCCATCGTCACCACCGACCTGCGCCTGAACGAGCCGCGCTACGCGTCGCTGCCGAACATCATGAAGGCCAAGAAGAAGCCGCTCGACGTGGTGACTCCGGACGCCCTGGGCGTTTCCACCGCCTCCACCGTCAAGACCCTGAAAGTCGAAGCGCCGGCTGCTCGCAGCGCAGGTATCAAGGTCAAGTCCGTGGCTGAACTGGTCGAGAAACTGAAGAACGAGGCGAAGGTAATCTAAATGACTATCCTGGTTATCGCTGAACACACCAACGCCGCCCTGGCTGCTGCCACCCTGAACACCGTGGCTGCTGCTGCGAAGATCGGCGGCGACATCCACGTGCTGGTTGCCGGCGCCGCTTGCGGTGCTGCTGCCGAAGCCGCTGCCAAAGTTGCTGGCGTCGCCAAGGTGCTGGTTGCTGACAACGCTGCCTACGCTCACCAGCTGCCGGAAAACGTTGCGCCGCTGGTTGCCGAACTGGGCAAGGGCTACAGCCACATCCTGGCTGCTGCTACCAGCAACGGTAAGAACATCCTGCCGCGCGTTGCCGCTCAGCTGGACGTTGATCAGATCTCCGAGATCATCGCCGTTGAAAGCGCCGACACCTTCAAGCGCCCGATCTATGCCGGTAACGCCATCGCTACCGTGCAGTCTTCGGCTGCCGTGAAAGTCATCACCGTACGTAGCACCGGTTTCGACCCGGTTGCTGCCGAAGGTGGTTCCGCTGCCGTTGAAGCAGTGAGCGGTTCGGCTGACGCTGGCAAGTCTGCCTTCGTTGGCGAAGAGCTGGCCAAGTCCGATCGTCCGGAACTGACCGCTGCCAAGATCGTCGTTTCCGGCGGCCGTGGCATGCAGAACGGTGACAACTTCAAGCACCTGTACGCCCTGGCCGACAAGCTGGGCGCTGCTGTTGGTGCTTCGCGCGCCGCTGTCGACGCCGGTTTCGTACCGAACGACATGCAGGTTGGCCAGACCGGCAAGATCGTCGCACCGCAGCTGTACATCGCGGTCGGTATCTCCGGTGCCATCCAGCACCTGGCGGGCATGAAAGACTCCAAAGTGATCGTCGCGATCAACAAGGACGAAGAAGCCCCGATCTTCCAGGTGGCTGACTACGGCCTGGTCGCTGACCTGTTCGAAGCCGTACCGGAACTGGAAAAACTGGTGTAAGCCAGCTTTCCCGCTCCCACAAAAAAACCCGCTCATCGAGCGGGTTTTTTGTTGCCTGCACTATTCAAAATTGCATCAAAAATGCCTTTCGCGCATTTGGCTCAACCCCGGCTGGCGTCGAGGAAGGCCTGGTAGTGCTGGGCGGTTTCTTCCGGGCGCTCGAGCATCGGTACGTGGCCGCAATCCTTCATGATCACCACGCTGGGTTTCTTCAGCAGCGGCTTCATGACCTCGATGCTGGACACATCCAGCACGCGATCCTGGTCACCCCACAGCAGCAAGGTCGGTGCCTGGATCTTGGGCAGCTCCGGCTCCAGCGGCACATACTGCGCGCGCAGCTGGGCGAAGATATGGTCGTAGTGTTCGCGGTTGGCCATCGATTGTTCGGCGAAGTGGCGTTTGAGCGATTCCGGCATCTCTGGCGGGGTGACGAAGATGAAGTGCATCAGGGCATCGAAATCTTCAGGTTTGCGCACTACCAGCGGGTTGGGTTCGCCACGCTGGACGCGCTGGAACATCTCGCTCTTGGTCGGTGAGCTCACGCCGGCATTGTTCAGCAGGGCCAGGCTGAGGACGTCATCCGGATGGCGTGCGGCGTAGAGCGCCGCAATGTGGCCGCCCATGGAGTTGCCGATCAGGTGCAGCTTCTGGATGCCCAGCGCCTTGGCCAGGGCATGCACGCGCTCAGCCTGGCTGGCGACGTCATAGCTGGTATCCGGCTTGCTGCTTTCACCGAAGCCGGGAAGGTCCATGGCGATAACGTGATAGCGCTGGGTGAAATGCCGGGCGAAGCGCAACCAGGTGTCGCGGTTGCCGCCGAAACCGTGCAGCATCAGGATGGTTTCGCCATCCGCCGGCCCGCCTTCGTAATAGCGAATGTTGAACTCGCCGACCTGGATATCGTGGGTCGACAGCCCGGCCATTTGCCGCTCGACGAGCTGTGCGGCGGCAATCAGAGTAGTAGGGGAGAGGTAAAGGGTGGCCGCAGTGGCCGCCAGAAGGAGAACGATGCCTAAAAGCAGCTTTTTCATGGCGATTCCTTATCGCTAATTATTATTTGAATGGCGTATTACGCTAGCATGAAGACTGTCGATGACAGTTAGATAGTGCAAGCTGTCCCCACCCCAACGCCGGTATGTGCCCATGCGCGATCAACCCCTGTTCAAGGCCCTGCTGCTCTTGATCCTGCTGCCCGGTTTGGCGAATGCAGCGGGCAAGTGCGAGCGCCTGGTGGCGACCGGCAATCCGGAGTATCCGCCATACCTGTGGCGTGACCCGCATAGCCCGGAACACCTGATCGGAGCCAATGCCGACCTGCTGACGCATATCGGCGAGCAACTGGGGGTGAAGATTGAGGTCATTTACACCGGCCCCTGGTCGCGGGCGCAGGATGAGGTGCGTACTGGCCGGGTCGATCTATTGGCCGGCGCTTTCCTGACCCTGCCGCGCCTGGAAACCATGGACTACGTGCATCCGGCCTTCTTCCTCACGCCCAGCGTGGTCTGGGTGCGCAAGGACAAGGGCTTTCCCTATGCCGGCTGGGATGACCTGCGCGGTCGTACCGGCGGCACCCTGGTCAACAACAGCTTCGGTCAGCAGTTCGACAGTTTTGCCAAGGCCAACCTCAGCCTGGAAACCGTACCGAGTCTAACCCAGGCCTTCCAGAAGCTGCTGTTGGGGCGTACCGAGTATGTACTTTATGAGCGCTATCCCGGTGTTGCGGTAGCGGACACCTTGGGCATGCTGGCGGATCTGGAAACCCTGGAACCACCGATTTCCAGTGGAGGGCTGTACCTCACGCTGTCCCATGACTCGGCTTGCAACGAGCCCTGGCTGCGCGGACAGCTGGCGAAAAAGATGACAGAATTGACCGCCGCTGGCCTGCCGGAGACTCTCCTGCAGCGCAATCTGGAGCGTTGGAAGACGCAGCAGTTACAACCAGCGAGTGTCCCTCCGAAAGAGCAGGAAGGTTCTCTGTGAACAAGCGACGTCTTAGCGCCGTATTGGCGCTGCTGGCTCTGGCTGGCTGTGCCAACGACCCAGCCCCCAACGAACAGATGCGCCTGACCACCCAGGCGGTTGAGCAGGCTCGCGCCGTGGGTGCCCAGCAGATTGAAGAAATGCAGCTGGCTGAGGCGAAACTTACCCGCGCCGAAAAGAACATGGGCGAGGAAGACTATAAGCGCGCTCGCGTGCTTGCCGAGCAGGCCGAGTTGGACGCACGCCTGGCAGAGGCCAAGGTCCTGACCCAGAAGAGCCAGGCTCAACTGGATGAACTGAACGTGCGCATCACGCGCCTGCGCAAGCAGTTGGGAGATGTGCAGTGAAGATGGATATCACCCTGGGCAGCGCTCTGCTGCTGTCCCTGGCCCTGCTGGGCGGCTGTGCCAGCCAGGAGAGCGATGAGGCCCTGGCGCAGGCTGCGGCCAGCTTCCAGAGCGTCAAGGAAAACACCAACGTGCTGCGCAGCGCACCGAAGGATGTGATCCGTGCCGGCGAGTCGCTGGCGCGTGCCGATCGTCTGTCCAGCTACTGGGGCAGCGACGAGGACGTGCTGCATTACGCCTACCTCAGCCAGCGCTACAGCGAGATTGCCACGCAGCACAGCGAGCTGAACCTCAACCATGAGCGCGCGGCCAAGCTCGATCTGGAACGTGAGCGGCTGCAATTGGCGTTGCGCGAAGCCAAGTTGCTCAGCGTGCAGCAGTTGGGGTCGCAGATCGACGAGCAGACGATCAACCTGGCAGCCAGCGAGACCGATCGCGGCCTGGTGATGACCCTTGGCGACGTGCTGTTTGATGCCGGTCGTGCGGACCTGAACAGCTCGGCCAACCGTACTCTGCTCAAGCTTGTGCAGTTCCTGCAAATCAACCCGCGCCGCACCGTGCGTATCGAGGGTTACAGCGACAGTCGCGGCGATCCCAAAGAGAACCTTGAGCTCTCGCGGGCCCGCGCACAGGCGGTGGCCGACATGCTGGTCGACCTAGGCATCGACGCCAAGCGCATCGCGGTGCAAGGCTATGGCGAGGCCCATCCACTGGCAGAGAACGCCTCCAAGCAGGGGCGCGCGCAGAACCGGCGTGTGGAGATTCTCTTCTCCGATGACAAGGGCCGTCTCGCGCCCAGTCGCTGATCGCCACGCCGCCTGCCAAAACCCCGGTGCAGTTGCCCGGGGTTTTTTATTGCTAGATCGAAACGGTACAGACTGTACTGCCGCAATACGCCTAATTGGTGTAACAGCGGCAACTGTATCGCTCGTAAACTCCTTATCTGTATCGCCACAGCCTTCATGTGCTCCGCTACTGTTACGGTTCAGTCGCGAAAGGATCGCCCGCATGACCAGTTTGTTGCTCTACCAGCGCATCGCCCAGCAACTGGCTGAGGATATTCGCCGTGGCGTCTACCAACCCGGCGAGCGGGTGCCGTCCGTGCGCAAGATGAGCTCGCAACTCAGCGTCAGCCACGCCACCGTGCTGCAGGCCTACGCCAATCTGGAGGATCAGGGGCTGATCCGCGCGCGTCCGCAATCCGGCTTCTATGTGCACCAGACTGCCGCGCTGACCGTGCCAACCCCCGATATCGCGCGGGTCGAGCGGCCTTCGATGGTCACCCGCAGCAGCATCATTAGCCAGGTGCTCACCGACTCGCGCCAGGAGGGCGTGTTCCCCCTCGGCGCCGCCGTGCCGCATGTGGACTATCTGCCCGTGCGTGCGCTGCACCAGCAACTGGCCAAGGTCACCCGTTTCCACAGCCCGCGGGCATTCAGCTACATGTTCAGCCCGGGCTTCGAGCCGCTGCGGCGCCAGGTGGCGATCCGCATGCGCGATGCCGGGGTGATGGTCGATCCCTCGGAAGTGGTGATCACCCACGGCTGCGTGGATGCCATTCACATGGCCCTGCGCGTTACCACCAAACCAGGTGACCTGATTGCCGCCGAGTCGCCGACCTATTACGGCCTGCTGCAACTGGCTGAACTGCTTGGCCTCAAGGTCATCGAGATTCCCTGCGACCCGAGCACCGGCATGAGCCTGGAAGCCTTGCAGTTGGCGGCCAACCAGTGGCCGATCAAGGCGCTGATCCTCACCGCGCGCCTGAGCAACCCCATGGGTGGGAGCATTCCCGAGGAGCGTCAGAAGCAGCTGCTCAAGCTCACAGCCGACTATGGCATCCAGGTGATCGAGGACGACATCTACGGCGAGCTGCTGTTCGAGCCGGGTCCGAGCAAGGCGCTCAAGGCCCATGATCGCGATGACCAGGTGGTGTACTGCTCGAGCTTCTCCAAGACCCTGTCGCCCGGCGTGCGGATCGGCTGGATCATCGCCGGTCGGCACCAGGAGGAGGTGGTGCGCCTGCAGACCTTCAGCACCCACTCGGCCTGCAGTGTCACCCAGATGGGCGTGGCGGCGTACCTGGAAAACGGTGGCTACGACCGTCACCTGCGCTATATCCGCCAGGAGTACCGCAAGAACATGACCGCCTACCAGTTGGCGGTGCAGCAGTACTTCCCGGAAGGCACGCAGATGACCCGGCCCAACGGCGGCTTCATCCTCTGGGTCAGCCTGCCAGGGCGGATCAGCGCCAAGGAGCTGCACGTTCGCGCGTTGCAGCAGGGCATCAGCAGCGCGCCGGGGCTGATCTTCAGCAACACCGAGCAGTTCAATCACTGCCTGCGCCTGACCTGCGGCGTGCCGTGGAGCCGCGAGGCCGAGCGGGCGATCATGACCCTCGGCATGCTCGCCGGGCAGCTGTGCCAGGAAGCGGCCGGCTGATTTTTTCGGCAGGGCTTAACCCGTCGTTTGCGGCGGCTGCGTCTACCTCAGCGAATGGACTTTTCGCCCCAGGAGACCGCCGCCATGTCCGACCTCACTACCTTGCTCCGCCAACCCCTGCTTGCCGGCTTCACGGCCGGCCTGGCCCTTAGCCTGGCCGCCTGCAGCGTGGCCAATAACGACGCCGAGAAGAAAGCTGCCGCCAAGCCGGATGAGCCGTTGGTGCGGCAGCAGGTGCTGCACGAAGAGCTGGATGCCAACGCCGCCTATCGTGCCCCTGCCAAGGCTGAAGCTGCCAGCGTCGCCGGTGCCATGGAAGCACGCAAGATGCTGCCGCAGAGCCTGCCGATGGTGGCTCCGGCGCCAATGGCTGACAGCGCGCAGTTCGGCTATCAGGATGTCTACCGCGAGCAGTACCAGAAAGTCGCCGACAACCCGGTGCAGGCCGTAGCCCAGCAGCCGGTGTCGACCTTCAGCATCGACGTCGATACCGGCAGCTACGCCAACGTGCGGCGCTTCCTCAACAGTGGCAGCCTGCCGCCCCAGGAAGCGGTACGCCTGGAAGAGTTGGTCAACTATTTCCCCTATGCCTATCCGCAGCCCACGGGTGAAACACCGTTTGGCGTCAGCACCGAGCTGGCCGCCTCGCCGTGGAACCCGCAGACCCGCCTGCTACGGGTGGCGATCAAGGCCTCGGATATGCAGGCCGCCGATCTGCCGCCCGCCAACCTGGTATTCCTGGTCGACGTGTCCGGCTCGATGGATAGACGCGAAGGCCTGCCGATGGTGCAGAGCACGCTGAAACTGCTGGTCGACCAACTGCGCCCGCAGGATCGCGTAGCCCTGGTCACCTATGCCGGTACGGCCGGCGTGGTGCTCGAATCCACCGCCGGCAGCGAGAAGGCCAAGATCCGCGCGGCCATCGATCAGCTCAGCGCCGGCGGCTCAACGGCCGGCGAGTCGGGCATCCAGCTGGCCTATGAGCAAGCGCAGCAGGGCATGCTCAAGGGCGGGATCAACCGCATCCTGCTGGCTACCGATGGCGACTTCAACGTCGGCATCAGCGACTTCGAGACCCTCAAGCAACTGGCTGCCGACAAGCGCAAGAGTGGCGTGTCGCTGACCACCCTGGGTTTCGGCACCGACAACTACAACGAACAGTTGATGGAGCAACTGGCCGATGCCGGCGACGGCAACTATGCGTACATCGACAACCTGCGCGAGGCGCGCAAGGTGCTGGTGGAGCAGATGAGTTCGACCCTGGCCGTGGTGGCCAAGGATGTGAAGATCCAGGTCGAATTCAACCCGGCGCAAGTCAGCGAGTACCGCCTGCTGGGCTACGAGAACCGTGCGCTGAAGCGTGAGGATTTCAGCAACGACAAGGTCGATGCCGGTGAGATCGGAGCCGGGCACACGGTCACCGCGCTGTATGAAATCGTCCCGGTCGGCGCCAAGGGCTGGCTGGAGCCACTGCGCTATGCCCAGGCCGGCAAGGGTGAGGGCAAGCCGGGTGAAATCGCCTGGCTGCGTCTGCGCTACAAGGCGCCCCAGGGTGGCAGCAGCAAGCTGGTCGAGGTACCGATTGGCAAAGGCGAGGGTGTGATGCCGATTGCCCAGGCCAGCGAGGACCTGCGTTTCGCCGCCGCGGTGGCCGCTTTCGCCCAACAGCTCAAGGATGGCAAATACACCGGCGAGTTCAACCTGGCCGACAGCGCCCGGCTGGCGCGTGATGCCAAGGGTGAGGACCGCTACGGTCTGCGTGCCGAGTTTGTGCAACTGGTGGAGCTCGCACAAAGCCTGCAAACTCCGGAAAACGTTCAAGTCAGGGCCGACTAATTGAACCAACCCTTGAGAGACGATGACGCCGCGCTGCTGCGGCGTTATCGCAACGGCGAGGCCGCGGCGTTTGCGCAGCTCTATGAGCGCCATCGCCTCGGCCTGTTTCGTTTCTTGCTCGGCCTGTGCGGCGATCATGCGCTGGCCGAGGAAGTGTTCCAGGACACCTGGATGAGCCTGATCCGCAGCGCCAGCGAGCAACGCGAGGCGGTGCTGTTCAAGACCTGGCTGTACCAGATCGCACGTAACCGCCTGGTCGACCACTGGCGCAAGTCCGGTCGCCACCAGGGAAAGCTCGATGAGTACGACGAGCAGCAGCACGCCAGCGCCGATCCGGGCCCCGGGCCCGAGCAGCAACTGCTGCTCAGTCGCGACCAGGAGCGGTTGCAGGCGGCCCTGGCCGACCTGCCCGAGGAGCAGCGCGAGGTGTTCCTGCTGCGCGCCCACGGCGATCTGGAGCTGCACGAGATCGCTGAGCTCACCCGTACTCCGGCGGAGACGGTAAAAAGCCGTCTGCGTTACGCCCTGAACAAGTTACGTCGGCTGTTGGCCGATCCGGCTTCGGCCGAGGAGGTATCCGCATGAGCCCGTCCGAGCAAGACCTGCAACAGGAGCAGCAGTTGCTCCAGCATTTCCGCCAGCACAGCCAGGGCGAGCCCTCTGCCGCGCTGGATGCGCTGATTCTCAATGCCGCCCGCCAGGCCGTGGCCACGCCTGTGGCTGAAACACGCTGGAGCCAGCGTGTACATGCCTGGCTGTTCGGTCCCGGCAATCGCACTCGCTGGTCGGCAGCCTTTGCCAGCCTGGCCATCGTCGGCGTGGGGCTGAGCCTGACCTGGCGCACCCAGGAGCAACTGCCGAGCACCTACGATTTGCCTGCACCCGTTGCGGCCCAGGCGCCTGCCGCGCCGATGCTGCGGGAAATGGCGCCCCGTATGGCCAACGAAGCCCACAAGCAATCCGCCGAGTTCGAGGAGAGAAAGGCCGAAGCGGTGCAGAAGAAGATGGGCGCGGCCGAGTCCGTGGCGGGTGCTATCGACCCTGATGCCTCCTATGCCGCCCCCGCACCGGCACCGGCACCCAGCGTGGCGCGACAGATGCCCCTGGCCAAACCTGCTGCACCACAGGTTGAGGCGCTGAGCGATGCGACTGCCGACATGGTCCAGCCGCCTTCGAGGACCGAAGCTGAGGCCAAGGCTTTTGCACAAGCCAAGGCCAAGGCGCAGGCTGCGGCCGATGCGAAGGCCAAATCTCAGACCGCCGCGCGGGCAACGATGCAGTCCCAGGGCAACGCCGAGGGGCAGCAGTTCCTGTCCGATGAGGCGCCGCCTTTGGACGTGCGTTTGCGCGAAGTACTCAAGCTGCGCGAGGAAGGCCGGCAGGCGCAGGCCGATCAGTTGCTAAAGACCTTGCAAGCGGAGTATCCGCAGCAGGACCTGCAAGCTGAGCTCAAGCGTCTGCAGACTGAGGTGGAGCAATCGGGCAGCTCGCGTTAAATCGCGAGCCGCTTAGTTGAGTCGAGCCCCTGGTAGCGCTGGCCTGCAGGCACGCACAAGCAATGAGTGAGGTTGCCGTAATAGAGCGGTTGGCTTGCCAGAATGCGGGGCAGGGGGGAGCATAGGGCGTCCTTTGCCATACCTGCCCGCCATGTTCCGTTACCGTTTCCTCACCTTGCTGCTGGTGTTGGGCCTGCTCGTCGCCTGTGACGACAACCCTGCGCCCGCTCCCAAGCCGGCAGTGTCTCCGACCAGCGCCCCCGAAGTGCAGCCGCCCCAACCGCCGGCTCCGCCAGCGCGTGATGCAACCAAACCCGCCGAGGCAGCTGCCAAGCAAGCACCGCCAGTCCTGCCAGCGCTGGGTAGCCAGGTGGTCAAGGACACCAGCTTGCCCAAGCCCGAGGACAGCAAGCCCAAGCCGGCGTCCAAGGTGTCATCGAGCAAGCCGTTACCGCCGGCCAGGCTGGACCTTCGCCTGCCGCCAGGCCTGGTCGAGCAATTGCAGCCGGATGAATCGGCCGAGGTCGACTTTTCCCCGCCGTCGCTGCTGCCCGAGATGTTCGTGGAAAAGCCCAAGGAACCGGGGCCGTTCGAGCTCAACGGCCGCCTGATCACCAATGACCGCACCGAGAACTACTGGGACTCGGTAGAAGGCGCGGAGCTGCAGTTCAAGTTTCGCAACTAGCTCAGCGCTGGGTGGCTTCGATACGGCGCCAGAGTTCAGGCCAGTGCTGGGCCCAGCAGCAGGCATGGTCATACCCCGGCATCACCCACACCCTGCTGGTACGGGCATCCGTATAGCTGGCGACAAAGCGTTCGACCAGCGCCGGCGGGGTGACTCGATCATTCGCGCCGATCAGGTGCCATTGCTCGACCGTGGCCAGTTCGGCTTGTACATCGAGTGGATTGAGCGAGTACTTCAGTGGTTGTACGCGGTGATAGTCCGTCCAGGCCGCATGGTCGAGGTTGCCGCTTACGCTGACGATGCGGCGCACATCGTCGCGGCGGGCGGCAAGCAACAGGGCAAGTGCCCCGCCACCAGAGTATCCGACCAGCGTCAGCTCGCTGGCGTTGGCCCGGGTTTTCAGGAGACTGATTGCCTGGTCGAGACTGGCGACTACCTCTTCGGCGAAGCGTGCATCGGTCCAGTAGCGTTGCGTGCAGGCACCTCGATGCGCCCCCAGGTATTGGCATGGGCGAGCCAGATAGGCGGCATTGCCCTCCGGTTGTGCCAGCGCCAGGCGCAGGGCAAGGGGATTGAGCGGAGTTGGGTCACTGGAGGGGTGGCTACGGTTGGCCCAGGCGAAACCGTCACCTTCGATATACAGCACCAAACGTTGATCGTTGGCGAACTGGGCGGGTATGAACGCTTGCAGGGTGAAGGGCAGGGCGTCGATCTCGACACTCTGCCAGGCATGCGGAAGGGCCAGATCTAGAGCCAGTTGCCGACGATCGTCTGGCGACGGCGGCGAGGCACAGGCACTGAGCAGCAAGGTCAGGAGTAGGGCGAGAACGCGCAGGTCAGGCATGAAGCACAAGCGCCACGGCGAGAAGGTGTCCAGCATAGGTTGCCGGACACCCCTTGCCAACGCACTGAAGCGGCCGGCTCACCCGCTGGGTGAGCCGGCTCCGCATCAGAAGGCCCAGCGTGCCTTGATCGAGGCGCCCTGGTTGGTGAAGTCGCTACGTGCTTCGGCGTCGTAGCGCAGGCTGACTTCGGTGCCGTTTTCCAGGGTGTGGTCCAGGCCCAGGCCGGCGCGAGCCAACCAGGGTTCCATGTCCAAACCTGGCGTGCTGAACGCAGCGCTTGAGGCGCCGGCGTAGGTCGAGGTGATGGAACCGTCTTCGTTGATCGCGTCGTAGCCGGCACCCAGGTTGGCGCTGAGTACAGTGGCCTCGCTCAGTTTGTAGTCGACCTTGCCGTCGACACTGAACAGCAGCTCTTCGGTGTCGTTGCTGTCCACGTCCAGATCCAGGGCGCCGGCACCTTTCTCGTGATAGGAGTCGGTGCCGATCCAGGTGTAGTCGGCCCGAGCCGACGGCACGAAGGTCAGCTGCTCATTCAGGCGCAGGCTGTGGCCGATACCGAGGCCGGCGTGGGCGTTGTAGCCGTCGTAATCAGCCTTGGCTGTGGCGTCGGCGAACGGCATGTGGCGCGTGCTTTCGTTGCGGTTCTGCCCGGCATCGAGCTGGAAGTTCAGCTCGGTATCGGGGGTCAGGGCGTAGCTGCCGTAACCGATCAGCTGGAAGGTGTCGATCTGCGCATCTTGCGGGGCGATGTCGGAGTCGCTATCGATGTCGGTCTGGGCATAGGCGAAAGCCAGGCCCAGGCGAGTGGCCTCGGAGACGGCGGCGTCGGCACCGATGGCCAGGCCTTTGGTGTCGGCATCGTAGCCGGAGATACCGCTGCGCTCGTCCTGCTCGGCCCAGGAGCCGAAGGTCTTGATCCACACGTTCTCTTCGGAGAGCGGTGCGTCACCGGAAGAGAGACCGCTGTTGCTGCTCTGGCGCGCTTGGATGACACGGTTGATGCCGGCCAGGGTGCTGCCGGTGGCGTTGTTGGTGCTGCCGGCGATGGTCGGCAGGGTCTGGGTGACGGCGTCGGAGACGTCCTGTTCGTTGCTCAGACCGACGAAGTTGCCAGCCAGCTCGCCATTGGGGGCGTTGCTGATGACCTGATCCAGTACCTGGGCGGCGCCAAGGGCGGGGATGTTGCCCAAACTGGTGACAATATCCTCCACCAGGCCGGAATTGCCGCCAGGCTCTTGTGGAGTTTCAGGCTCAACCGGGGTTTGGGGTTCTTCCGGCTCAACCGGGGTTTGCGGTTCTTCTGGCTCTTCCGGCTCTTCGGCGGCAGCCAGAGTCAGGTCTACGGTATTGCCGTCCTTGACTGCGCCGAAGTTGAACAACAGCGAGTTGTCGCTGACCTGGAAAGTACCGGCGCTATCGAGAGTGGTGGCAGTGAGCACATCCTGCAGGCTGCTGGCGCTGAAGGCGTAGTTGGGGTTGCTCACATCGACCACAATTTTGGCATTTTCGACGAGCCGGGCCGTACCGTTGACCACCAGTTTGCCGTAGGTGCTGTCATCGGCGACGCCGATCTGCAGGACGCCCTGAGCAGCTTGTGCGTAGTTGCCGTTGATCGTGCCGGTGGTGCCAGCGGCCAGGCTCAGGGTGCCGCCGTTGTTGAAACCGCCGGAGACGGTAATGCCGTCAGCGGCGATATAGCCGGTGCTGGTGCTGGTGCTGGTGCGGGTGCCGGCGCCCATCTGCAGGGTGGCGCCTTCTTCAATATTGAAGAGCTGCACGGCAATGGCGTTTTCATTGGTGAAGACGGCGCCGGATTTAAGGCCGAGTACGGCGCGCTCGGCATAAACGTCGCCAACCAGACGCGCCGTGGTGCCCGTGATGTTGACGATAAAGATGCTGGCAGGGCCGGCCGGCTCATCGAAGAGGGAGAATATGCCGCCAGAGATCACGCCACTGTTGTTGATCTCATCGGCGATGCTGAAACCCGTGCCGCCGATACCCAGTTGGCTACCCGTGATGGTGCCGCTGTTATTGAGCACGTCGATGTCTGCACCGTCCTCCAGGACAATGCCGGCACCACCGTTGCTGGTGATACCGCTGATGGTGCCGCTGTTATTGAGGGTGCCGAGATCTACATCACCTTCCGCGTAGATGCCGATTTGGCCGGTGATGGTGCCAGCGTTGCTGATGCTGTCGACGCTGAGGGTATCGCCGCTCGCATCCAGCGTGATGCCACTGTAGAAGCCCTGGATAGTGGCCCCGGCGAGGTTGTTTACGCTGACGCCGCTCTCATTGCCTTCACCGGCATCCAGCAGGATGGCAGCACCGTTCCTGTGGTCGCTGCCACCATTGTTGATCAGGCTGCCGGCGTTGCTGATGGTGCCGAAGCTGTCAAAGGTGGAGACTGCGGCATTGCCCGACACGGTGATGCTGCCGATGCTGGTGATAGCGACACTGCTGCCATCGGAGTACAGGTTGCAGGAGTAGGACTCGGCAGTACTGATGGTGTTGTTGCCCGAGCTACAAAGAGCAACGGCCTGTGCCCCACTGGCCATCAGGCTAATCCCCGCACCTGCAAGCAGCAGGGTGCCACCACTGAGTTTGCCACGCGCGCTGGTGTGTTCGTCTACCACGACGAAGGCATTGCGGACGTGACTCCAGACGATACGGAAGGCTTTATTCATGATTTCCCCGGGGAGGCCGGACTAAGGGAGCCGGCAAACAATGCGAAAACGCTCTTGGTGTGTCGTGCTGCGGGAGTCACGCTCTTGTCGACGCGTTCTTCATGCGGCGCCAATTGATGGCAGATTGATGGCATTTTGCCTGAACTTATTGGTACGCGGGTGCCGTTTTACGGCCAATCAGGGCGTGGTTTTGTCGTGGCCGGCGCTATACAGCCTGCGGGCTGCCTGTTCTTATATCCGCGATGTCGGTTTGTGGAGTTGATTGGCAATGATGGTGCATATCCCGCGGGTGCTTAGCCCGCAGCAAGTGGCCGAGTGCCGCCAGCTTCTGCTGCAGGCGCGCTGGAGTGATGGCAAGAGCACAGCTGGCCACCAGGCCATCACGGTCAAGGACAACCTGCAGTTGCCGGTGGACTCGGCCGAGGCCAAGGCGGTTGGTCAGGTGATTCTCCAGGCGCTGGAGCGCAATCCCCTGTTCATCTCGGCGGCGCTGCCGCAGCGCATTCTGGCGCCGCGTTTCAACTGTTATCAGGGCGGCCAGGCTTACGGCCTGCATGTGGATAACGCGATCATGGCCAGCCAGGGCGGCGAGCGTATTCGTAGCGATCTGTCGGCCACGCTGTTCCTCACCGACCCGCAGGAATATGACGGCGGCGAGCTGCTGGTGGAGGACACTTTGGGCGCGCACAGCGTCAAGCTGCCGGCCGGCGACCTGATCCTGTATCCGTCCAGCAGCCTGCACCGGGTCAACCCGGTCACCCGCGGCGCGCGGATCAGCTCGTTCTTCTGGCTGCAAAGCATGGTGCGCGATGCTGGCGAACGCAGCCTGCTGTTCCAGCTGGACAACAGCGTCCAGCAGCTCAACCGCGAGCTGGGTAGCGGGCATGCCGGTTGTGCGCAGCTGACGGGCGTCTACCACAATCTATTGCGGCGCTGGGCGGAGGTCTGAGCCGCACTGGCTGGCGTCATGTGCAGGCAACAGGCAGTCTGAAAACTGGCTGTGCGGTATGGTCGATGGTGATTAAGCAGCAATGCTGTAGACACAAGGAGAGTTGTTGATGCGTAAGACACTGCAAGCCGTTCTGGGGTATGGCTTGGCGTTGCTGCTGGCGTTGCCGGCATTGGCGGTAGAGATTCCGGACACCATCGAGGAGGCCGTCGTCAGCAGTGACTCGGTGGCGCCGTTGTTGGTAGCTAACCGCAGCATCATCGTTTTCCGTGCGGTACTGCTGGGAGAAACCCCGGAGGTGCGTGCTGCGCGTGCGCGTGCGGCGATCAATGACGTGCTGCAGGTGGGGGGCGAGTTGCAGGTCACGCTGCAGCCGGTGCGCAACAGCTACCTCGTGCTGTTGGACGGGCGCCGCGCATTCATGGTGACGCCCAAGGATGTCGACCCCCTGCAGCAGGACACCGTCGAGCAGGCCGCCGAGACTGCGGCCGGCAAGCTGCGGCAGGTGGTGGACGAGACGCGCGAGAGCCGCAACCTGAGCTTCATGCTCAAGGCGATTGGCTATTCCGTGCTGGCCACGCTGATTTTCGTCGGCCTGATTCGCCTGATCTATTTCCTCCGGGCCAAGGTGCTGCAGGTGTTGCCGGCGGTGATGCAGCAGAAGGCCGAGGAATTGCGCCTGGGCGGCGCCCAGGTCATCGATTCGCGGCAGCTCTACCCGATGGTCAGTCGCGTGCTCAATCTGCTGCGCTGGCTGGTGATGCTACTGCTGGCCTATGAATGGCTTAGCTTCGTGCTGTCGCGTTTCCCCTACACCCGGCCGTGGGGCGAAAGCCTCAACACCTACCTGGTGGACGTCGCCAGTTACCTGCTGGAGAGCATCGTCAGCGCCATTCCTGGGTTGGGTGTGGCCATCGCGATCTTCTTCATTGCACGCTGGGTCAGCAGCTTTTCCAAGCGGCTGCTCACGCGTGTTGCAGTGCCCAATAGCAGCGTCTCCTGGCTGAACAACGAGACCCTGCCACCGACCATGCGCCTGACCGCCCTGGCGATCTGGCTGTTCGCCCTGGCCATGGCCTATCCGTACTTGCCGGGTGCCGGTACCGAGGCGTTCAAGGGACTGTCCGTGCTGATCGGCCTGATGATTTCGCTGGGTGCGTCCAGCGTGGTGGGGCAGGCTGCTTCCGGGCTGATCCTCACCTACACGCACACTCTGCGTCCTGGCGAGTACGTGCGCATCGGCGACTACGAGGGCACGGTGACCGAGATGGGTATGTTCACCACCCGTATCCGCACCGGCCTGGGCGAGGTGCTGACGCTGCCCAACTCGATGATCACCAGCTCGGTGACCAAGAACTACTCGCGCGCCGTGCAGGGCATGGGGTACGTGGTGGATACGGTAGTGACCATTGGCTACGACACGCCGTGGCGACAGGTTGAGGCGATGCTGATAGAGGCGGCACGACGTACTCAGGGCATCGTTGCCGAGCCCGCGCCACAGGTGTTCCAGACGGCGCTGTCCGATTACTACCCCGAGTACCGGCTGGTGGCCCAGGCCATTCTCAGCCAGCCACGGCCGCGCGCGCTGCTGCTGTCGGCGTTGCACGCGAATATCCAGGATGTGTTCAACGAGTACGGCGTACAGATCATGTCGCCGCACTACATCATGGACCCGCAGCACGCCAAAGTGGTGCCAGAGGACCAGCTATACGCGGCGCCGGCGCGGCGCGAAGGGGAAGTCTGAGGCCAGCCAGGGGGAAACGTAGGACGGGTGTAACCCGCGCAGTCTGCGGCGCGGACTGCACCCGCCCCACGGGATGGCCTCTCAGTCGACGAACAGGTCTGGCACCAGAGTGCCGCCATCGGCATCGAAGCGGTAGTGCTCGAAGTCGGTCTGGCCGTGCTCGCGCAGGATGTCTTCGTCGATCAGCAAGCGCCCGGTGATGCTGCGGCCCTGGCTGGAAAGAATCGCGTGGGCTGCATCGGCCATGATCGCCGGGGTGCGCGAGCGCTTGAAGGCGTCGCGGCTGCCCAGCTCGAACTCGATGGCCGCGGTGGCGATCATGGTCTTCGGCCATAGCGCATTGGCGCTGATGCCGTACTTCTTGAATTCCTCGCTCATGCCCAGCGTCAGCATGCTCATGCCGTACTTGGTCGCGGTGTAGGGGCCGTACTGGGCGAACCATTTCGGGTCGATGTTCAGCGGCGGCGACAGGCTGAGGATGTGGCCGTTGCCGCTCTTTTTCAGGTAGGGAATTGCCGCCTGGCTGCAGACCATCACCGCGCGGGTGTTGATCTGGAACATCAGGTCGAAGCGCTTGGGCTCGAGCTGTTCGACTCCGAGCAGCTTGATGGCCCCGGCGTTGTTGATCAGCACGTCGATGCCGCCGAAGTGTTCGGCGGCCTGGGCCATGGCGACCTTCACCGCGGCTTCGTCACGCACGTCCAACTGCAGGGCCAGCGCTTTGCCGCCAGCGGCTTCGACCTCGGCAGCCACCGAGTGGATGGTGCCCGGCAGCTTGGCGTGGGCCTCGGCGCTCTTGGCGGCGATGACAATATTGGCGCCGTCGGCAGCAGCCTTGAGGGCGATCTCGCGACCGATGCCGCGGCTGGCGCCGGTGATGAACAGGGTTTTGCCTTGCAGGGACATGGGCGTGCTCCGGGGCTTGTTGTTTGTTGTTGAGGCCCCTACGTGGAGCATTGGGGCATCATGTGTAGGAGCCAGCTTGCTGGCGATCAGCGGGGCCATATCGCCAGCAAGCTGGCTCCTACAGGGTAAGTTCGTAGGGTGGATGACGCTCTGTTCATCCACCTTGGCGATGTGGCGGTGGATGAATAAGGCGCCATCCACCCTAGGGTCAGGCTTCGGCGGCTTCGATCTCCACCAGCACCTGACGGTTCTTCACCTGGTCGCCCTGGCTGACTCCGACGCGGCGGATTACGCCATCGATGCCGGCCTTGAGCGGGTGCTCCATCTTCATCGCTTCCAGCACTACCAACAGCTGACCTTTGCTGACCTGCTGGCCTTCGCTGACCAGCACCTCGACGATCGCGCCATCCATCGGTGCCTTGACCGTACCCGAGCTGGCGGCGTTCTGCCCGCCGGCGGGTTCGTGGGTGACATCGGTGAACTCCAGGTTGCCGGCATGGCCGTACAGCCACAGTTGCTCACCCTTCAAGTGATAGGCGCGGCGCTGGCGGATGCCATCCAGTTCCAGGCTAGCCCAGCGGCCATCGCTGGCCAGCAGGCGCAGGTCGACCTGGCCCTCGCCGATCTGGGCGCGTAGCAGCGGCTGCTGACCGGACTCCAGCACGTGCAGCTCGACCTCGTGCTTGTGCTCGCCCTGTTTGAGTACGAAGCGCCAGGGTGCGCTGCCGGAGCTGCGCCAGCCGGCCAGGCCGCCCTGGTGCGCGCGAGCATCGGCCGAGGCCTGGTAGAGCAGGGCGCAGGCAGTAGCCAGCTCACTGGCAGCAGGTGCTTGCGGCGTCAGGCTCGGGTCGTCGGCGAAGTGTTCGGCGATGAAGGCCGTGGTCGCGTTGCCGGCGGCGAATTCCGGGTGTTTGAGCAGGTTGGCAAGAAAGCGCTGGTTGCCGTTGACGCCGAGCAGCACGCAATCCTCGACCGCGCGGGCCAGCTTACGCCGGGCCTCGTCGCGGGTGGCGCCGTAGGCGATGACCTTGGCCAGCATCGGGTCGTAGAACGGGCTGACGGCCTGGCCTTCGACCAGACCGTGGTCGATGCGGATGCCGTCGAGCAACGCCGGTTCCCAGCGCAGCACTTCGCCGGTCTGCGGCAGGAAGTTGTGCGCCGAATCCTCGGCATACAGGCGTACTTCCATGGCGTGGCCAGTGAGACGGATCTCGTCCTGCTGGAGCGGCAGCGGCTGCCCTTCGGCGGCGCGGATCTGCCAGGCGACCAGGTCTTGCCCGGTGATCAGCTCGGTGACCGGGTGCTCGACCTGCAGGCGGGTGTTCATTTCCAGGAAGAAGAATTCGCCGCTCTGGTCGAGCAGGAACTCCACGGTGCCGGCACCGACGTAGTTGACCGAGGCCGCGGCTTTCACCGCTGCCTCGCCCATGGCTTTACGCAGCTCGGGCGTCATCACCGGGCAGGGCGCTTCCTCGACCACTTTCTGGTGGCGGCGCTGCACCGAGCAGTCGCGTTCACCGAGGTAGACGATGTTGCCGTGCTGGTCGCCGAATACCTGGATTTCCACATGGCGCGGGCGGATCACCGCGCGCTCGAGAATCAGCTCGCCGGAGCCGAAGGCGTTCTGGGCCTCGGAACGGGCGGTGCGGATCTGCGCCAGCAGTTCGCCGGATTCGTGCACCAGGCGCATGCCGCGGCCACCGCCACCGGCGCTGGCCTTGATCATCAGCGGGTAGCCGATGCGCGCCGCCTCGCGGCTCAGGGTGTCGTCGTCCTGGGCGGCGCCTTCGTAGCCGGGAATGCACGGCACGCCGGCTTCGAGCATGGCGATCTTCGACAGGCGCTTGCTGCCCATCAGGTGGATGGCTTCCACGGTCGGGCCGATAAATACGATGCCGGCGGCCTCGCAGGCGCGGGCGAAGTCGGCGTTCTCGGAGAGGAAGCCGTAGCCGGGGTGGATGGCATCGGCGCCGGTCTTCTGCGCCGCCGCGATGATGTTGTCGATCAGCAGATACGACTGGTTGACCTGGGCTGGGCCGATGCACACGGCCTCGTCGGCCAGTTGCACATGGCGTGCGCCGGCGTCGGCCACGGAGTACACCGCCACGGTGCGGTAGCCCAGGGCTTGCGCGGTGCGCATCACCCGGCAGGCGATCTCGCCACGGTTGGCGATGAGGATCTTGTTGAATGCAGCCATGTTGTTGTTCTACTCCTGCCGTTCAAACCACTTCGATTTGTTCCCCTCTCCCTCCGGGAGAGGGGCTAGGGGTGAGGGATGATTCAGCCTGTGCGGTCTTCCCCTCACCCCAGCCCTCTCCCGGAGGGAGAGGGAGTTGTCCGCATGTGCCTGAAATCACTCCGCCCACTTCGGCTTGCGCTTCTGCACAAAGGCCATGGTACCTTCCATGCCTTCGCCACCCAGCACCGCTTCGGCGAACTGGCCGGCGGCGTGGTCGAGCAGGCTGCCGAGGTTTTCCGTCTCGGTGGCCAGCAGCAGCGCCTTGGTCGCCGCGTTGGCACCAGGAGCGCACTGGCGGATCTGTTGCAGGCATTCGGCGAGGCGATCGACCACGGCCTGGTCGTCGGCTTCGCTGAAGTGCACCAGGCCCAGGCGCAAGGCCTCGGCACCGTCGAAACGCGCGGCGGTGAGGGCCAGGCGACGGGTCTGGGTCAGGCCGATGCGCTTGACCACGAAGGGGGCGATCTGCGCCGGCAGAATGCCCAGACTGGTTTCCGGCAGGCCGAACTTGGCGCCCTGGTGGGTAATGGCGATATCGGAGACGCAGGCCAGGCCGAAACCGCCACCGAGCACCGCGCCTTCCAGCACGGCGACCAGCACTTGCGGCGCGTACTGGGCTTCCTCCAGCAGGCTGCCGAAGGCGCGGTTCAGCTCGCGGTAGGCGTCGCCACCTTTGGCCCGCGCACCGGCCATGTCCTTGATATCGCCGCCGGCGCAGAAGTGGCCCTCAGCGCCGCGCAGCACCAGGGCGCGCACGGCCTGGTCGCCGCGTACCGCACGCAGCACGGCGCGCAGTTCCTCGACCATCGCCAGGCTCATGGCATTACGGCTGTCCGGGCGGTTGAGGGTGACGTAGAGCACGCCCTCGACCTGTTCCAGCAGCAGGGTTTGGCAGTTCGGCAGTTCGGCCATGATTGCTTCCTCAGCCCTTCTTTTTGCCGGGCAGGGTGCCCATCAGCTTGCAGATGATGCCCAGCATGATTTCGTCGGCGCCGCCGCCGATGGAGACCAGGCGCACGTCGCGGTAGGCGCGCGACACCGGGTTGTCCCACATGAAGCCCATGCCGCCCCAGTACTGCAGGCAGCTGTCGGTGACTTCGCGACCCAGGCGACCGGCCTTGAGCTTGGCCATGGAGGCCAGCTTGGTCACGTCGCGGCCTTTGATGTACAGCTCGGTGGCGTGGTAGACGAGGGCGCGCAGGGACTCGATCTCGGTCTGCAGCTCGGCCATGCGGAAGTGGATGACCTGGTTGTCGATCAGCGGCTGGCCAAAGGTGTGGCGCTGCTTGCAGTACTCGATGGTGGTGTCGACGCAGTATTCCAGGCCCTTGATCATGTTGGCCGCGCCGAACATGCGTTCTTCCTGGAACTGCAGCATCTGCATCATGAAACCGGCGCCTTCGTGGCCGATGCGGTTGCGCTGCGGCACGCGCACGTTGTCGAAGAACACCTGGGCGGTCTCCGAGCTGCGCATGCCGAGTTTGTCCAGGTGCGGGCTGAGGCTGATGCCCGGGGTGTTCATTGGCACCACGATCAGCGACTTGTTGACGTGGGGCTTGTCGTCGCTGGTGTTGGCCAGCAGGCAGATGAAGTCGGCAGACGGCGAGTTGGTGATCCACATCTTCGCGCCGTTGATCACGTAGTCGTCGCCGTCCTTGCGCGCGGTGGTCTTCAGCCCGGCCACGTCGGAGCCGGCGCCGACTTCGGAGACGCCGATGCAGCCGACCATGTCGCCGGCGATGGCGGGACGGAGGAATTCCTCGCGCAGCTCATCGGAGCCGAAGCGCGCCAGGGCCGGGGTGCACATGTCGGTCTGCACGCCGATGGCCATGGGGATACCGCCGCAGTGGATGGTGCCGAACTCTTCGGCGGCGACCACCGAGTAGCTGTAGTCGAGGCCCATGCCGCCGAATTTTTCCGGTTTGGAGATACCCAGCAGGCCGAGGTCGCCGGCTTTCTTGAAGATATCGTGCATGGGGAAGCCGCCGGCCTTTTCCCACTCGTCAACGTGCGGGTTGATTTCCTTGTCGACGAAGTTGCGGACGGTGCGGCGAAGCTCTTCGTGTTCTTGGGTGAAGATCATTTTTATTGTTCTCCGAAGGGTTACAGGCGGGCGACGCCGAACGAGTTGGATTTGAGGGGGCGTACTTCGGCTTCTGCGCAGATATCCAGCAGGAAGCCGAGCAGCTTGCGCGTGTCACGTGGGTCGATCAGGCCGTCGTCCCACAGGCTGGCGGTGCCGTACAGCGCGGTGGATTGGCTGTCGAGCTTCTGCGCGGTGGCCATTTCCAGCATGTCGAGCATCTTCGGGTCGGCTTCTTTGCCTTCCTTGCGGTGCTTGTCCTCGGTGACAATGCGCAGCACCTTGCCGGCCTGCGCGCCGCCCATGACAGCGGTCTTGCTGTTAGGCCAGGCAAAGATGAAGCGCGGGTCGAGGCCACGACCGCACATGGCGTAGTTGCCGGCGCCGTAGGAACCACCGACGACGATGGTCAGCTTTGGCACCGTGCAGTTGGCCACCGCCTGGATCAGCTTGGAGCCGTGCTTGATCACGCCGTTCTGCTCGGACTCGGTACCGACCATGAAGCCGGTGGTGTTGTGGAAGAACAGGATCGGCGTGTTGCTCTGCTCGCACAGCTGGATAAATTGCGCCGCTTTCGCAGCCCCTCTCGGGGTGATCGGCCCGTTGTTGCCGATAAAGCCGCAGGGCTGGCCCTCGATGGCCAGGTGGCCGCAAACGGTCTGGCTGTCGAACTCGTTCTTGAAGTCGAGGAACTGCGAGCCGTCGGCGATGCGGGCGATGATCTCGCGCACGTCGTAGGGCTTCTTGGCGTCGGACGGGACGATGCCGAGCAGCTCTTCGGCCGGGTACAGCGGCTCGTTCCAGGTGCGTTTTTCACGAGCGGGCAATTGTGCATTCCACGGCAACAGGCCGGTGATCTCGCGGGCGATGCGCACGCCATCGGCGTCGTTCTCGGCCAGGTACTCGGCAGTGCCGGCGACCTGGGCGTGCATCTCGGCGCCACCCAGTTCCTCGTCGGTGGCCACTTCACCGGTGGCGGCTTTCAGCAGCGGCGGGCCGGCGAGAAACATCTTGGCCTTGCCGCGCACCACCACCACGTAATCGGACAGGCCCGGCTGGTACGCGCCGCCAGCGGTGCTAGAACCGTGCACCACGGTGATCTGCGGAAGACCCATGGCCGACATGCGCGCCTGGTTGGCGAAGCCACGGGCGCCCTCGACGAAGATGTCGGCGGCGTAGTTGAGGTTGGCGCCGCCGCTCTCGGCCAGGGTGATCACCGGCAGTTTGTTCTCGAAGGCAATCTGCTGCAGGCGCAGGGACTTCTTCAGCCCGCTGGGCGAGATGGTGCCGCCCTTGATCGCGCTGTTGTTGGCGATCACCAGGCAGCGCACGCCAGCCACGTAGCCGATGCCGGCGATGATGCCGCCGCCGGCCTGGGTGCCGTCCTTGTCGTCGTGCAGCTTGTAACCGGCCAGCGAGGCCAGTTCGAGGAACGGCGCGCCGGAATCGAGCAGCAGGTTGATGCGCTCGCGCGGCAGCAACTGGCCACGCTTGATGAACTTGGGCTTGGCCTCGGCGGCCTTGTCGAGGACCTTCTGTTCGACGTCGCGGAAGCTGGCGATGGTCGCCAGCATGGCCTCGCGGTTTTGCGCGAAGCTGTCGCCGTGGACGTCGAGTTCGGATTGGATCACCGGCATCGCATCACTCTCCCTGGTCTTTCAGTACATCGGGCACGTAAGCACGATGGAAGCCGTTGTAGGACTCACGGCTCGAAGCCTTGCCCAGCGTCCAGGCACGGGTGCCCTGGCTGGCGGCGCCGTCGATGCGAATGGTGTTGCCGCTGATGAAGTTGGCGCCGGGGGAGAGCAGGAAGACGATGGCCGCTGCCACTTCCGACTCGGTGCCGATGCGCTGCAGCGGCACGTGGTCCTTGAGGTTGCGGATCATGTTCTTCATCGATTCGGGGTAGGTGTCCATGCCGCTGGAGGCGATCCAGCCCGGCGCCACGGCGTTCACTCGCACGCCGGCGTGCCCCCACTCGTAGGCGGCGGTCTTGGTGAAGTTTTCCATGCCGGCGCGGGCGGCACCGGAGTGGCCCATACCGGGCATACCGCCCCACATGTCGGCGAGCATGTTGACGATGCTGCCGCCGGTCTTGCTCATGCTCTGGCTGAACACTTCACGGGCAATCAGGAAGCCGCCGACCAGGTTGGTGCGCACCACCGTTTCGAAGCCTTTCTGGTTGATCGACACCAGCGGCGCGGGGAACTGGCCGCCGGCGTTGTTGACCAGGTGATGGATCGGCCCGCGCTCGGCGACCACCGCCTTGACCATCGTCTTGACCGCTTCTTCCTCGCGGATGTCGCACACGGCAAAGCTGGCGCTGCCACCGTCCTCGGCGATTTCGCCGGTGGTCTTTTCCAGCTTCTCCAGCTTGCGTCCGACCAGCACTACATGGGCGCCGAGGTGGGCTAGCTCGTGGGCCACGCAGCGGCCGATGCCGCTGCCGCCACCGGTGACCAGGATGGTCTGGCCGCTGAACAGGCCGGGTTTGAAGACTGAGTCGTAGCTCATTGTTGTTGTCCTTCGGCTCTATCTGTTCGATGGTCCCCACGCTCTGCGTGGGAACCGCTCCGGGGGCGCTCTGCGTCCCATGTGATCAACACTCCGTCATTCCCGCGAAGGCGGGAATCCAGGGGCGGGCGCATCACCGAGCCGGCCCGCTGGGTCCCCGCCTTCGCGAGGACGACGGGATGGTTAGCCATTCAGTTGGTCCGCTAGGACCTTGGGCACCGGCACCGGGAACTCCAGCAACTGCTGGGCGAAGGCCTTGCCTTGCGGGTCGATGCGCAGGCTGGCCACGCCGCCGCCGCCCAGGGCGTTTTCCAGCAGGAAATTGAGGCTGTGGCTGGCCGGCAGGTGCCAGCGGCTGACCTTGCCCGTCTGGGCGTCCAGCGTATGGCTGAACCATTCGGCCACAGCGGCTTCGCTCAGCGCAGCGGCGATCCACGCCAGGTACTCGGGCTTTCTGGCCATCACACCAATATTGCTGTGGTTGCCTTTGTCACCGGAGCGCGCCACGGCCAGCTTGATCAGCGGCACGCTGGTATCCGCTTCACCCTCGGGTTGCGGCGGCTCGGCGGCGATGGCCAGTTGCTGCGGATCGAAGGCATCCAGCTGCGGCAGGGCGACCGGCTGGCGCTGGTCGCCGAGGCTGACCTCCAGGCTGCAGTTGCCTTTGTCGGCGAGGAAGGAGAACAGGCGGATCACCGGGTAAACGGTCGGCCGACCGCCGACGATACCGGTCAGCCCCGGCGCCATGCCGGTGGCGGCCTGGGCGATCTCGCGGGAGAACAGGATCAGCGCCTCCTTCTTGGCGTGGCGCACGGCCAGCTTGATCACCACTTCGCGGGTGTCCTGGCGTTGGCCGCGCGGGCCGTAGGTGGCTTCGGCGCCGAGCAGTTCGATATGCACCTCGCGGTAGGGGCCCCAGCCGCGTTCGGCGAAGATTTCCTCGGTCTTGGTGATGATCGCCTGGCTGACCCGTTCAGCCTTGGCCACAGCGTCGATGCCGGCGATCAGGCAACTGGCGGTGCAGCGGAAGCCTTCCGGGTAGGTGGCGCTGACCTTGTACTGGTCGGTCGGCGGCAGGCCCCTGGCGCCCTGCACATGGACTTGATCCTGGCCGGCCTGGCTCAGGCTGACCTGGGTGAAGTCGCAGATCACGTCGGGCAGGTAGTAGGCGCGCGGGTCGCCGATTTCGTAGAGCATCTGCTCGCCGACGGTGAAGGGCGTGACCAGGCCGCCGCTGCCGGCAGGCTTGGCGACGATGAAGCTTGAGTCGGCGCTGACTTCCACCACCGGGAAGCCGATGTGCTCGTAGTCCGGCACGTCGCGCCAGTCGGTGAAGTTGCCGCCGGTGCACTGTGCGCCACATTCGATGATGTGCCCGGCCAGCGCGGCCTGGGCCAGCTTGTCGTAGTCGTTCCAGCTCCAGCCGAACTCATGCACCAGGGCGGCGCTGACTACTGCGCTGTCGACCACGCGGCCGGTGATAACGATGTCGGCGCCGAGCTTCAGTGCTTCGACGATGCCCGGCGCGCCGAGGTAGGCGTTGACCGATACGCACATCGGCGGCAGCGGCGCGCCACTGAACATCTCCGTGGTGCCGGCCTTGGCCAGTTCGCCGAGTTTGGGTTGCAGGTTGTCGCCATGCAGCACGGCGATCTTCAGGTCGACCCCGGCCTTGGCGCAGGCAGCGGCCAGGGCGTTGGCGCAGGCCTGCGGGTTGACCCCGCCGGCGTTGCTGATGACGCGGATGTTCTTCGCGGCGATGTCCTGCAGCAGCGGGGCAAGCACCTCGACGAAATCGGTGGCGAAGCCTTCGTCCGGCTTCTTCATGCGCGCGCCGGCCATGATCGACATGGTGATCTCGGCCAGGTAGTCGAATACCAGGTAATCCAACTCGGTTCCACGGACAAGCTGGGCGGCGGCTGTGGAGGTGTCGCCCCAGAACGCGGAGGCGCAGCCGATGCGGATGGTCTTGCTCATTATGGTTATTCCATCAACGCCAGAAGGTGGAGAGACATTACCAAGCAAGCGCTTGGTTTTAAAGTCCCGGACGCAACTTTTTAGCCAAGCGCTTGCTTGGGTGGCCGGCGCCCCGTAAATTTCGCCCATTGGTTTCCAGGGCACGCAGGTTCTGGCGTGCCGCCCCCTTTTCCGTTGCGGAGAAAACGAGCTTGGACGATCACAAGGCCCGTGCAGTGATGCAAAAGCTGGTCAGCGAGGGCCAGGTCACTGACCCGGACAGCCCGCGCGGCAAGCTGCTGCAGACTGCCGCCCACCTGTTCCGCAGCAAGGGCTACGAGCGCACCACGGTGCGCGATTTGGCCGGCGCTGTGGGCATCCAGTCCGGCAGCATCTTTCACCACTTCAAGAGCAAGGACGAAATCCTGCGCTCGGTGATGGAAGAAACCGTGCGCTACAACACCGCGCTGATGCATGCCGCGCTGGCCGATGCGGCCAACCTGCGCGAGCGGGTGCTGGCGCTGATCCGCTGCGAGCTGCAGTCGATCATGGGTGGCACTGGCGAGGCCATGGCCGTGCTGGTCTACGAATGGCGCTCGCTGTCCGAGGAAGGCCGTGCGCACATCCTCGCGCTGCGCGACACCTACGAGCAGATCTGGCTGGACGTGCTCGGCGAGGCGCGTGCTGCGGGCTACGTCAAAGGCGATCCGTTCATCCTGCGGCGCTTCCTCACCGGGGCGCTGAGCTGGAGCACCACCTGGTTTCGCCAGGACGGCAAGATGAGCCTCGATGAGCTGGCCGAGCAGGCGCTGACGCTAGTGATCAAGGAAGGTTGATTGGATTAGAACCTGGCCAGGATCTCCTGGCCGTCGGCCATACTGCGTTAAAAACAGGCTCGGCCTGCTCATTTACAGCTCGTAAACTCCGCGTCCTCGTCTGTTTTTTTCTCGTCTGGCTCTAGTCCAAAAGATCGTGAACAGGTTCGTAGGCTAGGCTGCAAACGTGGCTGTTTGGTCAGGAGTGGTTGCGGGGGCTGGTCCATCCTCTTGCCAGGCGAGGTGATGGAGTAGCGGCCCTGACAGGGATGTGTCGCAGCAACGGCTGTCGTGCCCTGTTTCCTAGCCTGTCCGAGGTGCTCGTGCTGCGCGTGCTTATTAACTGCTGCCTGCTGCTTCTAGGGCTGTGCGTCGTGCCGCTGGTGTCGGCGACGCAGGCGGTGCGGGTTGGTGCCTATCATTTCCCGCCCTACGTCCTGAAACCGGAAAGCGCCACACCCACAGGCCTGCTGCCGGATCTGCTGGCCGAGTTGAATCAGGCCCAGCAGGACTACCATTTCGACCTGGTGCCAACCTCGGTGACGCGGCGTTACCGCGACCTTATCCAGGAACGCTACGACCTGATTCTCTTCGAATCGCCGGACTGGGGCTGGAAGGGCATCCACCTTGAGCAGTACGACCTGCAGGTGGCCGACGCCGAAGTCTATGTCGCGCGCTCGGCGCCAGGGCGTACCCAGGCGTACTTCGACAGTCTGCGCGGCAAGCGCATGGCCCTGTACGCTGGCTATCACTACGGTTTTGCCGGGTTCAATGCCGACCAGACGTTTCTCTCGAGCCGCTTCAACGCGGTGCTCACCTATTCCCACGAGAGCAACCTGCTGATGCTGCTGCATGATCGCGCCGACCTCAGCGTGATCCCGCGTTCCTACCTGCGCATCTATCAGCAGCAACATCCCACTGAGCAACGTCAACTGCTGGTATCGCAGCGCATCGATCAGGTGTATCACCACCATGCCTTGCTGCGCCCGTCCGGGCCGATCAATGCCCAGCAGCTGAGCGCGCTGTTTGCCGGGCTCAAGAGCCGCGGCGCACTGCAGGCCTTGCTGCAACGCTACTTCCTGGAGTTGTCGCAGCAGGGCGAACAGGAGCGCGCGGACCCTATGCAGCTGTAGCGAGCTGAGCTAGGCTCGGCACAGTTGATAAGTTGTCTATGAGGTCAATATGCAGCGCATTGGACAGGGTTGTCTGGGCGTACTGCTGCTGGTGCTGAGCCTCGGCACCAGCGTGCCGGTCGTGGCGGCGCAGCGGGTGCTGATTGCTGCCGTGCAATTCCCCCCTTATGTGGTCAAGCCGGAGCAGGGCAAGCAGCGCGGCCTGTTGGCCGAGCTGGTCGACTCGCTCAACCGGATTCAGGGCGACTACCAGTTCGACTTGCGGCCTACCTCGCTGAATCGTCGCTTCGATGACTTCCAGAACGGTCGTTTCGACATCGCCATCTTCGAGAACCCCGATTGGAACTGGCAGGGCATTGCCGGTACGCGCATCGATATGGGCCTGGAGGACAGCGAAGTGTTCATCGCCCGTGCCCAGCCGGGGCGCACGCAAGGCTATTTCGACAACCTGCAGGACAAGCACCTGGCGCTGCTCAACGGCTACCACTACGGTTTCGCCGGCTTCAACAATGACCCCGAATGGCTGGCGCGCAACTTCAAGGCGCAAATTACCTATTCCAACGAAAGCACCCTCAACCTGGTTCTACGCGGGCGGGCCGATGCAGCACCGATCACCCGTTCCTGGCTGGGCGCATACCTGCGCGAGCATCCGCAGGTGGAGACGCAATTGCTGATCTCTACCTGGGTTGACCAGGTCTACCGGCATTACGCGATCCTGCGTCCGCAGGCCCCCATCAGCGCCGAGCGCTTTCGCCAGTTGCTCCAGGAGCTGCGCGACGATGGCGAGCTGACGCGGATCTTCACGCCTTACGCGATCACGGTCACGCCACGCGTAGCGGGTAGCTCAGCAGCAAAACATGCAGCAGATTGACCGCGCCGTGCAGGAGCAGCGCCGGCCATAAGCGCCCGCTCAGGTGGAACGCCAGGCCGTAACCCAGGCCCGCCAGCGCCGCGACCAGGGCGAACAGCGGGCTGAACGGCAGATGCGCGGCGCCGAACAACGCGGCGGTCAGCAGCACGCCCGGCCAGGCGCCTAGGCGGCGCACCAGCACGGGTTGCAGCCAGGCGCGAAACAGCAACTCCTCGGCCAGTACGGCCACGCCCAGGTTCAGGCCCAGCCATAGCCAGAGCTGTTCGGGCCATTTCACTTGCCAGCTCACCAGCCCCAGTGCCAAGGCCAGCAGGGGCACTAGCAGCAGGGTCAGCGCTATCACCGCCAGTAGCAGGCGTGGCTGGCGTGCCGGCTCCGGTGCGCGGCCCAGCCACCAGGCAAGCAAGGTCAGGCCGACCAGCAGCTTGTCCCACGACAGGCGTAGGGTCACCGGCATGGCATCCGCGCTGAATTGCTGCGCAGGGCCAAAGGCCGTGGCGCTGAAACCGGGCAATTGGTGGGCCGCCAGGGCAATGCTGCCGATCAGGCCGATTGACCACCACAGCCAGTGCGGCAGCGCTTCTTCAGCCAGCAGTATCCAGGCGATATAGACGCCGGCCAGGGCCAGGCCGAGCGGGGAGATAAAGCCGAACGCCACCCCCAGGCCTAGGGCCAGTACCGGGAGCAGCAGGCGCAGGTGCAGCGGGGCCATCGAACATCCTTGTCAGTTTTGCGGAGCGCAGGTTCCTAGCGGTTTTCCGCATCTTTGGCGTCTTGCTCCAGATTACGCTCGTGGATGCGTTTGAGCTGCTCCTCGCTCAGCGGCAGCTTCTGCGCACTGTCGCGCAACAGAAGCAGGCCGCCGACGATCGAACCGAGGGCCAGGGCGATGATCAGCCAGGCATACCAGGGCATGGTGTTCTCCTTGTGTGGGGTGCTTGCACCTTAGCACTGGCCTGCCAGGCCGGTGCACTCAAGCGGTAGACCCCCAGCGTCGTGCTGCGGTTCGCATCGCGATGCGCATCGCAGCCTGGCATGGCCGGCGGTTGAGCCCAGCGGCGCCCGCGTGTTACGGCTTGCGGGCCACCAGTACGGCGCGGGTGGGCGCCGGCAGGCCTTCGAGGGTGCGGGTGTGGTCGGCCGGGTCGAGGAAGTCGGGCAGCGACTGGAAACGCATCCAGTCGGTGGCGCGCTGTTCTTCGATGCTGGTGGTGGAGACATCCACGCACCGCACGTCGACGAAACCGGCGCGGCGCAGCCACAGCTCCAGCGCCGGTACCGACGGCAGGAACCATACGTTGCGCATCATCGCGTAGCGGTCTTCGGGCATCAGCACCTGCTGCGCATCGCCTTCTACCACCAGGGTTTCCAGCACCAGCTCGCCGCCCTTGAGCAGGCAGTCCTTGAGCTCCAGCAGGTGGTCGATGGGCGAGCGGCGGTGATACAGCACGCCCATGGAAAACACCGTGTCGAAGCCTTCCAGCTTGGCCGGCAGTTCTTCCAGGGCCAGCGGCAGGTGCCAGGCCGGCAGGTCGGGGAGGAAGTGCTTGAGGGCAAGGAACTGGTTGAGGAACAGCCAGTTGGGGTCGACGCCCACCACGCAGCCGGCGCCGGCGCCGAGCATGCGCCACAGGTAGTAGCCGTTGCCGCAGCCGACATCGAGGATGCGTTTGTTCTTCAGATCCAGGTGCGGAGCGACCCGTGACCATTTCCAGTCCGAGCGCCATTCGGTGTCGATGTGCACGCCGAACAGCTCGAACGGGCCTTTGCGCCAGGGAATCAGGCCCTGCAGCGCGGTTTTCAGCGCGGCGCGGGTGGCGTCGTCGCAGGCGCCGTCCAGCAGCAGGGCGTCGCGCAGGTCCTGCTTGCTCACGTCGAGGTTGGGTAGCGCCTGTACGGCGGCGAACCAGCGTTGCAGGTCGCCATGGCCGACCGCCATCTTGGCGTCGATCTGGGCTGGCAGGTCGGCAGCCCAGTCTTGCAGCGGGCTGCCGGCCAGGCGTTGTTGCAGGGTGTCGAGGTCGAGGTGGGCAATCATGGCAGGGCAATCAGCGAGGCGAAGTTGATGCATTGGAACCACGGCACGACCTTGCTGAAACCGGCGGCCAGCAGGCGTTCGCGGTGCTGTTCCAGGCTGTCGGGTTTCATCACGTTCTCGATGGCACTGCGTTTCTGGGCAATTTCCAGGTCGCTGTAGCCATTGGCGCGCTTGAAGGCGACGTGCAGGTCACCGAGCAGCTCGTGCTCGATGTGGTCTTCGAAGCGAATCTTTTCCGAGAGGATCAGCGCGCCACCCGGCAACAGGGCCTGGCGGATGTGCTGGAGCAGGGCCGGGCGCTGCTCCGGGGCAATGAACTGCAGGGTGAAGTTCAGGGCCACCAGCGAGGTCGGCTGGAATTCCAGGGCCAGGATGTCGCCCTCCATCACCTCGACCGGTAGCAGTTCCTGGAACATCGAATCCTGGGCATGCAGGTATTCGCGGCAGCGCTCGACCATGGCGTGGGAGTTGTCGATGGCGATCACCCGGCAACCTTCGGCTTTTACGTGTCGGCGCAGGGCCTGGGTCACTGCGCCGAGGGAGCTGCCGAGGTCATACAGCACCGAGTTGGGCTGGGCGAACTGCGCAGCGAGCACGCCGAGGTTCTCGACGATGGTCGGGTAGCCCGGCACCGAGCGCTTGATCATGTCCGGGAAGACCTTGACCACGTCTTCGTTGAAGGCGAAGTCCGGCACCTGTTCGAGGGGCTGGGAGAAGAGGCGGTCGGGTGTCTGTTTCACGGTGGCGTCGTCGGGGCGGAAAGGCCGGCATTCTAGCGAAGTGAGCGGCGCGGCCCAAATCCCCTCACTTCAACTGGTCGGAAAAGAACTCGCCGGCGCCCTGCAGCGGGCCTAGCGGGTTGCGCTTGACCTCGTTGCGGCGGATGTTCGGTTCACCGTTGCTGACCTTGTGCACCAGGGTGTCGTCGACCAGCACGAACACCGCACGGAACGCCCAGCCCTTCAGTTCGCGCTGTTTGCGAAAGTTCATCACGTCGGCCCAGAAGCTGCCGGTGCGCTGGGTGTCGGTCTTGTTGAACTCGAAGGCATAGCCGATGCAGCGGTCCTTGGCCTCCAGGCATTGCACCAGGCCGTCGGGCAGGTAGCTGATGGGGATGTTGGCCTGGACGAACATCAGGCGGATGTCGATGAACGAGAGCATCTTGCCGTTGCCCTGGGTCAGCGGGTCGAAGCCCAGGGCGAACAGTTCGGAGCGGCTGGTCTTGCCGGGCTGGGCCTGGGAGTAGCGGATTTCCGCATCGAGGTAGTCGTTGAAGGGCGATTGCGCCTCGGCCTGCTCGCTGGGCAGCAGGCTGCCACAACCGCACAACAGACTTGCCGTGATCACTGCAATCGACCACATGATGCCCTTCATCGTCTTCTCCTGTGAGGTCCGCTTTCTCTCTATAGACGATTTATCGCGAGCATGCCGTTTCACCGGTGAGACAGTGGCTGTTGAGCGTCGGGCGGTGGTTGTTCCACGCAAAGTGCGATCCGGGTTTAAGCTGGTTGGAGAAGCGAGCCCATGCACCGAGTATTGCCATGAGAGCCTCAAAGCGCCTGAAGACCGGTTTCGTGCTGGTGATCGTCCTGCTTAGCGTGAACCTTCTCGCGCCGTTCTTTACGACCCGCGAAGTCGCACTGCTGCTGGGCGAGTACGAGGAGCAGGAGCGTTTGCACAGCAACCTGCAGCAACTGCTGTCGGCGCTCAAGGATGGCGAGACCGGGCAGCGCGGATTCATTATTACCGGGCGCGAGGACTTCCTTACCCCGCTGTACCAGGGCTACGGCGAGGTGGACAAGACGCTCAAGGTGCTCAAGCAGGACTTGCGCCACGATGCCGCGCTGAGTGCAGTGCTGCAGCGCCTGGAGCCGCGGATCGACGAGCAGCGCACGTACTTTTCCACGGTTATCCAGTTGCGCCGTGACCAGGGCTTGCAGGCCGCCAGCGATCTGATCAGCCAGGGCCACGGCAAACAATTGATGGACCATGTGCGCTCCCTGGCGGGCGAAGTGTTGGTGGTGCTGGAGCAGCGCATGCTGGTGCTCGAGCAGAAGTTGCGCGCCCATGAACGGCTGCGCATGGTGCTGCTGGTGTCGATGACGGTGGTCGACCTGATCATGATCGGCCTGCTGTTTTACTTCACCTTCCAGGCCCTGCACGAAGGGCGCCAGGTGCAGCGCAATCTGCAGGGCCTTAGCGACCAGCTTTCCAGCGGCATGCAGCGGGTCGAGCTGCGCAACCGCGAGATTTCCCTGCTCAATCGCCTCGGGCGCGCCATGCACCTGAGCAACCAGTTCGACGAGTGCTACCAGATCATCGATTGCTTTGCCGCGCAGCTGTTCCCGCTGAACAGTGGCTGCCTGTATCTCTATCACCCCTCGCGCGATGTGCTGGAACGGGTGCTGGGCTGGGGGGGTAACCAGGAAGAACACGAGATGTTCGAGCCGCAGGCGTGCTGGGCCATTCGTCGCGGGCAGAGCCACGAGGTCAAGGATGCCAGCAAGGACCTGCTGTGCCCGCACTTGCATGGCAGTGCACAGGCGCCGCAAGGCTATCTGTGCGTGCCGCTGATGGCGCAAGGCGAGCCGCTGGGGGTGCTGACCTTGCTGGGTCAGCCGATGGTCGATCAGGACCTGGCCGAGACGTTCGCCGAGCAAGTTGCGTTGGGAATTTCCAACCTCAGCTTGCGCGACAGCCTGCGTCAGCAGTCACTGGTGGATGCCCTGACCGGCCTGCACAACCGCCGCTTCCTCGACGAGACCCTGCGCCGCGAGCTGCTGCGCGCTTCACGCAAGCAGCTGCCGGTGGCGGTGGTGCTGCTGGATGTCGACCACTTCAAGCGCTTCAACGACACCTTCGGCCACGAGGCTGGCGACCTGGTGCTGCGCCACCTGGCCATCGAGATGAAGCGCAACGTGCGCACCAGCGACCTGGCCTGCCGCTACGGCGGGGAAGAGTTTGCCCTGGTGCTGCCGGAAATCAGCCGCGAAGACGCCATCGAGCGCTGCGAAACCCTGCGCCTATCGGTCACCCGCCTGCAGATTCGCTATGGCGGCCAGCCACTCGGGCCGGTGAGCATTTCCCTGGGGCTGGCCTGGTTCCCTGCTGACGGCGAGCAGGCGGATGTGTTGCTGCATGCCGCTGACACTGCGCTTTACCAGGCCAAGCATGCCGGGCGGAACCGCCTGTGCATCTATCGCAGCGAGGCGGGTGACGCGACGCTGGCATCCAGTTGAGGCGCGTGGCGCATGGCTGAGGCGGCGATGCCGAACTGGCCGAGCCAGTAGCTGAGCAGGATGGCCACACCGGCGCCCTCGAACGGCAGGACGAAGCGGTTGATGCCGATCAGGCTGTCCGAGAGCACGAACAGCAGCGCCCCGATCGCCGCCAGCCAGGCCGACTGCCGGGTAATCGCTGTGTCGCCAAGGCGCGCCAGTGCCCGCCACAGCATGCAGCCGATGGCCAGGCTGTAGAACGCCACGGGTACCAGCAAGCCGCCCAGGCCGGCACTGGCCAGCACGCTGAACATGCTGCCGCTGACGACGACCGCCAGCAGCAGGGCGCCAGGTGCCAGGCGCCGGCTGCTGCCGAGGTAGGCGACCAGGTAGGCGAGGTGGGCCAGCAGAAAGGCGCCGAGGCCGAAGGCGAACAGGTCGGCTGGCCACTCCAGCAGCAGGTCACCGAGCATCGACAGCGCCAGGCCACAGGCAATCCACAATCGATACGGCCCGGCCGGAGCCTGACGCAGCCACAACAGCAGCGCGACGATGGGCAGCGGCTTGCCCAGCAGGCACAGCCACTCGGGGCCGACAGCGCGGCCGATGATCATCAGAACAATGCCGGTAAGGGCAAGCAGGGGCAGCAGGATGCGCATGGGGTGGGCTCTCTTTTTGCGCCCATTATTCCCGTGCGGCGCGTGCCCGGCCGGACGATGCGCGCCAAGTCCAGTGGCCGATGGCGTCAGGCGCGGGGTTGGTTATTCCACCTCGATCTGGCAATCGATGGTCTTGGCGGGCGCCACGCCAGCTTCCCACGGGCGCTGGTACTGCATCAGCAGGCGTGCCTGGCCGGCCTGATAGGCCTGGTAGCGCCAGGTGGATTTCCCCGCGCTGCCCACCAGGCCAGCGTCTTCCGGGGTGGTGTAGACCTCCGGGCCAAGGCTGCGCAGCACCGCGGGTGCGGTATCAGCGACGACCCAGCGAAAGCCTGTGGTCGGGTTGCTTGGCAGGCTCACCACCAGGGTCTGGCCGTTGCGCAATTCCACCGGGCACTTGCCCAGCTGTTTCTCTTCCACGGTCACGCTGGTGGGGTGTTGGGCACAGGCAGCCAGCAGGGCGATGGCGCAGGGTAGCAGCAGGCGTTGGGCGTACTTCATGACAGGCTCCGGTCAATCGAAAACCCCTGCAGCATAGCGGTTGCCGAGTGGCAGGGGGGAGTTCGCGTCCGTAGGGGGAAGGCCCGCGTGGCTCAATCGCGGGTTTCACCCGCCCTACGTTCACGGGCACGGCAAATCCATCTGGCGTGCTCCCACGCGGAGCGTGGGAACGATCTGCGGGGTAACCACGTAGGGTGGATCACGCTTCACCGATCCACCGAGCGGAGTGATTGGTGGATGAACAGAGCGTCATCCACCCTACATCTGGCACTTAGCCGAACAGCACCTTGGCGACATCGGCGAAGCGCTTGGCGAAGTGCACGGTGAGGCCTTCCTTGAGGTAGTCCGGCAGCTCGGTGAAGTCGCCGCGGTTGGCTTCCGGCAGGATCAGCTCGTAAATCTTCTGCCGGCGCGCCGCGATGACTTTCTCGCGCACGCCGCCAATGGGCATCACCTGGCCGGTCAGCGACAGCTCGCCGGTCATCGCCACGCCTTTCTTCGGTGCCTGGTTGCGAGCGAGGGAGAGCAGGGCGCTGGCCATGGTCACGCCGGCGCTGGGGCCGTCCTTGGGCGTGGCGCCATCGGGTACGTGCAGGTGAACGAAGGCCTGGTCGAAGAAGGTGGGGTCGCCCTTGAAGGTTTTCAGGTGGGAGCTGATGTAGCTGTAGGCGATCTCCGCCGATTCCTTCATCACCTCGCCAAGCTGACCGGTGAGCTTGAAGCCGCGGTTCAGCGTGTGGATGCGCGTGGCCTCGATCGGCAGCGTGGCGCCGCCCATACTGGTCCAGGCCAGGCCGGTGATCACGCCGACACCGGAAAGCACCTGCTCGGTGCGGAAATGCGGCATGCCCAGGTAGCTCTCCAGGTCCTTGGGCGCGATCTTGATCTTCGCCTGCGGGTCCTCCAGCAGCTTGACCACCACCTTGCGCACCAGCTTGCCGAGTTGCTTCTCCAACTGGCGCACGCCGGCCTCGCGGGCGTAACCCTCGATCACCAACCGCAGGGCGGCATCGCTGATACTCAGGCGGTTCTTCGGCACGCCGGCTTTTTCCAGCTGCTTGGGCCACAGGTGGCGCTTGGCGATGGCCAGTTTTTCCTCGGTGATGTAGCCGGATAGGCGGATCACTTCCATGCGGTCGAGCAGCGGGCCGGGGATCGAATCCAGGGTGTTGGCGGTGCAGACGAACAGCACCTTGGACAGGTCCAGGCGCAGGTCCAGATAGTGGTCGAGGAATTCGACGTTCTGCTCCGGGTCGAGAGTTTCCAGCAGCGCCGAGGCCGGGTCGCCCTGGAAGCTGCTGCCCATCTTGTCGATCTCGTCGAGCATGATCACCGGGTTCATCACCTCGACTTCCTTCAGCGCCTGCACCAGCTTGCCGGGCATGGCGCCGATGTAGGTGCGCCGGTGGCCCTTGATCTCCGCCTCGTCGCGCATGCCGCCGACGCTGAAACGGTAGAACGGCCGGCCGAGGGATTCGGCGATGGACTTGCCGATGCTGGTCTTGCCCACGCCCGGCGGGCCGACCAGCAGCACGATGGAGCCAGCGATCTCGCCCTTGAAGGCGCCGACGGCGAGGAATTCGAGGATGCGGCTCTTCACGTCGTCGAGGCCGGCGTGCTGCGCGTCGAGCACCTGTCGCGCGTGCTTGAGGTCGAGCTTGTCGTCACCAAGGGTGCCCCACGGCACGCTGCTGGCCCAGTCCAGGTAATTGCGGGTGACGGCGTATTCCGGCGAGCCGGTTTCCAGGATCGACAGCTTGGTCAGTTCCTCGTCGATGCGCTTCTGTGCCTGCGGCGGCAGCGTGCGACCCTGCAGGCGCGCGCGAAACTCGTCGGCGTCGGCGCTGCGGTCGTCCTTGGTGATGCCCAGCTCCTGCTGGATGATCTTCAGCTGTTCCTTGAGGAAGAACTCGCGCTGGTGCTCGCCGATCTTGCGGTTGACCTCGGCCGACAGCTCGTTCTGCAGGCGGGCGACCTCGACCTCCTTGCGCAGCATGGGCAACACTTTCTCCATGCGCTTGAGGATTGGCACCGTATCCAGCACGTCCTGCAACTCACGCGGGCTGGCGGTGGTCAGCGCGGCGGCGAAGTCGGTCAGCGGCGAGGGCTGGTTGGGGCTGAAGCGGTTGAGGTAGTTCTTCAGCTCTTCGCTGTAAAGCGGGTTGAGCGGCAGCAGCTCCTTGATCGCGTTGATCAGCGCCATGCCGTAGGCCTTGACCTCGTCGCGGCTGTCATCGGCGTTCTGCGGGTATTCGACTTCGGCCAGGTAGGGCGGGCGATGGCGTTTCAGCCAGCCACGGATCTTCACCCGCTGCAGGCCCTGGGCGACGAATTGCAGTTTGCCGTCGACGCGGCTGGCCTGGTGGATCTTCACCAGGGTGCCGTGTGTCGGCAGGCTGTCAGTATCGAAGTGGCGCGGGTCGGTCACCGGCTGGTCGACGTAGAACAGCGCCATGCTGTGGTGCTCGGTGTTGCTCACCAGCTCCAGGGTTTCCGCCCAGTGTTCCTCGTTGACGATCACCGGCAGCACTTGGGCCGGGAAGAACGGGCGATTGTGGATCGGGATGACGTAAAGCTTGTCCGGCAACGATTGATGAGGAAGGGCCAGGCGGTTGGCCTGGGCCTCGATGAATTCTGCGGAATTGTCCTGCTCGCTCATGGCTGCCCTTGCTGGATGAACCGGTCGTGTTTTCTAGATGGGGCGGTGCTGGCGGCTTTTCAATACCGTTATGGCTCGGCGGCCAGCATCTGGGCGCAGCCTGGGGCCTGCAGGGTCCGGGCCACGGGCGCTGGGGGCAGAACCGGGCTGTGGGTTGCCGCCTGTCCGCGCACATTGCCGCGTAGTTGTCCGACTGGTTAAAGTGCCGCCTGCCTTCAGCCCGTAGCCGACCATGCTCAAAGCCCGCCTGATGCGCCTGGACAACCAGGCCCACGAACATGCCCACAATTACCACCAGTTGGTGATGTCGCTGGCTGGGCGTGCGGAATTCGAGGTCAACGGCAACGGCGGCGAGGTCTGTCGCATGCGCGCCTGCCTGGTGCCGGGCGATGCCGAACACCAGTTCGCTGGCGTGGGTGAAAACCGCATGCTGATCCTCGATCTGGATGAGCAGGACACCTCGGCCGAAGACCTGAGCCTGCTGGCCCAGCTGTTCGAAAGCCCGCGCTACCCGGCGCTGGATGCAGACTTCCAGAATCTGCTGAGCTACGCCGGTGCCGAGCTGGCCCGCTATGGCAGTGATCCACACCTGGCGCGTGCCTTGGGCGGTGTCTTGTTGCGGGCGCTGCACCTGCGTCTGTTCGGTGAGCAGGCGGCGAGATCGAGTGGCGCGCTGGATGTCGAGCGCCTGGACAACTACATCGGCGAACACCTGGCGCGGCGCATCACGGTGATCGAGTTGGCCCAGGTGGCCTGCCTCAGTCCCAGCCATTTCCATGCGCAGTTCAAGGACAGCATGGGCCTGACGCCGCACCAGTACCTGCTCAAGACCCGCCTCGACCGCGCCGCGCGCCTGCTGCGCGAAAGCCCGCTGCCGCTGGTGCGGATTGCCGAGGAGTGCGGTTTCTCCAGCCAGAGCGCGCTGACCACGGCGATGCGCCGCTACCTGGGGCTGACGCCTCGGCGTTTGCGCAACGCTGACTAAGGTTCTGATCGCCAGCAAGCTGGCTCCTACAGGGCGCGGAGCGGGCGTAGGGCGGATCGATCAAGCGTGATCCACCCTACGTAGAGCGCTCAGTCGCCAGTCGCCACCGGGCGCGCCGGGTCGGTGATCCATTCGCTCCACGAGCCGGCATATAGCGGCGCCAGCGGATAGCCGGACAGGCTCAGGGCGAACAGGTTGTGGCAGGCGGTGACGCCGGAACCGCAATAGGCCACCAGCGACTCCACAGGTTTGTTTCCACGCAGGGCGTCGAAGCGCTGACGCAGCTGTGCAGCCGGCAGAAAGCGCCCGTCGCTGTCGAGGTTGTCGGTGAACACCGCGCACTGCGCGCCGGGGATGTGCCCGGCAACCGGATCGAGCGGTTCTACGTCGCCACGAAAGCGCGGCAGGGCGCGGGCATCGAGCAGGGTCAGGTCCGTGCTGCCCAGGCGTGCCTGCAACTGCGCCGCATCCAGCAGCAGGTTGGCATCCGCCTGGCCGGCGAAGTTGCCGGGGGCAACAGTCGGTTGGCTGTCGTTCAGCGGCAGGCCGGCATCCTTCCAGGCCTTGAGGCCGCCATCGAGCAGGTACACGCCTTCGCGTTTGCCCAGCCAGGCCAGCAGCCACCAGGCGCGCGCGGCGAAAGCGCCGGGACCATCGTCGTACAGCACCACGGTGGAGTCCTGGTTGATGCCCCAGCTGCGCAGCTTGTCCAGCAATTCGTCTACCGCCGGCAGCGGATGGCGGCCGGTCACGCCCTTGTGTATCGGGCCGGACAGGTCGTGCTCCAGGTCGGCGAACTGGGCGCCGGGAATATGCGCTTCGGCGTAGCTGCGTGAGCCATAGGTTGGCGCATCGAGGGCGAAGCGACAGTCGAGCAGCACCAGACCGGGCGCGTTGAGGCGGGCGTGCAGTGCGTCGGCGCTGAGTAATTGGGCGAAGGGCATGGGAACTCCTGTGTCGACTAACAGACTACGGACATCATAAGGACAGCCGCGCAGTTCGTCGCGCGGCACTAACCAGAAGCGCCCCCGGCCTGGCCGAAGCGGGCGCCATGTGAGGAAGTAACCATGCTGAGCCTGCAGCCTGCCATTGAAAGCGCCAACCTGGCCCGCCGTGTCGGCGTGATCCTCGGATCCGCCCTGGTCACCCTGTTCTTCTGCCTCCTGATCCTTGCGCGCGCCGCGTGTGGGCGCTTGCGCCGGGCCGATATCGACCGCTATACGCGGCGCTGGTCGGCCCTGTTGCTGCGCCTGGTGCGCATGCGCCTGAGTGTGCATGGCGCGTTGCCAGACTTCACTGACGGGCGCCGTTACATCCTGCTCAGCAGCCACGCCAGCCATTACGACATCCCGGCCAGCTTCGCCATGCTGCCGGGCTCGATTCGCATGTTGGGCAAGAAGGAGCTGTTCACTATCCCGCTGTTCGGCTCGACGCTGCGCGCGGCGGAGTTTCCCTCGGTGGACCGGCGCAACCCGCAACAGGCGCGCAAGGACCTGGAGTGCGCGCAGCGCATGATGGAAAGCGGCATCGTGCTGTGGGCCGCGCCGGAAGGCACGCGCTCGCGGGACGGCCAATTGCTGCCGTTCAAGAAGGGCTGCTTCCACCTGGCCCTGGATACCAATGCGCTGATCGTGCCGATTGCCTTTCGCGGCATCCACGAGGTACTGCCGGCGCGTACCTGGCGCTTCAACCTGGGCTTGCCCGTGCAACTGCATGTGGGCGAGCCCATCGACGCCAGCCGTTACAGCGTGGAGCAGTTGCCTGAGCTGATGGGCGAGACCCGTGCCCGCATGCAGGGGCTGCTGGGTGAGCAGCCGCGTGTCGCGCCTGCTCGTGGTCGCATGCAGGCCCAGGCGGTTTGATCGTCGATTTGCTGTAGGAGCCAGCTTGCTGGCGATCAGCGAGCTGCCAGGGGATCGCCAGCAAGCTAGCTCCTACAAAGCCCGTGACCCACAAAAAAGCCCGCCAATTGGCGGGCTTTTTCATTACACAGCGGTTCAGCGGATCTTCAGCTTGCCGATCCGGTCGTTGTCCAGACTGCCGAAGTACAGGAAGTCGCCCACCGGCTTGGCCGAGGTGACCATGCGCAGGTGCGTGCCGCTGGCGTCATGCAGGCTCTGCACGATCTGGCCCTGCTCGTTGAGGGCGATGGCAAAACCATAGTCCTTCGGCTTCGGCCACATCGAGCGCGGCAGCTTGGCCATCTGCGCCTTGAGCCACGGCTGGTTTTGCAGGAAGTCGGCGTCGGCCTTGCGCGGGGTGGGCAGGGCCACCCAGAAGGTGCCGGCGCGATCACCCTGGATGTTGTCCGGCATGCCCGGCAGGTTGTCGATAAAGATGTCGTGGCTGCCGGCCTTGTCACCTTTCAGCCAGTAGCGGGTGATGCGGTAGCGGTAGGTCTCGTTGACCAGCACGAAGTCCTCGTGCTGCGACAGCGCCACGCCGTTGGCGAAGTACAGGTCCTTGAGTAGCGTCTCGGTCTTGCCGGTGGCCGGGTCATAGCGCAGCAGACGGCCGTAAGGGCGGCCTTCGAGCAGGTCGAGCAGGTAGTCCGGCTGGTTGAACTTGCTGGAGGCGTCGCTGAAGTAGATGCGCCCGTCGCTGGCGATATCCACGTCGTCGGTGAAGGCGAACGGCACGCCATCGGCCTCGGTGGCGAGCACCTCGATCTGCCCTTGCGGGTTGATGCGCAGCAGGCCCTTGTAGGCGTCGGCGACGATCAGGTTGCCCTGGGCGTCGAAGTCCATGCCCAGTGGGCGGCCACCGGTGGCGGCGAGGGTATCGATCTTGCCGTCGACGCCGATGCGCACGATGCGCCCGTCATGCAGGCCGGCGTAGACATTGCCCTGGGCATCCACGGCGCTGTCTTCCGGCCCGTGAATCTGGCCCTGGCCGAGCAGTTCGGCCTTCATCAGGGTGTCGTTGGGCTCCAGTACGCCGGTCAGCAGTGGCGCGGGCGGGGCTTGCCAGGCCAGCGGGTCGATGGGGCTTGGGGTGAGGGCGAGGAAGCCGGCGGCGCCAGCAATCACGATGGCCAGCAGGCCGAGAAGTTTCTTCATCTTGTTGTTCTTCCCTGTTGGAGGTGGGCGGCAGTGTAGCGTTTCACAGCGCCGATAGCGCTGCCCCAAGCTGCTGGAATAGGTGGTCATAAACCAGGCGTACGCGGGCCGCTACGGGGCCACGTTGTGGGCGGTAGATAAACAACTCGAAGGGCTCCGGGGCGGCATCACCGAGCACCGCCTGCAGCCTGCCGCTGGCCAGGTGTTCGGTCACCAGGTAATCGGGCAACTGGGCGACGCACAGACCGGCGAGGGCGGCGGCGCATTCGCTTTCCTGGTCATCGGTGGTGAAGGCAGGCTGGCCGGGCACGAACTGTTGCTGATCGGCGAAATACCAGGGCCAGATGCGCCCGGTGTTGTGGTCGACCAGGGCGGACAGCGGCAGGTCCTGCAGCGCTTGCACGTTGTCCGGCATGCCGTGTTGTTGCAGCAGGGCAGGCGCGGCCACCACCTGCAGGCGGATCGGCGCGATAACCCGGGCGATGTAGCTACGGTCGCGGACGAAGCCGATGCGCACGCCGATGTCGATGCGCTCGTCGACGCTGTCGGCGATCAGCTCGCTGAGGCGCAGATCCAGCTTGATCTGCGGGTACTCGCGCAGCAGCGGTGCCAGCAGCGGCACCAGAACATTGCGCCCGAGCGAGTGCGGTGCGGTGATACGCACGCTGCCGGCCAGGTCCTGGCGCTGTTCCCGGCTGTGGCGCTGGAACAGCTGCTCGACGCTGCCCAGGGCCGGGCGGGCTTCTGCCGCGAGCTGTTCGCCAAACGCGGTGATGCGTACCTGTCGCGTGCTGCGGTGGAACAACGGCTCGCCGAACTGTGCTTCCAGCTCCTGCACGGCGCGGGTCACGGCCTGGGGTGAAATACCCAGGCGATTGGCCGCTTCGCGAAAGCTGGCGGATTCGGCGGCGCAGCAGAAGATGCGTAGTAGCTCGGTGCGATGGAGCATTGCGACTCCTTTGTTCCTGTTTATGGAATTCATAAATCCTATCTATTCCATTCATTTCACTAAAGCCCTTTTCCATACTGCGCCCCACGCAGAACATCTCTGCCATTGCCAACGTGATTCGGGAGCAGACCATGAGCAACAACATCAGCGACAAAGTTGTAGTGATCACCGGTGCCAGCAGCGGCCTGGGCGAAAGTACCGCACGCCATCTGGCCGCCCTGGGCGCCAGGGTGGTGCTGGCCGCCCGGCGCACCGAGCGTCTGGAGGCCATCGCCGCAGAAATTCGCGCTGCTGGCGGTGATGCGCTGGCGGTGACCACCGATGTCAGCGTGCAGGCGCAGGTGCAGGCCCTGGCCGATGCCGCCATCGCCCACTACGGCCGCATCGACGTGATGGTCAACAACTCGGGGTTCATGGCCATCGCGCCGATGGCGCAGGCGCGCATCGATGAGTGGGACCGGATGATCGACATCAACATCAAGGGCGTGCTCTACGGCATTGCCGCCGTGTTGCCGCAGATGCAGAAGCAGGGCAGCGGGCAGATCATCAATATCGCCTCGGTGGCCGGGATCAAGGTGTTCTCGCCGGGCGGTACGGTGTACAGCGGCACCAAGTTCGCCGTGCGGGCGATCAGCGAAGGGCTACGCCACGAAGTGGGCGGCAGCATCCGGGTCACCCTCATTTCCCCCGGTGCGGTGGATTCCGAACTCAAGCACGGCAGCTCGGACGAGGCCTCGTCGCACAACGTCAACGAGTTCTACAAACAGGCTATACCGGCCAGCTCGGTGGCCCGCGCCATCGCCTATGCCATCGAGCAGCCGGCGGATGTGGACATCAGTGAAGTGGTGCTGCGTCCCACCGTGCAGGAGTTCTGAGGGCGCCGGTGCCGGTCCGGGCGGGTGAGCGATCGTGCCTGAGTGGCCGCTCAAACGCCCGGCCTGCGCGCTGGGCATATATACTGCGCGGCATTGCCAAAGGAGTGCCGCGTGGCTATCGATATTCAATGGATCCTCGACGACGCCAGCCTGGCGCGTCATTGCGCGGATTGGCAGCGTCTGCCGTTCGTTGCCCTCGACACCGAGTTCATGCGGGTCGACACCTTTTATCCGATCGCCGGCCTGCTGCAGGTGGGGGATGGCCAGCGCGCGTTTCTGGTCGATCCGCTGACTATCAGCGACTGGGCGCCCTTTGCCGCATTGCTGGAAGATCCGGCGGTGGTCAAGGTGCTACATGCCTGCAGCGAAGACCTCGAAGTCTTCTCGCGCCTGACCGGCAGCCTGCCAGCTCCGCTGTTCGACACCCAGTTGGCCGCCGGCTACCTCAACCTGGGCTTCTCCATGGGCTATTCGCGCCTGGTGCAGGAAGTCCTCGGCATCGAACTGCCCAAGGGCGAGACCCGCTCCGACTGGCTGCAGCGCCCGTTGTCACCGACCCAAATCAGCTACGCCGCCGAAGATGCCCTGCACCTGGCCGAGGTGTACCAACGCCTGCAACCCAAGCTGGGTGCGGACAAGCACGCCTGGGTGCTGGAAGACGGCGCCGAACTGGTCGCCAACCTGCGCCGCGAAACCGATCCGGACGAACTGTACCGCGACGCCAAGCTGGCCTGGAAGCTCTCGCGCCAGCAACTGGCGGTGATGCGCGCGCTGTGCGCCTGGCGTGAGCGTCAGGCCCGGGCACGCAATCAGCCGCGTAACCGCATCATCCGTGAGCACTCGTTGTGGCCGCTGGCGAAGACCCAGCCGGACAACCTGGTGGCCCTGGCCCGCATCGAAGAGATGCACCCGAAAACCGTGCGCCAGGATGGCGAAACCCTGCTGGCGCTGATCAAGGATGCCGGCTCATTGCCGCCGGAGCGGTGGCCTGAATCGCTGCCGCTGCCCTTGCCGCTGGAGTCCACCGCGTTGCTCAAGCAGTTGCGTGCGGTCGGTCAGCGCGAGGCCGAACGTTTGCAGATCGCCCCGGAGCTGATGCTGCGCAAGAAATCCCTCGAAGCCCTGCTCAAAAGCGGTTATCCGGACGGCCCTTATCAACTGCCGGACAACCTGCGTGGCTGGCGTCGTGAATTGATGGGCGAGGCCTTGCTGGCCGCCCTGGAAAACTGACATGAAGAAAATCTGTTCGATCTACCGCAGTCCCCGCAAGAACGAGATGTACCTCTACGTGCTCAAGAGCGATGAGCTCAAGCGCGTACCCGAGGCGCTGCTGGCCGCTTTTGGCGCGCCGCAGCTGGCTTTCAGCCTGGTCCTGACCCCGGAGAAGCCACTGGCCCGCGAGGACATCCACAAGGTGCTGGAGAACCTCGAGAACCAGGGTTATCACCTGCAGATGCCGCCGCCGGAAGATGACTACATCGAGCACCTGCCGGAAGAACTGCTGCGTCGTAACGACCCGGTCTGATGCGCGTCCTGCTCGCCGAACAGGCTCACGCCCGCTACGCCGACCTGCTGCGGGCCGCGCGGCCGGACTTGCAGCTGATTGCGGCGGCTGATTCGTGTGAGCTGCTCGACGTAGCGGGGCAGTGCCCGGTCTGGCTGGGCCAGCCGGATCTGCTGATGCCCCTGCTGCGTGCCGGGTTCAAGCCGGCCTGGTTGCAGTCCACCTGGGCCGGCATCACGCCGCTCCTTGGTGCTGGTCTGCCGCAGGACTACCCGTTGACTCGCGCGGTCGGCATCTTTGGCCAGGTCATGGCCGAATACGTGCTCACCTACCTGCTGGCGCATCGTCGGCAATTGCTGGCGCGCCTGGCCTGCCAGGTCGAACAGCACTGGGATGGCACGCCATCGGCAAGCCTGCGCGGCACCAAGGTGTTGATCGTCGGTGCCGGCGATATCGGCCAGCAGGTGGCGCAGCTGCTCGCCCCGTTTGGCATCGAGTTGCGCGGCATCGCCCGTGAGCCGAGAGCCATCGCGCCTTTCGCCGAGGTGCGTGGCATGAGCGATCTGGGCGAACTGGCCGGCTGGGCCGATTGCCTGGTCAACCTGCTGCCAGATACCCCGGCGACCCGAGATATCTACGACGCCGCGCTGTTCGCCCGGATGCAGCCACATGCGCTGCTGATCAACGCCGGGCGCGGCGTGGCGGTGGTCGACGCGGATCTGGTGGCGGCGCTGAACCGGGGGCAACTGGCGGGCGCGGTGATCGACGTGTGCCGCCAGGAGCCGCTGCCACCAGGGCATCCGTTTTGGGACGCACCGCACCTGCTACTGACCGGGCACAGCTCGGCGCCGACCGACCCGGCAGCGATGGCGGAGTTGTTCCTCGACAACCTGCAGCGTTACCAGCAGGGCCAGGCGCTGCGCGGGCAGGTGGACTTCGCCCGCGGCTACTAACCACCAGTCGCCAATGCTTGGCCGCTACCGGCCTTGGGGCTAGACTGCCGGCCTTTTCCGCGTCGCAATCTAAAATCCGAGTCATGGCCGCCAAAGTCGAACCCTTCTGGAAACGCAAAACCCTCGCCCAGCTCGATCAGGACGAGTGGGAGTCGCTGTGCGACGGCTGCGGCCTGTGCTGCCTGCAGAAACTCGAAGACGAGGATGACGGCAGCGTCTATTACACGCGCATTGCCTGCAAACTGCTGGACCTCAAGACCTGCCAGTGCAGCGACTACAGCAACCGCCGCGCCCAGGTGCCAGACTGCATCCAGCTCACCCCAGCGCAGGCCGATCAGTTCCAGTGGCTCCCGCCAACCTGCGGCTACCGCCTGGTCAGCGAAGGCAAGGACCTGCCGCTCTGGCACCACTTGGTGTGTGGTGATCGTGATGCGGTGCACCACGAGCGTATTTCCCAGTCCGGACGCATGCTGAGCGAAAACAGCGTGGCCGAAGATGACTGGGAGGATTACCTGATTTTTCGCGCAGGTTGAGCTTTCTGGCCGAGTTCCGGTCATACCTGGACATCCGTTTTTGCATGGAGCCCCCGATGCCTTTGCCACTCAAGAAGCTGCTCACCTCGATTGCCCTGCTGAGCCTCTGTGCCCCGGCCTGGGCGGCCAAGAAGGTCGACCTGGACTACTTGGTGCGTTTTCTCCCCGAGAGCGATCAGGCCGAAGTCAGCCTGACCCTGGAAAAGGCCGATGGCGTGCGCAGCCTGACCTTCGATCTGGGTGACAAGGGCTATTTCAGCGACTTCAAGGCCGATGGCAGCTGGCAACAGGACGGTGAAGAGAAGGGCTCCTGGCTACCCGGCAAGGGCAAGTCGACCCTGACCTACCGCGTACGCATCAGCCATCCGCGCAAATCCGGCAGCTTTGACGCCCGCATGACCCCGGACTGGGCGCTGTTTCGCGGCGATGACCTGGTACCCAGTGCGCGTATGGTCAAGGACGATGATGTCGAGCTGGTCTCGCGTCTGCAGTTCGACCTGCCCAAGGGCTGGAAGGGCGTTGAAACCGGTTGGCCGCGCATTGGCGAGAACCGCTTCCGTATCGACAATCCGTCGCGCAAGTTCGACCGCCCGACCGGCTGGATGCTCGCCGGCAAGATCGGCAGCCGTCGCGCCAAACTGGGCGATACCGACGTGACCGTGGCCGCGCCCGTCGGCGAGGGCCTGCGTCGAATGGACATTCTGACCCTGCTGACCTTCATCTGGCCCGAGGCCCAGGCGGTATTCCCGCGTGATCCGGCCAAACTGCTGATCGTCGGCGCCGGCGACCCGATGTGGCGCGGCGGCCTTTCGGCACCGAACTCGCTGTTCATGCAAAGCGAGCGGCCGTTGGTCAGCGAGAACGGCACCAGTTCCCTGGTGCACGAGCTGGTGCATGTGTTCAGCCGGATCAAGGACACCAACAAGAGCGACTGGATCAGCGAAGGCATAGCCGAGTACTACGCCATCGAGCTGATGCGCCGCTCCGGTGGCATGAGCGAGGACCGCTACCAGACGATCCGCAAGAAGCTCAGCAGTTGGGGCAAGTCGGTGCCGAGCCTGCGCACCGAGGAATCCACCGGGCCGGTCACTGCGCGCGCGGTAATCCTGCTGCAGGACCTGGATCGCGAGATCCGCAAGACCACCAACAACCAGCACTCCCTGGATGACGTCACCCGTGGCCTGATGCGCATGGACAAGGTCAGCACCAAGGACTTCATCGAAGTCAGCGAGAACGTCATGGGCCGCGCCTCGGAAGTGCTCGACAGCGACCTGCTGAAGCTCGACTAGAACTGCGGCCCTGAGCGGGTGTTGTTGCCTTTGGCCAGGCGGTCGTAGAGCACTACGTTGACCGTCGCGGCCAGGTTCATGCAGCCATTGGTGGGGATGTAGACCACTTCCTCGCCGCACCAGTCGCGGATTTCCTTGTCCAGCGAGCCGTCTTCCGGGCCGAAGATGTACAGCGCCCGGTCCGGATGGGTGTAGCTGGGCAGCGACCGCGCGCCTTCCACCAGCTCCACCGCCACCGGCGTACAGCCCAGCGGCACGATGCGGCGCAGATCATCGATATTGATCAGCGGAATGTCCTGATGGACCTTCTTGGTGTCGGTGATGAAGTCCTTGGCGCGGTCATAGCGGGTGCCGGTGTAGAACACCGAACTGACGCCATAGCAGCCGGCGGCCCGCATGATCGAGCCGACATTCTCCGGTGACTTGGGGTTGAACAGGCCGATGCAGCTATATCGTTTGTTGGCCACGGTAACGCTCGCGCAAAAAGACGGCGATTATACGGCCGCACCCGGCGCAGTGCCTGCCATTAGTCCTTTTTCAGCAGGCTGGCCAGGTCACCGAAAGCCTTGTAGGTGGACTTGGCCGCTTGCGGGCTGGCGGTAGAGCCTTCGGCGAAGTACTGCTGGTCGGTGTAGCGCGAGTGTTCGTTGTCGTGGCAGAACAGGCACAGCAACTCCCAGTTGGAGCCGTCCTGCGGGTTGTTGCCATGGTTGTGGTCGCGGTGGTGCACGGTCAGCTCGCTCAGGCGCTTGCCGCTGAACTCGCGGGCGCAACGGCCGCATACGTGCGGGTACATCTTCAGGGCTTTCTGCCGGTAGTCCTCCTCGGCCTTGGCGGAGAGGAAACGGCTGTTGGTGCTGGTGCTCATGGCTGGACCTGTGGTCGGGTGGCGAACGCGATGGTTCCGATGCTGCCAGAATAAAGCCAAAGCCCACGTAACTGGAGCCCGCCATGCGTAATTTCCCTGTGTTCGCACTGTTGCTGGGCCTGTTGTCGACAGGCAGCTTATCGGCGGCCGAGCTGCTGCGTGTTCCGGTGGCGCCGGCCAGCGGCTCGCCCGGCACCGCCACGCCGCAGCCTTATGGGCAGCCGCAGGTACGCCCGTTGGGCAGTGGTAACCGTCCGCCGCTGTTGAACAACCCGGCCCAGCCCCGGCCGATGAATACACCGGCCCCATTGCCGAAAGACCAGCCGCTGCCGCAGCTGGAAGAGCAGCGGCGCAATATTCAACACCCGGCGGAGAACCTGAAGTCACCCTCGCCGGATCGCTGAAAACTCGCGCCGGTCGCATCCGTTCAGGGTTGTCACGCAACTGCCATTTAATCTTCATTCCCCGGTCATTCGACTGCGGCAACGTGCCTGGCCACTACAACAGCCATCAGGAGTTGCCATGTCCCTTCTCAAACCCTTGTCGTTCGCCATTCTGGCCGCGACCCTCGCCGGTTGCGCCGCGCCGATGCAAGTCGCCAAGCCGGTAGCGCCGAACAACGAGGATTGGTACCAGGTTCGCACCGAGACCCAGGTGTTGGTGTTCGACGACTATCAGGTGTTCAAGGACTACCTGGCCACCGGCACGGCGCCGGTGATGCGTACCCTGGAAGAGAAGGCGGCCACTGGCCAGGAGCAGATTCTGGTCCTGCGCGCCGAGGACGAGGGCAAGGCGCTGGACAAGATTTCCGCCTACCGCTTCCTCAAGGTGGCCCAGCCACCGGCTTCGCCCTTTTATGGCGAAGTGCGCCAGGACGGCGCCATCTACGTGTTCAAGCGCTACGGCGACATGGTCGAGATGATCAAGCTGGGCGAGCCGATCTTCCGCTACACCGACATCGGCGGCGGCCCGGACGGCAAGACGGTGATCTACGGCCTGCAGAAGGAAGAAGGGCGCCCGGAAGCGACCATTCAGCAGTTCAAGAAGAACCACATGCTGTAAGCGCTCGCGCTTTAAAAACGCCCGCTCGGACTTGTCTGCGCGGGCGTTGTTCTTTCCGCTGCCTTACAGGCTGGATTAGGCCGTCAACTCTTTCAGAGCTTTCGACAGATCGGGGTAGGCGAACTGGTAGCCGCTATCCAGCAGTTTGCGTGGCACCACTCGCTGGCCGCTGAGTAGGATTTCATCGGCCATTTCTCCCACAAGTAAACGCAGCAGTTTTGCCGGAACAGGCAGGCTTATTGGCAGGCAGGCTAACTGCTTACCCAGAGCATGACTGAATGTCGCTTGTTGCACTGGCTCGGGGGCCGTGACATTGAAGGCGCCAGTCAGATCCGGTCGGGTAAGCAGGAACGCGCAGGTGTCCAGTACATCCTGCAGGTGAATCCACGGCATCCACTGGCGGCCGTTGCCCAGTCGGGTGGCCAGGCCCAAGTCGAAAGAACTCCTCAGCTCCTGCAGTGGGCCTCCGTTCCTGCCCAGCACTATGCCAATACGCAGCAGGCAGACACGCACTCCTTGTGTCTCAAAGTTCAGCGCGGCGTGCTCCCACTGCTGGCAGAGTTGATGAGAGAAGCAGTCTACGGGTGCTGCCTGCTCATTCAGTCGTTGATCGTGCTGGTGGCCGTAAAAGCCCACCGCCGAGGCGTTCAGCAGCACCTCGGGCTTTTGTTGCAGGCGTTCGACCAGGCGAAGCAGGGCATCGGTTACCTGCAGACGGCTACTCAGAAAGGTGGCTTTCCTCTGTGGGGTCCAGCGTCCGTGTGCCAACGGCTCTCCAGCCAAATTGATGATGCAGTCGATGCGCTCATGACTGGCAATCTGGTCGAGGTCACTCAGGTAACTGATGCGTCCGGCCAGTTGGCTGGACGCAGGGATTTTCCCACGGGTGAGGATCAATACTTCGTGACCAGCCTGGCTAAGCGCGATGCTTAGCGGGTGACCGATAAAACCGGTTCCTCCCGTCAGTAGAATTCTTAGCTGCTTTGAGCTGCTGTAGCGGAGGGCCTCGGGTGCGATGGCGGTAGTTCGGATCGGTTTGAGAAATAGCAGGGGTATGGCTATCGACAAGGCTGCGGCGGCATTCAGGTACGCATGGGCGTAGATGCCGAAAGAAGCGGATATGCCGCTATCCAGCACGCACCAGAGCAGCAGCGCGGCGAACAGGGTCGGTTTTATCACGCGATGGCCCTGCTCGCGGTAGAGGTACACCAGCACGCTGAACAGCAGCCCCCAACTGGCCACTGTAGGGCCGAACAGGCGCACCATCGTGGTCAGCAGGCTCTGGTATTCGGCGGCAGGCGGTGGGCTGATGCCGAAGCTGGCATACAGGTAGTTGAAGTAGGGCTCGGCGATTGCCAGTTGGGCGGTGAAGGCCAGCATGACGCCGAGCCCGACATGGCCGAGGCCTACCAGGAGCAGCCAGCGGTAGAGCAGATTTTGCATGGGGACGTCCTTTTCTTGCGAAGGGTCAGAGCTTGTTCAGCGCCTCACTCAGGGCGCCGGAGCACACGGCAATGCCCAGGCCCTGGGACAGGCATTCGAATTGGCGTCGATCATCGCCGCTACTGGCCAGGCAGTTGGGCATGGTGACCGTGGTTTTGACCTGGTCGAGCGCGCTCATCGCCTTCTGGTACTGACTTTGGCTGATCTTGCCTTGGCGCCGACGTTCGCGACCGATTTCCTGGAGATTGGGGATGTCCGAGGCCGTCCAGCGCAGTGCGTCGCTGCACATTTTCTGCGACGAGGGGGCTTGGCTGGCGCTTTGTTCGGTGCTTTCCGGGTTGGGGCTAGCTGCCTGGGGTTCGGCTTCGGGGGCGGCAACCGGGGCAGCTGGGGCGCTGCCAGGCGAGGTCGCGCGGATTTCAACGGCCTCGATCGGCTGCTCCGGCGTGGGCGGCATGTTGCCGTAGTGTTTCTGCCCGTTGGCGTCGACCCACGTATAGACCTGGGCCTGTGCGGCCAGGACCGAGCAACACAATGCAAGGGCAAGCAGGGATCTGAGCACGCGGTAAATCCTTTTGCAGATCAGGTGATGTGCCGACGAACCATAAGGCGGTGGCCAGGCGCTGCCAAGCCCCGCCTTGCTTTGAGCAGGTCTCAGACCAGGCCGAGTACCTTGAGCAGGAAGGCGTATTCCAGTGCTACATCCTTGAGCGCCTGGTAACGGCCGCTCATGCCGCCATGGCCGGCGCCGAGGTCGGTCTTGAGCAGCAGCAGGTTGCTGTCGGTACGGGTGGCGCGAAGCTTGGCCACCCATTTGGCGGCTTCCCAATACTGCACGCGACTGTCGTTGAAGCCGGCTACGGCGAGGATCGCCGGATAGGCCTGGGCGCTGACGTTCTCGTACGGCGCATAACCCTTGATGCGCTCGTAGACGTCGGGCTGGTTCGGGTCGCCCCATTCGTCGTACTCGGTGACGGTCAGTGGCAGGTCGGGGTTCTGCATGGTGTTGAGCACATCGACGAAGGGCACTTCGGCAATGGCAGCGGCGAACAGCGCGGGGCTCTGGTTGAGCACGGCGCCGATCAACAGGCCGCCGGCGCTGCCACCGCTGATGGCGAGTTGCTGGGGCGAGGTGTGGCCGGTGACGATCAGGTGTTCGGCGCAGGCGATGAAGTCGCCAAAGCTGTTGTGCTTGTGTTCCAGCTTGCCGGCGCGATACCAGGCCTCACCCAGTTCGCCGCCGCCGCGCACATGGGCGATGGCGAAGACGAAACCACGCTCCAGCAGGCTCAGGCGGGCGTGGGAAAACCAGGGGTCGAGGCTTTCGCCATAGGCACCGTAGCCATACAGGTAGAGCGGGGCGGGTGTGCTGGAAGCGAGCACGTCGCGGCGCGCCACCAGGCTAATCGGCACCTGGGTACCGTCACCTGCGGTGGCCCAGAGGCGGCGGCTTTCGTAAGCGTCGGCATCGAACGGGCCTTCTACCGGTGTCTGCTTGAGCACCTGCTGTGCGCCCGTGGCCAGCTCCAGCTGGCGTACCTGCGCCGGGCGATTGAGCGCCTCGTAGCGCAGGCGGATGGTGGCGCTGTGGAACTCCAGACTGTCCTGCACATACAGGCTGTAGGCCGCGTCCGGCAGTTGCACGGGATAGGCCGTACCGCCCTGGGGGTGTACTTCGATAACCGGCAGGCCGCCGACCCGCAGGCTGAGTATGAAGGCATCGCGGTTGAGGGTGACGCCTTCGAGCATGCGTTGCGGGTCGTGGGCGATCAGCGCCTGCCAGTGTGCGCGAGTCGGCACCTGCTCGCCCTTGACCGCGTACAGGGCGAAGTTGATGCCGCTCTGGTTGCTGCGGATCAGCCAGGCCCAAGTCCCGTCCAGCTGGCCGTGGTCGACGTAGTATTCGTGGTTTTCTTCGCGCGGCGCCAGGCAGGTGAAGGCGCCGTCGGGCTGCTCGGCGTCGAGGATCCAGGCTTCGCTGGTGGTCTTGCTGCCCAGCAGCAGGACCAGTTGGCGCTCGGAGCTGGAGCGGTAGCAACTGAGGAAGAAACGCCCGTCCTGTTCCTCGAAGACCAGCGTCGCGTGGTCTTCGCCCAAGCGGTGGCGGTGCAGCTGGTGCGGGCGGTGGGTGTCGTCGAGGGTGGTGAAGAACAGCGTAAGGCTGTCGTTGGCCCAGGTCAGGCTGCCGTCGCAATCGTCGAAGGGCAGGGTGCTGATGGCGCCGCTGTCCAAGTCCTTGACGAACAACTGGTAGATCTCGTCGCCGGAGGTGTCCAGGCTGTAGCCGAGCAGGCGGTGGTCCGGGCTGACGGTGAAGGCGCCCAGCGAGAAGAAGTCATCGCCGGCCAGCGCGTTGGGGTCGAGCAGCAACTGCTCGGCGCTTTCGTCCACGCTCAGGCTGCCATCGGCCGGGCGCGGGCAGCGGTAGTGGCGCGGGTATTCGTCGCCGGCGGTGGTGCGCTGGTAGTACAGCCACGGCCCCCAGGGGCTGGGCAGCGACAGGTCGGTCTCGCGGATACGGCCCTTGATCTCCTGGAACAGCGCCTCGCGCAGTTCGCTCTGCCCGGCCAGTTGCTCCTCGAGGTAGGCGTTTTCTGCTTTCAGGTGCTCCAGTACCTCGGTGGCATCGCGCTGCTCCAGCCAGTGGTAGGGGTCGGCGGCGGCTTCACGGCGAGCAATCGGGGCGTTGGGCATTGTTGAGTGATCTCGAAGGGGAACGGGGGAGGCGATAGCAGGGGCGCCGGGGCGCGGAAAAGCCGTTATGATAAGCGCCCATTTGCCGGCCTAGCCATGAACTCGCATGACTGAACAAGACTATCTGCTTGCCTGGGGCGTGTATGCCGTTTCCGCTCTCGGCTGCCTGCTGGTGTGGTGTCACATGACGAAGTGGATGTGGCGCTGGCTGCGCGAGCCGCTGCGTGTGCTGGTTGCCGTGCTGCTGCTGACGCCGACCATCGTCGACCCGGGTAAGGAGCTGTTCGCTCCTGCCATCGCCATCACCGCCCTGGATGTGCTGTTCAAGGTCGGCAACAACGCCTGGCGTGCGGTGGCTGACCTGGCCATTTATGGCCTGATCGCCTTTGCCATATGGCTGGCGTTCGCCGGCTTGCGCTGGCCGGTGGAGCGCTGGTGGAACGAACGCCGTGGCCCGCGGGGCCCGGCTGTCGAGGAAGACGAGCCGACCCTGCGCGAGATGATGGCCCGCGAGTCCCGCCCAGACGCCGATACCCGCATGGATGCCAATGGCGACCGGCGCCTGCGCATCGAGCCGCGCCTCTAGTTGCACGCCAGAGGCTGTGCGTTCAGCATGGCCGCTTGTGACAGGAGAGCCCATGAGCTGCGTGTTCTGTGCCATTGCCGACGGCCATCTGCCGGCGCATACGATCCATGAAGACGAACATTTCCTGGTGCTGCTGGATATCTTCCCGCTGCGCCCGGCGCATCTGTTGATCGTCGCGCGTGGCCATGCCCCGTTCCTGGCCGATCTGCCTAACCCGGCCCGCGATGCCTTGCTGGCGCTGGCGGCGCGCATGAGTCGCGTGCTGTACGCCAGCGATCCGGGTGTGCAGGGCATCAACCTGCTGCTCAACGATGGCCCGGTGGCCAACCAGCATGTGCCGCACCTGCATCTGCACCTGCTGCCCCGCCGGCGTGGCGACCTGATGGCGCTGTGCTGGCGTATCCTCACCCGTTTCCTGCCGCAGGCGCGCAGGCGTCTGGATGCACGCCTGGCGCGTGAAGCCGAGATGCTGCGTAGCGCCCTGCAACGAGAGTCCTGAACCATGTGTGAATTGCTCGGCATGAGCGCCAACGTCCCCACGGACATCGTTTTCAGTTTCACCGGGCTGATGCAGCGCGGTGGCGGCACCGGCCCGCACCGTGACGGCTGGGGCATCGCCTTCTATGAAGGGCGCGGTCTGCGCCTGTTCCAGGACCCCTCGGCCAGCGTCGACTCAGAGGTGGCGCGGCTGGTGCAGCGCTACCCGATCAAGAGCGAGACGGTGATCGGCCATATCCGCCAGGCCAATGTTGGCAAGGTCTGCCTGTCCAATACCCACCCGTTTGTGCGCGAGCTGTGGGGGCGCAACTGGTGCTTCGCCCACAACGGCCAGTTGGCCGACTTCGCGCCGCAGTTTTCCTTCTACCGCCCGGTGGGCGATACCGACAGCGAAGCGGCGTTCTGCGAGTTGCTCAACCGGGTGCGCACCGCTTTCCCCGAGCCGGTGGGGGTGCAGGTGCTGCTGCCGGTGCTGATTCGTGCCGCCCAGGAGTTTCGCCGCAAAGGCGTGTTCAACTGCCTGCTGAGCAACGGCGACTGGCTGTTCTGTTACTGCTCGACCAAGCTGGCGCAGATTACCCGCCGCGCGCCGTTTGGCCCGGCACGCTTGAAAGATGCCGATGTGATGGTGGATTTCCAGGCGGAAACCACCCCCAACGACGTGGTGACGGTGATCGCCACCGAACCGTTGACCGACAACGAGTCCTGGAACCTGCTGCGACCAGGTGAATGGAGCCTGTGGCGCCGCGGTGAATGCATCGCCCACGGACAGACAGGGGAATAGCACGATGTTCAGAAGTTATCTGCGCCTGGCCATGTTTGCGCTGGGCCTGTTGATTGGCGTACAGGTGCCGGGTTTCATCGACGACTACAGCAAGCGCGTGACGGCCCATCGCGATGAGTCGGAACAGAGCCTGCTGGGCTTTCGCCAGACCGCCCGGCAGTTCTTCGCCGGCGACCTCAATGCCCTGGTCGCCCACTATCGCGCCAGCACTGATGACGTGATGCGCAGCGACGCCGACAGCATCGCCCACCTGGTCGAGCGCAACAGCCTGATGGAGGCCGAATGGCTGGCCATGCAAGGGCCCTGGTATGCGCAGGTCTGGCACCTGGCGAGCGACGCGGACCAGGCCTTGTTGCAGGAAACCTACGACGCCTACAGCTACCAGATTCTCCTCGCCCCGCAGGCCATCGCCTGGGGCATTGGCTGTGCGCTGCTGCTGGCCTGGCTGGTGGAACTGGTCTTCGTCGGCCTGGGCTGGACCCTGGGTTATGGCCGTAAGCACAAGACCATTGCCTACGAGAAACGCCACTGGCGCTGATCGGGCGGCACTGCCTATTGGCCATTCACGCGTGAGCGAAATAATGGCGGCAGGCCGCTATTCGTCACAGGCAAACCTGCAAAGTAGAGCGGATTGACTAGGCTGAGTCAGATCGCCGTGTCCTCTTGTCGACCGGCGTATGACTTCCGGGCCTGGCCGCGCTAACGACAATCGCGTGGCTCTGGCCTCAACCCGCTTTTCTTCCCAGGGAGAAGCGTCATGCGTGTTTGTCACCGCTACACAATCCTGTTGGCCGCGTTGGCTCTGGCCAGTTGTTCGGATGAAAAGGATCCAGCCCAGGCGCAGGCCTCGCCCACGGCCTCTGTGGCGACTGCTCCAGCCACGGCTGCTGCGCCAGACCCAGCACCTGCCTCCGCCCCTACGGCCGCTAGCGAAGCCGTATTCAAACCGGAGGAACTGGACCAGATGTTGGCGCCGCTGGCCTTGTATCCGGATTCGCTGCTGGCCCAGGTATTGATGGCGACCACCTACCCGGGCGATGTGGCCGACGCCGCGAGCTGGTCCATGGAGCATCCGGACAGCAGTGGCGACGCGGCCGTACGCCAGGTGGCAGATCAGCCCTGGGACCCGAGCGTGCAGTCGCTGGTGGCCTTCCCAGCGGCATTGGCGACTCTTGGACAAGACCCTGCCTGGGTGCAGAAAGTAGGCGATGCCTTCCTCGCCCAGCCCGACGCCGTGATGGATTCGGTTCAGCGCCTGCGTCGTCAGGCCAAGGACTCTGGTCATCTCGAATCCAACGAGCAGCAGCGCGTGACAGAGCAGCCCGCCGAGCCCGCACCTGCTCCGGCCGGGACGACCGTGGTGCAGCAGCCCGCACCGCAGACCATCATCATCGAGCCGACCCAGCCGCAGGTCGTCTATGTGCCCAGCTACAACCCGAGCGTGGTTTACGGCACCTGGGCCTACCCGTCCTATCCACCGGCGTACTACCCGCCGCCACCCGGCTACGCCTTCGGCAACGCGCTGGCTACCGGCCTGGGCTTCGCAGCGGGTGTGGCGATCGTTGATTCGCTGTGGGGCGATTGCGACTGGGGGCATGGCGATGTCGATATCGACGTCAACCGTTACAACAACCTCAACGTCAACCGGCAGCTCAACGCCAACCAGAACAACTGGAAGCACAACTCGGTCCACCGCGACGGTGTGCCTTACCGGGACCGGGCCAGTCGCCAGCAATACAACCAGCGCCTGCCTGGCAGCGAGCAGCGCGATGCGTTCCGTGGCCGCGATGTGCAGCGCAGTGACGAGCGCGCGCGGGCTCGTGAGTCCCTGCAGCAACGTGGCATCGAGGCGCCGGCGCTCAACAACAGCCAGGCCCGTGAGCGCGCCCAGGCGGCGACCCGCGAGCTCGGCCAGAACCCGCAGGCCCGCGAGCGGTTGCAGGGGGCGACGCATGATGTCAATCGAGATCAGGCCCGTGATCGAGCGCAGGCGGCAACCCGTGATCTCAACCGCGATTCGCAGGTACGCCAGCGCGCCCAGGCCTCGACCCGTGCTGCCCAGGCCCGCCCACGTGCATCAAGCAATCCGCAGGTCCGCCAACAGGTGCGTCAGCAGCACGCCAGCACCCCGCGTACGCGTGACAATGCTTTTGCTGGTGCCCGCAACCCTTCGCAGTCGCGCGCGCAAATCAATCGCGGCCAAGCCAGCCAGATTGCAGCCAGCCGACCCCAAGCGGCGCGCAGTGGCGGCCATACCGTGCAACGTGCTTCCCGAGGCGGCGCCCGCCGGCGCTGACAGGAGAACCCTCATGATGGCTGGATTGCGTGTTATCCCGATGCTGTTGCTGCTGGCGCTGAGTCAGCTTGTCCAGGCGCAGCAGGCTTATCCCACCGCGGAGGCCGCCGCCGAGGCGCTGGTGGCCGCGCTGGGTACTGAAAAGGCAGATGACGAGCGCCTCAACGCCCTGCTGGGCGCGGACTGGCAAACCTATATCCCGACCGATGACGTCGAACGTGTGGATGTCGATGCCTTCCTGGCTCTCTATCGCGAGAAACATGCGATAGAGACTGCGGCTACCGGACATGCGGCCCTGGTGGTCGGCAATACGCCCTGGACCTTCCCCCTACCACTGGTCAAGGGCAAGGAGGGCTGGGTATTCGATACCAAGGCGGGTGGCGAGGAAGTTCGGGTGCGGCGCATTGGCCGCAACGAGCTGGCTGCTGTGCAGGCGGCGCTGGCTTATCACGATGCGCAGATGGATTACGCCGAGGTCGATCGCGATGGCGACGGCGTACTCGAGTACGCGCAGCAGTTCATCAGCAGCGACGGCCAGTACGATGGGCTGTACTGGGCAGAAGAGCCAGGTCTCGAGGAAAGCCCGCTGGGCCCGCTGTTTGGTGACGACCTGCCCGACGGGACCTGGCATGGCTATCACTACCGCATCCTCACGGCCCAGGGACCTTCCGCGCCTGGCGGTGCTTACGACTACAAACTCGGTGACAACATGAGCCGTGGTTTTGCCCTGATCGCCTGGCCGGCCAGTTATGACGACAGTGGCGTGATGAGTTTCATGGTCAGCCATGACGGCCAGGTATTCGAAAAGGACCTGGGACCGGACAGCGCCAAACTCGCTGAGCAAATGACCCGCTTCGATCCGGACAGCAGTTGGCACGAGGTGGACGCGGGAGCCGAGGGCGACACGCCAGCAACGCCTTGAATGCAAGGTGCCGGCAACGCCGCAAACGAAAACGCCGCTGCTCCTTCCGGAGCAGCGGCGTTTTGCTGTGTAGGGTCGAGCGCTGCTCGCTCCCACGGCTGGTCCTACTTGGTGAGGAAGCGCATGCCTTCTTCCAATCCGCGCAGGGTCAACGGGTGCATCTGGTCGTTGATCAGCTCGCGCACGATGTTGGTCGACGAGGTGTAGCTCCAGGCGTCCTTGGGGTAGGGGTTGATCCAGATGAGTTTCTTGTACTTGTCCATGAAGCGCTTCATCCACACGTAGCCGGCTTCCTCGTTCCAGTGTTCGACACTGCCGCCGGCCTGGGTGATTTCGTAGGGCGCCATGGCGGCATCGCCGACGAAGATCACTTTGTAGTCGGCGCCGTACTTGTGCAGCAGGTCGAGGGTGGAGAAGCGTTCGCTGGTGCGGCGCAGGTTGTTCTTCCACACCGATTCGTAGACGAAGTTGTGGAAGTAGAAGTACTCGAGGTGCTTGAACTCGGTCTTGCACGCCGAGAACAGCTCTTCGCAGACCTTGATGTGCGCGTCCATCGAGCCGCCGATATCGAACAGCAGCAGCAACTTCACCGTGTTGCGCCGTTCCGGGCGCATCTGGATGTTGAGTAGGCCGCCGTCTTTGGCGGTGTGGTCGATGGTGCCGCCGAGGTCGAACTCGTCCGCCGCGCCTTCACGGGCGAACTTGCGCAGGCGGCGCAGGGCGACCTTGATGTTGCGCGTGCCCAGTTCGACCTGGTCGTCGAGGTTCTTGTACTCGCGCTGGTCCCAGACCTTGACCGCCTTGCCCTGGCGCTTGCCGGCGTCGCCGACACGCACGCCTTCCGGGTTGTAGCCGCCGGAACCGAACGGGCTGGTGCCGCCGGTGCCGATCCACTTGTTGCCGCCGGCGTGGCGTTCCTTCTGCTCTTCGAGACGCTTCTTGAACTCCTCGATCAGCTTGTCCAGGCCGCCGAGGGACTGGATCTGCGCACGTTCTTCGTCGGTCAGGTGCTTCTCGAATTCCTTGCGCAGCCAGTCTTCGGGAATCATCGCCTCGAGGAAGTCGTCGAGCTTCTCCAGGCCCTTGAAGTAGGCGGCGAAGGCGCGGTCGAACTTGTCGAAGTGGCGCTCGTCCTTGACCATCACCGTACGGGCGAGGAAATAGAACTCGTCCATGTCGGCGAAGATCACGTGCTGTTTCAGCGCATTGATCAGGTCGAGCAGCTCGCGCACCGAGACCGGCACCTTGGCTGCACGCATTTCATTGAACAGGTTGAGCAGCATGGCTGCGGACCTCTAGGAATACTCGGACAGTCCCCTCTCCCTTTGGGAGAGGGTTAGGGTGAGGGGTGCAGGCAGCTCGCAGTTGCTGGGTGCAGCCCTCACCCCCGGCCCCTCTCCCAGGAGGAGAGGGGAGAAAAGCCTCAGCGGCCCGCGCGGCGGCTCATGAAGGCCAGGCGCTCGAGCAACTGCACATCCTGCTCGTTCTTCACCAGGGCGCCGGCCAGTGGCGGGATGGCCTTGGTCGGATCACGCTCGCGCAGCACGGCTTCGCCGATGTTGTCGGCCATCAGCAGCTTGAGCCAGTCGACCAGTTCGCTGGTGGAGGGCTTCTTCTTCAGGCCCGGGACCTTGCGCACGTCGAAGAACACGTCCAACGCCTCGGCCACCAGCGAGTTGCTGATGTTCGGGTAGTGCACGTCGACGATCTTCTGCAGGGTGCTGCGGTCGGGGAAGGCGATGTAGTGGAAGAAGCAGCGGCGCAGGAAGGCGTCCGGCAGTTCCTTCTCGTTGTTCGAGGTAATGATGATGATCGGGCGCTGCTTGGCCTTGATCGTCTCGTTGGTCTCGTAAACGTAGAACTCCATCTTGTCGAGTTCTTGCAGCAGGTCGTTGGGGAACTCGATGTCGGCCTTGTCGATCTCGTCGATCAGCAGGATGACGCGCTCTTCGGACTCGAAGGCCTCCCACAGCTTGCCTTTCTTGATGTAGTTGCGCACGTCGTGGACCTTGTCCGAGTCCAGCTGCGAGTCACGCAGGCGGCTGACCGCGTCGTACTCGTACAGGCCCTGGTGGGCCTTGGTGGTGGACTTGATGTGCCAGGTGATCAGCTTGGCGCCGAAGGACTCGGCCAGTTGCTCGGCGAGCATGGTCTTGCCGGTACCCGGCTCGCCCTTGACCAGCAGGGGACGCTGCAGGGTGATGGCGGCGTTGACCGCGAGCTTCAGGTCGTCGGTGGCGACGTAGGACTGGGTGCCTTCGAACTTCATCGTGTAATCCTCGAACGGTAACGCTCCGGTACTGCGTGCCCGGCGCTGTAGAGACGCAAAAACCGACTATACCGCGCGCTCTGCCAGGCTGTGAACGCAGACGGGGCATTCAGTCACTGAATGACGGGTCACGGGGCGATGGATGGCGTTCTAGGCGTGCGCAGCGGCTTATTGCGCCGGAGGGGTGTTCTCGAATCGGGTGTTGAAGGCCTGGATAAACGCATTGCGCAGGATCGAGAGAAACGCTTGCAGGCCGCTGACATCCTGCTGGTGGACGCTGCCACTGAGCTCGACGCGCGTGGCGAACTGGTCCTTGCCCTGATTCTTCAGAGCGGTTTCGCCACCGCCGACCAGCGCTTCCCAGATCGAGCGGAAGAAGCCCTTGTTGTCGTTCTCCACGTCCTGCTGCCAGTTGAACACGTCGACATCACGCAGCAGCGGCTTGATATAGCCGCTGAGCTGGCCGTTTTCCGCGTTGGCCTCGATCACCACGTCGCCGTGGCCGGCATTGAAGTCGAACTTGCCATAGGCGGCGGAGAAGTCGTTGAGCTGGCGCAGTTCGATGCCGGTGGCGCGCAGGCGGAACTCGAAGTCCTCGAAGTTCTGGTACGGGTCGAAGGATGCGGTGGCTTCCAGCGGTGCGTGGCCGAGCAACTGCGCGCGGCCCTCGAAGCGCGCCACGCGCTCCCCGGCGGCATCGGCCACATTGGTCAGGTTGTAGAGGCTGGCATTGACCTGCGTGGCCTCTATATCTACCGGCGGGGTGGAGTTGAAGTTGTGGAAGCCGAGACGCCCGTCGACCACCCGCAGTTCGTTGAGGGTGATTGGCAGCAGCTTGTTCAACTGCTCGCGCCAGTCCACCCCAGCACCGCTTTGCGAGCTGTCGGCGCTGGCGCCACCGTCGACGAAGTTGACCTGCGGGCGCTCGAAGATGACCCGCGCGACGATGCCGTGTTCGTTCCACAGCGAACTCCAGCTCACCGCCAAGTCGATGGAGGGTGCGTCCAGCAGGGGCACGGGTACCTGCCCGTCGGCTTTGACAATCTGCAGACCGTTGATCCGGTAAGCGCCGCGCCACCAGGCGAGGTCGACATCGATAATGTGCCCGCGGTACTCGCCCATGTCGGCGAGGGCGTCATTCAGGTAGTTGCGGATCACATAGGGGAGGGCGATATGCAACGCCAGCAGAAGCAGGACGAGGCTGAGCAGGGTCCCTAGCGGCAAGCTGTAGCGGCGTTTCATCGGGGCGTCCGTTTTGTGCACGTGTGCATGATGGACTGCCGGGTGGTCTGCAGAGTTCGACTTGTCTGCGGCTGGACGATCCGGGCCTTGCGGCATAGGCTGACGGGCTCGTGTATCGACAAGGACACCACGCCATGAGCCGCATCTACGCAGACAACGCGCAATCCATCGGCAACACGCCGCTGGTGCAGATCAACCGCCTGGGCCCCAAGGGCGTGACCATCCTGGCCAAGACCGAAGGGCGCAACCCGGGCTACTCGGTCAAATGCCGGATCGGCGCCAACATGATCTGGGATGCCGAGGCGCGCGGCGTGCTCAAACCGGGCATGACCCTGGTCGAGCCGACCTCCGGTAACACCGGCATCGGCCTGGCCTTTGTCGCTGCCGCGCGTGGCTACAAGCTGATTCTGACCATGCCGGCGTCGATGAGCCTGGAGCGGCGCAAGGTGCTCAAGGCACTGGGTGCCGAACTGGTGCTGACCGAGCCAGCCAAGGGCATGAAGGGCGCCATTGAGAAGGCCAACGAGATTGCCAGTGCCGATCCGGCCAAGTACTTCCAGCCGCAGCAGTTCGACAACCCGGCCAACCCGGCGATCCACGAGAAAACCACCGGCCCGGAAATCTGGAACGACACCGACGGTGCGGTGGACGTGCTGGTTGCGGGCGTCGGCACCGGGGGCACCATCACCGGTATTTCGCGCTACATCAAGAACACCCGGCACAAGCCGATCTTGTCGGTGGCGGTTGAGCCCATCGGTTCGCCGGTGATCAGCCAAACCATGGCCGGCGACGAGGTCAAGCCCAGCCCGCACAAGATCCAGGGCATCGGCGCCGGCTTCGTGCCGAACAACCTCGACCTGTCCATCGTCGACCGCGTCGAGCTGGTCAGCGACGACGAAGCCAAGGCCATGGCCCTGCGGCTGATGCAGGAGGAGGGCATTCTCTGCGGGATTTCCTGCGGCGCGGCGATGGCGGCGGCGGTGCGCATGGCCGAGAAACCGGAGATGCAGGGCAAGACCATCGTGGTGATCCTGCCGGACTCCGGCGAGCGCTACCTGTCGAGCATGTTGTTCAGTGACCTGTTCACCGAGAGCGAGCTGCAGCAATAGAAGGGTTTTAGCCGTAGCCCGGACTTCAGTCCGGGGAGATGCCCCCGGACTGAAGTCCGGGCTACGAATGCACGAAAGCCGCCTGAGGGCGGCTTTTTCCCGGGCTCAGGCCTTGGCCGGGGCGGGTGCCGGGCTGCTCGGGCGTACTACCAGCCACAGCGCCACGCCGATCAACAGGCAACCCGGCAGGTAGGCCCAACTCAGTGGCTCATCCAGCAGCAGCGCGCCCCACAGTACGCCGAAGGGTGGAATCAGGAAGGTGGTGGTGGAGGCCTTGATCGGGCCGATATCGGTCAGCAGGCGGAAGTACAGGACATAGGCGTAGGCCGTGCAGACCAGGCCCAGGGCGACCAGCGACAGCCACACCTCAGTACCGCCCCAGTTAGTTGGCATCTTCCAGGCCAGGCTGCCGGCCAGCAGTGGCAGCTGGAACAGGCTGGCGCCAACCAGGCTGGCAAAAGCGACCAGGCGGTTATCCAGCCCCAGCGGGCCGATCCAGCTACGTGTCAGGAAGCCGGCGAAGCCATAGCAGATGGTCGCCACCAGGCAGGCTGCGGCGCCCAGCAGCAGCGGCAGGTCAAAGGCCACCGGGCCGGTGCGGGTCAACACCGCCACGCCAAACAGGCCGATGGCGACACCGGCGGCCTTGCTCGGAGTCATGGACTCACTGAAGAACAGCGCGCCGATCAGCACCCCCATCAAGGGCGTGGTGGCGTTGAAAATGGAGGAGTAGCCGGCCGGCAGCACCACGGCGGCCAGGCAGTACATCACCGAGGGCAGACCGGCGTTGATCATGCCGAGCACCAGGCAGGCCTTGAACTTGCCGCGAAAGTCCCACATCGGGCGCAGCACCAGAAGAATGGCCAGCAGGCCGAGGGCACCGAGGCTGGCGCGGAAGAAGGCGGTAGGCAGGCTGCCCAGCACCGGTACGACGATGCGCATGAACAGGAAGCTGGCGCCCCAGATGGCGGCGAGTAGCAGCAGGCGTAGCAGGTCGGCGGGTTTCATAGGGCAGCACGGCAGTAAACAGGGCGTCAGATTACGCTACCCGCCGGGTGACGCAATCCGCAGCTGACTTTCAAATCGACCATACAGTTGGCTGTGACAGGACTGCCGCGCCGGGCCTGAACACAGCGTGGTGTTGGCGCGCGGCAGAGCGGGGTGAGCTCCACTGAGGCTCACCCGCCTGACGCGTGGCAAACCGTTAGAACGTCTTGCTGACGCTGGCGATCGCACCGGCAGAGCAGAGGTCGTCATAACCGCTGAAGCTGGCGCACTCGGCATCCGACAGGTCGGTGTCAACGTAGCTCAGGCTCCAGCTGGCGCCGAACAGCTCGCGGGTCAGCTTGACCTCCCAGTCGTTGTAATCCTGGCTGGCCTTGGTGTAGTCGGCATTGAAGAACACGTCGTCCTTCTGGTCGACGTTCTCATAGCGCAGCTCCAGGCCGAACTCCAGCGGCAGCTCGGTGCGGTAGCCGACGTAGCTGGTGAACTGGGTTTCATCGGAGCCGGCCGAGTGCTTGCCGCCGATGAAGAAGCTGTAGGCGTTCAGGGTCAGGTAGATGTCGGCGCCATTGAACTGGCTTTCACCCGGGTAGGTGAACTTGTTGTAGTAACCGTCCAGGCTGACGTCATCGGTGATCTGCCAGTAGTAGCCGGCGTAGTAATCGACTTCCTGGCGGGTACCGTAGTCGTCGTCGTTTTCCCAGTCGTAGCCGTATTCGACGTTGCTGGTCCAGGCGCCGAGGTAGGCGCCACTGACATGGCTGAGCATCACGTTGAGCTGGGCGGCGGGGTCGCCCAGGGTCTGTGAGATACCGTTGGTGCGGAAATCGCTGGTCAGTGCGGGGGTGATGATCAGGGAAAACTGGTCGTTCAGTTCGATGGCGCTGGCCTGCAGGCTGCAGGTCAGGGCGGCGATGGCCAGGGCGAGGCGTTGAGGTGTGCGCATGGAAGAGCCTTAGTTGTGGTTGTTGTTCGGCAGTGATGCAGGCACAGCCGGCCGCTGCGCCCAGGGAACAGGCGCAGACAGGCAGGCGGCGGGTTGTTGTTATTGTGCTTGGGCGACGTCAGGGGTAGCGGAGGCCTGGTACACCGGCTTGCCAGCGAAGTAGGTCTGCAGCACCTGGGTGTCGAACAGCTCGGCGTCGTTGACCGTAAACACGTCGCGGTCGAGGACGATCAGGTCGGCCTGTTTGCCGGGCGCCAGCGAGCCGATTTGCTGCTCCAGGCGCAGGGCCTTGGCGGCGTTGATGGTGTAGGCCAGAAACATGCTCTCGCGGTCGATGCTCTCGGTGCTGTTGAGCACGCCGAGCGGGCCTTCGCGGGTGCTGGCCTGGGCGATTGCATTCCACGGGTTGGGGCTCGATACCGGCCAGTCGCTGCCACCGGCAATCACCGCGCCGGCCTTGTGCAGGGATTGCGCGGGGTACATGTAGCGGTAGGCGGATGCATTGATGTACGGCTTGACCAGCTCCTCGGTGTAGGACTCGGCAGTGGCCCAGAGCAGCTGCATGTCGGCAATCACGCCGAGCTGCTTGAAGCGCGGGAAGTCCTGCGGGTCGATCAGCTGGATATGGCCGATGCTGTGCGCCATCGGTTTCGGGTTGAGCGTGCGGGCATACTCAAAGCCATTCAGTGCTTCCCGCACGGCGCGGTCGCCAACTGCATGCACATGCATGATCCAGTTGCGCTGTTCCGCTGCAGCAACCAGCTTGCCGAAGTTCGCCGGGTCGATCAGCAGTTCGCCTTTCTTCTGGCTGTTCTTGTACGGCTCCAGCACGGCGGCGCTTTGCCCGGGGAATTCGAGGATGCCGTCGGCAAAGATCTTCAGGCCGGGGAAGGTCAGGTTGGGCACGCCCTTGAACTGCTGCATGACCTTGGCCTGGGCCTCCAGGTCGGCCGGCTTGCTTTGCGGGTAGGCGATCAGCAGGGCGGCGACGTGGACATTCAGCTCACCCAGCTCCGCCAGCTTGCGGTAGAGCGGTAGTACGCCGACGCTCTGCTCGGTCGGACGCAGCTCGAACACCGAATCTTCGCTGCCGGCGTTGGAGGCGGCGTCCATCCAGGCGGTGATGCCGACCTGGTTGTTGATCTTCACCGCCTGGCGGGTGGCTTCCAGCATGGTTTCTTCGCTGACTTCCGGCAGCTGGCTGCGCACGCGGTCCCAGCCGTTTTCGGCAAGGTAGCCGGTGGGGGTGAAATCGGCCTCATGGCCAATGTAGTTGCGCTCTTTCTCCGGCAGGCTCTTGACCAGCGTGGCGTCGATCTTCAGGCGCTTGAGCATGGCGTTGTTGGCCCAGCCGGTATGCCCGTCGATGCCATTAAGCACCAGCGGCTGCGCGGCCCAGCGGCCCTGATTGAACAGCTGACCGAGCTCGCGGCTCTTCTCCCAGTACGCCGAGCTGACCCCGGCAATGCTGATCACATCGGCGCGGCGCGCACGCCCGGCCTTGTCTTCGGCCAGGATCCACTGCTCCAGCTCGGGCAGCGGTTTGACTTCATCCAGCAGGGTGGAGCCCATGCTGTCGAGGGCGCCCATGATCGGGTGGCTGTGTGCGTCGATCATCCCCGGCATGAGCACCTTGCCGGCCAGGTCGACCACCTGGGTGGAGGTGTCGGCGAGTGCCTTGATCTCGGCATTGCTACCGACCTTGAGGATCTTGCCGTCTTCGACCGCTACCGCCTGCTGCAACGCTTGGCCGGTTTCGGCGGTGAACACCTTGCCATTGATCAGCACCAGATCGGCGGCGGCCATGGCTTCCATTGAGGAAAAAGCGATTGCTGTTGCCAACAGGTTCGGGATGAACTTTTTCATTATGAGCCCCTTGTTTTTATTGATCTGGGGGCGAGACTAGCGATTGTGCTGAGCTGGCAGAACGGTCACGCTGCGCAAAACCCTTTTGCCTGATTGGAAAGATTGCAATGGACAAGCTCGGTGCCCTGAACATGTTTGTCGCCACGGCTGAGCACGGCAGTTTCAGTCGTGCGGCCGAGCAGTTGGGCAAGACGCCCTCAGCACTGACCAAGGCAGTCAGCCATCTTGAAGCCGAACTCGGCTCGCGCCTGTTCGAGCGCAGCACCCGGCGCACGGTGCTCACCGAGGCCGGCAAGCTCTACCTGGAAACCGCGCGCCAGGTGTTGCAGCGCCTGCATGAGGTGAGCGAGGAAATCGGCCAGTTGCAGCATGGCCTGCACGGCAACCTGCGCATCACCGCGCCGCTGGCTTACGGGCGTGCCTTTCTCGATGAAGTGTGTGCCGGCTTTCTGGCCCACTACCCGCAGATCAAGTTGCGCGTGGATTTGAACGACTCGTTCGTCGATCTGGTGGAAAGCGGCTATGACCTGGCTCTGCGCGAAGGCCGCAGCGATATGCCGGGGCTGATCGCCCGGGTGGTGGGGCAGAACCGCATTGCCCTGTGCGTCAGCCCGGCTTACCTGGCGCGGCAGCCGCTGCCGCTGGGCCCGGAGACGATCAACGAGCACGACTGGTTGATGTACCAGCACCCGGCATTGGATCGCGGCATCTGGTGGGTGGAGCGCGATGGCCAGCGCATCGGTTTGCCGCATCCGCGCGTGCCGCGCCTGGAGAGCGATAACTATGACCTGCTGCTGGCCGCGGCCCTGGCTGGCGGCGGGGTGCTGCACACGCCGTTGTGGAGCGCTGCGCCGTACCTGGCAGATGGCCGGCTGGTGCAGGTGATGGCCGACTACCAGATCGACCCGGATGCCTTCGGCCCGCACATTCTCGCGGTGTACCCCAGCTACCGCCGTGCCACGGGCAAGGTGGTGGCATTCATCGACTACCTCCAGGCCTTCCTGCGCGATAACCGTATTGCCTGACGCGCGCTGGGCGATTGGGTCAATGGCGCCGAGCGCTTGGGTCATTGAGACGCGGCGGAGGGCTGCCTAACCTGACGGGGTCGCCAGAGAGGGAGTTGCGCCCTGTCGTTCAGCACGGCAGCAACGGATGGCTGAGGCCAGTGCCGTTAAGGACCCGCCCAAGGCGTTGAGGCCGCGATGCACCATCGAAAGCCTGGCTCCCCACAACAATGCACGACGTACTTTCAAGCTGCAGCTCTACGCCCCCATAACAAGAACGAGAGCCCCGCATGACCGAACAACTGCCGTTGCAACGTTTCCACCACTGGGTTGCCCAGTGCCCCGACCGCGTCTGGCTGCGCCAACCCGTGTCCGGAGCCTGGCATGACTTCACCTGGCAGCAAGTCGACGACCAGGCACGGCGCCTGGCCACGGCACTGCAGAGCCTGGGCTGCGCGCCGGGCGATCGCGTGGCATTGCTGGCGAAGAATTGTGCGGAATGGTTGATCAGCGACCTGGCGATCATGATGGCCGGGCTGGTCAGCGTGCCGCTCTATCCGTTGCAGTCGGCGGAGAGCATCGCCTATGTGCTGGAACATGCGGCCTGCAAGGCGATCATCCTCGGCAAGCTGGATGAGCCGGCCAAGCTCGAGGCCGGCATCGGTCCGCAGGTGCTGCGCATCGCCATGCCGTATCCGACCCTGCGTGCGGATTACCAGTGGCACGAATTGCAGGCCCACACACCGCTGCAGTCGCCGCACGTGCAGCAGGCGGATGAACTGCTGAGCATCCTCTATACCTCCGGCACTACCGGCCAGCCCAAGGGCGTGATGCTCTCCGCCCAGGCAATGGCTTGCGCCGCCGCCAGCTCGTGCGCGGAGTTGCGCATCGGTGAGGCGGACCAGTTCTTTTCCTTCCTGCCGCTATCCCATGCCGCCGAGCGCTTCCTGGTGGAGATGAACAGCCTGTACAGCGGCGCCCAGGTGGCCTTTGTCGAGTCGCTGGAGACCTTCGCCAGCGATCTGCAGCACATCCGCCCGACGGTGTTCTTCTCCGTGCCGCGGCTGTGGACGCGCTTCCAGCAGGGCGTGCTGGAGCGCTTGCCGCAACGCAAACTCGACCTGTTGCTGCGTATTCCGCTGTTGGGCGGGCTGCTGGCGCGCAAGATCAAGCGCGGCCTGGGGCTGGATCGGGCACGTATTCTGGTCTCCGGCGCGGCGGCGATTTCGCCGGGGCTGCTGGAGTGGTATCGACGCCTTGGCCTGGTGATCTGCGAGGGCTACGGCATGACCGAAAACTTTGCCTACGGCACCTTCAATCGGCCAGGGCAGGTGCGCTTCGGCAGCGTTGGCCGGCCGATGCCGAGCCTGGAGCTGCGCATCGCCGACAACGGCGAAGTGCTGTTCCGTGGCCCGACCCTGATGCAGGGCTATTACCGCGAGCCGGAGCTCACCACTCAGGCCCTGGCCGATGGCTGGCTGCACACCGGCGACAAGGGCGAGGTGGATGGCGACGGTTACCTGCGCATCACCGGGCGGGTCAAGGACATCTTCAAGACCAGCAAGGGCAAGTACGTGGCGCCGGCGCCGATCGAGGGCGAGATCGCCAAGAACACTTGGGTCGAGCAGGTCTGCCTGATGGGCAGCAACCTCGACCAGCCGTTGGCGCTGATCGAACTGTCTCCGGCCGCCCGCGCCCAGCCCCGCGAGCGAATCGCTGCGGACCTGCAGGCCAGCCTGGCTCAGCTCAATGGCGAGTTGCAGGCGCATGAACGACTGAGCCATCTGGTGCTGGTGCGCGAGGCCTGGACGGTGGACAACGGCTGCATGACGCCGACCATGAAGATCCGTCGCAATGTCCTGGAAAGCCGCTATGCCGAATTGATCGGCACCTTGCCAGCCGGTCAGTCGCTGCACTGGGAAGATTGAAATAGCACTTGCCGGATTCGTCGACTTAGAAGAGGTGTATGAATGAAAGGCCCGTTGTCCTCACTTAAGGTTCTCGACTTTTCTACCCTGCTGCCGGGGCCGTTCGCCTCGTTGCTGCTTGCCGACATGGGCGCCGAGGTGCTGCGGGTCGAGTCGCCGACGCGCATGGATCTGGTGCGTGTGCTGCCACCGCATGTCGATGGGGTGTCGGCCAGTCATGCCTACCTCAACCGCAACAAGCGCTCCATCGCCCTCGATCTCAAGCGTCCAGAGTCGCTGGAGGTGGTGCACAAGCTGGTGGCGCAGTACGACATCGTGCTGGAGCAGTTCCGTCCTGGGGTGATGGAAAAACTCGGCCTCGGCTACGAGGCGCTCAAGGCGATCAACCCGCGACTGATCTACGTCTCCATTACCGGCTACGGGCAGACCGGGCCGTACAAGGACCGCGCCGGGCATGACCTCAATTACCTGGCCCTGGCCGGTGTGGCCAGCTACACCGGTCGCCGCGACAGCGGTCCGTTACCACTGGGCGTGCAACTGGCGGATATCGCGGGGGGCTCCCTGCATGGGGTAATCGGCTTGCTGGCCGCGGTGATCGCCCGACAGAGCACAGGCCTGGGGCAGCACGTGGACATCAGCATGACCGACTGTGCGTTCAGCCTGCACGGTATGGCCGGGGCCGGTTACCTGGCTGCCGGGGTGGAACCGGGTATGGAGAACCAGGTGCTCAATGGCGGCAGTTTCTACGACTACTACCGCACCCGCGATGGCCGCTGGCTGTCGGTGGGCAGCCTGGAGCCGCAGTTCATGCAGCAGTTCTGCGCGGTGATCGGGCGCCCGGAGCTGGCAGCGCGGGGTCTTTCGCCGAAGCCGGAGGAGCAGGCGGCGCTCAAGCGCGAGATCGAGATCGAGATCGAGAAGCACGATCTGACCGAATGGCAGCAGCGCTTCGCGGCGGTGGATGCCTGTATCGAACCGGTGCTCAGCCTGGCTGAAGCCGTGCAGCACCCGCAGCTCAAGGCCCGTGGCGTGGTCACTGACGTGCCGCGCGAAGGCCGCCCGGCGCAGGCGCAGATCGCTTGCCCGATCCGCTTCTCAGATGGGGTGGAGCCGCCGCGGCATGTTGGTTCAGCCGTGGGGGCTCACAGTGTCGAGGTGTTGGGTGAGCTGGGTTTCAGCGAGGCGCAGATTGCCGAGTTGAAGGCCAGCAAGGCGCTGGGCTAGCGCCGAGGCCTGTAGGAGCGAGCGCGGGTTTACTCGACGCGTTGTTCGCCGCTGAATACCAGGGTGGCGCGGCAGCGCCGGCAGAAATAGCGACGGCCCTGGGCTACCAGGCGATGACGCTGGGCGGAGAAGGGGAACTCGCCGCTTGGGCACTGGCACAGGTATAGGAAGCGCGTGCTCTTGCGCCGGCCCACGTCATAGGTGTGGCAGCGATCCGGCGGCAGCTCGTAGACGCCACGCATGATCAACTGCCATTCCTCGCCGTGGGGCTGAATGCGCCCGCCGAACATCTGGTGGGCGATCAGGTGCGCCACTTCGTGGGCCACTGTCTGCTTGAGGAAGTGCTCGCGATTTTCCGCGTACAGCTTGGGGTTGAAGCGCAGCAGGTTTTCGGTCAGATGCGCCACCCCGGCTTTCTGCCCGCGCAGCTTGAAGCTGACTTCGGGACGGGGGAAACGGCGTTTGAAGAAGTCTTCCGCCAGTTGGTAGCAGGCTTCGACACGGGTATTGAGCAACTCGGGCATTCGGCTCCTCCGGGAAGCGGCAGATTATGCCGCATTCACCGGGCCGGCCAAACGCACCGCTGGTCGTATCACTCACGTTGTTCCTGCTGCCGCTCAACCGAAGGTCGTTCCTCGTGCGTCGGGTAGCTCTGGTCGGCACTAGGCGTGCGTTTATAGGTCGGCTGCATATAGAACTGCCAGTGCAGAATCGCCGAAACAAGCAGGGTAACCAGTACCAGCACGCCGATTGCCCACACGGAGCCGGAATAGACCATGGCTTGCTCCTGGCGCAGGCGCATGAATGTCGGCAGGCCAACGAACAGCAGAAAAGTCGAGTACGCACAGGCCGCCCCTAGCACGGCTACGGCTAGCCAGCGGCTGGGATAAAGGGCGGCGAGCCCGGAGAGAAACAGCGGTGTGGCGGTGTAGGCGGCGAAGCCTATGCACTGGTTGAACGTCGGGCGGGCATCGAAGGTACGCGACAGCCAGCGAATGAATCCGCCCATGATTAACGTGCCGAGCAGGCCGGTGAGATACACCGTGATGCTGAGCAGCAGGGCACTGCGGGTGTCGAGGGTAACCTGTTCATTCTCCGCCAGGCTCCAGCCGACTTCTGTCGTTCCAATGAACAGGCTGACGGCCGGGATCAGGGCGAGCAGGAACAGGTGGCCGAGGTAGTGGGCGCTGTTGTGCTCTTCTTCCGAGCGGATCTGGTGCCAGGCATCGTCCGGTCGGGTAAACAGGGTCACGAAGTGCGGAGCCATGGCAATTCTCCTCTCTATGCAAAAGCGGTATCGGGCGACGTAGCTGCGCCGGCTTCACATTTAGAGGCGGGGTTGCGGGCATGGGGTTCAGGTTATTTTCCCTTCAGGCATAAAAAAGCCGCCAATTGGCGGCTTCATAAAGGGCGGCAGGCCGGGAAATTCAGCTGGTGTAGACGGGACCTACACCCATGCCCCACAGGATGACCGAAGTGGCAATCATCGCCACCAGCACCACCAGGCCTACGGCCAGGATCGAACTGGAGAACATGAAGCCTTCGTCCTGCGGGATGTTCATGAAGGTCGGGATACCGGCGTAGAGCAGGTAAACCGTGTAACAGATCGCCGCGGTACCGACGAACATGGCCAGCCACAGGCTCGGATAGAGCGCTGAAAGGCCGCCGATGAACAGCGGAGTGGCGGTATAGGCCGCGAACACCACGCACTGGGTCAGGGTCGGGCTGGAGTCGTAGGTACGGGCCATCCAGTGGATGAACGCGCCCATCACGGCAATGCCGGCTAGCATCGCCAGGTAGGACATGATGGTCATTTGCAATGCACTGCTGGCGGTGAGTTTCACCGCCTCGCCGTCGCCGATCCTCCAGCCCACTTCCGTGGTGCCAAAGAAGGCGCAGAGCGCAGGGATTGCCGCGAGAATCAGAACGTGGGTCAGGTACATGTGGCTGATGGATTCCTCCTCGCCACGGATTTCCTGCCACTCTTGATCGGGATGGGTGAAGAGCCCCCAAACGTGGTGGATCATGCAGACACCTCCTCTTGTTATTGTCGATCGCCCCCGAGCGTAACGCCCGGCCCGCATGGTCAGCGGGGCCGGGTGCAGGCCGAATCACTGCGACCGTATGCCGCAGTATAGGAGAAGGCTGGAGCCCGCGTGAGCCGTGGCTTTAGAGCGAATTGCTCTCTACAGCTTATCCGTAATAACGCTGCAGTATTTCCATGGCCAGGTTGATCGATTGCAGGCGGCTGGTGCTGCCGCCCCGATCCGGGTGGTGCTGGCTCACCAGTTGCCGGTAGCGCAGCTTGATGGTGGCGAGATTGAGCGGCTGGTCGCCGTTCAGCTCGAAGAGTTCGAGGGCGGCGCGTTTCTCATCGCCGCCCTGCATGCGGGTCCAGAAGCTGGCCAGCAGCTTTTCCACATCGTCTTCGGTGGTCTCGCGCAAATGTTGCAGATTGAGATAGTAGTCACGCAACGGATCGTGTTCGGCCAGGGCATTGCTGCCGGGGCGCCAGAGTTGCAGCTGCACGCACAGCGGGCCGATTTCCAGGTGCGCGCTCTGTTGCTGCCAGAGGCGATCGCGCAACACATACAGGGCGTTGAATAACAGGAAGTGAGTGCGGAACAGCACCAGCTTGTCGGCCAGCTCCAGATGCGGGATATGCGTGGAGTGGCGGGCCTTGAGCTGCTGGATCAGGTGAAATTCGCTGATGCCGGCGGGCGCTTCGCGCAGCAGTTCATGCAATTGCTCGGCAAGGTCGAGGGCGGGGTTGAGGTCGTTCATCCAAAGAGCCTATCACGGGCTGCCGCGCGCCGGCTTTGTGCGTAAAATAGCCAGCTTTTCGCCCTTCACCGGATTTCCAAGCACCATGTCTTCCAGCCTTTCGGTCAACCAGAACAAACTGCAGAAGCGCCTGCGCCGCCTGGCCGGCGAAGCCGTCACCGACTTCAACATGATCGAGAACGGCGACAAGGTGATGGTCTGCCTGTCCGGCGGCAAAGACAGCTACACCATGCTCGACATCCTCCTGTACCTGCAGAAGGTCGCGCCGATCCAGTTCGAGATCGTCGCGGTGAACATGGACCAGAAGCAGCCAGGCTTCCCCGAGCACATATTGCCGGCCTACCTGGAGTCGATCGGCGTGCAGTACCACGTGATCGAGAAGGACACCTACTCGGTGGTCAAGGAGAAGATCCCGGAAGGCAAGACCACCTGCTCGCTGTGCTCGCGCCTGCGCCGCGGCACCCTGTATACCTACGCTGACGAAATCGGCGCGACCAAGATGGCCCTTGGTCACCACCGCGACGACATCCTGGAAACCTTCTTCCTCAACATGTTCTACGGCGGCACGCTGAAGGCCATGCCGCCCAAGCTGCTCTCCGACGACGGTCGCAACGTGGTGATCCGCCCGTTGGCCTACTGCAGCGAGAAGGACATCGAGGCCTATTCCGAACTCAAGGAGTTCCCGATCATCCCGTGCAACCTCTGTGGCTCGCAGGAAAACCTGCAGCGCCAGGTGGTCAAGGAGATGCTGCTGGAATGGGAGCGCAAGTCGCCGGGGCGTACCGAGATCATGTTCCGTGCCCTGCAGAACGTGGTGCCCTCGCAACTGGCCGACCGCGATTTGTTCGACTTTCAGAGCCTGAAGATCGACGACAGCGCCACGCCGCGCTTCCTCGACGTGATGAGCCTCTGATCCCGTTTGCCTTGCTCGTGCCAATGGCCGGGCAGGGCGTATTGATAAGGACCGTGCATGCGTGACTACCAATGGCTCCATGAGTATTGCTTGAACCGTTTCGGTTCGGCTGCCGCCCTGGAAGCCCGCCTGCCGCAGGTCAAGAGCGACGCCGCGCTGCGCAGTCTGAGCGATGACCGCTACTTGTCGCTGATTGCCCTGCGAGTATTCCGTGCCGGCCTCAAGCACAGCCTGGTGGACGCCAAGTGGCTGGCATTCGAAGAAGTGTTCTTCGGCTTCGTTCCCGAGAAGGTCGCACTGATGAGCGCCGAGCACCTCGAGCGGCTGATGCAGGACGCCCGCATCATTCGCCACCTGGGCAAGCTCAAGAGTGTGCCGCGCAACGCGCAGTTCGTGCTGGATGTGCAGAAGGACAAGGGCAGCTTCGGCGCCTTGATCGCCGACTGGCCGGTGACCGATATCGTCGGCCTGTGGAAGTACCTGGCCAAACACGGCAGCCAGCTTGGTGGTCTGTCTGCGCCGCGCTTGCTGCGGATGATCGGCAAGGACACCTTTATTCCCACCGACGACATGGTCGCCGCGCTCAAGGCCCAGGAAATCATCGACAAGGCACCCACCAGCCTCAAGGACCTGGCGGCCGTGCAGGTTGCGTTCAACCATTGGCACCAACAGAGCGGCCGGCCGCTGTGCCAGCTGTCGGTGATGCTGGCGCATACGGTCAATCACTAACGCAGCCCGGTAGGAGCGAGCTCTGCTCGCGAAGCGGCGGTGCATGGATCCATTCGCGAGCAGAGCTCGCTCCTACGGAGATTCAGGCGTGAGCAGCGACATCCTCAAGGTCGCCCAGGCCATCCAGCAGGCCGAGCGCATCCTGATCATCACCGGCGCCGGACTGTCGGCCGACTCCGGCCTGCCGACTTACCGTGGCCTTGGCGGCCTGTACAACGGCCTGACGGCGGAAGGTTTGCCGATCGAAGCGGCACTGTCCGGGCCGATGCTGCAGCGTGATCCGGCGTTGTGCTGGAAGTACCTGGCCGAACTGGGCAAGGCCTGCCTGGGCGCGCAGCCGAATGCCGGGCACGCGGCCATCGCAGAACTGCAGCGGCGTAAACCCGGCTGCTGGGTACTGACACAGAACATCGACGGCTATCACCGCCAGGCCGGCTCGCCGGTGGAGCGTCTGATCGAGATCCATGGCGAGTTGGCGCCGCTGTACTGCCAGTCTTGCGGCGCTGAAGACTCTGAGTTGGCGGCGCACCTGCTGCGCCCGTTGCCGCCGCGTTGCGCCCAATGCGGGGGCATCCTGCGCCCACCGGTGGTGCTGTTCGAGGAAATGCTGCCGGAAGATGCCATTGGTCGGCTTTATGACCAGGTGCGCGAAGGCTTTGATGTGGTGCTGGCGGTGGGCACCACGGCGAGCTTCCCCTATATCGTCGAGCCGGTGGCGCAAGCCCGCAGGAACGGGGGTTTAACTGTGGAAGTGAACCCTGCACTGACCGATCTCAGCAGCCGGGTCGACGTCCGCTTGTCGGGAAGGGCGTTAGATGTTTTTCCGGAACTACTAAGTCACATTTACGGGCATTGAATTTGCAATCTCAGCCTTCAGACGGCATAGTCGCCCCCTTATAAAAACCAGACAAACACGGTCGTGCCCATGCTAAAGCGCTTCGCACCCCTCGTGCCCATTGCACTTACAGTCCTGTTGGCGGCTTGTGCCACCAGCCCGACACCGCAGTCTCAAGTCGATCTCGCCGAGGTCGATCTGCAACAGGAACCCACTCCGGTCGAGTACCTCGGTGACGAGCAGCTCCCGGACTTCGCCAAGGACAAGCCCTACGAGCTGCCCGTCCTGGCGGACAACATCCTGGCCCACGGTCTGTCCCTGATCGGTACCCGCTACCGCATGGGCGGCACCTCGGTGAACACTGGTTTCGACTGCAGCGGTTTTGTCGGCTTCCTCTACAAGGAAGAAGCGGGCATGCAACTGCCACGCTCGACCCGTGAGTTGATCAACCTCGACGCGCCGTTGGTTTCGCGCAACGAGCTGGAACCGGGCGACATCATCTTCTTCAACAACCGTGGCCGTGGCCGCGTCAGTCATGCTGGGATCTACCTGGGCGATGACCAGTTCATCCATTCCAGCAGCAGCCGCAGCGGTGGCGTACGGGTCGACAGCCTGGACGACAGCTACTGGAGCCGCAGCTACATGGAAGCCAAGCGCGCGCTGGCCATGGCGCCGCAACAGGACGATCAGCAAAGCAATCCGCTGCACCGCTAATTCCTTCCGCGGGCCTTGCGCCCGTGGCGCAGGCTGGGCAGAGTAGGGCGCATTCCGGCCAGGATCGCCCGCCCATGCCATACACGGCTCGCTTCGCCCTGCTAGCCCTCGCCGCGTTGCTCACCGCATGCGCCGGCCACTCTCCCGCTCCAGAACCCACCAATCCCTTTCCCGTTGTCAGTGATGGCAGCGCCGATGATGTGCTGATCAGCGCCATCGGCCTAGTGGGCACGCCGTATCGCTATGGCGGCAACACCCCGGACAGCGGTTTCGATTGCAGCGGTCTGATCGGCTACGTCTACCGCAACTCGGCGGGCATTCAGCTACCGCGCTCGACCCGCGAGATGATTGGCCTGCGCGTGCCCAGCATCGGCCGTAATGCCCTGCAGAGCGGCGACCTGGTGTTCTTCGCCACCAACGGCGGCGGCACGGTCAGCCATGCCGGCATCTACGTCGGCGAGGGGCGCTTCGTGCATGCGCCGTCCAGTGGCGGCACGGTGCGCCTGGACAGCCTGGATGCGACTTACTGGCAGAAGAGCTTCCTCTCGGCCAAACGCGTGCTGAGGGCTGACCACCTGGCGCAGACACCGTGACCCAGCGCAGCCTCAATCTCGACGACAACCTGTATCAGTACCTGTTGGATGTTTCCCTGCGCGAGACGCCGCTGCTCAAGCGCCTGCGTGATGAAACCGCGCAGCTGCCCACGGCGCGCTGGCAGATCGCGCCCGAGCAGGGCCAGTTCATGGCGCTGCTGGTACAGCTCACGGGTGCCCGGCGCATCCTCGAAATCGGGACCTACACGGGCTACAGCGCGATCTGCCTGGCCCAGGCGATGCCGGCGGATGGTCAGCTGATCTGCTGTGACCTGTCCGGCGACTACAACGCCATCGCCCGGCGCTACTGGTATGAGGCGGGACTGCTGGAACGTATCGACCTGCGCCTGGCACCCGCCTTGGAAACCCTCAGCACCTTGGAGCGGGGCGGGCAGGGCGAGAGCTTCGACCTGATCTTCATCGATGCCGACAAGGCCAACTACCCGATCTATCTCGAACATGCGCTGGTGCTGGTGCGCAAGGGCGGTTTGATCCTGTTCGACAACGTGCTGTGGAGCGGCCGGGTGCTTGAACAGAACCCGGACAGCGCCGATACCCGGGCGATCCAGGCGCTCAATCGCACGCTCAAGCGCGATCAGCGCGTCGAGCTGTCGATGCTACCGCTGGGCGACGGCCTGACCATCTGCCGCAAGCGTTGACGCTCCATTGCCAACCTTCTAACCTGCGCGCCTTGTTACAGGTACCCCCGACGCAATGCGTCCATGGGGTGAAACAGGGAAGCCGGTCCATTCGTTCGCGAAGAATCCGGCGCTGCCCCCGCAACGGTAGGTGAGTTCAAGGTCGCATTCAGCCACTGTGCTTGGCATGGGAAGGCGCGACTGGGGAGCCAAAAGCTCCGCTCACAAGCCCGGAGACCGGCCTGAATACAATCCACGGCAGTGCGGAGGGCTCTGCGGGTGGGTGGGCCTGTGTCCGCCGCCATCCTGTTTGTCCTTCCTCTGCCTCTGTTTCTGTCCGTGTGCCTGGCCCTGGTCTGGCGTGCGACGCCTGCGCTGCGCGCAGCACGGCCCGATGAGGAGCCCGGCATGACTGAGTCCGAGGAGCGCGACGAGCGCCACAAAGCGCGTATGGCGCGCAAAAAAGCCGTGATCGACGAGAAGATTGCCCAGGCCAGCGACGAGCGTGGTCTGCTGCTGGTGCACAGCGGCAACGGCAAGGGCAAGAGCAGCTCGGCCTTCGGCATGGTCGCCCGCGCCCTCGGTCATGGCATCAAGGTCGGCGTGGTGCAGTTCATCAAGGGGGCGGCCACCGGCGAGGAGGCCTTCTTCCGCCGCTTCCCCGAGGAAGTCCGCTATTTCCGCATGGGCGAAGGCTTCACCTGGGAAACCCAGGACCGCCAGCGCGACAAGCTCAAGGCCGAGGAGGCCTGGCAAGTGGCGCGCGAGCTGCTGGCTGATGAGGACATTGGCCTGGTGGTGCTGGATGAGCTGAACATCGCCCTCAAGCATGGCTATCTGGAGCTGGACGTGGTGCTGGCTGACCTGCACGCGCGGCCATTCCTGCAACATGTGGTGGTGACCGGTCGTGGCGCCCGCGATGAGCTGATCGAGGCGGCGGACACCGTTACCGACATGAGCCTGGTCAAGCATGCCTTCAAGGCCGGGGTGAAAGCACAGAAGGGCATCGAGTTCTGATGGATGCCCATTGCTGTCCCGCTCTGCTGATCGCCGCACCTGCTTCCGGGCAGGGCAAAACCACCGTGACTGCCGCCCTGGCCCGCCTGCATACGCGGGCCGGCAAGCGTGTGCGGGTGTTCAAGTGCGGGCCGGACTTTCTCGATCCGATGATCCTGGCGCGTGCATCCGGCGCGCCGGTGTACCAGCTCGACCTGTGGATGGTTGGCGAGGACGAGTGCCGGCGCCTGCTCTGGGAGGCGGCGGGTGAGGCCGACCTGATCCTGATCGAAGGGGTGATGGGCCTGTTCGACGGCAGCCCTTCGGCCGCCGACCTGGCGCGTTGTTTCCAGGTGCCGGTGCTGGGAGTGATCGACGGCAGCGCCATGGCCCAGACCTTCGGTGCCCTGGCCTATGGCCTGGCCAACTTCCAGCACAGCCTGCCGTTCGCCGGCGTGCTGGCCAATCGGGTGGGCAGTGCCCGCCACGGCGAGATCCTGCGCGACAGCCTGCCGCCGGCGATCCGCTGGTTTGGCGCGCTACCGCGCAGCGCCGAGGTCGAGTTGCCCAGTCGTCACCTGGGCCTGGTGCAGGCCGATGAACTGGCGGATCTGGATAAACGCCTGGATGCCGCCGCCGATGCCCTACTGGCCACCGCTGGCGACAGCCTGCCGGACCCGGTGAGCTTCGCGGTGCCCGAACCCGTGCCGGTCGAGCCGCTGCTGGCCGGCGTGCGTGTCGGTGTGGCGTACGACACTGCGTTCGCCTTCATTTATCGCGCCAATCTCGACCTGCTGCAGCGCCTGGGGGCGCAGCTGGAGTACTTCTCGCCGCTTGGCGACAGCCAGTTGCCCGAGGTGGACAGTCTCTACCTGCCGGGTGGTTACCCGGAACTGCACCTGGCGCAGTTGCAGAACAATCGCCGCATGGCGGTGGCGATCGCGGCGCACCATGCCGCCGGCAAGCCGATTCTGGCCGAGTGTGGCGGCATGCTTTACCTGCTCGACCGGCTCACCGACAAGCAGGGCGAGAGTGGCGAGTTGCTCGGCCTGCTGCCGGGCTGCGCGCAGATGCAGCCGCGCATGGCCGCCCTCGGCCTGCAGCAGGTGGAGCTGCCGGAAGGCCTGCTGCGCGGGCACACCTACCACCATTCGCTGCTCGACTGTGCCCTTGAGCCGCTGGCCCGAGGCAGCAGCCCGAACCAGCGCCCGGCTGCCGAGGCGGTGTACCGCATCGGCCGGCTGACCGCTTCCTATATTCACTTCTACCTGCCGTCCAACCCGCAGGCCGCGGCCAGGCTGCTGTTGCCATGAAGAGACGAGCATGAGCGAACAGGCTTTCAGCGACGCCGAGCGCGCCGCGGTCTACCGCGCCATCGCCGAGCGGCGCGACATGCGCCATTTCGCCGGCGGCACGCTGACGCCCGAGTTGCTCGCGCGCCTGCTGCAGGCCGCGCACCAGGCGCCCAGTGTCGGCCTGATGCAGCCCTGGCGCTTTATCCGCATTACCCGCGCCGAGCTGCGCGAGGCCATCCACGCCCAGGTCGAGGCCGAGCGGGTGCGCACCGCCGAGGCCTTGGGCGAACGCAGCGATGACTTCATGCGGCTCAAGGTCGAGGGCATCCGCGACTGTGCCGAGCTGCTGGTGGTGGCGCTGACGGACCGGCGCGAAGAGCACATCTTCGGGCGCCGCACCTTGCCGGAAATGGACCTGGCCTCCGTGGCCTGTGCCATCCAGAACCTCTGGCTGGCCGCCCGGGCCGAAGGGCTGGGGCTGGGCTGGGTGTCGCTGTTCGAGCCGCAGGCGCTGGCCGAGCTGCTGCACATGCCGCCCGGCAGCAAGCCGGTGGCGGTGCTGTGCCTGGGACCGGTGACCGAGTTCTATGCCGAGCCAATGCTGGTGCAGGAAGGCTGGGCGCAGGCGCGGCCGCTGCAGGACCTGCTGTTCACCGACACCTGGGGGCAGCACGAATGAGCCTGGCCCTGTTCAGCCTGCTGGGCGTGGCGCTGGACGCCTGGTTTGGCGAGCCGCGTCGTTGGCATCCGCTGGTGGGCTTCGGCAACCTGGCGCAGCGCATCGAACAGCGCCTCAACAGCGGTGGCTATGGCTGGCGCAGTCATGGCGTTACCGGCTGGTGCATGGCGGTGTTGCCGCCGGTGCTGCTGGTCGGCTTGCTCAGCCTGAGCGAGTCGCTCGGCTGGCTGGTGCAGATCGCCGCGCTGTATTTCGCCATTGGCCTGAAAAGCCTGGGCCAGCATGCATTACCCGTGGCCCAGGCCCTGCGCCTGGGCGATCTGGCCGAGGCGCGCAAACGGGTCGGTTACATGGTCAGCCGACGTACCGCCGAGCTGGATAGCAGTGGGGTGGCGCGCGCCGGTACCGAGTCGGTGCTGGAGAACGGCAGCGATGCGGTGTTCGCCGCGCTGTTCTGGTTTGCCGTCGCGGGGGCGCCGGGCGTGGTGTTGTACCGCCTGAGCAATACCCTGGACGCCATGTGGGGCTACCGCAACGAACGCTTCGAGCGCTTCGGCTGGGCGGCGGCGAAGATCGACGACGCGCTCAACTACATCCCGGCGCGCCTGGTGGCGCTGACCTATGCACTGCTCGGCAACACCCGCCTGGCCTTGCGCTGCTGGCGCCAGCAGGCACCGCTGTGGGACAGCCCGAATGCCGGCCCGGTGATGGCTGCCGGTGCCGGTGCCCTGGCGGTGAGCCTGGGCGGCGCGGCGGTCTACCATGGGGAACTGCATGAGCGGCCGGTGCTGGGCGAGGGTGCGCCGGCGCAGGCGCGTGATATCGAGCGGGCGCTTAATCTGGTGAACGGTGGCGTGCTGGTGTGGTTAGTGGTGTTGCTGATGGGGAGTGTCTGCCTTGCTTGAACACGGTGGCCGGCTGCGCGCAGCAGCCCAGCGCTATGGCATAGCCCTGGCGGACTGGCTGGACCTGTCCACCGGGATTGCTCCCTATGGCTGGCCGCTGCCGGCGATTCCCGAGTCGGCCTGGCAACGCCTGCCGGAGAGCGACGATGGCCTGGAGGCACTGGCCCGCGACTACTACGCGGCGCCGGCTTTGTTGCCGGTGGCCGGTTCGCAGGCGGCCATTCAGGCGTTGCCGCGCTTGCGCCGTGGCGCACGGGTTGGGGTGGTGACGCCGGCCTACGCCGAGCATGCCCTGGCCTGGCGCGGCGAAGGCCATCAGGTCACCGAACTGGGCGAAGGGGCGGTGGATCGCGCCCTGGAGCGCCTGGATGTGCTGGTGGTGGTCAACCCCAACAACCCCAGCGGGCGACTGATCGAACGTCAGCAACTGCTCGACTGGCACGCACGCCTGGCTGCGCGCGGCGGCTGGCTGGTGGTGGACGAGGCGTTCATCGACTGCACGCCCGAGCACAGCCTGGCTGCCGACAGCCACCTGCCGGGGCTGATCGTGTTGCGCTCGTTCGGCAAATTCTTTGGCCTGGCCGGTATCCGCCTGGGCTTCGTCCTGGCTGAAAGCGAATTGCTGGAGCGCCTGGCCGAGCCGCTCGGCCCCTGGGCAGTGAGCGGCCCGGCGCGGGCGGTGGCAGCCGTGCTGCTGGCGGATACCGAGGGGCAGGCACGCCAACGCGAACGCCTGCGTGGCGACGGTCTGCGCCTGGCGGTGTTGCTCAGTAGCTATGGCCTGGCACCGGCTGGCGGCACCGCGTTGTTCCAGCTGGTCGGCCATACCCAGGCGGTCGGTCTGCATGGTTACTTTGCCCGGCGCGGCATTCTCCTGCGCCTGTTCGCCGAGGCCCGCTGCCTGCGTTTTGGCCTGCCTGCCGACGAGGCTGGCTGGCAGCGCCTGGAGCAGGCCCTGCGAGAGATGCCGCAATGAGCGCCACGCTGATGGTGCAGGGCACCACCTCCGATGCCGGCAAGAGCACTCTGGTGACCGCGCTGTGCCGCTGGCTCAAGCGCCAGGGTGTCAGCGTGGTGCCGTTCAAACCGCAGAACATGGCGCTCAACTCCGCCGTCACGGCCGATGGCGGCGAGATCGGTCGCGCCCAGGCGGTGCAGGCGCAGGCGGCTGGGCTGGCGCCGCATACCGACATGAACCCGGTGCTGCTCAAGCCCAACAGCGATACCGGCGCCCAGGTGATTATCCACGGCCAGGCCATCGGCAACATGAATGCCGTGGATTATCACGCGTACAAGCAGACGGCCCACGCGGCCGTGCTGGCTTCGCACCAGCGTCTTACCGCGCAATACCCGGTAGTGATGGTCGAGGGCGCGGGTTCGCCAGCGGAGATCAACCTACGCGCCGGCGATATCGCCAACATGGGTTTTGCCGAGGCAGTGGATTGCCCGGTGATCCTGATTGCCGATATCGACAAGGGCGGCGTATTCGCCCACCTGGTCGGTACCCTGGAGCTGCTTTCGCCCAGCGAGCAGGCGCGGGTAAAAGGCTTCGTGATCAACCGTTTTCGCGGCGACATCGCGCTGCTGCAACCCGGCCTGGACTGGCTGCAGCAGCGCACCGGCAAGCCGGTACTGGGCGTGCTGCCGTACCTGATGGACTTCCACCTGGAAGCCGAGGACGCCATTGACGTGCGCCAGGCGCACAAGGGCGCCGAGCTGCTCAAGGTGGTGGTACCGGTGCTGCCGCGTATCAGCAACCACACCGACTTCGATCCGCTGCGCCTGCACCCGCAGGTGGACCTGCAATTCATCGGCCCCGGCCAGGCCATCCCGTCGGCCGACCTGATCATCCTGCCCGGCTCGAAAAGCGTGCGTGCCGACCTGGCGCACCTGCGCGAGCAGGGCTGGGAAGCGGCGATCCAGCGCCATCTGCGCTATGGCGGCAAGCTGTTGGGCATATGTGGTGGTTTGCAGATGCTCGGCAGCCGCATCGACGACCCGCTGGCCCTGGAAGGCACGGCGGGTAGCAGCGCAGGGCTTGGTCTGCTGGAGTTCGTCACCGTGCTGGAGGCGCAGAAACAGCTGCGCAATGTGCAGGGCGTGCTGAGCCTGGAGCAGGCGGCCGTCAGCGGCTACGAGATTCACGCCGGTGTCAGCAGCGGTCCGGCCCTGGAATCCCCGGCGGTGCACCTGAATGATGGGCGTGGCGATGGCGCTTGCAGCGCCGACGGGCAGGTCATCGGTACTTATCTGCATGGTCTGTTCGAATCGAGTGCGGCCTGTGCGGCTCTGCTGCGCTGGGCCGGTTTGCGCCAGGTGCAGCAGGTTGATTACCACGCCCTGCGCGAACGGGATATCGAGCGCCTGGCCGATCTGGTCGAGGCGCATATGGATACCGGTAAATTGCGGGAATTGTGCGGGCTGTAGCGTTCGACTCCCTCGCCCCTTTGGGGAGAGGGCTGGGGCGATGACAAAGGAAACACACGATGCTTGAACTGATCCTCGGCGGCGCCCGTTCCGGCAAGAGTCGCCTGGCCGAGAAACTGGCCAGCGACAGCGGCCTGGCGGTTACCTATATCGCCACCAGCCAGGCGCTGGATGGCGAAATGAACCAGCGCATCGTCCATCACCGTGCGCGGCGTCCGGCCGATTGGGGCTTGGTGGAAGAACCGCTGGCGCTGCTGCGCGTGCTGCACGAACAGGCCGCCGCCGAGCGTTGCCTGCTGGTGGATTGCCTGACCCTGTGGCTGACCAACCTGCTGATGCTGGAGGATGAAGCGCGCCTGGCGGCAGAGCGCGACGCCTTGCTGGCCGGCGTGGCCGAGCTGCCGGGGCGGATCATCCTGGTCAGCAACGAAACCGGACTGGGCGTGGTGCCGCTGGGCGAACTGACCCGCCGTTATGTCGACGAGGCCGGCTGGCTGCACCAGGCCCTGGCCGAGCGCAGCCAGCGCGTGCTGTTCTGCGTCGCCGGTCTGCCCATGTTGCTCAAAGGAGCGCCGCTATGAGTACCGCCTTCTGGTGGCAGCAGGCTTTTCGGCAAGCGGATGAACAGGCTGCTGCGGCTGCCCGCCAGCGACAAACGCAACTGACCAAACCGGCTGGCTCGCTGGGCCAGTTGGAGCAGTTGGCGATCACCCTGGCGGGTTTGCAGGGCCGCGAGCGGCCGAGCATCGGGCAACCGTGGATCGCCATCTTTGCCGGCGACCATGGCGTGGTCGAGGAGGGTGTATCGGCCTTTCCCCAAGCCGTCACCGGGCAGATGCTGCACAACTTCGTCAACGGCGGCGCGGCGATCAGCGTGCTGGCCCGCCAGCTCGACGCGCTGCTGGATGTGGTCGACCTGGGCACGGCCGTGCCGCTGCCGCCCTTGCCGGGCGTGCGCCATCTGCAGGTGGGCGCCGGCACCCGCAACTTCGCCCGCGAACCGGCGATGAGCCAGGCGCAGTGCCTGCAGGCCCTCGAAGCCGGGCGTGACAGCGTGCGCCGGGCCCGGGCGGCCGGCGCCGAGTTGTTCATTGGCGGGGAGATGGGCATTGGCAATACCACGGCTGCTGCAGCGCTGGCCTGTGCCTTGCTGGGGCAGCCAGCCGATGCACTGGTAGGCCCCGGTACCGGACTGGATAGTGCTGGCGTGGCGCACAAGGCGCAGGTGATCGAGCGTGCTTTGGTGCTGCACGCAGCGCAGTTGAACGACCCGTTGCAGGTGCTGCGCCACCTCGGCGGTTTCGAGATCGCCGCGCTCGCCGGCGCTTACCTGGCCTGTGCGGAGCAGGGCCTGCCGGCGCTGGTCGACGGCTTCATCTGCACGGTGGCGGCGCTCTGTACGGTGCGCTTGAATCCCGCCTGCCGTGACTGGCTGCTGTTTGCCCACTGCGGCGCCGAGCCGGGGCATCGCCTGGTACTCGATGCACTGCAGGCCGAGCCGCTGCTGCAACTCGGCCTGCGCCTGGGTGAGGGCAGCGGCGCCGCACTGGCGGTGCCGCTGCTGCGCCTAGCCTGTGCGCTGCACAACGAGATGGCCACGTTCGCCGAGGCGGCGGTATCGGATCGTCCGGTATGAGCCTGCGTCTCGACCTGTTGCGCCATGGCGAGACCGAGCGTGGCGGCGGCTTTCGCGGCAGCATCGACGATGCGCTGACCGCTGCGGGCTGGGCGCAATTGCGCCAGGCAGTTGCCGGGCAACCGCGCTGGGATGCGCTGGTCAGCTCGCCGCTGCAGCGCTGCGCCGCGTTCGCCACGGAGCTGGCGACGCAGCTCGACCTGCCGTTGCAGTTGGAGCCTGATCTGCAGGAACTGCATTTCGGCGAGTGGGAAGGCCGCACCGCCCTGGAGCTGATGCAGGACGCTGAGCGCGAACTGGGTCTGTTCTGGCAGGACCCTTACAGCTTCACGCCGCCAGGAGGCGAGACGCTGCTGCGCTTCGAGGCGCGGGTATTGGCCGCCCTGGCCCGATTGCAGGCGCGCTATGCCGGGCGCCATGTGCTGCTGGTGACCCATGGCGGGGTGATCAACCTGCTGCTGGCGCGGGCCCGCCAGTTGCCGCCTGAGCAACTGATGCAGGTGGCCGCGCCCCATGGTGGATTGTTCAGCCTGCAGGTCGATGTCGACCTGCAGTTGCGGGAGTGTTGAGATGCGCTTACCGCTGGCCCTGCTGATCGCCTTGCAGTTCCTCACCCGTTTGCCGGTGCGCCTGCCGGGTATGCCGCAGGCGGCGGATATCGGCCGCTCGCTGCTCTGGTATCCGCTGGTGGGCCTGCTGATTGGCGGTCTGTTGCTGGCTCTGCATCTGCTGCTGGGCAGCGCGCCGCTGTTGTTACACGCGGCATTGCTACTGGCGGCCTGGGTGGCGCTGTCTGGCGGCCTGCACCTGGACGGCCTGGCCGATACGGCGGATGCCTGGGTCGGCGGCTACGGTGATCGCGAGCGCACCCTGACGATCATGAAGGACCCGCGCAGCGGGCCGATCGCCGTGGTGGTGCTGGTGCTCCTGCTGCTGCTCAAGTTCGCCGCGCTGGTCGCGCTGCTGCAGGCCGGGCAGTGGGCGGCTCTACTGCTGGCGCCTTGGCTGGGGCGCAGCTTGTTGCCGCTGCTGTTTCTCACTACGCCCTACGTGCGCGCCGGTGGCCTGGGTGAGGCGCTTAGCCAGCACCTGCCACGCCAGCAGTTGCCACTGCTTCTGGCGGTCAATGGCCTGGCCATGCTGGCGTTCGGCTGGAGCGTGCTGGCGGCCATCCTCGCCGCGCTGCTGGCCTTCTACCTGCTGCGCCGCGCCTTCGTCGCCCGCCTGGGCGGCACCACCGGCGATACCGCCGGAGCGCTGCTGGAACTGGCCGAATGTGCGGTGCTGGTGGCCCTGGCGCTGCTCTGAAAGCCTATTTGGCAGCGCGGTAGCCCGGACTTCAATCCGGGAGCTGACCTGCCCCGGACTGAAGTCCGGGCTACTGCTGTTCTAGCCGGGTAGGGCGGGTGAAACCCGCGCATTGGTTACGCGGGTTTCACCCGCCCTACGGTTGACTCAATCAACTGTACCGCGCAGTTGCTCGTCAACTGTAGCGGGCGTTTTGCCTGATGCGGGTATATACATCTATTCATGTTGCCGACCCACTGCCTGTGTACCAAGTTGCGCCGCGCCAGCCGCAGCGTGACCAAGCTCTACGACGATGCCCTCGACGCGGTCGGGATCAACGTCGCCCAGTATTCGCTGCTGAAACACCTGCAGCGCCTCGGCCAGCCGAGCATCACCACGCTGGCCGAGTCGCTGGGCCTGGACCGCAGCACCCTGGGGCGCAACCTCAAGGTGCTGCAAGGCAAGGGGTTAGTGTTGTTGTCTGGTGGCGAGGACCAGCGCAATCGCCTGGTGTCGCTGAGCGAAGCGGGTAAGGCCTGCCTGGCGCAGGCGCTGCAGGCCTGGGAGCAGGCGCAGGTGCAGCTGGCCGAGCGCATGGGCGGTGAGCGCCGTGCGCTGCTGTTGGAACTGCTGGGCGAGTTGGAACGGCTCGACTGAGTGTTGGTGAATGAGCGGGCGCTGCCCGTGGAGGATGAATCATGACTTCTGTATGGCGTACCAGCGGCTGGGTGTTGCTCGGGGCTTCGCTGATCCTGGCGCTGTCGCTGGGTATTCGCCACGGCTTCGGCCTGTTCCTCACGCCGATGAGCGCGGAATTCGGCTGGGGGCGGGAAGTGTTCGCCTTCGCCATTGCCCTGCAGAACCTGATCTGGGGCCTGGCGCAGCCGGTGACCGGGGCGATTGCCGATCGTTATGGTGCGCGCCGGGTCATCGCCGTTGGCGGGGTGCTGTATGCCGCCGGCCTGTTGCTGATGGCCTTCGCCGATTCGGCGGCGTCGCTGTCGCTGAGCGCCGGCCTGTTGATCGGCATTGGCCTGTCCGGTACCTCGTTCTCGGTGTTGCTGGGTGTGGTAGGTCGTGCGGTGCCGATGGAGAAACGCAGCATGGCCATGGGCATGGCGGCTGCCGCGGGCTCCTTCGGCCAGTTCGCCATGCTGCCGGGCTCGCTCGGCCTGATCGGCTGGCTGGGCTGGTCGGCGGCCTTGCTGGCGCTGGGCCTGCTGGTGGCGCTGATCGTGCCGTTGGCGCTGCTGGTGCGTGATCAGCCGCTGCCTTCGCTGGGTGTTGAGCAGAGCCTGGGCCAGGCGCTGCGCGAGGCCTGCACGCATTCCGGTTTCTGGCTGCTGGCGCTGGGCTTCTTCGTCTGCGGCTTCCAGGTGGTGTTCATCGGCGTGCACCTGCCGGCTTATCTGGTGGATCAGCACCTGGCGGCCAAGGTCGGTACCACGGTGCTGGCGCTGGTGGGGCTGTTCAATGTGTTCGGCACCTATATTGCCGGCTGGCTCGGCGGGCGGATGTCCAAACCGCGCCTGCTCACTGCTCTGTACCTGTTGCGTACGCTGGTGATCGTGGCGTTCGTCTATTCGCCGTTGAGCGAGTGGAGCGCCTATGCCTTTGGCGTGGCGATGGGCCTGTTGTGGCTGTCCACGGTACCGTTGACCAATGGCACCGTGGCCACCCTGTTCGGCGTGCGCAACCTGTCGATGCTCGGCGGCATCGTGTTCCTCTTCCACCAGTTGGGCGCCTTTCTCGGTGGCTGGTTGGGCGGCTACCTGTACGACCATACGGGCAGCTATGAGATGGTCTGGCAGCTGTCGATCCTCCTCGGCCTGCTGGCGGCGGCGCTCAACTGGCCGGTGCGCGAGCAGCCGGTGGAGCGTTTGCGCGTGGTGCCGGCAGCGTGAACAAGACGCTGCTGCGTGGGCTGCTCGGGTTGGCCCTGGCTGCGCTGCTGGCGCTGGCCTGGTGGGGCTGGCAATCCGCTGGGCTGGCGTTGCTGCAACTGGATATGCCGATGTGTTGACGATTGCCGCACCGGCCATTGGCGCGTAGCGTGGTGGCATCAGTGAATCAGGAGTAGTGCGATGAACCTGCGTTTTTCTACCGGCCTGCTGCTTGCGCTGTTTGCCGGCGCCTTGCAGGCGGCCGAGTGCCCGCCCTTGCTGCAGGGGCAGTTGCAGCAGTTGCGCTCGAAGGAACAGATCGACCTGTGCCAGCGCTTTGCCGGCAAGCCGCTGCTGGTGGTCAATACCGCCAGCTACTGTGGCTTCGCTCCTCAGTTCAAGGGTTTGGAAACCCTGTACCAGGGCTACAAGGACCAGGGCCTGGAGGTGCTGGGCGTGCCTTCCAATGACTTCAAGCAGGAAGACGCCGATACCAGCGAAACGGCCAAGGTGTGCTTCGTCAACTACGGCGTGACCTTCGCCATGAGCGAGCCGCAGCATGTGCGCGGTGATGACGCTGTGCCGCTGTTCCGTCAGCTCGCCGAGCAGAGCAGTGCGCCGCGCTGGAACTTCTACAAGTATGTAGTGGGGCGCGACGGCAAGGTCATCGCCAGCTTTTCCAGCCTGACCACGCCGGACGACGAGGACTTGCGCAAGGCCATCGAACAGGCGATTGCCCAGCAACCCTGAGGCGGGGCGCAGGGCACAACAGACAGGCAGAAAAAAGCCGGGCAATGCCCGGCTTTTTCATGTGCAGGCCGACCGTCAGAAACGGTAGGTGACCTGCGCGCCCAGGCCGTGGGCGCTGTTGTTGTAGGTCGCGCTGTAGCCCGGGGCGATTTCGACGCCGGCCAGCTCGGTGGCTTCCTGGTTGACCTTGGCTTCGTTCTCGCGCAGGTAGGAGTAGGCCACGTCGATGGTCATGTCCGCAGTCGGCGACCAGCCGGCGCCCAGGGAGAACACCTTGCGGTTGCCCACTGGGATGCGCACGGTGCGGTTGTCGTTGGCAGTCGGTGCGGCGTCGATGGCGAAGCCGGTACGCAGCACCCATTGCGGGTTGAGCTGGTAGGAGGTGCCGACAGCGAAGCCCCAGGTGTCCTTCCACTTCAGCTCTTCGCTGACTTCATCCAGCAGGCCGGCAGGGGTGCCCTGGTTTTCCACGATGATCGCCTGCAGACGGCTCCAGCGGGTCCAGGTGGCGCCGCCGTAGAGGGTCCACTTGTCGTCCAGCTTGTAGGTCACCGAGGTGTCGACCGATTCCGGGGTGGTGAAGTCCAGCTGGGCGTCGTACTGACCGTTGAACAGCGCAGTCAGGCCGTCGCCGCCGCTGACTTTGGTGCGGCCTTCCAGGGTGTAGTCGACCTTGGAGTGGTAGGTCAGGCCCCAGGCCAGTTTGTCGGTGACGTCGACCAGCACGCCGACGTTGTAGCCGACGGCGGTGTCGTCACCCTTGATGTTGATATCGGTATCGCCAGTGCCGCCGACGGCGCTGTTGTCCAGCTTGCTGGTCAGCTTGCCATCGATTTTGTTGAAGGTCGGGCCGAAGCCGACGGAGACGCGATCGTTGATCTGGTAGCTGAGGGTCGGCTGCAGGGTGATGACTTGCACCTTGCTGTACTGGCCCTTGTAGCGGCCGCCGAAGCCTTTTTCGTAGTCGCTGATCAGGGCGTAGGGCACGTAGAGGCCCAGGCCGAAGTGCCAGTCTTCATTCAGCGGGGTGGCGATGTAGCCGAACGGTACGGAAGCCAGCGGCACCATGTCGCCTTCGCTGGTTGCGGCGCTGGAGTGGTCGATGTCGACCTTGGCGTCGATCATCGCCATACCGGCGATGACTTCGGTGCGCTTGAGTTTGGCCAGGCCGGCAGGGTTGCCGTACAGGGTGGAAGCATCCTGGGCGGCCGAGGCGCGGCCGGCGAAAGCGGTACCCATGCCGCTGACACTTTGTTCGTTGATGGCAATTCCGTTGCCCAAGCTGTGGGTGGAAATGGCGCTGACGGCCAGGGCGAGGGTGGTTTTAAACCATACGTTTTTCATTAGGAAGCTCACGTTCAGTAAAGCGGGGGCGGCAAACTACCCCTTTTGCCGGGGCTTGCCAACCGCTCTAGCCTGCATTTTTAGTGAAGATTCGTTAAAGAAATCGAGCCGATAAGACTGTCTTATCGGTCAGCTAATGAATGCGAATGAATGCTTTCTACCGTCCGTCAGCTAGGACGACGTTTGTTGGCGGATGTTCCCTCTATTTACGCGACGCGGGGCTGCTCCGGTACGCAGTGCTGCCAGGCGCTGAGGAAGTCGCGCAGGTGGCCGTGGGGCTGGAACACTCGGCGCCAGATACGCGCCAGGCCATGTAAATCATCGGCGGCTGGCAGTTCGGCGGCATCGGCTTCGATCATCAACCAGGCGATGGCCGTGGCATAGCGCAGGTTGACGGTCAGCTCCAGGTGTGGCGCGGCAAGAAACGCGTGCTGGCTGGCCAGGCCGCGAACCAGGCTGGCGAGATCAGGGTCGCGGGCCAGGTGCAGATCCCACAACTGTTGATGGCGCAGTTCGCTGATGCGGTAGAGGCCGTGGCCGTGGCGGTCGTCGAGGGCCGAGCCGAGGTCGGACTGGCTGGCGGCGGTGCCGAGCAACAGGGCTTCGGCGGTAGCGGAGTGACGCCCCAGATAGAGGAGGGTAGGGCGGATGACGTACTGGCATAGCTCGTTGGCAGCAATTCCCATGGAACCCTCGCAAAGGGTGCCGGTGGGGTCAGGTGCTTGGCAGCTGTACTTGATTTTAATAAAGACCCCACCGGGAGCGGGGTTAGCCGCTCAATGTGAAGTGTAGTGCTACAAGTCGGCTGTAAAGGGCTGTTTTTAAACTGTTTAAGGATTTTGAATAAGGCTTATATATCGACCAGTGCTTAAAAAGTGATCGATTGGAAGCCAAGGGAGCCAGGGAGGGGGGGCAGCACTCACCCCGTAGAGTGAGTGCTGAACCGGTGGTGAGGGGATTACAGGTGCTGGACAGTCAGCGAGGTGAAGGTCACCGAGCCGGCTTCGGTGTTGTCGCCGACGTTGTCCTGTACGTAGTTGCCAGCCTTGAAGTACATGGTCTGGGCGGCCCAGGCCTTGTCCAGCTTGGCGGTCCACTTGACGGTGGTGGTGCTCGGCGTCTTCACGTAGATCGCCAAGGTGCCGCTAGGCGTCAGGCGAATGGTGTAGTTGAAGCTCTGGCCCAGCGGCACGCCTTTGAGGACGGTGATGCTCTGGGTGTCGAGGCCGGGCGCCGGGCGATAGATAGCCACGATGCTGCCGGTCTTGGTGTCGCTCTTGTACTGATAGGAGAGCTTGATGGGTGGATCGTCGCCTTCGACGTTGTGGATCTGACCGATCACAACCTTGCCGGTCGAGGGGACCTGGGTGACCTTGAGGGTGGCCTTCAGGTAGTTGTCGGCGGCGGTGTACTTCCAGTTGCGCAGTTTGCCGTCGGCATAGGTTTCGCGCAGTTCGCTGCGTGGGTACTTGGCGTTCTTGGTGGTGCTGCCGTTGACCGGTGCCCAGAAGAAGAGGGTGCCGTTGATGTTCTTGAAATAGTCGTCCTGGTAACCGTTGGCGAGCAAAGGAGTGCTGATGGTGGTGGCAGGCTCGCCGACAGGAATGGTGAGGTTCCAGGTGTTGAGGTCGATCATGTGGCAGGTGACTCCGTAAAAAACGAAAGGGCATCCGGGGCGCGGATTAATCCTGAATCCGAAAACTACCTGGCTGCCCTGCCAGTCACATGCGCGCTGAATGAAGCTCAAATGGCCCGCTCAGGAAGTGCTGATGCGGCGGGTGTGGCGCTTTATACGGCCTGGCAAGGAGAAGGTTAACCACCGTTTGTCGTTATATTGGCGTCGAAAAAATGGCGATATGTGGAAATTGAATTCCGTTTTCTATGGGCGAATGCTGATGGCAAAGGATTTTTTTGCACACGTCGGGAACTTTTATCAAGTCGTCCAGAATCGCTCTGCCGACGAGTGGATTGCCCGTGCTAGAGCGGTTGTGTGCGCTGTCGCACACTTTACCCCAGCACTTTTCCAGGCAAAGAAAAGGGCGCCCGGAGGCGCCCTTGGGAAAAACACAGGTCAATGGGTGGTGCCCGACTCACCTCGGGCAGCTGAGTCGGGTCACTTGCCCGGCATCAGCAACAACCGTTTGTTGCCATAGGTCTTGTCGATGTTGCGCGACTGGAAGGGGAAGCTCATGTAGCCACCCTTGAGCCAGGCATCGATACCGTCGGCGTAATGCGCGCTGGCTGGGTTGCCCGACTGGCCGGAGCTGTTGACGCCGATCAGTGGTTCTTCGCGGCCGAAGTCGACGACGATGCGCATGGCCGGAATCAGCCAGGTGTCGAAATTCTCGCCCCAGTGATAGGCCGAGACGTTCAAGGTGCCGTGGTCGCCGCCTGCCGGGTATGGGCCGCGATCGAGGTAACCGGACAGGGCCTGGATGCTGCTGCGCTCGCCGCTGCTCAGGTGAGGTGCCATCTGCGTGGCCGTGCTGCGCCAGGTGTAGCTGTGCAACTTGCCCCACTGCCAGGCGCTGCGCGTGCTGCCCAGCTGGCTTTCCAGTTGGCTCACGGTGGCTGCCAGGCTGCGTGCGAGGATGGCGGGCTTGTCTTCTTTCTGCGGGGTCTTGATATCGTCCCAGAACGGGCTGTCGTCGCGGCCGAGCAGGTGGTCGGCCTGTGCCGAGTAGGAGTTGTCGGCGGTGTCGACCAGGGCTTGCCAGGCCGGACTGCCTTGTGGGCCGAGTTCGTCGAGGAAGGTCTGCCGGGCGCTTTCCTGGAGGAACACGCTGTACAGCGCGGCATCGGCCGAGGTGGCGCTCATCCGCCCGTCGAAGGCCATCAAACGGTCGAACGCCTCGCGGGCCTTGGCGCGGTCGGCAGCGGGTAGCGCATCGATGGCTTTTTTCAGTGGTGCGGCCATGACCGGCGCTTCGAACATCGCCTGCAGCTTGCCGGCGAAGGGCGTGGTCTGGTCGTACTGCATGGCGATCATGCTTTGCTGGTCCTGCTTGCCGCTGCCAGCCAGTTGCGCAATGCGCTCGGCGCGCTCCGGGTAGAACCAGGAGTTGGACAGTTGCATGCCATAGCCGCGCGGCACCGTGCGGTGGTTGGCGGTGCCCAGCCAGCCCTGCATCGGGTCCTGGTCGTAGGGGTGTAGCATCGGGTCGGCGTAGCCATCCCAGTCATACGCGGCGTCCCAGCCCGGCGACGGCACCAGGCCCAGGCCGGCCTTGCGGTTGGGGAAGCGCCCGGTGACCTGCCAGCCAATGTGCTGGGCATCGGCGAAGACGATGTTGAGGGCCATGGCGCGAACTTCGCGGGTGGCCTCGAAGGCTTGATCCACCGATTGCGCGCGGGACAGATCGAAGAAGGCGTCGAGCGAGTTGTCCGCTTCCAGCTGGCCGGTACGCAGTGCCAGGCCGTAACCGCTTTTGAACGCCAGCGGTTGCAGGGGTGTCTTGCGTTCGCCGAGTGCGCTGTTCAGCAGCGGGCCGTGGCGGGTTTCGAAGACACTTTCGCGGATCGGCCGCTGGCCCTTGATGAAGAAGGTTTCCTGGCGCTCGATGGCCGGCTGCCATTTGCCGTCGGCCAGGTAATAGAGGCGGCCGCCTTCACGTTTGACCTTCTCCAGGAACAGGTCCTGGTTGTCGCCCATGACCATGGTCATGCCCCAGGCCAGTTTGCCGTTGAAGCCTGCGACCACCGCCGGTACGCCGGCGATGGAGACCCCGGCGGCCTGGAATTTCGGCGAACGGATCTGCACGAAGTTCCACATCGAGGGCATCGACAGCGGCAGGTGGGTGTCGTTGGCCAGCAGGCTCTTGCCGCTGCGGCTGCGTTGCGGGGCGATGGCCCAGTTGTTCGAGGCGGCGACGCCGAGCATGTTCAGCGCGGCGACCTGGCTGGCGGCCTGGTCGACTGCGGCCAGTCCGGGGATCTGCCCGGCGAGGTTGAGGCCGCGCAGCTTCTCGGCTTCCTCGAACGGCAGGGGCTCATCCGGGTAGGTCGGCAGCAGCCAGGCCAGCTTGTCGCTGCCGACCTTGCCGGCCAGCACCAGGGAGGCGATTTCTTCCTGCAGGTTGACCGACAAACCGAAGTTGAGCAGGCAGAACACCAGTACTGAGTCTTCCGGCTTCCAGTAGGCCGGGCGGTAGCCGGACTCGGCCAGGTCCATCGGCAGTTTGTCTTTGTAGCGGAACAGGTAGGCATTGACGCCGCGGGCATAGACCTCGAAGAACTTCTTCATTCGCGGCGAGGCATTCTTGTACATCACCTCGGCGCTGCGCTTGAGGTTGACCGTGCGCATGAAACGGTCGACTTCCAGCACGCCGGGGCCGCTCATCTCAGCCAGTCGGCCCTCGGCCAGCAGGCGCATGCCAACCATCTGGCTGAGGCGGTCGCTGGCATGCACATAGCCGAGGGCAAACAGCGCGTCGTGGAAGGTGGTGGTCTCGATCAGCGGCATGCCCAGTGGGTTGCGCCGTATCACCACGCTCTGGGCCAGGCCCTGGACGCGGACGATGCCCTGGTCCGGCGGAACACTGTCGGCATAGCGGCCATTGAGGAAGGACTGGCAGCCAGTGAGCAGCAGGCTGCAACCGAGCAGCGAGGCGGCAGCGATGAATGCGGAACGAGAGAGCAGGCGCGAACCCATGAACTGGCTCCTGGCGCAGGGAGTCGGAGGATGGGCGAATTGTAGAGGGCGGGAGCGGTAACGCGGTAGGGGCGCAGCGTAGAGAGTGGCGGCAGGACTGTGCAGTCCTGCCGGTGATCGATCAGATCAGGCGCCGTGGCACTTCTTGAATTTCTTCTGGCTGCCGCACGGGCAGGGGTCGTTGCGACCGACTTCCTTCAGCGGGTTGCGCACCGGCTCCTGATGGTGACCGCAATGCGGGCCATGCACGTGGCCGTCATCGTGATGATGGTCGTGGCTGTGGTCGTCATCGTGGTTGCAGTCCGGGCCGTGGACGTGGGGTTGTTGGGTCATGGGGAATCCTCCGGTATGTAATTGCTGGGGATTATCTCGCCATTGCGCACAAGGTGCACGCTGCGACCGAACAACAGGCCGGTTTTCACTTCGCCGCTAAGGCTGTAGCGAATCGGCTGATCGGGGTCTTCCAGGGCGCGCACGATGTCTTTGAGGTGCCGCCACAGGTTGGTCCGTACCGGCACATCGAACACCTGATGACCGCGCGCCGGCACGCTGAACCACTCGCTGGACTCGCCGCTGGCCAGCGGCACGCCGTTGAGTTGCACGCTGTAGTCGAGGCCGCGCGCGGGGAAGCTGTCGTCGTTGGGGTTGTCGATGCGAAAACGCAGGACGAACTGCTGCTCCAGCAATCTGGCCTTGACCACATCAACCTTGACGAGACGGACTTCCGGGTCCTGGAAATCGCCGCTGAACCAGCTGGCGCATCCTTGCAGGCCTGCGAATAGGCCGAGAACTACTGTCAGGCTGATCAGCTTGAGTATCCGTATCTGATCGAGCATGAGTGACTCCCTTGGTCGCGCCAGTGTACCAAGCGCCTGCTTGGCCGCCATGGGCTGTTCTGAGAAAAAAACTGCGCCATACTGGAGACCGAATTGGACAGGAGTGTGACCATGAGCCTCTACGAGATCGCCTTCGCCGGGCAGTTGGTGCCAGGCGCCCAGCTGGAGCTGGTGAAGGAGAATCTGACGCGGCTGTTTCAGGCGGATGAGCAGCGCATTGCACTGTTGTTCTCCGGGCGGCGCATCGTGATCAAGAGCAACCTGGATGCCGCTGGCGCGGAGAAGTACCGTGCGACCCTGGAGCGGGCTGGCGCGGTGGCCATCGTCCAGTCGCTGGATATAGAAGAAGTGGAGCTGGCGCCGCCGCCTGTTGCACAGCCGGCTGCACCTGCGCCCGCAGCAGCTACTCCCTCGGCACCTGTTGCTGCGCCTGTGACCAGTGCGGGGCCAGGTGCGCGGGTTATCCCGCGTGATGAATACATGGCGGCGTTTGCCGATGTCGAGGCGCCGGATTTCGGCATCGCGCCGGTGGGCGTCGACCTGCAAGATGCGCGACCTGACCCGCAGGCGCCGCACGTCGATCTGAGCCAGTTCAGCCTGGCACCGACCGGCAGTGACATGGGCCAGGCCAAGGCCGAGCCGGCGGCGCCCCCGCCCGATACCTCGCACCTGAAGCTGCAATAAAGACAAGGCCCTCATTCGAGGGCCTTGTGCATTTCACAGATAGCTTGCGCAACACTTCTTGAATTTCTGTTTGCTGCCGCAGGGGCACGGGTCGTTGCGTCCGGCCTTGAGCGGCACGGTCGGGTCGATGAAGTACCAGCGCGTGCCGTGCTGGACGAAGGAGGAGCGCTCACGATGGCTGTGCTCGCCGCTGTCGTCATGCCAGCGTGCGGTGAAGGTGACGAAGGAGTGTTCGGGTTGCCCGCCGATCAGTTCGCTGCTTTCCACTTCCAAGCCGAGCCAGGTGCTGCCCAGGCTCCAGGCGCGGATGGCGGTGCTGTCCAAATCCGCTTGCTGGGCCGGCAGAGTGGTGGCGATCAGGTAATCGATCTGCCCCAGCACATAGGCGCTATAGCGCGAGCGCATCAGGGTTTCCGCGCTCGCCGCGTGGGCTTCGCCGCTATGGTAGTGGCCGCAACATTGCTCCAGCGAGCTGCCACTACCGCAGGGACAGGCCTGACTCATCGCATCACCACCAGTATTTTCCGTAGTTTTCCGGGTTGGCCCAGAACTTCGCGTTGAGCCAGTCGGGGATCTGCTTGTAGTCGTGCAGGTCGTAGCTGAACAGGTGCAGGCATTGTTCATCACGGCTAAAACGGGCATCCACGCGCAGACCGAGGGAGAAGAAGTCGGCCTCCTGCCAATCGCAGGCGCTGAGATCGGCCAGCACGGCCAGGCGGCTAGCGTTCAGGTTGCGGATGCCGCCCAGCAGCTCCAGGCCAGTGCGCTTGGGCAGGTGTTCCAGGCAGTCGACCAGCAGTGCCAATTCGAAGCGCTGGGCCGCCGCCTCGGGCGGCAAAGGGCCTGCGGGCACTTGCAGGACGTGACTTTCAGGGTGCGCGGCGGCGAACGCGGCCACGGCCGGGATTTCCCCGCTGCCGACCACCAATAGGTTGCCGGGACGATAGCGGTCGAGAAGGGCGGCGATCGCCTGTTGCGGCGTTTGCGGTGTGCTCATGCGTTTCTCTTCGCAGATGATTCAATCAGATTGGCTCTAGATTGGCGGATTTTAATAGCTGCGTCTTTAATTCCTAGCATCGGGATAAACCGATCTATCGAGGAGAGATGCAGATGAACATGGTAAGGACAGCGGTACCTTTGCTTCTGTGTGGCAGTCTGTTGACAGGCTGCTCGAGCCTTCCCGAAACCGATTGGCCGCCTTGCGCGCTGATCGGTGGTGTGGGTGGCGCAGGTCTGGGCGCCATCGAGAGTTCCTCTTGGGCTGCTGCTGGCTTGGGTCTTGGTGCTCTTACCGGCGCGGCCTATTGCTGGGTACATGGCGATCAGGATGGTGACGGCGTAGTCAACAAGCTCGACGACTGCCGTGATACGCCGAAAGGCACCAAGGTCGACGAGAAAGGCTGCCCATTGCCGGAGCCGGTTGCCGTGGTTGAAGAAGTTGTAGTTGCCGAGCCGGTTCGCGTCGAACTGGACGTCAAGTTCGACTTCGACAAGGCCAAGGTCAAGGAAGAGAGCTATGGCGATATCAAAGCCCTGGCCGACTTCATGTCGCAATACCCGCAAACCACGACTGACGTAGAAGGCCACACCGACTCGGTGGGCACCGATGCTTACAACCAGGGCCTGTCCGAACGCCGCGCCAATGCCGTGCGTGATGTGCTGGTCAACCAGTACGGTCTGTCGCCTGATCGCGTGAACTCTGCCGGTTATGGCGAAAGCCGCCCGGTTGCTGACAACGCGACTGAAGAAGGCCGTGCCATCAACCGTCGCGTTGAGGCTGAGGTGGAAACCCGTCCGTAACCCCCGAGCCCCCGATATGCCTGCCCTAGCGGGCTTGTAGACTTCGGGGGACGGGTCTTTACTCCTGTGTTACCGGTATTCAACCGGTGACACAGGAGATCATCGCCATGAGAACAAGACTCTCAAGGGCTGCAGTACCCCTTCTCTTGGTCAGTAGTGTTCTTTCTGGTTGCGCTACGACTTCCAGTACGGGAGACGCACCGCTTAACCAAGGGAACTGGCCGATTTGTACAGTGATTGGCGGCTTGGCCGGAGGCGGGCTTGGCGCAATCGAGAGTTCAGCTTGGGCAGGTGGAGGAGCGGTGGCCGGTGCGGTCCTCGGTACTCTGGTGTGCTATGCCCAGGATGGTGACGCAGATGGCGATGGTGTACACGATCGCCGCGACCGTTGCCCGGATACCCCTGCCAATACCCCGGTTCGTCATAACGGTTGTCCGCTGCCGGACTATCCGAGCACCGAAGCACCTGCTGCAGAGCCGGTTGCCGAGGCGACCGAAGCGGTGCGCGTCGAATTGGACGTGAAGTTTGACTTCGACAAGTCGGAGGTCAAAGAAGAGAGTCAGGCCGATATCAAGGCCCTGGCCGACTTCATGGGTCAGTACCCTGCAACCACTACCGTGGTGGAAGGGCATACAGACTCCAAGGGTACCGATGCCTACAACCAGAGCTTGTCCGAACGCCGCGCCAATGCGGTGCGTGATGTGCTGGTCAACCAATATGGTGTGGGCGGCGATCGGGTGTCGGCAGCAGGTTACGGTGAGTCGAAACCGGTTGCCGATAATGATACCGACGAAGGTCGAGCCATCAACCGCCGGGTAGAAGCGGCAGTTGAGGCCAAGCCTTAGTCAGCCTATTGGTCCGCAGTCCGCTCCTGCGTTATCGCTAACTCGATAGCGCAGGAGTTTCCCCTTCAAATCCTCTTTCTGTCCTGCACGCAAAGCGCTCAGGTAGCGTCAGAACATGGGCCGGATCGCTGCAACCGCCACCAGCGTCAGGCCGATCAGCAGGTTGAAACCCACCAGCTTGCGGATCTTGCCGAGTGCGGCGCCACCGGCAGGCCAGTCCTGGCTGGCAATGGCACGGCGCAGTTCCGGAAGCACCAGGAACTGCACGCGCAGGAACAGCGCAAGCATGACGATAAACAGGCCGATCATGATGTGCACGTAGCGAGGCGCGGTTTCAAAGCCGGCAAAGCGCAGGTGCAGCATGGCCATGCCGGAGATCGGCAGTAGCAGTACGCAAGCCCATACCCACTGGAAGAAGCGCCGGAACACATCGGCCCACAGCGTCAGGCGTGCGGGCGCTTCCAGGGTGGCAACGGCGGCGGGGCGCAGGATCATCCAGGCGAAGAACATCCCGCCGACCCAGATCAGGGCGGCCAGTACATGCAGGGCATAGGTAGCGGCAAAGGCAGTCATCGGGTTCTCCGTCAGTGGGCGGTTAAGCATGGCGCGGCATCATAACCTGCCGGTAAACTACTGAGAATTTATCCAGTCTCTATTGCGCGCCCCATGCTCAGTCCCGAACTCAAGTCCCAGATCCAGGGCGCTTACAGCCGCTTCCTCGAAGCCAAGAGCCTCAAACCGCGCTATGGCCAGCGCCTGATGATTGCCGAGATCGCCAAGGTGCTGGGCACCATCCAGCATAACGACGAAGGTCAGCGCGATGGCGAGGCGGCCGTGGTGGCGGTCGAGGCGGGCACCGGCACCGGCAAGACCGTGGCCTATGCATTGGCCTCGATCCCCATCGCCAAGGCCGCCGGCAAACGCCTGGTGATCGCCACGGCCACCGTGGCGCTGCAAGAACAGATCGTGCACAAGGACCTGCCGGACCTGCTGCGTAACAGCGGCCTGAACTTCAGCTTCGCCCTGGCCAAGGGCCGAGGCCGCTACCTGTGCCTGTCCAAGCTCGACATGCTGCTGCAGGAAGGTGAGGCCCAGGGCGCTACCGCACAGATGTTCGCCGAAGAAGGCTTTCGCCTGGATGTCGACGAAAGCAGCCAAAAGTTGTTCACCGGGATGATCGAGAAGCTCGCCGGCAATCGCTGGGACGGCGATCGTGACAGCTGGTCCGAGGAACTCGATGATGCCGTATGGAGCCGCCTGACCACCGATCACAGCCAGTGCACCAACCGCCATTGTCCGAACTTCGGCCAATGCGCCTTCTACAAGGCGCGCGAAGGCATGACCAAAGTCGACGTGATCGTCACCAACCACGACATGGTGCTGGCCGACCTGGCCCTGGGCGGCGGCGCGGTGCTGCCCGACCCGCGTGAAACCCTCTACGTGTTCGACGAAGGCCACCACCTGCCGGACAAGGCCATCGGCCACTTCGCCCACTTCACTCGCCTGCGCAGTACGGCCGACTGGCTCGGCCAGATAGAAAAGAACCTGACCAAGCTGCTGGCACAGAACCCGTTGCCCGGCGACCTCGGCCGGCTGATCGAGAAAGTCCCGGAAATGGCCCGCGAGCTGCGCACCCAGCAGCAGTTCATGTTCAGCACCTGCGAGCAACTGGCCGATTTCAAGGCCGGCGAAGACATGGAAGGCCGCGAGCGTCCGCGCCATCGGTTCGTCGGCGGCCTGGTGCCGGAACACTTGCGTGAGCAAGGCATCGAGCTGAAGAAAGGCTTCTCGCAGCTGACGGATGTGTTCACCCGTCTCACCGAATTGCTCAAGGAGGCCATGGATGGAGAGGGCAGTGTCGGCATCGCCAGCCACCAGGCCGAGGAGTGGTATCCGCTGTTCGGTAGTTTGCTGGCGCGCTCCCAGGGCAACTGGGAGCTGTGGACCGCCTTCACTGTTGAAGACCCCGAGGACAGCCCGCCGATGGCGCGCTGGTTGACCCTGGCCGACAGCGGTGCGCTGTTCGATATCGAGGTCAACGCCAGCCCGATCCTCGCCGCCGAGACCCTGCGTCGCAACCTGTGGAATGTCGCCTATGGCGCCCTGGTGACCTCGGCCACGCTGACTGCGCTGAACAGCTTCGACCGTTTCCGCATGCGTGCCGGCCTGCCCAAGGCGGCGGTCACCGCCGTGGTGCCCAGCCCATTCCAGCATGCCGACGCCGGTGTGCTGCGGGTGCCGGATCTCAAGGCCGACCCGCGTGACGCGGCGGCGCATACCGCTGCGATCATTCGCGACCTGGCAGGGTTGGTGGCAGGCTCGCGCGGCACCCTGGTGCTGTTTTCTTCGCGCAAGCAGATGCAGGAAGTGTTCGACGGTGTCGATCGCGAATGGCGCAAGCGCGTGTTCATCCAGGGCAACCTGTCCAAGCAGGAAACCCTGAACAAACACAAGGCGCGCGTCGACAGCGGCGAGGAAAGCGTGCTCTTCGGCCTAGCCAGCTTCGCCGAGGGCGTCGATTTGCCGGGTGCCTATTGCGAGCACGTGGTGATCGCCAAGATCCCCTTCGCCGTGCCGGACGACCCGGTGGAAGCGGCGTTGGCCGAGTGGATCGAAGCACGCGGCGGCAACCCGTTCATGGAAATCGCCGTGCCCGATGCCTCGTTGAAACTGGTGCAGGCCTGCGGCCGTCTGCTGCGTACCGAGGAAGATCGCGGCACCATCACGCTGTTGGATCGGCGCGTGGTGACCCAGCGCTACGGCAAGGCCATCCTCAACGCGCTACCGCCGTTTCGCCGCGAGATCAGCTGAGTTTTATCCATCATCCATCTGCGCCAAGGAGAGGGCTCCGTGTCCAACGCTCCCCGTTCCATCCTGATTACCGGCTGCTCCTCGGGCATCGGCTACGCCAGTGCGGTGGCTTGCCGTGCAGCCGGCTGGCAGGTGTTCGTCTCGGCGCGTGATGCCGAGGATGTCGCCTGCCTGCAGACGGAAGGGTTTACCGCCCTGCAGCTGGACCTGAATGACTCGGCGAGCATCCAGGCGGCTCTGGCGGCGGTGCTGGTGCAGACCGGCGGCACCCTGGATGCGCTGTTCAACAATGGTGGTTATGGCCAGCCGGGCGCTATCGAGGATTTGCCGCGCATGGCCTGGCGCGAGCAGTTCGAGACCAACCTGTTCGGCCCGGCCGAACTGACCGCCGCGGTGTTGCCGGTGATGCGGCGCCAGGGCCATGGTCGCATCCTGTTCAACAGCTCGGTGCTTGGTTATGCGGCGCTGCCGCTGCGTGGCGCTTACAACGCCTCCAAGTTCGCCATCGAGGGCCTGGTCGATACCTTGCGCCTGGAACTGAGCGGTAGCGGCATCGAGGCGGTGCTGATCGAGCCTGGGCCGATCATGGCGCGCTTTCGTGCCAACAGCCTGGTGGCTTTGCGCAAGCACGTCGACAGGCAGCGCAGTGTGCATGCCGAGGCCTATGTGCAGATGGAGGAACGCCTGGCCAAGGAGGGTGCGGCGGTGAAGTACACCTTGCCCGCCGAGGCCGTGGCAGAGGTGGTTTTGCGGGCCTTGCAGCGCCGGGTGCCGCGGGTTCGCTATCCGGTCACCGTACCGGCCAAGCTGTTTCGCGTGCTCAATCGCCTGTTGCCGGATCGGCTGCTTGATCGGATCAAGCGCTCGGCGGTGTGAACAGCAAGAGGGGATGACTGCAGCGCTTTAATCCGCCTACGCACTGGCATCAAGCGGCCCAGCTGTTGTCTACTTGTGCGTCTTCCGGAGTACCTGCCACATGATTCGCCGTTCACTGCCCAGTATTTTTGCCTTTTTGCTCGCCACCCCGGCCATTGCCGCCCCGGCCGGCCAGCAAACCCTGTTCAGCTTCATCAAGCCCACCGACGTGGTGCAGGTGGTGACCGAGCAGGCCAGCTTCCCCGAATTGACCGCCGAACCCACCGCCGAAGGCGAGGTGCTGCGTCGTTTCACCTTCAATGCCGCCGAACACCCCAACCTGCGCCTGACTCCGCAGAGTGGCGACTGGGACTGGTCGCAATCCGGCGCCATGAGCCTGCGCCTGCAGAACGCCATGGACTGGGCGATCACCCTCGAAGTCCGCATCGAAAGCCGCGACGGCAAGGTTCTGACCAGCCGCATCGCGCTGCCGGCCGGCCCGGCGCAAACCCTGCTGGTACCGCTCACGGCCTCTTCGCCGCTGGCCCGTGGCATGCGTGCCGGCCCGCCGATGCCGGTCACCCTGGACGGGCAGCGGGTGCTGCTGGCCGAAAGCGTCAACGGTGAGCTGAACGCCGCCCAGGTCAGCGCCGTGACCATCGCCCTGGATAATCCGACCGCTGCGCAGAACATCCTGCTCGGCCGTTTCGGTGTGCAGGACGCTGCCAGCGCACAGGCGGCCATCTACGACGGCATCATGGATGCCTGGGGTCAGTACAGCCGTGGCCAGTGGCCGGAGAAAATCAGCAGCGACCAGCAACTGCGCGAGGCCGCCAGTCGCGAGCAGGGTCAGCTCAAGCAATGGCTGACCAAGCGCCCCGAGCAGGACGCTTTTGGCGGTTGGCTGAAAGGCCCGAGCTTCGAGGCCAGTGGTTTCTTCCGTACCGAGAAACGCGACGGCCGCTGGTTCCTGGTGACCCCGGAAGGTCATCCGTTCTATTCCCTCGGCGTCAACGCCGTCAGCGCCTGGCAGAGCCAGACCTACGTCGAAGGCCGCGAGTCGCTGTTCAAGAGCCTGCCCAAGGAAGGCGAGCCACTGGCCGCCTACTACGGCAAGCGTGACAGCCGCAGCAACAGCGGTGCCAACCGTGGCCGAGCTTTCGACCATGGCCGCTGGTTCGACTTCTACCGCGCCAACCTGCAGCGCAGCTATGCCCAGCCATGCCCGCCGCCAGCACCTGCTGCTGCGCCGGCCGCCGCACCTGCAAGTGCTCCCGCTGTGGTCGCCAGTCCATGCCCGGCACCAGGTCTGGATGCCGAGCGCTGGACCCAGCACAGCCTTGATCGCCTGCAGGCCTGGGGCTTCAACAGCCTGGGCAACTGGAGCGACGACACCCTGGGCGATGCCAAGCGCGTGCCGTATACCCGCCCGCTGTCGATTTCTGGCGACTACGCCACCATCAGCACCGGCCTCGATTGGTGGGGCGGCATGCCCGACCCGTTCGACCCGCGCTTCGCCATGGCCGCCGAGCGCGCCATTGCCATCGCCGCCCGTGATCGTCGTGAAGATCCCTGGCTGATTGGTTTCTTCGCTGACAACGAGCTGGCCTGGGCCGGCCCGGGTGATGACCCCAAAGCCCGTTACGGCCTGGCCTACGGCACCTTGCGCCTGACCACCGACGTCCCAGCCAAGCGCGCCTTCCTCAAGCAGCTGCGCGACAAGTACCGCAATCAGAGCGGCCTGTCCAAGGCCTGGGGCATCGAGCTGGGCGCTTGGGAGCTGATGGAAGACCCGGGCTTCGAGGCGCCGCTGCCCAGCGCCGAGCACCCGCAGATCGAAGAGGATCTGCGTAACTTCCAGAACCTGTTTGCCGACACCTACTTCAAGACCATCGCCGACTCGCTCAAGTGGCACGCGCCCAACCACCTGCTGCTCGGTGGCCGCTTCGCCATCACCACGCCGGAGGCCATCGCCGCCTGTGCCAAGTACTGCGACGTGATGAGCTTCAACCTCTATACCCCGGAACCGCAGCAAGGCCAGAACTTCACCGCCTTGCGCGAACTGGACAAACCGGTGCTGGTCACCGAGTTCCACTTCGGCTCGCGTGATCGCGGCCCGTTCTGGGGCGGTGTCAGCGAGGTGTACAAGGAAGAGGAGCGTGGCCCGGCCTACGCGCGCTTCCTGAACAAGGCCCTGGAGGAGCCGACGATCGTCGGTGTGCACTGGTTCCAGTACCTCGACCAGCCAGCCACCGGTCGCCTGCTCGATGGTGAGAACGGCCACCTGGGCCTGGTCGGCATCACCGATCGACCCTGGCAGGGCTTCGTCGAGGCCGTGCGCAAGGCCAACCTGGGCGTGCCGGAAAGCCTGCTCGGCAAGGCTGCCAAGGCCGAGGCCAAGCCGGCTGCTGGTGCCACTGAGCCGGCAGCTGCGAAGCCGGCGTCCGTTGCGGCCCCGGCTGCCGCCGAGGCCGGCAAGAACTGATCTGACCTGCAGCCCGTCTCCTTACGGTTTCTTTCGGCGACGGGCATTGCCACAATGCCCATCCATCGCCAGATGGCCAGCGCGACGCAGATCGCGCATCGAGACCAAGGAGTAACGCTTGCAGATTCAGGGTTATTTCGACCTGCAGTTCGAGCCGCTTAAAGAAGCCTTCGCCGAGTTATTCGCCGACCCGCAGGAGCGTGGCGCGGGATTGTGTGTACAGGTCGGCGGCGAGACCGTGATCGACGTCTGGGCCGGTACGGCCGACAAGGACGGCGAACAGGCCTGGCACAGCGACACCATCCTCAATCTCTTCTCCTGCACCAAACCCTTCGCTGCCGTCGCCGCCTTGCAACTGGTGGACGAGGGAAGGCTCGACCTGGACGCTCCGGTGGCGCGTTACTGGCCGGAATTCGCCGCAGCCGGCAAGGAGCTGGTGACGCCTCGGCAACTGTTCAGCCATCGTGCCGGCCTGCCTGCCCTGCGTGAGCTGCTGCCGCCGGAAGCCTTGTACGACTGGGCGCGCATGACCGCTGCCCTGGCCGCCGAGCAGCCCTGGTGGACGCCTGGCGAAGACCACGGTTACGCCGCCATCACCTATGGCTGGCTGACTGGCGAATTGCTCCAGCGTATCGAGGGCCGTGGCCCGGGCGAGTCTATCGTGGCGCGCATCGCCAAGCCGCTGGGGCTGGACTTCCACGTCGGCCTGGCCGACAGCGAGTTCGAACGCGTGGCGCATATCGCCCGCAAGAAGGGCGACCTGGGCGATGCCGCGGCGCAGCGCCTGCTCAAATGCATGATGAGCGAGCCGACTGCCATGAGCACGCGGGCGTTCACCAATCCGCCGTCGATCCTCACCAGCACCAACAAGCCGGAGTGGCGGCGCATGCAGCAGCCGGCCGCCAATGGCCACGGCAATGCCCGTGCGCTGGCGGGTTTCTATGCCGGCCTGCTGGATGGCCGCCTGTTGCCGGCCGAACTGCTCAATGAAATGACCCGCGAACATGCCTGCGGCGAAGACCGCACCCTGCTGACCCGGACGCGTCTGGGGCTGGGTTGCATGCTCGACCAGGCGGAGGTGGCCAACGCCACCTACGGAATGGGCCGCAAGGCCTTTGGCCATCCGGGCGCTGGTGGCTCGGTAGGCTTCGCTGATCCCGAGCGTGAAGTCGCGTTCGGTTTCGTTACCAATAGCCTCGGCCCCTATGTTCTGATGGACCCACGCACGCAAAAGCTGGCGCGGGTATTGGATCAGTGTCTTTGAACCCTCATTCAGGAATATCGATGATGCGAGCTAACTGCCTTGCCTTGATTCTCTGCAGCAGCCTCACCGCTTGTGCCGCTTCTTCCGACAAGTCTGCCGATTCTGGCAATTGGTGGTCGTTCGGTGGCAAGGAAAAGGTCGCCGCCCCGGCGGCAGTGCCGAAAATCGACAAAAAGCTCACCACGGCCTGGCTCGACGAGTACGAGCCGCAACTGCGCGAAGCCCTGAAAGGCTCGAAGATGGAGCTAGAGCGCCGGCAGAACGTGCTGGTAGTCACCGCCCCTGTGGACGCCTCGTTCAACGCGGATCGCCCGTCGATGTTGCTGCCGGCAGCCCTCGGCCCATTCAGCCGGGTGGCCAAGATCCTCGAGAAGGATCGTTTGACCGGCGTGCTGATCCTCGGCCATGCCGACAGTTCGGGCCAGGTCGAGGCCAATCGCAAGCTCAGCGAGGACCGCGCCAAGGCGGTGGCCTCGATCTTCCGCCTGAGCGGGCTGAACCGCGATCGCCTGATGCTCAAGGGCGTCGGTTCGGACATGCCGCGCGCCGCCAACGACAGCAGCGACGGGCGCAAGCTCAACCGTCGTGTGGAGCTGGTGCTGACCCCGCAAGAGACCCTGGTGGCGTTGCTGGCCCAGTACAACCAGCCGGTCGTAGCGAAAACCTCCATCGAGCAGATCAAGCCGGCCAAGGTCGACTGAGCCTTAGGAGAGCAGCATGTCCCAGCGCATCGCGGATATGCGACGTGACTACACCCGCGAAGGGCTCAGCGAGGCGCAGGCCCCGGCTGAGCCCTTTGCCCTGTTCCGCCGCTGGTTCGACGAGGCGGTGCTGACCGAGCAGCTGCCGGTGGAACCCAACGCCATGACCCTGGCAACGGTGGATGACGACGGTCGTCCGCATTGCCGGGTGCTGCTGCTCAAGGGGCTCGACGAGCGCGGTTTCACCTTCTTCAGCAATTACGACAGCGCCAAGGGCCAGCAACTGCAGGCCAACCCCTTCGCGGCGATGACCTTCTTCTGGCCGACCCTAGAGCGCCAGGTGCGCATCGAGGGGCGGGTGGAGCGGGTCAGTGCCGAGGAGTCCGACGCCTACTTCCAGGTACGCCCGCTGGGCAGTCGCATCGGCGCCTGGGCTTCGCCGCAAAGCCAGGTGATTGCCGACCGTGCTGAGCTGGAGGGCCTGCTGGCCGAGACCGAGCGGCGTTTCCTCGAGCAGGCCCCGCATTGCCCGCCGCATTGGGGCGGCTACCGCCTGCTGCCCGAGCGCGTCGAGTTCTGGCAGGGGCGGCCGAGCCGCCTGCATGACCGCCTGAATTATCGTCAGGTCGATGGCGCCTGGCAGTTCGAGCGTCTGGCGCCCTAAACTGGCGGCCTCGTTTCGGAGGTCGCCTGCATGATCGAGCTCGATTCCACCCTGGCCCAGCACATCGTCGACCGTGCCATGGCCATCCTGCCGCACAACATCAATGTCATGGATGGCCAGGGCATGATCATCGGCAGTGGTGATCCGCAGCGCCTGCATACCCGCCATGAAGGGGCGCAACTGGTGCTGAGCAACCGCCGCGTGGTGGAAATCGACGCCCAGGCCGCCGCGTGCCTGCGTGGGGTCAAGCCAGGGGTCAATCTGCCGTTGCTGCATGCCGAGCAATTGATCGGCGTGCTTGGCATCACCGGCGAGCCCGAGGTCGTGCGGCCCTATGCCGAGTTGGTGCGCATGGCCGCCGAGATGCTGGTCGAGCAGCGTCAGCTGCAGGCTGAGCGGCACTGGCAGCGGCATCAGCTGGATGCCTGGATGCGCCAGTTGCTCGACCCCTCCGTCGCCCTTGCCCAACTTGCCGCAGAAGCCGAACGCATTGGCCTGCAGTTGAGCTGGCCGCGTCAGGTCTTGCTGCTCGAACTGGTCGAGGAGGGCGATCCGCTGGCGCGGCAGGCGCGCGTGCTCGGCGCGCTGGCAAACAAGCCAGAGCAGCCATGCGCGCCGCTGGGCGTGCGCGAGCTGCTGCTGAGTCGACCGTTCCAGGCTGCGCGCGATGACCAGGCCTGGCTGGTTCAGGCGGATAGCCGGGAGTGGGGCATACAGCGCCTGCTGCTCAGCGACGGGTTGGACAACCTGAGTGACCTGCGCGAAGCGGCGCTGGCGCTGCGTGAGCTGCAAGCCTATGCCCGTGCCCGCCAGCCCACTTCGCGCCTGCTGCGGCTGGAGCAATACCGACTTCCCGCCTTGCTGTTCGGGCAGCGCCAGGGCTGGTCGATGCAGCGCTGGCTGGCGCCCTTGCGCAAGGTGCTGGCCCAGGATGCCCAGGGCGTACTGCGCGAAACGCTGGAAGCCTGGTGCCAGCACGATGGTCATCCGCAGGCGTGTGCCGAGGCACTGGGCATTCACCGCAATACCCTGCGCTACCGGCTCGAACGTATTGCCGAGCTGAGTGGCGTGGACCTGGCGCGGCGTGACCAGCGGCTATTGTTCACCTTGGGGCTGGACCTGCTGGGCGAATAGCGCGGGCCGCATTGTGCGTTTGCACATATCGGCATGCCTTCGAGTCAGTGCTTGAGGTGCGCTTGAACAAGGCGTGCGCCGCATTGTCTGGGCAACAATGGCGCGTCTAGCGACACCATACCCATAACAACAATGAGGAGTCGGCCATGCTTCTGGTCATGATCCTGGTGGCATTGATCGCGTTTATCGTGCTCTCCACCACCCGTCTCAAACTGCATCCCTTTCTTGCCCTGCTTGCCGCCGCCTTTATCGCCGGCTTCGCTTATCAGCTGCCCAGCGCAGAAATCGTCAAGACCATCAATGCCGGCTTCGGCAACATCCTCGGCTATATCGGTATCGTCATCGTGCTGGGCACGATCATCGGGGTCATCCTCGAGCGCAGTGGTGCGGCGATCACCATGGCGGAAACGGTGATCAAGCTGCTCGGCGAGCGTTTCCCCACGCTGACCATGTCGATCATCGGCTACCTGGTGTCGATCCCGGTGTTCTGTGATTCGGGCTTCGTCATCCTCAACTCGCTGAAAAATGCCCTGGCCGCGCGGATGAAAGTCTCCGTGGTGGCGATGAGCGTGGCCCTGGCCACCGGCCTGTATGCCACCCACACATTCGTGCCGCCGACGCCCGGGCCGATTGCCGCTGCCGGCAACCTGGGCCTGGAAAACAGCCTCGGCCTGGTGATCGCCGTGGGCCTGGTGGTCGCTTTTGTCACGGCCATGGCCGGTATGTGGTGGGCCAACCGCTTTATCGGCAAGGACATCGCCCTGGAGGATGACGGCCTGCCGTTGCCCGCCGCCGAAGATTTCGCCGAGCTGAAAGCGCGCTACGGCAAGCTGCCCAGTGCCTTCCAGGCCTTTGCGCCGATCTTCGTGCCGATCCTGCTGATCTGCCTGGGCTCCATTGCCGTGTTCCCGAGCAAGCCGTTTGGCGAGGGCATCGTGCTGTCCAGCCTGATCTTCCTCGGCCAGCCGGTGGTGGCCTTGCTGGTTGGCCTGGCGCTGGCCTGCACACTGTTGAAGAGTGCCGACAAGCGCAAGGAATTCCATGATCACGTGGTCGAGGGGCTGCTCTCGGCCGCGCCGATCCTGTTGATCACCGGTGCCGGTGGTGCGTTTGGCGCGATCCTGAAGATCACCCCGCTTGGCGATTACCTCGGCAGCACCCTGTCGGGGCTCGGCATTGGCCTGTTCATGCCGTTCGTGGTGGCCGCTGCGCTGAAGAGCGCCCAGGGCTCGACCACCGTGGCGCTGGTGACCACCTCGGCGCTGGTGGCCCCGCTGCTCGGTCAACTCGGCCTAGACAGCGAGATGGGCCGGGTGCTCACCGTGATGGCGATTGGTGCGGGCGCGATGACCGTTTCCCACGCCAACGACAGCTTCTTCTGGGTGGTGACCCAGTTCAGCCGCATGCCGGTGGCCGTGGCCTATCGCGCACAAACCGTGGCGACGCTGATCCAGGGTATCGCCGGGATCATCACCGTTTGGCTGCTCAGCCTGGTGCTGCTGTAATTCCTGCTACATCGCGGGCGCCCCTGGGCGCTCGCAACCTTCGAGGTATCCATGAAAATTGTCATTGCTCCGGACTCCTTTAAGGAGAGCCTCAGCGCACCCGACGTGGCGGCTGCCATCGGGCGTGGTTGGAGGCAGGTATTTGCCCAGGCTGAGATCGTCCTGCGGCCGATGGCCGATGGCGGTGAAGGCACGGTGGACGCCGTGCTGGCGGCGGTGGGTGGCGAGCGGCGCGAATGCACAGTTCGAGGGCCCCTGGGCACCCCGGTACTGGCGCACTGGGGCTGGCTGGGTAATGCCACGGCAGTGATCGAGATGGCCGCCGCCAGTGGCCTGCACTGGGTGCCGCGCGAGCAGCGCGACGCCACGCGCACCAGCAGCTATGGCACGGGCGAGCTGATTCGCCAGGCCCTGGATGCCGGGGCGCGGCGCATCATTCTCGGCCTGGGCGGCAGTGCCACCAACGATGGCGGGGCCGGGTTGCTGCAGGCGCTGGGTATCCGCTTTCTCGATCGTAATGGCGCCGAGTTGCCGCCAGGCGGCGCCGCGCTGGCTCAACTGGATCAGCTGGACGTGAGCGGGCTGGATGCGCGGCTGCTGCAGGCGCAGGTCGAAGTGGCGGCAGATGTCGACAACCCGTTGTGCGGGCCTCGGGGCGCATCCCATGTATTCGGTCCGCAAAAGGGCGCGAGCCCGGCGCAGGTCGAGTTGCTGGATGCGGCACTGGCGCACTACGCGCAGCGGGTTGCGGCGACCTTGGGTGAAGACCACAGCCGCTTGCCCGGCGTCGGTGCCGCAGGTGGCCTGGGTTTCGCCTGCAAGGCGTTCCTGCATGCCACGTTTCGCCCCGGCATCGAACTGGTGGCCGAACTCTCTGCGTTGGCCGAGGCGGTGCAGGGGGCTGATCTGCTGGTTACCGGCGAGGGTCGACTCGACTCGCAGAGCCTGCACGGCAAGACGCCTGTGGGTGTGGCGCGTATCGCCAAGGCCGCCGGTGTGCCGGTGATTGCCCTGGCCGGCAGCCTGGGGGAGGGCTACCAGCAGGTGTACGGCGCCGGGATCGATGCGGCTTTCAGCCTTGTGCCGGGGCCGCTCAGCCTGGAACAGGCGCTGGCCCAGGCGGCGCAGGAGCTGGAGGCGCGCAGTGCCGATCTGGCGCGCCTGTGGCGCGTGGCCCAGGCGGTGCGCTAAGCGGATCTGGCGGCGGGAGCTTTGCGTTTTTAGCCGGGCCTCTACACTCTGGATAGCACAGCGAGTGACATCCAGCGGTGGCCAAGGTCTAATGTTCACTGCCTCATACGGAGAGAACCCAATGCGTAAATCCATGCTGTTGACTGCGACCTTCACCGCTCTGGCCCTGACCCTCGGTGGCTGTGCCTCCAACCTCAGTGGCGACAGCTACAGCCGCGATGAAGCACGCAAAGTGCAGACCGTGCGCATGGGCACCATCGAGTCGCTGCGTCCAGTGAAGATCGAAGGCACCAAGACTCCAATCGGCGCCGGCGCCGGTGCGGTAGTCGGCGGTGTAGCGGGAAGCACGGTAGGCGGCGGTAAAGGTTCGGTGGTCGCTGCGGTGATCGGTGCCGTGGCCGGCGGCCTGCTCGGTTCCATGACCGAAGAAGGCATCACCCGTACCCAGGGTGTGGAAATCACTGTGCGTGAAGACGACGGCACCCTGCGCGCCTACGTGCAGCAGGTAGAGGAAAACCAGATCTTCCGCGTCGGCGAGCGCGTGCGCATCATGACCGTCGACGGCACCAGCCGCGTCGCTCACTGATAGCCAGAAGGCCCGGTGTTTACCGGGCTTTTTCACTGCTGGCTCTATCGGCTACCGGTATTTAGATAAGTTTTAGTAATAATTCAGCCATGACTTGCTCCCGTTGGTTATGGATAATCGGCGAATAGTTCTGCGCTGATGCGCAGATGCATCCAGGACGATTCGTCCTTCGCAGGCGCTGCTCGGCAGGTTGGCGATGGGCCCGCTGAGGGGGATTCATGGAGCTGTTGCTCATCGTCGGATTGCCGTTTCTCGGCGCCTTCCTGCCTTGTCTGTTTCAACGCTTCGGGCGACTGGCCTGCAGCCTTTCCACTGCTCTCGCACCGCTTCTGGCCCTGGGCCTGCTGTTGTGGCTGGCGCCGCAGGTATTTGCCGGCGATGTACGGGTGGTGAGCCAACCCTGGCTGCCGCAGCTGGGCTTCAACCTGTCGCTGCGCCTGGATGGCCTGGGCTTTCTGTTTGCCCTGCTGATCCTCGGCATCGGCCTGCTGGTGATCCTCTACGCCCGCTACTACCTCTCCGAACGCGAGCCGATTGGCCGCTTCTTCAGCTACCTGCTGTTGTTCATGGGCGCCATGCTCGGCGTGGTGCTGTCGGAAAACCTGCTGCTGATGCTGACGTTCTGGGAGCTGACCAGCCTGTCGTCGTTCCTGCTGATCGGTTTCTGGGGCGCCCGCAGCGACGCGCGCAAGGGGGCGCGCATGGCCCTGGCGGTGACCGGTGGCGGTGGCCTGGCGTTGCTCGCCGGCATCCTGCTGATCGGCCATATCGTCGGTAGCTTCGAGCTGAGCACGGTGCTCGCCAGTGGCGACCTGATCCGTGCCCACGCGCTGTATCCGGCAGCCCTGGTGCTGGTGTTGCTCGGTGCTTTCACCAAGTCGGCGCAGTTTCCCTTCCACTTCTGGCTGCCCCACGCGATGGCGGCGCCGACGCCGGTGTCGGCCTATCTGCACTCGGCGACCATGGTCAAGGCCGGTGTCTTTCTCCTCGCGCGGCTGTACCCGGCGCTGTCCGGCTCGGACCTGTGGTTCTACCTGGTCAGCCTCAGCGGCTTGGCGACGTTGCTGCTGGGCGCGTTCATGGCGCTGTTCCAGCACGACCTCAAGGGCCTGCTGGCGTACTCGACCATCAGCCACCTGGGCCTGATCACTCTGTTGTTCGGGCTCGATACGCAGCTGTCCAACGTTGCGGCGGTGTTCCACATCATCAACCACGCGACCTTCAAGGCCTCGCTGTTCATGGCGGCGGGGATCATCGACCACGAGACCGGCAGCCGCGACATGCGCCGCATCAACGGCATGTGGCGCTACCTGCCGCACACGGCGGTGCTGGCGATGGTGGCGTCGTCGGCGATGGCCGGGGTGCCGCTGCTCAATGGCTTCCTGAGCAAGGAAATGTTCTTCGGCGAGGCCCTGCAGCAGGGCCTGCTGGGCAGCTTCAACTGGGTGATCCCGGCGCTGGCGATCCTCGCAGCGGTGTTCTCGGTGGCCTATTCGCTGCGCTTCGTGCACGACGTGTTCTTCAACGGCGAGCCGATCAACCTGCCCAAGTTCCCGCCCCACGAACCGCCGCGCTACATGAAGGTGCCGGTGGAAATCCTGGTGTTCCTCTGCCTGCTGGTGGGCATGCTGCCCGCGTACACCGTGGCGCCGCTGCTGGCGGTGGCGGCGAATGCCAGCCTGGGGGGCAACCTGCCGGCCTATGACCTGGCGATCTGGCACGGCTTCAACCTGCCGCTGCTGATGAGCAGTGTGGCCACGGTCGGCGGCATTCTCGTATATGTCTTCCGCCAGCCGCTGTTTCGCTGGTATGCCGGCCTGCCGGAGGTGGACGCCAAGCTGGTGTTCGAGCAGCAGGTGCAGCGCATCACGGCTTTCGCCAACTGGCTGACCGGGTTGCTGGAAAACGGCTCGCAGCAGCGCTACCTGGCGTTGCTGTTGGGCAGTGCCCTGGTACTGACGGCCGTCGCCCTGGCGCCATTGGCGCAGCTGGGAGGGGAGCGCGCATTGACGCCGCTGGATGGGATTACCGCCCTGGGTCTGGTGATGCTGGCGGTGAGCGGTGTGCTGACGGCGATCTTCCATCGCCAGCGCCTGGTGGCCCTGCTGATCCTTGGGGTCGGCGGCATGCTGGTGGCGCTGGCCTTCGCGCGTTTCTCCGCGCCGGACCTGGCGCTGACCCAGTTGGTAGTCGAGGTGGTGACCCTGGTGCTGCTGGTGCTGGCGCTGTACTACCTGCCGTGGCGTACGCCGGAGGAAAGCTCCAGCCTGCGTGGCCTGCGCGACTTCGTCCTGGCCGGCGGCTGCGGGGTGATGGTGGCGCTGCTGGCATACGGCGTGCTGACCCGGCCCTATGCCGGGATTGCCGAGTTCTTCCTGGCCAATAGCGTCAGTGGTGGCGGCGGGACCAACGTGGTCAACGTGATCCTGGTGGACTTCCGCGGCTTCGATACCCTGGGCGAAATCACCGTGCTGGCCATCGCTGCGGTGGGCATCATCGCCATGCTCAACGGCCTGCGCCTGAGCAACCCGACCTGCGACCCGCAGGGCCGGCGCTGGGCCTGGGCCAAGCACCCGCTGATCCTCAAGACCCTGTCGCGCCTGCTGTTGCCGCTGGCGATGCTGATCTCCCTGTTCATCTTCCTGCGCGGGCACAACCTGCCGGGTGGCGGCTTCATCGCCGGGCTGATTACCGCGGTGGCGCTAGTCCTGCAGTTCATCGCCAATGGTGTGGACTGGGTCGAGGAGCGCCTGCCGCTGAACTACCAGCGCATGGCCGGCGTCGGCGTGCTGATCGCCGGGCTGACCGGGTTGGGCAGCTGGGCCTTCGGCCGGCCGTTCCTGACCACGGCCTTCGGCCACTTCGAGCTGCCGCTGGTGGGTGAGTTCGAGCTGGCCACGGCCATGCTCTTCGACCTCGGCGTATACCTGACGGTAGTGGGTGCCACGCTGCTGATTCTGGTCAACCTGGGGCGGCTCAGCCTGGCCCCCGCTGCCAGCGAGGAGATTCACTGATGGAGGCGCTGTTTGCCGTGACCCTGGGCCTGCTCACCGCCAGCGGCGTGTACTTGCTGCTGCGGGCGCGCACCTTCGCCGTGGTGCTGGGGCTGACGTTGCTGTCCTACGCGGTCAACCTGTTCCTGTTCGCCATGGGCCGCCTCAGTGGCGAGGCGGCGGTGCTGGGGCAGGGCGGCACGCCGGCCGACCCGGTGCCGCAGGCACTGGTGCTCACTGCCATCGTCATCGGCTTTGCCATGACCGCGTTCCTGGTGGTGCTGGCCCTACGCGGCGTGGCCGAGCTGGGCAACGACCATGTCGACGGGCAGCAGGATGAGGAGTCGACGCCGTGAACCATTGGCTGATCCTGCCCATCCTGCTGCCGCTGTTCTGTGGTGGCCTGCTGCTGGTGCTGCCGTCCCATGAGCGGCTCAAGCGCGGCCTGTCGGTGCTGGCCACCCTGGCGCTGCTGCCGCTGAGTTTCGTCCTGCTGGCCCAGGCTGCGGCCGGCCCCGTGCAGATCTACGCCCTGGGCGACTGGCGCCCGCCGTTCGGCATCATCCTGGTGCTCGACCGCCTGGCTGCGCTGATGCTGCTGGCCACCGCGGTGCTGGCCAGCGCTGCGGTGCTCTATGCGGTGCGTGGCGATGATCGGGCCGGGCCGCGTTTCCATGCGCTGTTCCAGTTCCAGTTGCTCGGTGTCAATGGCGCCTTCCTGACGGGCGACCTGTTCAACCTGTTCGTGTTCTTCGAGATCCTGCTGATCGCCTCCTACGCCTTGCTCCTGCATGGCGGCGGCGCGCAGCGGGTGAGGGCGGGGCTGCACTACGTGGTGCTCAACCTGTGCGGCTCGGCGTTGTTCCTGATCGCGGTCGGCACGCTGTACGGCCTGACCGGCACCCTGAACATGGCCGACCTGTCGGTGCAGGTGGCGGCCGCCAGCGCCGATACGGCGCCGCTGCTGGCAGCGGCGGGGCTGCTCCTGCTGCTGGTGTTCGCCCTCAAGGCCGCGCTGCTGCCGCTGTATTTCTGGTTGCCGCGTGCCTATGCGGTGGCCGGGGCGCCGGTGGCGGCGCTGTTCGCGATCATGACCAAGGTCGGCATCTACGCCATCCTGCGCGTGTACACGCAGGTGTTCGGCGAAGGCGCCGGCCTGCTGGCCAACCTGGCCCAGGCCTGGCTATGGCCGCTGGCCCTGGCGAGTGTGGTGCTGGGCGCACTTGGCGCCCTGGCGGCGCGCACCCTGCAGAGCCTGTTGGCCTACCTGGTGGTGGTATCCGCCGGCACGCTGCTGGCGGTGATCGCCCTGGGCACGGCCGAAGCGCAAGCGGCGGCGCTGTATTACCTGCTGCACAGCACCTGGGTCGCTGGTGGCCTGTTCCTCCTGGCCGACCTGCTGGCGCGTCAGCGCGGTGACAAGGCGGGTGAACTGGTGCAGGGGCCCGCGCTGGAACATCCGGCGCTGCTTGGTGGGCTGTTCTTCTTCGGCGCGATTGCGGTGGTCGGCTTGCCGCCGCTGTCCGGCTTCTTCGCCAAGCTGCTGATGCTCCAGGCGGTGCCGCCCGGTGGCGCGGCGGTAGCCTTGTGGAGCGTGTTGCTGGGCGCCGGCTTTTGCAGCCTGATGGCGTTCAGTCGGGCCGGCAGTACGCTGTTCTGGCGCGTCGGGCGCAGCACCCTGGACAGTTCCGAGCTGGATCGCGGGCGCCTGGCCGTGACCCTGTTGCTGCTGGCCTGCAGCCTGCTGCTGGTGGCCATCGCCAAGCCGCTGATCGACTACACCCAGGCGGCTGCGGCGCAACTGCATGACATCGCGCAGTACCGGGCCATCCTCGCGGAGGGCGCACGATGAACCGTTTGCTGCCGCACCCGGCGCAGAGTGTGCTGCTGTTGCTGACCTGGATGCTGCTGGTGGACACCTTCGCCTTCGGCCAGTGGCTACTGGGTGGCGTCCTCGCCATCGCCATTCCGCTGATGTTCAACCGCCTGCTGATCGAACACCCCAAGGGCTGGAAGCCGCTCAAGCTGTTGCGCTTCCTGCTGCTGGTGATGGGCGACATTCTGGTGGCCAACTTTCATGTCGCGCGCCTGACCCTGGGCCGGGTCGAGGCGCTGCGCCCGGGCTTCGTCGAGGTGCCGATCGAGCTGGATAACGAGCTGGCCATCAGCGTGCTGGTTAGCGTGGTCTCGCTGACGCCCGGCTCGCTGGCCGCCGACCTCAGCCTGGACCAGCGCACCCTGCTGGTACACGGCCTCGACGTACCGGACCCGCAAGCCATGATCGACGAGATCAAGCAGCGCTACGAGGCGCCGCTGAAGGAGATATTCCCATGCTCGCCTACGTGATCCTGCTGTGCCTGGCCATGCTCGGCCTGGCCCTGCTGCTGGCGGCGGCGCGCCTGATCAAGGGGCCGAGCCTGCCAGACCGGGTGCTGGCCCTGGACACCCTGTACATCAACGCCATCGCCCTGATCATCCTTTACGGCATCTGGAAGGGCAGCGAGCTGTTCTTCGAGGTGGCGCTGTTGATTGCCGTACTCGGCTTCGTCAGTACCGTGGCGGTGGCCAAGTACATGCTGCGCGGAGACATCATCGAATGAGCCTGTGGCTGGAAATCCTCGTTTCGCTGTTGCTGCTGCTCGGCAGTGGCTTCGTGCTGGTTGGCGCCATCGGCCTGTACCGCCTGCCGGACTTCTTCATGCGCCTGCACGGCCCGACCAAGGCCACCACCCTGGGCGTGGGCGGCATGGTGGTGGCGTCGCTGATCTTCTTCAGCGTGGGTGAGCAGACCCTGAGTTCCCACGAGCTGCTGATCAGCCTGTTCCTGTTCATCAGCGCCCCGGTCAGCGCCTACATGCTGGCCAAGGCGGCGGTGCTGCACCAGTTGCCGCTGGAGCAGAAGACCCGCGGCAAGCCCTGGCTGCAGTAGGGTGGCGCGAGGCCAGCGGTTGTTGCGCATTATCGGCCTGAGTAGCGCCTGGCTGGCCGCCGTGTTGGCGGTGCTTGGGCTGGCCTTTCGTTCTCTGGTTTGGGCCAGTTGGGAGCCTTATCCGGGTGATCCCTATGGGCCGTCGGACTTGATCGACTTGCTGCTGGTGGTTCTGGTTTTCCTGCTGGCAGCGTTGAGCGTATTGGCTGGCCTGGGGTTGCTGGTTGGGCGGCCGCGCCGCCCTGGCGTGCTGATCGCGGGTCTGGTGATTCCGCTGGTCTATTGCCTGCTGCGAGATGTGCTGCCGACTCACCGGCTCTGGTGAGCCTGAACAGTTTTGCCGCGCCGCTGTGTCTGTTGGCACTTCAGGCAGGCTTCTACACTGGGCCTTTTGGTTGAGGTGATGTGATGGCCCGGCAGGGACGACTGTTTGCGATGGCGTGTCTGGTGCTGGCCATGGCCCTGTGGGGCAGTTCCTTCATCGCCCTCAAGTTCGCCTTTGCCGAGCTGCCGCCGATGTGGGTGATCTTCGGCCGCATGGCCCTCGGCAGCCTGGTGTTCCTCTGCGCCTGGCGCTGGCGTGGTCGCCTCGACTATCGCCCCGGTGACTGGAAGTACCTGCTCGCCCTGGCGGCTTGCGAGCCTTGTCTGTACTTCATCTTCGAGGCCCTGGCTCTGCAGCACACCAGCGCCACCCAGGCCGGCATGATCACCGCGTTGTTGCCGCTGCTGGTGGCCATGGGCGCGTTCACTTTCCTGCGCGAGCGGGTCGCCGCCACTACCTGGGCTGGCTTTCTGCTGGCGGTGTGCGGTGCGGTCTGGCTGAGTCTGGCCAGCGAGGCGGACGCCAGTGCGCCGGCGCCGCTGCTGGGCAACTTCTACGAATTCGTCGCCATGCTCTGCGCCACCTGCTACACGCTGCTGTTGAAGTTCCTCTCCGAGCGCTACTCGCCCTTCATCCTCACCGCCATGCAGGCTTTTATCGGCTCGCTGTTCTTCCTGCCTTTGGCGCTGGTGACCGAGCCGCTACCGAGCCAGTTCAGCGTGCTGGGCGTTGGCTCGGTGATTTACCTCGGCCTGGTGGTCACGGTGGGGGCCTACGGGCTGTACAACTTCGGCGTCAGCCGCCTGCCGGCGAGCCAGGCATCCGGCTTCACCAACCTGCTGCCGGTGTTCACTCTGATCTTCGCCGCCCTGCTGTTGGGCGAGAGCCTGAGTCCGGTGCAGTACCTGGCCGCTGGCCTGGTGTTCGTCGGCGTGGCGTTGAGCCAGTGGCGCAGCAGTGCGCCGGTGCCGGCCGGGGTGCTGGATTGATGGATACCCGCGGGCAACTACGTATGACGGCAGTGAATATCAAGGTGCTGTGTACGCTGATTTTCGAGCACGACCTTAACTTCTGAAAACACTGCCGGTATGCACGTCTCTTACCCCGTCGTCCCCGCGCAGGCGGGGAACCAGAGGTGCTTCAGTCAACGCGCTAATACAGAAATACACGGAGTTGCCGGCACTGGATCTCCGCCTGCGCGGAGATGACGGGCTGAAAAAATAGTCGCAATGCGCTACGTAACTGCGGGTTGATGGCACGTTTCGGCTCTTGGCGTGCCCGCTGTGCTCAACCCCAATCTACGGCTGCGCCCACCGTTAGCTACCAGGCTGCACGGGCACCGTGCGTGACGACTCCAGCGGCCTGAGCCAGGCCACCAGCACATCCAGCAGGCGATTGGCGAAGGCCCATTCGTTGTCGTACCAGGCCAGCACCTTGACCAGATCACCACCCTGCACGCGTGTGTGGTTGAGGTCGACCACGCAGGACACCGGGTAGCCATTGAAGTCGCTGGAGACCAGCGGCAGGTCGTTGCACTCCATCACACCCAGGGGGAACTGGCGGGCGGCCTTCTGCAGGATGTCGTTGATCGCTTCGCGGCTGGTCGGGTGTTCGCTGCTGAAGGTCAGGTCGAGCAGCGACACATTGGCGGTCGGCACGCGGATGGCCATGCCATCGAGGCGCCCGGCCAGCTCTGGAATCACCAGGCCGATGGCCTTGGCGGCGCCGGTTGCGGTGGGGATCATCGACAGGGCCGCGGCGCGGGCGCGGTAGAGATCGTTGTGGGTCTTGTCCAGCAGGTTCTGGTCGTTGGTGTAGGCGTGCACCGTGGTCATCAGCCCCTGGCGAATGCCCACGGCGGTGTGTAGTACCTGGGCCAGCGGAGCCAGGCAATTGGTGGTGCAGGAGGCGTTGGAGACGATCTGCTGGTTGCCCAGCAACTGGTGATTGACCCCGTAGACCACCGTCAGGTCGGCACCCTCCAGCGGGTGCGAGAGCAACACGCGTGGCGCACCGGCTACCAGGTGCTGGTCGGCCAGCAGGCGCTTTTTCAGTTTGCCGGTGCAGTCCACCACCACATCGACGCCGAGGGCTTTCCAGGGCAGTTGGGTGATTTCGCGCTCGCCGAGCAGGCGGATCGACTGGCCGCGTACCAGCAGCATGTCTTCATGCAGTTCGACATGGCCATTGAAGCGGCCGAAGGTGGAATCGAAGCGGGTCAGGTGGGCCAGCGTCTTGAAGTCGCCGATCTCGTTGATGGCTTCGAGGTGCAGCTGGTTTTCCAATCCGCGCTCGAACAGCGCGCGGAGCAGGGCGCGACCGATGCGCCCGTATCCATTGAGGGCAATGCGCAGCATGGCAATCTCCGGCTGGCGGGGTTGCCCTCAGCATAGGTGGCGGATGGCCGGGCTGCGTTCAATCAGCGGTTGCGGGCACCACCGAAGGCGGCGCAGCCGCGCAGTACCTGGCCATCCAGGCGCAGTTCGGCGCTGAGGTGCTGCACGGCGCCGCTCATGCTGTTGCTGCAGCGCTGGGGGGCGACCCACAGGTCCAGGCGCTGGCCGTTGGCTTCGCTGCTGATGGCGAAACGGCCATCGGGCAGTTGCTCTTCCAGGTACGGCAGGGCCAGCGGTTCCTGGCCAGGGCGATAGAGAACCAGGCCCTGGCTGGTGATATTCATGCTCCAGTCCGGCTCGTTGCCGCTGGCGCGCAGCACCAGGCGCTTGAAGGCCGGATCGTCGCAGCCCAGGCCTTCGCGCTGGATGCGGTAGACCTCGCTGACCTGCAGTTCGCCATCGTTGTCGGCGGTTTTGCCGGCGCTCAGGTGGCCGCTCAGGTCGACGAACAACGGGCCGGGGCCGTCCTTGAGCAGTTCACCCGCCTCACGGACGATCTCGCTGCTGCCGTCATTGAGCAGGCGGAACTGGCGCTGCTCGCCGCAGGGGCGCAATTGCAGCTGGCCATTGAGCAGGTTCAGCTCGCCTTGCAGGCGCTGGCGAGGCGGCTCGCCTGCGTTTTCGCCGGGAACGAACACCTGGCAGCCGGCAAACAGCGGAAGCAGGGCGAAAATCAGGGCACGAGCGGGGGACATGGGGGCACTCCAGGCAAGAAGCGGCCACGTTACCCAGTGCCCGGTGCGATCACAAGGGTGCCTTTGGTATTCGCCAGAAAGGATTTTCCGGCCACACTAGTTGATGGAGCGGGCAGCTTTCGAGCGGCCCCCATCTGCCCGCAAAGGCCCGCCTGTGCTAGGGTCGCTGCCTGGCGTTGATCAAGAAGTTGCGCATGTTGACCGTACCGCTGAGTGTGACCATGGATAGAAACACCGGCTCTGGCCTGTCGTTTGCCAAGCGTATTTACCTGCCTCGTGCCATCGGCCTGGGTGTCGGCTTTTTCTGTGTCGCTGCGGGCCTCTGGTCGATGGCGATGCCGAGCTGGATCTGGGTGGTGCTGGTGTTCAACGGCTACCTTTGGCCGCACCTGGCCTTCCAGATTTCCCGTTTTTCCGCCAAGCCCTACCTGACCGAGCGCCGCAACCTGTTGCTGGACTCGGTCTTCGGCGGCTTCTGGGCAGGCGCCATGCAGTTCAACGCACTGCCAACGGTGACCATCCTGTCGATGATGGCGATGAACAACATCGCCGCCGGCGGTGCACGTTTCTTCCTCGCCGGCTGTGCCGCGCAGCTATTCGGCGCGCTGCTGTCCATGACGCTGTTCGGTTTCGCCTTCAGTCCGGCCACCAGCATGGCGCAGCTGTACGCCTGCCTGCCGATGCTGGTGCTCTACCCGCTGGCGCTGGGCCTGGTGTGCTACCGGCTGACCATCACGCTGGCCGAGCACAAGCAGGCCCTGCGCGCGGTCAGCCGCACCGACAGCCTGACCCGGCTGTTCAACCACGGTTACTGGAAAGACCTGCTGCAGCACGAGTTCAGCAAATGCCGGCAGGGCGAGCAGCGCTCCACGATGGCGCTGATCGATGTCGACCACTTCAAGTCGATCAACGACACCCACGGCCATCTGGTTGGCGACAGCGTGCTGCGCCTGATCAGCGAGCGCCTGGTGCACAGCCTGCGCGAGGATGACCTGGCCGGTCGCTATGGTGGCGACGAATTCTGCGTGATCCTGCCGCATACCCCGCCGGTGCTGGCCACCGAGGTGATGGAGCGCCTGCGCCATAGCCTGGCGGACATCCGCAGCGAGCTGGCGCCGCAGTTGCGTTTTACCCTGAGCATCGGCCTGGCCGGCTACAGCCCGCTCCAGCTGGACTCCAGCGCGTGGTTGAAGGCTGCCGACCAGGCGCTGTACCAGGCCAAGAGCGGCGGGCGCGACCGGGTGGTGCTGGCGTCCGAGGTGCCGGGCGCCGTCGCGGCGGGGCAACCGGCCCAGGATCAACCGGCCAGCGATAGCTGACACGGCGATTCCCACTGCGCGGCGCACGTGGCAGGCTAGTGGCCCTTTACCTGTGGATGCTGCCATGTCTAGCGAGACCCCCGATTTCGAGCCGCTCAACGCCGTCGAGGTGCGCATCCTGGGTTGCCTGATCGAGAAGCAGGCCACCACCCCGGAAACCTATCCGCTGACGCTCAACTCCCTGCTCCTGGCCTGCAACCAGAAGACCAGCCGCGAGCCCCTGATGAGCCTCACCGAAGGCCAGGTCGGCCAGAGCCTGCGTAGCCTGGAGGGCCGCGGCCTGTCGCGCCTGGTCATGGGTGGCCGCGCCGATCGCTGGGAACAGCGCGCCGACAAGACCCTGGAACTGGTCAAGCCGCAGGTGGCGCTGATCGGCCTGTTGCTGCTGCGCGGCCCGCAAACCCTCAGCGAGCTGTTGACCCGCAGCAACCGCCTGCACACCTTCGAGGATGTCGACGAGGTCCAGCACCAGCTGGAGCGTCTCGCCGGCCGTGGCCTGGCCTGCCAGTTGCCACGCCAGCCGGGCCAGCGCGAAGAACGCTACATGCACCTGCTGGGCGAACCTGGCGATCTCGACACGCTGCTGGCTGCCCGCAGCCAGGCGGAGAGCACGCCGCGCGCGGCACCGGCCGATGAGGGCCGCATCGCCGAACTGGAGGCACGCATCGCCGCCCTGGAAGAGCGCCTGGCTAACCTGGAAAGCCAATTGCTGTGATGTTTGAGCGAGCCGTGGCGTTGCCCCACGGCACTGCAGCTGCTGCTGGCCTGTAGTTCAGGCCTGCCTGCTGCCTGAAGGCGACCTTCAGGATTCATTAAGACTGGCTGCAGATACTCCACTCCACGAATCATTCCCGTGGAGGGAGCCTGATGAGCCATAGCGAGTGGAACACCACTTTTCCCCTGTATTTCGGTAGCGATCCGTTGCACCAGGCCAGCTTGACCCTGGTCGCCGAGGGCGCGCCTGCCCGGCCGGTGCTGGAGCAGTTCATCCAGGCGCGCTTTAGCGAGGCGCATGGTGCCGAGGTCGCGCACTTCATGCCGGAGCTGATCGGCCTGCACGCGGCAGACCACAGCCTGCAGGCGGTTGCCGGGGCCCGCCTGGCCGAGCGCGAAGAGCTATTTCTCGAGCAGTACCTGAACGAGCCGGTGCAGATGCGTATTTCCCGCCTGGCCGGGCGGGCGGTGCCGCGCGAGGCGATTGTCGAGGTCGGCAACCTGGCAGCCAGCAGTGCCGGTAGCGCGCGGCTGATCATCATTGCCATGACCAGCCTGCTGGCCCGTCGCGGCCTGGAGTGGGTGGTGTTCACCGGCGCGGCCAGCCTGATCAACAGCTTCCGTCGCCTGGGGCTTGAGCCGCTGCGCCTGTGTGAAGCCGACCCGCTGCGCCTGGGCGAGCAGCGGCTTACCTGGGGCGACTACTACGAGCAGCATCCACAGGTGTTTGCCGGCAGCATCACCCTGGGTTTCCGCCAGTTGCAGCAGCAGGGCGTGCTGCAGCGCCTGGGTTTTACCCTGCCTAGCCGGGAGGCCTGTCATGCAGCCTGAGCTTCAGCACCTGCGTGACACCCTGGCCGAGCATGCCGAGCGCCAGCCGCAGCGGCTGGCGCTGTGGGGCGATAGCGAGCGCCTGGACTACCAGGGTTTGCTGACTGAGGTGCAGGCCCGCGAATCGCTGCTGCGCGAGTCGGGAATTTCGGTGTTTGCCCTGGCCCTGGAAAACGGCCCGCAGGCGCTGATCTGGGACCTGGCGGCACTGTTCGCTGGGGTTACCTGCTTGATCTTGCCGCCGTTCTTCAGCCCCGCGCAGCGCGCTCACTGTCTGCACCAGAGCGAACCCGAACTGGTGGTTGCCGAAGAGGCGCTGACCGAGGAGCTGCAGGCCTGTGGCTATCGCCTGGACGGCCCGTTCTGGCGGCCGCAGTCGGGTGCGGGCGAGGTGCCGATGGTGCCCGGCACGGCGAAGGTCACCTACACCTCCGGCACCACCGGTACGCCCAAGGGCGTATGCCTGAGCGCCGAAGCCATGCTGCGTGTGGCCCGTGAGCTGGAGTTGGTCAGCCGCGCCAGCGCGCCACAGCATTACCTGGCGGTATTGCCGCTGGCGGTGCTGCTGGAAAACCTGGGGATCTACGCGGCGCTGCTTGCTGGCGCCACGGTCAGCCTGCCGAGCCAGCGCCAGTTGGGCATCAGCGGCGCCAGTGGGGTGGATTGGCCGCGCCTGCTGGGCATGCTGATGGCGCGGGGGGCGCAGAGCCTGATCCTGGTGCCGCAACTGTTACTGGGCCTGGTCACCGCCATCGAACGTGGTGCGGTGCCGGCCAGCGGTTTTCGTTTCATCGCGGTCGGCGGTGCCAAGGTATCGCCGCCGCTGCTGCAGCGCGCCGTGCGTGTCGGGTTGCCGGTCTATGAAGGCTATGGCCTGTCGGAGTGCGCCTCGGTGGTCTGCCTCAATCGCCCGGATGCCCATCGCCCGGGCAGTGTCGGCCAGCCACTGGCGCATGTGCAGGTGCGCTTGGCCGAGGATGGCGAGGTACTGGTGCAGGGTTCGACCTTGCTTGGCTATCTCGGTGAACCGGGGTTCAGCGGCGATTGGTGGCCTACCGGCGATATCGGTGAGTTCGATAGCGACGGCTACCTGTACCTGCGTGGGCGCAAGAAGCACCAGTTCGTCACCAGTTTCGGCCGCAACGTCAACCCGGAGTGGGTCGAGGCCGAGCTGACCCAGGGCGGCGCCATCGCCCAGGCCTTCGTGCATGGCGAGAGGCTGCCGCGCAATGTCGCGCTGCTCTGGCCGCACGATCCCGCCTGCCCGGACGAGCTGCTGGCCAGCAGTGTGGCCGCCGCCAACCTGAGCCTGCCTGACTATGCCCGCGTGGCCAGCTGGGTGCGCCTGAGCGAACCCTTTACCCCGGCCAATGGCCTGCTGACCGCCAATGGCCGGCCCCGGCGCGAGGCCATCCTGGCCCGCTACCAACAGCTGTTTTGCGAACCTGTAACCGAATGAGGAACCCAGCATGAATTTCTTTGATGAGCTGCAAGCCGCCACCACCGCAGAGCGCCAGGCGCTGTTCAGTGTGCCGGTGATCCGTGAGGCGCTGAGTGGCCAGGTCAGCCTGGACAGCTATGTAGCCTTCCTGACCCAGGCCTACTACCACGTACGCCATACCGTACCGCTGATGATGGCCTGCGGTGCACGCCTGCCGGCTGGCAAGGAGTGGCTGCGCGCGGCGGTGCGTGACTACATCGAGGAGGAGTACGGCCATGAGCAGTGGATTCTCAGCGATATCGCCGCCTGCGGCGCTGACCATGAAGTGGTGCGCGACGGGCAGCCGTCGCTGGCGATCGAGCTGATGGTCAGCTTCCTCTACGACACCATCGCCCGTGGCAACCCGGTGGGCCTGTTCGGCATGGTCAACGTGCTGGAAGGCACCAGCATTGCCTTGGCCACCCAGGCGGCGGCGACCATCCAAGGGCGCCTGAACCTGCCCAAGGAGGCCTTCAGTTACCTGTTCTCCCACGGCTCGCTGGATATCGGCCACATGGACAGTTATCGCGCCCTGATGAACCAGCTCGACAGCCCTGAGGACAAGGCCGCGGTCATCCATGCCAGCAAGGTGGTCTATCGCCTCTACGCCGACATGTTCCGTGGCCTGCCGCGCAGCACCGGAGAACAGACGCCGCGCGAGGTGCAGCATGCGACTGCCTGAGTCGCGCGTGGTGCTCACCGGGGCCAGTGGCGGTATTGGCCTGGCCCTGGCCGAGGCCTTGTGCGCCGGCGGTGCGCAGCTGCTGGCGGTATCGCGCCAGGGGCAGGCACTGGATGAGCTGTGCCTGCGCTATCCCGAGCAGGTGCGGCGGGTCGAGGCGGATCTGACCACGGTGGGCGGCCGCCTGGCCGTGGTCGATGCGGCGCGTGCCATGGGCGGCCTCAACCTGTTGATCAACGCCGCCGGGATCAACCGTTTCGCTTTGCTCGAGCAGCTGGACGACGGCGAGATAGCGGAGATGCTCGAACTCAATGTGATCGCCACCCTGCAACTGACTCGTGCGCTGTTGCCGTTACTGCGCCAGCCGCGTCGTGCCCTGGTGGTCAATGTCGGCTCGACCTACGGCTCCATTGGCTACCCCGGCTATGCCGCGTACTGCGCCAGCAAGTTCGCCCTGCGTGGGTTCTCCGAGGCACTGCGCCGCGAGCTGGCCGATACCGCCGTGGGCGTGCTGTATGTCGCTCCGCGCGCCACCCGCACGGCGATGAACAGCAGTGAAGCCGTGGCGCTCAATGAGGCGCTCAAGGTGAGCATGGATTCCCCGGCCAGCGTGGCGGCCGAGGTTATCGCCGCCGTGGTGGCCAACCGCAGCGAGCTGTACCTGGGCTGGCCGGAAAAGTTCTTCGTGCGCCTCAACAGCATGCTGCCGGGTCTGGTGGACCGGGCCCTGCGCAAGCAATTGCCGCTGATTCGACACTTCAGCCAGACCTCCAAACACAAGGAATCCCAACCATGAACAAACTTTTCAGCCTCTGCCTGGCACTCTTGCTGAGTGCGCCTGCCTGGGCCCTGGACGAGGCCGGCAGCCAGCGTCTGCTTGAGGTGCAGCAACGCTGGGCGCGGATTCAATACGAAGTACCGCAGGCCGACAAGGCAAAGGCCTTCGAGCAGTTGGCAGGCGTCAGCGCGGCCTTCACCCGCGAGCAACCGCAGGCCGCCGAGGCGTGGATCTGGCACGGCATCGTCACCAGCAGCTGGGCCGGCGCCGAGGGTGGCCTGGGCGCGTTGAGCAAGGCCAAACAGGCGCGGGCCGATCTGGAAAAGGCCATCAGCCTCGACCCACAGGCCCTGCAGGGCTCGGCGTATACCAGCCTGGGCACGCTGTATGACCGTGTGCCGGGTTGGCCGATAGGCTTCGGCGACGAAGACGAGGCGCAGAAGCTGCTAAAGCAAGCCTTGCAGATCAACCCGAACGGTATCGACAGTCTTTACTTCTGGGGTGACCACCTGTTCCGCCAGGGGCAATATGCTGCAGCGCGCGAGGCCTTGCTCAAGGCTAAACAGGCCGCACCGCGTCCGGGCCGAGAGCTGGCTGATCGCGGTCGCCAGCATGAGATCGACGAGCTGCTGAAAGCGCTTGAAGCCAAACTGAACTGAGGGAAACGCATGCGTTTGCTGCTGGTCGAGGATGACAAGGCATTGGGCGAGGGCGTGCGCCTTGGGCTGCGCCAGGAAGGCTACACGGTGGACTGGCTGGAAGATGGCGCCAGCGCTGTGCATGCATTGCTCAGCGAGAGCTTTGACCTGCTGGTGCTCGACCTCGGCTTGCCGCGCCTTGACGGTATCCAGGTGCTGCAGCAGCTCCGCAAGAGCGGTTCGGCCCTGCCCGTGCTGGTGCTCACGGCGCGCGACGCCACCGAAGACCGCATCGCCGGCCTGGATGCCGGTGCTGACGATTACCTGATCAAACCCTTCGACCTCGACGAACTCAAGGCCCGCTTGCGGGCCTTGTTGCGGCGCAGTGCCGGGCGGGCGCAGTTGCGCATCGAACATGCCGGCGTGTGCCTCGATCCGGCCAGCCAGCAGGTCACCTACCAGGGCAAGGCGGTGCCGATGACCCCCAAGGAATACCTGTTGCTGCACGAACTGCTGTCACAGCCGGGCAAGGTGCTGACCCGCGAGCGCCTGGCCCAGTCGTTGTACGGCTGGGACGAGGAGGCCGAGAGCAACACCCTGGAGGTGCATATCCATCACCTGCGCAAGAAACTCTTCAGCCAGTTGATCCGCACCGTGCGCGGTGTCGGTTACCTGGTGGAGGAGCAGGCATGATCTCCATTCGCCGGCGCATCCTGGCCCTGGTTCTGGGCCTGCTCATGCTGGGCACTGCGGTGATCTCGCTGTTCAACTACGTCGACAGCTCCCATGAGATCACCGAGATCTACGACGCCCAGCTGGCACAGACTGCGCGGCTGCTGCAGGGCGTGATACAGATGCCCATCCAGGGGGTGGAACGCACCCAGTTGTACGACGCCTTCAACAGTGCGCTGCAACGCGCCGGGCAGCGCAAGCCGGGCCATCCCTATGAGAGCAAGCTGGCCTTCCAGGTGTGGAGCGCCGCCGGCGAACTGCTGGTGAGCACCGCCAGCGCTCCGCACCTGAGCCAACCACCGGCCCGCCCTGGCTACGCCAACATCGACCTGGGCGAACATCAGTGGCGGGGCTTTCTGCTCCGGGACGAGCAGCAGGCGGTGCTGATCTGGGTCGGCGAGCGCGATGACGTGCGCCAGGATCTGATTGGACGAATCGTCCGCCATAGCCTGTGGCCGAGCCTGATCGGCATTCCGCTGCTCGCCGCACTGGTCTGGTGGGCCATTGGCTGGGGCTTGCGGCCGCTGCGCAACATGGCGGCGGTGATCCAGGGCCGGCATGCCGATTCCCTGGAACCGCTGCAACTGCAGCCGCTGCCCAGCGAGCTGGCACCGATGCAGGCGGCGCTCAACCGTTTGCTGTTCCAGATCGATCAGGTGCTGGAGCGCGAGCGGCGCTTCATCGCCGATGCCGCCCACGAGATGCGTACGCCATTGGCGGTGCTGCGCATCCATGTACAGAACGCCATCCAGGCCAGTGACGAAGCCCAGCGCAGCGAATCGCTGGATTTCCTTATCGGCGGTATTGATCGCGCCACTCGGGTGGTCAACCAGTTGCTGACCATGGCCCGTGTCGAGCCGAGCCTGGCCCGTGGCAACTGGCCGCGCATCGACCTGCAGGCGGTGGTGCGCGAGACCCTGGCCGAGCTGACGCCCTGGGTGCTCAAGCAGGGGCTGGAGTTGTCTCTGGACGTGGCGGAGGGCGATTACCGGATCAACGCCGATGCCGGGGCGGTTGGCATCGCGCTGCAGAACCTGGTGACCAATGCGGTGAACTTCTCGCCGGCAGGTGGCCAGGTACGGGTTCTGTTGAGCGCCCAGGCACAGGACTTTTTGCTCAGCGTCGAGGACCAGGGGCCGGGCATCGAAGCGCAGGAGCTGGAACAGGTTTTCGAGCGCTTCTATCGCCGCGACAACAGCCAGGGCGCAGGGTTGGGCCTGGCCATTGTGCAGATGATCACCTCGCGTCTGGGTGGTCGTGTGGTCCTGGCCAACCGGGTGCAGGGCGGTTTGCAGGCCAGCCTGATGCTGCCCCGTCAACCGGCCTGAGCCTGCGGGGGTGGCTTGGCTTATGATGAGCCCCCCGATTGTTTGAGTGACTGCCATGACCGCGACGCCAACCCTGCTCAGTGAACTGCAAACCGCCGACATGCTGCTGATCGACGATCTGCATGCCTGGCAGTTTGACCTCGACGCCCAGGCCAGTGGCGAGCAGCCGATGCTGCGGGTCGAGTGCATGGATGGCCGCACCCGCAAGGTCTGGACTTTCACCGCTGATGCGGTTGCCGCCGCCAGCCACGGCGAGGGCAGCTGGCGCATCGCCGATGCGGCGGGCGATCACCAGTTGGTGTGCCTGGGCGCGGTCGTCGCCGATAACGATGACGACGGTGAAGAGGACGAGGCGCCGGCGGCGGGCTGACCCTCAGGAGGCGCCGCGATGATCCAGTGCAAGCGCGTGTATGAGCCGATAGCGGCCAGTGACGGCCAGCGGGTACTGGTCGACCGCCTGTGGCCACGCGGTTGCAGGAAGGACAATCTGGCGCTGGCCGCCTGGCTACGTGAGGTGGCGCCGTCGAACAGCCTGCGCCAGCAGTTCTGCCACGATCCGGCGCTGTTCGATGAATTCCGCCTGCTCTATCGCGCCGAACTGGCGGCGCACCCGGAGCACTGGCAAGGCCTGCTGGCGCTGGCCGAGCAGGGCACCCTGACCCTGCTGTTCGCCGCCCGTGAAACCCAGCAGAACAACGCCCAGGTCCTGGCCGAATTTCTCGAAGAAGAGTTGGAGCGCCGGGGCGAGCCCAGCTCGCCAGTTTGCTACCAGGGGCTCGTCGATTAGCTGCTCAGCGCTGCCAGCGGTAGCGCAGCGCTCAGCAATAGCGGCGGGGTGGGCTCAGTCCTTGTCCCGCGCCAGGCAGGCCGCAGCGGTGAACAGCACGTCGGTGGAGGAGTTCAGCGCGGTTTCCGCGCTGTCCTGCAGGATGCCGATGATGAAACCGATCGCCACCACCTGCAGAGCCGTCTCGCTGGGGATGCCGAACAGGCTGCACGCCAGCGGAATCAACAACAGCGAACCGCCCGCCACGCCCGAGGCGCCACAGGCACAGATGGCCGAGACCATGCAGAGCAGGATGGCGGTGGGGATGTCCACGCTGATGCCCAGGGTGTGAGTGGCGGCCAGGGTCAGCACGCTGATGGTGATGGCGGCACCGGCCATGTTGATGGTGGCGCCCAGTGGGATCGACACCGAATAGGTGTCTTCATGCAGGCCCAGGCGCTCGGCCAGTTGCAGGTTGACCGGCACATTGGCCGCCGAGCTGCGGGTGAAGAACGCGGTGATGCCGCTCTCGCGCAGGCAGGTGAAAACCAGCGGGTAAGGGTTGCGGCGGATCTGGCTGAACACGATCAGCGGGTTGACCACCAGGGCGACGAACAGCATGCAGCCAACCAGCACGGCAAGCAGGTGGGCGTAGCCAAGCAGGGCGTTGAGGCCGGCATCGGCGAGGGTGGTGGCGACCAGGCCAAAGATGCCGAGCGGGGCGCAGCGAATCACCATGCGCACGATCAGCGTGACGCCGTGGGCCAGGTCGGCGAACACCGCGCGGGTGGTTTCGCTGCCATGGCGGATGGCGACGCCCAGGCCGATCGCCCAGGCCAGGATGCCGACGAAGTTACCGTGCAGCAGGGCGTTGACCGGGTTGTCCACCACGTTCAGGGCGAGGGTCTTGAGTACCTCGGCGATGCCGCCTGGAGGCGTCGTGCCGCTGGCCGCCTGGCTGAGCACCAGGGACGAAGGCCACAGGCTGCTGGCGATCACCGCCACGATCGCGGCAGACAGGGTGCCAACCAGGTACAGCACCAGGATCGGGCGGATGTGAGTGGGTTGGCCTGGCTTGTGGTTGGCGATGGCCGAGGCCACCAGAATGAACACCAGTATCGGCGCCACTGCTTTCAGCGCGGAGATGAACAGGCTGCCGAGGAAGCCCACCTCGTCGGTGGCCTGTGGCGCGAACAGGGCGAGGAGGATACCGGCAACCAGGCCGATGGCGATCTGTACGACCAGGCTGGTGCGGGTGATCAGGTGCACGAAGGGGCGATGGATCATCTGTGGTGTTCCCGTGGTTCGCCAGCTCCACCTGTGGGTGGTGGCTGTGGGCGGCGGCCACTGTGTGGGTGGCTGCCAGGTTTCGGAGGCCTGCCGGGTAACGATAGGCGCAAAAATAAGGCGGCGATTCTATAGAGGCTGCGAGCGTTGTGCCTGCCTCTCGTCAGGACGGGGCCGTACCCGCTTGGCGCTTTTGCTTGCTCGTGGCGCTGATCAACCGCCTGCTCACGTAGTATCTTGGCGTCCGAGCCGGCCCCAAGGAGTCCCCGTGAACATCGACACCCGCATCAAGTTTCGCCATCTGGTGTGCTTCCTCGAGGCCGCGCAGCAGGGCAGTCTGGCGCGGGCGGCGGACAAGTTGGCAGTCAGTCAGCCGGCGATTTCCAAGACCCTCAAGGAGCTGGAGGAGCTGCTGGCCGCCAGCCTGTTCGAGCGCAGCAAGAGTGGCGTCAGCCTGACCGAGGCCGGAGTGGCCTTCCTGCGTTATGCCGGGCCCTGCGTGCAGGCATTGCGCGATGGGGTGAGCAGCCTGCGCGGCGGCGAATACGAGGCCGGAGCGGTGCGCCTGGGCGTGCTGTCCACCGTGGAAACCCTGCTGCTGCCCGAAGTGGTGCGGCGCCTGCATCAGCAGCACCCGGCGCTGGTGGTCAGCGTGGTGACCGGGCCGAGTGCCTACCTGTTGTCGCAGTTGCGCGTCGGCGAGCTGGACCTGGTGGTCGGGAGGATGACCGACAGCCCGCAGATCCACGGCCTGACCTTCGAGCACTTGTATAGCGAGTCGATGACCCTGGTGGTACGCGCCGGCCATCCGCTGCTGGCCTTGCCCCAGGTGCGCGAGGCATTGCACGACTACGCCCTGGTGCTGCCACTGGCCGGCACCACTATTCGCCGCTTTGCCGACAGCCTGTTCGTGCAGTGCGGCATCAGCCCGTCGCGTCAGCGTCTGGAAACCCTGTCGCTGGCCTTGAGCCGGCGCTATGTGCAGAGCAGCGATGCAGTCTGGGTAGCGCCGCTGGATGCGGTGCGCCTGGATTTGCGCAGCGGCGAATTGGTCGAGCTGCACCTGGGCATCCAGGAACCCGGCGGTTCGGTGGGCATCTGCAGCAACGCGTCGTTGCCGTTATCGCTGGCCGCGCACTGGTGCGTGGAGACCCTGCGCGAGGTGGGTAAGGACTACCGTGAAGAGGTTTATCCATAACCATTTGGTTATGGATTGTCAGGGTATTTTCAGTTTTCACTCGACTCATCCTGTTCGACACTGCGGCCATTGCCTGATTCCAGGCCTCCACAAATCGAACAACAGGAGAGCGCCATGTCCGATGCGCAGAACAGCCGCTTCGTGATCCGCGACCGCAATTGGCACCCCAAGGCGCTGACCCCGGATTACAAAACCTCGATTCCCCGCTCGCCGCGCCAGGCGCTGGTGAGCATCCCGCAGTCCGTTTCGGAAACCACCGGCCCGGATTTCTCGCACCTGAAGCTGGGCCAGTTCGATAACGACCTGCTGCTCAACTTCAACAACGGCGGCCTGCCGGTGGGCGAGCGCATCATCGTTGCCGGCCGCGTCTGCGACCAGTACGGCAAGCCGATCCCGCATACCCTGGTGGAAATGTGGCAAGCCAACGCCGGTGGCCGCTACCGGCACAAGAACGACCGCTACCTGGCGCCGCTCGATCCCAACTTCGGCGGTGTTGGCCGCGCCCTGACCGACCGTGACGGCTACTACAGCTTTCGCACCATCAAGCCCGGCCCGTACCCGTGGCGCAATGGCCCGAATGACTGGCGCCCGGCGCATATCCACTTTTCCATCAGTGGGCCGTCGATCTCCACGCGGCTGATCACCCAGCTGTATTTCGAAGGCGACCCGCTGATCCCGATGTGCCCCATCGTCAAGTCCATCGCCAACCCGGAAGCGGTGCAGAGCCTGATCGCCAAACTGGACATGAGCGCGGCCAATCCGATGGATTGCCTGGCCTATCGCTTCGATATCGTGCTGCGCGGCCAGCGTAAAACCCATTTCGAAAACTGCTGAGGAGGGTCAGTCCATGCCTATTCAATTGCTCAACGAAACCCCCTCGCAAACCGCCGGCCCCTATGTGCACATCGGCCTGGCCCTGACCGCTGCCGGCAACCCGGCGCGCGAGCAGGAAATCTGGAACGAGATGGCCAAGCCGGGTGCGCCGGGCGAGCACATCGTGCTGCTGGGCAATGTCTACGACGGCAACGGCCACCTGGTGCGCGATTCGTTCCTGGAGTTCTGGCAGGCCGACCACCAAGGCAGCTACGACGCCGACTTCAACCTGGACAAGCCCTTCAACAGCTTCGGCCGCACGGCCACCACCTTCGATGCCGGTGGCTGGACGCTGTACACCATCAAGCCGGGCGTGGTGAACAACGCCGCCGGCGTGCCGATGGCGCCGCATATCAACGTCTCGCTGTTCGCCCGTGGCATCAATATCCACCTGCAGACCCGCCTGTACTTCGCCGACGAGGCCGAGGCCAACGCCAAGGACCCGGTGCTCAACCTGATCGAGCAGCCGCAACGCCGCGAAACCCTGGTGGCAGAGCGCTGCGAGGTGGACGGCAAGCTCGCTTACCGCTTTGATATTCGTATCCAGGGGGAAGGGGAAACGGTCTTCTTTGACTTCTAAGCCACGGGACCCCGAGCGGGGTCCACTCGTCGAGCCGGTGGTACAGCGGGTTCGCCGACATTTCACTGATCTGCTCGACGCTCGCGGCTACCGTGCCGATGGCGCGCAGCTGGCTGCCATCGAGCAGCTCGGCGACTGGCTGGGTGAGTTCCTCGGCGGGCGCAAGGGCTGGTTCCGCCGTCCGCAGGCGGGTATCTACCTGTGGGGCGGCGTGGGGCGCGGCAAGAGTTTCGTGATGGATGCCTTCTTCGCCGCCGCGCCGGTGGAGGGCAAGCGCCGCGTGCACTTCCATGCCTTCCTCCAGGAACTGCAGGTGCGCATGCAGGATTTCGCCGGCCAGTCCGACCCGCTGGCCCGCGTTGCGCGGGAGATCGCCGGGCAGACGCGGCTGCTGTGTTTCGACGAATTCCATGTGCACGACATCGGCGATGCCATGCTCCTCGGGCGCCTGCTCAAGGTGCTGGTGGAGGAGGGCGTGGGCCTGGTCTGCACCTCCAACTACAGCCCCGACAAGTTGTGCCCCAATCCGCTCTACCGCGAGCGTTTCAAACCGGCCATCGCACTGATCGAAAAACGCTTCAGCGTGTTTTCCCTGGATGGTGGCGAGGATTACCGGCAGCGCTCTACCGAGCTGGAGGCCTGGGGCAGTTTCCACTGGCCCGAGCCGGAGGATGGCGGTGCGCTGATTCGTCAGCAGTTGGGCCTGGGCGACGGTGCGTTGTACGACCAGGTGCTGGAGGTCAATCACCATCCCTTGCGCGTGCATGCCTACGAGCCGCAGCGCGCCTGGCTGGATTTCACTGAGCTGTTTGCCACGCCGCGCTCGGCGGGTGACTACCTGTGGCTGATCGAGCATTTCCCGCAGATGGCGGTGGGCGGCCTGGGGCGTCTGGGTGATTACCCGCAGAGCGTCAGCCAGCGTTTTCTCAACTTCATCGACATCGCCTACGACCGTGCGCTGCATCTGCAGTTGTATTCCAGCGTGCCCTTGGAGCAGTTGGCTGAAGGCGGCAATGCGGTGGACTTCGCCCGCACGCTGAGCCGAATGCGCCAGCTCAAGGCGGTGCCGGTGGTGGCCACGCCCGAAAGGGGGTAAGCCGGCCGGCGACACGCGGGTAGCGTGCCTCCGACGAGACTTGGAGGGGAAAGAAAGGCTTCACCTCGTGAGCGAAGCCTTGCCGCGACAGCCAGTACCTGACCAGTGACTCAAGAGCATATCGACGGCGGGCCCACGGTAAGAGCCGAGCTCGCGTCGGTCAATTGCGATTATCGAACTTTGGTTCGATAATCGGCCGAAATTCGCCTTCTGCTTCCCAGGACAATAACAATGAGCGAAGAACCCCGCCTGCCGCTGCCAACCCTGGCGCCACCGATTGTGGCCTCGCCGGCCAAACGCATCGAAGCCTTCACCGGCGACCCGAACTTCATGACCTCGCTGGCCCGTGGCCTGGCGGTGATCCATGCCTTTCAGGAGCGCAAGCGCCACCTGACCATCGCCCAGATCAGCCACCGCACCGAGATCCCGCGCGCTGCCGTGCGCCGTTGCCTGCACACCCTGATGAAGCTCGGCTACGCCACCACCGACGGGCGTACCTACTCGCTGCTGCCTAAGGTGCTGACCCTGGGCCATGCCTACCTGTCGTCGACGCCGCTGGCGGTCACCGCCCAGCCGATCCTCGATCGCATCAGCGAGCAGCTGCACGAGGCCTGTTCGATGGCCACCCTGGAGGGCGACGAAATTCTCTACATCGCCCGCTCGGCGACGCCACAACGGCTGATCTCGGTGGACCTCAGCGTCGGCAGCCGCCTGCCGGCCTACTGCACGTCCATGGGGCGCATCCTGTTGGCCGGCCTGGACGATCTGGCGCTGGAGGATTACCTCACCCACGCCGACCTGCAGATCAAGACCAGCCGCACCGTGCATACCCTGGAAGGCCTGCGCGCCAACATCGCCGAGATTCGCCAGCAGGGCTGGGTGATCATCGACCAGGAACTGGAAGTCGGCCTGCGCTCGATTGCCGTGCCGCTCAAGGATTCCGCCGGCCAGGTGCTGGCCGCGCTGAACGTCGGCACCCACGTCAGCCGCATCTCCCGCCAGGAGCTGGAAAGCCGCTTCCTGCCGGTGCTGCTGGAAGCCAGCAACGAGCTGAGCACGCGCCTGTTCCACTGAGCCCGGTGCCGTAGCGGGGCGGCCAATCGGTCGTTCCGCTGCGTGTGGCAGGTGGAAGAGTTGTTCGGTAAACGCCCAGTTAGTCGATTATCGAATTGAACGCCCTCGGTGCTCTCCGTACTGTTTCGGCAGGCCGTTCCTCGAACGGCCCCCAATAAGAACAATGAGAGACCGTCACGGCCACCAGCCGCCCGCAGCGCCAGCTTTTGCTGCGAAGCCGCTATCGTCCTGCCTGCTGCTCTTTCCTGTTCCGTTCGCATGTTCGTTGCTGCCAGCCCCCGGGCTGCGGTGATGCGAAGCAAAAATCACAGGAATCCTGCTATGACCAGCTCCGCCCAATTGCCTGCCACCGGCACCCTGGACGTTCAGTCCTTCATCAATGCCCAACCCCTGTCGCGCTACCAATGGCGCATCGTGTTGCTGTGCTTCCTGATTGTTTTCCTCGATGGCCTGGATACCGCCGCCATGGGCTTCATCGCCCCGGCGCTGACCCAGGACTGGGGCATCGACCGCGCCAGCCTCGGCCCGGTGATGAGTGCCGCGCTGATCGGCATGGTCTTCGGCGCCCTCGGCTCCGGGCCGCTGGCCGACCGCTTCGGGCGCAAGCTGGTGCTGGTGGGGGCGGTGTTCCTGTTCGGCCTGTTCAGCCTGCTTTCCGCCTACAGCGGCAATGTCGAGCAGCTGGTGCTGCTGCGTTTCCTCACCGGCCTGGGCCTGGGCGCGGCGATGCCCAACGCCACCACGCTGCTGTCCGAGTACACCCCGGAGCGGCTCAAGTCGCTGCTGGTGACCAGCATGTTCTGCGGCTTCAACCTGGGCATGGCTTGTGGTGGTTTCGTTTCCGCCAAGCTGATTCCGGCGTTCGGCTGGCACAGCCTGCTGCTGCTCGGTTGCTTGCTGCCGCTGCTGTTGGCGCTGGTGCTGCTGGTGTGGCTGCCGGAGTCGGCGCGTTTCCTGGTGGTGCGCAATCGCGGCGCGGACAAGGTGCGCAAGGTGCTGGCGCCGATCGCCCCGGCGCAGGTTGCCCTGGCCGGTGATTTCAGCGTGCCGGAACAGAACATCGTGCAGAGCCGCAACGTGCTCAAGGTGGTGTTCTCCGGTGCTTACAGCGCCGGCACCCTGCTGCTGTGGCTGACCTATTTCATGGGCCTGGTCATCGTCTACCTGCTCACCAGCTGGCTGCCGACGCTGATGCGCGACGGCGGCGCGAGCATGGAACAGGCGGCGTTCATCGGTGCGCTGTTCCAGTTCGGCGGGGTGCTCAGCGCGGTGGGCGTGGGCTGGGCGATGGATCGCTACAACCCGCACAAGGTCATCGGTTGCTTCTACCTGCTGGCCGGCGTGTTTGCCTACTGCGTGGGCCAGAGCCTGGGCGAAGTGACCCTGCTGGCGACGCTCGTGCTGCTGGCCGGCATGTGCATCAACGGCGCGCAGTCGGCGATGCCGTCGCTGGCCGCGCGCTTCTACCCGACCCAGGGCCGCGCTACCGGCGTGTCGTGGATGCTTGGCATCGGCCGCTTCGGCGCCATCCTCGGCGCCTGGGCCGGCGCCACGCTGCTGGGGCTGGGCTGGAACTTCGAGCAGGTACTGACCGCGCTGGTCGTACCGGCCGCCATCGCCAGTGTGGCAGTGGTGATCAAGGGCCTGGTCAGCCACGCCGACGCCACCTGAGTCACCCCTTGGCGCGGCGTGCCTTCGCGGTGCGCACGCCCTACGACTCTACCCGCTTCGCATAGTTAATTCGTTCGATAATCGCACATGTAGTCGATTATCGAATTGTTTGCCGGCGGGCTCGACGGTACCTTCTTTATCACCGGCGAGCCTGCGCCTCGTAACCACAAGAGAACCACCATGGCCGAAATCATTTCCCTGCGCGAAGCGGTCGAACGCTTCGTCCACGACGGCGACAAAGTTGCCCTCGAAGGCTTTACCCACCTGATTCCGACTGCCGCGTCCCACGAGCTGATCCGCCAGGGCAAGAAAGACCTGACCCTGGTGCGCATGACCCCGGACCTGGTTTACGACCTGCTGATCGGTGCCGGTTGCGCCAAGCGCCTGGTGTTTTCCTGGGGTGGCAATCCTGGTGTCGGCTCGCTGCACCGCCTGCGTGACGCCGTCGAAAAAGACTGGCCGCATGCGCTGGAGATCGAAGAACACAGCCATGCCGACCTGGCCAACTCTTACGTCGCCGGCGCCTCGGGCCTGCCGTTTGCGGTGCTGCGTGCCTACGCCGGTTCCGACCTGCCGAAGGTCAACCCGCTGATCAAGACGGTCACCTGCCCATTCACCGGCGAAGTGCTGGCGGCCGTGCCGTCGGTGCGCCCGGACGTCACCGTGATTCACGCGCAGAAGGCCGACCGCAAGGGCAACGTATTGCTCTGGGGCATTCTCGGCGTGCAGAAGGAAGCGGCCCTGGCGGCCAAGCGCTGCATCGTCACCGTGGAAGAAATCGTCGACGACCTCAACGCGCCGATGAACGCCTGCGTCCTGCCGACCTGGGCGCTGACCGCCGTGTGCCATGTGCCCGGTGGCGCGCACCCGTCCTACGCCCACGGCTACTACGAGCGCGACAACCGCTTCTACCAGGCCTGGGACCCGATTGCCCGCGACCGTGAAACCTTCACCGCGTGGATCGATGAGTACATTCGCGGCACCGAAGACTTCGCCGCCTTCCAAGCCAAGCTCTCCAGCCAGCAACACGCGGAGGCCAAGTAATGAGCGCCTACAACACCAATGAAATGATGACCGTCGCCGCCGCCCGCCGCCTGAAAAATGGCTCGGTGTGTTTTGTCGGTATCGGCCTGCCTTCCAAGGCTGCCAACCTGGCGCGCCTGACTTCTTCGCCGGATGTGGTGCTGATCTACGAATCCGGCCCAATTGGCGCCAAACCGACTGTGCTGCCGCTGTCCATCGGTGACGGCGAACTGGCGGAAACCGCCGACACCGTGGTGCCCACCGGCGAGATCTTCCGCTACTGGCTGCAGGGCGGGCGCATTGACGTCGGCTTCCTCGGCGCAGCCCAGGTCGACAAGTTCGGCAACATCAACACCACGGTGATCGGTGATTACCACAAGCCGAAAGTGCGTCTGCCCGGTGCCGGTGGCGCGCCGGAAATCGCCGGTTCGGCCAAGTCGGTGCTGATCATCCTCAAGCAATCGCACCGCACCTTTGTCGACAAACTGGCGTTCATTACCTCGGTCGGTTTCGGCGAGGGCGGCGACCACCGCCAGCGTCTCGGCCTGCCCGGCAAAGGGCCGGTCGGCATCATCACCGACCTGTGCATCATGGAGCCGGAAGCCGGCACCAACGAATTCATCGTGACCTCCCTGCACCCGGGCGTGACCCGTGAGCAGGTGATTGAGGCGACTGGCTGGCAGATCCGCTTCGCCGACAACGTCAGCGTCACCGAAGCGCCGCAAGCCCACGAACTGGAAGCCCTGCGCGCCCTCGAAGCACGCACGGCGGCTGCCCACGGCCAGGCCGGGGGTGAGGAATGACCCGCGACGTCTTTATCTGCGATGCCGTGCGTACGCCGATCGGTCGCCTGAATGGTGGCCTGGCGCCGGTGCGTGCCGATGACCTGGCGGCGATTCCGCTCAAGGCCCTGATGGAGCGCAACCCGCAGGTGGACTGGAGCGCCCTGGACGAAGTGTTCATGGGCTGCGCCAACCAGTCCGGCGAAGACAACCGCAACGTCGCACGCATGGCCGTGCTGCTCGCCGGCCTGCCGGAAACGGTGCCGGGCGTGACCCTCAACCGCCTCTGCGCCTCCGGTATGGAAGCGGTGGGCGCAGCGTTCCGTGCCATCGCCAGCGGCGAGATGGAATTGGCCATTGCCGCCGGCGTCGAGTCGATGACCCGCGCGCCCTACGTCATGGGCAAAGCCGACAGCGCCTTTGGCCGCGGCCAGAAACTGGAAGACACCACCCTCGGCTGGCGCTTTGTGAACCCGCTGATGAAAGAGCAGTACGGCGTCGACCCGATGCCGGTCACCGGTGACAACGTCGCCGAGGATTACCAGGTCAGCCGCGCCGATCAGGACGCTTTCGCCCTGCGCAGCCAGCAACGCGCTGCCGCCGCCCAGGAGTCCGGTTACTTCGCCGAAGAAATCGTGCCGGTGCTGATCAAGGGCAAGAAAGGCGACACGCTGATCAGCGTGGACGAGCACCCGCGTGCCGATACCAATGCCGAGGGCCTGGCCAAGCTGAAACCGGTCAACGGCGCCGATAAAACCGTCACCGCCGGCAACGCCTCGGGCCTTAACGATGGCGCTTCGGCGATCATCCTGGCCTCGGCTGAAGCGGTAAAGAAATTCGGCCTGACGCCACGGGCCAAAGTGCTCGGAATGGCCAGCGGCGGCGTGGCGCCACGGGTCATGGGCATCGGCCCGATCCCGGCGGTGCGCAAGCTGCTGGCGCGGCTGAACCTGAGCATCGACGCCTTCGACGTGATCGAGTTGAACGAAGCCTTCGCCGCCCAGGGCCTGGCCGTCACCCGCGACCTGGGTTTGGCCGACGACAACGCCAAGGTAAACCCCAATGGCGGCGCCATCGCCCTCGGCCATCCGTTGGGCATGAGCGGTAATCGCCTGGTGCTGACTGCGGTACACCAGTTGCAGAAAACCGGCGGCAAGCTGGCCCTGGCGACCATGTGTGTTGGGGTAGGGCAGGGTCTGGCGATCGCGATTCAGGCGGTCTAGGTCACTTCTCGCGGTGGCGGAAGCTTCTTCTGGATCCCCGCCTTCGCGGGGATGACGAGGTTGTTTGAACGTACGCGATCTATCCAACACCACCGTCATCCCCGCGAAGGCGGGGATCCAGGTGCGCAAAGCTCATGGCCAGCGCCACGGCATGACGCATCTCGCGCTGGATTGGATTGAACGGGGGTGCGTATGCACGGGTCTAGCCTCAGGCAAACCCTCTGATGAGTAACAAAATATGACTGCCACGCATTACACCGGCGAAGAGCGCCGTAAGCGCATCTTCGCGATTGTCGGTGCCTCCTCGGGCAACCTGGTGGAATGGTTCGACTTCTATGTCTATGCCTTCTGCGCCATCTATTTCGCCCCCGCGTTCTTCCCTTCCGACGACCCGACGGTGCAGCTGCTCAACACCGCCGGCGTGTTTGCGGCGGGCTTCCTGATGCGCCCCATTGGCGGCTGGCTGTTTGGCCGGGTGGCCGACAAGCACGGGCGCAAGAACTCGATGATGATTTCGGTGCTGATGATGTGCGCCGGCTCGCTGGTGATCGCCTGCCTGCCGACCTACGCCAGCATTGGTGCCTGGGCACCGGCGCTGCTGCTGATGGCGCGCCTGTTCCAGGGCCTGTCGGTGGGTGGCGAATACGGCACTACCGCGACCTACATGAGTGAAGTGGCGCTGCGTGGCCAGCGCGGTTTCTTCGCTTCGTTCCAGTACGTGACCCTGATCGGCGGGCAACTGCTGGCGGTGCTGCTGGTGGTGATCTTGCAGCAGTTGCTCACTGAAGATGAGCTGCGCGCCTGGGGCTGGCGGATTCCCTTCGTGGTCGGCGCTGTGGCAGCGGTGATCTCGTTGCTGCTGCGCCGCAGCCTGGAAGAGACCACCACCGCCGAGAGCCGTCAGGACAAGGACGCCGGCAGCGTCGCGGCGCTGTTCAAGCACCACAAGGCAGCCTTCATCACCGTGCTCGGCTACACCGCCGGCGGCTCGCTGATCTTCTACACCTTCACCACCTATATGCAGAAGTACCTGGTCAACACGGCCGGCATGCACGCCAAGACCGCCAGCTTCATCATGACCGGCGCGCTGTTCCTTTATATGTGCATGCAGCCGCTGTTCGGCATGCTCTCGGACAAGATCGGTCGGCGTAACTCGATGCTCTGGTTCGGCGCCCTGGGCACGCTGTGCACGGTGCCGATCCTGCTGACGCTGAAAACCGTCACCAACCCGGTCCTGGCATTCGCCCTGATTACCCTGGCTCTGGCCATCGTCAGTTTCTACACCTCCATCAGCGGCTTGGTGAAGGCCGAGATGTTCCCGCCGCAAGTGCGTGCGCTGGGGGTGGGGCTGGCCTATGCGGTGGCCAATGCGATGTTTGGTGGCTCGGCGGAATATGTCGCCCTGGGACTGAAAAGCATCGGCATGGAGAACACCTTTTATTGGTACGTTACCGTGATGATGGCGATAGCATTCCTGTTCAGCCTGCGGCTGCCGAAACAGGCCGCTTATCTGCATAACGATCACTGATTGGCTGGCGCGCATCCTGGTGCGCGCCCTAAGGAATTCCATGAGCGCTACAGCGAGCAACCAGTTGTTCGACACCTACTTCACCCAGCCGGCGATGCGCGCGATCTTCTGCGATCACGGCCGGGTGCAGGGCATGCTGGATTTCGAAGCCGCGCTGGCTCGGGCCGAGGCACGCGTCGGGGTGATTCCGCAGCGCGCAGTGGCGCCTATTGCAGCCGCCTGCCAGGCCGAGTTGTATGACTTCGCCGCCTTGGCGGTGGCCATTGCCAGTGCCGGTAATTCGGCCATCCCGCTGGTCAAGGCGCTGGGCAAACAGATTGCCACCCACGATGCCGAGGCCGAGCGCCATGTGCACTTGGGCGCCACCAGCCAGGATGCAATGGATAGCGGGCTGGTTGTGCAATTGCGCGCCGCCATCGTGTTGCTGGAAAACGACCTGGAACAACTGGCCGCCAGCCTGGCCGAGCAGGCCACGCGCCATGCCGACACTCCGCTGGCCGGGCGCACCTGGCTGCAGCATGCCACGCCGGTAACCCTGGGCATGAAGCTCGCTGGGGTGCTGGGCGCTGTGACCCGTCACCGCCAGCGCTTGCGGGAACTCAAACCGCGGTTGCTGTCGCTGCAGTTCGGCGGCGCTTCCGGCAGCCTGGCTGCCCTGGGCGATCAGGGCTTGGCGGTGGCCGAAGCGCTGGCTGCCGAGCTGGAGCTGACCTTGCCGGAGCAACCCTGGCACACCCAGCGTGATCGCCTGGTGGAGTTCGCCAGCCTGCTGGGGATGCTGGCCGGTAGCCTGGGCAAGCTCGGCCGTGACATCAGCCTGTTGATGCAGACAGAAGCCGGCGAGCTGTTCGAGCCGTCGGCGCCGGGCAAGGGCGGTTCCTCGACCATGCCGCACAAGCGCAACCCGGTCAGTGCGGCGGTATTGATTGGTGCCGCCACCCGCGCACCGGGCCTGGTGGCGACTATGTTCGCAGCCATGCCGCAGGAACATGAACGCAGCTTGGGGCTGTGGCATGCCGAGTGGGAAACCCTGCCGGAGCTCTGCTGCCTGGTTTCCGGTGCACTGCAGCAGGCGCTGCTGGTGGTGCCGGGGCTGGAAGTGGACGCCGCGCGCATGCGCCACAACCTCGAACTGACCCAGGGCCTGGTGCTGGCCGAGGCGGTGAGCATCGCCCTGGCCCAGCGCCTTGGCCGCGATGCCGCGCACCACCTGATCGAACAGTGCTGCCGCCGCGCGGTGGAGCAGGGCGCTCATCTGCGCCAGGTGCTGGGCGAAACGGCCGAAGTGACGGCGCAGTTGTCCGCCAGCGAGCTGGACCGCCTGCTCGATCCTGCCCATTACCTCGGCCAGGCCCGCCTGTGGGTCGAGCGTGCCGTGGCCGAACACCAGAATTTCTCCCGCTAGGAGCTTTGCATGCCTGCCGTAAAACTCGCCGATGGCGAACTGAATTACCTGCTCGAAGGCCCAGCGACTGCGCCGGTGCTGGTGTTGTCCAACTCCCTGGGCACCGACCTGCATATGTGGGATGCGCAGATCCCGACGTTCACCGAGCATTTTCGGGTGCTGCGTTACGACACCCGTGGCCACGGCAAATCGCTGGTCAGTGAGGGGCCTTACAGCATCGAGCAGAATGGCCGCGACGTGCTGGCCCTGCTGGATGCGCTGGATATCCCTCGTGCGCATTTCTGCGGCCTGTCCATGGGCGGGCTGATTGGCCAGTGGCTGGCGGTCAACGCGTCTGAGCGCCTGCAACGCGTGGTGCTGTGCAACACCGCAGCCAAGATCGGCAGTCCGGAGGTGTGGAACCCACGCATCGAAACCGTGTTGCGCGATGGTTCGGCCGCCATGCGGGCGTTGCGTGATGCCTCGGTGGCACGCTGGTTCACCCCGGAGTTCGCGATTACCGAGTCGGCCAAGGTCGAACCGGTGGTCGGCATGCTCGCGGCCACCTCGCCAGAAGGCTATGCGGCCAACTGTGCGGCGGTGCGCGATGCGGATTTTCGCGAGCAGGTGGCGTCGATCAAGCTGCCGCTGCTGGTGGTCTGCGGTACACAGGACGTCGTGACCACGCCGACCGATGGGCGCTTCCTGGTGGAGCGTGTGGCGGGGGCGCAGATGGTCGAGTTCCACGCTGCGCACCTGTCCAATGTCGAAGCCGGCGAGCTGTTCACCCAGCGCGTGCTGGATTTCCTGCAAGCCTGACGCCGCTTGGCTCTGTGTAGGAGCGAGCTCTGCTCGCGAAGCTGTTGCGCTGCCTACGTTCGCGAGCAGAGCTCGCTCCTACCGGGCCTGCATTTATCCATGGAGCAAGAAATGGACGAAAAACAACGCTACGAAGCCGGTATGCAGGTACGCCGCGCGGTGCTGGGCGACGCCCACGTCGACCGCAGCCTGAACAACCTCACGCCGTTCAACGAAGAGTTCCAGGAAATGATCACCCGCCACGCCTGGGGTGACATATGGACCCGCCCCGGCCTGCCACGGCATACCCGCAGCCTGATCACCATCGCCATGCTGATCGGCATGAACCGCGAAGGTGAACTCAAGCTGCACCTCAAAGCCGCCAAGAACAACGGCGTGACCCGCGAAGAGATCAAGGAAGTGCTGATGCAGAGCGCGATCTATTGCGGCATCCCGGCGGCCAACGCCACCTTCCACCTGGCGGAAGAGGTGTGGGACGAGATGGGTGTGGAATCGCTGCAGGACTGATGTGATCCCCGCTGGCGATCCATGACTTGAGTCGTTGCCGATCCGGGGATATCTTGAAGCAGGCTAACTGTTAGCCTGCTATTTAGTATTCCCCCCGAGCCTTGCATGAGCCTGCCACCCGTTCCCACCCGCCGCGCCGACGAGCCCTTGAAGGGCATCCTGCTGGTGTGCCTGGCGATCTTCCTGTTCTCCAGCCACGACGCGATTTCCAAATACCTGTCGGGTATTTACCCGATCGTCATGGTGGTGTGGGTGCGCTACCTGGTGCACACCTTGCTGCTGGCAGGTTTCTTTCTGCCGCGTGAAGGCTTGGGGGTGCTGCGTACGGGGCGGCCGTGGTTGCAGCTATTGCGTGCGCTGTGCCTGATCGGCACCAGTCTGTTCTTCACCACCGGATTGCGCCATATCCCGCTGGCGGAGGCCACGGCGGTGAACTTCCTCGCGCCGCTGCTGGTGCTGGCCCTGTCGGTGCCGCTGCTGCATGAGCGAGTCAGCCTCGGCCAGTGGTTGGCGGTGCTGGGCGGCTTGGTCGGGGTGCTGATCATCGTCCGCCCCGGTTCGGCGCTGTTTACCGTGGAGATCCTGTATCCCTTGGCTTCGGCACTGTGCTTCGGCTTCTATCAGCTGATCACGCGCATCCTCAGCAGCCATGACAGTCCCTCGACCAGCAACTTCCTCACCGGGCTGATCAATACCCTGATCATGACCGCGCTGGTGCCGTTCTTCTGGCAGGCACCGCAGACCCTCGGCCAGGCCCTGCTGATGTTGGCGCTGGGCGCCTGTGGCATGGGCGGGCACATGCTGTTGACGCAATCCTTCCGCTTCGCCTCGCCAACCCTGCTGGCGCCGTTCGGCTATGGGCAGATCGTCTTCGCCGGCCTGCTGGGCTTCCTGTTGTTCGATCACATGCCCGATGCCTGGGCGATCCTGGGTATCTGCATCATCTGCCTGTGCGGCCTGCTGGTCGCGTTCGGCCAGCGTGGCGCCAGCCAGAACTGATTGCTCGCTTTCTCTCCTGACCGAACCCTTTGTCGCAAGCTGCCGCTGGGCAGCTTTACTCAGTAGGTTTTGCTGAAACCACATGCTAGTATTTCGGTCGTAATATAAATGAATTTTCCCGACTTACAGGGTCACCAGAGGAGCGTTGCGATGAGCTTGCACACGATTAAAGGTAAAGCATTGGTCACTGGCGCTTCTTCCGGCATCGGCGCCACCTATGCCGAACGGCTGGCCAGTCGCGGTTTTGACCTGCTGTTGGTGGCCCGTGATCTGTCGCGGCTGGAGGCCATGGCGGCGCGTTTGAGCCAGGCGCATGGGGTGACAGTCGAGGTACTCAAGGCGGACCTGACCAGCCCGGCCGATACCCAGGTTGTCGCCCAGCGCCTGCGTAGCGACGCAACGATCACGCTGCTGGTGAACAACGCCGGTGTAGCGATGAATGGCAGCCTGGCCGAAGCGGACCTGGTTAAGGTCGATGCGCTGATCCAGCTCAACATCGTCGCCCTGACACACCTGGCAGCCGCCGCCTCGGCCACCTTCTCGGCCGCCGGGCGTGGCGGGATCATCAATATCGCTTCGGTAGTGGCCTTGGCACCGGAGATGTTCAACGCGGTGTACAGCGCGTCGAAAGCCTATGTGCTGAGCCTGACGCAAACCCTGCATGGGGAAATCGGCAAGCAGGGCGTGCAGCTGCAGGCCGTGTGTCCAGGGGTGACGCGCACGGAGATCTGGGAACGTTCGGGGATGGACGAGAAGGCGTTGCCGCCGGAGATGATCATGGAAGTCGGGGAGATGGTCGATGCAGCGCTGACGGGGTTCGATCAGGGCGAGCTGATCACTATTCCTTCACTGCCGGATGCCGCTGACTGGAATGCGCTGGTCAACGCGCGCGGCAAGCTCGGTCCCAACCTGTCTCGTAACAGCGCGGCGGCGCGTTACAAGTAAGTGCCACAGCAGGCCCCTGGCCAAGCAGGTCAGGGGCTTTCGTTTCAGTGTTGCGTGGCGGTTTGTTCGATCAACAGCTTGCGCGTGGTTTTCAGCAGGCGCTCGGCCAGCTGCGGGTCCTGGGCGCTGCGCGATAGCAGCAGCGCGCCGACCATCGCCGAGAGCAACAGCACGCTTTTCTCGTCAGCATCTTCACCGCCCATGGCGGCCTCGATCATGCCCAGGCGATCAAGAATGATCTGATCGGTCTGCGGGCTGGGCTGGCCGCGCTGGCCCAGCTCGGCGCTCATGGTCGGCAGCGGGCAGCCGGCGCCTGGATTGGCCTGGTGCGTGGAGGACAGATAGCGGGCGATGAAGGTGGGCAGCGGGGTCTCGCTGTCGAGGCTTTCCTTGGCGCTGACCTGCAACTCGTTTGCTGCATGCTCAAGGGCGATCTCGACCAGTTCATCCTTGGATTTGAAATGCGCATAGAAACCGCCGTGGGTCAGGCCGAGCGTCTTCATCAACGGCTGCAGGCCGGTGGCCCCGACACCATCGCGGCGAAACAGGCGCGAAGCCTCCTCGATGATGCGTTGGCGGGTATTGGCTTTGTGGTCTTCGGAATAGCGCATGGCTGGGTGCCTCTGCGGGAGGATTAGGATGCTGACTGACATCTTAACCCGTTCGCCACGCCTGGCGACAACTCTGGCGATATACGGATACAGCCTGCCGTAGCAACAGGGCATTGCGCCCCACGGCTACGACAGGCTGTTTTTACCCTCAGTTGTCGACGGCTTCGAGCAGCGTCGCCACGCCCTGACCACCAGCGATGCACTGGGTGGCAATGGCGTAGCGCCCGCCAGTACGTTTGAGCAGTGACGCGGCTTTACCGGTGATGCGCGCGCCGGTTGCGCCGAGTGGATGACCGAGCGCCAGGGCGCCGCCATCGAGGTTGACCTTGGCCATATCCAGGCCCAGTTCGCGCACGCAGGCGATGGATTGGCTGGCGAAGGCTTCGTTGATTTCCACCAAGTCGATGTCATCGATACTCAGGCCCGCTCGTTCCAGCACCTTGCGGGTGGCGACCACGGGGCCCATGCCCATGATGTCCGGCGCACAACCGCCGACGGCTACGGCTTTGATCCGTGCGAGGATTTCCAGGCCGCGGCTGCGTGCGAATTCTTCGGTACACACCAGCACGGCGGCACTGCCGTCAGTCAGCGGCGAAGAAGTCGCAGCTGTGACGCTACCGCCGAAGGCTGGCTTGAGGCCTGCCAGGGCTTCGACATTGGTTCCGGGGCGGATGCAGCCGTCCTCGTTGACCAGGCCATCCGGCGTGGTGATCGGCACAATCTCGTCGACAAGCAAGCCGCGCTCACGGGCGCTGGCGGCCTTGGCGTGAGACTCGACCGCCATGATTTCCTGTTTTTCACGGCTGACCTCGAAGCGCTTGGCCACTTCCTCGGCGGTGTAACCCATGGCCATGTAGACCTGCGGGAAGTCCTGCATCAGCGTCGGGTTGGGCGAGATGTTGAAACCGCCCATGGGTACGCGGGTCATCGATTCGACCCCGGCGCAGATGAAGGCATCACCGGCGCCCAGCATGATCTGCCCGGCCGCGAAGTGGATAGCCGTCATCGAGGAGCCGCAGAAGCGGTTGACCGTCGCGCCACCCAGGGTTTCAGGAAAGCCCGCCCGGAAACTGGCAATGCGGGCGATGTTCATGCCTTGCTCCGCCTCGGGATAGGCGCAACCCATGATGACGTCTTCCACTTCGGCGGGGTCGAGGTCGAGCTTGTTGACCAGGCCACGCAGCACCTGCGCTGCCAGATCATCCGGGCGTAGGTTGATCAGTCCGCCTTTCTTGGCGAAGTGAAACGGAGACCGTGCGTAACCGGCAATAACGATGGAGGTCATGGCTAGGATCCTGCGCTGGGTGGGTGGAATGTGGCCGTGATTCAAGGAATGGCCTTTGGTTGAAAATATTATGACCATAATTCAAATGGCGTGTATACATGTCATGCGTAATTCAATGATGGCGCGGGGTGGATTGGCGGGCTCTATCGAGTGGGGTTGTGAGTACCTGTCGCGGATCGCAGCACGGTGTATGGCGAGCGGCGAGGTGGGCTGCCCTGACCTATGGTTCTTCTACTCAATGTACTCGCCCTGAAGTCGGAGGGCGTTCTTCTTATATAGGTAGCGATTCGCGTGGGTGTGGTGCGTCGCTGTTTGCCAACTTGCCATGGGCTTGAGGAGTGTTCGTCATGAGTGCATACGACGTGGTGATTATCGGGGGCGGCCCCGGCGGTTATAACGCGGCCATCCGTGCGGGGCAGCTAGGGCTCAAGGTGGCTTGCGTCGAGGGGCGCGAGACGCTGGGCGGCACCTGCCTGAATGTCGGCTGCATGCCGTCCAAGGCGTTGCTGCATGCCTCCGAGTTGTACGAGGCAGCGTTGGGTACGGAGTTCGCCACCTTGGGTATCGAGGTCAAGCCGACTCTTAACCTGGCGCAGATGATGAAACAGAAGAATGACAGCGTCACTGCGCTCACCAAGGGCATCGAGTTCCTCTTTCGCAAGCACAAGGTCGAGTGGATCAAGGGTTGGGGGCGGCTGGATGGAGTAGGGCGGGTGGTGGTTGCGCTAGCCGACGGTTCGCAGCAAGAGCTGCAGGCCAAGAATGTGGTGATCGCGACGGGCTCGGAGCCGACTCCGTTGCCGGGTGTGGATATCGATAACAAGCGCATCCTGGATTCAACTGGGGCGCTGTCATTGCCGGAAGTGCCCAAGCACCTGGTCGTGATCGGCGCTGGAGTGATTGGCCTGGAGCTGGGTTCGGTCTGGCGCCGGCTCGGCACCGAAGTGACGGTTGTCGAGTACCTGGATCGGATCTGTCCGGGGCTGGATGAGGAAGTGGGCAAAACTTTGCAGCGCTCCCTGAGCAAACAGGGCATGGCTTTTCGTCTGGGTTCGAAAGTGACATCGGCGAAGGTAAAGGCAGAGTCTGTCGAGTTGAGTATCGAGCCGGCTAGTGGTGGCGAGGCGCAGGTGCTGCAGGCGGACTATGTGCTGGTAGCCATCGGTCGTCGTCCATTTACTGAGGGATTGGGGCTTGAGTCGGTCGGCGTTGTACCGGACCGCCGTGGCATGCTGGAAAACAATCATCATGCCGCGGCGGTGCCTGGGATCTGGATCATCGGGGACGTTACCTCGGGCCCGATGCTGGCGCACAAGGCAGAAGATGAGGCGATTGCCTGTATCGAGCGCATCGCCGGCAAGGCGGCGGAGGTCAACTACGGGGTAATCCCGAATGTCATCTACACCAAGCCGGAGGTCGCCAGCGTAGGTAAGACTGAAGAGCAGCTAAAGGCAGAAGGGCGTCTATATAAAGTGGGCAAGTTCCCCTTCACGGCGAACAGTCGAGCCAAGATCAATCATGAGGCAGAGGGCTTCGTCAAAGTCCTTGCCGATGAGCGCAGTGACGAGATCCTGGGGGTACACATGGTGGGGCCTAGTGTGAGTGAGATGGTCGGTGAGTACTGCGTGGCCATGGAGTTCGCAGCGTCTGCAGAAGACATCGCGCTGATCTGCCACCCGCACCCCACTCGTTCTGAAGCTTTGCGCCAGGCTGCAATGGGCGTTGAAGGGTGGATCATGCAAGCCTGACTTGGGTCGAAAGCAGCCTATCAGCAGGAAAGTCCATTTCTGCTCTGAAAGGTGTTGACGGCGAATTCTACGAGCCTATAATGCGCACCTCTTCCGGCGTAGCCTGATCTGAAAACTCCTTGATAAACAAAGAGTTAGACGAAAATAAAGGTTGCTCCGGTGGCGGATTCGAGTAGAATGCGCCGGGCTGGCAGGGTGGCGGTTTGATCCTGTTGGCGCTTCGGTTCGAAAGAGCTGAGGATGCTGAAAAGAGGTGGTTGACAGCGAGTTTGAACGCTGTAGAATTCGCCTCCCGCTGATGTGAAGCGCAAGCAGATCGGAAGCGCAAGCGGTTGAGAGGAAACGAAAAATTCTTCGAAACTGGTTGACAGAAAGAAAGGCTGCTGTAGAATGCGCGGCCTCGGTTGAGACGAAAGGCTTAATCGAAACGCTCTTTAACAACTGAATCAAGCAATTCGTGTGGGTGCTTGTGAGGTAAGACTGATAGTCACCTGATTATCAGCATCACAAAGCAACACTCGTTAATTCGAGAGTTAACTCTTTAGTAATAGAGAGATTTGCGATTGCTGAGCCAAGTTTAGGGTTTTCTCAAAACCCAAGCAGTATTGAACTGAAGAGTTTGATCATGGCTCAGATTGAAC